>CAVRIK010000009.1:0-62440 GCA_963721235.1 uncultured Thermoleophilia bacterium | reverse complement strand
AGTCGGTTGCCGCGCTCGTCGGGGTCGTCCTACTCGCCGCCGGGATCCTCGGCCTGCTGCCGGCCCCGACGACGCGCTACAGCGATGCGCTTCGCCGGCGCAGGCAGCGGAGCGAAGCTCGCCGGGCTGTTCCAGGTGTCGATCCTGCACGACGCCTTCCACCTGCTCTTCGGCATCGCCGGCCTCGTGTCGGCGAGGACAGCTCAGCGCCAGCACATTCCTGACCGGGGGCAGCATCCTCTCCCTCGCGCTCTGGTTCCTGGGCGCGGCGGGCGCCGGCGGCTGGATCCCACTCGATGCGCCCGACAACTGGCTGCACTTCGTGCTCGGGATCGCGATGCTCGGGCTCGGCTTCGCCGCCGACCACGGCGCGGCGGCCCGGCGCCGGCAGCAGCCGGCTAGCCCGCTTGTAGGCCGCGAGCACCTCGGCGAGGATCTCGAGCGCGATCTCGGCAGGCGTCTCGCCGCCGAGGTCGATGCCCGCCGGGCCGCGCACGCCGTCGGACCCGCTTCGAGCTTCTCGCGCCGCTTTCTCCTGGGCGCGCTTCGAGCCGAGCGCGCCGACGTGAGACGCATCCTCCTCGACGCCGCGGCGGAGCGCGGGCAGGTCGAGCCGCTCCTCGTGCACGAGCGAGACGAGCGCCGTCTCCTCGTCGACCTCGATCTCGTCCGGCCAGGCGACGACGAGCTCGTCGGCGCTCGGGACGCGCTCGCGGGTGGCGAGCCCCGCCCCACGGATCAACGACCACCATTCACCCAGCCAAGCAGCCGCGCCAGCGCGCAGAGCGCCTCCGCGATGTCGCCGGCGCCGAACGGCGACGAGCCGCGGCAGCAGCCGATGGCCTCGACGAACACGCTGCGGCCCGGCTCCTCGACGAGCTCGGTGCGCGCCCGCTCGCCGGCCTCCCAGCGCTCGCCGACGCCCCGTCCCTTCAACGACCACGTAGCTCGACCTCGCTCGAGCGAGGGGGCGCCCGCGAACGGCTCCAGGAGAACGTCGATCTCGCCGCCGCACCGGAGGCCGACCGTCCAGGCCTCGTCGTCCGCGATGCCGAGCATCACCACCCCGGCGACCTCGCCGTCGAGCACCGCCTTGCAGCGCTCGGCGACGTCGGCCTCGACACAGCCCCCGGAGACCGAGCCGAACATCCGGCCGGCGCGCGTCACCGCGAGCTTCGAGCCGAGCGGGCGCAGGGCGCTGCGCCGCGTCGCGACCACCGTCGCGATCGCGACCTGCTCGCCTGCCGCGCGCCATTCCTCCGCCTTCGCCAGAACGTCGTCCATCTAGGCTCCATCGTAGTCATGGACGCCCTCGACGAACTGCTCACCCGCGTCGACACAGGCGAGCTCGGCGACCCGCTGCCGGTGCTCGCCTACGTCGCCGGGCAGGCGGTCGAGCTCGACGAGGAAGAGCTCCACGGCGCGCGGCGGCGGGCGCTCCTGCTCGTCGCCGCCGGCGGGGATCCGCACCCCGGAGCTCGGCGTCGACGACCGCGCGGTCAAGGCGCTCGCCACGGATCTCTACACCGACGAGCGGCGCGCGGAGCTCGGCCGGAGCATCGACGCCCTCGTCCTGCGCGTGCGAGAGCTGGCCGCCCGCGCGCGAAGCTGCGCACTGTTCCTCGCGGCCGACGTCGACCTCGCCTGGCGGCTCCTCTGCACTCGGTCTGCTGGCAGAGGAGCTCGCCGGGTGACGCCCGCAGTGGCAGCGGCCCGGCGCGCCGGCATCCGCTACGAGCTGCACGAGTAGGCGCACGGGTGAGATCGGCGCCGGCGACTGCAGGCCGTGGCGGCGGCGCTCGGGCTGCCGCCGCAGCGCCTCTTCAAGACGCTGATCGCCTCGGTCGACGGCCGGCCGGCGGCCTTCGTCGTGCCCGCGGACCGCCAACTCGACCTCCGGGCGGCCGGCAAGCGGGTGACGCTCGCCGACCGGGCGACCGCGGAGCGCGCCACCGGCTACGTGGTCGGGGGATCAGCCCGCTCGGGCAGCGCAGGCGGCTGCCGACGACGGTCGACGAGTCGGCGCTCGCCTGGAGACGATCCTCGTCAGCGCGGGGCGGCGGGGCCTGCAGAATTCCAGCTCGCGCCGGCGGATCTCGTCGCGCTCACGGCGGCGACGGTCGCCCCGGTCGCGAAGTAGGGCCTGCTACGTCCCCCACCAGAAGCTCGCGGCGATCACCACGTAGAAGCCGATCAGCACGACGCCCTCCTGCCAGGTCGACTCGCCGTCGTTGACGACGAGCGCGCCGAGGATGGCCGTGATCACGAGCACCAGGGCGAGGAGCGTGGGGAAGACGAGCGTCAGGTGCGTGGAGAAGAGCAGCGAGACGAAGACGAGCACGGGCGTCAGCGCGAGCGCGACCTGAAGCGAGGAGTTGAGGATCACCGAGATCGCGAAGTCCGGGCGGTTGCGCAGGGCGAGCTGCACGCCGACGACGTTCTCGACCGCGTTTCCGGCGATCGCGACGATCACGAGCCCGGCGAACTCCGGGCTCATGTGCAGGGTCTCGATCGCGGGCGTCAGCGCGGTGACGAACCAGTCGGAGACGAACGCCGCTCCGATGCCGGCGAGCGCCAGCACGACCGCGGTCGTCCTCCCTGACCACCGCGGCGGTGCGTGCTCCTCGCCCGCGGCGGTCTGGAGGAACAACGGCAGCGTGCACACGAAGACGACGAGGAGAACTCCGGCACAGATGAGGGAGAGCGTGTTCGCGTGGGCGGCCGCCGGCGCATGGAACGCGTGTGCCAGCGAGGGCATCGCCATCGTGGCCGCCGCCAGGAGCGTCAGTGTCGAGATCATCCGGGCCCGGCCCGAGCTGAAGCGCTGCAGGCCGTTTCTGAGGCCGCCGGCGAGAAAGGCGAGACCGAGGACGAGCACGCTGTTGGCCAGGATCGAGCCGACGAGCGCGGCCTGCACGACGCTGACGAGGCCGCTGTTCAACGCGAAGAGCGCCACGAAGAGCTCCGGCATGTTGCCGAGCGCCGACTGGACGACACCCGCCTTGCCGGAGCCGAGCCTCGCGCCGAGCTGCTCGGTCGCCCCGCCCACGAGCCGGGCGAGAGCCGCCAGGGCGATTGCGGCGACCACGAACGTCGTCACGTCGCCGAGCACGTAGTGCGAGAAGGCGGCAACGGCGACGAGGGCGATCGTCACGGCGAGCTCGATCAGGTCGCGCCGCGTCACTGGCGCGGGAGGCTAACAGGCTCTACCTCGAACGAGGGAACTCGGTCGAGGGAACTCCGGCGGGGATGCGCCCGTGCAGGAAACCACCGACAGTGAGTGCACAGCAACTCCCCGAGGAGGAGACCCTCGTTGCGGTATGTCATCTTCATGGTCACGCTCGCCTCGGCCTGCGTGCTTGCGGCCGGCGCGAACGCGTCGCAGTTGATCGACCGGAACGCACACGACGTGCCGGCTCGTCGTCAACGCGAAGGGCGAAGCGCTGATCACCTACACCGCCCACGGCAAGCTCAAGCACGTGCTCGCCTGGGACGCGATCAATGCGATCGCACCGACCCGCGCCCGCGCGCAGGTCGAGTTCAAGCTGGACTATGCGGGGGGCTGGGAAGTCCCGCACGCAAGCCTGGAAGACGTTCGGCGGCAGCTGCGGCGCCTACGACGGCCCGGAGCTCGCCTGGAAGGTCACCGCCTGCAAGGCGCCCGACGGCTCGTACTGGGCGCTCCAGGCCTGGCAGCGGATGCTGCCGAACTACGGCCTCGCGCCAAAGCCCGAGCAGTCGGTGTGGGAGCTTCGCCTCTCGCACTGGACCGGCGACCTGCCGGTGCTGACGATCGGGACCGACTGGGGCGTGGCACCAGTGGGATCACCTCTACGGCACCTACACGTACGCAGGCAAGCCGGTCTACGGCTTCAAGTCGACGTCGGCCGGGAACCCGCTCGACTCGTTCGGACGGAACATCTACGTGGATACGTTCGACTCGGCGTACGGCGCCGGCTGGAAGCGGGAGAACAGCTTCCTCGCGCACAGCGGCACCGGCGTCTTCTGTTACAGCTTCAACCCGCACGGGTCGCATCCGGCCGGCAAGGGTGTCAAGTACCGCGCCACGGTCGAAGGGCCGGGCGTCACCCCCGACGTGATGTGGCAGGGCGACGCACCGGGCGCCTACGACAAGGCGCTCGACCTGGAGGCGAACGACGCCATCGCCCAGTTCGGCGACAGGCAGTGCCGGGCGAACTAGAGAGGCTGCTCGAAGACTCGGCTAGGCTCGGCCCCGTGGAGGAACACGGGGCCGAGCAACGTGCGCTCTTTCGCCGCTGGCCGGCGGGAGTGTCGGTCGTCGTCGCCGAGGTCGACGGGCGCAGGCACGGGCTGACGGTCTCGTCGCTCGTCTCGCTCTCGCTCGACCCGCCACTGGTCGGCATCTCGGTCGCGCTCGAGGCCTCGCTGCACGAGCTCCTGCGGAACGCGGGCGGCTGGGCGGCCTCGCTGCTCGCGGGCGACCAGGAGCAGCTCGCGCAGCACTTCGCGCGCAGCGTCCCGCCCAGGGTGCTCTGGGACGGCATCGACCTGCGCGAGGACGATCCACGCCTGCTCGTGGGCGCCGCCGGCTGGCTCACGGCCCGCACCGTCGAGGAGCTGCGCACCGGCGACCACACGTTCTTCGTCGGCGAGGTGCTCTCGATCGAGGAAGGGACGGCGGCGACGTCGCTCTCCTACGTGCACCGCACGTACCACGCCTTGTGACCGAGGCGGTCGTCTTCGACCTGGACGGCGTGATCGTCGACTCGGAGCAGGTGTGGGACGAGGTGCGCGAGCAGTACGTGCGCGAGACGGGCGGCACGTACTCGGCGCAGGCGACGCGCGACATGATGGGCATGAGCTCCGTCGAGTGGTCGCGGTACCTGGCGGAGCAGCTTCGTGTCCCCGGCACGCCCGAGGAGATCAACGCGGCGATCGTCGCGCGGATGCTCGCGCGCTACGGCGAGGCTCCCCCGCTGATCCCCGGCGCCGTCGAGGCGGTGCGCGCGGCGGCGGCACGGTGGCCGCTCGCGATCGCGTCGTCGTCGAACCCGGAGCTGATCGAGGTCGTCCTGCGCGCCGCCGGGCTGCGCGAGCTCTTCCCGGTCGCGGTGTCGTCGCAGGAGGTTCCACGTGGCAAGCCTGCCCCCGACGTCTACCTCGAGGCCGCGCGCCGGCTCGGCGTCGCGCCTCGGGCCTGCACGGCGGTCGAGGACTCCCACAACGGGATCCGCTCGGCGAAGGCCGCCGGCCTGCGCGTGGTCGCGGTGCCGAACGTGCACTTCCCGCCGGACGCGGAGTCGCTCGCCCTGGCCGACGCCGTCGTGCGGTCGGTTGCCGAACTGACACCCGAGGTGCTCGCGGGCTAGCAGGTTCATCCGGCGCGCCCGAGCAGGACGCAGCCGTTGTGGCCGCCGAGCCCCATCGCGTTCGACAGTGCGACGTCGACCCGCGCGGCACGGGCCTCGTTCGGGACGTAGTCGAGATCGCAGTCTGGGTCGGGCTCGCGGTAGTTGATGGTCGGCGGCAGGCGGCCGTCGTGCAGGGCGAGCACGCACATGATCGCCTCGATCGCGCCGGCCGCCCCGAACGTGTGCCCCATCATCGACTTGGTCGACGAGACCGCGAGCTCGTACGCGTGGTCGCCGAACACGTCCTTGATCGCCTTCGTCTCGGCCGCATCGCCGAGCGGGGTCGAGGTGCCGTGTGCGTTGATGTAGCCGACGCGTTCCGGCTCGATGCCTGCCCGCGCGAGCGCCCCGGTCATCATCGCGGCGACTCCCGTCGCCTCCGGCTCCGGCTGCGCCATGTGGTGGGCGTCGTTCGAGGCGCCGTAGCCGAGCACCTCGGCGTAGATCCGCGCGCCGCGGCGCTCGGCGCTCGCCCAGTCCTCGAGGAGGAGCGCTCCGGCGCCCTCCGCCATCACGAAGCCGGCGCGGGTCGCGTCGAAGGGGCGCGAGGCGTGGGGCGGGTGCTCGTCCTCGGCCGCGAGCCCGCGCATCGCCGTGAAGCCGGCGAGGATCAGCGGGATGATGCACGACTCCGTGCCGCCGGCGAGCACCGCGTCGGCGTCGCCGCGCTTGATCATCTCGGCCGCCTCTCCGACCGCGTGCGAGCCGGTCGCGCAGGCCGAGACGACCGCGTAGTTGGGGCCCTTGATCCCGAGCGAGATCGCGAGCTGGCCCGACACCGAGTCGACGAGCACGTTGGGCAGGAAGTTCGGCGAGACGCGGCCGGGGCCGCGCGTGCGGAGGGTCTCGGCCTGCTCGAGGATGCCGGGGACGCCGCCGATCGCCGAGCCGAAGATCACCCCGACGCGCGTCGGGTCGAACCCGTTCAGGCCGGCGTCCGCCAGCGCCTCGCGGCCGGCGGCGACGCCGAGCAGCACGTTGCGCTCGAGCTTCCGGGCCTCCTTGGCGGAGACGACCTCGCTCGGATCGAAGCCCTTCACCTCGGCCGCGATCCGCACGGGCAGCCCCTCGGTGTCGAACGTGGAGATCCACCCGATCCCGCTCTCGCCCGCGAGGGCGGCACGCCAGGTCGACGGCACGTCCAGGCCGAGCGGGGTGACAGCCCCGATCCCTGTCACGGCGACGCGCTTCATCGGGGCAACCCTACGTCACGTTTGCCCGGTCACGGAGACGGAAAGAACGTCGTCGATGAAACCAGGCCTCGTGTTCTTCCATTCGCAGACGTCCGGGAAGTGCAGGCGGATCGAGGGGTACATCGCCCAGGTTCTGCAGCGGCGCCGCAACCACGAGACGTTCAAGTACTACGCGGTGGCGAGCGAGCGCCGGCCCGACCTGATCGACCGGTTCGGGATCGCGGTGATGCCGACGCTCGTCGTCGTCGAGGGCAAGGCCGTGCGCGCGCGGCTCGAGGGGCCGCGCGGCTGCCGCGACATCGAGCTCTTCCTGGCGCCCTGGCTGCACTGACCGCACTGACCGCACCGAGCGCGAACTAGGCTTGCGTGCGCATGCCCGCTGCGATCGTCCCGTTTCCGCCGATGGAGGCCGAGCTCGTCCGCGAGCTGCCCGTCGGGGACGGCTGGCAGTACGAGCCGAAGTGGGACGGGTTCCGCGGCGTCTTCGAGAACGCCGGGCCGGAGCTCGCGATGTGGTCGCGCAACGAGCGGCCGCTCCTTCGGTACTTCCCCGAGCTGCGCCCGCTCGGCGACCTGCTGCCGCCGCGCTCCGCGCTCGACGGGGAGATCGTGATCGCCCGCGACGGCGCGCTCGACTTCGACGCGATGCAGATGCGCCTGCATCCGGCCGAGTCGCGCATCCGCCGGCTCTCGGCGGAGATCCCGGCGGAGTTCGTCGTGTTCGACATGCTCGTCTGGGACGGCGAGGCGGTGTGGAAGCTGCCGCTCGAGGAGCGCCGCGCCCGGGTCGAGGCGCTCGAGGGCTTCCGGCTGTCGCCCGCGACCCGCGACGTCGAGGAGGCGCGCGGCTGGCTCGCGCGGTTCGAGGCGCTCGGGCTCGACGGCGTGATCGCGAAGAAGCTCGGCGTGCCGTACCTGCCCGGCTCGCGCGACGGTGTCGTCAAGGTGAAGGAGCACAAGACGGCGGACTGCGTCGTCGCCGGTGTGCGTTGGAAGGGCGACCGGGCCGCGATCGCCACGCTCCTCCTCGGCCTCTACCGGGAGGACGGCGGGCTCGACTACGTCGGCTCGTGCGCCGTCGCGGCGAAGACGCGCGCCGAGGTGGCGGCGCGGGTGCTGCCGCTGCTCGACGAGTCGTCGGAGCAGCGCTTCTCCGAGCCGAACCGGTGGGGGACGGGGGAGCTCGAGGAGGCGCCGCTGCGTCCGGAGCTCGTCGTCGAGGTGCGCTACGACAAGGTGCAGGGCTCGCGCTTCCGCCACGGCACGAAGCTCATCCGGTGGCGTGACGACAAGCGCCCGCGCGACTGCACGTGGCGCGAGCTGCGCCCGCCCCGCGATCCGAATGCGCCGACGGTCGAGGCGCTCTTCGGCCTCGCTTCTTAGGGCGAGTCGTCCAGGCGTGTCGCTAGCGGACGGTGAGGACCGGGCTCGCGGCTCGCTCCGTGACCGACCACACCCGGAACCGCGCCCCCACACCAGCTCGGACCGTGCGCGTGAAGTAGCCGCGCGGCGAGGTGCGGTAGAGCCCGACCGTCGCCCACGCGCCGCCGCGGAGCTGCTGCAGCCGGTACGACGAGCTGCCGCCGGGACGAATCTGCCCCCACAACGTCGTCCGCAGCCCGGTGCGCGCACGCTCGACGAGCGGGAAGCGAAACGCGTTGTACGCCGGCTTCGCGATCTCGTGGGTCGTGAGCAAACCGCTCTGCCAGCGCGCCGGGTCGGGCTCGTCGCGGACGAGGTAGTGGATCAGGATGTCGACGCGCGGCGCGAGATAGGCACGCAGCGCCGCCTCCGCCGTGTAGCGCGCCTGCGTCGCGAACGAGACGCCGAGCAGACGATCGGGCGGGTTCGTCTGGTAGCCGTACTCGGTCAGCCAGATCCGCATCCCCGGCCCGAACGCCTTCTTCACGTCGGTGAGGAGCCGCGGCAGCGTCGCCATCGTGATCGTCAGGCAGTGCCCACACCCGCCGCTCGTCGGCGTCTCGCCGGGGGAGAGGGGATACGGGTTGTGCGCGTACGCATCGAGCCTCGCGTGCGCCGCCTTCATCCCCGTGATCCAGTCGACCGGCGAGACGCCGCCACGCGAGCCTCGAGGCGCCGTGACCCCGCCGGCGACCTGCGAGCCGGGGCTCGCGTGGTGAATCGCGTCGACCGCCGGATTGAGCAGCTGCTGCACGTACACCCGCGGCGACGTGGGCCGCAGCCAGCGCTGCTGGTTCGGCTCGTTCCAGACGGTCCAGAGGTGCACGAACGGATAGCGCTCCGCGACCCGGCGGGCGAAGCCCGCGAACGTCCACTTGGAGGTCGGTGCCCAGTTGGCCCCGCGGTGGCCGTTGGCCCAGCCGGGCGTCCCCCAGAGCGTGACGAGCGGCGCGATCCCGTGCTCGTGCAGACCGTTCAACAGCAGGTCGGCGCGCGACCAGTCGTCCTCGCCGGGCGCCGCCGGCTCCGTGTCGCGCCAGCTGATCGTCACACGCACGACGTCGACCCCGAGCGCGTCCAGGCGGTCGAGCCGGTCCGAGAGCGTGCCCGGCCCATACTGCAGCCACGCGTCGTCCTGGATTCCCGCGCGCAGGTAGGGCGAGGCGGGCGCGAGAGCCGGAAAGGCGAGGGCTGCAAGGGCCGCGAGCGCCGCGAGCACGAGGGCGAGCCGCATCGCGCCACGGTACGCACCAGGATTGAGAGCGATGTTAGGAGGAGTTACGAATCTGAAGGAGGCTCGAGCTCGAGCCGGGCGAAGCGCGTCCGCAGGGAGGGAGGATTGCGCCACATGCCACGCATCGGGTCGCCGGCCGCAGCGATCCGGGCCGGCATCGTCTCGATCGTGAACGCCTCGGGCTCGACGGACGCGACCTCGTCCCACGCGAGCGGCGCTGAGACTCGTGCGTCGGGCGTCGGGCGCACCGAGTAGGCCGACGCGATCGTCCGGTCGCGCGCGTTCTGGCCGTAGTCGACGAACACGCCCACGCGGTCTGCGACCCGCCAGGTCGTCGTCGCGACCGCCTGGTCGCCGACGCGCCGCTCGACCTCCTGCGCGACCGCCTTCGCGAACCGGCGCACGTCCGGGAACACGAGCTCCGGTTTGATCGGCGCGAGGATGTGCAGCCCCGTCGCGCCCGACGTCTTCGGATACGAGCGCAGGCCGAGCTCGTCGAGCACGTCGCGGACGACCAGCGCGATCTCCCGCACGAACGTCCACTGGCCGTCCGAGGTGGGGTCGAGGTCGATCAACAGGTAGTCGGGCCGCTCGATCTCGGGAACCCGCGAGTGCCAGGTGTGCAGCTCGATGCAGCCGAGGTTCGCGACCCAGGCGAGGGCGGCTGCGTTGTCGACGATCGCGAAGACGGTCGAGTGGCCGCTCGGGAACTGCACGAACACGTCGTCGACGTAGTCGGGATGGTTCGCAGGCACGCGCTTCTGGTGGAAGAAGTCCTGCTCGACTCCGTTCGGGAAGCGCTTCATGTGGAACGGGCGCCGGCGCAGGTGGGGGAGCGCGAGGTCGGCGACGCCGACGTAGTACGAGACCAGGTCGCCCTTCGCGAGACCGCGGGCGGGGAAGAACACCTTGTCGGGGTTCGTGACCGGGACGTCGTGGCCGCCGATGCGCACGTACGGAGTATCGTGAAGCCGTGTTGGAACGGCAGCCCCTCACCGACGCGACGCTCGAGCCGCTGGACGACCACCTCGTGGTCGAGCAGCTCGACGAGTCGGAGCTCCCGAGCGGCCTGATCGTCCCCGCGAACGAGGCGACCCAGGTGCGCAGCGGGATCGTCGCCGCGGTCGGCCCCGACGTGGCGGCGGTCGAGCCGGGCGACAAGGTGCTCTTCCCGCGCGATGCCGGCTTCGAGGTGCGCCTCGCGCGATCGTCGCACCGCGTGCGCGTGCTGCGACGTGAAGACGTGATCGCCCGCATTCACGACTGACCGTCGCGAACGGCGACGAGGTACTCTGTCGCGCGATCGGAGGGGTGGCAGAGCGGTCGAATGCGGCGGTCTCGAAAACCGTTAACCGTCGTTAGGCGGTTCGAGGGTTCAAATCCCTCCCCCTCCGCTGCAACACGCTTGGGCCGGCCGTCGCCGGCCCGCACCTCGGAATGCGGGCCGGCTCGGCTACAAGCGGGCTTAGGAGTGCTGGTCGAGGGTGTTCGCGAGCTCGCGGAGCGTCGTCTGAAGCGACTTGAGCTTGTTGTTCCGGTCGTCGAGCTCCGACGTCCGGTCGGACAGCTCGGCCTCGCGGTCGGACAGCTGCCGCGTGAGCCGTGCGAGCTCGAGGCTGTCGCGCTCGCGCCCGGCCTCCGCCTCGACGACGATCGCGCGGAGCGAGGCGAGCTGTGAGCTCAGTCCTTCGCTCAGCGACGTCGCGACCTTGTCGAAGTCGGACGACCTCGGGACGCTTGCCTCTTCGCCGTCGTTGCCGTTGCTCTCCTCGACGACGGCGTCGATGGCGCCTGCGAGCAGCTTGCTGCGCAGGCCGGCGTCGATCGCCGACTTCGCCACGACGACGCAGTCGATCCGGTCGCCGAGCAGCTCGCGGAGAGCGACGAGGCGTGCGTCGGTGGGCTCGGCGATCGCGACGACCACCGCGCCGTCCTTGCTGACCTGCATCGGGAGGGCCTCGAGCCTCGTGGCCTCCTCGCGCGACATCCTGCTCAACGCGTTCTCGTCGAACGAGATCGCCGAGCGGTCGACGTAGCGCAGGTGCCACTGGTCGGCGAGGATCTTCGCCAGATCGTCCTCGCTTGCCCAGCCCTTGCGGACGACGACCTCACCCAGCCGTTCGCCGCTGTCCGCGCCGATGCGGAGTGCCTCTTCGAGGCGGTCGCTGTCGAGGAAGCCGGCCTCGATCAACAGGGTGCCGAGGGCCGTCCGCATCCCTGTCTCGCTCGAGTGGTCGTCGCCGTTCGAGTGCTGCTCCGACTCGCCCGAGGGGTCGGTGTCGTCGGTGTCATCGGTGTCGTTCGAGTTGTCGAGCACCGCATCGCTCATCTTGATGGCCCCTTTTGATCGCAGTTGGATTGGCCGCATGCGCCACTTGTCGGCAGATTCGCGCCGTTTCTTGAGCACTGCGTCACAAGTGGCTGCGGGCCCCGCGCGAGGCGCGGCTACCCTTGCGTTCGAACGGAGGGGTGTCCGAGTGGCCTAAGGAGCGCGACTGGAAATCGCGTATGTGCCGAAAGGTGCATCGAGGGTTCAAATCCCTCTCCCTCCGTCTCGCGAGAGCCCGCCGACGCGGGCTTTCGCCGTGAAAGGCCTGCGGTACGATGCGCGCGCCCGGAGAAGTGGCCGAGTGGCTGAAGGCGGCGCCCTGCTAAGGCGTTAGGTGGGGAAATCCCTGCCTCGAGGGTTCGAATCCCTCCTTCTCCGCTGAAATCACCCTTCCGGGCGATGGCCGGCCCGCTCCGGACCCTGCAAGATCCGCGAGCCGGCTCCCCCTGATACCACCGGCAATTGACGTGACTGCGGCGATTCCCGTCCCTCCCCCGGGCGGGTTTCGTCCTTTCAGGGCCTGCTCAGGAGGAATGGGTCGACGCGTAGACGAACGCGGCGACGTCCTGGATCTGCTTGTCCGTCAGCTGGCCCTTGAAGGCCGGCATCGGCCCGCCGCCCTTGTCGACCTGCTGGACGATCCGGTCGAGCTGCGGCTTCACCTGGTCGAGGTTCGGGCCGATGGTGCCGCTCGCCCCGGCTGCCTTCAACGTGTGACAGCCGCCGCAGCCTGCCGAGGCGAACACGGCCTTGCCCGCGGTCGCATCGCCCTGAGCGGCCGCCGCGGTCGTCGTCGGCGCGGTCGTCGTCGCTGCGGGCGCCGTCGTCGTCGGGGCGGCGGCCGTGGTGGTGGAGACCGTGGTCGTCGTCTCCGCGGTCGTGCCGGCAGTCGCCTCCTGCGGCTCGCGGTCGAAGTAGAGCACCGCGGCGATCATCGCGACGAAGAACAGGGCGCAGAGCGCCACGTACCAGCCGAGGCGGCGTCCGGGGAAGTCCGGATTGCGCCGCGGCAGCACGAACGACGAGATCAGCGCGAACGCGACGAACGCCAAACCGAAGGCCGCGAGCCCGATCTTGTTGGCGGTCGACAGCGAGCCGACGACGAGTGAGATCGTCGAGAGCATTCGGGGCGGGAACCTACCGGAACTAGCTGGCGGCCGCGTCGCCGGGGCGCGGCTCGTCGACGCCGCTCTCGGGCGTGCCGACGGCGGGCACCGGCTCGGGCCGCAGGTAGAGCAGCTCGTACAGCGAGGCGGCGATCACGCCACCGGCGAACGGGCCGACGTACCAGACCCACCAGTGGGCCCAGTGGTCGCCGACGAGCTGCGGGCCGAACGCGCGCGCCGGGTTCATCGCGCCGCCGGTGAGCCCGTAGGCCATCAGGACGCCCATGGCGATCGTCAGGCCGATCGCGAGGCCGCTGATCTGCTTGAACGCGCCGCGCGGGTCGACCGCGGTCGCGAAGACCACCCAGACCAGGAAGAACGTGATCACGGCCTCGACGACCACGCCGGCCCCGGAGCCGATCCCCGACCCGAGCGCGGGGACGCCGAGGTTGCCGCTGTTCTCAGGACCGGCCGGGAGGGCCCAGGAGAGGAGGAGCGCCGCGAGCGCCGAGCCTCCGAGCTGGACGAACCAGTACCAGCCCGCGAGCACCGGCGAGATGCGCCGGGTGATCACGAAGCCGAGGGTGACGGCGGGATTGAGATGGCCTCCCGAGATGAAGCCGACCGCCGAGACCATGACGGCGATCGCGAGGCCGTTCGCGAGTGCCAGGTCGGTCGGCACGCGCGCAAACGCGGCGCCGCCGCCCGCGATGAAGATCAGCGCGAAGGTGCCGACGAACTCGGCGACGCCCCGGCGGATGTAATCGCCCTGCATCACAGGCGCAACCCTATACCTCTGCGCCGGACGGCATGTGCCCTGTGGCTCAGGCTTCGGCTGCGGCGCCGAAGCTGACCACGACCGCCCGCGTGCCGCGGCGCTGCTCGCGCTCGCGGAACTCGTCGAGCAGGGCCTCGAAGCGCTCGCCCAGCTCTTCGAGCTCGGAGGGTGTCAACTGGAGCAGAGCCGAGGACGTCTGCGCGGCGCGGCGCCAGCGGGCGGGCAGCTCGTGCTCGTACCGAAGGGCGTCGCGGAGCCGCTGCTGCTGCCGGGCGACGAGCTCGTCGCGCAGGACGGTCGACTCGAGTCCGTCGGAGCCGAACTCGATGCGGGCCGCAGTGGCGCGCCACGGGCGCTCGCGGCCGGCGCCGCCCTCGCCCTCCTCGACGAAGCCCCACTTGGCGAGGGCGCGGAGGTGGTAGCTGCAGGAGGAGGGGCTGTCGCCGACGACCGCGCACTCCGTCGCAGTGGCCTGGTCGACCGTGTGCAGGAAGTCGAGCAGCGCGAGCCGTGTCGGGTGGGCGAGCGCGCGCATGGCGCGCGGGTCGTTCAGGGTGAGGGTGTTCTCGAAAGAGATCTTTCGAAACTACTCTTTCGAGAGCCAGGCGTCAAGTACCTCTTCCTCCTTCGGCCGTGCGAGCCCGGCCGGCGGGTCGTCCGGCGCCTCGCCGCTCTGGGCCCACGCGAGAGTCGCGCGCACCGTTTCCTCGAGCGGGCGCGGCTCCAGACCGGCGGTGAACGCGGCGGCGGGCTCGACCGACAGCATCCCCGCGTACTCGGGCGAGTGCAGCCAGAGCGGCAGCTCCATCCACGCGCCGACCTCGTGCTCGGCGAGGAAGTCGCCGTCGACCCAGACGAGCTCGGCGTCGCTCCCGGCGACGCGGCGGCAGGTCTCGAACAGGTGCGCCCGCGTCGTCGGCCGGTCGACGGCGTTGTACGTGCCCGCGACCGACGACTCCGCCGCGCGCACGATCCAATCGGCGAGGTCGCGTGCATCGATCACCTGTGCCGCCGCCTCGGGCGGCGCCGGCGCGAGCACGCGGCCGCCGTCGGCGATGCGCCGCGGCCAGTACGTGAAGCGGCCGGTCGGGTCCCAGGGGCCGACGATCAGGCCGGGCCGGGGGATGAACGCGTCGGGGTAACGCTCCTGGACGACGGCCTCGCAGATCGCCTTCAGCTCGCCGTAGGCCTCGCGCCAGTCCTCGGTCGGCTCCGCGAGCTCCGCGACCGGCGAGTGCTCGTCCGGGGGTGTCGCGAGGCTCGCGTAGACGGAGATCGACGACACGAAGGTGTAGTGGCCGACCTCCTCGAGCGCGTCGAGCGTGCGACGCACGATCCGGGGCACGTAGCCGCTCGTGTCGACGACGGCGTCGAAGCTCCGGCCCCGGAGCGCGTCGAGGTCGCCGTCGCGGTCGCCGCGCAGCTTCTCGACGTTTGCGAAGAGCTCGGGCCGCGTCTGCCCGCGGTTGAACAGCGTCACGTCGTGGCCGTGCTCGAGCGCTGCGTCGACGACGTGGCGCCCGAGGAACTGCGTCCCTCCGAGGACGAGCATGCGCATTACGCTCAGCCTATGCGGATCAGGCCTGCCGAGCCGTCGGATTACGCGCCCGTGATCGCTGTCGTCGATCACTGGTGGGGCGGCCGGCCGATGGCGGCGATGCTGCCGAAGCTCTTCTTCGTCCATTTCCGCGACACGTCGTTCGTGGTGGAGGACGAGGGCGCGGTCGTGGGCTTCCTGTGCGGCTTCCGTTCTCAGACCCACGCCGACGAGGCGTACATCCACTTCGTGGGCGTCGACCCCGAGCGGCGCGGCGCGGGCATCGCGAGGGCGCTCTACGAGCGCTTCTTCGCAGCGGTCGCGCCGCGGACGATCGTGCGGGCGGTCACCTCGCCCGTCAACGAGCGCTCGGTCGCGTTCCACCGCGCGCTCGGCTTCGACGTCGAGCGCGTCGACGAGGACTACGACGGCCGCGGCGAAGCCCGCGTGCTGCTCGTCAAGCACCTGAGCCGGTAAGGCCCCCTTTTCGGGGATGCCTACGTCCGCATCGGCGGCCACGATGCTCCGGTGGGGGTGCCCGTCTACCAGGGAAAATTCGGCACGCCGCAGGCGGAGCGGCTGCTCTGGCGCGCCGGCTTCGGCCCGCGCCCGGGCGAGGCGGAGGCGCTCGCCAAGCTCGGGCTCGACGGCGCGGTGCACGCGCTCCTCAACCCCGGGCTCGAGCATCTCGTCGGTCCCAAGCCGCACGACTCGAAGGGCCGCCCGCTGGCTCCGGCCGACGCGTGGGGGCACGACCACTGCTGGTGGCTCGATCGCATGGTGCGGACGTCCCGGCCGCTCGTCGAGCGCATGGCGCTCGTGTGGCACGACTGGTTTGCGACCTCGAACTCGGGCGTCGGCAGCCAGAAGCTGATGCTGGCGCAGAACGGGCTCTTCCGCAGCCACGGTCTGGGCTCGTTCCACCAGCTGCTCCTCGACGTGACGAAGGACCCGGCGATGCTGCTCTGGCTCAACGGCACCGAGAACGCCAAGGGCTCGCCGAACGAGAACTACGCCCGCGAGATGATGGAGCTGTTCACGCTCGGCGCAGACCGCGGCGCCTACACCGAACGCGACGTGCGCGAGCAGGCACGGTCGTTGACGGGCTTCCGGAACAGCTGGAAGCCGGGCCGCGGCGACTACAACTTCCACTTCGAGCTCGCCCAGCACGACACCGGGATGAAGACGGTCTTTCACAAGGCGGGCCGCTACGACTGGCACTCCGCCTGCAAGCTGTGCCTCACGCACCCGCTGCACGCGTCGTTCTTCGTCGACAAGCTCTGGTCGTACTTCGTGCCGACCGCGCCGAGCCGCTCGACCGCGGCGGCCCTCGAGCAGATCTACAAGCAGGACTACCAGCTCAAGCCGGTGCTGAAGGCGATCCTGCAGCACCCGCTGATCTACGACGGGCCGCGCATGGTGAAGCCGCCGATCGTGCACCTCGCCGGGCTGCTGCGGCGGATCGGCGCGGGGATCACGTCCACCGACTGGGCGTGGATCGGCTCGCTCTCCGGGCAGCAGCTCTTCTACCCGCCGAACGTCGCGGGGTGGGACGACACGCGCTGGCTCGACACCGCGACGTTCCGGGGCCGCTGGATCGCCGTCGAGCGGATCCTCCAGGACCACAAGCTCGACCCCGCGAAGGCGAAGAAGCCCGCGGACGCCGCGACGGTGCTGCGCCGCGCGCTCGCGTTCTGGAACAAGCCGCCGCTCGCCGAGGCGACGCAGGCGGCGCTCATGCACTTCGCCCGCGCGGCGCTCGCGGACGCCGGCAAGGACAAGTGGAAGCAGGTGCAGTACCCGGTGCTCGTGGAGAACGCCTTGCGCCAGCTGATCGCCATCTCGCCGGAGCTGCAGACCGCATGAGCCGTAGGCTCGACGGAGGCGTAAGGAGCGCAGGCGCCGGCTTCGCCGGCGCCGGAGCGGAGACGAGCCGCGTCGTCTGCGACGAGTGCACGCGCGCCGATGCGCTGCGTGCGGTGGCTGGGCGCGGCCTGCCGTCGATCGAGCCGGGGATGCCGACCCCGGCCGGCACGGGCCTGACGCGGCGGAGCTTCGTCGCGCGCTCGCTCGGCCTCGCGCTCTCGGTCTACGGCGTGGGACGCCTGCAGATCTTCGAGGACGGCATCGCCGCGGCGGCGACCGGCTCCCCGCAGCCGGTGCTCGTGACGGTGTTCCTGCAGGGCGGCGCCGACGCGCTCTCGATGCTCTATCCGGACGGCGACCCGCTGTACCGCACGCTGCGCCCGCAGCTCGCGATCGACGGCGGCACCGCGTTCGCCGAGGACCCGCGGCTGCTGTGGCATCCGGCGCTCGCTCCGATCCAGCAGCTGCACGCCGAGGGCAAGGTCAGCGTGCTGCCGGCCGTCGGCTACGACCATCCCGACCAGTCGCACTTCACGTCTCGCCACTTCTGGGAGGTGGGCGCGACCGATCCGTCGCTGCTGACGGGCTGGATGGGCCGCTACCTCGATGCGACCGGGTCGCTCGACAACCCGCTGCAGGGGCTCTCGATGACCGGGTCGCTGCAGCCGACGCTCGCGACCGCCAAGGTGCCGGTGGCGGCGATCGACGGCCCCGACCAGTACGACTTCTGGGTGCCGGGCGTGTGGGGCGAGGTCGAGACGCGGATGCTCGATGCGATCGGGACGCTCGGCCGCGTTCGCTCGCACGACCCCGCGGTGCGCACGGTCGCCGGCGTGACCGCGCACGCCGACACGCTGCGCCGGCAGCTCAAGCCGTTCGGCGCGCAGGGCGCCGTCACCTCGCCGGTCACGTATCCGACGGGCGACGATTCGTTCCCGACGCGGCTCAAGGGGCTGGCGGCGATGGTCGCGGCCGGGCTGCCGCTGCGCTGCGTCGCGCTCGAGGCGACCGGCGAGTACGACACGCATGCGGGCCAGGCGGCGGCCCTCACCCCGGCGCTGACGACGACCGCTGCCTCGCTGCTCGCGTTCCAGCGCGACCTCGAGGCGCGCGGCGTGGCCGACCGCGTGCTGACGCTCGTCTGGTCGGAGTTCGGGCGGCGGGCGAAGGAGAACGGCTCCGGCGGGACCGACCACGGCGCCGCCGGCACGGGCTTCCTGATCGGCTCGCGCGCCGCCGGGCATCAGATCGGCGAGTTCCCCGGGCTCGCGTCGGGGCTGGACGCCGACGGCAACCTGAAGGCGACCGCCGACTTCCGCTCGGTCTACGCCTCGCTGCTCGAGCAGTGGTTCCGCTTCGACGCCGAGCGGATCATCCCGAAGGCGAACCGCTTCGCCCGCGTGCAGCTCGTCAAGTGAGGCTCGTGCTGCTCGTCGCCGGCGTCGCCGCGCTGGTGTTCACTGCGCTCGCGTTCGCCCGCGTCGCGCCGTCGCGACTGCAGGTGGTCGCGAAGGAGTACTCGTTCGGGTTGTCGCGCACGCATCTCAAGGCGGGCCGCGCGACGATCGAGCTGGCGAACTTCGGGATGGACCCGCACGACCTGCGGTTGCAGCGGGTCGGCGCGCGGCACATCGCGGGGCTCGGCGAGGTCGTGCCGGGCTCGCGCGCCGACCTGAACCTGAAGCTCGCGCCGGGGCGATACTTGCTCTGGTGCTCCATCGCGAATCATCGCGCGCTCGGGATGCGGGCGACGCTCGTCGTCACGCGCTGAGCGTCGACGACGTCGGCGACCGGGACGGCGCGCCCGTCGTCTACCTGCACGGCGGCGGCGACTCGCGCCTCTCGCGGCATCCCGACGATCGGATCGCGGCCGAGCTCGGGGTTCGGCTGCTGGCGGTCGACCGGTGCGGGCGCGTGGAGCGGGTGCGGACGCTGCGCGAGTGGGCGGAGCGGCTGGTCGGCTCGCTGGCGGTGGAGCGGTTCGGGGTGATCGGCTGGTCGGCGGGCGGTCCGCATGCGCTCGCGGTGGCCGCGGTCGCGCCGGAGCGGGTGAGCCGGGTGGCGCTCGTCGCGTCGATGCCGCCGCCGGACGCCGTTGCGGCGCTGCCGGGTGACGTGCGCCGCGTCATGCGGGTCGCGCGCATCGCGCCGCGGGTCGCCGCGCACGGGCTGGAGCGGTGGGGGAGGCGCCCGCCGCCGCCGACCGGCGACCCGGTCACCGACGAGGCGTATGCGCGCGGCCGCGCCGAGTCGTTTCGCCACGGCGGGCTGTGGCTCGCGCGCGAGCTCGCCTACCTCGGGCGGCCGTGGGGGTTCCAGCTGGCGGACGTCCGCGCGCCGGTGACGCTCTGGTGGGGCGAGCGGGATGTGGTCTGTCCGCCGTCGATCGCGCGGATCTTCGAGGAGCGGCTGCCGGACGCGACGCTGCGCCTGACGGACGACACGCACCAGATCCTCTTCAGCCGCTGGCGCGAACTGCTCGCCGACGTGTCGCGTTGAGACATGTCCCGGGGACAGTCCCCCGGACGTGTCTCCAACGGTCATGTCCAGGGGACTGTCCCCGGGACATGACCTGAACGGACGCGTCAGCGCTGCGGCGGGCGCAGGGCGGCGAACTCGTCCGTCACCTCGAGCCGGTCGGAGGCGAAGCGGAAGAGCGCCGCCGGGCGGCCGCCCGCCCGGCCCGGCGCGCGCAGGCCCTCGACCCGCTCCAGCACGCCGCGGCGCACCAGCACGCGTTGCAGGTTCGTCGCCGACACGTCGTGCCCGAGCGCGGCGACATAGATCTCCCTCAGCTCCGAGATCGTGAACGTCGCCGGCGCGAGGGCGAAGCCGACGTTCGTGTACGACAGCTTCGCCCGCAGCCGCGCCTGCGCCGCCGCGACGAGCTCCGCATGGTCGGGCGGCAGCTCGTGCTCCGCCCGCCAGTCGCCGTCGACCCCCGCGTCCGCCCGGGCGAGACCGAGATACGCGGTCGCGAGCCGCCCGTCGCGCAGCAGCCGCGTCTCGAGCTGCTCGACGTGCGCGAGCGGCGCCACGTCGAGCGCCCGCCCGAGCGCCACGGCGAGCGGCTCCCGCGCCGCGACCCGCGCCTCGGGCAGCCGCCCGCCGGCGAGCAGCACCTCGAGCCGCCCTCCATGCGCACGAAGGGCAACGCCGAGCACCGTGTGGACAGTAGAATCGGTCACGGTTTTCGTCCCACAGTCTAAAACCCCCGGAGGCCCCGTTGAAGTTCCTGATCCCGCTGCTCCTCGCCCTCGCCCTCACCGCGACCGCCTGCGGCTCGAAGAAGAGCGCGTCGACGACGACTACCGCGGCCTCCTCCGCGTTCAAGGTCGGCCTCAGCACCGACATCGGCGGCCTGAACGACCGCAGCTTCAACCACCTCGCCTACGTCGGGCTGCTGAAGGCGCAGAAGGAGCTCGGCGTGCAGACCCGGGTCGTGCAGTCGGCGTCCCCCGCCGACTACATCCCCAACCTGAGCAAGCTCGCCCAGCAGGGATACGACCTCGTGATCGCCGTCGGCTACACCGAGATCGACGCGCTGAAAGCCGTCGCGAAGCAGTTCCCGAAGACCCACTTTGCGATCGTCGACGTCTCGAACGCCGACGAAGGCGGACTGAAGAACGTCCAGGGCCTCCTCTTCAAGGAGCAGGAGGCCGGCTACCTCGCCGGCTACGCGGCCGGCCTCGCCGCCAAGCAGCGCGGCGGGCACGCGGTCTCGTCCGTCGGCGGGGAGAAGCAGCCGCCGGTCGACCGCTACATCGCGGGCTTCCAGGCCGGCGCCAAGGCGGCCGACCCCGGGATCAAGACGCTGAACGGGTACTCGCAGGACTTCGAGAAGCAGCTGAAGTGCAAGGAGGTCGCGCTGAACCAGATCGAGGCCGGCTCGGTCGTCGTCTTCCAGGTCGCAGGCGGCTGCGGGCTCGGCGCGCTCGACGCGGCGAACGAGAAGGGCGTCTGGGGCGTCGGCGTCGACGCGGACCAGGGCTACCTCGGCAGCTACGTCCTCACCTCGGCGCTGAAGCGCGTCGACACGTCGGTCTACGACTCGATTCGCGACGCGAAGGCCGGCAAGTTCAAGGGCGGCACCGACTCCGTCTACGGTTTGGACGTCGACGGCGTGGGCATCGGGAAGTTCTCGCCGAAGACGCCCGCCGGCATCGCCGCGAAGGTCGCCCAGGTCAAGCAGCAGATCGCGAGCGGCAAGATCACGAACATCCCGACCACCGTCCAGTGACAGCGCTCAGCCGGAAGCACCTCGAGCTCCTGAAGGGGAACAACTTCGGCGTGATCGCGACCCTCGGCAAGAACGGCCGCCCGCAGACGAGCGTCGTCTGGGTCGACACCGACGGCGAGAACGTGCTCGTCAACACGACCAACAAGCGCGCCAAGGGCCGCAACCTGCGCGAAGACCCGCGCGTATCGATCAGCGTCTGGGACAACGAGGACCCCTACAAGTACTTCGAGGTCGAGGGCACGGTCGAGCTCGACGAGCGCGGAGCGAACGAGCACATCCACGAGCTCTCGCGCCGGTACGAGGGGAAGGACTTCCACACGCCGGTCGACCGCGTGATCGCGCGGATCAAACCGGAGCGCGTGCTCGATCACGGCATCGAGTCGAACGACTAGCCTGCGCTCCAGTGGGAAGGTCGATCGGAATCACGCTCGTCGCGATCGCCGCGGCCTTGTGGGGGCTCGACGCCTGGATCCGCAAGCCGCTGTCGGAGTCGACGCAGGTCGCCACGATCGTCTTCGGCGAGCACCTCGTGCTCGTCGCCTGCACGCTGCCGTTCCTGGCCGGGGCGCTCGCCGCGGTCTTCCGGCTCGGCTGGCGCTACGTGCTCGCGGCGGCCGTGATCGGCGCCGGCTCGTCGGCGCTCGCAACGATCCTGTTCACGCAGGCGTTCGTCGACGGTGACCCGGTGACGCCGGTCGTCCTGCAGAAGGTGCAGCCGATCGTCGCCGTGATCGCCGCGCGGATCATTCTCGGCGAGCGGCCGCGGCCCCGCTTCGCGCTCTATCTCGTGCCGGCGCTCGCCGGCACCTGGCTGATCGGCGTCAACCATCCGCTCCACCCGACCGCGCAGGGCCTGAAGCCGATGTTCTTCGCTCTCGCCGCGGCGGCGCTCTGGGCGATGGGCACGGTGCTCGGGCGCTACCTCTCGCAGCGCATGGCGTTCCAGCACGTGACGACGCTGCGCTTCGCGTTCGGGCTGCCCGCGGCGGCGATCGCGCTGCTCGTGCTCGGCGCGCCCGCCTTCGCGTCCGGCCACGACACGTTCTGGATCGCGGTGCTCGCGCTCGTCACGGGCCTCGTCGCGCTCAGCCTCTACTACTACGGCCTGCACACGACGCCCGCGGTCGCGGCGACGATCGCCGAGCTGGCGTTCCCCGTCAGCGCGACGCTCGTCGGCTACTTCAAGTTCGGCTACGTGCTCACCGGCTGGCAGTGGGTGGGCGTCGCGCTGACGACGCTGGTCGTGGCGCTCCTGCCCGCGCGCAGCGAGAAGATCGAACGCGTGCCGGCGCCCGCGCCGGCCCCCGCCTAGGAAGCTAGACGTCCCCGTTCTCGTCGAGCCCGGGCTCGGCGGCGAACGCGCGTGCGATGTCGAGCGTCGAGAGCACGCCGATCGGCAAGCCCGCGTCGTTGATCACGAGCAGGTGGCTGGTCTCGTTCTCCGCGAGCAGCTTGGCTGCGTGCAGGAGCGTCAGGTCGGAGGTGACGGTGACGACCGGCGACGCCGCGACCGCGCCGGCGTTCGCGTGCGTGCCGATCGCCTCCACCAGGTCGAGGTCCGAGATCACGCCCCAGGGATGCAGCCGGTCGTCGGTGCCGAAGACCACGATCGCGTGCACGCGGTGCCGCGCCATCATGCGCGCGACCGTGCGGAGCGGGGTGATGGGCAGGCAGGTCAGGACGCCGGGATTCATCGCTTCGCCGACCGTGCCGGTGCCGAGCTCGGTGTACGTGACTGTCATCGCTGCACCTCCAGCTTCTGGCGGGCCACTCCCGCGGTGACTGCAGCGGCTGCGACCGCACGCGCGACGCTTGGAGCCACGCTCCGGTCGAAGACGCTCGGGACGATGTAGTCGGACGCGAGCTCGTCGTCGGGGATCGCCTGCGCGATCGCGTGCGCGGCGGCGAGCTCCATCTCGGGCGTGATCGCGCGCGCCCGAACGTCGAGCGCGCCGCGGAAGACGCCTGGGAAGGCGAGCACGTTGTTGATCTGGTTCGGATAGTCGGAGCGGCCGGTCGCGATCACGCCGGCGATGTGCTCGACCTCTTCGGGCTCCACCTCGGAGCGCGGATTCGCGAGCGCGAACACGATCGGGTCGTCGGCCATCGACGCGATGCCGGCGGCGGTGACGGCGCCGGGGACGGAGACGCCGATGAAGACGTCGGCGCCGGCGAGCATCTCGTCGGCGGTGCCCTGCGCGCCCGCGGGGTTCGTCAGCTCGGCGTACTCGCGCTTCGCGTCGTTGAGATCCGGCCGTCCCTTGTAGAGGGCGCCGCCCTCGTCGCACCCGATGATCAGGCGCGCCCCGGCCGCGATCAGGATCTTCGTGACCGCGGTCCCCGCCGCGCCGCAGCCGGTCGTGACGATCTTGACGTCCTCGATGCGCTTGTCGACCACGCGCAGCGCGTTGATCAGCGCCGCGAGCACGACGATCGCCGTGCCGTGCTGGTCGTCGTGGAACACCGGGATGTCGAGCTCGGCGCGCAGCCGGTTCTCGACCTCGAAACAGCGGGGCGCCGAGATGTCCTCGAGGTTGATGCCGCCGAAGCCGGGCGAGATCGCCTTGACGGTGGCCACGATCTCGTCGACGTCCTTCGTCGCGAGGCAGATCGGGAACGCGTCGACGCCGCCGAACTCCTTGAAGAGCATCGACTTGCCTTCCATCACCGGCAGTGCGGCCTCCGGGCCGATGTCGCCGAGCCCGAGCACCGCGGAGCCGTCGGTGACGATCGCCACCATGTGCTGCTTCGTCGTCAGCGCCCAGACCTTCTGCGGATCGTCGGCGATCGCCCTGGAGACGCGCGCGACGCCGGGCGTGTACGCCATCGACAGGTCGTCGCGCGTCTTCACCGGCGAGCGGGGGACGACCTCGATCTTCCCGTGCAGGTGCAGCAGGAACGTGCGGTCGGAGACGTGCAGGACCTCGACGCCGTCGACGTGCTCGATCGCATCGACGACCTGGTCGAGGTGCGTGGCGTCGGCACACATGACGGTGACGTCACGGACCTTCGTCAGGCGCTCGACGCGGACGATGTCGATCGCGCCGAGCGAGGCGCCGGCCTCGCCGATCGCGGCTGCGAAGCGGGCGAACGAGCCGGGGCTGTCGTCGAGGCGGACGCGGACGGTGGCGCTGAACGAGGCGGAGGGGTGCATGGCTTTACGGTACGAGCGGCATCCGGGGGAGACATCGGGAGAAACTACGGCGGATGAACGTGACGATCTGCGATGTCGGCCCGCGCGACGGGCTGCAGAACGAGGCGGAGATTCTTGCACCGGCCGTGCGCGCGGAGCTCGTCTCGCGCGTCGCCGCCGCGCGCGTGCCGCGCATCGAGGCCGTCTCCTTCGTGCGCGACGACCGCGTGCCGCAGATGGCCGGTGCGGAGGAGGTCGTCGCGGCTGCGCGCCCCGGCGCGGCCGAGCTGTCGGGGCTCGTCCTGAACGAGCGCGGCTTCGAGCGCTTCGAGCAGACGACGCTCGCCCGGCTCAACTGCACGCTGGCCGCGACGGAGAGCTTCAACCGGCGCAACGGCAACGCGACGCTCGACGAGGCGGTCGAGCGCGTGCAGGCGATCCTCGCCGCCGCGCGCGGGCCGGCGACGGTGACCGTCTCCTGCGCGTGGGGCTGCCCGTTCGAGGGCGAGGTCGACCCCGCAGCTGTCGCCGACCTGTGCGAGCGACTCGACCGCGCCGACGAGCTCGTCCTCGCCGACACGATCGGCGTCGCGACGCCGCGGCGGGTGCGCCGGCTCGTCGAGCGCGTCTCGATCCTCGGCAAGCCGGTCGGCGCGCACCTCCACAACACCCGCAACACGGGCTATGCGTCGGCCTGGGGAGCGCTCGAAGGCGGCGCGACCGTGCTCGACGCCTCCGTCGGCGGTCTCGGCGGCTGCCCGTTCTCGCCGAACGCGACCGGCAACGTCGCGACCGAGGATCTCGTCTGGCAGCTCGAGCGCGACGGCGTGCGCACCGGTGTGGACGTCGGCGCGCTGGTCGAGATCTCGCGCTGGCTCGAGCAGCTGCTCGGCCGCCCGCTCGAGGGCGGCCTCTACCGCGCCGCGTCCTGGCCGACCCCGTAGAAGGATCATGACGTGGTGAACTGGGACGTTCGACGGCCGACGCCAGGACGTTGGTCCAGGGTCATCGCTCCCCGCTCCACCTAGAACGACTCAGACGCACTGTTTGGCGTCGAACACAACCAGAAGGGGTCATTCATGCGGAGGTACAAGACCGTGCGCGTCGCTCTGTGGGCGACGACGCTGGTCGCGATGGCAGCACTCGTCGTTGCGGCAACAGGCGCCACGGGCGCCTACTTCACGGATACGCACCAGGGCACGATCAGCGGGAATATCGGCTCGATCAAGGTCACGCCGTCCGGCGGATCCGGTGCGGAGAACATGGACTTCGCGTTCTCGAACATGCTCCCCGGTGAGCCGCAGACGGCAACGGTGCACTTCCAGAACACCGGCGCCAACTCGGAGGACGTGTGGCTCGTCTTCAACAACGCGACGGCGCTGAGCGCGTTGAACAACCTCGGGACGTACGGTGAGGTGCACGTGTCGAACGGCAGCGCGTTGTTCGACAGCGCGAACCTCAACGACAACTCGGGGTCGTGCGGGCCGTTCTCGCCGGCCGGGTGCTGGCCGCTGCCGAGCCAGATCAAGGTCGCGAGCAACCTCGGACCGACGGCCTCCGGCCACGCGTCGTTCACCTTCGACTACGCAGGCAAGCTGAAGAATCCTGCGGCCGAGGGTGCGCCGTTCAACATCTACCCGGTTTCCGGGCAGTTCACGGTCAACGCCGCCGACGGCACCGGCGCCGGTCTCCCCTACGAGATCGTCGCCACCCAGGTCGGCCAGACGCCGTAAGCCGAACGTGGGGCGTCGCACCTTCGTGCGGCGCCCCGCCTCGCTTTCCAGGAGGTCTCCTCATGCTCGGGAAGTCGTTCAGGATCGGCTCGCTGCTGCTCGTTCCCGCCGTCACGGTGACGGTGCTCGCTCTCTACCTCGGTGGCGCCGTCCCCTACCGGGTCTACGTCATCCACACGGGCTCGATGAGCCCGACGATCCCGTCCCGGAGCGCCGTGCTCGTGCGCGAGGGGCGGTACCACGTCGGGCAGGTCGTGACCTTTCGCGAGCACGGCGCGCTCGTCACCCACCGCCTCGTGGCGATCCATCCGGACGGCACCGTCGACACGAAGGGCGACGCCGACCGCTCGCTCGACCCGTGGCACGTGCGCACCAGTGACATCGTCGGCGGCGTGGTGCTCGCGCCGCACCTGGTCGGCTTCGCACTCGTCTACGTGCGCTCGCCACTCGGCGCCGCCTCGCTTCTGCTCGCCGTTCTGCTGGTCTGGCAGACCGTCGGGCTCGCCGGCCCGCGCCCTACGCGGATCCCGGCTCGACGGCCGGAGCACAGCTGAGCAGCTGGGAGCGCGCGCCGGCGAACGCGGCGAGGGTTCGCTCGACGTCCTCGTCGCTCGTCTGCCAGTTCGACACCGAGATGCGGATCGCGGCGCGGCCGTCCCACGTCGTCCCGCTCATCCACGCCTCGCCGCTCTCCTGCACCAGTCGCAGCACGTCGTTCGTCTCGGCATCGGACGAGAAGCGGCAGAGCACCTGGTTCAGCTCGACGTCGTTGAGCACCTCCGCGCCGAGATCCTCGAGCCCGGCGGCGAAGCGGCGCGCGTGGCGGCAGCAGCGCTCGACCAGCTCGATCACCCCGGCGCGCCCGAGCGAGCGGATCGCCGCGTACACGGTGAAGCCGCGCGCGCGGCGCGAGTGCTCGGGGTTCCAGTCGATCTGCTCGCGCTTGTCGTCGTCGGCGATCAGGTAGGACGCGCGCGCGGAGAACGCGCTGCTGTGCGAGTCGGGATGCGCGGTGAACGCGATCCCGCTGTCGTACGGCACGTTCAGCCACTTGTGCGCATCGGTTGCCCAGGAGTCGGCGCGTTCGACGCCGTCGACGAATTGGCGCAGTGAGTCGGAGACCGCGGCCCAGAGCCCGAAGGCGCCGTCCACGTGCACCCAGGCGTTCGGCGCCGCGTCGCGCGCGTCGGCGATCGCGTGGAAGGGGTCGAACGCACCGGTGTTCACCTCGCCCGCCTGCGCGCACACGATCGTCGGCTCGTCGCCGAGCTCGAGGTGCTCCGCGAGCAGTCGCCCGTGGTCGTCGGCCGGGACGATGTCGGTGGGAGAGCCGAGGCCGAGCATGCGCAGCGAGCGGTCGATCGTCCCGTGCCGCTTCTCGCCGACGACCACGCGAATGCGAGGTGCGCCGTTGAGCCCGTCGCGCTCCACGTCCCAGCCGGCCTTCGCGAGCACGTGGTGCCGCGCCGCCGCGAGTGCGGTGAAGTTCGCCATCTGGCCGCCGGTGACGAAGCCGAACGACGCGTCGCCCGGCAGGCCGAGCAGCTCGAGCAGCCACTCGCCCGCCACTTCCTCGGCCACCGCCGCCGCCGGGCCGCCGACGTAGAGGCCCGCGTTCTGGTCCCAGGCGGAGGTGAGCCAGTCGGCGGCGAGCGACGCGGGCACGGCGCCGCCGATCACGAAGCCGAAGTAGCGGCCCCCGCCCTCCGCGACGAGGCCCGGGTCGGCGGCGGCCGCGAGCGCCTCGATCACGAGCCGGGGATCGGACGGCTCCTCGGGCAGCGGGCCGGCGAACGCCTCGCGCAGCTCCGCGTGCGTGACGGGCGGGAACACGGACCGCTCGGCCAGCGTGTCGAGGTAGTCGGCTGCCAGGCCGGAGGTCAGGTCGAGCAGGTCACGGAGGTCGCTCATCGTCCAAGCCTAGAGGCCGCGGCCTGGTCAGCAGAGCCGAAATCCGACCGGCGGCTCGGGCAGTAGGACTTGACTAACGGCCCCACGACGGGCCCGCGAACGAAGGAGGGGGAATGGGGAACCACCTCAGACGTCACTATCTCTCGGGCGCTGCAGTGACGGTCGCCGCCGCGATCATCGTGACTGCCGCCCTGGTCGCCTCGGCGGCCGCATCGTCCAGGAGCTTCACCCGCTTCACGGTGACGAATCTCGTCTCCGACCAGCCGGGCGTCGCGGCGAGCGTCGACCCGAACCTGGTGAACGCGTGGGGGCTGACGTCGCTGCCCACCTCGCCGTGGTGGGTCGCCGACAACGGCACCGACGTGAGCACGCTCTATCGCGCGGACGGCAGCAAGCCGCCGCTCACGGTCAGCGTGCCGAACGCTCCCACGGGCGCCGTCTCGAACACGGGCTCGAACTTCGTCGTCAAGGACGGCGCGAAGTCGGGAGCGGCGCTGTTCATCTTCGCGACCGAAGAGGGTCAGATCCTCGGCTGGAACCCGAATGTCGCACCGACCACCGCCGAGGTGGCGGTCCCGAACACCGACGGCGCGATCTACAAGGGCCTCGCGATCGCGTCGACCGCTGGCGGTGACCGTCTCTACGCCACCGACTTCCACAACGGCCGTGTCGACGTCTTCGACGGGAGCTTCACCAACGTGACCGCGCCCGGGTCGTTCGTCGACTCGCACATTCCGAGCGGCTATGCCCCGTTCGGGATCCAGAACGTCGGCGGCAAGATCGTCGTCACCTATGCGAAGCAGGACGCCGACCGCGAGGACGACGTCGCGGGCTTCGCACACGGCTTCGTCGATCTCTACGACACCAGCGGGACGCTGCTCACCCGTGTTGCGACGCGCGGTTTCCTGAACTCGCCGTGGGGCATCGCCCTGGCCCCGGACGGGTTCGGCGACCTCGGGGGCGACCTGCTGGTCGGCAACTTCGGCGACGGACGGATCAACGCGTTCGAGCCGAGGCGGGACGGATCGTTCCGGCCCCTCGGCGAGCTGAGGACGTCGAGCATCCGCAAGGTGCTGACGATCGACGGCCTGTGGGCGCTCCAGTTCGGGAAGAACACCCCGAACAACGGCCCGGCGACGACGCTGTTCTTCACGGCCGGGCCGGGTGGTGAGAGCCACGGGCTCTTCGGCACGATCACGGCCGGCTAACGGCCTTCCTGCTCTCCGGGCCGCCGCTCCGGCGCCGGCCCGGAGACGGGCCGGTAGCCCGCGAAGCTCGCGTCCAGCACGCCCTCGCCGCTCGTGAGACCCGGCAGCTGCCGCTGGAGCTCCTGCGCCCGGGCCGCCGGCAGCACCGTCTCGATCGTCGCGAGCTTTCCCCGCACCGACGGCAGCTCGACCGTGGCGTCGAGTCGCGCCAACGCGGCGACCAGGGCCCCGATCGCGTCCGCCGGGGCCTCGATGCGCACCCGCGAGACCGGCTCGCACACGACCGTCCCGGCCCGCTCGACCGCCTGCCTGACGACGAGCGGCGTCAGCTTGCGGAAGTCGGCTGCGGTGCTCAGCGGCCCGCGTCTCGACGGCGGGCCGTCGGGCACGCTGTAGGTGCAGCTCGTCATCGTCACGAGGCAGTCGGTGACCTGCCAGCCGTGGAGGCCCTCGCGCAGCGATTCGCGCACGTACTCGTCCATGCGCTCCGTGAAGCCCGCGAGCGTCTTGTAGAGATACAGCGGGGTCGTGCGGGGATCGACCTGCAGTTGGAAGCCGATGCCGGAGCCGTCGGGGGCGGGCTCGATTCGCAGCCCGATCGAGGCGAGGAACGGGTTCGATTCGGCGTGCAGCAGTTCGAGCGCCTCGCCGGTGCCGGCCGGCCGCTCGACATAGATCGGCGTCGTCTCGCGGAAGGTCACGTCGAGGCCGAACTCGCTCGCGAGGGTCGCCTGGATCACCTCCTTCTGCACCTCGCCGTAGAGCGAGACCGAGAGCTCCCGGCGGCCGTCGTCCTGCCGGACGTCGATCAGCGGATCCTGTTCGGCGAGCTGGGTGAGCGCGACGCGGAGGCGGGCGCCGTCGCCGGGCCGGTCGGCGACGACCACCGACTCCAGCGTCGGCGGCGAGAACTGAGGGCCGGACGCGTCGGGCCCGGTTTCGCCGATCCGGTCGCCGACCTGGATCTCGGCCAGCCCCCACAGCTTCGCGACCGCGCCCGCGGCGACGGCCGGGCGCTGCACGGCCGGGCCGCGCTCGAAGACGGCGAGCGCCGTCACCTTGCCCTCGAGCCCGTGGCCGAACCGGAGCCGGTCGCGCACGTGGATCGTCCCCGAGAACATGCGGGCGTAGGCGACCTTCTCGCCGCTCGCGCCACGCTCGATCTTGAACACCGTCGCCGCCGGCGGCCCGTCGGGGTCGCCCGCGGCCATCGGCAGCAGTTCCGTGAGGCCGGTCAGCAGCGTCTCCACGCCCGCGCCGGTGACGGCCGAGCCGGAGAGCACCGGGTGCACGAGCGCCCGCTTCGTCTGGGCGGCGAGCGCGTCCTGCAACAACTGCTGCGGCACCTCCGACTCGCCGGCGACGTACGCCGCCAGGACCGCCTCGTCGCGCTCCGCGAGCACCTCTGCCGACCGCGCCCGGAACACGCGGTCGTCGGTCAGCGGGACGACCGCCGTCGTCAGCCGCTCCGTGATGTCGTGCACGACTCGCTCGACGTCCGCACCCGCGCGGTCGATCTTGTTCACGAACAGGAGCGTCGGGATCCGCAGCCGCTGCAGCGCGCGCATCAGGATGCGCGTCTGCGGCTGCACGCCCTCCACGGCGGAGAGCACGAGCACGGCACCGTCGAGCACGCTCAGCACGCGCTCCACCTCGGCGATGAAGTCGGGGTGGCCCGGTGTGTCGATCAGGTTGACGTGCACGTCGCCGAGCGCGAACGACGCGACGGCCGACCGGATCGTGATCCCGCGCTGCCGCTCGAGCGCGAGCGAATCCGTCTGCGTCGTGCCGGCATCGACGCTGCCGGGCGCGTCGATCGCGCCGGCCTCGTAGAGAAGCCGTTCGGTGAGAGTTGTCTTACCGGCGTCTACATGCGCCAGGATCCCAAGGTTGAGCTCTTTCGTCGCCACGCGTCAGTCCCTCCGAATAGGTCAGGAAGCCCAGTTCGATTGAGATGAACGCGTGGCGCATGCCAGCTCCTTGGTCGATCGGCGCCGAGCAACTGCTCGGGCGAAGCATACGCGCCGCGCGGGCTATGCAGGGGCTATGCGGCCGGGTGTCACCGTCCTCGAACGTTCTCAGCGAGGAGAGGAGCCACGATGAGGTTTGCAGCGATTGCCGCAGTGCTCGGAGCCTGCGCCGCCCTGGCCGGCGCCGTCACGCCGGCCGCTCGCAGCCGCCCGGCGGGCGGGCCGCCATGCCTCCCGAAGGTCGTCAAGATCGGCGGGAAGACCGCAGCGGTGAACTGTGGCCCCGCGACGGCGACGCTGCACATCGGCGGACGCACCTACACGTTCCATCAGGGATTCTGCGACGTCACGAAGTCCGGTCTCGAGCTCTCCCTGGGAACCGCGATTCCCGCCGAGCACAAGACGAACGCCGGCAAGCCGTACTTCAACATGCTCGTGCAGCACTCGAGCATCGGCGGCTCGGTGTTCGGTGCCTACCAGGGGGGAAAGCAGATCGTCGGCGACTCGCTGGTCACGCTCACGGGCGGGTTCCCGGCGGCCGGCACGTTCAAGTCGCGGTTCACGATCGGGAAGCCGTTCACGGGGTCGTGGAGCTGCCACGGCGCGATCTGGAGGCACTGAGGCGGCTCAGGACGCGCCGATGGTCATCCCGAGTTCGACCGCGTCCAGACGTCGAAGTCGCGCGCCGGCTGCGAGAGCGTCCTCGAACTCGGCCTCGCCGAGTGCCTCTCGCAGCTGGTCGCGCGTCCTCTGGAAGAGGTGCTCCTCATTGCGCTTCATCGTCGCTCCGATCCGCTCGAGCAGCGCCGTCGTGAAGCCGAGCATCGTCCCCGCTTCGGGCGAGGCACCGGCCCGACTGGCGACGGCGGCGAGCGCGATCAGGCACCAGGCCAGGTCCTCGAGGTCGTCCAGTCGGTCCGAGAGCTCGAGGGCCTCTCGAAGCAGGGCGCCGGCGTCGGCGTCTCGCCGTTGCTCGACGGCGAGGGCGCCGAGGTTGTAGAGGGCGCGCGCGATGTTCGCCGTGTCGCCGGCGGCGCGTAGCAGCGTCAGGCTCGCGGCGAACTGGTCGTGAGCGGTCTCGAGGTCGCCGAGTGAGAACGCGACGTCGCCGCGATTGTTCCGCGCGAGTGCCAGCAGCCGGTCGTCGCCGATCGACTCGCAGGCCCGGATGCTTTCGTCGAGCGTCTCGGCCGCGGCCGCGAGCTCTCCGAGGGCGTGCAGGATCGCCCCGAGATTGCTGAGGCACCGTGCGACCCCGACCTCGTCGCCGGCTTGCCGGTACAACGCGAGGGCCCGGTCGGCCGCGGTGCGCGCGAGTGGATAGTCGCCCCGCAGCAGCGCGAGCGCGGACGACGCCCTGAGCGCTTTCGCCAGGGTCGCGTCGTCCTCGCCCGCGGCGCCGCCGACGGCGTGCTGGAGCCGCGCAAGACCCTCGCTCAGATAGCCGCGCATGTACCAGAACCGCCCGAGCGCCGCCGCGAGCCGCAGCTCGAGCTCTGCTTCGTTCTGCTGGGCGAGCCAGTCGAGCGCCGCCCGGAAGTTGCCGTGGTCGGCCTCGAGACGTTCGAGCGAGTCCGCCTGGTCGGCGCCCGCGAGCTCTCCCTCGGCGGCTTCGGCGACCCGCACGAAATGGCGCGCGTGCAGGCTGCGGCCCTGTGTATCCGCCGACGGCAGCTCCTCGGCGTACTCGCGGACGACTTCGAGTAGCCCGTGCCGGCCCCCGGCCGACTGCACGATGCTGGCGGAGACGAGCGCCTCGAGCTGTTCGACGGTCGCCTTGGGCCCGCCGACGGCGAGCATCGCCTCGGTCGTGAACTCGCCCTTGAAGATCGCCAGCCGGCCGAGCAGCCGCTGCTCCTGCGGGTCGAGCAGGTGATAGCTCCAGTCGATCGCCGAGCGCATCGTCCGGTGGCGGGCGGGCGCATCGCGCGGCCCGCGTGCGAGTGCCTCGAGCCGCGAATCGAGCAGTCGCAGCAGCTCGCCCGACGGCAGCGTGCGAAACCACGGTGCGGTCAGCTCGATCGCGAGCGGCAACCCTTCGAGCCGGTCGCAGATCGCGCGGAACTCGGGCCCGTCGACGTCGACGGCTGCTCCCGCTCTCGCCGTCCGCGCGGCGAGCAGCACACGTGCTGCCTCCTCGTCGAGCGGCTCGACGTCGACGACATGCTCCGCGGCGAGCCTGAGGAGCCGCCTGCTCGTCACGAGCACGGTGAGACGCGGGGCCACGTCGAGCAGTTCGGAGACCTGGGCGGCGCCGTCGACGAGGTGCTCGAAGTTGTCGAGCACGAGCAGGAGCTCGCGGCCTCGCAGCTCGCCCTCGAGCAGTTCGCGCCAGCCGGCGGTTCCGGCCTCCCGGAGCCCGAGCGCTCGTGCGACCGCCGGTACGAGCTGCGCGTCCTCGGCGACCGGTGCGAGGTCGACGAGCACCGCGCCGTCGGCGAACTGCGCGCCGAGCCGGTGGCCGAGCTCGATCGCGAGCCGGGTCTTGCCGATCCCGCCGGGCCCGAGGAGCGTGACGAGCCGCGTTCCCGGCGCGAGCAGCTGCGCCGCGATCGCGGCCAGCGCTGCGTCGCGGCCGATCGTCGGCGTCTGCGGTTGCGGCACGCGGAAGGTCGTGCTTCCGCGCTCGGCCTGCACGTCGAGCAACGGATCCTGCTCGAGGATGCGCCGCTCGAGCTCACGCAGCTCCGCCGACGGCTCGAGCCCCAGCTCTTCGACGAGCACGGCCCGGCCCTCCCGGTAGCACCTGAGGGCGTCCGACTGGCGTCCGGCCCGATACAGGGCGAGCATCAGGTGGCCGCGCAGGTGCTCGCGCAGCGGGTGCTCCACGACGAGCCGCTCGAGCTCGGCAAGCACCTCCTCGTGGCGGCCGAGGCGGAGGTCGGCGTCCACTCGGCCCTCGATGCACGCGAGGCGGAGCTCGTCGAGCCTCGCCGCCTCGTCGCGCGCGAACGAGCTGTCCGCCAGGTCGGCGAGCGCCTCGCCGCGCCACAGGCCGAGCGCACGTGCGAAGAGCGTGCGCGCGAGCCGGGCGTTTCCGGCCGCGAGCGCCTGCCGCCCGTCGGCGGCGAGCAGCTCGAAGCGGGCCGCATCGAGCTCGCCGTCCACCAGGTCGAGCTGGTACCCCGGTGCCCTCGTGACGAGCCGGCCGGGCGGCAGCGCGCGCCGAACCTGGGTGATGTAGAGCCGCAGCACGCTGGCTGCCGACGGCGGCGCGTCGCCGTCCCAGACGGCCTCGGCCAGCGCGTCGACGGAGACCGGCGTGCCCGCACGCAGGACGAGCGCGGCGAGGACGGCGCGCGGACGCCGCGCGCTGAGGTCGATCGGCGCACCGTCGATCCTCACCTCGAACGGGCCGAGCAGCTGGATCTCCATCTGGGCCGACCGATTCTACGGCCGTCCCGGTCGGCTCCGGCCCTGCCGGAGGGCTCAGCAGTAGGTCGCCAGGATCGTTCCGGAGCCGGGGTGGCCGGGATCGGCCGCGTACCCGGCAGCGGTCGCCACGACGACGATGCCGGCGATGTCGCCCGAGATCGTGCTGCCGGACTTGCCGATCGAGGTCGAGACGAGCGTGCCCATGTAGGAGGGGAGCGTCGCCACGGGCGACGAGGAGTTGCCCGGCCGCGTCGTCCACGTGCCCCCGCAGGCCGGCGGAGTTGCGCTCGTGGAATCCGCAAAGCCCTTGAACGATGCGGGCGCGTCGCCGCCGGTGAGCACGTTGAGGCTCGACCAGCGAGCGCCCCAGAAGGTGACGGCCGCCGGCCCGGCTGCTGCGGCGGTCCGGTCGCCGAGCACGAACGCGCCGCGGGCCGGGAAGGCGAAGACGATCGCCGTCCTGGACGCGTCTGTCGACGGCAGGTAGTACGCATCGCCGGCGAACTCGGCGCGCAGCGGTTGTGGGCCGAGCGCGACGGCGGCCGCCACCGTGCACTCCGCGTCGCCCGAGGCGTCGGTGGCGCCGGTGACGCAGCTCTCGGCCGCCGCACCCGCGCCGAGCGTCAGTGTCAGAGTGCGGCCGGCGATCGGAGTGCTGCCGTCCTCCAGCAGGCGCCCGCTCAGCAGCACCGGCTGCCCTGCCAGGATCACCGTGGGACCGGTGTACGCCGTGGTCGTCTCCTCCCTGGTGACGACGAACGGCTCGCTCGAGCTCGAGGGCTGGTAGTCCGTGTCGCCGGCGAACCCGGCGGCGACGGTATAGGTGTCGGCGACGTCGGCCGGTGTGATCGAGCAGAGGGAGTCGCCGTTTGCATCGGTCGTTGCGCTGCACGACTCCGAGGCCATCGTGAAGCCGATCGTCTGGCCCGAGATGGGCGCGCCGCTGTCCGTCCGCACGAGCTGTGCGGCGAGCGTCGCGGAGTCGTGGAAGTCGGCTGTCGTGGCGCCGAAGTAGACGAGTGTCGTGCGCGCCCGCCCGACCGTCTGGCTCAGGTCGCCGGAGCTGCCGTTGAAGTTCGCGCTGTCGCTCGAGTAGACCGCCGAGATCGTGTGCGTGCCGACTGCGATCCCGGACGTCGTCAGGGTCGCGTGCCCCGATCCGTCCACCGCGACCGGTGCTCCCAGCGCGCTGCCGTCGTCTTCGAACTGGACCGTCCCGGTCGGGCTCCCGCCGCCGGGCGCGACGACGGATTCGGTCGCCGTGAACGTGACCGCGCCGCCGAACTCCGACGGGTTCGACGACGAGCCGACGGCGGTCGTCGTGTCCGCGGCGGTGACGTCCTGCGGCAGGTGGATGAAGCCCAGGACGAGGTCGCCGCTCGACCCGAGCACGTCGGGGTTGTCGCTCGAGAAGATCGCGCTGACGGCGTGGCTGCCGACGTCGAGGTCCGACGCGGTGATCGACGCGTGACCCGCGGCATCGAGCGGCTGGGCAGCGCCGTAGTCCGAGCCGTCGACCTGGAACTGGACGGTTCCCGACGGCGCGTCGCCCGTGCTCGCGACCGTCGCGGTGAACGTCACCGGCTGGCCGTGCACCGACGGGTCGGCCGACGAGAGGACCGACGTGCTCGAGCTCGCCGCGTTCACGGTGAGAGTCGTGGGGCCGCCGAGGCTGCCGAGATCGGCCCCGTCTCCGGAGTAGACGACGGTGAGCACGTGCAGTCCCGTCGAGAAGCTGCGCGTCAGCGTGGCCGAGCTGTGGTCGGTCGGAACGCAGCCGCTGCAGACGTACTCGATGTCGTCGAAGTCCGGCGAGAGGACGAGCGGCGGGCCGAACAGGCTCGTCCCGTCGAAGAACTGCACGATGCCGAGCGGTGAGAGCAGCGTGCCGTGCACCGTCACCTTCAGCGTCACCGGCGCTCCTGCCGAGGCGGGGTTCGGCGAGATGTCGATCGAGGCGGTCGTCGGCCCGCCGATGGCGCGGGCGGGCCCCGCGAGCACGCCCCCGCCGACGGCGAGCACAACCGCAATCGCCAGTCCCAGGGCGGCGCGCCCCCCGCGCCGCCTGCTCTCCCCTGCGGTCATGGGCGCACGATGAACCGTCCCCGCATAGTCCGTGCATAGCGAGTCCTTACGAGTTCCTTAACGGCCGTAACCACGGCAGGGCCCCGCCGCTCTGCGCATCGATGACGTCTCAAACCAAGGAGGAGTGATTCGATGCGCGTTCTTGCTCGTTTCGGGCTCGTGCTGGCGGCCGTCGCGTTCGCGACGGTGCTGCTCGCCGGCACCGCGGGTGCCGCGACCGGCTTCGTCGGCCGTGGGGCCCCGGACCACGTCGTGTTCGTCCAGACCGACAATCCGGCCGGGAACACGGTGGTCGCCTACGACCGCTCGGCCGACGGGCACCTGACCCAGGCCGGCGTGTATCCGACGGGCGGCCTCGGCGGGGTGCTCGCCGGCTCGGTCGTCGACCACACGGCGTCCCAGGGCGCCCTCGCCTTCGACCGGGGACACAACCTGCTCTACGCCGTCAACGCCGGCAGCGACTCGGTGTCGGTCTTCGCCGTTTTCGGCGACCGGCTCATCCTGCTCCAGGTCGTGTCCTCGGGCGGCAGCTTCCCGGTCAGCATCGCGGCCGGACGCGACGCCGTCTACGTCCTCAACGCCCGCAACGGCGGCTCGCTGCAGGGCTACCGCGTCTTCTTCGACCACCTGCTGCCGCTGCCGGGTTCGAGCAGGCAGCTCGGCCTGAACGCGGCGGCGACGCCGGAGTTCGTGAACACGCCGGGCCAGGTCGCCTTCTCGCCCGACGGCTCGCAGCTGATCGTCACGACGAAGGCGAACGGCAACGACATCGACGTCTTCCACGTCGGCCTGCTCGGCTACCTGTCCCAGACGCCGGTCGTGAACGCGCAGCCGGGAACCGTCCCGTTCGCGATCGCCTTCGACCCGTCCGGCAACCTCGCGATCGCCGAGGCCGGCACCAACAGCCTCGCGACGTTCGCGCTCAACCGTGACGGGACGGTGACGCTGCTGCACCGGGTCGCGACGGGCCAGGCCGCGACGTGCTGGGTGGTGGGGACCCGCTCGCTGTTCTACGTCTCGAACGCGGGCAGCCCCTCGGTGACCGGGTTCCGGGCAGGCGGGGGCGGACAGCTGACGGCGCTCGGCTCGACGACGACCGACGCAGGCGCCGTCGACGCCGCCGTGTCGTCCGACGGCCGCTTCCTCTACGTCCAGGCCGGCGGCCCGGGCAACGTGGACGCCTTCCGCATCGACGGCGACGGGTCGCTGGCCTCGCTCGGCTCGCTGACCGTGCCCGGCGCGGCGGGCGGCGAGGGCATCGTCGCGTTCTAGGACGATGCGACCTGCGGTCGCGCCGCCCGCCTGCAGCCCGCGGGCGGCGCGACCGAAATTCCGTACGCCTTCGTCACAGGCGGGCCACAGATTCGGCGTACCTTCTCGCTGGATGAGAGTGCAGCGGGGAACTGCAGTGCTCGCGGTCTGCGCGCTCGCCGCCGTGGTCTCGGCGGCCGGGGCGCGCGCCGGGTTCACGCCCGCGTGGAGCTACCTGCCGGCGCCGCTGCGTGCGACGCTCGCGGCGAAGCAGGGTGGGACGCTCTACCTGCCGGCGCGGGTGCCGCTCTTCTACCGCTACCGCTCGGGCGCGTCGGTCGCGAACGGCCGGCTGACGGTGCCGTTCCAGAACCGCGTGCGGGTCCGCGCCGGGCTCTGGCAGTGGACGAACCAGACCTTCAGCTGGCAGGTGCTGCCGTTCGCGAAGGGCAGGGCGTGCACGTCGTGGGCGCCCGTCGCGAAGAGCTACCAGGTGGACGGCAACAAGGTCTACTGGACGGACGCGAACGGCGGCGCCGCGTGGCGCTGCGTCGTCGACCGAAACGGCAAGTCGCACGTCCTCGTCGCCACCAACGGCGGCAAGCTCGCCGGGGTCGCGCTCGCGCAGGTCGTCGCCAGCGGCCTCGACGTCAGCCGGCGGACGAGCGCCGTCAACGTCTCGCTCACCGTGACTCCCGCCACCGTCCGCCGCGGCCGCACCGTGCTCGTGCGCGGCGTCGCAGGCGGCTGCACCTCCGGCGACTCGGTCACCCTGATCTCGCACGCCTTCCCGGCGACCCACTCGTTCGCGGGGGTCCCGGCCGTGTTCGCGCAGGTCGGCTCGGCCGGGCGCTTCTCGGCCGTCACGCGGATCCCGGCGACGCGGGCGCCGGGTCGCTATACCGTCACCGCCCGCTGCGGCGGCGGCAACCTGGGCGTCTCGGCCCACCTGACCGTCACCCGCTGAGCGTCGCGCTCAGGTGAACGCGTTGACCGCTCGGGCGACGATCAGCCCGAAGAGCGCGAGCGCGACGGTCGACTGCAGCAGCATCGTGTACTTGGCGCGCAGTGTCAGCGGCATCACGTCGGTCGGGCTGAACGCGGTCGCATTGGTGAAGGCCAGGTGCAGGTAGTCGAGGAAGACCGGCCGCCAGCCGGGCGGTGCGAGCTCGGGGCTCAGCTGCTGGGTGAAGGCGAAGTCGACCGGGACCGGCCGGCGCGTCCGCGCGACCGGGCCGCCGCCGTCGACCAGCCAGTAGAGGAGGCCGAAGGAGAGGTTGTTGCCGAGCCAGATCACCCCGCCGCTCGCGAGGAGCTCGGTGGGCGAGTTGGTCACGCCGGTGCCCTTGATCAGGTCGTGGACGAGAATCGCGGTCGCCCACAGGGCCGCGGCCACCAGGATGCAGACGAACACCACCGCCAGGTGATGTGCCCAGTGCGCCCGCCTGCGGACGCTGCCGGGGTCGCCCGTCAGGAGCAGGAGCAGCAGGACGCCCTCGACGCCCGGCACGAGCCACGGCAGCCGGATCGCTGCCTCGTGCGGCAGCCAGAGCCGGATCGCGATGTTGAGCGCCATGAAGACGACGAGCGCCGCGGCGGGCGGCAGGCGCGACTCGCCGATCGGCAGATCCTCGGCCGCCACTGAGGCGGCGGGTTCGCCCGCATTCACGAGCCGATCGTCTCACACGTCCCGTCTGCAAGTCTTCCGGCGTGCGCCCGACGCTCTACGAGTTCGCCGGCGGCGAGCCTGCGTTCCTCGCTCTCGCCCGCGCGCATCACGCGCGCTGCCTCGCCGACCCCGAGCTCAACCATCCGTTCTCGCACGACGACCAGCATCCGCAGCACGTCGAGCGTCTCGCCGCCTACTGGGGCGAGGTGCTGGGCGGGCCGCCGGCGTACTCGCAGGCGTGCGGCGACGAATCCGGCGTGCTCCGAATGCACGCCGGCAACGGCGACATCAGCGACCTCGGCCGGCGGTTCGTCGCGTGCTTCGTCCAGGCGCTCGACGACGCCGGGCTGCCCGCCGATCCCGAGTTTCGCGCGTCGCTGCGCGCCTACATGGAGTGGGCGGTCGCGGGCGTGCTCGCGTACTCGGCCGTAGACGCCGTCGTGCCGCCGGGCGCGGCGATGCCGCGCTGGGACTGGGACGGCCCGGTGTGAGCTCGCGCCGGCTGCTCGACGACCTCGAGGAGATCCTCGGCCTTGCGCAGGAGCTGTGGCCGGACGGCGAGTGCAACTTCGGCCAGTGCGCGTGGTGGGCGTCGCACATCCCGCACGGCGAGACGGAGGTGCGGCTCTGGCACGACCACGGCCGGCTCGTCGGCTGGGGCTGGCTGACGGGCGGGACCGAGCTCGAGTTCGACCTCCGCCCGAGCCACCGTGCCGTCCTCGACGAGATCCTCGACTGGGCGCAGCCGCAGGAGCTGCTCGTCCGCTCCGACCACGAGGACGCGATCGCGCGTATCGAGGCGCACGGGCTCGTGCACGCTCCCGAGGCGCCGTGGATCCGCCTCAACACGCGCTCGCTCGAGCAGATCGACGAGCCGCACGTGCCGGCGGGTTACCGCGTGCGCACCGTCGAGGAGCGCGACTGGTCGTCTCGGGTCGAGGCGCACCGCTCGGCGTTCCAGCCGTCGCGCTTCCGCGACGACGTCTACGAGCTCGTGCGCTCGACGCCGGCCTACCGCGCCGACCTCGACTGCGTGGTCGAGGCGCCCGACGGCTCGATCGCCGCCTACACGCTCGCGTGGCTCGACGAGGTGAACGGCGTTGGCGAGCTCGAGCCGGTCGGGACGCATGCCGACCACCGCCGCCTCGGGCTCGGCCGCGCCGTCGGCCTCTACGCACTGCAGCGGCTGCGCGAGCTCGGCGCGACCACCGCGCTCGTCGCCTGCCGCGGCGATGCCGCGTATCCGATCCCGTGCAGGCTCTACGAGTCGATCGGCTTCCGCGAGCTCTCGCGGCAGCTGGCGTACCGCCGCCTGAGGACGTGAGCGTCTCCGACACGGCTGGAACCTGGTTGCCGGCTCAGCCGGAACCAGGTTCCTGTCTGATGCGCCTGACGGCCGGCAGGCGGTACGAGACGTAGACCGAGACCGGGCGGTCGTTGATCACCGTGTCGCGTTCGCGGGTCGCGCCGAGCTTGCGCGCGACGGCGATCGAGGCGGCGTTGTCGGGATGGATCAGGTGGATCGTGCGTTCGGGCCCGAGCGGGCGCAGCTCGAGCGCCGCCTCGCTCGCGTAGCCCTTGCCCCAGTGCGCGCGGCGGATCAGCCAGCCGAGCTCCAGCTCGTGCGCCCCGTCGACCTCGCGCTCCTGGTAGCCGGCCCAGCCGACGAGCTCGTCGCCGTCGTGGAGCGTGTACATGCCGATCGTGCCGTCGTGCTCGGCGATGCTCCGCTTGAGCAGCGCGAGCGAGACGTCGCGCGGGTGCGGCTCCGGCACGAGCAGGTAGCGCGTGCACTCGGGATCGGCGAGAAACTCGGCGTACGGCTCGAGGTCGTCGAGCGCGATCGGGCGGTAGCTCAGACGCCCCACGGCTCGTCGGTGCCCGGGAAGGAGTCGGCCGCCGAGCTGCGCTTCGGGACGAGGAACGTGCGCGAGAACTCGCACACGACCTCGCGGCGCTGGTTGATCCCGCGCGTGCGCACGCCGACGATCCCGTGGCCCGGGCGCGAGCGCGACTCGCGCGCCGAGCTCACCTCCGTCTCCGACCAGATCGTGTCGCCGACGAACACGGGGTGGGGGAGGCGGATCTCGGTCCAGCCGAGGTTGACCGCCCCGGCCTGCGTCGTGTCGGCGACCGAGAGGCCGAGCACGAGCGCGAGCGTGAACGTCGAGTTGACGAGGACGCGGCCCCATTCGGTCGCCTTCGCCGCCTCCTCGTTGAAGTGCAGCTCGTTCGTGTTCAGCGCGAGCATCGTGAAGAGGAGGTTGTCCGTCTCGGTCACCGTGCGCCCGACCGCCGAGCGGTAGACGTCGCCGACCGTGAAGTCCTCGTAGCGGCGCATGGCGCTCCTACGCTACTGCGATCCGTCGTAGGATTGACGGGTTTGTGTCACCGACGAAGGGAGAGGGAATGACGACGAAGCTGAGAGTTCTGCTCCTGTCGTGTCTCGCGATCGGGGTTGCGGTCTGCGCGGCGGCGACGGCCACGGCCGACCCGACCGCAGGCCCGCCGATCTGCTCGCCGGCCTCGCCGGCAACGGCGGTCGCCGGGAACTACGGCAACCTCGTGATCACCGGCAACCGCTACGTGGCCGCGAACACGACCCTGACGGTCCACGGCAACCTGGTGATCGCCCCCGGGGCGTGTCTCGACGCGTTCTCGCTCGGCACGGTCACCGTCGGCGGCAACGTGCTCGTCGGCCAGGGAGCGATCCTGGCGCTCGGCTGCACGCCCGGCTCGCTCGGGCCGCCGTTCGACCAGGCGCCGTGCAACGGGGAGACGTCGCACGACGTCGTCTGGGGGAGCATCCTGGCAACCCGTCCGTTGACGATGTACCTGGACGGCAACACGATCCACGGGAACGTCGTCTCGGTCGGCGGAGGCCCGGGCCTCACGTTCGACCCGTACGTCAACTTCCCGATCAAGGACAACGAGATCTACGGCAACGTGCTCGTGGCCGGCTGGCGGGGCGCCTGGTTCGGGCTCCTGCGCAACACGATCCACGGCAGTGCCGCAGTCACGTTCAACCAGGGCGTCACGATCGGTGACTTCGGGGAGCCCGACTCGAACGAGGTGGTCCAGAACACGGTCTACGGGAGCCTCGCCTGCTTCGGCAACACCCCGCATGTCGGGTTCGGCGACTCCGGCGCCGCGCCGAACGTCGTCTACGGCCTCGCGCTCGGCGAGTGCGGCTTCGGCGTCCTGCAGCCGGACCCGAACTACCCGAGCCACGACGGCACGGGCGGGCCGCAGCCGGTCTCCGTCCACCCGCATCCGTAACCGGCACCGTTGAGAGCGATCCCGGGAGGCCCCATGCCGGGGCCTCCCGGGCTTCGAATTGCCTGGAAATGCGCGCCGGACTAGACTTCCTTGCTCGCATGAGCCCCGACTCGACCGACGCCGACCCCAAGTCCCTGCCGCGGTCGTTTCGCGGCTACAACCGGCACGCGACCGAGGAGCTCTTCCGCCGGGTCGCCTGGGACTACGGCGTGCTCGCGGGCGAGCACCGGAAGCTCAAGCAGGCGCTGGAGGAGCTGCGCCCGCAGCCGACGCCGGCGCGAAGGAAGGGCGATCTCGACGGCGAGGCCCATCTGCTCTTCGCGGCCGCGCAGAGGGCGGTGCGCGAGCTGCGCGAGTCGACGCGTGCCGAATGCGAGCTGGCGCTCAAGAAGGCGAAGGCTCGCGCGGCCGAGCTCGAGCAGGAGGCGACGCGCGCGGCCGCGGACTCGGTCGCCGTCCTGAACGCGGCGGCGGCGCTTCGCGCGACCCTTCGCGCGTCGCTGGACAAGCTCGAGCACGGCGAGCGGCTCCCGAGCACAGCGCCGGTCGAACCCGCGGTCACGCCCGTAGCCGACCCGGCGAACGGCGCGCTCGTCGACGACGAGCCGTCCTAGCCGCGAAGCGTCAGCGGTGGCAGTAGCGCGCGGGGCGTGCGCCGTGGAAGAAGTACCAGACCCCTTCGCGAAGCGTCACGTAGATGATGCTGCCGTGCCAGCAGATCGGGATGCGGTGCCCGTACTGCGCCTGGAACGGCCAGTGCGTCGGCGTCGCGTTCTCGTAGCTCGTCTGGCCGTTCGACGTCGTCGTCGTGACGACGTTGTTCGACGCCGACTGGTTGCTTGTCGACGCCTTCGGCGGCGCGACGAGGTGCACGACGCTGCGGCTGAAGGAGTGCACCGACCCGCCTGCTGCACCGAGCGCGCCGGCCGCACCGAGCGACACAGCCAGCGCCGCGGTGACGGCGGCCACGATCGCGACCTTCGGGATCGCGACGCGGCGCGTGCGGCGTGCGGGCTCGATCCGGCTGCTGAGCGTGCGAACGAGCTCGTCGCGCGGCTGCGGAGCCAGTGCACGGAGCTCGCGCTCGAGCCGTGTGTCGTCGGTCTTCCTGAAGATCCCCATCGCTACCCCCTCTACCCGCCGAAGGGCCGAAACCCTTACAGAGGTCGATCAGGAGTTGCCGGCCGAGGGCAGCCGCTCCAGCTGGGCGAGCTCCGGGCCGGCGGGATTGAGCGCCTTCAACCGCGCGACGGCGGCGGCCCGCTCCGGGCCGCTCGTGGCGGAGGCGAGGTCGTACCAGGTCTCCCAGTCGCCGGGATCCTTCGCAGCGGAATCCCGGAGATCGGCCAGCCCCGCCTGCCTCTGACCGGTCAGGATCCGCCCCTCGCCCAGGTCGCGGAGGGCCTCCGCCGACCAGGGCGCCCAGCGATGCGCCCGTTTCGCCTCGGCGACGATGACCTTGCCTTTGCCGTTCACGAGCGCCGTCTCGCTGCGGGCGAGGGCGATGTTTCCGATCAGCCCGACGAACGCGACGACCGCGGCGAGCCCGGCGAGCGCACCGACAGTGATCCGCGCCCGCCGGCCGAGCGGCGTCGCCGCCGCCTGCGACTCCCCGCGCGCCGCGACGACGAGGGCAGCACCTGCGAAGAGCGCGAGCAGCGTCACCGCCGGCACCTGCCAGTCCCAGTCGACGATGCAGTGGACGAGGTAGGCGACGTACGCCCCGAGCGCAGTGGCGGCGAGCGGGTGCCAGCGCGCCCGCACCGCCGCGACGAGCGGCAGGCCGAGGAAGAGGGCGAGCAGCGCCGCGCCGGCGATGCCGAGCTCACCGAGCGTCTGTGCGTAGAGGTTATGCGCGTCCTGCACGAAGTAAGGGCTCGTGCGGTGCGCGAACCACCAGCGCTGGAAGCTGCCCGCGCCCCCGCCGCCGACCGGGTGCGCCCGGAACTCCTGCCAGGCCGTGTGCCAGAGCACGGTGCGCCCGTTGTTCGAGAACGAGAAGAGGCGGCTGTTCAGGTTCTGGCCGCCGGTCGGCGGCCCGGTGAAGGAGTGGTAGGCGCGGTGCGCGATCGTCGACGGCGAGCCGTAGTGCACCAAGGCACCGGCGAGCACGGCGACCAGCACCGCCGCCACGACCACCGCGAGGCCGATCCGCAGGCCGCGCGGGACGGCGAACCGTCCGGCCACCCACACGTAGGTGACGGCGACGAGCGCCTGGAGCACCGCGAGCACCGCGAGCTCGAGGGCGAGCCGGTGCCCGGCGTGCGAGGCGGCGGCGATCGAGGCCAAGCGGTCGGTGAGCGCCGCCGGACGCGAGGCGAGCCACACCGCGAGCGCGGGCAGCGTTCCGAAGACGACCAGCCCCACGAAGAGGCGCTCCCGCCGGGGGCCGTAGAGGATCGCGACCGCGAGCCCGGCCAGGAGCGCCGCCCACGACCCCCGGCTGTAGGCGTAGTAGAGCGTGGGTAGGAGCACGACGAGCGTGACGGCGGCGACGATGCGCAGCACCGGGTTCCGCCCGGCGACGGCCAGGCCCAGGGCGAGGAGCGCCGCCAGGCCTGCGAAGATCCCGAGCGCGTTCCAGTAGCCCACCGGAACGAAGAGGCGGTAGCCGGCGGACGAGTTGAACGCGCCGAAGTGATCGGCGAAGAGCCGGGTCGCGAGGGAGTAGAAGCAGATCGCGGCGGCGCCGAGCACGAGCCCGGAGAGCCAGAGCTCGAGGTCGCGGCGGCGCAGGAGGAGCAGCGCCCCGGCGACCGCCGTCGCGTAGACGACGGCTCGCTGCCCCTGGTTCACGGCCGTTCCCGCCGAGCCCGCCCAGAGCGCGGAGCAGAACGTGAAGAGGCAGAGCGCACCGGCGCCGGCTGCCCAGGTGGCATCGAAGCGGCCCCAGCGCGGCGCGACCAGCACCGTGGCGACGATCGTCACCCACGCGAACGCGAGCGCCGTCCAGCCGAACGCGGTCGCGAAGAAGCCGCCGTTCGCCGCGGCGACGGCGACGACCGCGCCGAGCGGCAGCACGAGCGTGAGCGCCGGCCAGACCGGCAGCGAACGCCTCTGCAACCGGCCGGCCTCCGCTTCCGTGGCGACGGTGCTCGTCATTCGACGGTCCTCAGCGACGCCTCGCTGCCGGTGTCGCCGGCCGTGCGCGTCCGGCCGGATCCCTCGAGCACATCGCGCAGCGTCTGCAGCGCGCGGTGCAAGGCCACCTCGACGGCGTTCGTCTTCAGCTCGAGCACCTCGCCGATCTGTCGGGCGGTCAGGTCGGCGCCGTAACGGAGCGCGATCAGCTCGCGGTCGCGCTCGCCGAGGCGCGAGACGGCGTCGCGCAGGTCGAGGCGCATCACGGTGTCGGCAGCGAGCTCGCCCGGCGCCGTCTCGTCGGGGACGCTCTCGACGGGGACCGGACGCTCGCCGTAGTGGTCGCTGATGCAGCGCCGCGCGATCCCGATCAGCCAGGCCGCGGCGTCGCCGCGGCGCGGGTCGAACAGGTCGCGGTAGCGGAGCGCGCGCTCGATCGCCGCGGAGGTGATGTCCTCGGCATCCGGGCCGTCCCCGACCCGGTAGGCGACGTAGGCGTAGACCTTCCGGATCAGCGGCTCCGGATCCGCCAGTGGGTCGCGGTGAGCCACCAACTCAGACTAACGTCGATTCGAGATCGGCCTCAGGGCATTCCCGCATGCTGGGCCGTCCGCTCGGCCTCTACGCTAGGCGTGAGACACGATGGCTTTCAGAGTCCGCAGAGCCGCGTACTACTACGCGAACGTGCACGACGAGATGGGGGCGGCGTATCGCGTCCTGTCCGACCTCGCCGACCGCGGTGTCAATCTGCTCGCCTTCACCGCCGTGCCCGCTGGGCCGGCCCTGGCACAGTTCACGCTCTTCCCCGAGGAGCCGAAGAAGCTGGAGGCCGAGGCAGCCCTGGCCGGGCTTGCACTCGACGGCCCGCACCATGCGCTGCTCGTGCAGGGCGACGACGAGCTCGGCGCGTTCGCGAGCGTTCACGAGCGCCTCGCGAAGGCGCACGTGGACATCTACGCATCCTCCGGCGTGACCGACGGCCAGGGTTCGTTCGGCTACGTCATCTACGTGCGCGAGGACCAGTTCGACGAGGCGGCGAAGGCTCTCGAGGTCTGAGCCGGCTACTACACCACTTCTAACTTGACCCCTTCGGAGCGAGCGGCGTAGGGTCTCGCCGAGACGACCACGTCCGCCCGCGCCTCGGGCCTCCAGCATTGGCCCCTCCCGCGGCCGGCTGAGTCGTTGCAGCTCGTCAGGCTGCACCGGAGACCGAATAGAGGGGGATTTCGGATGTCTCGCATCAATCGGTTCGTGTTGGCGGCCGGCCTGTCCGCCCTTGTTGCGTTGTTGCTCGCCGGAAGCGCGGCAGGCTCGGCCGGAGCGACGCCGCAGAAGGCCGGGCACGGCGCGCTGTCCGGACCGGACTTCGGCCCGAACGTGATCGTCTTCGACCCGAGCATGTCGACGAGCCAGATCCAGACGACGGTCGACGCGATCGACGCCCAACAGGCCGCGAACCAGTTCGGGCCGCAGCGCTATGCGTTGTTGTTCAAGCCCGGCACCTACGGGTCGACCGCGGATCCACTCAACTTCCAGGTCGGCTACTACACCGCAGTCGCAGGACTCGGAGCCTCTCCGAACGACGTCGTCGTCAACGGCTCGGTCGACGTGCGCAACCAGTGCGTCGGCGCGAGCTGCACGGCGCTCAACAACTTCTGGCGCTCGCTGTCGAACCTGACGATCAACGTGACGAACCCGGGCTTCGGCTGCTACAGCGGCCAGTTCTGGGCGGTGTCACAGGCCGCACCGATGCGTCGCGTTCACATCAACGGGCTCACGACCCTGATGGACTACTGCACCGGTCCGTCGTTCGCGAGCGGCGGCTTCATCGCCGACTCGCAGTTCGACGGCAGCACCGTGATCAACGGCTCCCAACAGCAGTGGCTGGTCAGGAACAGCCGGCTCGACGGCTGGACGAACGGGGTCTGGAACCAGGTCTTCTCCGGGGTCGTCGGCGCGCCCGCCCAGTGCTTCCCGGCTCAGGGATCGTGCGGCGGGCCGTACACCACGCTCGCGACCAGCCCGGTCACGCGGGAGGCGCCCTTCCTGTACCTGAGCTCCGCCGGGGACTACCAGGTCTTCGTTCCGTCCGTCCGTCACAACTCCAGCGGCACTTCCTGGGGCAGCGGGCCGGCCGCGGGCTCCTCCATCCCGATCGATCAGTTCTTCGTCGCCACGCCGAGCAGCGACGTGCAGGCGATCAACAATGCGCTCTCGCGCGGGCAGAACCTGATCTTCACGCCGGGTGTCTACGACATCGACAAGACGATCAAGGTGAAACGCGCCGACACCGTGGTGCTCGGACTCGGCTTCCCGACGCTCGTGCCGCACGGCGGGGTCGTCCCGATGACCATCGGCGATGTGCCCGGAGTCGATGTGGCCGGCCTCATCTTCGATGCCGGAGCTGTGAACTCGCCGGTGCTGCTGCAGGTCGGCACGAAGAACGCGCACAAACGCGACCCGAACGACCCGACGGCGCTGCACGACGTGTTCTTCCGCATCGGCGGGGCGGCCGCAGGGAAGGCGACGGTCAGTCTCGAGGTGAACAGCGACAACGTGATCCTCGACGACACCTGGGCGTGGCGCGCGGACCACGGCAACGGCGTGGGCTGGACCGTCAACACCGCCGACACCGGCGTCGTGGTCAACGGCGACGACGTGACCGCCTACGGCCTCTTCACCGAGCACTACCAGCGTTACGAGGTGATCTGGAACGGGAACCGGGGCACGGTCGTCTTCTTCCAGAACGAGATGCCCTACGACCCGCCGAGTCAGGCGGCGTGGATGGAGGCCCCAGGTGTCGACGGCTGGGCGGCCTTCAAGGTTGCCGACTCGGTGAAGAGCTTCAGCGGCTACGGCATGGGCAGCTACAGCTTCTTCAACCAGGGTGTGAACATCTACGCCGCGCACGCGTTCGAGGTTCCCACCACTCTTCCGGCCGGAAGCCTCCACGACCTTCTCACCGTCTTCCTCGACCCGAGCGTGGGAATGGGCGGCATCCTCAACGTCGTCAACGACACGGGTGGACCGTCGACGATCGCGAATCCAAGCGTGCCGGTCACCGTCGTGAGCTACCCCTAGCGGGCTTGCCGGTGAGCTCCGCCTCCCGGGGCGGAGCTCACCGGTTGCACGCGCGCCGATGTCGCGGCGCGCCTCAGGCGCCGGGGGCCGGCGACGTGCCGTGGGCGAGGGCCACCTCGAGCCGATCGAGGAAGGGAACCTGTGCCGCCTTCAGCCTGCGGCGCGCCTCGTCGAGTTCGAACCACTCGACCCGGTCGATCTCGGGGAAGGCCTGGACGATCCCTGAGCGTGGCGGCCATTCCAGCTCGAAGGTGTTGCTGACGGCGGTCGTCGGGTCGAGGTCTCCCTCGAGGCCCCACCCCAGCACGAGCTTGCCCGACTTCTGCGTGATCTCCCCGAGCTCGATCAGCGGGCCGTCGGGCACCTTGGCTCCGGTTTCTTCCTCGAACTCGCGCCGGGCGACGGCGACGAGCTCCTCGCCGGGCTCGACCTCTCCCTTGGGGATCGTCCAGTGCCCGAGATCCTTCTTGACCCAGAACGGTCCGCCCTGATGGGCGAGGAGCACCTCCAGGCGACCCTCCCGGCTGCGCCAGAGCAGGATGCCGGCGCTCGTGCGCCCCGTCTTGTTCGTCTTCACGCGCTCCTCCTCGCCTGGGGTGGCTAGGGGTTCTGGAAGCGGGAGTCCTGGTTGGCGGCGACGCGCAGCAGCGCATCGTGGAGCCCGGCACGCGCCTCGGCGTCGAGCGGCTCGAGGAACTGGTTCTCGATCTGCTCGACGATCGCCCGCATCTTGCCGATTCGCTTCTTGCCCGCCGCCGTCAGGCTGACCGTGTGCCGGCGGCGGTCGGCCTGGTCGCGGCGGCGCTCGATCAGGCCCGCCTCCTCGAGCCCGTCGAGGATGCCGACGAGCTGGCCGCGGTCGAGCTTCAACGTGTCGGCGATCGTTGCCTGCGTCTCCTTCGTCCCCTCGCCGAGCACCGCCAGCACGCTGTACTGGTAGAGACTGAAGCCTGCACGCTCGAAGGCCTCGATCGCGCTCAGCTTGATCGCGTAGCCGACCCGGGCGAGCAGGAACGAGGTGCAGGCACGCAACTCCTCCGGGAGCGCAGCGGGCTGCTTCACCTGAGGAACCGGCACCGTCACCGGGAATAAGCGTAGCGCGTTGAATCGTTGTTAGGCTTCATCGTGTTAGTAGCAAACGATTGGAGCCGTTCATGACATTCCCAGAGTCCCGGAAACGCTGGCTCGCCCTCGCGGTGGTGGTCGCCGCCCAGTTCATGGTCGTCCTGGACGTGGCGATCGTCAACGTCGCCCTGCCCTCGATCAAGACCGACCTGAACTTCAGCCAGGAGAGCCTGCAGTGGGTGATCACCGCCTATGCGATCTTCTTCGGCGGCGTGCTCCTGCTCGGCGGCCGGCTGGCCGACCTGCTCGGGCGCCGACGGCTCTTCGTCGCCGGCCTCGTGCTCTTCACGGTCAGTTCGCTGCTCGACGGGCTCGCCTGGTCGGAGGGATCGCTGATCGCCTTCCGCTCGCTCCAGGGGCTCGGCGCGGCGATGCTCTCTCCGGCAGCCCTCTCGATCCTGACCACGACGTTCGCGGAGGGTCGCGAGCGCAATCTCGCGCTCGGCATCTGGGGCGCCGCCTCGGGGAGCGGCGGCGCAGCCGGCGTGCTGCTCGGCGGCGCGTTGACCAGTGCCTTCAGCTGGTCGTGGATCTTCTTCATCAACGTCCCCGCCGGCCTGATCGTCCTCGCCGCCGTCCCGTTCGTCCTGCGTGAGAGCCGCGCCGACCTCGACCACCGGCACTTCGACACGGCCGGTGCCGCTTCGATCACCGGCGGCTTGATGCTGCTCGTCTACGCCATGACCCGCGCGGCCCAGCACGGGTGGATCAACCCGGAGACGATCGGGCTCCTCGCGGCTTCGGCTGCACTGATCGTGGCGTTCGTCGTGATCGAGCTGCGCTCGAAGGCCCCGCTGCTGCCGCTGCGGATCTTCCGCCTGAGGACGCTGACCGCGTCCAATGTCAGCGGGCTGCTGCTCGCGGCGGCGGTCTTCTCGCAGTTCTTCCTGCTCACGCTGTACATGCAGCAGGTGCTGCATTACTCAGCGCTGAAGACGGGCGTCGCGTACGTCGCGCTGACCCTCTCGATCATCGGCTTCTCGGGGGTGGCCCAGGCCCTGGCGACCCGCATCGGTGTTCGCCCCGTGCTCACCGCCGGTCTCGCGCTGTCGGCGGGCGGGCTCGTCCTCTATGCGCAGCTTCCGGTGCAGGGCCACTACTTCTGGGACATGTTCCCGGCGTTCCTGCTGAGCGGGGTCGGGCTCGCGCTCGCGTTCGTGTCGATGTCGATCGGCGCGCTCACCGGCACCGACCAGTCGGATGCGGGCGTCGCGTCGGGCTTGATCAACACGAGCCAGCAGATCGGCGGAGCGATCGGCGTCGCCGCCGCCACGACGATCGCGACCACGTTCACCACCCGATACGTCGACGCCCATTCCGGGGTGTCCGAGCTGAGCGGGCCCGCGCTCACGCACGGCTTCCAGGTCGCCTTCTACGCGCTCGCCGCGATCGCGGCAGCCGGCGCAGTGGTCGCCGCGGTCATGACGGAGTCGCGGGCGGTCACCGTCGCAGGCCACGAACCGGTCGAGGAGGCCGAGTTCGCCCTGGAAGCGGCCTGAACGACGCTGCTTCACCCTCGTTCGCGCCCTGCCGCGGTAGGGCGCGAACGAGGGCTCACCGGTGCCGGAAGCTCTGTGCCTGTTCGGTGACGACCTTGACGAGATTGCCGAGCGCGACGTTGACGTCGAGAATGTGGAGGCCGAGCACGGGCTCCTGAAACCGTGTCAGCAGCGGTCGCGTGTCGGCGGCGCCGGCAGTGTGGGCGATCTGCAGCCAGCTGGCGTTCCCGGAGGCCGTGCAGCGGGCGGTGTAGCCGCCGGAGTACGCGATCCAGGGCGTCGTCGCCCCCAGCGAGTTGCCCGTGAACGCGAAGACGAGGGTTGGGATGTACGGCGCGAGCGTGCCCGTCCCGCCGCTCAGTGCGGCGGGGTTGACGCACATGATCTGCAGGTTCGGGGCGGGACGGCGGGGCGCGAGGAGGTTCACGCCGGCATCGGAGCTCGTCCGTCCGAACTGGCTGTTCTTCGGCGGTCGCGCGGTGAAGCTCGAGTAGGCGACGACGCAGCCGGTCTGCCGGCTCGAGGTGCACGCCGGGATGTGGGCGAAGTCGCCGCCGACGCCACTGCCTCTTTGGACGGTCACGTTGCCGCCGAGCAGGAGCGCCGAGACGAGCCGGCGGCGCAGCGACGGCTTCGGGTCGACCTCCTGCTCGAGCAGGCGGATCAGGATCGTCGCGCCCTGGGAGTGCCCGATGAAGACGATTCCGCGGCCATGGTTGTAGTGAGCCAGGTAGTCGTGGAACGCGGCGCGAACGCTGCGGTAGGCAAGCAGGGCGTGGGGGAGCGTGATCCGCGCAGGATGCTCGAGGGCGGCAAGCGTGATCTGCCGGTAGACCGGCGCGTAGATCCGGCACGTTCGCGAGAAGCGAGAGACCTGCGCGGTCGCAACCTCACTCTCGCGAAAGCCGGCCTGCAGGTTGGCGTTGATCGTCGGCTGTCCGCTGATCGTCGGGTAGACGTAGAAGCAGTCGACGGGAGGGTCGGTCGCCGGCGCCGCATGCTCGACGTTCGCCGCGCCGCTCGCAGACACCACGGTCGTCGCCAGATCGGCCAGGCAGGGATTGCTGCGCTCGCCGGGCCGGCAGAGCCACACCGTTCCCCAGCGGTCGCGCGCGCTCGAGCTCTGCCCGCCTGAAACGGGAGCCGTGCTGGTCGTCGTGCTCGTCGAGGTGGCGGCGCGCTTGGCGCCCGAACCGCCGCAGCCCGCCAGGGACGCTGCGATCGTCACCGCCGCGACTGAAAGAGCGAACTTCGAAAACCGGCGCACGATCATCATCCGTTATCGGCACCCAGTCGGTGCCCTGCGCGGACGAGACTAGTTCAAGAGGGGGGACGATCCGGGCGCTCGTGCAAACCGACGGTCAGGATCGGCCGGTCAGGTCAAGGGGCATTCGTTTCTGGGGAGGCGGCCGGCGCGGGCCCGGGAGGAGTACGGTGTTGTGACTGTCTGGTTCCTCGGGCGGGCGAGGGGGTTGGCTCGATGCGGAAGACATTGTTCGTCCCGGCTCTGGTGGTTGTTTTGCTGCTCCCGACCGTCGCGGTGAGCGCGTCGTACTCGGCCGTGCGAGCCGCGAAGGTGACGATCACGACCAGGAAGATCCCCAAGCTCGGTGTTGTGCTCGTCGACGGCCAAGGCCGCACGCTGTACATGTTCGCTCCCGACAAGCAGGCGCGCGTGACCTGCAAAAAGGCATGCGCGGCTGTCTGGCCGCCGGTGAAGCTGGCGAAGGGTCGGAAGCTCGTCGCGGCCGGCGGGGTGAAGCGCTCGCTGCTAGGGAGTGACCCGAACCCAGCAGGCGGGCGCGTCGTCACCTACAACAAGTGGCCGCTTTACACCTACGTTGCCGACACGAGGCCGGGGCAGGCAACCGGACAGGCCCTCAATCTGAACGGCGGCTTGTGGTACGTGCTTGCGGCCTCTGGCAAGGTGATCCGAACGAAACTGTCTGCGTCGGGTTACACGAAATGACCCCGAGCTCTCATGAGTGCGTGAGGTTTGAACGGGGCGGGGATTCGGCGACTCCAAGCTCGTCCCGCGGCAGTCATGGCTGGGCGCCGTTTGATCGTTGAGCTGCTGAGACCATCCAAGATGGGTGCGCAGGGGCTCGTCAGCGCTCGGCTAGGTCAAACGGCCAGGAGGCGAGCTTCGGTCCACACGCCAGGAGGTTGGATTCGGAGTCGATCAGGGCAAACCCCGACCGCCCATCCGCGCCCAGTCCGATGACCGGTGACGTGCACGCTGGTTGAATCCTTGTGACGCTTGTCACTAGGAAGGTGGTTCGGCATGACCCGCCCGCTGAAGTTCCTCGCCTTCGCCACCGTCTTGGGCCTCGCGCTCGCCACCGCCGGCACGGCAGGAAGTACGCACGCCGCCGCCCCGATGCGCATTACCGTCGACATCTTCGCGGCGGGAAACGATGAGAGCACCCAACCGGCGAATGTCGCGGTTCGCTCAGGTGGAACCGTCCAGATCACATTCCGCAATCACACGCACATGTTCCACACGTTCACGATCAAGGCACTCGGAGTCAGCGTGCTGATTCGGCCCGCGCATGGCAACGGCGTCAGGACGACGAGCGTCTCGTTCGTCGCACCCTACGGCGTCTACGAATGGCAATGCGTGCTTTGCGCAACTGCCACTCATCCACACACCCACGCGATGCACGGCAAGGTGTACGCGATTCTCAACGAGTAACGACCGGCACTCGCGTCGCTGCGCCGGACGTTGGAGACAACAGAGGACCTGGGGCCTGTCGCCGCGGCAGGCCTCAGTTGTGAGTGCGTAGATCCAGGAGGCGCGCGGCGCGGCTACTTCTGCGTGTCGTCGGCCGCCCAGGTATAGAGTGGCTGGCCGCGGTCTGCTGGCAGCGCCTCGCCGGGGTTGGTGAGCTGGGGCCTCCCGGCGATGCAAGCTCTCCAGGCGAGTCCGGCGCGCCAAAAGCTCGGGTTGCGCGTCGCCTGTCGGAGCTTCTCGCGCACGTTCGGCCCGACGAAGACGAAGAGAGCGCTGTGACCGGTCACAAAGATCTGATGCCGCTTCAGACCGAGCGTCGCTGGGTCGAAGGGCGGCCCCTGGGCGACGAGTTTCTTGGCTCGTTCGCGGCAGCCCGCCTTGAGCGGGAGAACGACGACGACTTGTTCGTTCCCTTCTCCTTGCTGAATCGCAAGCACGACGAGCAGGTCTGCGAGTTCGTGCAGGAGCCCGAAGCCGAGCGGCGCGAGCTGGACGACCGGCCCATCTCGGCGAACAAGCTGCAGCGTCGGGCGACCGTTCAGCCGTTCCTCTGTGCTTCGACCGATTCGAACTTCATCGAGCGCGGAGTAGGCGACGCTCAGTTCAATTGGCTCGTCGACGCTTCCCCCGACGAGCGCGAAGCTCCGCTCGTTGACGATGAGTTCCCCCGCCGTCGCGCCGCTCGTCCCGATTCTGAAGACGACGCCAAAGCGGGCGGGCTCCGACTCGCGCGGACCCAGCATCCGGGCAGCATCCACCGATCCACTCGGCGAGGCATCAGTACTCGACCGCGCACATCACCGCAGCGAAGGCTCGCACCGCGGGAGGCGGAGACGTGGCGGCGCTGGACCGTTCGGGAGATGGAGGCGGACCGCGAGCCGATTACGCCTCGGGTACGTCGCAGGAGGCCATCTTCTGTCAACGGGCCAGGATGCCGGCACGCCTCGGGCGATCCGCCAGAAGGCCGCGTCGGTCCATGTTCTGCAATAGGTGTGTCGGGTGTCGAGCAGACCAGAGTCTCGAGGTGAGCGACGACGAGGTCGCCTCGCGAGTCGGCGGCGGGCGCCGCTCGAAGTCGGGGCGCTTCGGTTGATCGTGTGAGTGGCCGGATCTCAGCGGATCGTCCGGATCTCGACGCCCGTGTCCGCGTCGAGCCATGCGCGGTCGGCGGTGAGAGCCGGGCGCCCGAGGCGGCGGGCGAGTCCGAGACAGGCTCGGTCACCGAGCGACAATCCGAGCTGTCGCGTCGGCTTCCAGAGCTCGGCCGCCTGCTCGGCGTCGTCGACGGTGAACGGCACGATCTGAAGCCCGAGTGCTTCGGTGTCGGCTCGCAGATCGGAGATGTTGACGTCGTGGGCAATCGAGCGCTGGCAGACCTCGGACCAGTTCACCGCGGAGATTGCTGCGTCCTCGAGTACGGCTTCGACCGCCTCTGCGCCAGGCTCCGAATGCAGCAACGCAAGCAACGCCGACGCGTCCAGGATGTAGGCGATGCTTGCCTCGGTCATCCGTCGTGCCGCTCGCGCCTCGCGTCGTCGCGACGCTCGGCGATCAGCTCGTCGACCATGCTGACCTCGGCGGGCACGACGACAAAGCGCGTTCGGAGACGGGCGAGAACTGCGTCGCGCCGCTCCAGCACGAGGCGATCGTCCTCGGCTCGTGCGACGAGAACGTCACCTGCCTCGATCCCCAAACGCCGCCGGAGCGGCGCTGGCACGACGAGCCTCCCCTGGGGGCCGACTGTGACTTCGATAGCGCGGCGCTTTGCCATCATCGTGTTAGTGTGCCAGATCGACGACGTTCGTGCCACTATTGTCCATATGTGGCATCTCTGGGTCGACCACGGTCGAGCTGCTCAGCGCCCTTCGAAGCAACTCGTTCGCGTGACGCCCTCGGGCAAGCGCCCAGGTCGGGCATCTACGAACTTGGCTCAGACAGATCGGGGCGCGAGTGGTCAGGCCGGCTCGATGCGCTGCACCGTGGCGACTCGGTCTATCTCGCGGTCGAATGATGCGATGGTCTCGACGCCGGTCGCTTCTGCGCTTGCGACGAGGTAGGCCTCGGCGAAATCGAGTCGGTCGACTTCGTAGACTTCGAGGGCTCGGAGCAGCAGCGGTTCGTCGACGACGACGATCACCGGGAACCCGATGATCGCGCGAACGAGTTCCGCGACGCGTTGACGCTCGACCTCGTAGAACGACTCGAGGACGTAGACAACCTCCGCGACGATCAGGTCGGGCACGAACAACTCTTCCGCTCGTTCGAAGAAGGCCGAGGCCCGACGCGCCTGGGCGGGCGGATCGCCGGTCAGGTGCCGGATCAGGACATTCGTGTCGAGGAAGGCGCTCAAGCGCGCGTCTTGGTCCGCGCCTCCCGCGTGCGGCGGCGCACCTCCGGCCAGGGCGTGCCGCGCTTCTGCGCGGGCACCGGAACGCTGCCGGCAAGGTCGAGCAGGCTCGGCGTACGGGCAAGCAGCGCGCGCCGACCTTCGACACGGAACACGACTTGATCGCCCTCCACGAGGCCGAGGGCCTCGCGAACCGCCTTCGGCACGGTCAACTGGCCCTTTGACGACAGTTGCGCGGTCACATCCATCCTCTATCTCCTTACATCGTAGACAAAGTAAGGATAGCAGAATGAGTCGGCGGCTCGTGCTGTCTGGTCCGAGCTTGAGAGTTCGGGCTGGCGGCGGCTGACTCGATTCCCGAAAGAGGGTCTACGAGGAGGTCGGAGTCGGTCAACGGGCCAGGAGGCCGGTCCTTCTCTCTGATCAAGGCACGTTCAGGTGAGAGGTGACTGTCGCCGTAGAGTCCCCCTCAGATGGATGCCGCTGATGTGATCTCGCTCTACCGCGCTCTTATCGCCGCTGACGTTCCCATCTGGCTGATGGGCGGATGGGGCATCGATGCGCTCGTGGGTCGCCAGACTCGGCCGCATCATGACTTGGACCTTCTTGTCGATATCGCGGACCTTGAGCGGCTGCGGCTCGGTCTGATTGATCTGGGCTTTGTTCTCAAGTACACGTGGGACGACGAAGTCAGGTGGATCCGTCACGACCGCTGGTCGTCTCCTCTGGAGCAGCCATCTGCATTTGTCTACGGGCATGAAGACGGTCGAGAAGTTGATGTGCACGTGGTGCGGCAATCCGTCGATGGGGAGGTCGAGATGCTCTGGAACGTGCCGTACGTGTTCACGGCCGGCGGGCTGAGCGCAACGGGTGCAATAGCGGGTCAGAGACTCCGGTGTTTGTCTCCAGAGATGCAGCTGCAGGCGCACACTGGCTACGCCCTACCCGTGCATCACCGCCAAGATCTCGAACTGCTCGACAAGCTGAGCTAAGCGTCCCCGCTCAACGTCGAAGCGGTTCCTCGGGTCATTGCCGCAATGCTGGCGCAGGCCACTCGCTATGCCCGTATCCACCGGCGCGGTCCTGTGTCCCCCATCGCTGGGCCACTCGGTAGCGTGCTCTGGGATGGGTGCCGTTCGGGACTTTGCCGACGAGATCGAGGGCTACGCGTACCTCCCGCGCATGTTCGACAAGGCGCGGGCGCGGCTGAGCGGCGACACCGATGCGCCGCCGTTCGGTTGCCCGCTCGACCACAGCTGCTTAGCGCGCCTGCGGGTCTACCCCGAGAACGTGCTTGAGCTCGTCAGCGGCAACGGCGATGACGACCGGGCAATCCTCGCCGGTCTACGTGAGCACGGCATTCCTCCGGCAGCGGAGGCGTGGTTCGACGCGCGCGCTACCGAGGACGAGCTTCTAACAGGGGTCTACCTCAAGGTTCGCCTGCGCGAACTGCTCGAAGAGCTGCGGCCGCGGCTGGGTCAGCGCGTGGTCGCTGTCGAGGAGGGCGAGGCGTTGTTCTTCCTCGGCGACCTTCAGATGCGGATCGTCCGCGCCGGTGAGGTGGTGCGCGTGCCACCGGAGCTGCCCCATCGGATCGAGGACATCGGCGAGCCGCCACTGCGCCTAGACTGGCTGGCGGTCGATCCCGGCTCGTCACCGAGGATTTCGCCGTAGCGGCCACCCGCGCTCAGGCGGTCAGTCCCGCACCTTGGCCCAGCCCAGCGACGTTTCCGCTGGGCGCGACCACGCACCACGACTGAGAAGCTACGTTCGTGTGCGCCGTCACGGCGGCGCCGTCGGCAGGTAGTGCTCGTCGAGGCCTTGGCCGCGCCGTCGGGAACAGGCCCAGGAGGCCGGCGTGCGTCGGCAACCAGCCGGGAGGCCATTTCGGTCAGATGGCCAGGAGGCCGGCTCGGTAATCAGACCAGGAGGCCGATTTGTCAGGGTCGGTACAGGGGAGAGGACGCTGAATCCAGGCGACTGTCAGCTCAAGTGCTCCTGGCTGGAGGCATGAGTGACAGGTGGCTGCCGCGTTACCAGTGACTGGGTTTCGGGAGGGTGCCCCCCGCAAGCGTCTCTGGGGTTGGGTTTCCCCGTCCGAGAAGTGTGACTCCGGACGCCGTCAAGGCAAGCGATCCGAGCGCTGCCGCGACGATCGCGGCGCCCTCGCCGCTAGTGAGGAGGTGTTTCTGCAGGCCCAGGGTGACGACCGCTGCGGGCACGCCGAGTTGGGCGGTCGCGGCGAGCCCGGACGCGAGCGGCTGGCGGGTGACGAGGGCCGCCGCAGCGTGCACGACGAGGTTGAGCAGCAGGAGTTCCACCGTGAGTGCGATCAGCGACGGATGCTGGCCGAGCGCCCGCAGGTCGAGACGCGCCCCGAGAACGACAAAGAACAGCGGCACCATCAGGCCCTGGGCGACTCCGGTCACCTGCCGTGAGAGCCGTTTCGGTCCACCGATCGCAGCGACCATCAGGCCGACGCCAAAGCTGGCAATGAGTACACCGGTGCCGCTGTTCTGCGCCACCCAGGCGAGCCCAAAGAGGATGAGCAACGAGAGGCGGAGGTCAAGCGCCCATCCGCGCGCCTTGGAGAGACGACGCACCTGCCGAATCCACGGCCGGTGGTGCACGACGTGCACGACACCATAGAGCGCGAACACACACAAAGCGACGAGGACGCATCCCGCTGCCGCGCGGAAGGCGCGGCCCGGCTCGAGCACGATCGGGAGCAGCACGATCGCGGCAATATCGGCGAGCGCCACCTGCGCCATCACGGTCAGCGCGCGCGGATCACCCAGCAGCCCCTGTTCTTGAAGCGCCGGCAGCAAGATCGCCGCAGACCCGCTTGCGAGCAACAGAGCGTAGATCGCGGCGTGGTGCGTTCCGCTTGCCCGAGCGACTGCGATACCCCCAACCGGGGCGAGGAGGCCTGCGACCATCGCGGCAAGGCCACCACGTCTGACACCCGAAAGAAGGCCCGGCTGGCGAAGCGGCACATGCATCCCCGCAACGAACATCAGCATCGCGAACCCGACTTCCGCCAAGAACGCCGTCGTCGGGTCTTTCGGATCGAGCCAGCCGAAACCGCTGCGCCCGATCACCACGCCGGCGGCGAGTTCGCCTACCACTACGGGAACGAGCGCCCGTCGACCCGACGAGAGCAGCGGACCTGCCAACCCGGCCAGAACGATCAGGGCAAGAACACCGAAGCTCATCGGCTCCAGTCTCTTCCATCCCGACCGGACGGCGCCGAGATCGTCGCGTCGCTGTTCGGGCGTGCGCTGTTAGCGGTACCCGCGGCCAGCGCGATCCGCGTTGGGAGCCGCCTCAAACTTGGTTTCGGTCAATCGCCCAAGCAGCCTGATTCGGTTCAACGGGCCAGGAGGCGCGGGTTGCTCTCTTGATCAAACGCGATTCAGGTGAGAGGACGCTCATCCAGCCGGCGGTGGCTCCTTGGCGGTGCGGTCGCGCAGCTCTTGTTGACACTGTTCGCGATCTTCGGCTTCCGCTTTCGTGCCGCGCTTTCACTGGAACCGCCGTAGTCAGGAGGTCTTTGACGCGACTTGTGAGGGAACTCTGTTGGGACGAGCCGGTGATTGTGATGCCGCGACCGCGCGAAGGTTCCGATCGCCTCGGCGACCAGTGAGCGCATATGGGAGCGGTTCACTCTGCCGGGAGGAGTTCGGCGATCAGTCGCTGGACGCGCTCGTCGATCCGCTCACAATCCACTCGCCGCTATGGCTCGGCGAGTGCGAGCGGTGTCACGATGAGCAGGCCGTTGTAGTCGTCGCTGCAGAAGTCGTCGGCTGGGATCGCGGCGGTGACGCGGAAGCGGTTGTTGGCGTCGTCGTAGAGTTCGTCGCCGATCCGCCACGCCGGGGCCATCGTCTCGAACCGCCCGATGTCCTCGCCGTCTTCGAGGTAGAGGCGGTATCGAAAGGCCATCGCGCTGTTTCCTTTCGGGGCTCGGTTGGGAGCTAGTCGCTTTGTTCGGTTTGACGGGGTGGCCGTGGTCCGAACTCGCGAAGTGCGCAGAAGGCGCAGAAGAAGACCAACTTGTCGTCTTTGTCGTCCTCGCCGCAGCGGTAGCAGCGCCATCCAAGCGCCTTGCCGAACGCCTCCTGGTTGCATTCCGCACAGAGCACGAACGCCGAAGCTACGCCCCGCGATTACGTGCTGCAAGACCGCAATAGATGGCATGTGGGAAACCACGCTCTAGCCGGGCCTGATCGCTCGTACTAGTTTCGTCCGACCGACGGTTCTCTCTTTCTTCCCTTCCTCGGAGAGCGTCGGCTGGGGGCAGCAGCGGCTACGCAACGCTGTGGGGGCGTGCGTAGCCGTGGTTGCGCTCTCACTCGTCGAGTCACGAGTCCGATGGATCTGAGACCCGGCCGCCCCGGCAACGCGGCCGCCGTTTGTTCTTGGCACACCCCTTTCGGCGCCATGTTTTGAGCAGCGGCAGCTACATGCGGTGCCGGAGCGCGTTGAGTCGCGCTGTCAGCGAGGGTCGAAGATGCTCGCGGTGACGGGCTGGCCCGTGAGCAGGCGGGCGATGCGGTGGCCGCCGTGGATCGAGGGCAGGAACCCGACGCCGTTGCACCCGAGGTTGTACAGGAGCCGGCCGTGCCGGGGATTGGCGCCGACCACTCGGAGCCCGCCGTCGTTGTAGCCCATTAGGCCGTGCCAGTGAAAGTCGTAAGGGCGGGCGGGCGGGCGGGCCGGCTGGGCGAACGGCCGCGCCTGCTCGTCGAGCATCTGTAGGAGAGCGCCCGGAAACGGCGATTCGCGGTCGTAGCTTGGCTCGTGGAACGGGTATTCAGGGCCTCCGATGCAGGTGAGCGTCACCGGCGCACCGGCATTCCGGTCGTAGGTTCGCCGGGTGATGTACACGTACGGTGTCTCGCCTCCGATCGTGGTGTTGCGGATGTAGCTGAACGCGGCGGGCGTCCGCGGCGCGTCCTCGGCAAACGCGATCATGTACGCGACGCGCCCGGTGATGCGCTGGTCGGGTGCGAGCTCTATCCGCGTCCCGGCGTCGTCCTCGACGACGTGGTCGACGAAGCCGTTCGTGCACAGCACCAGGTGGCCTGAGGCAACTCGATGGGAGCCGGCGTGGGCGACCACGCGATCTTTCCCGACCATCACCCGCTCGACCTTGGTGCAGTCGGCGTAGGCGAACCGGCCCGGATACGTTCGCTGCAGGTACCCGAGCACGTGCCGGCAGAGCGCGGCGCTGCTTGAGCAACCCGCGGGAGCCGAGAGTACGGCGCGGTAGCGGTCGTCGTCGAGTTCGAGCAGTGCTCGGATCCGTGCCTGAGGGACGACCGAGTACAGCCCGGCGAGGCCGGCTGGAAGGTCGGCGAGGAACTCCGCTTCCTCTGAGATCACGCAGGTCTGCTGCGGTAGGCCCGCCCTCTCACGGACCTCCATGCACCGCAGGTGCACCTCGAGATGGTGACGGTTGAACATTCCCATGTGGCCCGTGAACCGCTCGACCCGCACCGAGGCGCCCGTCTCGCGGACGATCATGTCGAGCAACTTGTGCGCCTCCTCGACCTCTCGCTGCGCCTCCGCGGCCGGTTTCCAGCCGACCTCCGCCGCGATGTCCGACAGCGGCCGCTCGAAGTACGTGGTGAGCTGGCCCGCATTGTGGCCCGACGCCCCGGTGGCCACTCGATGCCGGTCAAGAAGCAGCACGGTGCCCACGCCCGAACGCAAGAGGAAGAACGCCGTCGCGATCCCGGCAATCCCCGCGCCCACGACGACGACGTCGGCAGCCCGGTCGGAGTCGAGCGGCTGCGGTGGACCGTCCGGAGAAAGCTGAGCGACCCACGGCGACTGATTGGGCCGGTCAGCGTACG
>CAVRIK010000008.1:0-787957 GCA_963721235.1 uncultured Thermoleophilia bacterium | reverse complement strand
AACGCCAAAGCGTGTGCGGGTCCGTCGTATAGCAGCGCATATCCGCTTGCATCGCTGCCATCAACTACCTCCTTCGAGATGACCCGTGGATATCCAGTCAAACCTAGTGGTCTCACCCAGATCTCGAGCGAAAACGGTGGCCCTCCCCGCGAACTCAAATTGGCGGGAGGGAAAACTGAGCGCGCCGCGTACGAGGGAAAGGAAGCCGGAGCTATCGCCCCGTACGGCCCCTGGGCGGTCGAAGTCGTAGACCCCGTTGACGGACCCGTTGGCGGAGCGCCCTGCAGGCGAGCCGTCGCGCCCGCTTAGGCGCCAGTAGCCGAGTGGATGATCGGCCAGGACGAGGCTGCCGTACCGCGTGTTCGGGCCCGATGTCGCAACTCCAGCCGAACGTTGGCGGTGGAAGATCGCGAGAACAGCCACGGCGAGGGCGAAGGCAAGCACGATGGCGACGAGGGCAAACCATCGTCGGCGAACGCCGTGGTTCTCCGCCGTGTCCGGCACCGGCGATTCAACTACGTTGGCCGACCCGGCTACAACCGCCGATCGAAGTCCCACCGCAACCCAGAAGGCCGGCCGCACGAAGGCCCCAATCACGAGACATTCGAGTGCAGTCACGATCACCAGCGTCCGAGTAAGGTCTTCGAGGCGGCCTGCCTGATGCGACCGACGGCAGAGCACCGCCAAGACCGCGAGGAGCGCGAGGGCTCCCAAGGGGCCGGTCTCGGCGAGCAGCCCAAGGTAGGCGTTTGCGTCCGAGAACTGCGCGTTGAGATTGGGCTCGAATGAGAGATGGACGTAATGCGGGAGCAGGAGGCGCGTGTCGCCGAGACCAACGCCGACGAGTGGTGAGCGGCGCCAGACCTTGATCGTCCCCTCGTCGACTGCGCGACGATACTGAGCCGACGGGTCGCTCCCGTTCCAGATCCCGACCATGCGCTCCTTCGCAACTCTCCCCACCGGCGTTACCACTGCGATCACAAGTGCGACGCAGACGACTAGAAGGATCCGGATAAGAGCCTTACGCTCGCGTCGGCGCCCGGCGACAACTAGGAGGTAGACAGCGGTGGCCCCTCCGACTGCCAGTGCGCCAGCCGAGGCTGAGAGGACGACCCCGGCGGCGCATGCAAAGATGCCTGCAAGGGCCGTCTTCGAGCGCCGAGGATCCGTCAGAAAAAGGCCGATGAGGAGCGCCTGCAAGGACGCATAGCCGAGGTAGGCGGGCTCGCTGTAGATCGACAGCGGCGCCAAAAAGCCGTGGTTCTGGCGCGTTCCGAGGCTCAGTCCATCCGAGATGCCCGTGTGTAGCGCGTTGACATCGATCGCCTCGAGAATCGCGACACCCGCAAAGAAGGCGGCGACTGCAAAGTAGGTGCGTAGCGCGAACGCAACAAGCGGGGGCGTCATTAGGCGCGAAAGCGCGACCGCGATGGAAAGCAGGAAGGAGAGATGGATGAACGTCTTGCCGACTTGCGACAAGTGGCCGAACCCGAAAGGGCCCACCGCAAGCGCGAGCAGGGAGAGCATCCCAAGGAGGAGCACAAGCCCAACGAGCGCGAACTCGGTACTGCTCAGAGGCCCGCGAGCGACCTCTAGGATGTCGGCGCGGACAGCCAGGTAAATCAGGTAGGCGGTGCCGACGACGACGAAGAACAAGTCAGGGACTGGCGAACGGCCGCTCAGGAGTACTCCTTGTCCCAGCGTTCGAGGAAGAGCGAGGCGACAAGAAGCGCGAGGGCGACGCGCTCGAGAGGCGTTGCTGTGAGCCGGTGCATGGGCATCCCTGAGCGAAACCCGATCGAGCGGAGCCAAGAGGCGTTCATGTTCGGAGTCGCTTGCGGCGGAGCCTCAGCTTCGCACTGAAGCTCGCATCGTTCGCTCTTCGCTGGTCTGCGGTCGCGAACGCGACAGTGCGCCGTAGAGAACTGCCCTCAGGAACGCAGCAGAGGTCGACTTGCGCCAATGCGTTGTCGATCGGGCGGTAGAGCGGATTTGTGACGTCGTAGACGGCCAGGCCGTGTTCGCGCGTCCAGGCAACCACGTCTGGGAAGGTGGCGCCGCCATCGAAGAATGGAAAGAAGGAGACCTCGAGGATGACGAGAGCCGCGTCTGCGAGAACGCTCCGAGCCCCTTCCAGAACCAGCAGTTCGCCGCCCTGAACGTCAACCTTGAGCAGGTACGGTGGCTTGAGATCGAACTCGGCGCGCAGATTGTCGACGGTGACACTGCGGACTTCCCGCGAACTGGTCTCGAGATCCTCGCCCACTTCTACGAACCGTGAGGTGCCGACCAGGTCGGTATGAACATGGAGGGTCAACGTCCCGCCTGTCTCAGCGGCAGCGGCGCGGACGTATGTTGCGTGGGGCAACGCTGAAGCCTGACGTCGAAGAAACAGCTCATATTCCTCCAATGGCTCGACGAGCACGTAACGCGCCTGCGGAAATGCGCGTGAGCATGACTCGGACGAATCCCCAAAGGCCGCGCCGACATCGATCACCGTTCGGACGTCCAGGCCCTGAGCCGCGGCACGCGCAAGGAGGCCCTCGGTCGACATCTTTCCGCGTCGGACGAGCTCGAGACCGACACCGGCGAGCAGCACGTTCGTTCCGCGCAACGTGAGGAGCTTGAGTAGCGAGCCATAATTCATTCGATCGGCGGGGCTGGCGGAACGCACGTCCCACATTGTCTATCTTTTGTTCGGAGAAGCAGAGGACTCGTCAGCGCCGGCTCCCTTCCGGAGAAGCTCGACACTCGCCTCACTGCAGATTGCGCGAAGCAGGACCGCGAGGTTCCAAGTCGGCCATACGATCCGAGGGCTTCGGGGGTGGCGGTTCGACATCCTCCCAGCGGAGCGGTGACCTGTATGGCGAACGGAGAAAATGCGAAGGAGAATGAACACTGGGAGGAGAGTGTCGGCGCCGTGCCCGACCTAGCGGTCCGGCCCTTCCCAGCTCGGCGACGCAGCGGCGGAGGCACTCGCCTGACAACCATGGGATCCCGCGTTGGATTCCATGTGGCCGTCGGCGAGCCCGAGCTGCTGCCGGACTCCACTGCAGGGCCGCAGCGCGAGGCCATGTGAATGCGTGCGCCCGGGGAGAGCGATAGGACTTATGCGGATGTGCAACGCCGACGAGGCGAGGGTCTAGGCGTCCACTACACCTTCGTCGGAGCCGCCTCGCTGCCGGCGGCGGAAGATGACGGCTGCCGAGTCCACGCACGAGAGCGCCTCGACGCGTGCCACGTGCCCCCTCTGCGGCGGCGTCACATTTTCCCCTACGCGGCGGTTGCGCGACAACAGGACTGGTGCATTTGTGGAGACGTTCACGCTAGCTCGCTGCCGGGACTGTGGGCTCACGGCTCTGCACCCCCAGTTGGACCCAAGCGAACTCGCGGCCGGCTATTTGCGCGGCTACGGCCCTTACGAAGCGGATGAAAGGCAGTTCGTACCCGTAGGGCCCTTGAGGGAGCGCCTGCAGCGCGTCTGGCACGTTGTCGATGGGCAGGCTACCCCTGACCGATTTTCGCTGCGCGGGCGCGTGCTGGATGTTGGCGCCGGACAGGGCGAGAACATGGCGTACATGCTTGCGAGGGGAGTGGACGCGTTCGGGATCGAGCCGAACGTCCGTTCAGTCGAGGTATGCCATGTTCGTGGACTGCCAGTCGTCTGTGGTGACTTGGAGACTGTGGAACTTGAGCAAGCGTCGTTTGACGTTGTGGTTCTCGATCAGGTGCTCGAGCACCTGATCGACCCGGTCGGCGCATTGAAGCTAGCGGTGGTCGCGCTTCGCTCCGGCGGTCGACTGGTGCTCACGACGCCCAATGCTGACAGCCTGTACGCCCGCACCTTCGGTGACGAGTGGGCGCACTGGCATGTCCCGTACCACGTCTACCTCTATCGCAAGAAGGACATTCGGCCTCTGTTCGAGGCGGCTGGATTGGTGCCGCAGCGTGTCAGAACGGTCTCGCCTTCGTTCTGGCTGGACATGTCGTGGCAGGCTTGGCGTCGCCGGAGCCAGAAGACAGGGTGGGTTTTCCCTGAGAAGGGTCGCCAGCCTGAATTGCCGATACGACTCCTCGTCGCCCCAGCAGGCCGCGTGGTTGACCTTCTTGGCCAGGGGGACTGTCTTGTCGCAGTGGGGCGGAAGCCGTGAGGGCGGCTATCGCCTTCGCAAAGCCTGTTGCCTGGCTGATGAGTGGCGATGCCTTATCGAAGTTCGCGCTTCTCGTCACGACAGTCGTCGCGGCCCGGGCTCTGAGCCCTCTCGACTTCGGTCGCTATCTCGGTCTCTGGGCAACTGCGGTTGTAGCTGCCGCCGTCTGGGACGCAGGCGTATCGACTCTTGTGACGCGCGAGATCGCCGCGGGGCGTGCCAGCGTCGGACGTGCGATCGCGGGTGCGGCTCGTCTTCGGGTCGTGACTCTTGTTGTTTGGGCAGCAGTGTTTGTGGGCGGCGTGACGGTGGTTCTCGGCGGCAGCGGGGCCGGGTGGGACGCAGTTGCATTCGCGGCCGCTTCGCTCGCATTTGGTGTCAACACCCTCTTATTGGCGATCCTTCGAGGTGAAGGTCGATTTCTGGCCGCCGGCACGATGCAGGCGGCCGGGCGAGTCGCGTCTGCGCTCCTAGTTCTCTACTTCATCCCTGGTGTCGACGAACAACGAGCGCTCCTTTTGCTCGGTGCAATAGCGCTCGTAGGTGAGTTGGTCACGTTCGTTGTCTCCGCCGTTCTGCTCGCTCGGCATTCGAATGTACTGCGCGCGGCTGGTCGCGACCGGCTGACGCTACGGGAGTCGCTTCCATTCGCGGCGAATACTCTCTTGAGCACGATCTACAATCGGCTGGACGTCATCATTGTTCCGGCACTCGCGGGTGCCACCCAACTCGCGCTCTACGCGCCGGCGTCCCGGATTCAGGACGTCCTCTACCTCGTGCCATTCGCACTTGGTGCAGCAGCTCTTCCCCTGCTCTCGCGTGTTGCCGAAAGCATCGCGGAAGTCGATCGAACCACGCGGCGGTTCCTTTGGCTCGGCCTGTGGATTGCCGTCCCGGTCACACTGATTGGATTCGTGTTCAGCCGCTGGATTCTGATCACGGTGCTCGGTAGCGACTACGCCGGCGCAACGACGGCAACGCGGATTCTCATCTGGTTCCTGCCCCTCGCGGTGATCGAGGCTCCGCTGTTCGCAGCGCTCATCAGCGTCGGCAGGGCCGTGGACACCACTCGCATCATCGCCGTGACCTTCGGCGCCGCAATCGTGATGCACATCGCGTTGGACCCGACATGGGGAGCGACGGGGGGAGCGATCGCATCGCTGTCCCGTGACGTGGTTGCGGTTCCACTCACGATTCTCGCCGCACGCCGGGCGGGCTTGCTCCGTGGGGGCCGGTTAGGCACAGCACTGTGCGTCTCCGCCTTAGTACAACCGCGATCGAGCGAAGGTTCCTCGAACGACGGCTCCCTTCGCCCCAATGCAACCGTGAAGGAAAATGCGTCGCCGCGTTGACCGACGCGGGCGAGTCGCCGCTCTAGCTTCGGCCTTCGAGATACTCGTGCAGGTCAGGGTTCGCAATCTCGATCACCTTGTCGGGGTCGCCGATACCTGCTGCTTCGAGTGACGCCGTGGTGATGTCGACGTTCGTCAGTTCGAACATCCGCTTGCGCGAGACGAAGAAGCGCTCGTCTGCATCCGCGACGCCACGAACGAGCACGCCCTTTTCGAGGTTCGCTGCGCGGTGGAGCCGCCAGCTTCCCTCTACGACTTCGTCCGCGAGGCGCTCCTCAAGAGCGCCCACGGGTGCGAGTGACCCGAGGAGCGCTTCACGGAAGCGAGCGTACTTCTCGGCATGGCGGATGTGGGGCAGGTATTTCAGTCCGCACGGCTCGCCGCCTGAGCGGCAGGTAGTACCGCTTCGCCCTCTGGTTGGTCGAGTCGACCAACGGCGCGCACCTACGCTTCCGATGTGAACCGCCTCGCGCACGAGACGTCGCCCTATCTGCAGCAGCACGCCGGCAACCCGGTCGACTGGTACCCGTGGGGGGAGGAGGCGCTCGCCCGCGCGCGGGACGAGGACCGGCCGATCCTGCTCTCGATCGGCTACGCGGCGTGCCACTGGTGCCACGTGATGGAGCACGAGTCGTTCGAGGACGCGCTCACCGCGCGCGTCATGAACGAGCGCTTCGTCAGCATCAAGGTCGACCGGGAGGAGCGGCCCGACCTCGACTCGATCTACATGGACGCGGTCGTGTCGCTGACGGGGCAGGGCGGCTGGCCGATGACGGTCTTCCTGACCCCGGCGGGCGAGCCGTTCTTCGGCGGCACCTACTTCCCGCCGGAGCCGCGGCACGGGCTGCCCTCGTTCAAGCAGGTGCTGCTCTCCGTCGCCGAGGCCTGGGAGGAGAAGCGAGACGACGTCGAGCGCTCGGCGGCGCACCTGGCCGAGCACATCCGCGCCGGCACGCGTCTTCAGCCGTCGCCCGATCCGCTCGGCGAGGAGCTGCTCGCGCAGGCGCAGCTCAACCTGCGCGACGGGTTCGACCCGCAGTGGGGCGGCTTCGGCGGCCGGCCGAAGTTCCCGCCCGCGCCGGTGCTCGAGTTCCTCCTCCGCCGCGGCGAGCAGGAGATGACGCGCCGCACGCTCGACTCGATGATGCTCGGCGGCCTGTGGGACGTCGTCGGCGGCGGCTTCCACCGCTACTCCGTCGACGAGCGCTGGCTGGTGCCTCACTTCGAGAAGATGCTCTACGACAACGCGCTGCTCGCATCGGTGTACCTGCGCGCCGCGCGAGCGTTCGGCGACGAGCGCTACCGGCGGGTCGCCGACCTGACGATCGACTACGTGCTGCGCGAGCTGGCGCTCGACGGCGGCGGCTTCGCCTCGGCACAGGACGCCGACACCGACGGCGTCGAGGGGCTGACCTTCACGTGGGCGCCCGGCGAGGGCGCGCCGGAGGAGCTGCTGCAGCCGTTCGAGCACGGCCGCTACGTGCTCCGCGGCGAGCTCGACGAGGAGACGCGCAGCCGCCTGTTCGCGCTGCGCGAGCAGCGGCCGAAGCCGCTCCGGGACGACAAGGCGATCGCTTCCTGGAACGGCCTGATGCTGGCCGCGCTCGCGCAGGCGGGGCGGCTCGAGCCCGCGACCGCGCTCGCGGGCTTCCTGCTCGGGCCGCTCTCGACGCCGGACGGCCGGCTCCACCGCACCTGGCGGGACGGGGTCGCCAAGGGCACCGGCTACCTCGAGGACTACGCCGACGTCGCCTACGGCCTGATGGAGCTGCACGTCGCCGGCGGCGACCCGCGCTGGCTGCTCGAGGCGCACCGGCTGGCGCTGCTCGCGGTCGACCTGTTCGGCGACGACGAGGCCGGCGGCTTCTTCCAGGCGCCGCGCGACGCCGAGCAGCTCGTCGCACGCAAGAAGGAGCTCGACGACCATCCGACGCCGAGCGGCAACGCGATGCTCGCCTACGTGCTATTGCGGCTCGCGCGCGTCTGGGGCGACGACGAGCTCGAGCAGCGAGGCGTGTCGGTGCTGCGGCTCGTGCGCGACGCGCTGACGCGTGCGCCGTCGGCCTTCGGCTTCATGCTCGTCGCCCTCGACCAGCACCTCGCGCCGCACCGCGAGGTGGCGGTGGTTGGCGCGCCCGACGCGCCGGTCGCGCGCGCGGCCCGCGAGGCCGCCGCGCCGACCGACGTGATCGCCTTCGGCCCGGCCGAGGGGATCCCGCTCCTCGCCGGGCGCACGGAGGTAGACGGCCGCACGGCCGTCTACCTCTGCGAGCGCTTTGCCTGCCGGCTGCCGGTCACGGAACCCGAACTGGTTCCTCGGTCGTCGTCGGCGCCTCGGTAGTCGTCGTCGACGTCGGCGCGGCCACCTCGCGCCGCTCCGCCGCGACAGGCTCGTCGGCCGCCGCGGCGTCGTAGGCAGGCACGGTGCGCCGGCGGGGCGCCGGCTCGAGCGCCGCGCCGAGCACGTAGCCGATCCCGAGCGCGAGCACGCCGACCCAGGTGCCGAGGTCGTGCACGACGCTGTCGACGCCGAGGTCGCTCGACCAGGCGAGCGTGTGGTCGCGGAACCAGTTGCCGTGCGGCTCCATCGCGACCAGCACCCAGCCGGCGACGACGAGCACCGGCAGGAAGACCAGCGCGAGCATCGCGGCCGGGTGACCGCTGCGGCCGCGCAGCTGCGACACCGCCAGCGCGAGGCCCGCCGCCACGACGATCGCGCAGGCCGCCCAGTAGCCGCCGGTCGAGCCGCGCCCGACCTGTGCGGCGGCCCACAGGAGAATGCCGGCGGCCGCCACGCCGGCGAGTGTCGAAATCGCTCTCGTGATCCCGTTCATCGGTTCGCCTCCTCGCTTTCTGCCCTCTCGCGGGTAGAACGCCCGAGGCGCCGTGCGCGGTGCGGTTGCCCCGATTAGAGTGCCCTCGATGGCGCTGCTCTCCGTCCGCAACGTCACCCGCCGCTTCGGCGGCATCGTCGCGATCGACGACGTCTCGCTGGACGTCGAACAGGGGCAGATCGTCGGGCTGATCGGCCCGAACGGCGCCGGCAAGACCACCCTCTTCAACGTGATCACGCGCCTGTACCGGCCGGACACGGGCGAGCTCGAGTTCGCGGGCAAGAGCCTGCTGCACACTCCGCCGCATCGCATCGTCCGGCGCGGCATCGCGCGCACATTCCAGAACGTCGAGCTCTTCCGGACGATGACGGTGCTCGACAACGTGCTGGTCGGCGCGCATACGCGCACCAAGCCCTTCCATTCGGGTGCGGTTCGCGGGCGCGCGCAGGAGGTGCTGGAGTACGTCGGCATCGCGAAGGTCGCGCATCGTCCCGTGGCCGGGCTGCCGTTCGGCACGCTGAAGCGCGTCGAGCTCGCCCGCGCGCTGATCGCCGAGCCGCAGCTGCTCCTGCTCGACGAGCCGGCCGGCGGGCTGAACCACGAGGAGGTCTCGGAGCTCGGGGTGTTCATCCGCAAGCTGCGTGACGACTTCGACCTGACGGTGCTCCTCGTCGAGCACCACATGGGTCTCGTGATGAGCACGGCCGAGCGGATCCACGTGCTCGACTTCGGTCGCAAGATCGCCGAGGGCACGCCCGACGAGGTACAGCGGAACCCCGCGGTGATCGAGGCGTACCTCGGCGCCGAGCCGACCGCGGCGTGACGCGCCGGCTCGAGTGGGACGGGTGCCTGAACGTGCGGGACCTCGGCGGGGTGCCGCTCGAGGGCGGCGGGCACACGCGCTTCGGCGCGCTCGTGCGCGCGGACAACATCCGCAAGCTGACCGACGACGGCTGGCGGGCACTTGCCGACCACGGCGTCGTGCGCATCGTCGACCTGCGCTGGCCCGAAGAGCTCGACGAGGACCCGCCGCGCGACGTCCACGCCGACGTGGTGCACGTCTCCCTGCTCGGCGAGCTCGACGTCGACTACAAGGACGACATTGCCGACTACATGGCGGTGGACGACCCCGCCGGCTACTGGGCCTCGTCCTACGTGAACATCCTGGACGAGTTCCACGCGAACTTCGGGCGCGCGCTCGCGGCGATCGCCGACGCGCCGCCTGCGGGCGTCGTCCTCTTCCACTGCGCGGGCGGCAAGGATCGCACGGGCCTCGTCTCCGCGCTGCTCCTGCGTCTCGCCGGCGCGGCGATCGACGAGATCGCCGCCGACTACGCGCTCTCCGAGGCGAACCTGAGCGTCGGCCCACGCACGTGGATCGAGTCGGCGCCCGACGAGACGGTTCGCCGCCGGCGCGAGTTCATGCAGCAGACGCCGCCTGCAGCGATGGCGCGAACACTCGTCGAGCTCGAAGCACGGTGGGGCGGCGTGCGCCCGTACCTGCGGGCGGCCGGCCTGTCGGACGCGCGGCTCGAACGGCTGGAGGCGCGGCTTGCCCCTCCTTGAGCTGCGGAACGTCGAGGCGCGCTACGGCGAGATCCGTGCGCTGCACGGTGTCACCCTCAGCGTCGAGGACGGTGACTTCGTCGCGATCCTCGGCGCGAACGGCGCGGGCAAGACGACGACGTTGCGCGCGATCTCCGGGACGGTGAAGACGACGGGCGAGGTGTACCTCGAGGGCAGCCGGATCTTCCACCGCACGCCGGAAGGGATGGCGCAGCGCGGCGTCGCGCACGTGCCGGAGGGCAGGGGCACGTTCGCGACGCTGTCGGTGCTCGACAACCTGCGACTCGGGGCGTGGACGCAGCGTGGCACCTCGCAACGCGACCTCGCGCACGTGTTCGAGTTCTTCCCGCGCCTCTACGAGCGGCGCGACCAGCAGGCGGGCACGCTGTCGGGCGGCGAGCAGCAGATGCTCGCGCTCGGCCGCGCGATGATGGCCAAGCCGCGGCTGCTGCTGCTCGACGAGCCGTCGCTCGGGCTGGCGCCGCTCGTCGTGCGGGAGATCTTCGACACGCTGCGGCGGATGAACGAGCGCGGCACGACGATCGTCGTCGTCGAGCAGAACGCGTCGCTCGCCCTCGCCGCGGCGAAGCACGCGCTGGTGCTCGAGACGGGCCGGATCGTGCTCGGCGGCGACGCGGCCGACCTGCGCGAGAACGAATCGTTGCGAAGGTCCTACCTTGGCTACTAGGTGGGGAGCGAACCTGGTTCTCGCCGCAGGCGAAACCAGGCTCGTGTCTGCGACCTTGGCGGCTGAGGGCGGCTGTTGGGGACGCGAACCTGGTTCGGCTTCGCCGAACCAGGTTCGGGCAGGTGACGCGAGCTCAACGTGACGAACTTCCTCCAGCAGGTCGTGAGCGGGCTCGCGAGCGGCGGCATCTACGCCTTGCTTGCGCTCGCGATCGTGATCATCCACCGCTCGACGGGGGTGCTCAACTTCGCGCAGGGCGAGCTGGCGACGCTGTCCGCGTTCGTCTGCTGGACGCTGATCGAGCACGGCTGGTCGTTCTGGCCGGCGTTCGGAGCGACGATCGCTCTCTCCTTCGCGGGCGGCGTCGCGATCCAGCAGGTCCTGATCCGGCCGCTGCAGGGGAGCCCGCTGCTCGCGATCGTGCTCCTGACGGTCGGCCTGCTGATCGCGATCAACGGGCTCACGACGTGGATCTGGGGCGGCGCGTCGAAGCAGTTTCCCGGGCCGTTCTCGACGGCGCCGGTCACCCTCGGCGGTGTCGCGTTCTCGAAGCAGGACATCGGCGTGATCGTCGCGTCGGTCGTCGTCGTCGTGCTCGTCGGGCTGCTGTTCACGCGGACGAAGCTCGGCCTCGGGCTGCGCGCCGCCGCCGTGAACCCGGTGGAGGCGCGGCTCGTCGGCGTGCACGTCGCCGCGATGCTGGCGGTGGGCTGGGGGCTCGCCGCCGCGCTCGGCGCGGTCGCGGGCGTGCTGGCGGCGCCGTCGCTCTTCCTCGACCCGAACATGATGCAGACCGTCCTGCTCTACTCGTTCGCCGCCGCCGTGCTCGGCGGCATGGACTCCCCGCTCGGCGCCGTGGTGGGCGGCCTCGCGCTCGGCGTCCTGCTCAACCTCATCGGCACGTACGTGCACTGGATCGGCGGCGAGCTCCGCCTCGCGACCGCGCTCGCGGTCATCCTCGGCGTGCTCCTCGTGCGGCCGGCCGGCCTGTTCGGCCGCACGGCGGTGACGCGGGCATGAGGTACAAGCTCGCCTATCTCGTGACCGGGACGGTCGTTCTCTGCGTGCTGCCGTTCCTGCTCTCGGAGTTTCGCACCATGCAGCTTGCGACCGTGGGCGCGTACTTCATCGCAATCCTCGGGCTCGACGTGCTCGCCGAGAGCGGGCAGACCTCGCTCGGGCAGGGGGCGTTCGTCGCCATCGGTGCGTACACGACCGCGATCCTGATGGCGGACCACGGCGTGCGCGACTTGAAGACGATTCCGATCGCGGCCCTGGTGGCAGGCGCGATCGGACTTGTCGTCGGCGTCCCGGCGCTGCGGCTCCCGGGGCTCTACCTCGCGCTCGTGACGTTTGGCATCGCCATCGCGTTCCCGTCGATCGTGAGGAAGTTCGACCACTTCACCGGCGGCTCGGGCGGCATCACGCTGCTCGGGCGGCCGACGCAGACGGGTCAGGGCAACGGGTACCTGTGGCTGACGAACGGCACGTGGCTCTACCTTGTCACCTGGACGGTCGCGGTCGTCTGCTTCCTCGTGGCGTGGTGGCTCGTCGACTCGCGCTTCGGCCGGTCGCTGCGCGCCATCCGCGGCAGCGAGCTCGCGGCGACGTCCGCCGGGCTCAACCGGCTCGCATACAAGGTCGCCGTGTTCGGCATCTCCGCCGCGTTCGCGGGTGTCGCCGGCGCGCTGCTCGCGATCAAGTCCGGCTACGTCGGCCCCGACACGTTCACGCTCGAGGTCTCGCTGTTCCTGCTCGTCGGTGCGGTCGTCGGCTTCTTCGGCTCGATCTGGGGCGCGGCACTGGGTGCGCTCGTGATCCTGTTCCTGCCGGATGTCGCCGGGCTGTTCCCGCACGTGAACCCGAAGCAGGCCGGGCCGGCCACGTTCTTCTTCGGTCTCGTGCTCGTCGTGCTGATGCTCGCCCTGCCGCTCGTCGTGCGCGTCGGCACGGCGCTCGCGAATCGCGGCTCCTCGCGAGGGCGCTCGGCCGTAAAACAGGCGTAGGCCGAGGCAGGAGCCACGCACGGCGGGACGAAGGGTCCCCTCTCGTGCGTCGCTTGTTCGTGCTCACCGTCGCCGCCGTGGCGTTGGCGGCCGCCCCTGCCGTTCACGCCGGCGGCAACCCGCAGATCGCCGGTCTGCAGGTCGCGCTGCGCGCTCACGGCCTCTACCTCGCGCAGATCGACGGCATCGCCGGCCCGCGCACGTCCGCCGCGGTGCACGCGTTCCAGCGGGCGCACGGCCTGCCGGTCGGGCCTGCGACGACGCGCACGCGCCTGGCGCTCGGGCCGCTCGGCCAGCCCCTCTTCGGCACGCGGCTCCTGCGCCGCGGCGACTTCGGCTGGGACGTCGCCGTGCTGCAGTTCCTGCTCACGCGCCGCGGCGTCTACTCGGGCGCGCTCGACGGGTATCTCGGGAAGCAGACGGCTGCCGCATTGCGCCGCTACCAGAAGCTGATGCATCTGAGCGTGGACGCGGTCGTCGGGCCGCGCACGCTCTCGGCGATCGTCCGGCGCGACCGCGTGCCGGTGCGCGTGCACAAGGTCGTGGTCGTCGGCTCCGTCGTCCACATCGTGCGCGTCGGCGACACGCTCACGGCGATCGCGAAGACTCACGGCACGACCATCGCCGCGCTCGCGCGCGCGAACCACATCGATCCGACCAAGCCGATCATCCTCGGGCAGCGCCTGCGGCTGCCGGTCGAGACGGCGAGCCTCGTCTCGGCGAAGATCGGCGTGCGCTCGATGCTCGACGCATGGTCGGCCAGGCTCGGGGTCGACCAGCACCTCGTGCGCGCGCTCGCGTGGATGGAGTCCGGGTTCCAGACGCGCATCGTGTCGGACGCAGGTGCACGCGGCGTCCTGCAGACGCTGCCGTCGACGCGGCAATACGTCGAGGACGTCCTCGTCGGGAGGAAGATCCCGAACACGGTCGACGGTGACATCGAGGTCGGCGTTCTGTACCTGCGCCATCTGCTCCAGGTCTTCCGCGGGGACGAGCGGCTCGCGCTCGCCGGCTGGTATCAGGGCGAGCTCGCGGTCCGCCGGCATGGCCTGTACAAGGTGACGAAGCCGTTCGTCGCCAACGTGCTCGCGCTGCGCGCACGGATGTAGCTCCGTACGAGGTACGGACGCGGCGGCCCCGGGGGCTGGGGAGACTCAGGGCATGCGGAAGTGGATCGTTCGCGTTCTCGTCGTCGGCGTGGGGCTCCTCGTCCTCGCGCAGCTCGTGCCGTACGGGCGCAATCACACGAACCCGCCCGTCACAGCCGAGCCGCAGTGGAGCTCGCCGCAGACGCGGGCGCTCGCGAACAAGGCGTGTTTCGACTGCCATTCGAACCTGACGACCTGGCCCTGGTACTCGAACATCGCACCGGTCTCGTGGCTCGTCTACCGCGACGTGACCGACGGTCGCAGCGCGCTGAACTTCAGCGAGTGGAACAAGCCGCAGGACGGTGCCGGCGACGCGATCGAGGCGATCAGCTCCGGCTCGATGCCGCCGTGGTTCTACGTCATCCAGCATCCGAAAGCGGGCCTCTCGCACGCCGAGAAGCAGGCGCTGATGGCGGGCCTTGCGGCGACGTTCAAGAGCTCGCCGCCGATCGCCGGCGGCGGCTGACCCGCACTCCGGTCGTACGGCTGCGCGCCTCGCCCGCCTGTAGGGTCGGCGCCATGAGAGCTGCCCTGGCCGCGGTGCTCGCGCTCGCCGTCTGCTCCGCCGCCGCGGCGGCGACCCTCCCGGGCGTGCGGACGCCGACGAGGAACATCTCCTGCTTCTACGTGCCGATCAAGCCGACGACCCGCGGCACGCTCCTCTGCGACATCAAGCGGGCCGGCTACAGCCGCGCGCTGCAGAGGAAGTGCAGTTCCCCGCCGATCGGCCTCGACTGGCACGGGTTCACGCTGCCGCAGGCGAGGAAAGCTCAGGTCAGCTGCTCGGGCGGGGTCCTGTACGACATCGGCCGCGACACGCCGAAGCTCGCCACTCTCGCCTACGGGCGGACCTGGCGGTACCGCGGCTTCGCCTGCACCTCGAGGGTGACCGGGCTCACGTGCACGAACGGGGCCGGCCACGGCCTGTTCCTCTCGCGCGCCTCCTACCGTCTCTGGTAGCTCACGCCTCGAGCGCGAGCAGGTCGTCGACGGTCTCACGCCTCCGGATCAACCGCGCGTTCCCGTCGGAGACGAGCACCGCAGCCGGGCGCGGCACGGCGTTGTACGTGGACGACATCGCGAGCGTGTAGGCGCCGGTCACGGGCACCGCGAGCACGTCGCCGCGGCGAGGTGCCGGCAGCTCGACGCGCTCGATCAGCACGTCGCCCGACTCGCAGTGCTTGCCGGCGACCGTGTAGGCATCCGTGGGCTCGGCGTCGGCGCGGTCGGCGAGCACCGCCGTGTAGCGCGCGTTGTACATCGCAGGCCGCGGGTTGTCGGACATCCCGCCGTCCACCGTCACGTACGTCGTCGCCGCGCTCGCGCGCTTGACGTCGCCGACGGTGTAGAGCGTGACACCCGCCCGCGAGACGAGCGACCGGCCGGGCTCGAGGACGAGCTGCGCCGGCGGCAGTCCCTGCAGGTGGAAGGCGCGTTGCAGCTCGCCGACGAGCCCCCCGACGAACTCACCCACCGTGAACGACGGTTCCTCGAGCACGTGCCGCGCGCCGAGCCCGCCGCCCAGGTCGACGATGTGCGGTGTCCAGTCGAAATCGGCGCGCAAACGCGCAGCGAACTGGGCGATCCAGTCGACCGTCATCAGCGCCGCGCCGAAGTGCATCAGCTGCGAGCCGACGTGAACGTGCAGGCCGGCAGTCTCCGGCGCGCGCCGGATCGCCTCGACGGCGTCGTCGGGAGGCAGCCCGAACTTCGACCCGTGGTGGGCGGTCTTGATCGCCTCGTGGGTGTCCGCCTCGATGCCGGGCGTGACCCGGACGAGGAAGCTCGTGCCGCCCGCCGCCCGCACGCGGTCGAGCTCGTCGAGCGAGTCGAGCACGATCAGCGCGCCCACCTCGATCGACCGCTGCAACAGCTCGTCCTCCTTGTTGTTGCCGTGGATGACGAGCCGCTCGCCGGGCATGCCGGCGCGCAGCGCGAACTCGAGCTCGCCGACGGTCGAGACGTCCGCCCCGAGGCCCTCCTCGACGAAGAGCTGCAGCACCGCAATCGACGGGAAGGCCTTCGTGCCGTAGGCGACGAGCGCACCCGGCGCCGCCGCGCGGTAGGCGCGCGCCTGGTTGCGCAGCGTCTGCTCGTCGTAGACGACGACAGGCGTGCCGAAGCGGCGAGCGAGGTCGGTCGCCCGGGCTCCGCCCAGCACGAGCTCGCCGCCCTCGACGGCGGTGGTGTCCGGGAAGAGGTCGAGCACCTTCATCTCGGTGCATTGTGCGCATGCGGCGGCCGCCTCGCGCCGCCTACGCTGCCGGGCGATGTTTCGCGCGCTCGCCGATCTCGCCGTACGCCGGCCCCGCACGATCCTCGCGGTCGCCGTCGCGCTCGCGGTCGTGGCCGCCGCCTTCGGCACGTCGGCCGCGCGCCACCTGAGCTCGAGCGACGACGACTTCCAGGATCCCTCGTCGGAGAGCTTCCGGACGCTGCAGCAGCTCTCCAGCAGGGCCGGGATCGTGCCGGGCCCCTCGATCCTCGTCGTCGCGACCCCGGAGCAGGCGGCCGTCGCGGCCGCGCGGCTACGCCGCGAGCCGACGATCGCGGTCGTCCGGCCGCGTGCGGCGATCTCGCCCGACGGGCGCTTCGTGCTCGTCACCGCCTCGTTTCGGACCGGCACGGGCGAGCACCCGGCGGTCGCCAAGCGCCTGGCCGCGACCCTGCCCGGCGAGGTCGGCGGGACGGCGGTCGCGAACCAGGAGGTACGCGCGCAGTCGGAGCACGATCTCTTCCGCGCGGAGCTGATCGCGTTCCCGCTGCTCTTCCTGCTCGCGCTCTGGGTCTTCCGGGGCGTCGTCGCGGCAGCGCTCCCGCTCGTGATCGGCGGGCTCTCGATCGTGATCACGCTCGCGCTGATCCGGGCCGTCAACGAGGTACGGCCGATCTCGGTCTTCGCCCTCAATCTGGTCACGGGCGCCGGTCTCGGGCTGGCGATCGACTACAGCCTGCTGCTCGTCTCGCGCTACCGGGAGGAGCTCGTGCGCCATGGGCCGGGCCGGGAGGCGTTGCGAACGACGCTCGAGACCGCCGGGCGAACCGTCGCGTTCAGCGCGGTCACCGTCGCGGCCGCGTTCGGGTCGCTGCTCGCGTTCCCGCTCGGCTTCCTGCGCTCGATGGCGATCGGCGGGCTGATCGTCGCGCCTCTGGCCGGCCTGATCGCGCTGACCGTGCTGCCCGCGCTCTTCGCGCTGCTCGGCACGAACGTGAACGCGCTCGCGCCCGCGCGCTGGCAGCGCGCCGCCGAGCGCGCGGCGCGACCCGACGAGCACGGCGGCTGGTACCGCTTCGCCCACTCGGTGATGCGCCACCCGTTGCCGATCGCCGTCACCTCGGCGACCGTCCTGATCGTGCTCGGGCTGCCGTTCCTCAACGCGCGGTTCGTCGGCGTCGACGCGAGCGTGCTGCCGGCGAGCGCGCACGCGCGCGCGGCCGAGGAAGCGCTCCGCCGGCACTTCCCGCCCGGCGCAGACTCGCCGATCCACATCGCGGCGACGGTCGCCGACCCGGCGACGACGGTGGCGAGGATCCGCCGGCTCCCCGGGATCGCCGCGGTCGCCCCGCCGCAGCGACTCGGCGCGCGCCTGTGGGAGATCGAGGTCGTCCCGCGCGGCTCGGCGATGAGCGGCTCGGCGAAGACGCTCGTGCGCGCGATCCGCCGCGTGCCGAACGTCGCGGTCTCCGGCCGCACGGCGTGGTACCTCGACACCGCGGCAAGCCTCGTGCGCCATCTCCCGGTCGCTCTCGGCATCCTCGCCCTCGTCACGTTCGGGCTGCTCTACGCCGTCACGCGGTCGCTGATCCTCCCGCTCAAGGCGCTCCTGATGAACGTGCTCGGGCTCTCGGCGGCGTTCGGGCTCCTCGTGCTGATCTTCCAGGACGGCCGGCTCGAGGGGCTGCTGAACTACCAGAGCCAGGGCGCCCTCGAACTGACGCAGCCGGCGCTCCTCTTCGCGATCGCCTTCGGGCTCGCGACCGACTACGGCGTCTTCCTGCTCTCCCGGATCAAGGAGGCCCACGACGACGGCCTCGAGAACCGGGAGGCGGTCGCGCTCGGGCTCGAGCGGACCGGGCGGGTCGTCACCTCGGCGGCGCTGCTCTTCTGTGTCGCCGTCGGCGCGTTCGCGACCTCGTCGATCGTGATCGTCAAGGAAGTCGGCATCGGGATCGCGCTCGCCGTGGCGATCGACGCGACGCTCGTCCGGGCGCTCCTCGTGCCGAGCCTGATGGCCCTCCTCGGGGACTGGAACTGGTGGCCCGACCGTCGGCGTGGCTAAGATGGGCGCGATGGAACTGCTGCTTATGTAGGAGAGGAAGCACCGCGGCGCGAGCCGCGTCGGCTTCCCCCGGCCTCTCGTTCGAGAGGCTTTTTCGTCTCTAGGGAGCGCATGGACGCATACGACGCAAAGGCAATCGAGCGGAAGTGGCAGGCGGCGTGGGACGCCGAGCAGGCGTTCCACGTCGAGAACCACTCGCCGGGCGACGCGCCCGACGAGCACTTCTACATGCTCGAGATGCTCCCGTATCCGTCGGGCAGCCTGCACATGGGCCACGTCCTCAACTACACGCTGGGCGACGTCGTCACGCACTTCCGCCGTCGCCACGGCTTCACCGTGCTGCGACCGATGGGCTTCGACTCGTTCGGCCTGCCGGCGGAGAACGCCGCGATCAAGGACGGCGGCAATCCGCTCGAGATCACCGAACGCAACATGGAGGCGATCCGCCACCAGATGCGCATCATGGGGTGGGCGATCGACTGGCAGCGTGAGGTCTCCGCACACGAGCCGACCTACTACCACTGGACGCAGTGGCTCTTCCTGAAGTTCTTCGAGCACGGCCTGGCGTATCGCAAGGAGGCGCCGGTCAACTGGTGCCCGAACGACCAGACGGTGCTCGCGAACGAGCACGTCGTCGACGGGCGCTGCTGGCGCTGCGGCGCGGTCGTCGAGGCGCGGAACATGGCGCAGTGGTTCTTCAAGATCACCGCCTACGCCGACGCGCTGCTCCAGGACCTCGCGACGATCGACTGGCCCGAGCGCACGAAGAAGATCCAGACGAGCTGGATCGGACGCTCCGAGGGTGCGGAGATCCTCTTCCGCGTCGAGGAGCTCGACATCGACATCCCGGTCTTCACCACGCGTCCCGACACGCTCTTCGGCGCCACGTTCTTCGTGATCGCGCCCGAGTCGCCGCTCGTGCAGCAGCTCAGTGACGACGAGGCGGTGCTGACATACGCGCGGATCGCCGCCGCGCGGCCGACGGAGGAGCGCGAGCAGCGCCAGAAGACGGGCGTGTTCACCGGCCGCTACGCGACGAACCCGGTCAACGGCGCCCAGATCCCGATCTGGGTCTCCGACTACGTCCTGATGGAGTACGGCACGGGCGCGCTGATGGCCGTCCCGGCGCACGACGAGCGCGACCTCGAGTTCGCGGAGGAGTTCGACCTGCCGGTCGTGCCGGTGATCGACGACGGGGGCAAGCTCGTCAACTCGGGGGCGTTCGACGGTGCGCCGGCCGAGCAGGCGAGGCGCGCGATCGTCGAGTGGTTGAGCGAGCAGGGCAAGGGCAAGCCGGCCATCCACTACCGGCTGCGCGACTGGAGCTTCTCGCGGCAGCGCTACTGGGGCTGCCCGATCCCGATCGTCTACTGCGAGGACCACGGCGCGGTCCCGGTGCCCGAGTCCGACCTGCCGCTGCTCCTGCCCGAGGTCGACGACTACCGGCCGAAGGGCCAGCCGCCGCTCGCGTCCAACGAGGAGTTCATCAACGCCCCGTGCCCGATCTGCGGCGGGCCCGGCCGCCGTGAGGCCGACACGATGGACACGTTCGTCGACTCGTCCTGGTACTTCCTGCGCTACACGGACCCGAAGAACGACCGGGCTCCGTTCGACCGCGAGATCGCCGACTACTGGATGCCGATCGACCAGTACATCGGCGGCATCGACCACGCGAAGGGCCACCTGCTCTACTCGCGCTTCTTCGTCAAGGCGATGAACGACCTCGGCATGGTCGGGTTCCGCGAGCCCTTCCAGCGGCTGTTCCACCAGGGCTGGGTGCGGCTCGAGGGGAAGCGCATGTCGAAGTCGCAGGGCGGCGTCTCGCCGAACGAGCTGATCGAGCGCTTCGGCGCCGACGCGATCCGCATCTACATCCTCTTCCAGGGCCCCGCCGACCAGGACATCGACTGGAGCCCCGACGGGATCGAGGCGACGGTGCGGTTCATCCGGCGCCTCTGGCGCGTCGTGCACGAGGCTGCCGCGCGGCCCGAGTCGGCGGCCGGCGTCGACACGCCGCTCGCGCGGAAGGCGCACGAGACGATCGCGCGCGTCTCCGACGACATCGGTCGCCGCTTCGTCTTCAACACGCCGATCTCGGCGGTGATGGAGCTCGTGAACGAGCTGTCGAAGGCGCCGCGCGACCCGGCGGCGCGGTTCGCCGCGGAGACCGCCGTCTCGCTGCTGCAGCCCTACACGCCGCACGTGGCGGAGGAGCTGTGGGGCGTGCTCGGGCACGAGCGGCTCTGGACGCTGCCGTGGCCGACCCACGACGAATCGATGCTGCAGCGCGAGACGATCGAGCTCGTGCTGCAGGTGAACGGCAAGGTGCGCGACCGCATCCAGGTGCCGGCGGGGCTGCCGGAGGAGGAGCTGATCGCGCGTGCGAAGGCGTCGGAGCGCGTCCAGGCGCATCTGGACGGTGCGGAGCGGCGCGTGATCGTCGTTCCGGACAAGCTCGTCAACATCGTCGTCTAGGACGGCCGCCTGTGGACGAGTTGTCGCCGTTTCGGCGCACTCGCGCAGCACACGCGTGACGCTTTCCCCGGCACGGTTCGTTCGTGCCTGCGTTCCCGCTCGGAGTCCCCGCGCGACGGCTGCTCGCCGTCGCCCTGCTCGCGCTCGTCGCGCTCGTCGTCGCCTGGCGGCACGTTGCCGCTGCCGGGCCGGCAGCCACGCCGTTGCAGGTCGCCCCGATCGTCCCCGCTGCCGCCCGCGCTCCGGCCGCCGCTTCCTCACCGCTGCTCGTCGTCGACGTGGCAGGCGCGGTGCGGCGGCCCGGCCTCGTGCGTCTCGCCAAGGGCGCACGCGTCGCCGATGCGGTCGCGCGGGCCGGCGGCCTCACCCGGCGGGCCGAGCGCAGCGGCGTCAACCTCGCCGCGCTCGTCTCCGACGGCGAGCAGGTGCTCGTGCCCGAGCGAGGCGCCGGTGCTGCGGCTGCGGGTGCCGCGGGCGGGACGGCCGGGCCTTCGGGCCCCGTGTCGCTGAGCTCGGCGAGCGCGGAGCAGCTCGACACGCTCCCGGGGATCGGGCCGGTGACCGCACAGAAGATCGTGGCGTACCGGCAGCAGCACGGCTCGTTCACCTCGGTCGCTGGGCTCGATGCGATTCCCGGGATCGGCCCCGCACGGATCGCCGAGCTGCAGGGGCTGGTGGTGCCGTGAGAGGGCTTCTGCCGGCGCACGTCGTCGCCGCCGCGGCTGTGGGCGGACTCTGTCTCTCCGATCTCGTCCGCCTCGAGCTCGGGCTCGCCTGGCTGCTCGCGCTCGCGGCCGGGGCCGCGCTTGCCGCGGCGCCGCGTGCGGCCACGCTCCCGCTCGGTGCGCTGCTCGTCCTGGCGGCGGGGTGGTGGTGGGGCAGTGCACGGCTCGACGCGCTCGACCGCAGCCCGCTGCTCGCCGAGGTCGATCGTGCCGCGCGCGCCGTCGCCGTGATCACGGCCGAGCCGCGCGTGGGGCGGTTCGACCAGCGTGTGTTCGCGCGGGTGAGCCGCTTCGGCCCCCGGCCCGTCGACGAGCCCGTGCAGCTCGAGCTGCCGCTCGGCCGCGCCCCGCCGCAGGGCGCCCGCGTCAGCCTGCTCGCCGTCGTGCGGCTTCCGCGCGGCCCGGGCTCGTCGGGCTTCGACGAGCGCACCTGGCTGCGCCGGCAGGGGATCCACGTCGTCTTGAAGGTCGACCAGTGGGCGGTCACCGGCCGGCGAGGCGGCCTCGGTGGAGCCGGCGACCGCCTGCGCGCGTGGCTGCGCAGCGCCTCCGCACCCGGACTCGCGGGAGAACGCCGCGCGCTCGTCGAAGGCGTGCTGCTCGGCGACGACAACGGGCTCACACCCGGGCTCAAGAACGCCTTCCGGCGCTCCGGGCTCTATCACCTGCTGGCGGTCAGCGGCCAGAACGTCGTGCTGCTCGCGGCCGGCGTGCTCGGGGTCGCGCTGCTGCTCGGCGTCCAGCGTGTCTGGGCGCACGTCGGCGCGCTCGCCGCGATCGGTGCCTACGTGCTCGCAGTCGGGCCTCAACCCTCGGTGATCCGTGCCGCGGTCTCGGGCGCCGCCGTCTCGGTCGCCTGGCTCGCCGCGCGCGACCGCGATCCGTGGCACGTCCTGCTCCTGGCCGCGGTCGTCCTCCTGGCGTGGAACCCGTACACGCTCTTCGATGCAGGCTTCCAGCTCTCGTTCGCAGCCGTCGTCGCGATCTTCCTGGCAGTCGGTCCGCTCCTGCGGGTCCTCGAGGGCTACCCGGTGCCCCAGACGCTCGGCGGCGCCGTCGCCGTCTCCGCGGCGTGCAGCGTCGCAACCGCCCCGATCCTGTGGCTGCAGTTCGGAGCGGTGCCGTTGCTCGGGATCCTCGCCAACGCCCTCGTCGAGCCGGCCGTGGGGCCGCTGCTCGGCCTGGCGTTCGCGGCCGCCGCGATCGACCCGGTCGCGCCGCCGCTCGCAGCCGGCCTCGCGTGGCTGAACGGCTGGATCGCCGCCTACATCGCGCTCTGCGCGCGGCTCGTCGCCTCGCTGCCGGTCGCCCAGGCGCGCGGTCCGGGCGCCGCAGCCGCGGCCGCGGGGTCGCTCCTCGCCGCCGCCTATGCTTGGCGGAGATGGCGGACGAGCTCAAGCCGGCCTACCTGATCGCGGGCAGCGACCGCCCCAAGGTCGACCGCACCGTGGCGCGGCTGCGCAGCCGGTTCGACGTCGAGGCGATCGAGGTCCTCCAGGCAGCCGAGACGACCGGCGACGACGCCGTCGCGGCCTGCAACGTGATGGGCCTCTTCGGTGAGGGCACACGACTCGTCGTGATCGAGGGCGTCGAGGCGTGGAAGGCGCCCGACGCGAAGGCGGTCGCCGACTACCTGAAGGCCCCGGCGCCGGGGACGACGCTCGCGCTCGTCGGAGGCGAGCTGAAGAAGGACGCGCCGATCGCCAAGGCGGTCGCAGCCAAGGGCGAGCTCCTGATCTGGGACGTCGTCATGAAGGCCGTGGCCCGCTGGATCGCCGACCAGTTCAAGCTGCAGAAGACGAAGGCCGAGCCCGAGGCCTGCCGGCTGCTCGCCGAGCTCGTGGGCGACGACCTCTACGAGCTCGCGGGCGAGGTCGACAAGCTCGCAACCTGGGCGAACGGCGACGAGGTGACCGAGGCCGACGTCGAGGCCCTCGTCGCGCCGCGTGCGGACTCGCCGCCCTGGACACTGACCGACGCGTGGGGCGCCCGGGACATCGGCGGCGTGCTCGGTGCGGCCGAGCGCATGCTCGACCGCACGCCGGAGCCGCGCTCGCGTGCGATGCCGAGGCTCGTCGGCAGCCTCACGAACCACGTTCGGCGCGCTCGGATCGCCCATCGCCTCGACGAGCAGGGCATGTCGCCCGCCGAGGCGGCGCCGCTCCTCGGCATGCGGCACCCCTTCCCGGCCCAGAAGCTCTTCGGGCAGGTGCGCAACTTCAGCGCCGAGGAGCTCGACGGCGCCGTGATCCGCCTGGCCGAGCTCGACCGGGCGCTGAAGGGCGGTTCGCGGCTCGCCAACGACCTCGAGCTCGAGCGGGCGCTCGTCGAGATCACCGTGTCCGCCTGAGCGGAAGGGTGGCGGGCCGCTAGGAGCCGGAGCCGGCCGCGAGCTTGGCGGCCTGGGACTTCTTGCGTGCGCCGGCGTTCTGGTGCAGCGCGCCGCGGGCGACCGCACGGTCGATCAGCTTCGCCAGCGCCCGGTGCTCCTGCTCGGTCGCCGCGGCGTCGCCCTCGGCGGCGGTCGCGGCCAGGCGCTTGGTGAGCGTCTTGATCGTCGACTGATAGCGCAGGTTCTCGAGCCGGGCTTCGGCGGCGGTGCGGACGCGCTTCTTCTGTTGCTTGATATTGGGCATATCGCGAAGAAATGCCCGCTCCAGCGGGCGCGCCAAGGGTAGCAGAGGGTGTCCGCCGCCCGCCCTCGCGCGTAACGTTTGCGCCCAGTGGCCGACGATCCGACCACGAGCGGCCCCGGTGAGACGGAGGATCCGGCGGCGACGCCGGTCGCCGAGCGGCCGGTCCGCCGGCTCGCCGTCTCGACGGCCATCTTCTCGTTCGCGACCGGGATCTCACGCGTCCTCGGCCTCTTCCGCGAGATCGTCGCCAAGAACTACTTCGGCGTCAACGGGCCGGTCAACGCCTTCAACATGGCGTTTCTCGTCCCCAATACGATCCGCGCGCTCGTCGCGGACGCGGCGCTCTCGTCGGCGTTCGTGCCCGTGTTCAGCGACCTGCTCGAACGGGGCGAGCGGAAGCGCGCCTGGCGGGTCGCGTCGTCGCTCTTCTGGCTGACGCTGCTCGGGCTCGGCGGCTTGACGGCCCTCTTCATCCTCCTGGCGCCGTGGCTGATGCCGCCGCTCTACCCCGACTACCACCCGCTCCTGATCGGCCTCTCGCAGGTGCTCTTCCCGATCGTGGCGCTGCTCGGCGCCACCGGGATCGTGGTCGGGATCCTGAACAGCTACGACGAGTTCTCGATTCCCGCCCTGACGCCGGTCGCGTGGAACCTCGTGATCATCGCCGGGCTCGTCTTCGGCGTGCCGCGCGTGGACGGGACGGACCACAAGCTCTACGTCTACGCGGGCTCGATCCTGATCGGCACGGTCGTGCAGTTCCTGCTGCCGCTGCCCTGGCTGCGGGGGCGGGACGGCCGCCTGCAGATGGTGATCGACTGGCACGACCCCGCCGTCAAGCGCGTGTTCAAGATGATGCTGCCCGTCACGCTCGGGCTCGGCCTGATCAACATCAACGCGCTCGTCGACGGCGTGATCGGCGGCTGGCTGATCAGCAAGAACGCGCCGGCGACGATCGACGCGGCGTTCCGCATCTACATGCTCCCGCAAGGGGTGTTCTCCGTGGCGGTGGCGACGGTCCTCTTCCCGTCGCTGGCGCGTCTCGCGGCGCGGCACGAGCTGGCCGGCTTTCGCAGCACGTCCTCGCTGGGGCTCAGGCAGATCTCGTTCCTGCTCGTGCCGGCGAGCGTCGTCATGGCGGTGCTGGCCGAGCCGCTCACCCGCCTGATCTACCAGCGCGGCGCGTTTTCGCCGGCCCAGACGACGGCCGTCGCGGCGTGCCTCGCCGCCCTCACGCTCGGGCTGACGTTCAACGGCACGATGTTGATGCTCAACCGCGCGTTCTTCAGCCTCCAGGACAACTGGGTGCCCACCGCGATCGCGCTCGGCAACCTCTTCATCAACGCGCTCCTCGACGTCGCGTTCTCGCCGCTCGGCATCTGGGGGATCCCGCTCGCGACGTCGTTCGTCAACATCGCCGGCACGGCTGCCTTGCTCGTCGTGCTGCGGCGCCGGCTCGGCAGCATCGGGTTCGCCGAGATCGCCTCGTCGTTCGCCCGCGTGCTCGTCGCGGCCGTGGTCGCGGGGGTCGTCGCCTTCGCCGTGTGGAAGCCGCTCGATTCCCTGTTCGGCCGCTCGCTCGGCGGGCAGCTCCTCTCCCTCCTGCCGGCGCTCGCGGCCGCGACCCTCGCCTACCTCGCGGCCGCCCGCGCCCTGCGTGTGCGTGAGATCCAGGCGCTACTCTCCTTGCGCAGCCGCATGCGTCGCGGCTGAGCGACGTATGGACCAGCAACACATCCGCAACTTCTCGATCATCGCGCACATCGACCACGGCAAGTCGACGCTCGCGGATCGCATCCTCCAGCTCACGGAGACCGTCTCCGTGCGCGAGATGCGCGACCAGCTCCTCGACTCGATGGACCTCGAGCGCGAACGCGGCATCACGATCAAGGCGCAGGCGGTGCGGGTCGCCTGGAAGGGCTACGAGCTCAACCTGATCGACACGCCGGGCCACGTCGACTTCACCTACGAGGTGTCCCGCTCGCTGCAGGCATGCGAGGGCGCGCTCCTGGTCGTCGACGCCGCGCAGGGGATCGAGGCCCAGACGCTCGCGAACGCCTACCTCGCGATCGAGAACAACCTCGAGATCGTGCCCGTGGTGAACAAGATCGACCTGCCCCAGGCCGACCCGGACACCGCCTCCGCGGAGGTCGCCGACCTGATCGGCGACAGCCCCGACCGCGTCCTGCGCATCTCGGCCAAGACGGGCGAGGGCGTCGCCGACGTGCTCGATGCGATCGTCGAGCGCGTCCCGGCGCCCGCCGGCGATCCGGACGCGCCGCCACGGGCCCTGATCTTCGACTCCTCCTACGACCAGTACCGCGGCGTGGTCGCGTTCGTGCGCGTCGTCGACGGGGTCTTCAGGCCGCGCACGCAGCTCCGCGCGATGGCGCTCGGGACGCGATTCGAGGCGCAGGAGATCGGCTTCATGTCGCCCGGCAACCGGCCCGTCAAGGAGCTCGGGGCCGGCGAGGTCGGCTACGTGATCACGGGGCTCAAGGACGTGTCGGAGCTGCGGGTCGGCGACACCCTCACCGCCGAGAAGAACCCGGCCGCCGAGCCGCTGCCGGGCTACAAGGACGTGAAGCCGATGGTCTTCGCGGGTCTCTTCCCGACCGAGTCGGACGACTACCCCGAGCTCCGTGACGCGCTCGAGAAGCTGAAGCTGAACGACGCCGCGCTCTTCTACGAGCCGGAGACGTCGCAGGCCCTCGGCTTCGGCTTCCGGTGCGGCTTCCTCGGCCTGCTGCACATGGAGATCGTCCGCGAGCGCCTCGAGCGCGAGTTCGACCTCGACCTGCTCGTGACCGCCCCGAACGTCGCCTATCGCGTGAAGCCGATGAACGGCGAATGGGTCGAGGTGCACACGCCCGCCGATCTGCCGGATGCGTTCGACGACGTCGAGGAGCCGTACATCAAGGCATCGATCATCGTGCCCAAGGAGTTCGTCGGGGCGGTGATGGAGCTGAACAACGACCGCCGCGGCCGCTTCGACCATCTCGAATACCTCTCGGAGCTGCGCGTCCACCTGACCTACGAGTTGCCGCTGGCCGAGATCGTCCTCGACTACTACGACCAGCTGAAGTCGCGCACGCGTGGCTACGCGAGCTTCGACTACGACGTGTCCGGCTTCCGGCCCGGCAACCTGGCGCGCGTCGACATCCTGGTCGGCGGCGAGCCGGTCGACGCGCTGTCGCTGATCGTCCATCGCGACTTCGCCTACGAACGGGGGAGGCTGCTCGTCGAGAAGCTGCGCGAGGAGATCCCGCGCCAGATGTTCGACGTTGCGATCCAGGCTGCGATCGGCGCACGCATCATCGCCCGCGAGACGGTGAAGGCCCGTCGCAAGGACGTGCTCGCGAAGTGCTACGGCGGCGACATCACCCGCAAGCGCAAGCTGCTCGAGAAGCAGAAGAAGGGCAAGAAGCGGATGAAGAGCGTGGGCGGAGTCGAGGTGCCGCAGGAAGCCTTTCTCGCCGTGCTGAACCTGAACGAGCCGGCGAAGAGGTAGCGAGCTGGCTCTCGAGATGCGGACCGAGTGCGAACGCTGCACGACCCCGCTCGCCCAGGACGGCGACGCGCGCATCTGTTCCTTCGAATGCACGTTCTGCGTCGCCTGCACCGAGGCGATGGACGCCGTCTGCCCGAACTGCGGCGGCGAGCTCGTCCCGCGGCCCCGCCGCGCAGGCTCGTGACCGGGGCACAGCACCTCTACGTCCACCTGCCGTTCTGCTCGTCACGCTGCGGCTACTGCGACTTCGTCACGGTCGTCGGGCGGGACCGCGAGCACGACGGGTACGTCACAGCGCTCCTGCGCGAGCTCGACCTGGAGCGGCCGCTGCTCGCCGGCGAGCCGGCGAGCGTCTACCTGGGGGGCGGCACGCCCACGCTGACCGAGCCCCGTGCGCTCGAGCGACTGTTGCGCGACCTGCCCGCCGCGGGCGAGGTGACCGTCGAGGCGAACCCCGAGACCGTCACGCCCGAGATCGCCGATCTGCTCGCCGCCTGTGGCGTCGATCGCGTGTCGCTCGGCGCGCAGTCCTTCTCGGCCCGTCTGCTTCGGACACTCGATCGCGTTGCCCGTCCTGACGACGTCCGGCGCGCCTTCTATCGTCTACGTGATGCCGGAATTGACAACATCTCTCTCGATCTCATCTACGGGATCCCGGGCCAGGAGCCCTCCGACCTGGCACGCGACCTCGCCGAGGTCCTGGCGCTCGAGCCCGAACATGTCTCCGCGTACGAGCTGGAGGCGAAGCCGGGCACCCGCTTCACGCACGCCCACGGAGCCGAGCTGGAACGCCAGGCCGAGTCGATGGAGACCTACTTCGAGCGCGTCGTCGAGACGCTGAGCGCCGCGGGCTACCGCTGGTACGAGACCGCCAACTTCTGCCGGGTCGGCGGCCGCGACCTACGGGCACGGCACAACCTCGGCTACTGGCTCGGGCGGGACTACCTCGGAATCGGCGTGGGCGCGGTCAGCACAATCGAGAACCGGCGCTGGCGCAACGCGCCGTCGCTCGCCCGCTACGTCGGCGCCCTCGCGCAGGGCGAGCGGCCGCCGCGGGAGCTCGAGGAGCTGCCGGCAGCCGTGCGTGCCGCGGAGCGGGTGATGCTCGGGCTGCGCCTCGACGAGCCGTTGCCGCTCGCGGGGCTCGAGCAGGCCGTCGATGCGGGCGAGGTCGAGCGGCTGGCCGGGCTGGGGCTCGCCGAGCGGCACCAGGGAGCCCTGCGGCTGACGCGGCGAGGCCGGTTCCTCGGCGGCGGCGTCACGGCCCGCCTGCTGGTCTGACGAGCGGCCTACCATGGTGCAAATGACCATCCTGCTCTCCGAGCGGCAGCGCGACATCCTCCGGTGCGTGGTGGAGGAGTACGTGGCGACCGGGCAACCGGTCGGCTCGAAGACGCTCGTCGAGCGTGCCGGCCTCGGTGTGTCGCCCTCGACCGTCCGGTACGAGCTGGCCGAGCTCGAGCGGTTCGGCCTGCTCACGCACCCGCACACCTCGGCCGGCCGGGTGCCGACCGAGCCGGGCTACCGGCTCTACGTCGACGAGCTGCTCGCCCGGCCGGAAGTGCGGTCGACGGGGTTCGAGCTCGCGATCCCGGCCGCGCGCGCGGAGGTGGAGGATGCGCTCCAGACGACGACGGAGATGCTGTCGCAGGTGACGCGGCTGCTCGCGCTCGTGTCCGCGCCGCCGCTCCAGGCCGCGACCGTGCGGCACATCGAGGTGCTGCTGCTCCAGCCGGAGGTGGTGATGGTCGTCCTGATCACCTCGACGGGCGGCGTCACCGACCTGCGCTTCGCCTTTCCCGAACCGCTCGACCAGGGCCTCGTCACGTGGGCTGCCGACTACCTGAACGAGCGGCTGACCGGCGCGCACGTCGGCTCGCGCGCGGTCAAGGTCGCCTTCGACGAGCCGAGCCTCAGCCCGCGCGAGCGCACCTTCCTGCTCGTGATTCGCAGCGCGTTCGAGCAGGCCGCCGACGAGGACCGGCGACTCTTCGTCGGAGGCGCCGCAGGGCTGCTCGACGAGATGCGCGCCGAGGAGATCGGCGCCTACCGAAGCTTGATGGACGCGCTCGAGAAGCGGGCGGCGCTCCTCGACGTGCTCGCGCAGCGCCTCGATCCGCGCCGGCCGTTCGCGCGCGTCGGCGAGGAGCTGGACCAGCCGGGGCTCCATGATCTCGCGCTCGTGGGCGCGACGTACGGGATGGGGCATCGGACGCTCGGCGCGGTCAGCCTGCTCGGGCCGCTCCGCATGGACTACGAGAAGGCGCTCCGGACTGTGCGCTCGGCTGCGACCGAGCTGTCGCGCTTCGTCGAAGAGGTCTACGCGGACGACCGATGAGCACCGACCGCGACTACTACGAGCTGCTGGGCGTGCCGCGCGACGCCGACGACGCCACGATCAAGAAGGCGTTCCGGAGGCTCGCGCGCGAGCTGCATCCCGACGTCTCCAGCGAGCCCGAGACGGAGATCCGCTTCCGCGAGGTGACCGAGGCCTACGAGGTGCTCTCGAGCTCCGAGCGGCGGGCGCTGTACGACCGCTACGGCCACGCCGGCCTGCGCTCCGGTGGGTTCACGCCGACGCACTTCGACATGGGCGGCCTCAGCGACCTCTTCTCCGCGTTCTTCGGCGACGACGTCTTCGGGGGCGGCATGCGCGCGGCGCAGCAGCGCGGGGCGGACGTCGGCGCCGAGATCACGATCGAGCTGGTCGACGCAGCGCGGGGCGTTCAGGTCGAGGTGCCGTTCGAGGTCGCCGTCGGCTGCAAGGCCTGCGGCGGGGACGGCGTCGAGCCGGGCACGCAGCCGCTGACCTGTTCACGCTGCGAGGGCAGCGGCCGCCTGCACCAGGTCTCGCGCAGCGTCTTCGGCGAGTTCGTCCGCGCGCAGACGTGCCCGGAGTGCCGCGGCCATGGGCAGATCATCGAGCATCCGTGCAAGGAGTGCCGCGGCGCAGGGCGCGTCTCGGAGTCGCGCACGCTCGACGTCGACGTCCCGGCCGGGATCCACGACGGGCAGCGCATCCGCGTCTCCGGCGAGGGGCACGCGGGCGCGCTCGGCGGCCGGGCCGGCGACGTCTACGTGCTCGTGCGGGTCAATCCCGATCCGCGGTTCGTGCGCGAGGGAAACGACATCTACTCGCAGGTCGACCTGACGATCGTTCAGGCGGCGCTCGGGGCCAACGTCACCGTGGCGACGCTCGACGGCGAGACGGAGCTCGAGCTCCCTGCAGGCGTCCAGCCGGGGGAGGTGCGCGTCCTGCGCGGCAAGGGAATGCCCGTCCTGCAGGGCTTCGGCCACGGCGACCACCGCGTGCTCGTCAACGTCTCGGTCCCGCGCCGGATCAGCGAGGAGCAGCGTCGCCTGCTCGAGGAGTTCGACGCGGCGAGCGACGAGCACACCTACCGCCACGACGAGGGCTTCTTCGAGAAGCTGAAGAGCGCGTTCCGCTGAGCGGCCTGCGCAGAGTGGCGGTCGAGGTCGGGCTCGAGCGGCTCGAGGAGGCCCGCGCGACCATGCTGGAGCTGTTTCCCGAGGGCTTCGAAGAGGTCGACCGCCCGGAGGGCGTCGAGCTCGCGGCGTACACGGACGCGGGTGGCGAGGAGCGCCTCTGGCATTTCTTCGGCGGTGCCCATGCCGACGACGTCGAGGCCGGCTGGGAGGACCGCTGGCGCGCGTTCCACCGGCCGGTCCGGATCGGCTCGCTCTGGATCGGCCCGCCGTGGGAGACGCCTCCCAGCGGAGCCCTGGCGGTCGTCGTCGATCCCGGGCGAGCGTTCGGCACGGGCTCGCATCCGACGACCCAGCTCTGCCTGCAGTTCCTGCAGACGCTCGAACGAGGTTCGTTCCTCGACGTCGGCTGCGGCTCCGGGGTCCTCTCGATCGCCGCCGCGCTGCTCGGCTTCGCTCCCGTCGTGGGCGTCGACATCGAGGAGCCGTCCGTCGAGGCGACGCAGGAGAACGCCCACGTGAACGGGGTCGAGGTCGAGGCCCGCCTCGTTGGCCCGGACGACCGGCTCCCCGCGGCCGCGACCGCGGTCGCGAACATCTCGCTCGCCTCGGTGGAGGCGCTGCCGGGCCGACTCGACGTCTCCTCGCTCGTCACCTCCGGCTATCTCGCCTCGGAGCAGCCGCGGCTCGACGGGTTCGAGCACGTGCGGCGCCGCACCCTCGGCGGCTGGGCGTCCGACCTCTACCGCCGGGCTTAGAAGCGCGCCGGGTCTAGGCGGGAGCGCGGCTCCACGTCGCCTCGAGCGCGGGCGCTGCGGCCAGGGTCTGGTAGACGACGCAGTAGCGCTCGGTCAGCCGCAGGAGCGTGTCGAGCTCCTCGTCGCTCGCGTCGGTTTCGAGCTCGAGTGTCAGCCTGATCGACCGGAAGCCGACGGGCGCCCCCTTGTCGACGGCGAGCGTCCCCCGGAAGTCGATGTCGCCCTCCACGTGAACGGTCCCGGCGACGTCGAGCTCGAGGGAGGTGGCGACGGCCCGCAAGGTCACGCCCGCGCAGGCCGCCAGGGCCTCGAGCAGCATGTCGCCCGAGCAGAGGCTCACACCGTCGCCGCCGGTCGCCGGATGGAGCCCCGCTTCGACGAGGGCCCGGCCCGTCGCGACCGAGCAGGTGATGCCCTCGCCGAGCGAACCGGTCGCCCGCAGCGTGACGAGCGCCTGTCCCGGATCCTGGCGGTATCGCTCCTTCAGCGGCTCTTGCAGTGAGCGCAGTTGTTCGCGGTTCATCGGGGTCTCCTCGAGGTTCGGGTGCGAAACGGCTCGCGTGTAGCGCCTAGGATCCAACATATGGCGACGTTTCGCGTCGACTTCCTGGGCTGCAAGGTCTCCCACGCCGACGTGCACGAGGTGCGCGAGGCGCTGCTCCGCGACGGGCACGCCGACAGCCGGAGCGCGCACGCCGACGTCGCAGTGATCAGCACCTGCTGCGTCACGAACGAGGCGCTCGCGAAGAGCCGCAAGGCGGCGGCCCGCGCCGCCCGGACACACGCGCGCGTCTATGTGACGGGCTGCGGCGCGAACCTCGAGGGGCACGCGTTCGCCGGGCTGCCGGCGAACGTGACGGTCGTCGCGAAGCGGAGCGAGGAGACCGCAGCCTTCGTCGCCGGGAACGTCGGGGCGATCGGCTGCGTCCAGGCGGACGCGCGCATCGACCGCGTGCGCGCGTTCGTCAAGATCCAGGACGGCTGCTCGTTCGCCTGCAACTTCTGCGTGATCCCCCGCGTACGCGGCGCTTCCCGCAGCCGGAGCGCAGAAGCGGTGCTCGGAGAGATCCGCCGGCGCGTCGACCAGGGGCACCGCGAGGTCGTCCTGACCGGCATCAACCTCGGCTGCTTCCGCGACCGCTCCGCAGGCTACGACCTGCCGAGGCTCGTGCGCGAGGCAGGGGAGACGCCGGGCCTCGACCGGCTGCGGCTCAGCTCGATCGAGATCAACCACGTGAACGACGCTCTCGTCGCGGCGCTGCGCGAGACGCCGTCGGTGAGCAAGCACCTGCATGTCCCCCTGCAGTCAGGGGACGACGGAGTGCTTCGCGCGATGCGCCGCCGCTACACGGTCGACACCTACCTGCGCCGGCTCGCTCCCCTCGCAGGCGAGTTCAACCTGACGAGCGACGTGATCGTCGGCTTCCCGGGCGAGGACGACGGCGCCTTCGCGGCGACGCTCCGCACCGTCGAGCGTGCGGGAATCACGAAGGTGCACGTCTTCCCGTACTCGCCGCGGCCCGGCACGATCACCGCTCAGGACGATCCGGTGCCGCCACAGGTCAAGAAGGAGCGGGGCGCTGCGCTGCGCGCGCTCTCGCACGAGCTCTGCCTGAGGCGCTGGAGCCGCAAGGCCGAGGACGTCGTGCTGGTCGATCGCCCCGGTCGCGGCTACGGAGACGACTACACCCCGTGGCTCGTCGACGCACCGGTGGGCGATCTCGTCCAGGTCCGCGCTGCCGCCGTCACGGAGGAGGGGATCCGTGCAGCCGCGTGAGGACTGCCTGTTCTGCCTGCTCGTTCGCGAGGGCGACCACGTTCACCGGGCCGACGGCTTCGTCGCCCTCAACGACATCAATCCCAAGGCGCCGGTGCACGTGCTCGTGATTCCGGAGCGTCACGTCGACACGTTCCGCGAGATCGGCGACTTCGACGCCGAAGAGACGAAGCGCATGCTCGACTTCGTCGCCGAGACCGCGCGCGTCGTCGGCCTGGAGGACTACCGCGTGGTTGTCAACGTAGGAGAAGGCGGTGGGCAGACCGTGTTCCACCTGCATTGGCATATCCTCGGAGGCCGAATGCTGAAGGAGAGAGACCTGTGAGCCTGATCGGCCGCCTCGAGGAGGAGGTCAAGGACGCCATGCGCGCGCACGAGAACGAGCGCCGCGATGCGTTGCGCCTGATCCTCTCGAGCCTCAAGTCCGCCGAGAAGGAGCTCCTGCGCCCGCTCTCCGACGACGAGGAGCTTCAGGTGCTGCAGCGCGAGCGCAAGAAGCGGCTCGAGGCCGCGGAGGCGTTCCGTGGCGCCGGCCGGGAGGATCGGGCCGAGAAGGAGGAGGCCGAGCTCGCGGTGCTCGAGGAGTTCATGCCGGAGCCGCTCGCGGAGGAGGATCTCGAGCGGATCGTCGACGATGCGATCGCGGAGAACAAGGCGACGAGCATGCGCGACATGGGCCGCGTGATGGCGGATGTGATGCCGCAGATCGCCGGACGGGCAGACGGGTCGGCGGTCAGCCAGCTCGTCCGCGAGAAGCTCGCCTAAGCCGCTTCGGCGGGCCGCGGGCCTGAGGCGACGAAGTCCTGCGGCCGTACGAGCACCGCCGCGAGCACGGCGCCGCACAGTGCGACGGCGGCCCCGACGAGCAGGATGTCGTGCAGCGCATTCACGAACGACGCGTCCGCGGCCGCGCTCGCGTGCTGTGAGAACGCGCTCGCGTCGACCTTGCTCGCGAAGATCGCGCCGAGCGCGGCGATCCCGGTCGCGATCCCGAGCTGGCGGAAGGTGTTGTTGATGCCCGACGCCATCCCGGCGCGTTCCTGTCTGACGGTCGAGACCGCCGTTGAGGCGAGCGGTGCGTTGACGAGGCCGATGCCGATGCCGCCGAGGATGAAGCCCGGTAGCAGCACCGTCCAGTGAGAGTCCGGCTTGACGTGGCTCATCGACCACATCGCGACGGCGTTCAGGGCAAGCCCGGCGCCGAGCAGGATCCGGATCGGGACGCGTGTCGACAACCGCCCGGCGACCGGAGCCGCGAAGAACGAGACGACGCTCAGCGGCAGGAAGACGAGGCCCGTCTTGAGCGGCGACAGCCCGAGGATGTTCTGGAGGTACAGGGTTAGGTACAGGAACATCGCGAACATCGACGAGGAGATGGCGAAGGCCGTCACCTGCGCGCCGACGAACGCCGGCCGCCGGAAGAGCGTCAGGTCGACCATCGACGTCCGCTCGCCCATCTGCGAGGCGACGAACAGGACGAGGAAGACGCCCGCGGCGACGAAGAGGCCGATGATCCACGAGGTCGTCCAGCCCTGCTGGTTTCCCTCGATCAGCGCGAGGATCAGGCAGAGGAGTCCGCCGATCAGCGTCACGAGGCCGACCGGATCGAGCCGGCTGTGCTCGGGGTCGCTCGACTCGTGGAGCTGCTTCGCCGACAGCACGACGGCTGCGGCTCCGATCGGGATGTTGACGAGGAAGATCCACCGCCACGAGAGCCAGGAGGTGAGCACTCCGCCCGCGAGGGGCCCGATCGCGACGGCTGCGCCGATCGTCGCGCCCCAGATGCCGAAGGCGGTACCGCGCTCGCGGCCGTGGAACTCCTGCGAGAGCAGGGCGAGAGCCGTCGCGAACATCATCGCCCCGCCGAGCCCCTGGACGGCGCGGGCGATGATCAGGAAGAGCGGGTCGTTGGCGAGCCCACAGGCCGCGGAGGCGAAGGTGAACAGGGTCACGCCGATCAGGAAGACGCGCTTGCGGCCGAAGAGATCGGCCAGCGACCCGGCCGTGAGAACGCAGGTGGCGAGGGCGAGCGCATAGGCGTCGACCACCCACTGGAGGTCGGAGAAGGAGGCATCGAGCGACCGCTGGATGGCCGGCAGGGCGACATTCACGATCGTGATGTCGAGCAGGAGCATGAAGGTCGCGGTGCACACCGCGATCAGCGTCCACCACTTGCGCGCCATTCCGGCAACCTACACTTGGAGGGTATGCAGGAAACGCTGGAAGTCTCGAATGCCGTGGCCGCCGAGCTCGCCGGAATCTCCGACGGAGTCCTCGACGCGCTCCGCGAGCGGCTGCAGTGCACGGTGCGCCTGCGCGGCAACCAGCTGACCCTGGAGGGCGACAACCAGCACGTCGAGAACGCACGGGCCGTGATCGACGAGCTGGTCGAGCTCGTCGAGGGAGGTCACCAGATCGGCGGCCACACCGTCGACGCCGTGCTCGGCACGCTCGAGGCGGGCCAGGACGTGCGCGAGGTCTTCGACGCGGTCGTCTGGCGTCACCGTGGCAAGAAGATCGCACCGAAGACGGTCACGCAGAAGCGCTACGTCGACTCGATCCGGCGGTCGACGGTCACGTTCGGGATCGGCCCGGCCGGCACGGGCAAGACGTACCTCGCGATGGCGCTCGCGGTCGCGTCGCTGCACGAGCGCGAGGTCGCGCGGATCATCCTCACGCGTCCGGCTGTCGAGGCCGGCGAGCGGCTCGGCTTCCTGCCGGGCGACCTGATGGCGAAGGTCGATCCGTACCTGCGGCCACTCTTCGACGCGCTCTACGACATGCTCGACCCGGACAAGGCGAACAACCTGATCGAGCGCGGGACGATCGAGGTGGCGCCGCTCGCGTTCATGCGCGGACGCACCCTGAACGACAGCTTCATCATCCTCGACGAGGCGCAGAACACCTCGCCCGAGCAGATGCAGATGTTCCTCACCCGGCTCGGGTTCGGCTCCAAGGTGGTCGTGACCGGCGACATCACGCAGATCGACCTGCCACGGGAGCAGCGGTCGGGGCTCGTGCACGTGCGCGAGGTGCTCGGGGGAATCGACGGCATCCAGTTCATCGAGTTCGATCACAAGGACGTCGTCCGGCACAAGCTCGTACAGCGCATCGTCGAGGCCTACAAGGAGCACACCGACGAGCGCAACCGATGATCTCGGTCGAAGTCGAGAACCGCAGCGGCGTCGAGGTGGACGACGGGGGCGCGGTCGAGCTGGCGGGACGTGTGCTGCGGGCCGAGGGAGTCGAGGACGGGGAGCTCGGGATCGCGTTCGTCGGGCTCGACGAGATGCGCCGGTTGAAGCGCGACCATCTCGGCGTCGACGAGGCGACGGACGTGCTCTCGTTCCCGATCGACGGCCGCGACGACGTCCCGGAGGGCGTGCCGCGCGCGCTCGGGGACGTGGTGCTCTGTCCCGCGGTGATCGGCGACGAATGGCGCTGGCCGCTCACCCACGGCCTGCTGCACCTGCTCGGCTACGACCACGGCGACGCGATGGACGCCCGCGAAGCGGACTTGCTCGCATGAACGTTCGCCGTCCACCGACGGTCATCGACTCGTTCAACAACGCGTTCGAGGGGATCATCCACGTGCTCCGCACGCAGCGGAACATGCGGATCCACTTCGCTATCGCGTTCTTCGTCCTGATCGCGGCGCTGGTCGTGAACGTGACCAAGCTGGAGCTGATCGCGCTGCTGATCTCGATCACGTTCGTGCTGATCGCCGAGATGCTCAACACGGGCATCGAGGCGGCGATCGACATCGCGACGACGTCCTTCGACCCGATGGCGAAGCTGGCCAAGGACATCGCTGCCGGCGCGGTGCTGATCGCGACCGTGAACGCGGTGTTCGTCGGGTACCTCGTCTTCGCCGGGAAGGTGGCCGACCGCTCGTCGACCCTGCTCGACCGGCTGCGCGATGCGCCCGCCCAGCTGACGCTCGTCGCGCTCGTGCTGACCGTGATCATCGTGCTCGCGACGAAGGCCTACACCGGGCGCGGGACACCGCTGCGCGGAGGTCTGCCGTCCGGGCACGCGGCGCTGGCCTTCGCGGGCTGGATGGCCGTCACCTACGTGGCGGGCGACAGCGAGCGCTTCCTCGTCTCGTCGATCGCCCTCGTGATGGCGTTCCTCGTCGCCCAGACGCGGGTCGAGTCGGGCGTGCACTCGGCGCTCGAGGTCACGTACGGTGCCGTCGTGGGAGCCCTCGCCGCACTCGTCGTCTTCCAGGTGTTCTCGTGAGAGACGGCGTAGGCTCGACGGAGCCGTCCAAGAGCGGAGGCGGCGGCTTGGCCGGCGCCGGAGCGGGAGGGGACCTGGTCGAGCTGGCGGAAGAGGTGGCGAAGAACGCGTACGCGCCGTACTCGAACTACCTCGTCGGTGCGGTCGTGCGCACGACCGACGGCCGCGAGTTCACGGGGACGAACGTCGAGAACGCCGCCTACCCCCTGACGCAGTGCGCCGAGAAGACCGCGATCGGTGCGGCCGCGACGGCGGGATACCGGCCGGGGGACATCGCCGCCGTGGCGGTCAGCGCATCTCCCTGTGGCGGTTGCCGCCAGTGGCTCTACGAGTGGCGCGTGCCGGAGGTCTCCTACCGCCGCGCCGACGGCTCGATCGGCAGGGCGAGCGCCGCCGACCTGCTCCCCGACACGTGGGACCTGCCTGAATGAAATCGGGATTCGTGGCCGTCGCGGGCCGCCCGAATGTCGGCAAGTCGACGCTCGTGAACGCGCTCACCGGGACGAAGGTCGCGATCGTCTCCGACAAGCCGCACACGACGCGACACCAGATCCGCGGCGTGCACACGACCGGCGACGCGCAGCTCGTCCTCGTCGACCTGCCCGGCTGGCAGAAGCCGATCGACACGCTGACGGAGCGGATGCAGGGGCGCGTCAACGAGACGATCGCGAGCGACATCGACGTCGTGCTGCTCGTCGTGAGCGCGCGCGAGCGGATCGGAGCGGGGGACCGGTTCGTAGGACGCCGCGTGTTCTCGCTCGGCGTGCCGGTGATCGTCGTCGTGAACAAGATCGACCGGCTGAAGGCCGGGCACATCGCCTCGCAGATGAAGGAGGCGGCGACGCTCGGCGACTTCCACGCGCTGCATCCGGTCAGCGCGGTCACGGGCGACGGCATCGACGAGCTGCGCTCCGACCTGATCTCGCTGCTGCCGGAGGGGCCGATGTACTACCCCGCGGAGACCGACACCGACATGGGAATCGAGGCGAGGATCGCCGAGCTCGTGCGGGAGCAAGCGCTGCGGCTGCTCAAGGAAGAGCTGCCGCACGCGATCACCGCCGAGGTGGTGGAGATCGAGGACAGGCACGTGCATGTACGGCTCTACACCGAGACCGAGAGCCAGAAGCAGATCCTGATCGGCAAGGGCGGCTCGATGGTGCGTGAGATCGGGCGGACGGCGCGGCCCTTCGTCGAGCAGCTGCTCGGGCACCCGGTGTACCTGCAGCTGCAGGTGAAGGCGGCGCCGAAGTGGCGGCGCAACCAGACGATGCTCGAGCGGCTGGGGCTCTAGGACGGGCGGCGGACCGCGGCGAGGAGCCTGCCGACCCCGGACGTGTCTGAACAAGGCGCGTCCCTGCTCGTTGCGCCTCGCGGAACCGGGGCTACACTCGCATGATGGCGAAGGCGCCCGCACTTCCGAGGGGCTTCGAGCTGCCGCTGAAGCAGCGGCTGCCGCGCATCGGCTCGATCGACCAGGTCGCGGTCGAGCAGCGCGCCGCCGAGCTGGCGAAGCGCTCGATCAAGAAGGACGCGAAGGTCTGGGCGCTCGAGCTCGCACTGCGCTGCTGCGACCTGACCACGCTCGAGGGGCAGGACACGCCGGGCAAGGTCGCCGCGCTCTGCTCGAAGGCGATCCGTCCGGACCCGAGCGACCCCGGCGTGCCTTCGGTCGCCGCGGTGTGCGTGTACCCGAACCTGATCGCGACCGCGAAGGAGCGCCTGGCGGGCAGCGGCGTGAAGGTCGCGAGCGTCGCCACCTACTTCCCGTCCGGCCAGGCGCCGCTCGACGTCAAGCTGCGCGACGTCGAGGACGCCGTTGTGCTGGGAGCCGACGAGATCGACATGGTGATCGACCGCGGTGCGTTCCTCTCCGGGCGCTACGCGAAGGTCTTCGACGAGATCGTCAAGGTCAAGGAGGCCTGCGGCGACGCGCACCTCAAGGTGATCCTCGAGGTGGCGGAGCTCGGCACCTACGACAACGTGCGCCGGGCCTCGCTCCTGGCGATGGCGGCGGGCGCCGACTTCATCAAGACGTCCACCGGGAAGCTGCCGGGAGCGGCGACGCTGCCGGTTCAGCTCGTGATGCTCGAGGCGATCCGCGACGTGCACGAGGAGACGGGCCGCAAGGTCGGCATGAAGGCTGCGGGCGGGATCCGCACGTCGAAGAACGCGATCCAGTACCTGGTGCAGGTGCACGAGACGCTCGGCCCCGACTGGCTGACGCCCGACCTGTACCGGATCGGCGCGTCGAGCCTCGTCAACGACATCCTGATGCAGCTGCGCAAGGAGAAGACGGGCGCCTACCAGTCGAAGGACTACTTCACGAATGACTGAGCTCGACAAGCGCCAGGACCGCAGCCCAGTCCCGAAGGACTGGACCTACGCTCCTGCGCCCGAGTCGACCGACATCGTCCACCTGCAGGAGCGCTACGGCCTGTACATCGGCGGCGACTGGATCGAGGCGAAGGAGCACTACACGACGATCGCGCCGCGCGACGAGGCGCCGCTCGCCGAAGTGGGGACGGCCGGCGAGGCCGAGGTCGCGGATGCCGTCGCTGCGGCGCGCGAGGCATTCACGAGCTGGTCGAAGCTGTCCGGCTCGGAACGCGCCAAGTACATGTTCCGGATCGCCCGCATCCTCGCCGAGCGCTCGCGCGAGTTCGCCGTGCTCGAGAGCCTGAACGGCGGCAAGCCGATCAAGGAGTCGCGCGATGTCGACGTCCCGCTCGCTGCGGCGCACTTCTTCTATTACGCAGGCTGGGCCGACAAGCTCGAGTACGCGTTCCCGAACCGCAGGCCGAAGCCGCTCGGCGTCGCCGGGCAGATCATCCCCTGGAACTTCCCGCTCCTGATGCTCGCCTGGAAGATCGCGCCCGCGCTCGCGGCCGGGAACACGGTCGTCCTGAAGCCCTCGCACACGACGCCGCTGACGGCGCTGCTCTTCTGCGACGTGCTCCGGCAGGCCGAACTGCCGCCGGGCGTCGTCAACATCGCCACCGGCGACGGCGCGACGGGCGCAGCGCTGGTCCGGCACCCGGACGTCGACAAGATCGCCTTCACCGGCTCGACCGAGGTGGGCAAGTGGATCCAGCGCGAGACCGCCGGCAGTGGCAAGCGGCTGACGCTCGAGCTCGGCGGCAAGGCGGCCAACATCGTCTTCGACGACTGCGCGCTCGACCAGGCGATCGAGGGGATCATCAACGGCATCTACTTCAACCAGGGCCACGTCTGTTGCGCAGGCTCGCGGCTCTTCGTGCAGGAGTCGATCTACGAGCCGGTGATCGAGAAGCTGAAGAAGCGGATGGCGACGCTGCGTGTCGGCGACCCGCTCGACAAGAACACGGACGTCGGCGCGATCAATTCCCGCGAACAGCTCGAGCGGATCGAGGAGCTCGTCGAGGCAGGCACAGCGGAGGGGGCCGAGATCTACCAGCCCCCGTGCCGGCTGCCGGAGAAGGGCTACTGGTTCGCGCCGACCGTCTTCACCAACGTCGCGCAGAGCTACCGCATCGCGCAGGAGGAGATCTTCGGGCCGGTGCTCTCGGTGCTCACCTTCCGCACGCCCGACGAGGCGGTCGAGAAGGCGAACAACACGCCGTACGGCCTGAGCGCAGGCGTCTGGACGGAGAAGGGCTCGCGCATCCTCTGGATGGCGCAGCACCTGCGCGCGGGCGTCGTCTGGGCGAACACGTTCAACCGTTTCGATCCGACGAGCCCGTTCGGCGGCTACAAGGAGTCGGGCTTCGGCCGGGAAGGCGGCCTGCACGGCATGGAGCCGTACCTCGACTTCGAATGACACGCCTTCCGGTCAAGAAGACGTACAAGCTCTACATCGGGGGCGCGTTCCCGCGCAGCGAGAGCGGCCGCACCTACGAGGCCCAGGGCCAGAACGTGGCGCGCGCCTCGCGCAAGGACGTGCGCGACGCTGTGCAGGCGGCGCGCGGCGCCCAGCCGAAGTGGGCTGCGGCAACCGCCTACAACCGCGGCCAGGTGCTCTACCGCATCGCCGAGATGATGGAGGCGCGCGTGCCGGAGTTCGCCGAGCTCTGTTCCGGCACGGACGAGGTGCATCGCGCGATCGACCGCTGGGTCTGGTACGCAGGCTTCGCCGACAAGCTCTCGCAGGTGCTGGGCGGGACGAACCCCGTCGCCGGGCCCTACTTCAACTTCACGATCCCGGAGCCGACCGGCGTCGTCGCCACGATCGCGCCGGACGAGCCGCCGCTGCTCGGGCTCGTCTCGCGGATCGCACCCGCCCTCACCGGCGGCAACGCCGTGGTGGCACTCGCCTCCGAGACTCAGCCCCTCGCCGCGGTCGAGCTGGCCGAGGCGATCGCGACGAGCGACGTTCCCGGCGGTGTCGTCAACCTGCTCACCGGCCGCCGCGCCGAGCTGGCGCCCTGGCTCGCGAGCCACATGGACGTGAACGCGATCGACGTGACGGGCGCCGACGGGATGCGCGCGGAGCTCGAGACCGCCGCCGCAGAGAACGTCAAGCGCGTCGTCTCGGGGAAGCCCGACGGCCAGTCGCTCTACGAGATCTCCGCCTTCCTCGAGTTGAAGACGGTCTGGCACCCGATCGGCGTATGACGGCCTTCGACAACCTCGAGAAGATTGCGCCGAACGTGATCTGGGAGGGCGTCGTCGGCCGGACGCTGCACGGCGCGGAGGCCACGCTCTCGGCGATCGAGCTCGAGCCGGACGCCGACGTGCCGGAGCACGCGCACGTGAACGAGCAGATCGGGATCCTGATCGGCGGCTCGCTGACCTTCCGGATCGGCGACGAGGAGCGGGAGCTGCATCCCGGCGCCACCTGGGTGATCCCGGCCCACACGCCACACTCCGTGCGCACGGGCCCCGAGGGCGCCACGCTGATCGAGGCCTTCGCGCCGGCCCGCACGGACTGGGCGGGCCACGAGCGCCTCCCGCCGAGCGCGCCCCGCGGCTTCTAGCCAGTTACGCTTCAGCCAAGCAGTGCCCGGTCAACGACGCCTCAGCCACCACATCTCCGAGGGAGATGGCATCGCGATCATCGTCTGCGTCGAGGACGCGGGCGCCGCCCGAGACGCCGAGGCACAGGGCGCGAAGGCGCTCGCCGTCTCCTCGACGATCGCGGGCATCCGCGACGCGACGAGCCTGCCGCTCCTGTGGATCGGCCCCGGCTCGCCGAGCGAAGTCGATGCGGTCACGATCCGGCCCGGCGACGAGCCGGAGCATGCGCACCTCGAGTCGGTGGTCGACGTGCGCGACGAGGAGGAGCTCGAGCTCGCGCTCGAGCAGCTCGACCCCGAGATCTTCCTCCTCACGGCCACGGACAGCGACGACGACGTCGATCCGCTCGACGCCGTGCTCGAGCTGCTCCCGGACGTCCCGGCGGGCAAGCTCGCGATCGCCCAGGTCGACGTGGGCAGCCGGGACGAGGTGCTCGCCCTCGAGCGGGCCGGGATCGACGCGGTGCTCGTCTCCGCGGGGGACGTCCGCAGCCTGGTCGGCCACCAGCCGGTCGACGTCTAGGCCGGGCTACCATGCCCTCCAGTGCGAGGGCTCCTCACGTTTTCCCTGCTCCTGGGGATGTGCGCATTGCTCGCGTCGGGCTGCTCGGGCGGCGCGAAGAAGGCCGATGCCGCACCGGTCGCGGCGCCGAAGCCCCACTGCCCCGACCGCGCGGGCTGGCAGAAGCTCGCGAACCGGGTCAAGGCGCCCGTCTACTGCCCCGGCTGGCTCCCGGATCCCCTGGTCGGGAAGCTCCACGGGCAGTGGAACAACATCAACTCCGTCTCGGCCGACCGCAGCTACCTCGAGAGCTTCGTCTGGCAGGAGACCGGCGGCGGCGCGGCGGGGGGAGAGCTGCACGTCAATCTGCGCGCCTACCCCGGCCGCACGACGATCCCCACCTGCCGGACCGGCGGCGTGGACAGCAAGAACGTCCCCTGCTTCGACCAGCCGACGAAGACGGTCACGGCGAACGGGATCACCACCCGCCTCTACACCGTGAACCAGGACGCCGACCAGTGGCACGCGGCGCTCGTCTGGCGCGCCGACGGCAACCTGTACACCCTCTCCGAGCATGTAGCTCCGCCGCTCACGTTCGACCACGTCGTGCGCTACCTGAAGCAGGAGCTCGCGGCGCTCGTACGGATCGCCCCTTCCACCTGATGAAGCTGACGCGGAGGCAGATGCTCGCCGGCACCGCGGCCGGTGTCGTCGGCGCGGCCGGCATCTACGAGCTCGTCGATCAGCTGGCCGGCAGCTCACCGCCGCGCGCGGCAGGCGGGAAGCGGCTGCCCGAGCAGCATCTGCTCGACGGGGTCCGGATCGTCCGCTCGGACGGCGTCGAGGTGCTCGTGCCTCCGCTGCACCACGAGATCCTCACCGCGCGTGTCGTGGCGGATCGCGCCGGCCTGCGCGACGCGCAGGCGTCGCTCGCGAACGTGCTCGCGGGCCTCGACGCGGACTACCCTCCGACCCCGGCCGGTCTCGGTGTGACGGCGGCGTGGGGGCTGCCCTACTTCGAGCGCCTGACACCGGATGCCCTGCGCAGTCATCTCCCGCACGACCGGCGTGCCGGCAAGCCCGTGCTGTTCGACGCCGAGCGGTTCCAGAGCGACCCGTTCGACACGAAGCTCGAGTCGAACGACGTCGCCTTCCTGATCCGCTCCGACGTTCGGGCGCACATCGACGACGCGACGAAGCGCCTGCGCGACTCGAAGCTCTTCGAGCTCACGTCGATCCGGCGCGGCTTCGCCGGCGGCGGCTTCGACGGCGGGCAGTCTCTGCCGAAGCAGATGGCCGTGGCGGCGCAGGTGCCCGGAGCCGACCTGATCCCCGACACGGCGGAGCTCTTCCTCGGCTTCACCTCGACCCAGCGGGCCGGGATGGGGCCGGGCCCGATCGCGAACTTCGAGACACTCGGCTACGTCGACTTCCGCGGGAGCAGCTACTTCGTCCACGGGACGCACATGCACCTCTCGCACATCCACGAGGACGTGGAGGCCTGGTACCTCAACTTCGACTTCGACGAACGCGTCGCGACGGCGTTTCGCCCCAACCTGAGCGTCAAGCAGGACACGCAGACCGTGCCCCAGGGGCCCGAGGACGTCTCGAGCGCCGCCGACGTACGGCGCGACTACAAGAGCTCGGGCCGGATCGGGCACAGCGCCGCGATCCAGACGACCTCGCGGCTCGATCGCGACGTGCACGTGGAAGGCGTGGTGTACCCGAAGGGCACCGCGATCCCGGTGCGCGCCGACTTCAACACGCTCGACAACCCGTTCATGTGGTCGGTCGACCTCGACGAGATCGGTCAGCTCCCTGCCGCGGGCGTGCACTTCGTCGTGTTCAACCCGACGGGTGACGACTTCCGGCGCAACCGCCTGGCGATGGACGGCCAGTTCCCGAACGCCAAGATCCCCTTCGCGCCGCGCGACCGCAACCAGGGCTTCAACTCGATCCTCTCGACGACGCACCGCCAGAACTTCATCGTGCCGCCGCGGAGCCACCGCAGCTTCCCGCTCGCCGAGCTCTAGCCCGAACCTGGTTGCCGGCGCAGCCGGAACCAGGTTCGCGTCTGATGCGGTCCGCCTAAGACAGGAACCTGGTTCCGCTGACGCGGGAACCAGGTTCCGCACCGGAGCCGAACCAGATTCGTTCTTTGAATCTGATTCGGGAGTTTCTCGGAGGGCTGCGCAGCTCGAAACTCGTGAATCTGGTTCGGCTGCGCCGAATCAGATTCAGTGGCTAACCGAAGAAGGTCCGCGCGACCTCGTACCACTCGGCGGGCACCGTCTTCAGCTCGGCGGTCGCCTCCTCGAGCGAGACCGAGATCACGTCGTCACCGCGGAGCGCCGCCATCTGGCCGAACTGCTTGTGCTGCACCAGGTCGGCCGCCTTCAGTCCGAACCGCGTGGCGAGGATCCGGTCGCGCGCGGTGGGAGAGCCGCCGCGCTGCACGTGCCCGAGCACGGTGACCCGCGTCTCGAAGCCGGTGCGGCTCTCGATCTCGTCGCCGAGCTGCTCGCCGACGCCGCGCTTGGCGAGCAGCTTGTGGCCGAACTGGTCGACGTCTCCGCTGTCCTCGGTGCCCGGCAGATCGCAGCCCTCGCTGATCACGACGATCGAGAAGTTCTTGCCGCGGCCGTGGCGGCGGCGAATCTCCGCCTCGACCTCGTCGAGCACGACGGGGATCTCGGGGATGAGGATCACGTCCGCGCCGCCGGCGATGCCGCTGTGCACGGCGATCCAGCCGGCGTGCCGCCCCATCACCTCGACGACCATGACACGGTTGTGCGATTCCGCCGTCGTGTGGATGCGGTCGATCGCCTCCGTGCAGATCGCGACCGCGGTGTCGAAGCCGAACGTGTAGTCGGTGCCCGAGAGATCGTTGTCGATCGTCTTCGGGACGCCGACCACCGGCAGCTCGAACTCGGAATAGAGCCTGGAGGCGACGCCGAGCGTGTCCTCGCCGCCGATCGCGACCAGCGCGTCGAGGTGCTCGAACGCGCTGCGCACCTTCTCGACACCTCCCTCCACCTTGTACGGATTCGTGCGGGAGGTGCCGACGATCGTGCCGCCGCGCGGGAGGATCCCCGAGATCTCGCTGGGGCCGAGCGGCTCGAAGAGGTGCTCGACCATCCCGCGCCAGCCCTCGCGCACCCCGACGACCTCGTAGCCGTTCGCCCAGGAGCGCCGCGCGACCGCGCGAATGACCGCGTTCAGCCCGGGGCAGTCGCCGCCGCCGGTGAGGACTCCGATCCGCATTGATTCGAGTTTACGTTCAGACGGTGCGCCCGCTTCGGTACCAACCCACAATGGCCTCGTGCGGCGCAGTCTGTTCATCACCCTCTCCCTGCTCGCGGTCGCCGCGAGCGGCAGTGCGGCCGCCCGGGGCCCGGTGCTGGCTGCTCCCCATCCGTGCGCCGGTGCGACCGGGTTCACCTGCTCGACGCTGACCGTCCCGCTCGACCACACGGGGCGCCGTGCCGGGACGCTCCAGCTCGCCGTCGCGACCGCCGACAACGCGAAGGCGCCCCGAGGCGTGCTGCTCCTGCTGACCGGCGGCCCGGGCCAGCCCGGCGTGCCGGCGCTGGCGCGCGTGCCGAACATCGTCGGCGCGGAGCAGGAGGCGTACCGCATCGTGGTGCTCGACCAGCGCGGCACTGGCGCAGGGGCGCTCGACTGCCCCGCCCTGCAGGCGGCGATGGGGAGCTCCGACCTGGCGCCGCCGCCGGCAGCCGCGGTGCGCGCGTGCGCGGCGAAGCTCGGGAGCCGGCGGCAGTTCTTCGGGACCGACGACGTCGTCGCCGACCTGGAGTCGTTGCGGCAGGCGCTCGGCGTCGAGCGGTGGGTCGTCGACGGGATCTCCTACGGCACCTACGTCGGGGAGCGGTATGCGCTGGCCCATCCCGGGCACGTCTCGAGGCTCGTGCTCGACTCGGTCGTCCCCCACGAAGGAGAGACCGACCTCGGCCTGGACGAGTTCCGCGCAGCGCGGCGCGTCCTCCACGATGTCTGCGGCGGCGACGCGTGCGCCGCCGACCTCGCGGCTGCCGTGCGCACCAGCGGCAGGGGGCCGGCGATCTTCGACGCGCTGACCCTCGAGAGCATCGTCGATCCCTCGTTTCGCTCCGTCTTCGACGTGCCGAAGCTGCTGCGCCTCGCGGCTCACGGGAGCCCGTCCGCGCTCGTGCAGTTTCTCGGCGTCGTGAGGCGCTGGGAGAAGACGCCGGCCCGGTTGCTCGACCAGGGCCTGCATGCGAGTGCTCTCTGCGCCGACTGGCGCTACCCGTGGGGCGACTCGGCGGCGCCCCTCGCCGGACGCGAGGCGAAGCTGCGCGCCGCAGTCGCGGGCCGCCCTGCGAGCGCCTTCTACCCGTTCGACCGCGCGACCGCGCTCGGCAACGGCTTCGTCCGCCAGTGCCTGCCGTGGTCGCCGACGCCTCCGACCGCGCTCCCGCCCCGCGGCGCGAAGCTCAAGGTGCCCGCTTTGCTCGTGAACGGCGACCACGACCTGTCGACGCCGCTCGAGTGGGCGCGCAAGGAGCTCGCGCTGGCGCCGAAGGGCCGGCTCGTCGTCGTGCACGGCGCCGGCCACTCGGTGCAGTCGCGGGCGGTCAGCGACGCGGGCCGTCGAGCGGTGGCGGCGTTCCTGCTCGGAAGGCCGTGACGAGCTCGGCCTCGACCGCCTCGAGCACCTCGTTCGCCGCGCCGTCGCGCTCCTCGGCCTCGGCCCAGTGCCACTGCTCCAGGTAGGCGTCGCTCCCGACGAGGCCCTGCTCCATCGCGATGCGGTCGATCTCCTGCTGGAACCAGTCGGGGAGCTGGCGGGAGACCTGCGTGCCGTCCTCGGTGGTCGCACGGAGGAGCGACGGGATCTCCTGCCAGTAGAGGATCTGGACGCGCGTCACGTGCGGTTCTGGACGAACTGGAAGCCGAAGCGGCCCTTGATGCACAGGTTGCCGCGCGTCACGTCGTGGTCGTCGGGCGAGGTGACGTTGACGATGTCGCCGTCCTGCACATGCAGCTCGAGGTTGCAGCCGACGCCGCAGTACGGGCACACGGTCGTCACGACCTCCTCGGCCGCCTCGTCCCAGGTTCCCGCGCGGCGGCGGTCGTACTCGCTCTTCGACATCAGCGCGCCGGTCGGGCACACGGCGATGCAGTTGCCGCAATAGACGCACGCCGACTCGGGCAGGGTCACGTCGAGCTCGGTGGAGATGTGCGCGCCGAAGCCGCGGCCGGCCACGGCGATCGCAAACGTGTTCTGCGCGTCCTCGCCGCAGGCCGAGACGCACTTGTAACAGAGGATGCAGCGCGAGTAGTCGCGCACGTAGAGGTCGTTGTCGATCTTCACGTCCTGTGCGACGGTCGCGGCGTCGGCGCCGAAGCGCCCCGGCTGCGCGTCGTAGCGCTCGATGTAGCCCAGCGCCTCCGGCGCGAGTGAGAGGTCGACCGACGAGCCGAGCAGCTCCAGCACCAGCCTGCGGCTCGTGCGCACCCGCTCCGAATCGGTGAGCACGACCATTCCCGCCTCCGCCTTCCGCGAGCACGACGGCACGAGCGTCCTCGCTCCCTCGAGCTCGACGACGCAGACGCGGCAGACGTTCACCGGGGTCAGCGTGTCGCCGTAACAGAGCGTCGGCGTGTCGACCCCGGCGAGCCGGCACGCGTCGAGGATCGTCGAGCCCTCGAGCACGCGCACGCTGCGGCCGTCGACGGTCAGCTCGAGCATCTTCCTGGGCGTGCCGAGGAGGGTGGTCGTCGCCATCACGCAAAGACTCCCAGATTGACGACCGCCGACTCGATCGCATTCGCGGCGGTCTGCCCGAGCCCGCAGATCGAGGCGTCGCGCATCACCTGCGCGAGCTCGGCGAGCGTCTCGCGCTCGCCGGCGTGCGGCGTGCCCGCGGCGAGGCGCTTCAGCGCCTCCTCCTGCCGCACGGTGCCGACCCGGCAGGGCACGCACTGCCCGCACGACTCGTCGCGGAAGAACTCGGCGATCCGGAGCAGCGCCGGCACGAGCTCCGCCTGCTCGTCGTAGACGATCACGACGCCGGAGCCGAGGGTGACGCCTGCCGCGCGGGTGTCCTCGTGGGTCAGCTTCAGGTCGAGGAGCTCGGGGCCGACGAACGCGCCTGCAGCGCCGCCGAGCAGCACCGCCTTGGGCGGCGCCGCGCCGGCCAGGTCGAGCAGCTCGCGGAGCGTCGTGCCGAAGGGGAGCTCGTACAGCCCCGGGCGCTCGACGCAGCCCGAGACGCAGAAGAGGCGCGTGCCGGTCGAGCCCTCCGTCCCGGTCTCGGCGTACTCCGCGCCGCCTGCCCGCAGCACCTCGAGCACGTTGAAGAGCGTCTCGACGTTGTTGACGGCCGTCGGCTTGCCGAAGAGCCCGACCTCGACCGGGTACGGCGGCTTGTTGCGCGGCTCGCCGCGATAGCCCTCGATCGACTGGAACAGGGCGGTCTCCTCGCCGCACACGTAGGCGCCTGCGCCGATGCGCAACTCGAGCTCGAGCCCGTCCAGGTACGGGGCGCTACGGGCGATCGCGTTTCCGAGCCGGGCGTGGGCGAGCGGATACTCCGCGCGCACGTAGACGAACGCCTTGCCTGCGCCGGTCGCGAACGCCGCGATCGCGATCGACTCGACGAGCGCGAACGGATCGCTCTCCATCAGCACGCGGTCCTTGAACGTCCCGGGCTCGGACTCGTCCGCGTTGCAGACGACGTAGTGCGGCTGCGCCTGCTGGCCGGCCACCGCCTCCCACTTGACGCCGGTCGGGAACGCGGCGCCGCCGCGCCCGAGCAGCCGCGAGCCCTTGAGCTCGCCGATCACGGCCTCCGCACCGAGCTCACGCGCCCGCCGCAGCTGCTCGAAGCCGCCGGCCGCGACGTACGCCTCGAGCGAAGCCGGGTCGATCCCGGCGCCGATCCGGCGCAGCAGCCGCAGCGACGGGTCGCCCGCCTGCGGCAGCGGCGGCGCCGTCTCGGGCAGCTGCAGCTCGCGCGGCTCGACGCCCGCGATCGTGCGGTAGGAGGCGGGCGCGCGCTCGCAGAGGCCGAGGCACGGGCTCGGGTGCTCGCCTGGGCCGACCCGGGCGCCCTTGAGCGCGCACGAGAGGTCGGTGCACACGTGCGTGAGGTCGGCCGGCCGCTCCTCGAGTGCGAGCAGCGCGTAGAAGCTCGCGACCCCGTACGCGTCCGCCGGCGGCACGGAGAGCCGGCGCGACGCGTACCCGAGCGCGCCCTCGCTGACCCAGCCGACGCGCAGCTGCGCGGCGCGCAGGGCGGGGAGGAGCAGGTGCCGCCGCGTCCGGTCGGCGCGCGCGACGCGGTCGCCGGTCTCTTGCGCCTGCCCGACGACGGCGTCGATCGCCTCCCGCTCGGCGTCCGTCGGCGGCGCGTCGAGCAGGTTCAGGTCCACTAGACGGCCTCCACGCGGATCGCGGTCGCCTTGAACTCCGCGGTGCCCGAGAGGGGGTCGGTCGCATCGATCGTGAGCACGTTCGTCTCGACCAGGTCGGGGAAGTGCAGGTTCATGAAGGCGAGGCCGGGACGCAGGTTGGACGCGAACGCGACCGGCGCCTCGACCGAGCCGCGCCGCGAGGTGACGAGTGCGCGGCCGCCGTCGACGAGGCCGTAGCGCTCGCCGTCCTCCGGTGAGACGAGCAGCGCCTCGCCGCCGGCGTGCAGCGGCGAGCTGAACCCTCCCGTCTGCACGCCGGTGTTGAACGACTCGAGCCGGCGGCCGGTCGTGAGCCGGAGCGGGAAGTCATCGTCGAGCAGGTCGACCGGCGGGGAGTGCTTGACGGGCATGAACGGCGCGCGCTCCTCGACGACGTCGTCCCACAGGCGCCCGTGCAGGAACTGGTCGCCGGGGTGCTCGAGGTCCCAGCACGGCCACTGGATGCCGCCGAGCTCCTCGAGGCGCTCGTAGGTCATCCCCGCGTGCATCGGCGAGAGCGCACGCACCTCGTCCCAGATCTCCTCGGGCCGCGTGCTGCCGAGGTCGGTGCCGAGGCGCTTTGCGAGCTCGTAGACGATCTCGATGTCGTCGCGCGCCTCGCCGGGCGGGTCGAGCGCCTTGCGGACCCGCTGGACGCGGCGTTCGCTCGAGGTGACCGTGCCCTCCGACTCCGCCCAGCCGGCGCAGCCCGGGAGGACGACGTCGGCGAGCTCGGCGGTCTTCGTCAGGAAGATGTCCTGGACGACGAGATGGTCGACCTCGCTCAGCAGCTTCCGCGCGCGCGTCTGGTCGGCCTCCGACTGCGCCGGGTTCTCGCCGACGACGTAGAGCGCGCGCAGGTCGCCGTGCTCCATCGCCTCGAACATCTCGGTGAGGTGCAGGCCCTTCTCCGGTGGGACCGTCGCTCCCCACGCGGCGTCGAACTTCGCCCGCACCGCCGCGTCCTCCACGTCCTGGAAGCCGGGCAGCTTGTTCGGGATCGCGCCCATGTCACCGCCGCCCTGCACGTTGTTCTGGCCGCGCAGCGGCTGCAGGCCGGCGCCGTAACGGCCGACGCCGCCGACGAGCAGCGAGAGGTTGATCAGCGCGAAGACGTTGTCGACGCCGTTGTGGTGCTCGGTGATCCCGAGCGTCCAGCAGATCTGCGGCCGTTCCGCGTTGCCCCACGCGAGGGCGAGCTCACGGATCGCCTCGGCGGGCACGCCGGTCGCGCGCTCGCCGGCCTCCAGCGTCCAGGGCTCGACCGACTCGCGGAACGCGTCGTAGCCGACCGTGGCCCGGGCGATGAACTCGTCGTTCGCGAGACCGTTCGCGATGATCTCGCGCGCCACCGCGTTCGCGAGAGGGATGTCGCTGCCGACGTCGAGGCCCAGCCAGAGATCGGCCCACTGGGCCGAGACGGTCCGGCGCGGGTCGACGACCATCAGCCTGGCGCCGCGATGCACCGCCTTCAGCACGTGGTGGAAGAAGATCGGATGCGCCTCGCGCGCGTTCGAGCCCCAGAGCACGATCAGGTCCGCAGACTCGCGCAGCTCCTCGTAGGAGCTGGTCCCGCCACCTGCACCGAACACCGTCGCCAGACCGACGACGCTAGGGGCGTGTCAGGTGCGGTTGCAGCTGTCGACGTTGTTGGAGTGCAGGACGACCCGGCTGAACTTCTGCGTCGCGAAGTTCAGCTCGTTCGTGGTCTTGGAGCAGCTGAAGATGCCCGTCTGGGCGCCCTCGTCGAGTGCCCGGCGGAACCCGGACGCGGCGCGGTCGAGCGCCTCGTCCCAGGTCGCGGGCCTCAGCTCCCCTTGCTCACGGACGAGCGGCCGGGTCAGCCGTTGATACCTCGGAGCCATCCTCCGAGTCTAGACCGAGTCCCGCGAGCCACGCCGTCGTGCGGCGGCGCACGACGTCCTCGTCGGTGCGAGCCCACTCGCGCTCGCGCGCGTAGAGCGCCTGCGCACGCAGATCGGGGCGGCCGGGGACGAGCGGCTCGAGGAGCGACGGATCGTCGAGCGCGGGCGCGAGCACCTCGGGCGCGAGCGAGCCGTAGAGGTGCAGCAGGTGCGTGCGCGTCGCCGCGTCGAGCTCGATCGGCCACGGGATGTGCGCGAGGCCCGTCGCGCCGGGAAGCGGCCGCGGCGCGCGGTCGAGGTTGCGGACACCGAGCTGCTCGAGCGCGTCGAGTGCGATCCGGCGGTAGGTCGTCAGCTTGCCGCCGGCGACGCTGAGCATCCCCGAAGGCCCACGGGTGTAGACCGTCTCGCGCCGCGCATTCGCCGTCGCGCCCGGGCCGCCGGGCAGCACGCGCAGGCCCCAGAACGACGCGCGGAGGGGCCCGAGGTCGTGCACCGCCTCGCCCGCCTCCTCGAGGATCGTCCGCACGTCCTCGTCGGTGACCCGCCCGTCCTCCGGCTCGCCCTCGTGCAGCGTGTCGGTCGTCCCGAGCAGAAGCTTCCCCTCCCACGGGATCGCGAAGCTGACCCGCACCTTGTCGTGCGGGATCGTCACCGCCGCCTGCCAGTCCTCGCCGCCGTCGACGACCAGGTGGACGCCCTTGCTCAGGCGGACCGACGGGGCGGCGCCCGGATCCTCGAGCCGCCGGATCCGGTCGAGCCAGGGGCCGGTCGCGTTCACGACCAGCCGGGCGGCGACCCCGACGGTCTGCCCGTCGACGAGCACGTCGGCGCCGCCGGCGCGCACCGCCGTGACCTCGGCGTAGTTGAGGACGACGGCGCCGCGGTCGGCGGCGCCCCGCACGTTCGCGATCGTCAGCCGGCCGTCGTTCGTCCACGCATCGGCGTAGACCGCCGAGGAGTGCAGTCCCTCCGTGCGCAGCTGCGGGACGAGGCGCAGTGCGCGCTTCGTGCTCACGCGGCCGTTCAGCCGCGCCCGTGCGAGGGCGGAGTAGAGGAGCACGCCGGTGCGCACCACCCACGGCCGGTGTGGGCCGTCGCGGTAGAGCGGGAAGAGGAAGGGCAGCCGTTCGACGAGATGCGGTGCGACGACGCTCATCAGGTAGCGACGCTCCTGGTGCGCTTCGCGGACGAGGCGGACGTCGCCCATCTGGAGGTAGCGCAGGCCGCCGTGGACGAGCTTCGACGAGGCGCTCGAGGTTGCACCGGCGAAGTCGCCGCGCTCGACCAGCGCCACGTCGAGCCCGTGTGCTCCTGCCGCCTCGGCGATCCCGGCTCCGATGATCCCGCCGCCGATCACGAGCACGTCGAAGCGCCGCGCCGCGAGCTGCTCGACGGCGGCTAGGCGATCCACAGCGGGTTCGTCCAGGCCCGGTTGCCGTGTGCGTCTGCGACCTCGATCCGCCCGTACGGCTGCCGGAACGGGCGCTCCAGGCGCACGGCCGTGATCAGCCCGTCGTCCGTGCGCTCGAGCACCTCCGCGTTGTGCAGATAGCCGAGCCGGCCCGCGTTGACGCGCGCGCCGCGTCGCCGGCCCGTGTAGAGCGTGATGCTCGTGGCCGGGCTGCAGCGGACGGTGACGTCGCCGTCCGTGAGCTCGACGAGGTCGATCCGCGGCCCCGTCGAGCCGTAGAACCCGCCGTTCCGCAGCGCGTCGAGCACCGCCTCCTGCGTCCTCTCCCTGGCGCGCACCCAGGTCCAGGCGAAGCCGCTGTCGAAGCCGGGGTGGTGCGAGTCGTCGGTCGCGAGCGCGAACAGCCGCCGCCCGTGCTCGAGTGCCTCGTCCCAGTGGAGCGATGCATCGCCCCGGCCGACCTCGAGCTCGCAGCCGGTGTTCCAGACCTCGATGCCCACGAGGCCCTCGCACGTCTCCCACTGCTCGACGCGCAGGCCGCTCCAGTAGGTGTGGGCGAGATAGGGGACACCGCCGTTCTCGAGCACCCAGGAGACGACCTCCTGCAGCGGCGCGAACTCGGTCTCCGGGATCGCCGGATCGGATTCGAGCCCGAGGGCGAGCACGTGGGCGTCGTCGTCGCGGGTCGGGGCGAGCGCGTTGAGCTCCGCCGAGGGGATCACGAGCAGCCCCGGCAGCGAGGGCTCGTCGGTGCGCACCCAGTGGTCCGAGATCGCGAGCACGTCGTAGCCGGCGCGGTCGTAGTGCTGGACGAGGCGCGCCGGGGCGAGGTCGCCGTCCGAGTTCGTCGTGTGGGTGTGGAGGGCGCAGCGAAGCCATTCGCCGGGCTCGTCGAAGGGGGTCACGGAGCGAGCCTACTCACTGCACGGGGCGTGCGAGATCTGGTGACGAACCGATGTCGGTTTGGTGAAATGAGGCATCAGACCTATTGAAATTCACCCCCCAGGCGTGATCTTCTAGGGCGACCACAACCTTGAGGGGGAAAGCATGGAGGACTACGAGGCCCAAGAAGTCGAGTTCTGGGCCAAGCTGGAAGAAGAGGGCATGAGCCGATCGTCGATGCTGCGGCGGAGCGCCGCGGCGGCGTTCGGGCTCACCGTGCTCGGCAGCTCGGGCACCGCGCTCGCGGCGGGACGCGCCCGGCTGGCCGGGCCGCCGTCCGTCGGCACCGCGGCGGGCATGGCCGACCTGATCAAGAAGGCCAAGAAGGAAGGCCACCTGAACACGATCGCCCTGCCGCCCGACTGGGCGAACTACGGCGAGATCATGTCCACGTTCCAGAAGAAGTACGGGATCAAGATCTCCAACTCGAACCCGAACGGGAGCTCGGCGGAGGAGAACCAGGCCGTCGCGTCGCTCAAGGGCGACTCGCGCGCGCCCGACTGCGTCGACGACGGGCCGGCGTTCGCGATCTCCGGCACGGCGCAGGGTCTCTTCGCGAAGTACAAGAACTCCCACTTCAGCACGATCCCGCGTGCGATGAAGGACACGCGCGGCTTCTGGGTCGGGGACTACTGGGGCGCCGTTTCGATCGGCTACAACGCGACGCTGATCAAGACGCCGCCGAAGACCTGGAAGGACCTGCTGAAGCCGGACTACAAGGGGAAGGTCGCCCTGAACGGCAGCCCGCTCACCTCGGGCTCCGCTGTCGCGGGCGTGTTCTCCGCCGCGCTTGCCAACGGCGGCTCTCTGAACGACGTCGGCCCGGGCATCGACTTCTTCGCGAAGCTGAAGCAGATCGGGAACTTCATCCCGGTGCAGTCGACGCCGCAGACGGTCGCGTCGGGCCAGACGCCGATCTCGATCGACTGGGACTACCTGAACCTCGGCTACACGAAGGCCTACCCGGGCGCGAACTGGAAGACCGCCGTCCCGTCCGACGGCGTCTACGGCGCCTACTACTGCCAGGCGATCAACGCCACCGCGCCGCATCCGTACGCCGCGCGGCTCTGGCAGGAGTTCCTCTACTCGGACCAGGGCCAGCTGCTCTGGTTGAAGGGGTTCTCGCACCCGGCGCGGTTCCAGGACATGGCGGCGCGGAAGGTGATCCCGGCCGCCTACGTCAAGGCGCTGCCGTCGGCCGCGATCTACTCCAAGGTGAAGTTCGCGAGCTCCGGGCAGCAGTCGAAGGCGAAGGCCCTGATCGCGAGCCAGTGGCCCAGCAAGGTCGGGTCCTAGTCTCATCGCGACCAACCTCGCATCTGAAGCTCTCCGGCCGGACGTCGCGTCCGGCCGGAGGCGCTTCAGCCTCGTGTGGCTGCCGACGGTGCCGTTCTTCGCGTACACCGTCCTGTTCCTGTTCCTGCCGGCGGGGTCGGTGATCGTCGGCGCGTTCAAGGACAACGCGGGAGGCTGGACGACGTCGAACGTCACCGAGCTCTTCCACCAGCCGTACCTTCGTGCCTACCAGGAGAGCATCGAGGTGAGCGCCGTCACCGCTCTCCTCGGCGGCGCGCTCGGTCTGATCATCGCCTACGCGATGATCCGCGAGTACACACCGGGCTGGATCCGCAGCGTGATCACGACGTTCTCCGGTGTCGCCGCGAACTTCGGCGGCATCCCGCTCGCCTTCGCGTGGATCGCGACGCTCGGCACGCTCGGCATCGTCACGACGTTCCTGCGCAATCAGCTCCACTACGAGCTCACGGACCATTTCCAGCTCTTCACGAAGACCGGCGTCGAGTTCGTCTACCTCTACTTCCAGATCCCGCTGATGATCCTCGTGATCGCGCCGGCGATCGACGGACTGAAGCGTGAATGGCGCGAGGCGTCGTCGAACCTCGGCGCGAGCTCGTACCAGTACTGGCGCTACGTCGGCGTGCCGGTCCTGATGCCGTCGATCCTCGGCGCGACGATCCTGCTCTTCGGCAACGCCTTCGCGGCGTACGCGACCGCCTACGCCCTGACATCCGGGACGGTGCCGCTCGTGCCGCTGCTGATCGGGGCCTACTACACGGGCAACGTGCTCGACAACCCGCACCTCGCCCAGGCGATGGCGTTCGGGATGTTCGTCGTGCTCGCCGTGATGATGCTGCTCTACATCCCGCTGCAGCGCCGGGCCGCCAGGTGGGCCAAGTGAAGTTCCGCCGCCCGCGCATGTCGATCTCGGCCTTCATCTGGCTCCTGCTGGCGGCCGCCTACTTCCTGATCCCGCTCGTGGCGACGCTCCTCTTCAGCCTGCGCAGCATCCAGACCAACGCCTGCTGCTCGCTCGCGGCCTATCACTTCGTGTTCCACAACCCCGACTTCTGGCACACGCTCCGGGTGTCGTTCGTGCTCGCCCTCGAGACGATCGTGATCAGCCTGCTGCTCTTCGTGCCCACCGTGTACTGGGTGCACCTGAAGGTGCCGCGCCTGCGCCCGGTGATCGGGTTCCTGGCGCTGATTCCCTTCGTCGTGCCGCCGATCGTGATGGTGGTCGGCCTCCTGAAGGTCTACAAGGGCTCGCCGACCTGGTTCTACGACAAGCCGAGCGGGATCCTCGCTGCCGGCTACGTGATCCTCGCGTTTCCGTACATGTTCTTCTCGCTCGACGCCGGGTTCAGGTCGATCGACGTGCACACACTCACCGAGGCGTCGCAGAGCCTCGGGGCGAACTGGGTGACGACGCTCGTCAAGGTGATCCTCCCGAACATCCGGGCCGCCGCGCTCGCAGGCTCGTTCCTCGCGCTCGCGATCGTGATGGGCGAGTTCACGATCGCGAACCTGGCGCAGTTCCACACGTTTCCGATCTTCCTGCAGTACGTCGGCGAGACGCAGCCGTACGGCGCGGCCGCGCTCACGCTGATCAGCTTCGGGATCACCTGGCTCGCCATGCTGAGCCTGCTCTTCATCGGCCGCCAGCGCCGTGGTCAGACCCAATTCGCGGAGGTGAGCTGATGCCCTATCTCGAGTTGCAGGGCCTGCACCGGAACTTCGGTCCGGTCAAGGCGCTGAACGGGATCGAGATCGCGCTCGGCGAGGGCGAGTTCCTCTCTCTGCTCGGCCCCTCCGGCTGCGGCAAGACGACGGCTCTCCGACTCGTCGCAGGCTTCGACCGGCCCGACGCCGGGCGCATCGTGGTCGACGGCAAGGACGTGACGGGCGTTGTTCCGTCCAAGCGCGACTTCGGCATGGTCTTCCAGGCCTACTCCCTCTTCCCCAACATGACCGGGGCACAGAACGTCGAGTTCGGCCTGAAGATCCGCGGGAAGGGGAAGGGGGACCGCCACAAGCGGGTCACCGAGCTCCTCGAGCTCGTCGGCCTGAGCCATGCTGCCGACCGCTACCCGCACCAGCTCTCGGGCGGGATGCAGCAGCGCGTTGCACTGGCGCGGGCGCTCGCGATCGAGCCGCGCGTGCTGCTCCTCGACGAGCCGCTGTCGGCCCTCGATGCCAAGGTGCGCGTCCAGCTGCGCGAGGAGATCCGCCGCATCCAGCTCGAGCTCGGGATCACGACCCTCTACGTCACCCACGACCAGGAGGAGGCGCTTGCGATCTCCGACCATGTCGCCGTCATGTACGGCGGCGTGATCGAGCAGATGGGGACGCCCGCCGAGATGTACACCGCGCCGGCGACGCCCTTCGTCGCGGAGTTCATCGGCACGATGAACCGCCTCGACGCCGTGGTGCTCGACGGCGCAACCGGAGAGGTGGAGCACTCGGGGCTGCGGCTTCAGGTCGACGCGGCCCGCGGCCGCCGCAACGGCGAGCGCGTGCTCGTCCTGATCAGGCCCGAGTCGCTCGAGCTGGAAGCGCGCGCGAACGGTGCACCGGCGAACTCGTTCACGGGCGAGGTCCTCACTCAGACCTTCCTCGGGCCGGTGACCCGGGTCAAGGTGACGGGGACCGGCACGAACCTGATCGCCGACATGTCGACGGCACGAGCGGCGGCGCTGCCGGTCGGCGCGCAGGTCGTCGCGAGGATCCCGTCGGAGGGCGCGAAGCTGATCAGCCTGCCGGACGACGGCCCAGGGCTGCCAGCGCTCGATCCGGACAATCCGTGAAGACGCCCGTGACGCCGAGCCGGTCGAGCTCGGCGATCCGCGCGGCGTCGTTCACCGTGTAGACGGTCGTCTCCAGGCCGTAGCTGCGGGCGGTGTCGAGGCCGCGCCGGGTCAGGCGCTCGTTCTGGAAACCGACGGCCCACCCACCGGCCGCCCGGCGGATCGACACGCCGAAGCCGACGTGCTGCACCGTCCTGACCGCCGGCCGCAGCCGGCGGGCTTCCTCGGTCGCCCGGCGCTGGAAGCAGACGAACACGTCGTCGTCGTGCATCAGGGCGAGCGCGTTCCGCACGGTGTCGCCGCGCGGCCGCTTCAGCTCGACCATCACGCCGATCCGGCCGTGACAGAGGTCGAGCACCTCGGCGAGCGTCGGGTAGCGAACGCCGCGCCTCGGGGCGTCGTGGGTGACGCTGAGGTCGTTGTGCACGTCGAACTCGACGTAGTCCGCACCGAGCTGGATCGCGCGCTCGAAGGCGGGGAGCGTGTTCTCGGGCACCTCGTGCGAGGCGCCTCGGTGGGCGATCACGAGCACAGCAGGCGCTCCAGCAACGGCACGTCGATGCGCTCGACGAGCTCGTCGGCAGCCGCCATGCGCGCCGCTCCCAGCGTGCGCGTGAGCCCGACGACGCGTGCGCCGGCCGTCTTGGCCGCCGCCACGCCGACATCCGTGTCCTCGAAGACGAGCAGCGCGCCCGGTTCGACGCCGAGCAGGCGTGCGGCCGTCAGGTAGCACTCGGGATGCGGCTTGCCGTTGACGACGTCGTCCTGCGAGACGATCAGCGCCAGCGAGGCGCGAATCGCGGCGCCGTCGACGACGACGTCGATCTCGCGGCGGGCGGCGGCCGAGACGATCGCGACCGGCACGCGTTCGGCGGCGAACCGCAGCGCAGCGCGCATGTCGGCGTCGATCGTCGACCCGTCGGCGGCGAGCGCGTTGTAGCGGTCGATGCGGTCGGCGATCCAGTCGTCGTTGCTCGATCCGAACCAGCGGATCAGCATCTCCTCGTCCGTGTGGCCGGCGAGGTGCTCGTAGTACTCGGCCTCGGTGATCGGTCGCCCCAGCTCGGCGAAGAGCTCCTGGTAGACGCGGGCGAGCACAGGCTCGTCGTCCGACAGGGTCCCGTTGAAGTCGAACACGACTGCCTGAGGGGTTGGGGTCATCCGCGCGTGAGCGTACCGTCGGCGCATGCCGGCCAGCGCGCTCGCGTTCGCCCTCGCCGCTGCGGTCCTGCACGCGGTCTGGAACCTGCTGCTCGCCCGTGCGCCCGACGTCGAGTCGGCCACCGCGGTCGCCCTCGTCGTCGCCGAGCTCGCATTCGCCCCGGTCGCCGTCGCCGTCTGGCGGGTCGATGCGGGGGTGTGGCCGTGGCTGCTCGCGAGCGGGCTGTTCGAGATCGCGTACTTCGGGCTGCTGGCGACCGCCTACCGCAAGGCACCGCTGTCGGTCGTCTATCCGGTCGCGCGGGGCGGCGCGCCCGTGCTGGTGCTGCTCGTCGGCGCACTCGCGCTCGGGCACGCCACGTCGAAGCGGCAGGCGGCTGCGGTCGTCCTGATCGTCGTCGGCATCCTGCTCGTGCGCGGCCTGCGGAACGCCGACACGGCCGGCGTCCTCTTCGGTCTCGCGATCGCGTCGTGCATCGCCGGGTACACGCTGATCGACAAGCACGGCATCGCATATGCGGGGCCGATCCCGTACCTAGAGCTCTCGATGCTCGCCCCGGCGGCGCTCTACGCGGGCGCCGTCCTGCGCGTCAAGGGCCGGGCCGCCGTGCGCGCCGCCGTCGGACTGCCGACGATCGCCGCCGGCCTCGCCACCTTCGGCGCCTACGCGCTCGTGCTCGCCGCGCTCCAGCGGGCGTCGGCGGCGTCCGTCGCCGCGGTGCGGGAGACGAGCGTCGTGATCGCGGCGGCGCTGGCGGCCGTCGTGCTGAAGGAGCGGGTCGGTCCGAGCCGCATGGTCGGAGCCGCGGTCGTCGTGGCCGGCGTCGCGCTGCTCGCGAGCAGCTAGCCGGGGGGCGCCCGTGGGCGCCCCCCGGCCGGGCACTACTTACCGAGCCACTTGTTGACCTTCGCCTTGTTCGCGGCGACCCACTTCTTCCCGGCCTTGTCCGGGTTCATGTGGTCACCGGCGATCCACTTGGCGACGATCTCCTGATCCTTGTTCGACCACGAGAACCGCTTCAGCACCGGATAGGCCGGTGAGCCGCTCGTGGCGAACTTCTTGCTGAACACCTTCTCGATGATCGTGTTGTCGTATGCGCACTTGTACTGCTTGATGTTGCCGCCGGACTTGGCGTCGTCCTGGCAGCCCTTGAACCGTGGCGGCAGCTTCACCTCGGAGAGCTGGTACTCGGTGTTCAGGTACTGCGGGGTGTACCAGTAGAAGATGACCGCCTTGTGCTGCTTGTACAGCTGGCTCCACCGCGCGACCTGCGCGGGCTCGGCGCCGACGCTGACGAACTTGAAGTTCAGCCCGAGCGCCTGGATCAGCTGTGCGTCCTTCTGCACGTAGGACGGGTCACCGCCGAGGAACATCCCCTGCGAGCCGGACTCGGGGCTCTTGAAGAGGGACTCCTTGCCTTTCAGGCCCTTCCAGGTCTTGAACGCGGGGTGCGCCTTCATCAGGTACGTCGGGATGTACCACCCGATGTGCCCGACGACGCCGTTCGGCCCGCCGGCCACCACGGTGTGCTGCTTCTGGATGTACTGCTTGTACTGGTCGACGTGCTGCCAGTCCTCGAGCACGGCGTCCGTCTTGCCGTCGGCCAGGGCCTGGTAGACCGGGATCTCGGCGATCTGGGTGATCTTGACCTTGCAGCCCATGCCCTCGAGCACGGCCTTCGCGACGTACGTGTTGGCGGTCGAGCCCGCCCAGGCCTGCTCGTTGAGCGTCACCGTGCCGCAGCTCGCCTTGCTGCGCGCGCCGGCCGGGCCTACGACGAGTACTGCTGCTGCTCCGACGGCGAGAACACCGACGACCGCAGCGAGCTTGCGCCCCCTCATGCGTTCCTCCTTGTGATTGGCACTCAACTCTCGCTCCGTGCACGTGCAGCGCCCCGACCTTGAGTGACCCGGTCGAGTGCGATCCCGAGGGCGAGGATCGCGATCGACGCGACCACTCCCTGCCCGAAAGCATTGCGTTGCAGACCCTGCGCGACCTCGTAGCCGAGTGCGCCCGAGCCGACGAGCCCGCCGATCACGACCACGGCGAGCACCATGATGATCGCCTGGTTGACGCCGAGCATGATCGCGTCGCGCGCCAGCGGGATCTTGACCTTCACCAGCACCTGCAGCCGCGTCGCGCCGAACGACGTCGCCGCCTCGACCGCTTCCGGCGAGACGTCCTGGATGCCGCGCTGGACGAGCCGGATCATCACCGGCGTCGCATAGAGAACGGATGCCACCACTCCTGGGACTCCCGAGACGGGCATCAGATAGATGAACGGGATGATGTAGACGAGCTGCGGCAGCGTCTGGAGGACGTCGTTCATCGGGCGGACGATGCGTGCGACCGTGCGGCTCTCGGCCGCCCACACGCCGATCGCGAGCCCGATGATCACCGTCAGCGTCGTGGCGACGAGCACCTGCGAGAACGTGTCCATCGCGTTCGGCCACTCCCCGACGAAGCCGACGATGAAGAGCATCAGCGCGGCGATCGCCGCGCGGCGCAGCCCGCTGAGGAGGAACGCGATCGCCACGAGCCCGACGAGCGTCGCGGGCCACGGCGTCTCGATGAAGAAGGTGCGCAGCGGCTGGATCCCGTGCTGCACGATGAAGTTGCCGGTCGGATTCGTCAGGTCGCGGAACAGGAACGTGCTCGGGTTCTGGATGTAGTCCAGCCCGTTCTGCACGTAGTTGCGGAGCCAGTCCTGCGCCGTCCAGCGCGACCAGACCGTCCCCGCTGCGAACACGTGCGCGAGCACGGCGGTCAGCACGACCGTCACGGCGCAGAACGCGGTGTAGGCGCGCAGGACGTGCGTCTTGTGGGCCGTCAGGTGCCGCTGCGCCGGATCGGTGCGATTCGCCATCGCCTCGGTCGAGCGATCGAGCGCGATCGCCATGATCACGATCGCCGCGCCCGCGAAGATCGCGAAGACGGGATCCGTGTAGAGCCCGTTGGTGACCGCGTCGCCGAGGCCGGCCCCGCCGATCAGCCCTGCGATCACGACCATCGAGAGCGCGAAGAGGATCGTCTGGTTGACCGACAGGAGCAGCATGCGGCGGGCGAGCGGGATCTGCACCTTCGACAGCACCTGCCACCGGGTCGCGCCGAGCGCCGTCGCCGCTTCGACCGTGTTCGCCGCGACGCCGCGGACGCCGAGAGCCGTGATCCGGATCGCGGGTGGTACGGCGTAGATCATCGTCGTCACCACCGCCGCCCCCGGGCCGACCGAGAAGAGGATGACGACGGGGATCAGGTAGGCGAACGCCGGGATGATCTGCATCGCGTCGAGGATCGGCGTGATCGCGCGGTTGAACCTCTCCGACCGCCCGGCGATCACGCCGAGCGGCATGCCGACGGCGAGCGAGAGGCCGACCGCGGCGAACATCAGCGCGAAGGTCTGGACCGCCTCGTCCCAGAGGCCGAGCACGGCGAAGCTCACGAACGCCGCGAGCGTGCCGAGGGCCGCCTTCGGGCCGCCGAAGCGCAGCACGATCAGCGTGCCGAGCGCGGCGGTGCCCGGCCACTTGAGGAAGTAGAAGAGCCGGGTCAGCCAGGAGACGAGGTCGTCGAGGAAGCTCGCGAAGCCGTTGAAGATCCGGAACGCGATGTTCGGGTGGGGGAGGTTGCGGTTGTTCGAGAGCCACGCCTGGAAGCGGTCGAGGTGCGGCGACAGCGAGTTCCACTCGAGTGCGGCCGGCCAGGCCCAGCGGCCCTTCCAGCCGAAGTAGACGATCACCATCGCGACGACGATCAGCACCAACGCGCCCGTCTTGCCACGCCACCACGGTGCGGGCAGCGTTCTGGGCAGGTTGTGAGCTGCCCCGGCGACCGCCATCAGTCGCCTTCGCCCGCGATCGCCACGAGGACAGCCTCCTTGTCGACGACTCCGACGACGCGGCCGTGCTCGACTGCGCAGATCGGGCGCTCGCTCGCGGCGATCACGGGCACAGCCTCTCGCACCGTCGTCGAGACGTCCAGCGTCGGCCCGTCCGACTCGCCGGGAGCGGGCTCGCGCATGATCCAGCGCAGCGTCAACACGTGGCTGCGCGGAATGTCGCGCACGAAGTTCGAGACGTAGTCGTCCGCCGGCGAGCCGACGAGATCCTCCGGGGTCCCGAGCTGCACGACGCGCCCGTCGCGCATGATCGCGATGCGGTCGCCGAGGCGCAGCGCCTCGGGCAGGTCGTGGGTGATGAAGACCATCGTCTTCCCGGTCTCGTGCTGCAGGCGGATCACCTCGTCCTGCATGTCCCGCCGGATCAGCGGGTCGAGAGCGCTGAACGGCTCGTCGTAGAGCATCACCTTGGGGTCGACGGCAAAAGCGCGGGCGAGCCCGACGCGCTGCTGCATGCCGCCCGAGAGCTCGTTCGGGAACTGGTTGGCGGCATCCTCGAGGCCGACGAGCCTGAGCACCTCGCCCGCGCGCGCGAGCCGCTCCGCCTTCGGCTTCCCCTGGACCTCGAGGCCGAACGCGACGTTGTCGATCACGCTGCGGTGCGCGAGTAGGCCGAAGTGCTGGAACACCATCGACGACGTGTGACGGCGCAGCTGCAGCAGCTCGTCGCGGTCGGCCCTGGTGACGTCGTGCCCGTCGATCTCGACCCGCCCGGCCGTCGGCTCGATCAGCCGGATCAGGGTGCGCACGAGCGTCGACTTGCCGGAGCCGGAGAGGCCCATCACGACGAACACCTCGCCCGGCCACACCTCGAACGAGACGTCGCGCACGGCCGCGACGCAGCCCGTCTTCTCACGCAGCTCGCCGCGCGAGAGCTCCGCGTCGGGCGTGCCGATCACCTTGTTCGCGTTCTTGCCGAAGATCTTCCAAATCCCCTCCGCGCGGATGAGGGGATTCCCGTTAGAAGAGCCCAATCGTTTCGCCCCGGTCGTCGATGTCGACGTTGATCGCCGCGGGCGCCTTGCCGAGCCCCGGCATCGTCTGCATGTCCCCGCAGAGCGCGACGATCCAGCCGGCGCCCGTATACGCGCGGAGGTCGCGCACGCCGACGGTGAAGCCCGTGGGTGCGTTCGCGAGCGACGGGTCGTGCGAGAGGGAGAGGTGCGTCTTCGCCATGCAGATCGGCAGCTTGTCGAGCCCCGCGCTGTTGAACGCCTTGATCTTCGCGCGCGCGGCAGGCAGCAGCGAGATCCCGTCGGCCCCGTAGACGCGCTTCGCGATCGCCTCGATCTTGTCCTCGATCGGTGCGTCGAGCGGATAGACGAAGTCGAACTTCGACGGCTCGTCGGCTGCGGCGACGACCGCCTCCGCGAGCGCCGCGCCGCCCTCGCCGCCACGCATGAACCCGTCGTTGATCTCGGCCGCGTAGGCGCCGTGCTCGAGCGCGATCTTCTTCACGAGCTCGACTTCCTCGGTCGTGTCGCCGGGGAAGGCGTTGACGGCGACGACCGCGTTCAGCCCGAACTCCCGGATGATCCCGAGGTGGCGCGCCATGTTCGCTGCGCCCGTCTCGATCGCCTCCATGCCGCCGTCGGGATTGCCCGCGTGGTGCTTGAGCGCCTTGACCGTCGCGACGAGCACGACCGCGTCGGGCTTCAGGTTGCCGAGCCGGCACACGATGTCGAAGAACTTCTCCATGCCCATGTCCGACGCAAAGCCGCTCTCGGTCACGACGTAGTCGGCAAGCTTCAGCGCGACGCGGTCCGCGACGACGGAGTTGTTGCCGTGGGCGATGTTGGCGAACGGGCCGCAGTGCACGAACGCCGGCTGGCCCTCGAGGGTCTGCACGAGGTTCGGCTTGATCGTCTCCTTCAGCAGCACCGCCATCGAGCCGGCAGCCTGCAGCTGCTCTGCCGTCACCGGCTCGCCGCCGTAGGTGTTGCCGACCGTGATCGCGCCGAGACGCGCGCGCAGGTCCTGCAGGTCGGATGCGACGGCTGCGATCGCCATCACCTCGGACGCCGCCGTGATGTCGAAGCCGGTCTGCCGCGGGAGCCCGTTCGCCTTGCCGCCGAGACCGACGACGATGTCGCGCAGCGAGCGGTCGTTGATGTCCATGCAGCGCCGCCAGCTGATCGACAGCGGGTCGATGCCGAGGGCGTTCCCATGGAGGAGGTGCGCTTCGAGCATCGCCGCCAGCAGGTTGTTGGCGGCGCCGATCGCGTGGATGTCGCCCGTGAAGTGGAGGTTCATGTCCTCCATCGGCACGACCTGCGTGTAGCCGCCGCCCGCCGCACCGCCCTTGATCCCGAACACCGGTCCGAGCGATGCCTCACGGAGGCAGAGCGCGACGCTCTTGCCGATGTGTCCCAGGCCCTGAGTGAGCGAGACCGATGTCGTCGTCTTGCCCTCGCCCGCCTTCGTCGGCGTGATCGCCGTGACGTCGATCAGCTTCCCGTCGGGCTTCGACGCGAGCCGGTCGAGGACCGAGAGGCTGACCTTCGCCTTGTAGCGACCGTACGGGTCGATCTCGTCGGGCTCGAGCCCCGCGGCCGCGGCGATCTCGGTGATCGGGCGGAGCGTTGCCTCCTGTGCGATCTGGAGAGACGAAGGCATCGTCGTGTCCAAGTTCGTCCTTTCGGTCGACGCGATAGGTCGCCGCGCAGGATACGACTAATATATCTCCGTGGCTAGGGCAGGCTCCGCTCGGCTTCCGGCCCCGCCGCCCGGCGAGGTCGCGTCGCTCGCGGACCAGGCGTACTCCCGGCTGCGCCGGCTGATCGTCTCGCTGGAGCTCGCACCGGGCTCCGCGATCAAGGAGGCCGAGCTGACCGCGCGCCTGCGGATCGGCCGCACGCCGGTGCGCGAGGCGCTGCGGCGGCTCGCGCTCGAGCGCCTCGTCGAGGTCTACCCGCGTCGCGGCATGTTCGTGACGACGGTCGACGTCCGCGATCTCGCGCGGCTCTGCGAGGTGCGCGCGGTGCTCGAGCCCGAGGCGGCGCGGCTCGCCGCAGAGCGCGCGACGCGCCTGGATCTGGACGGGATCAACGCGCTCCTCGAGGAGCTCGCCGCCGACCGGCGCCGGGACGACCGGGTGCTGATCGACCTCGACGAGCGGATCCACCGGGCGATCTACCGCTGCAGCCACAACCAGCTCCTCGAGGAGACGCTCGAGTGGTACTACACCCACGCGCTCCGGATCTGGGCCCTCGCGCTCGACCGGGCGCCCAACCTGCAGGGCGCGGTGCTCGAGCACCACGAGCTGCTCGACGCGATCGCGCGGGGCATGGGCGAGCGGGCGGCCGGGCTGATGCGCGCCCACGTCGAGCAGTTCGAGGACGCGATGCGTGACGTGCTGCTCGAAGCGTGATATATCACCGCCATGACTGAGACAGCTTCCTGGCCCGCGACGGCGCGCGCGGTCGTGATCGGCGCCGGCATCGTCGGCTCGAGCCTCGCCGGGCACCTCGCCGAGCTCGGCTGGACCGACCTCGTGCTGCTCGACAAGGGCCCGCTTCCGAACCCGGGCGGGTCGACCGGCCACGCGTCGAACTTCATCTTCCCGGTCGACCACTCCAAGGAGATGACGCAACTGACGCTCGACTCCGTGCGCCAGTACCGCGAGGCGGGCGTCTTCACGCAGAGCGGCGGGATCGAGGTGGCGCGCACGCCCGAGCGGATGCAGGAGCTGCAGCGCCGGATGTCGTCGGCGAAGGCGTGGGGGATCGACGACGTGTCGATCGTCACGCCGGCCGAGGTGAAGGAGCTCGTCCCGTTCATCGACGAGTCGGTGATCGTCGGCGGCTTCTACACCGAGTCGGTCGGGATCGTCGACTCGCTCCGCTTCGGGACGATCATGCGCGAGCGGGCGCAGGAGCAGGGCGCGCTCAGCGTGTTCGCGAACACCGAGGTGCTCGGGATCGACGTCGAGCACGGACGCGTGACCGGGATCCGCACGTCCCGCGGGGAGATCGCGACGGAGGTCGTCGTCGTCTGCTGCGGCGTCTGGTCACCGAAGATCGCCCGCATGGCGGGCGCCACGATCCCGTTGACGCCCGCGGTGCACCAGATGATCGACGTCGGCCCGGTGCCGCACTTCAAGGACACGAAGGGGACGATCGAGTTTCCGATCGTCCGTGACATGGACACGAACATGTACGAGCGCCAGGACGGAAGCGGGCTGGAGATCGGCTCGTACGCCCACCGTCCGATCCTGCACGACCCGGAGGAGATCCCGTCGAACGAGGAAGCCGCGTTGTCGCCGACGGAGTTCCCGTTCACCGAGAAGGACTTCCAGCAGCAGATGGAGGACGCGCTCGAGCTGATCCCCGAGGTGCTGAACGACGAGTCGGTCGGCATCAAGTACGCGATCAACGGCCTGCTGTCGCTCACGCCCGACGGCCTCCCGCTGCTCGGCGAGACACCGGAGGTCAAGGGCCTCTGGTCGGCCGCGGCGGTCTGGGTGAAGGAAGGCCCCGGCGTCGGCCGGGCGCTCGCCGAATGGATGACGAACGGAGAGTCGGAGATCGACCTCCAGTCCTCCGACATCGCGCGCTTCTACGAATGCCAGCGCTCGCGGCGGCACGTGAGGGCGCGTGCGGCCGAAGGGTTCAACAAGACCTACGGGATCGTCCATCCGGCCGAGCAGTGGGAGTCGAACCGGCGCGTGCGGCTGTCGCCGTTCTACGAGCGGGAGCGCGAGCTCGGGGCGGTGTTCTTCGAGGCCGCGGCCTGGGAGCGCCCGCACTGGTACGAGTCGAACGCGAAGCTGCTCGACGAGTACGGCGACCGGATCAACCGTCGCGAGGCGGAGTGGGAGTCGCGCTGGTGGTCGCCGATCATCAACGCCGAGCACCTGGCCATGCGCGACCGCGCTGCGATGTTCGACCTGACCGCGTTCTGCATCTTCGACGTCAGCGGCCCGGGTGCGCTCGAGACGGTGCAGAAGGTCTCGATGCGCCAGATGGACGTGGCGAACGGGAAGGTCGTCTACACGCCGGTGCTCTCTCCGAGCGGCACGTTCAAGAGCGACCTGACCGTCATGCGGCTCGGCGAGGAGCGGTTCCGCGTCGTCACCGGCGGTGCACACGGGATGGCCGACCTGAAGTGGTACGCCGACCACGCGCCGGCCGACGGCAGCGCGCAGGTCACCGACCTGACGTCGGCCTGGACGACGCTCGGCCTCTGGGGGCCGCGGGCGCGCGACATCCTCGCGGGCCTGACCGCGGACGACGTCTCGCACGAGGGATTCCCGTTCGGAACGTGCCGCACGATCGAGATCGACTCGTTGCGCGTCCTCGCCTCGCGCATCTCGTACGTCGGCGAGCTCGGCTGGGAGCTCTACGTCCCGATGGAGCAGGGCGCGAAGCTCTGGGAGCTCGTGTGGGAGGCGGGCGAGCCGCACGGGATCGTGCCCGCGGGGATCGGCGTGTACGGCACCACGGGGCGGCTCGAGAAGTGCTACCGCGCGTTCGGCTTCGAGCTCGATGCGGACTACGACGTCGTCGAGGCGGGCATGGCGTGGGGCAGGGTCAAGACGCCCGACTTCGTCGGCAAGGCAGCGCACGCGGGGCACCGCGACTCCGATCCTGCCGCGGTGCTGTGCACGCTCACGGTCGACGACCACACCTCGGCCGACGGCACGAAGCGCTACATGCTGGGGCGCGAGCCGGTGCTCTCGAAGCAGGGCGAGCCGCTGGTCGACGCCGACGGCCGCCGCTCGTACGTGACGAGCGCCGGCGCAGGACCGTCGATCGGCAAGCACATCCTGCTCGCCTACCTGCCGCCGGACCGCGCGGTGGTCGGTGAGGAGCTGCTCGTGGAATTCCTCGGCGAGCACTATCCGGTCACCGTCGCGACCAACGACTCGACACCGGTCTTCGATCCGGAGAACGCGCGGGTCAAGGCGTGAGAATTCTCGCGCTCGTGAAGCGGGTCCCGATCACGGGCGGGAAGATGGTGCTGACCGCCGACGAGCAGGCGATCGAGACGAAGCACCTCGGCTTCACGATCTCGCCGCACGAGGAGTGCGGGGTGGAGGAGGCCGTGCGCATCGTCGAGGCGGCCGGCGGCGAGGTGGTGGTGCTGACGCTCGGGCCTCCGGAGGCGGAGGAGCAGCTGCGGGAGTGCATGGCACTCGGCGCCGATCGCGCGATCCACCTCGTCAGCGGCGAGGAGTGGGACGCGCAGGCGACCGCGGCTGCGCTCGTCGAGGCGATCCGGAGCGAGGAGCCCTTCGACCTGCTCGTCTTCGGCAACGAGTCGGCGGACGCCGGCAACTACCAGGTGGGTATCCGGGTCGCCTACGCGCTCGGCCTGCCGGTCGTCACGGGCGTGAAGGGCCTGACGATCACGGACGGCCGGGCGCGCTGCGAGCAGGAGGTCGCGGCGGGACGCGACATCTACGACGTGCCGCTGCCGGCCGTCGTCACCGTGAAGGAAGGCCTCAACCTGCCGCGCTACCCGTCGGTCCCGGCGAAGCTGCGTGCCAACCGCAAGCCGGTGGACGCGCGGCCGGTCGAGCGGCCGGCGTCACGGCTCGAGAAGCTGCGCCTCGTCGTGCCCGAGGGAGCCGGCAAGCAGGCCGAGGTGCTCGGACAGGGGCCCGACGCAGCACCGGCGGTGGTCGAGGTGCTGCAGAAGCTGGGCGTCGCATGAGCGTCCTGGTGTTCGTCGAGCCGGGCGACGAGCTGTCGCTGCAGGCCGTGATGCTGGCCGAGTCGCTCGGCGGCGAGGTTCGTGCGGTGCAGGTCGACGGCCCGTATGCGCCGAGTGCGTGGGCGGCGGCGCTCGTCGAAGCGGCGGGCGGAGACGACATCGTCGGCCCGGGCTCCGACCGTGGCAACGAGGTGCTCGCCCATGTCGCCGCGCAGCTGGACCTGCCCTTCGCCGCCAATGTCACGGAGGTACGGGGCGACGAGGTGACCCGGCAGCGCTGGGGCGGCTCGCTGCTCGAGGAAGCCTCGATCCATGCGGATCGCCGGCTGCTCACCGCGGCGCCGTTCGCCTTCGAAGCAAGTAACAGTCTGTTACAAGCGCAGGTTCTGGCACCGAGTCTTGACGGTGCTGTGACGGTGGTCGAGCGCGTCGTCCCGGACACTGGTGGCAAGGTCTCGCTCGCCGACGCGAAGGTGGTCGTCTCGGGCGGCCGCGGGGTCGGGTCGGCCGAGGGCTTCGCGATCCTCGAGGAGCTCGCGGCGCTGCTCGACGGCGCGGTCGGCTGCTCCCGCGTCGTCACGAGCGCGGGCTGGCGTCCGCACACGGACCAGGTGGGGCAGACCGGGACGAAGGTGTCGCCCGACCTGTACATCGCGTGCGGGATCAGTGGCGCGACGCAGCACATCGCCGGGTGCAAGGGCGCGAAAAAGCTGCTCGCGATCAACGACGATCCCGAGGCGACGATCTTCGCGCACGCCGACTATGCGGTCGTCGGCAACCTGCACGAGATCGTGCCCGCCATCTCGGCCGAGCTGCGGAAGGTTCGATCGCCATAGCAGTGTTGGCGGGCGCGCTCGCGCTCGCGGCGGCGCTCGTCGTCGCGGGAGCGCTCTTCGCGCGGCGCGCTCTGCTGCTCGTGCGCCTCGTGCGCGCGGCGAAGCCGGTCGAGCGGCACGACGACCTGCCACGCCGCGTCCGCAACGAGGCCGTGATCGTGCTCGGGCAGCGCAAGCTGTTCCAGCGGCTCCTGCCCGGCGCGATGCACGCGGCGATCTTCTGGGGCTTCCTCGTGCTCTTCCCGACGATCGTGATGGCGATGATCTCGGCCGTCGACCGGAGCTGGACGTTTCCGTGGCTCGGCTCGCAGGGCTGGTTCATGGCGCTCGTCGACGTGTTCGCGCTCGCGGTGCTCGCCGGTGTCGTGACCGCGGTCTGGATTCGCAAGGTCGTCCGTCCCGCGCGCTTCGAGGGGTCGCACAGCGGCGAGGCGGATCTCATCCTCGCGCTGATCGCGCTCGTCGTCGTGACGCTGCTCGGCTGGCATGCGTCGCGGATCGCGGCGGGGCTGAACGAGTGGCCCGCGTCCGCATCGTTCCTCTCGAACTGGCTCTCGGGGGCGATCCCGGCTCCAAACGTCGCCGAGCGGGTGTTCGTGTGGGCGCACCTGCTGGTGATCCTGACGTTCCTCGTGTACCTGCCCTACTCGAAGCACCTGCACATCGCGACCGCCGCCGTGAACGTCTTCTTCGGGCGCACGCGCCGGCGCGGCCGGCTCGAGCCGCTGCGCTTCGACGTGCCCGACGAGGAGATGCGGTTCGGCGTGGGGACGGTGGGCGACCTGACGTGGAAGGAGATGGTCGACTCGTTCTCGTGCACGGAGTGCGGTCGGTGCCAGGACGTCTGCCCTGCCTACGCGACCGGGAAGCTCCTCTCGCCGAAGCTGCTGATCATGGGCATCCGCGACCAGCTCCTCGCCGAGGGGCCGAACCTGCTTGCCGGCGAGCAGCTCACTCCGGTCGTGGGCAACGGCGTGCCCGAGGAGATGGTGTGGGACTGCGTCACGTGCGGCGCGTGCATCCACGAATGCCCGGTCTCGATCGAGCACGTCGACCACATCGTCGACCTGCGCCGCAACCTCGTGATGATGGACTCGAGCTTCCCGCAGGAGGCGGAGTCGATGCTGCGCGACGTCGAACGAATCGGCAATCCGTGGGGGAAGCCGCAGGGCGACCGCGCCGACTGGGCCGCCGGGCTCGGCGTGCGGGTCGTCGAGGAGGGCGAGCCGGCGCCCGAGATCCTCTACTGGGTCGGCTGCGCGGCGGCGTACGACGAGCGCGCGCGGCAGGCGGCGGAGTCGACCGTCCGGTTGCTGCAGAAGGCGGGTGTCGACTTCGCCATCCTCGGCGCGCGCGAGGCCTGCACGGGCGACCCGGCCCGCCGGATGGGAAACGAGTACGTGTTCCAGTCCTATGCCGAGCAGAACGTGACGACGCTGAACGAGGCCGGCGTCACGAAGATCGTCGCGAGCTGTCCCCACTGCCTCAACTCGCTCGGCAACGAGTACCCGGACTTCGGCGGCCGCTACGAGGTGATGCACCACACAGAGCTGCTCGCCGAGCTCGTGCGAGAGGGGAAGCTCACCCCGAAGGCCGGTGAGGGCGAGATCACCTACCACGACTCGTGCTACCTCGCGCGGCACAACGACGTCCGCGAAGACCCCCGCGAGCTCGTGGCCGCGGTCGGCAAGCCGGTCGAGATGGCGCGAAACCGCGAGCGGACGTTCTGCTGCGGCGCCGGCGGGGCCCACATGTGGATGGAGGAGCGCGGCACGCCGATCAACGAGGAGCGCGTGCGCGAGGCGGTCGAGACCGGCGCCGAGACGCTCGCGGTGGCGTGCCCCTTCTGCACGGTGATGCTGGACGACGGCGTGCGGTCGCTCGGGAAGCAGCTCAGGGTCGTCGACGTGTCGACGCTGCTCGTCGAGTCGCTCGAGGAGGAATAGCCGCCGGAACGGTTGGTCTTCGTCGCAGCCTCTGTCAACATCCTCCGAGGAGGAGCGCCCTGGAGATCATCGGCAGGGAAGAGGAGCTGCGATCCCTGCGAGCCTTCCTCGGCGAGGCGACCGAGGGGCAGGCCGCGCTCGTGTTCGAGGGGGACGCGGGGATCGGGAAGTCGGTGCTCTGGGCCGAAGGGGTCGACGCGGCCCGGAAGCTGGGGCTCCGTGTCCTCTCCGCGCGACCGGCCGAGGCCGAACGGGCGCTCGCGAACGTCGGACTGGGCGACCTGCTCGAGGATGTCCTCGAGGACATCCTCCCCGACCTGCCGTCGCCGCGGCGCCGGGCGCTCGAGATCGCGCTGCTCAGGGCGGCGGGGGATGCCGTCGATCGCCGGGCACTCGCCGTCGCCGTGCGCGGGGTGCTCCAGCTGCTCGGCGAGCGGCAGCCCGTTCTGATCGCGGTGGACGACGTCCAGTGGCTCGACCCGTCCTCGTCCAGCGCGCTGACCTTCGCGCTCCGCCGCCTCGCCGGGAGCCCCGTGCGCTTGTTGCTCACCCGCCGTGTCGACGACGGCCGTCCGTCCCAGCTCGAGCGGGCACTGCTCCCCGGCGAGGTCCACACGCTCTCGCTCGGGCCGCTGAGCGTCGGCGCGCTCCATCGGCTCCTGCGCGACCGCCTCGGCAGGTCCTTCCCCCGCCAGACGTTGCTCCGCGTCCACGAGACCTCGGGCGGGAACCCGTTCTTCGCCCTCGAGCTGGCACGACTGCTCGGCGACGATCACGATCCGCTGTCACCGCTGCCGATTCCGCACACGCTGGACGAGCTCGTGCACGCGAGGATCGCCAGACTGCCACGGCCCACCCGCGAGGCGCTGGCGCTTCCGTCGGCGTTGGGCACGACGTCGCTCGCGCTGTTGGAGCGGGCAGGCGTCGATGCCGAGGCGCTGGATCCGGCGGTCGCGGGGAATGTGATCGAGCTCGACGACGGACGGATCCGCTTCAGTCACCCGCTGCTCGCCTCCGCTCTCTACCGTGACCTGGGAGAGCGGCGCCGAGCCGTCCATGCGCGAATCGCTCAGCTCGTCGACGATCCGCTCCTGCGTGCCCGTCACCTCGCCCTCTCGACGGAGCTGGCGGACGCCGCGGTCGCCGCAGTCCTGGACGACGCCGTCGAGCTGGCGGCCGACCGCGGCGCGTCGGCCGTCGCGGCAGAGCTTGCCGAGCAGGCGCTCCGCCTGACGCCGCGGGACCTCCGGGACGAGCGGAACCGCAGAGCGCTGCAGGCGGCTCGGGCGCACCACGGCGCCGGGGAGTGGACCCGCTCGCGTGCGATCGCACTCGATCTGCTCGCCGCCGGGGAGCTCGGTGACCTGCGCGCCGAGGTGCTCGTCGCCCTCGCCGAGGTCGAGCCCGTGGACCGGGCCGCCGCTCTGCTCGAGGAGGCCGTGCGCGAAGCGTCCTCGCGTCCGGCGCTGCAGTCCATGATTCACGCGCGGCTCGCCTGGGCGAAGCGCTTCAGGGGCGGGTTCGCGCATGCCCGGGCGGCGCTCGAGCTCGCCGAGGAAGTGGGGGACGACGTCCTGATGGCGCAGGCCCGCGGAGTGTTGGCCGTGCTCAGCTGGTTCGCCGGGCAGGAGAGAACGCCGACCGATCTTCCGCTGCGAGTGCGCGGTCTCGCGGACGCCGTCGGCGGAGAGCTGCTCGTGCAGGAGGCGACGCTGGCGGTCGCCAACACCCTCGCGCCGGCGCGCCTGCGGGACGAGGCGAGGGACCTCTTCGGGCGTGAGCACCGGGAGTGGCGGGAGCGCGACGAGCCGCGGGCTGCCCGCGCGCTCTGGGGGCTCGCCTGGGTCGAGTTCTGGGCCGGCCGCTGGGAGCTCGCTGCGGCCCAGGCCGCGCAGGCGCACGAGATCGCGATCCAGTACGGGCTGGAGGTGCCCCAGGAGCACCTTCCGATCGCGCTCATCGCGGTCCACCGTGGCCGGCTCGACCTCGCACGAGAGCACTCCGAGCGCGCCGTCGCCCTGGCGGTGGAGCAGTTCGGATTTCCGCCGCCACAGCACCTCGCGATCCTCGGGCTGGCCGCGCTCTGGAGCGGCGACAGGATCGCCGCGGAGCAACTCCTCCGGCAGGCCGATCTGCGTGCTCTGGAGCTGAAGTGGGGCGAGCCGAGCGTCCGGTGGTGGACCGGCGATCACACCGAGCTCCTGCTCGAGGCGGGAAGGATCGACGAGGCCGTCCGGCTGACCGACGTGTGGGAGACCGACGCGGTGCGGGTCGGGCGGGAGTGGGTGCTCGCGCACGTGACGCGGTGCCGCGGTCTCGCCGCCGCCGCTTCCGGGAACGTCGACTCGGCCGCGGAGCTGCTCCGGCAGGCGGTCGCGCAGCACGAGGCTGTCGGCGACCCGTTCGGATCCGCCCGGGCGCTCCTCGCGCTCGGCGTCGTCGGCAGGCGGGCCAGGCAGAAGCGGCCGGCGCGGGAGGCGATCGGTGCGGCCCTCGGCGGCTTCGAGGGAATCGGGGCAGCGCCGTGGGCCGCGAAGGCGCGCGTCGAGCTGGGGCGGATCGGCGGGCGCAGCAGGGAGGAGGGGCTGACGGCAGCCGAACGCCGTGTCGCCGCCCTGGTCGCCGACGGCCGGACGAATCGTGAGGTCGCCGCCGCGCTGTTCCTCGGCGAGCGCACGGTCGCGAGCCATCTCACCCACATCTACGCCAAGCTCGGCGTTCGGTCGCGCACGGAGCTCGCCCGCCGGCTCCGCTGAGCGCGTGGCCGGCGGCAAAGTTCCGACGTTCTGACGTTTCCGCACCGGTGTCGGCGTCGTAGCGTCGAGGCGTGCCCAGCTACCTCGTCGAGACGTATCTCACGCGCGGACAGGCCGGAGAACGTACGGCCCGGGAGCAGCGGGCACGCTCGGCCGCGGCGGAGCTGACGCGCGAGACATCGCGTATCCGCTTCGAACGGTCGATCCATATTCCGGAGGACGAGATCTGCTTCTTCGTCTTCGACGCGCCCTCGAGTCTCGATGCCGTGCTCGTCGCGCAGCGTGCCGAGCTCGATCCGATCAGGGTCGTCGCCGCAGCCTCGTCCGGAGAGGAGGACACGTGAAACGGAAGTTGCTCGCTCTGCTACCACTGATCGTCGTCGGTGTCGCCGTGTACGGCGGCAAGGTCCTGGCGACTCCCGGGAACAGCGGCTTTCAGGCGACGACGCTCGCACATGCGACGTTCGGCGACCTCAGGCTGCTCGCTCACGGAACGCCGCCCCGGGCCTGGGATGCATTGCTCCTGACGCACAACCAGTCCGATCTCTACGTCCAGTCCAACGTCTGGCAGCCCGGCGGGAGCACCGGCTGGCACACCCACCCGGGGCCGAGCCTGATCATCATCACGAAGGGCGTCCTCACCGAGTACGAGGGCGACGATCCCACCTGCACGCCGCACGTGTACGACGCCTCGCACGGCCCCGTCGGCTTCGTCGACCCCGGCGGCGGGCACGCGCACATCATCATGAACAAGGGCACTGTCGAGGCGGACACGATCGCGGTGCAGCTCATTCCGGCTGGGGCGACGAGACGAATCGATGTGACGCCGGCTCCTGTCGCCTGCGGCCTCTAGCACGCCGCTAGCCGAACAGGTCGCTCAGGCTGAAGCCGCCGCGGACGAGCTGGTCGATCGGCGCGCTTCGGATCAGCCGGTCGAGGAACGGCACGGCGAACGCCGGTACATCGCCGCGGCGGCCGGCCTCTGCGAGCGAGCCGCGGAGGCCGGCCCGCACGGCCGCGGTCACCGTCGCCTTCGTCCACTTCGGGCCGCCGCCCGCCGAGCTGCCGGCGATCGAGAGGACGAGCGCCTCCCGCGAGGTGCCGAGCCGGCAGGCGGCGCGATCGAGGCCGGCGAGGACGACCTCCTGCACCGCCGCGTCGAGGCCGCCGGCTGCGGGCAGCACACGGGGCAGGCAAGGATCCGCGATCCGCGGCGGATGGCTCGAGCGGCCCTTCGCCGCCTCGACTCCGATCAGGAGGAGCGCGGCGGCGAGCAGCGCCGCGAGCACGCCGGTTGCTGCGTCGATCCTCACGAGCGCTCCGGGCGGGGGAGGAGCGCGGCCAGCACGAGGGCTGCCGCGGCGAGCGCCGCCGAGAACAGGAACGCGGGCCGGAAGGCGCGGGTGATCGTCTGCTCGACCGCGGCGACCAGGCTGTCACGCGTCTCCCGCAGCGCGGGGTCCGAGCGCGCGCCGTACTGGTCGAACGGCCCGGCCAGGTCAGGGACCTCGCCGGCGCGCGCCTTGTCGAGCTCCCTCGCGACGCCGACCGCGACGGGGACCTTCTTGCTGACCGGCACCGGGGCATCGAGCAGGACCGCCGTGGCGCGCAGCGTCGCCCGGTGCCCGGCGGAAGGCAGGTCGCGCGCGAGCAGTGGGGCGATCACGGCGAGGGCGAGCACCAGCCCGAGATGCCGGATGCCGACCGTCAAGGTGCCGCTGCGCGTCGCGCCGGCACCGAGGTCGAGCGCGTCGGAGGAGAGGAGCGGCACGGCGAGCCCGAGGCCGGCGCCGCAGAGGCCGAGCGCGAGCACGACGTAGGCGACGGTCGAGGAGGGGAGGAGCGCGAGGGCGACGAGCCCGAGCGCGAGCAGCGCCGCTCCGCCGCAGATCGCGATGCGACCCGCCAGCCGCCGCGCGAGCGGACGCACGGCGAGCGTCGCCGCCGGCAGCGCGCTGACGATCGCGGCGCCGCCGATCGGCGAGTAGCCCCAGACGGTGATCACGAGCAGGACGGCGAGAAACAGCACGCCGACGAGCGCGCCGAAGAGCAGGCCGAGGCAGACGTTGGCGGGCACCGTGCGCGTGAGCGACGGCCGCCAGCCCTCCTCGAGCGTTCCCGCGGTGCGGGCGACGAGCGCGGCGACGAGACCGGCGGCAGCGAGCGGGGCCTGGACCGCGAAGATCGCGCGCCAGTCGAGCGCCTGCGTCACGATGCCGCCGAGCGCGGGCCCGAGTGCAGCGCCGAGCGTCCCCGCGAACGTCCAGACGGCGGCACCCCGGCCGGCCGACCCGGTGAGCGTGCCGAGCACCGGCAGGGCTCCGGCGAGGAGCAGCGCCGCGCCTGCCCCCTGGACGCAGCGCGCCGCGATCAGGAACGAGAGGCTTTCGGCCGCGGCGCAGGCGATCGAGGCGGCGACGAAGATCACGATCCCGGCCGTCAGCACCCGGGCGGCACCGGTGCGGTGGACGACGAAGACGAGCCCGAGGGCGACGAGCGCGACCGCCAGGTTGTAGGCGGTGACGACCCAGGAGACGCCCTCGATCGTCGTCTCGAAGCGCCCGTACAGGTCGGGCAGGGCGAGGACGACGACCGAGGAGTCGGCGAAGGCGATCGCAACGGCCACGGCGATCAGGCCGGTTGCGATCGAGCTCCGTCGCCCTATGAGCTCGGCCGGCGAGGCGGCGGCCCGTGCCACCAGCGTGAGAGGAGCAAGGTTGGGACGAGCCAGACGACGAGGAAGCCGATCAGCTCGGTGGCGGAGGCGCCGTGGATGAGCAGGGTGAGGAGCAGCACGATCAGGAGCAGGAAGCTGAAGACGAGCCACGCGCCGGTGAGGAGCACGAGCATCGCCCCCCGGGCTGCGGAGTGGCCCAGCGAGCGAAGGTCGGAGGCCGTCGTCAGGCCGGCGAGCGCGCGCCGGAGCTCCGCGCGGTCGCGTGCAGCGAGGACGCGCTCGGTGCGGTGGGAGAACTCCTCGAGGGTCAGCCGCCCGTCGGCGAAGTGCTCACGCAAGGCGGCGACGCTCCGTTCGCGGTCCCGATCCCCTGCGACCATGCCGCGATCGTATCCCCCTCCGGACATGTCTGGTCGAAACCAGTCCGGTGTCAGGGCTTGACAAACGTGGAACTCATGTTCCACCATATGGGCGATGGCCGAGTCCGGCACGCAGGCGATCGACCGCGCGGCGGAGCTGCTCGTCAGCGTCGTCGAGTCGAGCCGCCCGCTCGGCGTGGGCGAGCTCGCGGCAAGCTCCGGCCTCCCGAAGTCGACCACCTCCCGCCTCGTCGGTGCGCTCGAGCGCCGGGGGCTCGTGCAGCGGGCGGGCGACCGCCGCGTCGCGCCGGGGCCGGTCCTGCTGCGCTTCGCGCACAGCGACAAGTCGCTGAGCCTGGTCGAGCTCGCGGCTCCCGCATTGCGCATCCTCGCGGAGCTTTCCGGCGAGACGATCAATCTCGGCGTCCCGACGCCGCTCGGCGTCGAGCACCTCGCCCAGGAGGACTCGCGGCACTTCATGGGCGGGACGAACTGGGTCGGCCGCCGTGTCCCCTACGAGACGACCGCGAACGGCAAGGTCCTGAAGGCGTTCAACTCCCGCACCGCCGATGGCAAGGCGATCCGCGAGCGCGGCTACGCGTCCGCGGTCGACGAGCTCGAGCAGGGTCTCGCCGCGATCGCCGCCCCGGTCTTCGGCCCGGACGGCAATGCCGTCGCGGCGCTCTCCATCTCGGCCCCGACCATCCGCCTGACCCGCGAGCGCATCGTCGAGCTCGCCCCGCAACTGATCACGCAGGCCGCCCAGGTCTCTGAGCGGCTCGGCCACCACGACAAGCGAGGTGCCGCATGACCCACGAAGAGATCCTGAAGGGGCTCTACGACGAGACGCTCGTCGGCAACGCCCCCGAGGTGAAGGACCTCGTCAACAAGGGGCTCGCAGAGAATCTCGGCTGCGAGTCGATGCTCTACGACGCGCTGATCCCGTCGCTCGAGGAGGTCGGCGCGCGGTTCGAGCGCGGCGACTACTTCGTCCCGGAGATGCTGATCGCCGCGCGTGCGATGCAGGGAGCGCTCGACATCCTGCGCCCGCTGCTCGCGGAGACCGGCGCGAAGCCGATCGGCACCTACGTGATGGGCACCGTCAAGGGCGACGTGCACGACATCGGCAAGAACCTCGTCAACATCATGCTCGAGGGCGCCGGCTTCACGGTCTACGACCTCGGCGTGAACGTCGCGCCCGAGACGTTCGTGGAGCAGATCCAGGAGCACAAGCCGGACGTGGTCGGCTTCTCGGCGTTCCTCACGACGACGATGCCGATGTTCAAGGCCAACATCAACGCGCTCCAGAAAGCCGGCATCCGGGACGACGTGATCGTGATGGTCGGGGGAGCGCCGGTGACGCAGGAGTACGCCGACGCTGTCGGGGCAGACGGCTACGCGGCCGACGCGTCGACCGCCGTCCGCCTCGCGAAGGACCTGATCGAGAAGCGGCGCTCCGCCGTCCCCGCCTGATGGAGACAGTCCTCGAGTCGCCGACCAGGACCGTCGTGATCGGGCCCGACCGCGCGTTCTGCGTGATCGGCGAGCGGATCAACCCGACGGGCCGCAAGAAGTTCCAGGCCGAGCTGCAGAACGGCGACCTCTCGCGGATCGAGGTGGACGTCGCGCAGCAGGTCGCGGGCGGCGCCGACATGCTCGACGTCAACGTCGGCGATCCGCTCGCCGACGAGATCGAGCTGATGCGCCAGGCGATCCCGCTCGTGCAAGGCCTGACGGACCTGCCGCTCTGCATCGACTCGTCGGTGATCGAGGCGCTCGAGGCGGGGCTCGGCGCCTACCGGGGCAAGGCGCTCGTCAACTCCGTCACCGGGGAGGACGAACGCCTCGAGGCGATCCTGCCGATCGTCGCGAAGCACGGCGCGGCGGTGATCGGGCTCGCGAACGACGACGAGATCCCGATGGAGCCGCAGCGCCGGCTCGAGGTCGCCCGCAAGATCGTCTCCGCCGCCGGGGATCACGGCATCCCGCCGGAAGACGTGCTGATCGACCCGCTCGCGATGCCGGTCGGCGCGGAGCCGCGCGCGGTGACGCTGTTCCTCGAGACCGCCAGGCTGATCCGCGACGAGCTCGGCGTGAACATGACCTGCGGCGCGTCGAACACGTCGTTCGGTCTCCCCGGCCGGGAGACGCTCGGCGCCGGGTTCCTCGCGATCGCGGCGAGTCACGGCCTGACGAGCGCGATCATGGACGCACGGTCGGAGGAGATCGTCGAAGCGGTGCGCGCGACCGACTTCCTGCTCGGCCACGACGAGTGGGGCGCAGCATGGATCGCGGCGTACCGCAAGAAGCAGGCAGCCCTCACGTCGTGATCGACGCTGTCGTCGACCAGCTCCACCCCGACCGGGTCCGGCTGGTCTTCCAGCAGGCGGACGGAGCGACGAAGGAGGCCCGCGTGCCGGCCGGCACGACGCTGTTCGACTGCGCCAGCTGGAACGGCGTCGCGATCGACTCGACCTGCGGCGGGCACGGCACCTGCAAGAAGTGCAAGGTGCGCGTTGCCTCGGGCCGGCAGGAGGTCGCGCCGGTCGACCCGCGCGCGTTCTCGCCCGACGAGCTGAGGGCCGGCTGGCGGCTCGCCTGCCGCGCGCAGGCGGAGGAGGACCTCGTCGTGGAGGTGCCCCCGCTGCAGACGCGGCCGAAGGCAGCGCTAGCGGGTGTCGGGCGGCACGTGATCCTGAGGCCGGCCGTGCAGAAGCGCCACCTGGTGCTCGCAGAGCCCACGCTCGAGGACCAGGTCTCCGACCTCGAACGCGTCACGAACGCGATCGACGACCTGGAGCTCCGTGTGCCGCTCGAGCTCGTGCGCTCGCTCGGCAGGACGCTGCGCGACGCGAACTGGGACGTGACGGCGGTCGTGGTCGACGACCTGCTGCTCGATGTCGAGCCCGGCGACACGACCGTTCGCCGGCACGCGATCGCCTACGACCTCGGCACGACCACCTGCGTCGCCACGCTGCTCGATCTCGAGACCGGACAGCCGGCCGCGGTGCGCTCGATCCTGAACGCCCAGCAGCCCTTCGGCGCCGACGTGATCTCGCGGATCAGCGCCACGATGCTCGATCCGGGCGCGCTGGAGGTGCTGCGCGCGAAGGCGCACGAGACGCTCGCGACGCTGACCACGGAGGTCTGCGAGGAGGCAGGCGTCGACCCGAGCGAGGTCTACGAGATCGTGGTCGCCGGCAACGTCACGATGATCCAGCTCGCGCTCGGGATCGACCCCGAGCCGCTCTCGATGGCCCCGTTCACGATCGCTGCGCGGCAGCTGCCGGCGGCGACGGCCGCCGACCTCGGCGTCCGCGTGCACGAGCGCGCGCCGGCCGTCCTCTTCCCTGCTCTCGGCGCCTACGTGGGGCCCGACATCGTCGCCGGGATCCTCGCCACCGGGCTCACGCTCGACAAGCGCCTGCGCCTCTTCATCGACGTCGGCACGAACTCCGAGATCGTGCTCGGCTCGTCGGCGCGCGCGCTCGCGACGGCGGCGCCGGCCGGCCCGGCGTTCGAGGCGGCTCAGATTCGCTGCGGCATGCGGGCCGCGGACGGCGCGATCGAAGGCGTGAGGATCGTCGACGGCGAGGTCGACCTGACAGTGATCGGCGACGTCGAACCGGTCGGTCTCTGCGGGTCGGGCCTCGTCGACGCCGTCGCGGAGCTCGTCGGCGCGGGCATCCTCGACCACTCCGGGCGCTTCGTGCTCGGCTCGTCGGAGCGGCTCGGGAAGATCGGCGAAGAGAACGTCTTCTATCTGTCCGACGACATCTTTCTTTCCCAACGCGACGTGCGAGAGCTGCAGTTTGCAAAGGCCTCGATCGCAACCGGCTGGCAGATCCTCTGCAACGACATGGGCGTCGATCCGGCGGAGATCTCCCAGGTGCTGCTCGGCGGCTCGTTCGGCTCCTACCTGACCGCGGCGAGCGCGGTGAAGATCGGCCTCGTGCCGAGGCTCGCGCTCGCGCGCATCGTCTCCGCGGGAAACGTCGCCGGCGAGGGCGCGAAGATCGCGGCACTGTCGGTGACGGAGCGCGCCGCTGCGAGCGCGGTGCTCGACGAGGTCGACTACGTCGAGCTCTCGGGCCGCACCGACTTCAACGACCTCTTCATCGACCAGCTGAAGTTCCCCGCATGACCACCAAAGTGGTTGTCGCCTGCGGGGCGCTCGCGCTGCACATCGACCAGATCGCGAAGCGCCGCGGCTGGGAGATCGAGGTGCGGCCGCTGCCGCCGGAGCTGCACAACCGCCCGGAGCGCATCCGTGCGGCGGTCGACGCAGCGCAGGGCGACGTCGTCGCCTACGCCGACTGCGGCACGCGCGGCGCGCTCGACGACCTGCCGCGTCTGCCGGGCGCGGACTGCTACCAGCTCTTCGGCGGGATGGAGCACGAGCCCGGCACCTACTACCTGACCGACTTCCTCGTGCGGTCGTTCGACCGGGTCGTCTGGCGCGGGCTGGGGCTCGACCGTCATCCCGAGCTGCGCGACGACTACTTCCGCCACTACGAGCGCGTCGTCTGGCTCGCCCAGTCGCCGACGCCCGAGCTGCACGAGAAAGCGGCGGCCGCAGCTGCGAAGCTCGGCCTGCCGCTCGAGCTTCGCGAGACCGGCGACGCCGGGCTCGAACACGCCCTCGCACAACTACTCCAGGAGGCCTGAGTGCTCGTCAACGAACTCCCGCGCTACGAGATCCTCGACGAGTCGTCGATGCAGGAGCTCGAACGCGGCTGGCGCCGCATCGTCTCCGAGCTCGGCATCGACTTCCTGCACGACGAGGCGATCGCGGCGCTGGCGGGCGCCGGGCAGCAGGTCGACGGGCAGCTCGTCAAGTTCGACCCGGACTGGATCCTCGAGCAGGTCGCGAAGGCGCCGCGCGAGTTCGACCTGCAGGCCCGCAACCCCGCCAACTCGATCCACGTCGGCGGCAGGCACATGGCGTTCGGAGCGGTGTACGGCTGCCCATTCGTGCGCGAGGGGATCGAGCGCCGGGAGGCGACGTACGCCGACTTCGAGAATCTCGTCCGGCTCTCGCAGGCGTTCCCGCAGCTCGACACGCCCGGCGGCACGATCTGCGAACCGAACGACAAGCCGCTCGACTCCCGCCATCTCGACATGGTCTACGCGCTGCTGACGCTGTCGGACAAGCCGTTCATGGGCTCCGTGACGTCGGGGCCGAACGCGCTCGACACGATCGCGATGGCGGAGATGGTCTTCGGGCGCGAGTCGCTGGAGCAGACGCCGGCGATCATCTCGCTGATCAACGTCAACTCGCCGCTGCGCTACGACGACCGCATGCTGTCGGCGCTGCTCGAGTACGCGCGCGCCCGGCAGGCGCTCGTGATCACGCCGTTCCTGCTGATGGGCGCGATGTCGCCCGTGTCGGTCGCCTCGGCGCTGGCGCAGCAGGTCGCCGAGGCGCTCGCCGGGATCGCGCTCGTGCAGACGATCAGTCCCGGCTCGCCGGTCGTCTTCGGCTCGTTCCTCTCCAACACCGACATGCAGTCGGGCTCGCCGAGCTTCGGGACGCCGGAGTCGGCGGTCGGGCTGCTCTGCACGGGCCAGATCGCGCGCCATTACGGGCTGCCGTTCCGCGGCGGCGGCGCGCTGACGTCGTCGCAGACGGTGGACGCGCAGGCGGCGTACGAGGCGGCGATGACCCTGTGGCCGACGTTCCTCGCCGGCACGAACTTCGTCATGCACTCCGCCGGCTGGCTCGAGTCGGGCCTCGTTTCCTGCTACGAGAAGTTCGTCGTCGACGTCGAGCTGCTGCGGATGCTGCACCACGTCTTCCAGCCGCTGCAGATCAACGAGGAGACGCTCGCCTACAGCGCGCACCAGGAGGTGGGGCAGGGCGGACATTTCCTCGGCGCCGTGCACACGCTCGAGCGGTTCCGGGAATGCTTCTACAGGCCGCTTCTGTCCTCGACCGAGAACTACGAGCGCTGGTCGCGGCTCGGCGGCAAGGACGCGGCCGCGCGTGCGTCGGACATCTGGCAGAAGACGCTCGAGGAGTACGAGGAGCCTGCGCTCGACCACGGATTGAAGGACGAGCTGAAGGCGTACGTCGACCGGCGTAGGACCGAGCTTGGCGACTAGCGCCGCGATGTTCGTCGACGGGGCGTGGACCGGCTCGCAGAGCGGTCTGACGTTCACCGCCGGCTCGCCGGCGACCGGCGAGCCGATCGCCGACGTCCCGCAGGGGACGCGCGAGGACGCGCAGCGCGCGATCGACGCGGCGAACCGCGCCGCCGACGCGTGGTCGCGGACGACCGCGTTCGAGCGCGCTGCCCACATGCATCGCGTCGCGGACGAGATCGAGAAGCGGCGCGAGCGGCTCGCGCACACGCTGACGCTCGACCAGGGCAAGCCGCTCCACGAGTCGCACGACGAGGTCGAGGAGCTCGTGCAGTACTGGCGGAATGCGGCCGAGGACGGCAAGCGGCTCGAAGGGCGGCTCGCAAACTCCTTCACGCCGGGAAAGCGAGTGCTGCTCGTGCGCCGGCCGCGCGGCGTGATCGGAGTGATCACGCCGTGGAACTGGCCGTACACGATGCCGGCCGAGCTGATCGCGCCCGCGCTCGCGTCGGGCAACACCGTCGTGTGGACGCCGGCGTCGTCGACCGCGGTCGCCGCGGTCGCGCTCGCCGAGTGCGTCGTCGAGGCGGACCTGCCGCAGGGCGTCTTCAACCTCGTCACGGGGCCGGGCTCGGTGGTCGGGGACGAGATCGCGCGTAACCCGGGCACGCACGGCGTGGGTTTCATCGGCTCGACGGAGACCGGGCGCCGGGTGGCGGAGGCGGCCGCGGGCAAGGCGGCGGTGCTCGAGCTCGGCGGGAACGGGCCGGTGGTCGTGCTGGACGACGCCGACCTCGAGCTCGCCGCGGAGGCCACCGTGACAGCGTGCTTCCTGTGCGCCGGCCAGAGCTGTACGGCGGGCGAGCGGCTGCTCGTGCACCGCGACGTGCGCGAGGAGTTCGTCGCACTGCTCGCCCGGCTCGTCGGGGAGCGGGTCGTGCTCGGCGATCCGTTCGCGCAGACGACGACGATGGGCCCGCTCAACAACGCCGGGGTGGCCGACAAGATGGACGAGCACGTCGAGGACGCCGTGCGCCGGGGAGCGACCGTGATCGCCGGCGGCAAGCGCCAGGAAGGCTTCCCGACCGACCTCTACTGGCAGGCCACCGTGCTCGACGGCGTGCCCGCCGACTCCCTCGTTGCGCAGGAGGAGACATTCGGGCCGATCGCGCCGGTGGTCGCGATCGATTCGCTCGACGAGGCGATCCGGCTCGCGAACGCGTCGCCCTACGGTCTCCTGTCGGCGATCTTCACGCGCGATCTGGCCCAGGGTCTTCGCTACGCCGATGCCGTGCGCACCGGCTGGGTGAACATCAACGACTCGTCGAACTACTGGGAGTCGCACCTCCCCTTCGGCGGGCGCGCGGGCACTGCGAGCGGCATCGGGCGCGTCGGCGGGACCGGCCCGATGGAGTCGTTCACGGAGCTGCAGACGATCGTCGTCGCGTGACCTACGACTACGTGATCGTGGGCGGCGGGTCGGCGGGGTGCGCGCTGGCCGCGAGGCTGACCGAGGATCCCGAGACGCGCGTGCTCGTGCTGGAGGCGGGGCGCACGGACTCGTGGTGGGATCTCTACATCCACATGCCGGCGGCGCTCTCGTTCCCGATCGGCAACCGCTTCTACGACTGGAAGTACGAGTCCGAGCCCGAGCCGTTCATGGACGGGCGCCGCATCTACCACGCGCGCGGGAAGGTGCTCGGAGGGTCGAGCTCGATCAACGGGATGATCTTCCAGCGGGGAAACCCGCTCGACTACGACGGCTGGGGGCTCGACGGGTGGGACTACGCCCACTGCCTGCCGTACTTCAAGCGCATGGAGGCCTGCCTCGCCGGTGCCGACGAGTGGCGCGGCGGCGACGGTCCCCTGCTGCTCGAGCGCGGACCGGCCGCTGGGCCTCTGTTCGGGGCGTTCCTGGCCGCCGTGCAGGAGGCCGGCTACCGGCTGACCGACGACATCAACGGCTATCGGCAGGAGGGCTTCGCCAGGTTCGACCGCAACATCCATCGCGGCCGCCGCTGGAGCGCCGCGCGGGCATACCTCCATCCGGCGATGTCGCGGCCGAACCTCGAGGTGCGGACGCGCACGTTCGTCGAGCGCATCGTCTTCGAGGGGACGCGCGCCGTCGGAGTGCAGGTCGAGGGCAGGACGATTCGCGCCGGCGAGGTGATCCTGTGCGGCGGCGCGATCAACTCGCCGCAACTGCTCCAGCTCTCCGGCGTCGGCAACGCGCAGGAGCTGGGCGCGCTCGGCGTCGACGTGGTCCACGACCTCCCCGGAGTCGGCGAGAACCTGCAGGACCACCTCGAGGTCTACGTGCAGTGCGCCTCGAAGCTGCCGGTGACCGTCGCCCCCGCCTACAGGTGGCGCAACCGGCCGCTCGTCGGCCTGAAGTGGCTGCTGTTCAAGTCGGGGCCTGGGGCCACCAACCACTTCGAGGCAGGAGGGTTCATCAGGTCGAACGACGAGGTCGCGTACCCGAACGTGATGTTCCACTTCCTCCCGATCGCAGTGCGCTACGACGGCACCGCGCCCCAGGGGCACGGCTACCAGCTGCATGTCGGACCGATGACCTCGGATGCGCGCGGCTCCGTGAAGATCAGGTCGACCGATCCGCGCGTGCACCCGGCGCTCCGCTTCAACTACCTCTCGACCGGCCAGGACCGGCGCGAGTGGGTGGAGTGCGTGCGAGCCGCACGCTCGATCCTCGGCCAGCCTGCGTTCGAGCCGTTCAACGGGGGCGAGCTATCGCCCGGGCCGGCAGTCGAGACCGACGAGGAGATCCTGGACTGGGTGCGCCGCGACGCCGAGACGGCGCTGCACCCCTCATGCACCTGCGCCATGGGCACGGTGGTCGACCCGTCGACCATGCGCGTCTACGGCGTCGAGGGGCTGCGGGTCGTCGATGCCAGCGTGTTCCCGAACGTGACGAACGGGAACATCTATGCACCGGTGATGATGGTCGCGGAGAAGGCCGCCGACCTGATTCGCGGCGTGACCCCACTGCCTCCCTCCGCTGCCGTCTTCTACCGCCATGACGCTCAGCCGGCTGCAAGTCGGTGAGCTGCTCGCGGCGCTGGGCGAGCGGACGCCCGCGCCGGCGAGCGGAGCCGCAACCGCGCTGACGGCGGCCATCGCCGCGGCGCTCGTCGAGCTCGCGGGCCGGTTCGCCGGCGACGGGGAGTCGGTGGCGCGCGCGCAGGCGCTCGGGTCGAGGCTCGCGGAGCTCGCCGACGAGGACTCGGCCGCCTACACCGCGTTCATGGCGGATCGCAACGCCGAGACACGTGCGCGGACGATCGCGGTGCCCGAAGAGATCGCCGTCTGTGCCGACGAGGTCGTGACGCTCGCCGAGCGGGTCCGCGGCCGTCTGCGCTCCTCGGTCGTGGGCGACGCGGAGGCCGCCGCGGAGCTCGCGCGGGCGGCGGCCGTAGTGGCGCGCCGACTCGCCGAGCTCAACCGCGGCTGACCGCCGTTCGAGGTCGTCCTCAGGCCTCGCCGGCCTCCGACTCGAGCTCCGCCATCTCGATCTCGAGCTCGAGCGCCTTCACCATGTGGCCCATCGCCGAGGCGATGCGGGCGGTGCCGACGATCGGTGCGATCGCCGCCAGCACGCCCCGGACCTTGTCGGCGTCGACGTCGAACTCGCTCGCGATGCCGAGGTTCAGGACGTAGGAGACGGGCGGAGCGTCGACCGCCACGAGCGCGGCGATGCGCGCGAGCATGAACGTCTCCGGATCGAGCGTCGAGGCCTCGAGGGAGCCCGCGGTCATGCTCGCGAGCAGGTCGAGGACGGGGGTCGCGGTCGTGTCTGCCATGGCAGCTTCCTTTCTCGTAGGTCGCCGAACCGGCCGGCATGTGCGCCTGCCGGAGAACACGTTGACCCTCGTCGCGCAACCTCGCGTCATCCGAACCGGGTGATCTTCGAGGCGGGTCGAGCACGCGTACTTTTACGCAGGGGGCCTGCGCCCAGCCCGGATGGCGCCCGGGCGGCCGGCGACGATCCTTCGAGGTGGCAACATGCCAAGGGTCGCATCTGACCGAACGACCCGGTCTGCACGCTCTCAGGCGGACGGGCTCGGGTTCGGGCTGCTCGGGCCCATCGAGGTGGCCCGGGCCGGGGCGCCGGTTCGTCTCGGCGGCCAGAAGCAGCGCGCCCTCCTGGCGCTGCTCCTCATCCATGTGGGCCACGTGGTTCCCGCCGAGCGGCTGATCGAAGAGCTCTGGGGCGAGCGGCCGCCACGGACGGCGGCGACATCGCTCCAGAACCTGGTGGCGCAGCTCCGCAAGCTGCTGCCTGCCGATGTGCTCGTCACGAGACCGCCCGGCTACCTGCTCGATGTGAGAGCCGAGCAGGTCGACGTCGGCCTCTTCGAACGCCTGATCCGCGACTCGCGTGCGCAAGAGCCCGCAAGACGCGTGCTGACGCTCGACGAGGCACTCGCATTGTGGCGTGGGCCGCCGCTGGCGGAGTTCACGTACGAGAGCTTCGCGGGCACCGAGATCGCACGTCTCGAGGAGCTGCGACTGGAGACGCTCGAGGACCGAATCGACGCGCAGCTCGCGCTGGGGCGCGGGGGAGAGGTGATCGCGGAGCTGGAAAGCCTTGCCGCCGAGAGCCCCCTGCGCGAGCGGCTGCGCGGCCAGCTGATGCTCGCTCTGTACCGGGCGGGCCGGCAGGCGGACGCCCTCCAGGCCTACCACGACGCACGCCGCATCCTCGTCGACGAGCTCGGCATCGAACCGAGCCCGGCCCTCAACCAGCTCTACCGCTCGATCCTGAGACAAGAGGGCGAGCTCGAGCACGCAGCGCCGGTGCGAACGATCGACGACCACTTCGGCGACGTCCTGAAGGCGTTGCTCGCCGGCCGCCTCGTGATCGTCATCGGCTCCGGCGTCAACCAGGCGAACGGCGTCCAGGAAGGATCGCCTCCCGACCTCGACGCGGTCGCCGCGCATCTGGCGCGCGTCTTCGACTATCCGGCCGACCACCGGCGCGACCTGCCGCGAGTGGCGGAGTACGTCACCCTCGCCAAGGGCGCCGGCCCGCTCTACGACGAGCTGCACGCGCTCTTCGACCAGGACTGCGCCCCGGGCCCGACCCACCGCGCCGTGGCCGGGCTCGCTGCGCTGCTGCACGAGCGCGGCGCGCCGCGGCCCCTCCTCCTCGAGACGAACTTCGACCGGTTGCTCGAGCAGGCGTTCAGGGAGGCGGACGAGGATCTCGACGTCGTCGTCTATCTCGCCCTCGGTCGGCACCGCGGCAAGTTCCTGCACCTGAAGCAGAACGGCGAGAGCACCGTCGTCGACGTCCCGAACGCCTACACCGACCTCTCGCTCGAGCACACGACGGTCCTCTTCAAGATCCACGGCGGCATCGATTCAGGCCCGGATCGCGAGTGGGAGAGCTTCGTCGTCAGCGAGGACGACTACATCGACTACCTGGCCCAGGCTGACATCTCGGTCGTGCTCCCCGTCACGCTCGCCGCGAAGTTGCGTCGCAGCCACTTCCTGTTCCTCGGCTACCCCCTCGAGGAGTGGAGCCTCCGCGTCTTCCTCCATCGGCTGTTCGGACGCGAGAAGGTCGCCTATCGCTCCTGGGCGGTGATTCCCCGGGCCGAGGAGATCGAGCAGGAGCTCTGGCGCCAGAGAGGCATCGACGTCTTCACGTTGCCCGTGGAGCAGTATCTGGCGGAGCTGCGAGCTCGTGTGGAGGCGGAGGCCGGGAGATGACGACACCGTCCCTGGCGCCGTACAAGGGGCTCCGGATGTTCGAGGACTCCGAGCTCGACGTGCCGTTCTACTTCGGACGCGAACGAGAACGCGGGCTCGTCGAAGCGAACCTGATGGCCTCCAGGCTGACTGTTCTGTACGGCGAGACCGGGGTGGGGAAGAGCTCCTTGCTCCGCGCGGGCGTCGCACACCACCTGCGCGAAATCGCCAGGAGGGGCCTGGAGGATCGCGGGGACGCGGAGCTTGCGGTCGTCGTCTTCGACGCGTGGCGCGACGATCCGGTAGGCGCGCTCCGCCGCGCCTGCATCGACGAGATCACGCGTGCCCTCGGGGGCGTCGAGGCGCCTGTCGACGACGGCTTGCCGCTCGCCGAGACGCTTCGCACGTGGCAGCAGCTGCTCGGTGGAGACCTGTACGTCATCCTCGACCAGGTCGAGGAGTACTTCCTCTACCACCAGGACGAGGACGAGCCGGGGACCTTCCCCGCGGAGCTCGCCGCGGTGGTCGCGCGCGCCGATCTCCGGGTCAATTTCCTGCTTGCGATCCGCGAGGACGCGGTGGCGAAGCTCGATGCGTTCAAGCCGATGATCCCGAATGTCCTCGGCAACTACCTGCGCCTGGAGCACCTCGGCCGAGACGCCGGCCGCGCAGCGATTGTCGGGCCGGTGGCCCGGTACAACGAGCTCGTCGGGGCTGAGGAGAGCGTGGAGCTCGAACCAGAGCTCGTCAACGCCGTCCTCGACCAGGTGGCCACGGGCCGGGTCGTCGTGCGGAAGCGCGGGAAGGGAACGGTCGCCGGCGAGGAACGCGGCGACCGGGTCGAGACGCCGTACCTCCAGCTCGTCATGCAGCGGCTGTGGGACGAGGAGCGCAGCACCGGGTCGAGAGCGCTTCGGCTGGCGACGCTTCGCCGGCTTGGGGGCGCGGAGCTGATCGTCGGCGATCACGTCGCGCGGGCGCTGGCTGCTCTGAGCTCGGGCCAGCAGGATCTCGCCGCGACGATGTTCGACTACCTGGTGACCCCGTCCGGGACGAAGATCGCGCACGAAGTCGGCGATCTCGAGCGCTATGCCGGCGCGTCGCATCCGGCCGTCGTCTCGGTGCTGGGACGGTTGAGCGACGATCGCATCGTCCGCGTGATCTCGAACGGCAACGCACACGCCGCTCGCTACGAGATCTTCCACGACGTGCTCGCCGAGCCCGTGCTGGCTTGGAAGGCGACGCACGATTCGGAGCGGGAGCTCGAACGTCAACGGGCGGAGGCGGAGACCCGTCATCGCCGCCTGGTACGAATCGTCGTGCTCGGCGCAATCGCGCTCGCGGTGATGGCCGGCGTCACGATCCTCGCGATCACGCAGCGTAGCGAGGCACGCTCGCAGGCCAACGTCGCGCGGGCACGAGAGCTGGCGGCCGTGGCGGTGTCGCAGCTTCAGGTCGACCCTCAGCGCAGCCTCGACCTGGCAGTTCAATCGGCAGGCCGCAAGCCCACCAGCGAGATCGAGGACGTGCTGAGGCAGGCGCTGATCTCGGCGCGGGAGCGAGCCGTCCTCCCGAGCGGAAGCCCGGTGCGGGCTGCGTCCTTCAGCCCCGACGGTTCACTCGTCCTGACCGCCGCCGGTGACGGGTCGGCTCGCCTGTGGCGTCGTGACGGGACCCCGATCCGCACACTGAGGCACCGCGGGCCGGTCACGGCCGCCCGGTTCAGCCCGGACGGCCGGCTCGTGTTGACGACGAGCGACGACGGCACCGCCCGGCTCTGGCGTGTCGCTGACGGAAGGGTCGTCGCGTCGCTTCAGCATGCAGGTCCGGTCACCGGCGGAGCGTTCAGCGACGACGGCACGATGGCGGTCACGACCAGCAGGGACGGAACGGCGCGCGTCTGGCAGGTGGCGACCGGGACGCCGGTCGTGATGATCCGCCATGCCGGCCCGGTGCTTGCGGCGTCGTTCAGCCCGGACGGTCGGCACCTCGTCACCATTGCGAGCGACAGTGACGGCTCGAACCGGCGGGCACGTATCTTCGCGCTGCCGAGCGGGCGGCTCGTGCACGAGCTGGCGGCCCGCGGCGTCCAGACCGCGTCGTTCAGCCCGGACGGCAGCCTGGTCGTCACCGGCGGGATCGATCACAAGGCAGCGCTCTGGCGGGCCGCGAGCGGCAGGCTCGTCCACGTGCTCGGCAAGCACCTCGGGGCGGTCACCGACGCCGTGTTCGGCCCTCACGGTCGCCTGCTCGCCACCGCGAGCACCGACGGAGCCACGCGCGTCTGGGACGTGCGCACCGGCGCCCGCGTCGCCCAGATGCTCGGCCATTCGATGGGGGTGAACAGCGTCTCGTTCAGCTCCGACGGCACGTATCTCGTCACCGCGAGCAGCGACGGCACCGCCCGCGTCTGGGAGGCGGCCACCGGCCGGGCACAGGTCGCGCTCCGCGGTCACACGGCCACCGAAGCGGTGGTCGATGCGAGCTTCAGCCCCGACGGACAGGCAGTCGTGACTGCGAGCGACGACGGCACGGCTCGGGTCTGGGACCCCGGCACGGCGCCGCAGCTTCGTCTCGTCGCGGCGTCCGGAAAGCCGCTGCGGGTCGCGGCCTTCGGCCCGGGACGATCGATCCTCGTCGCCGGCGACGATCGGACGGCCAGGATCCTCGACGGGCGGCGAGTCGTTCGGACGCTTCGTCATCCGGCTCCTGTGACGAGTGCCGTGTTCGTCGAAGACGGCCGTCTCGTGGTGACTGCGGACGAGCGGCGCACGGTGAGGACCTGGCGTGTCGAGGACGGGGCGATCGTCAAGAGCATTCGCGACCTGTCGGCCGGTCCGCTCTCGGTGAGCGCGGACGGGCGGCTGCTCGCAGCGCCGGCGGCGGACGGAAGCATCAGGATCGTGGACGCATCGACGTTCTCCCTCGTGCGCGCGCTCGCGCAGGGCAGGCCGTTCTCCTCCGCGTCGTTCAGCCCGGACGGACGGACGATCGTGACCGCGGGCGGTGACGGCGACGCCCGGATCTGGGACGTGCGCAGCGGCAGCCTCCTTCGGGTCCTCGCCGGTCACCGGGCAGCGTTGACGGACGCCGAGTTCAGCACCGACGGGACGCTCGTCGTCACCTCGAGCCGCGACCACGACGCACGGATCTGGCGGGTGGACACAGGTGCGTCGACCGTGCTGCGCGGCCACTTCGGTCAGGTCTTCGGCGCCACGTTGAGTCCCGACACGCGCCTGGTGGTCACTGCGGGACCGACGACTGCCGGCCTCTGGCTGGTCGCGAGCGGTCGGCTGATCACGTACCTGCACGGGCACACGGGACCGTTGACGAGTGCCTCGTTCTCGCCCGACGGACGGCACATCCTCACGTCCGGCCGCGACGGCACCGCGCGCGAGTACCGTTGCGATCTCTGCGGCGGCGTGGCTGCGCTCGTGACGGTGGCCGAGGCGCGGCTCGACGCGCTCGCCCGGCCCCTGTCGCAGCGTGCTCGGTTGCGCTATCTGCCCTGATCGCTCACGCGGCGACGAGGTGCGTGACGCCGGCGGGCGTGTCGGCCAGGCTGCCCGGCAGCAGTCCGAAGCGGGAGAGCGCGAGGGGCAGCAGAGCGGTCGAGCGCATCTCCGACGAGTGCGCCCACCGTCCGACATACGCCTCCAGGGGTGCGCTGGCGCCGAGACGGAGGAGCGTGCGGTACAGCGCGCCGGACTGTGTCTTCTGGTGTACGACGATCCTGTCCTTCCGGCTCCACCAGATCTGCAGCGGGACGCCCGAGCGCGCGATCGCGGCGGCCTGGCTCAGCGGGCTCCGCGCCGCGAAGGCGCGGGCGGCGTCGGCGGGAGTTCCGCCGACTTCACGCCGCATCGCGCTGCGCAGGCATGTGCTCTCCGAGGCGCCCCAGCGCTTCACGAACTCCGCGTTCGTCGGCAGTTCGAGTGACTGGCCGTAGCGAAGCGCGAGGTCGGTGACCGAGTCCATCGCAGCGGCGCCGGCGAGCAGATGGGGATGGCGCGCGACGAGCAGCAGCGTCTCCTGGCCGCCCATGCTGCTGCCGAGAGCGTAGATTCGGCGCGGGTCGATGTGGACCCACGGCAGGGCCTTGACGACAATCTGCGGCATCCTCGCGAGGTCGTCGATGTGACCCGAATAGCCGTAGGAGAAGTTCTTGAGACGCCGGCCCATTCCGTCGGGGCAGACGACGGCGAACTTGCCGACGGTCGGCAGGTTGCCCCAGAACTTCGCATTCGAGCGGCCGGTCGCGCCACGTCCGTGGGGAGAGATGACGAGCGGCAGCGGCGGGTTCTGACTCGGTCGGTAACCGGCGGGCAGGAGGACGACCGCATCCCGCACGGCCCCGGTGCTCGTGGTGTAGGTGATCGTGATGTTGAGCGGAGCCCCGGCGGGCGCGTGGTCGGACCCGCTCGGGAGATTCAGGGCGACAGCCGTGACGAGGGCGGCCGTCGCGAGGAGGAAGACGATGCGGCCGGGGCCGCGGAGGCTGATATGTGTGGCGGTGAGGTTCATGGCCCCACCGTCCGGCCGAGCCCAAATCGCGCTCCAACGCCGCGCTAACGGCCCGCCAACGGCGGTTGCCTGCGTGCTCCCGCGCGCTCGCGGCGGGCACTTGTGTCGGGCGCGCCGGCCGTCCTAGACTCGACCGAAGCAGGTGGGGGTCACGACCGAAAACGGAGGTGGAACATGACCGCAGGCCTGGATGCCGCTCTCGTCACGGACCTCGCTGCGCAGGTCTCCGGGCCCGTTCTCGGGCCGGCCGATCCCGGCTACGACGCGGCCCGCGCGGTGCACAACGGGCTGATCGACCGAAAGCCGGCCTTGATCGTCCGGTGCCGGCAGGCGAGCGACGTCGTCGCGGCGCTCGCTCTCGCGCGGCGAGAGGGGCTCGAGGTCTCGGTGCGCGGGGGCGGGCACAACGTCGCCGGACGCGCGGTGACGAACGGCGGCGTGATGATCGATCTCGCAGAGATGAAGGGGATCGCGGTCGACGCCGAGGCGCGGACGGTGACCGCAGGAGGCGGTGTGCTCTGGGGCGAGTTGAACGACGCGGCGGCCGTGCACGGGCTCGCGGTGACCGGTGGGGCCGTCTCGACCACGGGGATCGGCGGCTACACGCTCGGCGGCGGCCTCGGCTGGCTGATGGCGAAGCACGGTCTCTCTTCCGACAACCTGGCCGCCGTCGAGCTCGTCACGGCCGGCGGTGAGGTCCTTCAGGTGGATGCCGAGTCCCATCCCGATCTCTTCTGGGCGCTCCGGGGCGGCGGCGGCAACTTCGGCGTCGCGACCTCGTTCACCTACCGCCTCCATCCGCTCCAGCTGATCGTGGGCGGACTGATCGCCCATCCGGTGGACGCCGCGCCGGAGCTGCTGCGCTTCTACCGGGATGCGGTGGCGAACTGCTCCGACGATCTGACCGTGTGGGCAGGTCTCGTGCACGCGCCGGACGGCTCCGGCGCAAAGCTCGCCGCGCTGATCGTGTTCCACGCCGGCGACCCGGCCGTCGCGGAGCGCGAGCTCGAGCCGTTCAAGACGTGGGGCTCGCCGCTCGTGGTCGAGGTCGGACCGATGCCGTATCCGGTGATGAACACGCTCATCGACGCTGCCTATCCGACCGGAGCGCTCAACTACTGGCTGTCGAGCTTCATCCGCGGCCTCACCGACGAGCTGATCGACATCGCCGTCGAGCGGTTCGCGTCGGTGCCCTCGCCGATGACGGGGATCATCTTCGAGCACTTCCACGGCGCCGTGACGCGCGTCGGCGTCACGGAGACCGCGGTGCCACACCGCGCCGAGGGTTGGAACCTCCTGATCCCGTCGGTCTGGGTCGACCCGGCCGACACGGAGACGAACCTCGAGTGGACGCGCGCGACGTTCGCCGCGCTACGGCCCCACTTCGGAAGCGGCCGCTGGCTGAACTACCTCGGCGACGACCAGGCCGACGACGCGATCCGCGCAGCCTACGGTCCCAACTACGACAGGCTCGTCGAGGTCAAGCGCCGGTACGACCCGGACAACGTCTTCCATCTCAACCACAACATCGTTCCGTAGCCCGATCGAGCCGACCGCCGGCGGCGCTCAGGTGCCGAAGGTGGGAATCGAACCCACACTCCCCGAGGGGAACCGGATTTTGAGTCCGGCGCGTCTGCCAGTTCCGCCACTTCGGCCTGCAGCGCCCAATCGTAGCCCCGCGGTTCGATAGGACTTTCCCCCTGGACGCAGTAAAGTCGCCTGAACCCGTGGCCGCCGACGCTTCCGCACCGACGCTCGCAACCCGCTTCAAGCGTCCGAGCATGATCTCGGTCTTCGGGCTCGCCTTCGTCGGTCTGCTGGTCCTCTGGCTCGTGGTCAACGCGGTGAAGACCCCGGCGGACTTCACGACGGTGTTCCTGATCGGGATCACGACCGGGTGCGTCTATGCGCTCGTCGCGCTCGGGTACACGCTCGTCTACGGCATCCTCGAGCTGATCAACTTCGCGCACGGTGACGTGTTCATGCTCGGCGGCATGTTCACGATCACGATCGGCACGCACTTCTTCAACCTGCACCACGGTCAGGGCGCGGTCACGGTCCCGATCGCGATCGCGACGCTGTTCCTGACCATGCTCGCGTGCGGTCTCCTCAACGCGACCATCGAGCGCATCGCCTACAAGCCGCTGCGCAACGCCCCGCGCCTGGCCCCCTTGATCACCGCCATCGGCGTGAGCTTCATCATCGAAGACGTCGGCCTGGCCTGGAAGGGGCCGAACTACATCACCGCGCCCGACGTCTTCCCGCACTCGCAGATCTTCAGCTTCCACGGCGTCGCGTACGAGTGGAACAAGCTGATCGTCGTGTTCGTCACGGTGCCGGTGCTGCTGGCGCTCTCGTACCTCGTGCAGCGCACCAAGCAGGGCAAGGCGATGCGCGCAACCGCCCAGGACAAGGAAGCGGCCGCGATCATGGGCATCAACGTCAACCGCACGATCTCCTTCACGTTCCTGATCGCGGGCGCTCTCGCCGGCGCTGCCGGCTTCCTCTACTCGCTCTACGTGACGACCGTGCGCTTCGACCAGGGATTCCAGCTCGGCCTGATCGCGTTCACGGCGGCCGTGCTCGGCGGCATCGGCAACCTGCCCGGCGCCGTCCTCGGTGCGATCCTGATCGGCCTGCATCCAGGCGTTCAACGAGGGCCTCAACTGGCGCGCGCCGGGCTCCGACTGGACCGAGGCGATCGTGTTCTCGATCCTGATCCTGATCCTCGTCTTCCGGCCCGAGGGCCTCCTCGGGGAACGCACGCCGGAGGGTGGATGAGCGACGCCGCGACGACCGAGACGTCACCGGACGTGGTCGGTTTCCGCAATCAGATGCACGCTCGCTGGGATGCCCTGCCGTTCAGGCAGCGGGCGGCGATCGCGATCGCTCTCGAGTTGCTGCTCGCCGTCCTGCTCTTCTTCATCGACCACTCGCTCGGCTACGCGGTCGTCGTGATCTCCGCGCTCTACTGGATTCACCGGCTGCCGCGGCTGCCCTGGCAGCTCGTCGGCGAAGGGGTCGTCGTGCTCGTCTTCCTCATCCTCGGCCCGCGGTCGCTCGCGGCCACCTTCGCGATCGCCTTCGGGATCTTCTGGATCCCGAAGCGCTACCGGAGCTGGGCGCTGCCGACGATCGCGATCGTCCTCACCGTCCTCTATCCCTTCTACCAGGAGAACATGTTCACGATCCCGGTGTTCGGCGTCTGGCCCGACGTCGCGACGGGCGTCTACATGATCGTGTTCGTGATGATGGCCGTCGGGTTGAACATCGTCGTCGGCTACGCGGGTCTGCTCGACCTCGGGTACGTCGCGTTCTATGCGACCGGCGCCTACACCGCCGCCTGGTTCGCGTCGCTGCAGTTCTCCCACCACACCTGGCATTTCGGCTCCGTCGGCATCGATCCGAAGCTGCCCGGGATCCACGTGACGATCTGGCTGCTGCTGCCGCTTGCCGGCTTCATCACCGCACTCTTCGGGATCATCATCGGCCTTCCGACGCTGCGCCTGCGCGGTGACTACCTCGCGATCGTGACGCTCGGGTTCGGCGAGATCATCTACGACGTCGCCCGCAACAGCGACAACTTCATCGGGACCGGCTTCAACCTGACGAACGGCCCGAACGGCATCACGCCGATCGACTCGATCGGCTTCGGCAACAACCTCTCGCACTGGACCGGGGGCTTCCTGCCCGCCAACTACCTGCAGTGCTGCAACGCGACCTACCTGGGCCACCAGGTGACGTCGACGGACCTGTTCTTCTGGACCGCGATCCTGCTGCTGCTCTTCACGGTCTTCTGCTCGTGGCGGCTGCAGTACTCACGCCTCGGACGCGCGTGGATCGCGATCCGCGAGGACGAGACCGCTGCGGCGGCGATGGGGATTCCGCTGATGAAGACGAAGACGTGGGCGTACGCGAGCGGCGCGTTCTTCGGCGGCGTCGCCGGCGCCTACTACGCCGTCTTCAAGAGCGCGACGTTCCCCGGCGACTTCTACTTCAACATCTCCGTGTTCATCCTCTGCATGGTCATCCTCGGCGGCATGGGGAACATCGCCGGCGTGATCGTCGGCGGCGCGTTCCTCGCGTATCTGAACCAGGAGGGCCTCGCGAACACCGGCGCGTGGATCAACGCGAACGTCCATCTCGGCAGCCATCACCCGAATCTGGACGTGCCGTTGTACGCGTCGGGCATCTACGGGCTGATCATCCTGCTCGTCATGCTCTTCCGGCCGGAGGGCCTGATCCCCTCGAAGCGCGTCGCCGCAGAGCTGCACGAGGGAGTGCACGACGAGCCGCTCTACGACATCACGAGCGACAACCGGATGGTGGTCGAATGAGCGACACGGACGTCCTCGTCGCCACCGGCGTGCGGAAGGAGTTCGGCGGCCTCGTCGCGGTCAACAACGTCGACTTCACGGTTCCGCGCGGCAAGGTGATCTCGCTGATCGGCCCGAACGGCGCGGGCAAGACGACCTTCTTCAACATGCTCACCGGTGTCTACAAGCCGACGGCGGGACAGGTGCTCTTCCTCGGCGAGGACGTCACCGGCAAGCCGCCACACGCGATCACCGCCCGCGGCATGGGGCGGACGTTCCAGAACATTCGTCTGTTCCAGAACATGACGGCGGTCGAGAACGTGATGGTCGGGATGCACTCGCGGATGAAGGCGAACATCTTCAACTCGGTTCTGCGCACTCCGTTCGTCAAGCGGGAGGAGAGGGCGACGCGCCAACGCGCGCTGGAGCTGCTCGAGTTCACCGGCCTGCGCCGCCAGGCTCAGGCCACCGCGCGCAACCTGCCCTACGGCGACCAGCGTCGCCTCGAGGTCGCCCGCGCGCTCGCGACCGACCCGCAGCTGCTGCTGCTCGACGAGCCGACCGCCGGGATGAACCCGCAGGAGTCGGCGGAGTTCACGGCGTTCGTCAGCAGGCTCCGCGAGGAGGAGCAGTTGACGGTGCTGATGATCGAGCACGACATGCGGGTCGTGATGGGCGTCTCCGACCGGGTCTCCGTGCTCGACTACGGCGAGAAGATCGCAGAGGGAACGCCGCGCGAGGTGCAGCAGAACGAGCGCGTGATCGAGGCCTACCTCGGCAAGGCCGCCGTCGAGGACATGAAGCGGCAGGGGCTCTCATGAGCGTCGCGACGAACGGCTCCACGATCCTGCAGATCCAGGACATCCACACCTACTACGGGTCGATCCATGCGCTGAAGGGCATCTCGCTCGAGGTGCGGGAGGGCGAGATCGTGACGCTGCTCGGCGCAAACGGCGCCGGCAAGTCGACGACGCTGCGCTCGATCAACGGGCTGAATCATCCGCGGCAGGGACACATCCGCTTCCAGGGGCGTGACATCACCGCCGTGCCGGCCCACGAGATCGTCAGGCGTGGCATCGCGCAGTCGCCGGAGGGCCGGCGCCTGTTCCCGCGCATGACGGTGACCGAGAACCTCGAGATGGGCGCGTTCCAGCGCAACGACCGCCACGAGGTGAAGCGCGACATGGATCGCGTCTTCGAGCTGTTTCCGCGCCTGCAGGAGCGGCGCCAGCAGAAGGCCGGCACGCTGTCGGGCGGCGAGCAGCAGATGTGCGCGATCGGGCGGGCGCTGATGGCGCAGCCGAAGCTCCTCCTGCTCGACGAGCCGTCGCTCGGGCTCGCCCCGATCTTCGTCGAGCGGATCTTCGACATCATCAAGCAGATCAACGAGCAGGGAACGTCGATCCTGCTCGTCGAGCAGAACGCCCTGATGGCGCTGGACCACGCGCACCGCGGCTACGTGCTCGAGACGGGCCGCATCGTGCTCGCCGACAGCGCCGCCGCGCTGAAGACGAACGAGCAGGTGCGCAAGACGTATCTCGGCGAGTCGTAACCCGACGGCGCACGGGCGGCCGCGGCCGGGATCGACAGCGCACTTTGGGCCACGGCTGTAGGTGCCTCCGCGCGGCGGCCTACGCGTCGACGCGGTTCGTCCACCAGCGGCCGGCGCCCAGGAAGATCCCCGCCCAGACGAGCAGCACGACGAGCGCCGTCGCGGTCGACATCACCACCGTCTCGTTGCCGGTGTCGCGCGGCAGGAAGTGCTCGGCCGCCGCGACGTCGATCAGCTTCCGGGAACTGCCGAGCGCGCCGATGCTGATCAGGATGTGCGAGACGATCGCGTTCCACGCGATCAGCACACCGACGACGACGCGAGAGCTCGCGAACGACGCCAGACCGATCGCGACTATGACGTTGACGCAGGTGATCGCGAGGCTGTACTCGGCGTATTTCGCCGTCAGCGAGGCGGACGGCGTCGCCAGGCTCCCCGCGAATGCGAAGGCGACCGCGGCGGCGATCGCAAACCCGAGCGCGAGCATCGGCAGGAAGACGGCGAGCGCCCCCGGCGTCCGGACGTTGAAGAGCGTCGCGCGCTTACGCCCGGTCACCACGAGGTCGCGGAAGACGCCGTTCGCGACGTCCTGCGTTCCCGCCGTCGCGCCGATGATGATCGCCGCGACAGTTCCCACGCCGGCGAGCAGGAAGATGACGCCCTTGAAGTTCTCGGTTCCACCGGCGGGACCGTGGTGTGCGGAGTTGACCGCGTGGAGGACGACCAGCACGACCTCCGCGACGAGCACGCAGCCGACCGTGAGGATCAGCGACCACGCCATCAGCCCGCGGCGGCGAACGAGCTTCAGGATCTCGGCGCCGACGAGTGTCATTCGTTGCCTTCGAGACGAGACGTGATCTCGAGGAACTTCTCCTCGAGCGTGGCGCGGGCGGGCTCGAGCCTCGAAACCGCGAGGCCGGCTTCGACGAGCGCCCGGTTGAGCGACGCAGGCGTGAGCCCACCGGCCAGCTTGACGCGCAGCGCGCTCCCTTCCTCCTCGATCGCGCGCCCGTCGAGCACGCGCCGCGCCGCCGCCACGTCGTCGACCTCGATCAGCACGGTCGGGTCCCCCGTCGATGCGATCTCGTGGACGCCGCCCTGCACGACGATGCGGCCCTGGTCGACGATCGCGACCTGGTCGCACGTCTTCTCGACCTCGTCGAGCAGGTGGGAGGAGAGGAACACCGTGCGGCCCTCGGCGACGAACGCGCGAATCAGATGCCGCATCTCCAGGATGCCTGCCGGGTCGAGGCCGTTCATCGGCTCGTCGAGGATCAGGAGCGCCGGATCCGCGATCAGGCAGCGCGCGATCCCGAGTCGCTGGCGCATCCCGAGCGAATAGGACTTGACGCGATCGTCGCTGCGGTTCGCGAGCCCGACCCGCTCGAGCGACTCCGGAATGCGCGCCGCCGCCGCCCGGTCGCGTGCCGCCGCGATGATCTTCAGGTTCTCCCGCCCCGTCAGGTGTGGGTGGAACTTCGGCTCCTCGACGATCGCGCCGACCCGGGCAAGCGCCTCGGCCCGCTTCGCCGGCTGCGGGAGCCCGAGCAGGGTGACGCCGCCGGAGGTGGGCCGCGTCAGGCCGAGCAGCGTGCGGATCATGGTCGTCTTGCCGGCGCCGTTCGGGCCGAGGAAGCCGAACGCGACTCCGGCGGGCACCGTCAGGTCGACGGCGTCGACGGCCGCGCGACTGCCGAAGCGCTTCGTCAGCGCGCGCGTCTCGATCACGGTGTCCACGCGAGGGCAGGCTACGGGTTTTCGTCAGCTCCCGACGACCAGCGGGAAGAACGGCGGCGTGAGCAGATAGCCGACCCGGCGCGCACCGCGGCCGTGCGCCATCTCGAGGGCGGCCCCGAGGCCGTGCACCGGCACGAACCCGAGCTGACGCGCGGCGACGAAGTCGCGGCAGCCGGCGATCAGCACCGCGCCGAGCCGGTGCGTGACGGCGTCGCAGGCGCTCCATTCGACGAACGGCTGCAGCGGGTGGCACGCACGGCCGGAGCGGTACTCGTCGAGGCCGGCCGGGTCGCGGACGGCCGCCGCCTCCGCCTCGCGCATCGCGTCGACGTCACGCGCCGTGCGGTGGTCGTGGAAGAGCACCCGGTACGGCGTCTGCGTGGGGCGCTGGAAGCGCCGCGGCAGAGGGTGAACGAGGATCGCCGTGCCGCCGGCGGCGATCGGCGGGGCATTGCGCCACAGCCGCAGGGCGAGCCCGAGCCCGAGGTACGCGGCGGTGACGGGGTTCGGACGCTCGCGTGGAATCCACGGCGTCGTCGGCGGGATGCCGATCACGAGTGCGTCGACCGGCTCGTCGAGCGACACCCCCTTGAGGACGGTGGCCCGCAGCAGCGCCTCCGTGTGCGCCACGGACGGCGGGCCTGCGTAGACGGCCGCCACGGTCAGCTCGCGTGGCACGCGCTCGAGGAGCCGCTGCCGGACGAGGCCCGGCGCCACCTGGAAGAGCCGGCGCACACGGGCGTCCAGCACGCGGTCGATCGCCTCCTGGTCCTGCGGATAGCCGGCGAGCGGGCCGGTGAGCCGCGGTGCGTTGAGGGCGAGGGAGACGCCCGTGACGGGCACCCGCTCCCCGAGTCTCCGCTCGATCTCGACGGCGACTCGCCAGCCTTGTGACGCATTCGGCTCGAGCAGCGAGAGCGCGCCCGCTGCGCGCAGCGACTCGCGGCCGCTCGCTCCGAGCAGGGCGGCCGGGCCGCCGTGCAGCACGGACTCCGCTGCGGTCACCGTCACGACGAGATCGGTCTCGACGAGCGCACGGTTGACGCGCAGATCGATGTTGCCGTCGCGGCCCAGGTCGACCAGGTCGTCCGCCTCGGCGTCGTGCACGCTGACGCGTCCCTTGAACCGGCGGCGAAAGTCGGGGGGGACGAGCAGACCGATCTCGCGCGGTGTCATCCGGCGCAGGAGACCGCCGGCGACGAGGATCGTGACCTGCGCGACCCCGAGACGGGCCAGCTCGTCGGCGACGACGGCGGTGGCGAGATGCCGCGGGCCGGAGGCGGCCCCCGGGATCGGGAGGGACGGCTGTTCGATCACGAGCGTCGCCGTGCCGCCGCGGCGGACGAGCTTCTCCAACGGCTCGCCGGCGAGCGGGAACGCGAAGGCGTCGAGCACCGCGCGCCCCACGTCCTCGAGGGATTCGCGCTGGCGGGGCGGCCGCAGCACGAGGTCGTCCGCGTCGGTGTCGGCGACGACGATCCGCGTGTCGCTGAGCAGCGGGATCCGGGTCACGAGACGCGGCGGGCGGTCGCTGCGGTGACGCCGAGGGCGATGAAGATGCCGCCCGAGACCCAGCGGCGGAGCTTGGCGCCGGTTCCGCTGCGCCGGAGCCGGCCCGCGAGCAGATCGGCGAGCAGCGCGTACACGACGTCCGAGGTGAGCGCGATCGCCGCGAAGAGCACGCCGAGGAAGGCGACCTGCACCGCAACCGAGCCCCGGCTCGGGTTCACGAACTGCGGCAGGAAGGCGAGGAAGAAGAGCGCCGTCTTCGGGTTGAAGACGTTCACGATCACGCCCTGCAGGTAGAGCTGATGGTGCGGCGTCGGCTCGGTCGGCACCTCGCCGTCCTCGTCACGGTTCAGGATGCGCCGGATCCCGACGACGATCAGGTAGGCGGCGCCGACGAGCTTGACGGTGGTGAACGCCGTCGCCGAGGACGCGATCAGGGCCGAGAGCCCGACCGTCGCCGCCGCAACGTGGACGAGCCCACCGCTTGCGACCCCGAGCGCCGAGACGAGGCCGGCGCTCCGGCCCTTGTCGATGCTCTGGGTGACGATGTAGGTCACCGCAGGCCCGGGCACGACGGCGAGCGCGACCGACGCGAGACAGAAGAGCGCGATCGCCGAGCCGGACGGCACTACGGCACCGACCGGTAGAGGCGGAGGTACTGCGGCCGGAACCCGCGGCGCGGCCAGAACCGGGACGACAGCAGGTTGACGGAGCGCCAGTCGACCGTCATCGACGTGAACTCGTGGGCGTGCGCCCAGTTCATCGCATACGCGGTCAGCGCCAGCCCGGTTCCGGTGCCCCGGACCTCTGGGCGGGTCGCGGCAAACGCGAGATCGATGTTGTGCTCGGGCACGCGGAGATCGCCCTCGGGGCGCCGATAGAGCCCGAGGAGTGCGACGAGCCGCCCGGCGCGCTCGGCGACGAACGGCTGGAAGGTCTCGAGGTCGTCCCAGACCTCTGCCCACTCCGCCCGAATGTCGTCGCGTGTGGGCGCTGCCAGCCCGGAGAAGCTCGGGGTCACTGCCTGGTGGTCGTAGAGGATCTCGTCGAAGTCGATCGCCTCCTCGACGTCGTCCGGGGTGGCCGGACGGATCGTTCCGCCGAACTCGATCGGCGTCCACGGCTCGACCTCTCGGACCGCCCAGACAGCCTGGCAGCCGAACGCGAGGCTGAACCACGTGTCGATCAACGCCCGGTCGGTGGCCGGGACGGTGAGCATGAACCGCGAGACGCCGAGCTCCGCGGCCTGGACGGCGAACAGGTCTCGCAGCGCCTCCGGCTCCCGCGCGGCGTGGCCGGCGAAGAGCCAGCGCGCGATCTTCGTCTCGCCGTCGACCGCGCCGGCGAGGTAGGCCACCGCCTCGCCGCCGCGCGTCGCGACGAGGCCGTCCCCGTCCGGGAGGTGGGAGGCGAAGTCGTCCACCGCCGGCAGCAGCGGCTCGGCCGCGCGCTGCCGCGCGTAGCGCTCGGCCAGCAGGTTCGCGGCCTCGTCGCGAAGGCCGGAAAGTGGGTGAATCTCGAGGCCCGCCATGGGGTCAGGACGATACCGTTGCCCTGTGCCGAAGACGCTGACCGGAGCCGAGCTCGAGCTGGACGACGCGCCCGCGCGCGACTCCGACCTCTTCATCGTCGACGGCAACAACCTCGCCTACCGGGCCTTCTTCGCCCTGCCCGAGGAGCTCGCCACCACCGACGGGCAGCCGACGGGCGCGCTCCTCGGCTTCACGAACATGCTCTTCAAGCTGCTTGCGGACTACCGCCCGAAGGGCGTCGCCGTCGCGTGGGACTCGCGGCCGGTGCACCGCGCAGCGGTCGCGGAGGCGGCGGAGGTCGTCTACAAGGAGGGCCGGAGGCCGATGCCGGACCTGCTCCGTGAGCAGTTCCCGCACTTCCGGCCGATCGTCGAGGCGTTCGGCTACCGCAACCTGGAGTTCGAGGGCTGGGAGGCGGACGACGTGATCGCGACGCTGGCGACGCGCGCGGACACGGCCGGGATCAAGACCTGCGTCGTCTCGACCGACCGCGACGCCTTTCAGCTCTGCAGCGAGAACATCTGCCTGATGATGACGCCGCGAGGCGTCGCGGACGTGAACGTCTACACGCCGGCACGGGTCGAGGCCCGCTACGGCGTCACGCCGGAGCAGGTGCCCGACTTCATCGGCCTCAAAGGCGACACCTCCGACAACATTCCAGGCGTCCCCGGGATCGGTGACAAGACCGCCGGCCAGCTGATCGCGCAGTACGGGTCGCTCGAGTCGGTGATCGAGCACGCGGCGGAGCTCTCACCGGCCCGTGCCCGCAACATCGCCGAGAACGCCGAGCTCGCGCGCACCTCGAAGGAGCTCGCCACGATGCGCCGCGACCTCGACATCGACTGCGATCCCGCGCAGCTCGTCCTCGACCCGCCCGACCGCGCGCAGCTGAAGGAGATCTTCCGCCGCTTCGAGTTCCGCGCGCTGCTGACGCGAGTGGACACGCTGGACGAAGCCGTGCCTGCAGCACCGCTGGAGGTGACGGGGATCGATGTTCCATGGCGGGAAGGGGAGCTCGACTTTCGCGGAGTGGTGGGCTACGCGGCCGTCGGCGACCGCGCCGCCGTCGCAACCGGGAGCGAGGTGATCATCGGCAGCGCTTCCCTGGATCAATTGCGCGAAGCGCAATTGATCGTGCACGACGCGAAGGCGTTGCGGGTCGACGCGCGCGACGACACCCTGCTCGCCGCCTACCTGATCGACCCCGGTCGCGCGGGGTACGACCTCGCCGACCTCGCCGCGGAGTACGGCGTCGAGCTCGTCCCGGTGCCGCAGGCCGAGGAGGAGACGACCGAGCTCGTGCGCCGTGCCGAGACGCCCCGTCGCCTGATCGGGCCGCTCCTCGAGCGGCTCGAGGAGCGCGGCGTCACCGGTCTCTACCGCGAAGTCGAGCTGCCGCTGACGCGGGTGCTGGCCGGCATGGAGGAGGCCGGCGTGAAGATCGACACCTACCGCATGGGCGAGATCACCGCGCGCCTCGCAGATCGCGTCGAGGAGCTCGAGTCCGGGGCGTACGAGCTCGCCGGCGAGGAGTTCATGCTTGGCTCGACGCAGCAGGTCGGGAAGATCCTCTTCGAGAAGCTCGGGCTCACCGCCGGGCGCAAGGGCAAGACCGGCTACTCGACCGACGCGAAGGTGCTCCGCTCGATCCGTCACGAGCACGCGATCGTGGAGGTGCTCGAGGAGTGGCGCGAGCTGTCGAAGCTCCTGAACACGTACCTCGGCCCGCTGCCGTCGCTGATCTCCGACACGGACGGCCGGCTGCACACGACGTTCAACCAGACGGTCGCGGCGACGGGGCGGCTGTCGACGTCCGACCCGAATCTGCAGGCGATCCCCGTGCGCACCGAGCTCGGCCGCGAGATCCGGAGCGCCTTCATCGCCGAGGAGGGGCATCGTCTCCTCAGTGCCGACTACTCGCAGATCGAGTTGCGGATCCTCGCGCACGTCTCGGGCGAGCCCAAGCTGCGCGAAGCGTTCGAGCGCGGCGAGGACATTCACACCGCGACCGCGTCGGAGGTGCTCGGCATCGAGCCGGCGAAACTGACCTCGGCCCAGCGGTCGATCGCGAAGATGATCAACTTCGGGATCGTCTACGGCATCTCCGCCTACGGGTTGTCGGAGAACCTCGAGATCCCGCGCGACGAGGCGCAGCGCTACATCGACGCGTATCTCGCGCGCTTCCCACACGTGCAGGACTTCATCGCGCGGACGATCGAGCAGGCGAAGGCAGACGGGTACGTGACGTCGCTCCTCGGACGGCGGCGGCCGGTGCCCGAGATCCGCGCGTCGAACCGCCAGACGCGCGGCTTCGGCGAGCGCATCGCGGTCAACTTCGTCATGCAGGGGTCGAACGCCGACATCATCAAGGTCGCGATGATCCGCATCGCGAACCGGCTGCGCGAGGAGGGGAGAGGAGCGCGGCTCGTGCTCCAGGTGCACGACGAGCTGCTGCTGGAGGTGCCGGAGCCCGAGGTGTCGAAGGTCCGGGAGCTCGTGCGGGCCGAGATGTGCGGCGCCTACGACCTCGACCCGCCGCTCGCGGTCGACGTGGGCGTCGGCGACAGCTGGGCCGAGGCCAAGTAGCGGGCCGGGAACCGCCGGAGGCTCGCTGAGCAGGCATTCCGCTCGGCCTCTGCGGTGCGGAATCCGAACGTGGCTATACTTCGCGGCCGCTTTGGCTTCCAACGATCTCATGCAGCTCGAGCCCGGCGTCTGGGTCGAAGGCCCCGACGGAGAGCTGATCCCCGACTACGACTCCACGTTCCCCGAGATCAACGAGGGGCAGGTCGTCCACGGGACGGTGGTCCGGGTCGACAAGGACGAGGTTCTCGTCGACATCGGCTACAAGTCCGAGGGGGTCATCCCCGTCTCCGAGCTCTCGATCCGACGGTCGGTCAACCCCGCCGACGAGGTGACGCTCGGTGACGAGATCGACGCGCTCGTGCTCACGAAGGAGGACGCCGAGGGGCGCCTCATCCTGTCCAAGAAGCGCGCGCGGTTCGAGCTCGCCTGGAAGGCGATCGAGCAGGCGGCCGAGTCCGGAGAGCCGGTCAACGGCCGCGTGATCGAGGTCGTCAAGGGCGGCCTGATCCTCGACCTCGGCGTGCGGGGCTTCCTGCCTGCGTCGCTCGTCGACATCCGCCGCGTGCAGGACCTGGACGAGTTCCTCGGGCAGGAGCTGCGCGCGAAGGTGATCGAGCTCAACCGCTCCCGCAACAACGTGGTGCTCTCCCGCCGCGCGGTGCTCGAAGAGGAGCGCAAGGAGCAGCGGCAGCAGATCCTCGACAAGCTTCAGCCCGGCGACGTCGTCGAAGGGCAGATCTCGAACATCGTCGACTTCGGCGCGTTCGTCGACCTCGACGGCATGGACGGACTGATCCACATCTCCGAGCTCTCGTGGTCGCACGTCAACCACCCGTCGGAAGTGCTCGACATCGGGCAGACCGTGCAGGTCAAGGTGCTCGACATCGATCGCGACCGGCAGCGCATCTCGCTCGGTCTCAAGCAGACTCAGAGCGATCCCTGGCAGCAGGTGATGGAGAGCTATCACGAGAACGACGTCGTCGAGGGCCGGGTCACCAAGGTCGTCACGTTCGGCGCGTTCGTCGAGATCCTGCCGGGGGTCGAGGGGCTCGTGCACATCTCCGAGCTCGCGCAGCATCACGTCGAGAATCCGCGCGAGGTCGTCTCGCAGGGCCAGCCCGTCAACGTCAAGATCATCGAGGTCGACGGCGAGCGCCGGCGCCTCTCGCTCTCGCTCAAGCGCGTCGAGGACGACGATCCGGTGCAGCCGCGGGCAGACGGCGCCGAGTCGGTGCACGCCCGGCCCGCGATCGACCTGTCGGAGGACGTCTTCGCCGACGAGGCACCTCCGCTCGAAGTGGTGGAGGAGCCGGACGTCTTGCCGGAGGAGGACGCGGACGCACCGGAGGCTCCGGACGAGCTGCCCGCCGCCGAGGCCGCCGAGGCGCCGACGGCCGATGCGACCGGGGTGGGCGTCGAGCCCGCCGGCGAGCCGGAAGCGCCCAGCTCCGGGGAGTGACCAAACCGGTAGCCGTCGCGATCACCGGCGGCATCGGAGCCGGCAAGAGCGAGGCACTGCAGGCGTTCGCGCGACACGGCGCGGCCACTGTCTCGAGCGACGAGATCGTCCACCACCTGCTGCGCCGCGAGGACGTGCGCGACGCGGTCGTCGAGCGGATGGGCAACGGGGTGGTCGGGCTCGACGGGGAGATCGACCGCGGAGCGCTGGCGACGGTCGTCTTCAACGACCGCGAGGCTCTCGGCTGGCTCGAAAGCCTCCTGCACCCGCTCGTCTCGCTCGAGTACCTGCAGTGGCGCGAGCAGCTCGCCGAGCTGCCGGACGCTCCCAGGGTCTGCGTCACGGAGGTGCCGCTGCTCTACGAGACCGGAGGCGACGCGCGCTTCGACAAGGTCGTCGTCATCACGGCGCCGGAGAAGCTCCGCCGCGCCCGTTCGATCGTCGCAACCGACGATCGCGAGACCCGTCTGATCCCGGACAGCGAGAAGGTGCAGCGCGCCGACTACGCGTTCAAGAACATCGGCTCGCTGGAGGATCTGGACCGGTTCGTCGCCTCGGTGATGCACGAGCTCGCTCCGTGAGGCGGCTGATCTGGCTGCTCGCGGTCGTCGCGGTGGTCGTCGGCGCCTTCGCATACGTGAACGAGACGAGCCCGCCCTGGTACGAGCGGCTCCGCTACCCGCTGCGCTATTCGGAATACGTCCGCGTGCATGCCCGCGAGCACGGGCTCGACCCGTCGCTCGTCGCCGCGGTCATCTATCAGGAATCGAAGTTTCGGAGCGACGCGAAGTCGTCGTCGGGCGCGATCGGGCTGATGCAGCTCACGCCGGCGACCGCGCGCGGAATCGCGATCCGCACGCACGGGAGCGCGTTCCACACGAGCGACCTCTACGACCCGGAGATCAATATTCGCTACGGCGCCTGGTACCTCGCGAATCTCTTCCAGAAGTACGGCAGCGAAAAGCTCGTCCTGGCGGCCTACAACGCCGGACAGGGCAACGTGGACAAGTGGCGCGCGAACGGGCAGCCGATCCAGTTCGCGGAGACGCGCGCGTACGTCGCGCGCGTCGAGCATCTGAAGAGCGTCTACCGCGATGCGTGGGGAAAGGATCTCGGCCTGCGATGAACGAGGAGCTCCTGATCGAACTCGCCGAGAACGCCAACACGTACACGCCGCTCGGCCCGACGGACGTGCGGATCGTGGACGACCGCTACGTGCTCTGGCTGGGCCGCGGTGACGAGCCCGGCTGGAATGTCGCGCAGCGCTTCCGCCTGCGCGAGGACGAGGTGGAGGAAGTGCGCGCGGAGATCCACGAGCTCCTGCGCGCACGTGGCCGCACCGCGCTCACGTGGGAGATCGGCACCCACGCGACGCCCGCCGACCTCACCGAGCGCCTGCTGGCCCTCGGCCTCGTCGACGACGAGCCGACACCGCTCGCCGTCGGCATGGTGCTGGCCGGGCCGCCGGCCGCAGCGCCGCCGGACCTCGAGGTGCGGCGGGCCGAGACACCCGAGGAGCGGCTCGCGTCCGAGCAGATCGCGGCGGTCGCCTTCGGCGGGCCGATGCCGACCGAGCCGCCGCCGCCGAGCGACGATCCGAACAACATCGTCTACATCGCGTATGCCGGCGGCCGGGCCGTCGCGCGCGCTTCGGCGGCGTTCGGGGAGCACGCCGTCTCGCTCTTCGGCGGCTCGACGCTGCCCGACGCGCGCGGGCAGGGCGCCTACCGGGCTCTCGTGGCGGCGCGCTGGGCGGATGCGGTCGCCCGTGGCACACCGGTGCTCGTCACGCAGGCGAGCCCGCTCTCGCGCCCGATCCTCGCCCGCCTCGGGTTCCGGGAGGTCTGCGAGATCCGCATCCTGCTCGACAGGTTCGTCTAGCGGTGCGCGGGCTCACTCATCGAGCTGGTGCAGGATCTCCGCTCGAGCCGGCCGGTCGCGTAGAATAGGAACGGCTACACTTGCGGGCGCAACAACCATGAGCACACGGTCGATCACACCTTCCCGGCAGCTCGAGGCCTGGGTCTCGTTCCTGCGGTCGCACGCGGCGATCACGCGCGAGCTGTCCGCGCAGCTGCAGCGCGAGCACGGCTTGACGCTGAACGACTACGAGGTGCTGCTGCACCTGTCGCACGCCGACGGGGGCATGCTGCGCCGGGTCGACCTGTCCGAGCGCGTGCTGCTCACGGCCTCGGGGATCACGCGCCTGCTCGAGGGTCTCGAGGCGTCCGGCTTCGTCTCGAAGGAGACGTGCCCCTCGGACGCGCGCGTCTCCTACGCGAAGCTCACCGACGCCGGGGCGGCGAAGCTGAAGCAGGCCGCCGTCACCCATCTGCGGGGGATCGACGAGCTCTTCCTCGGGCACTACTCCGGTTCGGAGCTCGCGACGCTCGCCGAGTTGCTCGCGCGGCTGCCGGTGAGCGGCTTGCCGGGCAAGCCGTCCGAGCCCTGCAGCTGAGCCTCTGACCCCTTCAGCTCCTTCGCGAGCCGCCTGAACGGCCCGTCCGCCTCGAGCAGCTCGTCGAACCGCCCCCGCTGGGAGATGCGGCCGTGCTCCATCACGAGGATCTCGTCCGCGCGCCGCACGGTCGCGAGGCGGTGGGCGATGATGATCGACGTCCGCCCATGCAGCAGCCGGTCGAGCGCGCGCTCGATCAGGATCTCCGTGGGCCGGTCGATGTTCGACGTCGCTTCGTCGAGGATCAGGATCCGCGGGTCGGCGAGCAGTGCGCGGGCGATCGAGATCAGCTGGCGCTCACCCGCCGACAGCCCGGCGCCACCCTCCCGCACGGTGTGCGCGAGGCCACCGTCGAAGCGGCGCGCGATCCGGTCGACGCCCACGGCCGACGCGACGTCGGCGACCATCTCGTCGGTCGCCTCCGGACGCGCGAACCGGACGTTGTCGGCGATCGTCCCTGCGAACAGGAACGGGTCCTGCAGCACGACACCGAGCTGACGGCGGTAGGAGCGCAGCTGGAGCTCCCGCAGGTCGTGGCCGTCGACGCGGATCGCCCCGTCGTCCGGGTCGTAGAAGCGGCCGACGAGCTTCGCGGTCGTCGACTTGCCGCCGCCGGACTCGCCGACGAGCGCGAGGCACCCGCCCGCAGGGACGTGGATGTCGATCGCGTGCAGCACCGGCTCCTTCCCGTAGGCGAAGGTGACGCGGTCGATCTGCAGGTCACCGGCGATGCGCTCGGCGCGGCGCGAGCCCGGCCCGTCCGTGATCTCCGGCCGCGTGTCGAGAACGGTCGTGATCTTCTCCATCGCGGCGCCCGCCGACTGCACCTGGCCGTAGAGGTCGGAGAGCTCCTGCAGCGGCTGGAAGACGAGGTTGAGCATGAAGACGGCCGCGACGAGAGTGCCGATCGCGAGCGAGCCGTCCCCGATCATCCGGCCCCCGACCCAGAGCACGGAGGTCATCGCGACGATGCCGAGGAACTCGATGCCGGGGAAGAAGAGCGAGTTCAGCCACTGCGCGTGTGTGTTGGTGCGCCGGTTCGCGTCGTTGCCCGCGTCGAACTCGGCGAGGAACGCGCGCTCGCGGTTGTAGGCCTGGATCACGGCCATTCCCGAGACCGACTCTGCGATCTGCGCGGTCATCGAGGAGATCGTCTCGCGCACCCGCAGGAACGCCGCATGCGAGCGCACCTGGAACCAGCGCGTCAGGATGAGCGTCGGCGGCAGGATGACGAGCGCGACGAGCCCGAGGCGCCAGTCGAGCACGAAGAGCCCGACGACCCCGGCGAGCAGGGTGAGCGTGTTGACGACGAGCGTCGTCAGCCCCTGCGAGAGCACGTCCGAGAGCGCGTCGACGTCGGAGGTGAGCCGCGCGATGATCCAACCGGCCTTCTGCTGCGAGAAGTACTTCAACGACAGCGTCGTCAGGTGGTCGAAGAGATCCTCGCGCAGGCCGAGCACGACGTCCTGGCCGACCCGGGCAAGCCCGCGGACGAGCGTGGTCTGCAGGATCCAGGCGAGGGCGTTGATCACGAGGTACGCCACGACGTCGCGCGTGAGCCGAGCCTGGTCGTGCGCCTGCATCCCGTTGTTGATCGCGTCCTGGACGACGAGCAGCGCGGCGACCGGCGCCGCCGCCGAGCAGACGCCGACCACGGAGAGGGCCGCGACCCGAAGCCAGCGCCCAGACAGGTAGCGGCTGAGCCGCGTCAGTCCCGTGCGTTTCTTATGCCGCGGCACTGATCTCCTCGCCGAAGAGCGACCAGAAGACGCCGCCGAGCGCGAGCAGCTCGGCGGGCGTGCCCACCTCCACGATCACACCGTCGTCCAGCACGACGGCACGGTCGGCGACCTCGACGGTCGAGAGCCGCTGGGTCGCGATCAGGACCGTGCGCCCTGCGAGTGCGGGACGGAGGTTCTCGACGAGATGGCGCTCGGTCTCCGTGTCGACGGCCGACATCGGGTCGTCGAGCACGACGACGCGCGCGCCGGCGACGAGCGCGCGTGCGAGCGCCACGCGCTGGCGCTGGCCGCCCGAGAGATTGACGCCACGCTCGCCGATCAGGGTGTCGTAGCCCTCCGGGAGGTCCGCTGCGAAATGGGCGACGCCCGCCGCCTCGGAGGCGGCGACGACCTCGTCCCACGGTGCGTCCGGCCGGGCGGCCGTCAGGTTGTCGCGCAGCGGGATCGAGAAGAGGATCGGCTTCTGCGTGACGATCGCGACGGCGCTCCGCAGCTCGTCGAGCTGCACGTCGCGAACGTCGACGCCGCCGACGAGCACACGCCCGTCGGTCGGGTCGTAGAAGCGCGGCAGGAGGTTGAGCAGCGACGTCTTGCCCGCGCCGGTGGGGCCGCAGACGGCGATCACCTCGCCTCGCTCGACCTCGAGGCTGACCCCAGAGAGCACCTCGGAGCCGCTGCCGTAGGAGAAGCGCACGTCCTCGAAGCGAACGGCGAGCTCGCCCGTGGGGAGCGACGTCGGGTAGGCCGGCTCGGGGATCGTCTCGATGCCCCGCAGCCAGGCGAAGCTGCGCGAGGCCGATGCGGTCGCGCGCTGCGCCAGGGAGAGGATCCAGCCGAGCGCCTCGAGCGGCCAGACGAGCTGGAGGAGCAGCTGGTAGAAGAGGAAGAACTCGCCGTAGGTGAGCGTGCCGCCGATCACGTCGCGTCCGCCCACGAGCACCACGGCCGCGATCGAGAGGGTCGGCAGGAAGAGCAGGCCCGGCAGGAACGCCGCCTCGACGCGCGCCTGCCGCAGCACGCCGTCCCGGACGAGCTCGGCCTTCTGGGCGAAGCGGGCCTGGACGTCGTCCTCGCGGCCGAAGGCCTGCACCATCTCGATCCCGACCACCGCTTCGTCCGCCGCCTCCGTCACGTCGGCCTTCAGCTGCTGCACCTCGCGGGAGATCGGCATCACCTTGCGCGCAAAGGTGAACGCGAGCAGGAACACCGCCGGCATCGCGATGAGGGCGACCGCGGCCAGCTTCGCGTTGACGGTGAAGAGGACGACGGCGATTCCCACGATCATCATCAGCGACTGGATCCCCTGGGTCATGCCCCAGCCGATGAAATAGCGGATGGGATAGAGGTCGTTGGTCGCCCGCGAGACGACCTGTCCGGTGGCGTGCCGGTCGTAGAACGCGCGTGGATAGCGCAGGTACGCCTGGTAGAGCAGCTCGCGCATGCGGGCCTCGACACGGATGCCGGTGCGCGCGGTCGCGTAGCGCCGCGTGAAGTTGAGCGCGAAGCGCAGGGCGCCGAGCAGGACGACGGCGGCGAGATAGGGCCAGAGCGGTTCGTGGTGGCCGTTCGTGGGCGCGATCGAGTTGTCGATCGCGTGCCGGATCACGATCGGGATCGCGATCGAGAGCCCCGAGTAGACGAAGGCGCAGACCAGGCCGATGACGACCAGCCGTCGCTGTTCACGCCAGAGCTTCGCGAGCCCCTTCGCCGTCGGCCAGAGACTGAGATCGGGAGGATCGACAGCGAGAGATCGCCTGCTCACCACCTCACGCTAGCAGCGGTTAACCAGGCTAACGATCACTCGGCCGCGTTCGCCCCTCGTATGATCGCCTCGTGACGACGGCCGAGCTGATCCGCCGCGGCGCGCGCCGCTTCGGCGGTCGAACGGCGGTGGTCTGCGGCGACGGCTCCTCGACGTTCGCCGAGGTCGACGGGCTGGCGAACCGGATCGCGAACGTCCTCCTGGAACGCCGCGTCGATCGAGTCGGCCTCCTGGCCGGGAACGGACTGCATTCGATCCCGCTCGACTTCGCCTGCGTGAAGGCCGGGATCGCCCGGGTGCCCCTGAACCCGCGGCTCGCGGAGGCAGAGCAGCAGGCGATCCTGCGCACCGCCGGCGCCGAGCTCGTCGTCGCCGACCGCGACACCGGCCTCGACGCCGAGCTGCTCGCCCTCGACGACCTGCTCGAACAGGCGGCGCGCGGCCCGGCCGCCGAGCCGCCCGTGCCGGTCGAAGCCGACACGACGCTGCTCCTGCTCGCGACGAGCGGGACGACGGGGAAGCTGAAGCTCGTCCGCCACACGCAGGGCACCTATGCGGCGATCGTGGCGAACATCCTCGCGAACCTGCTCGACCCGCGGCGCGACGACGTGATGCTGCACGCCGCGAGCCTGATCCACGCCAGCGGCACCTTCGTGCTCCCCTACTGGCTGCGCGGCGCCGCTTCGGCGATCCTGCCCGCTTTCGCGCCGGAGGAGTTCCTCGACACGATCGGCCGGCACGGCGTCACGGCGACGAATGCGGTGCCGACGATGCTCGGGGCGCTGCTCCGGGAAGCGCCGCGCGAGCTGCCGTCGCTGCGCACGATCGTCTACGGCGCGTCACCGGCCCCTCGCGCCCTGATCGAGGGCTGCATCGACCGGTTCGGCCCGGTGCTCGTCCAGTACTACGGCCAGACGGAGGCGCCGCTCTGCATCAGCGTCCTCGCGTCCGAGGATCACGTCGGCGAGCGCCTGCTCTCGTGTGGGCAACCGGCCGTCGACGCGGAGGTGAAGCTCGACGAGGCGACGGGGGAGATCCTGGTGCGTGCTCCGTTCGTCGCCGCCGGCTACCACGGCGACGACGAGCTGCACCAGGAGACGTTCCTGCCCGACGGCTGGGTGCGCACTCGCGACGTCGGCCGCTTCGACGACGAGGGCTTCCTCTACCTCGTCGACCGCACGTCCGACATGATCGTGACAGGTGGCTACAACGTCTATCCGCGCGAGGTCGAGGATGCGCTGGCCGCGCACCCTGCAGTGCGCGAGGTGGTCGTCGTCGGCGCGCCCGACGACACCTGGGTGGAGGCCGTGACCGCTTTCGTCGTCGCCGACGGCGTCTCGGAGGCGGAGCTGATCGACCACTGCCGGGCGCGGCTCGCCGCGTACAAGACCCCGAAGAGCGTGCGGTTCGTCGGTGAGATCCCGAAGAGCGCGGTCGGCAAGCTGCTCCGCCGCGCCGTGCGCGATCCGCTCTGGGAGGGCCGTGACCGTCCGATCTGAGCACCGCGGCCCCGTCACGACGGTGGTGATCGACCGGCCCGAGGCCCGCAACGCCGTCGACCGCGCCACCGCCGAGGCGCTCGCCGATGCGTTTCGTGCCTTCGACGCCGACGAATCCGCGTCGGTGGCGGTGCTGTGGGGCGCAGGTGGGACCTTCTGCAGCGGCGCCGACCTGAAGGCTCTCGACAATCGCGTCGAGCCGGACGGCGACGGCCCGATGGGGCCGTCGAGGCTCGTCCTCTCGAAGCCTGTGATCGCCGCGGTCGCCGGGCATGCGGTCGCCGGAGGGCTCGAGCTCGCCTGCTGGTGCGATCTGCGCGTCGTCGAGGAGAGCGCCGTGCTCGGCGTCTTCTGCCGCCGGTTCGGCGTGCCGCTGATCGACGGGGGGACGGTGCGGCTGCCGCAGATCGTCGGCCTCGGCCGGGCGCTCGACCTGATCCTCACCGGCCGGGCCGTGCCGGCCGACGAGGCGCTCTCGATCGGGCTCGCCGACCGCGTCGTGCCGGCGGGCGCGGCGCGCGCGGCGGCGGAAGAGCTGGCGCTCGAGCTGGCGGAGTTCCCGCAGGCGACGATGCGAGCCGACCGCCTGTCGGTCTACGAGAACCTCGGGCGGCCGCTCGGAGAAGCGCTCGCCCGCGAGCTCGCGCGCGGGAGCGAGGTGCTCGACGAGGCCAGGCGTGGCGCGGAGCGATTCGCGGGCGGCGAGGGCCGGAACGGCGCGTTCTGACCGTGCAGGTGACGCCGATCCCAGGCTTGGAGCACCTCCCGTTTGCGGAGGTGTGGTTCCACGAGGTCGACGAGGAGCGCCTCGCCGAGGCGTCGAGGCTCGCGCTCGCCCTGGGCAAGACGGGTCTCGAGGTCTGGACGACGTCACGTACGCCCGAGGTGGCCGCGTTCCTCGTCGGGCGCGGGTACCAGGAGGTGCGCCGCTACGTGATCTCGGAGCTCGACGTTCCGTCCGCACCGGAGCCGGGGCCGCCGCGATTCGCGCTGACGACGTTCGCGGAGCGCCAGGACCTCGCGGACGAGCTCTACGCCCTCGCGCGGGTCGCCTACGCCGACCAGCCGGGCCGGTCGGAGTCGCAGATCGGCGACGCGTGGTATCAGTGGGGGCTGCGGGCGCACCCCGCCGAGGCGTACTTCATCGCCCTCGAGGGCGGGCGCCTGCTCGGCTACGGCTATCTCGAGCTCGACGGGGAGCAGTGGCGGAACGGCTTCATGGCCGTCGCGCGGGAAGCGCGCGGCCGCGGGGTCGCGGGAGCGATCAAGCGCGCGCAGATCGGGTGGGCGAAGGCACACCGTATTCCGACGCTACGGACGGCGAACGAGACGCGACTCGAATCGATGCTCGCGCTCAACCGCCGCCTGGGGTACCGCGTCCTCTACGAGGAGGTCGTCCTGCGCGGGGCTGTCGCCTGACGGCTAGGTCGCGCGCGGGTCGGTGAGCTCTGCGATTCGCTCCGCCTCGCGCGCCTGCTTGCGCACGACGTTGTAGGCGTCGGTCTCCTCGACGACGCTCTCCACGTCGGAGATCTCGTGTCCCGGCACGACGAAGAACAACGCCGGGTCAGAGCGAATTTCCTCGTAGCGGCGCACCGGCACGACGATCGGCTGCGCGCACTCGAGGCTCCCGCACTCGCAGATCGCGTGCATCTTCTCGTCGCTCAGCTCGGCGAGCGACCGGTTGAGGTGCTCGATTTGCTCGTTCAGCCGGCGGAAGACGGCCTCGTTGGAGCCGATCCTCCGCGCGCGCTCGTCGCTCGCCAACCTACGACGCCCCGATCGTCGCTTCGGGTGGTGGCGGTTCCTCCAGGTAGAGGAGCTCGAGGATCGAGCCGGTCTCGGCGATCTCGAAGTAGCAGAACTCGCCTTCGCCGCCCACCCGGCCGCCCTGGATCAGCTCCCTGCCCTGCGCGAGGAGCTCCGACTTGGCCGCCCGCATCGCCTCGGCCGACGAATACGCGATGCAGGTGTGGTGGAAGCTCTCGCCCTTCGTCGCCAGGTGCTCCACGTAGAGGCTCTCACCGGTCTGCGGGGCGAGCAGCTCGTAGTGCGAATCGCCGATCGCGGCGATCGCGACGCGGAAGGTGAACGGGATGTCGCGTCCCCGGACCGTCGTCGCGTGGGGCTCGATCGTCCAGACCGCCCACGGGCCGATCCCGAGCGATTCCGACAGGGCGGACGCGGTCGCCTCCACGTCGTGGACGACGAAGCAGGCGTGATGCAGCGTCCCGGATTCCACGATCCCCATGCTGTGCAGCACCCTAGCTACGACCGTCGACGAGCAGGTGGTGAGCGCGCCGAGGCGGGCGCCGGCCGGTCGTGGCGGAGCGGGCCCGGCCTGGACGGTCTGATCGAGATCGTCGCTGTGTGACTCGCCGAGCCGCAAAAAGTGGAGCGTGCCGGGATCGAACCGGCGACCTCCGCCTTGCAAAGGCGGCGCTCTCCCAGCTGAGCTAACGCCCCGAAGCGCCCGCAGTGTAGCTCCCGGCACGGGCGGAAGACGTGCGGCAGACGTACGGGCAACCCGTAGGTCGCCCCTTTCACGATGGGGGCTTTGCCGCACGGGGTCACAGCGGCCCCCCCGATGCTCGTTCTCCGCAGGGCGGCCAGCATCAGCCCCAATACGTGGACCACCGAAAGGGGCAGACCGTGAAAAAGCTCTCGATTCTCGCAGTGGCGGTGTTGGCCATGGCAGTCGCCTCGGCCGCCGCGACTGCCGTGAAGAAGCCGATCGTGTTCACCGGGAAATACGCCGGGACCGCGACGACCCAGGCGGCGGACAACGTCGTCACGATCACCGCGAACGGGACAGGCCTCGCCACCAAGATCGGCGCAGGGAAGGTCACAGGCGCCGGCAAGGGCGACAGCTCGCAGCAGCCGTGTGTGCCGTTCACCGGCACCGGCAAGATCAGCGGGCCGAAGGGGACCTTGATCTTCAAGGTCAACCCGGGCTCGAGCGGCTGCGGCGACGAAGCCGGCCAGCTGTTCAGCGTTTCCGGGAAGGCAACCGTCCTCAAGGGGACCGGCCTGCTCGCCAAGCGGAAGGGGACCCTGAAGATGACGGGCACCTTCGACCGCTCGAGCGGCGCCTTCACCGTCAAGTTCACCGGGAAGCTGGCGTGACAGCCGCGCGTCCCCTGAGTCCTCGAGGAGGAGCAATGAGAAAGATCCTGACGCTCGGCGCCGCGCTGGTTGTGTTCGCAGGGGTCGCCTCGGCGGCACTCGCCGCCGATCCGATCGCGGCTCCGTTCCCGTCCGCGACGGGTGGGCCCGTCTTCATCGCCGCGCAGACCGTCACCTCGACCGGCGCGATGCAGAACCAGTTCGCACCTGGCTCGAGCGTCATCTTCCGCGCCTACGCGGTCGATCAGAAGATCCACAAGGTGCTCGCCGCGAAGGACGTGAAGTACTTCTACGCCTCGATCCCGGGCCAGCCGACCGTCAAGCTGACCTATCAGCCGAAGGCACCCGGCGCGAGCGGCCGCATGGTGTGGGTCGGGACCTGGAACGTCCCGGCGATCTATCCGGCCGGCATCGTCAACTTCAAGGTGCTCGTCAAGACGCAGGGCAAGCGGACCGGCCAGTTCGTGCAGTTGCCGGTCTCGACGTCGCAGCTGACGATCACCAAGACCCCGCAGACGACCCTCGCCGGCGGCCCTGCAGCGACGCCGCAGCCGACCGTCTCCGACCCGTCCATCTCGCTCTACATGGACACCGTCAACGGCACCGCACCGGTCGGAGCGCCCAAGCGCCCCGTCGGCTGCTCGCAGGCGAATGTCTACAAGCGCGGCGAGCAGGTCGTCGTCCGTGTGTGGGGCTTCGACCTCTCGACGGGGACGACGCTCTCGATCGACAACGTCGACACCGCCACCTACTCGATCCCCGGTATGCCGACCGCCCCTGTCACCTACGGCGCCCACGGTGCCGTCGGCAACAAGGTGTTCTTCTGGTCTGCCCCGTGGATCGTTCCGCCCACCTTCCCGCTCGGTGACGTGACGATCCACGTCGCGTTCAAGACCGACTCGGGCAAGGCCGGGATCTTCGACTACCAGATCACGATCATCCCGTAAGGGATCAAACAAGCAGGAAGGGACCACCTACCATGACCCTCACCATCAGGCGCGTCGTCGGCGTCGCCGTGGCAGCCACTGCGCTGCTCGTGCCCGCCGCCGCGCTCGCAACCATAGGCCCGGTCGCAGCACCGAAGATCCCGGGCGTCTCGGCTCTGCCGGGACCGCTCGTCGACCCGGGCAAGCCCGCGGCGACGATGCTCACGCTCAAGGCCACACCCGACATCGCCGTCGCCGGAACGCAGACCACGATCTCCGGTGCCGGGCTGCCGGCGAACAAGGACGTCACGCTCACCTGGAGCACGGCGAACGTCGACTGGCTGCTCGACGCGCGCCCCGACAGCGTCGACTACCTCGGTCGCAAGACGACGAAGTTCCCCGTCCTGCTGGCCAAGGCGCACACCGACGCAAGCGGTGCGTTCAGCATCAAGCTCGCTGCTCCGCACGACTGGGGCGGACTGCACGACATCTACGCCGTCGTCGACGGCATGCAGGTCGCGAAGGGCGGGTTCCTGATCGCCCGCCACGCGACGATGACGCCGAAGAAAGGCCCGATCGGCACGCCGATCACGATCACGTACTCCGGCCTCGGCTCCTCGCTCTACGAGGGCTCGGTCGCGCTGAACTACGACAACAAGTTCGCCGGCCAGCTGACCGCCAACTGGTCGCGCGGCGTCGCCGTCGCGCACATCCGCGCCTCCGGGCCGGCCGGGAAGCACGTGATCTACCTCGACGACTCGGTCACGTTCGGCTACATGAACATCCCGCAGTCGCCGAACCCGTGGGCGGTCAGCAAGAAGTTCATCTTCACGGTCACGAAGGACGCCGGCCGGCCGGCCGCGCGCATCGACTGGCCGATGAACGTGGCGCCGACGATGTCGCCGACCACGACCCTCAATGCGGTCAAGTCGACCGCGGGAGCGACGAGCGCCAGAGCGTCGCTGAGCGTCACGAGCGGCCAGATCCTGACGAAGGTCGACGTCTCGGGGAGCGGGCTCACGCCAAACGCCCCGGTCAGCCTGCAGTGGGCTACGGTCGTCGGCAACCGCGTGAACTGCACCGGCGTCTGCTGGGCGTTCTCGGCGGTTCCGCTCGGCACCGCCACGGCGGCGGCCGACGGGACGCTGAAGACCAAGATCACCGTGCCCGACGGGCTCGGCGGCTGGCACGCGCTTCAGCTCGTCCAGGGTGGGACGACGATGGCCCAGGTGCCCTTCTTCGTGAAGCGCAGCTTCGCAAGCGCACAGCCCGTCTCCGACCTGACGCTCCACGCCGGCCAGCACTTCACGATCCACCTGAAGGGGCTCGGCTGGACGCAGCTCGACAACACGATCGCAGTCGACTACGACAACGCCTACATGGGCTACGGCTGCGGCTTCAACAGCCAGGGCGACACGGTGCTCGACATGGTCGCCTCGGGCGAGCCCGGCACGCACCTGATCGACATGTACCCGCTGCTGTACACCCAGCAGCCGTCCTATGCGAACACGCCGTACGGGATGATCCCGATGCTCTCGTACGCGTCCGACCTTCCCGGGCTCGCGCTCGGGTACCAGTTGCCGGCGATGCGCTTGGCGATCACGGTCGTCAAGTAGGTGGTCCCGGCACGTGGGAGGGGAGTGCTGCAGCACTCCCCTCCCACGCCCTTCCCGACACTGCTTCGCGGAGCGAACCAGTGTCGCGAGTTTCTCGGGAGGTAAACGGCGGTGGAGCTCGCGACTCTGGTTCGGCTGCGCCGATCAGAGTCGTAGCTTCGGCAGCCACCAGTTCCAGCGGCCGAGCACGGCCATCGCCGAGGGGACGAGGATCGCCCGCACGATCGTCGCGTCGAGCGTGACCGCGACGGCGAGGCCGAAGCCGAACTCGCGCAGGCCCTCGATCCGCCCGACGACGAAGCCCGCGAACGCCGCGACCATGATCGCGGCGGCCGCAGTGACGATCGCTCCTGTCCGCTCCAGGCCGTGGGTGATCGCGTCGGCGTCGTTCTCGCCGCTGTCGTGAGCCTCGCGGATCCGCGAGACCATGAACACCTCGTAGTCCATCGAGAGCCCGAACAGCGCCGCGAAGAGAAAGACCGGGATCCACGCCTCGACCGGGTGGTCGAAGACGAGTGCCAGCACGCCGTAGGTCGCGGCGACCGAGAGGGCGTTCAGGACGAGCGCCTTCAGCGGGATCACCGCGGAGCGAAACGCGCGGAGCAGCACGAGGTAGGTGAAGACGAGCACGCAGAGCACGAGCCAGGGAACGGCGTCGTAGGTGCGTGAGACGAAGTCGACCCCCTGCGGCGGCGCGCCGCCCGCGTACACCCGTGCACCGGCCGGGAAGTGCGCCGCGGGGATCAGCCGGCTGCGCAGCCGCTCCACGTAGCTCCTCGTCGCCGCGGCGCCCCACTCGTGGCGGTTCGCGACGATCACCTGACGGTAGCGGCCGCCGTCGGCGACGTACGGTGGGCGCTTGCCGCGCGCGACGACGAGGGTCTCCGGGTCGTGCGCGAGCTCCCGCACGAGCCGCTCGGTCGCGGTGACGCCGCCGTCGACGATCACGACGTGCGTCGGCGTGACGAGCCCGCCGCCGAGGGCGTTGCGGAGTGCGTCGTACCCCCGGACGGACTCCGCCGACGACGGGATCCCGGTGAGCGAGCCCGGAGTCAGCTCGAGGGTCACCGCGGGCACGGCGAGCAGGACCATGACCGCGATCCCCCCGGCGAGATAGGCCCGCGGCCGGCGCACGACCGCACGGGCGTGGCGGCCCCAGAAGGCGCCGCCGCGCGCGCGGCCGCCGAGCCGCTCCCCGAGCAGGGAGAGGAGTGCGGGCTGGAGCGTCAGCGCCGCCACCACCGAGACGACCGGGATCAGGAGGCCGCCGATCCCCATCGAGCGGATGAACGGCACCGGCACGACGAGCAGCAGCCCGAGCCCGACGGCCACGGCGCCGCCCGAGAACGCGACGGCCCGCCCGGCAGTGGCGACCGTGCGGACGACCGCCTCGTCCGGGGCGAGGCCGCGCCGGAGCTCCTCCCGGTAGCGGTGGACGACGAACAGCGAATAGTCGACCGCGAGACCGAGCCCGATCAGCTCGACCAGGTTGCGGACGTACGCGACCATCGAGATCTCGTGGGCGACCAGGTAGAGCAGGCCGAGCGTCGCTGCGATCGTGCAGCCCGCGACGAGAAACGGGATGGCGACCGCGAGTGAGAGGCCGAAGACGGCGAGCAGCACGAGCAGCGTCAGGGGCACCGCTATCGCCTCGCCGCGGTGGAGGTCGGCGGCGAAGATCGGGTCGAGATCGGCCTGCACGGCCGGCTGGCCGGTGACGAGCGCGGGCGGGCTGCCGGCGAGCGCGCGCCGCAGCGCGCCGGTGTAGCGCTTCGCGTGCTGCAGGTCGAGCGACGTGCTCACATCGGCGAAGACGATGCCGCCGGCCGCCTGGAGCACGCCGGGCCGCCCGGTCGGGACGACGCGGGCCGCGCGGGCGACGCGGGCCGCAAGGCCCTGGCGGCTGTGCGTCCGGAAGACGACGGTGAAGGTGCCGTCGGGCCGCTCGCCGAAGCGCGCCTGCAGGATCTGCCTGGCCTGCTCCGAGCCGGTTCCCGGCACCGAGAACGAGTTCGCCAGGAGCGGTGAGAGCCGCGTCGACGCGAGAATCCCGGCCACCAGCACCGCGAGCCAGGCCACGAGGACGAACGCACGGAAGCGCACGACACCCCGGGTCCACCGCTCCGACACAACGGGTATTTACCGATTCCTGTGCGCTCGCGGTGTTCTACCGTGTCGCCCGTGAAGCTCCTGGCCCTCGTGGGCACCGTGTTCGCCGTCGCAGCCCCGTCGAAGACGGTGCAGCTGGCGATCGTGCACACGGTGAGCGGTTGCCACATCTGGCAGGCGGCGCACGCCCACGGTGCGGCGACCACCCTGAGGCTCAAGCACGGCGACAGGATCACGCTCCGCATCTCGTGCCCGATGGACTTCCGACTCGTCCAGGTGAGAGGCCCGCGGCTCGCGCTCGGCGATCCGACGATGCACACCGGCACCCAGCGCACGCTCAGGTTCTCGAAGCGCGGCGTCTACGTCCTCCAGGCGACGAACCTCCAGTCGTCGGCGGACGTGGGCCTCCAGACGCTCGGCCCCGACAACGCCCTCAGGCTGACCGTCACCGTCTCCTGAGGCGCCCCCCGGGCTCTACCGGGGGCGCCTCACTGCGTGAGGTGGCCGCCTCAGGCGGCGCGTGAGAGCCGCTCGTCCTGGCGGGCTCTCTGGATGATCGCGTCACGGTCGCCGTGCCGGAGCATGGCGCGTGCATGCCGCTGCTCTTCCCAGAGCTGCGCGATCCGGTCTTCGAGGTCGAGATGCTCCGCCTTCAGCGTCGCGTCGTACTCCTCGGAGAGAGCGCGCATCACGTCGACCCGGCGTTCGGAGAGCCGGTCGATCTCCTGTCTGATGTCGTTCAGCGTTCGCATACGGCAATACAACGCCGGGCCCAACCTCGATATTCCTACGAGTATCCGAGCTCGTCCAGCCGGTCCTCGTCGATCCCGAAATAGTGCGCCAGCTCGTGCAGGACGGTGATCCTGATCTCTTCTTCCAGCTCCTGCGGATCCGGAAACGTGGCGACGAGGGGCTTGCGGTAGATGGTGATCTTGTCGGGCAGGAACTCCGAGGACTGCCAGAGCCCGAAGAGGTCCGGATCGTCGGGATCCTCGTCCTCGACGACGACGGCGAGGTTCTCGAGCGCCCGGGCGAGGTGCGGCGGCAGCTCGTCCAGGGCCTGCTCGACGTGGTCCTCGAACCTCATTGCGCGAGCAGCCTACGGCCTGGAGGCGAATCAGAACGAGTGGGGGAGGACGGTCAGCGCCCCGAGGGCGTACCACGCGCCGAAGCAGAGCCCGAAGGCCCCGAACGCCGGCACGAGCCTGCCGAAGGCGCGCTGTGCGGCCGGACGCCCGAGTGCATGGCCGAGCCCGGTCGAGAGGACGGCCATCGAGAGAGCCGTGCAGGCGGCGAAGAGGACGAGCGCCACGAGGGCGACGAGGTGGCTCGAGATCGCGGCGAGCAGGAGCACGCCGACGCCCGCGCTGCCGCCGACGCCGTGCAGGAGGCCGATGCCGAAGGCCTGCCACGGCGTGCGCCGCGGCGGCACCCGCAGGTGCGTGTGGTCGTGGGCGAAGGCGCCGCGCCGCCAGCGGACGAGCAGCCAGAGCGCGAGCGCCACGATCGCGAGCCCGATCGCCACCTCGGCGCCCTGCTCGACGGGCGTGGGCAGGTAGGCGTCGAACAGCACGATCGGCGCGCCGAAGACGAGCAGCGACGAAGCGTGCCCGAGCCCCCAGGTGAGCCCGAGCCGCGTGGCGCCGCCGCGGTCGTTGGTCACGAGCGTGGTCACGGCGGCCAGGTGATCCGGGTCGCCTGCGTGTCGCAGGCCGAGCAGCACCGCGACGGCGAGCACGAACAGCACGGTCGTCCCGTCCGAGAAGTGGAGGAGCCAGTGATCGAGACCCAGCATCGGCTCCTTCGACGCTAGACGCTCGCGGGCGTCGTCACCTCGGAGTTTCCACGGATCAGCCGCCGAGGCCCTCGCGGATCCGCTCGCCGACCGAGGCCATCTCGAGTTTCGCGCCGGTGACGTCCTTGAGCAACTCGTCCGCGGTCGGCCCCTGGCCGAGCGACCAGAGCTCACGCAGCAGGTCGCCCGCCTCCCGCCCGGCGAACCACTCGTTGCCGAGCTCGCTCCGCAGGAAGTCCCGCAGCTGGGCCTCGAAGGCCCAGGAGCGGAGGTAGCCCGTCACGTAGAAGCTGCCGTCGATGTCGTCGAGGTAGCTCTCGGGATTGACCGGCAGCTTCAGCGCGTCGCCGAGGATCTCCGCGTAGCGGGGGCGCATCGCCTTGACGTCGTCGGCCTGGAAGAACTCGATCTCGTAGAGCAGCTTCGCTGCATAGCGCCGCACGAAGTAGAGGAGCGAGACGGCGCCGTCGTGGGCAAGGTCGGCGGGCCGCGGCACGTCGAGCCGCCGGTTCAGCCACGCCGGCTCGGTGACGAGGTGCTGCAGCAGCATCGCCCAGCCCTCGGTGACGGCCATGTCGCCGAGCCGCCGCGCCTCCACCGGGAGCGACTCGCCGGTGTGTGCGTAGTGCTCGGTGTGGCCGGCCTCGTGGAAGAGCGCCTCCCAGTCGTCCTTGCCCCCGATCGGCTGGATCACGAGCATCACCTTGCCCGGCACCTCGATCGGCGCGCAGAACGCCCGCGGCGTCTTCGACGGGCGCGACTCGAGGTCGAGGTGGACGTTGGACTGGGAGCGCAGGTCGACGCCGAGATCGGTCAGCGTCGCCTCGAGCGCGGGGAGCATGCGATCCGACGGGTAGAGCTGGTCGAGCTCCGGCGCCCGGAAGAGCCGCGAGACGTCCCAGGGGCGCGCGTCGGCGAGCCCGATCCCGAGCCGGGCGCGGAAGAGGCGGTCTCCCTCCCGTTCCCAGAGCTTCTGCGTGTCGTCGAGCAGCTCGCTGCATTCGTCGCGCAGCTCGTCGAGGCGAAAGCCGAAGCGCTTGTACAGCTCGTAGTAGTTGTCGGAGCCCAGCGAGTGCACCGCCTCGCGGTCGATCTCGACCGCCTCGAGGTAGACCGGGTTCAGATGCTCGTCGAGCAGCCGCAGACGGGCCTGCTCGAGCCGTTCGCGCTTGTCCCGGTCCGCCTCGTTCGACATCACGACCCGCAGCATCCGGTAGGGGTGTGTTTCGCCGTCGACGGTCGCCTCGAGGTCGGCCTCGACCTTCGCCATCCGCGCCTGGTGCTCGCGGGTCAGGTTGCCGAGGAAGCCCTCGCAGGCGAAGCGCCACAGCTCCACCGGGGCGCCCTCCATGCGTTGTGCGGTCTCGAGCCGGGTCAGCTCCTCGTAGCGCTCGTACACCTGCTCGACGTCGAGCGTGTCCTTGAGGCCGGCGAAGTGGAGGTAGTACTCCTCGTCGATGTCGGCGACGAACCGGTCGGCCCGGTCTCTGAATGCATCGATCTCGCGCGGCTCGGGAGTCACGGGTCCCTAGGATACGGCCCCGTGCAGAGGCTGACGATCGAGACCGAACGGCACACGCAGCTCGTGGACATCACGGAGGCGGTTCGCGACGCCGTCCGGGGCGCTGCAGGTGCGGCCGTGCTCGTCTACGTCCCGCACACGACCGCCGGTCTCACGATCAACGAGCACGCCGACCCGATGGTCGCCTGCGACTTCGAGATGGCGCTCGAGCGGATCGCCCCCGAGGGCTGGGGCTGGCGGCACATCGAGGAGGGCGAGGAGAACGCCCCGTCGCACATCCGGGCGGCGCTGATGGGCCCGCAGGTCGTGGTCCCGCTCCAGGACGGCGAGCTCCAGCTCGGAACCTGGCAGGGCATCTTCTTCTGTGAGCTCGACGGGCCGCGTACCCGCTCGGTGCTCGTGACCGTGCTGCAGTAGCGATCCGTAGTCGGCACCCTCCGGCTCAGGGGCGGCACCGATGAGCGCGGTGCCCGTGTCCGTCAGTCTGCAGGCCGGAGGGGTTTCACTTGATCACGTGGCGCACCCGGTTCCAGAAGACGATCCCCGATCCACCTGCAGCGCGCCGGAAGGTCGTGGCGGCGCTCGGTGGGAAGGCCCTGTTGCAGCGCAGCGCGCTCGACGCCCTCGCCGAACTTGCGCGGCACCACGACGTCGTCGTCACCGCCGGCGGCGCGGCGGCGGGCGGTCTGCTCGAGCAGGAGCTCGCGAACCGCCTCTCCGGACGGACCGCCGTCACCGTCCTGATCCAGGTCGTCGACGATCCGGAGTCGGGCCCGGTCGAGGTGGTCGAACTGCCGGCGATCAAGATCCTCGTCGACGCGGGTGCGGTCGTCGTCTGCACGGGCGGAGGGATCGAGCGGGATCTCGCCGCCGAGCTCCTCGCCCTGGGCCTCGGAGCCGACGACCTGCTCCTCCTCACCGACGTGCCCGCGGTTCAGCTCGAGTGGGGCACGCCTGAGGCCCGGACGATCCACCGGGCGACCCCGCAGGAGCTGCGGGGGCACGCGTTCGCGGCGGAGACGATGGGCTCGAAGATCGAGGCCGCCTGCCGGTTCGTCGAGCAGACCGGCGGCACGGCCGCGATCGGCGCGTTGCACGATGCGGCCCAGATCCTGGACGGGAACGCCGGCACGATCGTCCGCCGCGACCTCTACTGACGGCGCCCGCAAGTACGTGGGTTCCCTGTTGTCCCGCTCTCCGGCCGGTGCGACGGTAGAGCCTCCACGTCGAACTACGGAGGTGTCCCCAGTGACCAACTCGCCCAGTTCAAGGCGCGCGAGCCGCCCGGTTCGGGCCGCCGTGCTCGTGGCTGTCGCGGCCGCGGTCCTGATCGTCCTGGCTCTGCCGGGCTCCGCGATCGGGCTGATCCGCGATGCCGTCGCGCCGCCGCCCGCCGTCCCCACGAGCGCCGACCAGATCCAGAACATCGACCAGGTGAAGACGGCGATCAAGGGCTACTACGGCGACATGATCGATCCGACCCGCGTCAATCCGATCGACCACTCGCCGATCCACACGTTCTCGCCCACAAGCTCGTACGCCAACGAGATGGCGGGAATCGTGAACGGCGCGGAGAACTACCTCACGAGGCCGCGCGTGCGCGGCACCAACACGTTCCAGACGAAGGCGGCGGTCGTGTTCGACGTCGACGACACGACGCTCAACACGTTCAGCTACGAGATCTACAGCAACTTCGTCTACAACCCGACCAGCAATGCGGCGTTCGTCAACGGCGGCGTGTTCCGCGCCGTGCCGCACATGGTCGGCCTCGAGCACTACGCCGAGGCGCACGGCTACTCGGTCTTCTTCCTGACCGGCCGTCCCGAGACTCAGCGGACCGGCACGATCGCGAACCTGACCCAGGAGGGCTACGACGTGCAGAGCAGCAAGGTCTACCTGAAGGACTACACGGTGGACACCTGGCTGAGCTCGTGCGCGCCGTCGTGCAGCACGATCCAGTACAAGTCGCTGACGCGGGCTCATATCGAGTCCCTGGGCTACGACATCGTCGCCAACTTCGGCGACCAGTACAGCGACCTGACCGGTGGATTCGCCGATCAGACGTTCAAGCTGCCGAACCCGATGTACTACCTGCCGTGACCACGGTCGGTTGAGCTCGCCCGTTCTGGGCCGGCCGTCTCGGCCGGCCCAGAACGGCGGCGTTCACGAAAGGGTGTGGAGCGGCACCTCGTAGAACTCGACCGAGGCGCGGCTCCCCGCGTTCCCCGGCCCGGCGTTCAGCGCGGCGTCACCCTTGCGCAGCGCCTCTTCGCTCTCGAAGAGCGTCACGCCGAGCATCTGCCCCGACGTGCGATCGGCGAGGAGCAGGAACTTCGCGTCGTCGAGCTCGACCGGCAGCTGCCCCGACTCGACGGCGGCCCGCAACCTCTCGACCCGCCCGTCGACGTCGGCCGGATCGCCCTCGAACCTCGCCACGCGTGCCCACATCTCGTCTCCTTCCGGTTTGCCGGTGGTCCCCGGGCGACTATCTCAGGCCGCGCGGCGGGTCGCGGGCAGCTCGAAACTCGTGAATCTGACAGGCGAAGCTGGTTGCCGGCGAAGCCGGAACCAGCTTCGTGTCCTACGCGCTCCGAAGGTCGCCTACGACATGAACTTGGTTTCGCCTGCGGCGAGAACCAAGTTCGTTCGGGAGCCTGGTTCGGCCGTCTTTGCGAACCAGGCTCCCGGTTCTCGGGCCCTAGGCGTAGCCGCCCATCGTCAGCGCCATCAGCGCCTTCGCGGTGTGCATGCGGTTCTCCGCCTCGTCCCAGACGATCGAGTGCGGCCCGTCGATCACGGCATCCGTGACCTCGCGGCCGCGGTCGGCCGGCAGGCAGTGCATGTAGAGCACGTCCGAGCTCGCGAGCTCGAGCTTCGGCTCGTCGCAGATCCAGTCGGAGTAGTCGGCCGACTCGGCGAGCGCCGTCGAGCCTTCGCCGAACGCGTCCAGCCGTCCCCACGACTTCGGATAGACCACGTCGGCGCCCTCGAATGCCTCCTCCATGCTCGGTGCGAAGGTGACCGACCCGCCGCCGGCGGCCGCGGCCGCCTGGGCGGCCTCGAGCACCTCCGGCATCAGCTCGAAGCCCGGCGGGTGTGCGAGCACGACGTCCATCCCGAAGCGCGGGAAGAGCGTGGCGATTCCCTGCGGCACGGACAGCGGCCGCGCGTAGGAGGGTGCGAACGCCCAGGTCATGGCCACCTTCAGCCCGCGGAGATCGCCGCCGCGGTGCTCGCGCAGCGTCATCAGGTCCGCGATCGTCTGCGTCGGATGGTCGACGTCGCACTGCATGTTGATCAGCGGGATCGTGGCGTGCTTCGCGACCTCGCGCATCCACACGTTGCCCTCGTAGGGGGCGAGGTCGTGCCGGATCGCGATGCCCTCCCCGAAGCGGGACAGGGTGTTGGCGGTGTCCTGAGGCGTCTCGCCGTGCGAGACCTGTGTCTTGTCGGCGTCGAGGAAGACGGCATGGCCGCCGAGTTGCGTCATGCCGGTCTCGAACGCGTTGCGCGTCCTCGTCGACTTGTCGAGGAAGAGCAGGTAGATCGTCTTGTCGACGAGCAGGCGGGTCGGCTTGCCGGCCTTCCGCGCTTCCTTCAGCTCCGCCGCGACGGCGAGCGTCTCGTCGAGCTCGTCGACGCTCCACTCGATCGTCTCGATGAAGTCGCGACCGGTGAGCGAGCGCCGGGCGATGCGTGCCGGTGTGGCTGTGTTCATCACTCCTGTCCTTTCATCAGCTCTTGCTGTCCGAGGTCGAGTCCCGCGTATTCCGGAATCGGCTGTTGTCCGGGCACGTCCGGCACCGGCGCGCGCGGGTGCGCCGTCGCGTCGGGCCCGAGCCCGAGGAGGTCGTCCGGCCGCACGGGCAGCCGGTTGAGGGTGCGGCCCGTGGCATGGCGCAGCGCGGCCACGATCGCCGGTGCGGCCACGACGGTCGGCAGCTCGCCGATGCCCTTGACCCCGTACGGGGCGCCCGGCTCCGGCTCCTCGACGAAGTCGACCACGATCGCCGGGACGTCGAGCGCCGTCGGGACGAGATAGTCGGTGAACGACGCGTTCTGCATCACGCCGTCCTCGAGCTGCAGCTCCTCCAGCAGCGCGAAGCCGATCCCCTGCGCTACGCCGCCGTCGACCTGCCCTTCGGCGCCGAGCGGGTTGATCGTGTGACCGACGTCCTGTGCCGCCGCGACCTGCACGACGCGGACGAGGCCGAGCTCCATGTCGACGTCGACGACGGCGCGCTGTGCCGTGAACGCGAAGCTCACGTGGATGTCACCTTGCCCGTCGGGGTCGAACCCCTCGGTCGGGCGGTGGTGGAACTCGCGTGTGCAGGCGATCGGGCCGCCCGTGAGGTCGCCGCCGCGCGCCGCGAGCTCGGCCCGCACGGCGCGGCAGGCCTCGAGCACTGCGCCGCCGGTCATCGTCGTCTGGCGCGAGGCGGACGTGGAGCCCGCGGATCCGGACTCGGTCGACGCGGGGTGGACGATCACGTCCTCGACCCCGAGCTCCGTGCGGACGATCTGCGCCAGGACCGTGTAGAGGCCCTGGCCGTAGTCGACCGCCGCGGTCTTGACGGCGGCAATCGGGCCGTTGGGCGCGTCGGAGAGGATCACGGTCGCCTCGGCCGCGTCGTCGAAGCCCTCGCTGTAGGCGACGTTCTTGAACCCGACCGCGAAGCCGACACCGCGCCGGATGTGCTCGCCGCGGTTCACACGGCCTGCGCCGCCGGGATAGTCCAGTGGATCGCGGCCCTGCGGTGGCTCTCGCGGCGGCAGCGGGACGGCGCGGCAACGCTCGATCACCTCGCGCACCGGAGCGCTTCCCGTCAGCACCTGGCCGGTGGGGAGCACCGAGCCGTGGGCGACCACGTTGCGCAGCCGCAGCTCGAGCGGACTGAGCCGCAGCGCCTCGGCGAGGGCGTCCATCGCCGATTCGTGGGCGAAGCAGACCTGCGGCGCACCGAAGCCGCGCATCGCCCCGCAGGGCGGATTGTTGGTGTAGACGACGGTCCCCTCAATGCGCACGTTCGGCACCTCGTAGGGGCCGGCGGCGAAGGTGGAGGCATTCGCGAGCACCGCCGGCGACGCGGATGCGTACGCGCCGCCGTCGAGGAGCAGCCGGACGTCCGCGGCGACGAGCTTGCCTTCCCGCGTGGCGCCGTAGCGGATCCAGATGCGCGACGGGTGCCGGTGCACGTGGCCGTGGAACGACTCCTCGCGGCCGTAGGTCATCTTCACGGGAAGGCCGGTTCGGAGCGCCAGCAGGCAGGCATGGATCTGGACGCTCACGTCCTCCCGGGCGCCGAACGCGCCGCCGACGCCCGCGAGCGTCACGCGCACGAGCTCTTCGGGCAGGTCGAGGCACGGCGCGATCTGCTGCCGGTCGACATGCAGCCACTGGGTGGCGACGAAGAGGTCGACGCCGCCGTCTCCTGCGGGCACCGCCAGCCCGCCTTCCGGCCCGAGCGGCGCCTGATCCTGCATCCCAGTCTCGTAGTAGCGGTCAACCCAGACGTCCGCCTCGACGGCGTCCACGTCACCCCTCGCGATGTGGACGTGGCGCAGCACGTTGCCGAAGTCGTGTACCCGGCGTGCCGCCGGATCGAGGGCGAGCTCCATGTCGGCCAGCGGCGCGATCGGCTCGTACTCGACCCGGATCAGGCGCAAGGCGGCCCGCGCGCGCTCCAGGCGGTCGGCGGCCACGAGCGCAACCGGCTCTCCCTCGTATCGCACCTCGTCGCGCGCGAGCACCGGCTGGTCTGCGATCTCGAGCCCGAAGGTCGGCCGCCCCGGGACGTCGGCGGCGGTCAGCACGGCCTGCACGCCAGGCGCTCGCTGCGCAGCGGAGACGTCGATGCTGCGGATGCGCGCGGCGGCGTGGGGGCTGCGCAACGTGACACCGAACAGCATCCCGGGAGCGGAGAGATCGCTGGCGTAGACGAACTCTCCGGTCGTCTTCGGGGCGCCGTCGATCCTGCGCGCGCTCTCGCCGACGCGCCCCGGCGTGCGCGTGGCCGTCATGGGCGCCTCCGCTCGGCGAGCCGCGTGGCGTCGAAGATCTTCCGATAGCCCGTGCAGCGGCAGATGTTGCCCGAGAGCGCCTCGCGCACGTCGTGCTCGGAGGGATGCGGGTTGCGCTCGAGCAGGTCGGTGACCGTGACGACGAAGCCCGGAGTGCAGTAGCCGCACTGGACGGCTCCCGCGTCGAGGAAGGCTTCCTGCACGGGGTCGAGCCCTCCGTTTGCGAGCGACGCCGCCGTTCGCACCGAGGCACCGTCCGCCTGCACTGCGGGCACGAGGCAGGCGCAGACGAGCTCGTCGTCGAGCCAGACGGTGCACGAGCCGCACTCCCCCTGCTCACAGCCGTTCTTGACGGCGATCGCGCCGAGCTCGTCGCGCAGCAGTGCAGCCAGGCTCAGCGCCGGATCCGCCTCGGCGATCCGCTTCGTCCCGTCGACGGTGACGTGGACGATCATGCGGCGACCTTGCCTCTGGCCGTGAGCGTCCAGGCGAGCGCCCGGCGGACGAGCACCTCGACGGCGTGCCGCCGGTAGGCCGCGGACCCTCGAACGTCGTCGATCGGCTGCACGTCGGCTGCGGCGGCCGCGCCCAGGTGCCGCAGCGCACGTTCGTCGACCTCGCTCCAGTCGAGCTGTGCGAGGAGCTGCTCGGCACGTCTCGCGCGGAGCACCGTCGGACCGACGGAGCCGAGCGCGATCCGGACGTCGTGCGCCTGTTCGTCGAGCTGCACGCAGACGCTCGCGACCGCGATCACCATCGCGCTCCGCGGCCCGACCTTCGCGAACGTGCCGGGCCCGTCCACGGGCTCCCATTCGGCGGCGACCACGAGCTCGTCGGCGCCGAGAGCCGTCTCCTTCGGGCCGAGGAAGAACTCGTCCCACGGGATCCGCCGCTCGTGCCTGCCGTCGCGTGCGACGACGATCGACGCTTCGTAGGCCGCGAGCGCCGCGATGCCGTCCCCTGCGGGGGAGGCCGTGACGATGTTGCCTCCGAGCGTCGCGCGGTTCCTGATCTGCGGCGACCCGACGGTCGCCGCCGCCTCGGCGAGCGCGGTGAGGTCGTCGAGCTCGCCGGCGATGCGGGAGAACGTCACGCCGGCCCCGACCGAGATGCAGCTCTCGTCGCGGTCCCATGCCGCCAGCTCGTCGATGCGAGACAGATCGAGCAGGCACGCCGGATCGGTGCGGCCGAAGTTCACTCCGACCATCAGGTCCGTGCCGCCGGCCACGACCGTCGCCTCGGGACGAGCCGCGCGCAGCGCCAGCGCCTCGTCGAGCGTCCGCGGTCTCAGCGCCTCGCTCATGCATGCACCGCCGCGAACGCTTCGATCATCGCTTCAACGTCGTCGCCGAGCGGGTAGAGCACGGGGCACGTGCAGCCCGCGTCGATGTATTCGTCCACCTTCGTCCGGCACTCCTCCGCCGTGCCGGAGGCCGTGATCAGCTGCACGACCTCGTCGGGCACGAGCCCCATCGCCCGCTCGATCTGCTCGTGCGTCGCGGGCCACGTGAGGATCGCGCCGATCTCCTCGAGCAGCTCGGGCGCGACGCCGCTTGCCTTCATGATGTGCGGCTGCTGCCCGAGGTACTGCGTGACGAGCTCGCGCGCGCGGTCGAGCGCGAGCGAGCGGTCGTCGTCGAGGGAGCACACGATCAGCTGCGGGCGGTCGACGTCTTCGACGCTACGGCCGCCGCGGGCCGCTCCGATCGCGAGGTGCTCCATCGCGCCGGCGTTGTACGCAGGCCCGACGAGATAGTTGAGCACCACGCCGTCGGCGATCTCGCCGGCGAGCTCCATCATCTTCATGGCGGTCGCGCCGATGTAGATCGGCACCTGCTTCGGCGACCGGTCGCCGTGCACGATGTCGATCTCGACGTCGTCGAGCTGGATGAACTCGCCGGTGTAGGTGACGCGCTCGAGCGAGAGCAGCCGCCGGACCGCCTCCACCGTCTCACGCATCGCCGTCAGCGGCTTTCGCCGGGTGATGCCGACCTTCGCGGCGAGCGGGTCCCACCACGCCCCGATCCCGAGCTTGATCCGCCCGGGAGCGAGGTCGTCGAGCGTCGAGAAGGTCGCTGCGAGGAGGCCGACGTTCCGCGTCCAGTTGTTGACGACACCGGAGCCGATCGCGATGCGCTCGGTGACCGCCGCGTAGGCGGCCATCGGCACGGTCGCCTCGCGGACGAGGCGGCTCTCGGCCTGCCACACCGCCTCGAAGCCGCACGCCTCGGCGAGCTGCGCGTAGCGCATGCCGTCGCGGATCGGGTGCTTGTCCTGCAGGTAGAGGGCTACGCGGCCGTGGTCTGCCACCGCGGGCCTCCTTTCGGCTCGAAGGTGTGGGGCGGAAGCTCGTCGACGCGGCGCCACAGGCGCGCTGCCTCACGGCGGGCGTCGTGCGCGATCTGCATCCCGTCGCCGCGCACGAGCTCCCGGTCGAGGACGACCCACTCGCCCGCGATCATCACGTCGCGCACGAAGCGCGACCCGAGCCCGAAGAGCCAGTGGCCGGCGACGCTCTCCGCGTCGAGCGGTGTGGGCGCGTCGTAGTCGAGGACGACGAGGTCGGCCGGAGCTCCGGAGCGCAGGGTCCCGAGCAGCGGTTCGTCGAAGATCCTCGCCGCGAGGCGCGCGCCGTCGGCGAGGCGCGCGAGCGGCCAGGAGGCCGGTGCGGCGCCGTCGTCCTCCCGCAGGCGGAAGTACGCCGTGCGCGACTCCTCGAACATGTCGGAGCCGATCCCGTCGGTGCCGAGCGGCAGCCGTCCGGGGTAGCCGGCGACGTGCGCGCGGCCGACGGAGTTGTTCATGTTCGAGCGGGTGTTGTGGGCGAGCCACGCTCCGGCGCCGACGACAAGCGCGGCTTCGTGCTCGTCGAGGTGGACGCCGTGCGCGAGCAGGGTGCGCTCGTCGAGACCGTCGAAGGCGGCGAGCCGCTCGACCGCGTGTGCGTCGATCGCGTCCTCGGCTGCGTGCACGTGGACCCCGACGCGGAAGTCGGCTGCGAGCTCGATGCAGGCGCGCAGCGTCTCGTCGGAGAGCGTGAACGAGGCGTGGGCGCCGACGAGCCCGCGCGTCAAGGGCACCGGGCTCCCCGCGAGGCGGCCGAGGAAGCGCCGGTTCTCGGCGAGCCCGGCCCCGGTGACCGTCGCGCCGTCGCGCTCCGACGTCTCGTAGCAGAGGACGCTCCGGAGCCCGAGCCCGCCGAGCGCGCCGGCGAGCACGTCGAGCGAGCCGTCGACGGCGTTCGGCGAGGCGTGATGGTCGATCACCGTCGTCGTCCCGGAGAGAAGCGCGTCCATGCCGCCGACGAGCGCCGACGAACGCACGCCGTCCAGGTCGAGTGCCCGATCGAGGCGCCACCAGATCCGTTGCAGGATCTGGAGGAAGTTCTCGGGCGGTGCGAGCCGGTACGGCATGCCGCGGGCGAGCGCCGAGTAGAGATGCGTGTGCGCGCAGACGTTGCCGGGCACGATCACGCAGCCGGAGCAGTCGCGAGTCTCACCGGAGCGCCGGGGGTCGTGGGCGATCCGCCCCTCGTCGACGGCGAGCGGCCCGACGGCCACGGCGACCGGGTCGAGCGCCTCGACGACGGTCGCGCCGCTGAGCACGGTCGTCACGTCGTCACCTGCTCGCGGTGGCCGACGAGGTGCGGGACGGCGGCGCGTGCGGCGGGCGAGTCCTTCATCGGCAGTTCGGTGCGGCGGAGCCCGTCGAACGCGTAGAGGGCGGCCGCGGTCGCCGCGGCGGTCGGGACGAGCGCGGCTTCGCCGACGCCCTTCGCGCCGAACGGCCCTTCGGGCTGCGGCTCCTCGATCATCACGACCTCGACCTCGGGCATCCCGGTGGGCGGGATGATGTGGAGCGACTTCAGCGTCTGAGTGACCGGGACGCCGTCCGAGACGACGTACTCCTCCGACAGCGCCTGGCCGAGGCCCATGTGCACCGCGCCCTCGATCTGTCCTTCCAGCAGCGTCGGGTTGATCGCGCGGCCCACGTCGTGGGCGGCGATCACCTTCTCGATCCGGCCCTCGTCGTCGAGCAGCACGACCTGCGTCGCCCACCCGTAGGCGAGGTGGGTGATCGGCTCCGCCGCCTCGTTCGGGGTCGTCCAGTCGACCAGGATCTCGCCGGCGAACTCGCGGCCGGCGAGCTCCGCCGGGGTTGCGCTCTCGAGGGCCTCGCGCAGCTTGCGCGCGGCGGCGACGACGGCATTGCCGCCGAGCACGGTCGCCCGCGACGCCGTCGTCTGGCCCGTCTCGAGCTCGCGCTCCGTGTCGACGAGCACCTTGATCCGGTCGGCAGGCACGCCGAGCTCCTCGCAGGCGATCTGGCGCAGGACGGTGTGCACGCCCTGCCCCATCTCGGTCCACGAGTGGTAGAGGGTGATCGTCCCGTCGGCCTCGGGGCGCAGGATCACGCGGCCGTGCTCGGGGACGCCGTTGCCGATCCCGGTGTTCTTCAGGCCGCACGCGATCCCGGCGAACGCCGCGTCGCGGTAGGCGTCCTGGACGGCGAGGAGCGTGCGCTTCAGGCCGACCCCGGGCCCGAGCAGCTGGCCGGTCGTCGTGCGGTCGCCGGTGTCGAGCGCGTTGCGCCACCGGATCTCCCACCCGTCGATCCCGACGAGCTCGGCGAGCTCGTCGAGCACGCCCTCCATCGCGAAGTTGGACTGGTTCACGCCGAAGCCGCGCATCGCGCCGCACGGCGGATTGTTCGTGTAGACGGCGGTCGCCTCGACGTCGACGTTGTCGACCCGGTAGGCACTGCAGGCGTGCCCGGCGGCGCGCTCGAGCACCTTGTCGCCGACGCTCGCGTACGCGCCCGTGTCCCCGACGATGTGCGCCCTGACGGCGAGCAGTTGGCCGTTCCCGTCGCAGCCGGCGGTGTAGTCGAGCCACATGGCGTGGCGCTTTGCATGGAAGCGCAGGCTCTCCTTGCGGGAGAGGGCGACGAGCACCGGTCGTCCGGTGCGGACGGCGAGCAGCGCAGCGTGGCCCTGCACGTTCAGGTCCTCCTTGGCGCCGAAGGCGCCGCCCGAGGACACCTGGGTGACGCGCACCCGCTCCTCCGGGAGGGCGAGGAACTGGGCGATCTGGCGCCGGTCGTCCCAGATGCCCTGGCCCTGCGAGTAGACATGCAGCGCCTCGTCGTCCGACGGCACGGCGAGCGCCGCCTCGGGCTCGAGGAACGCATGCTCGATGAACTGCGTCCGGAACCTCCGGGTGACGACGTGCGCCGCGGTCGCGAGCGCCGCGTCCACGTCACCGCGCCGTACGACCGACGTGGAGAGCACGTTGCCCGCCTCGTGCAGCAGCGGAGCGTCGTCGGCGAGGGCGGTGAACGGGCCCGTCACGGGCTCCAGCACCTCGTAGTCGACCTCGACGAGCGCGGCCGCCTCTCGTGCCGCGTGCCGCGTCTCCGCTGCGATGCTGGCGATCACGTCGCCGACATACGACGTCGTCTCGCCGACGGCGACGAGCTGGCGCCAGTCCTGCTTCAGCGACCCGAGGGTGCGCTGCCCGGGTACGTCGCCGGCGGTGAGGACCGCGATCACACCGGGGTGCTCCTGCGCCTTCGTCGTGTCGATGCGCAGGACGCGCGCGCGCGGATGATCGGAGAAGCGCAACGCGCCGTGGATCATCCCGGGCTCCACGAGATCGGCCACGAACGGCTTGTCGCCGAGGGCGAGCTCGGAGCCGCGGTACCGCGGGGCCCGCTCGCCGACGCCGTCGCCGCCGGGCACGGGCAGCGGCTCGCCGCGGCGGGCGCGCGCCGCGAGTTGCACGGCGTCGATGATCTTCACGTACCCGGTGCAGCGGCAGAGATTGCCGAGCAGCGCGTGCGCGACCTCGTCCCGGGCCGGGTCGGGATTCTTGGCGAGCAGCGCCTCCGCCTTCATCACGATCCCCGGCGAGCAGAAGCCGCACTGCGATGCGCCGGCGAGGGTGAAGGAGTCGGCCCACAGCTTCCTCGTCTCGGTCCCGAGGCCCTCCTGCGTGACCACGTGCTTGCCTTCGGCGCGGGTCGCCTTCTGTGCGCACGAGACGACGGCGCGACCGTCGATGAGGACGGTGCACGCGCCGCAGGAGCCTTCCGGCGCGCACCCGTCCTTCATCGACCGTAGCCCGAGCTCCTCGCGCAGGAGCTCGAGCAAGCTCTGCCCGTCGCGCGGCTCGACGTCGACCGGCCGGCCGTTGACGGTCAGTTGCACGATTACTCCATCGCGCCCAGCACGAGGGTGAGAAGCGCCATCCGGAGGACGACCCCGTTGAACGCCTCCTGCCAGTAGCGCGCGTGGCGCGTCTCGTCGACGTCGGTCGGCAGCTCGTCCATGCGCGGGAGGCTGTGGAGGATGATCGAGCCGGTCTTCGCCTTCTGCCGCAGGAGCTCGCGGGTGACGCGGTAGGACGGAGCGGTGACCGCGAGGCCGCCGCCGGAGTCCTCGCGCTCGACGCGAGACTGCGTGTAGTCGGCCTGGACGACCGGTTCCATGTAGATCACGTCGCACTCGCCGATCACGTCTTCGGTCGACTCGGCTGCCTCGTACCGCACGTTGCGGGCGTCGAGCTCGAGCATGAACTCGTCGGTCAGCGACATCTCGGGCGGCCCGACGACATACGCCTTCGTGTCGAACTGCGAGAGCGCGTACAGGATCGAGTGCATCGTGCGCATGCGCATGTCGCCGACGAGCAGGAACGTCTTGCCGTCGATCGAGCCGAGCTCCTTCTCGATCGTGTAGAGGTCGGTGAGGACCTGCGTGGGGTGCTCGCCCCAGCCGTCGCCGCAGTTGATGATCGGGATCGAAGCCCACATCGCGGCTTCCGCAGGCGCTCCCTGCTGGAAGTGCCGCATCGCGATCACGTCGGCGTAGAACTCCAGCATGTGGATCGTGTCCTTCATCGACTCCTGGTAGAAGTCGCCGGCGCGGGTCATCTTCGCGTCGGAGAAGCCGAGCACGTGGCCGCCGAGGCGGTGCATCGCGGCTTCGGTCGACATCCGCGTGCGCGTGCTCGGCTGGTAGAAGGCCGTCAGCAGCGTCTTGTCCTTCAGCACGTCGGTGTTGCGGCGCCCCTTCGCGATCGGGGCGAGCTCGTCGCAGGTCTCGAACACACGCTCGAAGTCGGCGCGCTCAAAGTCCTTGAGCGACAGGATGTCGCGGCCTAAAAAGCTCCTCATGGCTCCTTTTCCTCGTTTCCTTGTCGTGGGATCGGTCGATCCCGGTGAAGAGCACGGCGACGCGTTCGTCGTCGCCGACGGCTCCTTGATCTCGTAGCCGGAGCAGCCCGGCCAGCCCGGACGAGCCCGTGGGATCGACGGGGATGCCCGTCGACTCGTGGCCGAGCTCGTTTGCCCGCGCCAGCAGCTCCTCGCCGACGACGACCGGCCTGCCGCCGGTGGTCAGCATCGCCTCGACGACCGCGGCCCAGTCGTAGGTCTCGTCGTCGAGGATGCCGTGGGCGATGCTGTGCGGCTCCGTCTCCCACGGCCACATGAACGACCCTCGATGCGACCGCGCGTAGGTGAGGCCGCCGGGGTGCTCGCAGACGGCGTCGTAGGCGCGCTTGAGCGGCCACGCGCCCTCGGTCTGCACCGTGTCGAGACGCGGGCGGTGCGCGATCGCGCCCAGCCGAAGCGCTTCGTTCAGACCGCCGGCCAGGCCGCTCGCCAGCGCCCCGCCGCCGACCTGGACGACGATGCGGTCGAGGCCGGGGCCGGCGGCGGCGATCTCCCAGCCGAGCGTGTGCCCGCCCTCGATCGCCAGGCCGTTCAGATCTCCCTGGCACGTGAAGGGCAGCGCGCCGTCGGCGACCGCCTGGCGCAGGCGCCCGACCGTCGGGTCGCCGAGCGAGCCCGAATGCCGCTCGCAGACGGTGATCCGGGCGCCGAGCGAGCCGAGTCGCGCCAGCACCGCCGGCTCCGCGTCCTCGGGCACGAACACCTGCAGGGGCCGCTTCCCGGCCGCCGCGACCACCCCCGCTGCGAGCGCCGCGTTCCCGCAGCTCGCGATCGCGAGGTCGGGCCGCTCGAGCGGGTCGGCGAGACCGAGCTGCTCGGCGACCTCGAGCTGGAGGAGCACGCCGAAGAGGTGGCGCGCCTTGTGCGAGCCCGCGACGCCGCCCGTCTCGTCCTTGATCCAGACGCCGCCGGTCTCGGTGAACCCGAGTTGGTCGCTGAGGCTCTTCGACCGGGCGAACGGCGTCACCTCGAAGCCGTGGCCGTCGACGGCCGCGACGCGCTCGTCGAGCCGCTCGATCGTTGCGCGGAGGTCCTCGTCGTGCAGCCCGCCGGCCAGCCCGAACCGGTACGAGTGCAGGAGCTTCCGGTAGCGGACGAACGGGCTGGGCTCCTCGCCGTCCGGAAAGCGCGTGCCGCTCAGGTCGAGGTGGCGTTGCAGGACGTGGTCGACGTCGCCCTTCCCTGCATTCGGGCAGCGGAAGGGGTAGGGGTCGTCCGGCGGCACCGTCGCGCCGCAGCCGGCACAGACGAGGGTGCTCGACTGCTTCACAGCCGTTCCAGAACGCCGGTTCGCTCGTTCATCTCGCCGATCAGCGCGTCCCAGCCGGCCGCACGGGCACGCTGCGCCTCCCAGAACGTCTGGTGGCGGCGGGCCTCGAACTCCTCGATCGGCACGCCTTGCTGCTCGACCCAGGTGAAGTAGCCGAGGTTGAAGATGCGCAGGCGCTCCTCGTAGGTCAGCTCGCGCATCAGGTCGGTCGCGGCTCCGAGCAGGTGCTCACCGAGGATCTCGGCGGCGCCGACCGTGTCGAAGCCGCCCGGGAAGTACCGGGCCTCGGCGATCGTGCGCTCGCTGTCATACATCGCGGCGCCGTCGGTCGCGACCGTGACGATCGCGTCGTTGCGGCCGAGGTCGAAGTGCTTCGCGACCTTGATCGCCGCGAGGACGTTGCAGATGCTCGAGAGGCCGAGCGAGGGGAGCGCGTCGAGCACCGCCTCCGCCACGCCGCGCCGGCGGAGCAGGTCGCGCCCCGTCGATGTGCCGAAGAGGAGGCCGACCCGGTCGGTGGCGCGATCGGAGATCGCGAGCGCGACGTCGGTGTTCATGACGTTGTGGATCAGCGGGATGTGCTTGTCGCCGATCCCCTGGATGTTGTGCTGGCCGAAGCCGTTCGTGAGCATCGTCGGGCACTCGGCTGCCTCGACGGCGACGATCAGCGAGCCGTGGCGCTCCTTGAGGTAGTCGCCGGCGCCGATCGTGCCTGCCGATCCGGTCGCCGAGACGAACGAGTGGAGCTTCAGCTCGGGTGCCTGCTCCTGGAGCGACGTGAGCACCTTGTCGAGCGCCGCGCCGGTGACGAGGTAGTGGGCGATGTGGTTCCCGAACTCGGAGAACTGATTGAGGATCACGTTGGCCGGGTCGAGCTCGAGCTCGTGGCACCGGTCGTAGATCTCCTTGACGTTGCTCTCGGTGCCGGGCGTGCGAATCACGTCCTCCGGCTCGCCGACCCAGTGCTCGAGCCAGTCGAACCGCTCCTGGCTCATCCCCTCGGGGAGGACGGCGACGCCGCGGCAGCCGAGCAGGTGCGAGATCGCGACGCCACCGCGGCAGTAGTTGCCGGTCGACGGCCAGACGGCGCGATGCGTCGTCGGGTCGAACTCGCCTGCGACGAGGCGCGGGACGAGGCAGCCGTAGGCCGCCAGGACCTTGTGGGCGCCGATCAGGGGGAAGCGGTCGCCGAGCGCGACCACGATCGGCGCCTCGACACCGGTCAGCTCGCGGCCCAGGACGACGTGCTCCGGGACGTCCGTGACGCCACGCCGGGTTGCGTCGTTGTGCCAGTGGACGCGGAAGAGGTTGAGCGGGTGCGGCGCGTCGGGGTCGATGTCGCGCAGCGCGGCCCGCACCTCGGCGGGGATTGTGGCGGGCTCGGCGAGCTGGGCGAAGGTCGGCAACGCGACATCCGCCTCGCGGAGCCGGTCGACGGCATGGGTCAGGGTCTCGGCGGCCGCTTTCGGCTCCAGCTCGAGGCTATCGGTGGTCATGAACGCCTCCGGGGTCGGTGTCTCGACCGTAGAGACTCCGCATTCGGGAAACCTCGGGCATTCCGCGTAGGAGCAATCGGTGGATTCCCTGCTTCGACTACCTTCACGATGTGGCTGCGCCCGTCCAGCGAGACCAGGAGCTCGACCTGACGATCGACTCGCTCGCCTACGGGGGCAACGGTGTGGCGCGCCTCGACGGCTTCGTCGTCTTCGTCCGGCGCGGCCTGCCCGGCGACACCGTGCGCGCCCGCGTGACGAAGGTGCAGCGCCGGCACGCGGAGGCGCTCGCGACCGAGGTGCTCTCGCCGGGGCCGCAGCGGGTCGAGGCGCCCTGCGCGCACTACCCCGCCTGCGGCGGGTGCCGCTTCCAGGATCTCGACTACGCCGCGCAGGTCGCGACCAAGGAACAGTGGGCCCGCGACTCCCTGCAACGGCTCGCCGGCCTCGCCGATCCACCGCTCGAGCCGATTCTCCCCGCCGCGTCGCTCTTCGCCTACCGGAACAAGATGGAGTACTCCTTCACGCAGCTCGAGGACGGGCCGACGCTCGGCCTCCACCGGGCCGGCCGCTGGGACGAGGTGCTCGAGATCGAGCAGTGCTGGCTGACGACCGATCTCGGCAACGAGATTCGCAACCGCGTGCGCGGCTGGGCGCGTGAGGAGAAGCTGCCGGCGTACGACCAGGAGACCCACGAGGGCTACCTGCGCCACCTGCTGGTCCGCGAGGGGCGCAACACGGGGCAGGCGCTCGTCCAGCTCGTCACGAACCGCGGCGAGCGCTTCGACCGCGAGCGCCTGATCGAGGTGCTGACCGAGCTGCCCGAGGTCCGGTCGATCCACTGGTCGGTGAACACGGGCGTCTCCGAGGTGACGAACCTGCCCACCGAGCTTCTCTGGGGCGAGGATGCGATCGAGGAGGAGATCGGGGGCCTGCGCTACCGCGTGCGGCCGAATGCGTTCCTCCAGACGAACACGGAGATGGCCGAGCAGCTGTACGGGATCGCGCGCGAGTTCGCCGGGCTCACCGGCGGCGAGACCGTCTACGACCTGTACTGCGGGATCGGCACGATCGGGCTCGCCATGGCGGCCGACGCCCTCACCGTGTGGGGGATCGAGATCTCGGAGGAATCGGTGGCGTGCGCGATCGAGAATCAGGAGCTGAATGCGATCGGCAACACCGCCTTCTTCGCCGGCAACGTCGGCGAGGTGCTCAGCGAGCTGCGCGACCGGGCCGGTGCGCCGGACGTGGTCGTCGTCGACCCGCCGCGGGCGGGACTCGCCGGCAAGGCGCTGAAGCGGCTGGGTGAGCTCGAAGCACCGCGCGTCGTCTACGTCTCGTGCAACCCGACCACGCTCGCGGGCGACCTCAAACGGCTCGCCGAGGGCTACGGCTACCGGCTCGTCCGGGCGAGACCGGTCGACATGTTCCCCCACACGCCGCACGTCGAGTGCGTCGCGCTCCTCGAACGTTGACGTCGTATCTGTGCAAGGCGTGCGGGACGCAGTTCCCGCCCTCCGACACGCCGCCCGGCGCCTGCCCGGTCTGCGAGGACGAGCGCCAGTACGTCCCGCACGACCGCGGCCAGGAGTGGGTCGAATGGCGCGAGTTCCTCGACCAGCACAAGGCGGAGCTGCGCGACGACCACGGGATCCTCGGCATCGGCGCGACGCCGTCGTTCGCGATCGGCCAGCGGGCTCTCCTCGTCAAGTCGAGCGCCGGCAACGTCCTCTGGGACTGCACGCCTTACCTCGACGACGAGATCGTGAGCCGCGTTTCGGCCGAAGGCGGTCTCGCCGCGATCGCGATCTCACATCCGCACTACTACGCCACCATGGTCGAGTGGGCGCACACCTTCGGGTGCCCCGTCCACCTGCACGAAGCGGAGCGGAAGTGGGTGATGCGCCCCGATCCGTCCGTCCGCTTCTGGGCGGGCGAGACGAACGACCTCGGCGGCGGGCTGACGCTGATCCGGTGCGGCGGCCACTTCGAGGGCGGCCAGGTGCTGCACTGGGCGGAGCGCCGCGCGCTGCTCTCGGGCGACATCGTCCAGGTGATCCCCGACCGCCGCCACGTGAGCTTCATGTACTCGTACCCGAACCTGATCCCGTTGCCGCCGTCCAAGGTACGGCACATCGCCGAGGCGCTCGCGCCGTTTCCCTTCGCTGCGATCTACGGCGCGTGGTTCGACCGCGTGATCGAGCGCGACGGCTCAGCCGTCGTCCGGCGGTCGGCCGACCGCTACCTGCGAGCGATCGCCGAGCCCGGGCTGCCGTCCTGACCTGGGTTACGCCGAACGGCCGATAGCGGCATCCAGCAGCGAGGGCGATCGTGCTCGGATGCCACGGAAGCCCCGCGTCCACCTGCCCGGATCGCTGCATCACGTGACTGCGCACTCGATCGATCAGATGCCCCTCTTTGGCGACGATGACGACCGCTCGGGATCGACCAATCGCGGGTGACTCGCACCTGCCGGCTGCTCTCCGTTACGTGGCTCGGAACCCCGTGGAGGTGGGTGCGCGCGTCCGCAGGACTGGCCTTGGAGCAGCTACGGCCAGCTGATCGGTTCCGCGAAGGGGTGGAGCTTCGTCAGCACTGCGTGGACGCTGAGCCTGTTCTCGCCTAGGAGGCAGTGTGCGATCGAGATCGTGCGCGAGTTCGTGGAATCGGTACCTGGTACCTGATCAGGTACCAGGTACCGGGTCGGGGTGCCGCAGTCGACGCCAGAGCAGGTCAGCGTTCGGGAGCAGGAAGCCGATCGAGATCGCGGGCAGCGCCGGGAGCCCGTCCAGCTGCAGCCAGACCGTCAGGGCGATCGTCGCACCGAGCGCCGCGACGAGCGCCGCCCACGTCCAGTAGACGCGGAGGCCGAAGCGGTCGGCGGCGCCGAGGAAGAGCGCGAAGAAGAAGAGGTCGGGAACGCCGAGGTTGGCGGCGGCGTGCTCCCCGGGCACCGGGAACGCGAACGACAGGACGCTGAAGACGTGCTCGTGGTGCGCGACGATCTGCTTCGTCGGCCCCCGCCAGACCGAGTACGCGTCCACCCAGGGGATGATCGAGGCGACGAGCACGACCCAGGCGACCGTCTCGAAGTAGCCGAGGAACCACCAGCCGAGGCACGTCGTCGCCCCGAGGCGGGCGAAGTTCGCCCACACGTCGAAGTGCACGGCCGTCAGCAGGGCCGCGAGCGCCGCGAACCCGAGCCCGGCCGGCAGCAGCCCGCGGTAGGTCCGCAGCGGCAGCGCGACGAGCACGATCCCGAACACGCACGGCATCAGCACGAGCGCGATCCACGCCACGTCCCACCAGAGGCCCATCCGCCAGAGGTCCGGAGAGACCTCGTAGTAGATGACTAACGGGACTAGTAGGGCGGCAATTCGGCCCACCAGGGGCCAATGGACTTGAACGCGTTCCAAAAGGCGGTCTTTGCAGGAGCCTCGTCGAGGGAGGAGTCGATGTCGGGGACGGCGAGCGCCTCGATCGTCGGCGTGAAGCGCTGCAGGCCGGCCGCCTTGCTGTCGACGGCGCTCGCGAGCGGGAAGCCGATCCCGTTCAGGAACTCGAGGGCGTCCTCGCCCATCACGACGACGAGCTTCGGCTCGACGATCCGCACCTCGCGCCGGAGCCACTCGGCGGCGAGCGTCAGGTCGCAGCCCGCGAACTTGACGCAGTTCGTCCCGTAGACCTCCATCGGATCGACGTGGAGCCGCTGCAGCGACTTGATCAGCGCGCTGCCGGCGCGCCCGTGGAAGGCGACTCCCTCCTGGAGCTCCTGGGCCTGCGGGCCGTACTTGAGCAGGAAGATGTTGGCGAGCGGATGACCGGTCGGGAGCGCGGTCGGCGCTCCGTCCGCGGCTTGCGCGATCTCGTGCGAGAGGCGATTGATCTCGGTGATCGCCTTGCGCAGGTAGCGCTCATAGATCTCGTCTGTCGTCACGGTGGAGGCCACGCGGCAGGGGGTCCTTTCGTCCCGCGAGGACCTTCTCCTAGCGGACCTTCTCCTTCGCCTGGGCGACCCACTTGAGCGACTGGAGGTAGGCGAGCGACTTGGGCCGGCGCAGGATTTCGGCCGTCCGCAGCGACAGCAGGAACTCCTCCTGGTCGCGGAACGCCCGCATCCGGAGCGCGCCGGTGCCGACCCCCTGGAGGACATGGGCGTCGGAGCCGGCGCCCATCGTCAGGTTGTACTTGCGCGCGAAGCGCAGCGCCTCGTCGTTGTAGCCCTCGAAGAGGAGCCGCGCGTTGTAGACCTCGAGCACGTCGATGTCGGCCAGATGGCGGTGGAGTGTCCGCGGGTCGGGGATCGCGTGCATGCGGTCGAACGGATGCGGCACGTAGACGATGCCGTCCTGCTCGCGGATCGCCTCGATCGTCTCGGCGAAGCCGAGACCGCGCGGGATCTCGCTCCGCAGGAAGAGGCCGATCACCTCGCCTTGCCCGTCCGTCTTCACCTCCTCGCCGGGAATGACGACGAGCTCCCGGCCCTGCGCGTAGTCGGCCGCTTCGAGGGCGCCGCCGAAGACGTTGTGATCGGTGACCGCGATCGCCCCGAGGCCCTCGCCCTCGGCGTGGTCGACCAGCTCGGCGGCGTCGATGCTGCAGTCGTGCGACCACGAGGTGTGCATGTGCAGGTCGGCCACGATCCACGGCCGGTCTGCGAGCGGCTCGACGTGCCGCCGCTTGCGGCGGCGCGTGCCCACCGAGGCGTAGATCTGCTCGAGCTCGCGTGCCACCCGCTCGAAGGTGTGCAGCTCGGCCTCCGACCGGGCGGCGGCGCCTTCACGCTCGCGCAGCGCGTCGTCCTCGGCGAGCCGCGCGGTCGCCGCCGCTGCGAGCTCCGGCTGGGTCTCGACTCCGCGCGGCCGGGCGATCGCGCAGCCCGAAGCCGCCGCCTCGAGCGTCACCCGGCGAAGCCCGACCACGCCCGGCACGAAGATCGAGGCCGTGTTGAGGACGGCCGCGCGGCTCTCGGCATCGCGCTCCGTACGAGTGTGCACGCGCGCCGCGAGATCGCGGGGGATCGCCGGGCGGCCGATCAGCGGCCGCGTGCGCAGGAGCACCGCGTCCCAGCCGGGAAGCTCACGAAGCGTGTGCACGATTCCGCGCGCGACGACCCGTTCGTTCGGGCGCAGCTCGACGACGATCGTCTTCCGCTTCGCCTTCGGTGCGAAGAGGACGGCGTCGACGCCGGGCGAGAGAACGTGGTAGTCGCCCGGGAACCGCTCCTCTGCTGCGGCACCTACCTCGTCGGAGAGCGCGATCAGCGCGTCGAGACGCGCCAGCAGCTTCTCGCGCTGCGAGCGTGCCGGCGGATAGCCGAGCCGGTCCGCGGACGCGAACGTGGCGACCGCCAGCGCATCGGTGTCGCGCAGCGCCAGGTAGGAGAGGGACGGCAGCCCTGGATCGAAGCCGTGGACGACGTCGTAGCCTCCCTGGGCGAGGGCCTGGCGGAGGTTCGCCTGCACCCCGACCGGCACGCCGAGCTGCGACCGGCGCGAGACGGGCACGGCGGGCCCGAGGGCGATCATCTCGGGAGCCTCGCCGCGGAGGAGCGCCCGGCGCCCCGCCAGCAGGTCGGCGGCGCGGGTCGACGGCGCAAGCACGGTCACCGTGTGATCGAAGCTCCGGAGCGCCGCCGCGAGGCCGCGGACGTGGTCGTTCACGTCGTGCGGCTGCGACCAAGCGAACGGCGTCACCAGGCAGATACGCATCGGCCGAAGCCTAGCCGGGGGACGGGCGCGGCCCGTCCCCCGGCGAGCCCTGCTACCTGGTGAAGAACTCGCTCATCGGCTGCACCTGGAGGTGATCCGACGCGTTCCCGAGGTACTCGAGATTCCAGTTCCACTCGAGCGTCGCGAGCAGCGAGTAGTGGTTGTAAGCCGTCTGGCTCGTGAAGCCCTGCTTGCCCTGCGGGCTGATCACGATGGCCGGCACCTTGCCGCCGCCGTAGATGCCGCCGCCCCAGACGTGCCCGTCCGGCTGGCCGTTCGAGCCGAGGAACGGCGTTCCCGGGCCGAGGTTCGGCGAGTCGCAGCAGCCTTCGGCCGACTCCCAGCCGTCGGTTGCCGCGTTGCCGGTGTAGTCGTTCTCGTCCGTCGCGATGAAGATCGCCGAGCGACCCAACTTCCAGACCGGGCTGGCCATGATGGCCGTGACCGCGCCCTTCACGAAGGCATCGGCCTTCTGCTTCAACGCAGCATCGTTCGGGTCGTCCTTGGTCGAGCCGTACGGGCACGGCGTTCCGTCGCTCCCGTCGGAGGCGATTGCGCTGTAGACGCCGCCGTGCATGTCATGGCACTGGTTCGGCGAGATCCAGACGAAGTTCGGAATGCTCCTCGACTGTTGCATGTCCGCAGCGAACTGCGTGTACGGCTTGATCTGCGCGAGCCGCGCGGGGTTCGACTTGATGTCGTCGAAGAGGACGAACGGGTTGTGCTTGTTCACGTAGAGCGCCGCATTCGCCGGGTATTGCGATCCGGTGAAGCCGGCCGACGGCATCGACTCCATGTACGCCGCCCAGGTCAGGTGCTTCTCGGTGAGCTGGTCGACGATGTTCAGGTGGTCGTAGGTGTTGGTCGGCTGGTCGTCGTTCACTCCCCAGTTCGAGCCCGAGATCGCTGCCACGTAGTTCGGCTCGCTCGGGTGGGTGACGCCGTAGTAGTTCGACGCGACGGCGTACTGGTGGGCGAGCGAGGTGATGTACGGCGCGTTGGCGTCGTCGATGACGCTCGACTGGGAGTGGTTCTCGAGCATGATCACGAACACGTGGTCGAGCCGATGGGCCGGTGCCGGACCTCGATCCGCGGGCGCCGAGCTCTTCGCGAACGCGGTCGCACCGGCAACCGCTGCCAGGACGGTGACAGCGATCAGCGCTGCCACGCCGGAGCGCACATGTACTGCCTTCATTGGTTCCCCCTCGTTTGTCGAAGTTGGTGATGCGGCAGCGAGTCTACGAAACGACGGGAGCCGCCCGAGGCGGCTCCCGTCACGATCGGCTCGAGGTGGTGCTAGACCTGGGCGGGCGCCGGGGCCGCGATCTCGCGGCGGTTGCGCTCGATGAACTCCTCGACGAGCTCTGCGGCGTCGTCGTCCTGGATCTGCCGAGGCGGAGACTTCATCAGGTAGGAGCTCGGCCCCTCGAGGGAGCCGGAGATGCCGTTGTTCAGCGCCAGCTTCGCGAGCCTGACGGCGTCGATCACGATGCCGGCCGAGTTCGGCGAGTCCCAGACCTCGAGCTTCAGCTCGACGTTCAGCGGCACGTCGCCGAAGCTCGACCCCTCGAGACGGATGTAGGCCCACTTCCGGTCCGTCAGCCACGGCACGTAGTCGGACGGGCCGACGTGCACGTTCTTCGCGCCGAGGTCGTAGTCGAGCATCGAGGTGACCGCGTTCGTCTTCGAGATCTTCTTCGACTCGAGGCGTTCGCGCTCGAGCATGTTGAGGAAGTCCGAGTTGCCGCCGACGTTCAGCTGCATGGTCTTGTCGAGGTGCACGCCGCGCTCGCGGAAGAGCGACGTGAGCACGCGATGCGTGATCGTGGCGCCGACCTGCGACTTGATGTCGTCGCCGATCACGGGAACGCCGGCTTCCTGGAAGCGCTTGTTCCAGTAGTCCTCGCGCGCGATGAACACCGGCATGCAGTTCACCATCGCGCAGCCCGCCGCCATGATCTGCTCGGCGTACCAGCGAACGGCGTCCTCCGAGCCGACCGGCAGGTAGTTGACGACGACGTCGACCTTGCGCTCCTTGAGGATCCCGACGATGTCGTCGGTCGGGCCCGGGTCCTTCTCGACCACCTCCGACAGGTACTTGCCGATGCCGTCGAGCGTCATGCCGCGGTTGACCTTGATGCCGGTCGGCGCCACCTCGGCGAACTTGATCGTGTCGTTCGGATGCGCCCACATCGCCTCGGCGAGGTCGACGCCGACCTTGCCCTTGACGACGTCGAAGGCGGCGACGACTTCGACGTCACGGATGTGGTAGCCGCCGAGGTCGACGTGCATGAGACCGGGGACGAACTCCTCGGGCTTTGCGTCCCTGTAGTACGTCAGGCCCTGCATGAACGAGTTGGCGCAGTTGCCGACTCCGATGATCGCGACGCGGACCTTGTCCTGCTGCCGTCCGCGCCCGTTGCTGTTGGTGTCACTCATTGGATGCCTCCATCAGTTGCTTGCGGACGTGCAGGACGCGCTGGCAGACCGTGATCCACGCGGTGGTGGCGAGGAGCGCGATCGCCCATGGGAGCACGCCCCACGGTGCGAGAACGAGACCGGCGGTGATCACGACCACGCGCTCCGCGCGTGAGCCGATGCCGACGTCGCCGCGCAGGCCGATCGACTCGGCCCTTGCGCGCGTGTACGAGACGAGAAACGATCCTGCGACCGCCGCCATCGCGACGGCGACGAACACGGGCCGGTGCTGAGTTGCGAGCAGATAGGCGATCGCGGTCAGCATGAAACCTTCGCTGACACGGTCGGTCGTGGAATCGAGGAACGCTCCGAACGGGGTCGACTTGCCGCCGGCTCGGGCGAGGGCGCCGTCGAGGATGTCGAGGAGCGAGCCGATGACGAAGACGGCGGCTGCGAGCCAGTAGAAGAGAAGCTCGTTGCGGTCTTCGAAGAGGACGAGGACCGACGCGGCTCCACAGAGCAGGACACCGGTCGCGGTGAGCGCGTTCGGCGTGATGCGCGTCCGGGTCAGGCCGGTGACCGACCGCGACGCGAGCGTGCGCGCACCGGACGTGTAGCCGTGCTTGATCGCAGCCGCTCTCGTCACGGGACTGACCGTACCACCCTCCATGCCGAGGCTCTCGTCCGCGTCGGCAGGCGGTCGGTTACGCCCGACGAGCGGCAAACACGCGACGGGCCGGCCCGCTGTAGACCGCCGTCATCGCCAGGACCGCGACCGCGATGCCCGCGAGGCAATCGAGCCAGAAGTGGTTGCCGGTCGCCATCACGGCGAACCAGACCCAGGCGGGCCACAGAGCCCAGAACGCCTTCGCCCAGGGGCTGCGGCAGACGCTGAAGAGGACGACGCCGACGATCAGTGCGTCGGCTGCGTGGAGGCTGGGCATCGCGGCGTACGGGTTTGCGGCCAGGCTGACGAGGCCGTCGGTGTGCTGGTTGACGAAGCCGACGCCGAGCAGACGCGGTGGGGCCGTCGGCACGAAGACGTAGCCGATCAGGCCGATCAGGTTCGCGAGCAGGATCGAGTTGCGGAAGCCGACGAAGGCCTCGTGCCGGCGCAGGTAGACAAACAGCACTGCGAGACCGACGACCGTGAACTCGGAGTTCCAGTACGTCCACGAGACGAGCGTCTCGAGCAGGTGCCGCTGGTCGACGAAGTTCTGGAACGTCAGCTCGTAGAGCCGGTGCGTCAGGTGCGTCTCGAAGTTGACGACCGCTTTGCCGTTCGCGAACGCCTTCGAGGGGTTGCGGTCCGCGACCCCTCGCGCGAGCTGGTAGAGCACGGCGAAGCCGAACCAGATCGCCAGCTGGCGACCGAGGTCCGCCCACCCACGTGGCAAATGACGCCGCCCGGCTGCGACCATGGTGGACATCACCTCGAATTCTAGACGGAGCGCCGGGGGAGCGCGCTAGCCGCCGATGTAGCTCATCTCCACCCTCGGCAAGGATTCGGTCGCAGCGGAGCGCAGCTCGGAATAGCGGTCTTTGCGGGTTTTCCAGACGTCCCGGAGCGCCGTCCCGAGCTCCTCGTCCGAGGCGCCGCCCCGGATCAGCGCCCGCAGGTCGTGTCCCCGGACCGCGAACAGGCAGGTGAAGAGCTTTCCCTCGGCGGACAGGCGGGCCCGCGTGCAGTCGCCGCAGAACGGCTGGGTGACCGAGGCGATCACGCCGACCTCGCCGCGCCCGTCCTTGTAGCGCCAGCGTCTCGCGACCTCGCCCCGGTAGCCGGGGCCCACGGGCTCGACGCCGAAGGCCTCGTCGAGCGCACCGACGATCTCCTTGGCGGAGACGACGTCGTCGAGTCGCCAGCCGTTCGTGTGACCGACGTCCATGAATTCGATGAAGCGGAGCGTGTGGCCTTGTTCGCGGAAGAAGGCCGCCATCGGGACGATCTGGTCTTCGTTCGCACCGCGCTTGATCACCGCGTTGACCTTCACCGGCAGGCCGGCTGCGGTCGCGGCCTCGATTCCTTCGAGGACGCGGTGAACGGGGAACTCGACGTCGTTCAACGCACGAAACTGTGCGTCGTCGAGGGAGTCGAGGCTGACCGTGATCCGCCTCAGGCCCGCGTCGGCGAGCAGCTGCGCCTTCTGCGGCAGCAGCGAGCCGTTCGTCGTCAGCGTCAGGTCGACATCGAGCTCCGACAGCTGGGCGACGAGCCGCTCGAGGTCGCGCCGCACGAGCGGTTCGCCGCCCGTGATGCGGATCTTCCGGACGCCCCCGTTCACGAACACCTGCGCGACGCGGGCGATCTCCTCGAAGGTCAGCAGCTCGCGACGCTCGAGGAACGGATGGTCGTGGCCGTAGACCTCCTTCGGCATGCAGTAGACACAGCGGAAGTTGCAGCGGTCGGTGACCGAGATGCGCAGGTCGCGGAGCGGCCGTCCGAAGGCGTCGAGCACGTCCATCCCGGAACCGTAGCTCCCCACGGGTGTCCCGCTCCGAGAAGTGCCGGACACCGTTTAATCGCGCGGGTGCGCCCGCTGATCGTTCTCGTCGCCGTCACCGCCGTCTGGGGCGTCACGTTCGTCCAGGTCAAGGACGCCGTCGCGCTGTACCCCTTGTTTGCCTTCCTCGCGCTGCGCTTCGCGATTGCGAGCTGCACCCTCGCGCCGGTCGGTCTCGGCCGGCTGCGTGCGCTCGGCCTGCGTGGGGCCGGAGCGGGAATGCTCGCGGGAGGGCTGCTCGGCGCCGGCTACGCGCTGCAGACGGCCGGCCTTCAGCGGACGTCGGTCTCGTCGACCGGCTTCATCACGGGGATGTACGTCGTGCTGACGCCCGTCCTCGCGCTCGTCCTCTTCCGGGTGCGCGCCGCGCGCGCCGCCTGGGCCGGAGTGGCGCTCGCGACGGTCGGGCTGGCGCTGCTCTCGGGTGTCGAGACGGGCTCGCCCGGCGGAGACCTGCTCGTGCTCGCGGGCGCAGCGGTCTACTCGCTGCAGATCGTCCTCATGGAGCGGTTCGCGCCGCTCTACGACGCGGTCGCGTTCACGCTCGTCGAGATGCTGGCCGCGTTCACCGGTCTCCTCGCCGTTGCGGTCGCAGCCGGCCAGCTCGCGCGACCGCACGGCTGGACGGTCTGGGGCGCGCTGCTCGTCACCGGCGTCTTCGCGAGCGCGCTCGCGTTCCTCGCGCAGACCTGGGCGCAGAAGCAGACGACGGCGACGCAGACCGCGCTCGCGTTCTCGCTCGAGCCGGTCTGGACGGCGTTCTTCGGCTTCACGCTGGCCGGCGACCGGCTCGGCGCCCTTGGGTGGCTCGGGTGCGCCGTGATCATGGCCGGGATCGTCACCGCGGAGCCCGCCGCGGCGGAGACCCTGATGCGGGCGGTCCGGAGGCCGGGGGTCGCATGACGGCCGTGCTGCTCGCGATCGCCTCGGCGGCCCTCTTCGGGGGCATGACGATCGCGGTCCGGATCGGCCTGCGCGACGGCGGGGACGCGGGCGGCGCCGCGCTCGCCACCGTGCTCCCTGCGCTCGGCGTCGCGCTCGTCGCCGCCGCGTTCCGGCACGACGTGCACCACGTCTGGCCGTTCTTCCTCGCGGGGCTGCTCGCGCCGGGCGCCTCCCAGGTGCTGTTCACGCTCGGTGTGCGCGAGATCGGGGCGTCGCGGACCTCGGTCACGGTCGGCGCCGCTCCGCTCGTCGCCGTCGCGATTGCGCTCGTCTTCCTCGGCGAGCCGCTGCGCGCGCCGCTCGTCGTCGGGGCGCTCGCGGTGGTCGCCGGCGGCGTGGTGCTCGCCGCCGAGCGCGACCGCCCCGGGCACCTTCGCGGACGTGGACTGCTCTATGCAGGCGCGGCTGCGACGCTCTTCGCGACGCGCGACAACCTGGTCCGCGCCCTCCATGCCCACGCGAGCCCCGAGACCGCGGCCGCCGCCACGCTGGTCGCCGGGACGGTCGTCGCGGCGCTCTGGGCGAGGCGCGCGCCGACCTCGCTCGAGCTCAGGCGGCTTGCGCCGGCAGGCCTCCTGTTCGGGCTCTCCTACGTCTGCCTGTTCGAGGCGTACTGGCGCGGCCGCGTCACGGTCGTCTCACCGCTCGTCGCCACCGAGTCGCTGTGGGGAGTCGCGCTAGCGGCCCTCCTGATCCGGCACACCGAGGGGATGGGGCGGAGGCTTGCGCTCGGCGCGCTGCTGATCGTCGCCGGCGGCGCCGTCATCGGCGCAACTCGCTGACGAGGAAGACGACGACGAGCGCGGCGGCCGTCGCCGCGATCCCGAGGGCGCCGCCCCAGATCCCGGCGAAGATGAAGAGCGGGATGAAGATGCCGTGGCACAGCCACTCGACAATGATCTGCTAGTCTCCCACTTAGATTTTCTCTCAGTACCACCAGAAGGAGACGAAACCCGTGGCAAAGACGATCGGAATCGACCTCGGCACGACCAACTCGTGCATGGCCACCCTCGAGGGCGGCGAACCGACGGTGATCCCGAACGCGGAAGGCGGGCGGACCACTCCGTCGGTCGTCGCGTTCACGAAGGACGGCCAGCGGCTCGTCGGCGCCCCGGCGCGGCGGCAGCAGGTCACGAACCCGGAGAACACCGTGTTCTCCATCAAGCGCTTCATGGGCCGGAAGTTCGACGAGGTCAACGAAGAGATGACCATCGTCCCGTACAAGGTCGTGAAGGGCCCGAACGACGACGTGCGCGTCGAGGCGGACGGCAAGCAGTGGGCGCCGCCGGAGATCAGCGCGATGATCCTCCAGAAGCTGAAGGCCGACGCCGAGGCGTACCTCGGCGAGCCGGTCGCCGACGCGGTGATCACCGTCCCCGCGTACTTCAACAACGCCCAGCGCGAGGCGACGAAGGATGCCGGCAAGATCGCCGGGCTCAACGTGCTCCGCATCATCAACGAGCCGACCGCGGCGGCCCTCGCCTACGGCCTCGACAAGGAAGGGGCGGATCAGACGATCCTCGTCTTCGACCTCGGCGGCGGCACGTTCGACGTGTCCGTGCTCGAGCTCGGCGACGGCGTCTTCGAGGTGAAGTCGACGAACGGCGACAACCACCTCGGCGGCGACAACTTCGACAAGGCGATCGTCGACTGGATGATCGCCGAGTTCAAGAAGGACCAGGGCATCGACCTGGGCGCCGACCCGATGGCGCTGCAGCGGCTCTACGAAGCGGCCGAGAAGGCCAAGATCGAGCTGTCCTCGACGATGACCACGCAGATCAACCTGCCGTTCATCACGGCGACGCAGGACGGCCCGAAGCATCTCGACCAGCAGCTGACGCGCGCCAAGCTCGAGGAGCTCACGCACGCGCTGCTCGAGCGGACGGTCGCACCGACGAAGCAGGCGCTCTCCGACGCGGGTCTCTCCGCATCGGACATCGACCACGTCGTCCTCGTCGGCGGCATGACCCGCATGCCTGCGACCCAGGCCAAGGTCAAGGAGCTGATCGGCAAGGACCCGCACAAGGGCGTGAACCCGGACGAGGTCGTCGCGATCGGCGCGGCCATCCAGGGCGGCGTGCTCAAGGGCGAGGTGAAGGACGTCCTGCTCCTCGACGTCACCCCGCTCTCGCTCGGCATCGAGACCAAGGGCGGCGTGATGACGAAGCTGATCGATCGCAACACGACGATCCCGACCCGCAAGACGGAGGTCTTCTCGACCGCCGAGGACAATCAGCCGTCGGTGCTCGTGCACGTGCTGCAGGGCGAGTCGGAGATGGCGACGTACAACAAGACGCTCGGCAAGTTCGAGCTCGTCGGTATCCCGCCGGCGCCGCGCGGCACGCCGCAGATCGAGGTCGCGTTCGACATCGACGCGAACGGGATCATCAACGTGTCGGCCAAGGACCACGGCACCGGGAACGAGCAGCAGATCCGGATCGAAGGCGGCTCGGGGCTCGATCAGAACGAGGTCGACCGCATGATCAAGGAGGCTGAGGCCCACCGCGACGAGGCGCACAAGCTCCGCGAGCTCGTCGACGCCCGCAACAACGCGGAGTCGCTCGCCTACCAGATCGAGAAGTCGCTCAAGGAGAACCGCGAGAAGCTCGACGAGTCCCTCGCCTCGACCGTCGAGGGGCGGATCATGGAGCTGCGCGGCGTGCTCGAGTCGGGCGACGTCGCCGAGCTCAAGGCGAAGACGGACGCCCTCCAGGAGGCCTGGACACAGGCGGCGCAGGCGCTCTACGCGCAGGCGTCCTCGTCCCCGTCGGGCAACGGCTCCGACGGCGGCGCCGCGCCCTCCGACGACGAGGTCGTCGAGGACGCCGAGTACGAGGTGGTCGACGAGTAATGACGGACGAGCATGTCGAGCAGGAGGCGGCGCACGAGGTCGTCGAGGAGACCGAGCCGGTCGACGAGCTCGCCGCTGCCCGCAGGGAGCGCGACGAGTATCTCGACGCGTTGCAGCGGCTGAAGGCCGAGTTCGACAACTACCGCAAGCGGGTGGCGCGCGACCAGCAGGAGCTGGCCGCGCGCGCCCACGAGCGGCTGGTCAACGAGCTCGTGCCGGTCCTCGACGACCTCGAGCGCGCGCTCGCGCATGAGGGCGATCTCGACGAGGGGATCCGCCTCATCCACCGGCAGTTCTCCGCAGCGTTGGCGAAGGAGGGTCTGAGCGAGATCGAGACGGACGGCAAGTTCGACCCGCACACGCAGGAGGCGCTCCTCTCGCAGCCGTCCGAGGCGGAGGAAGGGAGCGTCATCCAGGTCCTGCAGAAGGGCTACCGGCTCGGTGACCGCGTGCTGCGGCCCGCTCGAGTCGTGATCAGTGCCGGAGCAAATGGCTAGGTCGCTCTACGAAGCGCTGGGCGTCTCGAAGAACGCGTCCCAGGACGAGATCAAGAAGGCGTATCGCAAGCTCGTCCGCGAGGTGCACCCGGACACGAGCCCCGGCAACGAGGAGCGGTTCAAGGAGGTGCAGGGCGCCTACGACGTGCTCTCCGACCCGGAGAAGCGCAAGCAGTACGACCGCGTGGGCGCGGCGAACGGGCGGGTCACGCCCGGCGGGACGACCTTCGACTTCGGCGACTTCGACCTGGGCGACATCTTCGGCGGCATCTTCGGCGGCGGGCGTGGCGGCCAGCAGCAGCCGCAGCGCGGCCAGCGCGGCAACGACGTGGAGGTCGAGGTTCGCGTCTCCTTCGAGGATGCGCTCCGCGGCGCGCAGGTCACGGTGCCGGTCCAGCTCGAGCTCGCGTGTCACACCTGCCACGGCACCGGCGCGGCGCCGGGAACGGCGCCGACGACGTGCCCGCAGTGCAACGGCTCCGGCGTCGTGGCGACGTCGCAGGGACTGTTCGCGCTGCAGCAGCCGTGCCCGCGCTGTCACGGCATGGGCTCGATCGTCGAGACGCCGTGCCCGACCTGCCACGGCTCGGGCCGCGAACGGCGGACGAAGCGCTACACCGTCAAGATCCCCGCAGGCGTCAAGGACGGCACGCGGATCAAGCTGAAGGGCAAGGGCGAGGCCGGGTACGGCGGTGCGCCCGCCGGCGACCTCTACGTCGTCACGCGCGTCGAGCCGTCTCAGGTGTACGAGCGGCGGGGCGACGATCTGATCGTCAACGTCCCGGTCTCGTACCCGACGGCGGCGCTCGGCGGGACGGTCGAAGTGCCGACGCCCGAGGGAGCCGTGTCGCTCAAGGTGCCGGGCGGGACCGAGGACGGCAAGCTCCTGCGCATCAAGGGGCGCGGCGCGCCGCGGCTGAAGAGCTCCGGACAGGGCGATGTGCTCGCGCGGATCAAGATCCAGGTGCCGAGACGCGTCTCGAAGAAGCAGCGCGAACTGCTCGAGCAGCTGCAGAAGGCGGGCCCGTGATGCCCGACCGTCCGCGCTACATGATCAGCGTCGCAGCAGATCTCGTCGGCATGCACCCGCAGACGCTGCGCATCTACGAGCAGCGTGGTCTCGTTCGTCCGCAACGCACGGCGGGCAACACGCGGCTCTACTCGGATCAGGACGTCGAACGGCTGCGGCTGATCCAGCGGCTGACGTCGGAGCTCGGGCTGAACCTCGCGGGCGTCGAGCGCGTGCTCGCGATGGAGGACGAGCTGCAGCGCATGCGGCGGCGCCTCGAGCGAATGGAGCGGGAGATGCGCACCGCGCTCGACGAGGTGCACCGGCAGTACCGCCGCGACCTCGTGCTCTACCGGCCGACGGAGCTCCCGGCGCACCGGAGGGCCACCCACTGACCGAAATGGACACGCCGCGCCGAGACCAGTCTGGTGTCAGACACCGACGTGTGGAGACGACACGAACGACAAGGACTGAAGGGACACGATGGATTTCAACAAGCTGACGATCAAAGCGCAGGAGGCCGTCGCCGGCGCGCAGGAGCTGGCGCGCAGGCGCGCCAATCCCGAGATCACGCCCGACCACCTGCTGCGCGCGCTGCTCGACCAGGAGCTCTTCGCGGACTGGCGCGCGCTGCGGGCCGAGGCCGAGCTGAAGCTCGAGGCGCTGCCGACCGTGCAGGGCGGGCAGCAGCAGCCGAACGTCTCGGCCGCCTTCTCGCGCGTCCTCGACCGGGCCGACGACGAACGGCGCAGGCTCGAGGACGACTACGTCTCGACGGAGCATCTCTTCCTCGCGATCGAGCCCGTGCCGCGCGAGGAGATCGTCGCGTGGATCGACAAGGTGCGCGGTGGACAGCGGGTGACCTCGCAGGACCCGGAAGGCAGCTACCAGGCGCTCGAGAAGTTCGGCCGCGACCTCACCGACGCGGCCGAGGCCGGGAAGCTCGACCCCGTGATCGGCCGTGACGAGGAGATTCGCCGCGTCATCCAGGTGCTGAGCCGTCGGACCAAGAACAACCCCGTCCTGATCGGCGAGCCCGGCGTCGGCAAGACCGCGATCGCCGAAGGGCTCGCGCAGCGGATCGTCGCGGGCGATGTCCCGGAGGGATTGAAGGATCGCCGTGTCTGGGCGCTCGACCTCGGCGCGCTGCTCGCCGGCGCGAAGTACCGGGGCGAGTTCGAAGAGCGGCTGAAGGCCGTGCTGACCGAGATCAAGAACTCGGAGGGCCGGATCGTCCTCTTCATCGACGAGCTGCACACGATCGTCGGCGCGGGCGCCGCCGAAGGGGCGGTCGACGCCGCGAACCTGCTCAAGCCGCTGCTCGCACGCGGCGAGCTCCGGTGCGTCGGAGCGACGACGCTCGACGAGTACCGCAAGCACATCGAAAAGGACGCCGCGCTGGAGCGGCGCTTCGCGCCGGTCTACGTCGGCGAGCCGACCGTTGCCGACACGATCGCGATCCTGCGCGGCCTGAAGGAGCGCTACGAGGCGCATCACGGCGTGCGCATCCGCGATGCGGCGCTCGTCGCCGCCGCGGTGCTCAGCCACCGGTACGTCGCCGACCGCTTTCTGCCCGACAAGGCGATCGACCTCGTCGACGAGGCCGCCGCACGCCTGCGGATCGAGATCGACTCGAGCCCGCTCGAGCTCGACGAGGCGAACCGCCGTGTCATGCAGCTCGAGATCGAGCTTGCCGCGACGGCTGCAGAACCCGCTGCGCGGGTTCCGCTGGAAAAGGCGCTCGCGGACGCGAGGGAACTGCGAGATGGGTTGGCGGCGCGTTGGGCGAAGGAGAAAGAGGCGCTCGAGCGGGTCAAGTCCGCGACGCGCCGGATCGACGAGCTGCGGATGGAAGCAGAGCGCGCGGAGCGAGAGGGGAATCTGCAGCGTGTCGCGGAGATTCGCTATGGAGAGATCCCCGAGCTCGAGAAGGTCCTGGCGGAGCGTCCGCAGGACGATCTGCTGGTGAAGGAGGAGGTCGACGAGGACGACATCGCGACGACCGTCTCGCGCTGGACGGGCATTCCCGTCGACCGGCTGCTCGAGGGCGAGACCGAGAAGCTGATCCACATGGAGGAGCGGCTGCACCAGCGCGTTGTCGGGCAGGGCGAGGCCGTCGCGGCCGTCGCGAATGCACTGCGTCGTGCGCGCACCGGCCTGCAGGATCCCGACCGGCCGATCGGGTCGTTCGTGTTCCTCGGCCCGACCGGCGTCGGCAAGACCGAGCTGGCACGCGCCCTCGCGGAGTTCATGTTCGACGACGAGAAGGCGATGGTGCGGCTCGACATGAGCGAATACCAGGAGCGCCACACCGTCTCGCGCCTGATCGGTGCGCCGCCCGGGTACGTCGGCTACGACGAAGGCGGCCAGCTGACCGAGGCGGTGCGCCGCCGGCCGTACTGCGTGATCCTGCTCGACGAGATCGAGAAGGCACACGCCGAGGTCTTCGACGTCCTGCTGCAGGTGCTCGACGAAGGCCGGCTCACCGACGGCCAGGGTCGCACCGTCGACTTTCGCAACGCGGTGCTGATCATGACGTCCAACATCCGCACGGCGGCTGCGCTGACCGACCACTTCCGGCCCGAGTTCCTGAACCGCATCGACGAGATCGTCGAGTTCAGGCCGCTCTCCCGCGAGCAGATCGGCGAGATCGTCGAGCTCCAGCTCGGACGGCTGCGCGAGCGGCTCGCAGAGCGCGGGCTGTCGCTCGAGCTGACCGACGCCGCGACCGAGGCGATCGCAGAGGCGGGCTGGGACCCGGCGTACGGCGCGCGGCCGCTCAAGCGCGCGATCCAGCGCCTGCTCGAGAACCCGCTCGCGCTACGGCTGCTGGAGGGCGACTTCGGCGAGGGCGACACGATCCGTGTCGACGCGCAGAACGGCGACCTGGTGTTCGAGCGCGTCGAGGCTGCGGTGCCGGTCTAGTACAGGAGCGCGACCAGGATCTGCGCGACGATGATCTTCGTGAACATCGCGAGCGGATAGACGGTCGCGTACCCGATGCTCACCTCGGGGTCGTCGCCGGTCGTCTCGCTCGCGTGGGCGAGCACGGCCGGCTGGGTCTGCGTCCCGGAGATGACGCCGGCCAGCATCGCCGGCGAGAGCCGCAACACGCGCCGGCCGACGAGGACGAGAACGACGAGTGGTGTGATCGTCACGAAGGCGCCCGCGGCGACGATCTTCAGCGAGCCGGGCTCCGCGATCGTCTGCGAGACGGTGCTGCCCGCCACGGTGCCGATGCCCGCGAGGAACAGCACCGTGCCGAGCTGGCGGAGCGTCAGGTTCGCGGTGTACGGCATCTGCCACACGAGCGGGCCGGTGCGCCGGAGGGCTCCGAGCACGAGCCCGGCGACGAGCGGCCCGCCCGCGACCCCGAGTGCGAAGTGATTGCCGCCGGGGACGGCGATGCTGATCGAGCCGAGCAGCAGCCCGAGCGCCATGCCGAGGCTGAAGGTCAGCGCGTCGACCTCGCCCAGCGCGCGCAGCGAGTCGCCGAAGAACGCTGCGACCTCCGCCATGCGAGGCCGCGAGGCGACGATGCGGATCTGGTCGCCGAGCTCGAGGGTCATCGCGGGGTCGGCGACGAGGTCGAGGTCGCCGCGGCGCACGCGGGTGGCCGTCGCGCCGAAGCGGTCGTCGAGGCCGAGCTCGCCGAGCCGGCGGCCCGCGATCGAGCGGTCGGAGACGGTGATGCGCCGGAAGTCGACGTCGTGGCGGTCGAGCTCAGCCTGCTCCTCGCTCTCGAAGCCGACATCCGAGATCACGGCCTGAACGGCGCGGTACTCGCCGACCACCGTCAAGAGATCCCCTTCCCGGGGGTGCAGGCTCGGCGTCGCCGGCACGGGGTGCCCGTCGCGGACGAGCCGCCCGAACGTGACCGGCTCTCGCTGTGCGTGCGCGAGCTCTCCGAGCGCCGGCAGCCCTTCCCGCTCCACCTCTGCGGTCCGGGCCACGATCCTGCTGCTCGACTCGCGCCGCTCGCGGAGGATCAGGTGGCAGGCGAGCAGCGGCAGCAGCACGCCGAGCGGATACGCGAGCGCGTAGCCGACGACCGGCTGCGCCGCGACCACGTCGAAGCTCGAGGCGGGCACGAGGTTCTTGAGCGAGTCGAGCGTGGCGGCGAGCGCGGGCGTGTTCGTGAGCCCGCCGGCGAAGATGCCGGCAGCCGTGGGTGCCGAGAGGCCCACGATCCAGACGCAGGCGGCCGCGACGAGCGCGGCGAGCAGGACGGCGGCCAGGACGAGGGCGTTGACGGCGATGCCGCGACGGCGCATCGCGGCGACGAAGCCCGGCCCGCTCGCGAGCCCGATCGTGTAGACGAGGATCGAGAGGCCGAGCGTCCAGACGGGCTCGGCGATCTTGAGGCTCGGCTCGAGCGCGCCGATCGCCACGCCCGCGAAGAGGACGGCTGCGATCCCGAGGCTGAAGCCCCAGACCCGGATCCGGGCGAGCAGGAAGCCGCAGCCTGCGACGACGAAGAGAAGCAGCGTCGGATTCTCGGCGAGCCGATCGACCACGGCCTCAGCATCGGCGCGCCGTCCGAGCCGCGCATCGGGAAAAGCCCCAGGGTCGGCCGGTGGAAGCTACCCGCGAAGCCAGGCGAGGACGAGCGCCCGGGCCCGGGCCCGGTAGGGCGCCTCGTCGAGGATCGCCCAGCCGTGGAAGCCACCCGGGTAGACCGCGAGCCGTTTCACCTTCGAGCCGGCGCGGCGGTAGAGCAGGCGGGCGTCGGCGGCGTCGAGATACCCGTCGTAGCGGCTCGCGATCACGAGCAGCGGCACCTTCAGCTGCCGGACCGCGTGGATCCCGTTCAGGCGCCACAGAGGCAGCCGGAGCTCGCCGGAGAGGTCGATCAGGCCGGCGACGTCGTGCAGCTGCGGGCCGTCGTTGAGCATCGCGGCGCCGCCGAAGGACGCGCCCATGACGAACACCCGCTCGGCTCCGCGGGCGTGAGCAACGTCGATCGCCGCCTGGAGGTCCGGTGTGAGGTGCTGGGCGATCGCCGGGCGGGGCGAGCCGGACGGCGCGAACGTGCGGAAGTTGAAGGCGAGCGTCGCGACCCCGTGCCGCGAGAGGTAGCGCATCGTCGGCAGCCAGCCGCACAGGTTGGCGGGCGACTGGTGCGCGAGCACGACCGCGGTCTTGCCGGTGCCCGCGGCCGCCGCATAGAGGCGCACACCGTCGCTCGTGCGCAGCCAGAGCGGTGTCGCGTGCAGGCCCGCCGGCAGCGGCCCGCAGAGCGACGCCGGCGCCGGCGCCGGCGGCCCGGCCGCCACGCCGTCGTGCCGGTGCCCGCCGCAGCCGGCCGCCGCGAGCGCGACCGCCACCAGGGCCCCTGCTCGACGCACCTAGTGTGCGGGTGGTGGCAGGTCGACGTCGTCGAGCATGTCGGCGCCCTCCTGCACCGGCGGTGCGCCGTAGACGAACACGACGAGCTCCTCGTCGGTCTCGTTGCGCATCTGCAGGGCCGTCATCGGCTCGACCGCGACGACGCTGCCGGGCGCGAGGTCGACGCGCTCGGGAGCATCGCCCAGCAACATCGTGAGCGTGCCGGCGAGAACGACGAACACTTCCTCCTGCGCATGGTCCCGATGGCGGCGCCCGGTCGAGTGCGGCGGATAGCGCCAGAGCCGCGCCCGCGACTGCTGGAGCTGCACCGCCGTCGTCAGGTCGGCGGCGCGCCGCGGCTGCTCTCCTTCCTTCGGCGGCCGCTCGGCGTACTCGAGCTCTTCGACCGTGACCCAGTGGTAGCCCACGCGGCCAGTCTAGATACCGTGCGAGCGTGATTCTCGTCGTGGCCGCGACCCAGGAGGAGCTCCGGGGCGCCGAAGGAGGCTCGACACTCGTCTGCGGGGTCGGCCCGGTCGAAGCAGCCGCGCGCACGGCGGCGGAGCTCCAGGCCACACCGCGGCTGCGGGGGGTGCTGAACGTCGGGATCGCCGGCGCGCGGACGTTCGCCGAGCCCGTGCCGGTGGTCGGGAGCGTGGCGGTCTACTGCGATGCGGACGATCCACGGTGGATCGAGTTGCACACGCCTGCCGACCCGCAGCTGCTCGACGCGGCGCGCCGCGCCTGGCCCGAGGCCCGTGTGGAGCCGATCGGGACGTCGGCTCGTGTCGGCGGCTCGACGGGCTGCGAGGTCGAGGCGATGGAGGGCTACGCAGTTCTGCGCGCCGCGGCGCTCGCCGGCGTGCCCGCGCTCGAGGTGCGTGTGCTCGCAAACGCGACCGGCGAGGCCGACCGGCGCAAATGGCGCTTCGACGAGGCGAAGGCGCTGCTCGCCGAGCTCCTGCCCGGCCTGATCAAGGAGCTCGCACGTGCCTGAGTTGCCGGCGCCGCTGCCGCCCGCGGAGCGCACGGTCGGCCAGCTGATCGCCGAGACGATCCGTGCCTACGGCGCCAACTTCTGGCGTGCGCTGCCCCTCGGCATCCCGATCGCAGTGTCGAGCCAGATCTCGCTCGGCTACGACGCCGACGTCCAGACCGTCGTGCTGTTCGCGTTCGGGCCTCTGATCGCGCTCGCGTACGTGTACGCCTGCAGGCTCGTGCACGATGTTCGCCCGACGCCCGCCGCCTACGCGACCGCGGTGCTCGTCTTCGCGCCGGTGCCGCTGCTCGTCCGCGGGGTCGTGCTCCCCGCGGTCGCGTGGCTCGCGCTCTTCGGCCTCGCTCCGGCTGCGGCGATGATCGAGCGGCTCGGGTTCCGCTCCGCGCTCGCCCGCGGGCGGAGCCTCGGGACGGCCGACTACGTGCACGCGCTCGGGTCGCTCGCCGCTCTCGTGCTCGTGGTCGCGGTGTCGGAGCTCGCCCTGATCGCGCTCCTGCGGTCGCAGGGCGACAACGGCCAGCGGATCGCGCACGGGCTGGCCGACCTCGTCCTCAGCCCGCTCCTCTACCTGGGCGGCGCGCTCCTCTATGTGGACCAGGCTGCGAGGGTAGGCTCCCGCCGACCACACCGAAGGAGCCGACGCGATGCCGATCTTCATCCTCCTCTCGACGCTGACGCAACAGGGCGTCCAGACCCTCAAGTCGAATCCTGAGCGCCTGCGCCAGGTGAACCACGACGTCGAGGAGCTCGGCGCCAGGGTCATCCACCAGTGGGCGACCCTCGGTGAGTTCGACTTCGTCAACGTCGTCGAGGCGCCCGACATCGCCACGATCGCCAAGGTCTCCGTGGCGCTCGGTGCACGCGGCTCGACCAGGATCGAGACGCTCCCCGCCCTCGAGGTCGAGGAGTTCCTCGGAACGCTCGAATAGTCCGAAAGGACGAGTGTGCCCCCGGCCCGGCACAGGTAGGACCACTGCGTGCGCGATCCCCGTCTCGACGAGTACGCCCGCCTGCTCGTGGAGCGCTCGGTTGCGGTCGAGCCCGGCTGGCAGGTGTCCGTGCGCGGCACGCCGCTGGCGCGGCCGCTGATCGAGGCGGTGATCGAGCGGATCGCCCGGATCGGCGCGTATCCGATCGTGCAGATCGTGTTCGAGCAGATCGGCGGCCCGTTCGCCCGCGAGGCGCCGCTCGACGTGCTGCGCGTGCCGGCGCCGCTGCAACGGCGGATCTGGGAGGAGGTGGACGGGTTCATCTCCATCTGGGCGCCCGAGAACGCCCGTGAGGGCGCCGAGCTGCCGGACGAGCGGCGCGCCGCCCTGCAGCAGATGACCACGGTGATGCGGGAACGGACGATGGCGATGGCCGCGCCCTGGGTGATCGCCGAGTACCCGGTGCACTCGATGGCGCAGGACGCCGGGATGACGATCGCGCAGTACGAGCAGTTCATCTTCGACGCCGTTCTCCTCGACTGGGACGTGGAGGAGGCGCGCATGCGCAGGATCGCCGACACGTTCGACGCCGCGGACGAGGTGCGCATCGTCGGCCCCGGCACCGACCTGACGCTCTCCCTCGCGGGCCGCCGCGGCGCCGTCGACGACGGGCACATCAACATGCCGGGCGGCGAGGTCTTCTACTCGCCGGTCGAGGACTCGGCCGAGGGCGCGATCGAGTTCTCGGAGTTCCCGGCGGTCTATTTCGGCCGGGAGGTGGACGGCGCCCGCCTCGTGTTCGAGCGCGGCCGCGTCGTCGATGCGACCGCGAGGTCCGGCGAGGCGTTCCTGATCGACACGCTCGCAACCGACGACGGCGCCCGCCGGCTCGGCGAGCTCGGCATCGGCTGCAATCCCGGCATCCGGCGGCACATGAAGAACGTCGCCTTCGACGAGAAGATCGCGGGGACCGTGCACCTCGCCCTCGGCAACTCGTACACCTTCACGGGCGGCACGAACTCGAGCGCGATCCACTGGGACATCGTCAAGGACCTGCGGCGCGGCGGCCGGCTCTACGCCGACGGACGGCTCGTGCAGCAGGATGGAGCCTGGCTGCTCTGATCAGCCGGCGGCGATCTCGCCGGCGAGTCGGGCATTCCCCACGACCAGGTCGCGATTCGCGGCCAGCGTGCGACCGCCGCTCTCGCGGTGGAGGTGGGAGAGGACGAAGGGCGTCACCGCCTGTCCGTGCACTCCTGCGGCGGCGGCGGCGGCGAGCGCCTGTGCGATCAGCGGCTCCACGTCGTCGAGGTTCTCGTCGGGCGGGCGCCCGACGAGCAGTCCACCGCCGCCGAGCTGCCAGTGGGCGCGCGCGATCCGGGCCGCCTCGTCCGCCGACTCGATGCGGGCGGAGACCGGGGGCCCGCCGCCGGCGGAGTAGAAGAGCGGCAGCGAATCGGTGCGCCAGCCGAGGACCGGCACGCCGAGCGTCTCGAGCAGCTCCGAGGTCGCGGGCACGTCGAGCAGCGACTTGATGCCGGAGGAGACGACGAGCGCCTGCGTCTGCGCGAGCGCCTGGAGGTCGGCCGACACGTCGGGCGGCGTCGGCCAGCCGCGGTGGACGCCGCCGAGCCCTCCGGTCGCGAGGAAGCGGATCCCGACCGCGCCGCACACTGCGAGCGTCCCGCCGACCGTCGTCGCTCCCGGCGCGCCCTGCACGACGGCCGCCGCCAGGTCGCGTGGGCCGAGCTTGCGCGCCGATTCGTCGAAGCGTGCGAGCTCGTCCTCGCTGAGCCCGACCCGGATCCTCCCGTCCAGGACGCCGATGGTGGCCGGCACGGCGCCGCCGGCCCGCACGGCCTCCTCCGAGGCGTGTCCGACGGCGACGCCCTCGCCGGGCGGGAAGCCGTGCGCGATCAGCGTCGTCTCGAGCGCGACGATCGCGCGGCCGTCGTGCTGCGCCTGCCGGATCTCCTCCGAGAGGGCGATCACGGCATCGCGCCCAGCTGCGCGCAGCAACGCGCGGCGGCCTTCAGCCCGAGCTCGGGGCCGCCGACGAGGAATCCGGCGGCGAGCGCGTCGCCGGCACCGGTCGTGTCGACCACCTCCGTGGCGGCCGCCGGATAGTCGCGGCCGTCGCAGCTGAGCCCCTGGGCGCCGCGCTTCAGCACCCACCGCGTGTCGAGCGCGCCGACGGCGTCCTGCTCCCGCTCCGTCGCGAAGACGACGTCGGGCGCGAGCTCGGCGAGCTGCGCCCGGAAGGCGTCGTCGACGAGCGACCACGTCGAGACGTCGACCGCGACGAGGCCGCCTCTCGCGCGCGTCGACCGCGCGGCCTCGGCGGCCGCCGAGGCGATCGGCTCGCGCAGCAGGGAGTAGCCCGACAGGTGCAGCACGTCGCAATCGAACCACGCCTCGTCGAGGTCCTGCGGCGAGAGATTCGGCGCGCTGCCACGGTCCGACGCCATCGTTCGGTCGCCGTCGGAGGCGATCGAGACGACGATGCCCGTTCTGCCCGAGACCGGCCCGACGACGTCGACGCCGTGCGCGCGCAGCGCGCGCGTCACGATCTCCCCGGCTGCGTCGTCACCGCGCCGCCCGACGAACCGTGCGTCCGCGCCGAGCGCGCCGGCCCAGGCTGCGACGTTGGCTGCCTGTCCGCCGGCGACCGCGCGTGTCTCGGCCATCCGGTCGTCGCCGGGAACGAGCGGGTCGTCGAGCCGCACGATCACGTCGAGGAGGAGGTCGCCGAGGGTCGTCAGCCGCACGTCAGTAGGATCGTCGCATGGACAGCGCCGGTCGCGGAAGCAGGCTCCGCTCGTTCGCGATCGGGGGGCTGGTCGGCGCCGCCGGCGCGATCGCCGCGGCCCGTCGCTCGTCGCACCGCTCGCGGCGTCCGTCGGTCGGCCTCGCGGCGTTCGAGGACGCGCCGTGCTACCGCGAGCTCGTCGGCGAGGATGCGCAGCGCTACCGTGAAGGCGGCGACACGCCGACCGGCTCGTCGAACCCGACGTAGCGGTCGGTCATGAAGTGCGCCGCGGCGGTCATGTGCACGCGCGACGGCAGCCCACGGGCGAGCGTGACGCGGAACCAGGCGGGCACGCGCGGGTCGAGGAAGGTCACGACGCCCGGCGCGACGAGGTGCACGTTCGTGGGTGTGCGCCAGTAGGGCTGCGTGACGTCGAGCGGGGTCTGCTGGGACACGAGCCAGGGGTCGCCCGCCCGGTCGCGGTCCCAGCGCCGGCTGCCGATCACGATCGCCGACGGGCCGCCGTGGATCTCGTACGCGAGCCGGTCGGGTGCGACCACGGTGAAGCGGGTCCGCTGGACCTCGCGCGGCGACGAGGCGAGCGACTCGTCGAAGACGATCGTCTTGGCGGCTCTGTATCGCTTCGTCACGTCCCGGAGGAGCGCGCGCGCGTCGGGCGCCTGCGCCGGCACCGAGAACGTGAGTGTGCGGCCGTCCACCGTCACGCGCAGCGGTCCGGGCGGTGCGGGCGCGCGGTAGCAGCCCGATCCGCAGGCAGCGGCGCGAGCTCCCGCCACGAGCACCGACCGGCCCGAGACCCCGGTGCCGTCGGGCCCGAGCAGGGTGACCGTCGCGCTGCCCGGTGTCCGCGCGACGGCGACACCGAGCGAGCCGAGCTCGCGCGCGTCGACGACCGCGTCGCGCGGGGGAAGCGCCGGCGGCTGCGCGACCTCCGGGGCAGCCGACGCGACGTTGCTTCTGTCCTCACGGCCGGGTCGGAGCTCCGTGAGGATCGCGACGGCGACCACGATCCCGAGGATCATGGTCAGCTCGACGAGCAGCGAGCGGCGGAGCCGGGCGAAGACGCCGAGCAGGAGCGTGCGGTTGAGCCAGCCGAGCCCGAGCAAGGGGACGAACAGGGCCGTCTTCGCGAGCAGCGCGCGTCCGTACGACGTCGACCACAGCTGATGCACCGCCGACAGTTCGGTCGTCGAGCGGGCGATCCCCGTCACGGCGAGCACGGCCACCGCCGCGAGCGCCGCGGTCGAGAATCGCCGGGTCGCGGCGATTCGCGCCGGCTCGTCGCCGGTTGCGCGCGGCAGGACGAGGACGAGGGCGAGCAGGCCGCCGAGCCAGACCGCTGCTGCGGCGGTGTGCGCGAGGTCGGCGAGCGTCGCGAGGATGCGGGGCTGGCTGCGGTCGAGCGCATGCCCCGAGAGCGCGGGGGCGAGGAGGAGCACGAGGGCGGCGCCGCCGGCGACCGGCAGCAGCGCGCGGACGGTCGGGGCGAGCGCGGCGGCCGCACCTCCGGCGAGCGCGAGCGCGAGCGCGAGCTTCACGACGAGGGCAAAGCGCGTGCCGGCCGGCGCGGAGTGGGCGATGCCGCTGCCGCCGAGGAACACGAGGAGCAGGGAGAAGAAGAGGAGCTGCGCGAGCGGCCTGCGCAGCGTGTCTCCGAGCAGGTTGCGCGTGAGCAGGCCGAAGACGGCCGCCCCGCCGCCGGCGAGCAGGCCGAAGTAGTACAGCGTGCGCAGCAGGACCTCGTTCCACGTGAGCGGTGCCGACGCGCCGAGCACCGAGTGCGGGACCGGACTGCCGGCTCCGATCGCGAAGGCGAGCACCCCCTGCTCACGGTGGCCGTCGTCCGAGACGATGCTCCAGCGCACGCTGTAGTCGCCGTCCTGCAACCCGCTGCGGAGAGGCACCGTGAGCACGCGGCCGCGCACGGTCGGCGGGGCGCCGAGCACCGAGGCATTGGTCACGTTGGAGACGGCCGCGTTGCCCGGCGCGAGGTGGATCGCGTCGTCGAACTCCACGCGAACGACCCGCGGCGCCCGCTGGAGCACCGCGCCGTTCGCGGGCGTGGTCGAGACGAGCGTCGCGTGCGCCGCGGCGCCCGCCGGCAGGGCCAGTGCGAGGAACGCGAGCAGGGCGACGACGGCGACGCGCTTCACGTGCGGCGAGGCTACCCGGCGAGGTTGCGGGGAGGCCCCGCTGCTAGCCTTGCCCGTCCCATGCCGATCTACGAGTACAAGTGCCCGAACGGTCATCTGTTCGAGGTGTTCCACGGCATGACGGAGCCCGGGCCGACGGCCTGCGAGGTGTGTGAAGCGGGGCCCCTGCAGGTCGTTCTCCATCCGGTGGCGGTGCACTACAAGGGCTCGGGGTTCTACTCGACCGACTACGGGCGCAAGTCGAAACCGCCGGCCAAGGAGGGCGGCGGCTCGTCCGACTCCGCGCCGGGCTCGCAGTCCTCGTCGTCGGACGGCTCGTCGTCGAGCGGGGACGCGAAGAAGGCCGCGGAGGCCTGACCGCCAGGCTTGCCCTACTACGTGTCACGTAGTAGAGTGCCCGCATGCGCGCGACCGATCCGCCGTTTCTGATCCTCACGAGCCTCTCGTCCGGCCCCAAGCACGGCCACGCGCTGCTGCTCGACATCGAGTCGTTCGCGGGCGTGCGTCTCGGCCCGGGGACGCTGTACGGCGCGATCACGCGCCTCGAGCAGCGCGGCCTGATCGAACCGCTCGGCGCCGACGACCGCCGCCGGCCGTACCGGTTGACCACCGCCGGGTCGGAGGCGCTCGGCACCGCGCTCGCCGACCTGCGCAGGCTCGTCGACGAGGGCACGTCGCGACTGCGGGCCGCGAGGGCCGGAGCATGAGCGACCGGCTCCTCCACGCCTATCCGCGCGCCTGGCGCGAGCGCTACGGCGAGGAGCTCGCCGGGGTGATCGAGGCGGAGTCCGCGGACGGCAGGATCTCCTGGCGGGTCAAGCTCGACGTGATCGGCGCCGGTCTCGCCCAGCGCGCGCGCAGCTCCGGCCTCGCCGGTGACGAGGTACCGCCCGAGGGGCGCATCCGGACAGGCGTGCTGCTCGTCCTCTCCTCGTGGGCGGCGTTCGTGGTTGCCGGCATCGCGTTCGCGAAGAGCGTCGAGCACGTCGGGTCCGGCGCGGCGTACACCGGGATGCAGGTTGCAGCCGGCATCGGGACGCTCGCAGTCGTGTTCGGCATCGCGTTCGTCGCGCGGCCGCTGTCCGATTTCCTGCGCGCGGGTGGGTGGCAGACGATCCATCGCCCCGTACTTCGCGCGATCGGCGCAACTGGACTGACCGTGGTCACGTTCGTGCCGCTGGTCGTCTGGGCGCATCGCCTGACGTACCCGCAGCGCAACGGGAGCGACGGGCTCTACGCCGGTGCGTTCCTCGTCGTCGCCGCCCTCGCGGTCGCCTCGATCGGCCTCTGGACGCACGCGGCCCTCGTCACCGCTCGACGGCTCGAGCTGACCCGCGCGTTGCTGGCCGGCGAGGCTCTCCTGGCGGCAGTGACGACGCTGGCGATGGCCACGATGACCGTCGCGGCGACGGTCTGGTGGGCGCGCGTCGACGGTGGGCCGCTGGTGCGCATGGTCCTGCTGACCCTCGTGATGGCCGTTGCCACGGCGCTCGCGACCGCGGGCTCGTTCCGCTCGCTGCGCGCCGTCCGCGCGTGAGCGTCGCCGTCGTCTTCGAGACGCACTCGATCAGCGTCGACAACGAGCTCGGGATCGCTACGGGCTGGAACCAGGGCGCGCTCTCCGAGACGGGCCGGGAACTGGCACGAGAGCTCGGCGACCGCCGCCGCGACGACGGCATCGCGGTCGTCTTCACCTCCGACCTCCGCCGCGCCGTCGAGACGGCGGAGATCGCCTTCGCCGGCGCTTCGCTGCCGGTCGTCCGGGACCCGCGCCTGCGGGAGTGCAACTACGGAACGCAGAACGGCATGCCGCGCGCGCAACTCGAGGCAGAGCGGCGGCTGCGGCTCGACGAGCCGTATCCGGGTGGCGAAAGCTGGCGGCAGGCGGTCGAGCGGGTCGGCGGCTTCCTGCACGACCTGCCGCGTTCCCACGACGGGGAGCGCGTCCTCGTGATCGGTCACATCGCGACGCGGTGGGCGCTCGAGCACGTTGCGGCCGGCGTTGCGCTCGATACGCTCGTCGAGACGCCGTTCGTATGGCGAGAGGGGTGGGAGTACACCCTGGACTAGCGACGGAGGAGCGAGCTTTGACCCTTGAACGTCCGCAGATCGAGCAGCCGGAAGGCGAGGTCCCGTTCGACCTCGGGATCGAAGACCTCGTCGTCGGCGAGGGCGACGAAGCGACCGCCGGGAAGAAGGTCACCGTCCACTACGTGGGCGTGTCGTTCTCGACCGGCGCCGAGTTCGACGCGTCGTGGAACCGAGGACAGCCGTTCGAGTTCAAGCTCGGCAAGGGGCAGGTCATTCCCGGCTGGGACGCCGGTGTCCAGGGCATGAAGGTCGGGGGCCGGCGGAAGCTGACGATCCCCTCTGCCATGGCCTACGGCGCGCGCGGCGCCGGCGGCGTGATCCAGCCGCACGAGCCGCTCGTGTTCGTCGTCGACCTGCTCGCCGTCTCCTGATGGCGGCGAACACGAACTACGAGCGCGCATTCGCGGCGCGGCCCGAGGTCTATGCCGCGTGGGTCGAATTGAACGGTGCGATCAAGGCGGGGATGGACCTCCGCCGCTACGAGTTGGCGACGCTCGCCGCCGCGCGGCGGCTGCGTTCGAGCTACTGCTCCCTCGCGCACGGCACGGTGCTGCTCGAGCGCTTCGGCGAGCCGGTGCTCGAGATCGCCCTCGACCGCGGTACCTCGGGCCTCGACGAGACCGACATCGCCGTCATGGATCTGGCGGAGCGCGTGGTCGACGACGCGACGTCGATCGGCGAGGGCGACTTCCAGCCTCTGCGCGATCTCGGACTGACCGAGACGGAGATCATGGACGTGGTCCTCGCGGCCTCGGCCCGCTGCTTCTTCTCGAAGACTCTCGATGCGCTCGGCGTCCGTCCGGACGCGAGCTACCGGGAGCTGGACGAGCGTTTGCGCGAGGTGCTCGTCGTCGGCCGGCCGATCGCCGACTCCTAGACCGCGACGTCCGGTCAGTAGGCGAGGTGGTCGAACGCCGCCGGGTAGGTGACCCGGCCCGCGAGGGCGGGGTCGTAGCCGGGCAGCCGCTTGACCATGAACGCGGCGTCGGGGATCGATGCAAACGGGGCCACGAAGCCGAGCGGGCTCGCGCGCTCGAAGCCGAAGCGCGGGTAGTACGCAGGGATCCCCTCGACGATCACGGCCGGCTCGCCGGCCGCCTCGGCGCGGCCGAGCACGGCGCGGATCAGGCCGGAGCCGACCCCGCGCAGCTGGCGGTCGGGACGCACCGACATCGGCGTGAGGTCGAGGATCCGGTCGCGCGAGCCGTTCTCGACGCCGACCCAGCTCAGCATCACGTGGCCGATCACGCCCGAGGAGTCCTCGGCGACCAGCGCCAGCTCGGGCACGAAGTTCTCCGAGGCGCGAATGCGCTCGACCAGGAGCGCCACCTCGTCGGGGTGGCGGGCGAAGGCTGCGCGGACGACGGCCTCGATCGCCTCGTGATCGGCGGTTTCCTCCGAGCGGATGACGAAGCCCGTTGCCACGACGGGCGGATCGTGCCAGAGCTTCGCGGCGATCGCGTGCAAGGATCCGGTCGTGGCCGCCGACGCGACCTTCGTGATCCGCCCAGCGCTCGACGACGACCGCGGGCCGCTCGCGGTCCTGTTCGCCGCGGTGGCGGAGGAGCGGGACGGAATCGCGACGGAGCCGCCCGTCGACATCGAGGCGAGGGCAGCGAGCTTCACCCTCGACGGGACGCTCGTGGCCGTCGCGGACGGCGAGGTGATCGGGTCGCTGCACGTCGAGCGGAGCCGATTCGGGTTCGGCGAGCTCGGGATGTCGGTCGCGCGCGAGTGGCGTGGTCGCGGCGTCGGCTCGGCGCTCCTCGCCGGGGCGATCGAGTGGGCCCGCGGGCAGGGGCTGCACAAGCTGAGCCTCAGCGTGTTCCCGCACAACGCAGCGGCGATCGCGCTCTATGCGAGGTTCGGCTTCGTCGAGGAGGGGCGCCGCAGCAAGCAGTACCGGCGCGTGAGCGGCGAGTTGTGGGACGCCGTCGACATGGGGCTCCTGCTCTGACCGAGATCGCTGCTGTCCCAGCATTACTTCATTTTGTATAGTAATAGTTTCGGCTGCTGCCGACCCGAGAACAAGGAGGTCCTGTGACCGTCACGGAAGAGCTTCTGAGGAATGCCGAGGAGTACGCAAAGGCGTTCGACCGCGGCGATCTGCCGCTGCCGCCGGCGAAGCGCCTCGCCGTGCTCGCCTGCATGGACGCCCGTCTGAACGTGTACGGCCTGCTCGGGCTGCAGGAGGGCGATGCGCACGTGATCCGGAACGCAGGCGGGGTCGTCACCGACGGCGAGATCCGCTCGCTGGCGATCTCGCAGCGGCTGCTCGGCACCAGGGAGATCATCCTGATCCACCACACCGATTGCGGGATGCTGACGTTCAGCGACGAGGACTTCCACCGCGAGCTCCACGAGGAGACCGGCGTCGAGCCCGAGTGGGACGCCGGGGCGTTCGCCGATCTCGAGATCGACGTCCGCCAGTCGGTGGCCCGCATCCGGGCAAGCCCGTTCATTCCGGAGAAGGGGAGCATTCGCGGCTTCGTCTACGACGTGCACACGGGCCGGCTCGACGAGGTCGTCTGACGACCGGCGTGGGGCGCGCACGCCGACCGGGCGCATGCAAGGATCTCTTCCAGAGACGCAAGGGAGGATCGAGATGAGCGAGTTGTTCGACGAGAGCGAGATCGAGACGCTGCATCGAGGCGCGATGGGAGCGGGGCTCCTGGTCTCCGTCAGCGATCGCGGCTTCTTCGACACGTTCAAGGAAGCCGGCGCGCTCGGCAAGCACGTCGCGGCGGCCCGCGGGAGCTCGGAGAGCACGGTCGTGCGCCGGGTCGCAGAGGGTCACGGGACCGGGTTCGGCGTCACGACCCCGCCGGCGGAGATCGAGTCGAAGACGCTCGAGGCGCTGCGCGCGTCGGTCCAGCTGCTGCAGGCGAAGGCGCCGGGCGAGCTGGAGGCCTATCGCGCGTTCGTGCTCGACCTGGCACGGTCCGTTGCCGCAGCGGCACCCGGAGGAGACGAGGTCGAAGGTGGTGCGATCGCAAAGATCGAGAACGCTCTCGATGCGGGCGGAACGCCGCCGGCAGCACCGGCGTAGTCGACCGGCAACGGATGTCCGCTACGCGCCGCGCGGGCTCTCGTCGGCGATCACGACGCGGACCAGATCGCGGATCGAGATGATCCCGACCGGTTCGCCGCCGTCGAGCACCGGCAGGTGACGGAAGCCGCCGTGGATCATGATCGCGGCCGCCTGTCCCGCGCGCTCGGACGGCTCGACGGTCTCCGGATCGCGCGTCATCCAGTCGCCGACGCTCGCGTTCTCGACGTTCCCTGCGGCGACGGCGCGGAGGATGTCGCGCTCGGTGAGGATGCCCATGAGCCGACCCGCAGAGAACACGAGCACCGCGCCGACGCTGCGCCCGTCCATCTGCCGTGCGGCGTCGGTCAGCCCCGTCGACGGCTCCACGGTCAGCAGGCGGCCCGACATGATCTCGCCGACGGTCGTCATGCTCCTAGCCTAGAGGCCCGGCCGCCCGCGCGGCGTCACTGCAGCGGGTGGCCCGTGACGCAGCCCGGGTTGAACGGGCCGGTCGGCGGCTGCGGCGCGGACCGGCCGAGGAACATCGCGATCGTCGCCGGGTTGTCCTCGCTCGGGCTGCCGCCACCGCCGCCGCCGAGGTCGCCCCCGAGGCGGCAGTGCACCGAGCCCGCGCTCGACGCGCGGAACTTGACCCAGCCGAGCTGCACGAGCTGACTCGCCGTGAGGTCGGTCGTCAGGGGCTTCGCGAGCGAGCTGCCGTCGAAGGGCACTCCGAGCAGCGTCCCGATCGACGTGAACTTGGCCGCGGTCGCGTCCATCACGGCCTGCTGGCGTGCGCCGCGCGTCACGTCCGTCTCCGACGGGTCGAGCAGGTTCTCGCGGATGCGGGAGTAGATCAGCGCCCGCTCCCCGTTCATGTGCTGCGGGCCCGGGCGAAAACGCCAGCCGGGCCACCTGTCGCAGCGAGCCTGGCTCGCGTACGGGCAGTCGAAGCGGTTGGAGCGAATCGGCTTCGGCACGTCGACCGTGATCCCCCCGAGCGCGTCGATCAGGTCCTTGAAGTCGCCGAAGTTGACGACCATCACATGGTTGATGTCGAGCCCGGTGAACTGCCGGATCGTCTTGATCGCGAGTGCCGGCCCGCCGATCTGGAACGCGGCGTTGATCTTCTGAGTCGACGACCCGGGGATCGGAACCTGCAGGTCGCGAGGGATCGAGAGGTAGTAGAGCCGGTGGTGCGACGGGTCGGTGCGAAGGAGCAGGATCGAGTCGGAGTGCATGTCGCCGGCCCGGCTCGCGAGCTTGGCGTTGTTGTCCGTGCCGAGCATGAGGATCGTCGTCGAGTGTGAGAGCAGGAGGCCGCTCTGGTGGTCGAGCGCAGCCGTGGCGTCCGGGTCGAGCCGCTTGTTCGCGTCCGCGACGCCGCTCGAGAACGCGAACCAGCTCGCGACCGCCCAGACGATGACCAGCACGAGCACGACGAGCACTGCGAGCCCGATTCGCCGCCCCCAGCGCGGCCGGCCGCCGGGGCGGCGGGCGCCCGGCCCGCGGTACTCGGTGCCCGCGCCGCCGCCGTCGCCACCGCCGCGTGCCGGGGCAGCCTGCGGGCGTCCCGGGCGCGGCGTCGTCGGGACCTTCCCCTTGGCGCGGCCTCCCCGATAGACGCGATACGGCTTCTCGTCGGGCGCCATTCGGCGGGGTAGGTTACCCGCCGGGTATGAACGCGAACCGCGTCATCGGCGTCGACCTCGGCGGGACCAAGATCCTGGCGGGGGTGATCGAGGACGGCCACGTGGCGCAGACGGTCGAGCATCCGACCCCGACGACCTCGCAGGAGGCGCTGTTCGACGGGCTCGCCGCCGCCGTGCGGGAGCTGCCGCTCGACGGTGTCGCCGCCGTCGGCTTCGGGATCCCGTCGCGGTTCGACTACCGCACGGGGCACGCGCTCGGTGCGGTGAACATCCCGCTGCGCGAAGTGGATTTCGTCGCGGAGATGAAGCGGCGTCTCGACCTGCCGATCGGGGTCGAGAACGACGCGAGCTGTGCGGCCTATGCCGAACACGCACATGGAGCAGGACGGGGAACGTCGTACTTCGGCACGCTCACGCTCGGCACCGGGGTGGGCGGCGGGATCATCTTCGCCGGGAGGCTCCTCCATGCCTGGACGGAGCTCGGACACATGGTGATCGTGGCCGACGGCATTCCGTGCCAGGGCGCCTGCGCCGGCCGTGGCCACCTCGAGGCGTACTGCTCCGGCACGGCGGCGACGCGCGTCGCACAGGAGGAGATCGGAGCTCACGCGACCGCGCGCGACCTGATCGAGCAGCAGCACCCGGCGCTGGAGGCGATCGGCCACTACCTCGGGGTCGGGATCGGCTCACTGGTCAACATCTTCGGGCTCGAGCGCATGGCGATCGGCGGCGGCTTCGGTGTCGCGGCCTTCGAGCAGCTGCTCCCCGCCGCGCGAGGCGCCGTGCTGCGCGAGGTGCTCGGCGACGGCGGGCGCGACCTGCAGATCGAGCGTGCGATGCTCGGAGAGGCAGCGGGGATGATCGGCGCCGGGCTGATCGCCCTCGAGGCTCTCTAGTGCCGCTCGCCGTCTGCGCGACGCCGATCGGGAACCTCGACGACATCACCCTGCGCGTGCTCGCAGAGCTTCGTGCGGCGGACCTCGTGCTCGCCGAGGACACCCGCCACACGCGCGGCCTGCTCGACCGGCACGGGATCGAGGCGCGCGTCCTCTCCTACCACGAGCACAACGAAGCGCGGCGCGTCGCCGAGCTCGTTCCGCGCCTCGAGGCGGGCGAGCGGATCGCGCTGGTCACGGATGCGGGGATGCCCGCCGTCTCCGATCCCGGGGCGCGGCTCGTCCGCGCGGCGCTCGACGCCGGCATCGAGCTGACCGTGCTGCCGGGGCCGTCCGCCGTCGAGACCGCACTCGTCGCGAGTGGGCTCGCAGGCGGGCGCTTCGCCTTCGTCGGGTTCCTGCCGCGCAAACGGGGCGAGCTCGAGGCGCTCTGGCGCGAGACGGCGGAGTGGACGTGGCCGGTGGTCGCCTTCGAGTCGCCGCAGCGCCTGCCCGCTTCGCTGCGTTCGCTCGCCGCGGTCGAGCCGGAGCGGCAGGTCGTGGTGTGCCGCGAGCTGACCAAGCGCTTCGAGGAGGTCGTGCGCGGCAGCGCGGCCGAGCTCGCGGCACGGTTCGCGGAGCCGCCGAAGGGCGAGATCACCCTGGTGCTCGGGCCGGGCACGGTCGCCTCCGATCCCGCCGAGGCCCACGCCGCGGTGGCCGAGCTCGTTGCCGCCGGTACGCCTCGACGGCTGGCGGCCGACGTCGTCGGGCGGCTGACCGGACTGCCTCGCAACGAGCTCTACCGGGGATCTCTGTAACAAATCTGTAATCTTGTTTGACAACAGCGCGCCGCCGTCTCTACCGTGGTTCGAGCGTTCTCTCTTCGGACAACAAGCGAACAGTTGAGGTGGTGTCGATGCGCCGAGCATTCCTTCCGGCGGTACTGGCTGCGCTCGTGCTCGCCCCGGCGGCAGGCGCCTGGACGTGGCCCGCGGGCGGTGCCGTGCTCCAGCCGTTCGTCTTCGATCCGGCGCATCCGTACGCGCCCGGCCAGCATCGAGGCATCGACGTGGGAGGCGACGCCGGCGCGGCGGTCGTCGCGCCCGCCTCGGGGACGATCACCTTCGCCGGGTCGGTCCCGTCCTCGGGGAAGAGCGTCACGATCGAGACGCCCGACGGTTACTCGGTGACGCTGACGCACCTCGGCTCGATCGGCACGACCAAGGGCACCGCGGTCGCCGAAGGGGCACGGATCGGCACGATCGGGCCGAGCGGCGAGGTCGAGGTCGCGCAGCCCTACGTCCATCTCGGCCTCCGCCGGACCGCGCAGGAGCAGGGGTATCTCGACCCGCTCCCGCTCCTGCCCGCCCGCGCCGGCGCGCCCGCGTCCGACCCGGTCCCCGCTTCCAGGCCCGCGCCCGCTCCCGCGCCTGTCGCGACGGCGGCGCCCGTGCCGGCCGGGCAGCCGCCTGCCGCGCCGGCACCCGCGCCGCAGCCCGCGGCCGCGGCGGTCGCCGTCGCGGCACCGGTCGTTTCCGTCCCGGCCGCCCCGCCGCTCCCGCCGGCCGTCCCGGTCGATCCCGCGCCGGCTCCGCTCCGGGTCGCCGCGGCCCCCGCCGGGCCGGCCCGGCCGACGGCCCGGCCGCTCGTCCACGCGGCTCCCGCCGCCGCGCGCCCGCACCGCGCCGGCAGGTTGCCCCGTCCGGCCGCGAGCACGACCACGGCCACGAGCAGGAGCACGGTGGCGGCGACGCCGGTCCAGGTCACCGTGCGGGCCGCCGGTCGCCGGCCGGCAGGCCGGGCTCATGCACCCGTCCCGGTGCCGTCGCCGCGTGCAGCCGACGTGCAGCGCGACGTGGTCGCGGCGGACCCGGCGCAGCCTCGGCGCACGGCGCACCGGGCTGTGCCGCCCCGGCCGCGGGTGCGAGCCGTTCCGGCCGCCGACACACCGAGGGGCGGTCGGGGCGTGCCGCTCGGAGGTCCGGCCGGGCTCCTGCTCGCGCTGCTCGTCGCTCTCGGAGGGCTCGGGCTCGCGGCGGCCCGTCGAAAGGGGGCACCTATCATTGCCCGCGATGCGCTTCTACGTGACCACGCCGATCTACTACGTGAACGACAAGCCGCATATCGGCCATGCGTACACGACGATCGCCGCCGACATCCTCGCGCGGCATCATCGCCAGCGCGGCGAGGAGACCTTCTTCCTCACCGGCGTCGACGAGCACGCGACGAAGGTCTGGCGCGTCGCTGAAGCGCAGGGTCTCGGCGCGCAGGAATACGTCGACCGGATCTCCGAGGCCTGGCGCAGCCTGCCGCCGCGCCTCAACGCCGAGACGGATTTCTTCATCCGCACGAGCGACGAGGGGCACAAGGCGTTCGTTCGCGAGTTCCTGCAGCGCATCTACGACAACGGCGACGTCTACGAAGACGTCTACGCAGGCCTCTACTGCGTCGGCTGCGAGGCCTTCAAGACCGAGGACGAGCTGGTCGACGGCAAGTGCCCGCTGCACGACACGGCGCCGGAGTGGATCGAGGAGAAGAACTACTTCTTCCGCCTCTCGGCCTACCAGGAGAGGCTGCTGGAGCTCTTCGCCGAGCGTCCCGACTTCGTGCAGCCGCCGTTCCGGTTCAACGAAGTGAAGAGCTTCGTCTCCGGCGGCCTGCGCGACTTCTCGATCAGCCGGGCGGGCCAGCCGTGGGGGATCCCCCTGCCCTGGGACGAGGACCAGGTGGCCTACGTCTGGGCGGACGCGCTCGTCAACTATCTGAGCGCGCTCACCTTCGCCCGGCCGGGCGAGGACCTGCGCGAGGCGTACTGGCCCTCCGTGCGGCACCTGATGGCCCAGGACATCCTGCGTTTTCACTGCGTCTACTGGCCGGCGATGCTGCTTTCGGCGGGCTACTCCGTGCCGAAGCAGATCTTCATCCACGGGTACCTGCTCCTCGACGACCTGAAGATCTCCAAGTCCCTCGGCAACGCGGTCGACCCGCTCGAGCTGATCGACACCTACGGCGCGGACCCGCTGCGCTTCTGGTGCGCTCGCGCGGTCACGTTCGGGCAGGACGGCAGCGCCTCGCTGTCCGGCATCGCGGACCGGTACGAGCGCGAGCTCGGGAACGATCTCGGCAATCTGCTCTCGCGCACGACGGCGATGATCGCGCGCTACCGCGGCGGAGCGATCCCGGGCGGTCCCGTGGCCGGGTCAGAGCTCGACGGCCTGATCGCGGACCTGCACGCCAACGTGCCGCGTGACCTGGACGCCTTCGACATCACCGGCGGCGTCGACCGCATCTGGACGCTCGTCCGGTACCTCAATCGCTACGTGACGGAACGGGCGCCCTGGACGCTCGCGAAGGACGAGTCGAAGGCGGCCGAGCTCGACCAGGTGCTCTACGACCTCGCCGACGGGCTGCGCGTGAGCGCGGTCGCCCTCTGGCCCTATCTCCCCGAGACCGCGCCGAAGATCCTCGAGGCGCTCGGACAGCCGGTCGCGTTCGACTGGGAGCGTGTCGCGTACGGGAAGCTCGAGCCGGCCACCGCCGTCGCGGCCGCACCGCCGCTCTTCCCGCGGTTCGAAGCCACAGCGGCGTGATCGACACCCACGCGCACCTGGGCGACGACGCGCCCGAGGTGCTCGCGCGTGCGCGGGCAGCCGGCGTCACACGCGTGATCGACGTCGCGACCACGATCGCGTCAGCACGCACGACGCTGACCCGCGCCGAGCAGGAGGACGGCGTCTACGCCTGTCTCGGGGTGCACCCGCACGAGGCGGGCGAGCCGGGCGAGCTCGACGAGCTCCGCGCGTTGCTCGCGCACCCCAGGGCGGTCGCGGTCGGCGAGACGGGGCTCGACTACTTCCGCGACTACGCCCCCCGCGCTGCCCAGGTCCAACTGTTCGAGCGGCAGCTGGCCCTTGCGCGCGACCTCGGGAAGCCCGTCGTGATCCACACACGCGCCGCCGACGACGACACCCGCGCCCGGCTCCTGGAGCACGACGGGGTCGTCGTGCTCCACTGCTTCTCCTCGCCGAACCTGCTCGACGCCGCGCTGGAACGCGGCTGGTACGTGTCGTTCGCCGGCAACGTGACGTACAAGAACGCCTACGACCTGCGCGACGCTGCGCGCCGCGTCCCGCCCGAGCGGCTGCTCGCGGAGACCGACAGTCCGTACCTGGCTCCGCAGGCGGTCCGCGGCAAGCGCAACGAGCCCGCCTACGTCGTGCACACCTACGACTTCCTCGCGGGGCTGCACGGCGAGTCGATTCGCGGCCAGATCGTCGCGAATGCGGAGGCGGTGTTCGGCCTGTGAAGGTGACGCCGAGGAAATCGCTCGGACAGCACTTCCTGGTCGACGAGAACATCCTGCGCGTGATCGAACGGCTTGCCGAGCTCGACGAGGCGGACGTCGTGCTCGAGGTGGGGCCTGGTCTCGGCGTGCTGACCCGCTTCCTCGCCGAGCGCGTCGCCCATGTGCACACGGTCGAGGTCGACCGGCGGCTTGCCTCACACCTCGTCGGCATCGAGCGCACGACCGTCCATTGGGGCGACGCGATGCGCCTCGATGTCTCGCGGCTCGATCCGGCGCCCCACAAGCTCGTTGCGAACCTGCCCTACAACGTGGCCACGCCGCTCGTCGCAGAGAGCCTCGGCGTCGAGCAGATCACGAGCTGGTGCGTGATGGTGCAGCGCGAGGTCGCGGACCGCTTCTTCGCCGTGCCGTCGACGAAGGCATACGGCAGCGTCTCCGTGCTCGTTCAGCTGACCGCCGAGCGAACCGGCTTCCATCCCGTCTCGCGGGAGGTGTTCAGGCCTCGGCCGAACGTCGAGTCGGCACTCGTCGCGTTCCGTCGCATCGCGCCCGGCGCCCCGCTCGAGGTCAGGCGCATCGTCGAGGGCGCGTTCGGGCACCGGCGCAAGACGCTTGCGAACTCCCTCGCGCTCTCGGGGCTCGTGACACGGGAACGCGCCGTCGAGGCGCTCGCCGCGATCGGTCGCGACGGGACCATTCGCGCGGAAGCGCTGGCGCCGGCGGAGTTCGTCGCGCTCGCCGGAGCGCTGCATTGATCGGCGCCGCGCCTGCCAAGATCAACCTCTCGCTCGTCGTGGGGCCGCGGCGAGAGGACGGAAAGCACGAGCTCGCGACCGTGTACCAGCGCGTCGACCTCGGCGACCGAGTGACGGTCGAGCCCGCGGACGAAACGACGGTCGAGGGCTTCCCGCAGGACACGATCGTCCGCGCCGCACTCGACGCGCTCGACGCGCCGCACGGCTGGCACGTCCACATCGAGAAGCACATACCCGTCGCCGCCGGTCTCGGCGGCGGCAGCTCCGACGCCGCGACCGCGCTCCTGCTCGCCAACGCGCAGCTCGCGAGCCCGAGGTCGCCGCAGGCGCTGCACGCGGTCGCGGCTCGGGTCGGAGCCGACGTGCCGTTCTTCCTGCGGGACGGGCCGCAGCTCGGGAGCGGCGACGGCAGCAGCCTGGAGCCGCTGGAGCTGCCGCAGGACTTCGTCGTCCTGCTCCTGTTGCCAAAGCATGCTGCCAAGCAGTCGACGGCGCACGTCTATGCGGCGTTCGACGAGCGCGACGGCGCGCAGGGATACGAGCAGCGGGTCGCGGCGCTCCGTGCTGCGCTCGATGCCGTGCGCCGCCCGCGCGACCTCGCCGCCCTGCCGCCGAACGACCTCGCTTCGTCGGAACTGGCCGGCGAGCTGCGCTCGCGCGGCGCGTTTCGCGCCGATGTCAGCGGCGCCGGCCCCGTCGTCTACGGGCTCTTCCAGCGTCGTGCCGAGGCCGTGCAGGCCGCCGGCGCACTGCGCCGGCTGGGCCGGACCTGGGTCACCGTGCCTGCGTGGTACGGTTGAACCCCATGGTCGGAACGACCGCAATCGAGCACGGTTCCAGCCGTTCTGGTCGCTGGCTCCGGGAGCGGCGTTTGCGCTTCACGCTCTGGATCGCGGCCATCGAAGGGCTCCTCTATCTCTTCGGCGTCCTCCACTGGTGGGCGGCCGCCGGCCTGGCACTGGTCGCCGTGGGCTTCTGGTGGTTTGCGGGACGCAGGAGCCGCTCCGACTCCGTGCGGCACGTCGCCTGGATCTTCGCCGCGTCGCAGCTGCTCGTCCTCTGCGTTCCGATCGCGCTCTCGCTCGTCAAAGCGGTCGCGATCGCGGTGATCGCGCTGCTCGCCATCGGCGCACTGATCTTTCTCTTCACCGAGCGTCCGTAGGAGGGCTTGGCGAAATACAGGGTTGTGTCGAACGGCATTACGCCAAACCCTCCTAGACTGTCGCCCACCGATGGGGCGTAGCCAAGCGGTAAGGCAGCGGGTTTTGGTCCCGCGATCCCAGGTTCGAATCCTGGCGCCCCAGCCTCAGTGAGCAGCATGCCCCTTGCAGCCGTCGTCATGGCCGGAGGTCTCGGCACCCGGATGCGCTCGTCCGTGCCGAAGCACTTTCACGAGCTGCTCGGCCGCCGCATGGTCGACTGGATCATCGAGACGGGACGCGCGGCCGCCGCGGAGCCGATCGTCGTCGTCGCCTCGCCCGCGACCCGCGACGAGTTCGCTGCGAGCCCTGTGACGGTCGCGATCCAGGAGACGCCGCTCGGGACCGGCGATGCCGTCCGCTGCGCGCGCGAAGCGCTCGCCGGGCAGACGGGCGACGTGCTGGTGCTCTCCGGTGACACGCCGCTCCTGACCGCCGGGCTGCTCCGGGAGCTCGTCGACGCACACCGGCGGGCCGACGCGGCGGCGACGATCCTGAGTGCGGTGCCCCCGGACCCGCGCATCTACGGCCGCATCGTCCGGGCCTCCGACGGCTCGGTGCTGCGCATCGTCGAGGGAACCGACGCGAGCGAGGAGGAGCAGCAGATCCGCGAGATCAACTCGTCGATCTATGTCTTCCGTTCCGACGCGCTCTGGCCCGCCCTGGAGCGGATCGAGCCGCACAACAGCCAGGGGGAGCTGTACCTCACCGACGCGATCGAGATCATCGTCGCCCACGGCGGGAAGGTCGCCGCACACGTCGCAGCGGACTCCCGCGAGGCAGATGGCGTGAACACGCGTGCGGAGCTCGCGCAGGCGGCCGCCGTCCTGCGCGACCGGATCAACGAGGAGCACATGCTCGCCGGCGTCACGATCGTCGATCCGAGGACGACCTGGATCGACCCGACCGTCGAGCTCGAGCCGGATGTGACGATTCACCCGTTCGCGATCCTGCGTGGGGCAACCCGGGTCGAGTCCGGCGCCGAGATCGGGGCGAACACCGTCGCCATCGACGCCCACATCGGAACGAACGCGACGATCGGGCCGTTCTGTTACCTTCGCCCTGGGACGGTCCTCGGCGACTCCTCCAAGGCAGGCACCTTCGTGGAGATCAAGAACTCACGCATCGGCGACCGCACGAAGGTGCCCCACCTGTCGTACATCGGCGACGCCGACATCGGCGACGACACGAACGTCGGCGCCGGAGCGATCACCGCCAACCTCGCGCACAAACAGGGCCTGCCGAAGCGGCGCACGAGGATCGGGAGCAACGTCAGGACCGGTATCCACAATGGCTTCGTCGCGCCGTTGGAGGTGGGTGACGGAGCATGGATCGCAGCCGGGTCGGTCATAACCAAGGATGTTCCGGCCGACGCGCTGGGAATCGCTCGACCACGCCAGGAGAACAAGGAGGGCTATGCAGCCCGGCAGCGGGACAACTGAGCTCGTTCTCCCCGGGCTCGAGGCGCAGGCGGTCGTGATGCAGGACCAGCCTGGGCACTGGATCGAGCGCGGGCCGCAGAAGCGCCTGATGGTGTTCTCGGGGCGCTCGCACAAGCCGCTGGCGGAGCGCATCACCGAGCAGCTCGGGGTCGAGCTCGGCGAGATCGAGCTGCACACGTTCGGCAACGGCGAGACGTACTGCCGCTACGACGAGTCGATTCGCGGCGCCGACCTCTTCATCGTGCAGACGGGCTGCGAGCCCGTCGACCAGCATCTGATGGAGCTGCTGCTGATGATCCAGGCGGCGAAGCTCGCGTCGGCGAAGCGGATCACCGCGGTCATCCCCTGGTTCCCGTACGCCCGCCAGGACCGCAAGGCGAAGCCCCGCGAGCCGATCTCGGCGCGCCTGATCGCCGACATGCTCCAGCTGGCCGGCGCCGACCGGGTGCTGACGATGGACCTGCACGCCGGCCAGATCCAGGGCTTCTTCACGATCCCGGTCGACCACATGACGTCGCTCCCCCTGTTCGCGCGCCACTTCCGGGATCTGGGCCTGACGGGCGAAGGCGTCGTCTCCGTCGCGCCGGACGCCGGGCGGGCGAAGCACGCCGTCCGCTTCGCCGAGATGATCGAGGCGGACTTCGCGATCATGCACAAGACTCGCCCGGCGCACGACGTCGTCGCGGTGACCGAGGTGACCGGCCGCGTGCGCGACAAGATCGCGATCATCGGCGACGACATCACGACGACCGGCGGCACGCTGATCGCGGGCGCCCAGGCGCTCAAGGAGCACGGCGCGACCGACGTGTACGTCTTCGTCACGCACGCGCTGCTCTCGACGGAGGGCCTCGAGAAGCTGAGCGAGGCGGGCTTCGCCGGGATCGTCGTCACCGACACGGTCCCGATCGACCCGATCACGAAGCCGGAGAACATGACCGTGCTGACCGTGGCGCCCCTCCTCGCCGAGACGATCATGAACGTCTTCGCCGACGACTCCGTCTCGGCGATCTTCGGCGGGGAAAACCAGCTCTTTTAGTCGGGAGGGAAACCTCCCGGTTTCCCTCCCGATGCCCTCCCTTCCCGGGCGCGTGCCATCGCCGGCCTGAGTCCTTCGCCTCCCGCCCGGCGCAGCCGGGCTCCGGCGGCCGACGTCGACGCTCTCGCCACCGTGAGGGTGTCGCGCTCCTCAGAGCGCAAACTCTTGCCGCCGGAGGCCGGCTTGGCCGGCCGGGAGGCGAAGGACGCGTGGCGATGGCACGGCGAAAAGGGAAGGGAGGCCCGCGGAGGGAAACCGCAGGTTTCCCTCCGCGATCCAGCTACACTGCTCGGCCGTGGCTGGAGAGCGCGTCAAGCTGATGGTCCAGAACCGTGCCGTCCTCGGCTCGGCCGAATCGCGCCGGCTGCGCCGCCAGGGGCTGATTCCCGGCGTTCTCTACGGTCGCGAGCAGCCCGTCTCGATCTCGATCCCGGAGCGCGACCTGCGTTCGGCGCTGACCTCGAAGGGCGGCCTGAACGCCGTGCTCGACGTCGTCGTCGAGGGCGGGAAGGCGCATTCCTCCGTGCTCAAGGAATACCAGCAGGATCCGGTGCGTGGCCTGATCACGCACGTCGACCTGCAGGAGGTTCGCCTCGACCAGCCGATCCGCGCCACCGTGCCGCTCCAGTTGCACGGCGAGCCGGTCGGCGTCAAGGAGGGCGGTGTGCTCTCGCAGGTCACGAACGAGCTGAACGTCGAGGCGCTCCCGATGGAGGTTCCCGAGCACCTCGAGGCAGACGTCTCCGAGCTGGCGATCGGCGACTCGCTCCGCCTCTCGGCGCTGACGGCGCCCGAGGGCGTGACGCTGCTCGACGACCCCGATGAGACCGTCCTGGCGACCGTCACCGCGCCGACGCGCGAGGTCGAGCCCGAGCCGGTCGAAGGCGAAGAAGCCGTCGAGGGTGAAGAGGCCGCCGCCGAGGGCGAGGCCGCCGAAGGCGACACCGCCGCCGGCGAGAGCCCCGGCGCCGGCGCCGACGAGGAATAGCCCGGCGCAATGCGGCTGTGGCCGCGCCGCCACGGCACGTCGTACGACCTGCTCGTCGCGGGGCTCGGCAACCCGGGCCGCGAGTACGCGCGCAACCGGCACAACGTCGGCTGGCTCGTCGTCGACGAGCTCGCCCGGCGCCACGGCGGGCAGTGGCGCGCGAAGTTCAACGGCCGGCTGGCGGAGGTGCGGATCGACGCGCACAAGGTCGCCCTGCTCAAGCCGGAGACGTTCATGAACGACTCGGGCCGGGCGGTCAGGGCAGCACTTCAGTTCTTCAAGCTCGAACCGGACTCCGTGCTCGTCGTTCACGACGAGAGCGATCTCGACTTCGGCAGGCTGCAGGCCCGGCTGGGCGGCGGGACGGCCGGGCACAACGGGGTGCGCTCGGTTGCGAAGCACCTCGGGACGCCCGACTTCCTCCGCCTGCGCGTCGGAGTGGGGCGGCCGGGACGCGGTGACCCGCGTCAGCTCGCCGACTGGGTGCTGTCCGATTTCGGCCCGGACGAGGACGCGGAGCGTCTCGTCGGAGAGGCCGCGGACGCGGTCGAGGTGCTCGACGCCGAGGGGCTCGAGGCGGCGCAGCGCGCCGTCAACGCACGGCGTTCGTGACACACGCCACCTGACGGCGAAGGGTGGCGAGGTGCGGCGCAACTGCGCTTCGGCCGGTGGGTCGTCCCGTCCGGCCCGCTGCCTGCGACCCCGGTCGGCCTACCCCTTTGGAGGGATGCCTCATCCCTCGAAAGGGTGATGGCCGGGCGCCTGCCGTGCTGCTCAACTGCGCCGGCCAACGACAGCCAGGCGCGTTCTCCTCCTTCGTGCGCGCGCCGCTCCTGCCGAAGGGACACCTTCCTCTTGACCGACCGCCTCCGCCTTGCGCTGCTCCTGCTCGTCCTGTTCGCCGGCGTCGCAGTGCGCGCAGGGGCAGCCGCCGCGCATGCGCGGATCAGCCACGCCACGGCCGTCGCGCACAAGCAGGCGAACCTCGTCCGGTTCGCGCGCCACTACCTCGGCGTCCGCTACTCCTACGGCGGCACCTCGCCTGCGACCGGGTTCGACTGCTCCGGGTTCACCCGCTTCGTCTACGCGCATTTCGGGATCGCGCTGCCGCACTATTCGAGCGGCCAGTTCGCGCGCGGGCGTCGTGTCTCGCGAGCCGGCCTTCGCCCTGGCGACCTGCTCTTCTTCGACGGCGTCGGACACGTGGGCCTCTACATCGGCCACGGCCTCTTCATCCATGCGCCGCACTCCGGCACGCGCGTCTCGATCGATCCCCTCTCGGGCTGGTACTCGGGCCGCTACGACGGGGCCCGCAGGTTGCTCTGAGCACGTACCATGACGCCCCGGCCGAACGCCCAGTTCGGCCCATCGTCATGGACCGGCCCGTTCTCTACAGCCTCGTCGAACGCCTCCGTGCGGAGGAGCGGCTCCAGGAGCTGGCCGCCGCGCTGCCGACGCGCGCGCGCGTGTCGGAGCCGGTGCTGCCGCTCTTGCTCGCCGCGCTGCACGACGAGCTCCAGCGCGGTCTCGTCGTGCTGCTGCCCGAGGATGCCGATGCGCGGGATGCGGCCGAGGCGGCCGGCTGGTTCCTCGGCGACGAGCGCGTCGCGCTGTTCCCCTCTCGCGGCGTGCACTGGGCATCGGGGCTCGAGCCCCCGCCGCATCTCGTGGGCGAGCGGGCCCGCGCGCTCGCGGTGCTCGAGCGCGGCGGCCTCGTCTGCGCCTCGGCGACCGCGGTGGCGGAAGGCGTCCCCCCGCCGGGGGAGCGCCCCGGCGCGCTGCGCCTCGCCCCGGGCGACGAGCCCGGGATCGACACCCTCGCGGCGGAGCTCGCTTCGGCCGGTTACGAGCGCGTCGAGCGGGTCGAGGAACGCGGCCAGTTCGCGGTTCGCGGCGGCCTGGTCGACGTCTTTGCGACCACGGGACGCGAGCCGCTGCGAATCGAGCTCTTCGGCGACGAGATCGAGCAGATCCGGGCGTTCTCGCCGTTCACGCAGCGCGCCCTGCGGACGGTCGACGAGGCGACGATCCACCCGGCTTCGGAACGGCGGCGCGAGCTCGCCGAGCTCGATCTCGGCCCCGAGGACGGGGAGGAGCCGGCGTTCGAGGCACCGACCGACCTCGTGGCGGCGTTCGACCGGCCACCCGACATCGTCTGGTCGCTCGACGAGGTGCTCGCCGTCTGGGCGGAGGAGGGCTTGACGCCGGTCCCGCTCGACGGTGCGACCGAGTTGACCGCGCTGCCGCAGGGACAGCCGCACTCCTTCGACGCGCAGCGGCCCGCGCTCGCCGCGCGCGGCCTCTCGGAGGCCGAGAACGAGCTCGGAGGCCTGCTGCGCCAGGAGCTCGACGTGGTGGTCGCGTTCCCGCACCGCGGCGAGGCACTCCGCCAGCAGGCCCTCCTGCGGCGCGTGCAGGCCGGGATCCTCGAGCCCGGCGAGACGCCGGGCGGGCTGCAGTTCGCCGTGTCGCCCGCACGGCGCGGCTTCGTCTGGCGCGAGCTCGGTCTTGCGCTGCTCCCCGACACCCAGGTTTTCCGCAAGCGGCCGCCCCGCGCGGCGAGTGCGCCCGGCCGCGCGCTGCAGAGCTTCTCCGATCTGCGCACCGGCGACTACGTCGTGCACGAGGACCACGGCATCGCCCAGCTGCTCGGGTTCGAGACGAAGGAGGTCGCCGGCGTCACGCGCGACTACCTGCTGCTCGCCTACCGCGGCGACGACCGGGTGTACGTGCCACACGAGCAGATCGGCAAGGTCAGCCGCTACATCGGCGCCGACTCGAAGGCGCCCGCGCTCTCGAAGCTCGGCGGCAAGGCGTGGGACAACCTGAAGACGCGGGCGCGTGCACACCTGCGCGAGCTCGCGGGTGAGCTGCTGCAGCTCTACGCCCAGCGCCAGACCCAGCCTGGGATCGCCTACGACGTGGAGCACGAGTGGGTCGAACGGCTCGAGAGCGAGTTCCCGTACCGCGAGACAGAGGACCAGCGCACGGCCATCGAAGCGGTCAAGGAGGACCTCGAATCGCCGCACCCGATGGACCGGCTCGTCTGCGGCGATGTCGGCTTCGGCAAGACCGAGGTTGCGTTGCGTGCAGCGTTCACCGTCGCCGTCAGCGGCAAGCAGGTCCTGATGCTCGTGCCGACGACCGTCCTCGCACAGCAGCACTGGAACACGTTCAAGGACCGCTACCGCGACTTTCCCGTTCGGGTCGAGATGGTTTCGCGCTTCCGGACGCCGAAGGAGACGAAAAGAGCCCTTCTAGACTTTTCCGAAGGAAAAGTCGAGGTGCTGATCGGCACGCACCGGGTCCTGTCGCGCGACGTGATCCCGAAGGAGCTCGGGCTCGTGATCGTGGACGAGGAGCAGCGCTTCGGGGTCGCGCAGAAGGAGCTGCTCCGTCAGCTGCGGCTGGAGGTCGACGTGCTGGCGATGAGCGCCACCCCGATCCCGCGGACGCTCCACATGTCGCTGTCGGGGCTGCGCGACATCTCCGTGATCGAGACGCCTCCGGAAGGGCGCCGCCCGATCCGCACCTTCGTGGGGGAGGTCGACGACGACCTCATCCGGACCGCACTCGAGCGAGAGGTCGCACGCGGGGGTCAGGCGTTCTACCTCCACAACCGCGTCGAGACGATCGAGGAGGCGGCCGCGAAGCTGCAGCAGCTCTGTCCGGGCCTCCGCTTCCTGGTGGCGCACGGCCAGATGCGCGAGCACGAGCTGGAGGAGCAGATGATCTCGTTCCTCGCGGGCGACGCGGACGTGCTCGTCTCGACGACGATCATCGAGTCGGGCCTCGACATCCCCCAGGCGAACACGCTGATCGTCGAGCGCGCCGACACGCTCGGCCTGAGCCAGCTCTACCAGATCCGTGGGCGCGTCGGCCGCAGCGACGTCCTCGCGCACGCCTACCTCTTCTACCCCGACGCGCAGGAGCTGACACCTGAGGCCCGGGCGCGGCTGGCGACGCTCGCCGACCACACCGAGCTCGGCGCCGGGTTCGCGATCGCCATGCGCGACCTCGAGATCCGCGGGGCGGGCGACCTGCTCGGCGCCGAGCAGTCGGGGCACGTCGCCGCGCTCGGCTTCGAGCTCTACGTCGAGATGCTGCACGAGGCCGTCGCCGAGTTGTCGGGCCGGCGGCGTCTCGTGACGCGTCCGGTACGCGTCGACGTGCGCGTCGACGCGTACGTCCCGGCGGCGTACATCGCCGCCGAAGCGCTCAAGATCGACCTCCATCGCCGCATCGCGCTGACCGAGAGCGAAGACGACCTGCACGAGCTGCGCGTCGCGACCGAGGACCGCTACGGACCGGTGCCGGAGCCCGTCGAGAACCTGTTCGCGATCCAGGCCGCCAAGCTGAAGCTCGCGCGGCTCGGCGCCGACTACCTCGTGTTCAGAGGCGGTCGAGCGTCCGTCGGCCCGGTCGTGCTCGGCTCCGGAGAGCTGCGCGATCTGCGTTCGCAGGTCGACACCGCCGTCTACTCGACAGGCAACCGCGAGGTGACGTTAAGGAGCGATGAATTCAAGGGAGCGCTCGAATTGGTCGATGCTATGCTGGCCGCCCGCCAGGCCGCGTAAGCCGGCGGTTCCTGATGAACAAGGTCACATTCCCACTTCTGCTCGTCCTGTTTGCGGCGCTCCTCGCCGGGTGCGGGGGGAACTCTGCAAGCCTCAAATCCGAGGACGTCGCCACGGTCGGCAACGTCCACGTGAGCAAGGCCGAGTTCGACGCGCTGATCGCACAGGCGAAGCGAAGCTACGCGTCGCAGACGCCGCCGAAGACGTTCCCGAAGGCCGGCACCGCCGACTACGAGACGATCAAGGGCCAGGCGGTCACGCTGCTCGTCCAGCAGGCCGAGCGCGAGGAGAAGGCCTCGTCGATGGGGATCAAGATCTCCGACGCGGACATCCAGAAGCGCCTCGACGAGGTCAAGAAGCAGTACTTCAGCGGCAGCGAGACGAAGTATCAGGCGCAGCTGAAGAAGCAGGGCCTGACCGACGCACAGGTGCGCAACGACATCCGCCAGCAGCTGATCTCGGAGGCGTTGTTCGCCAAGGTGACCAAGGACACGAAGGTCTCCGACAGCGCGGTGCACACCTACTACGACGCGCACAAGTCGCTCTACACCCAGCTTCCCTCGCGCGACGTGCGGCACATCCTCGTCAAGTCGAAGACGCTCGCTCAGACGCTCTACACGCAGCTGAAGGCGGGCAACGACAAGACGTGGTGCACGCTTGCCAAGAAGTACTCCCAGGATCCGAGCTCCAAGAACAACTGCGGCAAGCTGACGGTCCCGAAGGGGCAGACGGTGCCCGAGTTCGACAAGGTCGCCTTCAGCGAAAAGACGAAGGTCGTTCATGTGCCGGTGCACAACGCCCAGTACGGCTGGTTCGTGATCGAGCCGCTCTCGCAGGTCAAGCCGAAGTCCTCGACGCCCGAGAGCAAGGTCGCGGCGGCGATCCGGCAGCAGCTGCTCCAGCAGGACAAGAACCAGGCCATGACCGACTGGGTCGCGTCGCTGACGAAGAGCTACTGCTCGGGGTCGAAGGTCAAGTATCAGGTCGGGTTCGTCCCGAGCCCGGACCCCTGCGCGTCGACGACCAACGCGACGACCACCTAGACTCGGCTTCGTGTCTCTCGCGGAAGCGCTCGTCGAGCTCCAGGAGCTGACCGAGCGGCTACGCCGCGACTGCCCGTGGGACCGCGAGCAGACGGCGCAGACGATCGTGCCGTACACGGTCGAGGAGGCATACGAGGTCGCGGACGCGGCGCTCGCCGGCGACGACGCCAAGCTGCTCGACGAGGTCGGCGACCTCCTCTTTCAGTGCGTTTTCCTGGCGCTGACGCTCCAGGAAAACGCTAGAGGTGATCTCGAGACAGCGACCCGCATCGTCATTGCGAAGTTGATCCGCCGCCATCCGCACATCTTCGGGGCGGCGCAAGCCACGAGCCCCGGCGCTGTGCGCCAGGGCTGGGAGCAGATCAAGCGCGACGACGAGGGCCGTGAAGGGATCTTCCACGACGTGCCCGAGGGGCTGCCTGCACTGCTCTACGCCCGCAAGGTGCAGCTGCGCGCGAAGTCGGTCGGCTTCGAGTATCCGAACCTGGCGGGGGCGGTCGCCGACTTCGAGGACGAGCTGCGCGAGCTTCGAGCCGAACTGCCGGCCGCGGATCCGCCGGCGGAGACCCGGCCGGACGCACGGGTGGCCGCGGAGCTCGGCGACGTGCTCTTCGCAGCCGTCAACGTCGCGCGGCGGTTGAACGTCGATCCGGAGCTCGAGTTGCGCGCTGCGGCGAAGCGCTTTCGAGCCCGGGTGGAAACTGCGGAGGCGATCGCCTCCGCAGCCGGGAAGGATTGGACGACGCTTCCGCTCGACGAGCAGGACGCCTACTACGACGAGGCAAAGGGGACGATCCAGTGACCAAGATCGCTGCAGTGCACGGCCGCCAGGTGCTCGACTCGCGCGGCAACCCGACCGTCGAGGTGGACGTGCAGCTCGCAGCCGGCGCGTTCGGCCGCGCGATCGTGCCGTCCGGGGCGTCGACCGGTGTGCACGAGGCCGTCGAGCTCCGTGACGGTGCTCCGGAATGGGGCGGCAAGGGTGTCGCCCGCGCCGTCGGGAACGTCAACGGCGAGCTCGCCGCCGCCGTGCAGGGTCTCGACGCCCGCGACCAGGAGGGCCTCGACCGGAAGCTGATCGAGCTCGACGGCACGCCGAACAAGGGCCGGCTCGGCGCCAACGCCATCCTGGGCGTGTCGCTGGCGGCCGCGAAGGCGGCGGCTGCGGCGGACGGCGCGCCGCTGTGGCTGTACCTCGGCGGTGAGACAGCAACGACCTTGCCCGTGCCGATGATGAACGTGATCAACGGAGGCGTCCACGCTGCGAACTCGATCGACCTGCAGGAGTTCATGGTCGTCCCCGTGGGCGCGACCTCCTTCGCGGAGGCCCTCCGCGTCGGCGCCGAGGTCTACCACGCGCTCAAGCAGGTGCTGGCCGACCGCGGGCTCGCGTCCGGGGTCGGCGACGAAGGAGGCTTCGCCCCGAATCTCGACTCGAGCGAGGCGGCGATCGACTGCATCCTCGAGGCGGCCGAGCGGGCAGGGCTGCGCGACCGTGTGGCCGTCGCCCTGGACCCGGCGGCGAGCGAGATCTTCTCGGACGGCGTCTACCGCTTCGAGGGCCGCGAGCAGACGAGCGCCGAGCTGCCCCAGTTCTGGGCCGAGCTCTGCGAGCGTTACCCGATCGTCTCGCTCGAGGACGGCGCCGCCGAGGACGACTGGGAGTCGTGGGAGGCGCAGACGAGCCTCCTCGGCGACCGGCTGCAGCTCGTGGGCGACGACATCTTCGTCACGAATCCGGCGCGGCTGCAGCAGGGGATCGATCGCGGCGTCGCCAACTCGATCCTCGTCAAGGTGAACCAGATCGGCACGCTCACCGAGACGATCGCGGCCGTCCGGCTCGCGCAGTCGAACGGGTACACGGCCGTGATGTCGCATCGCTCGGGCGAGACGGAGGACTCGACGATCGCGGACCTCGCGGTGGCGCTCGGCACGGGTCAGATCAAGACCGGTGCTCCGGCGCGCTCCGATCGCGTCGCGAAGTACAACCAGCTGCTGCGGATCGAGGAGCAGCTGGGCTCGCGGGCGCAGTACCCGGGCTGGGACGCCTTCCCGCGCGCGCGCCGCTGATTGGTGCCCGCTACGCTGAGGCCGATGGCGGCGGAGCGCAGGAGAACCAAGATCGTCGCGACGATCGGGCCGGTGTCGTCGAGCCACGACGTGCTCCGCCGGCTGGTCGACGCCGGGGTCGACGCGGTTCGCCTCAATCTCTCGCACGGCACGCAGGCAGACCACGCCGCGAGCGCCGGTGTCGTTCGTGAGGTTCAGGAGGAGACCGGCAAGCCGCTCGCGCTGATCGCCGACCTCCAGGGGCCGAAGCTTCGCATCGGCGACCTCGCCGAGCCGCGTGTGCTGCTCAAGGACGAGGAGGTCGTCGTGGTCGGCGAGCAGCACGCCCTGAACGGCGAGCTGCCGATCGCGCCTGCGGTGATCGGAGAGGTGCTTCGGCCCGGCCACGACATCCTGATCGACGACGGGCTCGTTCGCCTCGCGGTGCAGGAGGTCGAGCAGGGGCGGGCGCGGTGTCTCGTCGTCGTCGGCGGCGAGGTGAAGTCGCACAAGGGGGTCAACCTGCCCGGCGTGCCGGTGCCGATCCCCTCGCTCACCAAGAAGGATCTGGACGACCTCGCCTTCGCGCTCGGGCTCGGTGTCGACTTCGTCGCGCTGTCGTTCGTGCGCGCCGCTGCCGACGTGCGCGACCTGCAGGCGATCATCCGCCAGCACGGCTCGCCGGCACGTGTGATCGCGAAGATCGAGAAGGCCGAGGCGGTCGCGGCGCTCGAGGAGGTGCTGGTCGAGGCCGACGCCGTGATGGTCGCGCGCGGCGACCTCGGTGTGGAGATCGGCGCGGCGACCGTGCCCCTCCTGCAGAAGCGGATCATCCTGCGCTGCCTCGAAGCCGGCAAGCCGGTGATCACCGCGACGCAGATGCTCGAGTCGATGATCGAGCACGCCGAGCCGACGCGGGCCGAGGCGAGTGACGTCGCGAACGCGGTGCTCGACGGGACGTCGGCCGTGATGCTCTCCGCCGAGACGGCGACGGGGAACTATCCGGTGCAGGCGGTCGAGATGATGGATCGGATCGCGCGCGCGGTCGAGCCGTCGATGGGGTACCGCCACCAGATGCCGGAGGCCGGCGAGGAGCCGACGGTCGGCCGTGCGATGTCGAACGCCGCCTGCGATCTCGCCGAGGCACTCGGCGCCCGGGCGATCCTCGTCCCGACGTTCACCGGGCGCACGGCGTCGGCGGTGGCCCGGCTGCGGCCCCGCCGCCCGATTCTCGGGCTGTCGCACCATCGCACCGCGGTGCAGCAGATGGCGCTCGAGTGGGGCGTCACGCCGGTGTTGATGCCGCCGAGCGACGACGTGGAGGACCTCTGGTCGCGCTCGCTCGAGTCGGCGATCAAGTCGGAACTGGTCGACGCCGGCGACCGCGTCGTCCTCACGGCCGGGACCGCCGTCAACCTGCCCGGCTCGACCAACGTGATCAAGGTCGACATAGCCTGAACGACACCGACCCTGATTCGCGCGGCGAACCAGGGTCGCGAGTTTCGGCGGTGCGTAGGGATTGGTCCGGTCGCGGAGAACGAGGTGTCGTGCTCCGGGTTCGGCCCACCCGCCTACTCGCGATCGGCGGCATTGCGCTCGTCGCCTTCCTCTACTGGAAGCCGCTCCACACCTACCTGCACACCAAGGGCCAGCTGCAGTCGCGCATCTCCCAGGTGCATGCGCTCCGCGTCGAGAAGCAGCGGCTCCAGGCGCGCATCGCCGCGGCCGACACTGGTGAGCAGCTGTTGCGGGAAGCTCGTCGCATGGGGCTCGTGAAGCCGAACGAGCGGCTCTTCATCGTGCGCGGCATCGACGCCTGGCGTCACAAGAATCACTAGCTTCCCCCTCGTGTCCGACGTCGAGATCGTGGCGCGCCAGATCGGCCGTACGCCGCGCGCGTTCAAGCGCGTCGTCGTTCGCTGTCCTTTCGGGCGGCCCGCGGTGACGGAGCAGGCGGCGTTCGACTCCGACGGCCGCCCGTTCCCCACCCAGTTCTACGTCACCTGTCCTCACCTCGTCGCCGCGATCTCGCGCCTGGAGGCCGCCGGGGGAGTGGAGCGCTGGACGCGGGCCGTCGAGGCGGACCGCGCGCTCGCCCGAAGCCTCGAGGAGGCTCAGGCGGAGCAGCGGCGCCTGCGGCCCGAGCTCGCTGCGGGCATCGGCGGTTCGACCCGAACCGGCAGCCTCAAGTGCCTGCACGCCCACGCCGCCTTCGCGCTCGCCCGGCCCGGCTACGAGCTCGGCGAGCGCGTGCTCGCCGAGTTGCCGGCTCTCTGGCCGGACTCCTGCTGTACTGCGTAGATGGACGTCGAGCTTGCGCGTCACCAGTGGCAGGACGGCATTCGCCGCGTCGAGAGCACACGGCCCGATCGCACCCGCTATGCCGCGCGCATGGCGCAGGTCGACGTGCTCGTGGACGCGCTCCGCCGGCGGGTCGGCCAGGTCTTCACGTTGCAGGAGCTTGCCGGGGCCTACGACGGCGCCGACGACTGGGCTCGGGCCGTGCTGGACGCGGCCGATCCCGAGGCGCCGCCCGTGAGCGAGGCCGGCACGGTCGCGGACGCGGCCTTCCATCTCTATGCCCGCGGGGCGACCGACTACCGGCCGTGAAGCGCATCGCACTGACCGTCGCCGGGGCTGCGATCGTCTTCGCGGTCGGGATCGCCTTCGGCCAGGCGCTGCACGACAACCCGCAGCCGTCCGGCACGCAGACGCTCGTCCGGACGCTGCAGCCGCTGCCGCTGGCGCCTGCGGCGCGCGAAACCGTGACGGTTACGGTTCAGAACCCGTAAACCGGTTTAGGAAGGGGCAGCTTTGGCTACTTTTTTCCGGTGACCTCTCCCGGCAGACAGGCCCCGACGGGCGAGCCGGACTGGCTGACGCTGGGCCAGGCCGCCAAGTTCCTGGGCGTCGCCCAGTCGACGATCCGCAAGTGGTCCGACCAGGGCCGCGTGCCTGCGTTCTACACGCCCGGCGGCCACCGGCGGTACCGACGGCGCGATCTCGAGACGTTCCTCGACCGTTCGGGCCCGGGCGGTCGCACGGTCGGGCCGCTCGTGCTCGTTGTCGACGACGATGCGCGTCTGCGCGAGTTCGTGCGGGTCAACCTCGAGCTCGAGGGCTACACCGTGCGCGAGGCCTCGAGCGGGGAGGAGGCGCTCAGCGCGATCGAGGACCAGGCGCCGGCGCTCGTGCTGCTCGACGTCGTCATGCCGGGCATCGACGGCTGGCAGATGCTGCAGCGGATGCAGGAGCGCCACGGTTCGATCCCCGTGATCATGTTCAGCGGCCAGGTCGACCCGACGGCCGCGACGGACGCCGAGGAACGGGGTGCGCGCGGCTTCGTCGGGAAGCCGTTCGACCCGCGGCAGCTGATCGAGCGCGCGAAGCAGCTCGTCCCTGCGTAGCGTCGTCAGCCGCCGCTGATCGCGGCGATCACGTCGACGCGCGACGTGGGCTCGAGCGGCGTCTCGAGCGCCGCCCGCTCCCGGTCGACGTAGACGTGGATGTGCGGCCGGATGGCGGGCCCCGGCTCGCAGAGCCGGTCCCGCACACCCGGCCAGCGCGCATCCAGCTGGTCGATCGCGTCGTCGACCGTGGCGGCTTCCACGGCGATGCGCCGGGGCAGCTCCGGAAAGAGCGGCGTCAGCGTCATCGGCAGGTGCAGCTCGGCCATCGCGTCAGTCGATGATCGCGACCTCGACGGACGAGATCGCCGGCAGGTAGCTCGCGATCTCGCTCCACGTGGCGGCGTCGTCCGCGCTCGCGAACACCTGGCCCGTGCTCGTTCCGAAGTAGTAGCCCGGCACGTCGTAGGTGTCGCTCGCCATCGCCTCGCGCAGCACGCCGAGGTGTGCGTCGTGTTGCGGCAGCCCCTTGTCGGCACGCTCCCAGCTCGACCCGCCGTCTCGCGTGCGCCAGACCGCGGCCTTGCCGTCGGGCATCGTGCGGCCGTGCCCGGGATCGAGGGGGATGACGAAGAAGGTGTCCCGGTCGTGCGGGTGCACGGCGGCGGCGAAGCCGAACTCGCTCGGCAGTCCTTCCGTGATCTCGGTCCACGTCCGGCCGCGGTCGTCGCTCCGGTGGACGCCCACGTGGTTCTGCTGGTACATCCGGTCGCCGTCGGACCGGGAGCGGACGACCTTGTGCACGCAGAAGCCGACCTCGTCGTGCGGGCGCGGCCAGTCCGCCCTGAGGCCCCTGTTCCGCGGCGTCCACGAGGTGCCGCCGTCCGCCGTCTCGAACAGGCCCATCCCCTGCACGATCGCCCAGAAGCTGTCGCCGTCGGCCGGGTCGGCGAAGAGCGCCGAGATGCCGAGGTGGCCGGGCGGCTGGTTCGCGGGATCGTCCCAGAGCTCGCTGCCCGGCTGGCCTGCCAGCGTGGTGAGGAGCGACCAGTGCTCGCCGCCGTCCCGGCTCTCGAAGATCCCGGGCGCTTCGACGCCCACGAGCACGCGGCCGTCCGCGACGGCGAGCGTCGAGACCTTCGACAGCTTCTTGCCGCCGTCCTCATAGGCGAGGCCCTCGCTCGAGTGCGTCCAGGTCTCGCCCAGGTCGCTGCTCCGCCAGACGGCCGATCCGTGCCATTCGCTCGCCGCGGCCGCGTAGATCGTGCCCGCGCCGGGGTCGAAGATCGCATGGTAGACGGGCCAACCCTCGCAGAATGGCCCGCGCATGTTCCAGTCGCGACGCTCCGCGTCGCTCTCCAACAGGAAGCACCCTTTCCGGGTTCCGATCACGAGCAACGTGCGTGACACGTTTCCTCACCTCCGGTGACGACAGCTGGCCCCAGTCTCCCAGAGACTGCCGGCCGTCCCAAGACTCATCGGTGATCCAGATGAGGAGAGCGGGCGCGTACGTTGAATCGGGCTGCATGGCCGCCACGACCCCTCAGCCGGGCGAGACGCAACGCGAATCGTTGATCGATCGCCGGATCCGGAAGATCGCCAACGCACGCTCGGTGACGGTCGGGCTCGCGGTCACCTTCATGGGATCCGCGCTCGCGGGCGCGGCCCTGATCTGGCTCGTCGACCGGCACGACTTCCCGAACTTCGGGTTGGCCGTCTGGTGGTCGCTGCAGACGGTCACGACGGTCGGCTACGGCGACGTCGTCCCGACGACGGTCGTCGGCCGTCTCGTCGGGGGCGTGGAGCTCGTGATCGGGGTCTCCTTCATCGCGTTTCTCACCGCGGGCGTCACGAGCACCGTGATCGAGCGGGCCCGCCTGCACGCGGACGACGCCGAACGCGACGAGCGGCAGCAGGAGGCCGTGACGATCCTCGCGGCGCTCGCCGAGACGAGAGACGCGATCGGGAAGCTCGACGCCCGGCTCGCTGCGATCGAGTCGAAGCTTCCCGGCTGAGCCGGGGCGCAGAGCCGTCCGCCGAACGGTAGAACCCCCCGTCTCGCTTCGGGTTTCCACCCTGGGCCTCGCGTGTCGCGCACCCTAGGCTCGCGTCGAAACCAACGAAGGAGGGCCGACGGTGCTGGCGACCAGCTACCCGTTTCTCGATGTGATGTGGACGATGCTCGTGTTTTTCTTGTGGGTGATGTGGTTCTGGCTTTTGATCGGGGTGTTCGCGGACATCTTTCGCCGTCATGACCTGTCGGGGTGGGGGAAGACGGCGTGGCTGGTGTTCACGATCTGTCTGCCGTTCCTGGGTGTGTTCGTCTACTTGATCACGCAGAACGCGGGGATGACGGAGCGTGGGATCGAGCGGGCGAGTGCTCAGCAGGCGTATGGGGGCGGCGGTGGTGGTGCGGCGGCGGAGATCGAGTCGGGGAAGAAGCTGCTCGACAGCGGTGCGATCACGCAGGCCGAGTTCGACGCGATCAAGCAGAAGGCCCTCGCCGCGTAGTTCCGGGGAACCCGCGGGCTAGAGCTCCTCGGCGGCGCGGATCAGGCCGCCGAGGATCACGCCGAGCGCGGCGAGCAGGCTGATCCAGATCCCGATCCCTCGGCCGTCGGCCGGGAGCACCGCGTCCGGGATCGAGATGATGCGGATCAGGACGAAGATCGTCGCCAGCGCTCCGAGCGCGAGCACGACGAGGCTCTCTGGGATCGCGGGCGGCAGCTCGAAACCCGATTCGCGCAGCACGACGAGCACCACCACGGCGAGGCCGAGGAAGAACACGAGCTTCCCGAGGACGCCGGTGTGCCAGCCGATCACCGCGAGCTTGACGCCGACGCCGGAGCCGGCGTACCAGCCCATGAACGAGGACAGGGCGAGCACGAGCCCCGCGACCCAGGTGATGCGCTCCCCGGCGGCCCAGAGCCCGCTCCCGGCACGCCGCGGATAGCCGGCCGGGTCGGGCGTGCCCGGCCCGGCCGGCCCTGCGGGGACCTCGAGCTCGAAGAAGTCTGGTGTTTCCACGCGGCTAAGTATGGGGATCATGCCGGTCGGAAGCTGTCGGAACCAGCCGGCTGAAAGGGGTCTCCATGCTCGACCACGCACGGACGCGCGATTTGCACGACCCGGACGACGTCGAATTCGTCTCCGCCGGGACGGTCGTCGTCGGCGCCTACCGCTGCGCCGACTGCGGTTACGGCGTCACGTTGCGGTCTCCGCTGCCCGTCTGCCCGATGTGCGCGGGGACGTCCTGGGAGCAGGCGCCGTGGAGCCCGTTCGGGGGCGGGCGGGCCCGGCTGCGACCGGACAGCTAGACGCCGAACAGGGTCTGGATCTCGTGCCAGGCCGCGACGAGCGCGAAGGCGGCCACGAAAGCGAGGACGAGGAGGGTGACCCAGAACCTGACGTTCGAGCGCTTGACGGCGCTGCGCCGCTGCGTCCTCGCCCGCCGGCGGGCGCGCTCGCGGCGGTAGTTCTGCTCGATCGCCGTCGGATCGAGTGAAGGCAGGTCCTCGTCGAGGACGGCGGGGGACTTGCCGGCCGGCACGGGCATCCTCGAATTGTAGGCAATACTTCTTCCCGCGATGGTCGTTGACGCGGAGCGGCTCTCGGTCGAGCGCCTGGCGGAGGCGGCGGCCCAGGTCGCAGAGACGGGCGACCTGCGGGTCGCGCTCGCTGCGGTCGCAGCGGCGGTCGCCGACGCGACGCACGCCGACCTGGCGGTTCTGCGCGTGCTGGACGACGAGGGCCGCCTCGCGACCCGTGCCGTCGCCCCCGTGGGGTCGTCGCTCGGTGCCGAGGTGGCCGGCACGCGCGGCCACTGCGAGCCGGTCGTGGCCGGCGAGCCGACGGGGCCAACCCGCCGGGTGGCGGACCAGGCGCGCGCCGCAGGGCTCATCGCGCTGCCGGCGAGGGCGGGCGGTCACGTCGTGGGCTCGATCGAGCTGATCCGGGTCGGCGAGGAGTTCGGTGACGACGATCGCGCCCTGGCGGGACTCGCCGCCGTGCAGCTCGCGTTGGCCGTGCGGACCCTGGCGCCCGAGGTCGCCGGATCGCGGCTCCGCGCCCGGCGGCTCGAGCTCGCCGGGGAGGCGCTCGCCGCGGGCGGCGACGCGCGGCGGGCGGCCCAGCAGGCCGTGCGCATCGCGGTCGAGACGACCGGAGCCCGGGGCGGAGCTCTCTGGCGCCTGCGGGACGATCGTCCCGAGCTCGTCGCGTCACTCGGCTCCGTCGACGCGGGGCTCGCGCAGGCGGCGTCCCTCGTCTCCGAGGCAGTGGCTGAGCGGCGCCCGGCCGGGCTCGCACCCGACGCCGGGCTGGGGCAGGTGGCGACCCTGACGCTCGGGCAGCCGCCGTTTGCCGCGCTGCAGCTCTTCCATGCAGAGGAGGTCTCGACGCCGGAAGCCGACCTGCCGGCACTCGCGGCGTTCGCCGCGCGCGCCGCCCATGCGCTGCGCTCGGCGGAGCGTGTCCACGACCTCGAGGTCGAGCTCGAACGCACGCGGTCGCTGCTCGAGGTGGTCGCCGAGGCGATCTCGCGCCTCTCGCTCGCGCACACGCTGGAGACCACGGTCGACCGGATCGCGGAGCTCCTGCAGGTCGAGCACGTGGGCGTCTTCCTGCGTGAGGACGGCGGGCTGCGCGCCGCCGCGACCCTCGGTGAGGCGGCGGCGAACGACGACGTCGCGCAGCGCCTCGTCGAGGCGCTGCGCGGGCCGTTGCGGGCGAGGGGCACGTTGCACGTCGACGTGGAGGGCCGTGAGCCTGCGCTCGCGGCCGTGCGCGCCGCGCTCGCCGCGGCCGGCCGGCGGGTGGTGGTCGCCGTGCCCTTGACGGCGCAGGAGGAGTCGATCGGCCTGATCGTCGTCTACCCCGGTGACCGGCGCCTCGGTGCGAACGAGACGTCCCTGGTCGCAGCGCTCGCGGCGCCGCTCGCGGTCGCCGTCCAGAACGCGCGGCTCCATGAGCAGGCGCGCGCGCAGGAAGACGAGGTGACGGCCGCCCTCGAGTCCGAGCGCCGCGTCTCACGGCGCGTGAACGCGCTCTATGAGATCTCCCGATCCTTCGCGCAGACGCTCTCCCTCGAGAGAACGCTCGCCGCCGTCACCGAGACGCTCGTCAAGGAGCTCGGCGTCGATGCTGCAGTGATCCGCGTCCCGGACGAGCGTGGCGACCAGTTCGTGCCGCGCGCGGTCCACGTCGCCGACTCGCGGCTGGCCGAACCGGTGCGGGCGATCCTCGAACGCGCGCAGCCGCGGCCCCCGCGCACACGCGAGCCCGCCATGCTCGACGCCGAGCTGGCCAGACGGCTCGGCGGCGCCCATTCGCTGCTGCTCCCGTTCCTCGCCGGTGGGGCGACGGCCGCGCTGCTGCCGGTCGCCACGGCGAGCGAGCTGCTCGCGCAGCTGACGATCCTGTCGCTCGATCCGGAGGCGCCGATCTCGCTCGAGACGCTCGCGACGGCCCGGACGATCGCTCAGCAGGCCGCGCTCGCGATCGACAACGCCCGCCTCTACCAGCAGCAGAAGCAGTTCGCCGAGACGATGCAGCGGTCGCTGCTGCCGCGCGAGCGGCCGGCGATCCCGGGGCTCGAGGTGGGCGCGGTCTACGAATCCGCCGCGCAGGTCGACGTGGGAGGAGATGTCTTCGATTTCCTCGAGCTCCCCGACGGCCGCCTTGCGGTCGTGCTCGGAGACGTCACCGGGCACGGCATCGACGCGACGGCGGACATGGCGATGGCCAAGTTCGTGTTCCGGTCGCTGGCGCGCGAGCACTCCGAGCCGTCGGCGTTCCTCGCTGCTGCGAACGAGGTCGTCGTCGGGGAGATCGCGGTCGGGAAGTTCATCACGATGGCCTACGTCACGATCGACCCGGACGGCGAGGTGGTCTGTGCGAGCGCCGGACATCCCGAGCCGCGGCTCGTGGCACCGGACGCCGTGGTCGCCGGGCTCGCCTGTGGCGGCCTCGCCCTCGGGATCGACGCCGGGCAGAGCTATGAGCAGGTACGTACGGCGCTCGCACCCGGCGGTGCGGTCGTCCTCTACACGGACGGGGTGGTCGAATCGCGCTCCGGCCGCGAGCTCTTCGGGCTGGAACGCCTCGACGAGGTGCTGGCGGCGAACGCCGGGCGGTCCGCGCAGGAGGTCGCCGACGCGGTGCTCGCCGCCTGCCGGGACTTCGGCGGCGGGGACCTGCCGGACGACTGCGCGGTCGTCGTGCTGCGCCGCACGTGAACCTTCGGCGACCCGAGGGGAGACGGCCCCTCGTGATCGGGCACCGTGGAGCGGCTGCGGTCGCCGCGGAGAACACGCTCGCCTCGCTCGAGGCGGCGATTGCCGCCGGTGCCGACATCGTCGAGTTCGACATCTCGCCCGGTCTTCGTCTCGGCCATTCGCTCGAGGAGCTGCCGGCGACGGAGCTCTCCCTCGACGCTGCGCTCGAGTTCCTGGGCGGCACCGACATCGGGCTGCACCTCGACGTGAAACTGCCCGGTTACGAGGACGACGTGCTTGAGGCGCTGCGCCGTCACCGGCTCGAAGATCGGGCCTACGTGTCGACGGCGTTCGCACGCACCGGCCGGCGCATCGCGGCCCGGGCGCCCGGGTGCACGGTCGCGATCGGCTATCCGCGCGACCGGGTCGGCATCTCGCAGCTGCGCTGGCCGGGGACGTTGACGCGGGCCGGCGCCGCGTCGCTCCGGCAGGTGATGCCGGCACGGGTGCCGTTGCTGCTGCGCTGGGCGCAGGCAAACGCGCTCTCGCTGCACCACACGCTGTGCTCCCGGGCGGCAGTCTCCGTCGCGCACCGGCTGGGCGCCCCGGTGCTCGCCTGGACGGCCAACGATCCCGAGGCGGTGCGGCGGCTCGTCGCTGCGGGCGTGGACGGAATCGTCTCCGACGACCCGCAAATGGCCCTGGAGACCCTGGCTACACTGCTTGCGGAGTGAAGCGCCTGCACGCAGCCGTCCTTTTCGTGCTCGGTTTCGCGGCCGCGGGCGCGTTCTCCGGCGCCGTGATCGCCGACGTCACCACCTCGACCACGTCGTCGACGGTCGCCCCGACCACCGCCGCGACGACCACCGCCGCGACGACGACCACGACCAGCACGACGACCACGACGACGACCACAGCGCCGGCCACGCTGCCCACCGGCGTCCGCGTCGCCGGCGTCCGCGTCGGAGGCCTGCGACCCGCCGAGGCCGTCTCGACGGTCCAGACCGCGTTCCGCCGGCCGCTGCCGGTCGTGATCGACCACAGCAGGCTCCTGCTCGACCCGACGAGGGTCGCATCGGCCTACACGGCAACCGCGGTCGCCCGCGCGCGCATCGCCGAGCCCGGCACGGGAGTGCAGCTCGTGGTCTCGGTGCACGGTCCCGAGCTCCGCGCGTGGCTCGCCGCCGCCAAGAAGCGCTTCGCACGCGCGCCCGTGGACGCCTCGCTGAAGCTGAAGCTCGGGAAGCCGTACCTCACGAAGGACAAGCCGGGCCGTGCGCTCGACACCGGTCGCCTGGCCGAGCGGATCGTCGCAGCGCTCATGACGAACACCCGGCTGCCCGTGCGGGCGCGGACGCGGACCGTCGCGCCGAAGGTGTCGGTCGAGTCCTTCGCCGAGACGATCGTCATCAACCGGGCGACGAACCGGCTCTCCCTCTACGACCTCGGCAAGCTCCGGCGCGTGTTCAAGGTCGCGACGGGGCAACCGATCTACCCGACACCGAGCGGTGTCTGGCACATCGTCGTCAAGTGGAAGAACCCGACCTGGTACCCGCCGGTCCAGGATGCGTGGGCGAGGGGACTGAAGCCTGTGCCGCCCGGCCCCGGGAACCCGCTCGGCACACGCTGGATGGGTCTCGACGCTCCCGGGGTCGGCATTCACGGCACGGACGAGCCGTCGTCGATCGGGTACAGCGCGTCGCACGGCTGCATTCGCATGCAGGTGCCCGACGCCGAATGGCTGTTCGACCACGTCGACGTGGGGACGACGGTCTACATCCTCTGATGCGCGTCGTCCGCGCCGCCGTCGCCGTCGGGGTCCTCGCCCTGCTCGGGCTGCTCGTCTGGGACGTCGTGCACGGCCGCGGCTCCGGTGTCGCCCAGAAGGTCGACAAGGGGAAGGTCGTGCCGGCGCCGAAGCTCGATCTGCCGCGGCTCGACGGCCGAGGCCGGCTGAATCTCGCGTCGCTGCGCGGCAAGGTCGTCGTCGTGAACTTCTGGCAGTCGGACTGCCTGCCGTGCAAGCAGGAGGCGAAGACGCTCGACGCCGCGGCTCGCGCCTGGAGCTCGAAGGGCGTCGTGTTCCTCGGGGTCGACGCGCTCGACTTCAAAGGCCCCGCACGGGCATACCTGAAGCGGTACGGCGTCAGCTACGTGAACGTTCGCGACGCGTCCGGTGGGACGTATCCCGGCTGGGGCGTCACGGGGACGCCCGAGACATTCTTCATCGACCGGCGCGGCAACGTCGTTCCCCCGCACATCGTCAGCGTGGCATCCCGCCAGAAGCTCGACGACGGCATCCGGCGGGCGCTCAGCTCGTGAGAGCCCTCGCCGTCGTGGTGGCGGCGTTCGTGCTCGCTGCGCCCGCGGCGGCGGCCTGCACACAGCACGCGAGCCAGTCCCACCTCGAGACGCTCCTCGTCTGTCTCGAGTGCCACACGACGCTCGACGAATCGAGCTCCCCGTTCGCGAACCAGATGAAGGCGGATGTCGCGCGCCGGATCGCTGCCTGCCAGTCCGAACAGCAGATCCTCGATGCGATGGTCGCGCAGTTCGGCACGGCGGTGCTCTCGACGCCGCAGACGCACGGCTTCGACCTGATCGCATGGCTGCTCCCGCTGGGCGGGATCGTCGTCGGCGCCGCCGCGATCGGCGGCGCCGCCTGGCACTGGTCGCGCAAGCGTGGCGGCGACCGCCCGCGACCTGCGCCGGCGCTCGATCCGGACGACGAGCGCCTGGTCGACGACGCTCTCGCGCGGTTCGATGATTGAGAAGCTCCCGATCGCGTTCGCGGCCGGGCTGATCTCCGTGGTGACGCCCTGCGTCCTGCCGCTCGTCCCGGGCTATCTGTCGGCGATCTCCGCGGTCGAGATCGACCGGCTCGGCGAGCGCGGCGTCGGCAGGAGGATCGCGCTCGCGAGCGTGCCGTTCATCGTCGGCTTCACGTTCGTCTTCGTCCTGCTCGGCGCCGGCGCGGCCGCCGTCGGCAGCGCCGTCGACAAGCCGACGCAGCTGAAGATCGCCGGATTCGTCCTCGTCGTCCTCGGTCTGGCGTTCATGGGACTGCTGCCGTGGCCCGAGCGCGCCGTCGCACCGGGTCTGCTGCAGCAGGCGCAGCGTCGCGGCTCCAAGGCACTGCTCGGCGGCGCCTTTGCGGTGTGCGCAGCCCCGTGCATCGGCACCGTGCTCGCGTCGATCCTCGTGCTCGCCTCCGGATCGGGATCGGTCGCCCGCGGCGTCGTCCTGCTCGTTGCCTACTCGCTCGGGCTCGGCGCGGCGTTCGTGCTCGCGGGGATCGCGTTCGCGCACGCGATGACGGCCTTCCGGTGGGTGCGCGACCACTACGGCATCGTCCGCTTCTGCTCAGGCGCCACGCTCGTCGCGCTCGGCCTGCTGCTCTTCTTCAACCGCAACTGGTGGCTCCAGGTCGCGCTCGACCAGGTGCTGACGAAGATCGGGCTCAGCTCGCTCTAGGCCCGCAAGCAGGGCGCCGACGTCCAGTCCGCGGTGGGCAGGAGCGAACCGCGCGAGCCGGCGGATCGCCTTCACCCGTTGCCGCTCCGCGGCCACCGGCTTGCCACGGCCGCGCTGATAGGCCGAGACGACGACGTGCACGAGCCCCTGGAAGAAGTCGCGCTCCTCGGGGGTGCAGGCTCTCCACGCCGCCTCGAACGCCTCGTGCGCGTCGAAGTACGCCCCGGCACGGGCGAGCGCAAGGCCGTGTTGGTAGGGGGTGGTGACGGTGCTAGTCTCGCGCTCAGGCATGGCGACGATCCTGCTGTGTGGGGTCGACCTCTTCATCCGGGGCAAGCTCGAGGCGCTCCTGCCAGAGCATCGCTTCGAAACGTCGGATGGGGTCGAGACGCCCGATCTCGTGATCGCGGACATCGCACGCATCGACGCGAGCGACGTTGCAGAGAGTTACCCGGACGTGCCGATTCTCGGCTTCACGAACCACACCGACACGGCCGGTCTCCGGCGCGCTCATGCTGCCGGTTTCGACCAGGTCGTCGCGAAATCGGCGCTCTTCGAGCGCGCCCGAGAGCTGATCGACCCGCTGCTCGCGTCGGTAGAGTAGGCGCTCGTGACCTACATCATCGCGGAACCGTGCATCGACATCAAAGACCGCTCGTGCGTCGACGTCTGCCCCGTCGACTGCATCCACGAAGCCGGTCGCATCCTCGTGATCGATCCGGAGGAGTGCATCGACTGTGGTGCGTGCGAGCCGGAGTGCCCGGTCGAGGCGATCTTCCCCGAGGACGCGCTGCCCGAGAAGTGGGCGCCGTTCATCAAGATCAACTACGCCTACGGTGAAGGCATGGACGTCGTGAACCGCCTCACCGACGAGTACGCCACCGAGCACAACGTCCAGAACGAACCGCTCGAGTAGGTCGACGCGTTGCTTCGCGCACGCGCGTAGTGTGTGCACCGAAAGGGTCGTTTTCCTTTTCAGCAACGTGCGGAGGAACTTGTCCGTCCGCGTTGCACGTTACAAACGAACGTGGTAGGGAATCGTGCACGCGCAAACCGACCCAGGAGGTCAGTTGTGACCCAAGAGGATTGGAGCGGGACCGGTGAGACGTCAGAGACGTCGGAGGCCGGCTCGTTGAGCGAACCATCGGCCGAAGCTGCCGACGAAACGTGGGGCGAGGTCGCGCTCGGCGACTCGCAGGAGAGTGCAGAGCCCGTTGCCGCCATTCCGGCGCGCACGCGGTCCTCGTCACGCTCCGGCTCGCGTAGCTCCTCCAAGAGCTCGACATCGCGTTCGTCTTCAGCCAGGAAGTCAGGCGCCAAGAAGAAGTCCGCGGCGAAGAAGAAGACGGCCGTCAAGCGGAAGGCAGCTCCGAAGCGGAAGACCGCTGCGAAGAAGACGACTGCTCGCAGGAAGACGACCGCTCGGAAGACCACGGCCCGCAAGGCGTCGACGGCGCGCAGGAAGACGACCGCGCGCAAGAAGACGACGGCCCGCAAGAAGACGACCGCGCGCAAGACCACGGCGCGGAAGAAGACCACCGCCCGCAGGAAGACGACCGCGCGGAAGAAGACCACCGCCCGGAAGGCTTCGACGGCGAAGCGGGGCACCGCTCGCAAGAAGACGACCGCGCGGAAGAAGACCACCGCCCGGAAGACGTCCGGTGCCAAGCGGAAGACCACAGCTCGCAAGACCACAGCTCGCAAGACCACGGCTCGCAAGACCGGGGCTCGCAAGACCACGGCTCGCAAGACCACGGCTCGCAAGACCGGGGCCCGCAAGACGGCGTCCCGCTCTCGCACGGCGCGTCGCACCTCGAGATAGGCCGCTCCGGTGTCCGGGCCCCTTGCGTGCGGGGCCCGGACCCGGCGCTCCCCCTGCCGGTCCGCGTTTCGGCACCCCGGTCTCGGTCGATAACGTTCGCGGCCGTGCAACCGAAGACTCTCGACCATGTCGCCTTCTGGGTGTCGGACCGTGCGCCCATCGCTGCGTTCCTCGAACGCCACGTCGGGATGCACGTGATCGCGAACGAGGAGAACTTCACCCTGCTCGGAAGCGACGCGCGGCGCGGGAAGCTGACGCTGTTCGACGCCGCAGGACCGCGTCAGCGTGGCCTGTTGAAGCATGTCGCGCTCCGCGTGTCCGACCTCGCTGTCGCCCGCTCTGCCTTGCCCGAGGGCAGCGCGGAGGTGTTCGACGCCGGTGAAGGGATCTTCCTCACGCTCGTCCAGGCCGAAACCGACGTGGAGTACGACCTCGACCACGTCGCGCTGTGGTCGGCCTCGCCCGAGGCGACCGCTCGGGAGTACGAGCGGTACGGCTTCTCGCCTGCCGGTGCGGCCCGCGTCGAGGTCGGCGGTGCGTTCCTCGTGTTCCATCGCGGCGACCCCGAAGCGGTCGAGCGGCCCCTCCTGAACCACTTGGCCGTGCTCGTCGACTCGGCGGACGACGTGATCGCCGACGCCGGTGGTCTCGGAATCGAGGTCGAGTCCGTCGTCGACGCGGCGAACACGTACGCGGCATTTCTCTGGGGGCCCGAGCGCGTGCGCATCGAGTACGTCGAGCACAAGCCGACGTTCTCCCTCACCTAGTCTCGTGGACGTCGCGGGCGCGGGCATGTCGGGGCTCGTGGCCGCCGCGCGCCTGCGTGAGCTCGGCCGTACGGTCACGGTCCGCGAGAAGGGCACCCGAATCGGTGGCTCGATGCTGCTCTCGTCCGGCGTCATCTGGCGCCACCGCGAGTGGGAGCAGTTCCGCCGGGAGTGCCCCGCCGGCGACGAGCGCGTGCAGCGGCTCGTCTGGGAGCGCCTCGACGACGCGATCGACTGGCTCGAGTCGAAAGGAGCGTCGGTCGCGTGGCAGGAGACGGGCAACCAGCGCACGGTCGGCAAGCGGTTCGAGCCGCGCGGCCTCGCGACCGCCCTCGCCGGCGACGTCGAGCTCGGCGAGCGAGGCCCCGGGGGCGAGCCGACGATTCTCTGCACCGGTGGCTTCGCAGCGTCGTCGGATCTCGTCACGCGCTTCATCGAACCGGCGGCTTCGCTCCGCCTGCGCGCGAACCCGTGGTCGGAGGGGGACGGCCTGCGTGCCGCGCTCGACCGCGGCGCGGCGCTGACCGTCGGGATGGACGAGTTCTACGGCCGCAACATGCCGGATGCGCCGTGGGACGAGACGCAGCTCGTCTCGCTCTCGCAGCTGTACGGGCGCTTCGCGCGGATCTTCGACGAGGACGGGATCGAGTTCTTCGCGGCCGACGAGGTGTCGTGGTCGGAGACGAATGTCGTGCAGGCGACCGCGAGGAGACGCGGCGCGAAGGCGTACTACCTGCTCGATGCCGGGGCGCTGGAGCAGCGGGTGCGTGACCGCACGGTGGGGCAGATGGTCGAGGCCGCTCCGGCGGAAGCGCGGGTCGAGCTCGCGGCCCTCCCGTTCGAGCCGCCCGCCGGCACCGTCGCCGCGGTGCGCGTGATCGCGTCGATCACCCACACGATCGGCGGGCTCCGGGTCGACGGGCGGGCGCGCGTGCTGCGTGCCGACGGTTCACCGGTGGACGGGCTCTGGGCCGCCGGGGTCGACGCGGGCGGCGTGTCGACCGGCGGCTATGCGAGCGGCCTCGCCCAGGCGCTCGTCCTGGGCCTGGTCGCGGCCGAGGACGCGGCGCGCTAGAACCTGGTTCTCGCCGTAGGCGAAACCAGGTTCCTGTCTCAGACGGTCGTCGAAGACGCGAACCTGGTTCCCTGCGGGGAACCAGGTTCGATCACCTTCCGACGGAGAAGACGCAGCGGCGGGTGTCGCCGGGGAGGGGGGAGGCGCCGATCTTGTTGACGACGAGCAGGCGGTCGCCTTCTTCGAACTCACTGCCGACCTGCGGTGGGTCGCCCTGCTCGACGCGCAGCGAGTAGCCCGCGGGCGACCAGACGAAGAGGAGGTAGCCGTTCCCGTCAGTCATCGGCGCGGAGCTTACCGCCGGGTCGCGTACGGCGGCAGCGTCACCACGACCTGCGTCCCGGCCCCGCCCGCATCGACGGCGATCGTCCCGTGGAGCTGCTTGACCCGCTCCTCGATCGCCTCGAACGAACGGCGTCTCCGTTCCGGCTCTGCGTCGTCGGCGATGGTCGTCTCGATGCCCCCGTCGCCGGTCGCCCGCATGCTCACCGACACGCGGCTGAGCGGCCCCCGGCGGATCGCCTGGTCGAGGAGCTCGCGGATGATCGTGTAGATCGCGACCTGCGCGGTCTGGCCGGTCCGCTCGGCCGCGTCCACGTCGAGATCGATCCGGATCCGGCTCGTCGTGCCGATCTGCTCCGCCAGGGCGTGCAAGGCCGGCCCGAAGCCCTGGTCGCGCAGCACGACCGGCTCGAGCGCGAACGAGAGGTCACGGAGCTCCCTGATCGTCGCCCGCTGGCGCTCGAGTGCGACGCCGACGACGCTCGCTGCGTCGTCGAGCTTGCCGGTCTCGATCGCGTGCAGGGCGGCGTCGAGCATCAGGGCGATGCCGGAGAGGTTCTGCACCGGCCCGTCGTGCAGGAAGAGCGCGATCCGCCGCCGCTCGTCCTGCTCGGCTGCGATCAGCCGGTCGAGACCGTCGTCGGTCAATCGATGATGGCTTCGCGCAGCGCGATCGCAACTGCGTGCGTCCGTGTATCGGCTTCGAGCTTCGTGAGGATGTGGCGCACGTGGCTCTTCACGGTCTCCTGGGAGATGAAGAGCCGCCCGGCGACGTCGGCGTTCGACATGCCGTCGGCGAGCAACTGGAGGATCTCGCGCTCGCGCCCGGTGAGCATGTCGGTCTGGTCCTTGCCGGCGAGGAACGCCGGCATCAGCGCCGGGTCGACATAGCCGTCACCCTGGGCGACCTTCTCGATCGCCCGCACGAGCGTCTGGTGCGGAGCCTCCTTGAGGATGTAGCCCTTCGCGCCCGACTCGAGGCCGCGGCTGAGCAGCGAACGCTCCGAGTAGGCCGTGAAGATGAGCACCTTCGACTCGGGCACGCGCTCGGTCAGGAGCTTCGTCGCCTCGAGCCCGTCCATGCCCGGCATGCGGACGTCCATGATCACGACGTCGGGCTTGCGCCGTTCCGCGAGCTCGACCGCGGAGGCCCCGTCCGAGGCCTCGCCGACGACGCGGATGTGCGGCGCACGGGAGAGCGAGAGGCGCAACCCCTCGCGCACGACCTCGTGGTCGTCGACGATCAGCGTCGTGATCTCATCGGTCATGCGTTTCAATCCTATGCAGAAAGGAGCGAAAGCTGTTCGGCGCGCGGAGGAGGCCGCAGCGGCTCGGGCCTGCGATCGCGGATCCCGTTCGCCCGGGCGAGGCGGCGGACTTCGTCCCGCGTCGGCTGAGCACGGCTCTGCGGGAGGTAGGAGCCGCGCGCGTAGAGCTCTTCGTAGCCGGGCAGGAGCTCGGGCCAGTCGCGGGCGAGGCAGGACAGGAAGTGCTCGCGCGTCCCCGGCCGCAGGTAGAGGAGATTCGCCCAGATGCCGCAAGCCCCGGCCTCACGCGCCGCGTGGACGACGCGGGCGAGCTGGTTCGGATGATCCGAGAGCCCGGGCAGGATCGGCGCCATGCCGACACCGGTGCGCACACCGGCCCGCACGAGCTCGCGCAAGGCCCGCAGGCGCTGGCGCGGCGGCGCCGTGCCCGGCTCGGTCGTCCGCCAGACAGCCTCGTCGACCGTCGGGATCGAGAACGTCACGGAGACGTCGGCACGGCGGGCGGCCTCGACGAGCACGTCGACGTCGCGCACGATCAGCGGTCCACGCGTGATGATCGAGAACGGCTGTCCGATGTCGCGAAGCACCTGGATGCAGGCGCGCGTGAGCCGGTACCGCCCTTCGGCCGGCTGGTAGGGATCCGTCGCGGCGCCGATCGCGATGCCTTCGTCGCGCGGGCCGGTTCGCTGCAGCTCGCGCCGCAGCACCTCGGCGACGTTCGGTTTGACCCTGATGGACGCGCCGTAGCGGTCGTCCCACGGACGGTCGGCCCGGCGCTCGAAGCCGCGCACGTAACAGAACGTGCAGCGATGGACACACCCCATGTACGGATTGAGCGACCATTCGAAGGGCATGCCCTTGACGCGGTTGAGCGCGACCTTGCACGGCTCCTCGCGGTAGGTGACTCGCATCCGCCGATGATACGAACGTCTGTTCGGTCTGTCCAGCCCACGGCTATACTCGGCGCACTGATTCGCGTGGACGACGATCTGCCGCCCAGTACGCGCGCGCCTTCGGGGCGCGGCTGCCTGTGACCTTCCTGCTGGAGCTGCTGGCTCTGCTCGGGCTGATCGCGCTGAACGCGTTCTTCGTGGCGGCGGAGTACGGGTTGGTCACGTCGAGGCGCACGCGGATCATGGAGCTCGAGCACGAGGGCAACCGCCGGGCGCGCGCCGTGCTGCGCATCACGGGCAATCCGCCCCGCTTCATCGCCGCGATGCAGCTCGGCGTGACCATGACGAGCCTCGGGATCGGCGCCCTGGGCGAGCAGGTGCTCGCGCACCATCTCGACACCGTGATGGCGTCGATCCTCGCGGTGATCGTCGCGCTGCTGATCGTGACGTACCTGCACGTCGTGCTCGGGGAGCTCGTGCCGAAGGGGATCGCGCTCGGCCATCCCGAGCGGACCGCGCTCGCGCTCTCGACCCCGGTGCACTGGTTCTTCCTGGTCTTTCGGCCGCTGATCTGGGTGCTCCAGGAATCGACGGCGCTGATCCTGCGCACGCTCGGCCTCGAGCCGCCGGGCGCGGAGCACGAGGCGCATTCCGAGGCCGAGCTGCGGATGCTCCTGAGCTCGTCGGCCGAGCAGGGCGAGATCGAGCACGAGGAGCAGGAGATGCTCTACAAGGTCTTTGACTTCGCCGACAAGGAGGTCGCGGACGTGATGGTGCCGCGCCCCGAGGTGGTCGCGATCTCGATCGCGCTGCCGGCCGAAGATGCCCTCAAGGCCGTGCTGGAGTCGCCGTACACCCGCTACCCCGTCTATCGCGAGACGCTCGACGAGATCGTCGGTGTCCTGCACATCCGAGACCTGATCGAGGCGATGCACGATCGCGGCATCGGCCTCGTCGACGTCGAGTCGCTCGTGCGGCCGGCCTACATGGTCCCGGAGACGAAGGACCTGGGCGCGCTGCTGACCGAGTTCCGGCGCACGAACCAGCACCTTGCGGTCGTGATCGACGAGTACGGCTCGATGGAGGGCATCGTCACCCTCGAGGACGTGCTCGAAGAGATCGTCGGCGAGATCGAGGACGAGTTCGACCTGCCCGACGAGACCGTGGAGCGCGTGGACAAGGACACGATCCGGATCGACGGCACGTTCCCGATCGACGACTTCAACGAGCGCTTCCACTGCGGCCTGCCGCAGGAGGACTACCACACGGTCGCGGGCTTCGTCTTCGGCGAGCTCGGCCGTGCAGCCGAGCCCGGCGACGAGGTGTCGCACGACGGCCTGCGCTTCCAGGTCGACTCCGTCGAGGGCCAGCGGATCGACCGCCTGACCGTGACCTTCCAGCCGTGGCACCACCGCGAGCACGGCGCCGGTGGCGACGAGCCCGACGCCCGAGGCGAGGGAACAGAGCGCCGCAGTGTCTGACACCGAACGGTGTCAGACACCTTTCCGACTGTCAGCCCCAGGACGATTCGGTCATAGGGCGGAGCGCCGTCTCGAGCATCCGGAAGTGGCGCGGGCGCTCGAGCACGAAGATGCAGACCTCCGCGACGTCCTCCGCGGTCATCATCCCCGGCAGCACGTCGTGCGTGCGGCCACGGCCGGCTTCGAGCGCGAAGTCGGTGGCGACGCCCCCGGGACAGACGTTCGTGCAGCGGATCCCTCGCTCACGCAGCTCGTGGTCGAGAGCCCGTGTGAATCCCACCTGTCCGAACTTCGACGCGCAGTAGACGGCCTCGTTCGGCAGTCCGCGCCGTCCCGCCTCCGAGGCGAGGGTGATCACGTCCCCTTCGCGGCCCGCCATGTGCGGCAGCGCGGCCCGAATCGCGTAGAGCGTCCCCTTCAGGTTGACGTCGATCATCTCGTCGAGGTGCTCGCGGGAGAGGTCGAGAAACGCGCCGTAGGCGCCGACGCCTGCGTTCGCGACGACGATGTCGATGCCGCCGAACGCCGCGGCGGTGTCGCTGCAGAGCCGCTCGAGCGCAGCCAGGTCGCGGACGTCGCAGGAGCGGGCGACCGTGCGGTCGAGGCCGAGGCCGTCGCCGCTGCGGGAGGCGAGACCGAGATTGGCCCCGCGGGCGTGGAGCAGGTGCGCGAGCGCGGCGCCGATGCCGCGGCTCGCGCCGGTGATCACGGCCGTCTTGCCTTCGAGCGTCATGTGACGTCCTCCAGTGGGAGCAGGGTGGGGTAGAGGGTGCGGTAGCGGGCGTAGCCGTGCTCGTAGGCGTCGATCCAGGCCGGATCGGGCTCGATGCGGTCGTGGACGCGGACGCAGCGCGCGACCGCCTCGTCGGTGTCGGCGAAGACGCCCGCGCGCACGCCGGCGAGGAGCGCCGCGCCGAACGCCGAGCCTTCCTCGGAGACGGTGCGCTCGAGCGGCAGGCCGAGCACCGCCGAGACGATGCGCAGCCAGAGCCCGCTCCGTGCGCCGCCGCCGGAGACGCGTCCGACCTCGGGCCGCACGCCGAGCGCCCGGAGCAGCTCGAGCGAGTCGCGGAGGCCGTACGCGACTCCTTCGAGCAGCGCGCGCCACAGCGCACCGCGGTCGTGGCGGACCGACAGCCCGGTGAACGCACCGCGCGCGTTCGCGTCCGCATGCGGTGTCCGCTCCCCGGCGAGGTACGGGGCGAACAGGAGCCCTTCGACGCCCGGCTCCCAGCCGGCCGCCTCGGCGTCCAGTGTCTGCAGATCGGCGTCGAGCACCCGGCGCAGCCAGGCGGCCGAGCCTGCGGCGCTCAGCATCACCCCCATCGCATGCCAGGTGCCCGGCACCGCGTGGCAGAAGACGTGGACGCGCGCTTCGGGGTCGGGGGCGTAGGCGGGCAGGACTGCGAAGACGACGCCGGACGTTCCGAGCACGACCGACACGGGGCCGGGCGCCGTGATCCCGATCCCGAGCGCGGCGGCCGCCTGGTCGCCCGCCCCCGCGATCGCGGGAGACTCGTGCGCTCGTGGCAGCCACTCGAGCGGCACCTCGAGCGCGCCGCAGACCTCCTCCGACCAGCGCCGCCCGGCCACGTCGAACAGGAGCGTCCCGGACGCGTCCGCGACGTCGATCGCCTGCTCGCCGGTCAGCCGCAGCCGCACGTAGTCCTTGGGCAGCAGCACGTGCCGGATCTGCGCGTACACCTCCGGCTCGTGCGAGCGCAGCCAGAGCAGCTTCGGCGCGGTGAACCCGGGGAGCGCGCGGTTGCCGGTGAGCGCGATCAGCCGCTCGAGCCCGACCCGCGCCTCGATCTCCGCGCATTCGGCGGCCGTTCGCTGGTCGTTCCAGAGGATCGCCGGCCGCAGCACCCGCTCGTCGGCGCCGAGCGTGACGAGCCCGTGCATCTGCCCGGAGAGCCCGACGGGGCCGTCCGGCAGGCGCGCCAGGCACGACTCGGCGGCGCGCCACCAGTCGTTCGGGTCCTGTTCCGACCAGCCGGGCCGGGGCGTCGAGAGCGGGTAGCTCGCGGCGGCGCTCGCGACGACCTCGCCGTCGGCCGACACGGCGATCGCCTTGACGCCGGAGGTCCCGACGTCGAGGCCGATCAGGGTCGCCGTCAAGCGCCGAGGGCGGCGTACACGAGCTCGTACGCCCGGACGGCGTCCTTCGACTGCTGTGCCTCCCGGAGGGCGCGCTCGTCGATCCTCGCTGCGACACCGTCGATGAAGCGCCACTGGAGCACGGAGCGCTTCACCGCGCCGACCGCGTCCTCCGTGTACGGGTACAGGTCGAGCCCGAGCCGCTCGCCGTTCTGGCCGTAGCCGATCCGCCGAAGCTCCAGGGCGAGCTCGAGCGTCTCCATGAACGCGGTTGCGCCGACCATGTTGTCGTCGTCGAAGGTGCCCCAGCCGGAGTTGCCGTGCTGGTGGCCGAGGAGCCCGTCGGCGGCGAGCAGCGCCGCGTACTCGGCCAGGTTCTCGCCGTTCATGATCAGGTGCTGCCAGTCCATGTTGACCATGATGTTCTCGATCCCCTGGCCACGCAGGGTGTGGATCACGTGCAGCGTCATGCCGATGTTCCGCATGAAGATCTTCATCGCCGGCTCGGAGTTCTTGTGCTCGAGGAAGATCGTCACGCCGCGGCCGTTCGCGTGCTGGGCGCTCTCCCCGACGCCGTCGATGAACCGCTTCCAGGAGTCCGCGTAGGCGGTCTGGAAGGGGTAGTTGTAGCCCTCGATCCCGGGCCAGATGATGAAATGCGCGCCGACTTCGGCCGCCAGGTCGATTCCCTCCGCGGTCAGCCGGAGTGCCTCCTGCCGCGTGGCGTCGTCGGGCGACGAGAAGCCCCCTTTGCCGAAGCGCGGGTTGAGGTGGAGGCCGCTCGCGATGCAGTACATCCCGTGGCCGTCGAGCGCCGCCTGCACCTCCTCGAGGTTCTCCCGTGAGACCTCCTGCGGATAGTGGAACTCGTAGTCGTCGATCAGGTCGCCGAGGCCCTCGACCGCCGTGCGCACCTTCTGCACGGTGGACGCGCCGGAGAGCTCGGGCTTGTAGCCGCCCGGGTTGAACCGCGTGGCCATGCCGCCGAATGCCCAGATGCCGAGTGAAGTCTTCATGCGCCCAATCTACAACCGGCGGCCAGAGGGCGTTACGATCCCGGTCGATGATCGAGTTCCACCTCGACTCGCGCTCGGGTGTCGCCACCTACCTGCAGATCGTTCAGCAGGTGAAGGAGGCGCTGCGGCTCGGAACGATCGACGTCGGCGACCAGTTGCCCACCGTGCGCGAGGTGGTTGCCGACCTCGCGATCAACCCGAACACCGTCGCCAAGGCCTACCGGGAGCTGGAGCGCGACGGCCTCGTCTTCGCGCGCCAGGGACGCGGCACCTTCGTCGCGAGCACGCTTGCGCCCGCATCGCTTCGCCACCACGACGAGCTCCGCGCGGAGCTCGAACGTTGGCTCGCCGCTGCCGAGGACGCCGGGCTCGACGACGAGAGCATCAAAGCGCTGATCTCCGCCACGCTGCGCGAGCGACTCGCCCGCCGCGTGGCATGACCACGCCGCTCGCAGCGCGGGGGCTGGGCAAGCGCTTCCGCCGCGACTGGGCGTTGCGCGACTGCACGCTGACGATCCCCCAGGGCTCGATCGTCGGGCTCGCAGGGCCGAACGCGGCGGGAAAGTCGACCCTGCTTGCGCTGGCGACCGGCCTACTGGCGCCGACGGATGGGACGATCGAGGTGCTCGGCCGCGATCCGCTCCGCCGGCCGGAGGTGCTCGCCGAGGTGGGCTTCGTGGCACAGGGCGCACCGCTCTACCGCTCGTTCACCGTGTTCGACACGATCGAGTTCGCGCGACGCACGAACGTGCGTTGGGACGACGAGATCGTCGTCGAGCTGCTGACCCGCATCGACTCGCGGACGAAGGTCGGCACCCTCTCGGCGGGCGACCGGGCACGGCTCGCACTCGCCCTGGTGCTCGGCAAGCGCCCCCAGCTGCTGCTGTTCGACGAGCCGTTCGCGGGGCTCGACCCGCTCGCGGGCCGCGAGTTCCTGCAGCTGCTGATGGACGGCGTCGCCGAGACATCGGCCACCGTCGTGATCGCATCCCATGTGGTCGCCGACATCGAGCGGGTGTGCGACCACATCGTCCTCCTCTCCGGTGGGAGTGTCCGCCTCGAGGGAAACGTCGAGCGGCTGCTCGACTCGCACCGCATCCTGATGGGCCCACGCCGCCCGCTCGGCGCGATCCGCGGCGTGCGTGAGATCGTCCGCGAGCGCCACAGCGGCCGCCAGCTGACGCTGCTCGTGACGACGGACGGCACGATCGCCGACCCGTCGTGGACGGTCGAGCACGTCGGCCTGGAAGAGCTCCTGCTCGCCTACATGGCACCCGAGCGCCTGCCCACCAACCAGCGACCCCCGGAGAGGCTCCCGTTGCGATGGCATGGGTGACGTGGCGCCAGCACCGGGCCCAGCTCGTCGGCGCACTCGGGCTGCTCGTGCTGCTCGCGGCCGCGGCCGTCGGCTCGCACCTGCCGATCGCTGACGCGTACCACCGCGACGCGCTCTCCGGCTGCCTGCCACCCTCGGGTCGGTCGGGCTGCGACATCATCGTCCGTCACTTCCAGGGCGAGTTCGACGGCTGGGCGGCCGCGGTGCGGGGCCTCACCTTGCTGCCCGCGCTGGCGGGGCTGTTCGTCGGCGCGCCGCTGCTCGCACGCGAGCTCGAGCACGGCACGCACCGCTTCGCCTGGACGCAGGCGATCACGCGCCGACGCTGGCTGCTCTCGAAGACGGCACTGCTCGCCGCCGGAACGGTGCTCGCGGCCGCCGCCGCGAGTGCGCTCGTGATGTGGTGGCGCGGCCCGTTCGACACGCTCGAGGGCCGGATCGGCCCGAGCGGCTTCGACGTCGAGGGTGTCGTCGTCCCGGCGTACGCGCTCTTCGCGCTCGCGCTGGGCGTGCTCGCCGGGCTGGTGCTCCGCCGCACGGTCGCCGCGATGACGGTGACGCTCGTCGTCTTCGCCTCGACGCGCCTGATCGTGCTGACGTTTCTGCGGCCGAGCTACCTGTCGCCGCTGCATCGCACGGTCGTCGCCTCGGACGTCGGCCGCCAGGCGGGCGACTGGGTGCTCAGCGACACGATTGTCGACGCGGGCGGGCGCCAGATCACCGCGGCCCGCGAGGACCTCGCCGTCCTGCACGCCCAGCAGGCGGGCATCGACCCGCACACGTACCTCGTCACGCTCGGCTGGAAGCGCGTCATCTCGTACCAGCCCGCGGGGCGCTTCTGGACGTTCCAGCTGCTCGAGGCCGGCATCTTCGTGGCACTGGCAGCGCTGGTCGTCGGCGCGACGCTCTGGCTCGTGCGCAGGACGCCGACGTGATGTTCGACCGCGCGGCGCTGCTGAAGCTCGCGGCGGCGACGGCGGCGGGCAGGGCACTCCCCTCGAGCCTGCGCTTCCCGCAGCCGCATCCCTCCTGGCGGATCGTCTTCGTCAACCATGCGCTCACGAACCCGTTCTTCGTCCCGGCGAGGTACGGCAGCGCCGACGCTGCCACGCTGCTCGGAGTTCGTGCGGAGTGGACGGGCTCGCGCTCGAGCGACGTGGGGGAGATGGTGAAGGCGATGAGGCACGCGATCGACACGAGGGCCGACGGGATCGCGCTCTCGATCATCGACCCGACCGCGTTCGACAACCCGACGCAGGTGGCGCTCGACCACGGGATCCCGGTGCTCGCCTACAACGCCGACGGGGGCAAGGCGAACCAGCGTCTCGCCTACATCGGCCAGGACAACTACCAGTCCGGTCTCGAGATGGGCGCGAGGATCGCCGGGCTGGTGACCGGCGGCCAGGTGTGCCTCTTCATCGCGACGCCGAACCAGCAGAACATTCAGCCTCGGATCGACGGTGCGCTCGATGCGATCCGCGACTCGGGCAAGCCGATCAAGGTGCATGTGGTGCCGAGCGGCGTCGACGTCGCGACCGAGCGGAAGAAGATCGAGGCGAGTTACCAGGCGAACAAGCGCGTGCGCGGCCTGTTCGCCGTCGACGCCGGCTCGACCGCCGGTGTCGCCCAGGTGATGCGCGAGCACCGCCTGCATGCCAAGGGAGTGCGAGCCGGAGGCTACGACCTCCTGCCCGAGACCCTCACGGCGATCCACGACCGCCATCTCGACTTCACGATCGACCAGCAGCCGTACCTGCAGGGCTTCCTGCCGGTGCTGCAGCTCTTTCTCGACCGCTACAGCGGCGGGCTCGTCACGCCGGCGGACACGAACACGGGGCTCACCTTCGTCACCCGCCGGAACGTCGCGCGCTATCTGACGACGCGGAGCCGGTACGAGGGCAGCTCGCGCGCCGAGGCCTTCCCGGTCGAGCCGAGATAGCGCGTGCGCTTGCACTATTCCCCTAGGAGAGTAGGATTGACGCGCTCGACCCCCCCATTCATGCATGAGGAGGAGGCAACAAGCGTGAGGAAGTTTCCCAGGAAGACGCTCGCGGTTCTCGGCGTTCTCGTCGCGGTCGCTGCGGGTGTCGTCGTCGCGACTGCGACGGCGAGCACGAAGCACAAGACGGCCAGCGTCCAGGTGTGCGTTCTGCTGCCGGACACGAAGTCGTCGGTCCGCTGGGTGCAGTTCGACGCTCCCGCGATGAAGGCGGCCTTCAAGAAGGCCGGCGTCACCGCCTCGATCAACAACGCCCTCAACGACCCGCTCAAGCAGAAGGCGCAGGCGCAGGCCTGTATCGCAGCGGGCGCCACGGTCGTGATCGAGACCGCACTCGACAACGGCTCCGCGGCGTCGATCGAGAAGCTCTTCACCTCGAAGGGCGGCAAGGCGATCGACTACGACCGCCAGGTCACCGGCGGGACTGCGTCGGTGTACGTGACCTTCGACGGCAAGAAGGTCGGCGAGGCGCAGGCGAAGGGCGTCATCGCCGGGATGAAGGCGAACGGGACGTACAAGGGTGGCGTGGTCGCCCAGCTCTGGGGCGGCCAGACCGACCAGAACGCGTTCTGGTTCCAGTCCGGCAACCTCGCCGTCTTCAACCCGCTCTTCAAGATCCGCGCGATCAAGAGGGGCCCGCAGCAGTTCGTGCCCGACTGGGATGCGAACAACGCGGCGACGATCTTCAGCCAGATGCTCGTCAAGACGAGCAACAACATCCAGGGCGTGCTGGCGGCGAACGACAACATCGCCGGCGCGGTCGTCGCCACCCTGAAGGCGAAGCACCTGAAGCCGCTCCCGCTCTCCGGGCAGGATGCGAGCGTGCAGGGTGTCCAGAACATCATCTCCGGCTGGCAGACCGGCACGGTCTACAAGTACGTGCCTGCCGAGGCGAACGCTGCTGCTGATGCCGCGGTCGCGCTCCTCAAGGGCAAGAAGCCGAAGACGAACGGGACCCGGCCGAACGGCAAGCATCCGGAGCCGACGTATGCACTGCCGGTGATCTGGATCACGAAGCACAACTACACCCGCCTCTTCACGGACAAGTTCCTGAAGAGGAGCGACGTGTGTGTCGGCACGTACAAGCAGTACTGCAAGTAGGATCACGAACCATCCGCGGTGGAGGCGCCTCTCGGGGCGCCTTCACCGCGACTAAACGGCGATGAGCGACACTCCACTTCTCCAGCTCCGCGGCATCACGAAGACCTTCGGTTCGGTCGAGGCGCTGACCGACGTCGACTTCGAGGTCAACGCCGGCGAGGTGATGGCGCTGGTCGGCGACAACGGCGCCGGTAAGTCGACGCTGATCAAGTGTGTCGCGGGTATCCATCCGTCCGACAGCGGGCAGATCCTGTTCGAGGGCAGCGAGGCGAACATCCATGGCCCGAAGGACGCCGCCCGCCTCGGGATCGAGGTCGTCTACCAGGATCTCGCCCTCTGCGACAACCTCGACGTCGTCCAGAACATGTATCTCGGCCGCGAGGTCAACCGCTGGCAGATCCTCAACGAGGCGGCGATGGAGCACACCACCGCCGCGACCCTCAAGAGCCTCGCGGTGACGACGATCTCGTCGATCCGGCAGCCGGTGGCGACGCTCTCCGGGGGCCAGCGCCAGTCCGTCGCGGTGGCGAAGGCCGTCCAGTGGAACTCGAAGCTCGTCATCCTCGACGAGCCGACCGCCGCCCTCGGCGTGGCGCAGACGGAGCAGGTGCTCGCGCTCGTCCGCCGCCTCGGCGAACAGGGGCTCGCGGTCGTGATCATCTCGCACAACCTCCACGACGTCTTCGAGACGGCGGACCGGATCACGGTGCTCCGGCTCGGACGGAACGTGGGCATCTTCGACCGCCGCACGACGACCCAGCAGGCGGTCGTCGAGGCGATCACCGCCGGCATGCCTACGAAGGTCTCGGGCATCCCCGCTGCGCCGGGAGCCGGGGGAGAGGCATGACCTCCGCCGACGTCGTCGGCCCCGACGGCCCGAAGCAGATCGAGGGGGAAGAGCTCCCGGGCGGCCTCGCCGGGCTCTACCACAGGGCCTGGTTCAACCTCAGGACGGGCAACCTCGGCGCGGGGCCGATCATCGTGGGCGAGATCCTCGTCGTCGTCTTGTTCAGCTTGACGGCGACGAACTTCTTCACGGCCGTCAACTTCACCAACCTGATCAACCAGATGGCCGGCACGGCGATGCTCGCCTTCGGCGTCGTCTTCGTCCTCCTGCTCGGCGAGATCGACCTCTCGATCGGCTACCTGGCCGGCATCGGCGCGCTGGTCGTCGCGGAGCTGCAGCTGCCCGGCAGCGGGCACCAGCTGAACGGGATCCTCGCCATGATCCTCGCCGTCGGTGTCTGCGCGGTGATCGGGGGCGTGCAGGGCTCGATCGTCGCGTACGTGGGCGTCCCGTCGTTCGTCGTCACGCTCGCAGGCTTCCTGATCTGGCAGGGAGTGATCCTGAACCAGCTCGAGCAGCGCGGCACGATCATCATCCAGGACCGCTGGATCAACTACACCGACAGCTATGCGTTCTCGCACCTTGCCGGGTACCTGATCGCGTTGATCATCACGGCGCTGTACCCCCTCAGCGTGCTCTACAGGAGGGTCGCCGCCCGCGGCACGCAGATCGCCAGGGTGAACTGGACGGCGTTCGCGCTGAAGACGGTGGGGATCGCGGTCGCCGCGTTCGGCACGGTCGCGATCGCGAACCACGGCAAGGTGATCGCGACGTCGCTCGGCCTGCCGCTCTCGGGCGTGATCATCATCGTCTTCTTCATCCTGCTGACGTTCCTGGCGAAGTGGACGACGTTCGGACGCCACGTCTACGCCGTCGGCGGCAACGCCGAGGCCGCCCGCCGCGCCGGCATCAACGTGCCGCGCATCCGTGTGCTCGTCTTCGTGCTCTCCGGGGCGACCGCGGGCATGGGCGGGATCATCTTCGCGTCGCAGGTCAACTCGGTCGCGTTGACGTTCCCGCCGGGCAACCTGCTCCTGAACGCGATCGCCTCGGCGGTGATCGGCGGTGTCTCGCTCTTCGGCGGCCGCGGCGAGGTGCGCGGTGCGCTGCTCGGCGCCGTGCTCATCGGCACGCTGCAGAACGGCCTGAACACGCTGAGCGTGTCGAACGGCTGGATCTACATCATCACCGGCCTCGTTCTCCTCGCCGCCGTGACGCTCGACACGGTCGCCGTCCGCCTGCAGGCCCGCTCCGGCCGCTAGCTGCCGGCGGTTCCCACGATGCACCGCGCGACGCCTGGAACCCGGACCGTGCCGTCCTGCTCGAACGCGCTCACCTCCGCGACGGCGGTTGCCCGAATCCGCTCCCGCGCCGGTTCGTCGACCTGCTGAAGCGCCGCAACTGCGAGCGAGACGTGCTCGCTGATCATCTCCCAATACTGCGCGGGCGATCGCGTCACGAGCTCGACCTCGACGTCCCACTCGGCAACGTCGCGCAGCCCCGCGGCCTCGTACAGGGCAGTGACATATCCCGGGGCGGCGCACCGGAACATGTTCGGCCCGTCAGGGTCGGGTGGCGTCAGCGCCACCTCGGTCGCGATTGCCTGCATGGCGATCGTCGTCCACGGGTTCTCCTCGGGCTTGACCCAAACCGACGAGCAGAGACGTCCGCCCGGCTTGAGCACGCGCGCGAACTCGGCCGTCGCCTTGGCCACGTCGGGGAAGAACATGTACCCAAAACGCACGGACACGCCGTCGAATGTGGCGTCGTCGAACGGCAGATCGTCGGCGCTGCACACCATCGTCTCGATATTGGCGATCCCTTGCGCCCTAGCTCGTCGCGCGGCGATGTCCAGCATCTCCGCGACGAGATCGGTCAGCACGACGCGTCCCTGCGGCGACAGTCGCGCGATGCTCAGACCCGGCTCACCCGTGCCCGCGGCAATGTCGAGATGCTGATGGTCTTCAGCGATGTCGAGACGATCGATGATCGCCGCGCTGACCGGGCCCAGCTGATCCATGATGACCGAGTCCCACTTCTCCCAGCCCGCAGAGAGCCCGGCCCACGCCGCTCGCTGACCGTCTCGGATCTGATTGGCGCTCGGCATCGGCCCTCCGCTGTCGCGATGCCTCCACCGAAGACGAAGGCACACCTTGGCGGGAGCAGATAATGCCCGATCCAGCGTGTTCTCGCCACGGCACCCAGGGCTAGGTATGCAGGTGCGCGGAGTAGTGCTCGTCGAAGGCACGAGCGACCGCCGCGCCGTCGAGACGCTTGCGCGCCGCCGTGGCCGCGACCTCCAGGCCGAGGGCGTCGAAATCGTGCCGATGGGCGGCTACGGGAACCTCTTCCGCCTCCTCGAGCGGTACCGCGACGTCCGGCTCGCGGGGCTGTATGACGTCGGCGAGGAGCGGCATTTCCTGCGCGCACTGGGATGCGACGACCGTGGCGGGCTCGAGCGCGTCGGGTTCTACGCCTGCAACCGCGACCTCGAGGACGAGTTGACGCGGGCGGTTGGGCCGGCCGGGATGGAGCGGCTGCTCGCGCAGCAAGGCGAGCTGCGCGCGTTCCGGACCTACCAGAAGCAGCCCGCGCACCGCGCCCGGACGCTCGAGGAACAGCTGCACGGCTTCATGTGGAACCGCAAGCAGAGGTACGCCGTGCTCCTGGTGGAGGCACTCGACCTCGAGCGCGTGCCGCGGCCGCTCGACCGCGTCCTGGCGCATTTCCAGCGCTCATGAACGTCGGTCGCCGGTACGCAAACCATTCGGGGCTAGGCTCACGCCGTGTCACTCATCGCCACGCGAGGGCTGACGAGGCGATTCGGCTCCGTCGTCGCGCTCGACGACCTCGACCTGGACATCGATGCCGGGGTGATCGGGCTCGTAGGTGCGAACGGCGCCGGCAAGAGCACGCTGATCAAGATCCTGCTTGGCCTGATCGAGCCGACGGCCGGCTCGGCCGAGCTGTTCGGCCTCGACGTCGCCACGCACGGCCTCTCGATCCATCAGCTGATCGGCTACATGCCCGAGCACGACTGTCTCCCGCTCGAGATCAGCGCCACCGAGTTCGTCGCGCACATGGCGCAGGTGAACGGGCTGCCGCGCCCCGCCGCCCGGGAGCGCACGGCCGAGACGCTCCGCCATGTCGGGCTGTTCGAGGAGCGCTATCGGGAGATGCGCGGGTACTCGACGGGGATGCGGCAGCGGGTGAAGCTCGCCCAGGCGCTGGTCCACGATCCGCAGCTGATGCTGCTGGACGAGCCCACCAACGGGCTCGACCCCGCGGGCCGGGACGAGATGCTCGAGCTCGTGCGCCGGATCGGCAGCGAGTTCGGGATCTCGATCCTGATGTCGTCCCACCTGCTCGCCGAGATCGAGCGGGTCTGCGACTACCTTGTCGTCATCGAGGGTGGGCGGCTGGTCCGGTCGGACAGCCTCTCGACCTTCACCGGTCGCACGGAGGTTCTCTCGATCGAGGTGGACGGGGCGGTGACGAGCCTCGCCGGCTACCTGCGGGAGCGTGGCTACACCATGCAGGAAGGGGCCCGCACGCTCGAGCTCGACCTGAGGGACGACGGCGCCTACGACGCGATCCGCGACGGGGCGGCGGCTCTCGGGCTCGGCCTGATCAGGATCGAGCAGGGCCGCCGGCACCTCGAAGATCTGTTCCGCGACGAGACCGCAGACGACGCGACCCATGTCTGAGCCGGGCGCCGCAAGCAACATCTACGACCTCGGCTACCGCCACTACGAGGGCCAGCGGATCGGCCGGCGCGGGACGCTCCTCACCCTCTACGTTCACGGCCTGCGAAGCGCCTTCGGGCTCGGCCGACGGACAACGAGCAAGATCTTCCCGTTCGCCCTCGCGATCTTCGCCTTCGTCCCCGCGTTCATCCAGCTCGGGGTCGGCGCGGTCCTGAGCGGCGTCGACCAGCACGTCGACCTGTTCAAGCACGAGGACTACTTCACGTATGTGCGCGTCGTCCTCGTGCTCTTCTGCGCGACCGTCGCACCGGAGCTCGTCGGCCGCGACCAGCGCAACCGGGTGCTCTCCCTCTACTTCTCACGAGCCGTCTCACGCTTCGACTACGCGATCGCGAAATTCGCCGCCCTGACGAGCGCCATGCTCGTGCTCACGCTCGGGCCGCAGCTCCTGCTCTTCGTCGGGAACGGCATGGCCGGCGACGACCTCGGGCGCTACATCCGCGACAACTGGGATCTCGTCTTCCCGATCGTCGCCGGCTCGCTGCTGATCTCGGCCGTGATCGCGTCCGTCGGCCTTTGCATCGCCGCCTACCTGCCGCGTCGTGCCTACTCGACCGCAGCCATCGTCGGCGCGTTCGTGCTCACGCTGTCGATCGCGCACATTCTGATGAACTCGGTCGACACCGCGTTCGCGAGATTCGCGCTTCTCGCCAGCCCTGTCGCGTGGGAGGGAACGATCCTCTGGCTCTTCCGCGTCGATCCCCACCCGGGCAGCGTCCTCGCCGATGCCGGCCTCGGCGGCGGCGTCTACTTCCTCACGGTGCTGGCGACGATCGCCCTGACGTTCGTCCTGACGCTGCGCCGCCTCACGCGGGTGTCGACGTGACGGCCGAGGCGACGATCGTGCTCGACGACGTCTCGCGCTGGTACGGGAACGTCGTCGCGGTCAACGGGGTGTCGTTCACAGCCTCCCCGGGCATCACGGGGCTGCTCGGGCCGAACGGCGCCGGCAAGAGCACGTTGCTGCACATGCTCTCGGGGTTCCTGAAGCCGTCGGCCGGCTCGGTCTCGGTGCTCGGCGAGCCGGCCTGGGAGAACCCGTCGCTCTACTGCCGTGTCGGCCTCGTGCCCGAGCGCGAAGCCGTCTACAACTCGCTCACCGGATACGAGTTCGTCCGGTTGAACGCGCGCCTGCAGGGTCTCCCCGACCCCGACGGGGCGGCCCGGCGCGCCATTCGCACCGTCGACCTCGAGGACGACGCCGGCCGGTCGACGGGCGGTTACTCGAAGGGGATGAAGCAGCGAATCAAGGTCGCTGCCGCGCTCGTCCACGATCCCGCAGTGCTGCTGCTCGACGAGCCGTTCAACGGCGCCGACCCCCGACAGCGGCTCCACATGATCGAGCTGTTCCGGAGCCTCGCCGCAGAGGGGCGCACGATCATCTTCTCCTCGCACATCCTCGAAGAGGTCGAGCGGCTCGCCGAGCGTGTGCTCGTGGTCGTCGGCGGCAGGCTCGCGGCCTCGGGCGACTTCCGCGAGATCCGCCGGCTGATGACCGACCGGCCGCACACGTTCACGCTCCGCACCTCCGACGACCGCAGGCTCGCCGCCGCCCTCGTCGCCCACGAGAGCGTCGCCGGGGTCGAGCTGGCCGCGGACCGCCTGACCGTCCGAACGACGCAGCTCGGCGCGTTCGCGCTGGCGATCCCGGCGATCGCCCGCACCTGCGGCGTCACCCTCCGCGAGCTGCGGCCGACCGACGAGTCCCTCGAAGACGTCTTCTCGTACCTGGTGAGCCGATGATCTGGATCATCGCGGCCCTGACGTTCCGGCAGCTGCTCGGTCGCGGGCGCACGATCGTCCTGGGGCTCCTCGCCCTGCTGCCGATCCTGCTCGCGGTCGTCTACCGGCTCGGGCACCAGGACACCGACCAGCAGAAGTGGGTCGCCCAGGTGCTGCTCGACGGGCTCGTCGTCACGATCCTCCTGCCGCTCCTGGCCCTTGTCTACGGAACGGCCGCGCTCGGCGCCGAGATCGAGGACGGGACCGCCGTGTACCTGCTGGCAAAGCCCGTCTCGCGGGCCAAGATCATCGTCGGCAAGCTGCTCGCCGCCTGGGTGCTGACGGCCGTCACCGTGCTCGCATCGGCCCTCGCCGCCGGGGCGATCGGCCTGCAGGGCGTTCCGGGCCACGGCCTCCTGCTCGGCTTCGGGATCGCCATCGTCGCCGGCAGCCTCGTCTACACGGCGCTCTTCGTGATGCTCAGCGTCGTGACGAGCCGGGCGCTCATCGCCGGCCTCGTCTACGTCTTCATCTGGGAGGGACTGATCAACGGCCTCTTCGCCGGGACGCGCGTGCTGAGCGTGCGGCACTACACGCTCGCCGTGGCCGACATCTTCGTCGGCCTCCCGCGCGACGTGTTCGACGCCAAGCTCGCAGCATCGGCCGCCGTCTGCCTGATGGTCGTCGTCGCCGGCGCCTCCACCTGGTATGCGATCCGCCGCCTCGCGCGCTTCGAGATCGGTGAATCGACATGAATCGGCCTCCCGTGGCCATTGAAGGAGGGCGCGAGCGCACCGGCGAGCTGGCATGATCCTGCCGTGGATCCGGCGGCGAGGTAGCGGCTCGGCGCGGCGAGCAGCCGCGCGTTTTCCGGCGCAGTGCCGGCGAGGCCCGGAGTCCGGGGCTCTCGCGCTGCGCGCCCACCGCTACGACTCGGAGGTACCACGAATGAATCGTCAGAACCTCTTCTCCGCTGCCTGGGACGGGGAGGACGAAGAAGCCGGGGTTCGGCAGCGAATCTTCTGGCGGCCGGACGAAGCCAGGCTGGGGGCAACGCTGTACGAGCTGGCCCCCGGCGCGCCCGAGATGCGGATGCACATGCACTTCGGGGCCGAAGAGATGTTCTTCGTCCTGAGCGGTCGTCCCGTCTTCCGAAACCAGGACGGCGAAGAGGAGTTGGCTCCGGGCGACTTCGTCTTCTGCCCCGAGGGACGTGCCGGACTGCACACGTTCAGCAACTCCAGCGAAGAGCCCGCTCGGATCCTCGCGATCAGTGCCGGGAGCTTCCCGGACGTCGTGGCCTACCCCGAACAGGGCTATGCCTGGGTGGCGACTCGCGATCCCGATCCCGAGTTGCTCGCGCGAGGCGGCGACCCCGGCATCATCGCTCGCTTCGAGATCCCGATCGAGTAATCGGCGGCCTCGCCCGACGCTCGACCCACAGCCGGAAGAGGCCGCGTGAGCGGCCTCTTCCGGTGCCCCTCACTGCGCCGTGGCATCCTTCTTGGCGTTGGTGCCCGAGTCCCGACTTGTGCTGACGGAGCACGGCCTCGTGCCGAAGGGCGACGGCTGGTTCGTGCTGAACGCCCGCGAGACGCACTGGTGGGAGCGGAGCGGTCGCGGAGTGCTGTGCGAGTTCGAGGGCGCAGGTTTCGAGGGAGCGACCGACTTCAGCCAGCTCGGGATCAACCTGACGCGCCTGGAGCCCGGCGAGCCGATGTCGATGTATCACTGGGAAAGTGACCAGGAGGATTTCCTCGTGCTGGCCGGGGAAGCCCTGTTGATCATCGAGGGCGAAGAGCGCCTGCTTCGCCGGTGGGACTTCGTGCACTGCCCGCCCGGCACGAACCACACGATCGTCGGTGCGGGTGCAGCGCCGTGTCTCCTGCTCGCGGTCGGCGCGCGGGACCGCTCGACGGGCCCCGACTGGGGCGCCTACACGGTCGACGAAGCAGCCCTTCGCCACCACGCGGGCGTGGAGCGCGAGACGACCGAGCCGGACGAGGCGTACGCCCGCTTCGGGCGCAGCGAACTCACCCGTTATCGCGACGGGTGGCTCACCGAGGAGTAGCCTCGCTCTCGTCGCCGAGCGTCAGCCGGCGACCCTGCGCAGCACCAGCTTGCCGACCTTCGTCCCGAGCGCGCGGCCGGCAGTGACGTCGCCCGGGAGCTCGGTGCCGCGCTCGACGCCCTGGGCCGCGGCAAGCCCCGCCCGGTGCGCGAACGAGCGGCCGGTGAACGCCGTCAGCACCTCGTCGGCTGCGGAGGCGAAGGCGCCGGCGCCGGAGGCGAAGCCGGGTGACGGCGGAGTCGGCGCGAGCGGGCTCCAGCGCGCGCCCGGCACCCAGCGGCCGGCGCGCAGGACGAGCTGCTGCCCGCCCACGCGCTCGATCAGTCCGCGGACGAGCGGCAGCTGGTTGTTGAAGGCGAGGTAGCGGATCATCGAGATCGGCCGCGGCGACTGGTCGGCACGCTTCGCGGCCCACGTGGCGACGGCCGCGTCGTTGAGCGCGCCGTTCAGGGCGACGTCGAGCCGGACGTCGTGTGCGAGGCGCGCGGCGGCGCCCGCACCGGCGGGCAACCGTCCGGCGATCCGGTTCCAGCCGAGCGGTGACCCGTCCACCGGGGACCCGGCGGGCGCCTGCGCCGTGGCGCGGATGGCCGCGACCGCGGCCTGCTTGTACGCGGCGCTCGAGGGGTCGCCGAGGCGCGGTTGGCCGGCCGCGACGCGCGCGGCGAAGGTGCGCACGCGCCCCCACTGCGAGTTCTCGAACGTCTGGACGTCGGCCGGAACGGAGCCGCCGCCCTGGGCGGACTTCTCCGAGAGGGCCAGCGGCTGCCAGAACGTCGCGTCGTGCACCGTCGACCCGGACGCGCCGACGACGAGCGGTGCGTTCACCGGCAGATAGCTCGGGTCGGCGTAGTGGAGCGCCTCGTTCGACCCGTCCTGCCGGCCGGCGGCGATCGCCGCGGCGGCGATGCGGTTGCCGAGCTCCGCCGCCGAGCCGCCCGAGGCGCGCGTGAACCCGGGCGAGAGGCAGAGCCCGCGCAGCCGCCCGGTGAGGAGCGCGAAGGCCCGGTCGAGGTTCGCCCCGTACGACGCGCGCCAGACGAGCAGCCGGTAGGCGGCGTAGCTGATCGCCGTCTCTCTGCTCTGCTGCCCGCTCGTTGCCTGCCAGGCGTGCGAGATCGCGGTCGAGAGGTCGAAGAGGTCGCGGGCCTGGACGGGCTGCGACGCGCCGCCCAGGCGCAGCACGTCGACCGCCGTGTCGTTCCAGATCCGGGCGACCGAGCGGCCCTGCCGCGGTGCCGGCGTGCAGTTCGCGAGCGTAGGCGTCGTCGCCGTCGTGGCGACGACCTTGACGGCCGGCGGAGACGCGATCCGCACCACGCGGTTCGCCGCGATCGTCCCGCGGACGCTCCTGCCGCCCCACGGGTAGCGCACGGTCAGGGACCGGACCGAGGTCGCGGCGCCGAGGCCGAAGTGGACGCGCTGGTCCTCCGACGAGAGGTAGCTGCTTCCCGCCTGCACCGTGCGCGTCAGGTGCCGGCCGTCCGGGAGTGCGACCGTGACGACCGCGCCCGGGGCGAACCGGGAAAGCTCTACGTCGAGCCAGTGCCCGCTCGGGCCCGACGGGTGCAGGAGCACGAGCTTGCCGCCGATCGTGTTGACCGCGACGTCCATCCGACCGTCGTTGGCGACGTCCGCGGCGGCCACGCCGCGGCCGTTCAGGCGCATCCCCTTCGCCGCGATCACGCCCTTGGCGTTCCCGAACGTCCTCGCGCCCCCGATCGGCGCCAGGACGCGCACGGCTTCCGCGTCGGCGGAGAGGCTCGTGACCGGGATCGCGCCCGCGGCGAGCACCAGGCCGGGCGTGCCGGAGTTGGCGAGGTCGACCCACGTCGCGCCCCAGCCGGCGAAGCCGGTCCCGAGCGCCGGGTCGAAGCGCCGCCGCACGCTCGCGAACGCGCCGGCCGCAGTCTGCACGTACGCGGCGGAAGGCTCGTTGCGCGAGTTGGTCACGAAGAGGCCGAGGCGCCCGCCGGACGTGACGCTCGTCGCCACTCCCATCCCGGCGTACGGGTCGGCGACGCCGGCGGCGGCCGCGCGCTCCTCGAAGCGGAAGCCGAGCCGAGCCGGGTCTGCTCCCGCGCCGCCGGGCCACGGGACGTTGACATAGAGCTGATTCGGATCCTCGTCGTTCGCGACGTAGACGTCCGGACGACCGTCGCCGTTGACGTCGGTGAACGTCGCGCCGAGCCCGTGGCTGAAGCCGGAGGCCTCGAGGCCCGCCTGGGCGCCGACCTCCTTGAAGCGCCCCGCGCCCTCGTTGAGGTAGAGGAGGTCGCGGACGCCGGCGACGTTCGTCGGGAAGCCGGCGAGGGAGTTCTGCACGGGCTGGTTCAGGTCGGAGTAGCCGGCAACGAACAGATCCGGCCGGCCGTCGCCGTTCACGTCCGCAACAGCGGCACCGGTGTACCAGCCGTTCGCCGGGAGCTGAGCCTGGGTGAACGTCCCGCGGCCCGTGTTCCAGAGCACGTCGACGCCGCTCGTCGTCGTCACGACGAGGTCGGTGTGGCCGTCGCCGTTCAGATCCGCGGCGACGCAGCCGTCGCCCTGGACGGGCAGATCGGCATGCGTGGCGGAGCTGACGTCCTTGAACGTGCCGTCGACGTTCTCGAACAACGCGGTGCGGGGGAGGCCGCCGTGCGCCTCCCACTCCGCGGTGTCCGCGCTCGCGTACGAGTTGACCGCGAACAGATCCTGCCAGCCGTCGTTGTTGTAGTCGAGCCAGCAGACGCCGCCGCCCATCATCGCCTTCGTGTCGCTCGACATGCCGTAGTGGAACGCGCCGTGCTGGAAGTCCAGACCGAGCGAGGGCGCGAGGTTGGTCAGCCGCAGACCTGCGAGGGCGGAGCTCTCGGGGCCGCCCATCGCGACCTGCACCGGCGCTGCAACGGCGAGCGTCCAGTGGCCGCTCGCCTCCTGGTGCAGCTGGTAGGTCTGGCCGGCGAGCTGCGCGACCGCGACCGGCGGGCTCTGGCCGCGGCCCGGCGCGAGGTGCAGGGTCAGCCGGTCTGCGGCGGTCGCATGGACGGTCGACAGCAGGTCGTGCGCGATCAGCTGCGCCGTGTGGAGATCGAGCTTGGTCTCCACGCCCTGCGACGACTGGATCGTGATCGGCGGCAGCGCACCGGGAGGAAGCGCGCGAAATGCCGTGGCGGTCGTCGTGTTCGAGAACGCGATCATCCCCGCGAACGCGGCGAGCACGACCGGGGCCGCCACCACTGCCAGCCGCCGGTTGACCGGCAGGGGCCAGCGGCGCAGCACCGGTATGGCGAGGCACACGACCGCCAGCGATGCAAGCAGCGCCACCTTGCTCGCGAACTCCGTCGTCGCCGGCGCGATCATCAGCGACGCGAGCAGCCCGAGCGCGACCGCGTAGACGAGCCGGTTCGTCGCCGAGCGCGGTGCGGTCTTCGGGTCGGTGATCATGAAGAACAGAAAGACGAGCACCTCCGGCGACGTGACGAGCACGAGCCAGAAGTGGAAGCCCGTGATCGGGCCGAGGTGCCAGCGCGCCAGCATCACATGCCCCGAGAGCGCGAGCAGGCCGATGCCGGCGGCGAACGTGAGCCAGAACACGACCGCGAGCCACAAGAGCTTGAGGCGCGAGAGGATCAGGAATCCGCCCGCGAGGATGACGGCCAGTGCCAGGAGGAGCCAGACCGACATCGGGCCCCACCAGAAGTCCAGCGGGTTGGCCCGGCCGCGGCCGAGGATCAGGAAGCAGAGAACGAGCCCGAAGTTCGACGGGTTGAAGATGTGGCTGCCGCGCCACTTGATCAGGTACTTGGAGAGCAGCGAGACCGCCGCGGTCCCGGCGAAGATCCACCACCCCCTCATGCTCCACCAGTCGCCGTGCCGCGTGCCGGGAACGCGCAGGATGAAGGCCACGCCGTTGCCGGTGAGGAGCGCGCTCGCAGGCCACATCAGCACGTGTTGCCTGCGCAGCGTGATCGCCACCTCGAGCACGGCGCAGGTGAGCAGCGAGACGAGGATCTGCGCGATCGAGAGCTGGAAATGGAAGCCGATCTGTCCGATCACCTGCAGCGAGGTGATCGTGGCCGCAAGGTGCAGCCGGGGATCGCTCAGCTTCGGGAGCACGACGGGGTACGGCGTGCCCCGAATCACGACCGCGGTCATTCCGCCGATCGTAGCCCGCCCCTCGAGTGATTACGATTAACCGATGAGGCTCGAGCGCGCCCGCAGAATCGTCGAATTCGTCGTCTCGGAGGCGCCCGGCCCCGTCTCCGTGTTCGTGGCCGACGCTCACGGCGAGCTCGTCGCCGCCGCGACGATGGACGGCGCGGCCCCCGACACCCGCCTGAACGCGGAGCGCAAAGCCTATACGGCCGCGCGCAGCGACGCTCGCAGCACGCGCGAGCTGGCCGAGAAGGTGAAGGACGATCCGGTCGAGCGGGCGAGCTTCGACCCGTTCTTCACGTTCTTCCTCGGGGGCGTCGCAGTGTTCGAGGGCGAGACACGCGTCGGCGCAGTCGGCGTGAGCGGGCTGCCCGGCGAGGTGGACGAGCAGGTCGCCCGCGCGGCTATCGAACGATCTGCGGGTCCGTGAACACGTCGGTCTCGTCGCGGCTCCGCGTCGAGAACTCCGACACGACTGCGCCGTCCGCTCCGGCCTGGAACCAGTGGAGCGTGTCGGGCGGGATCGTCCACTGTTCGCCCGGGCGCAGGACGATCTCCTTCTCGCCCTCGACGTGCAACCGGACGAGGCCGCGCCGGCAGCGGAACGTCTCCTCCTTGCCGGGCTCGGCGCCGACGGGTGGATGCCGGTGCTCCGGGCAGGTCTGGTGCGGGAAGAGCACGAGCTCCTTCGCGCAGACCCGCTCGGTGTTCACGTAGACGACGACCTGCAGGCCGATCTCGTCGAGGCGGCCGAGGCCGAAGTCGGCGACCTCGATCGACTCGCGCTCCGCGGTGGTCAGGACGATGCCGGCCTCGGCGAGCATCGCCGCAGCGCGCCCGCGTGCCTCCGCCTCGGTCACAGCGAGACGGGGATGCCGCTCGTCGCGGATTCGTGCAGCGCTTCGAGCGTGCGCGCCTGCCCGATCGCATCGTCGCGTCCGAGCAGGAGCTCGCCCTCGCCGCGGATCGCGTCGCTGACGTTCTCCAGCTCGAGCCGGTAGGAGTCCGCGGGGTCGGCGTCGACGCGCTCGACGGCCGCGCCGCGGCGCAGCTCGAGCACGGGCGTCGTGCAGTGCCACGGATCGTCCAGGAAGAGCGAGCCCTCGCTGCCGATCGCCTCCAGCTCGTCCTGCTCCGGCAAGGCCGTGCCGCAGTGGAAGGTCGCGAGCACGTCGCCCGGGAAGCGCAGCGTTCCCGCGAAGACCCAGTCCGTGCCGGACGGGCCGAACCAGGCCTCGCCGTAGACGCGCTCGGGCTCGCCGCCGAGCAGGCGGGAGCCGCTGACGTTGTAACAGCCGACGTCCATCAACGCGCCGCCCTCGACGTCGGTGCGCAGCCGGATGTTGTCGTGGTCGTAGAGCGAGTAGCTGAACACCGAGCGCACGAGCCGGAGCTCGCCGATCGCGCCCTCCGCGACGAGCTGCCGCAGGCGCTTCGTCTGAGGGTTGTGGCGGTACATGAACGCCTCGCTGAGGTGGAGCCCGGTGCGATCGGCCACGTCGAACGCGGCGTTCACCTCGTCGGGGTGACGGGAGAGCGGCTTCTCGCACAGCACGTGCTTGCCCGCCTCGAGGGCGTGGATCGACCACTCGCAGTGCATCGTGTTCGGGAGCGAGATGTACACCGCTTCGATCTCGGGATCCGCGAGCAGCGCCTCGTAGGAGCCGTAGGCGCGCGGGATCTCCCACCGGCGCGCATAGTCCTCGGCCCGCGCCTCGTCCCGGCTCGCAACCGCGACCAGATCGACCTTGTCCGACGCATGGGCGCCGGGGATGACCTTCCGGTTGATGTCGGCGGTCGAGATGATTCCCCACTTCACAGGCTTCGTCATGTGCTTACTATCGCCGAATGGAAGAGATCGGCGTCGGGATGCTCGGGTACGCGTTCATGGGCAAGGCCCACTCGAACGCGTTCAAGAAGATCGGCTACATGACGTGGCCGCCGCCGCTTCGACCGAGGCTCGTCGGCATCGCCGGGCGCGATGCGACGGCGGTCGGCGAGGCCGCGGAACGCTACGGCTACGACTACGCGACCGGCGACTGGCGCGATCTCGTCACCGACGAGCGGATCGGCCTGTTCGACAACGGCGGCCCCAACTCCCTGCACGCCGAGCCGACGGTCGCCGCCGCCGAGGCCGGAAAGCACGTGATCTGCGAGAAGCCGCTCGGGCGCGACGCCGCCGAGAGCTACGAGATCTGGCAGCGGGTCGCCGCCACCGGCGTCAAGCACCTCTGCGCCTTCAACTACCGGTTCGTGCCGGCGGTGCGTTTGGCACGCGAGCTGATCGAGGCGGGGGAGCTGGGGGAGATCCGCCACTTCCGCGGCCGCTATCTCCAGGACTGGGCCGACGACGCGACGCTCGACACGTGGCGGTTCCATCCCGACGAGGCGGGCTCGGGCGCGCTCGGCGACATCGGCACGCACGTGATCGACCTCGGTCGCTTCCTGAACGGCGAGATCACGTCGGTCTCGGGATTCGTCAAGACGTTCGTCCCGGGGCGGACGGTCGACGATGCGCTCGAGGCCGCCGTCGAGTTCGAGAACGGATCGGTCGGGACGATCGAGGGCACGCGCCTCGCCCTCGGCCGCCGCAACGCCTTCCAGTGGGAGATCAACGGCTCGAAGGGCTCGCTGGCGTTCGACATGGAGCGGCTGAACGAGCTGCAGGTGTTCCGCGCCGACGGCGATCGCGCACGGGGGTTCAAAACGGTGCTCGTGTCGGAGGCGAACCATCCGTTCTGGGAGCACTGGTGGCCGCCGGGCCACATCATCGGCTGGGGCGACACGTTCGTCCACGAGCTGCACCACATGCTGCAGGCGATCGCCGATGACACAGACGTCGCCCCCTACGGTGCGACGTTCGAGGACGGCTACCGCGCGTCCGAGGTCGGGGACGCGATCGTCCGCTCCGGCGCGAGCGGCGAGCGCGTGCAGATCTCCTACCGGACCTGATTCAGTCCGAGAGTACGAGGGTCGCCTTGCCGCCGCGGTGGGCGAAGGCGTCCTCGAAGCGGTCGAGCGGCACCCGCAGGCCGACGAACTGCTCGAGCTCGTCCGGCCAGCGCTCGCGTGCGCGGTCGAGGTCGGCGACGGCTGCGAGCCAGTCCTCCCGGGCGGCGTTGACGCTGCCGAAGAGAACGCGGTTCTCGAGGATCGCGTCGAGCGCGAGCGTCCGGCCGTCGAGCTCGACCCGCTGCACGCGCGGGTCGATGCCGAGCAGGCACGCGACGCCGCTGCGGCGCAGGAGGCCGAGCGTGTCGGCCATCAGCTGGGCGTCGCCGGCCGCCTCGACGACGAGGTCGAACCCGCCGAGCTCCGCGAGCGGCGTCTCCGGAAGCGAGACGTAGCGCGCGCCGGAGGCCGCGACGAGGTCGTTCGACGGCTCGAGCGACGCCGTCCACACCTCGAGGCCCGCGAGCCGCAGGAGATAGGTCGAGAGCGTCCCGACCGCTCCCGCACCGAGGACGAGCGCCCGCTGCGGCTCCCACGGCTGGCGGTTCCCGATCGCTCGGGCGTGCCGGAGCGCGCGCTCGCAGATCGACGCCGGCTCCGCGAGGACGCCGAGGCGGCCGAGCGAGCGCGGGATCGGAACGAGCTGGGCCGGATCCTCGACGACGAGCTCGCGTGCGAAGCCGTGGAGCCTCGTGATCCCACGTTCGACGTAGTCGCCCGTCAGGCACGAGTCGGGAAAGCCCTCGGAGCAGGCGAGGCAGTGCCGGCAGGAGCGCCGCACGGTCGCGGTGACGAGGTCGCCGCGGGTGAAGCCGTGGCCGTCGCGCTCGACCACGGCGAGCGCCTCGTGCCCGAGGACGAGCTCCCTCTCGTGCTCGGGTGCCACGCCGAAGAGCCCGTGCGAGATCTCGCGGTCGGTCCCGCAGACGCCCACCTCCAGGACCCGCACGAGCACGCCGTCGCCGGTCGCCTCCGGCACGTCCGCGACGCGGGTCGAGCCGGGGACGCCGGGCTCCGTGACGAGCGCCAGCACGCTAGGCGGCGGTCAGGCCGCCGTCGATCACCAGCACGCTGCCGGTGACGAACTCGGCGCCCGCGAGGTAGAGGACGGCATCCCCGATCTCGTCGGGCGTGCCGAGGCGCCCCATCGGCTGCCGCGCGCGGAGCGCGTCGAGCGACTCGCCGGCGTCGTCGACGAGCCGGCGCACCCACGGCGAGTCGACCGTGCCGGGACAGACGGCGTTGACGCGAATGCCGTCGCCGACGTGGTCGACGGCGAGCGCGCGCGTCAGCGCGACGACCGCACCCTTCGAGGCGCAGTAGGCGGCGCGGTTGCGCAGGCCGACCAGCGCCGCGACCGACGCGACGTTGACGATCGCGCCGCCGCCGCGCGCTGCCATCCCGGGGATCGCGTGCTTGCAGCACAGAAACGTCCCGCGCGCGTTCACGGCCAGCACGTCCTCCCAGACCTCGAGCGGCGTGTCGGGAGCGGACGTCGTCGACCCGATCCCGGCGACGTTCACGAGCACGTCGAGGTCGGCCATCGCAGGCGCCACCTGGGCCTCGTCGCGGACGTCGACCCGCAGCGCGCGCAGGCCGAGCTCGCCGGCGATCGCGTCCGGCTCGAGGTCGGCCACGAGCACCTCCGCGCCGCCAGCGGCAAGGCGCCGCGCGACGGCTGCGCCGATGCCCGAGCCGGCGCCCGTGACGAGCGCACGCTTGCCCGCGAAGGTCATGTGCGCCATCGTCGCACGCTCAACGCTCCCGGAGCACGGCGCCCTCGGACGCGGAGCCGACGAGCAGCCGGTAGCGCGCCAGCACACCGCGCTCATGGGGGAGCCGCGGCGGGCTCCACGCGGCCAGGCGAGCCTCGAGCTCGGCCGGGTCGACGTCGAGGGCCAGCGTGCCGGCGTCGACGTCGATCGTGATCGGATCGCCGTCGCGGACGACCGCGAGCGGCCCGCCGCGCGCAGCTTCGGGCGCGACGTGACCCACCATCAGCCCGCGCGTCGCACCCGAGAAGCGGCCGTCCGTGACGAGCGCGACCGACTCTCCGAGCCCGGCGCCGACGACGGACGCCGTCACGCTGAGCATCTCGCGCATGCCGGGCCCGCCGGCCGGCCCCTCGTAGCGGACGACGAGCACCTCGCCCTCGCGCACGGTGCCGGCCCGCACGGCGTCGGTGCAGGCCTCTTCGCTGTCGAAGACGCGGGCCGGCCCGCGCTGCCGCCGGCGAACGGAGCCCGACGCCTTGACGAGGCTCCCCTCCGGCGCCAGGTTGCCCCGCAGCGCGTGCAGCGCGCCGGTCGTCTTGAACGGCTGCGCGACGGCGAAGACGACCTCGCCGTCCGGCGGCGGTGCGGCCTCGGTCGACTCGGCCAGCGTGCGGCCCGTGACGGTCGGCGCACCGCCGTCGAACAGCCCGCTGCGAATCAGCTCGCCGATCACGACCGCGGTGCCGCCCGCCCGGTGGAAGTCCTCGGCGGCGTATGCCCCCGAAGGCGCCAGGCTCGCCAGCACGGGCGTGCGGGCACCGATCTCCGCGAGCTCGTCGAGCGTCAGCGGCACATCCGCCTCACGCGCGATCGCGAGCAGGTGGAGGATCCCGTTCGTCGAGCCGCCGGTCGCAGCGATTCCCGTCATCGCGTTCAGCAGGGCGCGCCGGTCGAGAAACGAGCGCGCCGTCGCCGCGAGCGTCGCGGCGATGCTGCCTGCGCGAGCCGCCGCGTCACCCTTCGCAGCGAGCTCCTCGGCGGGGATCAGCCCGTCTCCCAGCACGGTGAGACCGAGGCAGTCGAGGGCGACCGCCATCGTGTTCGCCGTGAAGTGCCCGGCGCACGTGCCGGCGCCGGGGCAGGCGAACCGCTCGAGCTCGTCGAGCTCGGCGCGTGGGATCAGCCCGCGCTCCTCCGCGCCGACGGCCTCCCAGACGTCCTGGATCGTGACCTCGCGACCGCGCAGCCGGCCGGCGCGCATCGGGCCGCTGTAGAGGACGACGGCCGGCTTGTCGACGCGTGCGAGCGCCATCAGCGCGGCAGGCACCGTCTTGTCGCAGCCGACGAGGCAGACGAGCGCGTCGAAGTCGTGCGCATGCACCATCAGCTCGATCGAGTCGGCGATCACCTCCCGCGAGACGAGCGAGGCGCGCATCCCGGGTGTCGCCTGCGACTGGTTGTCGGAGACCGCGATCGTGTTGAACTCGAGTGCGACGCCGCCGGCCGCGGCGACGCCGTCGCCGACGCGTGCGGCGAGCTCGCGTTGATTCGCGTTGCACGGCATCGTCCCGGTCCACGTCGAGGCGACGCCGACGATCGGCCCGTCGAGGCGGCCCGGGTCGATGCCCATCGCTCGGAAATGGGCGCGCGCCGGAGCGCGCTCCGCGCCGGCGGCGAGGGCTTCCCGGGCACGCCGTCGCAGCGCGTCGTGGCTCACACCGCGAGAATACGCGTCACGTGACGCAGGTCCGGCTCGGCCTTCTCTCGACCGCAGGCATCAACGGGGCGATCCTCGGCGCCCGCGCGCCCGGCGCACCGTTCTCCGTCGACGCGGTCGGCTCGCGGAGCGCTGTCCGGGCCCGCGCCTATGCGGACGAGCACGAGATCGCGCGGGCACACGGCTCCTACGAGGCGCTGCTCGCCGATCCCGAGCTCGACGCGGTCTACGTCGCGCTGCCGAATGCGCTCCATCACGAGTGGGCGATGCGCGCCCTCTCGGCCGGCAAGCACGTGCTGAGCGAGAAGCCGTACACGCGCAGGCCGGCCGACGTCGACGAGGCGTGGGACGAGGCCGAGCGGCGGGGGCTCGTGCTCACGGAGGGATACATGTGGCGGCACGCGCCGCAGACGCAGCTGCTCCGGGACCTGCTGCCGCGGGTGGGGGAGGTGCGCGCCGTCGACGCCGTCTTCACGGCCACGCTCGGACGCGAGGACGACCCTCGCTGGGACGCGGAGCTCGGGGGCGGGGCGTTGCTCGACCTCGGCTGCTACTGCGTCAGCGCCGCGAGGCTCCTGCTCGGAGAGCCGACGAGTGCGCACGGCGAGGCGCGTCTGCGTGGGCGCGTCGACGAGCATTTCGCCGGCCTCCTGCGCTTCGGCGACGTCGTCGCCACCTTCCAGTGCGGTTTCACATCCGCGCTCGTCAACCGGATCGAGGTCGTCGGCTCCGCGGGCGTGCTCGAGGTGCCCCAGGCGTTCGTCGAGCCGCCCGGGGTCGTCCTGCTCGACGGTGTCGAGCACCGGGCCGAACGCGTCGACCACTACCGCGCGGAGCTCGACGACTTCTGTGCGGCGATCCGCGGCGAACGGCGCGTCCTGATCGGCCGCGCGGAGATGCGCGGCCAGGCCGCAACGCTCGAGGCACTGCTGGCCGGTGCTAGCTCTCGAGCCGCCTGACGCTCGGCGTCGCGACACACAGCCCCGCGGTGCCGATCAGGCTCACCGCCGCGATCCAGAGCGTCGTGCTCGTGCCGAGCGCGGCCGCCGCCGGGCCGGCGAGGATGAGCCCGATCGGCTGGCACGCCAGGGAGCCGAACCAGTCGTAGGCGCTCACGCGCGAAAGGGCCGCCGCCGGCACGTGGCGCTGCAGCGACGTCTCCCAGAGCGCGTTGAAGATCATGTTGCCGCCGCCGGCGAGGAGCGCCCCGGCCGCCACCACCACGGCGGGCGCGCCGAGGGCAAGCAGCGCGATCGGGACCGCGAGCAGTGCGGCCAGGGTGGAGGCGAAGTACAGCGGGTGGCGCACGTGGAGCCGCAGCGAGACGACGCCGCCGATCAGCGAGCCGACTCCGAGCCCGGCGAGGATCACGGTCCAGGCGAGAGGCCCGCCCAGCGATTCCTTCGAGATCACCGCCCCGAGCACGGCGAACACCGACGTCATCATGTTCCCGATCGATGCCGCGAGCACGACGACCCAGACCCAGGTCCGTGAGGCGAACTCGCGCCACCCCTCGCGCAGGTCGGCGAGGAACGACTGCGCCGGCAGCTTCTCCTGCCCCGGCAGGCGGAGCTGGCCGAGGTAGAACGCGCTGAGCCCGAAGCTCGCCGCGTCCACGCCGAGCGCCCAGCCCGGCCCGACGGCCGTCACGACGACCCCGCCGATCACCGTGCCGACGATGCCCGCGGACGCCATCGAGAGCCCCCGCAGCGCATTCGCCTGCTGCAGTCGCCCGGGGCTGATCGTCAACGGCGTCAGGCCCGTCGAGGCGGGGTTGAAGAACGCGCTCGCCGTCCCTGCGACTGCCTGGAGGGCCGCGATCTCCCAGATCTGGGCCGTGTGCGTGAGCACGAGCAGGGCGACCGTCCCCTGCGACGCCATCCGGGCGACGTCCGCGGTCAGCATCACGAGCCGTCGTGGCAGCCGGTCCGCGAAGACGCCGCCGACCAGCAGGAACGCGATCAGCGGGATGGTCTTCGCGGCGAAGACGTAGCCGAGGTCGGACGCCGACCCGGTCAGGTCGAGCACTGCGAAGGCCAGCGCGATGCCGCTGAACGAGTCGCCGAGCAGCGAGATGAGCTGCCCGGTGAAGAGCAGACGGAACTGTCGCTCGCGCAGAGCGCCGAGCGAGTCCCAGCGTCCTCCGGTCAGCGCTTCTTGCCGGGGTTGAGCAGGCCCTTCGGGTCGAACGCCTGCTTGATCCTCAGGTGCAGGTCGTAGCCGACGGCGCCGAGCTGCTGCTCGAGCTGTCCACGCTTCAGCCAGCCGATGCCGTGCTCGCCGGTGACCGTGCCCCCAAGCCGGTGGGCGAGCTGGAAGAGCTCGTGGCAGGCCGCGTCGGCGCGGCGTTCCTGCTCGGGGTCGTCGGGCGCGAAGAGGAACGTCGAATGGATGTTCCCGTCGCCGGCGTGTCCGAACGACAGAGCGGGCACGTCGTGCCGTGCTCCGATCGCGAGCGTCTCGCGCGCCACGTCGCGGAGGCGATCGAGCGGAACGGCGATGTCCTCGCTGAACGCGCCGCCGCGCTGCGCGAGGATCGCGAAGGCGACGCCGGCGCGCCAGCGCCACAGCTCCGCGACGTCCGCGGGATCCTCGGGTGCGTGCACGGCGACGGCGTCCTCGGCCAGCGCCTCCTGGAGCTCCGCGGCCACGCGCCGCGCCTCGGACCGCGCGCCGTCGGCCTCGGTCATGACCATGAACGCGTCACCACCCTGCGGGATGCCGAAGGGATACGTCGCGCCCGAGTAGCCGAGCGTCACCGCGTCCATGTATTCGATCGTGGCCGGCACGACCCCGGAGGCGAGCACTCGCTCGATCGCTGCGATCCCGGCGTCGGCATCGCGATAGATGCCGATCACCGGCAGCTCGAGCTCCGGCGCCGGAACGAGCCGCAGCCAGGCGGCGGTGACGAGCCCGAGGGTGCCCTCGGAGCCTACGAGCAGGCTCTTCAGGTCGTAGGCGGCGACGTCCTTCCGGATCGGCCCGCCGACCTCGACGATCTCTCCGGGCGGGATCACCGCTTCGAGGCCGGTCACCCAGTTGCCGGTGACGCCGTACTTGAATGCGTGCGGCCCGCCGGCGTTGCACGCGATGTTGCCGCCGATCTGGGAGATCTCGGCGGCGCCGGGGTCGGGCGGGAACCGCAGGCCGCTCTCACGGGCGAGGCGCTGCACCTCGCCGGTGGTGACGCCCGCCTCGACGTGCATCCGCCAGAGCAGCGGGTCGAACTGCCGCACCCTGTTCAGGCGCTCGAAGCCGACGACGACGCCGCCTTCGACCGGGATCGCACCGCCGGCGAGCCCCGTGCCGCCGCCGCGGGCGGTCAGCGGGACGTCGTGCTCGTAGCACCAGCGCATGACCGCCGCGACCTCCTCGGTCGTCGCGGGGAGCACGACCGCATCCGCGGTGCCTTGTACGCCCCGGCCCATCAGATCGGCGAGATAGCGTCCCTGGGGCTCGACGAGCGACCCGGGTGAGACAACCTCCGCGAGCTCCACGGGAGCGAGCGTACCCTGCCGGAGGCAGGGATACGAACGACCGAGGAGGGGTATGAGGCTCGTTGCGCTTGCGGTGCTCGTCGCCGTGCTGGCTGTTCCGGCGGCCCTTGCGGGCACGCCGACCGTGAACGGCACCGTCGGCCCGGGCTACACGATCACGTTGACCCAGGGCGGCAAGAAGGTCACGAAGCTGAAGGCCGGCACCTACGTGTTCAAGATCGCCGACAAGTCCACGTCGCACAACTTCCACCTGACCGGCCCAGGGGTGAACAAGAAGACGACGGTCGGCGAGAAGGACACGAAGACCTGGAAGGTGACCCTGAAGAAGGGCACCTACAAGTACGTGTGCGATCCGCACGCGTCGTTCATGAAGGGCGGCCTCAAGGTCACCTGACCGTCCGAAAGGGCCATGTCCCGGGGACAGTCCCCGGGACATGGCCCGTCGGGACACCGTCCGGTCGGGTTAGGACTAGGCCGTCGAGAGGGGCAGCTCTTCGACGCCGTCGCGGGCGATCCGCCAGGCGCGCAGCTGGTCGAGCTTCAGGCCGTAGATCAGGAACGGCCGGCCGGACCAGAGGCCCGCGAGCTCCCGGTCGGTGCGCGACGGGATCGGCTCCGTCTCGGGGTGCGAGTGGAAGACGGCGAGCTCGTAGCCCTCGTCCTCGAGGAACCAGAGGCTCGGGTCGATCTCGAGCTCGTAGCGGTAAGGCGAGGCCAGTGTGTTCCTGCCGCGTTCGTAGCGCTCCGCGACGCCGTCTCGGAAGACGAGCAGCCCGCAGCACTCGTTCGGCGCCTCCTCGGCCGCGTGCGCACGCAGCTCGGCGCGGATCGCGGGCGGGACTACCACCAGAGCACCGCCTCGTCGATCTCCTCGCCGCTCCAGAACGGAGCCGAGAGATACTTCCAGCCGCCGTCCGCGAGCACCGCGACGACGACCGCCCCGGCGGGCAGCTCGTCGGCGATGCGGCGCGCGACGTGGACGACCGCTCCCGCCGAGACACCGGCGAAGAGCCCCTCGCGCTCGAGCAGCACCCTGACCGCGGCCGCAGCCTCCGCATTCGAGACGAGCAGCTTGCGGTCGAGCTGCGTGACGTCGAGCACGGGCGGCACGTAGCCGTCCTCGAGCGAGCGCAGGCCCATCACGGGCTCGCCGGGCAGTGGCTCCGCCGCGACGACCTGCACGCCCGGGAACGCCTCGCGCAGGCGCGCGCCCGTGCCCATCAGGGTCCCGCCGGTGCCGAGCCCGGCGACGAGCGCGTCGACGCGGGCCAGGTCGCGCGCGATCTCGAGCCCGGTCCCCTCGTAGTGGGCGCGCGGGTTCGCCTCGTTCGCGTACTGGAAGAGCATCACGTAGCGGTCGTCGCGGGCGGCGATCTCCTGCGCCAGCCGCACGGCGCCGTTCGAGCCCTGCTCGCCAGGCGACTCGATGATCGTCGCGCCGTACAGCTCGAGCAGCGCGCGACGCTCCGGCGTGGCGTTCGAGGGCATGACGCAGGTGAGCTTCAGTTGCTTGAGCTTCGCGACGAGGGCGAGCGAGATGCCCGTGTTGCCGCTCGTCGGCTCGAGGAGCTCCTGGCCGGGCTGCAGGTCGGCCGCTTCCACCATCGCCAGGGCGACGCGGTCCTTGATCGAGCCCGTCGGGTTCTGTCCCTCGAGCTTCACGTAGATCGTGCGGCCCGGCGGCGAAAGCGCCTGGAGCTCGACCAGCGGGGTGTTCCCGATCAGGTCGAGCAGCGAGCTAGCAACCACCGGCCATCGCCGGGAGGAGAATCACAGTGGAGCCGTCGTGCACCGGCGTGTCGAGGCCGTCGCGGGTGCGCACGTCCTCGCCGTCGACGTAGACGTTTACGAACGACTGGATCTCTCCGTTGCCGTAGACGCGGGAGCCGAGCGCTGGGACGCGCAAGGCGAGGTCCTCGAGGAGCTCGCGCACGGTCGCGCCGGACGCTTCGACCTCGCGCGCGCCACCGGCCTCGCTCCGCAGGACAGGAGGAACACGAACGACGCTCATGCGGCTCTCACCTCGCGCAGAACTCGACGTAGTCGATGTACTCGGTGATCGTCGGGTGCTCGCCGCAGACGGGGCAGTCGGCGCGGCGTTCGATCTTCACCTCGTTGAACTCGGTCGCGAGCGCGTCGAGCAGCAGCAGCCGCCCGACGAGCGGCTCGCCGATCTGCGCAGCCAGCTTGATCGCCTCGTTGGTCTGCAACGTGCCCACGATCCCCGGCAGCACGCCCAGCACGCCGCCCTCCGCGCACGACGGCGCGAGCTCGGGCGGCGGCGGCTCCGGGAAGAGACAGCGATAACAGGGTCCCTCGTGCGGCTTGAACACCGTCACTTGGCCCTCGAAGCGGTAGATCGAGCCGTGGACGACGGGGATGCCGCGCCACACCGAGGCGTCGTTGACGAGATATCGGGTGGGGAAGTTGTCGGCGCCGTCGACGATCAGGTCCCAGCCGTCGTCGAGGATCCGGTCGATGTTCTCCGACGTCAGGCGCTCGCGGTAGGTGACGACGTCGACGTCGGGATTGAGCGCCTGGATCGCGCGCTTCGCCGAGTCGACCTTCGGCGTTCCGAGCGTGTCGAGCGAATGCGCGATCTGCCGCTGCAGGTTCGTCTCGTCGACGATGTCGGCGTCGACGATGCCGAGCCTGCCGATGCCTGCCGCGGCGAGATAGAGCGAGGCGGGCGAGCCGAGGCCGCCGGCGCCGATCAGCAGGATCTTGGAGTCGAGCAGGCGGAGTTGACCCTCTTCACCGATCTCGGGGATCAGCAGGTGCCGGGAGTAGCGCGTGCGCTTCTCCGGCGAGAGCGTCCGTGGCAGGACGACCTCGAGGCCGTTTCGCTTCCAGTCGGTGAAACCGCCGACGAGCGAATGGACCTGCTCGTACCCGAGCTCCAGGAGCGTCTTCGCCGCGAACGCCGAGCGGTTCCCGACGGCGCAGTAGAGGATCACCGGCTTCGTCTTGTCGCCGGCCACGCCCTCGATGCGGCTCTCGAGATTGCCGCGGGGAACGTGCACGGCCCCGGGCAGGTGGCCCTCCTGCCATTCGTCGGGCTCCCGGACGTCGACCCAGACCGCCCCGGGCGTCGCCTGAGCCGTCTTGGCGTCGATCTCCGAGATCTCCGCCTTGGTCCGCTGCAGCAGTTCACGATAAGTCGTCATGGCTTCATAAACGGTAGCGGGTGTTCCGGTATTTCCAGCTACGTTGCGCGCGATGTCCGCGGCGAAACGTGTGCGGCTGGTCGTGGCGGCGATCGCCGTCGTCGCGGCCGGGGTGGTCGCCGGAGTCGTCCTCGCGACCCGCCAGGATCCTGCCCAGCCGGCCGCCCAGTGCAAGCAGCGCCCGAAGGCGCTGATCGTCCCGGGCGTGCCTTCGCAGAACGTGGCCGCCGTCCGGCGGGCGATGGCTCAGCAGCCGAAGGCGGCCGCCCGGTTGCTCGAGCGCCTGTCTCAGCAGTCGCCGAAGGACCCGGTCGTGCAGTTCAACTTCGGGACGGCTCTCTTCTGCGCCGGCTACGTCGCCGACGCCGGGCAGGCGTTCCGCCAGGCGAAGCAGACGGGCTACGACACGTGGTACGAGATCCAGGCCGACGAGATCCTGCACCCGCAGTTCTTCCAGCAGGGGCTATCCGATCTTCGAGCCACAGCGCGCCAACACGCTGCTGATCCAGGGCGTGCTGCTCCAGCGGCGGGGCAAGCAGCACTCTGCGGAAAGGCTCTATGCGCGCGCGGCGCGTCTCGAGCCTGGGAACGACGAGGCTCAGGTCGCGGCGGCGGTCGGGCGGTTCAACGAGGACAACCTCTCGGCCTCGTTCTCGCGCCTCGGCCCGCTCGTCAAGCGCTTTCCGCAGAGCCAGTCCGTGCGCTATCACCTGGGCCTGCTGCTCGCTTGGACCGGGCAGCGTGACCAGGCGATCAAGGAGTTCCGGCTCGCGCGAAATCTCGATCCGCGGAGTAATCTGGGAGTACAATCGACGACGTTCCTAAAAGGTCTTGTCGGAGGTGGGACTGAGGGCACGAAAAGATGAGCCGGGCGGCCTATGGCGTCCGTCCGGTTCTCTTGCGACAGTTGCGCATCCGTTTTCAGGGGAATGCTTGGTCACCGAGGGGGACGAGTGAGCAAGACCGAGATCGACGTTGAGGGAACCGACTTCCAAGAGGAGCCCGAAGTCGAGGTCGTGGTCGAAGTCGCCGCGGACGACGAGGTCACGCCGCTCGATGCCGCGGAGGATGCGGAGGCCGACTTCTACGCAGCCCAGGCGGAGGAGGTCGAGGAACCCGTCGACGTGGAGTTCTCGGCCGATTCGCTGCAGCTCTTTCTCAAGGACGTCGGCAAGGTCGACCTGCTGACCGCCGCGCAGGAGGTGGAGCTCGCGAAGCGGATCGAGGGCGGCGACCATCGCGCGAAGCAGGAGATGGTCGAGGCGAACCTGCGGCTCGTCGTCTCGATCGCCAAGCGCTATCGAAACCAGGGGCTCCCGTTCCTCGACCTGATCCAGGAGGGGACGATCGGGCTCGTGCGCGCCGCCGAGAAGTTCGACTGGCGCAAGGGCTACAAGTTCTCGACCTACGCCACGTGGTGGATCCGCCAGGCGGTGGCGCGCGCACTGGCCGACAAGGCTCGCACGATCCGCATGCCGGTCCACGTCGTCGAGAAGCTGAACAAGATCGTGCGCACCGAGCGGAAGCTGCGCGCAGAGCGCGGCCGCGAACCGACGAACGAGGAGATCGCCGCCGATCTCGACATGACGGTCGCGGAGGTCGAATCGATCCGGCGCACCTCCCAGACACCTGTCTCGCTCGAGAAGCCGGTGGGTGACGAGGAGGAGTCGGAGTTCGGGCAGTTTCTCGAGGACGAGCACACGCCGCCGCCCGACGAGGCGGCCGACACCGCCTTTCGCGCCGCGGCACTCGCGAAGTGCCTCGGGACGCTCAGCTATCGCGAACGCCGCGTGCTCGAGCTTCGCTACGGCCTGAACGGCGAGCAGCCGTGCACGCTCGACGAGGTCGGCCGCGCCTTCCAGGTGACGCGCGAGCGGATCCGCCAGATCGAGAACCAGGGCCTGAAGAAGCTCCGCGCGCTGGCCGACAGCCAGAAGCTCAGAGACGTTGCTTAGGTAGTCTCGGCGCCTGATGGCAGCCGACTGGTTCGACGAGCTCGCGGAGTTTCTCCGCATCCCCTCGATCAGCGCGGACACGGCGCACGCCGCCGACGTCGAGCGGGCCGCGGCGTGGGTCTGTTCGCTGCTCCGCGAGGCGGGCGGCGAATGCGAGGTGATCGACTGGCACGGGCAGCCGCTCGCGATCGGCGAGCTGCGTGCGTCGACCGGAGCGGAGAGCGCACCGACGGTGATCTGCTACGGGCACTTCGACGTGCAGCCGCCGGACCCGCTCGAGCTGTGGGAGAGCGACCCGTTCGAACCGGAGATCCGCGGTGACTACCTCTACGGGCGCGGCACCGTGGACGACAAGGGCCAGCTCTACATGCTGCTGTCCGCGGCGCGCGAGCTGGCGCGTGCGGGCGAGCTGCCCGTGAACGTCCGCTTCTGCTGCGACGGCGAAGAGGAGACCGGCGGTCATTCGATCGTCGAGTTCCTGGAGGCCGACGAGCGCGGGGGAGACGCGGCGATCATCTTCGACAGCGGCATGATCCGCCGCGACATTCCGGCCTTCAACGTCGCGACACGCGGCATGGCCTACTTCCACGTGACGGTGCGAACCGGCGACCGCGACCTGCACTCGGGGATGTACGGGGGCGCCGCGCTGAACGCCGCACATGCGCTGATCAGGACGCTCGACGGGCTGATCGCGCACGACGGCACGCTCGACGACGCGTTGCGCGCCGGCCGGGCGGCTCCCACCGACGAGGAGCTCGCCGGGTGGATGCAGCTCCCCGCCGGCTCCGACGAGCTCTCCGAGCAGGGCGCGCGCCCAAAGGACCCCGACGCGGCACGGGACTTCTATCTGCGCACGTTCGCCGAGCCCGCGATCGACGTGAACGGCATCGCCACAGGCTCGCCGATCCTGCAGAAGACGGTGCTGCCCGTCGAGGCGATCGCCAACGTGTCGATCCGGCTCGCTCCCGGCCAGACGGTCGAGGAGATCGCACCCGTCGTCGAACGGTTGCTCCGCGAGAGCGCACCCGCGGGCGCCGATGTCGAGGTGGAGCTGTGGTCGTCGTCACCGCCGGGCCTCGTGCCGCCCGACTCGCGGGTGATCCGGCTCGGGCTCGATGCGTTCGAGCGCGCGCTCGGCCGCCGGCCCGCGCTCGTGCGCTCCGGCGGGACGCTCCCGATCGTGCCGGCCCTCTCCGACAAGGGCATCCCGACGGTGATCACGGGCTTCGGCCTGCCCGACTCGCAGATCCACTCGCCGAACGAGCGCCTCGTCGCGGAGTACGTCCCGGCCGGGATCCGCGCTGCACGCGAGCTCTTCCTCGCGTTCGCGCAGCTTTGATCGACCTTCACAGCCACGTCCTGCACGGGATCGACGACGGCGCCGAGGATCTCGACGAGGCGGTTGCGATCTGCCGGGCTGCGTTCGCGGACGGCATCTCCGTGCTCGCTGCGACGCCTCACGTGCGCGACGACTACCCGACGACACCGGACCAGATGGAGGCGGCTCTCGCGGAGGTGCAGGACGCGGTCGGGGACGCGCTGCGGCTCGTGCCCGGCGGCGAGCTCGACCTCGCCGAGCTCGACCGGCCCCGTGAGGAGCTGCTGCGGTTCGCCCTGGCCGGCAACCCCGGCTACCTGCTCGTCGAGACGCCGTACGTCGGGTGGCCGCTCGACATCGGCGACCGGCTCTTCGGCCTGCTCGCGGCCGGCATCACGCCGGTCCTGGCGCATCCCGAGCGGAACGGGGAGGTGCAACAGCGTCCGGAGCTGCTCGAGCCGCTGGTCGAAACCGGCGTGCTCGTCCAGCTCACGGCAGGCGCGGTCGACGGGACGCTCGGCCGGCGCTCGCGCGACTCGGCCTTCACGCTGTTGGAACGAGGGCTCGCGCACCTGATCGCGAGCGACGGGCACGCACCTTCGATTCGGCGAATCGGGATGAGCGGCGCCGCGGCGGCGCTGGGCAACGAATCGCTCGCGCGCTGGCTGACGGTCGACGTGCCGGGAGCGATCGTCGCCGGCGAGACCACGCCGCCGCGGCCGGGGCAGGCCCGGCCGCGGCGGAAGCGCTTGCTGGGACGCTAGGAGTTCTGCGTCATCGGATCGCCGGGCTCGTGGTCGCCCACGTGCGCGGCGGCCATCGCCTCGACCTGCTGGAGCGTCGCGGCACGCGCCGCGCGAACGCGGATCGTGATGCGGTCGCCGGCCTTCAGCTGCGACGGTTCGATCACGGTCGGCACCTTGCCCTGCCAGAGCAGGAAGATCGTGCTGTCGCCGTAGGTGAACGTCTGGTCGACCGGCTGGCCGAGCAGCGAGCGCAGGCCGCGCCAGTTGCCGCCCGTCACGTGCAACGCGATGTGGCCGCCGGCCTGGCCGCCGGCGACGGTGCCGACGTACAGGAAGAGCGCGCGGTGCCCCGTGCCGGAGTTGCTGCCGTGGTCGCCGACGAGGGCCGCCGGCTTCGCCAGGAGGTCGGCGAGCGACGCGCCGGCCCTCGCGCGGATCGACACCTGGACGTTGTCGCCGGCCTTGAGGTCGCCGATCGTGATGACATGCGGGACGCCCGCCGTCCAGCCGAGGAACTCGGTCTTGGCGTCGGTCGTGAACGTCTCGTTCTGGCTCTGGCCGATCAGGGCCTTGAGCGCGGCGTGGTTGCCGCCCTCGACCGCGACCTGGACGGAGTTGGCGCCGGTGGCGAGCACGTCGCCGCGGAACTGATACAGCCGGCCCTTGCCCCCGCCCGCTGCAGCTGCGGTGACGACGGCGCAGGCAAGCGCCGCGAGCGCGATGGTGCCGATCAGACGGTGCTTCATGGTCGGTTCCTCCTGGATGCGTGCAACTGGACGAACCTGACGATCTCCCCCGTGCGCCAAGCGACGATTGCCCGAGCGTAAGGCGCACGCAAAACGAACCTGGTTGCCGGCGCAGCCGGAACCAGGTTCACCACGGGGGTGGGTTGTGGACCCACTTCCCGCCGACCATCGTCGCGACGACCTGCGCGTCGAGATCGTCCCAAGGGTCGCGGTCGAGCACGACGAGGTCTGCGTAGTGGCCGGGGAGCAGCGTGCCGCGCCGGCGCTCGTCGTGCGCGAGCCAGGCGGGGGCGACACACGTCGCCCGGAACGCCTCGTCGACGGTCAGCGCATGCTCGGGGTGCCACGCGGGCCGGTCGTCGATCGTGCGCCGCACACCGGCCCGGATCCCCGCGAGCGGATCGAGCTCCTCGATCGGTGCATCGCTGCCGTTCACGACGACCGCGCCGGAGTGGAGCAGCGCCCCGAACGCATACGCGCCGTCGGTCTTGCCGGCCCAGTAGAGATCGGCGAGATCCCGGTCGGAGGGTGCGTGGGTGAACTGCACCGAGCAGGCGACCCCGATCTCCGCGAAGCGGCCGACGTCCTCCGGGGCGAGCAGCTGAGCGTGCTCGATCCGCTGTCGCAGCCCGAGCGGGCCCCAGGCGTCCTTCGTCCGCTCGAACGCGTCGAGCGCCTCGCGGTTCGCGCGGTCCCCGATCGCGTGCACGGCGACCGGGAACCCCGCCGCGGCGCCGTGGCGCACGATCTCCGCCAGCTCGTCGCCGCTCGTGATCTGCACGCCGCTTCCATCCAGCATCCACGCGGTCCGCGAGCCGAGCGTTCCGTCCATGAACACCTTCAGGTAGCCGAGCTTGAGGTGCGGGCTGCCGAGCCCTGAGCGCAGCCCCACGGTCACTGCGGCGTCGAGCGCGTCGTGGGGGATCGACTGCCAGACGCGCAGGGTCAGGTGGCCCCGTTCCTCGAGCTGCTGCCACAGGCGGAGCGCTCCGAGCCAGCCGTCCTTGTCGTGCACGGCCGTGACTCCGCGTGCGTTCGCCAGGCGGACGCCGGCGCGCATCGCGTCGAGGTAGTCCGCGTCCGAGACGAGCATGTGCCGCTCCTTGAACCGCCAGGCGGCCTCCTCGCGGAGGATGCCGGTCGGCTCGCCGCGTGCGTCGCGCTCGACCACGCCGCCCTCGACGTCGAGATCGCCGTCCGCAAGGGCGAGGGCTGCCGAGTTGAGCCAGAGCGAGTGGTAGTCCTTCGCGATCAGCCCGGCGGGCGTGTCGCCGGTGACCGCGTCGAGATCCTGACGGGTCGGGTCACGCCGGGGCTGCCAGTCGCCGCTGCGCCAGCCGTAGCCGCGCAGCCAGCGTCCGGGCGGCACCTCGATGCCCCGAAGCCGCTGCAGCGCCTCGTCGAGGCCGGCGCAGCCGTCGAGATCGACCTCGTTCTGCGCGAGCGCCCACGTGGGAAAGTGCACGTGCGAATCGGTGAAGCCGGGCACGACGACGAGACCTCCGAGGTCGGTCACCTCGGGCGAGGCGAGGGCGGTCTCGTGGACGCCGACGCCGCCGGCGACCAGCTCGCCTGCGATCGCGAGCGCGCGCTGCGTCGGCACCTGCGGATCGAGCGTGCGAATGAGCCCGTTCGCGAGGATCACGATCGCCAATCTACGTGTCGCTCCGCCGCGTGCGGGCTAGTTGCGGGCGAGGACGAGCAGGAGCGTCATCGCGCCGGAACCGATGCACATGGCGGCGAGAACGAGCGTGAAGATGCGAACAGGGATGAACATGGCTGATCTATCGGCAGCGGCGGCACTAGACTTCAGCACCGAATGAGTGCGTTCGATCCACTTTCCGCGGAGCAGCGGGAGATCCGTGAGCTGGTGCGGGTGATCGCGCGTGAGCGGGTGGCGCCGCGGGCGGCGGAGATCGACAAGAGTGCGGAGTTTCCCTGGGATGTGGTGGAGGCGTTTCGCGAGAACGACCTGTTCGGTGTGATGTACGACGAGGAGTTCGGGGGGATCGGGGAGAGCTCGTTGATGACGCTGGTGGTGATCGAGGAGCTCTCGAAGGTCTGTGCGACGAGCGGTCTGATCGTCGCGGTGCAGGAGCTGGGCTCGCTGGGGATCAAGCTGGCCGGCAGCGGCGAGCAGAAGCGGCGGTTCTTGCCGCGGCTCGCGAGCGGCGAGTGGCTGGCGGCCTATGCGCTGACCGAGCCGGGCTCGGGGTCGGACAGCGCGGCGATGCGCACCACGGCGGTGCGTGACGGCGACGAGTACGTGGTGAACGGCGGCAAGCGGTTCATCACGAGCGCCGGGGTCGCGTCGGTGTATGTGGTGTTCGCGAAGACGAATCCGCAGCAGGGGCACGGCGGGATCTCGGCGTTCGTCGTCGAGGCGGATTCGCCCGGGCTCGAGGTGGGCAGGATCGAGCCGAAGATGGGGATCAAGGGCTCGACGACGGGTGAGCTGTTCTTCGACGACTGCCGGGTCCCGGCCGGGAACCTGCTCGGCGAGGAGGGGGAGGGGTTCAAGATCGCGATGCGGATCCTCGACCGCTCGCGGCCGGGGATCGGCGCGCAGGGGCTCGGGCTCGCGCAGGGCGCGACCGACTACGCAGTCGACTACGCGCGCTCGCGGGAAACGATGGGCCGTCCGATCGGCCAGCACCAGCTGATCGCGGGGATGCTCGCCGACATGGAGACGAAGTGCGAGGCTGCCCGCGGGCTGCTGTACAAGGTCGGTCGGATGATCGACGAGGGCGACACCGGGCCGGAGCTGACCAAGCTCTCGGCGATGGCGAAGCTCTACTGCACGGACGTTGCGATGGAGGTGACGACCGATGCGGTGCAGGTGCTCGGCGGCTACGGCTACATCCAGGAGTACCCCGTCGAGCGGATGATGCGCGACGCCAAGATCACCCAGATCTACGAGGGCACGAACCAGATCCAGAGGCTCGTGATCGCGCGCGAGATGCTCAAGGAGAACCGCGCCTTCCTGCTCGCCGGCGTTGGCTGACTCCGGCGCGATCGAGCCGGCGCGCAGCTTCGACCGTGCGGCGGCCGAATACGAGCGGGCACGTCCGGGCTATCCGCCCGCCGTCCTCGATCTTGTGCCGCTCGCGGCAAGCGCGGAGGTGCTCGATCTCGGCGCCGGGACCGGCAAGCTCACTCGCGTGCTCTGCGAGCGCTATCGGCGCGTCGTCGCGGTCGAGCCGCTCGACGGGATGCGCTCGATCCTCGAGGAGGTCGTGCCGTCTGCGGAGAGCCTCTCCGGCACGGCCGAGTCGATCCCGCTCCCGGATGCCTCGGTCGACGGTGTGTTCGCCGCCCAGGCCTTTCACTGGTTCGCGAACGACCAGGCCGTCGGCGAGATCGCGCGTGTCCTGCGGAGCGGCGGCGTGCTGGCGCTGATCTGGAACGAGCCCGGCGAACCTTCGCCGCTCCCCGGCTCGTACCGCACGTACCTCGAGGCGCTTCATTCGCCGTCGCTCGCCGCAGTGCAGTCGGGGACGACGTGGTCCGAGCTGATCGCGCGCGGGCCGTTCGACGTTCTCCAGGAGGCCGCAGTCGTGCACGAACAGGCCCAGGACCGCGACGGCGTGCTCGCTTTCGCGCAATCGGTCAGCTGGATCGCGCACAGGCCCGAGCGGGACCGGGCTCAGATCATGCGCGATCTCGACGAGCTGCTTCCGCCTGGGCCGTTCGTCTTTCCGACCGTGGCTCACGTCAACTGGGCGGTGCGGACGTGACGCAGGAGGTGAGGCTGAGCTCGGCCGACCGCGTGCTCTTCCCGGACGACGGGATCACGAAGGGCGACCTGTTTGCGTATTACGACCAGGTCGCGGATGCGCTCGTGCCGCACCTTCGCGAGCGGCCGTTCACGATGAAGCGCTGGCGAGAGGGGCTCGAGGGCGAGCCGTTCTTCCAGAAGCAGGCGCCGAAGGGCATGCCGGTGTGGATCCCGACGCGCGAATTCCGCACGTGGCCGCGCGGCGGCAAGGGCGAGTCGCGGCTCGTCGACTTCCCGCTCGTCGACTCGCGCGCGGCGCTCCTGTGGATGGTGCAGATGCACTGCATCGACATGAACGCGTGGTACTCGCGCGTCGACAAGCCCGACCGGCCGGATTGGGTCCTCTTCGACCTGGATCCTCCGGAGCAGCCGGATGCGTTTCAGCTCTGCGTTCGCGTGGCCCACTACGTCCACGGTGCACTCGAGGAGCTCGAGCTCGAATCGTTCGTCAAGACGAGCGGCGCAGACGGCATCCACATTCTCGTCCCGATCGCGCGCCGTTCGACGTTCGAGGACACCTACGAGTTCGCCGAGCTCCTGGCGCGCAGGCTGGAGGAGCAGCACGCAGGTGAGGTGACGACCGAGTGGTTGAAGCGCAAACGTGCCGGCGTGCTCGTCGACCATCGCCAGAACGGCTGGGGCAAGACGATCGCATCGGTGTACTCGGTGCGCCCGAAGCCCGGCGCACCGGTCTCGACGCCGCTCCGCTGGGACGAGCTGACCGAGGACGTCCGGCCACGCGACTTCTCGATGCGAGTGGCGCTGGACCGCGTCTCGCAGCACGGTGACCTCTTCGAGCCGGTGTTGCACGGCAGGCAGGCCCTCGGCCCGGCTCTGCGCGCGCTGCGGTGATCGCCTCGGCTGGGCCCTCGACCCGCGCCGGCTAGCCCCAGTTCGCCTTGGTGTCGCCGGCCCGGACTTTCGCCTTGTACGCGCGCTTGGCCGCCTGGTAGTCGGCGAGCGACTCGGGCGAGGTCACGTCGCCGAGCGTTGGATGGCTCGGCGCGATCGCCTCCGCGGCCTGGACGCCGAACTGCTTCGCCAGCACCGCGGCGAGCGACTTGATCTTCATGTCGCCGAATCCCGGGAGCGCAGCGATCCGCCGCTTCAGGTCTGCGCTGTCGCTCGCCTCCGACCAGATGCGCGATGCGTCACCGCCGTACTCCTCCGCCACGACCGCGGCCAGCTCGCGCACGCGCTCCGCCATCGCACCGGGGAAGCGATGGATGGCCGGCTTCTCCGCGAACACCGGCCCGAGGTCCATCGCTGCGAGCCGCTTCGGCTCGAGCGTCCCGGCGCGCTGTCTCAGCACGTACGGTCCGGCGAATGCCTTCGGCACGGTCACCTGCTGGTCGATTGCGAAGCCCACGAGCAGGGCGAAGGGGTCGGCGGCCAGGAGCTTGCACGCCTCGGGATCGTCGGTGAACCAGAGCGCGTCGGGCATTCCCGCGATCCTAGTTGGTGCGTGCCCCGCGGGCGCCGGCGGCCGGTCGACCGTCGGCGCCTGGGCGAATGACTCAGTGGTCCCGCGCCGAATCGAGCCGGTGCGACTGCGACGCGCGATCGCGGCTCGCTGACTCGTGCCGGGCCCGGTTCGTGATTCCCTCGCGTTGCTTCGACGAGGTCCGGTCCACCGACGCAACGTGGTCGGCCGACGCGCGCGCCGGCGACGGAGCCGCCAGCGCAGCGCCGCCGAGGACACCGCCGGCGAGTACTGCCGTTGCGAGGACCGAGGCTGTGAGCTTGCGCTTCATTTCTTGCTCCTTTTCCGAGATTTGCGATGCGCTTCCTTTCTACGCTCCGCACAGCCAGCGTCGGGACAAGCGCGGGCAAGCCGATCACCAAGCCGACGCCAGGATCGAGAATGTTCCGCGAACGCTCCGGGTGATTCGGTTCGCAATCACTCGATCAGGCGAGAGACAACACGTGCATCGGCCGTGACAATGCGATGACCAAACTGCGGAAAGGATGGCATCGGCATGCGGCTGCTGACTGTCTTCGGTACTTGGCTGGGCGCGATCGAGATCGCAGAGCCGGCCGGCGTGAATCGTGACAACCCTGCGGCTCAGCGACCCTGAGATGCGCGACATGTTGATCGCCGATCTTCAGACCCGCGCTGACATCGTCGTGGAGCCGATCGACGAGAGCACGATCGCAGTGTCTCTGCTCGGCTCATACGGCCTCAATGCGATGCGGCTTGCGATCTACCTCCGCGTTCGCGCGTGGGAAGCCGCCCAGCGCGCCGCGGGCCACACCGTCCAGGTTGAGCTCCTCTAGCCATGTTGAGCTCCCCTAGCCCCCTCACGAGTCCCCTCCCGGATCACGAACAAGACCCGGACACGGTGCTCCGGAGCCTGCGGCCCGCGAGTGCGGGTGAGCGATTCGTCGGGCGTTCGACGGTGGAATATCGGGTTATCTACGTCGCGAGGCCGATGGCGGGCCAGCCCAATGACGGTGTGGAGACCGACTTGAACACGGCCGCTCGAGAGGGCTGGCGCCTGGCGGGCTCGCTCACGAACGATGAGGGGCGGACAACCGGCCTCATCCTGGAGCGGGACACCAACGGCGGACAGCTGCTCGTCTGACCCTCGGCTATTCGCTCGGAGTGTCCGGCCCGGCCTCGGGCAGGAATCTCAGACGACTCGGGTTGACGGCCATCGACACGCCGACGCTGTGAACCTGCTGCGTAGGCTGTGGGCGTGACTCTGGATGATGTGCGGTCGCTGCTCGAGGCACCCTCTCCGGCCGTCCTGACGACCTACCGGAAGGACGGGAGCGCGTTGACGACGCCGGTCTGGTTTCGCTTCGACGACGGCGCGTTCGAGGTGGTGCTGGCCGAGGGTGACGTGAAGCGGCAGCATCTCGCGCGGACTCCGCGCTGCCTCCTCGTTGTCTTCGAGGCCGTGCCGCCGTTCCGCGGCGTCGAGGTGCGGGGTGAGCCGGAACTGGTGGAGCGCGACGTGACAGGGGTGCGGGAGGCGATCGCGGGCCGTTATCTCGGGGCTGAGCGGGGTCGCCGCTTCGCCGCGTCGGGCCGGTCGCCGCGGGGAACGCTCCTGCGCCTCGTGCCGCGAGATCCACGGATCTGGGATCTCGCTGCGGCACTTCCCGATTCGTAAACGCTTAAGATCGCCCTCGGCACCGACCGAGGAGGGACGATGGCTACCTGGACGGCCGCACGACTCGACGACATCGAGGAGATCAGCGACGGACGCGTTGCGTGGCGCCCGGTGCGGCACCACTTCGGGATCGCGTCGTTCGGGGTCAATGCCTTCACCGGCAAGGAGGTGGGCGACCGGATCATCAACGAGCACGACGAGGCTGACGACGGCCACGAGGAGCTGTACTTCGTGCACTCCGGCCGCGCGCGGTTCGAGCTCGACGGCGAGACGCTCGACGCGCCGGCCGGCACGCTCGTCTTCGCTCCTCCCGCGGTCAAGCGCACCGCGTTCGCGGAGGAACGCGACACGACGCTCGTTGCCGTCGGCGGCGCGCCGGGAAAGGTCTACGAGCCGCACGGCTGGGAGATCTGGGCGCCGCTCGTGCCCCTCTACCAGGCCGGCGAGTACGAGCAGCTCGCCGACCGTCTCGACACCGTGCTTGCCGACGATCCGCCGTATTCGATGATCCACTTCAACGCGGCGTGCATCTACAGCCTCACCGGCCGCAAGGAGCGGGCGCTCGAGCATCTGCGCCGCGCGATCGAGCTCTCGGACACCGCCCGCAGCCTGGCGAAGGACGACACCGATTTCGACGCGATTCGCGACGAGCCCGCGTTCAAGGAACTCGTCGGCTGACCGGCAGAAGGCGACCAAGCCCGGAGGTCAGGATCGCGGGGCTTAGCCCGCGGCGAGCCAGGCGTCGCAGATCGCGGTCACGTGGCGGATGTCTGTCCCACAGCAGCCGCCGAGCACGTGAAGTTCCGGGAGCTCGCGTCGAAGCGCGACGTAGCGTTCCGCAAGGTTCACGGGGTCGCCTGCGTCGAGATCCTCGGCAGCATCGAGCTCCTCATGGCTTCTCATCGACGCGTTGGCCCGCAGGACGTGGATCCGGTTGCGGGCATCACCCTCCGGCAACGCGTCGGCGAAATGTGCGGGGTGGGCGCAATTGATCATGAAGGAGCGAGCGGCCCCGTCCGTCGCATGATCGACGGCGTCGATCGCTTGCTCGATCGAATCGCCGCTCGGCAACCGTCCGTCGGTCTCGACGGTGAATCCGATCACGATCGGGAGGGCCGCGCCGGTCGCCGCGCGGACGACTCCGACCGCTTCCTCGACGTAGCTCAGCGTCAGGGCGGCGGCCTGTGCGCAGCCGGCGTCCGAAAGCGCTTGAAGCTGAAAGCTGTGGTACTCCTCCGCCTGATCGGCGTCCATGCGCAGGGTCGGCTGATACGCATCGCTTCGCGGGCCGACGCAACCCTCGATCACAACGCCGTCGCGCTCGTCCGGCGCCAGGAGATCATCTCGCAACTGTCCGAGAAACCCGACGGCGCGACTGTTCACTGCCGCCAAAGCCTCGCGCTCGTACCCGAGCAGATCGCCCCAATCCGGGTTCGCGCGCCACGTCGGCGACGAGAGCACGAACCCGGCGTCGCGATCACGCGCCAACCGCAGGAACGGCTCGTAGTACCGACGCAGGACGGCGCGACCCTCGTCGCCGTCGAGCAACGGAAACGCGGCGAAGTGCGGAAGCTCGACGCCCTCCTCGAACGACAGCACCGTCTCCAAACCAGCATCCGTCAAGACCATCGGTCGTTTCTCGGCGGCCACGGGCACGAGCATCCTCAGGCTCCAGCACCCTGTCAAGCCAACGGCGAGAGGGATCGCGTGCGCGAGTGCTCCGGAATGAAGCCCGAGTTTGTGGCAGGTAGCGTTAATCGCCGTGCCTGAGGGCTCGGGACAGCTTGTCCTTCGCGAGATCGAAGATCGCGATCTCGGCGTGCTGTTCGAGCACTGGACGGATCCCGACGCGATACGGATGGCCGCGTTCACTTCGCCGGATCAGAATGATCGAACCGCCTTCGAGCGACGGTGGGCGCGGCTGCGGAGCGACGTGTCTACGACGAACAGGGTCGTCGAGATCGACGGGCGAGTTGTGGGTCACATTGCGAGCTTCGACTTGGAGGGGCACCGCGAGGTCACATATTGGATAGGCCGTGAAGATTGGGGCCGCGGCGTTGCCACGCGTGCCCTACAGGAGTTCTTGGAGCTGGAGGCGACCCGTCCTCTGTACGCTGGCGCTGCGAGCGACAACGCCGCGTCGATTCGCGTGTTGACGAAGTGCGGCTTTCGTATCGTGGGCGAGGGGCGCGGGTTCGCTCATGGGCGCAACGAGGAAACGGACGAGGTCGTCCTCCGACTCGATGCATGACCAACTTCCGTCGCCTGCGCCAGCGTTCGCGATGACCCCCACGAACCGCCGGTTCGACGGATCGGTACCTGGTACCTCAGGTACCAGGTACCTGACTTGCGAAGCTGAGGGCGCTGGGATGGGCGAGCGTCCTCGCACCTGATCACACGAGGGCCGGGCGGCATCCGAACGCCTCCCCACCTTTTCCCCCAAAGCGTGACGCGTGGCCCGACCCGCCTCGCAACCTACGCCCGAGGCGATCTGCCGACCAGTCGCTGTTTCCAACAGGGCGCGCAGCGCGGAGGCGACCTCGCTGTCCGCGGATCCTCGGATCGAGCTTGCGTGTGATCCACCATGGTCTCAACTCGTTGGCGCAGGTACGGTCAGAGCCATGTGGGACGTACTGACTTGGCACAACGGGACGTTGAGTGTCGCATGGTGGGTCGTGATCGTGCTCGTCTTCCTCATGCTCGTCGGCGCCGGAAGCCACGCTGCCAAGCGGTAGCGTCGGCAGAGCAGCCTGACCGGCCCCCGCCGCTGCGACCACGACGTGGGTTTCCCAGGAGGTGCTCCCTGGGTACCGGAGAGCCATGGCACACCCTGTGCACGACGTCGAAGAGGAGATCAAGGAGCTGGCGCACGAAGCCGCAGAGGGAACGAGCCCCCGCACGCCCCTGCTCGTCCTGAGCGGAGTGTCCGTCTTCGTGATTGCGGTGGTCGTGATCGTTCTCGCACTCGCCTTCCTCGCCTACTACCTGAGCTGAGACGCCGGGAGTAACCTGGCGGGATCGACCCGCTGAGCGTCTTCTCGCCTGCGACGCGGGCCTGGTTCGAGCAGGCCTTCGACGCGCCGACGCCCGCCCAGAGGCAGGGCTGGCCGGCGATTGCCAGTGGCGAACACGTCCTGATCCAGGCCCCGACGGGGTCGGGCAAGACGCTGACCGCGTTTCTGTCCGCGATCGATCGCCTGAACGACACGCCCGGCCAGGGGCTGCGGCTGCTCTACGTCTCGCCGCTCAAGGCGTTGAACTACGACATCGAGCGCAACCTCCGCGGCCCCCTCGCAGGCCTCGAGTCGAAGTTGAGGGTCGGGGTGCGCACGGGCGACACGCCGCAGAAGGAGCGCCGCGAGCTGCAGAAGGAGCCGCCGGACATCCTGATCACGACACCCGAGTCGCTCTACCTGATGCTCACCTCGCAGGCGCGCGAGTCGCTGCGCGGGGTCGAGACGCTGATCCTCGACGAGGTGCATGCGATTGCAGGCTCGAAACGCGGGGCTCATCTCGCAGTGTCGGTCGAGCGCCTGCAAGCGCTGGCCGACAGCCCGATCCAGCGGATCGGGCTGTCGGCGACGCAGCGGCCGCTCGAGGAGATCGGGCGCTTCGTCTCCGGCGACCGGCCGATCAGGCTCGTCGACGCGGGGACACGCAAGGAGCTCGATCTCGAAGTCGTCGTGCCCGTCGATGACCTGCGCGAGCTCGGCTCGACCGCATCCCTCTCGCAGCCGGTGCCGGCCGACGGGCAGGAGATGGACAGCGGAACCGAGCACGGCGCGCAGTCGATCTGGCCCTCGATCTATCCCGAGGTGCTGCAGCTCGTCGAGCAGCATCGATCCACGATCGTCTTCGTCAACAATCGCCGGCTTGCCGAACGGCTCGCGCTTCGTCTCAACGAGCTCGCAGAACGGGAGATCGCCCGTGCGCACCACGGCTCGCTCGCCCGCGAACAGCGCATGCTGGTCGAAGAGGACCTCAAGGCGGGGCGGATCCCCTGCCTGGTCGCCACGTCGAGCCTCGAGCTCGGAATCGACATGGGTGCGGTCGACCTCGTGATCCAGGTCGAGTCGCCCAAGTCGGTCGCACGCGGACTGCAGCGGATCGGGCGTGCGGGGCACGAGCTCGGCGCGACGTCGAAGGGACGCATCTTCCCGAAGTTCCGCGCCGATCTGCTCGAGTCCGCGGTCGTCGCGCGTGCGATGCGCGAGGGCGAGATCGAGGAGACGCACATACCGAGGAACCCGCTCGACGTCCTCGCCCAGCAGGTGGTCGCGATCGCCGCGGACGCCGAGATCGCGGTCGACGACCTGCACCGGCTGGTCTCGCGCGCCTATCCGTTCAAGGATCTGAGTCGCGCGCAGCTCGAGAACGTGCTCGACATGCTCGCCGGCCGCTATCCCTCGGACGAGTTCGCCGAGCTCCGGCCGCGCATCGTCTGGGACCGCACCGCCGGCACGATCCGCGCGCGTGACGGCGCGCGTCGGCTCGCCGTCACGAACGCGGGCACGATCCCCGACCGCGGCCTGTTCGGCGTGTTCCTCGCCGACGGGGGCGGTCGCGTGGGCGAGCTCGACGAGGAGATGGTCTACGAGGCACGGGCGGGTCAGACGTTCCTGCTCGGCGCATCGACGTGGCGGATCGAGGAGATCACCCGCGACCGCGTGCTCGTCTCGCCGGCGCCCGGCCTCCCGGGAGCCGTTCCGTTCTGGAAGGGCGAAGGCGTCGGCCGGCCGTACGAGCTCGGCCAGAAGATCGGCGCGGCGTCGCGCGAGCTGTCGGCGCTCTCGGAGCGCAAGGCGACCGAGCGCCTGCGCGGCGAGTTCCACCTCGACGAGCGGGCCGCGACGAACCTGCTCACGTTCCTGCGCGAACAGGAGCTTGCCACGGGCGTCGTGCCGTCGCGACCGCTCGATCGTCGTCGAGCGGTTCAGAGACGAGATCGGCGACTGGCGGGTGTGCATCCTCTCGCCGTTCGGCGGGCGCGTCCACGCGCCGTGGGCGATGGCGATCGCGGCACGGCTTCGTGAGGCGCACGGCATCGAAGCGCAGTCGATCTGGTCGGACGACGGGATCGCACTGCACTTCCCCGAGTCGGATGTGCCGCCGCCGACCGAGGACCTGATGATCGACCCCGGCGAGGTCGAGGACCTCGTCGTCGCCGAGGTGGGGGACACCGCACTGTTCGGTGCGCGCTTCCGCGAGAACGCAGGCCGCTCCCTGCTCATCCCGCGGCGGCGCCCGGGCGAGCGCACGCCGCTGTGGCAGCAGCGCCTGAAGGCGCAGTCGCTCCTGCAGGTCGCTCGCAAGTACGGCAGCTTCCCCGTGATCCTCGAGACCTATCGCGAGTGCCTGCAGGACGTCTTCGACCTGCCGGCGCTGCGCACGCTGCTGCAGGGACTGAAGACGCACGACGTGGATCTGGTCGAGATCGAGACGCAGAGCGCGTCGCCCTACTCCGCATCATTGCTCTTCGACTACATCGCGACCTACATGTACGAGGACGACACGCCGCCGGCGGAGCGGCGCGCGCAGGCGCTCTCGCTCGACCGCGACCTGCTCCGTGAGCTGCTCGGCCAGGAAGAACTGCGCGACCTCCTCGACGCCGACGCCGTCGAGGAGGTGGAGCGCCAGCTCCAGGGCGAGCCGAAGACATCCGACCAGCTCCACGACAAGCTGCGGTTGCGCGGCGACCTCCGCGCCGCCGAGTACGACGCCGCACTCGCTGCGCCGCTGATCGAGGAGCGGCGCGCGGTCGTCGTGCGCATCTCCGGCGAAGAGCGGCTGATCGCGGCCGAGGATGCGGGCCGCTATCGCGACGCCCTCGGCGTGATGCCGCCTTCCGGCCTGCCGGACGTGTTCCTCGCGGGCGGGCCCGAGTCGCTGCGCCAGCTCGTGCTCCGGTACGCCAAGGGTCGCGGCCCGTTCACGACCGGCCAGGCCAACGAGCGGTTCGGTCGCGACGTCTCGGCGGTGCTCGTCGAGCTCGAGCGCGCCGAGCAGCTCGTCCGCGGCGAGCTGCGTCCGGGCGGCAGCGAGCGGGAATGGTGCGACCCCGACGTGCTACGGCGGTTGCGCCGTGCCTCGCTGGCGGCGTTGCGCCGCGAGGTCGAGCCGGTCGAGCAGGAGGCGCTCGCACGGTTCCTGCCCTCGTGGCACGGGGTCGACCGGCGCGCATCGCTCCGCGAAGCGCTCGTGCCGCTCCAGGCGTTGCCGCTGCCCGTTGCGCTCTGGGAGGCGGAGGTGCTGCCGCGTCGCGTGCCGGCCTTCCGGCCCGAGCATCTGGACGCTCTCACCGCGAGCGGCGAGGTCGTCTGGGTGGGAGCAGGGCAGGACCGCGTCGCGGTCTACTTCCGCGAGGACGCCGCGGCGCTCGGCCGGGTGCCCGCGGCGCCCAGACCCGAAGGCCCCGAACACGACACGATCCGAGACGCGCTCCGGAGCGCGCTCTTCTGGGACGAGCTGCAGAGCCTCACCGCTCTCGAGGAAGGGGCGCTGCTGCCGGCGCTCTGGGATCTCGTCTGGGCGGGCGAAGTGACGAACGACGCCTGGACACCGCTGCGGGCGGCCCGCCGCTTCGGGACCCCGAAGCCCGAGCGCCGGCCGCGACGCTTCTCACGGCGGCGCGTCCAGGGACCGACGGCGACCGCCGGCCGCTGGTCGCGCACGGAGCGTCTCTTCTCCGCCGACCCCGACCGTCGAGCGCTCGCCGAGCTGCTCCTCGAGCGGCAAGGCATCGTCACGCGGGACGGCGTTCGCGCGGAGGGCATCCCGGGCGGCTACGGCGCCGTGTATCGCGAGCTGCGTGCGCTCGAGACGCTCGGCCTTTGCCGGCGCGGGTACTTCGTCGAGGGGCTCGGCGGCGCGCAGTTCGCCCTCGGGGGTGCCGTCGAGCGGCTGCGGGAGCTCCGCGACCGCGACCAGGACGGCGGCGCCCTCGTCCTCGCGGCCGCCGATCCGGCCCAGCCGTACGGCGCCGCGCTGCCGTGGCCCCGCCGGGCGGGGGCGCGCGCCGCACGTGTCGCCGGCGCGTACCTCGTGTCGCTCGGAGGTGAGCCCGTGCTCTACGTCGAGCGTGGCGGCCGCTCGCTCGTGCCGCTGCGCGATCCGGAAGACCAATGGCTTCGCCCGGCGCTCGCCGCGCTCGTCGCCCACGTCAGGGCGGGCGGCGTGAAGCGGCTGGCGGTCGAGCGCTTCGACGGCGAGCCGGTCGTCGACACCGAGGCGATGCAGTTGCTGGTCGACGCAGGGTTCCTCGCAGGGCCGCGCCGTGCCGTCCTACGGGCATAGTGCCGCGACGATCTCTGCCGCAGCGCTCGGCTGTGCGCGACGGAACTCCGTGCCCGCCCAGAGGTTGACTCGCTGCCCATCACCGGCGGCCCGGGCCGCAGCCCGGAGCGGCGCGGTCAGGTGGTGAACCTGCGGATAGGCGCGCGGAGCGTTCGGGTGCGCGCGCATGAAGTCGTTGACGATCCCCCGCGCGCGCCGTCCCGTGAACGCGCGCGTCATCGCCGTTTCCCCGCCGGAGGCGAGTGCGTCACGATGCGGCGCGCCGGTCGCGGCCTCCGGACAGAGGAGGAATGCCGTCCCCGCCTGCACTGCCGACGCCCCGCCCGCGATCGCCGCTCGGGCGGCGGTCGCATCCGCGATCCCGCCGGCTGCGATCAGCGGCGCCACCGCGCCGATGCTGCGGAGCAGGTCGAGCAGCGGCAGATCAGGCCCGTCGTCGTCCGTCCACGAGCCGCGGTGACCGCCCGCCTCGGCGCCCTGCGCGACGATCGCGTCCGCTCCGGCTGCGGTCGCGACGCGCGCCTCGTCCGCGCTCGTGACGGTGGCCCAGACCTCGCCGCCGCTCTCGTGCACGCGTTCGACGAGCTGCGCCGGCGGGCAGCCGAAGGTCGTCGAGACGACCGGCACGCGTTCTGCGACGACGAGATCGAGCTTCGCGGCAAACGCGTCGTCTTCGAAGCGCGGCTCCCCGAGCGCCACGCCGTAGAGCTGCGCTTCGCGCGCCAGCTCACGTGCATAGCGCGCGACGGCGTCCTCGTCGACGGGCGCCTCGTGCAGCACGAAGAGATTGACGCCGAGCGGTGCATCGGTCAACTCCCGGGCACGGCGCAGTTGCCCGGCGAGCGCGTCGGCGCTCAGGTACCCGGCGGCGATGAAGCCGAGCCCGCCGGAGGCGGAGACCGCCGCGGCGAGCTCGGGCGTCGACGGCCCGCCGGCCAGCGGCGCCTGCACGACGGGGACGGCGAGCTCGATCACGCCGCCAGCCGGCCGAGCACGACCCCGAAGAGCGCGTGCCGCACGGTCGCCTGCGCGAACGCGCGGCCGCCGAACACGCGCTCCACCCCCGGCTCGCCGCGTGCCGGGTGATAGCGGTCGACGAGCGCGCCGAGCGGGAAGAGCGCGAGATGCTCGGTGAGGGCGAGCCCGAGCGCCAGCCGCCGCGGCGGGATCGACGTGTGACGGCGCACGACGTCGAAGGCCAGCCCGAAGGCGGCGCCGTTGGCGGCGTGCAGTGCGGCGCCCGCGACGGGCCAGGTGCGGGAGCGGGTCACGAGCTTGCCGAGCAGCGCGACGTCCGTGTAGTCGTTCGCGAGCACTCTGCGGTCGACCCGCTCCGCGGCGCCCCACACGAGGGCGGCGGCGGCTCCGGCGGCGATCGAGCGTGGGCGGTTCACACCGCCACTCTGCCACGGCCGTTACGGTGGCGGCCGTGCCCGAGGGGGACACGATCCATCGTGCCGCGCGACGTCTCCAGGCGCTGGTCGGACAGCGCCTGGTGGTCGAGTCGCCGCACCCGCGGGCGCGCGCCGGGCGAGTTGCGGAGCGAATCGACGGCCGGGTGCTCAAGTCGGTGGAGGCGCTCGGGAAGAACCTCGTCTTTCGCTTCGAGGGCGGAGTCGTGCTGCGTTCTCACCTGCGCAGCTCCGGTCGCTGGACGGTTGCGCCGGCCGGTGTCCGCCGGGCCGGCAGCCCGTGGCTCGTCCTGCGCGGGGAACGGGTGGAAGGAGTCCTCTGGAACGGCCCGGTGCTCGAGCTGCACACGCGGTCGATCGCCCGGCTCGGCCCGGACATCCTCGAGCGTCCGCCGCGCTTCGAGGCGATGCTCGAACGGATGCATCGTGCCGACCAGGCGCGCTGGTTCGGCGAGACGCTGCTCGACCAGTCGCTCGTCGCCGGGATCGGGAACATGTGGCTCGCGGAGGCGCTGTGGCAGGCCCAGCTTTCACCCTGGCGCCGTCTCCGCGACGTGCCGGGCCGAGACCGCCGCCGGGCGCTCGAGTCGGCAGCCGAGCTGATGTGGGCGTCGGTCGAGGGCGGACGTCGCGGCGGTCACCGCGTCTACCGCCGTGCCGGCCGGCCGTGCACGCGCTGCGGTGGCCGCATCCGCTCCTTCGGCCAGGGCGACGACAACCGCATGACCTACTGGTGCCCGGGCTGCCAGGCAGGAGACGACCCGCCGCGCTCGTAACTCGACCCGTGCCGCTTCGCGCTCCCCACCTCTACGAGTCCCTGCGCGCCTTCTGCCTGGCGGCGTTCGCAGCCGAGCGAGGCGCCCAGGTCCCGTTCGCGTTCGAGGAGCATGCGACGCGCGACGGACCGTCGCTCTACGAGTATCGGCCGCTCGTCCGGGGCTTCGTCGAGGAGCAGGCGCCGACGCTGCGCCGGCTGCCCGATGCCCGCAACGCGATCGACGACCTGAAGCGCGAGCCCGCCGCGGCGATCTTCGCGCGCGCTCATTCCGGCATCGGCGACACCGGGGACGAGGCGCTCTTCCGGTCGATCCTCATTCCCATGCTGACGTGGACGGCCGAGCGGAGTGGTGGCTTCGACTGGCACGACGATGCCTTCGATGCCGCCTATGCCGATCTCGAGCAGACCCTGTTCGGAAGCGCGCGCACCTACGTGGCGCTCGCGCCGGTGATCGGGTTGTCGGCCGGAAACGACGCCGACCTCGGCGGCGGGATCACGCTTCGACCGGTCGTCTCCGGCGAGATCTCGCATCTCTGGCCGGAAGCGCACGGACTGCTGCCGCCGGAGTTCGGCCGCGACGTCGACCGGCTGCTGCTCCTCGAGCTGAAGCGCGATCTCGAGCCGGACGAGTCGGAGCCGCCGGACGCGGCGGCGGAGCTCGCCGACGCGGTCACCGCGCTCCGGCTCGCGACGGCAGGAGCGATCGCGGCCGGCCCCGTCGTCTTCGAGCGGCTCGACTTCCGGCCGCTGCGCATCGCCCCTCTCCTGCCGATCGCAGCGACGCAGCCGCGCGGCGACGCGACGCGCCTGGACAAGGTGCGGGCTCGTCTGGCCGCCGAGCTGCGCGAGCGGCTGACGCTCGCCGACACGGACCGCGAGCTCGGAGAGGCGCTCGACCGCTGGGAGCTCTCGCTCTTCTCCGAGGAGCCGTTCCGCTCGGGCCAGATCCTGGAGGGGCTCGTCGCCCTGCTCGGCGGCGACGGCGGCGCCTGGGCGGCCACGATGCGGGCCGCCGTGCTCCTGACCGAGAAGGGGCGGGAGCGCAGCGAGCTGCTCGACACGCTCCGGGCCGAGCGGCTGGGCCGGGAGGCACGCGACGCCGTTCGGCGGACGCTCGTCGAGACGCTCCTGCACGGCGACCGGGCCGAGCTCGTGCTCGCCCTGGACGACACGCTGCTCGGGATGCGCCCGCGGCCGGCCTCCGTGCTCCGCGTCGCCTAGCGCCTCCGGCACGCTCTTTTCACGGAGCCGGCACAGACACGTCACGGTTGCCCGGCTACGGTCGTCATATGGACGAGCAGAGCGGTGTGACGGCGGGCGTGCTCGCCCGACTGGAGCGAATCGAGGCGCTCAGGGCGGGCGGGCCTGCGAGCGAGCTCCTCGGTGAGCTGCGGGCGCTCGTCCCGGAGGCCGAGGCGTGGGCGAGGGCCGAAGGCGACGCGCGGGCGCGGGCCGCCGCGTCGAAACTTCGCGAGGAGGCGGAAGGAATGAGCTGAGCCAACCCGAAATGGCGCTTCACATGGGTCTCGCGCGCCTCCTTCCGCGTCCCAACGTTCGCCTTGCGAGCGTGCCTCTGCCTGGCGAGACACAGGTGATCGCGCTCGCCAACCAGAAGGGCGGCGTCGCCAAGACGACGACGACCCTGAATCTCGGCGTCGCCTTCAGCGAACAGGGATACAAGGTGCTGCTGATCGACCTCGATCCGCAGGGGAACCTGACGATGTCGCAGGGCCTGAACCCCGACACGATCGAGACCTCGATGTTCGACGTGCTCGTGCACCGGCTGCCGCTCGCCCAGGTGATCGAGACGCGCGAGGTGGACATCGCCGTCTCGTCGATCGACCTTGCCGGGGCGGACATGGCCCTGTCGAGCCAGATCGGCCGCGAACGCGCGCTCGAGAAGGCGCTCGCGCCGATCAGGGACGACTACGACTTCATCCTGATCGACACGCCACCTTCACTCGGGCTGCTGACGATCAACGCCTTCGTCGCTGCGACCGGGGTCGTCGTGCCGGTTCAGACCGAATACCTCTCGCTGCGCGGGCTCGTGCAGCTCGAGAACACGCTGGCGATGGTGCGCGAGAACCTCAACCCGAAGGTCGAGATCATCGGCATCGTCCCGACGATGTACGACAAGCGCGTCACGCATTCGCGCGAAGCCGACGAGATCCTGCGCGAGAGCTTCGGCGACCTCGTCTACAACACCCGGATCAGGAAGACCGTGCGCTTCGCGGAGGCACCGGTGAAGGGCGCATCCGTCCTCGCCTACGAGCCCACCGGAGATGCCGCGCAGATGTACCGTGACCTGGCAAAGGAGGTGCTCAGTGGCAAGAAATCGCGCCAGCATGCGTGAAGGCCCGCTTGCCGAGCTCTTCCGGGCGACGGAAGCCGCGCAGCGGAGAGCGAAGGACGAGCACGGCGAGGGGCAGCAGCAGCTTCCGACGGAGCCGCCGCCGGCGCCCGTCGCCGAGGAGCCGGCTCACCCCGAGCCGACGCCGATCCGCGCGGTCGCGCCCGCCCCCGAGCTCGATCCTGAGCCTGCCGCCCATGAGGAGCGCCCGCTGGCGCGCTGGCTCGATCCGCTTCCCGAGCAGCCTGCGCGCCTCGAGCGCGCCCGCGACAGCGCCTCGTACCTCGCGGTCATCCGTGTCGTCGGCGTCGGCGGCGCCGGCCTGAACGCGGTCGACCGGATGATCGACGCGGGAATCAACCAGGTCGACTTCATCGCGGTCAACACCGACATCCAGCAGCTCCAGACGAGCGACGCCTCCACCAAGATCCACATCGGCAGCGAGATCACCGAAGGTCTCGGCTCGGGAGCCGACCCGGAGATCGGACGCCGCGCCGCCGAGGACGGCTACGACGCGATCAAGCGCTCGCTCCGCGGCTCGGACATGGTGTTCGTCACCGCCGGTGAAGGGGGCGGCACCGGCTCCGGTGCGGCACCCGTCGTCGCGCGCATCTCGCGCGAGCTCGGGGCGCTGACCGTCGGCATCGTGACCCTGCCGTTCAAGTTCGAGGGGACGCGGCGCAAGAAGCAGGCCGAGGACGGGCTGCAGGCGCTGCGCGAGGCGTGCGACACGCTCATCGTCGTGCCGAACGACCGTCTGCTCGAGGTGCTCGACAAGTCGACCTCGATGCTGGACGCGTTCCGCATCGCGGACGACGTGCTCCGCCACGGCGTCCAGGGCATCTGTGACCTGATCACGAACCCCGGCCTGATCAACCTCGACTTCGCCGACGTCCGCACGATCATGGCGGACTCCGGCTCGGCGCTGATGGGGATCGGCTACGCAACCGGTGAGAACCGCGCGAAGGAAGCCGCCGAGCGCGCACTGCGGAGCCCGCTGATCGAGACCGAGATCACCGGTGCGCGCGGCATCCTCCTGTCGATCGCCGGCGGCGACGACCTCACGCTCTACGAGGTCAACGAGGCAGCCGAGGCGGTGCGCGAGGCGGCCACGGACGACACGAACATCATCTTCGGCGCGACGATCGACGACCGGCTCGAAGGGCAGATGTGGATCACGGTGGTCGCGACCGGGATCGGCGGCCGCGGGTCGTCGAAGCGCGGGACGTTCGTGACCGCGGCGTCGGCCGGCTTCGGCGAGGTGCTCGAGCCGCCGTCGTTCCTCCGCGAGTCGTAGCCCGTCTAGAACGCGTCGAAGACGAGCAGGCCGAGCCCGGCCGCGAGCGCGACCGACGCGCCGACCGTGGCGACCCGTACCGTCCAGAGGCGCACCGTCGGGCGGGAGCCTGCGAAGTAGAGCGCGCCGAGCGTGCCGGCCGCGATGCTGACGAGCGTCTCGACCGCCTGGATCGCGAAGCCCACCCCGAGCGCCTCGCCGATGCCGATGCCGCGGCTCGCCAGGGCGACCGCGACGGCCCCGCTGCCGATGCCGATCGAGCCGGGCGTGATCGGGAAGGCCGAGGCGACGTCGAGGGCAGGCAGGATCAGAAGCGCTGCGAGCACCGGGTGCGGGATGTCGAGGGCCGCGGCGACCGCCATCGTGGCACCGAGGCGCGCGAGCACCATGGCCGCCGACCAGCCGAGCACGGTCACGAGCGCGCGCGGCGAGCGTTCGAGCGCGACGAGGCCGGACAGCACCTGCGCGATGCGCGGGTGGCGGCGCAGGCGGCCCGAGAGGGCCGCGGTCGCTGCCAGTGCCGCGACGACGCCGCACAGCGCGAACACGGGCCACAGCGGCATCGCCCCGGTCAGGGACGCGACGACGAGGAGCGCGGCGAGCATCAGCGAGCGGGCCGCCGCGAGCGCGGCGTAGACGCCGCCGGCTGTCCAGATGCCGCCGGGCGTCTCGATTCCCTTCGAGAAGAGGGCGATCTTCACTGCGTCGCCGAGCTTGGCGGGAGCGAAGGAGTTGACCATCGCGCCGACGCCGAGGCTTGCCGCAGCCCGTCGCGGGCAGATGCGGCCGCCCGCCGCGCAGAGCGCGGCGCGCCAGGCGCCGACCGTGCAGGCGAAAGCGCCCACGAACCCGGCCGCCGCGACGAGGAGCCAGTGCCGCTCGGCGCCGCGCAACGACTCGAAAGCCGAGGCGACGTGCGCGCCGAGCAGCTGCGGCGACGAGGCAACGCCCAGGAGCAGGGCGAGGGCCGCCGCGGAGACGAGCAGCTTGTTCCGGGGGATGATCATCGAATGGGCCTTCGCTCTATTGACCGCGAAGCATTGCGTCGGGTTAGTGCCGAAACCGTGAAGATTCGGCTAGGGATGTGCGTCACGCTCTCTTCATCGGCCGGCGGAGGGCATCCATGAGGGGTGCTGTCGCAGCGGGGCACCCGCTGACGGCGGCCGCAGGCGCCCGGATCCTCGAGGAGGGCGGGAACGCCGTCGACGCCTGCGTCGCGGCCGCGTTCGCCGCGTGGGTGGCGGAGAGCCCGCTGACCGGCCCGGGAGCCGGGGGCTTCGCCCTCGTCGTCCCGTCGGACGGGCGGCCGGCGCGGGTGGCGGACTTCTTCGTCGCGACTCCGGGCCTCGGCCGGGCCGCGCCCACCGCTGCCGAGATGCACGCGATCGACGTCGCCTTCGGCACCGACAGCGAGACGACCCAGGTCTTCAGGATCGGCGAGGCGTCCTGCGCCGTCCCCGGCGCCGCCGCCGGGCTCGAGGCCGTGCACCGCGCGTACGGGCGCCTGCCCTGGCAGGTGCTGCTCGAGCCCGCGATCGAGCTCGCACGCGCGGGGGTCGAGATCTCACGTCCGCAGGCGCACCTGCACGCGATCCTGGACCTGATCCTGCGCCACACCGGGGAGGGGAGGCGCGTCTACAGCCGGCCCGACGGCTCGCGGCTCGGGCCCGGCGACACGCTGTGCCTGCCGGATCTCGTCGGCACGTTCGAGCAGATCGCGACGGACGGCGCCGCGGCGCTGTACCGCGGCGGACTCGCCCGGGAGATCGTCCGCACGGTGAGCGGCGGAGGCGGCCGGATCACCGAACGCGATCTCGCCGGCTACCGCGTCGTCTGGCGCCGGCCGGTCCGGGTCGGCTACCTCGGGCACGAGGTGATCTCCAACCCGCCGCCTTCCTCCGGCGGCATCCTGATCGCCTACGGGCTGGCGCTGCTCGAGCGGGCCGGCCACGGCGCGCCCGGGAGCGCCGAGTCGATCGCCTCGCTCGCCGAGGTGATGCGCGAGCAGACGCGCGTTCGCGAAGAAGGCTTCACGAGCGGCCTGCACCGGGGCGGCCTGGCGCAGCGGCTGCTCTCGGGCGGGGGGATCGCCCTCGGCCTCGCGCGGATGGAGGACGGGGCGCCGGGCATCGCCGAGCCGGCCCCGGCGGGCACGACGCACGTGTCGGTCGTCGACGCGGAGGGCACGGCGGCGTCCCTCTCGTCCTCCACCGGCTCCGGGTCCGGCGTGATCGTTCCCGGCACCGGCATCCACCTGAACAACATGCTCGGCGAGTACGACCTCGTCGCCGGCGGCCCCACGGCGCCCGGCCGTCGCCTGACCAGCATGATGGCGCCGACGGTGGTGATGGGAGCCGAAGGGCCGCGGCTCGTCGTCGGCAGCGCCGGCTCGGTGCGGCTGCGCGGCGCGATCATGCAGGTGATCGCGAACGTCGTCGCGCACGGGCTCGCGGTCGGAGCCGCCATCGATCACCCGCGGGTGCACGTCGACGAGCCGCACGTCCACTGCGAAGGCGGCTTCGACCCGGCGGTCCTCGACCGCGTCGAGTCGTTCGGCTACGAGGTCGTGCGCTGGCGCAGGCGGAATCTCTTCTTCGGCGGCACGAACGCGGTCGAGCTCCGGGACGGCGAGCTGGCCGCGGCGGGTGACGCCCGGCGCGGCGGCGCCGGAGTCGTGACCGGTATGCGGGCGTGAGCGAGCTGCCGCCCGGTCAGGGCTCGGGGTCGATCGGCGTGACCTTGCCGTTGCGGCCGGCGCGTTCCCGCAGGAGCTGCTCCGCGCGCAGAGCTTCGAGCGAGGTCTCGAGCACTTCGACGAGCCGAGCCATCCGGCGCCGCGGCGAGGTCATCGCGAGCAGCTCCTGCTTCGGATCGACGCCGAAGTCGACGCGGGCCGAGAGCTCCCAGTCGAAGGTCGGCGACGCCGGGTCGGGGACGTCGACGTCGCTCTCTGCAAGTGCCGCGAGATCGCCGAACACCTCGAGCGCACGCTCGACGTCGATCTCGTCGGCCGGATCGTCCTCGTCGGCGACCGGCTCGACGATCCCGGTCGTGAACGCACGGCCCTGGGTGAGCTCCAGCAGCCGGAACCGATCGCCGCCTTCGACGATCACGTTCATGCGACCGTCGTCGAGCACCTCGAGCACGTCCGCAACGCGCGCGCGCGTCCCGATCTCATGCACCGCGCCGTCGCCGGTGGACAGGGCGAGCCCGAACTCGGTGTCGGTCGCAACGCACTCCTCGATCAGCTCGCGGTAGCGAGGCTCGAAGATGTGCAGGGGGATCCGCTCGGTCGGGACGAGCACGATCGGCAGTGGGAAGAGACCGAGCTCCGGCATGCTGCAGCCTAGGCATATCGCCTCGGCCGGCGTGTGGGATGGTGTGCGCACAACCCGTTCCCCATCTCCGGAGGTGCACGACCATGCTGATCACGACCGCGAACGACGTTCCGGGCTACACGGTCACCGACGTCTACGGCGAGGTGTTCGGCCTCACGGTTCGCTCGCGGAATGCCTTCTCACAGTTCGGTGCCGGCCTGAAGTCGATGATGGGCGGCGAGCTGAAGGGGATGACGAAGGCGCTCGTCGACAGCCGCAACGACGTGATCCAGCGCATGACCGAGGAGGCCGAGGCCAAGGGCGCGAATGCGATCGTCGCCATGCGCTTCGACACGTCGGAGATGGGGGACACCTGGACCGAGATCTGCGCCTACGGGACGGCCGTGCGGATCGCGAAGGCGTAGGTTCGGCTCGTCCACCGGACGGGCCTCACCGGGGTAGGGTCCTGCCGTGACGAGTGACATCGAGGACTTCGGCGACGCGTTCTTTCGCCCCAGCGTCGCCGCGCTGACGCCGTACCAGCCCGGCAAGCCGGTCGAGGACGTGCAACGGGAGCTCGGGCTCGCGCGCGTGATCAAGCTCGCGTCGAACGAGGGCCCCTTCGGCCCGTTCCCCGCGGCCCTCGAAGCGCTCGACCGCACGGCACGCGAGCTCAACCGCTACCCGGACGGCGGCATCTACCGGCTGCACGAGGCGCTCGCCGGGCGGCACGGGGTCGCCTTCGACGAGATCAGCGTGGGCGCCGGCGCCGACGGCTGCATCGACATGATCAGCCAGGCGATTCTCGACCCCGGGGACCGCGTCGTCTGCGGCTGGCCGTCGTTCCCGAGCTACGTGATCTACGCCCGCAAACAGGCGGCCGAGCCGGTGCTCGTGCCGCTCGTCGACCACCGCTACGACCTGGCTGCGCTGCTCGACGCGATCGACGACCGCACGAAGCTCGTCTACATCTGCCAGCCGAACAACCCGACCGGCACGATGAACACGGTCGACGAGCTCGACGCGTACTTCGAGCGCGTGCCCGGCCACGTGCTCACGGTCGTCGACCAGGCGTACTTCGAGTACATCGACCGCCCCGACTACCCGGATGCCGTCGAGCGCTACTTGAAGGCGGGACGGCACGTCGCCGTCCTGCGGACGTTCTCCAAGATCTACGGCCTGGCGGGGCTGCGTGTCGGGTACACGGTCGCTCCCCGGTCGGTCTGCGCGGCGATGGCGAAGGTGCGACGTCCCTTCGACGTCACGACCTCGGCCCAGGCGGCGGCGATCGCGAGCATCGACGACGACGCGGAGATCACACGGCGTCGCGTGGCCAATGCCGACGGGCTCGCCCGGCTCGAGGAGCTGCTCGGCGACCACGGGCTCCAGCCCGTCCCGTCCGTCGGCAACTTCTTCTACGTCGACACCGGCTCCAATGCCGACGAGCTCTTCAACAGGCTGCTGCGCGAAGGGGTCATCGTGCGGCCGCTCGCGGGCTTCGGCTCGCCGACCGCGATCCGCATCTCGGTCGGCACGGCCGAGGAGCTCGACCTGTTCGGGGCGGCGCTCGGACGGGCGCTGGCCCGCGCGTGAGCCGCAGCGCGGGCGGGCGGTTCTCGCTCGGCCGGCGCCTGCCGGCGCTCGGCTACGACAACTTCCGGCTGCTCTTCTTCGCGACTCTCGGTTCCGGTGTCGGGACCTGGATGGCCACGATCGCCCTCACCGTCGACGTCTTCGACCGCACAGGCTCGACGTGGTGGGTGGCCGCTCTCTTCATCGTCACCTTCTTGCCGTCCGTGATCCTCGGGCTCGTCGCCGGGCCGCTGGTCGACCTGCTCTCGCGCAAGCGGCTGATCGTCTCGGCGGATCTCGTGCGTCTCGCCGTGTTCTGCACCCTGCCGTTCGTCGGCGCCCCGATCGCGATCATCGTGCTCGCTGGCGTCGCAGGCATCGCCAACTCGTTCTTCCGGCCGGCGGTGCTGGCCGGAGTCCCGAACCTCGTCTCGGAGGGCGATCTCGCGGGCGCCACGTCGCTCCTCCAGGCCACCGACTGGCTGGCGACCGCTGTCGGCCCGATCCTCGGTGGGGCGATCGCCGGGTGGTCGAGCCCGGATGTCGTCTACTGGATCAACGCGGCCACGTTCCTGTTCTCGGCTCTGCTGCTCATCCGCATACCCGCCAGGTTCCTCCAGAGCGAGCAGGGCATCACGCGCGGCCGCTTGCACGATCTCAGGGACGGGTTCGAGACGTTCAGGCAGTCTCGCGCGCTCGTGATCGTGCTCGTCGCCTTCGGGCTGACGATGCTCGCGTCCGGCCTCGTCAACGTCTCCGAGATCGCTCTTGCGAAGCGCTCGCTCGGCTCGGGCACCTTCGGGTACGGCCTGCTGTGGACCGCCAGCGGCGTCGGGCTCGTGGCCGGGAGCCTCCTGACGGGAGCCATCGTCGGCCGTCGCAGGGCCCTGCGCGTCTATCCGCTGGGATTCGTCCCGTGGGCGGCCGGGACCACCGGCGCCGCGCTGGCGCCGAACGTGTGGATCGCGGCGCTCGCGATGACGCTCTCCGGGTTCGGCAACGGCGTGACCTTCCCGATGACGGTGCTGATCGTCCAGGAGCACACGATCGACCGGGTCCGCGGCCGGGCGTTCACCTTGATCATCAGCGCCCACAACGCGCTGCTCGGCCTTGCCATGCTCGCCGCCGGCGCGTTGACGACCGCCGCCGGGGCACGCTGGTCCTACGCGGTCGCCGGTGTGCTGACGGCGAGCGGCGGGCTCACCGCATACGTGCTCGCGCGGGGCGTCCGAGCGCAAGCGGCGGTCGCCCGCGAGTTGGCTGCGTAGCATCTCGGCGTGAGCGAGCGGCGTAACTGGACGCGGGAGCGGCTCGTCGAAGCCGTGCTGGCGGGCGACCGTCGTGCGCTCGCGCGTGCGATCACGCTCGTCGAGAACGGCGACCCGCTCGCCTACGAGGTGGTCAGCGACGTGTATCCGAAGACGGGCCACGCGTTCGCCGTCGGCCTCACCGGGCCGCCCGGCGTCGGCAAGTCGAGCCTCGCCTCCGCGCTGATCCGCCTCGCGCGCGCCGAGGAGCAGACCGTCGGGGTGATCTCCGTCGACCCGTCGAGCCCGTTCACCCAGGGCGCACTGCTCGGCGACCGGATCCGGCTCACGGACCACTTCCTCGACCCGGACGTGTTCATCCGCTCGATGGGCACGCGGGGGCATCTCGGTGGGCTCGCCGAGACGACCCTGCAGGCCCTGCTCGTGCTCGACGCCGCGGGCAAGGACGTCGTCTTCCTCGAGACGGTCGGCACCGGCCAGAGCGAGGTCGGCGTGCTGTCGATCGCCGACACCGTCGTGTTGGCGCTGATGCCGGGGTCGGGTGACTCGATCCAGGCCCTGAAGGCCGGGATCATGGAGATCCCCGACGTGATCGCGATCAACAAGATGGATCACCCGATGGCGAAGACGATGCTCAACGAGGTGCGGCAGGTGCTCTCTCTCGGCCCGCACGAGGGCCGGCGGCCGCCGATCGTGCTCACCGAGGCGATGCGCGGCGAGGGCGTCGACACGCTCTGGGAGAAGATCAAGGAGCATCGCGCCTGGCTGGAGTCCGACGGCGAGCTCGACGCGCGCCGGCGCCGCAACCTCGCCTCCGAGGTGTTCCAGGTCGCATCCAACCGCGCGCGCCGGCACATCGAACGGGCGGTGCAGGGCGACGCGGAGCTGCGCCGGCTGCTGGACGAGGTGCAGGCACGTCGTCTCGACCCGCTCACCGCTGTTCGTGAAATCCTCCAGAAGGTGTTCCACGTTGGCGACGCAGACGGCCCCGACACTCCCTGAGCTCGAAGCGGCCCGCGAACGCGTCGCCGCACACGCGCGCGTCACGCCGGTCTACGGATCCGAGACGCTGTCGCGCCGCGCGGGGCGCCGTGTCTGGCTCAAGGCCGAGAACCTGCAGCGGACGGGCTCGTTCAAGATCCGCGGTGCCGTCAACAAGCTGACGGGCCTCGGGCGCGCCGAGCGCGCGGCGGGCGTGATCGCCGCGAGCGCGGGGAACCACGGCCAGGCCGTCGCGTGGGCGGCGCGCGAGCTCGGGATTCGCGCGACCGTCTACATGCCGCAGGACGCGCCGATGGCGAAGATCGACGCGACCCGCAACTACGGGGCCGAGACCGTGCTCGCCGGCGCGATCTTCGACGACGCTCTCGCCGAGGCGGTGGCACACGCCGAGTCCGCCGGCGTGACGTTCGTGCACGCGTTCGAGGACGAGGCCGTGATCGCCGGACAGGGCACGCTCGGCCTCGAGCTCGCCGAGCAGCTGCCGGAGGCCGAGACGTTCCTCCTGCCGATCGGCGGCGGAGGGCTGGCCGCGGGCATCGCGATCGCGTTGCGTGCGCTGCGGCCGGGAACGCGCCTCGTCGGGGTGCAGGCGGGCAAGCACGGCGAACGGACGATTGCCGACGGCATCGCCGTCAAGCAACCGGGCGAGCTGACGATGTCGATCCTCGACGAGCTGCTCGACGACGTCGTCCATGTCGACGACGAGGAGATCGCCGAGGCGATCACCCTGCTGCTCGAGCGCTCGAAGCTCGTCGTCGAGGGCGCGGGCGCCGCCTCGGTCGCGGCGCTCCTCGGCGGGAAGGCCGGCGGCTCCGGCGGCGTGTGCGCACTGCTCTCGGGCGGGAACATCGATGCGACGCTGCTCATGTCCGTCGTGCGTCACGGCCTCGCGCGCGCAGGGCGGTATCTCGTCCTGCGGACGAGCGTCCCGGACCACCCCGGCGAGCTCTTGAAGCTCCTGCAGCTCGTCGCCGACCACCGTGGGAACATCGTCGAGGTCAACCACCGCCGAGAGGGGATGGGGATCGGTCTCGTCCGGACCGGCGTCGAGCTGACGCTCGTGACGCGCGACGAGGAGCACTGCAGCGAGCTCTGCGGCGCTCTCGCCGAGGCGGGCTACGAGTTCGAGCGCCTCCGGTAGCGCGCCCACCCGCAGAAGATCACTCGTTCGCGGCTTGCAGAGGCGCGGCCTCCGGCCGATGGTTCGCAGGCCCGGCCCGCAGAGGCCGGTCGGCCAAGCATTGGAGGCACAACGATGAGGAATCTCAAGCGCCGCGTGCTCGCAGCCTTGACACTGACCGGGTCGATCGTCGCGGTCGCCGCGGTTCTCGCGCCCACCGCCTTCGGCGACACGACACCGCCGGTCTCCGCGTTCGCGATCAGCGACGCGAACGCCGTGCCCGGGGCGCACGTCACGTTCTGGGGCAGCCAGTGGTGGAAGGACAACCAGCTCTCGACGGACAACGCGCCGGCGGCGTTCAAGGGCTATGTGAGCTCTGTCGACTCGACGTCCTGCACGTTCACGACCACGACCGGGGACAGCGCACCGCTTCCGGACGGTCCCCTGCCGCCGGTGATCACCGTTGTGGTGACGGGCTCGGTGTCGCAGTCCGGATCGACGGTCACAGGCACGATCAGCCGGTTTGCCGTCATTGCGACCGATGACGGGTACGACACGAACCCCGGCCACGTGGGAACGGGAACCGTGATCGACTACTTTTCCTGCGGCGACGGTGGCGGCCCGCTCTGACCGACGTGGGCGAGGAAGGCCCGAGCGAGAGAGGTCCGGGATCGTGTAGACACAGACGTTGATCCACCGTGCTCTTCGACCCTGCCAGCCACGAGCCGTTGACCGAGCATCCGTGGGATGCCCGGCGTGCGCGTGCCGCGATCGCGGCGGTCGTCGCCGATGCGGAGAGCGCGTTCGACGACGAGCTGCTGTGGCCGGCGCATCCGCTCGACGAGGAGGGCGAGCCGCTCCCCAGGGTGGCGTCGCTCTACCTCGGCGCAGCAGGGGTGATCTGGGCGCTGCATCGACTCGGAGCCGCGGGAGCCGCCGAGCTTCGCCGCGACTGGGCCCCGGTCGCCGTGGAGCTGGTCGAGCGCTACGCGGCGCAGCCGGACTTCCTCGACGAGGTCGGGGGCCCGGTCCCGTCGCTCCTGATGGGCGAGGCTGGGATCCTCCTCGTCGCGCACACGGTGGCGCCCGCCGCCTGGCAGGAGGAGCGGCTCCTCGAAGCGGTGCGGGCGAACGCCGGGAGCCCGACCCTGGAGCTGATGTGGGGCTCGCCCGGGACGATGATCGCCGCGCAGGTGCTGTACGAGCGCACCGGGGACGGCGCCTGGCGCGAGGCCTGGCTCGAGTCGGCGGACCTGCTGCTCGCGCAGTGGCACGACGATCTCTGGGTCCAGGATCTCTACGGCAGTCGCGTCCGCTATCTCGGGCCGGCACACGGCTTCGCGGGCAACGTCTTCGCGCTCGCCCGGGGTGACGCTCTCGATCCCGGCCGCAGGGCGGAGCTCGAGCAGCGGGCGATCGCAACGGCGGCCAAGTACGCCCAACACGCCGACGGCCTCTGCCAATGGCCTCCGAGCCCCGATCCGCGCCGTTCAGGCGACCCGCAGCCGATCCGGACGCAGTGGTGCCACGGCGCGCCCGGGATCGTCGCCTCGCTCGCCTCCCTCGCTCCGGACGACGCGCAGCTGTCGGAGCTGCTCGTCGCGGGCGGCGAGCTGACCTGGCGGGCAGGACCGCTCGTGAAGGGCGCCAATCTCTGCCACGGCACGGCGGGCAACGGCTACGCGTTCCTGAAACTGTTCGAACGCACGGGCGACGAGCTCTGGCTCGAACGCGCGCGCCGGTTCGCCGGTCACGCCGCCGAGCAGCTCGATCGGGCGAGGACGGAGCACGGCCGTGGCCGCTACACGCTCTGGACGGGGGATCTCGGCACGGCCCTCTATCTGCACGACTGCCTCACCGCCTCGACCGGGTTCCCGACCCTCGACGACTTCTAGGCGGGGATCAACCGCCGCAGCGGCGGAACGACACGGTGTCGGTGAAGTCGGCGATGCCTCCCTCGGCGACCGCCCGCACGTCGAAGCCCTCGCGCTGCAGCAGGGAGGCGGCGATCGCGGCGCGCGGGCCGCTCTCGCACACCGTCACCACCGGCTTCGAGCGCTCGAGCGCGCCGCAGCCCAGCTTGCGGATCAGACGGTAGGGGATGTTCTGCGAGCCGGCGATGTAGCCGTCGTCGCGTTCGGTCGTCTCGCGCACGTCGACGAGCTGCACCTCGGCCGTCTGGAGCAGGCGCTTCAGCTCGGCGACGTCGACCGTCGCGAGCGTCTCGGTCGCGTGGGGTGAGAGCACGAAGCCGGCGAGCTCGAGCCTGCCGATCGCCCAGAGCCCCCACGCAGCCTCGAGCGCCTCGTCGCGCGTGCGGGCGTGCAGGACGACCGGCTCGTCCGCGATCAGCACGAACCCCGCCTTCGTCCCGAACGACGAGCCGGTGACCGGGACGCTGATCGCGCCGGGCACGTGGCCCGCAATGTGGTCGGCGAACGGGCGGACGTCGAGGACGGTCGCCTCGCCGGGCTGCGCGAGCTCGGCCGGATCGTCGGGCCGGCCGACCCAGGGGCCCCGGTTGAGCGAGACGACGAGCGCGGTGGTCGGGGGCCGCGGGGTGGAGACGGACGCCGAGACGAGGACGAACTCCTGCACGTCGCGGAAGGCGAGGGCGTCGTTCGACGCACGCTCGTGGGCGATCGTCGACGAGCGCTCGCTGCTCATGTTCCCGCCGCAGAGCGAGCCGGCGACGTGGCCCGGATACACCTCGACGCCGTCGCCGAGCGCGGCCAGCCTGGCGAGCGAATGGAAGAGATCCTCGGCCCCCTCGCGGGCGGCGACCGCGAGGTCGGGGCGAGCTGCGTCGCCGACGAACAGCGAGTCTCCCGTCAGGGCGATCCGCTCGTCGACCACGAACGCGCAATGCTCGGGGCGGTGGCCCGGCGTGTGCAGCACGCGGATTCGCACGGCGCCCACCTCCAGCACCCGACCGTCGGCGAGCGGCTCGAACGGATACTCGGGCTCGGCGAGCGAGTGGATCGCCACCGGCACCCCGTGCTCGAGCGCGAGGCGACCGTGCCCGGAGAGATGGTCGGCATGCGTGTGCGTCTCCAGCACCCGCTCGATCCGCACGCCGTCCGCGGCCGCGGCCTCGAGGTACTGCTCGATTCGAAACGCCGGGTCGACGACGACGGCGACTCCCGCCGCGGGGTCGCCGACGAGGTACGAGGCGCACCCGAGGTCGTCGTCCACGAACTGCCGGAAGAGCAGCACGTTCCCGAGGTTAACTCACGGGGGCGGCGGGCGCAGCCAGACGTAGAGCGCGACGAAGAGAGCGGCCAGCGCGAGCCCGGCGCCGAGCACGGCCACGACGAGCGCCGCCTTGCCGAGCGAGCGCGCCCCGTTGTCGTGCGGGCCGTGCGCGACGACGTCCAGCCCGATCCGGTAGGTGATCGACCTGCCCGTCCGGTCGCCGACGAGCACGTTGAAGCTCACCGGGCCGGCCGTCGCCGGCGCCGTGCCGCGGATCCCGAAGCGCGCGTACTCGCGTTCGGGGATGTTGCCGCCCTTCCAGGTGAGCGTCTGGCCGGAGCGCGACTGCGACCAGCCGGAGATCGCCTCGCCGTCGTCGAGGTCGAAGGCGGCGGGAGCCTGGATCGTGACGTGGTCGATCCCGTTCGGGTCGGCGGCGTTCGGCACCGAGAAGACGAGGTCGACGAGGGCGCCCGTTCGCACCGTGTCCGGGTTGACCGAGAGGTGAGCGCCGGCCGGCGCGGCGAAGACGAGCGCCGCCGCGACGCTACAGACCAAGGTGCTTGGCGATGACCATCCTCTGCACCTCATTCGTCCCCTCTCCGATCTCGAGGATCTTCTGGTCGCGGTAGAGCCGCGAGATCGCGTACTCGTCCATGAAGCCGTAGCCGCCGTGGATCTGCAGCGCCCAGTTGGCCGCCCGATGCGAGAGCTCGCCGGAGAAGAGCTTGGCCATCGCGGCGGTCTTCGCGAAGTCGCGGCCCTGGTCCTTCTCCCACGCCGCCTTCCAGACGAGGTTGCGTGCGGCCTCGATCTCCGTCGCCAGGTCGACGAGCATCGTCTGCACGGACTGGAACTTCGCGATCGGCCGGCCGAACTGCTGCCGCTCGAGCGCGTAGGAGCGCGCCAGGTCGTAGCAGCCCTGCGCGAGGCCGACTCCCATCGCGGCGACCGAGATGCGGCCCCCGTCGAGGATCCGCATGAACTGGCGGAAGCCCTCGCCGCGCGGCCCGAGCAGGTTCTCCTCGGGCACCCGCGCGCCCTGGAACGACAGCTCGCGGGTGTCGGAAGCGCGCCAGCCGAGCTTCTGCATCGGCTCGGAGATCGTGTAGCCGTCCGTGCCGTTCGGGACGATGATGTTCGAGATCTCGCCGTCGCCCGTGACCGCGGTGATCGTCACGCAGGCGGTGATGTCCGTGCCGGCGTTCGTGATGAACATCTTCGAGCCGTCGACGACCCATTCGCCGCCCTCGAGCATCGCTGTCGTGCGCGTCGCGCCCGCGTCCGACCCGGCGTCCGGCTCGGTGAGGCCGAAGGCAGCGAGCGCCTTGCCCGATGCCAGCTCGGGCAGCCATTGCCGCTTCTGCGCCTCGCTGCCGAAGTAGTAGATCGGGAGCGTGCCGAGCGAGTGGTGCGCCGCGACCGTGATCGCGACCGACGAGTCGATGCGCGTCAGCTCCTCGATCGCGATCGCGTACGAGAGGGTGTCGGTCCCGCCGCCGCCGTACTCCTCGGGGATCGTCATGCCCATCAGCCCGAGCTCCGCGAGCTCGGCGACGAGCTCGTACGGGAACCGCTTCTCGCGGTCGAGCTCTTCGGCGACCGGCGCAACCCTCTCGAGTGCGAACTGGCGAACCGTGTCGCGTACCAACTTGTGTTCGCGCTCGACGTCGAAGTTCACGCCGGCGCCCTCAGCTCGGCACGCATCGGGGGGCGATGGTACCGAGGAGGAAGGGGAGATGTGTCGAAACCCCCTTTCGTGGCATGACCGGATCGTGCGATCGGCCGATGACCCTGGAGACGACATGCAGGCGGCGCATGACATGAGGGCGGTACGCCAGACGGTGGAGACGCTGACCGACGAGATCGGGCGGATCGTCGCCGAGCGGCAGGAGCTCCGCGCCGCGAACGCCGGTCAGGCCGAGCTCGAGGAGAACCGGCGCCGGCTCGCCGACGCGCAGAACAGGCTCTCGCACCTGCTGATCGAGCGTTACCTCCCGCAGGCCGGCGCAGCGTAAGCGGCCATTCGCTAGGTTGACTCCCAAGTCAACGACCGAAGGAGCGGAACAAGCGGTGGCAGCCAAGGATTTCTTCGACACTCTCGAATCGCGCGCGGACGCGTCGAAGCTCGCCGGGATGACGAACTCGTACCTGTTCGACATCGAGGGCGAAGGCACGTGGCTCGTCAACGTGGCCGACGGAGCGATCGCCGTCACCGAGGGCGAAGGAGCCGCGGACGCGACGATCGAGACGTCGGCCGAGACGTTCGACAAGATCGTGAGCGGGGAGCAGAACCCGACGACCGCGTACATGACGGGCAAGCTGAAGATCAAGGGCGACATGGGCGCCGCCATGAAGCTCCAGAAGATCTTCTAGCCGGCCGGCCCGCGCGAGGGCGTCAGTCGTCCAGCTCGACCAGGACAGCGCCGCCCGCGACGCGGTCGCCCTCCTCGACGTGGACCACGCGCACGGTCGCGTCGTACGGAGAGACGAGCGGTGTCTCCATCTTCATCGCCTCCAGCACGACCAGCGGGTCGCGCGCCTGCACGACCGAGCCCGCCTGGACGTTCACCTTGATCACGGTGCCCGGCATCGGTGCGACGATCATGCTCGACTCGTCGGCAGGCCCGTGCGTGTGCGCCGCGGCGTCGACGTCGGACGGCGGTTGCGGGGCAGGGGCCGGGAGATTCAGGCGGAACGGGCCGCGCCAGACATGGTCGGGCGCCTCGGCCGGCGGCGCCGAAAGGGGCGGATGCTCGACGAGGAACGCCGTCGTCGCGTCCCCGGCGCGGACCGCGGGGTGGGCGACGAGCCAGCGGAGAAACGGGAGGTTGGTGGTGATGCCGCCGACCTCCGTCTCGCCGAGCGCGACCGAGAGCCGGTCGAGAGCCTCGTCACGTGTCGCGCCGCTCGCGATCAGCTTCGCGATCAGCGGGTCGTAGGCGGTGCCGATCTCGTCACCCTCCTCGACACCGGCATCCACACGGATCGACGTGGGGAGGTGCAGCAGGTCGATTCGGCCCGCCTGGGGCAGGAACGTCCGCGGGTCCTCGGCGTAGAGCCGAACCTCGACGGCGGCGCCGCGCAGTTCGGGCTCGAGGTCGAGACGTTCGCCGCGGGCGATCCGCAGCTGCCACTGCACGAGGTCGACGCCGCTGACGGCCTCGGTCACCGGGTGCTCGACCTGAATCCGTGCGTTCAGCTCGAGGAAGAAGAATTCGCGGCCTTCGAGCACGAACTCGGCGGTGCCCGCCCCGACGTAGCCGATCGCCCGGGCAAACCGGACGGCGGCGTCGCTGATCAGCCCGCGCAGGGTGGGGTCGAGGGCCGGTGACGGCGACTCCTCGAGCACCTTCTGATGGCGCCGCTGCACCGAGCAGTCGCGCTCGCCGAGGGCGAGCACCGTCCCGTGCGAGTCGGCGAGGAGCTGGATCTCGATGTGCCGCGGGCGTTCGAGGTAGCGCTCGAGGTAGACGCGGTCGTCGCCGAACGCCGCCTGCGCCTCGCGGCGGGCCGCGGCGATCGCGTCGTCGAGCCGGCCGCCGGGCCGGACGATCCGCATGCCGCGCCCGCCTCCGCCCGCGGCGGCCTTGACGATCAGCGGCGGCTCGGTCGCCTCCGGGATCGTCGGCACGCCCGCGTCCGCCGCGATCCGCTTGGCGGCGAGCTTGTCGCCGCCGGCGCGCAGTGCGCTCGCCGGCGGCCCGATCCACGTCAGCCCGGCCGCCTCGACCGCCTCGGCGAAGTCGCCGTTCTCGGCCAGGAACCCGTAGCCGGGATGAATCGCGTCCGCGCCCGTCAGCCGTGCGGCGCGAATGTGCTCCTCGGCGTCGAGGTACGACGCGATCTCGACGACCTCGTCCGCGGAGCGCGCGTGCAGCGAGCCGCTGTCGTCGCGGGCGGCGACGGCGGCGGCGCCCAGGCCGAGCTCGCGCGCGGCGCGGAAGACGCGCAGCGCGATCTCACCGCGGTTTGCGACCAGCACCTTGTGCACGCGGCGGACCCTAGCCGTCCCTGCTCACGCGCCGGAGTGCGGCGAAGGTCACGGCGCAGACGCCGGAGAGGGCGAGGTACGGGACCGCGTCGCCGGCCGCGTGGGCGAGTGCGCCGCCGCCTGCGGCGCCGAGCGCCTGGCCGGGCGCCCAGGCGAGGTTGACGAGCGCGAACGTGTAGCCGTGGTCGAGCCCGCGGGCCTCGGACAGGTTGGTGAGGAGCGTCATGGCGGGCGTGAAGAACGTCCCGAAGGCGAGGCCGCCCGCGACGACGACGACGGCGAGGACGTAGGCGTTGTCCGGCCAGGGGTAGACCGCCGCGACCGCGATCGACGCGGCGAGGCCGATGCGGATCGGATAGAGCGGGCCGCGGCGGTCGGACAGCCGTCCGACGAAGATGTTGTTCCCCGCCTCGAACACTCCGGTGACGAGGAAGACGGCGCCGATCGCGATCGACCCGAAGCCGAGCGTCGCGAGACGCAGCGGAGCGAGCACCGAGACCGTGCCGAAGAGCAGTGCGGGGAGGACGACGAACCAGAACGCGCCGAGTATCCGCGCGTCCTCGAAGGCGCGCCCGAGCATCCGCAGCGGCTGGGGGGTGACGGGCCGCGCCGACGGCGTCGTGGCCGCCCAGGCGACGAGCCCGAGCGAGGCGAGGCCGACGGCCCCGAACGTCCAGCCGGTGCCTGCGACCGCGGCGATCCCGCCCAGCACCGGCCCGAAGAGCGCGCCGCCGACCGCGGCGGCGAACGCGGTGCCGATCAGGCTGCCGCGCCGGCCCGCCGGCGACGCCGCGACGAGCCAGGCGAGCGCACCGGTCCACGAGAACGCACTGGCCATGCCCTGGAGAAAGCGCGCGAGGTCGAGCTGCCAGGGCTCGCTCGCGATCCCGAAGAGCACCGTGCAGAGAGCGACCGCGCTCAGGCCGACGAGCACCGTCGGCTTGACGCCCGCACGGGCGGCCACGACGCCGCTCGGCACGGCGCCGAGGAAAGCGCCGGCCGGGTAGGCGGCGGCGAGCACGCCGGCGCCGGTCTTGCCGAGACCCAGCGCCTCCGCGTAGTGGGGGAGCAGCGGGGTGAGCGCCGCGAAGAAGAGCGTGTCGAAGAAGACGATCGAGCTCGTCAGGAGCAGGAGCCTGCGCACGCAGCTACTCTGCCGATCCTCCATGCGGGTTTGTGCAGTGCTACTTGCCGCCCTCGCGCTTCCAGGGCTCGCACACGCCGGCACGGTGTTCCTGCTCGACGGCCGAGGGTGGGGCCACGGCGTCGGAATGAGCCAGTGGGGCGCGGAGGGGTACGCGCGCCACGGCTACGACTATCGCCGGATCCTCGCGCACTACTACCCGCACACGCAGCTCGGGCAGGCCGATCCGCGAACCGTTCGCGTGCTTCTGCGCGAGCAGCAGTCGAAGCTGCGTATCGGCTCCGCGTCGCCGTTTCTCGTCGTCGACGCACGCGGTCGCAAGGTGCACCTGCGCCCGGGGACGTTGAGCGTCCACAGGGGCGTGGCGGGCCTCGTGTCCCCCCTGCGGTTCGAGCCCGGTGAGGAGCCGTTGCGGCTCGGCGGCGTCGGCTACCGCGGCGAGCTCGTCGTCAAGTCGAAGCCCGGTGGGCTGATGGCGGTGAACGTGCTTCCGCTCGATCGCTACCTGCGCGGCGTCGTGCCGTCGGAGGTGCCCGTCGCCTGGCACGAGCAGACCTACGAGGCGCAGGCCGTCGCCGCGCGGTCGTACACGCTTGCGATGCTGAAATCGGGAACGGACTTCGACGTGTTCCCGGACGATCGATCGCAGGTGTACGGCGGCATCCCCGCGGAGCGGCCCGAGACGAACCTCGCGATCGGCGCAACCGCGGGGCAGGTGCTCAGGTGGGACGACGAGATCATCCCGGCCTACTACTTCTCGACGTCGGGCGGAAGGACGTCGTCGATCCATGACGCCTGGCCGCAGATGCAGCAGGTTCCCTATCTCGTTTCGGTTGCAGACCCGTACGACTACATCTCGCCGCATCACGTCTGGCCGACGACCGTCCTGACGCCCGAGCGGATCGCGACGGTGCTCCGGCTCAGGGACGTGCGTGACCTGCGGGTGGTGCGCAACTCGTCGGGGCGCGCGCAGGCCGTGCGGGCTCTGAGCGCCCGCGGCTGGACGCAGATCCCGGCCAAGGTGGTCCGGACGAGATTCGAGCTCGGCTCCACGGACTTCGAGATTCACGCGCTGACGCTCGACGGCGTGTCGTCAGGAGTCGTTTACGGCGACCGCGTGCGCATCCGAGGGTGGGTGCGCGGCCTCGGCAGGGCGCGGCTCCAGGAGCTGACGGGCCGCGGCTGGCAGACGGTGCGCCGTATCCGTCCGGCCCCCTCGGGGCGGTTCGTCGTCTCCCTGGCCGCGGTGCGGTCGACGGAGCTGCGCCTCGCCTACAACGGCGTCGCCGGGGACACGGTGCCGCTGCAGGTGGCGCCGCGCGTGTCGGTGAGCGCCCACGACGGGAACCTGCACGCGACCGTCTCGCCGGCGCTGCCGTTGCAGGTGCAGCGGCTGACCCGCCGTCGCTGGCGCGCCGTCGCGAGCTCGAGGGGCGTCTTCGACCGCGCGCTGCGCCCCGGCAGCTATCGCGTGGAGGTGCTGGGCGGGCCGGCGTACGCGCCGGCCGTGACACGGCCGGTCGCGGTCCGCCGGGTCAAGTAACAGACTGTTACAAGCGCAGGAAACGTTGCGAACCCGGCACCGTGTCGTGACGTCTCGTCCGGCAGCGTGCAGGGATGAGACCGGCGGCCGCCCCGCGGATCGACGAGCGGCTCCTACGGGTGATCGAGCGCGCGGGCGGCGGTTGCTCGGCCGCCGACCTGACGCGGCTGGTCGGTGAGGCGGCCGAGCTGTTCGGCTTGACACGGCCGAGCTATCAGCAGGTGCGCGTCCTCCGCCACGCCACGCTCGAGCACGAAGAGCGGGTCTCGGATCTCGACGTTTTGGTCGACATCGTCTTCGGCCTCCGCCCGGCGACCGACCTGCCGAACCGCTGGTACGGCGACCCGCTGCCCTGGCGTCCGCTGGCGCACAACGAGCCGCGGCGGGGCAAGTAACAGTCTGTTACTTGCCCGTCCAGCCGGGCGCGCGCTTCTCGAGGAACGCCCGCAGGCCCTCCTGGCCCTCGGCGCCCGCGCGCTGGGCCGCGATCAGCCGCGCGGTCTCCTCTGCCGGCCTGGGAGCACGCGCGAGCAGCTTCGCCGCCCGTGTCGCCTCGGGGCCTGCGGTGAGGAGCTCCCCAAGCACGCGCTCGACGGCGCCCTCCGCGTTCTCGTCGACCTCGTGCACGAGCCCGATGCGCAGCGCGACCTCGGCCGAGAACCGCTCGCCGGTCACGAAGTAGCGCCGGGCTGCGCTCGAGCCGATCTTCGCGAGCGCGAACGGCGAGATCACCGCCGGCACGATCCCGAGCTTCACCTCGCTGAAGGCGAACTGGGTGCCGGGCTCGGAGACGACGATGTCGCTGCACGCGACGAGCCCGCAGCCGCCTCCGAGCGCGTGCCCCTGCACACGCGCGACGACCGTCGCCGGACAGCCGTCGACGGCATCGAGCATCGCCCGCAGCCGTAGCGCGTCGGCGACGTTCTCGTCGTAGCTCAGGCCGGCCGAGGAGCGCATCCACTCGACGTCCGCGCCCGCAGAGAACGACGGGCCGTCACCGGTCAGCAGCACGGCGCGCGCGTCGCCGACCTGCGCGAAGGCATCGGTCAGCTCCTCGATCACGGCTGCGTCGAACGCGTTTCGCCGCTCCGGCCTCGCCATCGCGATCCGGAGCAGCGCACCGTCCCGCTCGATGCGAAGCGCGCTCATTCGAACGCGACCCCGAGCCGCGCGAGCTCGGCCGCGATCGAGACCGACGCCTCCAGGTCGAACACCTCGACGACGTCGGGATCCTTGCCGATCAGCTCGCGCGCCCGCGAAGGCAGCTCCTGCTCCGCGGCCTCCCGCGACGCGAAGACGTAGACCGCGCCCCAGCGCTCCGTCGCCTCGTCCGAGAACCACGCCTTGAAGAGCAGGCCGGGCACCCGTTCGAACGCGTCCACCGCCTCGTCCTGCAGGTAGCGCCGCAACTCGCCGACGTTCGTCAGCGAGTCCGCGAGGTTCCAGAGGACGAACCGGACTAGAACGGCCCGCGAGCCTCGTAGCTGCCGCGGCGCGCACCGACCGCAACCATCGCGAAGCCGTCCGGCCCCGCGACCGGCTGCCGTGTCGTCTCCGGGTCGAAGCGGAAGATCGTCGGCGCGGCGAACGGAACCTCCTCGCCGTCGATCCGGTAGACGCCGCTGCCGCGAACGATCACGTTGACCTCTTCCTGCCCGGTGTCCGCCTCGTCGTGCTCGACGCCCTCCATGTTCGGCGCGAGCTCGAACCAGTTGACGCCGAACGCCTGGACGCCGAGCTCTCGGCGCAGGAACTTGACCGCGCCGGCGGGGCCGGCTCCCTCGACCTCGTCGATCTTCAGCATCGAGTAGCCCATACGGCGAACCCTAACGCCGCGCCTCCGTCACATGCGGAAGACGCCGAAGGTCGTCTCCGGGATCGGTGCGTTCAGAGCTGCGGAGATGCCGAGCGCGAGGACGCGGCGCGTGTCGAGCGGGTCGATGATCCCGTCGTCCCACAGCCGCGCCGTCGAGTAGTACGGGCTGCCCTCCAGCTCGTACTTGGCACGGATCTCGTCGGGGTCTGCATCGCCGACCATCGTCAGGACGGTCGCGGCCTGCTCGCCTCCCATCACCGAGATGCGCGCGTTCGGCCACATCCAGAGCTGCCGCGGGGAGTAGGCGCGACCGCACATCCCGTAGTTGCCCGCGCCGAACGATCCGCCGGTGACAACCGTGAACTTCGGCACCTCGGCGCAGGCGACCGCCGTCACGAGCTTCGCTCCGTCGCGCGCGATGCCACCGGCCTCGTACTCCTTGCCGACCATGAACCCGGTGATGTTCTGCAGGAAGACGAGCGGCACCCTGCGCTTGCAGGCGAGCTCGATGAAGTGCGCGCCCTTCTGTGCGCTCTCCGCGAACAGCACACCGTTCGACGCCAGGATGCCGACGGGATAGCCCTCGATGCGCGCCCAGCCGCAGACGAGCGTCTCGCCGTAGAGCGTCTTGAACTCGTCGAAGCGGCTGCCGTCGACGATCCGCGCGATCACCTCGCGCGCCTCCATCTGCGTGCGGTGGTCGTCGGGGATCAGGCCGTAGAGGTCGGAAGGGTCGACCGCGGGCGGCTCGACGGTCGTTCGGGCCCAGGGGAGCTCCGGCCTGCGGGCGTGGGCGTTGGCGACGATCCGCCGCGCGATCGCCAGGGCGTGCTCGTCGCTCGCTGCGTAATGGTCGGCGACACCCGATTGGCGCGCGTGCACGTCGGCGCCTCCGAGCTCCTCGGCGGTCACGTCCTGGCCGGTCGCCGCCTTCACGAGCGGCGGGCCGCCGATGAAGATCGTCCCCGTCCCGCGGACGATCACGGTCTCGTCGCTCATCGCGGGCACGTACGCGCCCCCGGCGGTGCAGGAGCCCATCACGACGGCGACCTGGGGGATCCCCTTCGCCGACATGCGGGCCTGGTTGAAGAAGATGCGCCCGAAGTGCTCGCGATCCGGGAAGACCTCGGCCTGGAGCGGCAGGAACGCCCCGCCGGAGTCGACGAGGTAGAGGCACGGCAGCCGGTTCTCCTCCGCGACCTCCTGCGCCCGCAGGTGCTTCTTGACCGTCAGCGGGAAGTACGAGCCTCCCTTGACCGTCGCGTCGTTCGCGACGATCACGCACTGCCGGCCCTCGACGACGCCGATGCCCGTCACGATCCCCGCGCTCGGCGCCTGGCCGTCGTAGACATCCCAGGCCGCGAGCGCGTTCAGCTCCAGGAACGCCGTCCCGGGATCGACGAGCCGTTCGATCCGCTCGCGGGCGAGCAGCTTGCCGCGCGCACGATGACGCTCGACCGCCTGCCCGCCGCCCCCGGCCGCCACCTGTGCGGTCCGGGCCCGCAGTTCCTCGACGAGCGCCTCCAGGCGCGCGGTGCGCCGGGCGAAGTCCTCGCCGCGCTCGAGCCGACTCTCCAGGAGGGCCATTGTGTGAGCCTACTCCGGACGGGGTATGGCCTCGCGCGAGATGCCCGTCTACAGTCCGACGGCTTCGCGGGAGGTTCCCGAGGAGCGTTACCGCTCTGCCGTCGGCGAAAGGGGAGATTGACATGGCAAGGCACAAGCTCGCGTCGGCGCTTGCTCTCGTGGCTACGCTCGTGGTCGCGGTGGCCGCCTCCGCTTCGGCCGGCGGGCCTGCGGTGGTGCAGCCGCAGGTGATCGACGACGCCACGCTCAAGGCGATGACGACCACCATGGGTGGGGCCGACGTCCTCCCGACCACGCGGACGATCGCCCACTGGCACGGCACGACGTACAACCCCGGCAACGGCGTCACCTACGGCTACAACATGGTGGGCTCGGACCCGAACAACTGTTCCGGCTCCGCATGTTCGACGACGATCCAGGCCGACATCACGCCGATCGTCGTCAAGGTCGGCGGAATGACGTTCAGCGGGAGCGACGTCCTCGCCGCCACGCTGGCATCGCCGCAGTTCGCGGCCAACGACTACGGCACGACCACCGCCGCGACCGACGGCTCGTTCTCCCGTGGTGCCGGCGGCAGTCTGTCGCAGGGCGACGCGAGCAACCTGCTCCAGCTCCAGGACGCGACCATGCGCGCCCAGTTCAACCAGACGGGCTCGAGCAGCTACCACCTCACCCTGAGCCCGCATGTCCTTCCGGCGGTGACGATCGACGTCCCGTCGAATCAGGGCACGCTGCTCCAGAGCGGCCGCGGCGTCATCTTCGCCGACATCAACATCAGCTGGTGGTCGGCGAAGATCAACCAGCTCGAGCAGTCGGCGGACGCGACCCATCTGCCGATCTATCTGACGAACAACGTTCTGCTGCACATCGGCAAGGACGTGTTCAACTGCTGCGTGATCGGCTATCACGGCACCCGCGCGGCAGGCGCCGGCGGCGGCAGCACCAACTCCAAGGGCAACGCCGTCGTGCAGACGTTCGCGTGGGCCTCGTGGGTCCAGCCTGGGATCTACGCCCGGCCGAACGGTGGGCTCGACTGGGCGCTCCAGGACATCCACGCGCTCAGCCACGAGATCGCCGAGTGGGCGGACGATCCGTTCGTGAACAACACGGTCGAGCCGTGGCTGACACCGACGGCGCCGCAGTACGGGTGCACGGGCGTTCTCGAGACCGGTGACCCCGTCGTGGCGATCGGCTTCGCGATGGGAACGAACACGTTCCAGCAAGGCCCGAACCCGAACGGCACGCAGAGCGCCGACGGGTACTACCACCCCGAGGACGAGGCGCTCCTGCCGTGGTTCATGCGCACCGCTCCGAACAACGTGTCGGAACCGACGCAGAGCCCGTCCACGAACGTGGGTCGCTACACGCTGATGGGCGACCTGAACCCGTTCCCGGGCTTCCGGCAGCCGGCGACCGGCTGCTAGCCGCGACACCATCTGCTCGACCGTGAGGCCCGGGCGACCGGGCCTCACGGCTTCTGTGGGTTTCCACGGAGCCGCCCCCTGCACGAGTCGGGCATGCTGTGGCCGTGAACCGCAACCGTCTCTACCTGCTCGGCGCTGCGGCGCTCGGTGCGATCGCCGTCGCGGTCGTCCTCATCCTGGTGGGCACCGGCGGCGGTTCGTCGGGCACCACCTCGAGCGCCGCCACGACGTCGACGGCCACCACGCCGACCGCGGCCGCCTCGCTCGCCGGCATCCCGCAGAAGGACGTCACACTCGGCCGTGCGACGGCGCCGGCCACCGTCCTCGTCTTCGAGGACCCGCAGTGTCCCTACTGCAAGGAGTGGAACGTCGACACGTTGCCGACCATCGTCAAGGACTACGTCAGGACGGGGAAGATCAAGCTCGTCTGGCGCGGCATCAACATCATCGGCCCGAACTCCGAATACGGCCTGCGCGCCGCCTACGCGGCGGGGCTCCAGAACAAGCTCTGGCAGATGGTCGACGAGCTCTATGCCCGCCAGGGAGTCGAGAACAGCGGCTGGATCAACGACGAGGTGATCTCGAGCTCCGCGAAGGCGGCAGGCGCGAACGTCAACTCGATCTCCGCCGCCTTCCTGACGCAGCCCGTCAGCGCGATGTGGGAGGACGCGCGGCGGGCCGCGACGCAGTACTCGGTCCAGGGCACGCCGACCTTCATCGTCGAGCGCCCGCCGGCAGCCCCTGCACAGCTCCAGCTCTCGGCTCTGGATCCGGCCTCGTTCGAGGCCGCGCTCGATCCGCTGCTCCAGTGAGGCTGCGGGCCATGATCGTCGCGGCCGCTGCCGTCGGCGGTGGGATCGCCGCGTACCTCACCTACATCCACTACGCCCATACGGCGCCGATCTGCGTGAACAGCGGCTGTGAGACCGTGCAGAAGTCGAAGTACGCGGAGCTCGCCGGCGTCCCGGTGGCGGTGCTCGGGCTGATCGCCTACGCGGCGATCATCGGCACCGCGCTCGTGCGCGGCCCCGCCGCCGCGTTCGCCGGCGTCCTGATCGCGTTCTCCGGGGTGGCGTTCAGCGGCTACCTCCTGTGGGCGCAGCTCGGTCCGATCGACGCGCTCTGCCAGTGGTGCCTCGGGAACGACGTCGTGATCGTCGTCGTTGCAGCGCTCTGTGTCGCGCGGATGCTGACCGAGCCCCAGCCCGCTGAATGAATCGCCGCGGGGCGCTGCTCTTCGCAGCGATGTGCGTGATCTGGGGCATCCCGTACCTGATGATCCGCGTCGCGGTGCGCGAGCTTGCACCGGTCACACTCGTCTTCGGCCGGACGGCGATCGCGGCGCTTCTGCTCACACCCTTTGCCGTCTACCGCGGCGACCTGCGGCCGCTGCTCCGCCGGTGGTGGCCGCTCCTCGCCTATACCGCCGTGGAGGTTGCGCTCCCGTGGGTGCTCCTGGCGCGCGCGGAGACGACGCTGACGAGCTCGCTCACCGGGCTTCTGATCGCAGCGGTGCCGCTCGTCGGAGCGGTCGTCGTCTCGCTGACCGGCGCCCGTGAACGGCTGGGCGGGCGCAGCTGGCTCGGCCTGCTCGTCGGCATCGCCGGGGTCGCCGCGATCGTCGGGCTCGATGTCGGTCAGGTGAGCGCGCTCGCGCTCGCCCAGGTCGCCTGTGTCGCCGTCTGCTACGCCGTCGGCCCGATCATCCTCTCCCGCAGTCTCGGTGACGTCCCCGCGCTCGGAGTCGTGGCCGCATCACTGGTGATCACCGCGATCGTCTACGCGCCGTTCGCCGCGACGCACCGGCCGGCGGCGATGCCGTCGGCGCACGTCCTCGAATCGGTGCTCGGCCTTGCCGTCGTCTGCACGGCGCTCGCCTTCCTGCTCTTCTTCGCCCTGATCGCGGAGGTCGGGCCGGTGCGCGCGACCGTGATCACCTACGTCAACCCGGCGGTCGCAGCTGTCGTGGGCGTCGCCGTGCTCGGTGAGCACATCTCCGTGGGGATGGTGCTCGGCTTCGCGCTGGTGCTCATGGGCTCCGTGCTCGCGACGGGCCGCGGGCCGGAGCCCGTCGCCGAGTCCTAGCCGGGACGGCCCTAGACGAGCGCGGCCTCCCGTGCGGAGATCAGCGCCCCGACCTCGTCGCTCCAGGCGTCGATCGCCTGCCAGTCGCGAACGTCGGTCCGGGGGATGCGGTTGAGTGGGAAGCGGAGCTTCGCGGGATCGACCGCGCCGCCGAAGATCGCGACCAGCTGCGGCTCGACCTTGAGCCGCCGCAACGCCCCGTCGAGCTGTTTCCGCGAGCCGGCGACGTCCTCCGGCTCGAGCGTGCGAGGACCGAGGGCGAAGACCGCCAGTGGCACCCGAGCGAGCGCGTCGCGGTGCCGGCGGATGAACTTGCAGGCGTCGGCGTGCCAGTGGCCCATGTAGATCGAGCCTCCAACGACCACGGACTCGTAGCCGTCCAACCCCGCGACGACGGCCGCCTCGGCGGAGAGAAGATCGACGTCGTGACCGGCCGCACGGAGGCTGGCTGCGATCGCGGTCGCCACTTCCTCCGTCGAGCCGTGCTTGCTGCCGTAGGCGATGAGCGTGCGGGTCATCGACGAGCCTCGTCGAGCTGAACGGCGGCAGCGGCGCCCGTGGGGGCCTGCTCCCCGCGGACGACGAGCACCGGGCACGGCGCATCGTGCAGGACCGCGCTCGAGACACTGCCGTGCAGCAGCCGCCGGACCGGTCCCCAGCCGTGTGCGCCGACGACGATCAGCCGGGCTTGGCGGCGTGCCGCGATCTCGCAGATCTCCTCGGCGATCGAGCCGGTTGCATGCACGACCTCGCACCGAACTCCAGCCTCGGTGGCAACCGCCTGCGCCCGTGCCAGCGTCTCGTCCACATGCTCGTGTTCCAGCTTGGCCAGCTCCGTGACGACGTCGGCGTATCCGTAGTACCCGTACGCGGGGACGGTCACATGCTCCACGGCGACGACCACGAGAGTCGCATCGAGCGCGCCTGCGAGCTCGACCGCGCGCAGCGTTGCCTCTGCAGCCGATGGCGATCCGTCGGTGGCGAGAACGATCGACTTCATCGGGAGTCCTCCTCTTCGTTCGACACCATGATCCTGCCGTTGCGGCCGCCGTGCTGAATCGGGGCGGAGGCCGCGGGCAGATACGTAGTTCCCCGCACCATCGGCACGGCCCTCGGCGGATGGATTCGCAGCGCGGCTCGGCAACAGTGGCGGCGTGATTGCCATCGCCGACCGGGAAGACGTCGTCCTGCGGGACGGTTCGACGCTGGGCCTGCGTCCGACGACCGCCGCAGACGAAGCAGCGCTGCTCGAGTTCTTCGAGCGCCTCTCGGCGGAGAGCCGCTACCTGCGCTTCCAGGGCGCCGTCAGGGTCGATCCCCACCTGATCTCGTCGTTCCTGCGGAGCGACGGCGACGAGAGCCTGTCGCTGATCGGTGAGCTGGTCGACGAGGGCGGGGCCGTCCGCGTGATCGGGCTCGGGACGTGGGTTCGGCTCCGCGATCCTTCCCGCGCCGAGGTTGCCTTCGTCGTCGCCGACGAGTACCAGCGTCGCGGCATCGCGAGCCGTCTCCTGGAGCGTCTTGCCGCGCACGCGCGCGCTGCGGGCATCGACCGCTTCGTCGCACAGGTGCTGCCGGAGAACGCCGCCATGCTGCGTGTCTTCGGCGACACCGGCTTCGAGGTTCGCCGCCGCTACGTGGGCGGCGTCGTCGAGGTCGAGTTCGCGCTCACAAGCTCTGCGGAGGTGCTCGACCGGATCGCCCAGCGCGATCACTCGGCGGTCGCCGCCTCGCTGGAATCGTTCTTCAAGCCGGCCTCGGTCGCCGTGATCGGCGCCTCGGCGCGCCGGGGAACGATCGGAGGGGAGCTGTTTCGCAACGTGATCGCCGGCGACTTCGCCGGCGCCGCCTATCCCGTCAACCAGAAGGGCGCACCGGTCGGAGGCGTCCCGGGCTACCGCTCGATCGAGGACATCCCGGCGTCGGTCGATCTGGCCGTCGTCTGCGTCCCGGGCGAGCAGGTGCTCGACGCGACCCAGTCTGCGCTCCGCGCGGGCGTCCGCGCAATCTGCGTGATCTCGGCCGGCTTCGCCGAGACCGGCTCCGAGGGCCTCGAGCGCCAGACGCAGTTGCTCGCGCTCGTCCGCAGCTACGGCGCGCGCCTGATCGGTCCGAACTGCCTCGGCGTCGCATCGGCTGCCTGCCGGCTGAATGCGACGTTCGCGCGCAGCGCGTTCCCGTCGGGCCGGACGGCGTTCTCGTCTCAGAGCGGCGCGCTGGGCCTGGCGCTCCTCGAGCAGGCGGACGCACGCGGTCTCGGTCTCTCGGCATTCGTCTCGATCGGCAACAAGGCCGACGTCTCGTCCAACGACCTGCTCGAGTACTGGGAGGACGACCCCGAGACCGATGTCGTCCTGCTGTACCTCGAGTCGTTCGGGAACCCGCGCAAGTTCGCCCGCGTCGCCGGCCGCGTCGCCCGCTCGAAGCCGATCCTCGCGATGCGGAGCGGCACGAGCAAGGCCGGCGCCCGCGCCGCTGCGTCCCACACCGCGGCGCTCGCCGGCTCGGACGCCGTCGTCGACGCGCTCTTCCGCGAAGCCGGCGTGCTGCGCGCGACGACACTGCAGGAGCTGCTCGACACGGCCGTGCTCCTCACGTCGCTTCCGGCGACCGCCGGCAACCGCGTCGCGGTGCTGACGAACGCGGGCGGCCTCGGCATCCTCTGCGCCGACGCCTGCGAGGCCCACGGCCTCGTCCTGCCGGAGCTGACTCCCGAGACCCGGGCCGTGCTCGCCGAGGGCGTCCCGAAAGAAGCGAGCCTCGCGAACCCGATCGACCTGCTGGGCTCGGCCAACGCCGCGACCTACGAGCGCGTGATCGGGCCGATTCTCGCGGATCCCAACGTCGACGCGTTGATCGCCCTCTTCGTGCCTCCGGTCGTCGAGGACCCGCGCGCGGTCGAAGACGTCCTCGCCCGCAGCGCCAGGGAATCCGACAAGCCCCTGCTCTCGGTCGTGATGAGCGCCGACGGCTCGGCGCACGGAGGCTTCGAGTACCCCGAGTCCGCCGCACATGCGCTCGGGCTCGCAGCCGAGCGCGCAGCCTGGCTCAGGCGCCCTGCCGGCACGACCCCCGAGGTCTCCGTCGACCACGCGCGGGCACGCGCGATCGTCGACGCAGCCGGCGAGGGCTGGCTGGGAGCCGACGACGCGCACGCCCTCCTCGAGGCCTACGGGATCCCGCTCGTCGGCGAGCGTCGTGCCGCAACTCCGGACGAGGCCGCGGCCGCCGCCGAGGAGCTCGGGCTGCCTGCCGTCGTGAAGACCGCGGCCGCCGGCGCCCACAAGACGGAATCCGGCGGCGTCGCGCTCGATCTCCGGACAGCCGACGAGGTACGCCGGGCCGCCGCCCGCATGGGCGGCCCCGTGATCGTCCAGCAGTTCCTCTCCGAGGGCGCGGAGCTCCTGGCGGGAATCGTGCAGGACCCAGTCTTCGGCCCGCTCGTCGCCTTCGGGCCCGGCGGCGTGCTCGCCGAGCTGATCGGCTCGGCCAACTTCGCGCTCGCTCCTCTCACCGACGTGGATGTCTCCGAGCTCCTCGGCACCGGCAAGGCCGCGAAGCTCGTCGACGGCTGGCGTGGCGCTCCGGCCGCCGATCGGCCTGCACTCGCCGACCTTCTGCACCGCCTCTCCCGCCTCGCCGTCGACCTGCCCGAGGTGACGGAGCTCGACCTGAATCCGGTGCTCGCGGCTCCCGGCGGCTGCGTGGCCGTCGACATGCGCATCCGGATCGGGCGGCCGGCGCCCGCTGCCTCGCCGAAGACCTGGTGACTTCTGCGACGATGACCTCGTGGAAACCGAGCAATCGACGCGTTTGCGCACCCTCCTGCAGACCGGGCTCGCAATCAGCTCGGAGCTCTCGCTGGACGGTGTGCTCCAGCGCATCGTCGAAGCGGCTGCACTCGTAACCGGTGCGCGCTACGCGGCGCTCGGGGTCATCGACCCGACCGGCACCAGCCTGGAGCGGTTCGTCACGCATGGAATCGACGACGACGCGCGGGCGCTGATCGGGGATCTGCCGCGCGGGCGGGGCATCCTCGGCGCGCTGATCACCGACGCGCGGACGCTGCGGCTGCACGACCTGTCCGAGGACCCGCGCTCGGTCGGCTTCCCGCCCGGCCATCCTCCGATGAAGGCGTTCCTCGGCACGCCGATCCTCTTGCGCGGTGTCGCCTACGGCAACCTCTACCTGACGGAGAAGGACGGCGGCGGCGACTTCGACGAGGAGGACGAGGAGCTCGTCGCGCTCCTCTCCGCCCAGGCGGCCGTCGCGATCGAGAACGCCCGCCTGTACGAGTCGGCCACGGCCTGGTCACGGCAGCTCGAGTCGCTGCAGGAGATCAGCGGCGCGCTGGCGGCGGAGCTGGAGCTCCCGCGGCTGCTCCAGCTCGTGGTGGAGAGGCTGCGCGAGCTGATTCACGCTCGGGTCGTCGCGATCGCGCTGCCCACGCCGGAGGGTCTACGGATCGAGGCGATCGCCTCCGAGCACCCGAACGAGCTGCTCCACGACGTCGTCCCGTACGAGACCAAGGTCGGCGCCGTGCTGGCGCGCGGCCGCAGCGAGCGGGTCGACGCGGTGCTCGACGATCCCGAAGTGGTGCAGGACGTGGCCCGGCACTTCGGTGCGACCACAGGTCTCTACGTGCCGTTGCTGACCCGCGACGGTGCGATCGGGATCGTGTTCGCCCACGACCGGGAGGGCCGCGATGCGCGCTTCACGAGCGCCGACCTGCGGCTCGCCGAGCACTTCGCCCAGCGCGCCACGGTCGCCGTCGAGCTCTCACGCCGTGTCCAGCGCAATTCGCTGCGCCGGGTGATCGAGGGACAGGAGCTCGAGCGGCGCCGGCTCGCCCGCGAGCTGCACGACGAGACGGGCCAGGCGCTCACGTCCGTCCTGCTCGGGCTGAAGACGGTCGAGAACGCCGAGGACAAGCAGGCGGCGCTCGCCGAGCTGCGAAAGCTCGTCGTCGCCACCCTGCAGGACGTCCGGCGGCTGGCCGTCGAGCTGCGGCCCAAGGCCCTGGACGATTTCGGCCTCGTCCCGGCCGTCGAGCGGCTCGTCGAGACGTTCGTGGAGGCCACCGGGATCGTGGTCGATTTCGCGTCACAGCTGGGCGACGAACGTCTGCCGTCCGAGGTGGAGACGACTCTGTACCGGATCGTGCAGGAGTCGTTGACCAACATCGCCAAGCACGCCGGGGCGCGGCGCGTCAGCGTGCTGCTGGTTCTGCGCGCCGGGTCGGCGACCGCCCTCGTCGAAGACGACGGTCACGGATTCGACGCGGAGGACGAGCTCCGCGGCGGCATCGGCCTCGCCGGCATGCGCGAGCGGCTGGCACTGCTCGACGGCCGCCTGACCATCGAGTCGAACCGCGGAACGGGCACGAGCCTCGTCGCCGAGGTGCCCCTGACGTGATCCGGATCGTGGTGGTCGACGACCATGCGGTCGTCCGGTCGGGCCTGAAGCTCCTGCTCGAAGCCGAGAAGGACATGAAGGTGATCGGCGATGCGGGCAACGCCCGTGACGCCGTCTTCGAGGTGCGTGCGGGCAAGCCGGACGTCGTTCTCCTCGACGTGGTGATGCCCGACGAGAGCGGCATCGAGGCCCTCCCCAAGCTGCTCCACGAGGCCCCGTCCGCCAAGGTGCTGATGCTGTCGATGCAGGACGACCCCAGCTACGTGCGCGAGGCGTTCGCGGCCGGCGCGAGCGGCTACGTCCTGAAGGAGGCGGCCGACGCGGAAGTCGTGGCGGCGATCCGCGAGGTGGCCGGCGGCAAGCGCTACGTGCACCCCGCGCTCGGAGCGAGGATGGTCGCCGCGGACGCCGCCGCACAGGAGGCTGCCGCGTCCGACCCGCTCTCGGACCGCGAGCGTGAGGTGCTGCGGCTGCTCGCTCTCGGCCACACGAACCAGGAGATCGCGAAGCAGCTCTTCATCTCGGTGCGAACCGCCGAGACTCACCGGGCGCACATCATGCGCAAGCTGCAGCTGTCGACCCGCGCCGAGCTCGTCCGCTACGCGATCGAGCACGGACAGCTCGAGCCTCCGGCGTAGCTACTGCGCGAGGAACTTCCGGGCGAACCCGGCGAGGTCGTGCGGGCCGCCGGTGCCGAGCGGCCTGACGTAGATCGGCTCCTCGTCGCGGAGCTCGAGGATCACGGTCAGCTCGCCGTCGACCAGCTCGGTGTCCTTCGTGCCGACGCGAACCTCGCGGATCGCGGTGTGGGGGATGGTGAGGGCGACGTCGATCCCCGTCGTCTGTTCGCGGCCTGCGAGCCTGACGTTCTGCTCGCTCACCGTCACGTAACCGACGTAGTGCCGCTGAGCGTGCTGCCGCCGCCAGGCCACGCGCCTCGTGTCGCGCACGCCGAGCATCAAACGGGGGGAGAGCTTGGCTCGAGAACGGTGTTTGCGGGTTTCATCGGTTCCTTCTGATCGAGAGAACAAAGGCGGGCCGTCTGCAGGCGGCCCGCCTCCGGAGATGCGCAGGTCCTACGCGGCGGGGACGGTCTTCGTTCCCGCCGGCTCCGGCTTGCGCTTGCCGAAGATCTGAAGCCCTGCGTCGCGACTGCGGAGGGATCCGAAGAGCACGAGGATCCCGAAGCCGATGCCGGTGAGCAGGAACGCGATGCCGGTGACGATGCCGAAGAGCGCGACGTTCTCGGCGAGGAAGCTCGCGTTGAGCGCCGTCGACAGCGCCGTCTCGGTCACCCAGGTGTTGCGGGCGGCGTTGTCGAGCGGCTGGCCGTTCGCTCCCTTGGTCGCCTTGCTCGCGTCGTTCGTGCCCTTGCCGTCGGCGGATGCATAGCGCGGCATCTGCGAGTAGGTGAGCCCACCGCTCGCCTCGAGCGCGTGGATCCTCATGTACTCCGCGAAGTCGCGGGCGAGCGCGCCCGTGACGATCGCCTTGCCGGCGATGTTCGCCGTCGGGAGCTTGGTCGAGGCCGGCAGCCCGGCTGCCTTGGCCTCGGCGGCAATGCCCTCCTTGGTCATGTCGGGGCTGCCGACGATCTGTTCTGCCCTGAGGCTGTCACGAACCGTGTTGCGTCCGTTGACGCCGAGGGCGATTGCGACGACGCCGAACACGATCAACACGACCGTTGCAACGACGCCTCCAATCTCTAGGTACTTGCGCATCTCTGACTCCTTTTCGCTTGGGCCGAGGTGGTCGTTCGGCCTTTCAGGCACTGTGAAGCCACGCCGGTGCAACGCCATCCGGCCTCCTCCGGAACACCACTGCGGGAAACCCGCACGATCGCGGCGGCGCTCCGGTCGGAATCCGTGCATCAGCGGCGGTCCGGACGGCTCGTCAGCGAAGGCACCGATGCCGGCCGCCCCCCGCGCTCCGACGATGGCGCCGTAGACTCGAAGGAGGCAGCATGAGACGCGTCGTGATCATGGGAGCCGGCGGACGCGACTTCCACGACTTCAACACCGTCTTCCGCGAAGACACCGACATGCACGTCGTCGCCTTCACGGCGGCCCAGATCCCGGGAATCGACGATCGCGTCTACCCCCCGTCGCTCGCGGGGCCGTTGTACCCGAGAGGCATCCCGATCGTCCCCGAGGGGGAGCTCGCCGACCTGATCCTACGCGAGGACGTCGACGAGGTCGTGCTCGCATACTCCGACCTCGCCCACGAGGCGGTGATGCACAAGGCGTCGATCGCCCTGGCGGCCGGCGCCGACTTCACGCTGCTCGGGCCGCGCTCGACGATGCTGAACAGCGTCAAGCCGGTGATCGCGGTCACCGCGGTGCGCACCGGGTGCGGCAAGAGCCAGACGACCCGCGCGATCGGACGCATCCTGCGCGCCCACGGCCTCACGGTCGCGCTCGTCCGGCACCCGATGCCGTACGGCGATCTCGAGGCGATGCGCGTGCAGCGGTTCGGCTCGCTCGCCGACATCGACGCGGCACAGCCGACGCTCGAGGAACGCGAGGAGTACGAAGCTCCGGTCGAGCTGGGAATGGTCATGTACGCCGGCGTCGACTACGCGGAGATCCTCGCGCAGGCCCAGGCGGAGGCCGACGTGATCATCTGGGACGGTGGCAACAACGACTTCCCGTTCTACGCGCCCGACGTGCACATCGTCGTCGTCGATCCGCTGCGGGCGGGTCACGAGCTCACGTATCACCCGGGCGAGGTCAATCTCCGCATGGCGGACGTCGTCGTCGTCAACAAGGTCGACACGGCCGAGCCCGCGGACGTCCTGCGCGTCGTCTCGGACCTCGAGAGGGTGAATCCGACCGCTCGAGTCGTGTATGCCAAGTCGCCGGTGGAGCTGGAGCCCGGTGAACCGATCCTGGGCAAGCGCGTGCTCGTCGTCGACGACGGGCCGACGCTCACCCACGGCGGCATGGCGTTCGGCGCCGGCACGGTGGCGGCCAGGAATGCGGGTGCCGCCGAACTGGTCGATCCGCGCCCCTTCGCGGTCGGGTCGATCAAGGCGACGCTCGAGCAATGGCCGCACCTGGTCGACGTGCTGCCGGCGATGGGCTACTCGGGGCGGCAGCTCCACGACCTGCAGGAGACGATCAACGCCGCCGACTGCGACGTGGTCGTCACCGGGACGCCGATCGACCTGAGCAGGCTGATCGAGTCGCGGCACCCGATCAGGCACGTCACGTACGACCTCGAGGAGGTCGGACACCCGACTCTGGCAGAGGTGCTGGCGCCGATTCTCGGCACGATGCACCTGATGACCAGCGCATGAGGGAGGAGTGATGGTCACGCGCACACGCACCAGGCATCTGCTGCGGCTTGCCGACCTGCGGGTGACGGAGCTCGAGCAGCTGCTCGACCTCGCGGCGCGCATGAAGGAGCGCCCGTACGGCTGGTTGCACGCGCTCGAGGGCGACGTCCTCGTCTCGCTGTTCGACAAGCCCTCGACGAGGACGCGGATCTCCTTCGCGACCGCTGCATCGCGTCTGGGGATGGAGGATCAGGTGATCCGTCCCGACGAGCTGCAGCTCGGCCGTGGCGAGACGATCGCCGACACTGCCCGGACCCTGTCGAGCTACGCCGCCGCGATCACCGTGCGGACCTTCGCGCACGCCACCGTCGAGGAGCTGGCGGCCGCCGCGACGATCCCGGTCGTCAACGCTCTGACCGACGAGCACCATCCCTGCCAGGCTCTGGCAGACGTGCTCACGATCCGCGAGCTGCACGGCAGCCTCGACGGGATCAAGGTGGCATTCGTCGGTGACGGCAACAACGTCGTCAACTCCCTGGTCGAAGCCGCGGGCCTGACCGGCCTCGAGCTGACGGTGGCGACACCCGAGGGCTACGAGCCGACCGTGGCCGGCGACGTGTCCGTGGTGCACGATCCGCGGGTCGCCGTCGCCGGCGCCGACGTCGTCTACACCGACGTCTGGACGTCGATGGGGGAGGAGGGCGAGGCTGTCGAGCGCGAGCGGGCGCTCGCCCCCTACCAGGTGACCGAGGAGCTGATGTCGCTCGCCGCACGGCACGCGAGCTTCATGCACTGCCTCCCGGCGCACCGCGGCAGCGAGGTCCAGGCCGAGGTGATCGACGGGCCGCAGTCGGTCGTCTGGCGCCAGGCGGCGAACCGCATGCCCACCGAGCAGGCGCTGCTCTACGCGCTGATCACCGGGGACTGGGAGGGCTGAGCGCGCGGGCCGCGGTCACACACCGGTGAGATCCCGCCTGCGAAAGGACCAGATGCTCGCGAGCGCGGCGACGGCCGCGATCGCGAGCAGCCAGGCGGCGGCGCCTGTGCGGAACGGCTGAGCGGGAACCAGCGCCACATGCTCGAACGGGCTCAGGTCGAGCAGTAACCGGGGCGCGCCGAGGAGCGCGCCGAGGAGCTGCCAGAGGAAGCCGGCGGTGACCAGGCCGTAGGCGACGGTGACGGCGGCGCGTGGCACGACGGCGAAGGCGAGCGACCCGAGAGCCAGGAAGAGCAGCGAGACCGGCAGGCAGTTCGCGCCGGCTTCGAGCAGGCGGGCCGCCGAGACGCCGGCGCCTTGCGCCGCCGCGCCGGCCCAGGCGCAGAGTGCCGCCGTGAGAGCGAGCAGCGCCGCTCCCACCGAGGCGACGAGGAGGCGCCCCGCCAGGAGACGGCGCCGGTCGACCGGCAGCGCGAGGAGCGTCTCGAGCCGCTGCTCGGCCTCGTCGCGCCTGACGGCGGCGACCTGGGAGCACATGAAGAGGCTGATCGTGAGCACGAAGAGGAGGAAGTAGAAGCCGAGCACGCCGCGGGGCGTGGTGATCGTCGAGACACCGAGCTTCTCGAGCTGGAGCCGCAGGCTGGCCGGGATGTTGGCGTTCGTGAAGCTCGTCGAGAGCGAGCCGACGACGACCGCGAAGACCCCCGTTCCCGCCGCCCAGACGGCGAGCGCGCCGAGCTCGCCGCGCACCGCCAGCGCGGTCGGTGAGGAGAGGAGGCGGAACCGCGGGGGAGCGCTGTCGCGCGCCGGCAGCATGCCGGTGCCGACGTCTCGGCGGGCCGAGATCAGACCGGCTGCGACGAGGAGCACGGCTCCGCTCAGCGCGGGCAGGGCGAGGACGACGGGCCGCACGCCCGCGAACGCACGCGACTCTTCGCTCCAGCCGAGCGGAGTTGCCCAGCGGGCCCAACCGAGCGATGACGAGACGTCGCCGATCACGCGCAACAGGTAGGCGAGCACGAGTGCGGCGCTCGCGAGCTCGACGGCGATGCGGCGGGAGGGCGCGACCTGAGAGGCGAGGGCTCCGACGCCTGCGAAGACGACGGCGGGTGAGACGGTCGCGAGGGCCAGGAACGCGGCGCCGCCGGCCGGGAGTCGCGTGAGCGCCAGACCGGCGAAGAGAGCGAGCCAGAGCGCCGCGGCACCTGCACCGACCGCTGCGAGCGCGCCGAGGTACGCGCTCGACCGGCTGACGCTCCCCGCCAGCACGAGCTCCTGGCGCCCCGCGTCCTCCTCGGCACGCAGCGCACGCACCGCGGCGAGCAGCCCGAAGATGCCCGCGAGGATCGCTCCGGCACCTCCGACGCGCCACGCTGCGTACCCGCCGACGCTCAGCAGGTCGTGCGGCGAGCCGTAGAAGAGCTCGACCGCCTTGTTCGAGCCGAAGCTGCGCGCGAAGGCGAGGCGCTCGGTGATCGTCGGGTAGCTGCGCCGGTAGCCGACCACGTTCGCGGCCGCGATGAAGAGGAACAGTGCGGCAAACGACCCGGTGCGAACGCGCGCGTCGGAGAACGAGCGACGCGCGATCGCACTACGTGCGCCCACCGGGCTCCGAGCCGTCGTAGTGGTGCAGGAAGATCTCCTCGAGCGACGGCTCGCGGCTCGTCAGCGCGACCACGGGGGTGCCCGCGAGCGCCGCGAGGAGCGGCTGTGGGCTGCCGCTCACCTCGAATCGCAGCGAGTTGCCGGAGGCCTCGACGATGCGCGCGCCGGACACCGCCCCGAGCTCGGGCGGCGGCCCGCTGAAGGTGACCTCGACCTCCTGCGAGCGCAGGTGCCGAAGCTCCGCGAGGCTGCCTTGATCGACGAGACGCCCCGCCCGCAGGATGCCGACGCGGTCGCAGAGGGCTTCGACCTCGCTGAGGATGTGCGAGGAGAGGAACACCGTCTGCCCGCGCTCCTTCGCCTCGAGCACGGTCTCCCGGAAGACCACCTCCATCAGCGGGTCGAGGCCGCTGGTGGGCTCGTCGAGGACGAGCAGGTCGGCCCGCGTCGCGAAGGCAGCCACCAGCTGGACCTTTTGCCGGTTGCCCTTCGAGAGAGCGCGTACCTTCTTGTCCGCTTCGAGCCGGAACCGCTCGACGAGGAGCTCCCGGTAGGCCGCGTCGGTCGAGCCGTGCAGCCGCTCCAGGAACGCAAAGGTCTCGGTGCTCGTCAGCGCGGGCCACAGGTAGGGCTCGCCGGCCACGTAGGCGACGCGACGATGGGCCGCCACCGGCTCCCGCCAGGCATCGAGCCCGTACAGCTCGGCACGCCCCGCGGTCGGGCGGTGCAGGCCGAGGAGGAGCCGGATCGTTGTCGTCTTGCCCGAGCCGTTCGGGCCGAGGTACCCGTAGATCTCGCCCTGCTCGATCGTCAGGTCGAGCGCGTCCAGGGCGAGCGTGCTGCCGTAGCGCTTCGTCAGGCCTTCGGCGCGGATCGCAGGCATGTGCCCGGATCTTTGCGGATCAGCGTGGGCCGGGCGGCTTGCGACCGCGGCGGGGCTTCCACTCGAGGCGCTTCTTCGACAGGCCGGAGAGCAGCATCAGGAGCGTCGCGACCACCATGCCGAGTGCGTTGACCGTCGGGCTCATGACCCCACTTTCGCCGCGGGTGGGCGCCTGCGCATCGGGGGAAACCCCAGGCGCCTCTGCGGCCGCCTACGGCGTCCTGCGGCGGAGGGTCGCAGCGCCGAGCGCCAGGGAGGCGACCGTTGCACCGGTCACGACGACGACGTCGAGCGCGAACATCCCGCCGAGCGGTCCGCGATGCGTCGCGCGGCTGAGCGCGTCGAACGCGTAGGTGAGCGGGAACGCGTAGGCGACGTACTGCAACGCAGTGGCCATCGCGTCGCGCGGGACGAAGAGCCCGCAGAGCAGCAGTTGTGGAAAGACGATGGCCGGCATGAACTGCACGGCCTGGAACTCCGTGCGCGCGAAGGCGCTCGCGAAGAGCCCGAGTGCCATGCCGAGCAGCGCGTTGCCGATTGCGAGCACGCCGACGAGCCACGCGCCGTGGGCGGAGTCCAGACCGAGCAGCGTGAAGCCGACGGTGCAGACGATCGCCGCCTGGATCGCAGCGAGCACGCCGAACGCGATCGCGTAGCCCCCGAGCAGCGCTGCCTTCGTGATCGGGAGGGACATGAGGCGCTCGAGCGTCCCCGACGTCCGTTCGCGCAGCATCGCGATCGACGTGATCAGGAACATCAGGATGAACGGGAAGAGGCCGCACATCGGCGCGCCGACGTGCTTGAAGACCGCGAGGCGCGAGTCGAAGACGAAGCGCAGCAGCGTCAGGAGGCCGACGGGCACGCCGACGAGCAGTGCGATCGTGCGTGGATCGCGGCGGATCTGCCAGAGGACGCGCCGGGCCGTGGCGGTCACGCTTCGGCTCCGCGGACGATCGCGAGGAAGGCGCGGCTGAGGTCGTGCTCGCCGGTGCGCGCGCGGAGCTCGTCGGGCGTCAGCGCCGCGAGGATCGCGCCTTCGCGCATCAGGAGGAGGTCGTCGCACTCCGCGGCCTCCTCCATCGAGTGGCTCGAGACGAGCAGCGTCGCTCCGTCCTCGGTGAGCCGGTGGAACGACTGCCAGAGGTCGGCGCGCAGGATCGGGTCGAGGCCGACCGTGGGCTCGTCGAGCACGAGGACGGAGGGATGGTTCAGGAGCGTCGTCGCGAGCGACACACGCGTGCGCTGTCCTCCCGAGAGCGCGCCCACGATCTGTCCCGCGGCGTCCTGGAGCGCGACCTGGGCAAGCACTTCGCCCACGTTCTCCGCCGGAGCCCCGGTCACCGCGGCGAAGTACCGCAGGTTCTCGGTCACCGTCAGGTCGGCGTACACGGAGGGCGCCTGGGTGAGGTAGCCGATCTCGTGCCGCAGCGAGGGCTCGCCCGCCGGGCGGCCGAGAACCTCGACGCGTCCGCCCGCGACCACCTGGACGCCGACGATGGCGCGCATCAGCGTCGACTTGCCGCAGCCGCTCGGCCCGAGCAGGCCGGTCACCCGGCCGGGAGAGACGTCGAGCGACAGATCCGAGATCACCGTGCGGCCGCCGCGGACGACCTGCAGATGCTCGATCCGGATCGTCGTCACGTGAGAGAAGCCTAGGCGCCGCGGTCCTCGCACGACGCCCGGCCGGAGTCGGCTACCGCCGTGTCAGCGCCGCCCGCTCCGCAGCCCGCTCGGACACGACGATCACGGGGCAGGAGGCCAGGTGCGGTAGGCGCATCGCGACGCTGCCTGCAACCGCACCTGCCACGACGCCGAAGCCACGGGTCCCGCAGACGATGATGTCCGCCTCGTAGACCTCGGCGGCCTTGGCGATCTCACCCGCGGTGTTGTGATGGGTCGTCTCCACGACGAGCTCGGCGTCGATGCCGTCCGTCTTCAGCTGCTCGACCTGCCCGCGGAGCTTCTTCCGGCGGTCGCCCTCGTCGGCGAGCAACGGCATTCCGCCGGCGCGTCCGCCCAGGAACCGCTCGTCGCAGTGAAACGCGATCAGACGGCCGCCGGGCTGCAGGAGCCGCACGGCCTCCGCGAGCGCGCCGTCCGCAACGGGTGACCCGTCGGTCGCCCAGAGCACGATTTCGTACATGGGGCTCCTCCTCTTCTCCAAGCTTCACCCAATCATGCCGCTGCTCGGAAGGGCCGGTAATCGGCGAACGCCCCGAGCCAACTGCGGGAAAACCCCGGTGCGGCCCTTTCGGGGCGGGTGCAGTCTGGAAGCGACAAAGGAGGCTGCGATGACCCGCAAGCTGAAGCGCATCCTGATCGCGGTCGACGACACGCCGGCGTCGCACGCGGCGATCGAGCAGGGGCTCGCCCTGGCCGTCGCAGAGGCGGCGGAGGTCGTGTTCGTGAACGTCGTCTCGATCGTGGGTGAGCAGTTCGTGCACGGCCCGGGCAAGCCCGATCGCGTGCCCGAGCGTGCGCAGACGGAGGTCCTGGTCGCAGCGTGCGCGAAGGCCGAGGAGCTCGGCGTCGCGAGCACGACCGAGTTGCTGGTCGGCTATCCGCCGACTCAGATCGCCGCGGTCGCGGAAGACCTCGACGTGGACCTGATCGTCGTCGGCGCGCGCCAGCTGACCGGTGTGAAGCGGTTCCTCCTCGGCAGCACCTCGCGTGCGCTGATCGGGGACACGACGCGGCCGCTCCTCGTCGTCCCGGAGCCGGCACAGGAACCTGCACTCAGCTAGAAGACCGAAGGAGAAGAGCAAATGACCGTTCGTGTGGGCATCAACGGATTCGGCCGGGTCGGACGCTGCGCGTTCCGCTCCGCATACGAGGGCAGCGCCGAGATCGAGTGGGCGGGGATCAACGACGTCGCGGATGCTGAGACGCTCGCGCACCTGCTTCGCCACGACACGCTCTACGGCCCGTTCCCCGGCGTCGTCGGAGTCGAGGAGGACGCGCTCGTCGTCGACGGCATGCGCATCCCGGTCTTCTCCGAGACCGCTCCGGGGTCGATCCCGTGGGGCGAGGTCTCCGCAGAGGTCGTGCTGGAGTGCACGGGCAAGTTTCGTGCCCGGGACGACGCAGCCGCGCACCTCGCCGCCGGAGCCGAGAAGGTCGTCCTCTCCGCACCCGGCAAGAACGTCGACGCGACGCTCGTCCTGGGGGTCAACTTCGACACCTACGACCCGCTGGCCCACACTGTCGTCTCGAACGCGTCGTGCACCACGAACTGCCTCGCCCCGGTCGCGAAGGTCCTGCACGAGGGGCTCGGGGTCCGGCACGGCGTCATGACGACGATCCACGCCTACACCGGCGACCAGCGCCTGGTCGACCTCCCACACAAGGACCTGCGGCGCGCACGCGCGGCGGCGGCCAACATCGTGCCGACCTCGACCGGTGCCGCGACCGCGATCGGGCTCGTGATCCCGGAGCTCGCCGGCAAGCTGCAGGGCTTCGCGGCGCGCGTGCCGGTGCTCACTGGGTCTCTCGTCGACCTGACCGTCGACGTCGAGCGTCCCACCACCGTCGACGAGGTCAACTCCCTGTTCGCAGCGGCGGCCGCCACGGACGAGCTGGCCGGGATCCTCCAGTACAGCGACGAGCCGCTCGTCTCGTCGGACGTGATCAAGTCGCGGTTCTCGTCGATCTTCGACTCGGGCCTGACGCTGGTCGCGGGCGGGACACAGGTCAAGGTCGTCGCCTGGTACGACAACGAATGGGGCTACTCGACGAGGCTTGCAGAGCTCGCACAGCGCGTGCTCACGCCCGTCGTCCACGCGGTGTGACAGGTGCACTCGAGCCGAGACGGCCGCCGCGCGGCCGTCTCGGCGTTGTCGCGCGGCTGCTCGAGCCTCCTGCGGGAATGCCGCGAGCCGATCGGGGAGCGCGCCGATGCTGCCTCCTGGAGCCGAACAGACACTCGGAGCAATGAATGTCGCCCTCGAGCCGATGGTCAATCTGCCCGTCGAGGCCGACCGGGACGTCCTTCTCAGGAGGTGCGCAGCATGACTGCCAAGCTGGTCTACGACTTCGACGAGTTCTGCGAGGGTGGCCGCGACGTGCTCGGCGGCAAGGGTCTCGGTCTCGCCGAGATGACTGCGCTCAACCTCCCCGTCCCGTACGGGTTCACGATCACGACCGAGGCGTGCCGCCACTATCTCGCCGATCACGGCCCGCTCCCGGCCGACCTCCGGGCAGAGATCGAGGAGCACCTTGCGCGGCTCGAGGAGCGAACCGGCCAGCGCTTCGGCGACCCGGCGGATCCGCTGCTCGTCTCCGTGCGCTCCGGCGGTCCTGTCTCGATGCCGGGGATGATGGAGACCGTCCTGAACCTGGGGATGAACGACGCGGTGATCCGGCAGGCGGCGCCTGAATCGGTGCGCTTCCTGCTCGACGACTACCGGCGTCTGATTCAGATGTACGGTGAGGTCGTCGCAGGCATCGACTCGGCGCTCTTCGCCAAGGAGCTCGAAGCGTTCGAAGCGCGTGACCAGGAAGCGCACACCCACGACGATCTCTATGAGCTCGTCGACACGTTCCGCGGCATCTACCTGCTTGCGACAGGCGCCGACTTCCCGCAGGACCCGAAGGAGCAGCTGTTCGCTGCCGTCGCAGCCGTCTTCGAGTCGTGGAACGCTCCCCGCGCCCAGGTGTACCGCAAGACCGCCGGCATCTCCGAGGCTGCGGGCACCGCTGCGAACGTCGTGCAGATGGTGTTCGGCAATCGCGACTCGCGGTCGGCGACCGGCGTCTGCTTCAGCCGCGACCCTGCGACCGGCGAGCCGGGCCTCTACGGCGAGTTCCTCTCGGAGGCGCAGGGGGAGGAAATTGTCGCCGGCACCCGCACGCCTCTGCCCGTCGCCGAGATGCGTCAGGTGCTGCCCGAGGCCCACGCCCAGCTCGAAAGGGCGGTCGCAGAGCTCGAACGGCACTACCGCGACATGCAGGACGTCGAGTTCACGATCGAGAGCGGGCGCTTCTACCTCCTGCAGACACGCGGCGGCAAGCGCACCGCGACCGCAGCGCTTCGCACCGCGGTCGACATGGCAGGCGAAGGATTGCTCTCGCGTGACGAGGCGGTGCAGCGGATCGACCCGGCACAGCTGGAACAGCTCCTGCACCCGACGATCGATCCCCGCGCGGAGCTCGTCGTTGCGGCGACCGGGCTGTGCGCGTCGCCCGGAGCCGCCTGCGGCCTCGCGATCTTCGACGCCAACACGGCCGCCGCGCGGAGCGCCGACGGCGAGGACATCATCCTCGTCAGGCCCGAGACGACCGCGGACGACATCCACGGCCTGCTGCCCGCCCAGGGGATCCTCACCGCCCGCGGCGGGATGACCTCCCATGCGGCGGTTGTCGCGCGCGGGCTCGGCAAGCCGTGCGTCGCAGGCTGTGCCGCGCTCGACATCGACCTGGAGGAGCACACGGCCCGGATCGGCGACATCGTGATCCGCGAGGGCGATCCGCTGACGATCGACGGCACCACCGGCCGTGTGATCATCGGGCTCGCCCCGCTCGTCGAGCCGGAGCCCGACGCGAACCTCGCCACGATCCTCGACTGGGCCGACGACGTCCGTCGCCTGCGCGTCTATGCGAATGCCGACACGCCGCTCGACGCCGAGCGTGCGCGGCTGCACGGGGCGGAGGGAATCGGCCTCTGCCGCACGGAGCACATGTTCATGGCGGCCGAGCGCCTCCCGATCGTCCGCGAGATGATCCTCGCGGCGACCGTCGAGGAACGAGCGGCGGCGCTGGAGCGGCTCCTGCCGATGCAGCAGTCCGACTTCGAGGGGATCTTCGAGGCGATGGCGGGGCTGCCCGTCACGATCAGGCTGCTCGACCCGCCGCTGCACGAGTTCCTCCCCGATCCCTCGGAGGTCGAGGACGTGCGGATCCGCGAGCGGATCGAGTCCCTGCGCGAGGCGAACCCGATGCTCGGGACCCGCGGCTGCCGCCTCGGCATCGAGCGGCCCGAGATCTACGAGATGCAGATCAAGGCGATCGTGCGCGCCGGCCAGGCTGTCGAAGGCAGGACGGGCTTCCTCCCGATCATCGAGATCATGCATCCGCTCGTCGCGTTCGCATCGGAGCTGGAGCGCCTCGTCGAGCTGACGGCGCGAACGGTCGCCGAGGAGGGTGGCCTCGACTACCGCGTCGGCACGATGATCGAGCTGCCCCGCGCGGCGCTGCGCGCCGGCGAGCTGGCCGCTCACGCGGACTTCTTCTCGTTCGGGACGAACGACCTCACGCAGACGACGCTGGGAGTCTCCCGTGACGATGCTCAGGGTCGCTTCCTGACCTTCTATCTCCAGCACGGGCTGCTCGCCCACGATCCCTTCCAGACGATCGACGTCGAGGGAGTGGGAGAGCTCGTCCGCACGGCCGTCGAGCGCGGCCGGGCGACGCGCCCGTCGATCGAGATCGGGATCTGCGGCGAGCACGGGGGAGACCCCGCGTCGATCGCCTTCTGCGAGAGCATCGGTCTCGACTACGTGTCGTGCTCGCCGTTCCGCGTCCCGGTGGCCCGGCTCGCGGCGGCGCAGGCGGTGCTTGCCGCGGGACCGGCGTACGTGCCCGCCGGCGGCTGAGTTCGAGGAGGGGTCTACGGCTACGACCGGGGAGCGTCTGGGGGCGCTCCCTCGTCGTCGCCGGCCTGGAAGCTCAGGCCGAACGGGTCGGCCGCGGCTTGCGGGGCGCAGGCCGGGCGCGGCGGTGGACGACCTCCACGTCGCTCCCCGGGTAGAGCAGCGAAACGTGGTCGTCCTCCCAGCGAACCCGAAAGTGCTGGTTCGGTGGGGTGCCGAGAACCTCGACGATCTCACCGCTCCGGGGGGCGTCGCCGACCCGGTGACCGACGATCTCGACGCGATCGCCTACGTATGGGCCTGAAGTCGTCGCCTTCGTCATGACCATCCTTTCTCGAAGAGCCTGCGCGGCCGGCGCAGGGGTCACGCCGAGACCGCGCAAGGCTCACTGGTCGGGGCTCACTTCTTGAGGATCTTCACGCTCCGTGGCTTCGCCGCAGCCAGCTTCGGTACGTGCAGCGTGAGCACGCCCTTGCCGTATTCCGCGGTGACATGCTCGGTGTCCGCCTCGATCGGCAGCTGGAAGCGCCGCTCGAAATGCGTCTCGAGCCGCTCGCGCAGGCGGAGTTGCCTCTGCTGCGTCTCCTCGGCGCTTGCCCGCGTGCCGCTGACCGTCAGCGTGCTGTCGACGACGGCGACGGTGAGGTCCTTGTCGTCGAAGCCGGGCACGTCGAGCTCGACGACGAGCTCGCTGCCCGTGTCGTAGACGTCGGCAGCGGGCGTCACCGAAGGCGCGACGCCGAGGTCCTCGAAGAACCGGCGCAGGCGCCGCTCGACGAGGTCGAGGTCGGGGAGCGGAGCCCACTTCTCGAGCGTGGCCATTGCTCACCTCCTTTCGGGTGCATTGCCAGTGTCACGCCGGCGCCGAACGGGGCGAATCCGCGGATTTGCTGATCTCCGGCCTGTGACGGCGACCGCCGTCGCCGCACTCGGCCGACAGGCGGCTGTGCGAAACTGATCGGGGCGACGAAAGGGGAGTTCATGATTCGAGCCAAACGGCGCGAGATAACGCTGGGCGTGCTCGCTGGGATGGGCGTCGCGTTGGCCGTGACGCTCGCAGCGCACGGTGCGACCGGGCCCGCTCAGATCAGGATCACCGACATCCAGGGGACATATCACCTGACGCACCCGGCGAGCGGCACCGCCGTGGGCACGATCGAGACGATCACCCAACGGCTCTACAACCCGAGCCTCACCCGCAAGCCGATCGGCCGCAGCCTGATCACCTGTACGTTCGTCGACGCGCGCAACCGGACGTGCGTCGCGACCTACGTCCTGCCGAAGGGGACGCTCGTCGCCACCGGAGCGCTCCAGTCGAGGCTCTTCTACGAGATCCCGATCGTCGGCGGCACCGGGCTGTACGACAACGCGCGCGGGACACTCACGGTCACGGCAACCCACCTTCGCCCGCGGCACGAGGTGCTCCTCTTTCGGCTGGTCGGGTGACGAGCGGTCTGGCCGACGAACGTCCGCGGGTCCTCGTCGTCGACGACGAGGCGCCGCTGCGGGAGCTGATCGTCGTGACGCTCGGCGACACGTTCCGGTGCGAGGAGGCGTCGGACGGGGAGGCGGCGCTCACGCAGCTGCGTGAATCGCCGTCCGACCTCGTGTTCCTCGACGTGATGCTGCCGGGGCTCGGCGGGATCGAGGTGCTGCGCGAGATCCGGGCGGACCCGGCCCTGCAGGAGGTGGGGGTGGTCGTCGTCTCGGCGTGGCAGGCACCGGAGGACGTCGCCCTCGCGCTCGACAACGGCGCGGACAGCTTCCTGCCGAAGCCGTTTCGGGTCGAGGATGTGCTGTCGATCGCCGAAGAGCTCGTCGGGCGCCGCCGGTGAGGCGCCTCTCGCTCATCCAGCGCGTCGGCCTGTTCGCGGCCGGCATCGCAGTGCTCGTCGGCATCCTCTTCGTCGCCGCGCTCGTCGCGATCCTGTCGCTGCGGAGCGCGGAGGCACGGGAGTCGCATTCGAAGGACGTGACGGTCGCGACGCTCCGCGTCAGGACGCTGTCGGCCGATCTGGAGTCGGCGCTTCGCGGCTACGTGCTCTCGTCGAATCCCCGGTTCGTGGTCATCTTCCAGGCGGCGCGCGAGCGCGTCCCGGGCGACGTGGGACATCTTCGGTCGCTCGTCCGTGACGATCCGCCCCAGCGTGTGCGTGCGCAGCGCGTCGCGAGCGAGCTGCACGGGTACCTGGTCGACTATGCGGACAACGTGATCGTGATCGCGCAGATCTCACGCGCGGCCGCGACCGGGCAGGCGGCGGGCAGCGAGGCGAAGCGGCGGATCGGCGAGATCAACGGCACGCTGGACGGATTGCTCGCAGCCGAGAACCGGCGGGCGCAGACGGCGTCGGCGCACGCGCGCCAGGTTGCGAACGTGGCAGTCGGCGTGGGCATCGGGGCGATCGTCGTGTCGTCCGCGCTCGTGCTGCTGTTCGGCGCCTGGGTGGCGCGGGGGGTGGCGCGACCGGTGCGCCGGGTCGCGGCCGCCGCGGCCGACGTGGCGGCGGGCGACCTGACCGTCCGGCTCGAGCCCGAAGGGACGGCGGAGGTCAGCGCGCTCGTCACTGCATTCAACTCGATGACGCGCTCACTCGAGCTCGGGCGGCACCAGATGCTGGAGCAGAACGAGCAGCTCCGGGAGGGTGAGCGCCACAAGCGCGACCTGATCAGCATGGTCTCGCACGAGCTGCGCACGCCGCTCGCGGCCGTGCTCGGCTTCACGGCGCTGCTCCTGGAACGGGATTTTCCGCGCGACGAGCAACGTCGCTACCTGGAGATCATCGACACCCAGGCGCGCCGCCTCGCCGGGCTCGCCGGCGACTTCCTCGACGTGCAGCTCCTCGCCGGGGGTGATCTCACGCTCGTGCGGACACCGTTCGACCTGGTCGAGCTCGTTCGGGAGCAGGTGCAGCTGTTCTTCCTCGAGCCGGCGAGTCATCGGCTCGTGCTCGACGTTCCCGGCGAGGCGCTCGTCGTCGACGGCGACCGCGACCGGCTCTCGCAGGTCGTCGGCAACCTGCTCTCGAACGCGATCAAGTACTCGCCGCCGGACGGGGAGGTGCGGGTCTCGGTGGGCTCCGAGGACCGAAACGCCGTCGTCTCCGTCTCGGACGACGGCATCGGCATCAGCCGGCAGGACGCGCCGCGCATCTTCGAGAAGTTCTTCCGCGCGGCGGACGCGGCTGCCACCGTCGGCGGCACCGGGCTCGGGCTCGCGGTCGCGCGCGACATCGTCGTCTCTCACGAGGGCACGCTCGAGGTCGAGTCCGTGCCCGGCAGAGGCTCGACGTTCGTGCTGCGGCTGCCGCTCGGCGTGCAGCAGCCCGCCGCGGCCCCCGCGAGCTCCTGAGCGGTGCGGTCAGGGCTCGCGGCTGACGAGCAGGTAGCTGGAGGTGCTCGCGATCACGTGATCGCCCGAGGCGGCGTGGCCCGGCGCGACGAGCGCAACGCCGTCGGCCCGCACGACTCGGCGGAAGTGGCTCTCGACCATCCAGACGGTCTCGGAGCACCCGACCCGGTCGCACTCGCAGCCGAACGCGACCCGCTCGTTCGAGAGCGCCGTCGAGCTTCCCTCGTCGCCCGGGTGGCCGAGGAGTGCCTCGTTGCCCCGTCGCCTCGCGCTCCTCGCTCTCGCGCCGGTGACCGCGGCGGTCATGCAAACACCTCGATTCGGTTCTCGTGGTGCGAGACGAGAGCCTATCGCCGACGGTGCGAACCCCGTATTAAGCACCCTGCGCCGGCGTTCCGCGCTGGCGCGCGCACTGCGATCGACCCAGATTCGCTCTGTGAATCTGGGTCGCGAGTTTCTCGGAGGTAGCGGCAACTCGTAGCTCGTGAATCTGGTTCGGCTGCGCCGAATCAGATTCAGTGGGTGCGCGAGCGCTCGGCTTCTCGACCCGCTGACGGTGGCCGTCAGCTCACGTGAGGGGCGAGCACGCCTGGCCCAGAGCTGCTCAACGTCCCTGCGCGGCGTGGCGTCCCAGTTGCCGGAAGACAAGCCGCAACAAGGCGCTGCCGACCAGCATCGTGAGGATGATGGAGACGATCTCGATGAAGTGTCCGAGCTGGACGTGGTCTCCGAAGACGATGTTCACCAACTCCAGGATCACGAACTTGCTCAGGAACAGGATGGAGAACACGGATAGCAGCCCAAGGGCTCTCCAGACCAGCCCCTGCTTGGTACGGAAATAGCCGGCGACACGGTGTTCCAGGCCCTTGACCGCGTCGATGGCCAACTTCATCAGGAGCGCGGTCAGGACCGAGATCGCGAAGGAGTCGATGACGATCGTGTGGACGTACTCGACGAAGAGGTTCAGGACGACGATATCCAGCAGAACCTCGGAGACCCAAGAGACGAACCGCGCCTGGGCCCTCGTGATCGTGATCTCGTCCGAGCCGTCCGCGTTGCTCATAGGGCATTCTTGTCGAGCCGGCTGTGGCGAGAAAGCGGTACGAAACCGCCGCCCTGTCGCCTGACGAGGCGACGAGAGCGGCGGTTTAGCAGGTGTATGACCGACAGGGGCGACAGGACTCGAACCTGCAACCCCCGGTTTTGGAGACCGGTGCGCTACCAATTGCGCCACGCCCCTGGGCTGTGCCCGAAGTGTAGTCGCTGCCGCGGTTTCCGCTGATCGCGACGTCCTCTGCGCAAGGACTGCTTCTCGGCTAGAGCCCGGTCGGGACCTCGAGCTTGCCCGCGATGATCTTCGCCTTGTAGCTGTTCATCAGGGCGATCAGTGAGCTGGGCACGGCAGGGCTGATCCTGCCCACGCCCATGCCGCCGTTCTTCAGGTCGAAGACGAGGTCGGAGCCGCCCTTGAAGTTCCCGGCCTTCGCCTGCGCGATCGCGTCGAAGACGCCGGTGTCGACTCGCTTGACGCCGCTCGTCAGGACGCGCTTCGCGTCGTTGTACTGGTCGACGTCGACGCCGATGCCCCAGATTCCGGCGTTGTCAGCTGCCTTGAGCGTGCCGAGACCGCAACCGCCGGCGACCTGGAACAGCACCTTGGCGCCCTGCGCGATCTCGTTCTGGGCGACCGTCTGGCACTTGTCCGTCGCGACGAAGTCGTTCGAGTACTGGATGAGCACCCTGGTCCCGGGCACGGCCTTCTTCGCGCAATACTGGTAGCCGGCGATCCAGATGTCGACCGGTGGGATCTTCAGTCCGCCGACTGCACCGATGGTGTTCCCGCCCATCTTCTCGGCCATCTTGGCCGCCAGCACGCCGACCAGGCAGCCCGACTCGTTCGCCTTGTAGGTCAGGCCCTGGACGTTCTTGAACGCGGGCAGGACGTTGCCCTGCTTGTCGGCGAACGGGGCGGTGTGCACGGTGTAGTCGGTGATCGCGAAGTCGACGTTCGGGAACTTCTTCGCGTACGTCGCCTCCGTCGGCGCGAGCAGGAAGCCGGCGGCGATGACGAGCTTCGCGCCCTTGCGAATCGCCGAGTTGAAGTTCGGCGCGTAGTCGCTCGTCGAGTTCGACTGGAGCGCCACTCCGCTCACCCCGAGCTTGGCCTTCGCGACGTTGAGGCCCTTCAACTGGTTCTGGTTGAACCCCTTGTCGGTGAACTTCCCGATGTCACTGACGAGCGCGACCTTGAACTTCCCGCCCGATCCGCTCGTGGTCGTCGCACCGGTCGTCGTCGCCGCGGTCTTGCTCCCGCCGCAGCCCGCAAGCAGGGCAACGAGGAGCGCCAGGGGAAGCACGAGCAGGCGCAGTTCCGAGCGGGGCCGATCGCCATGTCTCATTCGGGTCATCTCCTTTGCCTTCCTCGCTGTGCGAGATCTCACACCTGACACTTGAGACAGGGCTTTGCGGCTGCCTTCGGCGCGAGCCTGCTCAGTGCGCCAGTAGCATCGGCCGGTGTCCCTGGCCGTGCTCTTCAGCCTGATCACGGTGGCCTTCGCCGCGATCGCCGTCTACAGCGCCACGGCCTCGCAGTGGCCGATCGCGGTCGCCTCGGGCGCTCTCGCGGCCTGGATGGGGTCGCTCGCCTACTCGGCACTAAGGAAAACGCGCTTCTAGCGCGTATTCTCACCTAGTGGCAGGGGAGGACACGCAGACACTGTGGCTGGAGTACCGGCGCACGAACGACAAGGCGCTCCGCGACCGGCTGATCCTGACCTACGCGCCGCTCGTCAAGTACGTCGCCGGGCGTCTCGGCTCGGGCCTGCCCGCTCACGTCGACGAGGGCGACCTCGTCTCGTACGGCCTGCTCGGCCTGATCGGGGCGATCGAGCGCTACGACCCGGGGCGCGACATCAAGTTCGAGACCTACGCGATCGCGAGGATCAAGGGCGCGATCATCGACGAGCTCCGCGCGCTCGACTGGGTGCCGCGCTCGGTGCGCTCGCGGGCCCGCGAGATCGAGCGCGCGATCGCCGAGCTCGAGGCGAAGCTCGGGACGGCGCCGACCGACGAGGAGATCGCGGCCAAGATCGGCATCACCGTCGCCGAGCTCGAAGACTCGCTGACCGACATCTCGCGCTCCTCGATCGCAGCGCTCGACGAGCTCTGGTCGGTCTCCGGCGAGGGGGACCAGGTCTCGCTGCTGGACACGATCGAGGACACGACCGGGCCGCGACCGGCCGAGGTGCTCGACGAGACCGAGATGCGGGAGGCGCTCGCCGATGCGATCGCCCGGCTGCCCGAGCGCGAGAAGCTCGTGGTCACGCTCTACTACTACGAGGAGCTGACGCTGCGCGAGATCGGCGAGGTGCTCGGCGTCACCGAGTCCCGGGTCTCGCAGCTGCACACCAAGGCGATCCTGCGCCTGAAGGCCCGGCTCGGCGGCGCGGCCGCCCGCGTTTGAATCCATAGGAAATCTGAACGAAGGCCTTAGTCACGGCTTAGGGCCGCTGGGCAGGCTTCGTCCCATGAGCCGCCCTTCCCGTATGGATGCCGTCCACCGCCGCCTGCGGATCACCCGCTATGCGATCGGCGTGATCGCCGCCGGCGTCTTCGCCGGCGGCGCCGTCGCCGTGCGCGCCGCCCATCCGGGCACGCACGGGCACCACTCGACGTCGGCGCAGGCCCAGGCCGCGATCCCGGGCGAATCGAGCTCCCTGCTCGCGGCCGCGAACAGCCTGACCGGCTCGAGCAGCTCCGGCAGCTCGGACGACTCCGGCAGCTCGAGCAGCTCCGGCAGCTCGGACGACTCCGGCAGCTCGAGCAGCCCCGTCAGCCCGGCGCCCGCCGCGAGCGCGCCCGTCGTCCAGAGCTCGGGGTCATGACGTCCTTCCGCTCGATGGGCTGCGAGATCCTGCTCGAGGACGGATTGCCCGTCGACGACGTGCGCCGTCTCTTCGAGGCGCGCGACCACCGCTTCAGCCGCTTTGTCGAATCTTCCGAGCTCAATCGAATCAACGCCACACCCTCCGGCGTCACGGTTTGCTCGGAGGAGCTGGCGTCGATGCTCTCCCTCGCACTCGACGCCGCTCGGGCCACCGGCGGGCTTGTCACCCCTGCCGTCGGTGGCGCAATGCTCGCCGCCGGCTACGACCGCGACTACTCGCTGCTCTCCCCTGACGGCGATCCGGCCGAGCCGGCGGCGGTGCCCACTGCGAGCTGCATCACCCTCCGCGGCCGCGTTCTCCTGCGCGTCGAGCCGGTCATCCTCGACCTGAACGGCGTCGTCAAGGGCAAGACGGTGGACGACGCACTCGCGCTGCTCGGCGAGGGCTGGGTCTCGGCCGGCGGGGACCTGGCGACCACTCACCCGATCGTCGTCGGTCTGCCCGGTGGAGACACAGTCACGCTCGAGCGGGGCGGTCTCGCGACGAGCAGCGTCGCCCACCGCTCCTGGCTGCGGGGCGGCGAGCGGCAGCACCATCTGATCGATGCCACGACCGGCGCGCCGGCGCGAGTGCGCTGGCGCGACGTGACGGTTGCCGCACCGACCTGTCTGATCGCCGACATCGCTGCAAAGGCTGCCCTCCTCCTGGGTGACGCGGGGCCCTCGTGGCTCGACGAGCGCGGCTTCGCCGGCCGGTTCGTCGACCACGGGGACGCCGTCGTCACCAACGAGAGCTGGACGCGCGGCGTCCCGCTCCAAGCGGCGGCATGACCGCTCTCACCTGGTACGTCGCCCGCTCGGCGGGGATCGTCGCGTACCTGCTCATGTCGACCTCGGTCGTCCTGGGCGTGCTCATGTCGGCGCGCGCCAGGTTCACCTGGCCGCGCTTCGCCGTCCAGGAGGTGCACCGCTTCCTGGCGATCCTCACCGGCGTCTTCCTCGCGCTGCACGGCCTCGCGCTCCTCGCGGATCGCGTCGTCCCGATCTCGGTCCTGCAGCTCGTGATCCCGTTTCGGACGGCCTATCGCCCGTTCGGCGTCGGTCTCGGCATCACCTCCGCTCTGCTCCTCCTGGCGGTCGCGCTCTCCAACCTCGTGCGCACGCGCCTGCCCTTCCGCGTGTGGCGCAGCATCCACTACGTGACGCTCGCCGTCTGGGTGACGGCCACCGCACACGGGCTCCTCGCCGGCACCGACCGGCAGGACTTCTGGTTCATCGCGCTCGTCGGCGTGGCCGTGTGCACGGTGGGGCTCGCATTCCTCGGGCGCTTCGCACGCACGGTCAGCCTCGGCGCGGTCGGCGGCGTGGCCGCGACGGCCGTCGTCGCGGTCCTGGCGCTCGCGTTCTCACCGCAGCCGAAGGCGCCGCACAAGCAGGCGACCACGGTCGCAGCGCCGGCGGTCACGACCGTCCCGACGGCGTTCTCCGGCACGGTTGCTGCGCAGATCGTCAGCGCCGACTCCTCGCCGGTCCTGTCGGTGGTCGGCCATGCCGGCGGCGCCGGGCTCCGGGTCGACCTGCTCGTCGACCAGGGCCAGGTCCAGCAGACGTCGCTCGCCCTCAACTTCCCGACAGGCGCGTCGTGCCGCGGCACCGTCACCGCGCTGGCCTCCGACGGGCTGCGGGGCTCCTGCGGCTCCCGCGCGGTTCGGATCTCGTGGTCGATCGCCGACAACCACACGGTGACGGGCCGTCTCGCCCTGGGAGCGGCCGGGGCATAGGATTCGCGCGACCCGTTCTACGCGCCCAGGAGGACTCGATGCCCATCGAAGCCGGGAAGATTCGCAACGTCGCTGTCGTCGGACACCGCGGAACGGGCAAGACGTCACTGGTCGAGGCTCTTCTCTTCCAGTCGGCCAAGACGAACCGGCTCGGGACGATCGAGGCCGGCACGACCGTCTCGGACTGGGACGAGGACGAGCAGAAGCGCCAGATGTCACTTTCGGCCTCGCTCTGCTCGTGTGACTGGCAGGGCCGCAAGCTCAACTTCATCGACACCCCCGGCGACTCGGGCTTCCAGGCGGACACCGTCGCCTCCCTGCGCGTCGTCGAAGGTGCGCTCGTCGTCGTCTCGGGCGTGATGGGCGTCGAGGTGAACACGTCGCGGGTGTGGGACCGTGCAGAGCAGCTCGAGCTCTCGCGGGTCGTCTACGTGAACATGCTCGATCGCGAGCGCGCCGACTTCTACCGGGTGCTGGCCGCGGTCCAGGGGCAGCTCTCGGATCGCTGCATCGCGATCCAGCTGCCGATCGGCGCCGAGCACGAGCTGACCGGCATCGTCGATCTCCTGCACAACTGCGCCTACCTGGACCCGCACGGGGAGCGCGAGGGCGATCCGGTCCCGATCCCGGACGAGCTCGCCGCCACCGTCGAGGAGTACCGCACGAAGCTGCTCGACGCGGTCGTCGAGACCGACGAGGCGCTGATGGAGCGGTATCTGAGCGGCGAGGAGATTCCGGCCGAGGACATCGCGGCCGCGCTGAAGAACGCCGTCACGCGCGACGAGATCTACCCGGTCGCCTGCGGCGTCGCGACGAAGAACCTGGGCACGCACGCGCTGCTCGACCTGATCGTCGAGGGTGTGCCGAGCCCGGTCAAGAAGGGCTCGCCGATCAAGACGGACGCAGCAGTCGCTGCGTTCGTCTTCAAGACGGTCGCGGACCCCTTCGCGGGCCGCATCTCGATCTTCCGTGTCTACGCAGGCGAGGTGAAGGGCGACACGACGCTCGTCAACCACCGCGACCATTCCAAGGAGCGGCTCGGCTCCCTGATGACGCTCGACGGCAAGGAGCACGAGAAGGCCGCCGGCTTCGGCGCAGGCGACATCGGCGCGGTTGCGAAGCTGAAGGACGTGCAGACCGGCGACGTGCTCGTCGATGCCGAGCACGATCTCGAGCCTCCCGCCCTCGGCTTCCCCGAGCCGGTGATGAGCTTCGCAGTGTCCGCGAAGACGAAGGGCGACGAGGACAAGGTCGCGCAGGCGCTCCGCCGGCTCGGCGAAGAGGATCCCACCCTGCGCCTGTCGCGCGACCAGCAGACCGGGGAGGAGCTCCTCTCCGGCATGAGCCAGGTGCACGTCGAGGTTGCGGTGGAACGGGCGCGGCGGCGTTTCGGGGTCGAGATGGAGCTGCACCAGCCGCGCGTCCCGTACGTCGAGACGATCAAGGCGGAGGCGCGCGCACACGGCCGCTACAAGAAGCAGACCGGCGGCCGCGGCCAGTTCGGCGACTGCCACATCGTCCTCGAGCCGCTCGACGGCCATGTCGGCTACGAGTTCGTCGACAAGATCGTCGGCGGTGTGATCCCGCAGGGCTTCCGCCCGGCGGTCGACAAGGGGATCCAGGAGGCGCTCCAGCACGGCAACCTCGCCGGCGCGCCGGTGCAGGGCGTTCGCGTGACGCTCGTCGACGGCAGCTACCACAACGTCGACTCCTCCGAGATGGCGTTCAAGATCGCCGGCTCGATGGCGTTTCGCTCCGCCTACGAGCAGGCGCAGCCGGTGCTGCTCGAGCCGATCATGGAGCTCGAGGTGACCGTCCCCGATGAGGCCGTCGGAGCGATCAACGGCGACCTCAACTCGCGGCGCGGGCGCCTGCAGGGGATGGAGCCGAAGGGCGGCATGACGACGATCAAGGCCGAGGTGCCGATGGCCGAGGTCCTGACGTACAACCAGGCTCTCACCTCGCTGACGGGCGGTCGTGGCGACTACCACATGCAGTTCCTGCGCTACGAGGAGGTCCCCGCCCACATCGCGCAGAAGCTGATCGAGGCTGCAAAACGCGACAACGAAGCGGTCCCCGCCTAGTCCCCGGCCGGAGGCGCGGCGACAGCGGCCTCGCTACGCTTTGTTCATGACACGCATCACACGGGTGGCCGTGGAGCGTGCGTGCGCGATCTGTGAGCGCACGTTGCTGATGGGTGAGCGGGCGATCCGGTTCTCGCCGAACGGCGGCGCCGACTACGTCGACGTCTGCCCGCTGTGCGCCGAGACCGCGATGGAGTACGGCTGGGTCCGCGAGGGAGCGCCGACGTCCCCGACCGTTCAGGCGGAGCGCCGGCGGCGCGGCGGCTTCCTCTCGGCGATCCTCGGCACCCGGCAGCGCGGCCCCGAGGAGACCGTCGCCTCGGAGCCCATCCTGCGCCGGCTCTCGGAGCACGAACTGGCGATGGTCGAGGCTGCGGACATCTTCAACGCCTCGCAGTACCGGCGGACGGTCGGCGGCATCGGCAAGTCGCTCGGCAAGCCGAACGTCTCCGTCGTGGTCCTGTCGGGCGTCAACGCCGAGGTCGTCGTGACGGTTGCCTGGGACATCTCGTGGTACCAGTACCGGGTCTCGCTCGACTCCGACAACCCTGTTCGCCTCGAAGAGCGCGGTCACGATCCGGGCGAGCTCGAGGGGCCGATCACGGAGTGGAACTCGCACATGGAAGACGACGGCCGGATCGTCCCGAACATTGCCCGCCTCTAGCTCTGGCGTTCGCGGCGGAACGGCTTACACTGAGCCGGTGATCTACTGCGTGATTCCGAGGGAGCTCGAGGCGGAGCTGTTCGACAAGATGGTCGAGTACTACAAGGACAACCCCGGCGTGACGGTGATCATCGACCGCCGCGAAGGGCCTGACCGCCGCTCGGGCCAGCCGGCAGGGGAGTTCAAGGAGCGCCGCGTCACCCGCGACCGCCGCCGTGCCCGTGTGACCGGGACCTTCCCGGATACCGACATCCCCGGCTCCTAGGGGCGCTACGATCGTCGCATGGCGACGACGACCTTCGAGTCCCTGAACCCGTCCACCGGCGAGGTGATCGAGACGTTCCCGCGCTCGTCGGCAGCCGACGTCGACCGCGCCGTGGCGACCGCGCGCGCCGCGTGGGAGGAGTGGCGCCTCGTTCCGGCGCCGGAGCGCGGCAACATCCTCTTCCGCTTCGCGCAGCTGCTCGAGCAGCGCAAGCCCGAGCTCTCCGATCTGATGACGCGCGAGATGGGGAAGGTCAAGGCGGAGGCGGGCGGCGACGTCCAGGAAGCGATCGACATGAGCTACTACATGGGCGGCGAGGGCAGGCGCCTCTTCGGCCAGACGACGCCCTCGGAGCTTCGCGACAAGTTCATGATGAGCGTCCGGATGCCCGTCGGCGTGGTCGGAGCGATCACTCCGTGGAACTTCCCGATCGCGATACCCGCCTGGAAGCTCTGTCCCGCTCTCGTCTGCGGCAACACGGTCGTGCTGAAGCCGGCCGAGGACACACCGCTCCTCGCGCAGCGCTTCGTCGACGTGCTGCACGAGGCGGGGCTGCCGGAAGGCGTCGTCCAGATCGTGCACGGGTTCGGCGAGGAGGCGGGCGATGCGCTCGTCCGCCATCCCGACGTGCCGGTGATCACGTTCACCGGCTCGCGCGAGACCGGGGTGCTCGTGACCAAGAACGCCGCCGACGAGCTGAAGCACGTTCATCTCGAGCTCGGCGGCAAGAACGCGATCATCGTCATGGACGACGCAGACGTCGATCTCGCGGTCGACGGCATCCTCTGGTCGGCGTTCGGCACCGCGGGCCAGCGCTGCACGGCGGCCTCGCGCGTGATCGTGCACCGTGGGGTCTACGACGAGCTGCAGCGCAAGCTCGTCGCGGGCGCGGAGAAGATGCGCATCGGCGCGCCGTGGGAGGACGACACCCAGATCGGCCCGGTGATCAACGAGACCGCGGTCGAGAAGATCCACTCGTACACCGAGATCGGCAAGGACGAGGGAGCGAAGCTGCTGACGGGCGGCGAGCGCGTCGAGGGTCACGGCTTCTACTACCGGCCGACCGTCTTCGCGGACGTCGACGCCGGGATGCGCATCGCGCAGGAGGAGATCTTCGGCCCGACGACCGCGCTGATCCCGGTCGACTCGTTCGAGGAGGCCGTTCGCGCGGCGAACAGCGTCGAGTACGGATTGTCGTCGTCGATCTTCACGCGGGACGTCAACAAGGCCTTCAAGGCGATGCGCGACCTCCAGACCGGCATCACCTACATCAACGCCGGCACGACGGGCGCCGAGGTGCACCTGCCGTTCGGCGGGATGAAGCAGACCGGCAACGGCCATCGTGAGGCGGGGCAGGCGGCGCTCGACGTGTTCACCGAGTGGAAGTCGGTGTACGTCGACTACAGCGGCAAGCTCCAGCGGGCGCAGATCGACAACGCATGAGGCTGTCGGCCGGCCGAGGGCGGCCGTCGTGAAGGCGCGCCTGTTCACGGACGGCGGCGCGCGCGGGAACCCCGGCCCGGCGGCCTACGGCTACGTGCTCGAGGCCGAGGACGGGACGGTGCTCGCGGCCGAAGGGCAGGCGATCGGCAGTGCCACCAACAACGTCGCCGAGTACAGCGGGCTGATCGCCGGGCTCCGCAAGGCGCTCGAGCTGCACGTCCCGGAGGTCGAGGTCGTCTCCGACTCGGAGCTGATGGTCAAGCAGATGCGCGGGGAGTACCGGGTGAAGAACGCCGCGCTGCGCGCGCTCTCGGTCGAGGCGGCGTCGCTTGCACGGCAGCTCGCGGGCGTCGAGTATCGGCATGTGAAGCGCGCCCACAACGAGCTCGCCGACCGCCTCGTCAACGAGGCCCTGGACGCCGCGTGACCGTCCGGCACCCCTTCGGCGTCGCCGTGCTCGCCGACGACCACGAGGCGGCGCTCGCGACGATCGCGGACGACGTCGTCTTCCGCAGTCCGGCCGTCCACCGTTCGTACGAGGGCAAGGAGACGGTCGAGCAGATCCTCCGCCTCGTCGCGACGGTCTTCGAGAACTTCCGCTACACGAACGAGTGGCGGGACGGTCGGACGACGATCCTCTTCTTCGAGGCGAACGTCGGCGACCGGGACCTCCAGGGGATCGACATCCTGGAGGAGAACGAGGACGGCCTGATCGAGCGCTTCACCGTGATGATCCGCCCGCTCTCGGGCCTCCAGGCGGTCGCCGGCGCGATGGCGGCCCGCCTGGGCATCGCTTGACCCCGGCTATACTGGCGGCGCTCCGCGGATGTAGCTCAGTTGGCTAGAGCGTCTGCTTGCCATGCAGAAGGTCGTGGGTTCGAGTCCCATCATCCGCTTCTTCTTCTTCGAGAAAGGGCCCGCAAACGCGGGCCTTTCGTCTCCTTGACGACCGCGGTGAGTCGGCGGTGGAACGGTTTTGGAACCGAAAGCGACGCCGGGCGAGGGGCGGCAGATGAGACGGGAGACGTTTTCCGTTCCCGCCCTACCCGTCTCCCAAGCCGCCGCGTTCAAGAAGAACCTCGGCCGCTCGTGACGTAACCTGGTGCGCATGGATGAAGGCGTGCGGGTACGGCGGTGGGACATAGCGAACGAAAGCACCGGCGAGATGATGGTGATGATCGGTATCGCCACCGGTGCCGGTGACGCCATCGCCATGAGCCTCGAAGAGGCGCGGCAGTTGCAGCAAAGGCCGGCCGAGGCTCTCGCGCACGTGGACGCGGGCACCACACCGGAGTAGCTACCGGCGCAGCACGATCAGCGACGCACGCGGCCTGTCGCGACGGTGCTGACCCCGGGGTTTGGCGGCTTTGAAGCTGAAGCTCGAGAAAGAGGTCGAACAGGTTGCGCGGCGAGCGTTGCCGGGTATTGCCGAGTCGTGACCGAGACGGCGAAGGAGAGGACGGACCGGCAGCTGATCGAGCTGCTGAACGAGCTCCGTGTGGCGCTGCCCGGTGCCCAGGTGCTCCTGGGTTTCCTCTTGACCGCCCCTTTGGCCTCTCACTTCTCCCGGACCTCCGAGCTCGATCGGATCCTGCTGTACCTGTGCACGGTCGTTACCGGAGTCGGGGTTCTGTTTCTGATGGCGCCTGCGGTCTACCATCGCGTTCGTTGGAACGAGGGCGGCAAGGAAGATGTCGTCTTTGTCGGCCACCGACTGTTCCTGATTGGGACCGGCTGCCTCGCGTTGGGGCTGTTCTGCGCCGTCTTCGTGTTCGGCGAGCTGGTCTTCGGCGTGATCGCCGCCGCCTTTGCGGCCGCGATCATCGCTGCAGTCGTCATCTCCACCTGGTACGCGCTTCCACTGCGACGCAGTGGCGATGCTCGTCTCCGCTCTGTCGAATGAGCGGGCTGCGGGTTCCATTGTCGCCGAAGCAGTTGGTCGAGCGCTGACGGAGGAAGCTCGCTCCGGACGAGGGCCTGGGTTCCGACCTGCAGTTCCCCCAGGCCCTCGGATTGGTCGTCAGGCGGACAGAAGCCGTTCGAAGAACGAGCGGTAGCGTGTCATGGCGACGCGCAGATCTTCGGTCGAGACGTTGTCGCTGTCATTCCACTGGCGTTCGAGTCCGGCTCGCGTCTCGGAGAACTGTGCCGCAAGCGACTGCATGAGATCGTCGACGAGACGATCTGCCTGCTCCACCGCCTCCCGAGGCTGATCAACGAACTCGCCCTGAACCGTCGTCCATTGATCGCGATAGCGTTCTGCGTCGCTGGCGGAGAAGAGCGGCTCGCTCGTGTGGCCGGCGCTCGAGGACGGCCCCCGGCCGGCGCTATCGATCGAAGCGGTGTCTTTCGCGGTTCCTCCGCTTGCGATATCCGCTGTCGTCAGTTCCCGCTCCTGGGTCATCTACTGCACCGTCCTTCCAGTTGCCGCAACCCGGCCGCTCGCGGTCTGTGCGGAATGGTCCGCATCTGCATCGTTCTCGGCATGGCGAGTTACCGGCGCGTCGGCGGCGCCGTCGGCGAGGAGCTCTTCGAAGAGCGACCGATAGTTCTGCATCGCCTGCCGGAGATCTTCCGTCGTTGCCTCGCCGCGCGCCGATCGAGACGAGATCTCGTGCGCCTGCCGATAGTTCTCGACCACGGCAGGATGGTCGACAGAAACGTCCGCGGCGCGCTGATCGAAGTCGTCAGTCGGATAACCGCGGTCCGCCATCACCGCATTGACGAGTCCATCGGCCGCCGCGATCGCCGCAGGCGGCGAATCCACGAACTGTGTCTGGACCATCTCCCACTGCCGTGCGTAACGCTGCCGCGCGTCGGCGGGCAGAGATCGAATGTCGAGCTGTTCACGACGTTCCCGCCGCGCTGCAAGCTCCGCCTCGGCCGCGCGCCGATCACCGGCGGCCGTCGCTGTCCGGTCGTACTCCGGCCCGAAGCGTTCCCGCAGCGAACGCGTCCGCCGTGCGGCCAACGCCCGCCACATTACGACAGCCACCGCAACGACCACCACGACGATGACTACTGCCCATGCCCATCCTGGCATTGCTCCTCCTTCATTCCGCTGTCAGTCGTTCAAATCGCGGCCGCACGGCCGCCATGGAATCAGGATTCACAACGCTTGAAAGCCGTTGCCGGGTACGGGCAGCTCCGACTTACGTCTCCGCGCAACCCCCGACGCCGAAACTGCGTTGTACTTTCGGCGCGCGCAACTGACGTGGGGAGTAGGTTGCGCAGCGCTTCGGGGGGTCGGGAATCAGGGGTCTGACGGCTGTCTGGTCCCGACCCCTCACTGTCGGGCAAGGCGAGCTGAGCGCGCGCGGCGCTTCGGGCAGGAGTGGGCTCAACTCGGCTTCCGCATCCATGTGCTCATGCCTGGCCAGCGGAAAGGCATGTACCACCGCGAGCGCGGCCAGGAGGACTTTCTTCTCGTTGCCGGAGAGTGCGTGCTCGTGATCGAAGGTGAGGAGCGTCGCCTTAAGGCATGGGACTTCGTCCACTGCCCGCCGTGGACGCACCACGTCTTCGTCGGTGCCGGCGAGGGGCCAGTGCGTCATCGTGATGACCGGAAGCCGAGCAGGCGGCTTCGAGGCGGTCTATCCGGTGAACGAGGTGGCGGCGAAGCACGGTGCGAGCGTGCTCGAGGAGACGTCGAAACCGGCGTACCGCGAGGGCTGGCTCCGTGACGTCTATCCCCGTCGCCTGGGCCAGCGTTCGCGAGTGCCCCCTGAGCGCCGAGGACGAAAGGGTGTCTGACACCCTGGTGTCAGACACCAGTTTGGGTCGCCTGCGCCAGTGCGCGGGAAACGCCCCTGACGGACCGAACCCGCCGTCTCAGAAGCTCCTATGACTGTCAAGTGGTGAGTGGGTTCGAGTTCTGCATGACGCGGCTCTCTTTCGGTGTCAGCGCGTGGCGTTCGGATCCGGCGCGAAGTAACGCTGCGGGCTCGTGACGAGCATCCGGTCGATCTGCTCCTGTGTGACTCCCGCCGCGAGCAGCGCCGGCAGGATGTGCTTCGAGATGTGGAGGTAGTCGGGCCGCTCGTCCGCGAAGATCGGGTTGCCGACCATGAAGTCGTAGAAGCAGGCCGCGTCGTGCCCGAGGTGCACCTGATCGGCATAGCCCTCGCCGAGGAGCGCGACGAGTGTCTCGATCCGCCTTGCGTCCGGGTTGAAGTGCTCGATGCTGAAGCGGTCGCAGCCGAGAGCGGCGCCGGTGGCTGCGATCGCGCGAAGGTACTCGAGGTCGTTGCTGTCGCCGGCATGGGCGATCACGATCCGCGCCGGGTCGACGCCGGCGTTCGCCAGCGCGTCGAGGGCGAGCAGCCCCGTCCTCGCCGGCGCGTTCGTGTGCACCATCACCGGAGCGCCGGTCTCGAGGCTCGCGGCGGCGATCACGGCCAGGATGCGGGGGACGTCGCCGGCGAGCCCGTGCTCCTCCACGGCGCACTTCAGGAACGCCGCCTTGACGCCCGTGTCGTCGATCCCCTCGCGGATCTCGCGGACGAAGAGCTCGACGATCGCATCGTTCGAACGGTAGGCGAGGAAGCTCGGCAGCTCGAGAAAGGCATAGACGCCGGTCGCGACCACGATGTTGAGGTCGACCTCGGCGTTGACCCGCTGGATGCGCGGGATGTAGCGGCCGAGGCCGGGAACGGTCGGATCGACGATCGTGCGGATGCCTCCGTCCCGCAGGCGACGCAGCTTCTGGACGGCGTCGGCGACACGCACCTCCTCGTCCCAGTAGCTCGGTCCCCAGACGTGCCCGTAGTTGGCGAGCGCCTCGGGATCGAGCACGAAGACGTGCTCGTGCATCAGCGTCGGTCCGAGCTCGGCGAGCTCCACGGGTCCGCGGACGGTTTCGACGGTGCTCACCGGCGCGAGCCTAACGCCGGAGGAGACGCGGCGCGTGCGGGTCGACACGTGCGCGAAATCCGACCGGGCGCGCAGCGGCGTAGAGAACTGGCGATCGTCGAGATCTGTCCCAGTGAGCGAGTGATGGAGGTCGAAAGTGCTGAGAGGTGTACGGGTGCGTGTCCAGTTCATCGCCGTGGTCGGTGTTGTCGCCGGCGCGGCGTTCTTGACGGCGGTCGTGGCAAGTGCGGACAACGGCCGCGGAAGCGACGGCTCGAAGGGCGTCACGACGACCACCGGCCAGAGCGGCGCGAAGTACGAGAGGGGTGGCGGTCGGCTGCTCGCCGCGTCGCTCGCGCCGAGCGTCCCGACCGATCCGGCCGTGCACGGCGTCGCCGCGGGCGCGGTGCCGTGGGTGCTCGGCCGGGGCACGGTCGAGCTGAGGTCGAATGGCAACGTGCGTATCGCGATCAAGGGTCTCGTGATCCCGGTCGCTCACGGCACGTTCCCGGCGGGCACGGCTCTGCCGGTGGCCACGGTGTCGGCGTCGCTCTACTGCGCGCCCGACACGGCCGCCGCAGCAGCGACGACGAAGACCGTGCCGCTCTCCGCGGACGGCAATGCGGCGATCAGCGACACGATCGCTCTCCCGTCGACCTGCCTCGCGCCGATCGTGCTCGTCCACCCGAACGGCTCGGGGGGCGCCTACATCGCGGCGACGGGCTGGAGCTCCTAGCCGGGCCGGTGTGGCCGCGACGGCGAGAGTCGTCGCGGCCGCTTGCCGGACCGAGCTCCCGATGCGACAGCTCGCACCGCATCCCCTTCCCGGGGGATTCCCGCGGGCCGAGCCGCCACCGATGTAGCCAACGTGCGGCCTGCGGCAGCTGGTTTCCCCGATCCCGATCACGTTCCGGCGCTCCTGCAGATGCAGCGGAAGCTGCTCGCCACGGCCGCGTCCGGGGCGGAGGCGCGTGACGTGATCGGGCTGCTCGTCGATCTGGTCGAGGCCTACGCGCCGGACGCGATCGCGTCGGTGCTCCTCGTCGAGCCCGAGACGCAGAGCCTGCGAACCCTCGTCGCGCCGCGGCTGCCGGCGGCGTACTGCGCCGCGATCGACGGGGTGGAGATCGGCCCCGGCGCCGGCTCCTGCGGGACGGCCGCGGCCCGCAAGGAGACGGTCGTGGTCGAGGACATCTCGGTCGACCCGCTCTGGGAGCCCTTCCGCGAGCTGGCGGCGGAGCACGGCCTCCGTGCCTGCTGGTCGACGCCGATCGTCGACAGCGCGGATGAGGTGATCGGCACGTTCGCGCTCTACTACAGCTCCGTTCGCCGGCCGACCGAGCGCGACCTCGAGCTGGTCGACGTTGCGGGAGGGATTGCGAGCATCGTGCTCGAGCGTGAGCGGGCAGTCGCCGCCGCTGCGCGCGAGGCCAACGAGCGCAGCGAGATCGACCGCCGGTATCGCACGCTCGTAGAGCAGCTGCCACTCGTGATCTACGCCGACGCGCTCGACGCCGTCAGCTCGAACATCTTCACGAGCCGCCAGATCGAGGACATCCTCGGCTACCCCGTCTCCGACTGGCAGGCGGATGAGACGCTCTTCGTCAAGCTGCTCCACCCGGAGGATCGTGACCGCGTGCTCGGCGCGCACGCGCGGACGCACCGGACCCACGAGCCGTTGAGCGTCGAGTACCGTCTCCGCGCGCAGGACGGCCGTTGGGTCTGGATCCGTGACGAAGGGGTGGTCGTCACCGATGACGAGGGCGAGCCTCTTCACCTCCAGGGCTACCTCCTCGACATCTCCACCGAACGGGAGGCCGAGGAGCAGCTGCGCAGGCAGGCGCTCTACGACCCGCTCACCGGCCTTGCCAACCGCGTCCACTTCACCGAGCGGCTCAACCATGCGGTCGCGACGCGGAAGCGATCGGGCCGGCAGACGGCGCTCCTCTTCGTCGACCTCGACAACTTCAAGAGCGTCAACGACCGGTTCGGCCACCACGCCGGCGACGCGGCCCTGCAGTCGCTCTCCGAGCAGCTCGAGTCCGTGATTCGCGCAGGCGACACCGCGGCGAGGCTCGGCGGCGACGAGTTCGGGGTGATCCTGCAGAGCGTCCACGACCCGACCGAGGCCTCGAGCGTCGCGCAGCGGCTGCACCGTGCCCTGGCCGAGCCGCTCGAGATCGAAGGGCGGCAGATCAAGATCGAGGCGAGCATCGGCATCGCGCTCGGCGACGATCCTCACGATCTCCTCAAGGAGGCCGACGCGGCCATGTACCGGGCCAAGTCGCATCCGGGGCTCGGCTTCGCGTTCTTCGACCCGGCCCTCGACGAGGCCGCTCTCGTACGGTTCCGCCGGGTCGCCGAGCTCGCGGAGGCGGTGGAGCAGGGCGAATTCACTCTCCACTATCAACCGATCGTCATGCTCGCCTCGGGCGAGACCGACGGCTACGAAGCGCTGATCCGGTGGCGCCACCCCGAGCTCGGCGAGCTTCTCCCGTCGGAATTCATCCCCCTGGCGGAGGAATCCGGGCTGATCGTCCCGATTGGCCGGTGGGTGCTCCGGGAGGCATGCCTGCACATCGCGCGGGTCGGCGCCGTGGCGGATCGTGTGCTCGACGTCGCCGTCAACGTCTCCGCCCGGCAGCTCCAGCACCCCGACTTCGTCTCGCACGTCGAGGATGCCCTCAGCGAGTCGGGGCTTCCGCCCGAGCGGCTCGTGCTGGAGATCACCGAGAGCGTCGTCATCGACACCGGCGACGTCGAGGTGCGGCTCGCGCTCCTGAAGGAACGGGGTGTCCAGATCGCTCTCGACGACTTCGGAACGGGGTACGGGTCGCTCGCATACCTGCAGAAGCTCCCGGTCGACATCGTGAAGATCGACCGAAGCTTCACGGCGACGATCGACTCCGACGCCGGGGGCGAGGCGCTGCTGCGCGCGATCATCGGTCTCGGGAGCGCACTCGGGACACGCCTGATCGCTGAGGGGATCGAGCGCCCGGCGCAGAGCGATCTGATCCGTACGCTCGGCTGCGAGCGCGGCCAGGGCTTCCACTACGGCCGGCCGAGCGCGATGGAGCCGAGCGACGACCGGCGGCATCAGAACGCGTGACGCCGCGATCGACCTGCCGCCTCCCGCGCACGGCGTCGTCCAGCATCACCTTCCGCGTCGCTGCCTGAACTCGTCCTCGGTCGGGAGCTCGCCACGCTTTCGCGCTGCGAGCACGCACTCCATGTGTGCATGGCGACGCTTCGACGCATCGCCTTCCGGTGCGATCAGTGCGTGCTCGCTGGTCGCATGCAGCATCCCGTCGCACAGCGGGCAGACGTAGCTCGCAGGTTTGAGGTTCTGGGCCGGGCGCATCGTCCACCAACGTGCCTCCATGCGCCCGCCTAGGGCGTCACGCGGTAGATCGCGCCGCCCTGCTCGCCGGTATAGAGCTTTCCACCGGCGGTGCCGAGCGCGATCACCGGCGTTGCGAAGCGCGTCAGGAACGGCGTCCGCCTGCCGCCCGCCGCCGGCATCGAGACGACCTCCGGCCCGTTGCCGGTCCCGACGAAGAGGGCGACGTACAGCCTGCCCTTGACGAAGGCGAGCCCCATCGGCGAGGCGTGCGCCGGGAACTGCACATAGGGCTTGGCGTAGCGGGCGCAGGTGCTGGGTGCCGCCGGGCAGGACGGGTAGCCGTAGTCGGCGCCGCGCTTGATCGCGAGCAGGTAGTCCGGCGGGCGCTTCGGGCCGAGATCGTCCTGGTTGAGATCCGAGACGATCGGCATCGTCCAGCCCGGCAGGAACAGCGGCTGCCAGGGCTGTCTGATCCCGGTTGCGACGACCGTGATCGCCCCCGTGGCCGGATCGACTGCGAGAAAGGTGTTGGCGTAGTCGGGGTTCGAGGTGTCCGGGTTCGCGCCGACGTAGATCGATCCGTCCGGGCCGACCGCGAGCCCGTTGAAAACGCCGAAGTCGGTGGGCGCGGTCGCCACCGTGCGCGTCGTCTGAAAGCGGCGGCCGTCCCAGCCGCTCCAGGCGAGGATCTCCTTGCCGGCGCTCAGGTAGAGCGTCCCCTTCACCGAGGCGAGGCCGTAGACATGCGCGGGCGACCCGGGCACCCTGAGCGCCTTGCCGCCGCCGAGCACGAAGACGCCGCCGCCATTCCCGTGCTGCTCGTCGCCGTACCCGGAGACGAAGAGACGGCCGGCAACCGCGGCGAAGGCCGTGGGAGTCGGCACCCCCCGGGCGACGAGGGTCACGAGCTTGCCCCCGGCCGCCAGCGGCGGCGGGGGCTTCGCGGCCGTCGCCCCGGACGCCGAGCAGGTGGCGGCGGTGGCTGCCGCAAGCAGGATCTTCAGCAGGGAACGCCGCATCGGCGGTAGTGACCCTAGCGAGCGCACCAGCTGTCGGGCGGGCTCAAGGCCGACGCCGCCCGCGCCGATAGCGGACGAGTGAGGCGGATCGGCAGGAAGCGGATGGTGAGCCTGCTCGGCGCGCTCGTGGCGGCGTTGCTGCTCGCAGGCGCTGCGGCCGCCGACAAGGAGCAGATCCGCCTGACCGCCGCCGGGCAGAAGGCTGCCCGTGCCGCCGTCATGCAGCGCGCCGACCTGGGCGGTGCGGCCGGCTGGACCGGCGGGGCGAAGAAGCCCGATCTGTCGCCGGGCACCGGGTGCGCGAACTTCCGGCCGAAGCAGTCCGATCTCGTGTTGATCGGAGCCGCCGAGACCGTGTTCAAGCATCCCGGAGTGGAGTTCGACAGCGAGGCGCAGGTGCTCCAGACCCCGGCGATGGTCCGCCTCGACTGGCAGCGGACGGTCCTCGCGCCGCAGGTCCTGCCGTGTCTGCGTAGCAACCTGAAGAAGCACCTGGGCGCGTCCGAGCGACTCGTGTCGGTCGGTCGGATCGCCTTCCCTGCGGTGGCGCCGTACACGCGTGCCTACCGGACGACGATCGACGTCACGACGGCGGCCGGGACGACCCGTGTCTTCGTCGACCTCGTGCTCCTCGGTCGAGGCAGCACCGAGCTCACGCTGACGACTACGGCCCCGCTGGTGGCGGCGCCGGCAGTCAGAGGAGCCGAGTTGAGGCTCGCGCGGCTCCTCGTGTCGCGCGTGACCGTGACCATCTAGCACGGCAGCCGACGAGGCGGAGGCGGGTCGCTACGAGCCGAACGCCGCGATCAGCTCGCCGACATCGTGATGGGCCACGGAACGGTGCCGCATCGCCCCGGCCGGGTCGATGCTGTACTGGTTGCGCCGGCCGACGCGAATCCGCACGACATAGCCGTCCGCGACGAGGTCGTCGAGCACCCGGTGCACCTGACGCTCGGTCAGGCCCATCCGCTCGGCGAGCTCGCGCACGGTTGCATTCGGTGTGCGGTGCACCTCGACCAGCGCGACTGCGTGCGAGGTGAGGAAGGTCCAGGGGCGCGTGGGCTTGCTGCGAGCGGGGCTCATGTCTACTCCGGATCGGGGACGCGGTGGACGTAGTTCGTGTGGAGCACGTGCAGCGCGTCAGCGAGGTCCGGTGAGAGGAGCGCGTGCTTGTGCAGGAAGCCGGCCGCGCCGGCGTCATCGGCACGCGCGACGTCGTCGTACTCGTCCGAGCCCGTGTAGATGACGACGTGCTGCGCCGCGTCACGTGCGTGGATCGCGCGTGTGGCGTCGATCCCGTCGAGGCCCGGCATGCCGATGTCCATCAACACGATGTCCGGTGCATGCTCCTCGCAGAGGCGAACCGCTTCGTCGCCGTTCTCCGCGCGGCCGACGAGGATGAAGCGTCCGTCCTCGTCGAGGATGCTCTCGACCAGCTGGGCGAGCTGGGCGTCGTCCTCGGCGATCAGGACGCGGAGCGGTTCCTCGATCACTGCGGGGAGCCTGCCACAGTAGGCCCGTAGGATGCGGCAGTGATCATCGACGGCCACAACGACCTCGTCCTGCACCGCTGGCGGGGGGAACCGACGGAGCACCTCGACCTGCGCGCCGCGCAGGCTGCCGGTTTTGCCGGCGGCTTCTTCGCGCTCTACGTGCCGTCGCCGAGGACGCCCGACCCCGACGAGATCCCGTACGCGTTGCCGCTGCCGGATCCGATCCCGCACGAAGAGGCGGCCGCGGTTGCCGAGGAGCTGTTCGACGCGCTCTGCTCCTTGCCGGTCGCACGCGCGACGGCCGCCGACGACTTTCGCCCCGGCCGGGTGACCGCGATCGTGCACATGGAGGGCGCGGAGCCGATCGCGGCGGATCTCTCGAATCTCGAGGACTGGTACGACCGCGGGCTCCGCTCGATCGGGCTCGTCTGGTCGAGGCCCAACGACTTCGCGGAAGGCGTGCCGTTTCGCTTCCCGTCGTCGCCCGACACCGGAGGCGGGCTGACGGCCGCCGGACGAGAGCTGGTGCGGGCGTGCAACCGGCTCGGGATCCTGGTCGACGTGTCGCATCTGAACGAAGCGGGCTTCTGGGACGTGGCTGCGCTGTCGGACGCGCCGCTCGTCGCCACGCACTCGAACGCTCACGCACTGTGCGCCGCCTCGCGCAATCTGCTCGACGCCCAGCTCGACGCGATTCGGGACTCGGACGGCATCGTCGGCGTCAACTTCGCCGTCACCTTCCTGCGGGCGGACGGATCGCTCGTCCCGGAGACGCCCATCTCGGAGATCGTGCGCCACGTCGACTATCTCGCCGAGCGCATGGGCGTCGACCATGTTGCCTTCGGCTCGGACTTCGACGGTGCGGTCGTACCGGACGAGCTCGGCGGCGCCGCGGGCCTGCCCAGGCTCGTCGACGCTCTCCGGGCGGCGGGGTACGACGGCGAGGCGCTCGAGAAGATCACCCACGGCAACTGGCTGCGCATCCTCCGCGCAACCTGGCACTGATCCGAAGGGGTGTCTGACACCGCTGGTGTCAGACACCCCTCCGCGCGAAGTAGCCGCGAGCCCGCAGGCGCAGGACGAGCACCCCGTCCTGGTTGAACACCTCGTTCGTCGTGAACACCGTGCCGCGCCGCGGGTCCTTCGACGACGGCTGCACCTCGGTCACCGTCGAGCGGCCGGTGAGCGTGTCGCCGGGGCGGACGGGAGCGGTCCAGCGGATCTCGTCGACGCCCGGCGACCCGAGCGACGCCGAGTCGAGCAGCACCGCGCGCACGAACATGCCCATGAAGAGCGCGGTCGTGTGCCAGCCGCTTGCGATCAGGCCACCGAACGGCGACTGCTGCGCCGCCTCGGCGTCGACGTGGAACGGCTGCGGATCGAACTGCGTCGCGAACTCGACGATCTCCGCTGCGGAGACCGTCACCGGGCCGACCTCGACGACCTCGCCGACCTGGAAGTCCTCCCAGTGACGCATGACCCGTCACGCTATCGATACGTTCCGGGCATGCGCTCGAGGAACCTCGGCCCGCTGACCGTCAGCGTCGTGGGCCTCGGCTGCAACAACTTCGGCGGCCGCAGCGACGAGGCCGCCACCCGCGCGGTCGTCGACGCGGCGCTCGAGACGGGAGTCACGTTCTTCGACACCGCCGACATCTACGGCAACCACGGGGGGAGCGAGACTTTGCTCGGCCGGCTGCTGCGGGGCCGCCGTGATGAGGTCGTGCTCGCGACGAAGTTCGGCAAGGAGATGGGCGACGGAGCGCAGCGTCGCGGGTCGCGCGCCTACATCCGCGCCGCGCTCGCGGCGTCGCTGCAAAGGCTGCAGACCGATGTCGTCGATCTCTACCAGCACCACGAGGAAGACCCCGGCACGCCGCTCGAGGAAACGATCGGTGCGCTCGAGGAGCTTGTCGCGGAAGGGAAGATCCGCACCTACGGCACCTCGAACTACCGCGCCGAGACGCTGGAGCGCGCGCGGGGACTGGCGTCCGCCGCCTACGTCTCCGAGCAGAGCGAGTACTCCTGGCTGCGCCGGCATGCCGAGGAGGACGTCCTTCCGGCCTGCGAGCGCCTCGGGCTGGGCTTCATCCCCTATTTCCCGCTCGGGAGCGGCCTGCTGACCGGCAAGGTCTCGCGCGACGCTCCGCCCGCACCGGGCACCCGCCTGCACGGGAGGTCGATCGACGAGGCCGATCTCGACCGGGTGGAGCGGCTGCGAGCGTGGGCGGAGGCGCACGGCGCCTCGCTGCTCGACGTCGCCGTCGGCGGCCTGGCAGCGGTCGTGCCGGTCGTCTCGGTGATCGCCGGTGCGACCAGGCCGGAGCAGGTGCTCGCGAACGCCGCGGCCGGCGGCTGGGTGCCGTCGGACGCGGAGCTCGCCGAGCTGAAGAGCCTCTAGATGTTGCGTCAGTCGAGCTTGGCCACGACGTGCTTGATCTGCGTGTACTCCTCCATCGAGTACGCCGACATGTCCTTCCCGTAGCCGGAGCCCTTGTAGCCGCCGTGCGGCATCTCCGAGGTGATCGGAACGAGATGGTCGTTGATCCAGACCGTGCCGAACTGCAGCTTCCGCGCCGCATTCAGCGCCCGGCCGACGTCGCGCGTCCAGACGGAGGAGGCGAGGCCGTAGCTGACGCCGTTCGCCCACTCGATCGCCTGCGCGTCGTCGGCGAACCGCTGCACGGTCACGACCGGCCCGAAAACCTCCTTCTGGACGATCTCGTCGTCCTGGCCGACGTTCGTGACGACGGTCGGCTTGACGAACCAGCCGCGGTCGCCGCCGGCCTCGCCGCCCGTCAGGACGGTCGCGCCCTTCGCACGCTCGAGGAACCCGAGCACGCGCTCCTGCTGGTCGGCCGAGATCACGGGGCCCATCTCGACGTCCTCGCTCGCAGCAGGGTCGCCGACGTTCAGCGACTCGACCGCAGGCACGAGCGCCTCGAGGAGCTCGTCGTAGATCTTCGGCCCGGCCAGCACGCGTGAGCCGGCTGTGCAGTCCTGGCCGGAGTTCGCGAACGCAGCGATCTTGATCCCCTCGGCGACGGCTGCCGGATCGGCGTCGTCGAAGACGACCATCGGCGCCTTGCCGCCCAGCTCGAGGTGGACGCGCTTGAGTGTGCCCGCGGCCGTCCGGGCGATGATCTTGCCGGTCTCGACGTCGCCGGTCAGCGAGACGAGCCCGATGTCCGGATGCGTGACGAGACGCTCGCCGGTCGGGACGCCGTCGCCCGTCACCGTCTGCAGGACGCCTGCGGGGATCACGTCGGCCGCGAGTTCCATGAACCGGAGGAGCGAGAGCGGTGTCTGCTCGGCGGGCTTGAGGATCTGGACGTTCCCTGCGGCCAGGCCGGGGCCCAGCTTCCAGATCGCCATCATCAACGGGTAGTTCCACGGACAGATGCCGGCGACGATGCCGATCGGCTCGCGCCGGATCATCGACGTGTAGCCCTTGATGTACTCGCCGGTCGACTTTCCTTCGAGCATGCGTGCGGCGCCCGCGAAGAACCGGAGGTTGTCGGCGGCGAACGGCATCTCCTCGCGGGCCAGCGAGATCGGCTTGCCGACGTTGCGCGACTCGATCTGCGCGAGTTCCTCCGCGTGCTCGGAGACGACGTCGGCGAGCTTCAGAAGCAGCTCGCTCCGCTCGCCCGGGGTCGCGTCGAGCCACTCGGGCAGCGCCTGCTTGGCGCGCCCGACCGTCTCGTCGACCTCGTCGGCGCTCATGTTGGGAACGGACGCGATCGTCTCGCCCGTCGCAGGGTTGAAGACGTCGATCGTGCTCTCGGTGGCGGTTGCCATGGAGGAGCCTCCTATTCGGTTCGAAGGATCCCGCTCTCGCGGGTCAGGCGTTGCGCGAGGGCAACGGGAATGATCGTCAGCGCCAGGATCAGGAAGACGACGACGTTCACCTGCGGCAGTTGCTGGCCGAGGCGAATCTGGCCGAAGATCCAGATCGGAAGCGTGTTCTGCGCGCCGGCGGTGAAGGTCGTAACGATCACCTCGTCGAACGACAGCGCGAATGCCAGCAGCCCGCCGGAGATCAGCGCCGTCGAGATCGTCGGGAACGTCACGTAGCGGAACGTCTGGACGCCGTCGGCGCCCAGGTCCATGGATGCCTCCGTCAGGGAGCCGGGCACGCGCCGCAGCCTGGCGACGACGTTGTTGTAGACGACGACCACGCAGAAGGTCGCGTGGCCGATCACGATCGTCCAGAGCCCGAAGTTGAACTTCCAGAACACGAAGTACGAGTTGAGTGCCATCCCGGTGATGATCCCGGGCAGCGCGATCGGCAGCACGAGCAGGAACGAGATCGACTCGCGGCCGAAGAAGCGGAAGCGGTGGACGCCGAACGACGCCGCCGAGCCGAGCACGAGCGCGATCAGCGTGGCGAGCGCAGCCGCCTTCAGCGACAGGAGGAGCGCCTGTTGCATGTCGCCGTTGTGGATCGTCGGCGAGAACCACTTCGTCGTCAGCCCGGCGATCGGCCAGCTCTGCACGTTCGACGAGTTGAACGCGTAGAGGCAGATCACGAGGATCGGGACGTAGAGGAACGCGAGCACGAGCAGCACCCAGATGCCGAGCCCGACGCGGGTCGCCCTGGACTCCATCAGAGCGCCTCGAACGCGCCGAGCCGTCGCGCGAGCACGAGGTAGACGCCCATCACGACGAGCGGCACGACCGCGAAGGCCGCCGCGAACGGCAGGTTGCCCGAGCCGTTGACCGAGTCGTAGACGACGTTGCCGATGAACTGGCTCGATGCGCCGCCGATCAGCACCGGGGTGATGTAGTCGCCGAGCGTGAGCGAGAAGGTGAAGATCGAGCCGGCGACGATGCCCGGCAGCGCGAGGGGCAGGATCACGGAGCGCAGCGTCCGGAAGCCCTTGGCGCCGAGATCGCGGGAGGCCTCGATGTAGGAGTGGGGGATCCGCTCGAGCGAGGCATAGACCGGCAGGATCATGAACGGCAGCCAGATGTAGGAGAAGACGAGCCACATCGCCGTGTTCGTGTACGCGATGTTGGCGGACGGGAGCCCCAGCTTGTGGAGCGACCAGTTGAGGAGCCCGTCGGAGTTCAGGATCAGCCGCCAGGAGTAGACCCGGGCGAGGTAGGACGCCCACAGCGGCAGCAGGACGAGCACGAAGAGGACGGCGCGCACCCGGCTCGACGCGACCCGTGCCATGAAGTAGGCAAACGGGAATGCGATGATCGCGTCAGTGATCGTGACCGCGCCGGCGATGGTGATCGTGCGCACCGCGACGTTGCGGTAGACGCTGCTGTTCCAGAGCTCGCGGTAGTTGTCGAGCGTCCAGCTGTGGATGGTGAGCGACGTGAACGGGTCGACCGTCCAGAACGACGAGACGAACAACGCGACGAGCGCCGCGATGTAGACGATCACGAAGGCGAGAACCGGTGGCGCCAGCAGCGAGAGCGCCTTCAGCCACCGCCGGCGCCAGAGCGCGCCGCCGACCAGGCGGCGCGCTCCGGGCCGGGAGCCACTCAGCCCTTCAGCTGGGTCCAAGCCTGCTGCCACTTCGTGTAGTCCATGCAGTTCTTCTGGCCGTTGCCGCAGTCGGCGATCGGGGTCTTCCAGAAGTGGATCTGCTTGAAGTACTTGAGGGGAGCGTTGGCGTGGTACTGGGCGCACGAGCCCTTGGACAGCTTGTCCATGATCGCGCACGCCTTCGTGTTGACGGGGGTCTCACCGAAGTAGATCGCCTGCTGGGCCTGCACCTTCGGTGTCGAGATCCAGGCCAGCCACTTGTACGCGCAGGCCAGGTTCTTCGTGTGCGACGACACCATCCACGTGTCGAGCCAGCCCGTCGCGCCCTCCTTCGGCACGAGGTCCTTCACCGGGGCCTTGGCCGCGATCAGGGTGTTCGTCTGGTACGGCCACGAGGCGCCGATCACGGCGTCGCCGTTCTTGAAGAGGTCGATCTCGTCCGAGGCGAGCGCCCAGTACTTCTTGATCAACGGCTTCTGCTTCTTCAGTAGGTTGATCGTCGCGTTGAACTGGGTGGAGTTGAGCTCGTACGGATCCTTGATCCCGAGCGACGGCTGGGCCTTCATCAGGTACAGCGCCGCGTCGGCGATCTGGATCGGGTTGTCGGGAACGGTGACCTTGCCCTTGTACTTGGAGCTGTAGATCGATGCCCACGACGTGGGTGCCGGCGACACCTTCTTCGTGTTGTAGAGCAGGGTGTTCGGGCCCCACTGCAGCGAGATGCCGTAGTGCTTCCCGCCGACCGTGTTGTTCGGGGGCGACTGGAACGCCTTGCCGAAGTTCTTGAAGTCCGGGATCTTCGCCGGATCGACGGCCTGCACGTCCTTTCCGTAGATCAGACGCAGCGAGGCGTCGCCGGATGCGGAGACCATGTCGTACTGGCTGCCTCCGCCGGACCGCATGAGCGTGACCATCTCGTCCGAGGAGCCCGCGTACTTCGCGTGCACGGTGCACCCCGTCGACTTCTCGAACGGCTTGACCCACTGCGCCTGCGTGTAGCCCTCCCACGCGATCATGTTGAGGGTGCCGCCGCTCTGCCGTGAGACGCCGGCCGCAGGGAACGCCAGCCCGACCGCCATGATCGCGACCAGCGCCCACATGCCCTTCGTCATCTGACCTCCTGCTGGAGTGTGTGTTGGGGGGTGATCTCGTACGCGTCCTCGTCCCGCCAGCGGACGTGGACGCGTGCGCCCGGCTCGATCGCCGAGCCGTCGTTCTGCTTGACGACCGTCAGCCGGTCGCCGTGCTCGGTGTCGACGAGGATGCGGGTGAACGCGCCGACGAAGACGACGTCGGCGACGACTCCGGGCTCGGTCTCCGCTCCGGCGCCGGTGCCTCCGTCCAGCTCGATCCGCTCGGGGCGGACCGAGAACCGCCTGCCGCCGCGCTCGAGGATGTTCGACGTGCCGACGAAGCCCGCGACGAACTCGGTCGCCGGATGCTCGTAGATCTCGTTCGGCGAGCCGACCTGCTCGATCCTCCCTTCGTTGAAGACCGCGACGTGATCGCTCATCGTGAGCGCCTCCTCCTGGTCGTGCGTGACGTAGAGGAAGGTCATGCCGAGCTCACGCTGCAGCGACTTCAGGAAGACCTGCATCTCCTGGCGCAGCTTCAGGTCGAGTGCGCCGAGCGGCTCGTCGAGGAGCAGCACCTTGGGCCGGTTGACGATCGAGCGTGCCAGCGCCACGCGCTGGCGCTGCCCGCCCGAGAGCTGGACGGGCTTGCGCCCGCCGTACCCGTCGAGGCGCACCATGCGCAGCACCTCAGCGACCTGGCGCTTCCGCTCGGCGCGCGCCACGCCCTTCACCTTGAGGCCGTAGCCGACGTTCTCGGCGACGGTCATGTGCGGGAAGAGAGCGTAATCCTGGAAGACGGTGTTGACGTCGCGCGCGTAGGGAGGTTCGTTCGTGATGTCCTCGCCTCCGAGCCTCACCCGCCCGGCGTCCGGCTGCTCGAAGCCGGCGATGATCCGCAGCGTCGTCGTCTTGCCCGAGCCCGAAGGGCCGAGCAGCGTGAAGAACTCGCCCACGCCGACGTTCAGGTCGACGGTGTCGACGGCGATCACCTCGCCGTAGCTCTTGCGTACTCCCTCGACCGCGACGTCAGCCGCCAAGAACGCTCCCGAGGATGTCGAGCCCGCGCTCGAGCTCCGCATCGCCGACCGTGAACGGGACGAGGATCCGGATCACGTTGCCGTAGATCCCGCAGGAGAGGAGCAGCAGGCCCTGTTCGCGCGCGGCGGCCGTGATCCGCCCGGTCTCGTCGCTGCTGCGCTCGGGCAGCTCGATTGCGACCATCGGGCCGAGCCCGCGCACCTCCGAGCCTGCGGGGGCCATCGCCTCGAGCCGCTCCCGCAGCCGTGCGCCGACCTGCTCCGCGCGCGGGCGCTGCCCGGCGAGCGCGTCCAGGATCGCCGCCGCGGCGGCGCACGCGAGCGGATTGCCGCCGAAGGTGCCCCCGAGGCCGCCCGGCGGGACCGCGTCCATCACCTCGGCGCGGCCGGTGACGGCCGCGAGCGGCAGCCCGCCGCCGAGCGTCTTGCCCGAGACGAGCAGGTCCGGCTCGACGTCGTAGTGCTCGATCGCCCAGACGGGGCCGGTCCGGCCGCAGCCGCTCTGCACCTCGTCGTCCACGTAGAGGATCCCGTAGTGGTCGAGCAGTTCCTGCAGGCGGCGGGGGAAGCCGGGCGTCATCGGGATGAAGCCGCCCTCCCCCTGCACAGGCTCGAGCACGGCGCAGGCGACCGAGCTCGGGTCGACGTCGCCCTTGAAGAGCCGCTTGAGGCCTTCGATCGCGTCGTCCTCGGTGACTCCGCGGAACGGGTAGGGCGCGGGCGTCCGGTAGACCTCGGGCGCGAACGGCCCGAAGCCCGCCTTGTACGGGACGACCTTCGCCGTCATCGTCATCGACAGCAGCGTCCGGCCGTGGAAGGCGTTGTCGAACACGACCACCGCCGGCCTGCCGGTCGCGACGCGCGCGATCTTCACCGCATTCTCGACCGCCTCGGCGCCACTCGAGAGGAGCAGCGACTTCTGGTCGGCCCCGCGGCACGGCGAGAGCTCGGCGAGCCGCCGGCACACGTCGACGTAGGGCTCGTACATGCCGACCATGAAGCACTGATGCATGTAGCGGTCGACCTGCGCGTGCACCGCATCGACGACCGACGGCAGGTTGTGCCCCAGGTTGGCGCAGCCGAGCCCGCCCGCGAAGTCGATGTACTCGCGGCCCTCCACATCCCAGATCCGTGCCCCCTCGGCACGCTCGACGACGAGGGGAGGGGTCGAGATCCCGCGGGCGACGAAGCGTTCGCGGGCCTCCTGGACGCGCTCGGATGCGCTGCGCTCCTGCAACGACACGGCAACCGCGACTGTATATGCGCCATTCGGTCGGCGAAAGCTCGGCTTATCACCGGAACCGTGAACCAGGCCCACCCGCGAGGCGCGATACCATTCCGCCCCCTGGCGCCTTGGCCGAGTGGTTAGGCAGCGGCCTGCAAAGCCGTTTACAGCAGTTCGAATCTGCTAGGCGCCTCTCCAGCTGTTGCACCGAACCGCGGCAGGCCCGGGATCAGTTTCGGTGCGTCTGGTTCATCTCGTGCCTGATGTCTGCCTCCGTAATCGGTTGATGCAGGCTTGCGGGCCAGTCGCCGAAGGCTCGCCACGCGTCGACCGCGAGGAGGAAGCCCCAGATCGCAGTGACCCACGCGGGCCAGGGAATGCCGCCATCCATCGACCGGTCGGTCAGCAGCCAGATCAGCCAAAGCACCCCGTTGACTGCGATGAAACCCACAGCATCCTGGGCGAACTTGCGTTTCCGCTTGAGATTCGCGATCGCCACGTCGCGGCGCTCCGCATCGGCGGAGCTGGTCGCGTCCGTTGCTTCGTGACCCGGCTCTGAAGCGGTTCTGGTTGGGATAGTCGCGCTCATCGCAACGACACCTCCAAGTCGCTTGCCTCTTCAGTCTCCTCGGACTTGCAGAGCCATCCATCGGGGCGCGCGCTGAATCGTCGTCACCACCATTTACGGATGTCCGCAGACGTCCCACGTCACTGAATCTGATTCGGCGCAGCCGAACCAGATTCACGGGTTTCGAGTTGTCAACCGCCTCCCGAGAAACTCGCGAATCAGATTCAGGGGAACAGCAGTTAGGGCCTGCTACTGGACGCCTATCGCCTCAGCGCTGCTGGTAGAGCCGCCAGGCGGCGCGAAGCCCGATCTGCGGGCCGCTATGGAGGATGCTCTGGGTGTACACCCGTCCCGCGAGCTGCACCAGGCCGTAGATCGAGACGACGACCAGTCCGACAGCGAGTGCGTGCTCCCAGAGAGGAACGCCGACGAGCGCGCTCCGTGCCGGCAAGACGAGTGGAGCCGTTGCGGGAAAGACCGTGAGGACGTTCGCCAGCATGCCGTTCGAGTCCGAGGCGACCGCGACGTAACCCACGAAGTAGGCGGCGACGAGCGCATAGGTGATCGGCTGGCCGGCCGAGGTCGCGTCCTGGGCCCGCGAGGCGAGTGCCCCGGCGGCGGCATACGCGACCGCATAGAGCGCAAAGCCGAGCGCGAACCAGGGGATGACGAGCGCGAGGTTGCCGCCGAGTGAGCCGGGCGCATCGAAGACGCCCGCGGCGAGGAGGATCGAACCGAGACCCGCGACGAGCGCGAGCTGGGCGACGCCGAGCAGCCCGATCCCGATCACCTTGCCCGCCATCAGGTGACGCGGTTGCACGCTCGACAGGACCAGCTCGACGACGCGGTTGCTCTTCTCCTCGACGACGCCCGTCAGCACCCACTGCCCGTAGACGGCGATCGAGATCAGCAGCAGCATCGAGCCTATGTAGGCGACGGCAGTTGCAGCGTCCGTCGCTTTGGCAGCCGAGGGCTCGAGCGTGGCCGCTCTGAGCTCGGGGGCCGGAGGCAGGTGGTTGCGAATCGCTCGGACCGCGTTGTCGGCGACCGCCGCGATCTTGGTGTCGATATTGGAGCGGAAGACGAGCTGATCCTTCGGCAGCACGAGCAGCGCGTCGACCCTCTTCTCGTCGAGCAGCGCGCGTCCGGCGGCGGCCGACGTGGCCGTTCGCAGGCGTACCTTCGCCTCGAACGGCTTCGCTGCGCGCTGCAGCGCTGCGTCGAGGCCCTTGGGCACGGGAGCCGTGACGGCGATCCGGTAGGTCCGCTCGACGGAGATGATCGAGTTGAGGGCCGTCGAGGCTCCGACGATCAGGAGCATCAGGACGGTCGAGACGAGGAAGGCGCGGCTGCGCAGCCGCTCACGGATCTCCCGCCCGGCGACGAGTGCGATCGAGCGCCGTGCGGTCATCGGTCCACCAGCTCCAGGAAGAGCTCCGAGAGGGACGGTGGGCCGTAGCTGAACTCGACGACGTGCGCGATCTGCTCGGCCTCGGCGAGCACCTGCTCCGGATCGACGTCGCGGTCGGCGGACAGCCAGAGGTTGCCGTCCCGGTGTTCGATGAGCGCCACTCCGTCCGTGTGCGGGAGCCACTGCGGCTCGGCGGCGTCGAACTGGATCGTGATCCGGCGGTGGTGCGACCGGCGTCTCAGCTCGGCGACCTCGCCGCAGGCGACCACACGGCCGTGATCGACGATCGCCACCTCTTCGCAGATGTCCTGCACGAGCTCGAGCTGATGGCTGGAGAACAGAACGGCGGCACCCCGCTGCGCCTCGCCGCGCAACAGCTCTGCGAGCGTCTGCACGGCGACGGGGTCGAGCCCGGCGAAGGGCTCGTCGAGGACGATCAGGTCGGGCGTGTGAACGAGTGCCGCCGCAAGTTGCGTCCGTTGCTGGTTGCCGTGGGAGAGCTCCTCGAGCTTTGCCGTTGCACGGTCGGCGAGCCCGAGCTTGGCCAGCCAGTCGGCGGCGGCGGAGCGCGCGGCAGCGGCCGACAGGCCGTGCAGGCGGCCGAAGTACGCGACCTGCTCGCCGACCGGCATCCGCGGGTAGAGCCCCCGTTCCTCCGGCATGTAGCCAAACCGCCGGCGCTCCTCCTGCCCGGCCGCCTGCCCGTCCCAGAGCACCGACCCCTCGTCGAGTGCGACCAGCCCGAAGATCGCTCGCATCGTCGTCGTCTTGCCGGCGCCGTTCGGGCCGAGAAAGCCGAGCATCTTCCCCCGCTCGACGGAGAGCGAACAGCCGTCGAGCGCCTGAACGGTGTCGAATCGCTTGCTCGCACGGGAAACAACCAGCATGCGCGCCCCCTTGCCGTTCAGGATCACCCTCCGCATGCGCCCGGCGCATCGGTGGAAACCCGGACCGGTTCGGTTGGGCCCCCTCCGGTCGTTCAGACGCTGCGCCGGCCCGCGTACAGCCAGCAGCCTTCCTTGACCCGCACGATCTGCGCGTGGTCGACCTGGTGGCCCGGCGCGACCAGGAAGTCGGCGGCCGAGCGTGCGAGCTCGTACTCCTCCAGCGTCAGGCGGACCAGGGCGTCGCACCGTCCGTCGTCGCACTCGCAGATGAACGGGACGTGCGCGTCGGGGCCGAAGTGGTGGCGGCGCGCCGCCTGACCGATTCGCGCGTTTCGGGCCCGCGCCTCGAGGTGCCGGGTCGTCCCGTGGCTGTCGGGGCTGGGGAGCGGTGCCGGCATGCTCGCAGCGTTCCATGATCGACCCTGCTTCAAACGGGGATGAGCCGACTCCACGCCGTCGGTCTAGGATCGCTCAATGAGCTTTTCCGGGGCCCTGATCCAGAATGCGATCTACATCGCGCAGCAACCGCCGGAATGGCCGATCACGGCCGCCGACTGGGAGCATGCCGCGGAGGCGAGGCTCGATCCCGGTGCGTTCGGCTACATCGCGGGCGGCGCCGGCGCCGAATCGACGATGCAGGCCAACCTCGACGCTTTCGCACGCTGGCGCATTCGCCCGCGGATGCTGACCGGGAACGTCGTGCGCGACATCTCGGTCGACGTCCTCGGGATGCATTCCCCGGGCCCGTTCTTCCTCGCGCCGATCGGCGTGCTCTCGATCGCGCACGAGGAGGCGGAGGTGGGGGTCGGCCAGGCGTCCGCCGGCTCCGGCATCCCGATGCTGCTCTCGAGCGCCGCGACGCATTCGATCGAAGAGGTTGCTGCGACGAACGCACCGCGCTGGTTCCAGCTCTACTGGGTGAACGACCGCGAGATCTGCGCCAGCTTCGTGCGGCGCGCAGAGGAGGCCGGTTACGGCGCGATCGTGATCACGCTCGACACGCTGACCCTCGGCTGGCGGCCCCGCGATCTGCGCCGGGCCTACCTGCCGTTCATCAAGGGTGAGGGCTGCGGGCAGTACTTCTCCGACCCCGTGTTCCTCTCGCGCCTCGACAGGACGCCGCAGGAGGACCTGTTGACCGCGGCCGCGACGATGCTCGCGACCTTCCCGAACCTGGGTCTCACGTGGGACGACCTCGACTGGCTGCGCGGGCAGACGAAGCTGCCGCTGCTCGTCAAGGGCGTGCTCACCGCCGACGACGCCCGGCTGGCGCTCGCGCACGGGATCGACGGCCTCGTCGTCTCGAACCACGGCGGCCGGCAGGTCGACGGCGGGGTTGCGGCGCTCGACGCGCTCGTCGAGATCCGTGACGCGCTGCCCGAGGCGGTCGTGTTGATGGACGGCGGCATCCGGTGCGCGGCGGACGTCCTGAAGGCGATGGCGCTCGGGGCGGATGCGGTGCTGCTCGGTCGTCCGTATGCCTACGCGCTCGCGGTCGGCGGCAGACGTGGGGTCGAGGAGCTGATCCAGAACCTGCTCGCCGAGATCGACCTGACCCTCGCCCTCGCCGGCGGGACGGCGATTCGCGATCTCGACCGCTCGTGGCTGACACCGGTGTAGTTCTCAGCGGGCCGGGCAGCGTCGCGCTCGAGGAGATCAGGGTCGAGCCGCCGGGCCCGGACGAGGTGCTCGTCCGCATCGAGGCGACGGGCGTCTGTCACAGCGACCTGCACGTGATCGAGGAGAACGGCTGGGGCCATCCGTTCCCGGTGCTGCTCGGCCACGAAGGGGCCGGCACCGTCGAGTCGGCCGGCGCGAGGGTCGAGCATCTGTCGGCGGGCGACCGTGTCGTGCTCGGCTGGAAGGCCGCGTGCGGCACCTGCCCGCAGTGCCGGCGCGGGCAGCCGCGCCGGTGCAAGAAGCCCCCTGCGGCACCCGGGCGCCTGTTTCGCCTCGGCGGGGACGAGTTGACACCGGTGCTCCGGACGGGGACGTTCGCCACCCGGACGGTCGTCCCGGCCGTCGCCGCGGCGAAGGTGCCACGAGAGCTGCCGGTCGATCAGGCCAGCCTGATCGGCTGTGCGGTCGCCACCGGCGTGATGTCGGTGCTGGAGACCGCGGAGGTGTGGGCGGGGGCGCGCGTGGCGGTGATCGGCTGCGGCGCCGTCGGCCTGTCGGCGATCCAGGGAGCGCGGATCGCCGGGGCCTCGGAGATCCGCGCGATCGACACCGATCCGCGCAAGGCGGAGCGGGCAACCCGGTTCGGTGCGACGCACACGGAGCCGGGTCCGGTCGACTTCGCCTTCGACGTCGTGGGTCGCCGCGCGACGTTCGAGCAGGCGCTTCGGATGATCGCCACGAACGGCACGGTCGTCCTGATCGGGCTGTCGCCCTCGGGCGAGCACGCCGAGATCGACCTGCCGCTGCTCTTCGGGCGTCGCGCGCGAATCGTCGTCTCGCACGGCGGGGATCACCTGCCCGAGGACTTCCCGCGCCTCGCGCAGTGGGCGCTCGACGGGAAGCTCGACCTCGCCGCGATGGTGACGCGCACCGCGCCTCTCACGGACTGGTCCCAGGCGTTCGACGCCATGCGCGCCGGCGAGGCGATCAGGACGGTGCTCGTCCCGTGAGATCGATCGACGCCTTTCGCGCGATCGTCGCGCAGGAGCTCGCGCCGCCCCCCGTCGCCGACCTGGTCGGCATGCGCATGACCGAGGTCGAGGAGGGCCGCGTGGTGTTCGAGCTCGACGCCGGCCCGCAGCACACGAGCCCGCTCGGCACGCTGCACGGCGGGATCCTCTGCGACCTCGCGGACGCGGCCATGGGCTGTGCCCACGCCTCGCGGCTCGAGGAGGACGAGACGTTCACGACGCTCGAGCTGAAGATCAACTTCATGAAGCCGGTATGGGAGGGTCTGCTCGTCGCCGAGGCGAAGCTGATCAAGCCCGGCCGCACGATCGGGCTCGTGGAATGCCGCATCACCGACGAGTCGGGCTCGCTGGTCGCCTACGCGACGTCGACCTGCATGACGTTGCGCGGAGACATGGCGGCGGGTCGATGACCGGAATAGGATCGACCCGTGGAGCTTCGCGACACACCTGAGGAGGCTGCGTTCCGCCGGGAGGTCCGCGATTTCATCGCGCAGAACGTCCCTGCAGGCTCGCAGGCGCGCGGTGCGCGTCGCTTCGAGGACGCGGATCGCGACTGGAGCCGCAAGCTCGGCGAAGCCGGCTACGCCGGGCTCACCTGGCCGCAGGAGTACGGCGGCGCCGGGGCGCCGTACAGCCACCAGGCGATCTTCCTCGAGGAGCTCGCGCGGGCCGAGGCGCCGTCCCATCTCGGCGTGATCGGTCTCGGCATGGCCGGGCCGACGATCATCGCGTGGGGCACCCCGGAGCAGAAGGAGCGCTACCTCTCGAAGATCCTGACGGCCGACGAGATCTGGTGCCAGGGATTCTCCGAGCCCGATGCCGGGAGCGACCTGGCCGCGTCGCGCACGCGGATCGAGGAGAGTGGCGACCACTTCGTCGTCAACGGACAGAAGGTCTGGTCGTCGTTCGCGCACATCGCCGACTTCTGCATCCTCGTCGGCCTCGGCCTTCCCGACGCACCCCGGTACAAGAACCTGACGTACGTGATCGTCGACATGCACGCACCCGGTGTCGAGGTGCGCCCGCTCGTCCAGATCACCGGCCACCCGGAGTTCAACGAGATCTTCTTCACCGACGTGCAGGTGCCGAAGGAGAACCTCCTCGGCGCCGTCGGCGACGGCTGGCAGGTGGCGATGACGACTCTGCTGCACGAGCGCGGGACGCTGGGGTTCGCGCTCGCCGCAACGCTCGACGTCGCCGTTCGGAAACTGATCGCGCTGGCGAAGGAGCGGAACGTCACCGACCCCATCCTCCGCGACCGCATCGCGCGGGAGTGGGTCGAGCTCCAGGCGCTCAGATACACGAACTACCGGTCGCTGACGACCTTGACGAAGACCGGCATCCCGGGGCCGGAGGGCTCTGCGTCGAAGCTCGTCTGGTCAGAGAACAACCAGCGGCTGACCAAGCTCGCCCTCGAGATCCTCGGCTCGCACGCGCAGCTGACCGACGGGACCGGTGGCCACGACGGCTACTGGCAGTACCAGCAGCTCCGCTCGCGCGGCAACACGATCGAGGCAGGCACCAGCGAGATCCTCCGCAACATCGTCGCCGAGCGCGTGCTCGGGCTGCCAAGGAGCAGGTGATGGACTTCTCGTTCACGTCGGAGCAGGACGATCTCCGCCGGGAGGCGCGGGCGTTCCTGGAGGCGAGCCCGTCGCCCTCGATGAAGCAGCTCGCCGAGCTCGGGTGGGTCGGCATCCTCGACGGAGGAGACTTCACCTTCCTGGACGCGGCGGTGCTCTTCGAAGAGCTCGGCCGCGTGCTCTACGACGGGCCGTACACCCTGAACGAGGTCGCGGGCCAGCCCGGCGACGACGTCTGGTCGATCGAGATCGACGGGTTCGTGCCGCATCTCGACCAGGTCAGCCGCGTGCTCACACCCGACATGCGCGGCTCGAACGCGGAAGGCGACACGCTCGCGACCGTCGACGAGACGCTCGGTCTCGGCCGGCTGTCCTCGGACGACGCCCTCGCGGCGCAGGGCGAATGGGTCGATGTCCGGCGGCGGCTGCTCGCGGCGCTCGCTCTCGAAGCGGTCGGGATCGGCTCGAAGGCGATCGAGCTGGCGCTCGCCTATGTCTCCGACCGGGAGCAGTTCGGCAAGAAGATCGGCTCCTACCAGGCGATCTCGCACTCGCTCGTCGACGGTTATGTCGCGGTCGAGCTCTCCCGCTCGCTCGCCTACTGGGCGGCGTGGTGCGTCGCCGAGGAGGACGAGCAGGTCGACCTGGCCGTGGCCGCGGCGAAGTCGCAGGCCGCGGAGGCCGCGGTGCTCGCCTGTGAGAGGTCGATCCAGGCACACGGCGGGATCGGCTTCACGTGGGAGCACCCACTCCATCGCTACTACAAGCGGGCGCTCTGGCTGGAGGGCGCGCTCGGGTACGGCCGCGAGCATCGCGCGGAGATCGCACAATCGCTTCTGTCCTCGTAACCGGCGCCTCGACCGGTATCGGCGAGGCGACCGCCCGCCGCCTGCGCGATGCAGGCTGGACGGTGCATGCCTCCGTGCGGCGCGCCGGCGAGGCGCCGGAGGGAACGTCGGAGCTCGTGTTCGACGTCACGGACGCCGCCGCGGTCGCTCGCGCGGCGACGGAGGTCGCATCGCTCGACGCGCTCGTCGACAACGCGGGCATCGCGATCGCGGCGCCGCTCGAGTTCCTCCCGCCCGACGAGTTGACGCGGCAGCTCGACGTCAACGTGGTCGGGCAGCTGCGCGTGCTGCAGGCGTTTCTACCGGCGCTGCGGCGGTCGCGGGGTCGCATCGTCCTGATGGGGTCGATCGGGGGCCGCTCGGCGCTTCCGTTCCTCGGTGCCTACGCGATGTCGAAGTTCGCGCTGGAGGCGATGGCGGATGCGCTGCGGCTCGAGCTGGCGCCGTTCGGAATGCATGTCGTGCTCGTCGAGCCCGGGACGATCGCCACTCCGATCTGGTCGAAGCCGCAGCGCACGGTCGAGGCGCTCCCGCCCGAGGCGAACGAGCTGTACGGCGAGCGCGTGTCGAAGTTCCGGGCGCTGGCCGCCGCCCGGTCCGCGCGGGCCGTGCCGGCCGTCGAGGTGGCCGACGCCGTCGAGCAGGCGCTCACCGCGCCGAAGCCGAAGACGCGCTACGTCGTCGGCCCTGATGCGAAGCGTCGCGCGCGCGTCGAGAAGCTGCCGGACCGGTTGCGCGACCGGGTGCTCATGCGCTACCTCTTCGGTTCATGAAGGCGGCCAATCTCACCGTGCGGTTCGCCTGCGAGCTCGCGGCGCTGGCGGCGTTCGTCTGGTGGGGGTGGCCGGTCGTCGGCTGGTTGGTCGCGTTCGGCGTGGCGGTGATGTGGGGGCTCGTGGTCGCGCCCAAGGCGAAGCACCGCCTGCCCGATCCTCCGCGCCTGCTCGTCGAGCTCGTGATCTTCGCCTCCGCCACGGTCGCCTTCTACTCGGCGGCCGGCGCGCCTGTCGCCGCCGTCTTCGGCGTCCTCGCCGTCGTCACCGCCGGCCTCGTGCGCGTCTGGCCGGAGCCGATCGCGTAGGACCCCGCACCTGCCCTTTCGCGGCGGTGGTACGCCCCCTAGGATCACGCGCATGAGCTATTCGATCTCCTCACTGGACGAGCTCGGCCAGGGCTACGGCTTTCGCAAGGTTCGCTCGGCGCTCGGCGTGACCGCCTTCGGCGTCAACGCGCTCCTCTTCCCGCCCGGCTACGAAGGGCCGAACCACTACCACGACGAGCAGGACGAGCTCTACTTCGTCCACCGCGGCACGGCGACCTTCTCCTTCGACGGCGACGAGCACGAGGTCGGCGAGGGCGGAATCGTCCACGTCGAGTCGACCACTCACCGGATGATCTCGAACCGCAGCGGTGACGACCTCGTCCTCTTCATCGTCGGCGGCAAGGGCGGGTACGTCGAACGAGACGGCCAGCTCGTGAGCGCCGAGGACCTCGCGAAACGCCAAGCGATCAAGGAGATGGAGCGGTGAACGGCCTGATGATGGACTACCAGCTCACGTTGCCCTCGCTGCTGCGGCGGGCCGAGCAGTACAACGGCGCCAAGGAGATCGTCACCCGCCTGCCCGACAAGAGCTTTCACCGGACGACGTATGCCGAAAGCTGCCGGCGCTCGCGCGCGCTCGCGGTCGCACTGCGGCAACTCGGCCTGGAGCGCGGCGACCGGGTGGCGACGCTCTGCTGGAACCACCATCAGCACCACGAGGCGTACCTCGGGATCCCGAGCGGCGGGTTCGTGCTGCACACGCTCAACCTTCGCTTGCATCCGAACGATCTCGCGTATATCGCGACGCATGCCGGCGACAGGGTCGTGATCGTCGACCAGGGCCTCGTGCCGTTGCTCGAGCAGTTCGTCGACAGGACGGCGATCGAGCACGTCTTCGTCGTCGAGGACTCGTACGAGGAGCTGCTCGCAGGGGCCGATGCCGACGAGTGGCGCGATCCGCAACTGGACGAGAACGAGGCCGCGGCCATGTGCTACACGAGCGGCACGACCGGACTGCCGAAGGGCGTCCTCTACTCGCACCGCTCCACGATGCTCCACACGCTCGGAGTCGCCGCGGGCAATCCGATGGGCCTCGGCATCTCGGAAGCCGACGCGATCCTGCCGGTCGTGCCGATGTTCCACGCGAATGCGTGGGGCTACCCGTATCTCGCGACGATGATCGGTTCGAAGCTCGTCTATCCGGGCCCGCATCTCGACCCGGAGAGCCTGCTCGACGCGTTCGAGCGTGAGGGCGTCACGTGGACCGCAGGCGTGCCGACGATCTGGCTCGGCATCCTCGCCCTGCTCGACGCGAATCCCGGCAAGTGGGATCTCTCGAAGATGAAGGGGATGCTCGTCGGCGGCTCTGCGGCGCCGCGGGCGATGATCGCCGGCTTCAAGCAGCGCCACGGCATGAACGTCGTGCACGGCTGGGGCATGACGGAGACCTCGCCGGTCGCCTCGACCGCGCAGCTGCCGGGCGAGCTGAGCGAGGCGGACGAGGAGGAGCAGTTCGACTACATCGCCATGCAAGGGCGGCCGCTGCCGCTCGTCGAGCTGCGCAACCGCGACGCTGAAGGCAACGTCCTGCCGTGGGACGGCGAATCGATGGGCGAGCTCGAGATTCGCGGCCCCTGGGTCGCGGCCGGCTACTACGAGACACCGGAGCAGGCGGAGCGCTGGACCGAGGACGGCTGGTTCAAGACGGGGGATGTCGTGGCGATGCACCCGCGCGGCTTCATCATGATCAAGGACCGGTCGAAGGACGTGATCAAGTCCGGCGGAGAGTGGATCTCGTCCGTCGAGCTCGAGAACGCGCTGATGGCGCACCCGGCAATCGCCGAGGCGGCGGTGATCGCGGTGCCGGACCCGAAGTGGGACGAGCGCCCGCTCGCGGCGATCGTGCTGCGCGAAGGCCAGAGCGCGACCGCGGACGAGCTGCGCCAGTTCCTGGCGCCGAGCTTCGCGAAGTGGTGGCTGCCGGAGCGGTTCGAGTTCGTCACCGAGATCCCGAAGACGAGCGTGGGCAAGTTCCGCAAGACGGAGCTTCGCGAGATGTTCGCGCAGCAGCCGGCGGCCACCTGATGATCCAGACGGTCTGGCTCGACAATCCGCCCGTCAACGCCGTCAACGCCGGCATCATCGACACCCTCTGGAATGCGTTCGAGCAGCTCGGCTCCGAGGTCCGCGCCGTCGTGCTCCGGGGCAAGGGCGAGCGGGCGTTCTCGGCCGGCGCCGACATCACCGGCTTCGTCGGCGGCGCGGCCGACGGTGAGCGGCCGGCCGGTATCCAGCCGGTGGCCGACCTGATCGAGCAGGCGCCGGTCCCGGTCGTGGCTGCGATTCACGGCTACTGCCTCGGCGGCGGGCTCGAGATCGCCCTCGCCTGCGACTTCCGGATCGCACACCGGGAGGCGCAGCTCGGCTTCCCGGAGGTGAACCTCGGCCTGCTCCCGGGCGGCGGCGGCACGCAACGCGCGCCGCGGCTGATCTCCCCGGGGCGGGCACGCTGGCTCGTCATGTCGGGCGAACGGATCCCCGCGGAGACGGCCGAAGCGTGGGGACTCGTCGAGTTCGTCGTCGACGATCTCGAGGCGGGCATCGCGCGTTATGTCGAACCGCTCGCGAACCAGAGCCCGCACGCGATCGGTCAGATCAAGTCGTTGTTGCGCGACACGCGGGACGACCGGAGCGACGAGCGCGAGGTGCAGGCGTTCGCCGCCTGTCTGAACTCGGAGGACGGGCAGGAGGGTGTGGCCGCGTTCCTCGAGAAGCGCGCTCCGAACTGGTCCGGGAAGTGAGAGCGGTCGTGTTGCGCGAGGTCGGAGGCGACCTCGCGCTGGAGAGCGACTGGCCCGAGCCGACGGGAAGCGTCGTCGACGTGCGCGCGGCGGGAGTCAACTTCGCGGACGTGCTCATCCGCCGCGGCCTCTATCCGCAGATGCCCGAGCTGCCGTACGTCCTCGGCAACGAGGTCGCGGGCGAGCTCGACGGGCAGCCTGTGCTCGCGTGGCCGCGCGCGGCCGGCGGCTATGCCGAACGGGTCGAGGTCGACCCGCAGTGGACGTTCGCGCTGCCCGACAACGCCTCGTTCGCCGCAGGAGCGTCGTTTCTCACCACGTACCTCACCGCCTACATCCCGCTGCACCACCAGGTTCACGTCACGCCCGCGTCGACCGTGCTCGTGCACGCGGGCTCGGGCGGCGTCGGCTGCGCGGCGATCCAGCTCGGGAAGCAGCTCGGTGCGAAGGTGGTCGCAACCGCGAGCTCGGACGACAAGCGTGCGTTCGCCCTCGGTGTCGGTGCGGACGAGGTGCTCGGTTACGACGAGCTCGGCGATCTGCGCGTCGACGTCGTGATCGACCCGGTCGGCGGCGACGTCTTCACGCGTTCACTCCCGCTCCTCAATCCGCTCGGGGCGATCGTCGCGATCGGGTTCGCGGGCGGCCTGTGGTCCGATCCCAGCGTGCAATGGCTCGTCGGGCGCAACGCAGCGGTGGTCGGCTTCTACCTCGGCCGCCTGATGAAGTTGCAGCCGCAGCTCGTGCACGAATCCGCGATCGAGCTCCTCGCGCTCTGGGCACGCGACGAGATCACGCCGGTCGTCGGTGCGACTTTCCCGCTCGGCGAGGCGGATGCGGCGCACGCGCTGATCGAGCGGCGCGAGCATGTCGGCAAGGTCGTGCTCGAGCCGTGAACGCTCTCGTCACCGGCGGCGAGGGCGGCCTCGGACGGGCGATGCGGGCGCGACTCGAGCGGGAAGGCTACGCGGTCTCCTCGCTCGATCTCACCACCGGCTTCGACGTCACCGACCCCGTGGCCTGGGAGCGGGTCGAAGCGGTCGACCTCGCGTGTCTGAACGCCGGCATCCTCACCGCCGACACGGAGATCCGAAAGCTGTCGTACGAGGACTACCGTCGGGCCGTCTCGGTCAACGTCGATGGGGTCGTGCTGGGTGTGCGCCGCCTCTCGCAGGTGTTGGACACGGGAACGATCGTGGTGACCGCGTCGCTTGCGGGCCTCGTCGGAATGCCGCTCGACGCGGTCTACTCGCTGACGAAGCATGCGATCGTCGGCTTCGTGCGCAGCATCGCCCCGCAGCTCGCGCCGATCAGGATCAATGCGATCTGTCCCGGGATCGCCGACACCCCGATGCTCGACCAGCACGACCAGCGTGCGATGTTCGCGGCCGCCGGCTTTCCCCTGTTGCAGCCGGAGGAGGTTGCGGAGGCGATGTGGCTTGCGGCGACGAGCGACGGCACGGGCGAGTGCTGGTTCGTGCAGCCGGGGCGGCCGCCGGCGCCCTTCCGGTTTCCCAACGTCCCAGGCCCGCGGCAGGCGGGCGAGACGGTCGGGCTCCCGCCGATCGCGAAGTGAGCCTCTGGGGCCGCATCTACGCGGCGGGCTACGACCGCGCCACCGCCGGTGCCGAGCGGGGCGCCCTCGGCCGCGCCCGGCGGGAGCTCGTGGGGTCGGCGCGTGGGAGGGTGCTCGAGATCGGTGCCGGGACGGGGGCGAATCTCCCGCACTACCCGGACGACCTCCACGTCGTGCTGACCGAGCCCGACGCGCACATGGCGAGGCGGCTGCGCGCGAAGTCGGGCGCCCTTCCCGCCGTCGAGGCAGCCGCCGAAGCGCTGCCGTTCCCCGACGACTCGTTCGACACGGTCGTTGCGACGCTCGTCTTCTGCAGCGTGCCGAACGTGCCCGCTGCGCTCCGCGAGGTTCGTCGAGTGCTCACGCCCGGCGGGAGCCTGCTCTTCCTCGAGCACGTGCGTGGGCAACCGGGCTCGCGGCTCGCACGCTGGCAGGACCGGCTCAACCCGCCCTGGCGGATGCTCGCCTGCGGCTGCAACTGCAACCGCGATTTCCTCGCGGCCCTCCGCGATGCGGGGTTCACCGTCGGTGGCGTGAGGGACGAGGCGTGGCCGTTCATGCCGGCGCTCGTGCGACCGGTCGTGATCGGGACAGCGCGCTAGTTGAGGCCGGGGTCGAAAGGCATGTCGACCATCAGCTCGAATGGGCCGCCCTTGCGATGCAGCACCGTCCGCCACAGCTCGTCGGGGTCGTCCGCGAAGGCGTCGTCGGTCAGCGCGTCGACGACGATCCACGACGACTCGTCCAGCTCCGCCTCGAGCTGTCCGATCCCCCAGCCGGAGTAGCCGGCGAACAGGCGCAGCCGGCGGATCGACAGGTCTTCCGGCTCGGACTCCGCCGCCATGAACCCGAGCTGATCCATGATCGGTGCAGCCGCGTCCTCGACGTCGTTGAACTCGGCGAGCACCATGAATGCCTCCGGCTGCACAGGGCCGCCGACGAACACCGGGTCGCCTGCCCCGGGCAGGCCCGCGAGCGCGGGCACCGCCACCACCGCCGCGACTTCCGACGGGCGGCTGAGCACGAGTCCCATGGCGCCCTCCTCGTCGTGATGCGCGATCAGAACGACCGTCTTGCGGAAGTTCGGGTCGTGCAGAGACGGCGACGAGACGAGCAGCTTTCCCCGGAGCGAGTCCACTTACTGGAACTTCCACCCGTCGCCATCGGCAAACGTGCGCAGGATGCGCCTTGCGACGACCTGGCGATGCACCTCGTCCGGCCCGTCGTAGATCCGCCCGCCGCGCGCCATCATCGCCATGTGGGCAAGCGGGGTCTCGTCGGTCAGGCCCTTGGCGCCGTGCACCTGGACGGCACGGTCGATCACGTCGTTCAGTACCTTCGCGGCGAAGAACTTGATCGCAGAGACCTCGATGCGCGCCTCGTCGCCGGCGTCGATCTTGTGCGCGGCGTCGAGCGTCATCAGACGGCACGCCTGGATCTCGACGTAGCTGTCGGCGATCCAGTTCTGCACGGTCTGCTTGCGCGCGAGCGCTTCGCCAAAGGTCTCTCGCTCGAGCGCATACCGGCACATCAGGTCGAATGCGCGCTGCATCTGTGCGAGCCACCGCATCACGTGGTGGATGCGGCCGGGGCCGAGCCGCTTCTGGGCGATCAGGAAGCCGGCTCCTTCCTCGCCGAGCGTGTTCGTGACCGGGACGCGGACATCCGTGTACCGCACCTCGCAGTGCGTCGACCAGCCGCGTCCCACGTGCCCCATGACCGGCACGGGCCGGACGACGTCAACGCCCGGAGTGTCGGCCGGGACGATGATCTGCGTTGCGCGCGCGTGGGGCGCTGCATCGGGATCGGTGACCGCCATGACGATGCCGAACGCCGCGCCCTCGGCGCCCGACGAGAACCACTTGTGGCCGTTGATCACCCAGTTGTCCCCGTCGCGCACCGCGCGCGTGCGGAGCGTCGTCGGGTCCGAGCCGGGCACCTCCGGCTCGGTCATCGAGAAGAAGGAGCGGATCCGGCCGGCGACCAGCGGGAAGAGCCAGCGCTCCTTCTGCTCGTTCGTCCCGAACATGTGCAGGATCTCTGCGTTGCCGGCGTCGGGCGCCTGGCAGCCGAAGACCAGCTGGCCCCAGACCGTCAGCCCGATCTGCTCGTTCAGGTAGGCGTAGTCGAGAAAGCCGGTGCCCGTGCCGCCCGCCTCCGGCGGCACGTGCGGCGCCCAGAGACCGAGCGCGCGCACTTCGTCCCGCAACGCTTCGACGAGCGCCTCCGACTCGTCGTTCTCCTGGTCGAGGATGTGCTCGTTCGGCAAGACGCGATCGTGCATGAAGGCGCGGACCTGAGCCAGGCGCTCGGCGGGTGGGGCGAATGTCGATGTCATTGGCGTAGCATCGCACTCGTGAGGCTCGGCTTCTACATGGGGTATGCGCAGCCCGGTACGAACCCCCTCGAGCTGCTCGAGCTGGCGCGCGAGGCCGAGACGCTCGGGTACGACTCGGCCTGGGCAGCAGAGGCGTGGGGGGTCGATGCGATCACGCCTCTCGCCTGGCTCGGAGCGCAGACGACGACGCTGAAGCTCGGGACGGCGATCATGCAGCTGCCCGGCCGCTCACCTGCCAACGCGGCGATGACGGCCGTGACGCTCGACCTGCTCTCCGGGGGCCGGTTCCTGATGGGGCTCGGCACGTCCGGCCCGCAGGTCGTCGAGGGCTGGCACGGGCAGGAGTGGGGCAGGCCCCTCGGCAAGACCCGCGAATACGTCGACATCGTCCGCGCGATCGTGCGGCGGGAGCGGCTCGAGCACCACGGTGCGCATTACGACATCCCGGTCCAGGGCGGCACGGGACTCGGGAAGCCGCTGAAGCTGATGGCGCGCCCGTTGCGGCCGGAGATTCCGATCTACCTCGCAGCGATCGCACCGAAGGCGGTCCTCCAGGCCATGGAGATCGCGGATGGGTGGCTGCCGATCTTCTGGTCGCCGGAGCAGGCCCGCTCCGTCTTCCCGCTCGACCGTGCGCCGAACGGCTTCGACATCGCCCCGTCGGTGCCGGCGATCGTCACGGACGACGTCGAATCAGGCCGCGCGCTGCTGAAGGAGTACTACTCGTTCTACATCGGCGGCATGGGCGCCCGTGGAAAGAACTTCTACAACGACCTCTTCACGCGCTACGGCCACGAGGCCGAAGCGCGCGAGATCCAGGACCTGTTCCTGGACGGCAACCAGCGTGAGGCGGCGACGAAGGTGCCGGATTCGTTCGTCGACGAGGTTGCGCTCGTCGGATCCGTCGAGCGGATTCGCGACCGCCTCGCTGCGTGGCGTGAGAGCGGCGCGACGACCCTGCTCGTCTCGACCCGCGACGCGGCGACGCTGCGCGGCGTCGCCGAAGCGGCTAGCTGATCGTCTCGAGCGCCGTCTCGGCGAGCAGCGGCACGGCGTGCTCGAAGATCGCCGCGCGCGTGTCCTCGCGGCCGAGCTCGCCGCGGATGAAGCGCCCGTAGATCGCCTCGCAGAAGACGGCCGCCTTCCAGAGCGCGAGCGCCTCGAACCACGCGAGCGGCTGCACGTCCAGGCCGCTGCGCTCGACGTACCGTTCGACGAGCTGCGCGCGCGTCGGGAAGCCCGGCTCGCCCGTGACCGGCGAGGAGCCGAGCGCGCTGATGCGGCCGTTCGGCTCGGTGTAGGTCGCAAGCAGGTATCCGACGTCGGCGCGGGGATCGCCGATTGCGCCCATCTCCCAGTCGAGCACCGCGGCGATGCGTGTCGGCGTCGCCGGATCGACCATCATGTTCCCGAGCCGGTAGTCGCCGTGCACGACGGTCGGCTTCAGAGGCTCGGGCAGGTTCGCGGCGAGCCACGCGCCGACCTGCTCGATCTGCGGCAGCTCGCGGGTCCTGTTGAGCTCCCAGAGCTGTGTGAAGCGGCGCACCTGGCGCTCCATGTAGCTGCCGGGCCGCGCGAAGGCCGCGAGCTCCTCCCGTTCGACGTCGGCGGAATGGATCTCCACGAGCGTGTCGACCAGGTCGAGGCCGAGCGCGGTGCGCGCCTGCTCTGTCTCGAGCCCCGGCGGGAGCCTGCTCGTGATCACGTGCCCCTCCAGGTAGCGCATCACGTAGAAGGGCACGCCGAGCACGCTCTCGTCCTCGCAGACCGCGACGATGTCGGCGAGCCGTGTGAAGCCGGCGGCGCGGATCGCGTTCTGGAGGCCCGCCTCGCGCACCATGTCGTGCGCGGTGGGTGGCAGCGGCGGCCGCGGCGGGCGCCTGAGGACGAACCGGTCGTCGCCGCGCTCGATCAGGAAGGTGAAGTTGGAGCCGCCGCCGTCGCCGATCCGTGTCGCGACGATCGGGCCGGCGCCGAGCCCGCGCGCATCGAGGAACGCTTCGACCCGCTCCTCGACGATCAGCGGATTTCTGTCGGCCATCGCTGCGATGCTACGCACCATGCGCCGGCGGCTCTACCTGATGCGGCATGCCGAGGTCTCCTATGTCGGCGAGCGCGACCCGGAGACCGTGCGGTTGACCGAGCGCGGGCTCCAGCAGGCAGCTGCCGCGCACCGTGCGCTCGACGACGTCAGCTTCGATCTCGTGGTCACGAGTGGGCTTCCGCGCACGCTGGAGACGGCTGCGGTGGTCGTTCCAGGGACGACGCCGGAGCAGTGGCCCGGATTCGCCGAGTGGCGTGGGGGGCGGCTGGACGACGTTCCGCGGGAGGAGCTCGAGGAGCTCTTCGTCGGTTCGCTCCAGGTGCGTGACGAGAGCACGCGCTTTCTCGGCGGCGAGTCGCTCGGCGAGGCGCTCGACCGGGTGTTGCCGGCGTTCGCAGAGCTCGTCGCCCGTGAGTGGCAGACGGCCCTCGCCGTCTGCCACGGCGGTGTGAACCGGATCCTGCTCTCGCACGCGCTCGCGGGCGGCCGCACGTACTTCGGCACGTTCGAGCAGGCGCCGGCGTGCATCAACGTGCTCGATCTCGGCGCCGACGAGACGTGGATCGTCCGCACGGTCAACTACATCCCGTACGACCCGCTCCACCCGTCGCGCACGACGACGATGGAGCATCTCTGGGCCGAGCTGAAGCCGTGGCTCGACGAGCGCAGCTGACCCCTCCGGTCACCGAGGAGCTAGGCGCCGGCGATCGCGGCCACGCCGGTCAGGGCGATGGCGACCCCCGCCTGCTGCGTGCGGGTCAGGCGCTCGCCGAGCAGGACGTGGGCGAGGAGCACGGTCACGACGGGGTAGAGCGAGCCGAGCACCGAGACGAGCGCGAGCAGCGCATGCCCGGCGGCGAAGGCGAAGAGCATGTTCGCCGTCACGTCGGCGAGGCCGACGGCGGCGACCGCGGGCAGCCAGGGGCGGGGGACGCGAAGCGGCGCTCGCCGCGCGGAGGCGACGGCGACGAGGAGCGCCAGGGAGCCGACGCGCGCGCCGAACAGCGTCGAGAGCGCGTCTCCGCCACGGCTGCCGAGCCCGAGGAAGTAGACGAAGAGACCGAGCGCGACCGCTGCCACGACGGCGAGGGCGATCGCGCGGGCACGTTCGGGCGACGACGCCCGCCGTTCCTCCACCGACGCGAGCACGGCACCGCCGAGCGCGGCGATCGCGCCGGCCAGCGCCAGTGCCGAGGGGCGCTCTCCCGTCGCGATCGACACGGCGAAGGGCAGCACGGCGCCGCAGGCGACGACCGGCGAGACGACGCTCATGGTGCCGAGCGAGAGGGCGCGGTAGAACGCGGCGAGGCCTGCTCCGCCGCCGAGGCCCGCAAGCAGGCCGAGCACGAACGAGCGGCCGCCGACGTCGCCGCGCAGAGCGACGGCGACGACGAGCGCGACGAACCCGGCCGCCTGTGAGACGACGGTGACCGCGAACGCCGGCAGCCGTTTCGTCAGCGAGCCGCCGGCGAAATCCGCGGTGCCCCAGACGATCGAGGAACCGAGCGCGAGAACGAGCGCGAGCGCGCTCAGAGCTAGCTCAGCCGCTCCACGAGCATCGCCATGCCCTGGCCGCCGCCCACGCACATCGTCTCGAGGCCGATCGAGCGGTCCATCGTCTCGAGGTCGTTGAGCAGCGTGTTCATGATCCGCGCGCCCGTCATGCCGTACGGATGGCCGACGGCGATCGCGCCGCCGTGCGGGTTCAGCCTGTCGCTCCAGGGATCGACGCCGAGCTCGCGGCACACGGGCAGCACCTGCGCGGCGAACGCCTCGTTCAGCTCCATCACGTCGACGTCGTCGATCGTCATGCCCGTCTGCGCCAGCACTTTGCGCACCGCCTCGATGGGGCCGACCCCCATGATCTCGGGCTCGACGCCGGAGACGCTCGAGGCGAGAATGCGGGCGCGCGGCTTGATCCCGAGCTCGGCCGCCCGGTTCGCCGACATGACGACGACCGCCGCGGCGCCGTCGTTCAGCGGGCAGGCGTTGCCGGCCGTGACCTTGCCACCCGGCTTGAACGCGGGCTCGAGCGCGGCGAGCTTCTCGTAGGTGGACGTCCGGCGCGGCCCGTCGTCGGCCTCGACGCCGTCGTACGGCGTGAGCTCGCGCGCGAAGAATCCCGAATCCTGCGCGGCCACGGCGCGCTCCTGGGACTGCTGCGCAAACCGGTCCATGTCCTCGCGCGAGACGTCCCAGCGCTCGGCGACGTTCTCGGCGGTGAGCCCCATCGGGATGTAGACGTTCGCGATCGGCGCGTCGTCGCCGAAGAGCGCGGGATGGAGCTCGTCCTCCGACTTCGGGTAGCCGCTCACCTGGGACGTCGACTCGACGCCGCCGGCGACGAACGCCTCGCCCTCGCCCGCCTTGATCGCGTGGAACGCCATGCGAATCGTCTGGAGGCTCGATGCACAGAACCGGTTGACCGTCGTCCCCGGGACGGTCTCCGGCAGGCCGGCGAGGAGCGCGACGCGCCGCCCCAGGTTCATGCCCTGTCGCTCCTGCGGAAAGCCGCACCCGATCATCACGTCGACGATCTCCTCGCGCGGCAGCTCCGGCACCTTCTCGAGCGCCGCGCCGACCGCAAACGCGGCGAGGTCGTCGGGGCGGGCGTCGACGAGCGAGCCCTTGGCGGCGCGGCCGATCGGCGTGCGCGCAGTTGAGACGATCACGGCGTCTGGCATGGGCCTATCTTGCCGCAACGAAAAGGGCCGGCGCTCGGCCGGCCCTTCTCGAGCAGCGGTTCGGCCTCGTGCTACCGCAGCGCGCCGCGGCCGTTGATCAGGGTGCCGAGCGGCTTGAAGACGTGGTTCGAGTACTGGATGACCGTCACCTGCGAGATCGGGTACTGGAAGCTCCCCTTCGTGAACACGCTCACGCCCGGAAGCGCGAACGGGTTCGCGTTGTGCTTCCCCTTGGTGTACGTCATCGACCGGGCCGCCTTCATCAGGCCGTCCCGCGTGAGGTTCTTGCCGGCCGCCTTCAGCACCTGCACGGTCGTCCACGCCTTGGCGACGCCGTAGAGGTTGAGCGGGTCGTTGGCGTTCCCCTTCGGGTCGTACTTGGCCATGATCTGGCGGTACAGCTTCATTCCCGGCTGCTTGTTGTAGACCGGGTTCGACGGGTCGAGGAGGTAGTTGATGCTGATCGACCCCTCGACGATGTTGGAGCCGCTCTTCTCGGCGATCGTGAGGAACGGATCGGTCGCGGAGACCGAGTTCGTGATCACGTGCGCCGGCTTCCAGCCGAGCTTCGTCCCGATCACATACGCCTGGATGGTCGGCGTCGGCGTCGCGAAGATCACGAACGTGTCGGCGCCCGAGGCCTTGAGCTTCGCAACCTGGACGGCCGGAGGCGTCGTCGCGCTCAGGTCGTACGCCTGGGCGCTGATGATCATCGACTGGTGCGCCGCGCCGAGCCCGGCCTTCAGGCCGCGGAGATAGTCGGTGCCGTAGTCGTCGTTCTGGTAGAGAACGCCGAGCTTCGCGGACGCCAGGTTCTTCACGACGTACTTGCCGTAGATCGCGCCTTCCGCCTCGTAGTCGGGCTGCCAGCCGAGCGTCCACGGGTACTTCGCGAAGTCACGATCGAACGTGGTCGCGCCGGTGGACACGAAGAGCTGCGGCACCTTGTTGTCGTTCAGGTACTGCCGCACCGCGGTCTGGGGCTCGGTCCCGAGACCGCCGACCAGGGCGAACGCGTGATCCTGCTCCACGAACTTGTGCGTCAACTGCACCGTGTTGGCGGGGTTGTACCCGTCGTCCTCGAAGTGCCAGTTGATCTTGCGTCCGTTCACGCCGCCGTGGGCGTTCACGTACGAGAAGTACGCGCCCATGCCGGCGGGGATCGGGGCGTAGCCCGAAGCCGGCCCGCTGAGAGGGAACGTTCCCTCGAGCAGGATCGACTTCGCTGTCACGCCGGGCGTCGCCGACGGCGCCGCGCCGGCCGTCACGACGACGGCGGCGGAAACGGCAACTGCTGCGGCGATCAGCAGGAACGTCTTCCTCATGCGTTTGTCTCCTTCTGCGGAGTGACCTGGGGGGTGATCCGGGTCCGACTATACGAGGCTTGGATCCGAAAGAGAAGTGTCCTTCTTGCCCCTGAGACGGGCGAGCAGCGCCATTAGTTGGCGGACGAGCCCGGCAGCGCCTGCTGGAGCGACGTAGAGCACGAGCAGGAGGACGACCCCGTAGACGACCAGACCGGATCCCGGCGCGTGGGTGTCGACGTGGTGCACCTTGCTGAAGAGATCGAGGATCCCAGGGCCCCAGCTGATGCGGATGAACTCGACGAACAGGGCGCCGAAGATCATCCCGTAGAGCGAGCCGGCACCGCCGAGCACGATGCCGACGAGGAGCAGGATCGAGAGGTCGATCGGGAAGGTGTCGGGGTTCACGTAGGTGATGCCGATCGCGTACAGCGAGCCCGCCACGCCGCAGTAGAACGCTGAGATGCCGAACGCGGCCGTCTTGATCGTCGCAGTCGACACTCCGTTCGCCGTCGATGCGATCTCGCTGTCTCGCACCGCCCGCAGCGCCCGCCCGAAGCGCCCGCGCACGATCAGGAAGGCCAGCGGGAACATGACGAGCGCCACGATCCAGCAGACGACGTAGAACCAGATCGAGGCGTTGACGTGCCAGCCGAGCTCGGAGCGCAGCTGCGGCAGGTTCTTGCCGACGTTGCCGCCGGTGAAGGCGGGGAACCGTTTGACGATCCCGATGAACGAAAGCGGGATGGCGAACGTCGCGAGCGCGAGATAGGGGCCGGCGAACCGTGTCGCGGGCAGCCCGAAGGCGAGCCCGATCGCGCCGGCGACGACGCCCGCGAGCGGGATCGTCCACAGATCGCGCCAGCCGTGGTCGACGACGAGGATCGTGGTCGTGTACGCCCCAATGCCCATGAACGCGCCGTGGCCGAGCGAGATCTGGCCGGTGAAGCCGGTGAGGATGTCGAGGCCGGCGAGCGCGACGAGATAGAGACCGACGAAGGCGAGCTGGTAGGTGTGGTAGTTCGAGACGAGAAACGGCGCGACCAGGACGGCGCAAACGAGCACCAGGAAGCCGAGGAGCTTGGCGTAGCGGCTCATACGCGCCTGACCACCACGCGGCCGAAGAGGCCCGCCGGCTTGATCAGCAGGACGACGAGCAGTACGCCGAGCGCGACCGGCAGGCGCAGCTCGGACGTCACCGGGTGCACGTAGGTGCCGAGCATGTTCAGCATCACGCCGAGCCCGATCCCGCCCGCGACCGCGCCGACCGGGCTCTCGAGACCCCCGAGCACCGCGGCGGCGAACGCGTAGATCAGCACCGCCTGCATCATGTTCGGTGTCAGGAAGACGGTCGGAGCGACCATCATCCCGCTGACGGCGCCGAGTGCGGCGGCGAAGCCCCAGCCGAGCGCGAGCAGCCACGACGTGCGCACGCCGAGGAGGCGGGCGGCCGCCGGGTTGAGCGCGCCCGCGCGCATCGCCAGGCCGAGCTTCGTGAAGCGGAAGAACAGCCAGAGGACGAAGACGCACGTCGCGACGACTCCGAACGTGCCGAGGTCCTGTTTCGAGATGTGCACGCCGCCGACCACCCACGACGAGGTCGGGAACGGGCTCGGGAAGAACTGCAACTGCGGCGACCAGATCCACGCGGCCAGCCCGTTCAGGATCACGAGCAGCGCGATCGTCGCCATCACCACGGTCAGGACGCTCGCATGCTCGAGCGGCCGGATCACGACCCGCTGAATCGCGACGCCGCCGACGAACGCGATGGCGAGAGTCTCGAAGAAGGCCAACCAGCTCCAGGCGGCTCCGTGGTCCATCAGCGCCCAGGCGATGTAGGTGGTGAACATCGCCATCTCTCCCTGCGCGAAGTTGATCACCTCGGTGGCCTTGTAGATGAGAACGAGCGCGAGCGCGAGCGATCCGTAGATCGCGCCGTCGGACAGGCCGGTGGTCAGCGTCTGGAAGAACTGCTGCATCAGTAGCCCAGGTACGCCGTGCGCACTGCGTCGTTGGACTTGAGCTCGTCGGAAGTGCCGGAGGCGACGACCCGACCCGTTTCGAGGACGTACGCGCGCTGAGCCGCCGCGAGGGCGATCGCCGCGTTCTGCTCGACGACGAGCACGGCCAGACCTTCCTTCTCGTTCAGATCGGAAACCACGCGGAACACCTCACGCGTGATCAGCGGCGCGAGCCCGAGCGAAGGCTCGTCGAGCATCAGCAACCGCGGGCGCGCGAGGAACGCGCGTGCGAGAGCGAGCATCTGCTGCTCGCCGCCCGAGAGAGTCCCCGCCTGCTGGCTTCGCCGTGACTCGAGCCAGGGAAAGTAGTCGAGCACCACCTTGAAGTCGGGTCGGCGCACCACGTACGCGCCCATGCGCAGGTTCTCCCAGACCGTGAGCTCGGAGAAGATGCCGCGGCCCTCGGGCACGTGAGCGACCCCGCCGCGGGCAACCGATTCGGGCGTCGCGCGCCCGAGTCGCCTGCCCGCGACGACGATGTCGCCGCTCCGTCGCACCGTGCCGGACACCGCCCGCAGCGTGGTCGTCTTGCCGGCGCCGTTCGCGCCGAGCAGCGCGACCATCTCGCCCTCGCCGACGGTCAGGGACACGCCGTGCAGCGCCGCCACTTGCCCATATCGGGCGGAGACCTCGTTCAGCTCGAGCAGCGGGGTCATCGCGGGCGGTAGCTTCTCATGCATGGTCGACGTGGAGAAGGGTGTGCGTCGCGTGACGTTCGAGCTGCCCTTCGGGATCGACCACGTCCACTGCTACTTCCTACGGTCGTCGAGCGGCGGCTGGATCCTCGTCGACACGGGGCTCGGCTCGCGCGATCCCGAGGCTCGCTGGCGACCCGTGCTCGCGGAGCTCGACGCCCCGGTCGAGCAGATCGTCGTCACGCACATGCATCCCGATCACGTGGGTGGTGCCGCCGATGTAGCCCACGTGACGGGCGCACCGGTCTCGCAGGGACGCGAGGACTACGCCCAGTGCGTGCGGGCCTGGGGCGCCCGCGACCCGGAGCGGTTCGCCGCCTACTGGGCGGAGCAGGGGATGCCGGACAGCCAGGTCCAGGGGCTCGCGCAGGAGTCGGACCGGCTCCGGTCCGCGATCCACTGGGTGCGAGACCCGAAGCTGCTCGACGCGGGCGACGAGATCGACGGCTGGCGGGTCGAGGTCCTTCGCGGCCACGCCGACGGCCACATCGTGCTCCTGCGCGACGACGTGCTGATCGCCGGCGACGTCATCCTCGGCGTGATCACGCCCGCGATCGGCCTCTACCCGGACTCTCGCCCCGACCCCCTCGGCGACTACTTCGAGACGCTGGCCCGGATCGAGGAGCTCGCGCCGCGGATCGCCTACTCGGGGCACAAGGAGCCGGTCACGGACCCCGCCGGCCGTGCCCGCGAGATCCGTGCGCACCACATCGAGCGGCTCGATCGCGCAGCGGCAGCCCTGGACGGCACGCCGCTCTCGCCCTACGAGGTCTCCCTCTCGCTCTTCGGAGCGGAGCTCTCGACGACGCTCCGACGTTTCGCCACGGCCGAGTCGCTCGCCCACCTGGAGCGGCTCGTCCGCGAGGGCCGGGCCGAGCGCGCAGGCTCCGGCTATGTCAGTCCGGCCTGACGAGGCCGATACCATTCCCCCATGGAGCCGCTTCGGATCGGCGTTCTCGCCGTGCAGGGCAACTTTCGCGAGCACGTTCAGATGCTGCGCCGCCTCGGTGCGGAGGCGGTCGAGGTGCGCAAGCCCGTCGAGCTGGACGGGCTCGACGGGCTGATCATCCCCGGGGGCGAATCGACGACCTTCACGCGCCTGATGCACCTCTACGGCCTCGACGAGGCCGTGCGCCGGTTCGAGCGCCCGGTGTTCGGCACCTGCGCGGGAATGATCGTGCTCGACCGGCACCATCTCGGGCTCGTCGACCTGGCGGTGCGGCGCAACGCGTTCGGCAGGCAGGTGGCGTCGTTCGAGACCGATCTCGACGTCGTCGGCCAGGACACGCCGGTCCGCGCGGTCTTCATCCGCGCCCCATGGGTGGAGGAGGTCGGGCCTCGCGTCGAGGTGCTCGCGGAGGTCGACGGGCGGCCCGTGCTCGTCCGCGACGGCCGCTTCCTGCTCGCGGCCTTCCATCCCGAGCTGACCGACGACACGCGGCTCCACGAGTTGTTCCTCGAATCGGTGCGGGAGGCTACGAGCGTAGACTCGGCGGAGCTCGACAAAGGAGCGAAGGTGCCGGCTTCGCCGGCGCCGGGAGCTACGAGCGTAGACTCGGCGGAGCTCGACAAAGGAGCGAAGGTGCCGGCTTCGCCGGCGCCGGGAGCGGGGATCGTTGTCCGGGCATAGCAAGTGGTCGTCGATCAAGCACAAGAAGGGCGCTGCCGACGCGAAGCGCGGCAAGCTGTTCTCCAAGCTCTCCCGCGCGATCATCGTCGCCGCGAAGGAGGGTGGAGGCGACCCGGCCAACAACCTCGCGCTGCAGAACGCGATCGAGAAGGCGAAGTCGTACTCGATGCCGAAGGACAACATCGACCGCGCGATCGCCAAGGGCTCGGGTGCGGATGCCGACGCCGACGCGTTCGAGACGATCGTCTACGAGGGGTACGGGCCAGAAGGCGTCGCCGTGATCGTCGAAGCGCTCACCGACAACCGCAACAGGACGGCCGCGGACGTGCGTCACCTGTTCGCGAAGAACGGCGGCAACCTCGGAGCGACGGGCGCGGTCGCCTGGCAGTTCGACCGGCGTGGGGTGGTCGTCGTGCCGGCGGACGGCGTGGACGACGAAGAGCTCTTGCTCGTGGCCGCAGACGGCGGCGCCGACGACCTCGAGCGTGACGGTGACGTCTTCCAGGTCACCTCCGCGCCCGAGGCGCTCTCGAGCGTGCGCAGCGCGATCGAGGCGGCCGGCTTCACGGTCGACTCGGCGGAGCTCCAGCTCCTGCCGAAGACGACGGTCGCGGTCGACGACGAGTCGAAGGCGCGCCAGGTGATGCGCCTGATCGACGAGCTCGAGGACAACGACGACGTCCAGGACGTCTACGCGAACTTCGACATTCCCGAGCAGGTGCTCGAGGCCGTGGCAGGCTAGGGCGGCGCCGCTCGACTCGTTGGCGGCTGTCGGGCGTTGACGTAGGCTCCGCTCGACCCCGAACACCAAGGAGATCCGTCATGTCCGAGTACTCGCGTGTGGTGACCTTCGAAGCCGACGAGGCGGCGCTCGACGCGCTCGTGAAGGAGATCGACTCCAGCGACGGGCCGCCCGAGGGAATTCCCGCCAAGCGGATCACGGTCCTCGCAGACCGCGCCGCGGGAACGGTCGTCGTCGCGGTGCGCTTCGCCTCGGAGGCGGACCTGGCCGAGGGCGCGCAGACGCTCGAGGCCATGACCCCGCCCGAGGCCGGGAGCATGCGCAGGGTGTCGGTCGCCGCGTACGAGGTGGTGCTCGAGCGCGACGCCTCGTAGCCGGCTCAGCGTTTTCGCTGACTGCGGGTCAGCGTTCGTGCCGATTGATGCAACATGAGCCGAGAGGAGAGTACGGGGGACCACAAGGAGGAGAGATGTTCGGCACCGCCATCACGATGGTCTTCGTGCTCGCGATCCTCGCGATCGCCGGCTATGCGCTCTTCGAGTTGACCCCGTTCGCCCGCCATACGGACCGTTACCACGAGCCCGGGCAGCGTCAGGAGAGCCCGCACCTCGACTGACGAAATCGCCCACGCTGCGGGTCGCAGGAACGTCCGAGGCGGTGCCTAACGTGTCCTCGTGAAGGTTCTCGGCATCGACCCAGGGACGGCAGCGTGCGGGTACGGAATCGTCCACGAAAGCGGCGGGCGCCTCAGGGCCACGTGCCACGGGTGGTGGCGAACCTCGGCTCACGACCGCCTGGAGGCGCGTCTTCTCACGATCTTCACGGGCGTCCAGGAGCTGATCGCGGAACACGCTCCGGATGCCGTCGCCCTGGAGGAGTCGTTCGTCGGCGCAGACGCCCGCATCGCACTCTCCGTCGGACAGGCGCGGGGAGCCGTGCTCGTCGCCGCGTCGTCCGCAGGCGTCGCGTGCGCCGAATACGCGCCGGCCCGGGTGAAGCAGGCGGTGTGTGGCTACGGCCGAGCCGACAAGCAGCAGGTGGGGAAGATGGTGAAGGCGATCCTCGCGCTCGACGAGGTGCCCGCACCGAGCCACGCCGCCGACGCCCTCGCGGTCGCGATCTGCCACGCGCTGATGCCGCCGCTCGTGAGGCTCAGCGCGTGATCGCACGGCTGCGGGGCCGGATCGCCGGGCGTGCGGGGCAGGGCCTCGTCGTCGACGTGAACGGCGTCGGCTACCTCGTCAGCGCCACCCCGTCCGTCCAGCGACTCGGGGACGGCGACGTCACGATCGAGATCCACACCGTCGTCCGTGAGGACACGCTCGCGCTGTACGGCTTCGCGACCGCGGAGGAGCGCGAGCTCTTCGAGCTCTTGCTCGGGGTCTCCGGCGTCGGCCCGAAGGTCGCGCTCGCGATCGTCTCCGGGTCGACCCCGGCGGAGCTGCGCCGCGCGATCGCCCGTGACGACGTCAAGCGGTTCCAGGCGATCCCGGGCATCGGCCTCAAGACCGCGCAGCGCGTCGTGCTCGAGCTGAAGGAGAAGCTGGCCTCCGTCGCTGACGCGACGGCGGCTGGTGGGGATCTAGTCGCCCGCGACGCTCTCGTGGAGCTTGGCTGGTCCCATGTCGATGCCGAGCGGGCGCTGGCCGATGTCGACCCGGCGCTGTCAGTCGAGGAACAGGTGAGGGCAGTCCTCCGGAGAGCGGCATGAGCGAATTGCTAGCCGCTGTCGTTCACGACAGCGGCGAGGAGGAGCTCGAGCGGTCGCTCCGTCCGCGCGACCTGGGCGACTTCGTCGGGCAGGAGCGCGTGAAGGAGCAGCTGTCGATCGCCCTCGAGGCGGCGAAGGCCCGCGGCGAGGCGCTCGATCACGTCCTGCTGGCCGGGCCGCCGGGGCTCGGCAAGACGTCGCTCGCGCAGATCGTGCGGAACGAGCTCGGCGTCGGCATCCGCCAGGTCGCCGGCCCTGCGCTGGAGCGCAAGGGGGACATCGCAGCGATCCTCACCTCGCTCGAGCCGAACGACGTGCTCTTCGTCGACGAGATCCACCGCTTGAACCGCGCGGCCGAGGAGATCCTCTACCCGGCGCTCGAAGACTTTCGGCTCGACATCATCGTCGGTCAGGGGCCCGCTGCCCGGACGCTCACGCTCGACCTGCCGCCGTTCACCCTGATCGGGGCGACCACCCGCACCGGCCTGCTGACGACCCCGCTGCGCGATCGGTTCGGGCTCACATTCCGCCTCGATCTGTACACCCCGGCGGAGCTGGCGGCGATCGTGCGCCGGTCCGCCTCGATTCTCGGCGTCGAGATCGACCGCGATGCGGCAGAGCTCGTCGCCCGCCGTTCGCGCGGCACGCCGCGGATCGCCAACCGCATCCTGAGGAGGGTTCGCGACGTGGCCGAGGTCCGCCATCAGGGGAAGGTGACGACGCCGATCGCGGAAGAGTCGCTGACGCTGCTCGAGGTCGACGACGCAGGTCTCGAGCGCTTCGACCGCGAGCTGTTGCGCTGCGTCGTCGAGCGCTTCGGGGGCGGGCCGGTCGGTCTCTCGACGCTCGCGGTCGCGCTCGGCGAGGAGTCGGAGACGATCGAAGACGTCTACGAGCCGTTCCTGTTGCAGCTGGGCTTCCTCCAGCGGACGCCGCGCGGCCGGGTGGTCACCGCGCTCGGCCGGGACCATCTCGGGGCGCTCCCCGACACGTCACGGCTCTTCTAGTCTCGCGATGGCCACCGAAGCGCCACGTGCCGACGCCGCAGCCGCTTCGGTCGGCGCCTGCGACCTGTTCGTGCTGCGGCGCGTCACCGGCAACCGCTTCGTGCATTTCGGTGGCAGCGGCCGCGGAGCAGGCTGGGCCGGGCTGATCGAGGTGACGAGCGACGACGAGGTCTCCCTCGGCGCGGCCCTGGCGACGCGCACCCCGGTTCGTCTCGCGCACGGCGGCGGGCGGGAGCTCGTCTTCGGTCCCTACTACGCGCAGGCAGCGGCGGTCGTTCCGGTCACGAACGACGTGGTCGTCGTCTTCGGCGCGCAGGATGCGGTGCTCGAGCAGGCGACGAACGACGCACTGAGCTCGGCGGCGACGATGGCGGCCGACGCCGTCCAGTCGGTGACTCCCGCCAAGCGCCTCGCCGACGAGCTCGAAGAGCTCGAGGCGGTGCGCACCGCCCTGCTCTCGCACGGCGACGACGTGGAGTCGGTGATGCGCTCGCTCGGAGCGATCGCGGCGGAGTCGCTCTCCTGCGAGGTCGCGGCTGTCTATCTCGCCGAGGGCGAGCGGATCGAGCTGATCGACCGCGGTTGGACGCTGGACGCGCCCGCCGGCCGGGTCGCCGCCGCCCTGCGGGACGCGCTGGCGGGAGCCCGCTTCCCCCACTGCGTCCAGGACGCGAGCATCGTCCCGCTCCCGCCGCCGCTGGACGAGGAACGGGGGATTTGCTCCTACTACCTGCTCGAGCTGACGGGCCTCGCTCGGGGTGTCGTGCTCGTCGCCCACACGGACGCGGGACCGCGCGGGTTCACGCTCCTGTGTCGTCGCCTGGGCCTGCGCCTCGCCGACGTCGCGTCGGCTCGGCTCGGCATGGCTCTCACGCGGGAGTGGTGCTCGAGAGAGGCCGCTCGACTTCACGCCGAGTTCGCGAGGCTCGACGTCTCCTGACGAGGCACGTCAGGCTTCGCCGTCGTGTGAGGCGAACAGCTTCCAGTTCCCCTCGGAGATGACGTCGACGTTGCCGTCGACCACTTTGATGGCGGTGTCGTCGTCGATCGCGTAGGCCGGATTCGACAGGCCGGCGGCCCACTGTTCCGCGGCTGCCATGGTGTTCTCCGGCAGATCCGGATGATCCACGTGCGGGAAGATCGAGAAGTCGACGATCCCCAGGGCTCCGTCCCCACCGTCGGGCGGGTCCCAGACCTTGAAGTCCTCGCCGATCCGAGGGGTCATCACCATGCTCCCGGCGCTCAAGCCGACCCAGACCGCGCTCAGCGAGGGCAAGAGGTCGGCCAGCCCCGACTCCCGCATGTGGTGGGCCAGGTACAGGGAATCCCCGCCGTTCACGAGCAGGACGTCGATCTCCTCGACCAGGGGGACCCAGACCCCGCGTTCGAGCGTGGGCAGTGCCGTGAGCTCGAGCACTCCCAGGGACTTCCACCCCAGTTCGCACATCGGGGTCGTGGCTCGTCCGGTGATGAACTGGTACGCCCCGCGAATGCCGCGCGGGGCGTGCCCGTACGACGCGGTGGGAATGCAGAGCGCGTCGCAGTCGCCAATCGGCTTCCCCAGCAGCTCGAGCATCGCGTCGTTGATGCTCGGGTTCTTGATGCCGGCGGACGTGAGAAGAAACTTCAAGGGCGCTCCTTCGCTCGAGGTGTGTGCGTGGTTGCCTTCAAAGAGACTCGGCGGAGGCGCGCAAATCATCGCTCGCCGACGAGACCGGCAAATCGTGACGTGCGGGCAATCGTCGGATGAGGCCGACGAAGTACGGCGCGACCAGCAGAGCCATCACGTCGAACCACACGTAGCCGCTCGCCACTCCGGATGGAGGATTGCCGTCCGGAACGCCGAGACCCGGCAGCTCGGGCGCCCAGCGCCAGGTTCCGATCGCGGTGCCGTAGAGCTCGAGTGACCCGACGACCAGGAACACCCCCGCATAGACCGCACGGTTGCGGCCGCGCCAGAGAAAGAGGAGCAGCAGCGGCACCCCGATCGCGCCCGCGACGTCGCGATCTGGGAGCACCGTCAGCCCGAGCGCGCCCCAGGCGGCTGCAGCGGCAGCCGCGATCCCGACGAGCACGCGCGTGTGCTGTCGCAGCGCGAGCGCGACCGAGAGCCCGGTCAGGTAGACGATCCCGTGCGCGGGTGGGACGAAGAGCGGCAGGTTGTGCAGGCGGTAGCTGTAGACGCCCCAGATCAGCGAGCCCGTGACCTCGCCGATCGTCGCGAACGCGACGACGGCGAGCGCCTGAGCCCGGCGCTCCGGCGGAACCTGCGTGAGGACCGCGCCGAGCACGACGAACGTGAGCACCCCGAGCGCGAGCTGCTCCGGATACGTCGCAAAGTGGTCGAGCGCGAGCAGCAGCGCCAGGTAGGCGCAGCCGCTGACACCCGCTACTGCCGGAACTGCAGCTCGTGCCACGACGGCACCGGTGCGAGCTCGAGGAGCGGCCGGCCGCCGCCGCCCGGATGCTGATAGGCGAACTCCGCCTCGCTCTCGTCCCAGACGATCTCGAGTGCGCCGCGCTTCACCTGGTGATCCAGCCACGCCCCCCGGAAGATCAGCTTCCGCAGCCAGTAGACGAGCGACTCTCCGTCGACCAGCGACACGCGCTCCCAGTTGCGGACGAGATAGCGGCCGAGGCGCGAAGACGGCTCTTCGACGACGCCCTGCGCGGCCAGTGCGACGAGGTCCGCGATCTCGTCCTCGTCGAGGTCGGGGCTCTCGACGACGCCGAGCTTGACCGCCGCCGCGACGACGCGGCCCTCGAAGTCCGTGCCGCTGAACGAGAAGCGGTAGCCGAGGAACTCGACGACGTAATCGTTGCCGGAGCTGTAGTTCGAGTCGGGCGAGGGAGGCGATTCGGGCACGATCCCATGGTAATGCCTTCGATCGTCGCCGCCTCCAGCTGGGAGCGTCTCGTCATCTGGCTCCCCGCGCTCCTCGTCGGACTGGGGCTCGTGGGCGCGGTGCTGATCCTGCTCGGCCGCGCCTTCGCGGCGACGGTGCGCGAGTCGGGTCATCCGAAGTGGGTCTACGGCGGGCTGGTCGCGCTCGTCGGCGTGATCGCCATGCTCACCTGGCTCGGCGTCTCGCTTCCTAGAGAATGACCACAGGTGTCCCGACGCGGATGCGCTCGAAGAGCCACTCCGCATCGGGGACGTGCATCCGGATGCAGCCGTGGGAGGCGCTGTAGCCGATCGACGTCGGAGCGTCGGTGCCGTGGATGCCGACGCCGGGCGCGTTCAATCCCATCCACCGCGTCCCGAGCGGGTTCGACGGACCCGGCGGCACGGGCTGGAGCCCCTTCGCCCAGGAGTCGTAGGTCGGCGGGTACCACCAGGGGTCGCGTTGCTTGTCCATGATCCGCCAGACACCGGCAGGGGTCGGATAGATCGCCTGTCCGGTTGCGACCGGGAAGGTCCGCACGAGCCGGCGGCCGCTGTACAGGCGCAGGGTGTTGGTGCTCCGCGTGACGACGATCACCGGGCCGAACCGGGCGATCGTCCGGGCGGCCGGCACCGGGCGCGTGATCAGTTTCAACGGCGCGCGTGTCCCGTCAGCGAGCAGCTGCGCGAGCGCCGCCCGCATCGTCCTCACGTCGACCGCGACTCCCGGCTTCGCGGCGGTGAACCGGGGGCCTGCGGCGGTCGCGCCGATCACCTGCGCGGCGACGGCCGGCCGGTCGACGCGCCCGGCGATCTTCGCGACCACGCGCGCCGCACGAGGGCGCGAGTACGTGACCGGCAGGGCGATGCGGCTGTGCGGCGTGGCGGCGAGCGCCGACCCGACGGCGGAGTCGACGTCGACCCTCGCGCCGACCTCGGCCGGGTCGATCGAGGTCTGCCGGCCGCGGTAGGCGATCGTCACCGGCCGCAGGAACGCCGCCTCGAGCGCGGCGCGGGCGGGCTCGGCGCTCAGCCCCGACACGTGGAGCCCCGCCACTGTGACGCCTGCAGGGATCGTGTGGGTTCGCTCGGAGGCAGGGGCGGCGGCGCAGGCCAGCCCGGCTGCGGCGGCGATCGCGACGAGCGTCCGGAGCACGAGCGCACAATTCAAGCAGTTTCCAGGGGTTCTGTCCGACCGCGCCCGTACCGTCGCGGTGACATGGCGACCGGAACCTGGCAGCTCGAACCATGCTCGCATGCGCGCGTGCGGGCGCTCGCGGAGACACTTGCGCTCGACGAGGTGACCGCATCGGTGCTCGTCCGCCGCGGCTACGGCGAGCCTGCCGACGCGCGCCGGTTCCTGGAGGGCGCACTGCCCGGGCACGATCCCTTAGCGCTCGGGGACATGCGCGAGGCGGTCGAGGCGATCGTCGCAGCTGTCGCAGCCGGCAAGCGAATCTGCGTGCACGGCGACTACGACGCCGACGGGATCTGCGCGACCGCGCTCGCCGTGCTGCTGCTGCGTGAGCTGGACGCCGACGTGGCCTGGCACCTGCCCTCGCGGTTCGAGGAGGGCTACGGCCTGAACGCCGACACGCTCACGAGGCTGGCCGACGAAGGATTCGAGCTCGTCCTGACCGTCGACTGCGGGATCACGGCGGTCGCAGAGGTCGAGCACGCCCGCTCGCTCGGGCTCGAGGTCGTCGTCACCGACCACCACCGCCCGGCCGAGACCTTTCCGTCGTGTCCGGTCGTCGCGCCGCTCAAGGGCGACTATCCGTTCGCGGGGCTGTGCGGCACGGGCGTCGTCTGGAAGCTCGCGCAGGCGCTGCTCGGCGCCGGCCATCCCTTCCTCGAACGCCATCTCGACATCGTCGCGCTCGCCACCGTCGCCGACGTCGTACCGCTCGTCGACGAGAATCGCGCCCTCGCGCTGCTCGGCCTCAGGCGGCTCGCCCAGACGCAGAAGCCCGGGCTCCGTGCGCTCATGCGCGTCGGCCGTGTCGACCCCGCCTCGCTCGACGAGTCCTCGGTCGGCTTCCGGCTCGCGCCGCGCATCAATGCGTCCGGCCGGCTCTGCCGTCCCGAGGCTGCACTCGCCCTGCTGCTCACAGACGACGAGCGCGAGGCGTTCAAGCTCGCTGACGAGCTCGAGGCGCTGAACCGTGAACGGCAGGCGGTGGAAGAGCGAATCCTGCGCGAGGCGATCGCCCAGGTCGAGTCCTGGCCGGAGGCCCGGCGCCGCCGGCGCGGCTACGTCGTCGCGGGCGAAGGCTGGCACGAAGGCGTGATCGGCATCGTCGCCTCGCGCCTCGTCGAGCGCTACAACCGGCCGGTCGTGATGATCGCGGGCACGGACGGCGACTGGAAGGGGTCGGGGCGTTCGGTGCCGGCGTTCGACCTGCACGCCGGGCTCGGTGCGTGCGCGGCCCACCTGGAGCGCTTCGGCGGCCACCGCGCCGCAGCCGGGCTGACGATCGCGGGCGACCGGGTCGAGACGTTCGCCGCAGCGTTCGCCGCCTACGCCGACAGCACGCTGACCGAGGACGATCTCCGCCCGGTGACCCGCATCGACGCGATCGTCCAGGGGAGCAAGCTGAACCTCGACCTGTGCTCGGAGCTCGGCCGCCTGGCGCCGTTCGGGCTGGGCAACCCCGGCGTGCTCCTGCTCGTCGACGGGTGCGAGCTCGCCGACCTCTCGACGGTCGGCGACGGGAAGCATCTGCGCTTCCGCGTCCGCCAGCGCGGCCGCGACTCCGGCTCGGCGATCGCGTTCGGGCTGGGCGGCCAACTCGACCGCTTCCGCCGCGAGGGCCGTTACGACGTCGCCTTCCGCCTGCAGGAGAACCGCTGGAACGGGGTGTCCTCACCGCAGCTCGTCGTGCGGCGGGTCTTCGACGCAGTCGACGGGTTCGACGAGCTGCGTGACTGGCTCGGCGGCCAGTGGAAGTCGGGCGAGTCGTCGTGGACGCCGCAGGCACGGCAGATCTTCGAGGAGCTCGAGCTGGCCGACGGCGCACGACGCAGCCTGCTCGAGTCGCCGACGTTCAGGATGCTGCTCGAGGCGAAGCCTGCGCTCGCTGCAGCCGCCTGACCCGGCGCGCTCTACTCGCCGCGGAGCATGATGCGTGCGCGCGGGCGCACGGCGGGACGTGCACGAGCAGCCTCGAGCTCCCGCAGCATGCGGGCGATCTGAATCAGCTTCTTCGTCTGACGCCGCCGCTCGAGCATGGGTCCCCTCGTTCATCGGCAGAACCGTGTTTCCTCCTGAGGGATCACGGAGACAACGGAACGACCGGGGTACACTGGGTCGATGGCCGTTCTGGAACGCCATCAGGACCTCGTCGACGAGCTGATCGCCGAGGTCGAGGCGTACAAGCCCGACGTCGACCGCGACCTCCTGACGCGGGCCTTCCAGTACGCCGCGGACGCGCACGCCGGGCAGGTGCGCCAGTCGGGCCAGGAGTTCATCTACCACCCGTGGGGCGCGGCGAAGATCCTCGCGAGCCTGCAGCTCGACGAGGCGACCCTGTCGGCGGCGCTTCTCCACGACGTCGTCGAGGACACCGACAAGGAGATCGACGAGATCCGCGCCGAGTTCGGCGACGAGATCGCTCAGCTCGTCGAAGGGGTCACCAAGCTGACCCGCGTGCGCTTCCAGAGCCGCGAGCACGCCGAGGCCGAGAACTACCGCAAGCTGATCGTCGCCATGGCGGAGGACCTCCGCGTGATCCTGATCAAGCTTGCCGACCGTCTGCACAACCTGCGCACGATCGAGTACCTCGGCAAGCAGAAGCAGCTCCAGAAGGCGCGGGAGACGCTCGAGGTCTATGCCCCGCTTGCACATCGCCTCGGCATCCACGCACTCAAGTGGGAGCTCGAGGACCTTGCGTTCCAGACGCTGCACCCGCGCAAGTACGAGGAGATCAAGCAGATGGTCGCGGAGCGGCGCACGGATCGCGAAGAGCACGTGCGCGAGGCGGCCGTCGTCCTGCAGAAGGAACTGGACAAGGTCGACATCCCGGCCGAGATCTCGGGACGCGCGAAGCACTTCTACTCGATCTACGACAAGATGGCCAAGAAGGGGCGCGAGTTCAACGAGATCTACGACCTCACGGCGATGCGCGTGATCGTGGAGCGCGGCGCCGACGAGGGAACGCGCGACTGCTACGGCGCCCTCGGCCTGATCCACTCGTTGTGGAAGCCGATGCCGGGGCGCTTCAAGGACTTCGTCGCGATGCCGAAGTTCAACGGCTACCGCGCGCTGCACACGACCGTGATCGGGCCGCAGGGCAGGCCGCTCGAGATCCAGGTGCGCACGCGGGAGATGCACGAGACGGCCGAGTTCGGCGTCGCCGCACACTGGCTCTACAAGCGTGGGAAGAAGGACAAGGACGCGGAGTGGGTGGCGTGGGTCAAGCAGTTGATGGACGAGGGGACGACCGACGAGGCCGATCCCCGCGAGTTCATGAAGACGTTCCGGACCGACCTCTTCGACGAGGAAGTGCACGTCTTCACGCCGAAGGGCCAGGTCAAGACGCTGCCGGCCGGCGCGACCCCGATCGACTTCGCCTACGCGGTCCACACGGACGTCGGCCACCGGACCGTCGGTGCGAAGATCAACGGTCGCATCGTGCCGTTGCACTACACGCTGAAGAACGGCGACTTCGTCGAGATCCTCACGTCGAAGCAGGGACGGGGCCCGTCACGTGACTGGATGTCGCTCGCAAAGAGCTCGCGGGCGCGCAACAAGATCCGGCAATGGTTCTCGCGCGAGACGCGGGAGGACGCCGAGCACAAGGGCCGTGAAGCGCTCGACCATGCGTTGAAGGCGCAGAACCTGCCGTACACGAAGCTGCGTGGGTCGGCGACGCTTGCGCAGGTGATCCGCGAGACGGGGTTCAAGAAGGCGGAGGACTTCTACCTCGCGCTCGGCTCGGGCAAGCTCCAGCCGGGGACGATCGTCAACAAGGTCGTTCAGCGGCTGAAGACGGAGCAGGTGGCCGAAGAGGCGCCGGTCGTCACCAAGGCGCCGAAGGCGCAGCCGGTCTCGGGCTCCGACATGGGCGTCGTCGTGCCCGGTGTCAGCGACGTGCTCGTCCGGCTCGCCAAGTGCTGCACTCCCGTGCCGGGCGACCCGATCGTGGGGTACATCTCGATGGGCAAGGGCATCACGATCCACCGCGACGACTGCCCCAACGTGAAGGCGCTCCGTCGCAGCCCCGAGCGGTTCACGCCGGTCGACTGGGACGGTGCCGCGGCGGCGAAGAGCTTCCGCGTCCAGATCGCGGTCGACTCGTGGGACCGCCCGCGCCTGCTGGAGGACGTGGCGCGGACGTTCGCGGAGCACGGCGCGAACATCGTCGGCTACGGCGGAGTGGTCGAGGATCAGCTGGCGAAGAACTGGTACACGGCCGAGGTCGGCGACGTGAAGGGGCTGCGCACGCTCCTGACCGCGCTCCGCAACCTCGAGGCCGTGTTCGACGCGTACCGCGTCACTCCGTCGTGAGCCGCGTTCATCCGGTTGCCGCTGCGGGCTTCGCCGGCGCAGCGGATGTCTACGAACGCGCGCGGCCGTCCTATCCCGCAGCGGCGGTGAGCTGGATCGTCGAGCGGGCCGGGCTCGGACCGGGGCGCGTCGTCGTGGACGTCGGCGCCGGCACGGGCAAGCTGACCCGCCTGCTCGTCCCGACGGGGGCGCGCGTCGTGGCGGTCGAGCCGGTCGCCGAGATGCGCGCGAAGCTTCGCGAGACCGCACCGGAGGCCGAAGCGCTCGACGGCACGGCGGAGTCGCTGCCGCTCGCGGACAGCTCGGCGGACGCGATCACGGTCGCGCAGGCGTTTCACTGGTTCGACCACGACGCCTCGCTGCCCGAGCTGCACCGCGTGCTCCGGCCCGAGGGCGTGCTGGTGCTGATCTGGAACATGCGCGACCTCGACGATCCGCTGCAGGCCGCACTCGAGTCCCTGCTCGAGCCGTGGCGCCGCTCGGTCAGCGCGCAGGAGCACGCCTGGCGCGGACCGCTCGAGCGCTCTCCGCTCTTCGACAGTGGTGAGCGCGTGGACTTCCACTACGACCGGCCGTCCACCGTGGCCGACGTGGTCGACCGCGTCGCGTCGACCTCGTTCGTGGCTGCGCTGCCGCAGGCCGAACGCGACGAGCTCCTCGCCCGGGTGCGGGCCGTGGTCCTCGCGCAGGGGCTCACCGAGCCGTTCCCGTTTCGCTACCGAACCGACGTCTACGCGTTCCCTCGTTCGAGTGATCGAGCCGACGCTCGGCGAGGTGCCTGAACCGGGGGATCCCGCCCTTACTCCGGGTCGCGGAACGGCAGTTCCGCGGTGCCCTGTGCCTCCGTGTCGAGCACGAAGACGTTGCCGCTGCGCATCGGGAAGGGCTCGCCGATGTAGGTGTGCGAGATCAGGTCGATGATCTCGAGTGCGTCGGCTCCTTCGATCACCCGGCCGACCCTGCCGCGCACCCAGGCGCTCCGATACGAGTTGGCGCGGTCGGTGACCGAGAGCGCGACGCGCGGATCGGCGGCGATGTTCCGTGCCTTGGGACTGCCCGGCTGCGTGAAGAAGACGATGTGGCCGTCGTGCACGATCGTCCAGACCGGGCGTGACTGGGGCGCTCCGTCCGCGCGCAGCGTGGTCAGGTGGACGACGTGGCCGCCGCCGAAGAGCTCCGCGACGGCCGGCTCCAGGGTCATGCCGGCGCCTCGAACGTGGAGATCTGGTCGCGGAACGCGTCCGGCACCGGGACCGCCTTGCGCTGAGCGAGCGCGATGCAGACGACTGTCGCCTTCGCGGTCGCCATCAGCGTGTCGCCGTCCTCGTCGATGCGGTACGCCGCGTGGTCGTAGGTGATGCTCGTCGTGCCGATCCGCTCGACGCGCACGAAGACCTCGAGCAGATCGTCGAACCGGGCGCCTGCGACGTACTCGACGGTGACGGCACGCATCGCGAAGTCCACGTCACCGAGGTGCACGCGGCCCAGATGGCGGTGGAACTCGGTGCGCGCAAGGTCGAAGTACGGCATGTAACGGCCGTAGTAGACGACCCCCTGCGCGTCCGTCTCGGAGAACCCGACTCGCTGATAGGCGGCGTACCGGTACGGCGGCTTCCGGTCGGTGACGTGGCCGAGCTCGATCACGCCCGGATCACGCCGAGGACCTCGTCGCGCTTCTCGTCCATCTGCTCGGGTGAGGTCGCCTCGAGATTCAGGCGGAGCAGCGGCTCGGTGTTCGAGGGGCGCACGTTGAAGTGCCAGTCGTCGAAGTCGACCGAGAGCCCGTCGAGGTGGCTGACACGCCCCTCGGCCCCGAAGCGTTCCTCGAGCTCCCGCAGCTTCGCCGGCACGTCGGCGACCGGCGTGTTGATCTCGCCGGTGATGAAGTACCTGGCGCGAAACGGTGCGAGCACGTCGCTCAGCTTGCCGCGGCGCGAGACGAGCTCGCACATCAGGAGGAACGGCACTGTGCCCGAGTCGGCCTGGGAGAAGTCGCGGAAGTAGTAGTGCGCCGACACCTCGCCCGCGAAGACCGCGTCCACCTCGCGCATCCGCTGCTTGATGAAGGCGTGGCCGACACGGTTGATCAGCGGGACGCCGCCGGCCCGCTCGATCGTCTCGGGCACGGCTCGCGATGCACGAACGTCGTAGATCACCTTCCCACCGGGCTCGCGCCCGAGGATCGTCTCCGCGAAGAGCGCGGTTGTGAAATCGCCGGGGACGAACTCGCCGGCGTCGTCGACGAAGAAGCACCGGTCGGCATCGCCGTCGTAGGCGACGCCGAAGTCCGCGCCCTCACTCCGCGTTCTGTCGATGATGAACTCGCGGTTCTCGGGAAGCAGCGGATTCGGCTCGTGGTTCGGGAACGAGCCGTCCGGCTCGAAGTAGCAGGGCACGATGTCGAGCATCGGGAGCCGGGCCAGCACCGGCGGCAGCATGACGCCCGCCATCCCGTTCGCCGCGTCGACCACGATTCGCAGCGGCCGGAGCGCGTCGAGGTCGACGAACGAGAGAACGCGGTCGACGAACCGGTCCCAGATGTCCTCCGGCCGAGCCCGGCCGCGGACGGCCTCGCGCCACGCCGCTGCGAGCGCGCGGTCGCGCACGTCGAGCAGCCCCGACTCGCCACCCACCGGAAGCGCGCCCCGTCGCACGATCTTCATCCCGGTGTACTCCCTCGGGTTGTGCGAGGCCGTGACCATCACGCCGCCGTCGAGCGCCAGCTCACCGACCGCGAAATAGACCATCTCGGTACCGACCATGCCGAGGTCGAGCACGTCGGCGCCCGCATCGGCCGCCCCGTCGATCACCGCCGCCGCCATGGACGGGGACGAGAGGCGAACGTCCCGCCCGACGGCCACAGCGGCCGGCTCGAACTGCTCGACGAAGGCGCGTCCGATCGCATATGCGCCGGCCTCGTCGAGCTCGGTCGGGTAGAGGCCGCGAACGTCGTACGCCTTGAACACCTTAGGGTCGAGCACGGCGCGCACCTTACCCGCCGCGCCGTGTTCGACCGGCTCAGACGCCGAGGATCTCCTTGATCGCGGCTGTCGACTCGGGGGTGGGGGACTCCGAGATGACGGTCGCGGGCCGCTCGAAGCGCGCCAGAGCGTCGCGGAGCGGCTCGGCGCGCAGCGTCCCTTCGCCATAGGGCAGGTGCTTCGTCTCGTTGCGGTTCGCAAACTGAATGTCGGAGAAGTGGATGTGGAACGGCGCGCCCGGTTCGATCACGGCATCCGCCTGCTCGAGCGCCGCGGCGAACGGCTCGACCGAGAGGAACGCTCCGTCCGAGGTCGCGTGCATGTGCGCGAAGTCGATCACCGGTCGAACCCAGTCGAGCTGTGAGGCGATCTCGCAGACGTCGTCGATCGAACCGAGCTCTCGCACGCGGCCCATCACCTCGATCCCGAACGGAACGGCGCGGTCCTTTCCCTCGAGGCGCTCGCGCAGCTCGCCCAGCTGCTCGACGACTGCGGCGATCGCCTCCTCTCTCGTTCGACCGAGGAGGAAGCCCGGGTGGAAGACGACGAGCTCGGCCCCCGACGCCTTGGCGATGCCGGCGGAGTGGTCGAGCATGCCGACGGCCATGTTGAGCTTCTTGCCCCGCTCGGCGTGTCCCATGAAGCCGGCGATCGGCGCATGGATCGAGAGCGCGACGTCGGCTGCCGAGCAACGCTCGCCGAACTCCGCCGCGAAGTCGTAGTCCATCCAGAAGCGCCCCTCGAAGTCGATCTCGCAGGCCGAGAGCCCCCGGTCGAGCAGCGCGTCGACCGCGGCCGCCGGAGACTCCCGGGACGGGACCCGGGCGGGTCCGTAGTGGATGCGACGGGGCATGGAAGGGTGGCTCGACCGCGGCTCGTTGAGAACGTCCGACCGGAGCGTATCGCCGGTTCGTGACATGGGTGTCAAAGTGCTGCCGCCCGCCTGCCGCAAGTCCGTCCGACGCACTTCCTACTCTGATGGCGCATGGCAACGGGACCCTCACGGATCGACCTGCTCGAGCTCGACATCGACCTCCGGCTCGCCGACCTCTGGCGCGAGGCTGCGGGGATCAGCGAGTGGTCGCTGGACGTCGTCGCGGCGTTCATGCGCGCCGCCTACGGCAAGGGCTACTGCGACGCGCTCACCGAGGATTTGCCCGGTTCGCTTTGTGCCGATCACGGCTATCGCGTCCCGGCACGCAGGCAGACAGCGAACGCCGACGTCTAGCTAGACTCGGGCCGTGCCCACGCGCAGCCCTGCGCGGCTCGTCGTCGCCCTGGCGGTGGCGGCCGTCCTCGCCGTCTTCCTGCTCTACACGGCGGTCGCCGGCAACTCCACGCCGACGCTGACGCCGCACCAGCTCGCCGGTCACTCGGGCAAGCTCGCAGTCGTGGGCATCGTCGTCGGGCCGGTCCGCGGGGAATCGCACTCGACACGCGGGCTGCGCTTCGCGCTGAAGAACATCGACGGCCAGAGTGGGGTCGTCCGCGTCGTCTACCGCGGCGCGGATCCGCCGCCGCTCTTCCGCGTGGGCCGCAGCGTCGTCGCGAGCGGCACGTTTGCAGCCGGGCGGTTGAGCGCGACGGACATCCTCACGAAGTGCCCGTCCAAGTACACGGCGACGACGACGCCTTCGTAGATGGCTGACCTCGGCCGCGCGGCCCTCGTCGTCAGTCTCGGGCTGTCGGTCTACGCGCTCGTCGCCGGGACGATGTCGGCGCTGACGAACCGCCGCCGGCTCGCCGCGTCCGCGCGGAACGCCCTCTACTGCAGTTTCGCCTCCACGCTGATCGCCGCGGTCGTGCTCGCGAGCGCTCTCGTGCGCCACGACTTCTCGTTCGCGTACGTCGCAGCCCACACGAACCGCACGCTCTCGACGGCCTACACGCTGAGTGCGTTCTGGGGCGGGCAGGAGGGGTCGCTCCTCCTCTGGCTGCTCGTCCTCACCGGCTACGGCGCGCTCGCCGTCGCGCTGAACCGCAAGCTGATGCGCGACCTGACGGCGTGGGTCGTGCCTGTCCTCGGCGGCATCGCGACGTTCTTCGCCTTCGTGCTCGTCGCCGTCGCGAGCCCCTTCGACACGCAGACCGCTCCACTCGACGGCGCGGGGCTCACGCCGAGCCTCCAGAACCCCTACATGGTCGCCCACCCGCCGATGCTCTACCTCGGGTACGTCGGGCTCTCGATCCCGTTCGCCTTCGCGGCCGGCGCCATGCTCTCGGGGAGGACCGATGAACGCTGGATCGTCGCGACACGCCGCTGGACGCTCGCCGCGTGGGCGTTCCTCGGCTTCGGCCAGTTGCTCGGTGCGCACTGGGCCTACGTGGAGGTCGGCTGGGGCGGGTACTACGCCTGGGATCCGGTCGAGAACGCCGCGCTGATGCCGTGGCTCGCAGCAACGGCGTTTCTGCACTCGGTGATGATCCAGGAGCGCAAGGGCATGCTGAAGGTCTGGAACATGGTGCTTGTCGCGCTGGCGTTCGAGCTCTCGGTGTTCGGCACGTTCCTCACGCGCTCAGGCGTCGTGAACTCCATTCACTCGTTTGCCAAGAGCCCGATCGGATCGTGGTTCCTCGCCTTCGTCGTGCTCTCGACGATCTTCTCGCTCGCCCTGATCATGTGGCGCCTGCCGCTGCTCAAGGCGCGCACGAAGCTCGAGTCGGCGCTCTCCCGCGAGGCGGCGTTTCTCTACAACAACCTGCTGCTCGTGGCGCTCTGCCTGACGGTGCTCTGGGGCGTGCTCTTCCCGATCGTCACCCAGCTTGTGAAGGGCGAGACGCGCACGATCGGACGGCCGTACTACGACTTCTTCCTGCGTGCGTTCGGCTTGCCGCTGCTGCTGCTGATGGGCATCGGGCCTCTGATCGCCTGGCGGAAGACGAGCGTCCGCGCGCTCGTCCGCACGCTCGCGTGGCCGCTCGCGGTCACCGTCGCGTGCGGCATCGCGCTCGTGTTCGCCGGGGCAGGCTCGTCGAAGCCCGGGCTGATCGCCTACACCTTCTCGGCCTTCGTTCTCGCCTCGATCGTGCTCGAGCTCGTCCGGGGAACACGCGTGACCGGCTCGGTCTTCACGCTGATCGCCCGCAACCGGCGCCGCTACGGCGGCTACATCGTGCATGCCGCGATCGTCCTGCTCGCGATCGGCATTGCGGGCTCGAGCGCGTACGGCCGCTCGAAGGAGGTTCGCCTGATCCCCGGCCAGAGCACGTCGATCGGCGGCTACACGCTGACCTTGCGTGACGTACGCCGCACGCCCACCCCGAACGCAGTCGAGACACGGGCCGTCTTCGACGTCCGGGGGCGCTGGCACGGCTCGCTCTCGTCCGGCGACAACCAGTACTTCTTCCCGCCCGAACCGTCGCGCGAGGTCGGGATCAAGACGAGCTGGCTCAGGGCGGAGGACCTGTACGTGATCGCCGACGATGTGAACGTGAAGACGAAGGTCGTCTACGCGAAGATCCTCGTGAAGCCGCTCGTCAACCTGATCTGGATCGCGGGCATCGTGTTCCTGATCGGCTCCGCGGTCGCCCTGTGGCCGGACGCGCGCGAGCAGAGGCGCCTGGCGACGCGGCTCGCGCCCGCGCGGGCATGACGATCCTGCTCGGGATCGTCCTGGCTGCCGTGGTGGTGCTCGTCGTCGCGCTGCCGTTCCTGCGCGAGCCCACCGTCGAGGACGATCGTCTCGATGCGCCCGGGGAGGAGGAGGTGCGCCGGCTCGGGCTCGTCGAGGAGCGCGACCGCGCGCTGGCCGCGCTCAAGGAACTGGAGTTCGACCACCGGGCGGGCACGATCGGAGACGAGGACTACCGGGAGCTCGTCGGCCCGCTCCGGCAGGCGGTCGCGGCCGCGCTGCGCGCGATCGAGCGTGATCGGCGCTACGGTCCAGGCATGACAGCGTTCGAGACTCCAGAGCTGCCGCCCGAGCCGTATCCGCCCCCGGACGAGGGCACGCCGCCCATGCCCGCTCCGGTGCCCGAGCCGTACCCGCCGCCCGACGAGGCCACGCTCCCGCAGGAGTAAGCGACCCGAACGGCGAAATCGTCGTTCCATGGGGCGGTTTGCGCTCGCGCTCGTCGTGGCCCTCGTCTGCGTCACGCCGGCGCTCGGGTCGGACATCGGCCGCAAGCAGCAGATCGACACGAAGATCTCGTCGCTCAAGGAGCGGCTCGGCACTCAGAAGCAGCGCGAGCAGGCGCTCCGCGACGAGGTTGCCGGGTACACGAGCCGGATCCGTGCGCTCGAGGCGAAGGTCGGCGACGTGTCGCTTCGGCTGCAGACGCTGGAGGCCGATCTCGGCCTGCACCAGCGGCGCCTCGACGCTCTCGACACGCTCTTCCGTCTCCAGACGGAGAGGTTCGACTTCCTGAAGGAGCAATACGACACGGCGGTCGGCAACCTGAACCGGCGTCTCGTCGACATCTACGAGTCGGACCAGGCCTCCACGCTCGACCTCGTCCTCGGTGCGCGGTCGATCCAGGACGCGGTCGACCAGGTGCAGTACATGAACGAGATCGGAGAGCAGGACCAGCGAATCGCGGAGCAGGTGCGGTACACGAAGCTCCAGGTGAGGGCCGCGCGCGCCAAGACGAGGACGCTGCGGGCGACCGTCCGGGGCGAGACGGCGATCATCTCGGCGCGCACCGCCCAGACGCGCGCCGTGAAGAACGAGCTCGCCGGTGCGGCCGGCGATCTCTCGTCGACGAGGCAGAACAAGCTCACGGACCTGTCGAAGCTGACGGCCGCCGAGCAGGCCGAGGCGAGCGAGATCGACGCGCTCCAGGCTGCGTCGAACGACATCGCCGCGAGGATCCGGGCTGCCCAGGCGCAGCGCTCCGGCGGGACGTCGGCGACGTCGTCGGCCGCCGGCCTGATCTGGCCGGTGAGCGGCCCGATCACGAGCCCGTTCGGCTGGCGCTGGGGCCGCATGCACGAGGGGATCGACATCGGAGTGCCGATGGGCACGCCGATCAGGGCTGCCGCCTCGGGGACGATCATCTACTGCGGCTGGGAGTCCGGTTACGGCAACCTCACCGTGATCGACCACGGCGGCCAACTCGCGACGGCGTACGGCCATCAGAGCTCGATCGCGGTCTCCTGCGGCCAGCAGGTCGCCCAGGGGCAGGTGATCGGCTACGTCGGCTGCACCGGCCACTGCACCGGCCCGCACCTCCATTTCGAGGTCCGGATCGACGGCAATCCCGTCGATCCCATGGGTTATCTCTAGAACGAGGGGGCACCTTCGGTTCCCCCTCGTTGGCTCCCCTTCCGACACGTTGCGACTGTCGGTGGGCGAACGCCGGCAAAGCCGGCATTCGCGTCAACTGAGATGCATTGGGCGGCCGCTCAACTGCACGTCGATTCGACGCGAATGCCGGCTTGGCCGGTGTTCGCTCGCCCGCAGATCGCAACGTGTCGGAGAGGGAGCCAACGAGGGGAGAACCGAAGGTGCTCCCCTCATTTCCTACCAGCGGTACCAGCGTGCGCCTTCGGCGCCGCGGACGAAGAAGCCGATCAGCCAGATGATCGCGAGGACGATCGCGACCCAGATCAGGAACTTCACGGCGGCAAAGCCGAGCACGAACAGCACGAGCACGATCAGCAGAGCGAGCAGCAGTGCGGACAATTCGTCGTCTCCTTGTGAGCTTGAGCAGGTTTCCCTTGCAAACGGACGAGCGGCACGGCTGGTTGCGGGCAGAAGCGTTGTCGCTCGGGCGCCCCGCCGGCTAGATCGCGCCGAAGGTCTGCAGGAGCAGGAAGATGTTCAGCGCGACGATCAGTGTCGCGACGGCTGTGGCGGCGGCCGTGGTGATGCGGTGGTTCACGAGCTGGCCCATCACGTCGCGCCGCGCGGTGAAGATGACGAGAGGGATCAGAGCGAAGGGGATCCCGAACGAGAGCACGACCTGCGAGAGGACGAGCGTCCGCGACGGGTCGACGCCGATGGCGATCACGACGAAGGCGGGGACCATCGTGACGGCACGTCTGATCGTGACCGGGATCTGGCGATGGATGAACCCCTGCATCACGACCTGCCCGGAGAGCGTGCCGACGGCCGAGCTCGACAGTCCGGAGGCCAGGAGCGCGAGCGCGAAGATGGCGCTGGAAGCGCTCCCGAGGATCGGCTCGAGCGTCCGATGGGCGGTCTCGAGCGACGCGACGTCGAAGAAACCGGTCCGGTAGAAGGTCGAGGCGGCCATCACGAGCATCGAGACGTTGATCACCCCGGCGATCGTCATGGCGATCACGACGTCGACGCGGGTGTAGCGGAGGAGCGTCTTGGCGTCCTCGTCCGTCTCCGGTACCAGCCGGTCCTGTGTGAGGGCCGAATGCAGGTAGATGACGTGCGGCATGACCGTCGCGCCGAGGATGCCGACCGCGAGCAGCAACGCCTCGCTGCTGCCGAACTGAGGGTCGACCGCGTGCTTGAACACCGCGCCGTAGTCGGCGTGCGCGAACGTCAGCTCGGCGACGTAACAGGCTCCGATCACTCCGACGAGCACCGCGATCACGGCCTCGAAGGCGCGGAAACCGAAGCGCTGCAGGCCGAGGATGAGGAACGCGCAGACTCCGGCGACCAGTGCGGATGGGAAGAGCGCCCAGCCGAAGAGGAGCTGGAAGCCGATCGCAGCGCCGAGGAACTCTGCGAGGTCGGTGGCCATCGCGATCGCCTCGGCCTGAAGCCACAGGAAGATGACCGTGCGGCGGGAGAACCGCTCGCGGCAGAGCTCGGGGAGGTTGCGCCCGGTGGCGATCCCGAGCTTCGCCGAGAGCGTCTGGATCAGCATGGCGAGCAGGTTGGCGGCGACGATCACCCAGACGAGCCGGTAGCCGAACTTGGAGCCGCCGGCGATGTTCGTCGCGAAATTGCCCGGGTCGATGTAGGCGACGCAGGCGATGAACGCAGGCCCGAGGAAGGGGAGGATGCGAAAACGCGTGCGGTGGAGCGCCTCGTCGACGGTGCGGAGGCCCTCCGGCAGCTCGGTCCGGGTGTCGATCACCCGGCTAATTTAGCCGGACCTAAACCTCTGGGCGGACGAGGCGCAGATCGGGCAGGTTGCGGTACCGCTCGTCGAGCTCGAAGCCGTAGCCGACGAAGAACTCGTCCGGGATCGTGAAGCCGACGTAGCGCACGGGCAGATCCTCGACCAGCCGCCGGTACGGCCGGTCGAACAGCGTGGCGATGTGGAGCGAGCACGGGCTGCGCAGCGCCATCGACCTGACGAGGTAGTGCATCGTCAGCCCGGTGTCGATCACGGCATCGACGAGCACCACGTCGCGGCCGCCGATCTCCGTGTCGAGATCCTTGAGGAAGCGGATGCCGTCGCCGTCCTCGCCGTAGCCGGCGAGCTCGATGAAGTCGAGATGATGGTGCATCTGGATCGCGCGTGAGAGATCGCAGATGAACGGGATGCACGACTTGAGCGAGCCGACGAGCAGCGGCTCGCGTCCCTCGTAGTCGTGCGCCAGCTCCGCGCCGAGCTCGCGGACCCGGCCGACGATCCCGTCGGCGTCGAGGAAGACCTCGCCGATCCGTTCGTCGAGCTGCGCCAGGACGCTCAGGACGCTTTCCGCAGCCCGTAGCGGGCTGCGAGCCGTTCGAAGTCCCGCTCGTAGAACAGCTTGCACTTGACATCGGGGTAGAGCGCTCGCAGCTTCCGCAACTTGCGGTTCTTGCGGGTGACGAGGGACTGCTTCATCACCGTCACCTCGAGGTACAGATCCTGGTCGGGCAGGTAGAAGTCGGGTGAGAACGCCTCGGTGACCCGCCCCTCCTCGTCGCGTTCCAGGACGAACGTCGTCGGCTCGTACTGCCACGGAATGCCGTACCAGTCGAGGACTTTCGCGTACTCGAGCTCCGCGGGGTTGGCAAAACGCGGCGGCTCTGAGCCGCAATATGCCTGGAAAACGGGTGTTTCCGGCACCACTGAGGCCAGAGTAGCAGCGGCCTCGGATGCCCTAGACTCAAGCGAATGGGTGTGACGATCGCTCATCTGTCGGATCTGCACTGCGGCGACCCGCATTTCGTCCCGGATCTGATGGAGAGGGCAATTGCCGAGATCAACGACCTCAAACCCGACATCGTCGTGTGCTCGGGCGACCTGACGACCTTCGGCTTCAAGGAGGAGTACGCCCAGGCGAAGCGCTATCTCGACCGGATCGAGTGCGAATCGCTCGTCGTCGTTCCCGGCAACCACGACTCACGCAACGTCGGCTACGTGCATTTCGAGGAGCTGATCGGTGAGCGAAGCTCGGTGCTCCGGAAGGGTGGCGCGACGGTGGTCGCGATCGACTCCACGGAGCCCGATCTCGACCACGGACAGATCGGGCGCGGCCGCTACGGGTGGATCGAGGAGCAATTCGCGGCCGAGCCGGCGGACCTGCGCGTCTTCGTGCTGCATCACCACCTGCTGCCGATCCCGGGCACCGGACGCGAGCGCAACGTCGTGTACGACGCGGGTGACGCGATCGAGTGCCTGCAACGCGCAGGCGTCCACCTCGTGCTCTCCGGGCACAAGCACGTGCCGTACGCGTGGAAGCTCGAGAGCCTCTTCGTGATCAACACGGGAACCGTCTCGACGTTGCGCCTGCGCGGCAACACGCGGCCCTGTTACAACGTCGTCGAGGTCTCCGGCACACATGCCGCGGTCTGGCGGCGATACCCGTTCCACGGGCAGGAGCGGATCATCCAGTTCGACCTCGTGAGCGGCGAGTACGAGAAGTACACGGGCCGGATCGAGCGCGAGGTCACGGCGCGGCGGTGAGGGCGGTCGCCCTGATCGACGGGGAGCACTACGCCCCGGTGGTGCGAGACGCGCTGCAGGCGCTGCCGTACGAGTGGGTCGGCGCGATCCTCGTCGGCGGCACCGAGAAGCTGCGCGGCGGTGAGGAGTACGGCGTGCCGCTCGTCGACAGCTTCGCCGGCGCGGAGGTCGTCGTCGATCTCTCCGACGAGCCCGTGCTCGGGCCGGCGGAGCGACTGCGCTGGGTCTCGCGCGCGCTCGCCGAGGGCCTTCCCTACGTCGGCGCCGACTTCCGGTTCGAGCCGCCCGTGCTCGCCCCCTTCGAGCTGCCGTCGATCGCCGTGATCGGGACGGGCAAGCGCGTGGGGAAGACTGCGGTGACGACGCATCTGGCTCGGCTCCTCGCGCGCGACCGAAGCGTGGTCGTCGTCGCGATGGGCCGGGGCGGGCCGCCCGAGCCCGAGCTCGTCGAGTCGCCGCCGTCCATCGCGGAGCTCGTCGAACGCTCGCGGGCGGGCCGGCACGCAGCCTCCGACCACCTCGAGATCGCGGCGCTCGCCGGCGTGCCGACGATCGGCTGCCGGCGTGCCGGCGGCGGCCTGGCCGGCGCGGTCTTCGCGTCGAACGTCGTGGCGGGGGCGGCGCTTGCTGCGCAGCAGGCACCGGATGTCGTCGTCTTCGACGGCAGCGGGGCGGCGATCCCGCCGGTCGACGTCGACCGGCGGATTCTCGTGGTCGGCCGGGGCGAGTCCGGCGACGACTACCTGAACACCTACCGGCGGCTGATCGCCGACGTCGTGGTCGAGGACTTCGAGCTGCGTCTCGGTGCCACCGCACCGCTCGAAGGCCGTGTCGCGGTCTTCACTGCGGGCGCGCGTGACGTCTCGCAGCTCGACGCCGACGTCGTCCACGTCTCGACGAATCTTGCCGACCGCGATGCGCTGCGGAAGGATCTCGTGAACGCCGACACCTACCTCGTCGAGCTGAAGGCCGCCGCCGTCGACGTGGTCGTCGAGCATGCGCTCTCACACGGTGTGAAGATCGTGCTCGCGCGCAACGACGTCGTCGCGCCCGGGCTCGACGAGCAGCTCCTCGAGCTCGTGCCGGTCACGGCATGACGCAACGCCGCCACGGCGAGCCGCTGCCGCTCGGTGACGACGGCCTTCCCTACTCGAAGGGGCTGATGGCCCGCGCCCTGATCGCGGCAGGCGTCCTCGCCGACCATGCCTACCAGCTGGCACGCCGGATCGAGCTCGATCTCGCCGAGCGGGGCATCTCGGCCATCGAGGTCGACCGGCTCGATCAGCTCGCGCGCGAGGTGCTCGGCGACGAGGAGGCGGAACGGGCGATCGGCCGCCTCCGCCGCCTCGCCGACCTCCAGTCGCTCGACGTGCCCATCATCCTGCTGATCGGCGGTTCGACCGGGACCGGCAAGTCGACCGTCGCGGCCGAGGTGGCGCACCGGCTCGGCATCACCCGGGTCGCCTCGACCGACTTCATCCGGCAGACGATGCGTGCCTTCTTCTCCCCGGAGTTCATGCCGACGATCCACTTCTCGAGCTTCGAGGCGGGCGAGGCGCTCGACAAGGAGGTGACGGGCGATCCGACGATCGTCGGCTTCGTCGACCAGTGCAGTCACGTCTGCGTCGGCGTCGAAGCGGCTCTCCGCCGCGCGATCACCGAAGGGTGGTCGATGGTGCTCGAAGGCGTTCACCTCGTGCCGGGGCTGCTGCCGTCCGAGCTCGAAGGCGCGCTGCTCGTCCATGTCGTGATCGAGATCGAGGACGAGCACGTGCACAAGCTGCACTTCCAGGTGCGGGACTGGTCGACCGGAGGCGTGCGCGCGATGGACAAGTACCTCGACCGGCTGGCTGCAATTCGCCGGGTCCAGAGCTATGTCGTGGGCCGCGCCCAGCGCGACGGCGTGCCGGTGATCGAGAATGCCAACGTGGAGCGGACGATCGACCAGGTGATCGAGCTCGTGATGCAGGCCGCCGAGCGAACGCGGCAGATCGCGTGACCCAGCCGGCCGACGAGACTCGCGCGCTCTGCCAGTGCGAGACGTTCGCGCGCGTGACCGAGCGCGCGGCTCTCGCAGGCGCGCGCTGGCTGGGGCGCGCCGACATGCAGGCTGCCGAGGATGCGGCCTTCTCGGGCGCACGGCTCGCGCTGGAGCGCATGCCGATCAGCGGCCACGTGGTGATCGGTGGCCACGAGGACGCCGAGCAGCTCGCGGCGGGAACCGAGATCGGCCTGGGCGGCGAGGAGTTCGACCTCGCGCTCGACCCGCTCGAGGGGCGCTCGGTCGTCGCGCGCGGCGGCACGAACGCGATCTCGATGATCGCGGCGGCGCCGCGCGGCTCGATGCCGTCGCTGCCCGACATGTACATGCGCAAGATGGCGGTCGGCCCGAGGGCGCGCGGGAGCATCTCGCTCTCGAGCCCGGTCGGCGACAACATCCGGGCGATCGCCGAGGCGTTCGACCGGATGGTCAACGACATCACCGCGATCGTGCTCGACCGTCCCCGTCACCACGACCTGATCGAGGAGATCCGTGCGTCGGGCGCCCGGATCAAGCTGATCCAGGACGGCGACGTGACGGCGTCGATCAGCGCCGCGGTGCGTGGGACGAACGACCATCTCGCGATCGGCATCGGCGGGACGAGGCAGGCGGTGCTCGCGGCCGCCGCTCTGCGCTGCCTCGGCGGCGAGCTGCAGGCGCAGCTGTGGCCGACCCGCCGGGCCGAGATCGCCGAGGCGGTGGAGCACGGCATCGAGGACATCGACCGGATCTTCACGATCGACGACCTCGCGCCTCAGGAGGTGATCGTGGCCGCCACCGGGGTGTCGAACGGCGACCTCCTCCGCGGCGTCAGGTTCCTCGCCGATTCCGCCCGGACGCATTCGCTCGTCATGTGCACGCGCTGCAACTGGGTGCGGTTCGTGGACGGCATCCATTTCTTCGCCCGCGACCGGCGCGAGGAAGTCCGGCTCAGCTAGCCTGGCCGCATGCCGTCGAAGGAAGAGGTCGTCGAAGCCCTCCGCCAGGTCGAGGACCCGGAGCTCGGCATGGACATCGTCGAGCTCGGGCTGTTCTACGACGCCGAGGTGGAGGGGCCGCACGTGAAGGTGCAGTACACGCTCACCTCGATGGGCTGCCCCGCCGGCGCGATGATCCAGGAGGACATCGAGCGCGTGGTGGGCGAGATCCCGGGCGTCGAGGACGTCTCGAGCGAGCTCACGTTCGAGCCGCCGTGGTCGCCGGAGAAGATGTCCGACGACGCCAAGTTCATCCTCGGCTTCGGCTAGCCCCAGCGCGTCGCCGGGCTACGGCGACGTGATCACCGCGAACGCCTTCGCACCGCACGCGAGCGAGTTGTCGCTGCTCGAGCCCGTGTGCGCCTGCGCGGCGATGTAGATCGAGATCGTCGCCCGCGTGTCCCAGTCGACGAACTCGCGCTCGGCGTGAACGGGCTGCGCGGTCGTCGTGTCGACGTCCTGGATCGAGAAGTTCAGCGAGCTGCCCGAGGTCGCGCCCGCTGCGAGGAGGCCGCCCGGCGCCCAGAGGTCGGCGGTGCCGGTGTTCGTGAACGAGATGTCGCTCGAATACGAGCCGTCCGAGTTGAGGGCGCAGTCGGAGATGTTGACGGTCACGAGGTTCGGGATCGCCAAGAGCGCGCCGCTCGCAGCGGGGCCGACGCTCGCGGTGTCGAGCGTCGTCACCTGGACGCCCGTTCCGGGGACGCCCTGCGGGCCTGCCGGCCCGGCCGGCCCTGCGGGACCTGCTGGACCTGCGGGACCGGCGGGGCCTGCGGGTCCGGCCGGGCCCGGGTCACCCTGTGCTCCCTGTGCTCCCTGTGCTCCCGGTGCCCCGGGCGCGCCGTCGGCGCCGGGGGCCCCGGAGCAGATCGAGCCGAGCAGCGTGTCGGCCGTCCCGCCCGTCTGGTACACGTCGAGCCCTCCGACCGCGCAGAGGCTCGAGGTCAGGGCGTAGATCGAGGTGCCGTCCCGGCCGGGAGCACCGTCGTTTCCGGGAGCGCCCTGTGGGCCGGGGGCGCCCTGGAGCCCTGCCGGCCCCGGATCACCCTGCGCGCCCTGCGCCCCCTGCGGGCCCTGTGCGCCGGGCGCGCCGTCTGCTCCGGCGGGCCCCTGATTGCCGGCCGGCCCCTGAGCTCCTGCCTGCCCCGTCGCGCCGGTCGCGCCGGTCGGGCCGGCTGTCCCGTCGCAGACGGCGCCCATCAGGGCGTTGTCCTGGTAGATGTCGAATCCTCGGGTCGTGCAGTGGTTCGCGGGCTGCACCGCGTAGATGGACACGCCGGGGGCTCCGTCCGCTCCGTTCGCTCCGTCCGCGCCCGCAGGCCCGGTCGGTCCGGCCGCCCCGGCCGGGCCGGTGCCTCCGCGGGGCCCGGCTGCCCCGGCAGGGCCGGCGGCGCCGGCGGCGCCGGGATCGCCCTGGGGGCCGGCGGCGCCGGGCAGGCCGGCGGGGCCGTGGACGTTCCAGGTGAGGAGGGCCTCGTCCGCCCGGCACCTGGCGGTGCGGCTGACGACGCGCAGCAGGCCCGAGCTCTTGCTGCGGCAGGCGCGAATCGTCGTGGTGGCCGTGCCGCCGGCATCGTTCGTGGCGTAGGCGACCCCCGCCGCGGCCGTGAGGCCGAGCGCGAGCAGGACCAGGATGACCAGGGGGCGCCGGCCGTCGGACTTCTTGGCAGCCATGTCTCGATCGTGGGTCGCGGGACGCCCCCGCGCGCCGGCCGTCAGGCTGGTCCCCGCCTAGCCGCCTGTCGCAAGCGACGGGGCGGGCGGCAGGAGCGAGGGCATGCAGGGCGAAACCGGGTCCCCCTTTCCCGTAATCGAGAGCTCGACCAGGAGGAAGCCAAGATGTCCGTGGGTGCAAAGCGCTACATCGGCGGGACGCTCGGATTCGCGTTCGCAGCCATCTGGGTGACGACAGGTTTCACCGCAGCACTGACCTGCGCCGCCGCAGCGGGCCTCGGGTACGGGGCTGTCCGGCTGAGCGAGCGCGGCAGTCTCGGCGGCCTGCTGGGCGCGCGTGACACCGTCGGCAAGGAGCTCCGCGGCCGGCTCGCGGCGCCGCCTCGGACGGCCCGGCCCGCGAAGCGGCCCCCGCAGCAGGCTCGTCGCCCCGTGCGCGAGCAGGCGCCCGCGCCCATCGTCGTGGAGCCCGCGACCTACGGCTGGTAGCCCCGCCTGCTAGCGCCGCAGCGCGAGGTCGCGGGCGAGCCACCAGAGCATGACCGGCCTCGTGGCGGCCCGGCGGACGGCGTACGGCAGGTAGCCGCGCCCGTAGGGAACGTAGATCCGCACCGGGCTCGCGTGCTCGGCGGCCTCGAGTGCCGCAGCTCTCATCGGCAGGCCGAGCAGGAGCTCGAGCTCGGAGCCGGGCAGCCGCTCGAGCGCCTCGCGCGCGAGCCCGGCGTCGTGCGTCGCGATCGCGGCCCGGGCGCCGCCTCCGCGCCGCACGGCGTCGACGACCGAGAGGAAGCCGACTGCCGGATCCCGGTCTCCCGGCCATTGTCCCTTGACGATGCGGAGCCGCACGCCGGCGGCGCCGAGCTGCTCGGCATCGCGAACGCTCCGGGACCAGCACCCGGGCAGGGTCGCGCCGACGTCGCTGCCGGCGTCTGCGTACCTGCGGGCGAGCGCCAGCGTTCGATCCGCGTCGTCCTCCGCGAGCGAGTCGAAGTGCAGCAGGACGCCGGCGTCGGCTGCGGCCTCTGCGACCGCGTCGACCGCCCGTGGGTCGGTGCCGAACGCCGGCAGCTTGACAGAGGGGTACGAGTCGAGCCCGCCGGCGGCGATTGCCGCGACCGCCTGCTCGTGGGCATGCGTGACGAGACTCGGCGGGTCGCCGGGGCTGTCCCAGAAGCCGAGGGTGGTGGGGCGATCGAGGGTCTCCGCCAGCATGAGCGCGTCGGCGAGCTCGGGCCCCGCGACATAGCGGTGCGCAGCGCGGTGCGCGATGCGCTCGCGCAGCGTCGTCATGGCGACCTCGTCGCGAGCTTCCTGCCGACGAGCCGGCTCGCATCGCAGGCGAGCGGCCAGGCCGAACGCGCTCGGCGCGGGTAGAACGCGGCGGCCACGCAGGGACGCTCGCGCCGGGTCCACGCACGGGTCCACGGCGCCTCCGAGCCCAGGAACTCGACCGCCTCCAGGTCGTCGCCCACCGAACGCCGTGCGACCTCGAGCAGCAGCAGCTGGCCGGGCGAGCAGCGCGCGTACGCCTCGTCGTAGCCGATCTTGAGGAGCCAGAGCCGCTGTGCCCGCTCGACGGCGATCTGCATCGCGACCGGGCGGCCCGCGATCCGCAGGAACGCGACCCGGAGCGATCCAGCCTCCGCCTGCTCGAGCGCGTAGCGCGTGTAGAAGGGCAGTCGGACCCGGTCCTGCGCGAGCGCCGTCCCGGAGCGGCCCTTCCAGCTGCGGACCTCGACTCCGAGAGCCACCGAGAGCACGTCGCGGACGTTCGCCGGGGACGGCGACAGGAACTCGGTCTCGACCTCGCCGCCCCGCGCCGCCAGTCGCCGCGCACGCCGCAGGTCGGAACGGCGGCCGCTGTTCAGGAGCGCCTCGGGGTCCTGTCCGCGCACGAGGTCCAGCACGGGCAGGGCCGGCGAGTGGCGGACGGCGACGAGGGCCCGCCGGCCGAAGGCCGCCTCGAGCGCAGCGAGCGACGGAGAGTCGGCGGGCACGCGGCGGAGAAGGAGCGGCCTGCCGAGCCGCGCCAGCTCGTCGGCGAGCCTGCCGAGCGCCTCGTCGCTGCTCCAGAGGAGGTCGACCGGCTCGTACAGCCGGCTCACGGTCGCGGACTCGAGCCTCCCCTGCCGTGCCTCGAGCGGCGCGACGGCCGAACCGTCCTCGAGCGAGAACGCCTGGAGCCGGAGCCCCGGCAGCTCGAGTGCCGCCCGCACCCAGGCGCGCTGCTGCATCGGGCTCGGGAGCGAGCTCGCGAGCTCGTCCCACGCGGGGGCGGTGTGCTCGAGCGCGTCCGCGTCCGCGCACGCTTCCAGGGCCGGAGCGGCCGAACCGCGCTCGGCCGAGCGCAGCCAGAGGTGGTGATGTCTGCTCTCGAGCCGTTGGGACATGCCGGGCTCATCGTGGCACGCGTTCGCGGCGGGCACGTTGTGGGTTTTCCCTCTACGAAATGGGGGCCGGCCCGGTGCGCAGCTCTCTCTCTGGGTCGGCGGCGAGTTGATCGTGGCCCCGGGCGGGTCATTCGCCGCTCGCCGCCGCCGCCGAATTCGGAAGCGAGATCCTCCCGTCGCATCTGCTGCGCATGCCCAGGGAAGCCGTGCAGCGGCACATGTTGGAGCGGCTGCACGAACGCGGCTCTGCGGACTTCGACGCGCGGCCTGCTAGAGGGTCGTCGGCACAGGAACGCGCGGGCCATCCTCGGGCGTCGCACGGGCCGGCGGCTCATGCCCGCCCAGATCGAGGCGGAACGGCGGATAGGTGTCCGTCATCAGCGCGCCGTAGACAAGGACGCGGAAGCACCAGCGGTTCATCCCCATCACGAAGTCGTACAGCGACCTCGGATACGAGCCCGTGAAGAGAAGAGAGAGTCCGACGAACAAGACGAGCAGACCGATCAAGCCCCCGCTCGTCGCGTCGCCCCACCAGCCTGCACCCGACCAGCTTGCCCAGGCGCCACCGGCGAAGATCGCGACGACCAGGTACTGCGGGAGAGCGAGCAGCCACCACTTGACGAGGACGAGCCCGCGCGAAAGCGACTGCGGGTACTGGATCTCGACCCGCGCGGGGTAGTCGACCACATCCTTGAGGGTGAACGGCGGGTACCTGTCTGTGCCGAGTGCGCTGTAGCTGTAGAAGCAGACGCGCCAGGACCAGCGAAGGACACCGGCGTTGAACTCGAAGAGTCCTCGCGGGTAGCGGCCGGTGAAGAGGATCGCGAAGAAGGCGATCGCCGTCACGATCGCAAACGCGATCCAGAGGAACACAAGGACGATGAAATGCGGGATCGCGAGCAGCCATTTGACAAGCCAGAGCCAGCGGCTGAGCCGCAGCTCGAGCTCGCCTTCGAGCCGAAGCGGATAGACCGGGGACGGTGAAATGGTGTCGGTCATCTCGTGCTCCTTCGCGTTGATGGTCACGTCGCCTCGCGTCGATCCGGTTGTCCACCGCCGACTGTGGGACCGGCTCGGCGATTTGCCGCAGGAGCTCGGGAGGAACTACTCATATCCGCCGCTCGGTCCGTGAGCGCGCGTGGCACGTTCGAGACGGCGCCGACGAAGCTCCGCACTAACCCGCAGTCGACGCGCGGCATCTCCCGGAACCCGGATCGCGCGCCCGAGGGAGGACTGCAGCGACCAGGAGGTCGTGCCGGTGAGGGATTCGATGACCGTGGTGACCGGGAGGATGCCTGCGCTCGCCCTGACGCCCATCGGCGCGAGACTCGTTTTCGCCCGCGCCGTCCACTCGTTCGCCGGCTCACGCCGCGCCCTCGACGAATGGCTGCAGCGCGACGCGCCGCCGACTCGGCCGTGACACCGCCGAAGTCAGCCGGGCCGGAGACCAGCCTCGCCGCGTCCACGGGGACGCTCCCGGCCGATGCATCGCGTGCGCCGAAGACCTCGAACGGCCTCGCAGAGTGGCATGCCGGCGAGTCCGACAGCGTCGCGGCGGAGCTGGAGACCTCGGCGGGCGTCGGACTGGACGAGGCTGAAGCGGCGCGGCGTCTTTCCCTCTACGGGCCCAACGAGCTCGAGGCTGCGGCAGGAGTCCGGCCGTGGCGGTTGCTGCTCGAGCAGTTCGAGAACGTCCTGATCCTCATCCTGCTCATCGGCGCCGGCCTGTCGGCGGTCCTCGGCCACGAGACGGAGGCGATCGTCATCTCCGTGATCGTCGTGTTCGCAGCGCTGCTGGGCTTCCTGCAGGAGTACCGGGCCGAGCGGGCTCTCGAGTCGCTGCGCGAGCTGGCGGCGCCGATCGCGACGGTCGTGCGCGGCGGCCGCGAGCTCGATGTTCCCGCGCGCGAGCTCGTTCTCGGCGATCTCGTCCGGCTGACGGTCGGGGACAGGGTCCCGGCCGACGGCCGTGTTTGCGCCGCTGCCAATCTCGCCGTCGAGGAGGCGGCGCTGACGGGAGAGTCCGTGCCGGTCGAGAAGGGCACCGCAGCGTTGCGCGAGACCGCTCTGCCGATCGGCGATCGCACCAACATGGTCTACGCCGGCACGACGGTGAGCCACGGTCGGGGCGCCTTTCTGGTCGTCGCAACCGGGAGCCGAACGGAGTTCGGCGCGATCGCGCGGATGCTGGAGACGATCGAGCGCCGGAGGACACCGCTGCAACAGAGCCTCGACCGAGTCGGCGTCGTCCTCGCGCGCGTGGCGCTCGCCGTCGTCGTCGTGATCGTCTCCCTCGGGCTGCTCCGGGGCGAGCCGTTCGTGGAGATGCTCGTGTTCGGGGTCGCCGTCGCGGTTGCAGTCGTGCCCGAGGCGCTGCCCGCCGTGGTGACCATCTCGCTCTCGCTCGCCGCGCAACGGATGGCGAGGCGAAACGCGCTCGTTCGGCGGCTCGCGGCCGTCGAGACCCTGGGGAGCGTCTCGATGATCGGCAGTGACAAGACCGGCACGCTCACGGCCGACGAGATGACTGTCCGCCGCATCTGGATCGCCGGGGAGATGCTCGACGTCTCCGGTAGCGGTTATGAGCCCGAGGGCGGGTTCCTCCGCAACGGTACGCCGGTCGCCGTGTCGGAGCCGCTGCGCATGCTTCTCCGCGCCGCTGCACTCGCCTCCGATGCACGGCTCGTGCGCGCAGCGGACGGAAGCACGGAGGTGCGCGGTGATCCGACCGAGGCGGCGCTGGTCGTCGCGGCGGCGAAGGCGGGGATCGAGCGGGACGAACTGCTGGCGACGCACCCGCGCGTCGCGGAGATCGCGTTCACCTCGGAGCGGAAGCAGATGACGACGATGCACGAGACGCCCGGCGGCTGCATCGCGTATTCCAAGGGCGCACCCGAGGTTGTACTGCGCTCTTGCTGCCGCTGGCTCTCGCCCGCAGGCGAGGCCCGGCTCGGCCAGGCAGACCGTGAGGCCGTGCTGGAGGCGGCGCAGCACCTCGCCGCCCAGGCGCTTCGCGTTCTTGCCGTCGCCCGCCGGGCCGACGCGCGCCCCGAGAGCGCGGAGAGCGAGATGACCCTCCTCGGCCTGGTCGGGATGATCGACCCGCCACGTCCGGAAGCGCAGGATGCAATCCGCACCTGTGTCCGCGCGGGCATCAAGCCGGTGATGATCACCGGCGATCACCCACTCACCGCCCGGGCAATTGCGTCCGAGCTCGGCCTGCTCGGGTCGGGCCGGGTCGTCACGGGTGCCGACCTGGACACGATGTCCGACGCCGAGCTCGAGCGGGAGATCGAATCGATCGAGGTCTACGCGCGCGTCTCCCCGGCCCACAAGCTGCGCGTCGTCGAGGCGCTCCAGGCGAACGGCCACTCGGTGGCGATGACAGGAGACGGGGTCAACGACGCACCGGCGCTGAAGCGTGCCGAGATCGGCATCGCCATGGGCATCACCGGTACCGACGTCACGCGCGAGGCCGCCGACATGACGCTCACCGACGACAACTTCGCCTCGATCGTCGCCGCGGTCGAGGAGGGTCGCGGCGTCTTCGCCAACATCAAGAAGTACCTCATGTACCTGCTTTCGGCCAATCTCGGTGAGATCGGCCTGCTCACGACGGCGGCGCTCCTCGGCAAGCCGCTGCCGCTGAGCGCCGTGCAGATCCTGTACGTCAACCTCGCGACCGACGGACTGCCCGCACTCGCGCTGGCAGTCGACCCGCCGGAGCGTGACCTGATGCGTCGGCCGCCGCGCAGACGCAGCGCGAGCATCTTCACGCGCCCGGTCGTCGGCCTGATCGTCCTCGGGGGCATCTGGTCGACGGCGGTCACCATCAGTCTCTTCGCCTCGACGCTCGCCTCGGGAGGCGACCTGAGCGAGGCGCGCACGACGGTCTTTGCGACGTTGATCCTGATCGAGCTCTTCAAGGCCTTCAGCTTCCGCTCCGACCGGCGCTCGACGCTGGAGGGCACCTTCAGGAACCGGTGGCTGAACCTCGCGGTCGCGTGGGAGATCGTCCTGCTGACACTCGTGATCAACGTCCCGTTCCTCGAGAGCGCATTCGGGACCACCGATCTCTCCCCCGGACGGTGGGCGCTGATCGTCGGCGCCGCGCTGACGATCGTGCCGGTGCTGGAGCTCGGCAAACTGCTCGTGCGCCGATCCTCCGCGGGCACCGCCGAGACGGTCCGTAGTTCCTCCCCTCGCTGACAGGGACGACCCTGACGCGCCGCGCTGCCACCGCGGGTACGAGTGCAGTACGAAGGGGAGTATCCCCGAGGCGCGAGTTCGTCAGCACGGCTACGGCCCGGATTCGCGCGGCCCCGCCCGGCCGGGAGAGACCTTCGGCTAACCGAGCCGAAGGGAACACATGCCCGGAACGATCGCCCTCCTGGCCGCCACAGCCCTCGCCGCTGCCACGGCACCGGCGCGTGGACGTGTCACGGGCCACTCCGAACGACTTGCGGCTCGCGCTCGCCGCGGCGATCGCGTTGCCCGCACCGCCGTCGTCGAGGAACACATGGGCCTCGTCCGCGCCGTCGCCTTCCGCTACCGCAACCTCGGCATCCCCGTGGAGGATCTCGTGCAAGAAGGCGCGATCGGGCTCCTGACCGCGCTCGACGAGTACGACCCCGCCCGCGGGACGAGCTTCTCCACCTACGCCTTCTGGCGCGTCCGGGCCGCCGTGACGCACGCCGTCACCGCCCGGGGCGGCCTCGTGCGGGTCCCGCGCCCCGTGCTCGAGCGCCGACGGCAGGTCAGGGCCGCCCGCGACCTGTTGGCGCAGACCGGACACGAGGCGAGTGTCAGCGACCTGGCCACGGAAACCTCCCTGCCGGGCGCGGCGGTCGCCGAAGCGTTGGCGCCCAGCGACGTCGTCTCGCTCGACCATCCGCTTGCCGACGGCACGCTGCTCGGCGACTGCCTCGCAGGCAACGAGGGCTCGCAGCCTGATGCCCGTGCCGTCAGCGCGGAGGAGAGACGCGTACTCCGCGCCGCGCTGCAACGTCTGCGCCCCCGCAAGCAGGCGATCGTCACGCGCCACTACGGGATCGACGGCACGCCCGAGACGCTGGTCGAGATCGCCTCCGGCCTCCACCTGTCACCCGAGCGGACGCGGGCCCTCAAAGACGAGGCATTGCGTGAGCTCGCTGCCGATCTGTCAGCGGCCACCGGCGCCTGACGCCGGCGCGGCTCCGTAGTTCCTCCGCCCGGTCGTGCGGCAAATCGCCGAGCCGCGAGCACCGGCCGGGCGGAGGACAAGGGCGACAGGGAGGTACGCGATGCCAGCAACCGCGAACCAGACGCGTCTCGAAGCCGGGCGGCGGATCTTCACGCGCATCCTCGCCGGCGTCGACGGCTCACAGCAAGCACTTGAAGCGGCCCGCCAAGCGGCGCTGCTGCAAGACGTGGACGGGCGGCTGACGCTGCTCGCGGCCTGGGACATCGCCCACGGCGTGGGCGGCACCGGCACCAGGGTCCCCCACTACCTCGATGAGGACTTCCAGCGCACGGCCGCAGAGAAGGGGCTGCGTGCTGCGACCGACTACGTTGCTCCCTACACCGCCGCCGTCCCCAGGCTGGTGCGTGGCACGCCCGTGGCCGCATTGCTCGCGGAGATCGAGCGAGACGAGGACACGCTGATCTCGATCGGCAGCAGCGGCACCGGCCGGCTGCTCGGGATCGTCGCAGGCGCCGTGGCGACCGAGCTCATCCACCGCTCGCCCTCCTCCGTGCTGGTTGCGCGCCAGGCGAAGGACGGCTTCCCGCGGCGAATCGTCGTCGGCATCGACGGCTCGGTCGAGTCGGCAGCCGCCTACGCCGCGGCCCGCTACCTGGCCGAGCGCTTCGATGCGGAGCTGCACCCGGTTGTCGCGTGGGGCGGCAAGGGCGTCAACGAGCGGCTCGTCGCAGCGATCACCGACGGTGAGCACGAAGACCACCACGAGGCTCCTGCCCAGGCACTGACGGAGGCGGCCGCGCGCGCCGACCTCGTAGTCGTCGGCAGCCGCGGCCTGCACGGCCTGCGCGCGCTCGGCTCGATCTCCGAACGGGTCGCGCACGGCGCGTCCTGCTCGACGCTCGTCGTCCGCGAGCCGGCGTGGCAGCGAGTGGCCGAAGAACTCGGGCGGTAGGAACAGGAATGCCGGACACCGTGACTGCGATTCGGGCCGAACGTCTGACGAAGCTGTACGGGAAAACGCGCGGCGTGCTCGACCTCTCCTTCACCGTCGAGACCGGCGAGGTCTTCGGTTTCCTCGGCCCGAACGGCGCCGGCAAGACAACGACGATCCGTCTCATCCTCGACCTGATCCGGCCGACCCGCGGCCGCATCGAGATCTTCGGCGCAGACCCGCGTCGCGACGCCGCTCTCCGGCGACGCATCGGCTACCTGCCGGGAGACCTCCGCCTCTATGAACGGCTGACCGCGCGCGAGCTCTGCACCTACTTCGCCCATCTGCGCGGCCTGCGCCGGCCGGGCCGGGCCGAGGAGTACGCCGCCCGGCTCGAGTTGCCGCTCGACAGGCCGATCGGTTCCCTCTCCAAGGGCAACCGCCAGAAGGTCGGCCTCGTGCAGGCGTTCATGCACGAGCCCGACCTGCTCGTGCTCGACGAGCCGACCGCCGGGCTCGACCCGCTGATCCAGCAGACGTTCTACGCGCTCGCCGCCGACGCGCGCTCCGCCGGCGCCACGGTCTTCCTCTCCTCCCATGTCCTGCCGGAGGTGCAACATGTCGCAGATCGCGTCGCGCTGATCCGCGAAGGGCGGCTCGTGCTCGTCGCCTCGGTGGACGAGCTTCGCGCGCGCGCCGTTGCGAGGGTCGAGGCGACCTTCGCGAGCGCGCCACCGCTCGACGCCTTCGCGCAGATCAGCGGCGTGCGCGAGATCGACCGTCACGGGAAGACAGTCCTGTTCGCCCTCCAGGGCGAGATCGACCCGTTGCTCAAGGCGCTCTCCTGCTTCCGGGTGCTCAGCATCGACAGCCACGAGGCCGACCTCGAAGACGTCTTCCTCAGCCTCTACCGCGGCGAGGCGCGCGATGCTGCGTAACGCGTTCCTGAAGACGCTCCGTGACGCGCGCCGCGCGATCGCCTGGTGGAGCCTCGGCCTGGTCGCGATGACGGCGCTGATGGTCGCCGTCTACCCCTCGGTGCGCGACAACCCGGATCTCAACCAGATGGTCGAGGACTACCCCGACGCCTTCAAGGCGTTCTTCGGGCTCGGCGAAAACGTCGACTACACCTCCGCCGTCGGCTACCTGAACAGCGAGCTCTTCTCGTTCATGGTGCCGCTGCTGCTGCTGATCGCCGCGATCGGCGCCGGCGCCCGCGCCACGGCGGGTGAAGAGGAACGCGGCACGCTCGACCTTCTCCTCGCCAACCCGATCTCGCGCCGCCGGCTGGTGCTCGACAAACTCGCCGCACTCGCAGCCGAGCTCGCCCTCCTCGCACTCGTGCTCTGGCTGGCGCTCGCCGTCGGCGTCGAAGTGATCGACATGGACGTCTCTGTCGCGCACCTCGCCGCCGCAACCGTCGCCGCCGCGCTGCTCGCCTTCGTCTACGGTGCGATCGCGCTCGGACTCGGCGCGGCAACAGGCCGCCGCGCCGCCGCGACCGGTGTCGCCGCCGCCGGCGCCGTCGCCGCCTACCTGCTCAGCTCGCTCGCCGAGCTCGTCGAAGCCCTGAAGCCGCTGCGCGTGATCTCGCCCTTCTACCACTACGCCGCCGGCGACGCTCTGCGGGCGGGCCTGGGCGCCGGCCACACCGCATTCCTGCTCCTGCTCGCCGCCGCCGCCTGCGTCGCCGCGGTGATCGCCTTCGAGCGCCGCGACCTCGCAACCTCCTGACACGGAACGGAGGACCACACCGTGACAACCGCATCCCTGACTCCACGACGCCGGCTCCGGAACGCGCACCGTCACCGCGTTCTCGTGGTCGTCGACGAGCCGTGCCCGTCCCCGACCCTCTGCGCGAGTGTGCGCGAGCAGGCTGCGCGCGAGCCGATCGAGGCACTGGTCATCGCCCCCTCCCACGGCTCGGTCGCGACCCAGTGGTACACCGACGACGATGCCGCCCGCGCCGACGCGACCCACCGGCTGCGGAGTTGCGTCAGCTGTCTTGCCGGCGCCGGGATCCGCGCGGAGGGCCGGCTCGCCGACCCCGACCCGGTCAGCGCGATCGCCGACGCGCTCCACGACTTCCCGGCAGAGGAGATCCTGATCGTCACCGCGCCTCAGCGGCCCTCCACCTGGCTGAACACGAGCGTGATCGATCGCGCCCGCCGCAGGTTCCAGCAGCCCGTCAAGCACCTCGTCGTGCCACCCACGGCCGGAACGAGCCAAGGCGCATGAGACGCGCGCGTTCCGCGGGCGAGTGGTCGGTCTTCCCCCACGCGAATCGGGGGGCAACCCCGGTGCACGGCTCTCTCCGTTAGCCCTTTCGGGGCATGTCTCCATCGGCCATGGCTGATAGACCATGGGCATGCGGCACTGGCGCCTCGCAGGGTTGATCCTGCTCGCGTTCACGGGCAGCGCCGCGGCGGCTACAGCCCCGCCGGGAGCGACGGCGCTCTGCCGTGACGGCACGTTCAGCTTCGCGCAGCACCATGCCGGCGCCTGCTCGCACCACGGCGGAGTCGCGACGTGGCTCGACGGCTCGTCGGCCGCGCCCGCGGGCTCCGCCGGCAACGCCGCCGGACGGAGCGTCCGCCTCGCCCGCCGCTCGAGGACCAGCGCCTGCGTCCGGGGAGCGCTTCCGGACCGCCGCTGCTCGCCCGGCGCCTACTCCTCCGGGCTGACCACGCAGGTCATCTGCTCGCCGGCGTTCCGGACGGGCCCGATCCGGAACGTTCCGCAGTCGGAGAAGTCCGCGGTCGAGCGCGAGTACGGAATGGCGGTCCGCGCGTACGGCCGCTCGCTCGAGATCGACCACATCGTCTCGCTCGAGCTCGGCGGCTCGAACGACATCGCGAACCTGTTCCCCGAACGCGGCAGCGGCAGCGCCAACTACCACGACAAGGACAAGCTCGAGAACCGGCTGCACCGGATGGTCTGCGCGGGCGAGCTGACGCTGCGCGCCGCCCAGCGCGGCATCGCGGCCGACTGGAAGGCGCTCTACCGGCGCATCTTCGACGCCTCGCCGTAGGGGCGGGCGTCCTCGTCCATCCATCCCGTCCTCATACCGTCGCGCCGCCGTGGTTCCCACACTCCGGGCCGATAGGGGCCGGGTCAGGCACGAGCTCTTCCCCACCGATTCAGGAGAAACAGATCCCATGAGGCAGCGGATACTCATCGTCGGCGCCGGTGCGGCGGCGGCACTCGTCACGGCCACGGCGGCGTTCGCCGGGACGATCACGGCCACCGCCACGGTCTCCGGCACGGCCGGCGTGTCGCTCAACCTGCCGTCGAACCCATCGCTCTCGGGCACGATCGACGGCACCGACCAGACGGTCTCGTACGCCCCGACCCTGGGCGTCGTCGATGCACGCGGGACCGGTGCGGGCTGGAACCTCCAGATCTCGGCGACCGCCTTCTCGGACGGCGCCGGCCACACCCTCGCCCCGGGCACGGTCACGGCGTCCGCGCAGGCCTGCCACCCGGGCTCGACCTGCACGGCGGCGGCGAACTCGGGCATCTCCCTGCCGCTGACGATCTCGGGCACCGCGGCGAAGTTCTTCAACGCCGCCGTCAACACCGGCCTCGGCAAGCTCGACGTGACACCGACGGTCCAGGTGGTGATCCCGGGCAACGCCTATGCCGGGACGTACACGTCGACCGTCACGCTCGCGGCGACGACCGGTCCGTAGCGAGAGCCCAACGCACGCTGCGTCGAGTGCCCCGGTCCGCCGGGGCACTCATTCACCCGGGCTACTGCGGAATCGAGAGGACGATCTTGCCGAGCTGCTCGCCCGCTTCGAGGCGCTCGTGGGCCGCACGGGCCTCGGCGAGGGGGAACACCCGGTCGACGACGGGCCGCGCCCTGCCGGACGCGATCAGGTCGTAGACGGCGGCGAAGTCCTCGGGCGTGCCCATGGACGACCCGAGGATCGAGAGCTGCTTCCACCAGAGGCGATGGAGCCCGGCCGGCGGATTCGGGCCCGTGGTCGCGCCGCAGACGACGATCCGCGCCTCCGCGCGCGCAGCTTCCAGCGTGCGCTTCCAGGTCGCCTCGCCCACGTCGTCGACGATCACGTGGGCGCCGCCTCCCGTTGCCGCCTTCACCGCGGCGACGACGTCGTCCGTGCGATGGTTGACGCCGACGTCGGCGCCGAGCTCGCGGGCGCGCTCCAGCTTCTCGTCGCTCGACGAGGTGACGACGACCCGGGCGCCGAGCGCCTTGGCGACCGCGAGCGCCGCCGTGGCGACGCCGCCGCCGATGCCCCAGATGAGGGCCCACTCGCCCGGCTGCAGCCGCGCCCGCGTCGAGAGCATCCGGTAGGCCGTCAGGAAGACGAGTGGAAACGCCGCGGCCTCCTCGAACGAGAGCCCGTCCGGGATCGGGTGGACGTATGCACGCGGGACGGCGATCAGCTCGGCATGGGTTCCGTCCCGCGTCTCGCCGATGATGTGGACCTTCCCGTCCTGCATGATCCCGGGATTGATGACGACGCGCTCGTCCGTGCCCGCGATCACCCCGGCGCCGTCTGCGCCGAGGATCCGCGGCTTGGGGACGGACGGCAGTCCTTTGCGGATCCAGACGTCCAGGTGATTGAGGGAAGCCGCGCGCAGCTCGACCAGCACCTCGCCTGCGCCCGGAACCGGATCCGGAACGTCCTCGAAGCGGAGGACTTCCGGGCCGCCGTCCTCGTGGATGCGAATCGCCTTCATGCGGGCACAATCCTCGCATGACCGCCGACGACATTCGCCGGTTGGCAGTGGAGCTCGGTTTCGATGCGATCGGCGTCGCGCGCGCGGCGGCGTACGCCGACACCGAGCGGCACATCGTGGAACGCCGCGCGCGCGGCCTGTTCGCCGACATGAAGTTCACGATGGCCCAGCCGGAGCGATCGTGCCATCCGGAGTCGCTTCTGCCCGCTGCGCGCAGCGTCGTCTCGGCGGCGCTCTGCTACTGGCAGCCGGAGGCGCCGCTCGGACCGGGGGAGGGGCGCCTCGCGCGCTACACGTGGACCGATGCCTACGCCGAGCTGCGCGACCGCCTCGACGCCCTCGGCCGGGCGATCGGCGGGAGCTACCGCGTGCTCGTCGACGCCAACCAGCACGTCGACCGCGAAGCCGCCGCCCGCAGCGGCGTCGGGTTCTACGGGAAGAACACGATGCTGATCACGCGCACCCACGGGTCGTGGGTCGTGCTCGGGACGCTCGTCAGCGACCAGGAGCTTGAAGCCACGCCGCCTCTCCAGACGGATTGTGGCGACTGCAGGATCTGCATCGACGCGTGTCCAACCGGCGCGCTCGACGACCCGGGCACGCTCGATGCGACGAAGTGCCTCTCGTACTGGACGCAGGCGCCGGCTCCGATTCCCGAGCGGTATCGCTCCGCGCTCGAGGCTCAGGTGTACGGCTGCGACATCTGCCAGGACGTCTGTCCGTGGAACCGGGGCGTGCAGAAGCGGCGCTCCGGCGATCCGGCGAGCGACGCGGGACACGTCGACCTCGTCGCCTGGCTCGAGTCGGAAACGCTCGTGCGCGACTACGACCGGCTCTACGTGCCGCGGAACGACGCGAGGTTCCTGCGCCGAAATGCGCTCGTCGCCCTCGGCAACGTCGGCGGGCCCGAGCACGTGGCGGCGCTCGAACGGCATGCCGACGACGAGCACGCCCGCTGGGCGCTCGACCGCCTGCGGGCGCGGGCCGGCAGTTCGTGACCTCGCTCGGGCAGCGGCCGCTCGAGTGGTGGATCGCGATCGTCCGCCTGCTCGCGGTGCCGTTCGCCGTCCTCCAGGTCTCCCTGATCACAGGGTGGCCGCCGGGGTACGAGACGGTTGCGTGGGCGCTCGTGGCCGTGCTCGCCGCCGGCGCGATCCTCCTCTATGCGGCGCTTCGGTACGAAGCGACCCGAGCCTTCCAGATCGTCGCGATGACGTTCGACTTCGCGATCATCTCGGGGTTCGTCCTCCTGCTCGCCTTCGAGCCGGGCACGCCGTCCCAGCAGTTGCTCTTCCTGGCCATCGTCGCCGGCGCGGCGCGGTTCGGCATGGCCGGCGGCATCGGCATCGCCGTCGCCTCGGTCCCGGTCGCCGCGCTCTACGAGGACCGCCGGGCGCACGTCTTCCAGGTCGACTACCGCATCGAGTACGTGACGTTCCAGGCAGGAGCGGGCCTCTTGATGGCGCTGGTCGTGGGCTGGCTCTACGAACGGCTCGACGAGCAGCACGGCGCGGCGCTGCAGCGTGCCGACGAGGCGGAGTCGCTGCGTGACGCGCTCGGTCGACGGGCCGATCTCCTGGACGCTGCGAATCGCTGCTCGCGGGCACTGTCGTCGTCGCTCGACCTCGACGAGGCCTTCAGCGCGTTCATCCGCGAGCTGCGCGGGCTGGTCCCGTTCGACCGCATGGCGATCGTCCTCGCCGAAGAGGGCGGCGCGCGGGTGATCGCCACGTCGGGTGCTCTTGCCGACGAGGTGATGCCCCCGGGGACGCAGATCGGTCTCGAGCGCAACCTCCTCGCCGAGCTCGTCGCGCGGGGCCAGACGGTCTACCGGCGCGAGCTGAACGGCGCCGACTATGCGGAGGAGGTGCAGCTCCGCGAGCTGGGGCTCCGCTCGCGGGTCGCGGCGCCGCTGCTCGTCGGGGCGCGGCCGATCGGGCTGATCTCGGTGGGACGTGGCACACCGGACGGTTTCGGCGAGGACGAGGTCGAGCTGATGAGCCTGCTCGGACGACTCGTCGGCTCGGCGGTGCAGAACATCCGCGCCTACGAGAGCGAGCGGCGAACCGTCGAGGAGCTCCGCCGGCTCTCCGCGCTGCGCGCCGACTTCGTCTCGCTCGTCTCGCACGAGATGCGCAGCCCGATGGCGGCGGTGATCGGCGCTGCGCGGACACTCCAGCACCGCTGGCGCGATCTCGAGCCCGAGCAGCGGGAGGCGTTCCTGCGCCTGATCGCCGACGAGACGGCGAGGCTGGCGACGTTGATCGGCGACGTGCTCGATACGTCGAGGATCGATGCCGGGACCTTCACCTATCGCTTCGGCGACGTCGATCTCACCGCGCTCGTGCTCGACTCCGTGAACGCGGCGGCGGTCGGACAGGACGAGGTCGCGGTCGTCCCCGAGATCGCGGGAACGATCCCCGGCGTGCGCGGCGACGCGGACCGGCTCCGCCAGGTGCTCGTCAACATGATCGACAACGCCGTCAAGTACTCGCCCGCCGGCGAGGAGGTGCTCGTTCGTGTCGCACCGTTCAACGGCGCAGTGGCGATCTCGGTCGCGGACCGTGGGCCGGGCATCGAACGGGCGGACCACCGGCTGATCTTCGAGAAGTTCGGCCGGGTGGCAGGCGAAACCTCGAAGCCGGGCACCGGTCTCGGCCTGTACATCGCCCGGTCGATCGCCGAAGCGCACGGCGGCACGCTCGAGATCTCCTCCTCGCGCGGGCGCGGTGCGGTCTTTACGCTGACGCTGCCCGTCTAGGGCGCAGCTCCTGGGCGAGCGTTCGCGCCCGGCGCGCCACCTGGGCACGCAGCTCAGCCGGCTCGAGCACGATCGCCTCCCCGCGATACGAGACGACCTCGCCGACGAGCCATTCGGCGCTCCCGACCGACTTGTCGGCGACCGCAGCGCCGTCGACGAGCGGACAGGCGCCCTTCTCGACCTCCCACCGCGCGACCGCCGGTGAGTACCAGATGCGGGCCGTGGTCGCCGTGTGGAGCTCGGATGGATCGAAGCCGTCGCGCGGCGTGAAGCCCTTGCGCAGCACGCGCGCGTTGCGCATGCGGTCGAGCCGGTAGGAGCGCGGCTGGTCGCGGTCGATGTCCCACGTGTGCACGTACCAGTGGGGAAGACGGCGCTCGATCGAGTACGGCTCGACCGTTCGGGTGACGACCTCCTGCTCCTCCGGCTTCAAGTACTCGATCTCGACGAGCTTGTGGTCGTCGATCGCATGTGTGAGCGTGTCGACGAGCCCCTCTTCCTCGCCCACGTGCGGCTCGGGAGTCTGTGTCAGCTCGAACGCGCCGAACGTCTCCTCGAGCTTCGCACGCACGCGATCGAGAGGCGAGTGCGTGCCGGCTGCGACCATCGGGCCGACGAACTCGAGCGCAAGCCGGATCGCGCGCGCCTCGAGCGGGGTCAAGCGAGGGGCGCGGCGGAAGGTGTCGCCGAAGAGCTCCTTGTCGACGTGCACCTCGTTCCCGTGCAGCTCGGCATAGACCGCGTAGCAGCCGCCGCCGAAGTTGACGAGGTTGAGCAGGGAGAGGTGCTCCTCGAGCTGTTCCTCCGGGATGGAGAAGCGGTTGACGAGCTCCTCCGCCGGGATGACACCCTCGCGTTCGTCGCCGCAGGCGGCGAGCAGGTAGGCGAGCAGCGACTGCAGCACCCCGAAGCGCTCCGGGGCGACAGGCCCGGCGAAGCGCTCGACGGCATCGGAGACGCCGGGCACGACCTCCGCGGCCGGTGTGGGCGGTGCTCCTTCGTGCGCGGCGCGCGCCGCGCGGGCTCCCTCCACGACGAGGCGGCGGAGCTCCGAGGGCTCGAGCGGGACGGCCCTGCCGTCCTGGCGGAGAATCCAGCGCGCGAGCAGGCTGGACGACGCATACTGCGTGGTGAAGACGTCGCCCTCGACGCGGTTGCGCTCGCCGGCGAACGCGCGCTCGACCCACCAGGCGGTGTCGGGCGCCACTTCGATCCTCGCCTCGCCGACGATGTCGCCGAACTGCCACTCGGCCCGGCCGCGGTAGTTCTCGACGTCGAACTCGGGCGGGAGCCGGAAGTCGCGCTCGCGCCGGGTTGCGAAGCGGATGTCCGACCGGATGCGAGAGACGCGGAAGGTGCGGATGTCGTCGCGCTCCAGGTCGTGCCCGATCACGTACCACGAGCCGTTCTCCGGCAGCAGCGCGAACGGGTTGAGGGTCCGCTCCTCCTCCTCGTCGCGGTAGATCGACCAGTACCGGAACTTGACCGTGCGCTGCTTCGAGATCGCGCCTTCGAGTTTGCCGAGGCGTCCCTGCAGCTCCGGGGAGTAGTCGGGGTCGCGCACCTCGACGCGCGACGCGGTGCCCGTCGGCGCCGCCGCGAGAGCGCCGGCAGAGCGGCCGAGAGCGAGGTTCTGCAGGGCCAGCCGAAGGGGCTCGGCGTAGGCGAAGCGCCCCTCGAGCAGGAAGAAGCAGGTCTGCAGCGCTGCGAGCTCCTCGTCGTCGAGCTCGAGCTCGGGAAGGAAGTAGCGCTCCGACCGCAACGTGTAGAGCTCCTCGCCCGTGAACTCGTCGCGTTGTGAGTCGAGCGGGACGCCGAGCGACACGAGCTCTGCGCGATCCGAGTAGAAGCGGCGCGCGAACGCCTCGTCGCTCATCTCCTGGTAGCCCTCGACGTTCGACTTGATGTCGCGCGCGGTCAGCGGGCGGCGTTCCGCCATCAGGAAGGCCACCAGCGAGAGCTGACGAATGAGCTTGTCGGTGTCGTGACTCAACTGTCTCCTCGGCGGCTCGCTCGAGCCCAGGCCGAAGAGGCGAGCTTATCCGAGGATCTATGCAGCAGCCTTGCTGCGTTCGAGATGCTGGTGCGACGGGCAATAGTCGCGGTCCGGCAGCGGGGTGCGCTGGCAGGCTTTGCCCTTGCGCGTCGTCGCACGGCAGCGGGCGACACCGCCGTCGAACGCACCGGCCTCGATCTGATCCTCGACGAAGCCGACGGCGGCGTCGACGCCCTGGTTGACCGCCCAGGCGACCTGAGCCTGCACGTTGATCGGGAAGTACCGCCGGATGTCCTGGAAGAGGGCCCGGTCGGGCTTCGCGAAGTAGTGCGGATCCTGCGCGAGTCGCTGCATCGTCCCTTCGCAGGCCTGGAGCACCTCTCTGCGGTACTCGAGGTGCGTCTCGTCGTCCACATAGGGGTCGATGAGATCCTTGATCGAGCGGTAGATCGCTCGGGAGTACTGATACATGCAGTGCTGGATATGCAGGATGCGTTCGTCCATCACGACGTCTGACTCTCCTCGACTCTAGCCGTCAGCCCTTTAAGAATCGGTAAATCCTCGTTGCCGACGCGACCCGACAGCCGACTCTACACGCTCCCGGGGCCTGTTACAAATGTTTTCAGTTGAGTAAACAAAGTGCGGGTCGCAGAAGGTCAGTTACCCGTCCTCGCACGACCTACACCTGGTCGGTTTTCCCCGCTCAGCGGGCGATCTGGCGCGAGTAGGCGCCTCCGAAGCCCGCCTGGCGGACGGTCGAGACGGCAGCGTCGGCGTCCGCCTGCGAGCCGTAGATCCCGGTGAAGACCACGAGGTATCCCGGCTGGAGGCTGGCGTAGCCCGATGAGTCGAGCACGCCGACCCGCCGGAGCCCGGCCTTCGCCGCCTGGGCGGCCGTCTGGCGGGCCGCGGCGGCGCCGTTCGTCTTCGGGTAGGAGACGAGCACGATCGTCCAGCCGTTCTCCGTCGCGGGCCAGTCGAAGCGGCCGTTCCGAGCCCCCCGGCCGGCCCGGGTCTGGGGCTCGGGCGCCGCGGGGAGTGTCGAGGTGCTCGCGGGCGTCGTCGCAGTCGGCACGGCCGCCGGCTCGAGGACGGTCACCGGCGCCGTCGCGAGCAGGGTCGGTCCGTTCGCGCTCGCGTCGGAGACCGTCACCGCGATCGCAGCCGCGGCGCCCCCGACGGCGACGACCAGCGTGAGCAGCGAGAACCAGACCCAGTCGCCGGGGTACCAGCCAAACCTCCGGATCCAGCGTCGCCGCAGGGACGGCAGGCGGCCCGTCACGGTGGGAAGCCGCAGCCCGCAGTCGAGGCAATAGCGCTGGTCCGACTGCCGCCGCGCGCCGCAACGCGGGCACGTCTCGTCGGCGGCGGCGATCGCGGTCTCGCGCTCGGTCGCCTGGTCGGAGATCACGGGCCGGGTGCCGGCTCGATCACGGTCTCCTCCGCCGCCTCGCTCCCGAGCGGCCGGCCGCAGTTCGGGCAGAAGCGCGAGCCTCGGAGCACCGGCGTCCCGCATTCGCAGCGCGGCACGCGGCGATGGACGTGCAGGAGCTCCTCGATCTCGGCCAGGCGCGCATCGATCCCGATCACGCCGGCAGCCCGCTCGGCGAGGAGGTCGTCGCGGAAGCCGCCCCGGCGGTACATCTCGACCAAGAGCCCGCCGAGCTCGCGCAGCGCTTCTTCGCGTGCCTTGAGCAGGGCGCGGCGCTCGCGGCGCAGCACGCCGGGCTGTGGCCGACGCGGAGCGATCCCTTCGGCGTCGTTCGTGCGCCGGCGAAAAGGTGCGGCCATGCCGGTCTCGAGTGTAACGAGCGGATCGGCGCTACAGCTGCAACACGACGAGACGCTCTTCGGTCATCTCGCGCACGGCCCACGCAGGGCCCTCCTTCGTGTTGCCGGAGGCCTTGACCCCGCCGTACGGCATCTGGTCGGCTCGGAACGTCGGGGCCTCGTTCACCGTGATGCCGCCGAACTCGAGCTCGCGCGCGGCGCGCAGACAGGTCGGGAGGTCACGGCTGAAGATCGCGGCCTGCAGGCCGTATCGCGTGGCGTTCGCCCCGGCGATCGCCTCGTCGAGGCTCGTCACGCTCGTCAGGGTGACGACAGGTCCGAACACCTCCTCGCACTGAACGCTGTCGGTCGGCGCAGGGCGCGCGATCACGGTCGGCCGGAGCAGCCCGTCTCCGGTCAGGTCGCCGCCCGTCAGGACCTCGCCTGCCGAGGCGCGGATCCAGCCCAGGATGCGGTCGCGCTCGTCCTCGGCGATCACAGGCCCGACGTCGGTCTCCGGATCGGCGGGGTCGCCGACGCGAAGGGCCTCGACCGCGGGCACGAACTCGGCGACGAAGTCGTGCCAGACCTCCTCGAGCACGAAGATGCGTTGCACCGAGATGCAGCTCTGGCCGGCAAACGAGAACGCGTTCGCCGCAAGCTTGGTCGCGACGCCTGCCGGCGCATCGGGGCACACGATTGCAGGCGTCGCATTGCCGAGCTCGAGCTTGACGCGCTTGCGGTGCGCGCGCTCGGCGATGCCCCAGCCGACGCCGCCGGAGCCGGTGAACGTGATCAGCTTCACCCGCTCGTCGTCGACGAGCACGTCGCCGATCGCGCCGGCGGAGCCCGCGACGACGTTCAGCCATCCCGGGGGCAGCCCGGCCTCCTCCTCGAGGTGCGCCAGGAAGAGCGCCGAGAGGGGGGTGGCGGAGGCCGGCTTGAGGACGACGGCGCAGCCGGCCGCGAGCGCTGGGGCGATCTTGTGCGCCACCAGGTTGAGCGGGAAGTTGAACGGCGAGATCGCGCCGACGATCCCGATCGGCATGCGCAGTGTGAACCCGAGCTTTCCGGCGCCGGCGGCCGACGCGTCCATCGGCACCACCTCGCCCGCGAGCTTCCGAGCCTCGACGGCCGCGAAGGTGAAGGTGGACACCGCGCGCTGTGCCTCGACGCGGGCGGCCTTGAGCGGTTTTCCGGCCTCGGCCGAGACGATCTGTGCCGCCTCCTCCCGGCGCTCGTCGAGGAGCCGGGCCGTGGCGTCGAGGATGCGGGCCCGCTCGTGCGCCGGCAGCGGCTCGCTCATCGCCTGTTCGGCGGCGTCGAGCGCCCGCGCGGCCTCGGCGGCGCCCCCCCTCGCGATGCGGCCGACCACCGCCCCCGAGTACGGCGAGCGCACTTCCGTCCACTCGCCGGTCTCGACTTGGACCCCGCCGATCAGGAGCGGGTGGTCGGAAGTGGTGGTCGCCATTGCGCGACAACTCTAATCTTCTCCTGTGGATCTCCGGAGGGCTCTTCGAATCGGCGCGCCCGTGTCGTGGGCGCTCGCGTCGATCGCGATGATCGTGAGTGTCGGCGTGCCGACGTCACACGACCTTGTGTTCTTCTGGTTCGCCCTCGGGATCATCGCCTTCTCGGTGACCGACGTGAGGCGGCGAACGTCGCGGCTTGTGATCGAATGGTCTCCGTTCATCGGAGTGCTGTTCGTCTACGACCGCCTGCGCGGGTACGCGGACGGGCTGTTCGTCCATGCGCGGGAGGTACCGCAGATCAAGGTCGAAGCAGCCGTCTTCGGCAAGCCGATCCCGACGGTGTGGCTGCAGGCTCACCTCTGGCACGGCGCGGCCGACCTGCGCTGGTGGGACTACGCCACCTGGTTCGTCTACCTGACGCACTTCTTCGCGACGCTGGTCGTCGCGGCGGTCCTCTGGCGGTGGGCGCACGACCGCTTCGTCCGCTTCGCGACGATGGTGTGCGTTCTCTCCCTCGCGGGCTTCGCAACCTACGTCCTGTATCCGGCAGTCCCGCCGTGGCTCGCCGCGCGGCACGGCGCGATCGGGGAGGCGAACCGCACGGTCGGCGTCACGTGGCACCACGTCCCGATCGCCCACTTCGGCTCGCTGTTCGAGAAGGGTCAGACCTACGCGAACAACGTCGCCGCGATGCCGTCGCTGCATGCCGCTTTCGCCTTGCTGATCTCGCTCTACCTCTGGCGGCTCGTCCCCCGCTGGTCCCGCATCCTGCTCGTCCTGTACCCGCCGGCGATGGCGTTCTCGCTCGTCTACGCCGGCGAGCACTACGTGGTCGACTGCATCGCCGGCTGGTTCTACGCGGTGGCGACGTTCGTCGCCGTCAACCTGGCCTTCGAGTACCGCGCGCGGCGCGTGCCGGGGCTCGAGCCGGCCTTCGCCGATTGAGCAGCGCGCAGGGCTAGAGTGACGGCGATGGCCGGTTACATCGTCGATGCCGTTCGCTCGCCGATCGGCCGCAAGAACGGGACGCTCTCGGTCGTGCGTGGCGACGACCTGGCCGCTCAGGTGCTGAACGGCCTCGTCGCGCGCCACGACCTCGATCCGGCCGAGATCGAAGACGTGCAGATGGGCTGCGTCACGCAGATCGGCGAGCAGGGCTGGAACGTGGGCCGGATGGCGGTGCTCGCGGCGGGCTGGCCCGTCTCGGTGGCGGCGACCACGGTCGACCGGCAGTGCGGCTCGTCGATGCAGGCCAACTTCAACGCCGCGGCGGCGGTCATGGCAGGGCAGCTCGACCTCGTCGTCGCCGCGGGCGTCGAGATGATGTCCCGCGTCCCCATGGGCTCGAACGGCGGCTCGCTCTCGGAGCGCGTCACCGAGCGCCACGAGATCGTGATGCAGGGAACCTCGGCGGAGCTGCTCGCGGACGAGTGGAAGCTCTCGCGCGAGGCCCTCGACGACTATGCGCTCGAATCGCACCGGCGCGCGCTCGCCGCCTCCGACGGCGGCAAGTTCGAGCGGGAGATCGTCCCGATCGAGCTGCCCGCCGCGGCTGTCTCCGACGACGCCGGCGCCGGCCGGCTCCAGGCCGGCGGCGGGGCCGTGGCCGCTCCGCCGGTGTTCGCGGTCGACGAGGCGCCGCGCCGCGAGACGTCCGCCGAGGCGCTGGCGGCGCTCAAGCCCGCGTTTGCTCCCGACGGCGTCGTGACCGCCGGCAACTCGTCGCAGATCGTCGACGGCGCCGCGGCCGTGCTGGTCGCGAGCGAGGCGGCCGTGCAGCGCCTCGACCTGACGCCGCGGGCGCGCTTCGTGTCGTTCGGCCTCGCGGGCGTCGATCCGACCCGGATGCTGCACGGGAATCCGCAGGCGATGGAGCGGGCCGTCGCGAAGGCCGGGCTCACGCTCGACGACATGGCGGTGATCGAGGTGAACGAGGCATTCGCCTCGGTCGTTCTGCAGACGGTGCAGGATCTCCACCTCGAGGAGCGGCTGGACGACGTCAACCCGAACGGGGGCGGCATCTCGCTCGGGCACCCGCTGGGCGCGACCGGAGCGCGGATCACTGCGACCCTGATCCCGGAGCTCGAGCGTCGTAACGCGCGGTACGGCATCGCGTCGATGTGCGTCGGCTTCGGCATGGCGATCGCGGGAGTGGTCGAGCGCCTGTGAAGGTGGGGGTGGTCGGCCTCGGCGCGATGGGCTCGGGCATCGCGCAGCTCGCGATCGAGGCCGGCTTCGAGACGGTCGGCCGGGAGGTCGACCTGCCGCGTGCCGAGGCGGCGCGCGACCGGATCGCGCACTTCCTGGCCCGCAAGGTCGAGAAGGGCCGGCTCGAGCAGTCCGCCTGCGAGGCCGCGGTCGGTCGTCTCACGCTCACGACCGAGTTGGCCGCCCTCGCGGACTGCGACGTCGTGATCGAAGCGGCGTTCGAAGACCTCGCCGTCAAGCACGAGCTCTTTCGGGCGCTCGAGCAGGTCGTCCGCGACGACACCGTTCTGGCGACGAACACGTCTGCGCTCTCGGTGACCGAGATCGCGTCCGTGCTCGCACGGCCCGAACGGGCGGTCGGCATGCACTTCTTCAACCCCGCGCCGCTGATGCCGCTCGTCGAGATCGTGCGCGCGGAACGGACCTCCGACGCCGTGTGCGACATCGCCTGCGAGCTCGGAGAACGGTTCGGCAAGACGCCGATCCGGTGTCAGGACACGCCCGGTTTCGTCGTCAACCGCGTGCTCATCCCGCTCCTCAACGACTGCGTGCGCGTGCTCGACGAGGCAGGCGTGACGCCGGAGGCCCTCGACGCCGGCCTGCGGCATGGCGCGGGCTGGCCGATGGGGCCGTGCACGCTGCTCGACCTCGTGGGGCTCGACGTGCACGTCCACGCGAGCGACGCGCTCTACGAGAAGCTGCGCGAGCCCCGCATGGCGCCGCCGCCGCGCCTCGTCCGCATGGCGCTCGCGGGCAAGCTCGGGCGCAAGACCGGCGAGGGCTTCTACACCTACTAGGAGCCCGGCGCCGTCCGGCGCACCGCCTACCTTGAGCGGGCAGATGGCGATGTGCCAGGTCTGCCGCCGTACGCTGCTCGCCGGGGAGCGCTACCGCACTTGGCGCTGGGAACGGCGCGACCAGACCATCTGCGTCGTCTGCGAGCCCCTGGCGCAGGAGGCCGGCGCGGTGCGTGTCGTCGATGCGTACGAGAGCGTCCGCGCGACCGGTCTCACGCAGACCGTTCGTCGCGTGGCGTAGGCCGCAGCTCGAGGCCGAGCCTGCGCGCGGCGACGCCGATCGTCCCACCCTGCACGACCACCGAAGCGAGCACGAGGACGAAGACGGTCTCGTAGATTCGCTGCGCATCGTCGACCTGGCTCGCGACGGCGAACGCCGCGAGCAGGATCGGCACCGCGCCCTTGAGCCCGCCCCAGATCACGAACAGCCGCTCCCCTCCGCGCAGGTGAGCCGGCGCGAGCAGCGTCCCGACAGCGAGCGGGCGGGCGATCACCGCGACGAAGGCGGCGAGCAGCAGCCCGTCCATCCAGCGCCCGGAGGTGAGCCCCGAGAGGTCGATCGTCAGGCCGAGCGCGACGAAGACCACGATCTCGGCCAGTGCCGCGAGCCCGTCCTGAAAGACCCTGATCTCCGCGGTGAACGGCGCGCGCAGGTCGCCGATGATCAGGCCGGTCACGAACACCGCCAGGAAGCCGGAGCCGTGCGCCACCGTGGCCACGCCGTAGACGAGGCCGGCGAGCGCGAGTGTGCGCAGCGTGTACAGGCCGGCCGAGGGGAGCGCGACGCGCTGCATCAGGACGCGCTCGACGAGACCGCCCACGATCCCGATCGCGAGGCCGATCGACATCTGCTCGGCGAAGACGCGCACGACGATCCAGAACGAGGCGTCGGCGTGGGTCGCGAGCTCGATCATGCCGAGCATCAGCGCGATCCCGACCGGATCGTTCGCCCCGGACTCTCCCTCGAGGATCGTGCCGGTGCGCCCCCTGATCTCGCGCTCTCCGAGCACCGAGAACATCACCGCCGGGTCGGTCGGCGCGATCGCCGCGCCGAGGAGGCCCGAGGTCACCCAGGTGAAGCCGAGCGCCCAGTGCGCGAATGCGGCGACGAGGCCCGCCGTGGCGAAGGTGCCGAGCACCCCGAGCGAGGCGATCGGGAACGCGGCCGCGCGGAAGCGCCGCCAGCCGATCGAAGAGCCTCCGTCCAGGAGGATCACGATCAGCGCCACCGTCGCGACCCGCTCGACGGCGGAGATCGTCAGCACGAGGGACGGGAAGAGATCGGAGGCGAGTGCGGCGGCGACCAGGAAGAGGGCGGCCGACGGGACCGACGTGCGGGCGCTCAGTTTTGCGGCCAGCAGGGCCGCCGAGAGAGCCCCGGCGACGAGGAGGATCGTGAGGCCGAAGCTCGTGACGTCGTGCACGGGACGACCGTATAAGAAGCTCTGTGAGAGCCTCTAGGAGCGGCTCGTCGGTCGAGGGCCATACAAGGGTGCACAAAAACCCTTACATACCCCTCATTCGAGGCATAATTCGGCAGGAAAGACTGTGGATGCCGATGCGCCGGCTTTGTCTCATCCTGCTCTGTGGCCTTGTCGCCGTTGCCGCCCCGGCGGCACTCGCTGACGCGACCGCGACCGGCGACGGCGTGCTCGAGCTGAAGAAGGTCGTCGGAGCGGTTGTGGTGAGCGGGAACCGGGGAACCCTCTGGGGCCAGATGGACAAGGGCAGGCTCGTCGTCAACGACCCGATCGTCGGCGACGGCCAGGTGCTCGTCAGCGGCTTCGAGTTCAAGCGCGCCGGCGTGATCGACGGGACGACGGTCTACGGCGGCACCGACATCCGCTTCCGGGTCACCGGCGGGCGCTACCGCCTGAGCTTGAAGGGCAACGGAATCGATCTCACCGCCGTCGGCGTCGGCACGGCACAGCTGTCGGGCGACCTGCTCGCCGAGGACACGGGCGACTACGCCCTCGACAGCGGGAAATGGGTGCCGATTCCCTATTTCCCGGTCACGCGGCTCGTCCAGTTCGGCCTCCAGCCCACCGCGGCGGGCGGTTCGGCAGCGACGCCGTAGCGTGAGCTCGCCGGCCCCGAACATCCTGGTGGTCGAGGACGAGAGCTCGATCGCCAGCTTCGTCTCGCTGTACCTGAAGAATGCCGGGTACGGCGTGCGCACGGCGGCCAACGGAACGGACGCGCTCGCCCAGGTTGGACAGGAGATGCCGGGCCTGATCGTCCTCGACCTGATGCTGCCGGACATCGACGGGATCGAGGTGACCCGCCGCATCCGCCAGACGAGCGACGTGCCGATCCTGATGCTCACGGCACGCGACGAGGATGTCGACAAGATCATCGGCCTCGAGGTCGGCGCGGACGACTACCTGACGAAGCCGTTCAACCCGCGCGAGCTCGTCGCCCGCGTCAAGTCGATCCTGCGGCGCGCCACCCCCGAGCGGCGCGAGCGCGAGAGCGAGACGATGGACCACGGCGACCTGCACATCGACGCAGGCCGTCGCGAGGTTCTGGTCGGCGACGAGGAGATCCAGCTCGCGCCGAAGGAGTTCGACCTGCTCTGGGAGCTGCTCGACCACCGGGGCCTCGTGCTCACGCGCGATCAGCTGCTCGAGCGCGTCTGGGGCTATACCTTCGCGGGCGACACGCGGACCGTCGACGTGCACGTGCGACAGCTGCGCCGCAAGCTGGGCGACGCGTCGCCGATCGTCACGGTGTGGGGGGTCGGGTACAAGGTCTCGCCGGCCAAGGACGCGAAGAAAGACTCCGCGACCTCGTAGGCTGATCACGATGCTCGGATCGCTACGCGTCCGGCTGCCGCTCGTCTTCCTCGCGGGGATCGTCCTCGCGGGCGTGATCACGACGGCGATCGCGATCCGCCTCTTCCAGCAGTTCACCGAGAACCAGACGCTCTCGAAGCTGAACCGCGAGGCGAACGGGATCGCCGAGCTCTATTCGAAGGCGGTCAACGCGGGCTACGGCAACACGAGCGGCGACGAGAAGGCGCCGAGGTTCGCCGGCCAGACGCTCGAGAAGGCGACCGGCGACCGGATCTATCTGCTCGGCCCGCGGCTCGGTCTCTTCCCCGGCCAGATCACGGGCCTGCGCCCGCTGCCGTCGGAGCCGATCGACTGGCACATCGGCAAGTCGGTCACCTTCGAGTTCACGCCGCCGGGCCAGCACCGCCGGTGGCTCGCCGTCGCGAACCCGATCGCGTCCAGCGGCACGACGATCGGTGCGATCGTCGTCGCCACGCCGAAGGCAGATGTCCGCGAGCAGGTCGTCTCGCTGATCGAGCGCCTCGCGATCGCGGGCGTCCTCGGACTGCTGATCGCGGCGCTCCTCGCGTGGTACCTCTCGCATCGCATCGTGCGGCCGATCCTGCAGCTCTCGGATGCCGTCGACGAGGTCGCAGGCGGGAACTACGACGTCCGGGTGCCGCCGAACGCCCCCGGAGAGCTCGGCCATCTGAGCTCCCGCGTCGGGGAGATGGCCCAGCGGCTCGGCGAGGTCGAGCAGATGGAGCGGAACTTCCTGATGTCGGTGTCGCACGAGCTGCGCACGCCGCTCACCGCGATCCGCGGTCACGTCGCGGCGCTGCTCGAGGGGGTGATCGACGATCCGGAGCTGAGACAGAGCTCGCTCGAGACGGTGGAGGCAGAGACGCAGCGGCTCGAGCGCCTCGTCGGCGACATCCTCGATCTCGCGAAGCTCGACACGAACCGCTTCACGGTCACGTCGGAGGAGGTCGACATGGCCACGCTGATCGAGCACGCCTACGAGCGCTACCGCGACGAGGCGCAGCGCCGCTCGATCGACTACCGGCAGAAGCTCGACGCGCGGCCGGTGATCCTCTCCGACGGTGACCGCGTCCTTCAGGTCGTCGGCAACCTGCTCTCGAACGCGTTTCACGCGACTCCCGACGGCGGGCGCATCACGCTCGAGCTCGCGCAACGAAACGGGACCGTGCACGTGGCGGTCGAGGACACGGGGCCGGGGATCCCGCCCGAGGCGCGCGAGCGGCTCTTCCGGCCGTTCGTCTCGAACGTCAGCGGCGGGACCGGTCTCGGGCTCGCAATCGCGAAGGAGCTGTCGACAGCGCTCGGCGGCCGGATCGACCTCGAGTCCTACGTCGGCCGGGGCTCGCGGTTCGAGCTGATCCTGCCCGCGTAGACCCTCAGGCGCTCTCGCGCAGCTTCACGACGTTCGTCCCGGCCGGCTCGAGCGCCGCCTCGATCCGGTCGAGTCGTGCGTTCAGCCCGCGCCAGCCTTCGGTGAGCAGGTCGACGAGCAGCGCGAGATCGTCGACGCGTGCGTCCCGTTCGGCGTCGATCGTGTGCTCGAGCTTCTCGAGCCGGTGGATCGTGTTGTTCGACAGGCCCTTCACCTCGGCGAGGCGGCGTGCGATCGGGGCGGCTTCCTCGCGGAGCCCGTCGCGGAGAGCTTCACGGATCTCTTCCATGGGAGGCGAAGCTACCGTCCGCACCGGATGGAGGCGCGTGAGCTCGAGTACGACCTGCCCCGGGAGCTGATCGCCCAGCAGCCCGCGGCCCGCCGCGACCGATCGCGCCTCCTCGTCTACCGGCGCGAGACCGGGGAAGTCACCCACCACGTCTTCCACGAGCTGCCGGACCTGATCGACGCGCTCGTCGTGGTGAACGACACGCAGGTCGTCGCGGCGCGCATCCCGATCGAGCGCCCGCGCGGGGAGGTGCTGCTGCTCGAACAGGTCGACGGGGAGGTGTGGGAGGCACTCGCGCGGCCGACGCGCAGGCTGCGCGCGGGAGACCGTCACGGGCCGGTCGAGCTGCTCGAGCAGCTCGGTCAGGGACGGTGGCTCGTCCGGCTCGAAGGCGAGCCGCACGGAGACGTCCCGCTCCCGCCGTACATCACGGAGCCGCTCGCCGACGCGGGGCGCTACCAGACGGTGTATGCGCGCGAGCGCGGCTCGGCCGCCGCGCCGACGGCCGGGCTGCACTTCACGCCGGACGTTCTCGCGCGGCTCGCAGTCGAGCGGGTGACCCTGCACGTCGGTCTCGACACGTTCCGGCCGTTGCAGGAGGAGGTCGTCGAGGCGCACGCGATCCACGGCGAGCGCTACGCGGTCGAGCGGGCCGCGTGGGAGCGGATCCAGGCGGCGGAGCGCGTGCTCGCGGTCGGTACGACCACCGTGCGCGTTCTCGAGACGCTCGCCCGGGGCGCGCCGCTCGCAGGCCGCACCGAGCTCTTCATCACGCCGGGGTTCGCGTTCCGCCGCGTCGACTCGCTCCTGACGAACTTCCATCTCCCGCGCTCGACCCTGCTCGCGCTCGTGATGGCGTTCGCGGGAGTGGAGGAGACGAGGCGCCTGTATGCAGTCGCGATCGAGCAGCGCTACCGCTTCTACTCCTTCGGCGATGCGATGCTGATCCTGTGACCTCCGGGTCGAACAGTCCGGCCACGGGTCGCGTCCCTGCAGGGCCCGTCTTCGAGGTGCAGGCGACCGACGGGGCGGCCCGGGCGGGGGTGCTTCGCACGGCGCACGGCGCGATCCGCACGCCCGTGTTCATGCCGGTCGGGACGAAGGGGACGGTGAAGTCCCTGCACCCCGACGAGGTGCGCGACCTCGGCGCGCAGATCCTGCTCGGCAACACCTACCACCTGCACTTCCGGCCCGGCGACGAGCTGATCGGCGAGCTCGGCGGGCTGCACCGGTTCATGTCCTGGGACCTGCCGATCCTCACCGACTCCGGCGGCTTCCAGGTCTTCTCGCTGCGCGACACGATCGCGCGCGTGGACGACGAGGGAGTGACGTTCCGGAACGTCTACGACGGCCGGTCGACCCGTTTCACCCCCGAGCTCGCCGCGGCGATCCAGACGAACCTGGCCGGCGACATCGCGATGTGCCTCGACCACGTGCCGCCGGCGGGCGTCCCGCGGCGCGTGCTCGCAGAGGCGGTGCGCCGGACGACGGTGTGGGCGGAGCGCCAGCGGCACGCGCCGCGCGCCGGCGGACAGCTCCGCTTCGGGATCACCCAGGGCGGGATCGACCCCGAGCTGCGGCGCCGCTCGACCGACGAGATCGCGGCGCTCGACTTCGACGGCAACGCGATCGGCGGGCTCGCGATCGGCGAGGACCGTGAGGCGACGTTCGAGACGACCGACTGGTGCGCGGCGCTCCTGCCCGCGGAGAAGCCTCGCTACTTCATGGGCATCGGCGATCCCGAAGGCGTGCTCGAAGTGATCGAAGCCGGCGTCGACATGTTCGACTGCGTTCTCCCGACCCGCACCGCGCGGACGGGCAGTGCGCTCACCCGTGACGGGCGCATCAACCTGCGCAACGCCCGCTTCGCGCGCGACGAGCAGCCGCTCGACGAGACCTGCGACTGTCCCGCCTGTACGCGGTTCACGAGGGCCTACATCCGCCACCTCGTCAACCAGAACGAGCTGCTCGGCCTCAGGCTGCTGTCGCTCCACAATCTACGCTTCCTGGTCGCGCTGACCACGGAGGCGCGCGCCGCCATCGAACGCGGCGCATTTACGTCATACAAGCGTGACCTACTCGAAAGGCTTCAGTGAGCGGATTCCTGATCCTGATCCTGATCTTCGGCGCCGTCTGGCTCCTGTTCCTGTTGCCGGCCCGCCGTCGGCGGATGTCGCACGCGGCGATGCAGGACACGATCGCGACCGGTGACGACGTGATCACGGCAGGCGGCATCCACGGCACCGTGCGCGAGATCGTCGACGACCTCATCCACGTCGAGATCGCGGCCGGGGTGGTCGTCCAGGTCGACCGGCGCGCGATCGCAGCGGTCGCCCGCGACGTCGAAGTCGAGGTGGAGCCGGAATCCGAACCGCAATCCGAGCCGGGACCCGGCCCCGAGCCCGAGCTCGCGGAATCCCGCGGGTCGACCGAGGAACCAGGCTAACCTTCCCGCGCGTGTCGTCTCGGCGCTCCAACCTGATTCTCGTCGGCCTGATCATCCTGGCCCTCGTGGGCGTGGCGTATCTGGCTGTTCCGGGCTCGCCCGGCCACCGCGGCGTCAAGAAGGGGCTGGACCTGCAGGGCGGCCTCGAGGTCGTGCTGAAGGCGCAGCCGCCGAAGGGCCACAAGCTGACCTCGGCGGATCTCGACCGTTCGGTCTCGATCATGCGGAGCCGCGTCGACAAGCTCGGCGTCGCGTCGCCGGAGATCCGCAAGCAGGGGAGCGACCAGATCGTGATTCAGCTGGCGGGCGTGCACAACCCGGCGCAGGCGGCCGCGATCATCGGCACGACGGCGCAGCTCGAGCTCTACGACCTGGAGACGGCGCTCGTGCCGCCGTCGGTGACCGCGAGCGGCGGCCAGCCGGTCGCGACGCGCAACCTCTACAACCTGCTCTCGCGCGTCCAGGCGACCGCAAAGGTCGGCACGCCGACCGGCTACGTGCTCTTCAAGCCCGTCAAGGTCAAGTCGACGATCGGGATCCTGAAGAACAAGAAGACGAAGACGACGATCGTGTGGGTCCGGAAGGCCGGGCCGATCCCGACGCTCCACCGCGATCCGACGACCGGGAACGCCGGCCTCCTCGACCCGTACAAGGGCAAGATCCCGGCGGGCTACAAGGTGCTGCCCGTGCCGGCGCGGACGGTCGTGATCAGCTGCTCCTCGCCCGGCTCGGTCTACTGCCCGGGCGACAACCAGGGGGTGCCGCCGAAGGGCCTGACCGACTACTACCTCTTCAAGAACGGCAACTACCCGAACGACCGCTACGCGACGAACGGGAAGTACCCGAACATCAACGGCAGCGAGCTGAATCTGTCCGGCACACGCCAGGACTTCGACCCGACGACCGGCGACCCGATCGTGCTGCTCTCGTTCAAGGGCAAGGGCAACAAGGCGTTCGCCGAGGTGACGAAGAACGAGGCGGTGCGCGGGTCGATCCAGAAGCAGCCTCAGCATTTCGCGATCGTGCTCGACAACGAGATCCGCTCCTGGCCGCAGATCGACTACACCCAGTACCCGAACGGCATCGACCCGACCGGGACGGGCGCGCAGATCACCGGTATGTCGAGCCTGAAGGAGGCGCAGAACCTGGCGCTCGTCCTGCAGACCGGCGCGCTGCCGGTCAAGTTCGTGCCGCTCGAGCGCACGGATGTCTCGGCGACGCTCGGCAAGGACTCGCTCAAGCAGGCGCAGAGAGCTGCCATCGGCGGCCTGATCGCGGTCGCGCTCTTCCTGCTTCTGCTCTACCGCTTCCTCGGTCTCGTCGCCGTGATCGGCCTCGCCATCTACGCCGCCTTCATGTACGGCGCCATCCTTCTCCTGGGCGTCACGTTGACGCTGCCCGGCTTCGCCGGCTTGATCCTGACCATCGGCGTCGCGGCCGACGCGAACGTCGTCGTGTTCGAACGCATCAAGGAGGAAGCACGTGCCGGCAAGTCGGTGCGCGCCGCGATCGCCGCCGGATACGCGAAGGGCTTCCACACGATCATCGACGCGAACGTCGTCACCGCGATCACCGCGCTGATCCTGTTCGCCGTCGCGACCGCCGGCGTCAAGGGCTTCGCCCTGATGCTGCTGATCGGCACCGCGGTCTCGCTGATCACGGCCGTCGCCGCCACGCGCGCGATGCTCGGACTGCTCGCCGGCTTCCGCTGGTTCGAGAACCCGAAGTTCATGGGCGCGCACCACTCGCAGCGCGGTCGCTGGCTGCAGATCGACTTCATGAAGCGGACGTTGCTGTGGTTCGCGATCTCCGGCGCGATCCTGGTGATCAGCCTGGGCTCGCTCGCCGTGCGCGGCCTGAACCTCGGCATCGACTTCAAGGGCGGCGTGCAGATCACGTTCCGCACGGCGCAGGCGACCCCGATCTCGTCCGTGCGGACCCTGACCAAGGATGCGACCGGGAAGAGCGACTCGGTCGTGCAGGGACGAGGCACGGCCTACGGCAGCGAGAGCTACAAGAGCTTCCAGATCCGCCTCAAGAAGCTGTCGTCGACCCAGCAGACGCGGTTGACGAACACGCTCTCCCAGAAGCTGGACGCGATCGCGCCGGGGACGAAGAACGTCTCGTCGAGCTTCGGGCGCCAGATCGCACGGGCGGCGCTGCTCGCGATCTTCTTCTCGATGCTGATCATCACCCTCTACATCACGATCCGCTTCCGGGGGCTCGCGTTCGCCGTGCCGGTGATCGCGGCGATGCTCCACGACGTCCTGATCACCGTCGGTGTCTACTCGATCACCGGACGGGAGGTGACCGAAGCGACGGTCGCCGCGGTGCTCACCGTGCTCGGCTATTCGATCTACGACACGATCATCATCTTCGACCGCATCCGCGAGAACATCCCGATCATGCGGCGCGCGTCGTTCGCGACGATCACGAACGTCTCGCTGTGGGAGACGATCCGCCGCTCCCTGGCGACCACGTTCATCACCCTGCTCCCGGTCGCGGCGCTGTACTTCTTCGGCGGGCCGACGCTGAAGGACTTCGCGTTCGCGCTGCTCGTCGGCGTCACCTCGGGTGCCTACTCGTCGATCTTCATCGCCGCCCCGCTCCTGAACCTCTGGAAGGAGCGCGAGCCCGACTACGCACGGCGCAAGGGGCAGGACACGCCCGAGGGGCCGAAGGCAGACCGGTTGCTCGCCGCGGCCGAGCTGGCGGCCGCCGACGAGCCGACCCCGGAGACCCCGGTCGACGTGATCGAGGCCGCGGTCACCGGCGGCGACGGCGACGGCGACGCGGACGCGAAGCGCGAACGCCGCCGGCAACGACGCAACTCGCGCCCGCACGGCCGTGCCAGATAGCGATCTCGACCGGCTGCTCGCCGTCTTCGGGCCGCGGCTCGACGAGCTTCGCTCGCTGCTCGACGATCTGAGCGCGCGCTGGCGCGGCGACGCGGTCCGGCTGGGGGAGGGCTCGAGACGCCGCATCCAGGAGCTCGCACGGGAGGCGGGGCTCGTGACGCGCGACGAGTGGGACGAGCTCGAGCTTCGGGTCGCGCAGCTCGAGCACCGGCTTCGCCTCGTCGAAGACCGCCCGGCGGGCGAGCGCTGAGCCACCGGCCGGTTCGGCTGCTACCGTGATCTCTACGGAATGCGGATGGGCCGCGTTCCCGTGAGATCGCGTCTCCTCTTCGGACACACGATCTCGATGTCCGAAGGAGTTGAGACAAGTTGACAGATTTCCGTCCCCTCGGGGTCTCCGAGGCCGTGTGCCGGGTGTTGGCCGACCGCGGCATCGAGTCGCCGTTCCAGATCCAGTCGCTCGTGATCCCGGAAGCGCTCAGGGGCGGCGACATCCTGGCCAAGAGCCCCACCGGCTCGGGCAAGACGCTCGCGTTCGCGATCCCGATCCTCGAGCGACTCGACCCGGGGCAGCCGCGCCCGGCAGCGCTCGTGCTCGTCCCGACACGGGAGCTGTGCGTCCAGGTGACCGAGGAGTTCGCGTTGATCTCCGCCGACCGGATCAAGGTCGCCTCGGTCTACGGCGGCGTGCCGTTGAAGGCCCAGGCGAGCGAGGCGAAGGCGGCGCACGTGATCGTCGCCACTCCCGGCCGCCTGCAGGATCTCGTCGACCGCAGGCTCGTGTCGCTCGACGCCGTCCGGGTGCTGGTGCTCGACGAGGCAGACCGCATGCTCGACATGGGGTTCAAGCCGCAGGTCGACCGCCTCGTCCGGAAGCTGCGCGAGGATCGCCAGACGATGTTCTTCTCGGCGACGCTCGACGGCGAGGTCGGCGAGCTGGCCCGCCGTTACACGCACTTTCCGGCGCGGTTCGAAGGCGAGCTGCCGGCAGAGCGCAGGAGCGGTGAGATCGACCATCGCTTCGTGCCGGTCACGAACGAGACGAAGGTGTCGACTCTCGTCGAGCTGCTGAACGAGGACGAACGCGGGCTCGTGCTCGTCTTCGTGCGCACGAAGGCGGGGGCCGATCGCCTGGTCGAGAAGCTCCGTCGTCACGACGTCGACGCGATCGCGATCCACGGCGACAAGGGCCAGGCGCAGCGCGAGCGGGCGCTCGCCCATTTCGACACCGGCAAGGTGAAGACGCTCGTCGCGACGGACGTCGCGGCCCGCGGCCTCGACGTCGACGACATCACGCACGTGATCAATTTCGACCCGCCGGAAGAGCCGGACGTGTACACCCACCGCGTCGGCCGCACCGGTCGCGCGGGCAAGGGTGGTGTCGGCATCACGCTCGTCCTGCCCGAGCAGCAGGCGGACGTCTCGCGCGTCGCGCGCCTGCAGGGGCACGTGGAGAAGTTCGAGGAGACGGGCATGCAGGTGGCGAAGCCGCGTGTCGTTTACTCGTCTCGCCGCCGGGGAGGCCGGTCGAAGTGGTAGAGGGCGAGCGACTCACCGAGAAGCAGGCGGCCGCGCTGCGGGCCGAGCTCGTCGAGCTCGAAGGCCCGCGCCGGACCGAGGTGATCGCAGCGATCAAGAAGGCGCGTGAGTTCGGTGACCTCTCGGAGAACTTCGAGTATCACGCGGCGAAGAACGAGCAGGGGCTGCTCGAGGCGCGCATCCGCACGCTGCGGGCCCGGCTCGACGGCGCCCAGATCGTCGAGGACGCCGGCGCCGGCGAGGTCGGGGTCGGCTCGGTGGTCGACATCGCGGGCGACGGCGGCCAGGCGATGACCGTCGAGATCAGCGCCGTCGGCGGCGCCGGAACGGTCTCGCCGACGTCCCCGCTCGGCTCGGCGCTGCTCGGCAAGAAGCTCGGCGAGAGCGTCGACGTCCAGGCCCCCAAGGGCGCCTGGAAGGCGACGATCCAGCGGATTCACTAGCGGCGAGCACAGCGAGGGCCGGTCTTCGTGCAACACTTCGGGCTTGGCAACCCGCCCGAAGCAGCGCAGTCTCGGCCGCCTGAGCGAGATCGCCCAGGTCGCCGTCCGGCACGGGTTCGGCTACGCGATCGAGGGCCGCAAAGCGGCCGATCCGGCCCTCGAGGGCACGGCACGTGGCAGGCATCTACGGGAGATGCTCGACGAGCTCGGGCCGACGTTCGTCAAGTTCGGCCAGCTCCTGTCGACCCGGCCGGACGTGGTGCCGCCCGACATCATCGCCGAGCTGCGCGGCCTGCAGGACGACGTGCGGCCGTTCCCGTACGAGGACGTCGAGCGCACGGTCGACGAGGAGCTGGGCCAGCCGATCGAGCGGCTCTTCCTGGAGTTCGACCCGCAGCCTCTCGCAGCTGCGTCGATCGGGCAGGTGCACCGCGCGACGCTTCCGAACGGCCGGCGCGTCGTCGTCAAGGTGCAGCGGCCGAACGCGCCGCGGCAGATCGAGGCCGACCTCGTGCTCATGTACCAGGCGGCGCGGCTCGCAAAGGAGCGGATTCGTGCGCTCGACTTCATCGATGCGAATGAGCTCGTCGACGAGTTCGCACGTTCGATCCGGCAGGAGCTGGACTACCGGCTCGAAGCACGCAACGCCGACGCCTTCCACAAGGACTTCGCCGGTCATCCGCACGTCGCGGTGCCGCGCGTGTACTGGACCTACACGCGCTCGCGTGTGCTGACCCTCGAGTACCTCGACGGCGTGCAGCTTGCCGACCTGGAGTTCGACGCGTGGTCGCTCGAGCAGCGCCGGCATCTCGCCTACCGGATCGCCGAGACGTGGATGACGATGATCTTCCGCAACGGCTTCTTCCACGCCGATCCGCATCCGGCCAACATCCTCGTGCTCTCGCCCGAGCGGATCGGCCTCGTCGACTTCGGGCTCACCGGCAAGCTGAGCGACGACGACATGTCGAAGCTGACGCGGCTCTTCATCGACGCCGCGTCGGAGAACGTCGAGCTGCTGCCGAAGCGCCTCGCCGACCTCGGCGTGCGGTATCCGAAGGAGCGCGAGGAGGAGTTCGTGGCGGCGCTCCGCGACCTCTACTACCGCTACTACGGCGCGAGCCTGAGCGAGATCGACCCGATCCAGGTAATCCGGGAGGCGTTCGGCCTGATCTACTCGATGAACCTGCGTCTGCCGACGCGGTTCGTGATGCTCGACAAGGCGATCGCGACGCTCGGCTCGGTCGGCATCGAGCTCTACCCGGACTTCAACGTGTTCGAGGTCGCGAAGCCGTACGCGCGCGACCTGATGCTCGAGCGCTTCACGCCGCGGCGCATGGCCCTCCGTGCGCGGCGGGAGGGCTGGAAGCTCACCCAGATGGCGGCCGAGCTGCCGTACCAGATCCACGAGACGCTCGAACAGGTGCGCGACGGCCAGATCGAGGTCGGCTTCGTGCACAAGGGCCTCGACGACCTGATGGCGAAGCTCGACACGCTCTTCAATCGCCTCGTGATCGCGCTCGTCGTCACCGGCGGCCTGATCGGCTCGAGCCTGATCGGCATCTTCGCCAAGACCGGCCCCCATCTGCTGGGGCTGCACGTCGTGTCGGTGCTCGGCTTTCTCCTCTCCGCGATTCTCGGCGTCTGGCTGCTCTGGGGCGTGATCCGCTCGGGCCGCCTCTGAGGCTTGACCGACCTAGCGCAGAGATATATCGTTTCGATATATGAAGCCGACCGCGGCCACCTGGGCGCTGCTCGGGCTGCTCGACCAGCGGCCGCGGAGCGGCTATGACCTCAAGCACGCAGTCGACCGCACGATCCGGCACTTCTGGGCCGCGAGCTACGGGCAGATCTACCCGGAGCTGAAGCGGCTCGAGGAAGCCGGGTGGATCGCCGGCACGACGGCCGATCGCGGCGAGCGCGCACGCCGGGTGTACGAGCTGACGCCGGCGGGCCGCGCGGCGCTCGAGGGCTGGCTCCACGGCCTCGAGACCCGGATCGAGCTGCGTGACGAGTCGCTGCTGCGCCTCTTCTTCGGGGATGCCCTGCCCGCGGAGGACGCGCTCGGCCTCCTGCGCGCCCGGCGCGAGGGGTATGCGGGGATGCTCGCGTATCTGCGCTCGCTGGACGACGGCAGCGGCGTGCCCGACCCGCCCTTCGTCGACCTGGTCTATCGCTGGGGGCTCGACCACTGCGAATGGGGAATCGAATGGTGCGACCGGCAGGAACGCCGGCTGCGGACCGGCTGAGCGAGCTGCCCGAGCCGACCTGGCGGCTGCTCGTCGGCCGCGGGCTGCCGCAGTTCCTGTTCGAGGGATTCGTCCCGGTGCTCGTCTTCTACGGGCTCTGGCGGGCGGCGGGCCTGGCCCCGGCCGTCGTGGCCTCGACCGCGCTCTCGCTGGCGATCGCCGCGTGGCAGGCGCGACACGGCCGCGAGGCCGGTCTCGCCGTCGTCAGCGCCGTGTTCGTGGCCGTGCAGGCGCTCGTTGCGCTCGCGGCGCACAGCGCGACCGTGTACCTCGCACAGCCCGTCGTGCTGAGCGCCGCGTGGGGGCTCGTCTACCTCGGCTCCGTCGTCGTCGGCCGGCCTTTGATCGGTGTCTTCGCGAACGCCTGGTATCCCTTCCCGCCCTGGTTCCGCGCGAGTGCTCCGTACCGGCGCGAGTTCGGGCTCCAGTCGCTCGTCTGGGCTGCCTACTGCCTCTGCCGCGCGAGCCTGCGTTTGTTCGTGCTCCTGCACTCCGGCATCGGCGCCTTCGTCGTCACCTCGTTCGTCACGGGCACGCCGGTGCTCGTCGTGCTCGTCTGCTGGGGGCTCTGGCATGCCCGCCGCACATTCGGTCGTCTCGACATGGCCGCCTTCGCCGCCTGAGGAACGATCGGCGCAGAATCGTGCGAAAGGACAACTGTTGCGCGCGGCCGGTGAGGGCTACCGTCGCTCCATGGTCGCTGCGCTGCTGCTGACGGATGCCGAGCCCGAGACGCGGGGATTCCTCGAGCGCCACCTTCCGCGTGACGGCTTCGAGCTCGTGCCGGACCACGGGCAGTTCGATCTCGTGCTCGCAGGCGACGTCGAGCGGCTCGACCGGTGGGTCGCGCGTGCTCCCGTGATCGTGCTCGGGCGTGAGCAGGCGGATGCCGTCGACCGCATCCAGGCCTTCCGGAGCGGCTGTGACGACTACCTGGCCCGTCCGTTCGAGTACCAGGAGCTCGTCGAGCGGATTCGAGCCGTCCTGCGCCGCGTCCGTCCCCGGCTCGACGACGTCGTCGAGGCTCCGCCGGTGCGGATCGACACGCGGACCCGCGAGGTGAGGGTCGACGGCCGGCGCGTCCAGCTCGCTCAGAAGGAGTACGAGCTGTTGCTCTGTCTCGCCCGCGAGCCCGAGCGCGTGTTCACGAAGAGCGAGCTGCTGCGCGACGTCTGGAACTACCGCGTCGCGGGCCGCACCCGCACGCTCGACTCGCATGCGTCGCGGCTGCGTCGCAAGCTGCGCGCCTCGGCTGCCGACGCCCCGCTCGTCGAGAACGTGTGGGGGGTCGGCTACCGGCTGCTGGGGGCGACCGGTTGAAGCGCTGCCGCGGAGTGCCTACGATCGGGCGGGGTCGCCAAGGTGCCAACCGAGAGGGGAAGACCGGAGATGAGGTTCAAGGCAGGCTGGATCGCGCTCGTGCTCGCACTGGTGGCCGTGGCCGCCGGCTGCGGCGGCAACAAGTCGGCGACCGGGACGACGAGCTCCGCCACGACGACCGCCGCGACCACGACGTCCGCGGCGAGCAGTTCGGGCGGCGGGGCGACGACCACCGCGAGCTCGGGCGGCACCGGTGCGCCCTCGTTCGCCTCCTCCAAGAACTGTCTGCAGCTCGCGAGCATCGGCGCGAAGTTCTCGCAGGCCATGGCGGCCGCGACGAGCTCGGGGAAGTCCAGCGTCACGAGCGCGGCCGAGGCCTACCAGGCGCTCGCGGACGCGGCGCCCTCCGCGATCCGCTCCGACCTGGAGACGCTCTCCGGCGCCTTCGAGAGCTTCGCCAAGGCCCTGGAGAAGGCGGGCTACACGCCGGGCAAGACTCCGACCGCAGCGCAGCTGGCCGCGCTCTCCTCGGCGTCGAAGTCGTTCACGTCGCCCAAGCTCCAGGCCGCCGAACAGCATCTCGTCGCCTGGGGGAAGAAGAACTGCAGCGGCTGACTCCCGCGGCCGGCTGACGTGGATCGGCACGCCAAGGCGGCTGCGTTCCGGCGCATGCATCTCGGGCCGCCCCTGCTCGTGCTGCCGAATGCCTGGGACGTCGCGAGCGCGAAGGCTCTGGCCGGATTGCCCGGCTGCCGAGCGCTCGCGACGACCAGCTCCGCCGTCGCGCGGGCGCTCGGCTGGGAGGACGGTGAACGCGCGCCTCGCGCCGAGATGGTCGAGACGGCGCGACGGATCGCAGCGGCCGTTGACGTGCCGGTGTCCGCGGATCTCGAGCGCGGTTACGGTGATCCGGTCGGCACGGCCCGCGCGGCCTGGGAGGCAGGGCTCGTCGGGATCAACTTCGAGGACTCGACGCAGGGCCGGCTCGTCCCCGTCGGCGAGCAGGCGCAGGCGATCGGCGCGATCCGCGAGGCCGTGCCCGACCTCGTGCTGAACGCCCGCGTGGACGTGTTCCTCCGCGGCGGCGGCGTCGACGAGGCCGTCGAGCGTGCGAACGCCTACCTGGCCGCCGGGGCCGACTGCACCTACCCGATCCTGTGCCCGCCCGCCTCGATCCCCGAGCTCGCCCGGCGCATCGACGGCCCGGTCAACGTGATCGCCGACGAGGGCGTGCCCGGGCCGTCCGATCTGCAGGAGCTCGGCGTCGCCCGCCTGACCTGGGGTGGGGGGCTCGCCGCACTCGCCTACGACGCGGCCGTGCGCACCGTCGCAGCCGCGCTGCGTCCGTGAGCAGCTGCGTCTAGGTGCGGTGGATCACCCGCGCGCCGCGGCCGCGCGTCAGGTAGCTGAACGTCCACCGGGTCAGGACGAGCAGCCGGTTCTGAAAGCCGACGAGGTAGACGATGTGGATCCCGAGCCACAGCAGCCAGGCGACGAACCCGCTCACGCGCGCCCCTTTGAGCACGCCGACCGCCCGAGAGCGGCCGATCGTCGCGAGCTCGCCCTTGTCGTGGTAGCGAAACGGCGCGCGCGACCCGTCGCGGATCGACCGGGCGGCATGCCGGCCCTGCTGCATCGCGACGGGGGCGACGCCGTGCAGCTGCTGTCCGCGCACGGTGACCATGTCGCCGAGGGCGAACACCTCGGGATGCCCGGCAAGGGTCAGGTCCGGCTCGACGGTGAGGCGCCCCGCCCGGTCCGTCTCCGCGCCCGCCACGGTGGCGAGCAGCCCGGCGAGCGGGGAGGCGGTGACACCGGCGGCCCAGATCACCGTCCGAGCCGGGATGCGCGACCGCGCACCGTTCGAGGTCTCGACCTCGACCGAGGTGGCGTCGATCCCGACGACGGTCGTCTCGAGCAGCGGCGTGACGCCGAGCGAGCGCAGCTGCCGCTCGCCGCTCGCCGAGAGGGAAGGGGGAAAGGCGCCGAGCACGCGCCCCGTCGCCTCGACGAGCAGCACGCGAGTCTGCCGCGTGTCCATCGCGCGGTACTCGGCGTGCAGGACGTCCTTGCCGAGCTCGGCGATCTGGCCCGCCATCTCGACGCCGGTCGGCCCCGCGCCGACGACGACGAACGTGAGCCACTCGGCCCGCCGCGCCTCGTCCTGCTCGACCTCTGCGGCCTCGAAGGCACGCAGGATGCGATCTCGCAGGTCGAGCGCGCCCTCGAGCGACTTCAGCTCGGGCGCGTACGGCGCCCAGTCGTCGTGCCCGAAGTACGAGTAGCGGGCGCCGCCGGCGACGACGAGCGTGTCGTAGTCGAGCCTCAGCCCCTCGCCGTTCGGCAGGCTCGTCACCGAGACCTGCCGGGCCTCGAGATCGAAGCCGTCGGCCTCGCCGAGGACGACCCGGGCGTTCCGCTGTCGTCGCAGGATCTGTCGCAGGGGAACCGCGATCTCGACCGAGGAGAGCGATCCGGTCGCGACCTGGTAGGCCAGGGGCTGGAAGAGATGGAAGTTCTGCCGGTCGACGAGCGTCACCTCGACGTCGGCACGGCGGAGACCGCGGACAGCGAGCAGGCCTCCGAAGCCTCCCCCGACGACGACGACCCGCTTCGCCATTACCCCGGCAGCGCTCCTTCGAGCCTGAGCAGGTGCACCTTGATGTCGAGCCCGCCGGCGTAGCCGGTCAGCGAGCCGTTCGCGCCGACGATGCGGTGGCACGGCAGCACGATCGGGATCGGGTTTCTGTTCATGACCGTCCCGACCGCGCGGGCTGCGCGCGGCCGGCCCACCTTCGCCGCGAGCGCTCCGTAGGTCTCCGTGTGCCCGTACGGGACGAGCGCCAGCTCGCGCAGCACGTCGGCGTGGAACGCCGCGACGCGCAGGTCGAGCGGCAGGTCGAACTCGCGCCGCCTGCCCTCGAAGTACTCGTCGAGCTCCCGGCGGACGTCGTCGAGCGGCGTGCGGAGCACGCGCACGCCGAACGTGCGGGCAAGCGACTCCTCGAAGCCCTCGGGCCGGTAGGAGATCCGGGCGAGGCCCCGCGCGGTCGCCGCGACGGAGAGCTCGCCGACCGGGGAGTCGACGCTGTCGAAGCGCACGTCGACGAGGCCCTCGCTGAGAGCGGTCGCGCGGAAGCGGGCGTCGAGCTCAGGCGTGACGTTCATGGGTCCTCCTCAGTCTGCGGACACCGGACGATGCCGCGGCGCGCGCGGCGTCCTCGGACGAGCCGAGGGCTGCGGCGATCTGGGCGTAGGGGAGGTCGTAGCCGTAGCGAAGCACGACGGCCGCACGCTCGGTCGGCGGGAGCCCGCCGGTCAGGTGCTCGAGCTCGCGGAACGCATCCCGGTGCAGCTCGACGGCCGGCCCGTCGCTCTCTTCGAGCAGAACTGTCCTGCGGGCACGGCGGAGGTCGTCCATCGCGACGTTCGTCGCGATCGTGAACACCCAGGCGCGGAGGTGCCTGCCGTGCTGCAGCCGGTCGTAGGCTCGCAGGGCGCGCAGGAAGGTCTCCTGCCAGGCGTCCTCGGCCCGGCCGCCGAGCAGCCGCCGCAGGTAGCCGAGCACCTCCTCGCGGTGCGCGAGGTAGAAGTGCTCGAACGGCGGGATCGGCTCGGCGGCGGTCACGCTCCCCATCATCGAAGCAAACGTGGCAGGGTGCGTGGCCGTGAGATGCGCAGTCGTCGGCCACGTCGAATGGGTCGAGTTCGCACGGGTGGCGCACGTGCCGGCGCCCGGCTCGATCGTCCACGCGAGCGAGACGAGCGCCGAGCCCGCGGGTGGGGGTGCCGTCGTCGCGCGCCAGCTCGCCCTCCTCGCGGGCCGGTGCGAGCTCTTCACGGCCCTCGGCGCCGACGAGCTCGGTCGCGCGGCCGAGCGCCGCCTCGCCGCGCTGGGGATCGACGTGCACGTCCAGCGGGGCGGTGCCACGCGGCGCGCCTGGACGCATGTCGACGAGGACGGCGAGCGGACGATCACCGTGCTCGGCGACAAGCTGCTGCCGCGCGGGCCGCTGCCGCTCCACGGCTACGACCTCGTCTTCTTCGTCTCCGGCGAGCCGGCCGCCCTCCACGAGGCGCGGTCGGCGCGGTTCCTTGCCGCCACGTCTCGCGAGCTGCCGACCCTGCGCGAGGCGGCCGTGCCGCTCGATCTGCTCGTGGGCAGCGTGAACGACCCGGGCGAACGCTACGACGGCTCGCTCGAGGCGCGGACGGTGGTGCTCACCGACGGGGCGAACGGCGGCACCGCGAACGGCGTCCCCTATGCCGCGGTCCCGGCGGAGGCGATCGTCGACACGTACGGCGCAGGCGACTCGTTCAGCGCAGCGCTCGCCTTCGCCCTCGCCCGCGGTGACTCGCTCGACGACGCGCTCGGCCTCGCGGCCAGGGCCGGCTCGGCAGTGCTCGGCGGCGCAGGGCCTTACACGGCGCAGCTGGGTAGCCTGGGAGGGTGAGCGGCCGTGTCGCCTGGATCTCGCTGACGCCCGTGAAGGCGACCGCGCTGCACCTCGTCGACGAGGTCGAGCTGCTCGAGAGCGGGCCGAGCGGCGACCGCCGCTTCTACTTCGTCAGCGAGGCAGGGCGCCTGCTCAACAACAAGGACTGCGGCCCGCTGCAGGCCGTGCGGGCAGAGCACGACGAGGACTTCGGGACGCTGACGTTCCGCTTCGCAGACGGCGAGGTCGTCCGCGGCCCCGTCGAACGCGGGGAGGAGATCGAGACGCGGTTCCACTCGAGGCCGCTGACCGCCCGGGTCGTTCACGGTCCCTGGGCCGCGGCGGTCTCCGCTCTCGTCGGCGAGCCGGTGCGGCTCGTCGAGCCGGCACACGGCGCCGCCGACCGCGGCCGCGGCGGGGCGGCGACGATGCTCGGGACGGCCTCGCTCGGCGCACTCGCCGAGACGCTCGGCGTGGGGGAGGTCGACGGGCGCCGCTTTCGCATGAACTTCGGGATCGCCGGTCTCGATCCGCACGCGGAGGACACCTGGCTCGGCCGGAGAGTCGCGGTGGGCGGCGCGGTCGTCGTGCCCCAGGGGAACGTCGGCCGGTGCGTCGTCACGACCCAGAGCCCGGAGACCGGCCGTAGCGACCTGGACACGCTGAAGGCGCTCGCCGCCTACCGGCGGGACGTCGAGACGACCGAGCCGCTGCCCTTCGGGGTGCACGCGGCCGTCGCCGAGCCCGGCCTCGTCCGGGTCGGCGACCGGGTCCACCCGCTCTAGCAGCCGGGACCCGCGGGTGGCGTTCGGCCGCCGCCTGGACCGGCAGGGGTTTACAGGTGGGGGAAAGTGGGATAAAGTGGGGATCAGTGGACCACCTGCTCGGTGAGCATGAACATTCCCTCGACGAGAAGAACCGCCTCACCCTGCCGTCCAAGCACCGGGCGGCGTTCGAGGACGGCGTCGTCGTCACCCGCGGTCTCGACGGGTGCCTCTACGCGTACCCCCGCACCGCCTGGGAGCAGCTGGCCGAGCGCATCCGCAGCCTCGACCCGCTCGCCGAGGGCTCGCGCGTGATGCAGCGGCACTTCTTCTCGGGCGCCGCGCAGGGTGAGCTCGACAAGCAGGGGCGCGTCGTCATCCCGGCAGGCCTGATCGAGCACGCGGAGCTCGGCCGGGAGGTCACGGTGGCCGGCGTCTTCGACCACCTGGAGATCTGGGACCGAGCGAAGTGGCGTCAGCAGCTGCACGAAGTCGAAGGGAGCGCGGAAGATGTTGCCGAGCGTCTTGCCAACTGAGTCCGATCACGTCCCGGTCCTCGCCGAGGAAGTCGTCTCGCTCCTCGACCCGCGTCCGGGGGAGACCATCGTCGACGGCACCTTCGGCGCCGGCGGCCATGCGCTTCTGCTCGCCTCGCGGCTGCGCGGCGACGGCAAGCTGATCGCGATCGACCGCGACCCGACGGTCGCGCCGTTCTTCGAGCGGTTCCGCCGCGAGACCGGCGTCAAGGCCCGCCTGCACCACGGCGAGTTCTCGGTGGTCCTGCAGCACCTGGCCGAGAACGGCGTCAAGGCCGACGCGATCCTGCTCGACCTCGGCGTCTCGTCGATGCAACTCGACCGCCCCGACCGTGGCTTCTCGTACGCCGTCGACGCGCCGCTCGACATGCGCATGGATCCGAGCGCGACGTACTCCGCGCGCGACCTCGTCGACGAGGGAGACGAGCGCGATCTGGCCGACATCTTCAAGCGGTACGGCGAAGAGCGGTATGCCCGGCAGATCGCCCGCGCGATCGTCAGGCGGCGTGCGTCGCAGCCGTTCGAGCGAACGGCCGACCTGGTCGAGGTGATCAAGGCGGCGATTCCCGCACCGGCCAGGTTCGGCGAGGGTCATCCTGCGAAGCGCGTCTTCCAGGCGCTGCGCATCGAGGTGAACGACGAGCTCGGCGCCCTCGAGCGGGCGCTGCCGGCGGCGCTGCAGATGCTGCGCCCGGGTGGGCGCCTCGCGGTGATCTCGTTCCACTCGCTCGAGGACCGGATCGTCAAGCAGTTCCTTCGCAAGCAGGAGCACGGGTGCACCTGTCCGCCCGACTTCCCGGTCTGCGTCTGCGGATCGGAGGCGACGATGCGGGCGACGCCGCGTCGCGCCGTGCGTCCGTCGGCGGCCGAGGTCGCCCGGAACCCACGCGCGCAGTCCGCGCGCCTCCGCGTCGGGACGAGGGTCTAGCGCGATGGCCAGCCTGACGCACGCCCAGAGCCCGGCGATCGCGGAGCCCGGCGCCAGGCCGCGCCCCCGCTCGAAGCCACGCTCGCGCAAGCGCTCCCAGGCGAGGACGCGCGGGGGCATCCTGTGGATCGCGGTCAGCGGGATTCTGCTCGCCGGCGTCGTATTCGTGAACGTGGCCGTGCTGCAGCTCAACCTGTCGCTCGACAAGACCAACACCGAGCGGTCGAAGCTGCTCGCGGACAATGCCGCGTTGCAGTCGCAGTACTCGTCGCTCGTCGCGTCGCGTGCGATCAAGCAGCAGGCGGTCAAGCAGTTCGGGCTCGTCTACCAGGATCCGTACGGGTACGTGAACGTCGCCAAGTGATGCGCGACAAGCAGGCCAACCGCCGCATTCGCCTGCTGCTCGTGATCTTCGCGCTCGTCTTCGCGGCGACGCTCGCGCGTGCGGTGTGGCTGCAGGGCGTCCGCGCCGCGACGCTCGGGCGAATGGCCGAGCGCCAGCATCGCGAGACCGTCGTGATCCCGGCCGGGCGGGGGACGATCTTCGACACGAACGGTGTCCAGCTCGCGATCGGCGAGCAGACGAAGACGGTCTACGCCGACCCGCGCCAGCTCGCAGACCCGCGCGCGGTGGCGGTCGCCGCGCAGCACATCCTGGGCGTCGACGCGAATCAGCTCTATCCGCAGCTCCTGAACCGCAAGACCGCCTTCGTCTACATCAAGCGGTTCGCCGACCCGCTGAAGGCCGCCGCGTTCATGCAGAAGAAGTTCACCGGCGTCAACGACTATCCGGAGGAGAAGCGGGCCTATCCGCAGGGCAGTGTCGCCTCGCAGGTCGTCGGCTTCGCCGGCACGGACAACAAGGGCCTCGGCGGGCTCGAGATCGAGTACGACAAACAGCTCGCCGGGAAGCCGGGCAAGCAGACGGTCGTCCGGGATCCGTTCGGCCAGGCGATCAACGTCGTCAGCGCCAAGCCCGAACGGCAGGGACATGACATCTTCTCGACGATCGACAACAAGATCCAGGCGAACGCCGAAGAGGTGCTGCGGGAGACCGTCGCCCGGTGGCGCGCCAGGTCGGCGACGGCGATCGTGCTCGATCCCCACACGGGTGCCGTCCTCGCGATGGCGCAGGCGCCCGGGTACAACGCGAACAACTCCTCGCGTGTCCCGCAGTCGTACCTGACGAACCACGCCGTGACCGACGTGTTCGAGCCCGGCTCCGTCTTCAAGCTCGTCACCGTGGCCGGCGCGCTGACCGAGGGGCTGGTGACGCCGAGCACGCCGTTCAAGCTGCCGCCGTGCATCCAGGTAGCGGACAAGTGCATCCACGACGCGGAGCTGCGCGGCACCGAGACGCTGACCGTCGCGAAGATCCTCTCGTACTCGTCGAACGTCGGTGCGATCACGATCGCCGAGAAGCTCGGCGCACCCGACCTGATGAAGTGGATCGGCCGCTTCGGCTTCGGCAAGCCGACCGGCCTCGACTTCCCCGGCGAGAGCGGCGGAATCGTCCCGTCCTACCCGGATCAGTGGTCGGGGACGACGATCGGCAACGTTCCGATCGGCCAGGGCATCGCGGTCACTCCGATTCAGATCGCCGCCGCGTACGCGGCGATCGCGAACGGCGGCGTGTGGATCCAGCCGCACCTCGTCGACCGGATCGGCGGGCGCACGTTGCACGACTTCAAGCACCGGCGGGTCGTCTCGCCGGCGGTCGACCGGGCCTTGAAGACGATGCTCACCGGTGTCGTCGACGAGCACGGCGCGACCGGCAACGAGGCGCAGATCGCCGGGTACAGCGTCGCCGGCAAGACCGGCACGGCCCAGATTCCGGGGCCGCACGGCTACACGACCGGCAAGTACGTCGCCTCCTTCGTCGGCATGGTGCCTGTCAAGTCGCCGCGCCTCCTCGTGCTCGTCAGCGTCGAGGAACCGCACGACCAGATCTACGGCGGCACGGTCGCGGCGCCCGCGTTCGCCCAGATCGCCAAGTTCGACCTGCAGTACCTGTCGGTTCCGCCGGACGCACCCGTCCATTGAGCGGCTGAGCCGCCGCTAGGCTCACCCCTCGATGGATCTGACTCGACTCGGGATCCCCGGAGCGCCCTCCGTCGAGATCCGCGACCTGGCGTACGACACACGCTCGGTGACGAGGGGCGCCCTCTTCTTCTGCATCAAGGGCGCGAGCGCCGACGGGCACGATCTGGCCGGGGCGGCCGTCGATCGAGGCGCAGCCGCCCTCGTCGTCGAGCGGCACGTGGACGTCGCTGCGCCGCAGGTGCTCGTACCGAGCGTTCGTGCGGCGATGGGGCCGGCCGCCGCACGGTTCTTCGGCGATCCCTCGCGCGAGCTCGAGGTCGCGGCGGTGACGGGGACGAACGGCAAGACCACGACGGCATTCCTGCTCCGCTCGATCCTCGGCGAGGCCGGCCGGCGCCCGGGGCTCCTGACGAACATCGAACGGAGCATCGGCGGCGAGTCGCGTCCCACCGGGCTCAACACGCCCGAGTCGATCGACCTGCAGCGGCTCTTCCGCGAGATGCTCGACGCAGGCGACCGCTCGTGTGCGATGGAGGCGACCTCGATCGCCGGCACCCAGGGGCGCCTCGCCGGCACGCGGTTCGCCGTCCTCGTGTTCACGAACCTGACGCAGGATCATCTCGACTTCCACGGGACGATGGAGAGCTACTTCGACGCGAAGCGTGCGCTCTTCGACCAGGCCGCACACGCGGTGGTGAATGTCGGCGACGAGTGGGGGAGACGGCTCGCCGCCGAGCTTCCCGGCGCGCGGACGTTCACGCCCGACGACGAGCTCGACGGGTTCGATCTGAAGCTCCGCGGCCGCTTCAACCGGGCCAATGCGCTCGGAGCGATCTGGGCGGCGCGGGAGCTCGCGATCGACGAGGACGCCATCCGCGAGGGCATCGCCGCGGTGACCGGCGTTCCCGGCCGCTTCGAGGCGGTGGAGGCGGGACAGCCGTTCACGGTGATCGTCGACTACGCACACACGCCGGATTCGCTCGCCAACGTGCTCGAAGCTGCCCGCGCGCTCGGCCGGGGCAGGCTGATCGTCGTGTTCGGGGCCGGTGGCGACCGCGACCGCGAGAAGCGCCCGCTGATGGGCCGCGCGGCGGGGCAGCTGGCCGACCGGGCGATCGTGACCACCGACAACCCGCGCTCCGAGGATCCGGCGGAGATCGCCGCACAGGTCGCGCAGGGCGCGCTGGAGATCGTCCTCGACCGGAGGGCCGCGATCGAGGCTGCGCTCGCGGATGCGCGTCCGGGCGATGTCGTCGTGATCGCTGGAAAGGGCGCCGACGCCCAGATGGAGATCGCAGGAGGCAGCGTCCCGTTCGACGATCGCGCCGTCGCGCGGGAGGTCCTTTCCTGATCCCGCTCGGCCTGGATCTGATCGAGCCGCTCGGGCGCCTGATCGCCCGGCCCTGGGCGGACGCCGTCACGGGCATGCAGGTCGACTCCCGGCGGATCGAGGAGGGAGACCTGTTCGTGGCGGTCGCCGGCGGCGAGGACTTCGTCGAGCACGCGCTCGCGCGGGGCGCCTCCGCAGCGCTCGTTCCGGGCGACGCCTTCGCGGCGCTGGCGACGATCGCCGCGGCCGTCCGCGACCGTTCCCGCGCGCGCGTCGTGGGGATCACCGGCTCCACCGGCAAGACCTCGACGAAGGACATCCTGTTCGCGCTCTGCGCACCGCACCGTCGCACGATCGCGAACGAAGGCAACTACAACACCGAGATCGGGGTGCCGCTGACGATCTGCCGGATCGAGGAGGACACGGAGATCTGCATCAGCGAGCTCGGCATGCGAGGCCTCGGGCAGATCGCGTGGCTCGCTTCCTTCGTGCGCCCCGACGTCGGCGTGATCACGAACGTCGGCCCGGTTCACCTCGAGCTCGTGCAGACGATCGAGAACGTCGCGCGCGCGAAGGCGGAGCTGCTCGAGGCGCTGCCCGCCGGCGGTGTGGCGATCGTCCCCGACGAGCCGCTGCTCGAGCCGTATCTTGCCCGCACCGACATCACGGTCAAGCGCGTCGCCGACAGCGGATCGATCCCGTTCCGGACCAGCTACACCTCGGCGCACCAGCTCGCCAACACGCGCACCGCGATCGCGGTCGCCGAGGTGCTCGGCGTGCCCCTGCCCGAGAGCGCGCTGACGGTCGAGTTCTCGAAGCTGCGCGAGGAGGAGCGCGCGCTCCCGGGCGGCGGCCTGCTGCTGAACGACTGTTACAACGCGAACCCGGTCTCGATGCGGGCCGCCCTGCTGCATCTCGCCGAGCGCGGGCAAGGCCGGCGGCTCGTCGCGGTGCTGGGTGAGATGGCCGAGCTCGGCGAGGAGGCTCCCGCCTACCACCGTGAGGTCGGCCGGCTTCTGCGCGAGCTCGGCATCACCGACGTGATCGCGGTCGGGCGGCTCGCGCGGGACTACGGGGGCGAGTGGGTGGCGACCGCTGCGGAGGCCGCCGACCGCCTTGCCGCCCAGCTCAGGCCCGGCGACGTCGTGCTGGTCAAGGGCTCGCGATCGGTGGGACTCGAGGCGGTCGCGGAGAACTTGGTCGACTGATGGCCAGGGTTCTCGTCGCCGCGCTCGTCGCCATGATCATCGCCATCCTCGGCGGGCCGACGTTCATCGCGTTTCTGCGCCGCAACGAGATCGGCCAGCACATCCGGGAGGAGGGCCCCGAGCACCACGCGGCCAAGCAGGGAACGCCGACGATGGGCGGGCTGCTGATCATCGGTGCCGCGGCGCTCGCGTTCCTGCCGCTCTCGGACTACACCCTGCCGGCCCTGACGATCTTCGGCACCACGCTCGCCTGCGGTGCGATCGGCTTCCTCGACGACTACATGAAACTGCACCACCGGCGCTCGCTCGGGCTCCGCGGACGCTGGAAGATCCTGATGCTCGCCGGGATCACCGCGGCGGTCGGCTTCGCTGCCCAGCATCAGCATCTCAGTCACTCCGTCTTCGTCCCGGTCGTCGACCACGCGGTGCCGCTCGGGCCGTTCTGGTACGTCCTGCTCTTCCTGATCATCGCCGGCGCGGTGAACGGCGTGAATCTGACCGACGGCGTCGACGGGCTCGCCGCGGGGACGAGCATCATCGCCCTCGCGACCTTCACGGCGATGGCGGTGACGATCTACATCCGGTCGGCGACGCCTGAGCACGGCCGGATCGAGAACCGGCTCGACATCGCCTTCATCGGCGCCGCGCTCGTGGGGGCCGGGGTCGGCTTCCTCTGGTTCAACGCCTTCCCGGCCGAGGTCTTCATGGGCGACACGGGGTCGTTCGCGATCGGCGGCGCGATAGCGGCGATGGCGATCATGATGAAGGTCGAGCTGCTCCTGCTCCTCGTCGGCGGCATCTTCGCCGTCGTCGCGCTCTCGGTGATCCTGCAGGTGGTCAGCTTCAAGTACTGGGGGCGACGCATCTTCCTGATGGCGCCGCTGCAACATCATTTCGAGATGAAGGCGTGGTCGGAGACGAAGATCATGGTGCGCTTCTGGATCGTCACCGCGATCTTCTGCGCCGCAGGCTTCGCACTCTTCTACAAGTACTACCTGCCGTACCGGGCGCATAGTTGAGAGCGCTCGTCTACGGTCTTGCGCGCTCGGGCCGCGCTGCGATCGAGCGGCTCGACGATCCGGTCGTGGTCGACCGGTCGCTCGGGAACGAGCACGACGTCTCGCTCCTCAACGGTGTCGACGTGCTGGTCAAGTCACCCGGGGTGCCGGGCGAGGCGCCGCTCGTGGTCGCGGCGCGCGAGCGGGGCATCCCGGTGTGGTCGGAGGTCGAGCTCGGGTTCACCTTGCTGCCGAGCGCGAGGTTCGTCGGGGTCACCGGCACGAACGGCAAGACGACGACCGCGGAGCTGCTCGGCGCGATCTTCCGCGCGGCGGGGCGCGACGTGGCGGTCGCCGGGAACGTCGGCACTCCACTCACCTCGGTCCGGGTGGCCGACTGGGTCGTCTGCGAGCTGTCCTCGTTCCAGCTCGAGGACGTGCACGAGCTCTCCTGCGACGTGGCGGTGCTGCTCAACCTCGAGCCGGACCACCTCGACCGCCACGGCTCGTTCGAGGCCTACCGCGACGCGAAGCTGCGGATCTTCGAGCGGGCGCGCGCGAAGGTCGTGCCGCGCGGGCTCGGGCTCGAGGGGACCGAGTTCGCGGCCGACGACCTGCTGCCGGCCGAGCCGCTGATTCGCGGCGCGCACAACCGCGAGAACGCGGCGGCGGCGACGGCAGCGGCGCGAGCCGCCGGGATCGCCGACGACCCCATCGCGGAGGCGCTCCGGACCTTCCCCGGCGTGCCGCACCGGCTCGAGCTCGTCGGCGAGCGCGACGGCGTGCGCTACGTGAACGACTCGAAGGCGACGAACGTCGCAGCTTCGTTGCGGGCCCTGGCCGCCTACGCCGACGAGCCGGTGCACCTGATCCTCGGCGGCTCCCCGAAGGGGGAGGACTTCGCGCCCCTCGCTGCCGCGATCGGGCCGAACGTCCGCTCGGTGCACCTGATCGGCGCCGAGGCGGAAAGGCTCGCCACGGCGATCGACGGCGAGCGAGACGAGACGCTCGAGCGGGCGGTGGAGCACGCCGCGCGCCTGGCCGAGCCCGGCGATGTCGTGTTGCTCAGCCCCGCCTGCGCGAGCTACGACCAGTTCGCGAACTTCGAGGAGCGCGGGGAGGCATTCAGGAGGCTCGTGACGAAATAGAGCGCGTGCGTCGGCGTGAGCTCGACTCCAGACTGCTGATCCTCGTGACCCTGGCGCTCGTCGCGTTCGGGCTCGTGATGGTCTACAGCGCCACCTCCGCGGCCGCGGCGGTCGGCGGCCGCGACCCGAACTACTACCTCGAGCGGCAGGGGATCTACGGCGCCCTCGGGATCGTGCTGATGATCGTCGCCCAGCGCTGGGACTACCGCCGCCTGCGGGCGCTCGCGCCGGTGCTGATGCTCGCCTCCCTCGTGCTGCTCGTCGCCGTGCTCGTGGTCGGCCCGCCGATCAACGGCGCGCGCCGCTGGATCTCGGTCGGGCCTGCGGTCTTCCAGCCGTCGGAGCTCGCCAAGCTCGCGCTCGCGATCTGGGCGGCCGCCTATCTCTCCCGGCGGAAGGCTCCGCGCAGCCTGAAGCAGCTGTGGCGCCCGATCGGCCTGACGACCTGCGTGTTCGCCTTGCTGCTCGTGCTCGAGCCGGACCTCGGCACGACGATCGCGCTCGTTCTGATGCTGGCCGGCATCCTCGTCGTCTCGGGGACGCCGGTTCGCGTGCTCGGCGTGGCGCTCGCGATCGTCTCGGCGGCCGGGTTCGCAGCGATCTGGATGAAGCCGTACAGCCGCGCGCGGTTCTTCTCGTTCCTGCACCCGACCCACGACGCTGCCGGCACCGGCTACCAGATCCTGCAGGCGCAGATCGGGATGGGCTCCGGCCACTTCTTCGGCGTCGGGCTCGGCCAGGGCGTCCAGAAGATCTTCTACCTCCCCGAGGCGCACACGGACATGATGCTCGCGAACATCGGCGAGGAGCTGGGCCTCGTCGGGGTCACCGCGGTGATCGGCGCCTATGCGCTGTTCGCCTATGCCGGCCTCGACATCGCGATGCGCTGCAAGGATCCGTTCGGGAAGCGCCTCGCCACCGGGCTCACCGTGCTCGTCTGCGGGCAGGCGTCGATCAACATCATGGCCGTGATGGGCAGCGCGCCGCTGACCGGGATCCCGCTCCCGTTCCTCTCCTACGGCGGCTCCAGCCTCGTCGTTCTCCTCGCCGGAGTCGGGATTCTCCTTAACATCGCTCATCGTGGCGGGACAGCGGCAGTTGCGGTGCCTGATCGCAGCCGGGGGGACGGCAGGACACGTGCTGCCGGCGATCGCCGTCGCGCAAGCGCTGAGCGAGCGCGGCGTGCACGTGACGTTCGCCGGGTCGCTGGATCGGGTCGAAGCGCGGCTCGTTCCTGAAGCCGGCTACGAGCTCGACACGTTTCGCGTCACCGGATTGCCACGCCGTCCATCGGTCGAGCTCGCGCGCTCGCTGTTGCTCGCCGCCTCGGCACCGCGGGCGTGCCGGCGCATCCTGCGTGCGCGGCGACCCGATGTCGTGCTCGGCGGCGGCGGTTTCGTCTCCGGCCCGATGGTCTTCGCGGCCTCCACGCTCCACATCCCCGCGGCGCTGACCGAGGCGGACGCGCACTTCGGTCTCGCGAACAGGCTCGCCGCGCCGTTTGCCAAGCGGATCTTCCTCTCGTATCCGATCGACACGCGCCACCGCGGCAAGACCCGCGTCGTCGGGCGACCGATTCCCGCGCGGTCGCGCGCGATCCCGCAGTCGGATGCACGCCAGATCTTCGAGCTCCCGGCCGGCGGGCGCGTGCTCGGTGTGTTCGGTGCGCTTGCGGGCGCACATGCGCTGAACGAGTTCGCGGTCGACACCTGGGGCGCCGACGGGCCTCCGATCCTGCATCTGACCGGCCGGCGCGACTTCGAGCTCGTGCGTGACCGGGTCCGGCGAGACGACTACCGGGTGCTCGCCGAGACGGAGCGTTTCGGCGCGGCGATCTCGGCGTGCGACCTCCTGCTCGCGCGGGCCGGCTCGACCGTCTGGGAGATCGCGGCGGCCGGCAAGCCCGCCGTTCTCGTGCCGTATCCGTTTGCGACCGCCGATCACCAGGCGGCCAACGCGCAGCATTTCGTGGCCACGGGCGGCGCGATCATGGTGCGCGAGCTCGATCTCGACGATGTTCCCGAGCTCGTTCGCTCGCTGCTCGACGACGCGCCGCGGCTCGCGCGCATGGGCGCCGCGATGGAGCAGGCGGCGCGCCCGCACGCTGCGGACGAGATCGCGGACGAGCTCGTCGCGCTGGCGGGCCGATGAAGGGCCGCCGCCTCTGGTTCGTCGGCATCGGTGGCGCCGGCCTCTCGGGCTATGCCCAGCTCGCCCGCGCCTGGGGCGCGGAGGTCGGCGGCTGGGACAAGGTGCGCACGCCGTACCTCGAGCCGCTCGGTGACGTCCCGATCGAGATCACGCCGGAGCCGGTCGTCCCGGCCGGCTGGGAAGCCGTCGTCTCGTCGGCCTATCCCGAAGTGCCGGGCCTCCGGCGCAGGGAGCTCCTGCGCGAGCTCGTCGCGGCGCGTCCGTCGATCGTCGTCAGCGGGACGCACGGGAAGGGGACGACCGCCGCGATGATCGCATTCGCCCTCCGCGAGACCGGGCGCGACCCCGCGTGGCTGATCGGCGCACCCGTGCCGCAGCTCGGCTCGAACGCGGGCTTCGGAGCGGGCTACCTCGTCGTCGAGGCCGACGAGTCCGATCGCACCGTGTTTGCGCTTCCGGCGGAGATCGCCGTCCTCACGAACCTCGAGCTCGACCACCACACCGAATATGCCTCCCTCGCCGAGCTCGAGGCCGCGTTCGACCGCTGGCTCGCCGGGATCGCGCGGGTCGTGCGCGATGCGCCCGCGTATCGCGGACAGCTCGCCGTTCCCGGCGAGCACAACCGACGGAACGCGGGCGCCGCGATCGCAGCGCTCGAGCTGGCCGGTGTCGCCCGTGACGACGCAGCTGCTGCGGTGGGGCGCTTCAGCGGCACCGGCAGGCGGTTCGAGGTGCACGAGGGCGAGATCACGATCGTCGACGACTACGCGCACCATCCGACCGAGATCGCCGTCACGATCGACGCCGCCCGCGAGCGGTTCCCCGGCGCCCGCCTCCGCGTGCTCTTCCAGCCGCACCTCTACTCGCGCACGAGACACTGCGCGGGCGAGCTCGCCGAGGCCCTTGCGGGCGCCGACGACGTCACGATCACCGACGTCTACGCCGCCCGGGAGCAGCCGGTCGAAGGCGTCAGCGGGAAGCTCGTCGTCGAGGCGCTCAGCGACCGGGGCGTGCTCGCGGCCTACACGCCGACCGTCGAGCAAGGGGTCGAACGACTCGCACGGCGGGCGCAGCCGGGCGACGTGCTGCTCGTCGTCGGCGCGGGCGATGTCGACCGGGCCGTCGCCCTGCTTCGCCGCTAGCGTGGCCGCCGTGGAAGAGAGCGTCCCGCTCGCGCGCTATACGACGATCGGCACCGGGGGGCCGGCGCGCTGGTTCGCACGTCCCGGGTCGATCGAGGAGCTCCAGGACGCGCTGCGCTGGGCCAAGGAGCGTGGGCTCGCCGTCGAGACGATCGGGCTGGGCTCGAACGTGCTCGCGCACGACGACGGCGTCGACGCCCTGGTCCTCAAGCTCGCGGGCAGCCTCGTTGCGGCCGACGTGGCGGGCGACGTGCTCGTCGCGGGCGGAGGAGCGCCCAACGCGGTCGCGCTGCATCGCGCCCGCGCCGCAGGGCTCGGCGGATTCGAGTTCGCGTCGGCGATCCCCGGGACGGCAGGGGGCGGAGTGCGCATGAATGCCGGCGCCTACGGCCGGGAGTGGAGGGACGTGCTGATCGACGCGGTCGTCGTCGACGCCGACTACGTGCGCACGCTCACGCCGGCCGAGCTCGGGCTCTCCTACCGCCACTCGGCGCTGCGACCCGGAGAGGTCGTGGCCCAGGTCCGCTTTCAGCTCGAGGCGAGCTCGAGCGACGCGGTCAAGGCCCGCGCTGCGGAGCTGCTGGCGCAGCGCAAGGCGACGCAGCCGACGAACAAGCGCACCTTCGGCAGCGTCTTCAAGAATCCGGAGGGCGAGCGCGGGGCGGGGCGGCTGATCGAGGAGTGCGGGCTCAAGGGGCAGGGAATCGGCGGCGCCCTCATCTCACCACGCCATGCGAACTTCATCGAGAACGCGGGCGGCGCAACGAGCGCGGACTGCATCGCCCTGATGGCGGAGGCGCGCCGGCGGGTGCACGAGCGCTTCGGCCTCGTCCTGCAGCACGAAGTGCAGTTCCTCGGGCCGCTCGAGCTGCCACCCGTGTAGGGGAAGGCCCGGCGGCGGCGAAATGGGCCGTCGTGGCTGTTCGGAGGAGGTCGAGCGCGCGCGCCGCGGTGCTGCCGGCACGCCGCGCGATGCCGGAGCTCAGCCGGATCGCGCCCTCCGGCCGCTCGGTGCTCGTCGGTTTCGCGCTGCTCGCGCTGGCCGCCGGCTCGTACTTCGTCGCCCGGGAGACCTCGGTCTTCGCGCTCCAGACGGTCGAGGTTCGCGGCGGGACTCCGTTGTTGCGCGCACAGGTGCGGCACGCGCTCGCTTCCGCGGTCGGTGAGAGCCTGCTGAAGGTCGACGGCGACACCGTCGCCCGGGCGCTGACGCCGATTCCCGAAGTGCGCACGTTCATGTTCGACCGGGCTTTCCCGCACACATTGCGCGTGGTCGTCCAGCAGGAGCACCCCGTCTTCGTGCTGCGCCGGGTGCCGGGCAACGATGCCTTCCTGGTCGCGGCGAGCGGCCGGGTGATCCGTCCGCTCGCGCACGCCCGCCGCTCGAGCCTCCCCCGCCTGTGGGTGACGAAAGAGGTCCGCGTCGTCGTCGGCCAACGCCTCGGCGGTGCGCCGGCCCGTGCCGCCGCGGCGCTCGCGCTGCTGCGGGGCGCACCCTTTCCCGGCGGCGTGAAGCTCGTGCGGGTCGGGGCGAAGGAGCTGACGCTCGTGCTCGGCGGCGGCCTCGAGGTGCGGCTCGGCGACGGGGGCGACCTGCGCCTGAAGCTCGCGATCGCCCGCCGCATCCTGCGCCGGACCGGTGCGGCGAGCGGCGGCGGCGGCTACCTCGACGTCAGCGTCCCGGAGCGCACGGTGCTCTCGAACAACTCTCAAGTAGGAGGTTGAGGTTGAGGGTAAGACGGGTCGAGACTCGACATTTGTGCGTTGACAGGGCAGGAAACCACCCGTACGCTCCCGAAGGAAGGAGGCGCTCGACAGCCCCACCCTGCACTCGAGCTTGAGGTCGAGCCCACACGAGATGAGAGATCGCTCCGGCAACTACCTAGCTGTGATCAAGGTCGTCGGCGTCGGCGGCGGCGGCACGAATGCCGTCAACCGCATGGTCGACGCAGGGCTGACGGGCGTCGAGTTCGTCGCCGTCAACACGGACGCCCAGGCGCTCCTGATGTGCGACGCCGACGTGAAGATCCACATCGGCGCGAAGGCGACGCGCGGCCTCGGCGCCGGCGCCGACCCGACCGTCGGGCGCGAAGCCGCGACCGAGTCGCGCGACGAGTTGAAGGAGGCGCTGAAGGGCGCGGACATGGTCTTCGTCACCGCGGGCGAGGGCGGCGGCACCGGCACGGGCGGAGCCCCGATCGTCGCGGAGATCGCACGCGAGCTCGAGGCGCTCACCGTCGGGGTGGTGACGCGGCCGTTCGCCTTCGAGGGCCGCCGGCGCTCGCAACAGGCAGAGCAGGGGATCACCGAGCTCGCCGACAGGGTCGACACGCTGATCGTGATCGAGAACGACCGGCTGCTGCAGGTGGTGGAGAAGAAGACCCCGCTGTCCGACGCGTTCAAGCTCGCGGACGACATCCTGCGGCAGGGCGTGCAGGGGATCACCGACCTGATCACCGTCCCCGGGATCGTCAACCTCGACTTCGCCGACGTCCGCACGATCATGCGCGACGCCGGCTCGGCGTTGATGGGGATCGGCACCGGCTCGGGCGAGAACCGTGCGGGCGAGGCCGCCCGGCACGCGGTCAGCTCGCCCCTGCTCGAATCGTCGATCGAGGGGGCCACGGGCATCCTGCTCAACATCAGCGGCCCGCCCGACCTCGGCCTGTTCGAGGTCAACGAGGCGGCAGAGGTCGTGACGAGCGCCTCCGACCAGAACGCGAACGTCATCTTCGGGGCCGTGATCGACGACCAGCTGCGCGACGAGGTGCGCGTGACCGTGATCGCGACCGGCTTCGGCGCCCAGCGCCGCCGCCGCGCCCGCACGGGGGCGGCCGGGGAGAGCGGTGCGCCGCTCGGTTCGAGAGGGCCGGAGTTCGACGCCGGCGACTCCCTCGACGTCCCGTCCTTCCTGCGCGACGAGTGACCGCGGGGGGCGGCCCGCCCCGGCAGCCGGGCCGTGGGAACCTCGCCAGGCGAGAGATGCGGTATTTCACCGATCCTCCGGGGGCCGACTGCGGTTAGCATCGCCGGCGGATGCAGACGCTCCGGCGGACCCCCCTCCACGATCGCCACGTGGCCCTCGGCGCGCGGATGGTCCCCTTCGCCGGATGGGAGATGCCCGTCCAGTACGAGGGCGTGATCCAGGAGCACCGGGCGGTGCGCAACGACGCGGGTGTCTTCGACGTCTCGCACATGGGTGAGCTCGAGGTCGAGGGACCGACCGCGCGCGACCTGCTCCAGGCGACGCTGTCCAACGACGTGGATCGGCTGCAGCCCGGCCAGGCGCAGTATTCGCTGATCACGAACGACACGGGCGGCATCGTCGACGACGTGATCGTCTACCGCCTCGACCGGCACCGCTACCTGGTCGTCGTGAACGCGTCCAACCGCGAGACCGACTTTGCCTGGCTCAGGGAGCGCGAGCTGCGCGGCTCCGACGTCCGCGACGTGTCGGACGACTACGCGCTGCTCGCCGTCCAGGGCCCGCGCGCGCTGGAGCGGCTCGGGCTCGCGGCAGGCACGCCGTTCACGTTCGAGCTCGCCGAGCTCGACGGCGTCGAGGTGATGGTCAACCGCACCGGCTACACCGGGGAGGAGGGCGTCGAGCTCGCCTGCATGGAGGACGACGCCGTGCGCCTGTGGGACGCGATCCTCGCCCGCGGCGTCACGCCCTGCGGGCTCGGCGCGCGCGACACGCTTCGCCTCGAGGTCTGCTACCCCCTGCACGGCAACGACATCGGCCCCGATCGCGATGCCGTGTCGTCGGGATTGAGCTGGGCGTGCGCTCTCGGCACCGAGTTCACGGGCGCCGGGCGCCTGCGGGAGATCAAGGAGCGCGGTCCCGAACAGAAGCTCGTGCCGTTCGTGATGTCGGAGAAGGCGATTCCGCGCCAGCACATGCCGATCAGCGTTTTCGAACAGCAGGGCGGGGGCGAGGTGACCTCCGGCTCGCACTCGCCGATGCTCGACGTCGGCATCGGCATGGGCTACGTCCCGGCCCGCGCGGCGGCCGTCGGCACCGAGCTCGTGATCGACGTGCGCGGACGCGCGCGCAGAGCGGAAGTCGTGAAGAAGCCCATCTACCAGAAGGAGCGGTGACCGTGCCCTCGAGCGAGTCGTACCCCGACGATCTGCTGTATCACCCCGAGCACGACTGGGCCCGCATCGAGGGTGACGAGGCGGTCCTCGGCGTCACCTGGTACGCGCAGGACGCGCTCGGCGAGCTCGTCCACTACGAGGCGCCGGACGTCGGCGCGTCCGTGAGCAAGGATTCGTCCTACGGCGAGGTGGAATCGGTGAAGGCGGTCTCGGACCTGATCTCACCGCTCTCGGGCGAGGTGCTCGAGGTGAACCAGAAGGTCGTCGACGCGCCGGAGACGGTCAACGAGGATCCCTACGGCGACGGCTGGCTGATCCGCCTCCGCCTGACGAATCCCGACGAGCGGGGAGATCTGCTCGATCTCGCGGCCTACAAGCACGTTCTGGAAGAAGCGTGAGCTACCTCTCCGTGACCGATGCCGATCGCGAGGCGATGCTCGCGACGATCGGCGTCTCGTCCGTCGACGAGCTCTTCCGCGACATCCCGCCGGCGATGCGCTACGGACGGCCGCTCGACGTCCCGCCGGCGCTCACGGAGGCCGAGCTGCAACGTCACCTCGAGGAGCTCGCAGGCAAGAACGTCGTCGACGAGCTCTGTTTTCTCGGGGCAGGCATCTACGACCACTACGTGCCGGCGGTGGTGGACGCGGTCCTGCAACGCGGCGAGTTGCTCACGGCGTACACGCCGTATCAGCCCGAGATGAGCCAGGGCGTCCTGCAGGCGATCTTCGAGTACCAGACGGCAGTCTGCGAGCTCACCGGCATGGACGTCTCGAACGCGTCGGGCTACGACGGCACGACCGTGGCCGCCGACGCCTGCTTCGTCGCGAAGCACGCCACCGGCAAGTCGAAGATCGTCGTCACCGAGGCGACCAACCCGCAGGTGCGCCAGGTCGTGAAGACCTATGCGCCGGGCTTCGGGCTCGAGGTCGTCGAGGTGCCGCACGAGGGCGGCACGACCGATCCCGGCCGTGTCCACGAGGCCGCGCAGGGCGCGGCGGCGGTGATCTTCCAGCAGCCGAACTTCTTCGGGATCCTGGAGAACGCGCCGGATCTCGCAGCCGCCGCGGGCGACGCGGAGGCGATGGCGATCGCGCACGTCGACCTCGTGTCGCTCGGCGTGCTCGAGGCGCCGGGCAACTACGGCTGCGCGATGGCGATCGGCGAGGGCCAGTCTGCGGGCAACGCAATGAGCTACGGCGGCCCGCACTACGGCTTCCTCGCCGCACGCTCGGAACTCATCCGGCGGCTGCCCGGCCGAATCGTCGGCGAGACGGTGGACGCCGCGGGCGACCGCGGCTATGTGCTCACCCTGCAGACCCGCGAGCAGCACATCCGGCGCGAGAAGGCGACCTCCAACATCACCACCAACCAGACCCTGCTCGCTCTGGCGGGGCTGGTGCACCTGAGCCTGCTCGGCCCGCGGGGGCTGCGCGAACTGGGGGAGACCTGCATGGCCCTCGCGGCCTATGCGAAGGACCGGCTTGCGGCGGCCGGTCTCGAGGCGGTGTTTCCCGGCAAGGCAACATTCAAGGAGTTTGCCGTACGCACCGGACGGCCCGCCCGCGACGCGCTCGCGGCCGCGAGGGCGAAAGGCGTCTATGCCGGTTACCCGCTCGGCCGGGACTACGCCGGGCTGGACGACGCGCTGCTCGTCGCGGTCACCGAGAAGCGGACGGTCGAGGAGATCGACCGGCTGGTCGAGGCGCTGTCGTGAAGCTGATCTTCGAGAAGTCGCAGCCGGGCCGGCGCGGGATCGGCGTTCCGAAGCCCGATCTCCCGGTGCCGGACGTGCCGGGCGAGCTGGCGCGGAAGGAGCCGCCGCGGCTCCCGGAGCTGGCCGAGCCGGAGGTGCTCCGGCACTTCACCGAGCTCTCGACGCGCAACTTCGGGATCGACACCGGCTTCTACCCGCTCGGCAGCTGCACGATGAAGTACAACCCGCGGATCAACGAGCGGCTCGTCGGGCTGCCCGGTTTTGCGTGCCTGCACCCGCTCGTCGAGGACGACGCCGCGCAGGGCGCCCTCGAGCTCGAGTGGCACCTGCAGGAGTTCCTGCTCGAGGTGACCGGTCTCGACGCCGTCAGCCTGCAGCCGGCCGCGGGCAGCCAGGGGGAGCTGACCGGGCTGATGCTCTTCCATGCGTACTTCGCCGACCGGGGCGAGAACGAGCAGCGCCGGAAGGTCGTGATCCCCGACACGGCGCACGGGACGAACCCGGCGAGCGTGACCATGGCCGGCTACGAGCTCACTCCGGTGAAGACCGACGCCCGCGGCAACATCGACGTCGAGGACCTGCGCGGCAAGGTCGACGAGCACACGGCGGGCCTCATGCTCACGAACCCGTCGACGCTCGGGCTCTTCGACGAGAACATCGAGGAGATCCGCGACATCTTCCACGGGGCCGGCGCGCTCATGTACTACGACGGTGCGAACCTGAACGCGGTCTGCGGCATCTCGCGTCCCGGCGACATGGGCTTCGACGTCGTGCACATCAACCTGCACAAGACGTTTTCGCAGCCGCACGGCGGCGGCGGCCCGGGCGGCGGCCCGATTGCCGTGCGCGACATTCTCGAGCCGTTCCTGCCGGTCCCGGTGATCGTGAACGACGGCGGCACGTTCCGGCTCGACTACGACCGCCCGAAGACGATCGGCAAGGTGCGGGCCTTCAGCGGGCCGTTCGGCGTCTTCGTGCGCTCCTATGCGTTCATGCGCTCCTACGGTCCCGGGCTGCGCGAGATGAGCGAGGTCGCGGTGCTGAACGCGAACTACATGCTCGCGCGGCTGAAGAACGACTACGACCTGCTCTACGACCGGCTGTGCATGCACGAGTTCGTGCTCAGCGCGCGCAACCTGAAGAAGGAGCACGGCGTGAACGCCCTCGACGTGGCGAAGCGCCTGATGGACTACGGCTTCCACCCGCCGACGGTGTACTTCCCGCTCGTCGTGCCCGAAGCGCTGATGATCGAGCCCACCGAGTCGGAGGCCAAGGAGACCCTCGACGCCTTCTGCGACGCGATGCTCGCGATCGCCCATGAGGCGGCCGACGACCCGGACCTCGTGCACGAGGCGCCGCACTCCCGGCCCGTCAAGCGGCTCGACGAGGTGCGGGCCGCGAAGGATCAGATCGTCCGCTACCGGTTCGACCGCCACCCGGCCGAGCAGGGAGCGGGCGACCGCCAACTGGTGCTGCAGAAGAGAACCTGAGACCCCACGGCCGGGCCGTGAGGAGCTCTCAGCCGAGCTCGTCCCAGAAGCTCTCGATCATCTCGGCCTCGCCGGCGTCGCCCGCGCCGAAGACGAGCATCTCGAGCCCGTCGTCCCCGGATGCGAACGCGCGGGCCGTCTGCGGCGAGACGCGGATCGTGTCCCACTGGCGGATCGGGCGAGTCTCGTCCTCGAGCGTCACCTGTCCGCCTCCCGACAGGACGACGTAGAACTCCTCCTGGTCGCGGTGGCGGTGGCCGAACGGCTGCCGGAAGTTGGGAGCGAACCGCTGGTAGCTGAAACCGCCCTGCTCCGCGTCCGTCGCGGCGCGGCCGAAGCGCGCCTCCAGGTTCGGCGACATGCCGAACTTCACCGCCATGTCCTCGAGCTCTTTGATGTTGACGATCGTGTAAGCGCTCATTTCCAGCTCCCAACCGATCCTAGGTGATCCTGTTCAGGTCCTGTCGCGCTTCCTCCTCCATGCGCTCGAGCCGTGTGTAGTAGTCGGGGAACTCGTTGAGGTGCGCGCGTGCGATCTTGGCGGTGACAATCGGGTTGTCGCCGGTGACGTCTGTCTCCGGATCGTGAAGCCCGTGCTCGAGCTCGACGTCCATGCCGATTCGAAACTGCTCGACGTCGTAGGGAGCGGTCGCCCAGTCGATCCCGATCCGCTCGCCGTACACCCGCGCTTCCTCTGCGCTGAATCCCTTGGCGGACATGCCAGACCTCCGATCGATGATTTGCTCGATTCTCCGCCTCCCGGCGCTCGGGCGCATCCGTGGCGACGCGCATGCTCGACGCGAGGCGCCTGCCCTATGGCACGGTGCCCGGAGAGAATCTCGCTACCCGACCGGTAACGATTCGACGGCGAGCGAGTCAGTACAGGCGTGAAGAACAAGACGATCAAATCAGAGGCCGAATGGCGGGCCGAGCTCACGCCCGAGCAGTACCACGTGCTGCGCGAGAAGGGCACCGAGCGTCCGTTCACCGGCGAGTACGACCACGTGTTCGAGCCCGGCAGCTATCACTGTGCGGCCTGCGGCGCCGAGGTCTTCGGGTCGGAGGCCAAGTACGACTCGGGTTGCGGCTGGCCCGCGTTCTCCGCGCCCGCATCCGAGGAAGCGGTCGAGGAGGAGACGGACGCGAGCTACGGCATGGTGCGCACCGAGGTGATGTGCGCGTCGTGCGGCGGCCATCTCGGCCACGTGTTCCCCGACGGCCCGCACCCGACCGGGCTGCGGTACTGCATCAACTCCGTGGCGATCAAGTTGGAGGAGGAGTAAGTGGCTGAGCAGAAGGCAACCTTCGGCGCCGGCTGTTTCTGGGGCGTCGAAGCGGCGTTCCGCCGTCTCGACGGCGTCACGCGCACGCGGGTCGGCTACGCCGGCGGGCAGGTCGACAACCCGAGCTACGAGCAGGTCTGCCACGACAGGACCGGTCACGCCGAGGTGGTCGAGGTGAGCTACGACGACGAGAAGATCCCCTACGAGCAGCTGCTCGCGATCTTCTGGGCCGAGCACGACCCGACGCAGCTGAACCGCCAGGGGCCGGACGTCGGCGAGCAGTACCGCTCGGTCATCTTCGTCCACAGCCCGGAGCAGCGGGCGGCGGCCGAGGCTTCGCGCGAGCGCGTGCAGTCGCGGCTCTCCCGCCCCGTCGTGACGCAGATCGAGGACGCGCCCCCGTTCTGGGAGGCCGAGGACTACCACCAGCAGTACCTCGAGAAGCGCGGCCTCGCGAGCTGCACCCCGCGGCTCGCGACCGTGTCGTAAGCCGGAGCGCGGCGGCGGCGGGGAGCCGCCGCCGCTGCTTCACGGGCCTGTGCGGCCGGCGGCCTCGCGCTTGCGCTTCGACGCGCTGCTCGCGCGCTTCGACGCGGAGAGCTCGACCTTGCGCAGGCGGATGCTCTTCGGGGTCACCTCGACGCACTCGTCGCCGCGGATGAACTCGAGTGCCTGTTCGAGGGAGAGCGGCCGCGGAGGGATCAAGCGAACGAGCTCGTCGGCCGACGAGGCACGCATGTTCGTCAGCTTCTTCGGCTTCGAGGCGTTCACGTCGAGGTCCTCGGAGCGCGCGTTCTCGCCGACCACCATGCCCTCGTAGAGCTCGTCCGTCGGAGCGATGAAGAGCGAGCCTCGCTCCTGTAGGTTCTCGATCGCGAAGCCGGTCGCCTGGCCGCGGCGGTCCGCGACGAGGCTTCCCGTCGGCCGTGTGCGCAGATCGCCGAACCACGGCTCCCAGCGGTCGAAGAGGTGGTGCATGATCCCCGACCCGCGGGTCTCCGTCAGGAACTCGGTGCGGAACCCGATCAGCCCACGCGCCGGGACGAGGTACTCCATGCGCGCCCAGCCGGTGCCGTGGTTGACCATCTGCTGCATGCGGCCCTTGCGCAGCGCGAGCAGCTGCGTGACGACCCCGACGAAGTCCTCGGGAACGTCGATCGACACGCGCTCGACGGGCTCGTGCCGCCTGCCGTCGATCTCCCGAACGAGCACCTCGGGCTTGCCGATCGTCAGCTCGTAGCCTTCGCGCCGCATGATCTCCGCGAGGACGGCGAGCTGCAGCTCTCCCCGCCCCTGCACCTCCCAGGCATCCGGCCGGGAGGTCGGAAGGACGCGCAGCGAGACGTTTCCGACGAGCTCCTGGTCGAGACGCTGCTTGACCTGGCTCGCGGTCAGCTTGTCGCCCTCCGTGCCGGCGAGCGGCGACGTGTTGATGCCGATCGTGATCGAGAGGCTCGGCTCGTCGACCACCGTCACCGGCAGCGGCCGCGGGTCGTCCGGGTCGGCGATCGTCTCGCCGATCGTCACCTCGGGCAGGCCGGCGAGCGCCACGATCTCACCCGGGCCGGCCTCGTCCGCCGGGACCCGGTCGAGCGCCTCGGTGATCAGGAGCTCGGTGACGCGCGCGTTCTCGACCTCGCCGTTCGCACGGCACCAGGCGATCAGCTGGCCCTTGCGGAGGACACCGTGACGCACACGGAGGAGCGCGAGCCGCCCGACGTAGGGAGAGGCGTCGAGGTTCGTGACGAGCGCCTGGAGTGGATGGTCCGGGTCGTGCTCGGGTGCCGGAATCGTCTCGAGGAGGGTGTCGAAGAGCGGCCCGAGGTCGTCTGCGAGCGCCGACGGGTCGAGGCCCGCCTTGCCTTCGCGGGCGATCGTGTACACGATCGGGAACTCGATCTGGTCGGCCGTCGCGTCGAGGTCGAGGAAGAGCTCGTACACCTCGTTCACGACCTCTTCGATGCGCGCGTCGGGCCGGTCGATCTTGTTGACGACGAGCACGACCGGCAGGCGCGCCTCGAGCGCCTTGCGCAGCACGAAGCGCGTCTGGGGCAGCGGTCCTTCGGACGCATCCACCAGGAGGAGCACGCCGTCGACCATCGTCAGGCCCCGTTCCACCTCACCGCCGAAGTCGGCGTGCCCCGGCGTGTCGATGATGTTGATCTTCTTGCCGTTCAGGCGCACCGAGGTGTTCTTGGCGAGGATCGTAATGCCCTTCTCGCGCTCGAGATCGCCCGAGTCCAGGACACGCTCGGCGACGTCCTGGTTCTCCCGGAACGAACCGGACTGCCAGAGCATCGCGTCGACGAGGGTCGTCTTGCCGTGGTCGACGTGCGCGACGATGGCGACGTTCCGCAGGTCGTCGCGGTGGGCGAGGGTCTTCGACACGGCCCGGCAGGGTAGCGGGCTGCCCTACGCCGCTCTGCCCGCGGCCTTCGCCAGTTGCCGCGTCGACTTCCGCCCGCGCGCCGCCGGCGAGGATGGCGGCGCCGGGCTCGAGCCTTTCCACGGCCGACACCACGCGGATGCGCCCACCGTGCACCGCGGCGACGATCCCGACGTCGAGGAGCCCGAGCACGTCACGGCGCACGATCGCAGGCGTTCAGGTAGGCCACGACCCAGTCCCGGGCGGGCCACTGCCGAGCGAGCGGGGGCCGTCGACCTCGGCATCCCCCGGACAGGTCGATTCACCCTCAGGACCGGCGGACTTCGTGCCGAAGAGGGCGAAATGCGGATCGGTCTGCGGGAGCGGCTCCTGCCGATGCTGGCGGTCGGGGCCCTGGTGGCTTCGCTGCCCCTCGCCGTCCATCTGCTCGTCGGCGACGTCCACGTGAGCCTCACCGGCCAGGTGCACTTCTACTCGGTCGGCTTCAGCGCATTCGCCGCGGCCGCGGCCGCTCTCGGTCTCACCGTCGTCGGGGCCCGGCGCTCCGACACGCGAACGGTGCTGGTCGGTACCGCCTTCGCGGTCATGGCCGGCCTGCTGGCGCTCCACGGCTTCTCGACGCCCGGCGTGTGGTTCGGCTCGAACGGAGTCGTCGCGATCACGGGCGGCGCGACCCTGCCGGCCGGCGCGGTGATCCTGACGCTCTCGATCTTTCCGCTCCCCCGGGGGCTCCGGAGCATTCGCTCACTGCTCGTCCTCCAGGCCGTTCTCCTCGCCCTCGTCTTCGGGCTCGGGATCTCGGCGCTCGTCTGGCCGAGCCTGCTGCCGGCGGTGCCGGCGCCGAGGAGCCCGGAGGCGATCGGACTGCTCGTGATCGGGCTCGTTGCCTACGGGCAACTCGTGTTGCGCGCGCTGCGGACCTTCCTGCTCACCCAACGGGCGCTCGACCTCGTGGTGGCCGTCGGCCTCGTGTGGCTCGCCACCGCCCTCTTGCCCGCTCTGACGATGAACTACGAGCAGCTTGGCTGGTGGATCGGGCACGAGGTCGAGCTGGACGGGATCCTGCTCGTCGGGCTCGCCGTCGCGGTCGACCTGGCACGGTCGGCACAGTCGCGGCCGCTCGCCGGTGACCTGCGCGGCGCCGATCTCGTGGCCGCGGAGGACGTCTTTCTCGGCTCGCACGTGCGCGCCCTGACCGTGCGGCTCGCCGACAAGGACGAGTACACCGAACGGCACACGAGACGTGTTGCGCTGCGCGCCGTCCAGGTCGGCGAAGCGCTCGGGCTCTCGGGGAGCAGGCTTCGGAACCTGGCGATCGGCGCCCTGGTGCACGACATCGGCAAGCTCTCGGTGCCCGACGGGATCCTCAAGAAGCCGGGGCCGCTCGACGAGGTCGAGTACGCCGTGGTGCAGGAGCACCCCGAACGCGGGCACAGGCTGCTCAACGAGCTGGGCGGCTTCTCGCAGTCCGTCCGCCACCTCGTCCGCGACCATCACGAGCGCCTCGACGGCGCCGGCTATCCCCGCGGACTGACCGCGGAGGAGATCGACCTCGACACCAGGATCCTCACCGTCTGCGACGTCTACGACGCGCTGATCTCGAAGCGCGTGTACCGCTCCGCCTGGTCGCACGAGCAGGCGATGGCGTTGCTGCACCGCGAGGCAGGCACCGCCTTCGACCCGCGGTGCGTGGTCGCGCTCGAGCAGGTGATCGCCGCGGAGCAGCCTGCCGCCGCTCCCGCGACCGCCGGCCTGCGGCCCGCGGTCGCCGCCGTCTCGTAGCGGCGCGAAGCGGGCCTACAGCTGGTGGCTGGTACGTCGAAGGGCGTGTCGCACAGACAGCCAAACGCCTGTCACGGCGGCTACGGCAAGCCCGATCAGGTTTGTCTGCACGCAGGTTCGACAGGCGTTACAGCAGGTGGTCGCGAGTGGTGCGTTCTCGCCGTACTTTGCGGCCACCTGACCGGCGCGCATCGTCGCGATCTGCTTCATCTCGGGAAGTGTACGCCTGCTCGCCGGCGGGCCCCCGACGCGCCGGTGTCTCGGCTAGGCGGCTCGACCAGCGGCGAGCTGCCCGCACGCCGCCGCGATGTCGCGGCCGCGGGTGAGGCGAAGCGTGGGAGAGAAGCCCGCATGATGCAGGGCGTCCTTGAACGCCGCCATCGTCTCGCGCGACGAGCCGTCGAACATGCCCGTCGGGTTGTACGGGATCATGTTGACCTTGAAGACCTTCGGGTCGAGCAGGTCAGCCAGGCCTTGGGCGTGGTCGAGCGAGTCGTTGACGCCGGCGAGCATCACGTACTCGACGAACACCTTGCGCCTGCGCAGCTCGTGGTAGCGCACGCACTCGTCGATCACCTCGTCCAGGGGGTAGCGGTCGTTCACCGGCATGAGCTCGCTGCGCAGGGCGTCCGTCGGCGCATGGAGCGAGAGGGCGAGTCGGATCGGCTCGTCGACCTCGTCGACGAAACGGCGCAGTCCCGGCAGCCAGCCGACGGTGGAGATCGTCGTGCGGCGATGCGTCACACCCAGGTCGGGCAGGCGTCGGGCGGCGGCCACGACCGCGTCGAAGTTGAGCATCGGCTCTCCCATGCCCATGAAGACGACGTGCGAGATCGGCTCGAGCCGGCGAAAGTGGAGCGCCTGGTCGAGGATCTCCCAGGCGTTCAGGTTGCGGCGGAACTGCATCTGGCCGGTCGCGCAGAAGGTGCACGTGAGCGGGCAACCCGACTGCGAGGAGAGGCAGACCGACCTTCGTCCGTCGCGGAACCGCATCAGCACGGCCTCGACCGGATGCCCCTCCGAGGTGCGGAAGAGCGCCTTCACCGTCCCGTCCACGGACTTCGCCTCGTGGACGAGCGCGAGCGTCGAGAACGGAACCGCCTCCTCGAGCTGCTCGCGGAGCGCAAGCGAGATGTTCGTCATCTCGGCGTACGACGCACTGCCACGCGCGGCCCATTCCCACACCTGCCGCGTGCGGAAGGCAGGCTCGCCGGCGAGCGCCTCCGCGACGAGGTCGAGATCCATCCCGACACGGTAGCTTCCCTCCTGTGCGAGTCAGTCTCGTGCGCGAAGCCACGCGACGACGTCGGCCGCGTTTCGATCAGGTGGGAACACCGGATAGAAGACCTTGGCGATCCGCCCGCCCTGGGACACGAGCGCGAGGCGCTTGTAGAGCGTGTGCCCCGCGACCTCGAAGGTCGGCAGGCCGAGCTCGTCGCGCAGGCGCAGGCCGGGGTCGGCGATCACCGGATAGGGCATGTGGTTTCGCTCGGCGAACTCGATCTGGTCCTCGAGCGGCTGGACCGAGAGACCGGCGACCCGGGCACCGAGCTCGCCGAGCTCCGCGGCGTGGTCGCGGAACGCGCACGATTGAGGAGTGCAGCCGCGCGCGCCTGGAATCGCGTCCCAGCCGGGGAGCGACGGCTCGCCGGGCTTGCCGCTCCGCGGATAGACGTAGAGCACCTCGAACTCCGACACGTCCACCGGCCCTTGCGACGAGTCGAGCACGAGCCGCGGCAGCGCGGTCCCGGCCAGGTGGCCGGCCGCTCCGTCGTCCTCTGGCACCGGCAGGCCGGGCGGCAGCGTGTGGAGGTCGCGTTCTTCCATGTACGTAGGATCGCACGATGATCGATCTCCGCTCCGATACGCAGACGAGGCCGTCGCAGGCGATGCGGCAGGCAATGGCAGATGCGGAGGTCGGTGACGAGCAGGAGCGCGAGGATCCGACGGTGCTCGAGCTGGAGCGCCGGACTGCGGAGCTGCTCGGGCACGAGGAAGCCGTCTACCTGCCGACGGCGATGATGGGCAACCAGATCGCGCTCGCGATCCTGGGTGAGCGGGGCGGCGAGCTCCTCGTCGAGGAGCGGGCCCACATCATGGTCGCCGAGCTCGGCGGCGCGGCGTTCCATTCGGGCCTCCAGACGCGGGGGCTCCCCGGGCACCGCGGGCGCCTGACGCCCGACCAGGTGCGCGCGGCAAGCTGGACCGAGGGGGGCTTCTGGGGCCCGCGGGCCTCGATCCTCGCGATCGAGAACACCCACAACACCGCGGGCGGCACCGTCTGGCCGCTGGAGGAGCTGCGCGCCGTCGTCGCGACCGGCCGTGAGCTCGGGATGCGCGTGCATCTCGACGGCGCCCGTCTGGCGAACGCGGCCGTTGCCGCCGGCGTTTCTCCGGCGGAGATCGCAGGCCTGTTCGACACCGCGACGATCTGCCTGTCGAAGGGGCTGGGCTGTCCGCTCGGTGCGCTGATCGCCGGCTCGCGCGACCTGATGCAGCGGGCCCGCCTGGAGAAACATCGCTTCGGCGGCGCGATGCGCCAGGCCGGCATCGTCGCGGCCGCCGGGCTGTATGCGCTCGACCACAACGTCGCGCGGCTCGCCGACGACCATGCCCGCGCACGGCGGCTCGCCGACGGCTGGGCCGCAGCCGGACTGCCCGTCGACCTCGAGCTCGTCGAGACGAACTTCGTGCAGCTCGACGTCGCAGCGCTCGGGCTCGCAGAGGACGAGGCGATCGAGCGGGCTCGCTCGCTGGGTGTGCTCCTCTCGCAGACGAAACCGGGCACACTGCGCGCCGTGACGCATCTCGACATCGGCGACGACGACATCGAGCGCGCGCTCGAGCTCGTCCCGCGGGCGCTCGGAGCGCATGTCCACGCCTGAGGCACTCGACAGGCTCCTGCAGGAGCGCCAGGCGGACCGTCTGCCGTCCGTCGCGGCCGCCGTCGTGCGCAAGGGCGAGGTCGCGTGGTCGAACGCCGTCGGCAGCGCGAACTACGACGAGGACCGCGAAGCGACGCCCGACACCCAGTACCGGATCGGCTCGATCACGAAGACCTTCACCGCCACGGCGATCATGCAGCTGCGCGATGCCGGCGCGCTCGATCTCGACGACCGCCTTGAGCAGCACGTCGAGGGAGTCGAGAGCGGCTCGCCGACCATCAGGCGGATGCTGGCGCACATCTCCGGCATGCAGCGCGAGGTGGGGGAGATGTTCGTCGAGGGGACGACGCCGACGGAGGACGACCTGAAGGTCGCGCTTGCGCTCGACCCCGCGCAGGCGCACCACTACTCGAATCTCGCCTACGGGCTGCTCGGCCGTGTCGTCGCCGCCAGGTCCGGGCTGGCCTACACGGACTACGTCGACGAGCGAATCATCCGGCCGCTCGGCCTCGCGCGCACGACGTGGCGCTCGCAGGAGCCGAAGGCGCAGGGCTATCTCGTGGACGAGTACGCGCGCACCGTCTGGAGCGAGCCCGAGACGGACCTCGGTGGCGTCGCCGCGATGGGACAGCTCTGGTCGACGGTCGAGGACCTCGCGGCGTGGGCTGCGTTCCTCGTCGGCGGCGCCGAGGGCGTCCTCGACGCGGAGACGGTCGAGGAGATGTGGTTCCCCCAGGTCATGTACTTCCCCGACGACTGGGTGCTCGGCTGGGGGCTCGGTCTCATGCTCTACAACCAGAGCGGGAAGATCTTCGGCGGCCACGGCGGCGCGATGGCCGGCCATCTCGCCGGCGTCTACGTGAACCGCAAGACGCAGATCGGCGCGGCGGGCCTCACCAACTCGGGCACGCGCGGCAACATGGACCTGTTCGCGATCGCGCTCGTCGAGAAGGCGATGGAGCTCTGGCCCGAGCCGATCGAGCCGTGGCGCCCCGAGGCCGATCCGCCCGACGACGTGCGCGCGATCCTCGGCCGCTGGTGGTCGGAGGGGAACGAGTTCGTCTTCTGGTGGGAGCGGGGCGCTCTCCAGGCGAAGGTGGCCGGCACCCCGCCCGGGCGCGGCGAGACGACCTTCGAGCGCGACGGCGACGGCTGGCGGGCCGCGGCCGGACGCGAGCGCGGCGAGCGCCTGCGTGTCGACGGTGAGCAGCTCGTCTGGGCGGGCTACCCGTTCACGCGGGCGCAGGAACCGTTCAAGGCGTAGCTACGAGAAGTAGTAGGCGGCGACGGCGCCGACGTAGGCACCGACGAGCAGGAACCCCTCCCAGCGCTTCGAGGTGCCGTCCCGCGTGACGAGCCACGCGAGCGCCGCGGAGAGGGCCATCGTCGCGATCTCGATCGGCCGGAACGCGAGCGAGAGGTGGTGTGGCAGCGCGAGGGAGACGAGCGCGGCGACGGGCGCCACGAAGAGCGCGACCTGCATCGACGAGGTGACCGCGATCTCCGTGGCGAGCTGGGTGTTGCCGCGCTTCGCGATCACGATCGCACCGCCGTGCTCCGCCGCGTTTCCGACGATCGCGACGATCACTACCGCGATGAAGAACTCGTCCAGGCCGACGGCCTTGCCGAAGTCGTGCAGGGAGTGCACGAGGATCTCCGAGACGAAGGCCGTCGCGAGAGTCGCCGTACCGAGGATCGCAAGCGCCGCGCGCAGCGACCACGCCTCTGCGTCGGGCTCGGCACGCGCGGCGTCACGATGGATCCGGAGGTTCGAAATCGTGATCCAGAGGTAGATCGCAAGCAGGACAACGGCCACCGGGATGCCGGCCTGGACGAGCGAATCCCGGTTGGGCGAGCCGTGCCAGCCGGGCACCGATGTGAGCAGGAGGAGCACGACGGCGATGCCGACGCCTCCGAGCTGCCAGCGCAGCGAGCGGGCATCGACGGTGCCGCGGCCTCCCGCGATCATCGCGGCACCGAGCACGAGCAGGATGTTCGACACGACCGAGCCGGTGATCGTCCCGCGCACGACCTCCGGCAGGCCGTCTGCGATCGCGATCACGACGATGATCAGCTCGGGCGCGTTGCCGAAGCTCGCGTTGAGGAACCCCCCGACGCCGGGCCCCGTGTGCTCGGCGGCGTGCTCGGTCGCCTCGCCGATCAGCCAGGCGAGCGGGATGAGCGCTGCCGCGGACAGCACGAACAGAGCGGTGGGGTCGAGATCGAACGCATAGCGGGCGGCGAAGGCGATCGGGGCAAGGGCGAGCGATGCCCAGAGGATCCTTCGCGCCACGCCGTTACCCTAGCCGGGCCGTGATCGAGGCTGTCCTCTTCGACTGGGGCAACACGCTCGTCCAGTTCACCTGGGACGACGAGCTGCTCCTCGCGGGCCATCGCGCCGGTCTCGGACGCGACGATCCCGGGTTCACCTCCCGCTACCGGGAGAAGGTGCTGGGACCGGCGCCGAGGCGCCCCTACGCCGACCTGCTCGGCGAGCTGGGGGTCGACGATCCGGACGCGTTCATCGACGCGGAGCACGAGGCCTGGCGATCCGCGCACGCCGTGCTCGGCTCCGCGCAGGCTCTCCTCGACTCGCTGCGGGGACGCGGGATCAAGACGGGCCTGGTGGCAAACTCGTGGCCGGAGCCCGCCCGGGTGCTGCGCGCGGACGCCGAGCTCTTCGGGCTCGCGCCGTTGCTCGACGCCCTGGTGTTCTCCGAGGAGGTCGGTGTGATGAAGCCGCAGCCGGAGATCTTCCTGCGCGCGCTCGACCAGCTCGGTGTCGAGCCGCCCGCGGCGATGTTCGTGGGTGACCGCCTCGAGGACGATGTGCAGGGAGCGGCGAATGTGGGCATGACGACCGTCCAGGCACTGTGGTTTGCAGCAGACGACACCACCGCTTCGATCGAGCCGGACTTCCTGGCGTTCACACCGATGGACGTGTTGAACGCGGTGCGGCGTTTAGCGCTGTCCGGCTGAAATGTCAAGTCTTGCGGCCGTCCGCAAACGCTCTGACAATGCAGCCATGACGCCAGAGCAGACCGCCGCCGCGCCGGCCCTGCCGCTCCATCCTCAGGACGAGCTGGAGTGTCGCCGCTGCGGCGTCCACTGCGACAAGGTCGTCTATCCGGGCGCGTGCCTGGCCCGCGGCTGCCCGTTCGTCTATTCGTACGACGCCTGGGGCCACACCTACGTCGGCTGCATGCAGAAGGTGTTCGACGTCGAGATCGACATGGACATGCTGCGTGCCGCGGAAGCGCGGAAGCCGGGCTTCGGGGCGATCCTCGCGCGCCGCCGGCCGCTGCCGATGTGCAAGGCGGAGATCGAGCGGACCTACGAGTCGCGCCTCGACGAGGAGCTCGGCTGCATCAATCCGGAGTTCGACGAGCTGCCGGTGGGCGAGCCGACGTTCCGGATCTTCGCCCAGGTCAAGAACGGCTGAGCAGAGCGTCCTCGCGGCGCCGGCGAATCGTCCGCGCGGCGAGCCAGGCGAGCCACACCATCAAGAGGAGCGGCGCCCCGAGGGCGAGTGCGTAGACGGCGCCGATCCCGAGCCAGCGGAACGTCACGCCGAGCCCGTGCAGCGGCCCATGGTGGGCCGCGCCCGGCTTCGCGGCGGCGGTCGCGAGGAGCAGGCGGACGGTGGCGTAGCGGGCGGCCCGGATCGAGGCGGCCTCTGCCCGCTGCAGGCCCTGGATCCGGAGGACGAGCGCGGCGATGCGTCGATCGCCGGCCTCGGAGCTGGGCCGGCCGCGCAGCTCCTCGAGCTGCCGCTGAAGCCGGGCGATCGTCCGGTCGGTGGCATTCAGGCCGGCCTGCAGGTCCTGCACGTCGACCTGTTCTGCGGTGATCGTCCCGAGCGCGGAGAGGCGGGCGATTGCGTCCTGGATGTGTGCGCGAGGGATCTTGAGCGTCAGGTCTGCGCTCCCGGCCGTCCCGGTCGTGGTCGCATGGACGGAGCCGGCGTAGCCGCCGAGGGCCTTCGTGATCCGGAGCGCCTCCTTGACGCCGGTCGAGACGCCGTTCGGGGTCGGGACGCGCAGGGCGAGATAGGCGCCGTAGCGCTGGACGCGGGTCGTGGACGGGGCCGGGGCGGTGGCTGCGCTCTTGAGGGCGGGCGCGGGCGCGGCCGTGGCGCCGTGCTCGACGGCGGCCCGGTCGACGGGCGCGGCCGTCGGCGGAGTGTGAGCCGGCCTGGTGAGGACGATCGCCGCTGCGAGGGCGGCCGCGACCGGCAGTGCCACCAGGGCTGCGCGGCGCCAGGTGAACGTGCGGCGCGGCGCGGGAGTCGTGTCGGAGGCGGCGATCAGCCGCACGCGGGCACGGAGCTCGGACGGTGCTTGGACGTGCGCGGCGCGCAGTTCCGCGACGAGATCACGCTGCGACATGGAGCGCCTCCTCGAGTTTCCTGAGCGCCCGGTTCAGGCGCGTGGTGCAGTTCGTGGCCGTGATGCCGAGCACGCTCGCGGCGGTGCCGGCGTCGAGGTCGAGCAGGATCCTGAGCGCCACGACCTCGCGCTCGCCGGCCGAGAGGGCCTGGAGCGCCGCCTCGAGGTCGGGTGAGAGCCCTTCCACGAAGCGCTCTTCGATCCGGTCGCTCGGTGCCGCGAGCTGCTCGCGCCTCGTGCGCCGGCGCTCGGAGCGGAAGTGGTCGAGCGCCACCGTGCGCGCGACCTGGCAGAGCCAGGTGCGGGCGGAGCCGCGGTTCGGGTCGAAGCGGTGCCAGAGGCGCAGCGCCCGCTCGAATGTCTCGCCGGCGAGGTCCTCGGCGGCCGCGCGGTCGCCCGTGAACCAGGCGAGGTAGCCGTAGACGTCGTCGAGGTGCTCCTCGGCAGCCTGGGCGAAGGTCATCTCACCCCTCATACGCCACCTGGGTTCGATCCGTCACACAATTTCCCCGCTTCTGCGCGCTTTTCACCACGTTTGCTCTGAGCTTCCTCTGAGCCGGCTCTGAGCCGCCTCGGAGGAAGCTCAGACGCCGTTCGTCCAGCGCGCGTGCAGGTCGCGGAGCTTCTGGATCTCGTCCGCGTTCGGCCCCTCCTTGTTCACGCCGGGCACCTCGAGGTAGGCGCTGAGGCGCTGGAACGCTGGATGGGCGATGAATGCCCCCAGCCCTTCGCCCATCAGGCCCTCGCCGATGTTGGCATGCCGGTCGCGGTTCGAGCCGAGCTCGGCGGCGCTGTCGTTCACGTGGAGCGCCCGCAGCCGGTCGAGCCCGATCCCGCCGTCCACGGCGGCGACGAGCTCGTCGACCGCCTTCGGGTCGGTGACGTCGTAGCCCGAGACGTAGAGGTGGCACGAGTCGAGGCAGATGCCGAGACGTGGATGACGGTCGAGCCGTTCGAGGAGCGTCTGCAGCTCCTCCAGCGACCGGCCGATCGTCCCGCCGGCCCCCGCCGAGTTCTCCATCAGCAGCCACGTGTCGCCCTCGCAGTGTTCGAGGATCTGGGCGAGCGCAGCGCAGGTCCGCTCGAGCCCCAGCTCGAATCCCGCACCGAGGTGCGATCCGACGTGGAAGATCACGCCGTCGGCCTCGATGGCGCACGCCGCGTCGACCGTGCTGCACATCGTCCGGATCGACTTCTCGTAGATCTCGTCGTCCGGAGCGGCGAGGTTGCACAGGTAGAGCGCGTGGCAGACGACGCCCCCGATGCCGGCCTCGGCTCTCCGCGCGCGGAACCGCGCGAGCGCGTCGGGCTTGTGATTCGTCGGCCGCCACATGCGCGGGCTCTGCGTGAACACCTGGACGCAGTCGCCGCCGATCTCCTCGATCCGGTCGATCGCCTTGTCGATTCCCCCACTGGACGACATGTGCGCGCCGAATTCCACGGTCGCCCTACGATAGAGAGATGGCAGGCGTCCGCGTCCGAATGGCTCCGAGCCCCACGGGGCTTCTGCACATCGGCAACGTGCGGACCGCGCTCTTCAACTGGCTGTTCGCCCGGCACGAGGGTGGCGAGTTCCTGTTGCGCATCGAGAACACGGACACGAGCCGCGAGGTCGAGGCGGCCACCGCGCAGATCCAGGAGTCGCTGCGATGGCTCGGGCTCGACTGGGACGGGCCTGTCACGTTCCAGCTCGACAATCTCGAGACCTGTCAGAAGCTCGCGCGCCGGCTGCTCGACGAGGGCAAGGCCTACGAGGACGACGGCGCGATCCGCTTCCGGATGCCCGACGAGGGCACGACGACCTGGGACGACGTCGTGCTCGGCCGGATCGAGTACCCGAACAAGGAGATCGAGGACCTCGTGATCCTCAGGTCCGACGGCCGCCCGACCTACAACTTCGCGAGCCCGGTCGAGGACGTCCAGGATCGCATCACCCACGTCCTGCGCGGGCCCGACCACGTGGCCAACACGCCGAAGCAGATCAACATCCTCCGGGCGCTCGGGGCAGAGTTGCCGGTGTATGGGCACGTGCCGAATGTGAACGGCGACGACGGCAAGAAGCTCTCGAAGCGTCACGGCGCCGTGACGGTGGACGAGTTCAGGCGTGACGGCTACCTCCCGGCCGCGCTCGTCAACTACCTGGCCCTGCTCGGCTGGAGCTACGACGACAGGACCACGATCATGTCGCGCCACGAGCTGGTCGAGCGCTTCACGCTCGACCGGATCGGTGCGAGCCCCGCAACCTTCGACTACCAGAAGCTCGACTGGCTGAACGGGGTCTACCTGCGGAACCTGCAGCCGGACGAGTACGCCCACGACCTCTGCAAGTGGCTGTCCGAGCAGGGGATCGCCTGGCCGGTCGAGCGGGTGCGGGCCACCGTGCCCCTCGTGCAGGAGAAGATCGAGAGGTTCTCGCAGTATCCGGACTTCGTCCGCTTCTTCTTCGAGCCGGTCACGCCGCCCGGAGGCGTCGACCCGGCGCTCTCACACGCGGCCGCCGATCGGCTTGCCGCCGTCGAGCCGTGGGCGGCGGCGGCGATCGAGGAGGCGATGCGTGCACTCGCGGAGGAGCGCGGGCTGAAGCCGCGCGATGCGTTCGCTCCGATCCGCCTTGCGCTGACGGGCTCGAAGGTCTCGCCCGGCCTCTTCGAGAGCATCGAGTTGCTCGGCCGCGAGGAGAGCCTGGCGCGGCTCAATGCGGCCGCGGCGGCCGCCTGAACGGCCGCGGCGGGGCGAGCGGGTCGAGGGCGCGCTGAAAGGCGCGCCAGGCCGCGAGCCGATAGTGAAGTGTCGGACGCGGAAGCGGGGGGTCGGAGGTGCGTGCACTTCGCGCGCCCGGGGGCTGGGGGGCGCGATCGGTCATCTTCTGGAGGCTGAACGCCGGCGGCGTGCGCCGAGGTACGGCGGCGGCCCTACGACGGCCGGTAGGCGATCACCGAGCAGCAGACGGCGACGAGCCCCGTCGCCCACAGCGGCCAGAGCTGGAGCGTGGCGCCGGCCACGAACGCGAGTGCGCCGGCGAGGGCCAGCGTGAATGCCGCGAGCGGCCAGGCGAGGCTGTGGTCGGCTCGATCCTCGCCTGTCGCAGCCGGTGCCGGGGGCGCTGCGAGGCGCATGCGGGCGAGTCGCACGCGGAAGAGCGCGCCGCGCCACTCGTGGAGGAGCGTGCCGGCTCCCTCGGTGCCCCAGATCGCGACCGCCTCGGCCACGTCGGCGGTCGCGTCGCGAGCGCAGGTGAGCGCATCGGCAAGCTCGGCGTGCGCGCTCGCCGCCGCGGGAGGCGGCTCCAGCCCGTAGGTGTGCTCGGCGGCCAGGTGCAGCGCGTACTGGAGGCGCCGCAGCGAGGCCGAAGCATCGACGTCGTCGAGCCGCTCGGGCTCGGCGGCGACCACGTCGAGTCGTGCCAGGGTTCGGGAAAGTCCCGACCACAGGTCGCCGAGCGCAACCGAGTAGCGTTCTTCGCTGCCGGTCCTCGGTCCCACACGCCGATCCTATCGTTACCATCCTGCGCCGATGCACCGCTCTGCGGCCAGCGTGCTCGTCGTCGACGACGACCTGTCGTTACGACTGCTCTGCCGCGTGAACCTCGAGCTCGACGGCTTCGTGGTGCGCGAGGCGGCCACGATCGCGGAAGCCGAGGCGGCCGTCGCGGCGGAGCGTCCCGACGTGGTGCTCCTCGACGTCCACCTGCAGCAGGACGACACGCGTGATCTTCTCGACCGGCTCCGCGCGGACGGGATCCCGGTCGGGCTCGTCACCGGCTCCGTCGACCTCGACGACTACGCCGGCGCGGCCGATGCCGTGCTCGGCAAGCCGTTCGAGCCGCACACCCTCGTCGAGACGGCGCGGCGCCTCGCTAGGGTTCGTCTCGTGAGCTCCACTTCGGTTCTCAGCCCAACCGAGTTCCAGGCGCGGTTCGAGCGCTATCTGTTCGAGCGCTCCGAGGAGTGGCGCGCGGTTCGCGTGGGCGAGAAGGAGGTCTCCGAACAGGCGGAGATCGTCCGCCGCTACGCCGACCTCTTCGGCCGTGAGCAGCTCGATGCACTGCGGGAGGTCGAGGGAAACTCGGCGGGCGACGAGCGCGAGCTCCTCTACCGCCTGCGCAAGTCCTGCGAGTCCGGCCTGATCTCCGCCCAGCTGGCCGAGCGGGAGGACGAGCTCGAGAACCGGGTGCTCGCTGCCCGCGTGACCTTCAACGGCGAAGAGATGCCCTTGCGAAACGCCCAGGCGCAGCTGGCGGTGCTCCCCGCCTACGCCGACCGCGAGCAGCTGGGCGCGATCCAGGCCGAGGCGAGTGCGGGGTTCAACGGCGATCGCCTCGATCTCCTCCGCGCCGGTGAAGAGCTCGCCGCCGAGTACTCCGGGATCGCCGATGCGATCGAGCGTAACGAGGAGGAGAAGGACATCTCGCTGCACGAGCTCTCGGCGGCGCTGCAGCAGGCGAGCGACGATTCGACCGCGGCGTATGAGGCTCTTCGTGAACGCTGGTTCGCGAGGCTCCTCGGCGACGATCGCGAGGCGGTGCCGTCGAGCTACCACACGGCCTGGATGCGGCGGCTCTCGCCCCTCGAGTCGACCTACACCAAGGACCGTGCGACGGAGATCTGCCTGCAGACGCTGGAGGCGCTCGGCTTCGACCTGAACGCGCAGCCGAACATCAAGCTCGATCTCGACGACCGGCCCCAGAAGTCGCCGCGTGCCTGCGTGATCGCCAGCGATCCGCCGAAGATCGTTCACCTGATCACGCGCGCGCAGGGAGGCCTGCACGACTATCAGGCGTTCCTGCACGAGGCGGGGCATGCGCTGCACTACGCCGGCTGCGATCCGTCGCTGCCGTACACGTTCCGCCGCATCTCGCGCGATCACGCGCTGACGGAGATCTACTCCTACATCGTCGAGGCGATCTCCCGCGAGCCGGAGTGGCACGAGCTCTACTTCGGCCTGTCGCCCGAGCAGGCTCGGGAGAATGCCGAGGCGACGACGTTCCTCGAAGCGCTGCTCTATCGGCGCTACGAGGCGAAGCTGCGCTTCGAGCTCGACTTCTGGTCGCGCTTTGCGAGCGACGGAGGCGACGCCGACGTCTACGAGCGGCTGCTGACCGACGCGACCGGCGTCCGGTACCGCCGCGACAACTACCTCTCCGACATGGACGCCGGGTTCTACTCGGCGGACTACCTGCGGGCCTGGATCCGCTCGGCGCAGCTGCGGAAGCACCTCGTCGACCAGGTGGGGGCGGACTGGTGGCGCAGCCCGCAGACCGGCGAGCTGCTCGGCGAGCTCTTCCGCGAGGGCACGAAGCCCACGAGCGAGGAGATCGCTGCCCGGCTCGGCTTCGAGCCGCTCGACACGGGGCCGTTGCTGCACGAGATCGGCGCGTAGCGCACAGTCGAGATCCGCGAGGAGCCCGTTCGCTACACTGGCGCGCGTTCCACGCGGCCCATTCGTCTAGTGGCCTAGGACACCGCCCTCTCACGGCGGCGGCACGGGTTCGAATCCCGTATGGGCCTTAAAGGGCGGCTCTGACACCAGGGTTTGGCTTGAAACCGTGTGTCAGAGCTGCCGTATGTCCCGGAGCCGACGGGTCATCTCAAGAGGCCGTTCTCGAGCGCCCAGCGAACAACGTCCGCCCGTGTCAGGGCGCCGAGCTTCGCCATCAGATTCCCGCGATGCGACTCGACGGTGCGAACCGAGATCGCCAGCCGAGCAGCCACCTCCTGATTCGTGTAGCCGTAGCTCAGCAACGTTGCCACTTCCTGTTCGCGCAACGTCAGCCTCGCGAACGTCGTCGTGGACATGCACACCCCCCGTTCTCGTCCTCCGGGAACCCCCTGCGATGCTAGGCACGAGCAGCCCGGCCACGGCTGCTGATCACAAACCTGTATCAACACGTCTACGAAACCTTTCGCCGGATCACCCGCTTCGGATGACACGCCTGCGCTGACGCGCTCGTAGTTTTTCCGAGGTCCCAGCCGTGGGCTCCCGAAACCGGAGAGGAGGGAGCATGACCGCCTACGCACCGACGACCGCGCCGGACAGCCAACGGCAGCCGGACAGCGACGGGAGGCACGCCGACCGTCTGGTCGTCTTCGGCATCACGGGCGACCTGGCCAAGGTGATGACCTTCCGGTCGCTCTACCGGCTCGAAGCCCGCGGCCTGCTCGACTGCCCGATCCTCGGCGTCGCGGTCGACGACTGGAGCGTGGATCAGCTGATCGAGCGCGCGCGAACGTCGATCGTCGGCACCGGCGAGCAGCTCGACGAGGACGTGTTCCGGCGCTTCGCCGCCCGGCTTTCGTACGTCTCCGGCGACTTCGGCGATGCGGCGACCTATCAGCGCGTCGCGGATGCGATCGGTGACTCGTCGTTGCCGGTCTTCTACCTCGAGATCCCGCCGTTCCTCTTCGGGCGTGTCGTCAAGGGGCTCGCGGACGCGGGTCTGACGAAGAACGCGCGGATCGTCGTCGAGAAGCCCTTCGGCCACGACAGGGAGTCCGCGCGCGCGCTCGCGTTCGAGCTGCACCAGTACGTCGACGAGTCGCAGCTGTACCGCATCGACCACTACCTCGGGAAGATGGGGATCGAGGAGATCGTCCACCTGCGATTCGCCAACTCGATGCTCGAGCCGGTCTGGAGCCGCAACTTCGTGTCCTCCGTCCAGATCACGATGGCGGAGGACTTCGGCGTCGAGGACCGCGGCCATTTCTACGACCCGGTCGGAGCACTGCGGGACGTCGTGGTCAACCACCTGATGCAGGTCGTCGCGATGTGCGCGATGGAAGCTCCGGCGCGGGGGGACCAACAGACGATGAAAGACGCGAAGGTCGCGCTCTTCCGTGCCGTCAAGGAGGCCGATCCCGCGCACTACGTCCGCGGGCAGTACGGCGGCTACCGGTCGATCGACGGCGTCGCTCCCGACTCGACGACGGAGACGTTCGTCGCCCTGCGGCTGCAGATCGAGAACTGGCGCTGGGCAGGAGTGCCGTTCTTCATTCGGACCGGCAAGCGACTGCCGGTGACGCAGACCGAGCTCCGGCTCGTCTTCAAGCATCCGCCGCGGCTCGGCTTCCCTGCGTTCGAACGTGACATGACGCCGAACCAGTTCGTGGTCAAGCTCGACCCGTCGACCGGGATCCGGCTCGAGATCGAGGCGCACCGAGCGGACGGGCCCGGGCCGATCCAGCTCGACATGGAATTCTCGAGCGAGGGCGGGGAGGGCGCGACGCCCTACGAGGTGCTGCTCCACGCGGCGCTCGTGGGGGACAGCATGCGCTTCACGCGCCAGGACGGTGTCGAGGAGACGTGGCGGATCATGCAGCCCCTGCTCGACGCGCCGCCGCCGGTCCAGCCGTACGCGCCGGGATCCTGGGGGCCGGAGGCGGCCGACGCGCTGGTCGCCGGTCACGGGCGGTGGCAGATGCCCTGGATCGAGTCGTGAGCGCGCCGGCTCGGGCCAGGCCCGGCGAGCAGAGCGCCGCCGCACCGTCGCCGTTTCCGCCGATCGCGGATTACGCGTTCCTGTCGAACTGCCACACGGGGGCGCTCGTCGCGCCGGACGGCGCCATCGATTGGCTCTGCGTGCCGGCCTTCGACTCGCCGAGCGTCTTCGGCAGCCTGCTCGACCGTGAGGCGGGCTTCTTCCGCCTCGGTCCGTTCGGGATCAACCATCCGGCCGGTCGCAGGTACGAGCCCGGGACGAACGTGCTCGTCACGGATTGGAAGACCCCGACGGGGTGGATCGTCGTTCGGGACGCGCTCACGATCGGGCCAAGGGAGCACGAGGACACGATCACGCCTCACACGAGGCCGCCGACCGACGAAGACGGGGACCACATGCTGGTGCGCACGGTCGAGTGCATCGACGGGCAGGTCGAGCTCGAGCTCGTCTGCGAGCCGGCGTTCGACTACGGCCGCACTTCGGCCGGGTGGACGCTCGTGGGCGACGACCGCCATGCCGCCGATGCGACGGGTGCCGGTCAGACGATCCGCCTCCGCTCGGATCTCCCGCTCGGGATCGAGGGGAACCGCGTACGCGCGCGACACGTGCTCGCGATCGGAGAACGCGTGTACTGCGCGCTCTCGTGGGCAGAGGAGCTCGCGACGCCGGAGGGGGTCGAGGACGCACAGGCCCGAATCGCCGCCACGACCCGCTTCTGGCGCGCGTGGCTCGGTCGAGCACGCATTCCGGATCATCGGTTCCGTGATCCGGTCCAGCGGTCGGCGCTCGCGATCAAGGGGCTGACGTACATGCCCACGGGCGCCACCGTGGCGGCGCTGACGACGTCGCTCCCGGAGACCCCGGGCGGTGAGCGGAACTGGGACTACCGCTACACGTGGATGCGCGACACGACGTTCACGCTCCAGGCGCTCCATTGGCTGAACCTCGAATGGGAGGCGGATGAGTTCATGCAGTTCGTCGCCGATGTCGAGCCGACCGAAGACGGTTCGCTGCAGATCATGTACGGCATCGACGGTCGTCGCGATCTGACAGAGACGACGCGAGACGATCTCAGCGGCTACGCCGGAGCACGCCCGGTGCGCATCGGGAACGGTGCGTTCGACCAGCGGCAGAACGACGTCTTCGGAGCCGTGCTCGACTCGATCCTCCTCCACACGCGCCGCGCGGAGCGCTTGCCGAGGCGGCTGTGGCCGATCGTCGAGTCGCAGGCCGAGTGCGCGACGAAGGTGTGGCGGGAGCCGGACCAGGGCATCTGGGAGGCCCGCGGCAAGCCGCAGCACTACGTGTCGTCGAAGCTGATGGGCTGGGTCGCGCTCGACCGAGCCGCCCAGCTCGCGGGGATCCGCGGCGACCCCGACAGGGCCGCGAGCTGGCAGGCGACTGCGACCGAGATTCGCGCCGACATCCTCGAGCGCGGCGTCTCGCAGCGCGGCGTCCTTCGCCAGCACTACGACACCGACGCGCTCGACGCGTCGGTCCTGCTCGCGGCGATCTTCGGCTTCCTCCCGGCGGATGACGAGCGGATGCGTGCGACGGTGAACGCGATCGACGAGGAGCTGACCGAGAACGGCTTTGTTCTCCGCTACCGGACCGACGAGACCGACGACGGGCTGTCCGGAAAGGAGGGGACATTCCTCATCTGCTCCTTCTGGCTGGTGTCGGCGCTCGCGATCATCGGCGAGCTGCAGCGCGCGCGCGACCTGATGGAGAAGTTGCTGCGCATCGCGTCGCCGCTCGGCCTGTACGCCGAGGAGTTCGACGCCGGCACGGGCCGCCACCTCGGCAACTTTCCGCAGGCGTTCTCGCACCTCGCACTTCTGGAAGCGGCCGCCCGGATCATCGTCCCCGAACGCACCGGCGAGTTCTAGCGGCGTGTAGCGAGCTCAGTCTGAGGAGGAACCATGGACGCCCACTACGACGTGATCATCATCGGGTCAGGCGCAGGCGGGGGGACACTCGCGCGGCATCTCGCGCCGTCGGGCAAGAGGGTCCTGCTGCTCGAGCGCGGTGACTGGCTGCCGCGGGAACCGTCCAACTGGCTGGCGCAGGACGTCTTCGTCGACAACAGGTACGTGTCGCCCGACACCTGGTACGACTCCGCCGGCACGCCGTTCCAGCCGCAGGTGCACTACTTCGTCGGCGGCGCCACGAAGCTCTACGGCGCCGCGCTGTACCGGCTCAGGCCCGAGGACTTCGGCGAGCTTCACCACCACGACGGAATCTCGCCTTCGTGGCCGATCACCTACGACGACCTCGAGCCGTACTACACGCTCGCCGAGCAGCTGTACGAGGTGCACGGCGCGCGCGGAGAGGACCCGACGGAAGGACCGGCGAGCGGGCCGTACCCGTTCCCGGCCGTCTCGCACGAGCCGCGGATCCAGCAGCTGGCCGACGACCTCTCCGCCGCGGGGTATCACCCGTTCCACGCGCCGTGCGGCGTGCGCCTCAACGAGGCGAACATGCCCTACAGCGTGTGCGTCCGATGCATGAACTGCGACGGCTTCGTCTGTGCTATTCACGGCAAGTCGGATGCAGAGGTGCTGGGCGTCCGGCCGGCGCTCGAACACGCGAACGTCACGCTTCTGACAAACGCGAAGGTCGTGCGGCTCGGCACGGACGCGTCAGGGCGCACGGTCACCGAGGTGCTCTTCGAGCACGACGGCGGAACCCGGAGCGCCTCGGCCGACCTCGTCGCCCTCGCGTGCGGAGCGGCGAACACGGCGAAGCTGCTGTTGCTCTCGTCCAATGAGCAGCACCCGAACGGGCTGGCGAACGGCTCCGATCAGGTCGGGCGCAACTATATGTTCCACAACAGCGAAGCCGTGCTGGCGCTGTCGCGTGAGGAGAACCCAACCGTGTTCCAGAAGACGCTGGCATTGAACGACTTCTACTTCAGCGGCGGCAAGGGCTTCGAGTTCCCGCTCGGCAACATTCAGATGGTCGGCAAGTCTCAGGCGCCGATGTTCCGCGGTGAGCGGCCTGGCGAGACGAAGCTTGCGCCGCAGTGGTCGCTCGATCGCATCGCGCGGCACGCAATCGACTTCTGGCTCTCGACCGAGGACCTGCCGGTTGCTTCAAACCGCGTCACCGTCGACCGTGACGGAAAGCTCACGCTCGCCTATCGGGCCACGAACGACGAGCCCAAACGCCGGCTGTACGAACAGCTCAAGTCGATGCTCGGGAAGCTGCACATGGAGCCCGACCATCTCTTCGGTCGTTTTGCCTACATGAAGAACGAGATCCCGCTCGCCGGCGTCGCGCACCAGGCGGGAACGTGCGTCATGGGAACAGATCCCTCCACTTCCGTCGTCGACGCGGACTGCAAGGCGCACGAGCTCGACAACCTCTACGTCGTCGACACGAGCGTCTTCCCGTCGATCGGCGCGGTGAACCCGGCGCTGACTGCGATGGCGAACTCGCTGCGCGTGGGGGACCACCTGCTGGGACGCCTCGGTGTGACCGCCGCAGACCGCGGCCTGGCGACGGCGGCGAGCTGAGGTGCCGGGCAGCGAAGGTCGATGAGCACCTCGCGCCCACGTGTCCTCATCCTCGGCGGGGGCTTCGCCGGCGTCGGCGCTGCACAGAAGCTCGCGGCCGCCGATGCCGAGGTCGTCCTCGTCGACCGCCATGACTACCACACGTTCCAGCCGCTGCTCTATCAACTCGCGACGGGCCTCCTCGAGACGACCGCCGTCGGCCACTCTCTTCGCGACCTGCTCTCGGGGCACGAGAACACGACAGTCCATCAGGCGTTCGTGACGGCGGTCTCCCTCGACGGGCGAGAGGTGGAGTTCGACGGGCTCGACCCGATCACGTACGACTACCTCGTCTTCGGCGTCGGCGCCGAGGTGAACTTCTTCGGCACCGATGGTGCAGCCGAGCACGCTTTCCCTATGTACACGCTCCCCCACGCGGTCCGACTGAAGCATCACCTGCTCGAACGGTGGGAGGCCGCCGATCGCGATCCGGCGCTGGTCGAGGACGGGGCGCTCAACGTGGTCGTCGTCGGTGGAGGGCCAACCGGCGTCGAGACCGCGGGTGCCGTCGTCGAGCTCTACCGTGGCGAGCTCGAACGGGATTTCCCGACGCGGACGCGGGCCGACGCAAGCGTGACCCTTGTCGAAGGGGGGCCCGAGCTCTTCGCGATGTTCAAGCCGAAGCTGCGCCGATACGCAACGAATGCGCTGACCGAACGGACGGTCGAGGTGAAGACGGACGCACGGGTTGCCTCGGTGTCGCCGACGCGCGTGACGCTCCAGTCGGGGGAGGAGCTCAAGGCGCACACGCTGATCTGGGGAGCCGGCTTGCAGGGGAACCACCTCGTCCAGGGCCTCGGGATCGATCTGCAGCGCGGGAACCGCATCGGGGTCGGCCCCGACCTGGCGCTGCCGGGGCATCCCGAGGTCTACGTGGTCGGCGACGTCGCCGCGGTCGTCGACCAGGAGACGAAACAGGTGCTCCCCCAACTCGGGTCGGTCGCGCTCCAGTCGGGTGAGCACGTCGGCAAGACGATCGCGCGGCGGATCGCGGGCAAGGAAACGAAGTCGTTCAGGTACCACGACAAGGGAACGATGGCGACGATCGGACGCGGGGCCGCCGTCGCGCAGACGCTGCGGGGCCGCACGATGACGGGCAGGAAGGCTCAGCTGGCGTGGGGCGCGGTGCACCTCGCGCTGCTGCCGACCAACGAGGATCGCGCCAAGGCCGTCGTCGACTGGGCCGGCGCCGCGCTGACCCATCAGCGCTCGGGTCGGATCACCGTCGACAGCGAGTGATGGCCGCCTCGACACTCGAGGCGGCCCGGAGCCAGATGGCGTTCACGCTCGGCTTCCACATCATCCTGGCGTCATTGGGCGTCGCGCTGCCGGCGATGATGCTGATCGCGAACTACCGCGGGCTGCGGCGCGGCGACTCCGACGCGCTCAGGCTCGCGCAGCGCTGGTCGAAGGCAGTCGCCGTGACATTCGCGGTCGGTGCCGTCACCGGGACGGTGCTCTCGTTCGAGTTCGGGCTGCTCTGGCCCGCCTTCACCGGCCGTTTCGGCGACGTGTTCGGCGTCCTGTTCGCGATCGAGGGCCTCTTCTTCTTCCTCGAGGCGATCTTCGTCGCGATCTACATCTTCGGCTGGAGGCATCTCTCCCCCTGGGCCCACTTCTGGACCGGGGTGCCGGTCGTGCTGGCAGGCCTGGGCGGAGCGTTCTCGGTCGTGGCTGTGAACTCGTGGATGAACCAGCCGCAGGGGTTCTCGCCGTCGACCGGGGACGTGACGTCCGTCGATCCGTGGCAGGTGATCTTCAACCCGGCGGTGCCCTATGAGGTTCCCCACATGATCCTGGCCGCGTACCTCGTCACCGGCTTCATCGTTGCTTCGATCTATGCGGTCGGAATGCTCCGCGGCAGGCGCGACCGCATCCATCGCCTCGGCCTCCTCATCCCGCTCACGGTCGCCTGCATCGCCACACCGATCCAGTTCGCGGTCGGCGACTCGGCGGCCCGGGCGATTGCCGAGGACCAGCCGATCAAGTTCGCCGCGATGGAGTGCGTGCAGCACACGTCCACCGACGTCACCGAGTACCTGGGCGGAAGGTGCACGTCGAGTGGCGTGAAGGGCGGAATCGGGATTCCCGGGCTCGACTCCTTCCTCGTCGGCTGGAGCACGAGCACGCAGGTGACAGGGCTCGACTCCGTGCCGGCAGCTGACCGGCCGCCTGCAGACACGATGCTGCACTGGTCGTTCGATGCCATGGTCGGCATCTGCACGCTGCTGATCGGCCTCGGCCTCTGGTTCGGCGCCGGCTGGTGGCGTCGGCGCGACATCCCGCAGTCGCGCTGGTTCCTCCGCTCGATCGCCGTGTCGGGCGTGGCATCGGTCGTCGCGCTCGAGTGCGGGTGGATCGTGACCGAGGTCGGGCGACAGCCGTGGATCGTCTACAACGTGATGCTGACGTCGGATGCCGTCACGCACGCAAGCGGCGTCTGGGTCACCTTCGGAGTCGTCGTCGCGCTCTATGTCGCCCTCGGCGCGGCGTTGATCCTCGTGCTCCGCGCGATGTCGCGACGCTGGCGCGACGCCGATGAGCAGCAGGTCGAAGTTCCCTACGGCCCGGAGCCCGCGCCCCCGGCCGACCTCGCTGCTGGAGCGTCCGGGTGAGCAAGGCCGACGCGGTCGCCGTCGTCCTCCTGGTCGGCGTCACGATGTACGCGGTGTTCGGCGGCGCCGATTTCGGTGCGGGACTGTGGAGCCTGCTCGCAGGCAGTCGAGATCGTGGCCGTCGCCCGCGCGAGCTGATCGACTGGGCGATCGGACCGGTGTGGGAGGCGAATCACGTGTGGCTCATCTTCGTCCTGGTCGTCCTCTGGACGGGCTTCTCGCCGGCGTTCGAGGCAATCTTCTCGACGCTGTTCATCCCGCTGAGCCTCGCCGCGCTCGGCATCGTGCTGCGCGGGGCCGGGTTCGCGTTCCACCACAGCGCTCGCCGCGCCGGTGCCCGTGCAGTGGCGGTAGCGCTGTTCGGGTTGGCGTCGCTGCTCACGCCCTTCTTCCTCGGCACGGTCGTGGGCGCGATCGCCGGCGGGCGGGTGCCGGCCGGCAACGCCACGGGAGACTTTCTGACCAGCTGGTTCAACACGCTCTCGTTCGTCATCGGGGCGCTCTTCGTCGCGACCAGCGCCTACCTGGCGGCCGTGTTCCTCGTCAGCGACGCGCGACGCGCGGGCGCGCCGGATCTCGAGCGTTACTTCTCCAACAGGGCGCTCGTCACCGCGGTGGTCGCCGGGGCCTTGGCGGTTGGTGGGCTCGTCGCACTGCACAGCCAGGCCCGCGAGCTCTACGACGGCCTCACAGGTGACGGTCTGCCGCTCGTGGCCCTCTCGGTCCTCTGTGGCCTCGGTGTGCTCGCGCTGCTCCATCGGGGCGCGCATCGCGGAGCCCGTGTCCTCGCGGTGGGCGCGGTCGCCGCCGTGATCGCAGGCTGGGGCGTCGCGCAGCAGCCGTACGTCCTTCCCGGCACGTTGACGATCGCGCAGGCGGCGGCTCCGAGCGGGACGCTCACCGGCGTGCTGGTCGTCTTCGGCATCGCGGTCGTCGCCGTCCTGCCGGCGATCGGACTGCTCTTCACCCTCGTCCAGCGCAACCTGGTCGAGGAGACCGCGCGGCCGGCCGGCCCCGCGTCGCGTTAGCGGAGGCCGCCGTACTGGCCTTTCGGAAGATTCCCGCCTGCCGTTCCGTCTAGTGCGCGAGGGTCCTGAAGGGGCTAAACCGTGATCGGGGTGGCGCGCGCGGTTCGGCCGGGCTTGCTGCCACCCTCGGGGGCAATCGGTGGGGCCGTAGGGGAGACGGCCCCGCCGAATGCTCCGCTCATCCGTGCGAGTCGCGACCTGGGCTAGCGCCTCGTGTCGAGATCGCGCTCGGCGTCGGCGAGCTCGTCAGCCGCACGCTCGGCGTCACGCCGCTTCTCCGCCGCCTCGTCCCCGAGGATCTGCGCCGAGCGGGCGGCGTCGGCGGCGGCCCGCTCGGCGTCGCGCGCCTCGTCCAGGAGCCGTCGCGCCTCGCTGCGGAGCGACCGCACGCGCTCGCGGGCTGCCCGCGCGACCTCGTCGCCGCGGCGGCGAGACGGCACGACGGCCTCGAGCGGACCGAAGCCGGCCGCCTTCAGCTCCTTGGTCAGCCGGCCCCGTTGCAGCAGCGCACGCCCCTCCTGATCGATCGCCGCGGCTCGAAGCGTTTGTGAGAGCCGCTCGAGCAGCCCCGGCGTCGCCCGCGGCCCGAGGGCGGCACGGGCCGTGGCGAGCAGCGTCCGCACGGCTTCGCGCTCGGCGGACGACGCCTCGCCGACTTCGTCCGCGCTCGCCTTGCCGCCGAGCGACCGCTGCTGCGCCTCGCGGAGCCGCTCGGCAGCCTGGAGCAGGGTCTCGACCTGCTTCGGCTGCTCGCGCGCCAGGTGGTTGGCCACCCATGCGACGGTGCTCGGCTTGCGCAGCGCGAGGACGGTTCGGGCGGCGTCGTCCTGGTGCGCTTTGCGCAGGCGCGCCGCCAGGTCGTTTCGCGCCCTGGTGAAGCTCTCGAGCGGTTGGTTGTAGAGCTTGTCCAGCTCGCTCTGGAGATTCGGCACTTCCGCCAGCGGCATCCAGGGAGCATAGGAAGAACGAGGGGGGAGAGCGCTCGCTCTCCCCCCTCGGGTCAAACCGCTGGTGGGGTCCCGGCTATGCGGCCTTCACGAGCGACTTCGGCGGCACGATGACCGTGAGGGTCGTCGACTTGCCACCCTTGACCTTGTAGATCGTGACCGGGTTCGCGGTCACGTCGCCGTTCGCGTTGAACGACACGGTGCCGAGGATGCTGCCCTTCAGGCGAACCCTGAAGAGCTGCTTGGCCACATCGGCGCGACTGCCGTTGGACTGCGCAATCGCCTGGATCATGACCTCGGCGGCCTGGGCCGCGTACACCGAGTACGGGTCCGGTGCCTTGTGGTCGGCCTTGGTGAACGCGGCGATGAACGCCTTGCCCGCGCCCTTCAGGGCCGAGTTCGGCAGGCCGGCGACCGAGACGGTCATCCCCTCGGCGGCGGAGCCTGCGCCCTGCACGGTGGCCGAGACCGGGGTGAAGCCGTCAGGAGCCATGATCTTCACGCCCGGCGCACCGGCCGCGATGTCCTTGATCAGCTTGCCGCCGTTCTCGCAGATCAGGCCGCCCAGGAACACACCCTGTGCCCCAGACGCCTTGATCTTGACCGCGAGCGCCTCGTACGAGGTCGCCTTGCCGTCCCAGGCCGTGAAGCCGGCGATCTTGATGCCGAGCTTCGTAGCGGCGTTCTTGAAGTTCGTCGCGACGCCGAGACCGTAGGCCTCCTTGTCGTTCAGAATGAACACCTTCTTGACCTTGAGCGACTGGGCCAGCAGCGCATCGGCTGCGCCCTGGTAGTCGTCGGCAGCGACGACGCGCGCGTAGTTGCGCTTGCCCGTCGGGTAGTACTTGCCCGGCTCACCGGCCGCGGTGCCCGCGCCCGGATGCGTCAGGCCGACATACGTGTTCGCCGGGCTGACCATGGCTACCGGGCCGTTCGCGGCTCGGTTGAGCACCGGGACGATGATCTCGGCGCAGCCCGAGTTGAACGTGCCGATCACGCCGACCACGCTGGAGTTCTGCGCGTAGGCGTTCGCGTTCGCCGAGCACTTGCCCGAGTCCCACTTGCCGGCCTGAGCGGTTGCGTCGTCGCAGCTCTGGTAGGCGAGGGAGTACTTGCCCGCCTTGTAACCGTGTGCCTTCAGGATGAACTTGATGGCACGGGTCATCTGCGACGTCTGAGTCCGGCCGGAGCCCTCGAGGGGCAGGTCGGATGCGATCAGGTACTGACCGCTTGCATTCTGGATCGCCGAGCACGACGACGCCGGCAGCGGCGTGGCGCCGCTCCGGGCGATTGCGCCGCTCACCATCGTCGCCAGGGCGACGATTGCGATCAGCGCGGACGCTCCCGCGCCCACGTAGATGCGCTTCTTCACTCGTCCTCCTGTCTGGGGGGTCAGGGGAATGTCGGGAGAGCATAGAGACGCGGGAGGCGAACGCCAACTCCGGGGGAGAATTCAGGTGCCGGAGGGTCGGCCTTGCCGGCGCCGAAGACCACCCGCGTGGCCCCGCCCACCGCCCCGCTCGTCCTCTGCGCCGACGACGACGAGGACATCCTCGCGCTCCTCTCGTTGCGCCTCGAACGTGCCGGCTACCGGGTGCTGCGTGCGGTCGACGGCGAGGCCGCAATCGACGCGGCGCGTGCGGGGCGCCCGGCCGTGGCGGTCCTCGACGTGATGATGCCGAAGCGAACGGGCTACGAGGTGCTCGCGGCGCTTCGCGCCGATTCGGCGCTCCAGGACGTGAAGGTGATCCTGCTCTCGGCCCGAGTCCAGGAGACGGATGTGAGGAGGGGCCTCGACGCCGGTGCCGATGCGTACCTCGCGAAACCGTTCGACGCGCCGGAGCTCGTCGCGAAGGTGCGGGAGCTGCTCGGGCCTCAGGACGCAGGCGGGCGGTAGCGATACCCGAAGCCGCGCACGGTCTCGATCGGCGCCGACTCCGGCGCGTCGGGGACGAGCTTGCGGCGGAGGTAGCCGACATACAGCTTCACCTGGTCGCCCGACACGCCGTACGGATCGCCCCAGACGAGCTCGAGCAGGCGGTCACGTGAGAGGACGTGGTTCGGGTTCTGCACGAACGCCGACATGAGCTTGAACTCGAGCGGCGTCAGCTTCACTTCACGGCCCTGCACCTCGACCTGCCGCTGCGCGTAGTCGACGTGCGCGAAGTCGTCGCGGTAGGCCTCGACCACCTCCGTCCTGCCGCCCGTCCGGCGGAGCAGCGCCTGGACGCGCGCGAGCAGCTCCTGGCGGCCGAACGGCTTCGCGACGTAGTCGTCGGCACCGGACGAGAGGCCGCGGACCTTCTCGAGCTCCTGCGTTCGCGCGGTCAGCATCAGCACCGGCACGTCGGACAGGTCGCGGATCCGCTCGAGCGTCTGATAGCCGTCCAGCTCGGGCATCGTCACGTCGAGGATCACGAGCGACGGCGCATTCGAGAAGAGCTGTCTGAGCCCTCGCTTCCCGTCGTCCGCCTCGTCGACCACGTAGCCGGCCCGCCCGAGCAGCTCCCGCAGGAGCGCGCGGATGTCCGCGTCGTCGTCGATCACGAGTATGCGGAGCGGAGCGCTCACACCCTCTTCATACCAGCAGTCGGCCGGATCCCTCCGAGGAGGGCCGATCCTGTGACACATGTCCCGCGTCCTCATCCACGAGCCCCACGACGACATCAGAGTGCTGCTCGAGCTCGTCGTCACGCGTCTCGGGCACGAACCGGTCGCATCACGAGACGCGGCCGGCGACGAGAGCGTCGTGGACGCGGCGGTGATCGAGCCGACCGACGCCGAGGGGTTGCGGATTGCCCAGGCACTGCGCGCCGAGAACGTGCCGGTGCTGTTCACGAGCATCTACCCCGCGAGCGATGCGCTGCTCGAGCTCGGGCCGTGCGCGTATCTCGTGAAGCCGTTCCCGATCTACGCGCTCGAGCGGTCGCTCGAGTCCGCTCTCCGCGAGTCTGCACCGGCGCCTGCCGCCTGATCGCGCGACGAAGAAGCCCGGGCGCGTGCGGGCAGCGGCAGAGACGAAGGCTCGGCTTCATCCGGTTTGGGTGACGTGGGCGCGATCCGGGACGGGTCTGATGTGCGGCGTGTCTCGAATCTGAAGCTGTTGTTGCTCTCAGCGGTTCGCGTGCACGTTGTCGAGCGGCGACTTCCATGACGGAGGAGCTATGTCAGCAGATGTGCCGTCACTTGAAACACCGCCGGCAGTGACGTCGGCCGGTGCCGATGCGGGTGCAGCGCCGCCGTATGCGCGCGAGGTTGCGGAGGTCGTGTCCGGGCTCGGCTCCCAGGCCGAGTCGGGTCTGACGGGCGCCGAGGCGGCGGCACGCCTTGGGCGCTACGGGCCGAACGAGATCAGCAAGGAAGAGCCGCCTTCGATCTGGGCGGTGGCGGCGCAGCAGCTGCGTGACCCGATGAACATCATGCTGATTGGGGTCGTGGCGGTGAGCTTCCTGATCGGGGAGGTCTCGACCGGCGTGATCGTCGGGCTGCTCATCCTCCTCAACGTCGTGCTCGGTACTCGGCAGGAGCTGAAGGCCAAGGCGAGCATCGACGCGCTCGCGAACCTGCAGGTACCGCAGGCGAAGGTCGTCCGCGACGGCTCGGTGACGCTCGTGCCGGCGGTCGACGTCGTGCCCGGGGACATCGTCGAAGTGGAGGCGGGCGACGTCGTCCCGGCCGACGGGCGCATCGTCCACTCCGCGACGCTGGAGACGCAGGAGGCGGCCCTGACCGGGGAGAGCGCGCCCGTCGCCAAGGACGCGGCGACGCTGGCCGGGCCGGAGGTGGCGCTCGGCGACCGCACGAACATGCTGTTCCAGAACACGTCGGTGACGAGAGGGACGGCGGCAATGGTCGTGACCGGAACCGGCATGGGGACCGAGATGGGGAAGATCGCGACGATGCTGACCTCGGTCACACGCACGCGGTCACCGCTCCAGAAGGAGCTCGGAAAGCTGACCTACGTGCTCGGGTTCATCGCCTGGGGCGCGGTCGCGTTCATCGTGATCGTCGGTGTTGCCCGCGGCGAGAAGTTCAGCGACGTGCTGCTGCTCGGGACGGCGATGGCGATCTCGGCGATCCCGACGGGCATGCCGGCGTTCGTCTCGGGGCTGCTCTCGATGGGCGCGAAACAGCTCGCCGACTCGAAGGCCGTGGTCAAGAACCTCACCGACGTCGAGACGCTGGGTGCCACGAGCGCGATCAACACCGACAAGACCGGGACGCTGACCCTGAACCAGATGATGGTCTCGACCCTGTACACCGGGGACGCGTGGTTCACGGTCGAAGGCGAGGGCTATCGGAAGACGGGGGCTCTCAGGTCGGTCGCCGGCGCACCTTTGCCGGACTTCACCCGGCTGGCACTCGGCCTCGTGCTCGACAGCGACGCGACCGTCGGCGACGACGGCAGCGTGGTCGGTGACCCGACGGAGGCGGCGCTCGTCGTGCTCGCGGCCAAGCTCGGCGTCGACGCGGAGGAGACCCGGCGTGCCTATCCGCGCATCGGCGAGGTGCCGTTCGACTCCGACTACAAGTTCATGGCCACCTTCCACCGGATCACCCTCGAGGGCACCGAACGGGTGGTCCAGCTGGTCAAAGGCGGGCCCGACGTCGTGCTGGCGCGCTGCACGCACTCCGGTGGGCCGGTCAGCGGCTCGCAGTCGCCGATCGGCGAGGCGCGTTCGGGCATCGACGCCGCGAACGACCGCATGGGCGAGAAGGGGCTGCGCGTGCTCGCGTTCGCAGCGCGGTTCGTCGAGGAGAGCGAGCTCGAGGCGATGTCCCGCGATCCGATGTCGCTCGTCCACGACCTGGCGTTCGTCGGCATGGTCGGGATCATCGACCCGCTGCGGCCGTCGTCGAGGGCAGCCGTCCAGACCGCGCTCGGCGCCGGCATCGACGTGCGCATGATCACCGGCGACCACGCCGTCACCGCCTCGGCGATCGGGGAGACGCTCGGCCTCGGCCCGGGTGCGATCAGCGGCAGCGAGCTGCAGGCGATGTCCGACGAGGAGGTCGGCCGCCGGCTTCCCGAGCTGCATGTGTTCGGCCGTGTCTCACCGCAGGACAAGCTCCGGCTCGCCCGGCTGATGCAGGAGCAGGGCCTGATCGTGGCGATGACCGGAGACGCCGTCAACGACGCTGCAGCCCTGAAACAGGCCGACATCGGCGTGGCGATGGGCAGCGGCAGCGAGGTCACCAAGCAGGCCGGCCGGATGATCCTCACCGACGACAACTTCGGCACGCTCGTCAACGCCGTCGAGATCGGACGGAAGGTCTACGAGAAGGTCGTCTCATATGTCCGCTACCAGATGACTCAGCTGCTGTCGCTCGTCTTCCTGTTCCTCGCGGCGTCTGCCTTCGACATCAACAAGGGCGTCGCCCTCACACCTCAGATGGTCCTGTACCTGCTCGTGTTCATGACCGCCTCCGGTGTCGTCGTCATCGCGGTCGACCCCGGCGCGCCCGACGTCATGCACCGGCCGCCACGCGACCCGAAGGTTCCGATCACGAACCGACCGGCGATCACGCTGTGGGTCGTCTACGCGTTCACGCTCTTCGTGGCCGCGCTCTTCCCGCTCGTTGCAGGGCCCGACACGCCGAAGACCGATGTGCCGACTGCGTCGCTGACGATGACGTTCGTCGTCTTGGGCCTCGGCACCGTCTTCAACGCGCTGACGAACCGGCGGGATCCGACGAGCGGGCTGTCGTCCCCGTTGCTCAAGGCGCTCGGGATCTCACTGTTCCCACTGGCGATGGTCGTGCTCGCAACGGAGCTCCCCGGCCTGCAGAAGGGCCTGTTGACGACCTCGCTCACCGGCAAGGAGTGGCTTGCCTGCTTCGGCCTTGCCGCCCTCTTGCCGGTCGTCGTCGAGACGAGCAAGTGGCTGCGGCGACGACACATTTCGGCGCCGAGCGAGCTGAACACGCAGCAAGCGCTCGCCCCTGACCGAGCCATGGCGGAGGCGACGTCGTGAGCAAGAAGGCGAACGAGCAGAAGCACGAGCACGCGGACGCCACCGAGGGCGATCCGCGCAAGATGAAGCGCAAGGAGTACGAGCGCGAGATGAGGCGGCTGCACGGAGAGCTCGTGGCGTTACAGGAGTGGGTCAAGGCCTCCGGCGCCAAGATCTGCATCGTCTTCGAGGGACGCGACACCGCCGGCAAGGGCGGGACGATCAAGCGGATCACCGAGCGCGTCAGCCCGCGCGTGTTTCGCGTCGTCGCGCTGCCGGCGCCGACCGAGCGCGAGAAGTCGCAGATGTACATCCAGCGCTACATTCAGCACTTCCCCGCCGCAGGGGAGGTCGTGATCTTCGACCGCAGCTGGTACAACCGCGCCGGCGTCGAACGCGTCATGGGCTTCTGCAGCGCTGAGCAGACGAACGCGTTCCTGGCGCAGGTGTCGGGGGTGGAACGGGCGATGGTCGACAACGGGATCATCCTGCTCAAGTACTGGCTGGAAGTCGACCCCGACGAGCAGACCCGGCGCCTCGAGAGCCGCATCGACGACCCACGCAAGATGTGGAAGCTCTCCGACATGGACCTGAAGTCGTACAGCCGCTGGTACGACTACTCACGCGCCCGCGACGCCATGTTCCAAGCCAGCGACACCAGCTGGGCACCCTGGTACGTCGCCGACAACAACGACAAGAAACGCGGCAGGCTCAACATCATCACGCATCTCCTCAGCCAGATTCCGTACGAACCCCTCACACCACCGGCGTTCGAGTTGCCGAAGCGGCAGAAGCCCAACGGCTATCACGAGCCCGACCTGCCGTTGCGCTATATCCCGACACCGTTCTGACTACATCGGTGGGATGAATCGCCCCGACCCGAGCCGACGTGGGGCTAGGTTCTGCAGATGTCGAGCAGGACTCCCTCGCCCCGCGTCCTCTCGGCCTTCGGCGTCTCCGGGGCGGCGGCCGTGCCACTGGAAGGCGGGCAGGGATCGTCGTGGCGCGTTGGCGATGTCGTCCTCAAGCCACTCGATCTGTCGGAGTCGGAGCTGGAATGGCAGGCGCGGGTCCTTGCCTCGGTCTCCTGCGAAGAGCTCCGTGTCGCGCAGCCACTCCGCGCGCGCGCCGGCACCTTCGTGGTTGCCGGCTGGTGCGCGTGGAAGGTGGTTGAGGGGCGGCATGAGGCCCGCCGCTGGCCGGAGATCATCGCCACCGGAGAGCGTTTCCACTCCGCGCTCGTTGGCGTTCCCCGTCCCGACTTCATCGCCCGGCGCGCTGATCCGTGGGCGATCGGCGACCGCGTCGCCTGGGGCGGGCTACCGCTGGGCGAGTTCGCTCAGATCAAGCATCTCCCACGGCTTGCCGCAGCGCTGCGGCCAGTCGAAGCATCCAGCCAGCTGATCCACGGTGATTTGACCGGCAACGTGCTGTTCGACGACCAGCTCCCGCCTGCCGTCATTGACTTCTCTCCGTACTGGCGTCCCACCGCGTTCGCCTCGGCGATCGTCGTCGCCGACGCGCTCGTCTGGGAAGACGCCGACGAAAGCATCCTCGATGCCGTCGCGCACATCGAGGACCTCGGCCAGTTCCTACTGCGGGCACTGATCTACCGCGCGGTCACCGATCGCCTCGCCCGTCCGCAAGACGCGACACACCCAGACGGCGTCGACCCGTACCTCCCAGCAGTCGAACTTGCGTGCCACCTCGCCATGCGGATGTGAAGCCTCCAGGACCGACAGGCGATGTCGCTGTCTGAAAGCCGCGGGAGCGGCCGCTGAGCCGCCGCGACGGCGGTTGAGCTTGTGCCGGAGCTCGAAGAACCCGCAAACCGTCCCACCGATGTACCGCGCGGCTGGAAAAGCCCGCCTTCATCGCAGAGCCCGCAGGGCGTTCGGGTCGCACTCGCGCCCCACGCAGAAGCCGGAGGGAGGAAAAGCCCGCATTTGCAGGGCTTTTCAGAGGCTGCGGGACTAGGACTCGAACCTAGACTACCGGATTCAGAGTCCGGCGTCCTACCATTAGACGATCCCGCAATGCGGTCGAATTGTAGCCGCGTTCGCTCCTCAGAGCTCGAGTTCGTAGAGCGGCACGAGTCGCTTCTCCGCCTCCGTGTCGATGTGCGCGATCACCTCGACGTACGGCTCGAGCCCCGAGCCGCGCAGCTTCGCCTTCAGCAGGCCGTCGACCTGGTAGATGCCGGACGAGTTGTTCATCCGAATGGAGATCCTGATCGGCTTCTCCGCGCCGTCGGAGATCTCGACCTCCTCGATCGCGGCGGCCGAGAGCGAGTGGATGCCCACGCGGCCGCGCTCGAACGCGATGCGCGATCGGCCCTGCTCCATGTCGAGCGCATCGGCGACTCGCAGGATGCCGGCCTCGAGCGTCAGCGGCTCGCCGTCGGAGCGGTGGCTGATGATCCCCTGCAGCACCTCGGAGACGACGACCGTGAGGTCGGGCTCGTCGTAGAGGCCGGCGATCAGCTCTCTCAGCTTGGGCTCGGCGAGGAAGAGGCTGAAGTCCTCGTGCCCGTGGCGGTGGACGGACATGCCGATGCAGTGCGTGAGCGCCGTCAGCGCCACCACGACCTCCGCATCGTCACGGGTCATGCCGTAGTCCCTCACCATCGCCGGCTCGACGCCGTGCTTCGTCAACTGGCGCAGCAGCTTGAGCGCGATGTTCGTGACGATCTGGATGTGCACCCAGGAGTGATCGTTGATCTCCAGGCGGGCGACCGCGTTCACGTTCGCGACGTGCCACCAGCCCTTGAGCTGGTCGTCCCTGTTGACGCGGTCGACGACCGTCCGCAGCTTCTTGTTGGCGCGCACGGGCACCCGGATGCGCATCTGCTTGACCGCCTCGGCGGGCGTGAGGCGCGTCTCGCGCTCCGCCTCGGCGGAGACGGGCTGCTCGATGCGCTTCTCGGTCTCGCGGTCGAGGCTCATTCGTCCGGGCGGCCGGGTCTCAGGTGGAAGTACATGAGCGTCCACGCCAGTGCGACGAACGGCGCGGTGAGCGTGTTTGCGAACGCGGTCGTGAGCCAGACCTGCAGAAAGCCCGAGAGGACGGCGCCGAGGACGGCATTGATCACCGCGGCGCCGACGCCGGCCAGGATCCCGGCGACGATCACGATCCAGAACACGCGCACGCCGTTGCCCCTCACGAGCTCCCACGAGCGCTCGAGCGCCTGGAGCGGTCCTCGGCGCTCGAGCATGACGACGGCGGTCGAGACGGCCCAGCGCGTGGCGAGAAAGACCCCGAGCACGAACGCTGCGACCGCTCCGATCCAGGTCACGCCGACGGCGCGCGCGAGCAGGACGAGCACGAGGGCTGCACCGCCGATCGTGAGGCCGACGAGCAAGCTCGTTGCGACGAGGTAAGGGAGGCGCTCGCGTGTGCGCTCGAAGGTCTGGCCGATCGTCATGTCGGCGCGCCCGTCCCGCACGTCGTCGATCGCGAGCACGAGCGCACCCTGGAGCCAGAAGAAGCCGATCACGCTGATCACGATGCCTGCCACGAGCCAGAGAGCGCGGGCCGCGTCGCTGTTCGCAACGGTGGCCAGCGCCGAGACGAACGACGTGGGGAGGAACACGATCAGAGCGAGCGTCAGGAACCGGACGAAGAAGCGGCGGTAGAGCGCGAACGACCCGGCGATCACATTCCCCGTCGTGAACTCCAGCGGCGCGAGGGGCTGATCCATGACCGGACTCTACGGCCTAAGAAGCTCTCACAGAGCTTCTAAGCTGCGTTGGCGGCCCAGTCGCCGTAGAGCGACGTATAGAGGCCGCGAAGTGCGAGCAGCTCATCGTGCGTTCCCTGCTCGACGACCTTGCCGTGCTCGAGGACGACGATCAGATCGGCGTCCCGGATCGTCGACAGGCGGTGCGCGATGATGAACGCGGTGCGGCCGTGCAGGAGCCGCCGCAGCGCACGTTCGATCCTGCGCTCCGTCCCGATGTCGACCGAGCTCGTCGCCTCGTCGAGGATCAGGATGCGCGGGTCGGCAAGCAGCGCCCGTGCGAAGGCGATCAGTTGCCGCTGGCCGAGCGACAACCGCGACCCGCGTTCGCCGAGCTGAGTCTCATACCCGTCCTCGAGGCGCTCGATGAACTCGTCGGCGCCGACGGCCCGTGCGGCCGCTACGATCTCCGCCCGCTCGGCCTCGGGACGCCCGAACGCGATGTTCTCCGCGACGGTGCCCGCGAAGAGAAAGCCCTCCTGTGGCACGATGCCGAGCTGGCGGCGTAGCGAGGCCTGGGAGACGTTGCGCAGGTCGATGCCGTCGACGCGGATGCTGCCCTCGGTGGGGTCGTAGAAGCGGGCGAGCAGCTTGGCGATCGTCGACTTGCCGGCGCCGGTGTGGCCGACGAGCGCGACGGTGGTTCCGGCTGTCACCTCGAGGTCGATCCCGTGCAGCACCTCCGGGCCGCGGCCGTAGGCGAACCGAACGTCGTCGAAGGTGACCTGCCCTGCGATCCGGCCGAGCTCGACGGCGTTGTCCGAGTTGCGCACCTCGGGCTCCTCGTCCATCAGGTCGGTGATCTTGTCGAGTGCGGCGACCGCCGACAAGAACGTGTTGTAGAGCTGCGAGAGCTGCTGCACCGGATCGAAGAAGTTCGTGAGATAGGCGAGGAAGGCGACCAGGATCCCGATCGACATCTGGTCGTTGAACGCCAGATAGCTGCCGTAGCCGAGCACGACGGCCGTCGCGGCCGACGAGATGAAGTCGACCGCAGGGAAGTACGTGCCGGCCAGGACGACCGTCTGCATGTTCGACGCGCGGTAGCGGTCGCTGACCGCACGGAAGTTCTCGCGCGCCGCCGGCTCGCGCGTGAACGACTGCAGCACACGCATGCCTGCGATGTCCTCGGCGAGCGTCGCCGTGACGGCGCCGAGCGTCTCGCGCACGGCGCGGTACGCACGCCCGGACCGCTTTCGGAACCAGGCGGTTGCAAGGGCCATCACGGGCATGACGACCAACGCCGCCAGCGCGAGCCGCCAGTCGAGGAAGAACAGGACGACCGCGGTTCCGACGAGCAGCAGGGTGTTCTGGACGAGCGTCGTGACACCGTCCGTGACGAGCTGGTCGAGCGCCTCGACGTCGTTCGTGAGCCGGCTGATGATCACCCCGGCGCGGTTTCGCTCGTAGAAGCCGAGCGAGAGTCGTTGGAGGTGCCGGAAGAGATGGTTGCGCAGGTCGGCCAGCATCCGCTCGCCCGTCCAGCCGGTGTAGAACGTCTGGGCGTAGCTGAACGCGATGCCGAGCACCCCGGCGCCGACGAACGCGAGCACGAGCCGGCCGAGCGTCGCGGTGTTGCCGTGCCCCACCTCGTCGATCGTGCGCCCGATCAGGTACGGCGGTAGCAGCGAGACCGCGGTGGCGCCGAGCAACGAGCCGATCGCGATCGCCGTGCGTCCCTTGTAGGGCCGCGCGAGCCGGTACAACGCCCTCAGGCGGCCCTTCGTCCGCGCCCACGACCAGTCGTCGACCTGCGCCCGCCCACCGCGCATCAGGTGCCCGCCTGGCTGATGCACTCTCATTCCCGCTCCAGCACCGGCGAAGCCGGTGCCTGCGCTCCTGGGCCGGCTCCGTCGAGCCTACGCCGGCATTCCCGCTCCAGCACCGGCGAAGCCGGTGCCTGCGCTCCTGGGCCGGCTCCGTCGAGCCTACGCCGGCATTCCCGCTCCAGCACCGGCGAAGCCGGTGCCTGCGCTCCTGGGCCGGCTCCGTCGAGCCTACGCCGGCATTCCCGCTCCAGCACCGGCGAAGCCGGTGCCTGCGCTCCTGGGCCGGCTCCGTCGAGCCTACGCCGGCATTCCCGCTCCAGCACCGGCGAAGCCGGTGCCTGCGCTCCTGGGCCGGCTCCGTCGAGCCTACGCCGGCATACCCGCTCCAGCACCGGCGAAGCCGGTGCCTGCGCTCCCGAACCGGCTCCGTCGAGCGTACGCCGACTCATCAGGCGACCTCTTCCGTGAACACGCGTTCGAGCTGTCCGTGCTCGTAGATCTCGCGGTACACCTCGTTCGTGCCGACCAGGTCGGCATGCGAGCCGCGCGCGACGACGCCTCCGTCCTCGAGCACGATCACCTCGTCGGCCAGCGCGATCGTCGAGAGGCGATGGGCGATGATGATCGTCGTGCGGCCTCGCATCGCCTCGCGCAGGCCGTCGCGGATCCGGGCCTCGGTCGAGGCGTCCACCGAGGCGGTCGCGTCGTCGAGGATCAGGATGCGCGGGTCGACGACGAGCGCGCGGGCGATCGCCACCCGCTGGCGCTGCCCGCCCGAGAGCGTGATCCCGCGCTCGCCGATCACGGTGCCGTAGCCCTCGGGGAGCGCTGCGATGAACTCGTGCGCCTGCGCGAGGCGCGCTGCGCGCTCGATCTCGGCGTCGGTCGACTCCGGCCGGCCGAACGCGATGTTCTCGCGGACGGTCGCCGAGAAGAGGAACGGGTCCTGCGCGATCACGCCGATCTCGCGGCGCAGGGACGCGAGCGTCACGGCACGCACGTCGGCGCCGTCGATCGAGACGGAGCCCGCCTGAACGTCGTAGAAGCGCGGGACGAGCGCGGCCAGCGTCGTCTTGCCGGCCCCGGTGTGCCCGATCAGCGCGACGATCTTGCCCGGCTCGAGCTCGAGGTCGACCGCGCTGAGGACCGGGCGATCGGGGTCGTAGCCGAACGTGACCCGGTCGAACGTCACGCGGCCCGGGCCGGGGCGAAGCTCCGCCGCGCCCGGCGCGTCGCGGATCTCCTCGGGCTCGTCGATCACCTGGAAGATGCGCTCGCCCGACGCCGTCGCGCGCTGCGCCTGCCCGATCCACATCCCGAGCGCGCGCAACGGCATGACGAGCATCGCCAGGTAGAGGTTGAACCGGACGAAGCTGCCGACCGACAGCGAGCCGTTCGCGACCATGTGCCCGCCCACGAAGAGGATCGCCGCCTGTGAGAGCAGGGGCAGGAAGCTCAGCATCGGCACGTAGAACGCCCGCTGGCGGTTCGCCTTGACGCTGAGTGCGAACACCTCCTCGGAGCGGCGCTCGAACTTCAGCTGCTCGGCCGCCTCCTGCGCGAACGACTTCACGACATGCACGCCGACGATGTTCTCCTCCGCGACCGTCGCGACGTCGGCCATCTTCTGCTGGACGTCCCGAAGCAGCGGGTGCGACACGTGGCTGTAGCGGTAGGCGACCGCGATCAGGAACGGCGCGATCGCGAGCGAGATCAGGGCGAGCCTCCAGTCGACCAGGAAGATGACGACCCCGACCCCGATGATCGTGAAGATGTGCTGGAAGAAGAAGATGAGGCCGTAGCCGAGGAAGAACCGCACGCCCTGCAGGTCGACGGTGGCGCGGCTCATCAGCTGCCCGGTCTGGTGCCGGTCGTAGAAGCCGAACGAGAGACGGACGAGCTTGGCGTAGATCGCCGTGCGCAGGTCGAGCTCGACGTCGAGCGCCTGCTTGCCGGCGATCAGCCGGCGGCCGGCCATCATTCCCGCCCGCAGGGCGCCGAGCACCAGGATGGCGCCGACGAGCCACGGGACGCGGCTTCGCTCGTTGTCGGTGAGCGCGTTGGCGACCGAGCCCGTCAGGTAGACGCCGATCAGAGCCGCGGCCTGCGAGCCGATCGCGAGCAAGACCGAGATCGCCGTCGACCACTTGTAGGGGCGAAGAAACCCAACCAGCCTGACGAATGTGGCGCGATAGCGAGGCGACTGGGTCACTCGGTGAGGGTACCGGGCGTCAGAGGCGTGCCAGCTCGGCGTGGATCGCCGCGACTGCTTCGGCGACGCGCGCGCGGTTCTCGGGCGCGTTGAGCCAGCTCGACGCGCCCGAGGGATGGGGGAGGGGGATCGCGACGGCATCGTCGAGCTCGTAGCGGACGCCGACGCTCTCGCCGACGCTGCGCACACCGAGCAGGCGTCGCGCTGCGAGCCCGCCGACCGTGACGAGCAGGCCGGGCTTCAGCAGGCGCAGCTCTTCGTCTCGCCAGCGCTCGCAGAGACGCTGCTCCTCCGTCGTCGGCGTGCGGTCGCCCCGGCCGGACGCCGGCCGGCCGGGATAACACCGCGTCACCGACGCGCAGTAGAAGGTGGCGTAGAACGACTCCTCGTCGAGGTCGAGCCAGCGGCGGAGCGTCCTGCCCGCCCGGCCACGCCATGGTCGCCGCTCCTCACCCTCGACGACGCCCGGCGCCTGGCCGAAGAGGTAGGCCCGCTGGCCGGCGCCAGGTGCGATCACCGGCAGCGACTCGAGCGGGTAGCCGGCCTCGACGCAGGCACGGCAGGTCGCCTGCTTGCGCTTGAGCGCCGCGAGCGAGCGGTAGGTCACAACGCGGAGCGCACGACGACGAACCAGCGGCCCTCGTGCAGCACCTCGCCGCCGCCGAGCTCCTCGACGAGGCCCGCGCCCGTGAAGTAGCGCTTGTAGACCTCCCACGTCGAGCCGTCGTTGAGCACACGCGAGGAGATCTCCTCGTCGATCCCGGTGTGCTCCCGGGAGGCGTCGACGATCACGACCTCCGGCGCCACGCGCCCGGCCTCCGCCACGAATCTGCCGCGGTCGGGCACCTCGAGGTGCCCGTAGAAGTGGCCGGTGAAGACCCGCGAGAAGCAGTCGTCCGGGAACGGGAGCGCGAACGCGTCGCCGTGCACGAAGGTCGCCTTCGGCGCCTGGCCCTGCGCGACCGCGAGCATGCGGTGGCTCTGGTCGAGCCCGACCACGTCTCCGTGCAGATGCCGGGTGAGGAACCCGGTGCCGCACGCGACGTCGAGGGTGCGCCCGGGCGGGAGGGCGGCGATCGTCGCGAAGAGCTGGTCCAGCTCCTCCTGCCAGGCCGGCCGGTCGCGCTCGGCGAACCGGCCGACGCCGCGGTACCACTCGTCGTATTCGGGCGCACGCCGGTCGTAGTACTCCTTCACGGCTCCTAGAGTACGAACTGTGCTGCCCCTCGAGTCGGTTCCGAACTTCAGCGAAGGCCGCGACGAGGCGACGATCGCCGCGATCGGATCCGCGCTCGCTGCACACGCACGCCTGCTCGACGTGCACTCCGACGCCGATCACAACCGCTCCGTGTTCACCCTGGTCGGGACGGAGGCGGAGCTCTCCGACGCGTTGCTGGCGGGGATCGAGGTGGCGGTCGGCCGGATCGACCTGCGGAACCACGAAGGAGCACATCCTCGGATCGGCGCGGCCGACGTCGTCCCGATCGTGCCGCTGCGCCCGGCCGATCTCGAGCGGGCACGTACGGCCGCCCATGCGGTCGGGGAGCGGATCGCCGCACAGCTCGGTCTGCCGGTGTTCATGTACGCGCCACCCGAGCGGGGGCCGGCGTTCTACCGGCGCGGCGGCCCGGCGGGGCTCCAGCGGCGCATCGACGACGGCGAGCTGCGGCCCGACTTCGGGCCTGCACGTCTGCACGACACGGCGGGCGGGGTGATCCTCGGCGCCCGCCGGCCCCTGATCGCATTCAACGTCAACCTGCGTGCCGAGGTCGGCGTCGCGCGCGAGATCGCAGCCGTCGTGCGCGAGCGGGGCGGCGGCTTTCCGGGCGTGCGGGCTCTCGGCCTCGAGCTGCCCCGTGCCGGCCTCGTTCAGGTGTCGATGAACGTCGAGGATTGGGAGGCCTCCGCCCTGCACGACATCGTGGCCCGGGTCGTGGCCGAGGCACAGGTGCGCGGAGCCGAGGTGGTCGGGTCCGAGCTCGTCGGGCTCATGCCGGCCGGAGCCGCGGCGGCCGCGGCCGGCGCGATGCTCAGGATCGACGGCTTCGACGAGTCGCACGTGCTCGAGCTCCGCTTGCTGTAGCGAGCTCGACGAGCGGCCCGAGTCGGACATCGCGCGGCAGTATCTCCACGTCGGCCCGAGAACTACACTCGGGGCCGTGGCAGTGACGCACGCGCTGACGGGCGACGATCTCTCTCTGGACGACGTCTGGGCGGTCGCGGTCGAGGGGCAGCGGGTGGCAATGCTGTCCAACGAGGCGCGCGAGCGCATGCGTGCGGCGCGCGACGTCGTCGAAGCGGTCGCGCACGGAGCGCACGAGCACACCTACGGTGTGAACACGGGGTTCGGCAGGTTCGTCTCCAAGTCGATTCCGGAGGAGCAGACCGAGGAGCTCCAGCTGCGACTGCTCCGCTCACACGCGTGCGGGGTCGGCGAGCCGTACCCCGACCAGGTGGTGCGGGCCGCGATGCTCCTGCGCGCGAACGCGCTCGCGAAAGGCAACTCCGGCGCGCGCGTCGAGACGGTCGAGTTGCTGCTCGAATGCCTGAACCGGGGCGTCCTGCCCTTCGTGCCCGCCCGCGGCTCCGTCGGGGCGTCCGGCGACCTCGCACCGCTCGCGCACCTCGCCCTGCCGCTCGTCGGCGAGGGTCGAGCGTGGTGGGAGGGCGAGTTGCTCGACGGCGGGGCGGCGCTTGCCCATGCGGGCCTGGCACCGGTGCGCCTCGTGGCGAAGGAAGGGTTGTCGCTGATCAACGGCACGCAGTTCATGGCGGCTCAGGGCGCGCTCGCGCTCGTGCGCGCGCGGCGGCTGGCGCGCGTTGCCGACTGCGGATGTGCGCTGTCGCTCGAGGCGCTGCAGGGATCGCGCGACTCGTTCATTCCGCAGGTGCATGCGCTGCGGCCCCTGCGCGGCCAGGCGGCATCCGCGCGCAATGTGTTGAGGCTGCTCGAGGACTCGGCGATCAGCGAGTCGCACCGCTGGTGCGACAAGGTGCAGGACGCGTACTCGCTCCGCTGCGCCCCACAGGTGCACGGTGCGTCCCGCGACCTCCTCGACTACGTCGACTACACGGTGACGACCGAGTTGAACTCCGCGACGGACAATCCGCTCGTCCTCGTGGACGACGGGATGCTCGTCTCGGCGGGGAACTTCCACGGACAGCCGCTCGCATTCGCGCTCGACGCGCTCGCGATGGCCGTCGCCGAACTCGCAAGCATCTCGGAGCGCCGCGTCGAGCGTCTCGTGAACCCGAACCTCAGTGACGGCCTGCCGGCGTTCCTGACGACGCAGGGAGGGCTCAATTCGGGCTTCATGATCCCTCAGTACGTGGCGGCAGCGCTCGTCTCCGAGAACAAGTCGCTGTGCCATCCGGCGTCGGTGGACTCGATCCCGACGAGCGCCGGGCAGGAGGATCATGTGTCGATGGGCAACGCGTCGGGCCTGAAGGCATGGCAGGTGGTCGCGAACTCGGAGCGCGCGCTCGCGATCGAGCTGCTCGCGGCCGCGCAGGCCGTCGAGTTCCTCGCACCGCTCGAGCCGGGCCTGGGAGGCCGCGCGGCGCACGCGTTCGTCAGGTCGCTGTCGCCCCGCCTCCGCGACGACCGTTCGCTCGGCCTCGACATCGAAGCGGTCGCCGACGCGATTCGGGACGGATCGCTGCTCAGCGCCGTCGAAGCCACGGTCGGTGAGCTCGAGTGAGCCGGCGCCTGCAGTGGGGGCTGCCGGCGCCGCCGCCGCCCAAGCACCCGTATCGCGACACCCTGATCGTCTACGGCGTCCTCGCGATTCTGATCGTGGTCGTGGCCTGGGTGACGGGTGGGGCGGTCGGCAAGGCCGTCGTGATCGCGGCGTTCTTCTTCGTCGTCGCGTCCCTCTGGAGCCTCTACCGGTGGCGGAGCCGTCTGCGGGCGGAAGCCGACGCCCGGCGGGCGCAGGAGGCCGAGCTGTGACCGTCGCCCGCGCCCTCGACGCCCTGGTCGAGTCGCTCTGCGGCGACCTCTCCTCGATCCGGGCACCGCGCGGCACCGAGCTGAACGCGCGCTCGTGGTCGACCGAGGCGCCTCTCCGCATGCTGCTCAACAACCTGGACGCCGCGGTCGCGGAGCGTCCGGAGGACCTCGTCGTCTACGGCGGCAGCGGCAAGGCGGCACGTTCGCACGAGGCGCTGAAGGCGATCGTCCGGGCGCTCCTGCAGCTGGCCGACGACGAGACGCTCCTCGTGCAGTCCGGCAAGCCGGTCGCGGTGTTCCGGACGACGCCGCAGGCGCCGCGCGTCCTGATCGCGAACTCGCTGCTCGTGCCCAAATGGGCGACCTGGGACGAGTTTCGCCGCCTCGAGGCGGAGGGATTGACGATGTTCGGCCAGATGACGGCCGGATCGTGGATCTACATCGGCACGCAGGGGATCCTGCAGGGCACCTACCAGACGTTCGCGGCCGCGGGCGAGAAGCACTTCGGGTCGCCGTCACTCGCCGGCCGCACGGTCCTCACCGCCGGGCTCGGCGGGATGGGCGGCGCCCAGCCGCTCGCCGCGACGCTCGCAGGTGCGGCGATCCTCTGCGTCGAGGTCGACCAGTCCCGGATCGAGCGGCGCCTCGAGACGCGCTACCTCGACGAGGCCACCGACTCGCTCGACGACGCGCTCGCGCGTGTCCGCGCCGCGGCCCGCGAGGGGCGGGCGCTCTCGGTCGGCCTGCTCGGCAACGCCGCGGATGTCGTCCCCGACCTGGCGCGCCGGGGCGAGCACTTCGACCTCGTCACGGACCAGACGGCGGCCCACGACCCGTTGACCGGCTACGTGCCGCGCGGGCTGACGGTCGCCGAGGCCGATTCGCTTCGCGCCTCCGATCCGGACGAGTACCTGCGACGCGCCCGCGCGTCGATCGCGGCGCACGTCGAGGGGATGCTCGAGTACGTCCGGGCCGGGAGCTATGTTTTCGATTATGGCAACAACTTGCGAGGTGAGGCCAGGGACGCAGGCGTAGCGCAGGCCTTCTCATACCCGGGCTTCGTCCCGGCCTATATCCGGCCGCTCTTCTGTCGCGGGATCGGGCCGTTTCGCTGGGCAGCCCTGTCCGGTGACCCGGCCGACATCGCCGCGATCGACGAGGCACTGCGCGAGCTCTTTCCCGGCGACGAGCTCTTGCAGCAGTGGCTCGCGCTCGCGCCCGAGCGCGTCGCCTTCCAGGGCCTGCCGGCGCGCATCTGCTGGCTCGGCTACGGCGACCGCGCGAAGGCGGGTCTCGCGATCAACGAGCTCGTGCGCCGCGGCGAGGTGTCAGCGCCCGTGGTGATCGGCCGCGATCACCTCGACGCCGGCTCGGTGGCCTCGCCGTACCGCGAGACGGAGGCGATGCGGGACGGCTCCGACGCGATCGCGGACTGGCCGATCCTGAACGCGCTCGTCAACGTGGCGGCGGGCGCGACGTGGGTCAGCGTCCACCACGGCGGCGGCGTCGGGATCGGCCTCTCGATCCATGCGGGAATGGTCGTGCTCGCGGACGGCACGCAGGACGCTGCCGAGCGGCTCGGCCGAGTGCTCACGACCGATCCTGGCATGGGCGTCGTGCGGCACCTCGACGCGGGCTACCCCGAGGCGGAGGCCGCGGCGCGCGAACACGGCCTGTCGACGCCGATGTTCGACGCCTAGCGTGCACCGCCCCTCGCGCCTGCTCGTTCGCGACCTGGCGCAGCTCGCAACGCCCGCCGACGGGCCGGTGCCGCGGCGTGGCGCGGCGCTCGGCGCGGTCGAGGTGATCGACGACGTCTTCGTGCTCTGCGCCGGCGACCGCATCGAGTCGGTCGGGCGCATGCGCGACCTGCCTGCGCTCGACGGCGACCTCGAGGAGCTCGACGGGCGGGGGCTCTGTGCGGTCCCCGGGCTCGTCGACTGCCATACGCATCCGGCGTTCGGCGGCGACCGGGTCGACGAGTTCTCGCTGCGTGCCACGGGTGCGAGCTATGAGGAGCTGCACGCGGCGGGTGGGGGGATCCTCTCGACCGTCCGGGCAACGCGCGCGCTCGGCGCGGACGGGCTGCGACGGCAGGTCGAGCTCCACGCGGGCGGCCTGCTCGCACACGGAACCACGACCTGGGAAGGGAAGTCCGGCTACGGGCTCGATCGCGAGACCGAGCTCGAGTCGCTCCGGGCGGTGCGCGCTGCCGGCGGCTCACCGACCTGGCTCGGCGCACACTCCGTGCCGCCCGAGCACGACGACGCCGACGCCTACCTCGACTTCGCGCTGGCCGAGGTCCTCCCCGAGGCCGCACGGCTCGCGGCTGCGGCGGATGTCTTTCTCGAACGCGGCGCCTTCGACGCCGTGCAGGCCCGCCGCTACCTCGAGGCCTGCCGCGGTGCCGGGCTCGCGCTGCGCCTCCACGGCGACCAGTTCACGGAGAGCGGGGCGATCCCGCTGGCGGTCGAGCTGGGCGCGCGCTCGGTCGACCACCTCGAGGCGACGGGTGCAGCGGGCGTGCGGATGCTCGCCGCGAGCGATGTCGTGGGCGTGCTCCTGCCGGCGAGCGCGCTCTTCCTCGATCGCCCGATGCCGCCGGGGCGGGTGCTCGCGGATGCGGGCGCGGCCGTCGCGCTCGCCACGGACTTCAATCCGGGCAGCGCGTTCACGACGAGCCTGCCCCTGATCTGCTCGCTCGCGTGCACCCAGCTCCATCTCCGCCCCGAGGAGGCTCTGAGCGCCGTCACGGTCAATGCGGCTCACGTCCTCGGGCTTGCCGGCGATCGCGGCCGGATCGCCCCCGGCCTGCGCGCCGATCTGACGTTGCTCGACGCGCCGGACTGGCGGTATCTCGCCTACCACCTCGCGGGCGACGTCGTCGCCGCCGTCGTGCGCGGCGGTTCAGCGGTCTGGCGGCGCTAACCTGCGGCATGCCCACGCGCAAACAGCGCCGCCGCCGCAGCAAGGATTTCCGGCACGACGTGCGCGTCTTCGAGGTCGACGAAGAGGGGAACGAGGTGCCGATCGCGGAGCTCCGCACACGGGAGGCGAAGTCGAAGCCGGCCGCCGTCAAGGGGAGCCAGAAGGGAAACCAGAAGCAGCCCGCGCGCGCGAAGGGCGGGCGGGCCATCCGCGAGGTCGCGCCTCCGTCGTGGGAGCGGGCGTTCAAGCGGGGCGGGCTGATGGGCGCACTGATGCTCGTCGCGTTCCTCTTCCTGTTCAAGAACACATCGCTCCAGATCAGGATCGCGTGGGGCCTCTTCTACGGCCTCGCGTTCATCCCGCTGACCTACTGGATCGACCGCACCGCGTACCGCACCTACCAGCGTCGCGTCGCCCGCCAGGCCGACAAGAAGAGCTAGGTCGGGCGTTCGTTGCCGCGGTAGTGGCCCTCGCCGGGCCACGGTGCGAGCAGGAGGAGCACGCGCGCGCCGCCGGCGCTTCGGAGCGAGTGGCGCTCGTCGGGCTCGAACCGGGCCAGCGTGCCGGGGCCGGCGACGATCGTCTCGCCGTCACCGTCGAGCTCGACCGTGCCGTCGAGCACCGTCACCCAGGCGTTCTCCTTCACCTGATGCTGGCCGAGCGACTGGCCCGGGCTCAACACGATCAGGACGGCGCGGGCACCGTCGTCCGAGTGGAGCACGATCGGATCGCGTGTGCCGTCCGGAGCGTCGAGGTCGAGGAGGTCCCAGCGCTGCACCGAGAAGAAGCGTATCCACCCGGATACACTCAAACGCTGCTCATGCCGCTCGCCGTCGACAGTTTCGTCATGGGACCGTTCCAATCGAACTGTTACGTCGTTCGGAGCGAGCGCGGCGCGGCCGACGCAGTCGTGATCGATCCTGGGGCCGATCCCACCGAGCTGCGCCTCGAGCTGGCCCGCCTCGGCGCGCGCACCGCCGGCATCCTCGTCACGCACACCGACGTCGATCACATCGGCGGTGTCGCCGCGCTCGCGGACGGAACCGGCGCAGAGGTCTGGGCGCCCGCCGGGGAGGCCGAGGTCCTGCGCTCCGGCGAGCCGCGCGGCGGCATGCGCGTCCCGCCGCACGAGCCGGCGCACACCGTGAGCGGCGGCGACACGCTCGAGGTCGCCGGGATCGCTTTCGAGGTGGTCGACGTGCCGGGGCACTCCGCGGGGCACGTCGCGTTCCATGCCGACGGGGAGCTCTTCTCGGGCGACCTGCTCTTCGCCGGCTCGGTCGGGCGCGTCGACCTGCCGGGCGGCGACTGGGAGACCTTGCTCGACTCGGTCCGGATTCTGCTCGACCGCTTCCCACCGGAGACGGTCGTTCGCCCGGGCCACGGGCCCGCGACGACGCTCGGGCGCGAGCTCGAGACGAATCCGTTCCTCTCCGACCTGCGGGCCGAGCAGCGCGGGAAGCCCGCGCCGTAGGCTTGGCCGAGTCGCGGAACAGCGAGGCGGCCGGCCCGGCCGGCGGTGGTGCCCAGAGGTTCCAGGCGCCGCGGGGGACGCATGACGTCCTGCCCAAGGACGCGGCCTGGTGGCATCTCGTGCGCACGATGGAAGAGCTGGCCGCGCTCTACGGCTGGCGGCGGATCCAGACGCCCGGCTTCGAGGACACCGGCCTCTTCGAACGCACCTCGGGCGCGGCATCCGACGTGGTGCACAAGGAGATGTACAGCTTCACCGACCGCAGTGATCGTCCGCTGACGCTCCGGCCCGAGGGCACGGCGCCGATCTGCCGCGCCTACATCGAGCACGGCATGCACCGCGAGCCCCAGCCCGTCAAGGCGTACACGATCGCGCCGATGTACCGCTACGGCGCCCCTGGACGGGGCCGCTTCCGGGAGCACTACCAGCTCTCCGTCGAGGCGATCGGCTCCGCGGATCCAGCGATCGACGCGGAGATCATCCAGCTCTACGAGGAGCTGTTGCGCCGGCTCGGCGTCACGCAGTGGGAGCTGCGCCTGAATTCGATCGGTGACGCGAACTGCCGCCCGCAGTACGTGGACCGGCTGAACGCGTGGCTCGACGAGCATGCGGACGTGCTCGACGAGGACGCTCGGCACAAGCGCCAGACGAGCCCGCTCCAGGTGTTCGACGTCAAGACGCCGGCGGTGCGGGCGGCGCTCGAGGCGGCGCCCAAGATCGGCGAGTCGCTCTGCGCCGAATGCCGGGCGCACTTCGACGCCGTCCGCCACCAGCTGGACGTCTACGGCGTTCCGTATGTCATCGACCCGACGCTGGTGCGTGGGCTCGACTACTACTCGCGCACCACGTTCGAATTCATCGGGCCCGACGCGAATGCCAACTCGACCATCTGCGGCGGCGGCCGCTACGACGGGCTCGTGGAGCAGATCGGCGGCCCCCCGACCCCTGCGATCGGCTTCGGAGCGGGGCTCGAGCGGCTCCTCCTCGCGCTCGAGAACGAGGGCATCACCGCCGCGCAGCCGGGCCTCGACGTGTTCTTCGTCGTCGACGATCCCTCGGCGCGCGACGCGACGTTGCGGATCCTGGCCGAGCTGCGCCGCGGCGGCGTCTCCGCCGACACCGACTACGCCGGACGGTCCTTCAAGGGCCAGATGACCCAGGCCGGGCGCAGTGGGGCGCACACGGTGGTGGTCGTGCGCGCCGGGACGGCGACGATCAAGCGCGGCGGCCGCGACGAGCACGTGGTCGCGCTCGACGAGGTCGTCGCTACGCTCACGGCGTGACATGGCGCGACCTTCGAGGCAGCTCGCTCACGACCGACGACGTCGGCCGTTCGATCCTGCTCGCCGGCTGGGTCGCCCGTCGCCGTGACCACGGCGGCCTGATCTTCGTCGACCTCCGTGACGAGGAGGGCATCGTCCAGGTCGTGATCAACCCTGAACGCTCGGCAGGCGCTGCTGCCGCGTCGCGCGATCTGCGGAACGAGTTCGTCGTTCAGGTGCACGGCGAGGTGGTGCGGCGTACAGCCGAGACCGTGAACCCGAACATGGCGACCGGTGAGATCGAGGTTCAGGCAGACGAGCTGACCATCCTGAGCCGCTCGACGGCCCTGCCGTTTCAGCTCGACGAGGAGGGCGTCGACGAGACGTTGCGCATTCGCTATCGCTGGCTCGACCTCCGGCGACCGAAGATGCAGCGGAACATCAGGACCCGCGCCAAGCTTCTCTCGATCATCCGGGAGGAGATGGAGCGCGACGGGTTCGTGGACATCGAGACGCCGATCATGGGCAAGCCGACGCCCGAGGGCGCCCGCGACTTCCTGATCCCGACACGGCTGCAGCCGGGGCGCTTCTTCGCCCTTCCGCAAAGCCCGCAGATCTACAAGCAGCTGCTCGTGATCGCCGGGTTCGAACGCTACTTCCAGATCGCGCGCTGCTTCCGTGATGAGGATCTCCGGGCCGATCGCCTGCAGGAGCTCACCCAGCTCGACGTCGAGACGGCGTTTCCGGACATCGAGTATCTCTTCGGTCTGATCGAGCGCACGGTTGCCCGGATCTGGAAGGAGTGCATCGACGTCGAGCTCAAGGTGCCGTTCCCGAGGATGACCTGGGAACAGGCAGACCTCGAATACGGCTCCGACAAGCCCGACCTCCGCTTCGATCTCCGAATCCATGATGCGACCGACCTGACGCGCGAGAGCGAGTTCGGTGTCTTCGCGAACGCGGCCGCCGTCCGGTACATCCGGGTCGACAGGGAGTTGTCGCGCGGCGAGATCGCCAAGCTCGAGGAGACCGCCAAGGGCTGGGGAGCGCGCGGCCTCGCGTACATGGTCTTCCGTGCCGACGGAGAGGTCTCCTCGCCGATCGCGAAGTTCCTGTCGACCGACGTGATCGAGAAGCTGCGCAAGCCCGGCACGACGGCACTGTTCGCGGCCGACGAGTCGCGCGAGGTCTCTCGGATTCTCGGGTTCCTGCGCCTGCACCTCGGGCGGGAGCTCGGCCTGGTCGACGAGACCGCCTGGGAGTTCACCTGGGTGACGGACTTCCCGATGTTCAAGTGGGATCCCGATCTGGAGCGCTGGGACGCCGAGCATCATCCGTTCACCCGGCCCAACGCCGAGTCGCTGCCGTTGCTGGATTCAGATCCAGGTGCTGCGAAGGCGATCGCCTACGACCTCGTCGGCAACGGGATCGAGCTTGCAGGCGGCTCGTTCAGGATCCACGAGCCCGACCTTCAGGCGAAGGTCTTCGACCTGCTGAAGATCTCTCCGGAGGAGCAGCGGTCGAAGTTCGGATTCCTGCTCGATGCACTGGCGATGGGCGCGCCGCCGCACGGCGGCATCGCCTCGGGCATCGACCGGCTCTCGATGGCTCTCCTCGATGAGCCCTTCATCCGGGACACGCTCGCCTTTCCGAAGAATCAGGCGGGCATCGATCCGATGTCGGGAGCGCCCACCGACGTGCCTGCCGCGCAGCTCGACGAGCTCGGGATTGCGGTGACCGCGGAGGGCGAGCCCAGCCCGGCCTGAACCGCCACCGGCGAGGAGGCATACTTCCTCGCCTGACTTCCGAAGCAGGGCGAAGACGTTCCCTAGTCGAAGAGAGGCTCGATGCCTGATCGTCGCGGCTCGCGTTTCATCCTCGAGGTGCTCTTCCTCGTCGGTCTGGCCGTCGCGCTCGCCCTGGCGAAGCTGAGCTCGCTCGCGATCGCCGGCGTCATGCTGCTCGGCTGGGTGATCGTCGCGGTCCTCGAGTGGGCCGCCTGGCGTGGCGAGCCGCACTACGGGAGCGGGCTGCCGCCGCGGTACTACGTCCCGAGCATGAAGCTCCCGCCGGCCCAGCCGCTCGAGCAGGTCCGGGTGGCCGAGCAGGGAGCCCAGCGGGACGAGGCTGCGACGTGGATCGCCTCGCCCGCGCTCCGCGCCGAGGTGCTCGGCGGCGAAGCGCTCCCCGCCGAGGTGCTCGGCGAGTGGCCGCACGTCGTGCCGCCGCCGGCCGAGCAGCTGACCGGGATCGCCCCGGTGCCAAGCTCCGACGAGGCCGATCCGTGGACGGTCGTCGCCTTGCCCGCCGCGCCGCTCGGCGAGCTGGAGCCGGAGCCGGAGCCGGCACCGGCCGTCGCGGTCGAGCTCGCCGGGCCCGTGGCGTCGAGTGCAGGGGTCGCGCGCTACAGCCTCGAGCCCCTCGCCGACCCACCGCCCCGGCGGCGATTCGGTCGCGGCGGGCCGAAGGGGCCGCCCGCGATCGAGGTCTCGGCCCGCCCGGAGGGTGTCCGGGCGCTGCCCGGCCGGTCGGGCGCGCAGGACTAGCGCGTGAGCCGGGACGGATGAGGCAGCATCTCGCCGTGCGGGAGATCGCGCTCGCCGGGCTCGCGTTGCTCGCGGCGGCCGGCGCGCTCGCGGTGGCCGCGCAGACCCGCCACAAGGCGACGAGGAGCCCTCAGCCGGAGGGCTCCTTCGCCGCGCTCGCCGGTTCGAGCGGCCCGGCGGCGTTCGGGCACGCAACTGCGTGCGGCGGGGTGCTCGGCGCCGACACCGTCGGCGTCGCACATCCCACGCTTCCCTGCGGTGTGCGAATCTTCATCACGTACGACGGCAAGACGGTGCTCACGCAGGTCGTCGATCGCGGGCCGTACACGGTCGGGCGCCAGTTCGATCTGACCGATGCGCTCGCCCGCCGGATCGGCCTGCGCGGCGTGCAGCAGATCCATTGGTCGTATGCACGAGCCGGGTGATCCCGGCTAGTGTCCAGGCGAATGCTCGACCTCGTGCGCCGGGCCGCGGACATGTAGAACCAACACCATGTGAAAGGGAGCCCGCGTCGGGCCTAGGCATCTGATGCCGACGGTTCGCACGGCACCCACCTGGCTTGTCCAGGTTCACGTGGACGCGGCCGAACCGGCGAGGTCGGAGCATGGTGGGGGGAGCCTCGGCTCCCCCCACGACTCTTCGCCAGTACCCTGGCCGGCATGCAGGAGCTGTACGGGGACTCGGCGCGCGGCGCCGACTGGGCGGCAGTGAGGCTGCGCGTCGACCAGGGCCGGATCGTCGATGCGGATGCACCGGGCGTCGACTCCGAGCTGCGGGGGCTGACCCTGCTGGAGGCGTGTGCCGTGGGCGGCGAGACCCTGCCGGTCGACGCGCTCGCGAACGCGCTCGCGCCCGCGGTGCGGGCGGCGCCGGACGCGGAGCGGGTCGCCGTTGCCATGAGCGGCGGCGTCGACAGCGCCGTCACGCTCCTCAAGGCGGGGCCGGTGGCCGTCGGGGTGACACTTCGCCTCTGGCTCGATCCCAACGGGCCGGACGCGGAGCGTGCCTGTTGCTCCCCGAGCGCCGTGATCGCCGCTCGGCAGTCGTGCCACGCGCGCGGTCTTCCACACGTGACCCTCGATCTCCGCGAGGAGTTCCGCCGCGCGGTCGTCGCGCCGTTCGTGCGCGGCTACGCGCGTGGCGAGACGCCAAACCCGTGCATCCGCTGCAACGGCGGGTTTCGCTTCGCCGAGTTGCTCTCGTTCGCGCGGCGTGTGGGCGCGTCCGCGCTCGCCACCGGGCACTACGCGCGAATCGTCGAGCGGGACGGCCGGCTGCTCCTCGCACGTGCGCTCGACGAGCACAAAGACCAGAGCTACATGCTCGCGCGGCTCGCTCCACGCCACCTCTCCCGCCTCCGGTTCCCGCTCGGCGCGCAGACGAAGGACGAGACCCGGGCCGAGGCGACTGCCGCCGGGCTCGCGGCCGCGGGGCGCGCCGAGAGCCAGGAGGCGTGCTTTCTCGCGGGCGACGACTACCGCTCCTTCCTCGACCGGCACGGTTTGGCTCCCACGGCGGGCCCGATCGTCGACGAGGACGGAACGGTGCTCGGCGAGCACCGCGGCTACTGGCAGTTCACGCCGGGCCAGCGCCGCGGCCTCGGGATCGCGGCCGCCGAGCCGCTTTACGCCCTGTCGGCCGACCCACGGACGAACACCGTGGTCGTCGGGCCGCGGGCGTCGCTCGCGAGAACGCGTGTCTCGGCGCGTGGGCAGCTCTTCGCCCCGGCCGGCCGGGTGACCGCGAAGCTCCGGTATCGCTCTCCCGCGGTCGGCGCGACGGTCGAGCCGACTGCCGGCGGATTCCGGCTCCAGCTCGACGAACCGGCGTACGGCGTCGCCCGCGGCCAGGCCGCCGTCCTCTACGACGGCGACGCCGTGGTCGGCTCCGGGTTGGTCACGTCGGCCGCCTCGGGCTAGTCTGCATCTGTGGTCGTCGCCTTCTCCTTCGGAGATCTCGCTGATCTCGCCCTGGCGGTGTTCCTCGTCGCTGTCGGCCTCGGCCTTTCCTGGGCGTTCCTGCGGCTGGCCGTAACTTTCGATCGGCTTTCTTCGTTGATCCGAGGTGCAGAGCGTGAGGTTCTGCCCGTGATCAACAAGGTCGGGGGTTCGGTGGACCGGATCAACGTGCAGCTCGACAAGCTCGACACGGCGACGGACAGCGCCGTCGACGCGGTGGAGGCCGCGGACGAAGCCGTCCGCGCCGTGAGCTTCGCCGTCAAGCGTCCCGTGCAGAAGCTCACCGGCCTGTCGGCCGGCTTCTCGCACGGGTGGGCATCACTCAGGTCGCGCCGCAACTGGCACGACGCCGTCGCGGAGGCCAAGGACGCGGCCGCGCGACGCGAGCGGGATCTCGACGAAGAGTTGAAGGCGACGCATGCGCCGTAGGCTCGACGGAGGCGCACCAGGAGCGGAGGTGCCGGCTTGGCCGGCGCCGGAGCGGGAGAATCTGCGCCGTAGGCTCGACGGAGGCGCACCAGGAGCGGAGGTGCCGGCTTGGCCGGCGCCGGAGCGGGAGAATCTGCGCCGTAGGCTCGACGGAGGCGCACCAGGAGCGGAGGTGCCGGCTTGGCCGGCGCCGGAGCGGGAGAATCTGCGCCGTAGGCTCGACGGAGGCGCACCAGGAGCGGAGGTGCCGGCTTGGCCGGCGCCGGAGCGGGAGAATCTGCGCCGTAGGCTCGACGGAGGCGCACCAGGAGTGGAGGTGCCGGCTTGGCCGGCGCCGGAGCGGAACAATGGCTGATGAGATCACCCTCACGCTGCCACGGGCGCCCGAGTTCCAGCGTGTCGCGCACCTGGTGCTCGGCGGGCTTGCGGCGCGGCTGAGTCTCACGGTCGAGAGCCTCGAGGATCTGCAACTCGCACTGGACGCGGTGCTCGACCGCCTGGATCCTGCGACGGGGGAGGTGACCGTGCAGATGTCACTGCGTGACGGAGAGCTCGAGACGCGCATCGGCCCGTTGCTGCCCACGTTGCTCGACCAGATCGAGCGTGAGACCGACGGCAACGACCTCGGTGTGCGTCGCGTCCTCGATTCGACGGTCGACGACGTGCACGTCGACGGAGAGTGGGTGCGCCTCACGAAGCAGGTGGCGACGAGTGGCTGAGAACGACAAGGTCCTGCTCCGCCGCTACCACGAGGAAGGCGACCTGCAGGCGCGCGAGCAGCTGATCGAGCAGTACATGTCGCTCGTCCGCTCGCTGGCCCGGCGCTACAGCTACCGGGGCGAGCAGCTCGACGATCTCGTGCAGATCGGGTCGATCGGGCTGATCAAGGCGATCGACCGCTTCGATCTCGACCGCGGCGTGGAGCTGACGACGTACGCGACGCCGAACATCATCGGCGAGATCAAGCGCCACTTCCGCGACCGAGGCTGGGCGGTCCGCGTGCCGCGCGGTCTGCAGGAGCTGAACGTCCAGCTTTCTAAGCTCGTCGAGCAGCTGACCGTCCAGTTCGCGCGTTCACCGACGATCCCCGAGCTCGCGGAGGCGGCAGGCGTCGAGGAGGAAGACGTGCTGGAGGCGCTCGAGTCGGGGCGCGCCTACTCGTCCCTCTCGCTCTCGTCGGGCGGCGGGACCGAAGACGGCGAGGAGCTGGATCCCCTCGAGTCGCTCGGAGAGGTCGAGCACCAGTACGAGGTCTCCGAGGATCGCGCCGTGCTCGCGCCCGGGTTCAAGGTCCTCGACGAGCGCGAGCGGGCGATCCTGCACCTGCGGTTCTTCGAGGGGCTGACCCAGTCGCAGATCGCGCAGCAGGTCGGCATCTCGCAGATGCACGTGTCGCGGCTGATCCGTCGTGCACTCGAGAAGATCCGGGACGAGATCGCCGCCGACGAGTTCGACCCCGAGCGCGCCGCCTGATCGAGACCATCGATCGTGCCGCTCTCGCGGCAGCGATCCGCGTAGCGTGGCGCCGTGGAGCTTCTCGATCTCGGCGGCACGACGCTGGCCATCCACGAATGGGGTGGCGGCAGCGGCCGTCCGCTCTTCTTCTGGCATGCGCTTGGCCCCGACGCGTCGGCCTCGTACTTCGCACCGGTCGCCGTGCGCCTGGCGGCAGCCGGTTACCGCGTCGTCGGCGTCGACGGCCCCGGCTTTGGAGCCTCGCCCCTCCTCGGGGAGGAGGGCTATGCGCTCGACTCGCTCGCGGCGCTCGTGCAGCGGCTCGTTCGGAAGCTCGAGCTCGCCCCGCTCGTCGTGGTGGGCCATTCTTGGGGCGGCGCGATCGCCGTTCGGTATGCCGCCTCGTTTCCGGAAAACGTCTCGTCGCTCGTGCTGCTGGACAGCGGGCACATCGACTACTGCGACCTGCCCGGTGTCGACGCAGATCGTCCTGCGACAGAGTGGGTCGAGGAGGTGCGCGAGCGAGACGGGCACCTGCCCGAAGCGCGGGGTCGCGCGATGCACGGCCTCGCGGCACGCATCAGCGACGCGTGGCCCGTGCTCGCCGAACACGCCGTTCCGACCCTGCTCATCCTCGCCACGCGCCCGCCGCACGCCGACCAGAACCGCGAGCACGTCGGGCGCTTCCAGGCGGCGGTGCCGCAGGCCGAGGTGCGCTGGGCCGACAACGCCGGCCACGGGATCGTCGAGGACGTCGGCCCGCGTCTCGGCGACGAGATCGCCGCCTGGCTCGCGGATCACGACGACCGCCACTAGCGCCGAAGCGTCGTAAACGCTCCACAGGGCGTCCGTACACTGTTCGTCCGATGGCGATGACGACGAACGAGCTGCGTGAGGCGTTCCAGCGCTTCTACGAGGAGCGCGCCCATCTGCGGGTGCCGGGGCACTCCTTGATCCCGCCGGCGGAGGATCAGACGACGCTCTTCATCATCGCCGGCATGCAGCCGTTCAAGCCGTACTTCCTGCGCACGAAGGAGCCGCCGCGCAACCGGGTCGTCAGCGTCCAGCCGTGTCTGCGCGCGGGCGGCAAGGACAACGACCTCGACGAAGTGGGGCGGACCGACCGCCACTGCTCCTTCTTCGAGATGATGGGCAACTTCTCGTTCGGGGACTACTACAAGGACGAAGCGGTCGACTTCGCGTGGGAGTGGGTCACCCAGGTGCTCGGCCTCGAGCCGGAGCGCCTCTGGGCGACCGTCCACGAGGGTGACCCGATGCTCGAGCTGGACGAGGACGCGGTCGCGATCGCGGCCTGGCAGCGCGTCGGGATTCCCGGCGAGCGCATCGTGCGGCTCGGCAAGGACAACTTCTGGCAGGCAGGCGAGACCGGCCCGTGCGGGCAGTGCACCGAGATCTTCTACGACCGCGGCGAGCAGTACGCCTGCGGCGACCCGAACTGCGGGCCCGGCCACTGCGACCGGATCATGGAGATCTACAACCTCGTCTTCATGGCGTACGACCTGCAGCCGGGCAACGTGCTCGTGCCGCTGCCGACGCCGAATGTCGACACCGGCAACGGGATCGAGCGGACCGCCTGCGTCCTGCAGGACGTGAGCTCCGTCTTCGACACCGACGGCTTCCGCGTGATCATGGACTGGATCGAGCGCGAGTCCGGAGTCGCCTACAACGACAGCCAGGTGTCGCAGCGCGCCCATCGCGTGCTCGCCGACCACGGTCGCGCCGTCACGTTCCTGATCGCAGAGGGCATCGAGCCGTCCAACGAAGGCCGCGGGTACATCTGCCGGCGCCTGTTGCGCCGCGCGATCTACCAGGCCAAGCGCATCGGCCTGGAAGAGGTCCACCGGCTGCCCGCTGTCGTGATCGAGCAGATGGGCGAGGCGTACCCGATGCTGCTCGAGCACGCGGCGCAGATCGAGCGCATCGTGCGGGCCGAGGAGGAGAAGTTCTCCGAGACGCTCGCCCGGGGCATGAAGGTGTTCGAGGACCTGGCCGGGCAGGAGGCGATCACCGCCGAGGAGGCGTTCACGCTCGTCGCGACCTACGGCTTCCCGATCGAGCTCGCGCAGGAGCTCGCCGAGGAGCGCGGGCAGGCCCTCGACATGGACGGCTTCCGCGACCTGATGGAGGAGCACCGCGAAGTCTCGCGGGGCGGCGGGGAGGACACCACGCAGCAGGTCGCGGCGCAGCTCGTCGGCGCCGGCAAGCGGGCCACCGAGTTCGTCGGCTATTCGAAGACGGACGTGCTCACGGCGGTGATCGACACGGCGCCGGCGGGCGGGACGCGTCAGTTCGTCAAGCTCGAGCAGAGCCCGTTCTACGCAGCGGGCGGCGGCCAGGTGAGCGACCGCGGCTTCCTGGTCGTCGACGGGGAAACGGAGAAGCTCGACGTCGTCGAGGTCCTGAAGTTCGGCGACGACCAGGTGCTCGTCGTGGAGCTCTCGATGCACTTGCTGCTCACGACGGGGACGCGCGTCCAGGCGGTCGTCAACTGGAGCGACCGCTTTCCGACGCAGGCCAACCACACGGCGACCCATCTCCTGCACCAGGCACTGCGGGACGTGCTCGGCGACCACGTCAAGCAGGCCGGCTCGGCCGTCCGCCCGGACAAGCTGCGCTTCGACTTCACCCACGAGCACCAGCTGACGCCCGAACAGCGCGAACGCGTCGAGCGCCTGGTCAACCAGAAGGTGTTCGAGGCGATCCCGGTGCGCACGTTCCTCACGCCGATCGAAGAGGCCCGCAAGCTCGGCGCGATGATGCTCTTCGGCGAGAAGTACGGCGACGAGGTGCGCGTGGTCGAGATCGGCGACTACTCGGTCGAGCTCTGCGGCGGGACGCACGTCCGCTCGACGGCCGAGATCGGGCCGTTCCTGATCCTGAGCGAGGGGTCCGTCGGCTCCGGGGCACGGCGGATCGAGGCGGTCACGGCGGGCGAGGCGTGGACGGTGCTGGAGGGCCGCTCGAGGGAGCTCGACGGCCTTCGGGCCGAGCTGCAGCAGTTGAAGCGCGAAGCCAGGAAGCCGAAGCAGGCGGAGACCGGGCCGAACATCCTCTGGCAGGACAAACAGGGGAAGGTGTTCGTCGCCGAGGTGGAGGGGGCGCGAGGGAGCGCGCTGCGCGATCTCTCCGACCAGCTGCGCCGGCGCGAAGGTGCGGACGCCGTCGTGCTCGCCTCGGCCGACGACGGCAAGGTCGCCCTCGTCGTGAACCTCGACAAGTCGCTCGCGGAGCTCGACGCGGTCGCGATCGTGCGTGAGCTGGGGCCGCTGATCGGCGGCGGCGGCGGCGGCCGGCCGACGCTCGCGGAGGCGGGCGGCAAGAACGTCGACGGTGTTCGCGACGCCCTCGCCGCGGGCCGCGACCGGCTCACCGCCGCTCTCGCGTGAGCAAGCTGCTCGCGCTCGACTACGGCTCGGCACGCACCGGGGTGGCGGTCTCCGACCCGACGGGCACGGTCGCCCGCCCTGTGACCACGGTCGAACGCGCCGGGAGCGAGGCGGGCTTTGCCAGACTGCTGGCCGTGATCGCGGCTGAGGAGCCGGAGCTCGTGGTGGTCGGAATGCCGCTGACGCTCCGGGGCGAGCACGGCGAGCAGGCCCGCGAGACGGCCGCCTTCGTCGAGCGTCTGCGCGCTGCGCTCGTGACACCGGTCGAGACCTACGACGAGCGGTTCACGTCGGTGCTCGCGGGCGGGGACGACGCCCGTGCCGCGGCGCACCTCCTGTCGAGCTACCTCGAGTGGCAGAGCGCCCGGAGCTGACGGCGGCGCGGCGGCCGAAGGGCCCGTCGCCCGAACAGGTCCGCCGCCGCCGCCTCGTGGCGCTCGTGGCGATCGCCGGCGTGCTGGTCGTCGCGGTCGTCGCGATCGTGGCCGCGTTCCCGCACGTGCACCGTTCGCAGCCGCCGCCGGCGGTCGTTCCGGCCGCTCCCAAGCCGTTCCGGATCGTGTTCCCGGAGGGGTTCACGCGGGCGCAGATGGCGGTGCGGGTGCGGGCCGTCGCGCGGATCGCGCAACGGAAGAGCCACAAGTCGGTGCAGCTCGGCGCCGCGCCGTACCTGCGCGCGAGCCGGCAGGCGTCGATCCCGTGCTTCCGGCCGCGCAGGCAGAGCAACCTCGAGGGGTTCCTCTTCCCGGCGACGTACGACTTCCTGAGCTCGACGACGAGCGCCCAGCTCGTCAAGGACCAGCTGGAGGCGTTCTGCGAGAACTGGGGTCGGGTCGATCTCACGTATGCCCGGTCGAAGAACCTGACCGACTACGACGTGCTGGTGATCGCATCGATGATCGAGGAGGAGACCCGTGCGCCCGAGGAGCGCAAGCTCGTGTCCGCAGTGATCTACAACCGGTTGCACGCGCACATGCCGCTCGGGATCGACGCGACGCTGCGCTACGGCCTGCACATCCCGCCGACGAAGTCGATTCTCGAGTCTCAGCTGCAGAGCGACAACGCCTACAACACCCGCAAGACGCTGGGCCTCCCGCCGACGCCGATCGCGAATCCCGGCCTTGCCTCGATCCAGGCTGCCGCACACCCGGCCCACGTCGACTACCTCTACTTCGTTCGCAAGCCCGACAAGATCCATCAGTTCTTCACCGCGAGCGCAAGCGCGTTCGCGCAGTACGAGTGCGCCCACGGCTATGGCTGCTGAACCGACGCGCCAGGTCGCCCTGCTCGGCAGCCCCGTGGCGCAGTCGCTCTCGCCGCGGATGCAGAACGCGGCGTTTGCCGTGCGCGGTCTGGACTGGCACTACGCCGCGTACGACGTCAGCGACGTCGTCGCCGCCGTCGAGGCTCTCCGGACGCTCGGCTTTGCCGGCGCGAACGTGACGATCCCGCACAAGCAGGCCGTCGTCGCGGCGTGCGACGAGGCGGAGGGTGACGCTGTGAACACGATCGTCTTCCGCGAAGGCCGCGTGCTCGGCTTCAACACCGACCGCGAGATCCTCGCAGGCATCGACGCGACGCGCGCCTGCCTGATCGGGGCCGGCGGGGCGGCCCGCGCGCTCAGGCCGGCGCTGCCGGAGGAAACGCGGGTCTACACGCGGTCGGGGGACTGGCCGCCCGATGCGACCGGCTGCGACCTCGTGATCAACGCGACCCCCGAACGTGATCTGCTGCTGGTTCGCCCCGAACAGGGGCAGACCGTGGTCGAGCTCGCCTACGGCGAGACGGAGACCGCGCTCGTGGCGGCTGCGCGGGCCGCGGGCTGCACGGTGATCGACGGCCGCGAAGCGCTCGTCCGGCAGGGTGCCGCGAGCTTCCGGCTCTGGACGGGACTCGAGCCGCCGCTCGAGACGATGCGCGCGGCGATCACTCTAGGCTTCGTTGCGTGACGCTTCGTCTCTCCTCCGCCGGCGAGTCCCACGGCCCCGCGCTCGTCGCGATCCTGAGCGGCCTCCCCGCGGGGCTCGAGCTGGACCGGGACGCGGTCGACGCCGACCTGAAGCGGCGCCAGGAGGGGTACGGGCGCTCGCCGCGGCAGCAGATCGAGCAGGACCGCGTCGAGGTGCTCGCCGGACTGCGCCACGGTCGCACGCTGGGGACGCCGCTCGCGCTCGTCGTCCGGAACGTCGACCACAAGAACTGGACGTGGGGGATGGCGCCCTGGCCGCCGGAGGGCGAGCCGTCCGGCAAGGGCACGAAGCCCGTCACGCTGCCGCGGCCCGGTCATGCCGACCTGGCAGGCGTGCAGAAGTACGGGCACGCCGACGTGCGGAACGCGCTCGAGCGTGCCTCCGCCCGCCATACCGCCGTGCACGTCGCGGCGGGCGCGGTCGCAAAGGCGCTGCTCGCGACGATCGGCATCTCCGTCGCCGGGTCGGCGGTCGACGAGGAGGGCCTGCGGGCGCGCATCGACGAGGCTCGCGCCGAGCGCGACACGGTCGGAGGCCTGATCGAGGTGCGCGCACAGGGCGTGCCTCCGGGCCTCGGCTCGTACGCGGCGAAGGAGGATCGCCTCGACGGGCGGCTCGCTGCCGCCGTGATGGGCATCCAGGCCGTCAAGGGCGTCGAGATCGGCGACGGGTTCGCACTGGCGTCGCTGCGCGGCTCGGAGGCCCACGACGAGATCGGCCCCGACCGGAGACGGACGGGAAACCGCGCCGGCGGGGTCGAGGGCGGCATCTCGAACGGGGAGGAGATCGTGGTGCGGGCAGCGATGAAGCCGCTGCCGACGCTGATGAAGCCGCTCGGCTCCGTCGACCTCGCGACGGGCGAGCCGGGTGACGCGCTCGTCGAGCGCTCCGACGTCGCCGCGGTCGAGGCGCTCGCCGTCGTCGCCGAAGCTGCGGTCGCCTGGGAGCTCGCCGTTTCCGCGCGAGAGAAGTTCGGCGGCGACGCGGTGGGCGACTTCGTGGCCGCGCACGCGGCGTACGTCGGGCGCATCGAATGGCGCTGAATGCGCTCGACCGCCACCTCGCGCTGATCGGCTTCATGGGCGCCGGCAAGTCGACGCTCGCGACCGAGGTCGCGGCGCGGCTCGACCGGCGAGCGACCGATGCCGACCGGCTGATCGAGGGCCGTGTGCAGCTGCCGCTCGGCACGTTCTTCGCCAAACGGGGCGAGACCGAGTTTCGGATCGCCGAGGCTGTGATCGTGCGAGACACCTTGCAGACCGGATCGCCCGCCGTGATCGCCCTCGGAGGCGGTGCGGTGAAGACTCCCGAGGTCCGGAACGCGCTCGCAGCACACGCACTGACCGTCCTGGTGGAGGTGGAGGTCGACACCGCCTGGGAGCGCGTGCGCGACAGCGACCGGCCGCTCGCGCAGGACGAGGCCGACTTTCGCAGGCTCTACGAGGAGCGACAGCCCTTGTATCGCCAGGCCGCGGACGCCGCCGCGAACGACGCCGACGGCGTGATCCTCGCCGCCGCCGGGATCCGCCACGAGCTCGGGGCGCTCGAACGGCTCGGCGAGCTCGTACCGGGCACCGGGCCGGTCGCGCTCGTCACCGACTCGACCGTGATGGGGATCCACGGGGCCGCGGCACAGACCGCGCTCGGCGACCGGCTCGTCTCGACACACGAGCTGCCCCGCGGGGAGGAGGCGAAGCAGCTGCACGTCGTCGAGCGGCTCTGGTCGGAGCTCCGGCTCGATCGCGGCGGCACGGTCGTGGCGCTCGGCGGCGGCTCGCTCACCGACGCCGCGGGGCTCGCCGCTGCCCTCTATCTGCGCGGCGTCCCGTGGGTGGCCGTGCCGACGACGCTCGTCGGGCAGGTCGACGCGGGCATCGGCGGCAAGACGGCGATCGACATCCCGCAGGGCAAGAACCTCGTCGGTGCTTTCCACTGGCCGGCGCGGGTCGTGATCGACGAGGCCCTCCTCGAGACGCTGCCCGAGCGCGAACGCCGCCAGGGCGAGGCGGAGCGGATCAAGACCGAGCTGCTCGCGGGGCGCTCCCTCGACGTGCGTGCCGCCGCTGCCTACAAGGCCGCCCTCTGCCTGCGCGATCCGCACGACCGCGGGCCGAGGCAATGGCTGAACCTCGGCCACACCTTCGCGCACGCGCTGGAGGCCGCAGCCGATTTCGACCTGCCGCACGGCGAGGCGGTCGCCCTCGGCCTCCTGGCCGCACTGCGCCTGAGCGGCCGCGACCCGGAGCCGGTCGTCGCGGCACTCGACCCCCAGCCCGTCCGGGTCGACCGGGAGCGCGCCTGGCAGGCGCTCCAGCGGGACAAGAAGCGGAGCGGCGAGGCGATCAACCTCGTCCTGCTCGGCGACGACGGCCCGTATCTCGAGGCCCGGTCGCCCGACGAGGTCAGGCAGGCCCTGGATACGCTCATTTCCTGATGCAGGTCCTCGTTCTCAACGGCGTCAACCTGAACGCGCTCGGGCGCCGCGACCCGGCGATCTACGGCGGCCTCAGCCTGAACGAGCTCGAGAGCCGGATCTACAGCTGGGCGCACGAGCTCGACATCAGCGCCCGCTGCCGGCAGTCGAACAGCGAGGGCGAGTACATCGGCTGGATCCAGGACGCCTACGACAACGTCGACGGGCTGATCGTCAATCCCGGCGCGTGGAGCCACTACAGCTATGCGATCCGCGACGCGCTCGAGCTCCTGAGCGTGCCGATCGTCGAGGTGCATCTCTCGGATATCGACCATCGCGAGGAGTGGCGCCGGACGAGCGTCGTCGCCGAGCTCGCGGCGCACCGTGTCATCGGCAAGGGGCCGGACGGCTATCGCGAGGCGTTCGAGTTCCTGGCCGGAAAGGAGATTGAAGGATGAGCCGCCTGGAGGCGTTGAGCGAACGGCTCGACACGCCGCTCCTCGTCACGAACCTGACGAATGTCTTCTACTTGACCGGGTTCGAGAGCTCGAACGCCGCGCTGCTGGTCGAGCCCGGCGGCCCGGCGACGCTCTACACCGACTTCCGGTACATCGAGTCGGCGCGGGAGGTGCCCGGCGTGCGGGTCGAGCTGACGAAGCGCGTCCTGATGCTGGATGTCGGTGAGAGCCTCAGCGGCAGCGTTCAGTTCGAAGCCGACGTCCTGCCGTACGCCGAATGGGACCGGCTGAAGGCGGGCGGTGCGAAGCTCGTGGCGACCAGCGGGCTCGTCGACGCGGTGCGCGCGGTCAAGGACGAGGAAGAGGTTGCGAAGCTGCGCCGGTCGGCGAGGATCGCCGACCGGGGGCTCGAGGCCCTCACCGCCGAGACGTGGATCGGCCGCTCCGAGCGCGAGCTCGCGTGGCGGCTGCGCGAGCTGTTGCACGCCCACGGCGCCGACGAGCTGTCCTTCGACTCGATCGTGGCCTCGGGCGAGAACGGCGCGAGGCCGCATGCCGTTCCGACGGACAGGATCGTCGAGCGCGGGACGCTCGTCACGGTGGACTGGGGTGTGCGAGTCGACGGCTACTGCAGCGACTGCACGCGCACCTTCTCGACGGGCAAGCTCCCCGACCGGCTGCGCGAGGCCTACGACGTCTGTCTCGAGGCGCAACAGCGTGCGTGCGCGAACATCAGGGCGGGCCTGACCGGCGTGGAGGCAGACGCGATCGCGCGGGACCGGATCGAGGCCGCCGGGCTCGGCGGGAACTTCGGCCACGGCCTGGGACACGGCGTGGGCCTCGCGATCCACGAGGCGCCGCGGCTCTCGACCGAGTCGGCCGACACGCTCGTGGCGGGGCATTGCGTCACGATCGAGCCGGGCATCTACCTGCCGGGGCTCGGCGGTGTGCGGATCGAGGATCTCGCGATCGTCCGCGACGAGGGCGTCGACCTGCTGACGAGCTTCCCCAAGGAGCTGATCGAGGTCTCGTAGAGGTGTCTGACGCCTGCGGGTGTCAGACACCCTTTCGCTACCCTCGGCGCCGATGGCAGAGGTCGTCTCCACGAACCAGTTTCGCAATGGGATGCACATCGAGCTCGATGGGCAGACCTGGCGGATCGTCGAGTTCCAGCACGTCAAGCCGGGCAAGGGCGGGGCGTTCGTGCGCACCAAGCTGAAGTCGCTCGGTTCAGGCTCGGTCGTCGACAAGACGTTCAGGGCGGGGGAGAAGTTCCCGCGCGTGCGCACCGAGCAGAAGAACATGCAGTTCCTCTACGACTCGGGCGACGACGTCGTGTTCATGGACGAGTCGACCTATGAGCAGCTCTCGCTGCCCCACGCGCTGATCGAGGACGAGCTGCCGTTCATGCAGCCCTCGTCGTCGGTGCAGGTGATGTTCGTCGGCGGGACGCCCTCCGGCATCGACCTGCCGGCCTCGGTGATCCTCGAGGTGACGGACACGGAGCCGGGCGTGAAGGGTGACACGGTGTCGAACGTGACGAAGCCCGCGACCCTCGAGACCGGCGCGGTCATCCAGGTGCCGCTGTTCGTCAACGTCGGGGACAAGATCAAGCTCGATCCCCGCGAGAAGCGCTACATCCAGCGGGCGTAGCGGTAGGGTCCCAGGCCATGCCGCGCCTCGTCGACACGACGATCCGCGTCCTCAGTCAGGAGCCGCTTGCCGGCCTGATGCCGACGGCGGATCTGCTGCGCCTCGCCGAGCTGCTCGACGGGGCGGGCTTCGCGTACCTGGAGGTCTCGGGCGGCGGCGTCTTCGACAACGCGGTGCGGCGGGGCGTGGAGAGCCCGTGGGAGCGCATCCGCGCGCTCAAGGCGCGCACGTCCACGCCGCTCGCACTGGCGCTCCGCGGCCGGTTCCTCGTCGGCTCTCGGCCGGTCGGCGGCGACTTCGCCCGCCGTTTCGTCGCGAGCGCCGCCCAGAGCGGCATCGGCGTCTTCCGCCTGCACGACCCGCTGAACGACGTCGACAACCTGCGGGAGGCGGCGGAGGCGATCGTCGAGCAGGGCGCCGAGTTCGAGGCCGGCCTGCTCTACGGGAGCGGCAGGCACGAGGCGCTCGTCGACGCCGCGAAGCGCCTGCCGGAGCTCGGCGCGGCGCGGATCCTCCTCAACGACCCCGCTGCCGTCCTGCAGCCGCACCGTGCCAGCGAGCTCGTCGAAGAGCTCCGCGGCGTGTCGGGCCTTCCGGTCGGTCTCTACGCGCAGGGCGCCGGCGGGAACGCGCTCGCCGCCGCGATCGAGGCCGCCCGCGCCGGCGCCGACGTGATTGCGACCGCCGTCTATCCCGTGGCGCTGACCATGCACCGGGTCTCCTCCGAGGCCGCCGCCCAGGCGCTCGCAGGGCTCGGCCTCCCGACCGGCACCGACCTCGACCGGCTCTGGGCCGCCGCCGACCTCGTCGACGAGCACATCGGCGACGAGCCGGTCTCGCCGGTCGCGCCGCGCATCGCGGTGCGCGCCGCGCAGCGCAAGCTTCCGGTCGCCCTGGTCGCAGCGCTCGACTCCCAGCTGCGCACCCAGGCGGCGGGCGACCGGCTGGACGAGGTGCTCGAGGAGGTCGACAAGGTCCGGACCGAGGTCGGCTCGCCTCCGCTCGCGGCGCCGATCGGCAACATCGTCGCCTCGCAGGCGCTCCTCAACGTGCTGACCGCGAACCGCTACTCGACCATGGTCGACGAGCTGCGCGACCTGGTCGAGGGGCGCTTCGGCCGCACGCCCGCACCGGTCGAGCCGGCTCTCGTCCGGGCGGTCGACCTGATCGGGGCCGGCAGGGAGGACGATCCGGCGATCGACCTCGACGGGCTGCGGCTGGACGCCGAGGGCCTCGCAGCGAGCGAGGAGGAGCTGCTCCTGCTCGCCCTGTTCGGCGAGGAGGCCGAGCCGCTCCTGCGCTCGATCCGTGAGCGCTCGGGCGGCGACGAGTCGCTTGGTGCGCGCGGCGTCGACCAGGCGCGCGCCGAGAAGATCCGCGAGGTCGTCCGGATCGTGCAGGAGACCGGCGTCGGCGAGATCACGATCGAGGAGGACGGCATGCGGGTCAGCGTGCGCCGCACCACCGAGCAGGCGCACGCCGCCGCCGGCCCGGTCGTGCCGGCCGCGCCGGGCAGCGACCCGGAGCCGCCGCCGCCGGCACCGCGGGACGACTCGCTGGTCCGGGTCGAGAGCCCGATGGTCGGGACGTTCTATCGCTCGCCGGCGCCGGGCGCCGCCGCCTTCGTCGAGGAGGGCGACGCCGTCGCGGCGGGCGAGACGCTCTGCATCCTCGAGGCGATGAAGCTGATGAACGAGGTGAAGGCCGAGGCCGAGGGGATCGTGCGCAAGATCCACGTCGGCGACGCCGAGCCCGTGGAGTACGGCCAGCTCCTCTTCGAGCTCGAGCCGATCAACGGCCGCCCGCTCGACGCGGTGTAGTGATGTTCACCCGGGTCCTCGTTGCGAATCGGGGTGAGATCGCCGTGCGGGTGATCCGTGCGCTGCACGAGCTCGGGATCGAGGCCGTGGCGGTGTACTCGACGGCCGACCGGGACGCGCTGCACGTGCGCCTCGCCGATCAGGCGGTGCACCTGGGTCCGCCGCCGGCCTCGGACAGCTATCTGCGGATCCCCAGCGTGATCGCGGCCGCGACGACGACCGGCTGCGAGGCGGTGCATCCAGGCTACGGCTTCCTCGCGGAGAACCCGGCGTTCGTCGAGGCCTGCGTCGACAACGACCTCGTGTTCGTAGGCCCGCCTGCGGACGTGATGGCGTCGATGGGCGACAAGATCTCGGCGAAGCAGGCGATGCGTGCCGCCGAGGTGCCGACCGTTCCGGGCACGGAGGGGGCGACGACCGTCTCGGCCGCCCGGGCGGCAGCGGCGGAGATCGGCTTTCCGATCCTGCTCAAGGCGACGGCCGGCGGCGGCGGCAAGGGCATGCGGCTCGTCCGTCGGCCGGACGAGCTCGAGGATGCCTTCGGGATGGCCGCCGCAGAGGCCGAGGCGGCCTTCGGCGACGGGACGATGTACGTCGAGAAGGCGCTCGTGCCGGCCCGCCACGTCGAGATCCAGGTCCTGTGCGACCACCATGGGAACGTGCTCACGCTCGGCGAGCGCGAGTGCTCGATCCAGCGCCGCCACCAGAAGCTGATCGAGGAGTCGCCCTCGGCGGCGCTCTCGCCGGCGGGCCGGGAGGAGATGGAGGCTGCCGCCGAGCGCGCGTGCCGCGCGGTCGGCTACCGGAACGCTGGCACGTTCGAGTTCCTGCTCGGCCCCGACGGCAGCTTCTACTTCATCGAGCTGAACGCGCGCCTGCAGGTCGAGCATCCGGTGACCGAGCTGTGCACGGGGATCGATCTCGTGCGCGAGCAGCTGCGCGTGGCCGCGGGGGAGGAGCTGACCGTGACCGGACGCGCGCCCCGGAAGGGGCACGCCATCGAGATCCGGCTCAACGCCGAGGATCCCGAGCACGACTTCCGCCCGTCACCCGGCCGGATCGACCTCTTCGAGCCGCCGCTCGGCCCCGGCGTCCGCGTCGACACTTTCGTGGAGGCGGGCTCGACGATCTCGCCGTTCTACGACTCGATGGTCGCCAAGCTGATCGTCTGGGATGCCGATCGCGACGCCGCGATCGCGCGCGCGGAACGGGCCCTGCGCGAGACGGTCGTGGTGGGCGTCCCGACCACGCGTGACGTGGCGCTCGAGGTGCTCGGGAGCGAGCCGTTCCGGAGCGGTGAGTACTCGACCTCCACGCTCGAGGCGATGCGCGTGGTGGCGGCATGAGCATCTCGCGCCGCCAGGCGCGCCGCCAGGCGCTGTTCCTCCTCTACCAGTGGGACCTCTCGGGGCAGGAGATCGGCTCGCAGTATGCGGGCGAGATCGACCCGTGGGCGCGTGGCGTGGCGGAGGCCGTGGCCGGGCACGCGGCCGAGCTCGACGTCCGGATCACAGCCGCCTCGGAGGGCTGGACGGCAGACCGGCTCGGCGCCGTCGAACGAAGCGCGCTGCGCGTCGCGGTCCACGAGCTGACGACCCGGGACGTGCCCGGCGAGGTCGCGATCAACGAGGCCGTCGCGTTCACCAAGCGCTACGCGTCCGACGACGGCGCGAGGCTCGTGAACGGCATTCTTGGCCGTATCCAACGAGAGGAAGCAGCATGAACGCCGAGGAGTCGCTCAACAACGCGGAGAACCTGCTCGCGAGGCTGGAAGCGGCGCGGGTGAGGCTGGACGAGACACAGGACCCGGACCAGGCGATCGAGATCCTGCAGGAGCTGGCCGAGCTCGCGAAGGAGGTGGAGGCGGAGCTGCAGCGGGCGAAGCGCGCCGCCGAGACCGAGGCCGCCGCGCCGCCGAACCCGGATGCGGCAGCGGACTGAGCAGCTTCGCGGGCTCGTCGAGGCGTATCTCGCCGGGCTCGCGTTCGCCCCGGAGCTCGGGACGCTCGAGCCGGCCATGCGCCACGCGCTCGGAGGCAAGCGCATTCGGCCGGTGCTCTGCCTCGCCGCCGGCGACGCGATCGGGGCGCGGGTGGAGAACCTGCTGCCGGCTGCGGCCGCGGTCGAGCTCGTGCACTCGTTCTCGCTCGTCCACGACGACTTGCCGGCTCTCGACGACGACCGCGAGCGGCGCGGTGCGCCGTCCGTGTGGGCGCATTACGGCGAGGCGACCGCGATCCTCGCCGGCGACGCGCTGCTCGCCGAGGCGATTCGTCTGGCACTGACGTATCCCACGCCGGTCGTTGCGCACGAGCTCGTCGACGCGACCCTCGCGATGATCGGCGGCCAGCAGATCGACCTCGAGGGCGGCGCTCCACTCGACCGGCTCCACTCGCTGAAGACCGGCGCGCTCTTCTCCGCGTCCGTGATGTGCGGGCTCTGGGCGGCCGAGCTACCGGTCTCCGAGCACGGGCCGTGGCGGGCGTTCGCCGGCGAGCTGGGCCTGCTCTTCCAGATCGTCGACGACCTGCTCGACGGCGACGGCTACGTGCTCGAGGTCGGCGAGGAGCGCGCCCGCCGCCTCGCGGACGAGGCGGCGGAGCGCGCCCAGGCCCGGCTGGCCGAGCTCGACGCCGACACGAGCGTGCTCGAGGAGATCGTCGGCGGGCTGGCCGTTCGGAGCGAATGAGCCCCAAGCGCCGCCTCGACCTCCTGCTCGTCGAGCGCGGTCTCGCCGAATCGCGCGCGCAGGCGCAGGCGCTCGTCATGGCGGGCCGCGTGCCGGGCCATGCAAAGGCGGGCGAGCAGGTCGACGAGGACGCGCCGCTCGAGGTCAGCGAGCCGCCGCCGTACGTGTCGCGCGCCGGGCACAAGCTCGCGAATGCGCTGGATGCCTTCGGCGTCGACGTGACCGGGCTCGACGCGCTCGACGTGGGCGCCTCCACGGGTGGATTCGCCGACGTGCTGCTGCAGCGGGGCGCGGCGCGCGTGATCGCGCTCGACGTCGGCTACGGCCAGCTGCACGACAGGATCCGCCACGACCCGCGCGTGACGGTGCTCGAGCGCGTCAACGCGCGGTCGCTGACCGAGCTGCCGTTCGCGCCGCAGCTCGTCACCTGCGACGTCTCGTTCATCTCCGTCAAGCTGGCGCTGCCGCCCGCCCTGAGGCTCGCGGCGCCGGGCTGGCAGGCGCTCGTGCTGGTCAAGCCCCAGTTCGAAGCGGGCCGTGCCGAGACGCCGAAGGGCGTGGTGCGCGACCGCGCGGTGCAGCGCCGCGTCGTCCGTGAGGTGGCGGAGGCGCTCGTCGCCGCCGGGGGAGAGCCGCGCGGGGTCATAGACTCGGGTCTGCCCGGCCCGAAGGGAAACCATGAGTTCGTCCTCCACGTCGTCCAGCGCCCAGGCGCAGAGCTCCCAGCCGAACTCGACCGGTGGATCGACGATGCCGTCGGTTGAGCGTGCCGCAGTGGTCAAGATCGAGCGCGACGGCGTCGGGGACGCGGTCGCTCGGCTGCAGGCGGTCGCCGAGCGGTGTGGGGTCACGCTCGTCGACGGGAACGACGCGGACCTCGCGATCGTGCTCGGCGGCGACGGCACCATGCTTCGCGCGCTCGCCCGCTTTCTCGGCACCGGGGTGCCGGTGATCGGCGTCAACTACGGCCGGGTCGGGTTCCTGACCGCGATCGCCGGCGACGAGCTCGAGTCGGGGCTGACGCGTGTCTTCGCCGGCGAGTACCGCACCGTCGAGCTCGCCACGCTGGAGGTGACCGTCGCCGGCAAGACGAGCGTCGCGATCAACGACGTCGTCGTCGCGGGCGGGACGCTCGGACGGATGATCGAGGTCGGGTACTCGATCGGTGGCGAGGATCTCGGCTCGCAGCCGTGCGACGGGCTGATCTGCGCGACGCCGGCCGGCTCGACCGCCTACAACCTCTCGAACGGCGGCCCGGTGCTGGTCTGGGGCCTCGACGCGATGGTGCTCACGTTCGTCGCCCCGCACGCGCTCGTGATCCGGCCGCTCGTCGTCCCCCGCGGGCCTGACGTCGCGATCACGAACCTGACCTCCGACCTCGACACGAAGGTGCTCGTCGACGGCCAGCAGGTCGGCCAGCTCGCGGCGGGCGAGCAGGCCGTGGTGCGCATCGGGAGCCGGCCGAGCCTGCTCGCGACCCTGCCCGAGGTGACGTTCTTCAGGCGCTACGCCGCCACCTTCGGGCGATAGGCGTTCGACAGGCCCCCTCCGTACGATGGGGGGATGCTCCTCCGGCTGCGGATCTCGAACCTCGTGCTCATCCGGGAGGCCGAGCTCGAGCTCGATCGCGGTCTGAACGCGATCACGGGCGAGACCGGCGCGGGCAAGACGATCCTCACGAACGCCATCGGCCTGCTGCTCGGTGCGCGCGGCGATGCCGCGCTGATCGGCGCTGCCGCGGACGAGGCATACGTGGAGGCGGAGTTCGACGGCGTCGACGACGAGGTTCTCGGTCCGCTCGCCGACCTGCGTCCCGACGGTGAGGACGGCCTGGTGCTCGCGCGGCGGATCTTCGCCGACGGACGGACACGCGCCTACGCGTGGGGTCGCAGCGCGGCCCGCGAGGACGTGGCCACGGCGGCGGAGGCGCTGATCGCGATGAGCGGCCAGTTCGAGCAGCGCCGGCTGGCACGCCCGTCGTACCAGCGCGGCGTGCTCGATGCGTTCGCCGGGCTCGACACCCGCGCGGCCGCGCGAGCTTGGCGCGAGCTCGGTGCTGCGCGCCGGGGCTACGAGGAGCTGACCCGCGACGCGGCGGCCGCCCAGGCACGGCTGGAGGAGCTCGAGCGGCTCGCCGCGGACACGGAGGGGCTCGCCGCGGGCCGGGAGGACGAGCTGCGGGCCGAGCGCGAACGGCTCCGCCACCTGGAGGAACTTGCCCAGGGTGCCGCGGCCGCCGCGGCCGCGCTCGCTCCCGAGGACGGTGCAGGGGCGACCGACCTGATCGCGGCGGCCGAGCGCTCCGTCGCGCCGCTGGAGCGGCTTGCGCCGGAGCTCCAGAGCACAGGCGACGCGCTGCGCCAGTCCGGCCTGCTGCTGCGCGAGACCGCCTCCGACCTGCGTGCGTTCCTCGCGTCGCTCGAGGCGGAGCCGGGGCGACTGGAGCAGCTCGAGACCGAGCTCGAGGGCTTCTCCGACCTGAAGCGGCGCCACCAGGCGCGGACGTACGCCGAGCTGATCGAGCGCGGTGAGGAGGCGCGGCGCGAGCTCGGCGCGCTCGCAGAGGGTCACGATCCCGTGCGGGCCGCGGCCGACGCGCTCGCCGCGGCCCAGGCCGACGTCGACAGCCTGCACGCCGCGCTGCGGTCGGCACGCCGGGCGGCGGCCGAGCCGTTCGCGGCGGCCGTCGCGTCGGAGCTGCACGCGATCGGCCTCGGAGACGGCGAGTTCCAGGTCGTGCTCGGGGAGCGAGAGCCGGGAGCCTCCGGCGCCGACGACGTCGCGTTCCTGATCCGTCCGAACGCCGGGCTGCCGTTCGGCCCGGTCGCGGAGACGGCCTCGGGCGGCGAGCTCTCGCGGGTCGCGCTCGCGATCGCGGCGGTCGCCGGCGGCGAGACGATGGTCTTCGACGAGATCGACGCCGGCATCGGCGGCACCACCGCACACGCGGTCGCCGAGACGCTCCGTCGCCTCGCCGAGCGTGCACAGGTGCTGACGATCACGCACCTGCCGCAGATCGCGACCGTGGCCGACCGGCACTTCGCGGTCGAGAAGATCGCCGGCGACCCGACCCACACGCGGATCGAGCCGCTGGACGACGCGCAGCGCCGGGACGAGCTCGAGCGGATGCTCGGCGGGGCGGACTTCCTCGCCTCGATCGACCACGGCGCGGGTGTCTGAGACCGCCAGCCTCGAGCTGCTGGCGCCGCGGGAGGACGTCTGGGCGTTCCTCGCCGAGCCTTACCACCTGTCGGACTGGTGGCCCGGGATCACCGGCGTCGAGCCGGACCGGCGCGGCTTCGCACCCGGGGCGCGCTGGAAGGTGCTGGCGACGAAGCGCAACATCTTCACGGGGCGCCGGAGCGTGGAGACGATGCTCCTGATCCGGGAGATCGACCTCTACGAGCGGTGGAGCTTCCACGTTCTCGAGCCGAAGCTCGATGCGGAGGTCCGCCTCCGGGCGGCAGGCGAGGACCGGACGCTCGTCACCGTCGTCGTCAGCGCAGGCGACGCACGGGTCGCCGTGAAGCGCCTCTACGATCTGGTTCAGACGGCCGCGCGGCTCTAGCCGACGCGCCTCCTACCATCCCGCGGGTGATTCGGACGGCCGCACTGGTAGGATGGAGTTCCGTGAAGCTGTTCACGGAGAGACGCGCGTAGGTGGCCAAGTTCGTCTTCGTCACCGGCGGCGTCGTCTCGTCTCTCGGCAAGGGGATCACCGCCGCATCGCTCGGCCGGCTGCTCAAGGCACGCGGGCTGAAGGTGCAGGTGCAGAAGTTCGACCCGTACATCAACGTCGACCCGGGCACGATGAGCCCGTTCCAGCACGGAGAGGTCTTCGTCACCGAGGACGGCGCGGAGACCGATCTCGACATCGGGCACTACGAGCGCTTCATCGACGAGAACCTCTCGCGCGCCGCGAACCACACCGCCGGCGGCGTCTGGGACCGCGTGCTCCGCAAGGAGCGCAAGGGCGAGTATCTCGGCTCGACCGTCCAGGTGATCCCGCACATCACGAACGAGATCAAGTCGCGCATCCGCTCGGTTGCCGAGGCGACCGACACCGACGTGGTGATCACGGAGATCGGCGGCACGGTCGGCGACATCGAGTCTCAGCCGTTCCTCGAGGCGATCCGCCAGTTCCGCCGCGAGGTCGGGCCCGAGAACGTGATCTACCTGCACGTCACGCTCGTTCCGTTCATCGACACCGCGGGCGAGTTGAAGACGAAGCCCACCCAGCATTCGGTCAACGAGCTCCGGCGCATCGGTATCCATCCCGACGTGCTGGTCTGCCGCTCGACGGAATCGCTGCCACGCGAGATCCGCGAGAAGATCGCGCTGTTCGCCGACGTCGACGTCGACGCCGTGATCACGAACCCCGACGTTCCGGACGTCTACCTCGTCCCGCTGGCACTGCAGGAGCAGGGGCTCGACGAGCTCGTCTGCCGGAAGCTCGGGATCGACGCGCCGCCCGCGGAGCTCGGCGAGTGGCTGGAGCTGACCGAGCGGATCAAGGAGCGCAAGGACTCGATCGAGATCGCGCTCGTCGGCAAGTACGTCAAGCTGCACGACGCGTACCTGTCGGTGCACGAGGCGCTCAAGCACGCGGGGATCCACAACGGCTGCCGCGTGCACGTGCGCTGGGTCGACGCCGAGGACATGACCCTCGAGGAGACCCGCGAGGAGCTGGCGGGGGTCGACGGCGTGCTCGTGCCGGGAGGCTTCGGCTCACGCGGCTGGGAGGGGAAGATCCTGGCGTGCCGTGTGGCCCGCGAGGATCGCATCCCGTACCTCGGCATCTGCCTCGGCATGCACGTCGCGGTCTCGGAGTTCGCGCGCCACGTGTGCGGCCTCGACGGCGCGAACTCGACCGAGATGGACCCGGAGACGCCGTTTCCCGTGATCGACCTGCTGCCGGAGCAGAAGGAGATCGAGGACCTCGGGGGCACGATGCGCCTCGGCGCGCAGGCCGTCGAGCTCGGCGAGGGGACGCGCACCCGCGACGTCTACGCCGGCGAGCCGGTGATCACGGAGCGCCACCGCCACCGCTACGAGGTGAACAACGCCTTCCGGCAGCAGTTGATCGACGCGGGGCTCGTCGTCAGCGGGACCTTCCAGGAGGGGCGGCTCGTGGAGATCATCGAGCTGCCCGATCATCCGTGGTTCGTGGCCTCGCAGTTCCATCCCGAGTTCAAGTCGCGGCCCACGCGGCCGGCGCCGCTCTTCCGCGAGTTCGTCGCCGCCGCACTCGAGCGGGCCGGTGCTCGCTCCGGCGTCGAAGTCGCCTAGCTCCCGTCGCGCGCCGTGCCGACCGAGACGAAGACGGGCATCCCGGCGACGATCGTCGCGCCGGCGACGTAGCTGAACTCGACGCGCGACCCGTCCTTGCAGGTGAGCGTCGTCGTGCCCGAGACGCTGCCGGTCTCGCGCATCTCGTCCCACTTGGCGGTGTCGTCGGCGAGATCCGTGACGTGCATCGCGAGGAGCTCCTCGCGCGCATAGCCGACGAGCGCGCAGGCGGCCTGGTTGACGGCCACGTAGCTCCCGTCCTCGTCCGCGACGAAGACCGCGGCCGGACCGTGCTCAACGGCGTCGCCGAGCAGGGAGGCCTGGATCAGCGGCTCGGAGACCCCCATCTGTCGAGACAAACTTCAGCAGCTTTCGCACCTTTCCGCAATAGGTACGGGGACCTTCAGCTCTGGGCCTCGGCGGCGGAGGCATAGGATGCTTCCCCGGTGCCGCCGGACGTCCTCGACCTGTTCTCGGAGCTCGCGGCGGTGCCGAGCCCGCCCGGCGAGGAGCGGGCGGTGGCGGATCTCGTGATCCGGTACCTGCGGGACTGCGGCCTCGAGGTCGACGAGGACGGCTGCGGGCCGGCGATCGGCTCCACGATGGGCAACCTCTACACGCGGATCGAGCCGACCGCACCGGGCGAGCCGCTCCTGCTCTGCGCCCATCTCGACACCGTCCCCCCGACGGCGGCGATCGAGCCCGTCGTCGAGGACGGGATCGTTCGCAACGCGGCCGGCACGATCCTGGGCGCCGACAACAAGGCGGCGGTCGCCGCGATGCTCGAGGCGACCCGCCTGATCCTCGCCGAGCGCCGGCCACACGCCGGGATCGAGCTGCTCTTCACCCCCAAGGAGGAGGTCGGGCTCGTCGGGGCGCACGCCTTCGACCACAGCAGGCTGCACGCCCGGACGGGCTACGTCTACGACCAGGCGGCGCCGATCGGGGTCGTGATCCTCGGCGCGCCGTTCTCCCAGTCGCTCGAGGTGACGTTTCACGGGCGCGCGGCGCATTCGGGCATGCAGCCGGAGGACGGCCGGTCGGCGATCGCGGCCGCGGCTCGCGCGATCTCGGAGCTCCGGCTCGGGCGGGTCGACGAGGACTCGACTGCCAACGTCGGCACGATCTCCGGCGGGACCGCGACGAACATCGTGCCGGAGTGGTGCACGTTCGTCGCCGAGGCGCGCTCGCAGGACGAGCGCAAGCTCGCCGGTCTGATCCAGGAGATGCAGGACGCGATCACGTTCGCCGCCGGCGTCGCAGACTGCGACGTCGAGACGAAGGCACGCAAGAGCTACCGCGGCTATCGCTTCGCGAAGTCCGACCGCGCGGTCGCCCTTGCCGCCGACGCGCTGGCGCGGCGTGGGCACACGGTCACGTACGAGCTGTCCGGCGGCGCAGCGGACGCGAACATCTTCAACGAGCGCGGCCTCCAGTGTGTGAACCTCGCGAACGGCATGACGGACATCCACACGCCTGCCGAGCACATCGCCGTCGCCGACCTCGAGGCGATGGTCGAGGTGACCATCGCGCTGGTCGAGTCCGCCCTCGCTCAGTAGAAGAGCGACGTCCGCACACGGCTGCGCAGCTCTTCGCCGCGAAGGTAGCGGCCGAGGTTGTCCGCGAACAGCTCGACGATCCGCTCGTTCTCGTGCCACGACAGAGCCGAGGTGTGCGGGCTGACGATCACGTTCTCGAGCCCCCAGAGCGGACTCGCCGCCGGCAGAGGCTCCTCGGCGAAGACGTCGAGCGCGGCGCCCGCCAGCCGGCCGGCGACGAGCGCCTGGATCAGCGCCTGCTCGTCGATCACGCCGCCGCGGCCGACGTTCACGACGATCGCGCCGTCGCGCATGCGGTCGATCGTCCGGCGGCTGATCAGGCCGCGCGTCTCGTTCGTCAGCGGCAGGGTGATCACGATCGCGTCGGCCTCGCCGACGAGGTCGTCGATCGCCTCCGGCGGGTGCAGCCTCTCGACGTGCGCCACCGGCTCGAGGAGGTCGCGCTTGACGCCGAGCACCCGCATCCCGAACGCGCTCGCAAGGCGTGCGACCTCCGCACCGATCTCGCCGACACCGATCACGAGGAGGGTGCCGCCGCGGAGCTCGGCGACGGGGTAGTGGTCCCACCGCCGGGCGGCGGCGTCGCGGCGGAGACGGGGGAGACCTTTCGTGAACGCGAGCACGCCGAGCAGGCTCCATTCGGCGAGTGGCACGGCATGCACGCCGCTCGCGCTGGCGATCGCGACCCGGTCGAGCTCCGCCGCGGTCAGGGACGCCGCGCGCACCTGCTCGCCTGCGCCGGCGGCGGTCGCCTGCACGAAGCGCAGGCCCGGCGCGCCGCGAACCGCCCAGGCGAGGCCGTCTGGGGTGTCGCCCGGAATGCCGTAGAGGATCTCGGCCCCCGCGACGAGCCCGCGAAACCGCTCCTCGTCGGCGGGCGGCCGCGTGAAGTCGATCGCCCCTCGGTGATCCGAGGGGAAGCGCGGCGGCGGCAACAGCTGCGGCTCGAACTGCACGTCGAGCCGCTCGTCCACCGTCCGCAGGCGCTCGACGAGGTCCGCCTCGACGGGTGTCGCGATCACGACCGGCACGCACCTCATGCCGGGGTTCTATCCGTCTCCGCGGTCGTGTGGCGCCGGTAGGCTTGCGCCGCCATGAGGATCGGCGTCGCCAAGGAGATCAAGCCGGACGAGTACCGCATCGCTCTCACGCCCGCGGGCGCGCTCGAGCTGATCAACCACGGCCACGAGGTGGCGATCGAGCAGGGCGCGGGTGCCGGGAGCGCGTTCCCGGACGAGGCGTTCGCCCGCGTGGGCGCGGAGATCGTCTCCGTCGACGACGTATGGCAGCGCAGCGACCTGGTGCTGAAGGTGAAGGAGCCGATTGCCGCCGAATATCCCCGGCTGCGGGAAGGGCTCATCCTCTTCACGTATCTGCACATCGCGGCCGACGAGCCGCTGACCCGCGCGCTGGTCGCCTCGGGCATCACGGCGGTCGCCTACGAGACGGTCGAGGTGGGACGCTCGCTGCCGCTGCTCGCGCCGATGTCGGAGGTCGCCGGCCGGCTCGCGCCGCAGGCCGGCGCCTATCACCTCGAGAAACCGGTCGGGGGCCGCGGCCTCCTGCTCGGCGGGGTGCCGGGGGTCGCCCCGGGTCGCGTGGTCGTCGTCGGAGGCGGTGTCGTCGGCTACAACGCCGCGGTGATCGCGCTCGGCCTCGGCGCCCAGGTGACGATCCTCGAGCGTTCGATCGACCGGATGCGCCATCTCGAAGAGGTGCTCTCGGGGCGCGTCTCGCTGCTCATGAGCTCGAGCCTGCAGGTGGCTGCATCCGTCGAGGAGGCCGACCTGGTGATCGGCGCGGTGCTGATCCCGGGGGCGGTCGCGCCGAAGCTCGTGACGCGCGAGATGATCGCCACCATGAAGGAGGGCGCCGTGGTCGTGGACGTCGCGATCGACCAGGGCGGTTGCTTCGAGACCTCGCATGCGACGACGCATGCCGATCCCGTGTACGTCGTCGACGGCGTGACGCACTACTGCGTCGCGAACATGCCCGGGGCGGTGCCGATCACCTCGACCAAGGCGCTGACGAACGCGACGCTGCCGTACGTGGAGGCGATCGCGAACAAGGGATTGCGCGCCGCCGTGGCGGACGATCCGGCGCTCGCCAAGGGCGTGAACGTGATCGACGGCAAGGTCACGTACGAGGCGGTCGCCGAGGCGCACGGGCTGGACTACACGCCGCTGGACGACGTGCTGCCGCTCTCGCCCGTGTAGCTAGGAGGTCGATCCGGTCGCGGCGTCGGCCTTCGCGGCCTTGGCCTTCTTCTTCGCCGGCGACGGGCTGATCTGAACGACGAGCCACGTGACGGCTGCCGCAAGCGAGATCACGAAGACGATGAAGAGCGCGATGCCAAGCAGGCCGAGGACGTTTGCCACGGAAGTAGGATAGCTCCGATGGCAGCCGCCCCGATTCCGTGTGCCCGGATGCGTTTCGCACGAGCCTTGCAGCGGGCGGCGCGGAGCTAGTGCCCCGGGCATGCGTCATCGTGCTGGACGCTGTCGGGGCAGGTGAGCTGCCGGACGCGGGCGAGTTCGGCGACGAGGGGTCGAACACCCTCGCCAACGTCGCCAGGGCCGTGGGCGGCCTCGACCTGCCGACCCTGGAGGCGCTCGGCTTCGGCAACATCGAGCCGCTCGACGGCTGTGCTCCGCAGCCCGGCGCGCCGGCGGTCGCGGGACGTCTCCTGGAGCGCTCGAAGGGCAAGGACACGACGACGGGGCACTGGGAGCTGATGGGCATCGTCACGCCGCAGGCGATGCCGACGTACCCGTACGGCTTCCCGGACGAGGTGATCGACCCGTTCATGAACCGGACCGGACGCGGTGTGATCGGCAACAAGCCGGCGAGCGGCACGGAGATCATCCAGGAGCTCGGCGAGGAGCACCAGCGGACCGGCAAGTGGATCGTCTACACGAGCGCCGACTCGGTGTTCCAGATCGCGGCCCACGAGGAGACCGTGCCGCTCGAGGAACTCTACGACGCGTGCCGCACCGCCCGGGAGATCCTGACGGGGAAGCACGCCGTCGGCCGCGTGATCGCGCGGCCGTTCGTCGGCGTGCCCGGCTCGTACGAACGGACACCGAACCGCCACGATTTCTCGCTCGAGCCGAAGCGCCCGAACTACCTCTCCCTCGTCCGTGACGCGGGCCACCAGGTCTACGGCGTCGGCAAGATCGGGGACATCTTCGCCCACCAGGACATCGACCAGGCGTTCCCGACCAGGTCGAACGTCGAGGGCATCCAGAGGATCGAGGAGCTGCTACGCACGGTCGACGAGGGGCTGATCTTCGCCAATCTGGTCGAGACCGACTCGCTCTGGGGCCACCGCAACGATCCGGTCAACTTCCACCGCTGCCTCCAGGACTTCGACCGGCGGCTGCCCGACCTCCTCGACGCGCTGCGGCCGAACGACCTCTTCATCCTGACCTCCGATCACGGCTGCGACCCGACGACGCCCTCCACCGACCACTCGCGCGAGCACGCCCTGCTGCTCGTCTACGTGGAGGGGCACAACGCGGCGGGCCGCGTGTACGAGGACGGCGAGTTCGCCGACGTCGGGGCGACCGTCAACGCCTGGCTCGGCGGGCGGCCGCCCGGCAAGGGCATTCCCGGCACGCCGATCGTCGAGCCGTGAGCTGGCTCAACGACCGCGCCACCGTCGCCGAGCAGTACGCGACGGAGGCGAACCTCCGCGCACGGCAGGCGCTCTACGAGGAGATCGACGGCGAGAACGCGCACGACGTGCTGCGACGCGTGATCTCGGAGTGGGGGCCGAAGCGCGTGCTCGAGGTCGGCGGCGGTCCGGGCGAGCTCGCGGAGTGGATGCAGCGCGAGCTCGACGCGAGCGTCTCGTACCTCGACGTCGCGCCGCGGATGGTCGAGCTGGCGCGCGGGCGCGGCGTGGACGCGCAGCAGGGCGACGTCCAGGAGCTGCCGTTCGGGGACTCGACGTTCGACACGGTCGTCGCGGCGTGGATGCTGTACCACGTCCCCGACCTCGATCGTGGTCTCTCCGAGATCGCGCGCGTGCTCGTCGACGGCGGAGCACTCGTTGCGGTGACGAACTCGGAGCGTCACCTGAGCGAGCTCCGCGAGCTGATCCACTACGAGTGGCCGCGCGAGATGTTCACGCGCGAGAACGGCGACGAGATCCTGCGCCGGCAGTTTCCGAACGTCGAGCGCTACGACGTCGAGGCGACGGTGACGGTGCGCGAGCGCGCGAAGCTCGTCGCGTACGCAGCGTCTCTCTCCGTGCCGACGCAGCCGATCCCCGACGACCTGACGCTGCCGTTTGTGACCCACACGCGTGTCTCGATCTTCTTCGCCACGACGTGATCCGGCCCGCCGAGCTGATCCAGCGCAAACGGGACGGTGAGGAGCTTCCCGACGAGGAGCTCGCCGAGCTGATCCTCGGCTACGCGCGCGGCGAGGTGCCCGACTACCAGATGGCCGCCTTCTGCATGGCCGTCTTCTTCCGCGGTCTCTCCGAGCGCGAGACGTACGTGTTGACCGACGCGATGATCCGCAGCGGCGAGACGCTCGACCTCGGTGCCCGGCTCGGCCGCAAGGTGGTCGACAAGCACTCCACGGGCGGCGTCGGCGACAAGACGTCGCTGTCCGTCGCGCCGATCGTGGCGGCCTGCGGCGTCCCGCTCGGGAAGATGAGCGGCCGCGGGCTCGGTCACACCGGCGGCACGCTCGACAAGCTCGAGTCGATTCCCGGCTACCGCACCGAGCTGAGCCTCGACGAGTTCGTCGCCCAGGTGCGGGAGGTCGGGGTCGCGATCATCGGGCAGACCGGTGACCTGGTGCCGGCCGACAAGCTGCTCTACGCACTGCGCGACGTGACGGCGACCGTCGACCAGCTCTCGCTGATCGCCGCCTCGATCATGTCGAAGAAGATCGCCGGCGGCGCCCAGGCGATCGTGCTCGACGTGAAGGTCGGCGACGGGGCGTTCATGAAGACGCTCGACGGTGCCCGCGAGCTCGCCGAGACCATGATCTCGCTCGGCCGCCAGGCGGGGCGGGAGGTCGTCTGCCTGCTCACGGACATGGACCAGCCGCTCGGGTCGGCGGTCGGCAACGCACTGGAGGTGCGGGAGGCGCTCGACACGGTCCGTGGGCACGGGCCACCGGATTTCACGGAGGTCGTGCTCGACGCCTGCAGCAAGCTGCTCGCGCTCTCCGATCTCGGGATCGACGAGGAGGAGGGCCGCCGCCGCGCCGAGGCCGCCGTCGCCGACGGAAGCGCCGAGGCTGTCTGGCGCCGCTGGATCGCGGCGCAGGGCGGGACCTCCGACGAGTCGGCCCTGCCGGTGGCGCCCGTGATCCGTTCGGTCGTCGCGCCCGCACCGGGCTACGTCCGCGAGCTCGGCGCAATTCGCGTCGGCAACGCCGCCGTCCACCTCGGCGCCGGGCGGCGCACCAAGGAGGACGACGTCGATCACGCCGTCGGCGTCGTCTGCCGGGCCAAGCGCGGCACGCAGGTGGACGCCGGCGACGAGCTCGCGGTCGTGCACGCGCGCACCGAAGCCCAGGGCGACGAGGCGGTCCGCGAGGTGCTGGCGGCGTACGAGCTCGCCGCCGAGCCGCCGGACGAGCGGCCGGTGCTGCTCGAGGTCGTCGGCTAGACCCGCGTCCGGCGAGGGACCACGCGCGCTGCGCTTCGAAGAGGTGTCGGACACCGGTGGTGTCCGACACCGCGTGGGCTGGATCGCCACGGGTACCGTGGCCGGGTGCCCGAGCTGCCCGAGGTCGAGACCGTTCGCCGCCGGCTCGCGCCCGTGCTCGAGGGACGCAGCCTCGTCGACGTCGAGATCACCGACCCGCGGCTGACGCGGCCGTTCGATCCCGACGAGGTCGCCCGGGAGCTCGAAGGCGAACGGGTGGCGCTCGTCGATCGCCGCGGCAAGTATCTGATTGTTCGGTTCGAGTCGGGACGGGCGCTCCTGATTCACCTCCGGATGACGGGGTCGGTGCTGCACGGTGCACGGGGAGCGCTGCCGGACGATCCCCACCGCCGGGCCGTTGTCAGACTAGACGACGCTTCGGACGTCGCGTATCGCGACGTCCGCCGCTTCGGCACGTGGCTGCTGCTCGAACCGGCCGAAGTGGACAGCTATGTCGATGCCCGGGTCGGTCGTGAGCCGCTCGCGGCCGCCTACAAGGCGAAGCATCTCGCCGCGGAGCTCGCCGGGCGGCGGGCTCCGGTCAAGGCCGCGATCCTCGACCAGCGAACGGTCGCGGGCGTCGGGAACATCTACGCCGACGAGGCGCTGTGGCGCGCGCGGATCCATCCGCTCACGCCTGCCGCCGAGCTCGATCCGGACGCGGTGAAGGCACTCCACCGGGGCATCCGGCAGGCCCTGCAGGCAGGGCTTCGCCGCCAGGGCTCGACCCTGCGCGACTACCGGCTCCCGGACGGCGGGACGGGGAGCGCCCAGCACGAGTTCAAGGTGTACGGCCGGGGAGGGGAGCCGTGCGACCGCTGCGGCAGCCCGATCGACAAGATCCGCGTCGCCGGACGCGGAACGTGGTACTGCCCGAGCTGCCAGCCCTACGCCGCCGGCAGATCGTCGAGCCGGCCTTCGCGGTCGAGGCGCGAGAGCTCGGCGTAGCCGCCGGTCGAGGTTCCCCGGGGCCGTCTCTAGACTGGCCCGGATGGCCAGTCGCACGTACAAGAGCGAGGCGATCGTCCTGCGCTCGCTGCGGTTCTCCGAGGCCGACCGGATCCTGCACCTCTACACCTCCCAGCGCGGCCGGATCGGCGCGATCGCCAAGGGCGTGCGCAAGACGAAGTCGCGTTTCGGGGCCCGGCTCGAGCCGCTCTCGCACGTCGAGCTGCTGCTGCACGAGGGGGCGGGAGAGCTCCAGACGATCACCGGAGTCGAGCTGCTGCGCTCACACCACGCGACGCGCGAGGACAACTACCGGCTGAACGTGGGCCTGATCGGGGCCGAGGCGATGCTGCGGCTCTTCGGCGAGCCCGAGGCGAACGAGCGTGCGTTCGCTGCCCTGGCGCGGTTCCTCGACCTGCTGGACGAGACGCCGCCTGCGCAGAGCCGGCCGGCGGTGGATCCGCTCGCGCTCTCGTTCCAGCTGAAGCTGCTGTGGCTCGCCGGGTACCTGCCGCACCTCACGAGCTGTGTCGAGTGCGGGTCGGACGCCCCGCTGGTCGGGTTCTCGGCGCGGGCAGGCGGCGGAGTCTGCGCGGAGCACACCGCGAACGCCCTGCGGCTCTCGCCCGAGGGAATCGCAGGCATCGAGCGGCTCCTGTCCACACCGCTCGCGGATGCGGCGGCGGCCGCGCTGTCGGACCGCGCCCGCCGTGACGCGCTCGCGGTGGTCACCTCGTCGTACGAGGAGCATGGCGGCTTCAGGCTGAGGACGCTGTCGGCATGACCGACGTCGTCGATCGCGTCGTCGCGGCGATCAACGCGCGCGACGTCGAGTCGTTCGTCGCCTGTTACGCAGAGGACGCGACAGTCGAGGACGGCTATGACCGCGTCGGCATTCGCGGGCACGGCGAGCTGCGCGAGCGGTACGCGGCGATGTTCGACCGTTTCCCCGAGATCCACGTCGAGCCGGGCTGGCGCACGAGCGTCGGCGAGTTCGTCGTCCAGGAGGAGACTGTCGAGGGGCGGGGTGAGCACGTGCGGCACGTCGCGGTCTACCTCGTCCGCGACGGGGTGATTGCCCGCGAGAGGCTCGTTGCTTGAGACGTGACCTCGGGGACGGACTGGAGCTGGACGACGACAAGGCACGGATCGACAGGACGGAGGTGCACCGCTTCCTGAGCGAGGTCTCCTACTGGGCCACCGGGCGTCTGCGGGAGACCCAGGACGGACTGATCGATTCGGCAGCACGGGTCGTGGGCCTCTACGACGGTGGGCGCCAGATCGGCTTCTGCCGTGCCGCGACCGACGGCACGTCGTTCGTCTACCTCGCCGACGTGTACGTGCTCGAGGAGTACCGCGGACGTGGGCTGGGCGAGGCGCTCGTGCGCGAGATGATCGAGGGGAGCCCGTTGGCCGACCTGCGCTGGCTGTTGCACACGACGAACATGCACGCGCTCTACCGCAAGGTCGGGTTCGGGGAACCGGACTACAAGCTGATGGAGAGGCGCTCGGCGAGGAACGCGAGCGAGAGCGGATAGCGCCAGCTCATTCCGCGGTGACCGCCTTCGATCAGCTCGAAGTGCAGCCGATCCTCCGGCAGGCCGGCCCCGAGGAGGGCGCGGCGAAGCGCGACCGCGCCGAGATCGAGGAAGTATTCGTCGCTGCGGCCTGCGTCGAGCCAGACGCCGCGGAACCCGGCGACCGTGGCCGGGCTCGCCGTGACGAGGCGAACAGGATCGTGGTCGAGCCATCGCGACCACTCCTCGGGAACGAGCTCTGAGGTCTCCGGATCGACCGGGAGCGTGCCCCCACTGAAAGCGAGTGCCAGCGAGCAGATCTCGGCGAGTGTCGCGTCGCCGCCGGAGTGGATGCCGCCGAAGCAAGACCAGAACGCGTCCGGCGATCCACCGAACCGGTCGCGCAGCTCACGGACGGCGACGGGCAAGCCCTGTGAGACCGTCACCTCGAACAGGGCGTCCGGGGCATGCGCCGCGAAGGCGTGGAACAGATCGGGACGCGCGAGCGCGTTGACGATCGCTCCGTAGCCGCCCGACGACTTGCCCTGGAGGCCGCGTGCCCCGGTGGTCGGATACTCCCCGTCGACGAACGGGACGATCTCGTCCTGCAGATAGGTGCCGTAGCGCCCGATCGCCTCCGAGTCGATCCACTGCGAACCGCCGACGGCGGTCCAGCCGTCCACGAGGACGACGATCGCCTCCGGAGCCAGGGCTTCGATCTCGTCCGGGTACGACCGTTCGAACGGCTCGACGTTGAACCACGACGCCCCCGAGCGCAGGTGGGAGTGCAGCACGTACACGGTCGGGCACCCCCGCGGGCGGTCGGCCGGAGACCAGACCCACAGATCGCGTTCGTGAGGATCCCCCAGCGGGTTGCCGCGCAGCGCGTCGGAGGTGAGCGTGTGACGCGTCCAGCTCACGCGCGCGGGTGCCACGGCTGCTCGAGCTTGTCGAGCAGCAGCCGCTTTGCGCCGTCGAGCGGGATCCGCTCCTGGAGGAGCGTGTCGCGGTCGCGCAACGTGACCGTTGCGTCGGCGAGCGTCTGCTCGTCGATCGTCAGAGCCCACGGCGTTCCAATCTCGTCCTGTCGGCGATAGCGCTTGCCGATCGCGGCCGCATCGTCGTACTCGGCCGACATCGACTTGCGGAGATCCTCGTAGAGGCCGCGCGCCTGCTCGACCATCGCCGTGTCCTTCCCGATCAGCGGCAGCACGGCCGCCTTCACCGGCGCGAGGCGCGGGTGCAGGCGCAGCACCGTGCGGGGACGATCGGCGACGACCTCTTCGTCGTAGGCGTCGCAGAGAAAGGCGAGGGTCGCGCGCACGACGCTGATCGCCGGCTCGATCACGTACGGCACGTAACGCTCCTCATGCCCGATCCACTCGAGCGTCGTCCCCGAGGCGGTAGCGTGCTGGCGCAGGTCGTAGTCGCCGCGATTTGCGACACCTTCGAGCTCGAGCCAGCCGATCGGATAGAGGTATTCGATGTCGCTCGTCGCGCTCGAGTAATGGGAGAGCTCGCTCAGTTCGTGCGGCCGCACCCGGAGGTGCGACTCGCGCAGACCGAGGTCCAGGTGCCAGCGGCGCCGCTGCTCGACCCAGTAGCGGTGCCACTCTTCCGCCTCGGCGGGCGGCACGAAGAACTCCATCTCCATCTGCTCGAACTCGCGCATGCGGAAGAGGAAGTTGCCGGGCGTGATCTCGTTGCGGAAGCTCTTGCCGATCTGGGCGATCCCGAACGGCGGCTTCACGCGCATCGACGACGTGACGTTCTTGAAGTTGACGAAGATCCCCTGTGCCGTCTCCGGCCGGAGGAAGGCCCGCGAGGCATCCCCGCGGACCGGGCCGACGAACGTCTCGAACATCAGGTTGAACTCGCGCGGCTCGGTGAGATCGCAGTCGGGGATCTCACCGGGATGCTTCGACGGCCGCTTGCCGCAGGCGCTCTGCTCGAGCTGGTCGGCGCGAAAGCGCAGCTTGCACGTCCGGCAGTCGACGAGCGGATCCGAGAACCCGGCGACGTGCCCGGATGCGACCCAGACCTCCGGGTTGAGGATGATCGCCGAGTCGAGCGCGACGATGTCGTCGCGCTCCTGGATCAGCGAACGGCGCCATTCGGCCTTGACGTTGTCGTTCAGCAGCACGCCGTAGTGGCCGAAGTCGAAGGACGAGCCGAGGCCGCCGTAGATGTCGGACGACGGGAACACGAACGCGCGCCGGCGGCAGAGGGACGCCACCTTCTCGATCGTGGCCGGGCCTTGGAACTGCTCGAGCATGGCCGTGAACCTAGCTGAGACCCGGCTGGCCGACGACCGCGAAGTGGCGCGGGCTAGGCGTGCGAGTTGTCGACCAGCTCGGCGATCTGCACGAACTCGATGCGGGGGCGGACGCCGTATAGGCCGGTGACGCGTTCGGTGAGCTCGTCGGAGAAGAAGTTCCTCGCGGCGGCTTCCGATTCCCAGACGTAGACGTTCACGGCCCGCTTGCGGTCTTCGTCGAGCGTGAAGATCTTCAGCCGGAGCTCCGGCATGCCCTCGAAGGACGAACGGGCTCGCTCGGCGACACCGAGCACCCGCTCGCGGTCGAAATCCCCGTCGTACTCGAAGCTGACGATCACGCCCACCATCGGTTGCCTCCTAGTCGTCGGGCTCGCCGTCGCCGTACTCGAGCGCCTCGACCCGCCCGATCACGCCGAGGCCCCGCCACGAGATCTTGTTCGAACGGGGATACCAGCACATGTCGTTCGGGTCGCGGGTGCCGTAGACCAGCATCGTGACGCCTTCCTCGCCGGCCCGGAACCAGTGCGAGACGCCGCTCCCGGGAGGGCGTGCGACGACGTGGCCCGGGCGGAGCTCGTGCTCTTCGCGCTCGGCGCCTCGCTCGGCGCGGAGCGGGGACGGCCAGAGGTGCAGTGTCGCCGTGCCCTCGAGGATGACGAAGATCTCCTCTTCCGCGGAGTGGCAGTGCGGCACGGCGCCGGTCTTGCCGGGGTTGAGCCGCTCCCAGTGGAACCCGGCGTTGGCCGAGCGCTCCCTCGTCGCGAGCGGCGCGGTCGTTCCCTTGTCGCCCCAGTGCTCGAGCTCGACCTCGTGGATCGAGACGATGTTCTCGGGCCGCGGCGCAGGCTCGCCGACCTCGAGCGGCGGGCCGGCCGCCTCGACGTCCCAGGGGTCGTCGTCCCGCCCCTCGACCCACGGCCAGCCGATGCGGATCGCGCGGGAGCGGGGGAGCCAGCCGATCTCCGTCGGATGGCGCGTGCCGAAGACCAGGTAGTCGAGCCCGCCGGGGCCGGCGACGAAGGTGTGCTCGTGGTGGTCTGCGCGATGGATCACGCAGTCGCCGGGCCGGACCTCGTGCACCAGTCCGTCCTGCCAGGCGAGCCCGGAGCCGTCGAGCACGTAGAAGATCTCCTCCGACGCTCCATGCGAATGGGGCGGTGTCGGCAGCTTCCCCGGAGCGACGCGCACGCGGTTGACCCCGACCCCGGCGGTGCCGGCGGCGCGGCCGAGCAGCTGCCACTCGGCGTCCATCTCTCCCTTGGCGCGGCGGTGCCTCTCGACCTCGTCCCAATGGGCGATCCCCACGGGGGGAAATCTACGGCTTCGAGATGTCCACGGTGAACGAACCGCGACCGGAGAGGCGCTCGACCTTGAGTGTGAGCGCGCGCTGTCCGCAGATCTGGAGCCGAACGTTCGTCCGTCCGCGCGCGACCAGCGTCGGCCCCGCGTAGAGCTCGAGCCGGAACCGGGCGTTCGTCGGCGCGTGGAGCCGAGCGACGAAGCTTCCGTCGAGTGCCGTCGTGACGCCGATCGTCCGGGTCGAGCCGTAGCCGAACGACCCGTGCACGTGGCGCAGCGTCGGGCCGGTCCAGGGCGAGGCGATGTCCTCCTGCAGCAGTTGCAGCGCGGTCGCATCCGGGAAGAACGACGTGCTGACGATCTCCCAGCTGCTCGGCGTCTGGCCGATCGCGGTGAGAGCGAGCACCCGGTAGGACTCGGCGAACGCCTCGCCCGGGTTCTGACTGTACGCCGCTCCCTCGTCGCCGGGGGAGGCGGTGCCCGCCGCTGCCTTCATGCAGATGTTCTCGTAGGACGACCAGCGTTTCGTCCCGTAGTCCTCCGCCGTCCACGGTGCGTCGTTGCGGTTGTTCGCGATGTGGTGGCCGTACTCGTGCGTCACGATCTCCTTCGCGGGCGGCTCGTCGAGCTGGTCCTCCGGCGCGGCATAGATCGTCTCGCCCGACGGGTCGTAGCAGGCGAGCGAGCCGTCGCCGCAGTACTTGCTCGACTCGACGACCGAGAGAGGCATCAGATTCAGCGTCAGGCGCGAGAGCTCGGGGCCGTGTGGGAGCGAGCCGAGGTACGTCGCCCAGCTCTGCGGCAGCGTCGGGTCGACCGGATAGGCGTCCGAGACGATGATGTGCACGCTCGTGCCGTCGGCGTCGCCGGTCGGATAGAGGCCGTCCGACGCGAGTGCCGCTGCGGGAAGCACGAGCGCGACCAGCGAGATGACGAGCACGTGCTTCACGGCCTACAGAGTGCCTCCAGGGCATCAGGGACGCGTGAACCGGGGGTTAAGGTGGCGCGGTGAACCTCGTCGAGCTCCACATGATCTCCGATTCGACCGGCGAGACGGCTGCGCGGCTCGTCCAGGCGCTCGAGGCGCAGTTCCCGGACCAGGAGTTCAGCGAGATCCGCCACCCGCGCGTCGAGTCGGTCGCCGACCTGCAGCTCGCCGTCGAGCGCATGAAGGGGCGGCAGGCGGTGGTCATCTACACACTCGTCGAGCCCGAGCTGCGGGAGTCGATGCGGACGCTGTGCCGCCGGGCGAAGCTCCACTATTGCGACCTGCTCGGTCATCCGATCGACGCCGTCGCCCGCGTCTCGGGCCGCTCGGCGCGGATGAAGCCGGGCGCCCGGCCGCCTCTGAACGACGCGTATTTCCGGCGGATGTCCGCGATCGAGTTCGCGGTCAAGTACGACGACGGCGTGCCGGCCGGGCTCGACGAGGCGGACATCGTGCTCGTCGGCGTGTCGCGAACCTCGAAGACGCCGCTGTCGATCTACCTGGGCTACCTCGGCTTCAAGACGGCGAACGTGCCGCTCGTGAAGGGGATCGAGCCGCCGGAGGAGCTCTTCACGATCGACCAGACGAAGGTGGTCGGTCTGACGATCGATGCCAAGCGCCTGTCGGAGATCCGCGGCGAGCGGATCCGCTGGATGCGCGGCGACCGCAAGTACGCGAGCCTCGTGGAGATCTACGAGGAGCTCGACTACTCCGAGCAGGTGCAGCGCCGGCTCGGCTGCCCGGTGATCGAGGTCAGCGAGCTCTCGATCGAGGAGATCTCGCACCGCATCATCCGCGTCGTCGAGCGCAGGCGCGAGGAGGCACGGGCCTCGTGAAGCTGGGGCTTCCCACCGGATGAAGCCCAAGCCACCTGTTCCGCGCTGGCGCTGGGCGGTCTGGTACACGACGCTCGGGGTGGCGCTCGTGCTCTTCTACGGTCTCTTCACGCCGTTCTGGTTCGGGCTGCGCTCCCTCGCCTGGCTGGCGGAGTTCCGTTCGCGGCGCCGGGACGGCGGGACCGGCTGACTCTGCTCCAGGCCGGATAGATTGCGGGTCGATGACCGAGCTGTACGTGTACGACTTCGACGAGCCGGCGCCCGGGGGCCGGGAGCTCCTGGGCGGCAAGGGGATCGGGCTCGCGGAGATGACGAAGCTCGGCGTCCCGGTCCCGGCGGGCTTCACGATCACGACGGACGCGTGCCGCGCCTACATGGCCGCGCGTGAGCTGCCGGAGGGGTTGATGGCCGAGGTGGACGAGCACGTGCGCCGGCTCGAGCAGCGCGCCGGCAAGCGGTTCGGCTCGAGCGACGACCCGCTGCTCGTGTCGGTCCGGTCGGGCGCGGCGGTGTCGATGCCGGGGATGATGGACACGATCCTGAATCTCGGTCTGAACGACGACGCGGCCGAAGGGCTCGCGGTCAGGACGGACAACGCGCGCTTCGCGTTCGACTCGTATCGCCGGCTGATCCAGATGTTCGGCGAGGTGGTGGACGGGATCGACGGGCACCGCTTCGAGAGCGCGCTGTCGTCGCTCAAGCAGCGGCATGACGTTCAGCACGACACGGATCTGTCCGCGGACGACCTGCGCGAGCTGGTTCGGTCCTTCAAGGAGATCTACCGCGAGGAGGCGGGGGTCGAGTTCGCAGCCGATGCGCGCGAGCAGCTCCTGCGTGCCGTGCGTGCGGTGTTCGAGTCGTGGGACACCCCGCGCGCCCAGGTGTATCGACGGGCGCACGACATCCCCGACGATCTCGGCACCGCGGTCAACGTCGTCCAGATGGTCTTCGGGAACAAGGGCGACCGCTCGGGCACCGGGGTCGCCTTCACGCGTGACCCGTCGACGGGCGAGACCGGCCTCTACGGCGAGTTCCTCGCGGACGCCCAGGGCGAGGACGTCGTTGCGGGGATCCGCACGCCGCAGCCGATCGAGGCGATGCGCGACGTCCTGCCGCGCGCGTTCGAGCAGCTCGTCGAGACGATGCGCCGGCTGGAGGAGCACTACCGCGACATGCAGGACATCGAGTTCACGGTCGAGGACGAGCAGCTGTTCCTCCTCCAGACGCGCTCGGCGAAGCGGACCGCGGCCGCGGCGCTGAAGGCGGCGGTCGCGATGGTCGACGAGGGCCTGATCGGGCGCGAGGACGCCATCGCGCGTATCGACCCTGCGCAGCTCGACCAGCTGCTGCATCCGATGATCGACCCGAAGGCCTCGCTCGACGTGGCGGCGAAGGGACTGAACGCGTCGCCGGGCGCCGCGAGCGGCGCGATCGTCTTCGACGCCGACGCCGCGGTCGAGCGCGCGAAGGCCGGGCCGGTGATCCTCGTCCGCTGGGAGACGACCCCGGACGACATCCACGGGATGATCGCGGCCCAGGGGATCCTCACCGTCCACGGTGGGATGACCTCGCACGCTGCGGTGGTCGCACGCGGCATGGGCAAGCCCTGTGTCGCGGGCTGCGACGAGCTCACCCTGGAGGGAGGCAGGGCGACGATCGGCGGCCGGCCGCTGCAGGAGGGTGACGTGATCACGATCGACGGCGGGACCGGCCGTGTGTTCATCGGCGAGGTGCCGCTCGTGCCGCCGCAGATCAACGACGACTTCGAGACGATCCTGGGCTGGGCGGACGCGGTCCGCAGGCTGAAGGTGCGTGCGAACGCCGACAACCCGGAGGATGCGCTGCGCGCCCGCGAGTTCGGCGCGCAGGGGATCGGCCTCTGCCGCACCGAGCACATGTTCTTCGGGGAAGAGCGCCTGCCCGTGGTGCAGGAGATGATCCTCGCCGACACCGAGCCGGGCAGGCGCGCCGCGCTCGACCGGCTGCTGCCGTTCCAGCAGTCCGACTTCGAGGGGATCTTCGAGGCGATGGCGGGGCTGCCGGTGACGATTCGGCTGCTCGACCCGCCGCTGCACGAGTTCCTGCCGGACGAGACCGAGGCGACCGACGAGAAGCTGCGCCGCCGCATCCGCGCCCTGCACGAGGCGAATCCGATGCTCGGGACGCGCGGCTGCCGGCTCGGCCTGCAGTACCCGGAGATCTACGAGATGCAGATCCGGGCGATCGCCCGCGCCGCGCGGGCGGTGCAGCAGCGCACCGGCCAGGCGCCGCTCGTCGAGGTGATGCATCCGCTCGTCGGCTTTCGCGAGGAGCTCGCGCGCCTGCGCGACCTGACCGAGTCGGTCTGGGCGGAAGAGGCGCCGGAGGTCGAGCATCTGGTCGGCACGATGATCGAGGTGCCACGCGCTGCTCTGCGCGCCGACGAGATCGCCGAGGTCGCCGACTTCTTCTCCTTCGGTACGAACGACCTGACGCAGACGACCCTGGCGTTCTCACGCGACGACGCCGAAGGGAAGTTCCTCACGGCCTATCTCGAGGAGGGCGTGCTGGACCGCAACCCGTTCGAGGTGATCGACATCGACGGCGTCGGCGACCTGATGCGCATCGCCGTCGAACGCGGCCGCGGGGCCAAGCCGGAGCTCAAGCTCGGCATCTGCGGCGAGCACGGCGGCGAACCGACCTCGATCGGCTTCTGCCACGCGCTCGGCCTCGACTACGTCAGCTGCTCGCCGTTCCGCGTGCCGCTCGCGCGCCTCGCTGCGGCCCAGGCCGCGCTCGAGGAGGCCGGGACGGGCGCCTACGTGTCCGCCGGCGGCTGACCCGCTACCGGTAGTTCCGGATCTGCAGGTACGCGACGACCACGCTCGCCGCGATCACGCCGACCGTCGAGAGGATGCTGTAGAGCGCCGAGTTCCGGAAGCGCAGCAGGAGCCACATCAGCACGATGCCGGCGAAGAGGCCGCCGATGTGCCCGCCGACCGAGATGTTCGAGAGCGCGAAGGTGAAGATCAGGTTCAGCACGATCAGGCCCGCGACCTGTCCGCCCGTCGCGATGTGCCGCTCGCGCTCGAGGACGAAGAGGCCGCCGAGGATGCCGAAGATCGCGCCCGACGCTCCGACCGTGACGCTGTTCGGGCTCAGCCAGATCGCACCCGCGGACCCGGCGATGCCCGAGCCGAAGTAGAGCAGGGCGAACCGCCAGCGTCCGATCACCTGCTCGAGGAGCGTGCCGGCGAAGTAGAGCGAGTACATGTTGATCGCGAGGTGGAAGGGCCCGTAGTGCAGGAAGGCGGGAGAGAGGATCCGCCACCACTCGCCGTGTGCGAGGCCCACCAGGTGGTACCCGGGCGCGACCGCGTGGGCGGGGAGCGTCGCGATGCTGCCCTGCGTGTAGACGCCGGAGGCGAACAGCGCCCCGTGGTTGAAGAAGTAGTTGGCGACGCCGTTGACGCTGCCCCCGGCCGCGAGCTCGGCCAGGTAGACCCCGACATTGATCGCGATCAGTGTGAGCGTGACGACGTTCGGGCGCGTGCTGCCGACGCCCGTGACGGCCCGCTGTGCCGGCGCCGTCACCTTGCGGATGCCCTGTGGCTTGCCCGAGTGCTCGGGGCAACGCAGCCCGACCGGCGCCGGCGTCATGCACTCGTAACAGATGGGCCGGCCGCACTCCGAGCACGAGAGACCGGTCTCCCGGTCGGGATGTCGATAGCAATAGCGCGGCTCGTCCACGCGGCTAGCGTATCGGGGTGCGTATCCACGTTGCGTTCACTCCCGAGGAGGAAGCCGCTGCACGCGTCGGGATCGTCGTCGATGTGATCCGTGCGACGTCGTCGATCGCGCAGGCGCTCGCCTCCGGGTACGAGCGTGTGCTCTGCTGCGCCGAGATCGAGGAGGCGCGCCGGCTCCGGGCCGAGCTCGGCGACGAGGCGGTCGTCGGCGGCGAGCGAAACGCGATCGTGGTCGACGGGTTCGACGTCGGCGCGTCTCCGCGCGAGTTCGCGCAGGCACCCAGGGCGCGGACGCTGATCCTCACGACGACGAACGGCACGCGCGCGATCCTCACGGCGGCCTCGCGCTGCGAGGTCGTGCTGCTCGGCTCCCTGCTCAACCTGTCCGCGCTCGTGCGCGCGGCGCGGGAGATCGGAGGAGACGTCGCGATCCTCTGCTCCGGGTTCAAGGGCGCGTTCGCGCTGGACGACGCGTACTGCGCCGGCCGGATCGTCGAGGCCCTCGACGGCGACCGGAGCGACGCTGCGATCGGCGCCGAGGTGATCGCGCGGGCGTGGCCGGATCCGCTCGCCGGGCTGAACGCCCGCACCTACGGACCTCCGGGCCTCGAGGCAGACATCGAGTTCTGCGCCCAGGTCGACCTGCTCGACGTCGTCCCACGCTTCTCCCGCATGATGGGAACGGCAGCGGAGATAAGGAGCGAAGAATGAGCGAAGGAGCAACCCTGTTCGGCGCGGAGCACGTCCGGCGCTACCGGGAGACGGACGGGCAGGTAGGCCACATCTGGAAGGAGGGGTCGACGATCCTCCTGCTGACGACGACCGGTCGCAAGAGCGGCAGGCCGCGGACGACGCCGCTGATCTACGCAGAGGACGGAGACCGCTACGTGATCGTCGCCTCGAAGGGCGGCGCGCCGGCCGATCCCGGCTGGTACGAGAACCTCGCGAAGAACCCGGAGGTCGAGTTGCAGGTGCTCGACGAGGTGTTCCCGGCCCGCGCGCGCACGGCCGCGGGCGAGGAGCGCGAGCGTCTCTGGCGGAAGGCGAACGAGGTCTGGCGCCACTACGACGAGTACCAGACGAGGACCGACCGTCAGATCCCCGTCGTCGTGCTCGAGCGCGCGTAGTCTCCCGACGGCGTGAGTGTGGTCGCCCGCCTGCGGCTTGCGATCGTCGCCGGCGGGACGATCGGCGCGCTGGCGCGCGCGGCGCTCTTCCGCTGGTTTCCGCCCGGAGCCCATGCCTGGCCCTGGCCGACGTTCGCGGTGAACGTCTGCGGCACCGTCCTGCTCGGGTACTTCGCGACCCGGCTCGGCGAGCGGCTGCCGCCGTCGACGTTTCGGCGGCCGCTGCTCGGCACGGGCGTCTGCGGCGCGTTGACGACCTTCTCGACGCTTCAGCTCGAGCTCCTCCAGTTCGTTCGGGACGGCCGGATCGAGCTGGCCTCGGCGTACCTCGCGGCGAGCCTCGCGGCGGGTCTCGCAGCCGTCTACCTGGCGACGGCCTTCACGCGGCGGGTACCGCTCCGATGAACGGCGTCCTCCTCTGGTGCGGGGTTGCGGCGATCGGCGGGCTCGGCGCTCTCGCACGCTTCGAGCTGGATGGACGCCTGCAGCTCCGCTCGGCAGGCGAGTTTCCGCTCGGAACATTCGCCGTCAACATCTCGGGCTCGTTCGTCCTCGGTCTCCTGACCGGTCTCTCCGTCACCGGGGACGCCGTGCTGCTCGTCGGAACGGCCTTCATCGGCTCCTTCACCACCTTCTCGACCTGGATGCTCGAGACCGAGCGTCTGGCCGAGGACGGGGAAGGACGCCTCGGGCTCGCGAACCTCGTCCTCTCGCTGCTCGTCGGGGCGGGGGCAGCGGCAGCCGGGTGGGCCATCGGAGCGTTGCTGTGACGGAGAGCCTGAAGCTCACGGTGTACTTCGGCGAGTCGGATCGCGTCGGCCACCGGCTCGTCTCGGACGAGCTGTTCGACGTGTTCGAGCGCGCGGGGCTGCAGGCAGCGGTCTTGCTGCGCGCGGTGGAGGGATTCGGCATCAAGCACAAGCTGCGCACGCAGCGGTTCCTGACGCTCTCGGAGGACCTGCCGCTCGTCGCCGTCGCGATCGACCGTCGGGAGGCGATCGAGGGCGTGTTGGACGAGGTGAAGGCTCTCGTCGGTGGCGGCTTGATCACGCTCGAGCGGGCGCGGCTGGCACGCGGTGCGTCGATCGACGCCGTTCTCGCAGAGGCGCTGCACGAGGAGACGAAGCTGACGCTCTACCTCGGCCGCGACGAGCGTGCGGGCGACCGCCCCGCCTACGTGCAGGTCGTCGAGCATCTTCGCCGGCACGGCCTGGCCGGCGCGACGGTGCTCCTCGGCGTCGACGGCCTGCTGCACGGGCGCAGACAGCGGGCACGCTTCCTGGCGCGAAACGCTGCGGTGCCTCTGCTGGTGGTCAGTGTCGGTCATGCCGACCGGATTGCGGCGGCGCTCGAGAACCTCCCGGAGCTCGCGCGTGAGCCGGTCCTGACGCTGGAGCGGATCCGCGTGTGCAAGCGCGACGGCGTGCTCGTCGCCGAGCCGCGGCACCTGCCGGAGCAGGACGACGCCGGGCTCGGGATCTGGCAGAAGCTGATGGTGTTCGCCGGCGAGCAGGCACGCCACGAGGGCCACCCGCTCTACATCCAGCTGATCCGGCGGCTGCGCGAGGAGAACGCGAGCGGCGCCACGGCTCTCCGGGGCATCTGGGGGTTCTCGGGCGATCATGCACCGCACGGCGACCGCCTTCTCTCGGTGCGCCGCCGGGTGCCCGTCGTCACGACGATCGTCGACACGCCGGCGGAGATCAGGCGCTGGTTCGCGATCGTCGACGAGTTGACCGACGAGGCAGGGCTCGTGACCAGTGAGCTCGTGCCCGCCTTCCACGCCGTCGCACCGGAGAGGCGCGTCGGCGGCCTGCGGCTCGCGCGGCTATAGTCCGGTCATTCGCGCGATGAGGCTCGCGCTCAACCGCGGCGCAGCCGCTGATGGCCTCTACCAACCCAGGTCCAACCTGACGGAGGTAGAGCCGCATGAGCGACATCGCAGTAGCAGCGCTTCTCGCCGTGACGATTCTCGTCGCGTCGACGATCAGCGTCGAGATCGGCTTCTCGGTCGCATTGATCGAGCTGCTGGCCGGCGTGATCGTCGGCAACGCGTTTCACCTCGGCGTCCCCGGGTGGCTGACCTTCATCGGCTCGTTCGCGGGCATCCTGCTCACGTTCCAGGCAGGTGCCGAAGTCGACGTGGCGCAGTTCCGGCGGGAGTGGCGAGCCTCCCTCTCGATCGGGCTCGTCAGCTTCTTTGCGCCGTTCGTCGTCGTCGGGCTGCTCGCGTACTTCGCCCTCGGCTGGAATCACCGGCAGAGCGAGATCGGCGGGCTCGGGCTGTCGACGACGAGCCTCGCCGTCGTCTATGCGGTGCTCGTCGAGACCGGCCTGAATCGCGAGCTCGTCGGCAAGCGGCTCATGTCCGCGACGTTCGTCACCGACATCGCGACCGTCCTGGGACTGACGGCGTTGTTCCTCAAGCCGACGTTCTGGATCGTCCCGTTCGCGCTGGCGTCGGTCGTTGCCATCGTCGGTCTGCCCCGGATGGCCCCGTGGTTCTTCTCGCGATATGGAGACCGCGTGATCGAGCCGGAGATCAAGCTCGTCTTCGCAGTGCTGTTCGTGCTGATGTGGCTCGGCGGGAGGGCGAACTCGCAGGCTGCGCTGCCGGCCTTCGTGCTCGGCCTCGTGATGAGCGGCCACTACGTGGCGCATCGCAAGGAACAGGAGCGCCTGCGTGTCGTCGCCTTCGCGTTCCTGACGCCGTTCTTCTTCCTGAAGGGCGGCTTGAACGTGTCGGCGGGCGCCCTGTGGGCGAACCTCGGGATCCTGGCGCTTCTGTTCGCCGGGAAGATGGTCCCCAAGCTCTCCGCGGTCTATCCGCTCGCCCGGCGCTACACCGCCCCGCATGCGATGTTCACGACGCTCCTCATGTCGACCGGGCTCACCTTCGGGACGATCACCTCGCTCTACGGCCTTACTGCCGGGATCATCGACCGCACGCAGTTCTCGCTCCTGATCTCGGTGGTCGTCCTGTCCGCGATCGTCCCGACCGCGATTGCACAGCGCTTCTTCCACCCGCACGCGGAGGCGATCGAGGAGCAGGCCGGGCTGCCGTTGCCGGAGCCCGAGGGGGCGGTGGGCTGATCGTCCGCTGAACCTCCGAAGCCGGGCCTGGGTGCGCTCGCGGCCCCTCACTTGACAGGAGAACGTGTGTTCGTGTAGAACATACGTTCCCGTGATCGCCGCAATCGTCATCCCGGCCTTCGATCTACGGGCAGCGCTGCGCCTGCGTCCGCGCCTGCAGGCCGAGCCGGCGGCACTCGCGCCGCTGCCCGGGACGGAGCCGCTGATCGGCTCGGTCACCGGCCCGGCGGAGGCGAAGGGCGTCCGGCCGGGGATGCGCCTCGGCGAGGCGCTCGCGACCTGTCCGGAGCTCGAGCTCGTCGAGCAGGACCCAGCGACCGCGGAGCAGGCGTGGGAGGAGATCCTGCGCCGGCTCGAGGATGCCGGATTCGCGGTCGAGCCGGCCGGTCCGGGCACGGTCTTCTTCGACTCGAAGGGGGTCGAGCGGCTCTACGGCGGGCTCGAGCCGGCGCTCAAGCGGGCGCTCGCCGCGGTCGGGGCGAGCTGGGATCCCCGCGCGGGGGCGGCGGAGCGGCGGTTCGCGGCGCTCGCCGCAGCGAATGTGGCACGGCCCGGACAGGCGCTGATCGTCTCCGACGACCGTGCGCGCTCGTTCCTCGCGCCGCTGCCGCTGCAGCTCCTGCCGCTCGAGCGGCGCCGCTACGAGGAGCTCGAAGAGCTGGGTGTTCGCACGATCGGACAGCTTGCCGGGCTGCCGGGCGGCGCCGTTTCCGAACGGTTGGGGCCGGCCGGACGGCGCGCCTGGAGCCTGGCAAGGGGTCACGACACGGACGGGCAGGACGGGAGGGTCAAGCCGAGACGGCCGGCGACGGCCATCCACGAGACGCTCGAGTTCCCGGAAGCGGTCGGCAACGAGCTGACGCTCCGGCGAGGGCTCGGGGTGCTGCTCGATCGCCTGCTCGCACGCCCGGAACGCGCGGGGCGGCCGCCGAGGAAGGTCGCGGTCTGGGCGCGGCTGGTCGGCGGCGCCTCGTGGCGCCGGACGGTGACGCTGCGCGAGCCGACGGCCGATCCGGCGCGGCTGCGGGCCGCGCTCTCGCCGAAGCTCGCAGAGCTGCCGGCACCGGCGCTCAAGCTGCGGCTCGAGGTGATGGAGCTCGCCGAGCACACCGGCGAGCAGCTCGAGCTCGTGGCGGCAGAGGGAGAGGTGATGCAAGGCCGGCTCCGCGAAGGCCTGCGCCAGGTGCGCGCGGCCGTCGGGGCGGGCGGAGTCTCAACGGTTGTGGAGGTCGCTCCGTGGTCGCGTATACCCGAAGCGCGCGCACTGCTCGTTCCGCGCGACGACTGAACGCGCCTCGGCCGGCGCTCGTCGAGAACCACGCCGACGGGACGCCGCACCGGGTCAACCGCCAGGACGTCGCTGTCGTGCGCGAGGAGTGGCGCGTCGTCGACCGCTGGTGGACGGAAGACCCCGTGCATCGCCGCTACTTCGACCTCGTGCTCGAAACGGGGGAGAACGCCGTCGTCTACCACGACGACGACGCCGGAACGTGGTTCACCCAGCGCGGATGAAGTCCGCGAACCCTGCGTCGGGCGCATGCACGTTCAGCAGCTTCGCCTCGCCGCCCGTGCTGCGAAAACCATGCCGCGTCCCCGGCGGGGCGACGACGACGGTGCCCGGTCCGGCCACGAGCGTGCCGTTTCCGACGGTGAACTCGACCTCGCCTTCGAGGACGTAGAACGAGTCGACGTGGTCATCGTGGGTGTGCGGATCGACGACGAACGTCCCGTCGAAGGCGAGCTCGAAGACCGACAGGCCGGAGTGGTCGGCGCGGATCGTGATCGTGCGGTTGCCGCGGGCGAAGACCTCGCCCTCGCCGGGCCTGCTGACCTGCGCCTCCATGCGCCGATTCTATGACGTACGTCGAGCTGCACGCGCACTCCGCCTACTCGTTCCTCGACGGCGCGTCGCTGCCGGAGGAGCTCGCTGCGCGCGCCGCCGAGCTCGGCTACGACGCACTGGCGCTCACCGACCACGACGGCGTCTACGGGTCGCTCGAGTTCGCCCATGCCGCGAAGCAGCTCGGCGTGCGGCCGATCACCGGCGCCGAGGTCACCCTTGCAGGAGGCGCGCATGTGACGCTGCTCTGCGAGACGCGGCAGGGCTACGCGAACCTCTGTCGCATCCTCACCGACGCGCACGCCGGCACCCGAGAGCCGGGCAAGGAGCGTGAGCTGCTGGCGGCCGAGACGACGATCGACGTCCTGGAACGCCACGCGGAAGGGCTCGTCGCTCTCTCGGGCTGCGCCAGGAACGGTCTCGCCGTCGTCGATGCGAGAGCGGCCGAGCGGCTTGCGCGCGCGTTCCCCGGTGCCTTCTCGATCGAGCTGCAACGCCCGTACGAGCGGGGCGACGCGAAGCGGAACGCGCGACTCGTCGAGCTCGCCGGGCAGCTGGACGTGCCCACCGTCGCAACCGGAAACGTGCATGCGCACAGTGCTGCGCGCGCGCGGCTGCAGGATGCGCTCGTCGCGATCAAGCACCGCACGTCGCTCGACGGCTGCGAGCGCGAGCGGCGTGGCAACCACGAGGCGGTGCTGCTCTCGCCGCAGGCGATGGTCGAGCGCCTACCCGCGGCTGCGGCCGGCCGCACGCGCGAGCTCGCCGACCGCTGCCGGTTCGACCTGACGCAGGAGCTCGGCTATCGCTATCCCGACTTCTCCGACGGAGAAGATCCTGCAGATCGTCAGCTCGAGAGGATCTGCCAGTCGACCTTTGCCGAGCGTTACCGATCCGCCGGCGCAGTCGTTCGCGCGCGTGCGCGCGAACGACTGCGTGAGGAGCTCGCACTGATCACGCGGATCGGCCTCTCGGGGTTCTTCCTGCTCCACTGGGAGGTGCTCGAGCTCGCGCGCGAATGCGCGCTCGAGGTGCGAGGCCCGGGCAGCCCGCGTCAGGCGCTGCCGCCGGGCCGCGGCCGGGGCTCCAGCGTCGGCTCGATCGTCTGCTACCTGACCGGTCTCTCGCACGTCGATCCCGTCGAAGCGGGACTGTCGCTCGGTCGCTTCATCAACGACGAGATGGTGTCGGTGCCCGACATCGACCTCGACTTCCCCCGTGACATCCGCGAGAAGCTGATCGTGCGCGTCACCGAGCGCTACGGCCGCAAGCACGCAGCGCTCGTCGCGACGTTCGCGAGCTACCGCAGCCGCGGTGCGATCCGCGACGTCGGCAAGGCGCTCGGGCTGCCGTTCGCCGAGCTGGAGCGCCTCGCCCGCGTCACCGACGGCTGGGACGCGACCCGCGTCGGCGCCGAGCTCGACGGTGTGCCCGGCACGCATGCGGGCCCGCGCTGGGCGGCATTCCGCGAGCTGACGAAGGAGATCGCCGGCCTGCCGCGTCACATCAGCCAGCACCCCGGTGGCATGGTCATCTCGACGCGGCCGCTGATCGACCTCGTGCCGGTGCAGCCTGCCGCGATGGCGGGCAGGCAGATCTGCCAGTGGGACAAGGACAGCTGCGGCGACGCCGGCTTTCTGAAGATCGACCTGCTCGGTCTCGGCATGCTCTCGGCGGTCGAGGAGGCGGTCGACCGCATCGCCCGGCTGCGCGGCGAGACGATCGACCTCTCTCGGGTGCCGCTCGACGACGCAGGCGTCTACGAGGAGATCCAGCGGGCAGACACCGTCGGCGTCTTCCAGATCGAGAGCCGCGCACAGATGCAGAGCCTCTTGCAGACGCGGCCGGAGAGCCTCGAGGACCTGACCGTGCAGGTCGCGCTCGTGCGCCCGGGCCCGATTCAAGGGAAAGCGGTTCATCCGTACGTGCAGCACCGGCATGCGAAGCGCGCCGATCCGAGCTTCGAACCGCCCGTCCTGCACGAGTCGCTCCGCGAGGCCCTGCACGACACGCTCGGCGTCGTCGTCTTCCAGGACCAGGTGCTCGACGTCGCGATGGCCGCGGCAGGCTTCTCGATCGGGGAGGCGGAAGGGTTGCGCCGCGCGATGAGCCGAAAGCGCAGCGAAGAGGCGATCGAGGCGTTCCGGCCGCGGTTCGTCACCGGCTGCCTCGGCAACGGGATCGACGACGAGACCGCACACGCGATCTACGACAAGCTCGTCGGCTTCGCGGGCTTCGGCTTTCCGAAGTCGCATGCAGCCGCGTTCGGCCTGCTCGCGTACCAGTCGGCGTGGCTGCGGCGCTACTACCCGTCGGAGTTCCTGTGCGCGCTGATGAATGCCCAGCCGATGGGCTTCTACCCGCCGTCGTCGCTCGTCCGGGACGCGCAGCGCCGCGGGGTGACCGTGTTGTCGCCTCAGATCAACTGCTCAGGGGCGCAGTGCGACATCGAAGACGGGACGGCCGTGCGCGTCGGGCTCGCCTATGTGCAGTCGGTCGGCGAGACGGAGGCCCGGTCGGTGGTCGCACAGCAGCCCTACCGTGATCTCGGCGACCTTGCGCGCCGCGCCCCGGTGAAGCAGGACGTGCTCGAAGCGCTCGTCTCGGCGGGCACGTGTGACGAGTGGGGCCCCCGGCGCGAGCTCCTCTGGCGCCTCGGGGTCACCTCGCGCGGCGAGACGGTCCCAGGCGGCAACCGGCAGCTCGCGCTGCCGCTCGAGCCGACCGCCGAGATCCCGGAGCTGCCCGAGCAGACGCCGTGGGAGCGGATGCTCGCCGACTACAAGCACACCTCGCTCTCCGTCGGCGTCCATCCCCTGGAGCTCCTCCGCCCGCACCTGCCGGCGGGAGTCGCGACGAGCGCCGACCTGACGGACACGCCGAACGGCACGCGGATCCAGGTCGCCGGCCTGGCGATCGCCCGCCAGCGCCCCGCAACCGCAAACGGGATCGTCTTCATGCTGCTCGAGGACGAGCATGGCCAGGCGAACCTGATCATCCCGTCGAAGGTTTACGAAGAGCACCGCGCGATCATCCGGGGCGAGCCGCTGATCCTCGCCCGCGGCAAGCTCGAGCGCCACGACCGCAACGTCAACGTGCTCGTCTCGGCCGTGATCTCGCTCGGACCGCTGGCACGCAAGGCGGCGAACGAGGCGGAGGTGACGCGCGCATTGCCGCGGGCGCACCACTTCGGGTGAACCTGGTTGCCGGCGAAGCCGGAACCAGGTTCATGTCTGCAGCAGTCTCGGGAGGTCACAGACACGAACCTGGTTCCCTGCGGGGAACCAGGTTCCTAACGCCGGCCCTGAACGCCTGCGTGAGGTTCGGCCGGCGGTTCATGTCTTCAGCGCCGGCCCGTGCGCTGGTGTGCCGGCCCCAGGTGGTGGGAGAGGTTGTAGGCCGAGTTGACGAGACCGACATGCGTGAACGCCTGCGGGAAGTTCCCGAGCAGGCGCTTCGCGGCCGGGTCGTACTCCTCGGCCAGGAGGCCGAGGTCGTTGCGCACCGCGAGCAGCCGCTCGAACAAGGCTCGCGCCTCCTCGTCGCGCTCGGCCATCAGGAGCGCATCGACGAGCCAGAACGAGCAGGGCAGGAACACGCCCTCGCCACCGGGCAGCCCGTCGACGTCGTTGAACGCCTTCGAGCGGTAGCGCTCGACGAAGCCGTCGCGCGTGAGGTCGCGCTGGATCGCATCGATCGTGCCGAGCACTCGTGGATCGCTGCCGGGCAGGAAGCCGACGAGCGGGATCAGGAGGGTCGACGCGTCGAGCTCGTCGGAGCCGTAGGCCTGTGTGAACGCATTGAGCTCGACGTTGAACGCCTCGCGGCAGACCTCCCGGTGGATCTCGCCGCTCAGCCTCCGCCAGCGGTCGACGGGGCCGGGCAGATCGAATCGCTCGACCGTGTCGGCGGCGCGGTCGAAGGCCACCCAGGCGAGCACCTTGGAGTGCGTGAAGTGGCGCCGCGGCCCGCGAACCTCCCAGATGCCTTCGTCGGGCTGCTCCCAGGCGCCCTCGAGGAAGTCCATGATCGCGCGCTGGAGCGACCACGCGTGGTCGTCCGCCGGGAGACCCTCGAGACGGGCCTGGTGCAGCGAGTCCATCACCTCGCCGTAGACGTCGAGCTGGAACTGCTCGTGTGCGGCGTTCCCCACCCGAACCGGCGCCGAGCCCGCGTAGCCGGGCAGCCACTCGAGCTCACGCTCCATGACGCGCCGTTCGCCGGCGACGCCGTAGAGGATCTGCGCGTTCGCGGGATCTCCCGCCACCGCGCGCAGGAGCCAGTGCCTCCAGGCGCGGGCCTCGTCGATGAATCCGGCATTCATCATCGCGAAGAGCGTGAACGTCGCGTCGCGGAGCCAGGTGAAGCGGTAGTCCCAGTTGCGCACACCGCCGAGCTGCTCGGGCAACGAGGTCGTCGGCGCCGCGACGATGCCGCCCGTCGGCTGATAGGTGAGCGCCTTCAGGACGGCGAGAGACGTGTGAACCGCGTCGGGGTACTCGCCGCCGTAGGTGCAGTGTTCGAACCACGTGAGCCACTGGGCTTCCGTCTGCTTCAACGCCCGCTCGGCGTCGACCGGCTGGGGCAAGCGGTGGTACGAGGGAAACCACGTGAGCACGAACGGCACCCGTTCGCCGGCGTCCACGGTGAACGTGGCGGTGTGCTTCATTCCTTCCGGCTCGAGATCCACGGGCGTCCGCAGGACGAGGCCGTCGGGCCCGCCGAGGGCGATCAGCGTCTCGTCGTCGAGACGCCGGACCCAGGGGATGACCGAGCCGTAGTCGAACCGGATCACGAGCTCCGTCGTCATCTCGACCGAGCCCTTGACGCCCTCGACGATTCGGACGATGTCGGGGGCGTTGCCGCGTTGCGGCATGAAGTCGATCACGCGCACGCGACCGGTCCTGGTCTCCCACTCGCTCTCCAGGATCAACGTGTCCGGCCGGTAGCGGCGGCTCGTCGCCGGGCCGCCACCTGCCGGCGACAGGCCCCAATGGCCGTGCTCGTGCGTTCCCAGCAGCGCGCCGAAGGCAGATCCCGAGTCGAAGCGCGGGAAGCAGAGCCAGTCGACGGAGCCTTCGCGCCCGATCAGGGCGGCCGTCTGCAGGTCGCCGACGAGGGCGTAGTCCTCGATCCGCTCCGGCACTACCGGTTCTCGATCTCCAGTGCGAAGGCCGGCAGGCGCCGCTCGACCGCTCGGTTGAACTCGCGGAGATAGCCGTCCGGATCGCCGAGCGAGCGCGCGTAGTGGTCGCGCATGTCGGCAAGGATCTCAGTCCCCGTCTCGACGGCGTCGAGGTAGTCGCCGTACAGCTCTTCCGCCTCGTCCCGGCCGGCTGCATTGTAGGCGTCGAGACGTGCGTCCGCCTCGTCGATGACGTCCCGGTGCTCCCGCTCGAACAGCTCGAGCTGTGCGTCGATCACCTGGGTGAACCGGGCGCGGCGGAACATCAGGCGAGCTCGCGGTACAGGGCGAGGTGGCGGGCGGCGGCCGCGTCCCAGGTCAGCTCGGCCCGGGCGAGCGCGGCGCCTGCCCGGGCGGTCGCGAGCGCCTGTGGGTCGGAGAGCAGCTCGTCCACCGCAGCGGTGAGCGCGTCGAGGTCGCCGGCCGGCACGACCCGGCCGGCGCCGTAGGCTCGCACGGGCTCACCGAGGCCGGCGACGTCGTAGACGACGGCCGGCACGCCCGCGCCGAGCGCCTGCAGGAGCGCACCGGACTGGTCGAGCTCCGCGCGGTAGGGGAACACGGCCACGGTCGCCTCCGAGAGCGCCCGGTCGAGCTCGACCGGGGGCAGGAAGCCGAGCCTCCACTCGACACGAGCCGCGTCGCGCAGGCCGTCGAGCGGCATCGCCGGATCACCCGCGACGAGCAGGCGCGCGTCAGGGAGGCGGCGCGTCACCTCGATCGCGTCGGCGAGCCCCTTGTACGGCCGGATCACGCCGAGGGCGAGCAGCGTCGCGCCGTCGTCCGCACGCACGGCCGCGCTCGGATAGACGGGATGTGGGATGACGCGCGCGTCGACGCCGAGCTCGGCGAGCGTCTCGCGACCGCGCTCGCTGTGCACGACCACGCGGTCGAAGCGCCCGAGCAGCCCGCGCCAGAGATCGGTGCGGGAGGCCGTCCGCCGCGGCAGGAGGTCGTGCGCCGTGAAGACGGAGGGCGAGCGGAAGCGGAGGTGTACGTCCGCCTGCGGCAGCGCGAGCCACTGCAGGTGCAGCACGTCGGCGCGCGTGAACGAGAGCGCGCGCATCACGTCGAGGTGCTCGACCGCCTTCAGCGGCAGGCGCAGGCGCGAGCGCTTGAAGAGCCGCGAGGAGAGGGGGTACCACCGTTCGACTCGCCGGTAGCCGTCGGCGGCCGGTGTCTCGCCGAAGCGGAACCGCGACGTCTGGAGCTCGACGTCCGCGCCCGCGCGTCCGAGTGCCGAGGCCAGCTCGTGGTCGTACCAGGGCGTGAACGCGGGAGGATCGGCGAGGACGACGCGCACCTGAAGTAGCTTAGGCGCGTGCTCGTCCGCAGCTGGAACCTCTTCCACGGAAACACGGTCCCGCCGCAGCGGGCCGGCTTCCTCGGCGAGATGATCCGCCTCGCGACCGCCGACGATCCCGACGTGCTGTGCGTGCAGGAAGTCCCCGCCTGGGCGCTCGGCCTCTTCACGGCGGGTGACGTCGCTGCGCGGCCGCGGGTCGGCCCGGTCCGCATCACCGCGCGGCTCGGACATCGCCTGACGCGGCCCAACCAGGGCCTCTTCCGGTCGGCGTTCTCGGGCCAGGGGAACGCGATGCTCGTCGGGCCGAAGCTTCGCGTGCTGTCCCATTCGGTCCTGACGCTCAACCCGCGGCGCTTCCGCGACACGCGTGCCCGCCTCCTCGGCCTCGGGGCGCGTGCACGGATCGCGTGGGCGAGGGAGCGGCGGATCGTGCAGGCCCTCCGCCTCGGAGACCGTGACGGCCGCACGTTCGTCGTCGCGAACCTCCACTGCACGAGTTATGCGGCCGACGAGCGGCTCGCCGAGGCCGAGCTGCTGCGGGCCGCGTGGTTCGTGGTCTCGGAGGCTCAGCCCGAGGACGTCGTCGTGCTGGCGGGCGACTTCAACGTCGCTGCGTCGCGGTCGAGCACCCTGCGTGACCTGGCGGGCCCGGACTGGGGGTTCTCCGAGCCGGGCCCGGGGATCGACCACATCCTCGTCCGCGGTGCGTCCGTCACGCCGCTCCGCCGCTGGCCGGACGAGCAGCGCCTGCGTGCCGGCCGGCTCCTCTCTGACCACGCCCCCGTGGAGCTCGAGGTCGCATGACGTGGCCGGAGCAGCGGGCGAGGTTTCCGGTGCTCGACAGGTTCGCGTATCTCAACGCGGGCACGTTCGGCCCGCTCGCGCGCACGACGCTCGCCGCGATCGTCGACCTGCGGGCGTGGGAGGGGGAGCACGGCCGCGGCGGCAAGGCGTACTTCGATGCGATGCTCGAGCGCCGCGAGCGCGTGCGCGGGCTGCTCGCGGCCCAGCTTCGTGTCGCCACCGAGAACGTCGCGCTGACCGACTCGACGACGCAGGCGGTGCAGGTCGTCGTCACCGGCCTCGGTCTCGCCGACGGCGACGAGGTCGCGACGACCGATTCCGAGCACTTCGGGCTGACGGGGCCGCTGCTCGGTGCGGGGGCGCGGCTTCGCATCGCGAGAGTGCGGAACGCCAGGGCGGACGACCTGTTCGAGCTGATCCGTGAGCAGGTGACGCCGCAGACGCGGCTGATCGCGATCTCCGCGGTCTCCTGGCTCGACGGCAAGGTGTTCCCGTGGCACGAGCTGCGCGAGGCGACCGGCGTGCCCGTGCTCGTCGACGGCGCCCAGTCGGTCGGCGCTCTCGACGTCGATGCGAGCGCTGCGGACTTCTACACGGTCAGCGCTCAGAAGTGGCTCTGCGGCCCCGACTCGACCGGGGGGCTCTACGTGCGCGAACCGGGCTCCCTGCGGCCGCGGCTCGTCGCCTATCCGAGCGCCGAGTCGTACGACATCGGCGAGGGCACGTGGGAGCCGAAGGCCGGCGCGAGGCGCTTCGACACCGCCTTCGCGCCGGCGTCGTCGCTCGCCGGCCTCGAGGTCGCGCTAACCGACCTGCCGGAGGGACGGTTCGCGCGGGCGCGGGAGCTCACCGAGCGATGCCGCCGGCTCCTCGTCGAGCGCGGCCACGAGGTGATCACGGAGCCCGGCCAGGGAACGCTGGTCTCCTTCCGCCTGGCCGGCGACACCGCGGAGGCCGCAGCTGCGCTCTACGAGCGGGGAGTGGTCGTGCGCGAGCTGGCGGGAACCGGAACGCTCCGTGCGTCCGTCGGCTGGTGGAACGACGAGGCCGACCTGGACCGCCTGGCCGAGGGGCTGGCGGCCCTCTAGGTGGGCAGGCCGAGCTCGCCGGCGATCGGCTGCAGGGCCGTGACGACGTTCGTGATGTGCTCGTCGAGCTCGAGGCCGAGGAGCTCGGCTCCTTCGTAGACGTCCTCGCGCGAGACGCCGGCCGCGAACGACGGCTGCTTCAGCTTCTTCCGGACCGACTTCGGCTCGAGCCCTGCGAGACCGGTGGGCCGCACGAGACCGCACGCGTGCACGAAGCCGGAGAGCTCGTCACAGGCGAAGAGCGTCTTCTTGAGCAGCGTGTCGCGCGGGAGGCCGAGGTGATTCGCGTGCGAGAGCACCGTCTCGACCACGACCTCGGGGTACCCCTCGTCGCGGAGGATCGGCGCCCCGTCCTGCGGATGCTTGTCGAGCGTCGGGTGGATCTCGTAGTCGAAGTCGTGCAGGAGAGCGGCCACGCGCCAGAGCTCCTCGTCCTCCCCGAAGCGGGCGGCGTAGGACGCGGTCGAGGCCTCGACCGCCAGGGCATGGCGGAGGAGCGCCTCGCTCTTCGTGTAGCGGGTGAGCGTCTCCCAGGCTTGTTCGCGAGTCGGTTCCACGGTGGGGCTAGCATAGTGCGCGCCTTGTCCTCGACCGTCGTCAGGCCGTTGGCCGAATCGTTCGTCATCGAAGGCGGCCACCCGATCTCCGGGCGGGTCCGTGCGTCCGGCAACAAGAACGGCGCGCTCCCGATCCTCGCGTCGTGCCTGCTCACCGACGAGGCGGTGTCCCTGTCGAACGTGCCGCGCATCCGTGACGTCGACACGATGCTCGACCTGCTTTCGAGCCTCGGCGCCGATGCCGAGTGGACCGGCCAGAACGAGATCAGCGTCCAGGCGCAGAACGTCACCGACGAGGTCGACCCACGACTCGCGAGTCGGATCCGCGCGTCGTTCCTGCTCGCAGGCCCGCTGCTGGCACGGCTCGGCCGTGCGAGCGTTCCGCCCCCGGGCGGCGATGTGATCGGCCGGCGACGGCTCGACCCGCACATCCACGCGTTCGCGGAGCTCGGCGCGAAGTTCGAGTACCCGGGCCGCTACGAGCTGAGTGGGCGCCTGAGCGGTGCACACATCCACATGGACGAGGCGTCGGTGATGGCGACCGAGAATGCGGTCATGGCCGCGTCGATCGCACCGGGGGAGACGATGATCTCCAACGCAGCCTGCGAGCCGCACGTGCAGGATCTCTGCCGCTTCCTCGTCTCGCGGGGAGCGAAGATCGACGGGATCGGCTCGAACGTGCTTCACATCAGCGGCGTCGAGCGTCTTCGCGGCGGCTCGTATGCGATCGGACCGGAGCACGTCGAAGTGGGGAGCTTCATCGGCATGGCGGCCGTCACCGGCGGCGAGATCACCGTCGAGGGCATCGTGCCCGACGATCTCTGGCCGGTCCTGCCGGTCCTGAAGCGGCTCGGCGTCGAGGTCGAGCTCGGAGACGACTGGGTGCGGGTGCCGCCGAATCAGACGCTCGAGATCACGGACGATCTCGGCGGTGCGATCCCGAAGGTCGAGGACGGGCCGTGGCCGGCGTTTCCCGCCGACCTCACGTCGATCGCGGTCGTCGTCGCGACGCAGGCCAGGGGCACCGTGCTGATCTTCGAGAAGATGTTCGAGAGCCGGCTGTTCTTCGTCGACAAGCTCGTGTCGATGGGCGCGCGGATCATCCTCTGCGATCCGCATCGCGTGGTCGTCACGGGCGCGGCTCCGCTCTACGGCCAGCGCATGTCGAGCCCGGACATCCGGGCCGGGATGGCGATGGTGATCGCCGCGATGTGCGCGGAAGGCACGTCGACGATCGGCGACGCCTACCAGATCGACAAGGGCTACGAGCGGATCGACGAGCGCCTCCGCGCCCTCGGCGCGCACATCGAGCGCGTCGAGGGATGAGAAGCTAGAGAAGCGGCGAGATCGCCGCGAACACCGCGGCTCGCGCGCGTTCCTGCAGACCTGACGGCGGCTGCAGGTTCGAACTGATCTCCTCGGCGGGCGCGAAGAACTGCTCGTCGAGCTGAGCTGCGAGATCCGGAGACTCGAAACCGATGTCGAGCTCGAAGAACCGCCTCAGGCTCCACGCTTCGAGATTGCAGGTGCCGACCAGCACGTGCCTGCCGTCGGCGACGAACGCCTTGGCATGGAGCATCTTCGGATATCCCAGGATCCGTACGCCTGCGTCGAGCAACCGCTGGTGATGGAACTGTTCGGAGGCACCGCAGGCCCAGTTGTTCGGGCTTGCCGGCACGAACAGGCGAACCCCCACGCGGCGACGTGCTGCCGCCACGATCCGCCCGATCATCGCGCGATCGGTGACGTACGGATTGACGACGTCGAGGGTCTCCTGTGCTCCGTCGAGGAGGGCCGAGATCGCCGCCGTGATCGGCCGAAACCGGCCGGGTGCGTTGTGCAGCACCACGGCAGGCACGGGGCTCGGGCCCTCGGCGAGCGTCGGGAACAGCTCCGGAACGCTGCTCGACGGGATCTCGCCGCCGAGCCAGCGCAGGCTCGCGACGAACACGAGCTGCAACTGTGAGACGATCGGCCCTTCGACGCGGACGAAGAGGTCGTGGAACTCGCCGTTCTCGAAGTGATCCTCGATCCCGGCACCGCCGACCCAACCGATGCGACCGTCGACGACAACGACCTTGCGGTGGTCGATGTGCGCCAGCCCGCCGAGGTTCCAGCCGACGGCGCCGCCGCCATTCAGAGGGCCTCGTGGCACGCGAGGCTGTGTCGCGCGTGTCACACAGACCTGGATTCCCGCCCGGGTCAGCCGCTCGTAGAACGCCCGCGAGCCGCGCTCGGGGTCGGAGCCCTGCCGATCGACGATGAGCCGGACGGGAATGCCCTCCTGTGCCTTGGCAACGAGTACAGCTGCGAATCGATCGCCCACGAGGCCGGGGCGGAAGCCGAACTGGTTGATATGGACGGAGGTCGAAGCAGCCGCGATGTCGGCGAGGAGCGGCGGATAGAAGTTGCGACCCTCGACATGAAGCCGGGCCGATGCCGCGCTGCTCGGTTCGAACGCCAGGGCAAGCGCCGCGCGACTCAGGCGCGGGGTCGCGGCGACTCGCGCTGCGTGCGCAGCGATCCCCTGGTTGGCAACAGCGATCCGCGTCACCCGGCGACGCTCTCGATCAGCCGGCCGGGGGCGTTCGGCGACGGCGCATCCACCAGACGATCCCGCCCACGAGGACCGCGGCCGCGAGGATCCCGAAGGCGATCCACCCCCAGGGGGTCTCGCTGGTCGTCTCCTCCGCATTCTGAGACGCGACCGCCGCGCCCGCAGCCGCCGCCGCGCCCGGGCTGAGCCCGCTGGTCGTCGTCTCCGCAGTGGTGGTCGTCTGTGGCGCGACGGTGGTCGTCGTCGTGGTCGTGGTCGTCGTCGCGACCAGGGTCGCCGTCCGCACCTGCGTCGTCGTGACGGTCGTCGTCGGCGGCGTCGTCACCGGCGCCGTGGTGGTCGCGACCGTCGCAGTCTCGACCGTCGTCGGGGCCGGCGTGGTCGTCGCGGCCGCACGGGACGAGATCGCCGTCGCGAGAGCGCCGCGATTCGTTCCACTGCCACAGGATGTGACCGCAACGGCGACGGCGATTCCCGCGACTGCGGCGATCAGATACCTCACGCCGCAACGGTAGGCGCGGGCCGATCGGGCGCCATCATCCGACCGGGGTGAAGAGACGGCATCTGCCTCGCCTCGTCGCGGGCCCTGTCGCCGCCGGTCCACGGCTCCGTTGACTCGCCGACCCGCTGGGTCGAGACTTCGCGAAACACAGGAGGGGTTGCGAAAGGAGCTGGAATGGCTCAGACGAGAAAGCGCTTCGAGTCTCCCGACGAGACCCGGGCGTTTGCCGGTGATACGGGGAAGGTCGACATCGTCACCGTCGGCGACCTCCAGATCGGGCGCGGCGTGTTCGAGCCCGGCTGGCGCTGGTCGACTCACGTGAAACCGCTCGCGGGCACCGATTCGTGCCAGGCCGTTCACACCGGCTACGTGGTCGAGGGAAGGATGACCGTGCGGATGGACGACGGCGAGGAGGTCGAGTACGGACCGGGCGATGCGTTCCACATGCCTGCCGGTCACGATGCGTGGATCGTCGGGGACGAACGGTGCGTCCTCATCGACGTGACGGGGATGTCCAACTACGCGAAGTCGGCCTAAGTGCGACGACCGGGGGAGAGCGCGCGGCGTCGCGTCTCTCCCCCCGTCGTTGCGGCGAACTACTACGGGGGAATCGGCGGAACTCCGACGCCGATCTGCGACCTTGGCCCGATTTCAGGACCGGCGGCGCCCGCGACCATCCCGCGAAACGACCTGGGTGTTTCTCCCAGGCCCCGAACGCAACAAGGAGTCGCCACGATGAAGTCACTCACGCTCGCTCTTGCCGTTGCCGCCCTGGTCGCGCTGGCCGGCGGACAGGCCTTTGCCAAGCCGGTGCACACGACGTCCTCGAACCTCACGATCGTGATGCACGATCCGGGGTGCCACTGGTTCTCGGTCGCCGGGAAGTTCAAGACCTCCGCCTCCGTCGCCGGCCCCGTGAAGGTCGCGAACTACGACGAGGCCGCGCTCAAGGTCGTCGGAGCAGGAGTGGTCAAGAAGATCCCGGTGGGGAAGAAGGTCGTGCTCGGCCGCGGCCACTACCTGATCACGATGGTCGGCCAGGCACCTGACGACAATCACCTGAAGCTCACCGTCCGCTGACGACGGATCGCGAGTCGCCCACGGCAGGCTGCAGATCGGAGTGGCGACTCCGGAGTGGGGCCGGCGAGAGCCGGCCCCACTGCTTTCAACCCGGCGCCCCGGCCGGGGCGGGCGTACCGGGTACGCTCAGCCGCGATGGACGAGAGCCCCACGGGAGGCCGCGTCGCGCTGGCGGCCGAAGGCGTTGCGAACGTCAGCACCGGCCTGCCGGTGCTCGATCACCTCGTGACGGAGCTCGCGCGGGCCGGGCGCTTCAAGCTGTCGCTCGAGGTCGCCCCGGGCGGGGCCGACGAGGCGGTGGTGGCCGCCGGCAGCACGCTCGGCGCGTCGTTCGGCGAACGACTCTCGGCCGAGGGCGCCGTTGGCCGCGGCTGGGCGCTCGTGCCGGCGGACGAGGCACTGGCTCTCTCGTCACTCGAGCGGGCCGCGGAGCCGCGACTCGTCACGAACGTCGACTTCTCGGACCAGCGCGTCGGTGGGCTCGGCACCGACGTCGCCTCGCGCTTTCTGCACGAGCTCGCACTCGCCGCCGGGCTGAACCTGCATGTCCGGCTCGTCGAGGGCACGGATCCGCAGCACGTGCTCGCGGCGATCTTCAAGGCGGTCGGTGCCGCGCTCGGCCAGGCCTGCCGTCCCGTCCAGGAAACCAAGGAGGACTCGTGACGAAGGAAGTCGTTCGCACCGAAGCAGCACCGGCGCCCTTCCAGGGCGCCCCGTACTCGCAGGCGATCCGGGCGAACGGCTTCGTGTTCGTCTCGGGCCAGCTGTCGTTGCGGCCGGGCGAGAAGGACCTGCTGCCGGGCGACATCAAGGCCCAGACCGAGCAGGCTCTCTCGAACCTGCGCGCGATCCTCGAGGAAGCAGGCAGCTCCCTCGACCGGCTCGTCAAGACGACGGTCTTCCTGCAGAGCCTCGACGACTTCGCGGGGATGAACGAGGTGTACGCACGGCACGTCGGGACCGTCCCGCCGGCGCGGTCGACCGTCGAGGTGGCGAAGCTTCCGTCCGGTGCACTCGTCGAGATCGAGGCGATCGCCCTCGTCTAGGCAGATCGAGGACTATGTCGGCTCGCTGGGACTGGACGCGTATGTCGTCGGCGGCGCTGTCCGTGACGGCCTACTCGGAAGCGACGCGAAGGACGCGGACTTCCTCGTTCCCGGCGTGGACATCGAAGGGCTGCGCGACGCCCTGGCGCCGCACGGGCGCACGGAGGAGCTCATCGTCGCGGGCCGTCCGGTCGGCGTTCGCTTCTATCCCAGAGACCCGGCGATCCGGAAGCTCGTGCGCGCCGGCATCGAGCTCGCCCCGCCGCGCCGCGAGATCTCGACCGGGCCGGGGCGGCACGACTTCGAGATCGTCGTCGCCCCCGACGCGACGGTCGAGGAGGATCTTGAGCGCCGCGACTTCACGGTCAACGCGATGGCGCGCCGTCTCGCGGACGGGACGGTCGTCGATCCGCTCGGCGGCCGCGCAGACCTGGAAGCGAAGACGCTGCGTACCGTCTCGCCGTCGAGCTTTGCCGAGGATCCGCTGCGTCTCGTGCGGGGGCTTCGCTTCGTCTCGCAGCTCGGTCTCGAACCGGACGAGCTGACGCTCGCGCAGATGCGCGACGAGGCGGCGAGCGTGGCGCTCGTCTCCGGCGAGCGGATCGGCGGCGGCCTCACCGCCGACGGGATGGGGGAGCTGTCGAAGCTCCTGCTCGGATCGCAGCCTGCGAGGGCGCTCCGGCTCGCGCGCGACACGGGCGTCCTCGTGCACCTGCTCCCGGAGTTCGAAGCGGCGATCGGGTTCGAGCAGGAGAGCCGCTGGCATTCGCTGACGGTCGACGAGCACACGTTCGAGGTCGTGCAGGCGGCCGCCGACGCCGGCTTCCCGCTCCGCGTCCGGCTGGCGGCGCTGTTCCACGACCTCGGCAAGCCGCACGTGGCCTGGCGCGGCACCGACGGCCGGCTGCACTACTACGCCAAGCAGGGCCGCTCGGACCGAAGCCACGAGCAGATCAGCGCCCAGCTCGCGGGCGAGGCGCTCGACCGGCTGCGCTACCCGGCCGAGCTGCGCAAGAGGGTCGTGCGCATCGTCCGCAGCCACATGATCGATCCCGGCAGGGCGGATCCGGTGCGGGCGCGGCGGCTGCTCGCCCGCTACGGCGCGGGCCTGCTCTTCGACCTGCTCGACCACAAGGAGGCGGACCTCCGCGGCAAGGGCAGCCCGCCGGACGCCGACCTCGCGAAGCTCGAGCGGTTCCGGGCGGTCGTACGCGACGAGCAGAAGCACCCTCACCGGCTCGCCGACCTGGCGATCGGCGGCGACGACCTGATCGCGCTCGGCTACCTGCCCGGGCCTGCGATCGGGCACACGCTGCAGATGCTGCTCCGCGAGGTCGTCGACGACCCGGCCCTGAACACGCGCGAGACGCTGCTCGCCCGGGCACAGGAGCTCGCGGGATGATCCGCTGGGAGGAGCCCGGCTACCTCGTCGCGTTCACGACGCGTGCGGGTGGCGTGAGCCGGGGCGTCTACGAGTCCCTCAACCTGACGACCGGCACCGGCGACGAGCCGGCGCTCGTGGAGGAGAACCGCCGCATTGCCTGCGCCGCCCTCGGGCTCGATGCCGCACGGCTCGCGTTCAACCGCCAGGTGCATTCGCCGACCGTCCACGAGGCGCGCGCCGGGGGGCGCGGACAGCCGGGGGACGGGCTGTGGAGCGACGAGCCGGAGCTGCCGCTGCTCGCGATGGCGGCGGACTGCCTGCCGATCGCGATCGCGCGACGCGACGGCCGGAGGGCGCTCGCGGTGCTGCACGCAGGTTGGCGGGGTCTCGCCGAGGGCGTCGTCGCGGCGGGCGTCGCCGCGCTGGGGGCAGGGGCGAAGGCAGCGATGGTCGGGCCGGCGGTCGGCCCATGCTGCTACGACGTCGGAGCCGAGGTCGCAGCGCTCTTCGACGCCGATCTCACAGCCGGCGGGAAGCTCGACCTCTGGAGCGCCGCCGAGCGCGCGTTGCGCGCGGCCGGCATCGAGAGCGTCCACCGGGCGGATCTCTGCACGCGTTGCCACCCGGAGCTCTTCTTCTCGCACCGGCGAAGTGGCAGGGCGCGCGGCGTCCAGGGGGTGGTCGGTGCTGTCGCCTGACGAGATCCGTGTGCGCTTCGAGCGCGTGCAGGCCACCGTCGGTTCCACGGTCACGGTCGTCGCCGCGACGAAGTACGTGTCGTTGCCCGACATGGCGCGACTGATCGAGGCAGGCATCACCGTCGTGGGCGAGAACCGGGCGCAGGACCTCGAGGCGAAGCACGCCGAATACGGCGATGCGTTCACCTGGCACTTCATCGGGCACCTCCAGTCGAACAAGGTCAAGGTCGTGAACCGCGTCTGCACGCTCGTCCACTCGCTCGACTCGGACTCGGCGGCCCGCCGGCTCGAGATCCCGGCGCTCGTCCAGGTGAATCTCTCCGGTGAAGCCTCCAAGTCGGGGGTGGAGCCGGAGGAGATCGCGGAGTACCTCGCCTACGACGTGCGCGGCCTCTCCGCGATGCCACCGGCCGCGGCGACCCCCGAGGCGTCACGACCCTGGTTCGCGCGACTCCGGGGATTGGCCCAGGAACACGGCCTTCGGGAGCTCTCGATGGGCACGACGCAGGACTTCGCCGTGGCTGCCGAGGAGGGAGCGACGTACGTTCGCGTCGGATCGATCCTCTTTCGAGATTAGGATTCGCGAGGGATGGCGCTTGGAGACCTCTGGAGCCGGACGCTCGTCTACTTCGGCATCGCCGAGGAGGACGACGACTGGGACGACGAAGACGGCTTTGCCGCCGAGGAGAGCCTCGAGCAGAGCTATCGCGAGCGCCCGAACGTCCGGCGGCTGACACCGCGGCGGCGGTCGCAGGACTTCGACGACTGGACGGAGTCCGAGGCCGACCAGCCGACGCACCGCACGCCGGCCGCGCGCCCCTCACGCGTGCGCGAGATGCGCCCGCAGATCGAAGCGGTGCCCACGCCTTCGAGCGTCAAGGTGCACCTCGTCCTGCCGCGCAGCTTCAACGACGCCCAGCAGATCGCCGACCGGTTCAAGCAGGGGATCCCGGTGATCCTCAACCTCCAGAGCGCCGACACGGAGCTCTCGAAGCGGCTGATCGATTTCGCGAGCGGGCTCACCTACGCCCTGAACGGCGGCATGCAACGGGTCGCCGACAAGGTCTTCCTGCTGACGCCGCGCAACGTGGAGGTCTCCGCCGAGCAGCGGGCTGCGCTGCTCGAGCGCGGCGGCTTCTTCAACCAGGCCTGACGATCTCGTCCGCCGCGCGAAGCCCGCTGCGCAACGCGCCTTCCATCAGCGCGTGCCATTCCCCCGCCGTGTGCTCGCCCGCGAACGCGAGGCGCCCGACCGCGCGCGCGAGCGCATCGTCGTCGAGCGGTGAGGCGAGAGAGCGCGCCGAATACGCACCGCCGGGCCACGTCGACAGCACCGGCTCGTCGTCGGTGAGCGGCAGGTCCGGACGAAGCCGTCGCACCGCCCCCGCCCAGGTCGCCGCCCCGGTGCTGACGGCGAGCCGCTCGAGCGCCGTCGCGCTGCCGGCGAACGAAGCGGCGACCGGCAGGAGCCGCCCGCTCGGCGAGCGTTGCGTCCAGGTCCAGAAGCGCTCGGGCACCGAGAGCGTTGCGCTCGGCTCGACCGGTTCGGCCAGCGGGAGGAACAGCTTCGCGGCCTGCCCGTAGCGGACGGCCTGGAGCGCGGCGCGCTTCCAGGCAGGGAGCAGAGGCTCGAACCCGATCTCGAGCGCGCGTGGCGCCGGGGTGGCGACCACACAGGCGTCCGCAGCGAGCTCGCCGTCGACGGTGCCCACGACCACGCCGTCCTCGCTCCACACGATCCGGCGAACCGGGGCGCTCAGCCGCACGCGTTCGCCGAGCACCCGCGCGAGTGCCTTGGCGAGCTCGTCGTTGCCGCCGGCCAAGCCGTGGGTCGGAAACGGCCCGAAGCCCGCGCCGCTGTCGGCGAGCACCGAGGCGGGCTGGTCGTCCACCTCGTACGCGGTCGAGACGGCGACTCGCGCGGCGATCGCGGCGCGCGCCCCGGCCGACGAGACGCGGCGCGCGAGAGCGTCCGCCACCGAGCCGCCGCCGGGGGCGGCGAGCGCCGCCACCGCAGCCCGCAGCTCGGCGGCCGAGGTCGGCGGACCACCGCGCGGCTCCCGGTCGCCGTACAGCGTTCCCTTCTCGTAGAGCCGGAGCCCGAGCCGCGCCGCCGTCGAGGTGAGCGTCGAATGGCCGGGCAGCACGAACTCGGCGCCGAGCTCCACGACCGACCCGTCGCGGAGCCGGTGCGAATGGACGCGACCGCCGACCCGGTCACGCTCCTCGAGCACGGTCACGGCGACGCCCGCGCGCATGAGCGCTTCCGCGGCGGCAAGCCCGGCGAATCCGGCGCCGACGACGACCGCGCTACTCGCGCGAGCGGGCCGCAAGGTACGTCTGGTTGAACGCGTACGGCAGCGCGTCCTTCTCCGCGAAGACGCCATGGTCGAAGGCGCGCGACCGGACGCCGAGCTGCACGCGCTCGCAGACCACGTAGTCCTGGCGGGCGACGAGCTCGGCGAACTCCACGACCTCGGTCGGATCGAACGCCGGGTCGGCAACGACCTCCGGCCGGAAGAGATAGTCGGTGACGACCGTCGTGTGCTCGGGGCCGCGGGGCTGCAGGCGCGTTGCGATGACGACCGTGCCGGTGAGGTCGACGAACATGTTCGGGAAGATCGTCGCGCCGTACATCGAGCTGGCCGACTGCTCGTCGAGACCGGGCATCACCGGGATCGTCGTCGTCCCGGTGGCCGTGTAGCCGACCCCTCCGCCGACGATCGAAACGCCCCAGTCGTCGCGGCCCTCCTCGATCACGAGCCCCTTCCCGAACGTCGGCGCCACCTTGACGAGCTCCGGATGCACGGTTGGACAGTGCAGGCACTCGTTGTAGTTCTCGACGAGGATCTTCCAGTTCGCCGCCACCTCGCTGGTCGTGCGATGGCCGGTGCGGAGCTCGTCCATCGCCCAGCGTTCGTACTGCAGCGGCTTGTCGGTCTGCCGCTCGAGGGATTCGCGCAGGCTCGCCTGCGGCTGACCGAGCGACACGAAGACGAAGCCCTGCCAGACCTCGACCGTCACGGGCCAGAGGCCGAACGACGCCCGGTCGAGCTCGTCGCGGGCGACCAGCGGAGTCCCGATCAGACGGCCGTCGTAGGCGTAGGTCCACGCGTGATACGGGCACTTGATCGCGCCCTTCGCATGGCCGTGCGTCTCGGGGTCACAGAGGCGCGAGCCGCGGTGGCGGCAGACGTTGTAGAAGCCGCGCAGCTCGCCGTCCTGCCCGCGGACGAGCAGAAGGCTCTCGCCGGCGACGTCGATCGTGACGAAGTCACCCGGCTCCGGCGCCTCGGTGCTGCGCGCGGCGTACATCCACTCACGGAAGAAGATCCGCTCGCGCTCGAGCTCGAAGACGTCCGGCGCGTGGTAGTCACGGCCGGGAAGCGTAGGGCGGACACCGCTCATGCTCGTGCGCAAGCATACAACCTCCTTGACACATCGTGCTACGTCGGTTTGCATTGTGCGATCCAGCCAAGGAGGCCCAGATGCACCCTCGCGAGCGCAGATCGACCAGGCGGCAGTTCCTCTTCGCATCCGCGGGCACCGCCGTGGCCCTCTCGGGCGCCGACGCGCTGATCCGAGCGGCCGAGGCGCTCGGGATGCCGTCCGGGGGCCCGATCGGGCCGGGAGGGATACCCCTCGCCCGCCGCAGCCACCCGGTGACGCTGCCGATCTACTCGGACAACGAGCCGATCGCGTCCGGCAAGAACGCCGAGCGGGGGCCGCTCAACGTCTTCAACTGGTCCGACTACATCAACCCGAGCGTCGTGAAGGAGTTCGAGAAGCAGTACAAGGTCAAGGTCAGGATCACGACGTTCGAGAACGAGGAGGAGGCGCTCGCGAAGCTCACGTCCGGCCAGGCGAGCTTCGACGTCTGGTTCGCGACGGTCGAGTATCTGTCGCGTGCCGTCGCCGGCAAGCTGATCCAGCCCGTCAACCACTCGTATCTGCCGAACGTCAAGAACGTCTGGGGCTCGTTGCAGAGCCCGTTCTACGACGTTCACTCACGCTACTCGATGCCGTACATGGTCTACACGACCGGCATCGCCTGGCGGAAGGACAAGGTGAAGACTCCACCGACGTCGTTCAAGAACGGCTACGACGCGTTCTGGCACGCGCAGGCGTATTCCGGCAAGGTCGCGATCCTCGACGACCAGCGCGAGGCCCTCGCGATGGCGCTCATTCACCGCGGTGTTCACGACGTCAACACGGAGAACGCGAACCTCGTCAAGGCCGCCGCCTCGGATCTCAAGCGGCTGACGAAGATCGTGAACGTCAAGACCAACACCACCGAGTACACCGACGTGCCGACCGGCGCCACGTGGCTCGGCCAGGCCTGGTCGGGCGACATGGCCGGCGCCCTCAACTACATGCCGAAGGGTGTGCCGGTGAGCACGATCGGCTACTGGCGTCCTGCTACGGGCGCGGTCGTCGGGAGCGACATGATCACCGTGCTGAGGGGCGCGAAGAACCCCGTGCTGGCTCACCGCTTCATGAACTTCCTCCTCGACAAGAAGCACGCGCTCGAGAACTTCTCGTGGATGGGCTACATGCCGCCGCTGAAGGAGATCAACCCCGACAAGGTGATCGCCCAGGGCTACATCCCGAAGAACCTGGGCTCGACGATCGTTCGCGAGTCCGACTTCAAGAACGGCGTCACGATCCTCCCGCTGTCGACCCAGGGCCAGTCCACCTGGCAAGACGCCTGGTCGGCCTTCAAGGCGGGTTGACCGGGGCACGGGGAGCATGACCCGGCGATTCTTCTGGCCCAGCTTCGCGCTCCCGGGAGCTGCGTGGCTCGTGCTCCTCTTCCTCGTGCCCACGTACGCCGTGCTCGCAGTGGCGTTCGGGACGGTCGATCCGATCTTCTCGAACCCGGTTCCCGTCTGGAACCCGCTGCACTGGCAGTTCGACACCATGCGCAGCGTCCTGCACGACCTCCGGCCTGGGCAGCCCTTCTGGACGGTCTTCGTGCGCACGTTCTTCTACGTCGCGATCTCGCTCGCCGGCTGTCTCGCGATCGGCTATCCGGTCGCCTACTACCTCGCGCGGCACGCGCGGCGGACGAAGACGCTCCTGCTCGTGCTGCTGATCATCCCGTTCTGGGTGAGCTACCTGATGCGCATGCTCGCCTGGGTCGGGCTCTTGCTCCCGGACGGTCTCGTCAACCGCGTGCTGATGGACCTCGGGATCCTCTCGCAGCCGTACGGCTGGCTCGACGGGCAGTCGTCGTCGGTCATCCTCGCGCTGATCTACGGCTACGTGCCGTACCTGATCCTGCCGCTCTACGCGACCCTCGACCGGATCGAGCCGCACGTTCTCGAGGCGGGGCGCGACCTCGGCGCAAGCCCGATCCGGACCTTCATGCACGTCACCTTGCCGCTCAGCCGCTACGGGCTCCTCGCCGCGGGCGTCCTGATCGCGCTGCCGATGTTCGGCGACTACTACACGAACGACGTCATCTCCGGCTCGCCGCGGACGACGATGATCGGCAACGAGATCAACCTGTACTTCCAGGGTGGGCCGCAGCGGACGGTGGGCGCGTCGCTCGTGATCGTCCTCTCCGCGCTGCTCGCAGTGCTGATGTCGTACTACCTGTGGTCGGTCGTGCGGGCCTCACGCACGGAGGCGCACGCGTGAGGCGGATCCGTGACTGGTGGGCGAACCCATGGGGGCAGCCGCGCCTGCTCGGCGTGATCACGTGGGCGTACATGGTCTGGGCGATCCTGCCGGTGGTGATCGCGATTCTCTTCTCGTTCAACAACGGCCGGTCACGGAGCGTCTGGCAGGGCTTCTCGACGCGCTGGTACTGGGGTGACCCCAACCAGTCGGTCCTCCACGATCCCTCGATGCGCGGCGCGCTCGAGCAGAGCCTGAAGCTCGCGGGGCTCGACATGGTCATCGCGGTCCCGCTCGGCGTCGGGCTCGCCATCGGCCTCACCCGCTGGCACGGCCACGGCGCGCGCCCGGTGAACTTCCTGATGCTGTTCCCGCTCGTCACGCCAGAGATCGTGATGGCGGTGTCGCTGCTGCTCGTCTTCGTGACGCTCTACAAGATCCAGCTCGGCACCACGGCCCAGGTGCTCGGACAGGTGACGTTCTCGATCTCCTACGTCGTGCTGGTCGTGCGCAGCCGCCTGCTCTCGGTCGGGCCGGAGTACGAGGAGGCCGCGCGCGACCTCGGTGCGTCGCCGATCGGCGCGTTGAGGCTCGTGCTGCTGCCGTTGCTCGCCCCGGCGATCTTCGCGAGCCTGATGGTCGTCTTCGCGCTCTCGATCGACGACTTCGTCGTCACGGACTACCTGTCCTCGAACGCGGCGACGCAGACCGTTCCGATCAAGATCTACTCCGGAGTCCGGGGCACGACGACGCCGGCGCTGAACGCACTTGCAACCGTGATGGTGTTCACGACGCTCATCGCGGTCGGGCTGGCTGCCCTCGTCTACCGCAGCTTCAATGCGTCGCAGCGCGCCGAGAAGGGATCCGCGGTGCGCGAGCTCGCGGCGCTGGAGGTGTGAGGGTGCACGACGGCGCCATCGATCTCGTCGAGTTGCGGAAGGGTTTCGGCGAGGTCGTCGCGGTCGACGGGATCGACCTGCGGATCGACGGCGGCGAGTTCTTCTCGCTGCTCGGCCCCTCGGGGTGCGGCAAGACGACGACGCTGCGCCTGATCGCCGGCTTCGAGCGTCCCGACAGCGGCAAGATCCTGCTCGACGGGGAGGACATGGCGGCGACGCCGCCGCACAAGAGGAAGGTCAACACCGTCTTCCAGAGCTACGCGCTCTTCCCGCACCTCAATGTCTTCGACAACGTCGCGTTCGGGCTGCGCCGCCGCCATGTGAAGCGGGCGGAGACCCGTGAGCGCGTGCACGCGATACTCGAGGCGGTACGGCTTGAAGGGCTCGGGGAGCGGCGTACGGCGCAGCTGTCCGGCGGCCAGCAGCAACGGGTCGCGCTCGCACGGGCGCTCGTCCTCAATCCGTCCGTCCTGCTGCTCGACGAGCCGCTCGGCGCGCTCGACGCGAAGCTGCGCAAGGCGCTCCAGCTCGAGCTCAAGAGCATCCAGGAGCAGTTCGGGATCACGTTCGTCTACGTGACGCACGACCAGGAGGAAGCGTTGACCATGTCCGACCGGATCGCCGTCATGTCGAGCGGCCGCGTCGAGCAGGTCGCCACTCCGTCCGAGATGTACGAGGAGCCGCGCACGGTCTTCGTCGCGGACTTCCTCGGCGTCTCGAACCTGATGACGGTCACCGTCGACGGAGGTGAGCGGGGCACATGTCGGGCGCAGCTCGGCGAGTTCACGCTCCGCGCGCTGTGCGGCGAGACGCAGATGCGCGGCGAGACACGTGTCGTCATCCGTCCCGAACGGGTTCGCGTCGAGCCGTATGAATCGACGGGCGAGAATCGTGTGCCCGGCATGATCGAGCGGGTCGTGTACCTCGGCTCGTCCGAGCAGCTCGTGATCCGGCTCGCGACGGGAGACGTCGTGCACGCACTGGTCGTCAACGACGGGACGTTGCGCGAGCTGGCGCAGGGGACCGCGGTGCAGGCGCACCTGCCCGCCGAGGCTCTACGCGTGCTGCCCGCGCCGGCCGCTCCGGCCGCGCACGAGGCAGCGCCGGCCGGCCTGCCGGTCGGCGAGGTCGGCTACGTCGACTGAGTCGCTCGCACGATGCGTGCGTCGAGGCCGACGGCTCCGACGCTCCGGACGAGCAGCGGGTTGACCTCGACCTCGGCGATCTCCGGGTGGGCCGCCGCGAAGCGGGAGAGCGCGGCGACCGCGGCCGCGGCGGCAGTCAGGTCGAGCGGAGCGCGCCCACGTGCGCCCTCGAGGAGCGGAGAGCAGGCGAGCGATCGCAGCAGCGCCTCGGCAGCGTCGGCGTCGATCGGGGCGAGTGCGGCCGCGGTGTCGCGGAAGAGCTCAGCGTGGACTCCGCCCGCACCGGCGACCACGAGCGGCCCGAACCGCGGGTCCCACCGGGCGCCGACGAGCAGCTCGAAGCCGCGCGCGGTGTCCTCGGCCGCCTCGACGGAGTAGCCGGGTGCGGGCAGGCGCGCGATCGCCGCGGCGAGCGCGCCTTCGTCCTCCAGGCCGAGCACGACTCCGCCCGCGTCGGACTTGTGAAGCGCGCCGAGCGCCTTCAGCACCACGGGGTACCCGAGCTCGCCCGCCGCGGCAAGCGCCTCGTCCCGGCCGGCGACCGTTCGTGCCGCGCCGAACGGTATCCCCGCTGCGGCGAGTGCCGAACGGGCTGCCGCGTAGCCGGAGCCCTGCACGGGTGAGCCGGCCGCCGGGAGCACCGGCACGGGGACGCCGTGCGGGGCGGCGTCCGCCGCGAGCACGTCGAGCGCCGCGACGGCCGACTCGACCGCCCGGTAGACGGGGATGCCTGCCGCGCGGAGCGCGCGGGCCGCGGGTGAGTCCCAGTACATCGTGTGGACGACGAGCGGGCGTGCCGTCTCCCTCGCCGCGGCGGCGAGCTCCGCCGCGACGGCCAGCTCGCGCTCGCGCAGCTCGTCCGAGAGGTCGCTGTACCCGCCGAAATAGGCGGTGAAGAGGACGGAGTCGATTCCCTCGGCCTCGAGCAGGGTGCGGGTCGCCCTGGCGAAGCTGAACGTGTCCTGCTCGCCCGCCCCCGCCAGGTCGACGGGGTTCGCCGTCGTGGCTGTCGGAGGAAGCACCGAACGCAGCGCCGCCTGCGTGCGCTCGGAGAGCACGGGCAGCGCCAGACCGTGCTGGCCGAGCAGGTCGCACGCCACCGCCCCGTAGCCGCCGCCGTCGCCCACGACGGCGACCCGCCGGCCGCGCGGACGCTCGGCGGCGAGCAGGGCCTGAACGGCATCCACGAGCCGGCGCGGCGTGTCCACGCGATGGATGCCTGCAACGCGGCAGGCGGCGTCGACGGCGTCGAGGTCGCTCGTCAGTGCGCCGGTGTGCGAGCGGGCGGCCCGGACCGCGGCCGCCGTGCGCCCCACGGTGAGCAGCACCACGGGCTTGCCCGCCGAGCGCGCCGTCTCGGCGAACACGCGTCCGTCGCGGAAGTCCTCGCAGTAGACGCCGATCACGCGCGTTCCGTCGTGCGACGCCAGATTCGCGACGACGTCCGTGACATCGAGATCCGCCTGGTTGCCGACCGACGCGAGCCGCGAGAAGCCGAGACCGACGTCCCGGAGCAGGAGGCCGGTCTCGAGCACGATGTTCCCGCTCTGAGAGACGAAGCCGACCGGCCCCGAGGGCAGCGGGTTCGACGCCAGATCGAGCTCGGCCGCCGCGTCGAAGATGCCGAGGCAGTTCGGCCCGACGAGGACCGCGCCTGCCGCCCGGACACGGGCCACGATCGCCCGCTCGCGCTCTGCGCCCTCCGGTCCGAGCTCGCCGAGACCGGCTGCGATCGCGACGAGCGCCCGGGCCCCGGCTGCGAGCGACTCGTCGACCGCCTGCTCGAGGGCAGCGGCGGGCACGCTGAGCACGACCAGGTCCGGCGGCTCAGGCAGCTCGCCGATCGACCTGTGCACGGGCAGCCCGTGCAGCTCGCCGCCGCTGCGGCCGACGAGGTGCACCCGGCGCCGGTGGGCGCCCTTGACCGCGTCCCGGGCGAACCAGTAGCCCCACTTGCCCGGGTCGGCCGACACCCCGACGATCGCGAGCGACCGCGGCTCGAAGAGAGGCCGCAGGTCGCGGCTCATCGTGCGCCGACCGACCGGCCGGCCCGCTCGGGGCGAGCGAGGCCGGCGTGCGCGTCGCGAAGACGGGTGACGCGCTCGAGCACCTCCCCGCGGGCGGGAGCCGCGCGACCGCTGACCGTGTCGCAATGAAGGAGCATCTGCTCGGCGGTCGCGACGGGCTCCTCCTCGCCGTCGCGCAGAAGCACGTGGAAGACGTGGAGGCGCTTGTCGTCGGCGGCGAGCAGCTGGGTCGTGACGCTGACGGCATCGCCGGCCTCGAGCTGGCGGAGGTGCGACAGGTGCGTCTCGACCGTGAAGTAGCTCCCGCCTGCCGCGAGGTAGCCGGCGTCGAGCCCGATCGCGGCGAGCAGCGCGTCGGAGGCATCGGCGAAGACCTGGAGATACCGGCTCTCGTGAACGTGCCCGTTGTAGTCGATCCAGTCCGCCGGCACGCGTGTCCGGTGGAGCCTCAGCGGGGCATCCGACAATCCCGGGCCGGCGGAGCTCCCGCGCCGCTCGAGCAGGTCGCGTTCCCACGCTGCGAGCGCCTCGCCGGCGCCGGTCCTCTGCGCGCGCAGCGCCTGGAGGACCCCCACGAGCGCATCGTCGCGCGCGCGCTCCAGCTCGCGGACCGCACGGCCGCCGGCCTGCTCGTCGGACTGGGCCGCGAGCTTCTCGATCAGTCCGTCGGTGAGTCGCGGCACGTCGGTCAGCTTCGTCCAGGGCCAGGCGAGCGCCGGCCCGAACTGGCTGAGGAAATGTCGCATCCCCGCCTCGCCGCCCGCGATGCGGTACGTGAGGAACGTGCCCATGTATGCCCAGCGCAGCCCGGCGCCGTAGCGGATCGCATCGTCGATCTCGGCGGTGGTCGCGACGTCGTCGTGCACCAACCAGAGCGCCTCCCGCCAGAGCGCCTCGAGCAGGCGGTCGGCGATGAACCCGTCGATCTCCGCACGTACGTGCAGCGGGTGCATGCCGACCGAGCGATACGTGGCGACGGCGCGTCGCACCGTCTCGCCGGACGTCCGCTCGCCTCCGCACACCTCGACGAGCGGGAGCAGGTAGACGGGGTTGAAGGGATGCCCGACGACGAGCCGATCGGGCCGCAGCAGGCCCTCCTGCAGCTCGCTGGGCCGCAGGCCGGACGTCGACGAGCAGATGATCACGCCGTCGCGTGCGGCATCGTCGGCGGCCGCCAGCAGTTCCCGCTTCAGCTCCAGCTGCTCCGGCGCCGACTCCTGGACGAAGTCGACCCCGGCGACCGCGGCCGCGACGGAGTCGACGACGACGAGCGAGCCCTCCGCGGGCAGCGGGGCGAGGGTCAGCCGGCCGTAGGCACGTCGGGCGTTCTCGAGCACGCAGGCGACGTTCCGCTCGGCATCGGGCGAGGGATCGTAGAGGCGCACGTCGACGCCGTTCAGGACGAATCGCGCCGCCCAGCCGCCCCCGATCACGCCGCCGCCGAGGAGACCGACGACGCTCGGGCGGTCAGGCACGCGACCTCAGTGAGAGCTTCTCCCGCACCTCGGCCGGCCCGAGCACGCGGACGTTCATCGCCTCGAGCAGGGAGACCGCCCGGTCGACGAGCTCCGCGTTCGTCGCGAGCCGCCCGCGCGAGAGGTAGAGGTTGTCCTCGAGGCCCACGCGGACGTTGCCCCCGAGGAGCGGCGCGAGCGCCACGAACGGCAGCTGCATCCGGCCGATCGAGAACGCCGAGAAGACAGTGTTCGGCGGCAGCCGGTTGACCATCGCCAGCAGCGTGGCCGGGTCGTCCGGCGCGCCGTAGGGGATGCCGGTGCAGAGCTGGATCAGCGGCGGGTCGTCGATCAGCCCGTCGCGGATCAGCTCCTCGACGAAGACGAGGTGGCCGGTGTCGAAGACCTCGAGCTCCGGGCGCACGCCCAGCTCGCGGATCCGGGCGGCCATCGCCCTGAGCATCGACGGCGCGTTCACCATCACATAGTCGCCTCCGGCGGCGAAGTTCATGGTCCCGCAGTCGAGCGTGCAGATCTCCGGGAGGAGCTCCTCGACGTGCGAGAGGCGCTCGGCTGCTCCCACCATGTCGGTGCCGGCCGGGTCGGGAGGCAGCGGAGCGTCCTCGCCGCCGAGCACGAGGTCGCCGCCCATGCCGGCGGTCAGGTTGACGACGACGTCGATGCTCGAGGAGCGGATGCGCTCGACGACCTCGCGGTAGTGCGCCGGGTCGCGGCCGCCCTTCCCGGTCTCCGGGTCACGGACGTGGATGTGGGCGATCGCAGCCCCGGCGCGCGCCGCCTCGACGGCGGCCGCGGCGATCTGCGCGGGCGTGACCGGCACGTGCTCGCTCCGCCCGGCGGTGTCGCCGGCGCCCGTGACCGCGCAGGTGATGAAGACCTCCCAGTTCATGGGACGGAGGCTGGTGCGAGATGTGAACACGCAGTGCACATGGCGCGACGCGACGAGCTTAGGCGGCCCTCGCAGGCGCCGTCAAGGCGGCTTGACCGGCGCGCCGGCCCCGATCTAGGGTGCGCCATGCTCGCAGGAGGTTCGTAATATGAACACGACCGCTGCGCCGGACGTCGCGGCGCTGCTCGCGACGGCACGGGAGTTCGCCCGCGAGGAGCTCCGCCCGGCGGCGCTCCGCTACGACGAGTCGGAGGAGTATCCGCTCGACGAGCTGCGGAGCGCGGCCCGGCTCGGGCTCACCTGCTACGACCTGCCGGCCGCCTACGGGGGCGGCGGCGTCGAGAGCCTGCGCGACCGCTGCGCCGTGATCGAGGAGCTCTCCTTCGGCGACTCGCCGATGTTCTGGGTGATCGCACAGGGCGGATTCTTCGCCGGGCCGATCCTCGCCCTCGGCTCCGAGGAGCAGAAGCGCCGCTACCTGCCGCGGCTCTGCAGCGACGACCCACCGGCGTGCTCCGTGGCGATCACCGAGCCGGAGCACGGGTCCGACTCCGCCGCGATCGAGACCTGCGCGCGCCGGGTCGACGGCGGCTACGTGATCGACGGGCACAAGAAGTTCATCGGGAACGCTCCGATCGCGGAGCTGTGTGTCGTGTTCGCGACCGTCGACCCGGGATCGCGCGCGAAGGGGATCACGGCGTTCGTCGTCGAGCGCGGTGACGCCGGTCTCGTGACCGGCCCCCGGCTGCCCAAGATGGGCAGCCGCTGCTTTCCGGCCGGCGAGCTCCTCTTCGAGGGGTGCTTCGTCCCGGAGGACCGCCGGCTCGGTGGCGAAGGGGAGGGCTTCAGCGGGCTCATGCACGTGTTCGACGTCGCCCGTGTGCAACTGGCCGCGAGCACGCTCGGGCTCGGCCGAGCAGCACTCGAGCACGCCGTCGACCACGCGAGAGACCGAGAGGCGTTCGGACGGCGGATCAAGGAGTTCCAGGCCGTCTCGTTTCGCCTCGCGGACGCGAAGCTGCGGCTCGACCAGGCTCGTCTCCTGACGATCCATGCCGCCGAGCTCGCCGACCGCGGCCGGCCGTTCTCGACCGAGGCGGCGATGGCGAAGCTGGCGGCGTCGGAGGCGTCGGTGTTCGCGACGGGGGCGGCGGTGCAGACGCTCGGAGGCGCCGGCTACATCCGGGACTCGCTCGTCCAGAAGTGGTACCGGGATGCGAAGCTCGACGAGATCTGGGACGGGACGAGCGACATCATGCGACTGATCATCGCCCGGAGCCTGTTCGCGTAGGTCGTGCGCGACCCGCGCCACGACGTCCTCTTCGAACCGGTCACGCTCGGGCCGGTGACCGCGCGCAACCGGTTCTTCCAGGTGCCGCACTGCAACGGCATGGGCCATCGCGATCCCACCGCACACGCGGTCATGCGCGGCGTCAAGGCGGAGGGCGGCTGGGCGGTCGTCTGCACCGAGGAGGTCGAGATCCACCCGAGCTCGGACGTCGGGGGCTACATCGAGGGCCGCCTCTGGGACGACAGCGACATCCCCGCACACGCCCGGCTCGTCGAGCAGGTGCATGCCCACGGCGCCCTCGCCGGGATCGAGCTCGTGCACAGCGGGATGTCCTCGGGGAACCTGTACGGCCGGATCCCGCCGCTCGGGCCGTCGCACCTGCCGGTCACCGGGCACGAGCCGATCCAGGCGCGGCGGATGAGCGCCGGCGACATCCGGGACCTGCGGCGGCGGCACCGCCTCGCGGTGCGCCGCTCGCTCGCCGCAGGCTACGACGTCGTCTATGTCTACGCCGCCCACGGCCTGACCACGCTGCAGCATTTCCTCTCGCGGCGCTACAACGACCGGTCGGACGAGTACGGCGGCAGCCTCGAGAATCGTGGCCGCCTGTTGCGCGAGGTCCTCGAGGAGACACGCGAGGAATGTGACGGGCGCGCCGCCGTCGCGTGCCGGATCGTCGTCGACGAGCTGCTCGGCGAGGACGGCCTCGGCCGCCGTGAGATCGAAGAGTTGCTGGGGCTCGTCGGTGAGCTGCCGGATCTCTGGGACTTGATGGTCGGCTTCTGGGAGGACGACTCGGTCACCTCCCGTTTCGGCCGCGAGGCGTGGACCGAGGAGCACTTCCGGGGCCTCAAGCAGCTGACGTCGAAGCCGGTGGTCGGTGTCGGCTGGTTGACCTCACCGGACACGATGGTCCGGCTGGTTCGCGACGGCGTGCTCGACCTGATCGGCGCGGCGCGACCGTCGATCGCCGATCCCTTCCTGCCGCGAAAGATCGAGGAGGGGAGGCTCGACGACATCCGCGAGTGCATCGGGTGCAACGTGTGCGTGACGGGCGACTGGACGGCGACCCCCATCCGCTGCACGCAGAATCCGTCGATGGGGGAGGAGTGGAGGCGTGGCTGGCACCCGGAGCGCGTCCGGGCGAAGGGCTCCGACGCGACCGTGCTCGTCGTCGGCGGCGGCCCGGCGGGGCTCGAGGCGGCGATGATGCTCGGGCGGCGCGGGTACGACGTGATGCTCGCCGAGAAGACGCGCGAGCTCGGCGGCCGGGTCCTGGGCGAGGCGCGACTGCCGGGCCTCGCGGCCTGGATCCGGGTCGCCGACTACCGCCGCGTGCAGCTCGCCAAGCTCTCGAACGTGACGCGGGCGCTCGAGAGCACCGTCACCGCCGGCGACGTCCTGGAGTACGGCTTCGCCCACGTCGCCGTCGCGACCGGCGCCCGCTGGCGGCGGGACGGAGTCGGCCGGTGGCACCCGCGTCCGGTGCCGGTCGACACCTCGGTGACGACATTCACTCCCGACGACCTGCTCGCCGGCGAGCGCCCGGCGGGTGACCGGGTCGTGCTGTTCGACGACGACCACTACTACCTCGGAGGCGTGCTGGCCGAGCTGCTCGCGGCCGAGGGCAGGACGGTCACGCTCGTGACGCCGGCCGCGCGCGTCTCGGAGTGGACGGTCAACACGATGGAGCACCCGAGGATCCACCGCCGGCTGGTCGAACGGGGCGTCGTGCTCGAGACGGCACACGCGCTGCTCGGTGTCGCCTCCGGCGTCGCGCGCATCGGGTGCGTCTACACCGGCGACGAGCGTGAGGTCCCCTGCGACTCACTCGTGCTCGTCACGGCGCGCCTTCCGGAGGACGGTCTCTTCGAGGAGCTGCAGGCACGCCGGAGCGACTGGGGCGCGTCGGGCATCCGCTCCGTGCAGGCGGTCGGGGACGCGTGGGCGCCCGGGACGATCGCCACGGCGGTCTGGGACGGGCGGCGCTACGCCGAGGAGCTCGACGGCGACGGGCCGGCCGACGCCGTGCCGTTTCGCCGGGAGATCGTCGCGCTCGGGACGGCCGCCCCGTGACCGTCTGGCTCGTGCTCGCGCTCGCGATCGTGGCCGAGGTGATCGGGACGACCGCACTGCGTGCCTCCGACGGCATGACCCGCGCCGTTCCCGGTGCCGTCGTCGTGATCGCGTACGTGGTCTCGTTCGTCCTGCTCGCCGTCACCCTGAGGCATCTCTCGCTCGGGACCACGTATGCCATCTGGTCGGGCGTCGGCACGCTCGCGATCGCGCTGATCGGGTGGCTCGCGTACGAGGAGCGCCTCTCGGCCGTGACGGCGGCCGGGATCGGCCTCGTCGTCGTGGGGGTCGTCGTCATCCATCTCGGTGGCGGGGCCCATCGCTGACGTTCACACTGTGCGACGATGACGCGGATCATGAACCCCCCGGTCACCGAGCTCGCCCCCCAGGGCGGGCGCTCGCGCACGATCCAGTCCGTCGACCGCGCCGCCGCGCTCCTGAAGGCGATCGCCGACTCCAGCCGTCCGCCGACGGTCGTCGAGCTCGCCGAGGCCTGCAGCCTCAACCGAAGCACGGCCTGGCGCCTCCTCGCGACGCTCGACGCGCACGGGCTGATCGAGCGCGACCCGGTCAGCCAGCGCTACAGCCTCGGCTACGCGTTCCTGCGCATCGCCGCAGGCGCGGACGTCGATCCGCTCGTCCGGCGTGCACGCCCCGTCCTGGAGCAGCTCGCGCGCGAGACGGCCGAGGCGACGAACCTCGCGGTCGCCAAGCGGTTCAACCTCGTCTACGTCGACCAGGTCGACCCGCCGCAGATCATGGCGCCGAACTGGTTCGGCCGCGCGGTGCCGCTGCACGCAACCTCGACGGGGAAGGCGTACCTGGCGTTCCTCACCCCCGAGGAACGCCGGGCGGCCCTGCCCGAGCGGCTCGACCGCTATACGGATACGACGATCACCGACCGCCGCCGGCTGGCCGCCGAGCTCGAGAACGTGCAGCGTGACGGCTGGGCGGTCTGCATCGGCGAGCTCGAGGAGTCGCTCTTCGGCGCTTCGGCCCCCGTGCTCTCGGAACAGGGCCGGCCCGTCGCGGTCGTCAGCGTCTGGGGCACCGAGCACCGGCTGCCGCGCGAGCGACTCCCGGAGATCGGACGTCGGACGCTCGCGGCCGCGAAGGAGATCAAGGGCCTCCTGCGGTGAGCGGGCCGCTCGTCGAGACGCGCCGCGAGGGCGACGTCTGCATTCTCCGCCTGTGCCGGGAGGAGAAGCTGAACGCGCTGTCGACGGCGCTCGAAGCGGCGCTCGGAGACGCCCTGGACGGAGCCGGCGTCCGCGACAGCGCGTGCGTCGTCGTCACCGGCAGCGGGCGGGCCTTCTCGGCAGGTGCCGACATCTCGGAGCTCGCCGACCGCGACCCGGAGGCGATCGCGCGCTACTACCGCGAGAGCGGGGGCGTCTACGAGCGCATCGCCGCGTTGCCGCAGCCGACGATCAGCGCGATCCACGGCTACTGCCTGGGCGGCGGGCTCGAGCTTGCCCTCGCGACCGACTTCCGGGTCGCCGACGAGACGGCGGTGCTCGGGTTCCCGGAGGTCGGGATCGGGATCCTGCCGAGCTCGGGCGGCACCGTCCGTGCCGCCCGCCTGCTCGGGCCGGCACGCGCGAAGCAGCTGATCCTGCTCGGTGGCAGGCTCGATGCCGGCGAGGCGCTCGCGGCGGGCCTCGTCACGGAGGTCGTCGCCGCCGGAGCCGCACTCGGCCGCGCGCTCGAGCTCGCGCAGGCGCTCGCCGCGCTGCCGCGGCTCGCAGTCGCGGTTGCGAAGCAGGCGATCGACGCCGCGCCCGATTCGTCACGCGAGGCCGCCCTCCTGATCGAGCGTCTCGCGTACGGACTGCTCGCCCAGACCTCGGCTGCCCGCGACGCGGCAGAGGGCTTCGGCCGAAGCTGAGCATGGAGCACGAGAAGGAGATCGAGATCCGTTGGCGCGATCTCGACGTCTACGGCCACGTCAACCACGTCGTCTTCTTGACCTACCTGGAGGAGGCGCGCGACGAGTGGCTCGGGCTGGTGCTCGGCGACCCCACGCGCGTGTGGAGCTACGTCGTCGCCCGGATCGAGATCGACTACCGGCGCGAGTTGACGCTCGCGGACGACATCGCGGTCGCCCGCTGCTCGCTCGGACGGATCGGGACGTCGAGCATCGGCACGCGCGAGCTCTTGAGGACCCGGGCCGGGGAGATCGCGGCCGAGGCACAGGCGGTGCTGGTCGCCCGCGACGAGGCGACCGGCCGGTCGCGGCCGCTCTCGGACGACGAGCGGGCTTCGTTCGAGCGCGCAACCGCGTAGGAAACGGGTGTCCCACCCCGAAGGGTGCGCCATGCTGCTCGACGCAGTCAGTGAAGTCGAGTTGTTCGTGAACGTCTTCATCGACGTCTACATCCTCGCGATCCTCGCGTACATCCTCACGTCCTGGGTGCAGCTGCCGTATTCGCTCCGACCGGTCCAGCGCTTCCTCTACGACGCGTGCGAGCCCTATTTGCGGCTGTGGCGGCGGATCCTGCCCTTCCGGGTCGGGGCGTTCGACTTCTCGCCGATGGTCGGCGTTCTCGCCCTGATCGCCGTCGAGCGGATCCTGATCACCGTCCTCGACCGTTTGCACTGAGAGGAGCTCAAACATGCGCTACACACCCGTAGAACTGAGACACGTCCGAGTGGGGCGCAGCCTGTTCGGCTACAAGCGCCACGACATCGACAAGCTCCTGGAGGACGTCGCCGACAGCTTCGAGGAGGTCTGGAGCGAACGTGGGGAGCTCGCCGACCGGCTCGAGGAGCTCGAGAAGATCCTGGCCGACGTGAAGCAGCGCGAGGAGCTCCTGGCGGCGACACTCGTCTCCGCGGAGCGCGCCGCCGCCGACGCGCGTGAACAGGCGAAGCGGGAGGCCGAGCTGATCGTCGCCGAGGCACACCGGGAAGCGCGCTCGGTGACGCGCGGCGCCCAGGGAGAGCGCGACCGGCTCTTCGCCGAGGTGCGACGCGTCGAGACGCTGCTGAGGGCGGCGCTCGGCATGGTCGAGGAGACGAAGAACGAGCTGCCTCCCTCCGACGAGGCGGAGGAGCACTGGCCGAAGCGCGAGGACACGCGCGAGTTCGAGGCCATTCGGCTGGAGGACGTTCCGGCACAGCCGGCCGGGCCCGAGGCGGAAGCGGAGCTCGAGCACGAGCCGGACGAGGTGGACGAGGTGGACGAGATGGAGGCGGCGGAGCAGCTGCCGAAGCTGCCGTCCGTGCAGTCCGTGGCCGGGCTCGAGGACGACGACGACCCGCCGGAGCCGCGCGGCTTCACCTGGGGTTAGCAGGCTGCGGTACGAGCTACGCTCCCCGTGTGAGCTCTCGCCTCCAACTGCGCGTCTCGCCGGGTGCCGCAAGGCCCGGGATCGTCGGCCGCCACGGCGCGGCCTGGAAGGTGCGCGTCGCCCAGGCGCCCGAGGACGGCAAGGCCAACGCCGCCGTCGTCCGGCTGCTCGCAGATACCCTCGCGCTGCCCGCCCGCGACGTCACGATCGTCTCCGGACATGCGTCACGCGACAAGACCGTCTCGCTGGAGGGCATCGACCAGGTCGACATCGAGCGGCGCCTTACGCAAGCGAGCAGCGCCGGAAAGGATTCGTGAGTGACGAGCGGCGAGACCAAGGACTACAGGAAGCTCCTGGAGGCCGAGCGCACGCGCCTGCGGGACGCCGTCGCCTTTCTCGAGAAGGAGAACGCCGGCAGCGTCGAGGAGGAGCTCGGCGAGATCGGCGGCCGCGGCGACGACAACCATCTGGCCGACATGGCGACCGCGACCTACGACCGGGAGCTCGACGAGGGGCTGGAGGAAGGCGCGCAGCAGACGCTCGACGAGGTCGAGGCCGCGCTGCTCCGCATCGAGGATGGAAGCTACGGCGTTTGCGAGGTCTGCGGCGAGCCGATCGGCGCGGACCGTCTGTCCGCGATCCCCTGGACGCGCCTCTGCATCGACGACGCGCGCCGCCTCGGGTGACCGACGCCGGCGGGCACAGCGAGATCCGCGTCGGCTCGACGACGAACGGGCTGCAGCCCGTCTCGGTCGCGGAGCGGTCGCTGGGAGCCGGCGCCTGGCAGTGGGCCGGGCTCGCAGCGGTCGCGGTGGCCGCGGTGGTCGCCGACCAGGTGACGAAGCACATCGTCACGAGCACGCTCGCACTCGACCAGTCGAAGCACCTGTTCGGGCCGCTGTCGATCCACCACGTGCAGAACTCCGGCATCGCCTTCGGTCTCTTCTCGAGCGCGACGGCGATCGTGACCGCCGTGACGGCCGGCGCGGTCGTCTGGATGCTGGTCTTCTTCGCCCGTTCGGGCGCGCGCCATCCGGTACTGCCGGCGGCGCTCGGCCTCGTGATCGGCGGCAGCGTCTCGAACCTGGTCGACCGCATCCGCCTGCACCACGTGACCGACTTCATCGACCTGAAATGGTGGCCGGCGTTCAATCTCGCCGACAGCTTCATCGTGGTGGGCGTCGCGATCCTCCTCGGTGCGCTGATCGTCGCCGACCGCACGCCCAAGCCGCCGCGGCGCACGCTCGACGTCGCCGCCCGGTGAACGTCCCCGCGAGCGCCGCGGGGGAACGGCTCGACCGCTTTCTCGCGACGAAGCTCGGCTCGCGCGCCGCGGCCGAGCGGGCCGTCGAGGCGGGTGCGCTCGTGGACGGCGTCACGCGCGCGAAGAGCTTTCGGCTCGTGGGCGGTGAGGAGATCGAGCTGCCGGTGGTCGAGCCCGGCCCTGTCGCCGTGCCGCCGGCCGAGCCGGCGATCGTGTGGGAGGACGAGCACCTGCTCGTGATCGACAAGCCGGCCGGCCTCGTCGTGCATCCTGGGCCCGGCCACGCGAGCGGCACGCTCGTCGATGCGCTCGCGGGGAAGATCGCGGGCGGCGAGCCGCGCAGACCGGGCATCGTCCACCGGCTCGACCGCGACACGTCCGGCCTGATGGTCGTCGCGCGATCGCAGGAGGCATACGAGCTCCTGTCCGCGCTCGTGCGGGAGCACGCGCTCGAGCGGACCTACACCGCGCTCGTCAGGGGCCGCCCGCAGTCGCGCACGGGCCGGATCGAGGCGCCGATCGGGCGTGACCGGGGCGATGCGACGCGCATCTCGCTCGACAGCGAGTCGGCGCGTGAGGCGATCACGCATTTCGAGGTCGTGGAGCTGTGGCCCGAGCATGCGCTCCTCCGCGTGACGCTGGAGACGGGGCGGATGCACCAGATCCGAGTCCATCTCGCCGCCGTCGGCCTGCCGGTCGTGGGCGATCCGACCTACGGGGTCGCAGACCCGGCGCTCGGGCGCCAGTTCCTGCACGCCTCCGGGCTCTCCTTCCCGCATCCGGTCTCGGGGACGCGGATCGAGACCCGGTCGGAGCTGCCGGCCGACCTGGCGGCGTTCCTCGAGCACGGCCGCTCGTCCTGGCACTGACGCCCGCCGGATCACGGCCACGGCTACCATGCGGTGTCCAACGTTCCCTCGACCGGCGGGAATCCTCGGTGGACGGTGGCCGGAGCTCATCCGGCTTCCACTGCGGCCTCGCCGGAGCAACGCAACCGAAACCGCAGAAAGGGGCTCGCATGCCCGTCGTTTCCATGAAGGAGTTGCTGGAGGCCGGTGTCCACTTCGGCCACCAGACGCGCCGCTGGAACCCGAAGATGAAGCGCTTCATCTTCACCGAGCGCGGCGGCATCTACATCATCGACCTCACCCAGACGCAGGATCTCCTGGACGAGGCCTACAACTTCGCGAAGGCGATCGCCGAGCGCAACGGCTCGGTGCTCTTCGTCGGCACGAAGAAGCAGGCACAGGACGCCGTCCGCGACGAGGCTCGCCGTGTCGGCATGCCGTACGTCAACAACCGCTGGCTCGGCGGCCTGCTGACCAACTGGCGCACGATCTCGGACCGGATTCAGCGCCTGCACGAGCTGCGGGCGTTGAAGACCGAGGCGCAGCTGGACCTGCTGCCCGCCAAGGAGCGCATCTCGATGGAGGCGGAGCTCGAGAAGCTCGAGTCCAACCTCGGCGGGGTCGCCGACATGCGCCGCCAGCCGGACGCGATCTTCATCGTCGACCTGCGCAAGGAGCAGCTCGCCGTGCGCGAGGCCAAGCGGCTCAACCTGCCCGTGATCGCGCTCGTCGACACGAACTGCGATCCCGACGAGGCCGACTACGTGATCCCGGGCAACGACGACGCCATCCGCTCGTGCCACCTCGTGATCAAGGCGCTCGCCGACGGCATCGAGGCCGGCAAGCGCAAGGTGACGGCCGCGGAGCTGCAGGGGGCGAGGAACGGCAGGCAGGAGGAGCCCGCACCGGCCGCAGCCGACACGCCCGTTGCCGCAGAGGAGGCACCCGCCGCGCCGGAGGCGGCGGCCGTCGAAGAGCCGGCCGCGGCCGCAGAGCCCGAGACGACCACGGAGGAAACCGCCGAATGACCGAGATCACCGCCGCGATGGTCAAGGAGCTGCGTGACGCGACGAGCGCCGGGATGATGGAGTGCAAGCGCGCTCTCCAGGAGACCGACGGCGACTTCGACGAGGCAGTCAAGCTCCTGCGCGAGAAGGGCATGGCCTCGGCCGCGAAGCGTGCGGACCGCGCGACGAGCGAGGGCAAGGTCGGCGTGATGGTGCGCGACGGCGTCGGCGCGATCGCCGCGATCGGCTGCGAGACCGAGCCCGTCTCGAACAACGAGGACTTTCTCGCCTATGCCGAGAAGCTCCTCGAGACCGTGTTCGACGGCGGGGATGCGACGTCCCTCGAGGACGAGCGCGTCGCCCTGGCGGCGAAGCTCGGTGAGAACATCCAGGTCGCCGGGGCGAAGCGCATGGAGGCCTCGGCCGAGGAGCATCTGACCTTCTACGTCCACTCGCCCGCGAACAAGGTGGGGGCGCTCGTGCGCACGAAGGGCGGCGACCCGGCGGCTGCGCGCAGCCTTGCCCTCCATCTCACGTTCGCACGACCGACGTACGGCACGCGGGACGAGATCCCGCAAGAGCTCGTCGACGCAGAGCGCGAGATCCTCTCCAAGTCGGACGAGGTGCTCTCCAAGCCGGAGAACGTTCGCGAGAAGATCGTCGAGGGCCAGCTGAACAAGAAGTTCTTCGGCGAGTCGGTCCTGACCGAACAGACGTGGTATCGCGCGGACGAAGCGACGGGGACCGTCGCGCAGTATCTGAAGGAGCGTCGGATCGAGCTCCTCGACTACGCCTGGTACGCCGTCTCGTAAGTGGCACGCTTCAAGCGCGTCCTGCTGAAGCTCTCCGGCGAGGCCCTGATGGGCTCCGGAGAGTTCGGCCTCGACGCACGCACGGTCGACGAGCTCGCGGGCGAGCTCGTCCGCGTACGCGGGGGCGGGCTCGAGATCGCGCTCGTGATCGGGGGCGGCAACATCTACCGCGGCATGTCGGCGGCGGCGCAGGGAATCGACCGCGCGACCGGCGACTACATGGGCATGCTCGCCACGGTGCTGAACTCCCTCGCCGTGCAGGAGGCGCTCGAGCGCAACGGCGCCGACACCCGCGTGCTGTCGGCGATTCACGTGCAGGAGGTGGCCGAGCCCTACATCCGCCGCAGAGCCGTGCGCCATCTGGAGAAAGGGCGGGTCGTCATCTTCGCGGCTGGAACCGGCAACCCGTACTTCACCACCGACACCGCGGCCGCGCTGCGGGCCCTCGAGATCGGCGCCGAGGCGATCCTGATGGCGAAGCACGGAGTCGAGGGCGTGCTCGACGGAGATCCCCGTGAGAGCCCCGAGGCCAGGCTGATTCCCGAGCTGACCCACTTGCAGGCGATCGAGCGAGGCCTGAAAGTGATGGACACGACCGCTCTCTCGCTCTGCATGGACAATCGTCTTCCGATCCACGTCTTCGAGCTCGCGCCGGGCACCATCGGCAGAGTGGTGGAGGGGGAGCGCGTGGGCACCATCATCTCTACATCCGAAGGAGACGCACGGTGATCGAGAACTTCATCGGCGACGCGCAGGCACGAATGGACAAGTCGGTCGAGGCGACGCACGAGCACTTCAACTCGGTGCGCACCGGCCGCGCGGCTCCCGCGCTCCTCGACCGGATCACGATCGACTACTACGGCACGCCGACTCCATTGAAGAACCTGGCGACGATCAATGCGCCGGAGCCTCGAATGTTGACGATCCAGCCGTTCGACCCGACGTCGATCAAGCAGATCGAGAAGACGATTCTCGAGTCCGACCTGGGCCTGACGCCGTCCAACGACGGCAAGCTGATCCGGCTGCCGATCCCGCAGCTCACCGAGGAGCGCCGCAAGGAGCTCGTGAAGCTCGTGAAGCAGATGGCCGAGGAGGGGCGCGTCGCGGTCCGCAACGTGCGCAGGGACGCGATCAAGCACCTCGAGGAGCTCGTCAGGAACGGCGACGTCGGCGACGACGACGAACGCGCGGCGGAGAGCCGCGTGCAGAAGCTGACCGACGAGCACACGACGCGGATCGACGAGCTGCTGAAGCGCAAAGAGGCCGAGATCATGGAGGTCTGACGACCTCCATGAAGCTCCTCTCCCGGATCAGGACGCTCGCGCGGATCCGGCCGGCGCCGGAGCAGGCCCTTCCCGAGGTGGCGAGCTCCGTCGCGATCATCCTCGACGGCAACGGCCGGTGGGCCAAGCGTCGCAGGCTGCCGACTGCGGCAGGCCACCGGGCGGGCGCGCGGACGGTGCGCCGGATCGTCGAGGCCGCGATCGAGATCGGCGTCCACGACCTCTCGGTCTTCGCCTTCTCGACCGAGAACTGGTCGCGACCTCAGGAGGAGGTCGACGCGCTGATGGACATCTTCGCCGAGACGATCGAACGCGAGCTGCCGGACCTTGCCGAGCAGGGCGTGCGCGTGCGCTTCATCGGCCGGCGAGACCGCGCGCCCGAGCGGCTGCAGCAGCGCATGCGGGCGATGGAGGACCGGACCGAGCTGAACACCCGCATCAACCTCTGGGTCGCGTTCGACTACGGCGGACGTGCGGAGCTCGTCGAGGCGGCGCGCCGGATCGTCGAGAGCGGCGTCGAGGCACACGAGATCGACGAGAACGTGTTCGCCGCGAACCTCTACGCGCCCGAGCTGCCCGATCCGGATCTGCTGATCCGCACGAGCGGGGAGGTGCGTGTCTCGAACTTTCTGCTCTGGCAGCTCGCCTATTCGGAGCTCGTGTTCGTCGACAAGCTCTGGCCGGACTTCGACGAGCGCGACCTGCGCTCGGCGCTGGCGGACTATGCGTCGCGCCGTCGAAGATTCGGCGGCAGATGAGCAACGCCGTCTCCCGCATCGTGATCACGGTCGCGCTGGCGCCCATCGTGCTCGGGGCCGCCTACCTCGGCACCTGGTGGATGTTCGCGCTCATCGCGCTCGCAGCCGCAATTGCGCTGCATGAGTACATGCTGATGGCCCGTGCGCTCGCCCCCCTCGCGCCGGCCGCCTACATCGGGGTGGCGTTGGCGCTCGTCGGAGCGGAGCTCTCGGGAATCGACTGGATGATCGGCGGCCTCCTGTCGACGTTCGTGCTCGCGTTCGTGCTCAAGGCGATCTCCGAGGCTCGCGCAGCCGCAACCACCGCGATCAGCGCAACCGTGATGGGCGCTGCCTGGATCGGCGGCGGGCTCGGGTTCCTGATCCTCATGCGCGACATCTCGCTCTATGGGCGGCTCACCATCGTGACCGTGCTCCTCGCCGTCTGGGTGGGCGACACGTTCGCCTACGCCGGCGGCCGGCTCCTCGGCCGGCACAAGATGGCGCCGGCGACGTCACCGGGGAAGACGTGGGAGGGCTTCGTCTTCGGGACGGCGGCGACGGTTCTGGTCACCTTCTTCGCGCTCTATCCGAAGCGGCATGAGTTTCTCACGATCCGCGAGTCGATCGTCCTCGGCGTCGTGCTCGCACTCGCCGGCCCGATCGGCGACCTCTTCGAGTCGCTCCTCAAGCGGGACGCGGGTGTGAAGGACAGCGGCAACCTCCTGGGCGGCCACGGCGGCATGCTCGACCGCCTCGATGCGTTCCTCTTCGCCGCTCCGGCCGCCTATTTCACGATTCTTGCCTTCCTGGGCTAGACGGCCGGGCACACTGTCCCCATGACGCGTGTCGCCCTGCTGGGGGCAACCGGCTCGATCGGCCGCCAGGCGCTCGAGGTGATCGGTGCCGATCCCGCACTGGAGCTCGTGGCCGCGACCTCCGGCACGACCCGGATCGACGGTCTCGCACCGCTGACCCAGGCCGGCGGCGACCCGACCGCCCTGCTCGAGCGCGCGGAGCCCGACATCGTCCTCAACGCGACCCTCGGCTTCGCGGGCCTGCCGGGGACGATCTGGGCGCTCGAGCACGGCGTGACGCTCGCGCTGGCGAACAAGGAGAGCCTCGTGGCCGCCGGCGACCTGGCACTCGAGGCACGCGAGCGGGGAGGAGGCCTGCTGATTCCCGTCGACAGCGAGCATTCGGCGCTCTTCCAGTGCGCGCAGCTCGGCACGCCGGAGAGCGTCGTCCTGACGGCGAGCGGCGGACCGTTCCGCGGCCGGACGCGCGACGAGCTGGCCGACGTCACGGCCGAACAGGCGCTCGCGCATCCGACCTGGACGATGGGGGCGAAGATCACGATCGATTCCGCGACGCTCGCGAACAAGGGCCTCGAGGTGATCGAGGCGCACTTTCTCTTCGCCGTGCCGTACGACCGGATCGAGGTCGTGGTGCATCCGACCTCGATCGTCCACGGCGTCGTTCGGTTCCGGGACGGAGCCTCGATCGCCCATCTCGGCTACCCCGACATGCGCGTGCCGATCTCGTACGCACTGACGTACCCCGAGCGCGCCGAGACACCGATCCCGTCGCTCGACCTCACCGCGGGGCCGCTCGAGTTCTTCGAACCGGATGTGGAGACCTTCCGCATGCTCGCGCTGGCGCGCGAGGCGGGCGAGCGCGGTGGCACGTATCCGTGCGCCTACAACGCCGCGAACGAGGTCGCCGTCGCCGCATTTCTCGACGGTCGGATCGGCTTCCTCGACATCGCCGCGCTCGTCGAGAGCGCACTCGACCGGGTCGAAGGGGCGCCGGCCCGTGATCTCGACGAACTGCACGAAGCAGATCGCCGCGCCCGCGAGGCGGTGGAGCGCGTATGGGCCTAGTCGCCGCGATCTTCGGTCTGGCCGTGCTCGTGATGATCCACGAGGCGGGCCACTTCTTCGCCGCCCGTGCGGTGGGCATGACCCCGAGAAAGTTCTACCTCGGGTTCGGGCCGCCGATTGCGAAGACGGTGCGCGGCGGCGTCGAATACGGCATCGGGTCGATCCCCCTCGGCGGCTACGTCAAGATCCCGGGCATGAACCGCCCCTCGCCGGGCGACCTGGGCGCGAGCCTGCAGCCACAGGCCCGGGAGCGGCTGCGGGCCGAGCTGGCGCGGCTCGACGCCGCCTTCGAGCGCGGCGACGACGACGCGGCGCGCGCGGCACTGGACGAACTTCGCCCGGACCTCGGCAAGTCGCGGATGTTTCAGGAGCTCGAATGGTCGCTCGCCCCGGATGCGTACTGGCGGCAGGCGACGTGGCGACGCCTCGTCGCGATCGGGGCCGGTCCCGCCGTGAACCTCGTCTTTGCGCTGGTCCTGTTCGCGGTGCTCTTCATGGTCGCATCGACGCGCGACACGAACGTGATCGGCCGCGTCGTGCCCGGCACGCCCGCAGCCTCCTCGGGCTTGCGCAACGGTGACCAGGTGCTGCGCGTCGCGGGGGTGAAGGTCACCCCGAAGGAGATTCCGGCGCACATCCGTGCGACCGGCGGGCAGCCGTTCCGGCTCCTCGTCCTCCGAGACGGACGGCGCGTGACGATCGGGCCGGTGCGCGCGAAGCTGAGCGCCGGTGCCTACCGGATCGGGATCGCGATCGAGTCGCGGACCGGCCCCGGCGAGTCCGTCCCCGCGGCCGCCGCCGACTCGGTGCGCCTGACCTGGTCGATCACCTCACAGACGGTACGAGGCATCGGGCACCTCGCCACCGGACGCGACACCAACCAGGTCTCGAGCTCGGTCGGGATCGTCCGGGTGTCGGCGCAGGCCTGGCGGCAGGGCCTCCGCGACTTCCTGTTCGTCCTCGGGCTGGTCAGCCTCGCCCTCGGGCTGCTCAATCTCCTGCCGGTGCTGCCGCTCGACGGCGGGCACATCGTGATGGCGCTCGTCGAGAAGGTGCGCGGCCGGACGTTCGCCCAGGCGGTGTACATGCGCTACAGCGTGATCGGGCTGACCTTGTTCGCGGTGCTGATGTACTTCGGCTTGCGCAACGATCTGTTCGGCGGCGGCGGGTGAGCCGCGAGAAGGTGTCTGACACCCTCGGTGTCAGACACCCGGGCGGGGGCCAGCCCCGAGGTACCCTGGGGCGGTGGCCAGCGAGCGCTCGGTAACGGTCGGCGGCGTCAGGATCGGGGGCGGCGCGCCTCCCGTGGTGCAGTCGATGACGTTGACCAAGACCCACGACGTCGAGGCGACGACCGCGCAGATCGCCGCACTCGCGAGCGCCGGCTGCGAGATCGTCCGGGTCGCGGTGCCGAAGAGCGAAGACGCGGATGCGCTGCCGAAGCTCGTGCGCTTCTCGCCGATCCCGGTGATCGCCGATATCCACTTCAATGCCTCGCTCGCGCTGCGCGCGATCGAGGCGAGGGTCGCCGCGGTCAGGATCAACCCGGGCAACATCGGCGGGCCGGACAAGGTCGAAGCGGTCGTTCGGGCAGCAAAGGCCGCCGGGATCCCGATGCGGATCGGCGCCAACTCGGGCTCGCTGCCCAAGCATCTCGAGAGCCTCGCCCAGCAGGACCAGGCGGAGGCGCTCGTCGAGGCTGCCCTCGAGGAGGTGCGGCTGCTCGAGAGCCTCGACTTCCGCGACTTCAAGATCTCGGTCAAGTCGAGCCACGTGCCGACCATGATCCGCGCCTACCGGCTGCTCGCCGACAAGGTCCCGTATCCGCTCCATCTCGGGGTCACCGAGGCGGGCACGCCGTTCGCGGGCTCGATCAAGAGCGCCGTCGGCATGGGCGCGCTGCTCGCGGACGGGATCGGGGACACGATTCGCGTCTCGCTGACGGCCGACCCGGTCGAAGAGGTGAAGACCGCCTTCGAGATCCTGAAAGCGCTCAACCTGCGCGAGCGCGGGCCGGTGATGATCGCCTGCCCGAGCTGCGGGCGCGACAACGTCGGCGTGCAGCAGCTCGCGGAGCGGGTCGAAGAGCGGCTCCGGTCCTATCCGCAGGCGTTCGAGGTCGCGGTGCTCGGCTGTGCCGTGAACGGCCCGGGCGAGGCGGGCGACGCCGATTTCGGGATTGCCGGCGGCCGGGACGTGGGCTTCGTCTATGCGCACGGCCGGGTGCTCAAGAAGGTGTCGAGCGACATCCTGGTCGACGAGCTCTTCCACGAGATCGACAGGTGGATCGGCGAAGGGATGCACCGCCCGAAGCGCCTCAAGATGGCAAAACCGGCGGCGCTCGCGATGGCCGAAGCCTCCGCGATCCCGCTCCAGTAGCCGGTCGGGCCGCGTCCAGTTCAGACACGGCCGGGGTCTGACCCCGCACGCCGTCCGTAGCAGACACGCCCGGAAACTCGAGTCGGTAGCCTGGGTCGGCAACAGATGATCGCCCGCGCCTCACAGCTTTTCCTGCCGACGCTCCGCGACGCCCCCGCCGACGCGGAGGCCGTCAACCACAAGCTGCTCGTGCGCGGCGGGTTCGTGCGTCAGGTCACCGGCGGCGTCTGGACGTTCCTGCCGCTCGGCTGGCGGGTGCACAGGAAGATCGAGCAGGTCATCCGCGAGGAGATGGATGCGATCGGCTGCCAGGAGATGCTCATGCCCGTGCTGACGCCGTTCGAGCTCTGGCAGCAGACGGGTCGCGACTTCATCCAGGAGATCTTCCGCCTCAAGGACCGCAAGGGCGCCGACTACGTCCTCCCGATGACGCACGAGGAGACCGTCACGTTCCACGCGCGAGAGCTGCAGAGCTACCGGCAGCTGCCGCAGATGCTGTACCACATCTCGATCAAGGAACGCGACGAGCCGCGCCCGCGCGCGGGGCTGATCCGCCTGCGCGAGTTCATCATGAAGGACGCGTATTCGTTCGACCGCGACGACGAGGGGCTCGGGAAGAACTTCGAGCTGCAGCGGGGCGCGTACAGGCGCATCTTCGAGCGCGTCGGCCTCAAGACGCACGGCGTCGAGGCCGAGTCGGGGATGATGGGCGGCAGCGAGTCCGTCGACTTCCTGGCTCCTGCGGGAGCCGGCGAGAACACGCTTGTGACGTGCGAGAACGGCGACTTCGCCGCGGACATCGAGGTCGCGCGCAGCGTCCCGCGCGCGCCTGTCTTCCCCGAGACGCTGCTTGCGACCGAGGAGGTCGAGACGCCCGGCGTGAAGACCTGCGAGGCGCTCGCCGAGTTCCTCGGCATCGACGTGGCCGCGACCTCGAAGGCGATGCCCGTGACGACCGACGACGGCGTCGTGCTCGCGTTGATCCGCGGCGACGACCGCATCGAACCGGCGAAGCTGGACGCCGCGCTCGGGAAGCAGTCGCGCCCTGCGACCGAGGAGGAGATCGCCGCGGCGTTCGGGGCGAGCGGCGGCTCGCTCGGCCCCGTCGGGTTCAAGGGCGAGATCGTCGTCGACGACACGCTGCGCGAAGGCCAGTTCGTCGCGGGCGCGAACCGCGACGGCTGGCATCTGCGCGGCGTCCAGGCGGGACGGGACTTCGAGGCGCGCTTCGCGGATCTTCGCGAGTCTGCCGAGGGCGACACCTGCCCGCACTGCGGCGGCCGCCTGCGCTTCGAGACGGCGATCGAGGTGGGGCACATCTTCAAGCTCGGCACCCGCTACTCGGAGCCCCTCGGCGCCCGCTTTCTCGACGAGGACGGCAAGGAGCGGCCGCTCGTCATGGGCAGCTACGGCATCGGCCCGGCCCGCGTGATGGCCGCGCTCGTCGAGCAGAGCCACGACGAGCAGGGGATCATCTGGCCGGCGAACGTCGCCCCGTACGATGTCCACGTGGTGGTGCTCGGTGGGGCGGAGGAGATCGGCCTGCAGGCGGCGGAGGCGCTTTCGGCCGCCGGGAAGGAGGTGCTGGTCGACGATCGCGACCAGCGGCCCGGCGAGAAGTTCGCCGACGCCGACCTGATCGGGGTCCCGATTCGCGTCACCGCCGGGAAGAAGAGCCTCGAGGACGGCGCGGTGGACGTCCGCGACCGCGCGACGGGCGAGGAACGACGTGTGAATGTCGCCGACCTGGGCACGCTGACCTAGATGGCCAAGCGCCGCCGCTACGCATCGGAGCCGTTCGGGCCGGCGGTCGAGCGGCTGATGAACGAGACCGGCGTCACCTACCGCGCTCTCGCTGCGAAGACCGGCCTCTCGGCCGGCTACCTCAACCATCTCGTGCACGGCAACCGGCCCGTGCCCTCGAACGACGTGGTCGAGGTGCTCGCCCAGGCACTCGACGTCGAGGCCGAGTACTTCCGCGAGTACCGGGTGCGCGTGATCACCGAGAAGCTCGAGGCGATGCCCGACCTCGTCGATCGTCTTTACAAACGGCTGAGCGGCTAACCACCCAAACCGCGACCTCGTCATAGGTGGATAGGTCCGGTGGGGTCCCGGCAAGCGACCACTGGGGGGTTAGGGGCCCCACCGAGCCTTCTTTCTTGCCCTTGCCCCCGATCCCAGCTAGGACATTCGTCCCTGCGCGACGGCCACGCAGGCCTGGCAGGGAGGGAAGCCCTGGTTCCACGGCACGTCGGTCTGGTCGACACCGCAGAGGGCGGTGTCGGGATCGTGGTCGTGGACGATGTGCTCGCACTCTTCGAACCAGTGTCCGTCGACGCCGAAGCGCGGTTCGATCTCGGGCAGCGAGCTCATGGAGTGAATGGTAGACGGCGCCACGAGTTGCGGCGCCGGGGGCAGGGCCTTTGCCGCAGCAGAGGCCCTGCCGGGAACCGCTGTCGCTAGCCGCCGATCGTCTCGTGGACCGGGAACTCCTTGATGTCCGGTGGGCCCGACATCTCCACGCCGGCCGCGGCCGTGCCCTCGGCGATGCGCGGCTGGAACGCGTCGAAGTCCTCCCGCGATTCCCAGAAGTCGATGATGCCCCAACCACCGTCGATCGGGCCCGACGCGTGGAACACGAGCCCCTTGGGCGGGTTGCGTACCGGGTTGATGTGGTCGTGCGCGGCGTCGAACTGTGCCTGTGTCACTCCCGGAAGCTTGATGCGAATGCCGATCGTCACTACTGAGCCCCTCTCGTGAGCTGGTGGACGCCAGACTCTACGCAGATTCCCGCGTGTTTCTCCAGTCGTGCGAGGATGGGCCACGATGACGCGGCGCGAGATTCGCTCCTGGCTCATGGACATGGACGGCGTGCTCGTGCACGAGGAGCACGCCATCCCGGGCGCGGACCGGTTCCTCGAGCGCCTGCGCGAGCTCGGCCTGCCGTTCCTCGTCCTGACCAACAACTCGATGTACACGAGACGTGACCTTTCTGCACGCCTCAAGCGCACAGGGCTCGACGTCCCGGAGGATGCGATCTGGACCTCGGCGCTCGCGACGTCGCGGTTCCTCGAGAACCAGCGGCCCCGGGGATCCGCGTTTGCGATCGGCGAGGCGGGTCTCACGACCGCGCTGCACGCGGCCGGCTACACGCTGAACGAGCGTGACCCGGACTATGTCGTGCTCGGCGAGACCCGGACGTACAGCTTCGAGCGCATCTCGATGGCGATCCGCCTGATCGCCGGAGGTGCGCGCTTCATCGCGACGAATCCCGACGCCACAGGCCCGACCCCGGACGGCCCGCTCCCGGCAACCGGCTCAGTCGCCGCGCTGATCAGTCGTGCGACTGGTGTCGAGCCGTACTTCGTCGGCAAGCCGAACCCCCTGATGATGCGCTCGGCGCTCAACGCCATCGACGCGCACTCGGAGACGACGGCGATGGTCGGCGACCGCATGGACACCGACGTCGTGGCAGGCCTCGAGGCAGGTATGCACACGGTGCTCGTGCTGACGGGGTCGACGAGCCGCGACGAGGCCGAGCGCTTCCCGTACAGACCGTCGCGGATCGTCGACTCGATCGCGGACCTGGTCGACGAGCTGGGCTAGAGCCAGCCCCGCCTCTTGAAGAGAGCGAAGAGCGCGGCGATCGTCGCGATCTCGAGCCCGATGCCGAGCGCGAGGAAGCTGGGGCCGCTCCTGATGTGGCCGACCATCCAGCCGAAGTTCTGGCCGAAGAAGCCGGTGATGAAGGTGAGCGGAAGGAAGACGGTCGCCATGATCGTGAGCTGCTTCATCACGGCGTTGAGCCGGTTGGAGACGGTCGAGAGGTAGACGTCCATCGAGCTCGTCAGCAGGTCGCGGTACGTGTCGATCAGGTCGCTGATGCGGATCAGGTGGTCGTAGATGTCGCGGAAGTAGCGTTCGTCCTCGTCGCTCATCCCCGGGAGCTCCGCGACGCCGCCCATCAGGCTCGCGAACATGTCCCGCTGCGGCGTGATTGCCTTGCGCATCCCGACGAGCAGCCGCTTCATGCGAAAGATGTCCTGCAGCTGCTGGTCGCCGGCGTGGAGGAAGGTCTGGTTCTCGAGGTCGTCGATCCGGTCGTCGAAGTCGGCGAGGATCGGGAAGAAGCTGTCGACGAGCCCGTCGATGAGCCGGTAGAGAAGCTGTGCCGGTTCGTCGATCGGCCGCGCGCGCTTCACGTAGCGCTGGCGGACCTCCATGAAGGCGGGGGCTTCGTCGCGGTGGACGGTGACGAGGAACCGCTCCGAGTAGAAGCAGTGCACCTCGACCAGGTGGTCCTCGTCCTCCGAGACGGCGCCGTACAGGACGAGGAACACGAAGTTGTCGTAGTCGTCGATCTTGGCGCGCTGCCCGAACTTCTCGGAGTCCTCGACGGCGAGAGGATGGAACTTGAAGACGTCCCGCAGGATCTCGTAGTCGGCGGAGTCGGGCCGGTCGATGTCGAGCCAGAAGAAGGAGTCGCCTGCGAGCAGCTTCTCGACGTTCTCCCGGTTCAGGTGTATCTCCTCGCTGCCGCGATCGTGGATCACCGTGCACGTGTTCGGCGGCGTGCGTCCCTCGCGGGGCACCTCGTTCATCGCGTTCTCCTCGATCTCTGCTCGAGCTGCTGCCCGTCGAGGATGCCCGAGCGGCCGGACGAGGCGAGAGGCGGCCGGCTACGCGAGCGCTGTGGCGGGGCGTTGCGCTGCCACTGTTAGGCTGCAACCGGCTGCGCGGGCGCTCCTCTCCTCATCCTCCGGGGACGAGCGTGGCCGTTGATCGAGCGCGACACCATCACGAAGGAGACCTCGATGGTTTCGACCGCGCTTGGCATTACTGCAGCGTCGTGGGCAGTCGTCATGGCACTCTCACCGATCCTGCAGATCCGAGAGATCCGGCGCCGAAGATCGTCGCAGGGAATCTCGATCGGCTACTTCGCCGTGCTGCTGGTCGGCTTCGGCTTGTGGGTCGCCTACGGCATCGCGAGTCACGACCTGCCGCTCGTCGTCCCCAACTGCGTCGCGTTCCTGGTCATGGGCTGCACGATCGCCGTCGCTCTCGACAAACGATGAAGCATTCACGCCACGCCCGCCTGCTCGTTCAGGGCTCTCGTCGGCTGGTGCTAGCCTGGGTCCGTCGCGGGGCGTGGCGCAGCCTGGTTAGCGCGCTAGTCTGGGGGACTAGAGGTCCCGAGTTCAAATCTCGGCGCCCCGACTGGAAAGGGCCGCGTTGCGGCCTTTCTCTCTCATCGACCAACGACCAGTAGTCTCCCGGCACAGCCGTGGGTCGCTCGTCCGCGGGCGTGAGAGAACGCGCTGGACGCTCTGGCGCGTGAGCTCGGTACGCGGTTTCCCGGACGTGCGTGCCGGCGCGACGTGGCAAGCTGGGTAGCGTCACCTCTCAGGAGACCTGAAAGCGTGCGCTGGCAAGACGTGCACGAGGGACCGACTGATCGGGGTCACGCCATGCGGACGTCCCCGGAACTGTTCAGACGGTATGAGGTGAACCCGATTCTCACCGCGTTCGACTGGCCGCATACGGTGAATGCGGTCACCAATCCCGGTGCGGCCCATTTTGGCGGCGAGACGATCTTGCTCGTGCGGGTCGAGGACCGCAGTGGGCTCTCGCACCTCTGTGTGGCCCGGAGCGCCGATGGTGTGCTGGGCTGGACGGTCGAGCCCGAACGACGAATGCTGCCGGACGTCGCATCCGATGCGGAGCGGTTCGGCATCGAAGATCCACGGATCACGGCGTGCGGAGACGAGTACATGATCGTCTACTCCGGGTACTCGACCGCCGGCCCGCTGGTCTGTCTGGCGTCCACACGGGATTTCGAGGCGTTCGAACGGCGCGGCGTGCTGATGCCGCCCGAGGACAAGGACGCGGCACTGTTCCCAAGGAAGTTCGGTGGCCGCTGGGCGCTGATCCACCGTCCGGTCGCGATCCAGCCCAGGCATACGGCCCACATCTGGCTCTCCTGGAGTCCCGACCTCAAGCACTGGGGCGACCACACAATCCTGATTGCCGCGCGGCAAGGGTCCTGGTGGGATGCCCACAAAGTGGGCCTCGGCCCGCCGCCGCTGTTGACGGCGGAAGGATGGCTGCTTCTCTACCACGGCGTCCAGACAACCGCCGCCGGGTCGATCTACCGCCTCGGCCTCGCGCTCCTCGATGCCGAGCATCCTGACCGCGTGCTCGCGCGCTCGAGCGAGTGGATCTTCGGACCTGATGCCGACTACGAGCGGATCGGCAACGTCGACCAGGTTGTCTTTCCCTGCGGCTGGCTCCTGAAGGAAGACGGCGACACCCTCCATGTCTACTACGGCGCCGCCGACACGTCGATCTGCATCGCCGGAGCGAGTCTCTCAGCCCTCCTCGCTTGGCTCGCCCGCCACTCCTGAATCTCACTGAACCTCAAACGGCACCCGTCAAGCAGTGTCGACTCAGTCCGCCGGAGGTCTGAGCACGTAGTCGTGCTGATGGTCGGACACGGGGATGAGCGGCCGTTCATGGTCCTCCAACCAGCTCCCGAGCGCCGCCTCGAAATCGCGGCGGAGACACAGTTCGGGATCCTCCGTATACCCGACCTCGATCTCGCAGTGGTCGTTCACGCACGTCAACGCGCCCGTGAGGCCGCGGGTGGCAAGGAACTCGATCAGATGGTCGGCGTCGCGGGCCCGAGCGAGCTCGACATGGATCGTTCCGCTCATGCTGATACCTCCATGGCTGCTGCTTTCGTGCGGATGTAGTCGTCGATGGCGGTCGCCGCTCGCCGGCCGGCTCCCATCGCGAGAATGACCGTTGCCGCCCCGGTCGTGATGTCGCCGCCGGCGAACACACCGTCGCGGCTCGTTGCTCCAGTGTCCGGGTCGGCGACGATGCAGCCGCGCTCGTCGACAACGAGGTCTCTCGTCGCCCGCGGGACGAGAGGATTCGGTCTCGTGCCAAGCGCGATCACCACGAGGTCGGCCTCGAGCGTGAACTCCGATCCCGGGATCGGGATCGGACGCCTCCGACCCGACTCGTCGGGGTCGCCGAGCTCCGTCCGGATGCATTCGACTGCGCTGACCCAGCCGCGCCCGCCGCCGATGAACCGCTGCGGCAGCGTCAACCAGTCGAAGATCGCACCCTCCTCGACCGCGCGCCGGTAATCCTCCGCTCGCGCTCCCTTCTCCTGCTCGGAGCGCCGGTAGACGATGTGCGCTTCCTCGGCGCCGAGCCGGATCGAACAGCGTACGGCATCCATCGCCGTGTCGCCGGCGCCGATGACGGCGGCTCGCCTCGGCCGGTGAACGGGCGTGTCGTATTCGGGAAACGCGTGCGCGTGCATGAGGTTGACGCGGGTGAGGAACTCGTTCGCCGAGTAGACGCCCTTGAGGTTCTCACCGGGGATGTTCAGAAAGACCGGCGAGCCGGCTCCAGTCCCGACGAAGATCGCCGCGTACCCGAGCTCTCCGAGCAGTTGGTCGATCGTGACGGTCTTGCCCGCAATCGCATCCCGTGCGAACTCGACACCCATCGCCCGTAGACGCTCGACGTCCTCGTCGATGATCGCCTTCGGGAGGCGGTACTCGGGGATGCCGTAGCGGAGCACACCGCCGAGCGCATGAAGCGCTTCGAAGACGGTGACCTGGTACCCCCGTTGGGCGAGGTCACTGGCGGCCGTCAACCCTGCGGGGCCCGAGCCGACGATCGCGACCTTCTCCGCGTGGGCGACGGGCGGCGGCGGCGGGGTCGCCGTCGAGTCGTGTGCACGAGCCCAGTCGGCTACGAAGCGCTCGAGGCGCCCGATCGCGACGGGCTCTTGCTTGCCGCGCAGGACGCACCGCAGCTCGCACTGGTGCTCGACTGGGCAGACGCGACCACAGATCGCGGGCAGGAGGTTCGTGCCGAGGATCGTCCGCGCGGCATCGTCGAACCGTCTCAGAGCCACCAGGCGGACGAAGTCGCGGATTGGAACGTTGACCGGGCATCCCTGCTCGCACAAGGGCTCCTGGCACTGGAGGCATCTTCTCGCCTCCACCACCGCCTGCTCGGCGGTGTACCCGAGCGCGACCTCGTCCCAGCTGCTGCGCCGCTCGGTCGCATCCAGGCACGGCATCTCGACCTTCCGGGGATACACGATCGGCATCTACACCGCCACCCTCGTTCGAATCAGCCGGCACGCGATGCGCTCTTCCTCGGTGTACATCTGCTTGCGGGCTTCGACCTCGTCGAAGTCGACTGCCTGCGCATCGAAGAAGGGACCGTCGACGCAGGCGAGCTTTGTGACGCCGTCGATCGTGACCCGACAGCCCCCGCACATGCCCGTTCCGTCGATCATCAGCGGATCGAGCGAGACCATGGCGGTCAGGTGTCGGCGGTTGGTCGTCAGGGCGACGGCGCGCATCATCGGCGTCGGCCCGACCGCGAAGCAGCAGGTGTATCCCGCACCGGCTGCGATGCGCTCTTCGAGTCTGTCTGTGACGAATCCGTGGTAGCCGAGTGAGCCGTCGTCGGTGCAGACGTCGTACTCGTCGCAAGCCGGCTCCAGCAGGTCCCTCAGGATCACGAGGTCGCGTGTGCGTGCGCCGACGATTGCGGTGACGCGTACTCCACGCCGGCGAAGCTCGCGGGCAAGCGGCAGGATCGCCCCTGCGCCGAATCCGCCGCCGACCAGCACGGCGTGACCCTTCTGCGGCAGGGCAACCGGCTGCCCGAGCGGGCCGGCGAGGTCGAGGATCGCGTCGCCCGGCTCCAGCGCACAGATCAGGGCGCTGGTCCTCCCGACGGCCTGGATGACGATCGTGATCGTGCCGGCATCCGGATCGAAGTCGGTGATGCTGATGGGCACCCGTTCACCCGTCTCGCTGACACGCAGGATCACGAACTGCCCTGGAGCGGCGTTTCTCGCGACCAGCGGCGCTGCGACGACGAAGAGCGTCGTGACGCTTGTCAGCGTTCGTTTGTCGATGACTCTCGTGCTTGTGTCCATGTTCGTCATCACAGGAGTGGGTGCTCGTCCATCGCCTTCAGCCGCAGCCAGCGGCGTTCGATCTCCGTCTCGATCAATTCCAGAAGCTTCGCGTGCTCGGGCCGGCAGAGATGGCGTGTCTTGCCCATCAAGCGCAACCAGGAGGAGACGGGAATGCGTCGCCCCACCAATTCCGGGTCGTATGTGATGCTCGTCTGACCGCGCTCGATCTCATACAACGGGAAGAAGCAAGAATCGACTGCCGCCTGGACGATGTCGACCCCGGCGCGGTCCTCGGTGCGCCAGTTCAACGGACACGAGATCAGCAGCTTCCCGTACGCCATGCCCTCGTGGTTCGCGTACCACTGGGCCTTGGCCGCCTTCGCCACAAGGTCGTCCGGGAAGCCCTCGACGCCGGTGAAGACGTAGGGAATGTTGGTCGCCGCCATGATCTGCGGCATGTCCTTGTGGTGAAACGACTTGCCGACCTGGGCCGGGCCAACGTGGCTGGTCGACGTCATGTGGCCGAACGGGGTCGAGTAGCTCAGCTGTGCACCCGTGTTCATGTACCCCTCGTTGTCGTATTCGACGACGATGAAGCCATGGTTCCGAATCGCAGCGCCGATCGCGGCACCGGTGCCGATGTCCATGCCGCCGTCGCCGGTCACCATCACGAACGTGATGTCATCGCCCGCAGGAAGCTCGCCGCGGCGGATCCGCTCGTGGAACATCTCGACCAGCCCTGACAGCGTCGCCGCCCCGTTCTGGAACAGGTTATGCACGTAGGTGATGCGATGTGAGGTGAGCGGGTAGCCCGTGCTGACGACCATGGCGCAGCCGGTCTGGTAGAGGACGACGACGTCTCCCTCGAGCCCTCTGAAGAACTGGTTCAGCGCCGGAAAGACGCCGCAGCCGGGGCAGGCGCTATGGCCGGGCGCGACCGCCTTCGGCCGGGCCGCGAGACGCCACGCCGGCGGCGTCTCGACCTGCAGGCGTCCGTCCGGTCCGGGCTCCACCTTGATCAGGCCGCCGGTACTGGTCTGGTCGGGTGCGATCGGAGCCAGATGGCGGCGGGGGACGGGGTGGACCTCGGCGACGACCCCGTAGTAGTCGAAGGGGACGGCGGCGTGGCCCGTCCTCGCCGCGTCGAGTGCCAGCTCGAAGAGGGCCTCGGCGTCCTCGGCGAAGAAGTCTCGCCCACCCAGGCCGTAGATCCGGTTGAGACAGAGCGTGCGGTTGTCCGCGTCGTCCTTCAGAGCCGACTTCACCTCGTGCGCCAGGTTGCCGCCGTGGGCACCGTACGAGTCGGCCCGCTCGCCGATGACGAGTGCTTTCACACCGCGAAGCGCGTCGCGCAGCTGTTGTGCCGGGAACGGCCTGATGACGTTCGGGCTGACGACCCCGACCCGAATGCCCTCGTCCCGCAGCCGGTCGGCTGCGTCCTTCGCCGTCTCGGCGGCCGAGTTCAGGAGGACGAGCGCGACGTCCGCGTCGTCGATGCGGTAGAGATCGAGCAGGTCGTAGCGGCGGCCGCTCAGCCGTTCGTACGCGGCGAACTCGGTTGCGATCACGCGCTCGGCCGACTGCATCGCGAGCGTGAGCTGGTACTTGTTGTTGATCAGGTCGGGATCGTTCATGTACGGCCCGATCGTCACCGGATGACGCGGATCGAGCGCGGTGACGCGATCGGGGATCGGCCCGAGGAAGTCACGCACCACCTGCGGATCGGCGAAGTAGCGCACACGCCGTTTCTGATGACTCGTGAAGAAGCCGTCGAATGCGACGATCGCCGGCAATTGCACGTCGGGGTGCTCTGCGACGCGCAGAGCGATGACATTGAGGTCGTACACGGCCTGCGGATCGCGAGCGAGGAAGATGAGCCAACCCGTGTTGAGGGCGAAGTAGATGTCGGAGTGGTCGCCGCGAATGTCCAGAGGTGCGCTGACCGAGCGAGTTGCGATGTCGAGCAACATGGGAAAGCGGGTTCCCGACTGCACAGGGAGTTGCTCCAGCGAGTAGAGGAGCCCCTGGGAGCTGGTCGCGTTGAAGACACGCCCGCCGCCTGTGGCGGCGCCGTAACAGATGCCGGCCGCTCCGTGTTCTCCGTCGGCAGGGATCATGACCATCGAGTGCTCACCCTCGGCGCGCATCTGGTCGAGGTTCTCCGCGATCTCGGTCGACGGTGTGATCGGGTAATAGCCCATCACGTGGAAGTCGATGTGCTTCGCCGAGATCGCAGCCATCTCGTTGCCGCTTCTGAAGTCGGTGACCTGGTCGGTCGCCTTGGGTGCGAGCGTCGTGGACATCAGCCTGTCGCCCTTGCTTCGAGCCAGGGGTGGAGGGGCACGCGGTTGGCAGCCGCCCAGCCTTCCTCTTCGCGGACCTCCGTCAGCGCTCCGGTCGGACATGCTTGCGTGCACTTCAGGCACCCCTTGCAGTACTGGTAGTCGATACCGCGAAGGCGAACGCCGTCCCCGTTCTCGGTCTGCCAGACGAAGCAAAGATCGGGGCAGACGATGTCGCAGAGACCGCAGTGCACGCACTTGGCGAGATCGAGCGCCGGCAGGAACCCCTCACGCGAGATGGAAAGATCGCGAACGATGCTGCTGCCCGGCTCGAGGATCGTCCCGCCGAGGGGCGCCTCGAGATACCCGTAGGCCGGAGCTGCCCGTGCCGGCGCGCTGGGCTCCTCGGCCGATCCCGCGGAGACCTCGAGGAGCAGTTCTGCGAAGCCGCGGTCGAAGGCTCTCAGGTTCGCTTCGACGAGCTCGGGATAGCGATGGCCCAACCGCTCGGAGAGCGTACGGCGGATCGCCTCGAGGTCGACGAACGGGCACATGCGGGCTGCCGCGCCGAGCATGGCCGTGTTCACCCTGGTCGATTCCTCGAGTGCTATTCGCAGCCCGTCGAGCACACCAACCGTCGCCGCTCGGATCCCGAGCCGCTCGCGGATCTCGGCAGGGCCGGCGGCCGTGTTGACGATGATCGTCCCGTTGCTCGTGAGACCTCCTGCCACGTCGATGGAGCCGATGAGTGCCTGATGGAAGACCACGACGACCTGCGGCCGCTCGATCGGGTCGCTCCGCCGGATCTCGCGACCGGGTGCACAGAACCGTACGAACGAGCGCACCGGTGATCCCTTCTTCTCCGACCCATAGGACGAGAAGTGTGTGCCGTTCAGCCCTCCACCGAGTACCCCGGCCTCGGCGAGGATCTGTCCGGCGAGGTGCGCACCCAGGCCCCCGATCGATTCGAAGCGAACGCCGAAGATCCCGTCCGGGCCCGAGCCGGGAATGCCGAGGTCGTCTCTCTCCGGCGGTTCGCGGTGACTGGTGCGACGAGCCATTCCCTTACCACTCAGGCAGGTCAGGTGGAAAGTCGGCTTCTCCGTTCGAGCTCTGTTTGCGGGACGGGCGAGTCGGCGGTCGCGCCAGCGCCAGCGCATCCGCCCGGTGGGCGAGCGCTTCCGCTGCCTTCTGTGTGCGAAGCGCCGTGCCGCTCTCATCGCAGCCCGTGAGGGTCGCGAGGAACGAACAAACCTTCGCGCTCGCCTCCACCATCGCCCGGGCGACACTCGGGCCTAGGTGAAACTCCGACCTGGGCGATCCGCCTGCGTCGACGAGCTCGTCGCGAACGTCGAAGACCTCGACCACGAGGCGGCACAACTCCGCGCCTTTCGCCGCAGAGTCGAGCCCGTCCAGGAGCCGCGGCGCGAGTCGGAACTTCTCCGCCGGTGTGAGGTGCGAGACAGCCTGCCACTCGGCCGAATCACAGGATCTCAGACCTCGGTTCAGCCGCGCCTCGAGCGCGAGTGCGGCGAAGACGACAGCAAGCGAGCAGGCGTCGAGACGCGCGAGCCGTTCGGCTTCCTGGGCCGCGGTCGATCTGGAGGTGATCTTCGGCTCGAAGTCATCGATGCCGGCCTCGATCAGCTCGAGGCGTTCCGCCTCCGAGACGTCGCATGCGTCGAACAGGCACGTGAGGGCGTGGATCAGCCACAGGTCGGCCAGATCAACAGCAGCGGGCATGCCACGCATGACACCCAGCCGGCCGTCGAATCGCGTGGCACGCACAGACATGTGGCACCTCCCGACCGTGGACGTTGCTAAGGGCGACCTTCCTATCCATACGCTGGTCGCGCATCGGAGATTCCGCGGGCGGGTTCTTCTCGGAACTACCGAGAGGGCGGAGGCATCTTCAGCTCCCGCAACGCGCGCCAAGAGTGAGAGTGCTGCCTCCCGCTCGGAGGCAGCACTCTCGCGCTGCTACGGATAGATCCCGCGCGTGGTCGTCGCCTCGGCGACTCGCTGCACAGCGAGCCCGTAGGCAGCAACCCGCATCGGCAACTTGCGCGTCTGGCTGACGTGCCAGGTCTCGTCGAACGCGCGGGTGATGATCTCGTCGAGGCGCTCGTTGACCTCGTGCTCCTTCCAGAAGTACTCCTGGAGCCCTTGCACCCACTCGAAGTAGGAGACGACCACACCCCCGGCGTTCGCGAGGATGTCGGGCAGGATCAGCACTCCGGCGTCTTCGAGGATCGCGTCGGCGTCGGGGGTGACAGGACCATTCGCGCCCTCGCAGATGATCGACGCCTTGATGCGGTGGGCGTTGTCGCCGTCGATCACCTGTTCCAGCGCGCACGGTGCGAGCAGGTCGCACTCGAGCTCGAGCAACTCGGCGGGATCGATCTCGTCGGCTCCGGTCAGGCCTCGCAGCGTCTTGTGCTCGCGCTTCCAGGCGAGCGCTGCAGGGACGTCGATGCCCTTGGGGTTGTGGAGGGCGACGGTGGAGTCGGAGAGCCCAACCACCTTCGACCCCTGCTCGTGCAGGAACACCGCCAGGAAGCTGCCGACATTGCCGAATCCCTGGACGACGCAGGTCAGGTCTTCGAAGCGACGGTCGAGCTTCTGCAAGGCCTCACGAATCGTGAACAGTGCCCCGCGTGACGTCGCTTCCTCGCGTCCGAGAGAACCGCCGATCGTCAGCGGCTTGCCGGTGACGACACTGAGGACCGGATAGCCCTTGTTCATCGAGTAGGTGTCGAAGATCCAGGCCATCGTCTCCCCGTTGGTGTTGACGTCCGGTGCGGGGATGTCGATCTGCGGGCCGATCTCTCTGACGATCTCACTGGCGTACCGGCGCGTCATCCGCTCGAGCTCGTCCCGCGACATGGCCTTCGGGTCGCAGGCGATCCCTCCCTTCGCGCCGCCGAAGGGGATCCCCGTCAGCGCGCACTTCCAGGTCATCCACATGGCAAGCGCCTGCACCTCGTCGAGCGTGACGTCCGGGTGGTAGCGAATGCCGCCCTTCGAAGGCCCGCGCGCCATGTTGTGCTGGGCGCGGAAGCCGTCGAAGACCCGGATGCTGCCGTCGTCCATCCTGGTCGGGACCGAGACGACGACCGACTTCTTGCACCGCTCGAGAACCCGCACCAAACCTTCGTCGATCGCAAACGTCTCGGCGACGCGGTGCAACTGCGCCTGCGCGACCCCGAACGGGTTCATCTTCAAGTGCGACTCGTGTTTGACTGTGGCCACAATTTCTCCTTTCATCGCCAGGCCGAGCGCGCGTCACGCGACCGGCCCGTCGCAGCTACGTAGACCGTGCGCGCTGCCCACCTCCCGGGCATCCGGGGCAACGCTGATCCCCGTGCTCACGACTCCGGATCGGCGAGGGCGGGGCCTGCACGCCGCAGCGGCCTCCTGGCGTGTGCCGCTTGCTCTTCGATCAGGAGCGGCTGCCGTCCCGCTTCTTCTCGTCGAGGCGCAGGAAGACCCATTGGACGATGAGATACAGCCCGACGAAGAAGGCGACGGCAAACAGGAGATGGCCCACCCCGTGACCGTACGACGGGTTGAGCGTCGTGACACTGAACCTTCGGATTGTCTTCGCCTGCCACTAGTCGCGGCCTCGACGATCTGAGGTCGGCCGGCGGCGCCTTCACCCGGTCTGGACGATGCGGCGCCTTCTCGGGCGGCTCGACACTTCGCTGCTCAGGGGCCGCCGATTAGGGGCCTACCTGCTCTTCAGAAGGGAGACCGACCACTGGGCCAGGCGATCGGACAACTGTTGCCGTTCGCGGTCGGCGTCGCCGTGAGCCCGATGCCGATCGTCGCGGTCGTCTTGATCCTGGTGACGCCGCGGGCGCGCACAAACGGGCCGATGTTCCTCCTCGGCTGGCTGGCGGGTGTGGCGATCGCCGGTGCGATCCTGCTCGCGTTGGCGGGCCCTGTGAGCGCGAGCAGCGCCGGGGAGCCGGCGGGCTGGGTCGACTGGCTGAAGCTCGTCCTCGGTCTCCTGCTCATTGGCGTCGCGCTGCGCCAGTGGCGCGCAAGGCCGCACGGCGACGACGAGGTCGCAACCCCGAAGTGGATGGGTGCGCTGGACGGCTTGACGCCGGCGAAGGCAGGAGGCGCGGGGGTCGTCTTGAGCGCGGTGAATCCGAAGAACCTGCTCCTGATCGTCGGCGGGGCGGCCGCCGTGGCCCAGCTCGGGCTCTCCACCGGCGACGAGGCCGTGGCCTGGATCGTGTTCACGGTGATCGCGAGTATCGGGGTCGGAGTGCCCGTCGTCATCTACTTCGTGATGGGCGACGGGGCGGCGGCCCTGCTGAACGAGCTGAAGACCTGGATGGCCCGGAACAACTCGGTGATCATGGCGACGCTCTGTCTGATCATCGGCGTGAAGCTCGTCGGCGACGCGATCACCGGTTTCGCGAGCTGAGCAGCGCTCGACGGGCACGATCGACCAGAGGGCCGCCCGGATCCGTCCGCGGTCTTGAAGCTTGTGGTATCAAGAGAGGGTCGGTCGGTAACCGGGGGGCCAGTTTGACCGTAGGTTCGTCCACGAGCTTGACGCCGCGGGAGTACGAGGTGGCGATTCTGATCGCGTACGGCTACTCGAACATCGAGGTGGCCGATCGATTGACCATCTCGGTTCGGACGGCGGAATCGCATCGCCAGCATCTGATGCAGAAGCTGGGCGCGACGTCGCGGGCGGACGTCGTTCGGTGGGCGCTCGAGAAGAACCTCCTGCGCGTGTAGAGCTCCGCACGGCTCGACGCTCGTACTGGCCGGGGCCCGCCGAAGGTCGAGAGTTGAGCGCCTGGACGGACAAGATCCCTCGTTCGCGTCTTGCCGTCCGCCGGGCACGCTCCCATGGTGGGCGCATCCGGACCAACTGCGGCCGGTCTACTCGAGCACTGGGAGGGAAGACACCCATGAGAAATCGGGCACGCCCGCTCCTCGCGGCGCTGGCAGTCACGGGCTCGCTCGTCGCGCTCGCGGCGCTCGCCGGCCCGGCGGCCGGCGACCCCCTGCCGACCGCCGCGTTTGCGATCGGCGACGGGAATGCGGCGGTCAACTCGTCGGTCACGTTCTGGGGCAGCCAGTGGTGGAAGGACAACGATCTCTCGACCGGACGGGCGCCGGCGGCGTTCAAGGGCTACGCGGTCAGCGTCGACTCGTCCACCTGCACGTTCACGACCAGGACCGGCAACAGCGCTCCGCCTCCGGAAGGCCCGCTGCCGCCGCTCCTGACGGTGCTCGTCACGAGCGACGTCACGCAATCCGGCTCGACGATCAGCGGCGACATCACCGCATTCGCGGTGGTCGCGACGAACGCCGGCTACGACTCGGACCCCGGCCACGCCGGAACGGGAACCGTGATCAAGATCGTTCCCTGCGACAGCGACAGCGACGTCGGCGGCGGCACCCTCTGACCTGAAGCGCGCCGGGGTGGTGCCCGAGGTGTCGGGCACCACCCCGCAGCGTGTCTCGCCGAAGATCAGGGGCGTCCCCGATTGCGCCCGCACTGCCCCAGATGGATCCTTCTTTCGAAGAAGGTGTCCGAAGGGAGTGGTGATGGCTACCGTTGAATCGCCGTCCGCTCGCGAGACGAACGGGCGCGGTCAGTACTACGTGCCGACGAGCTCCACGCCGCCCGAGCTGCGTGGTGTGGGCTGGATCGGCTTCGCGTCGATGATGCTCGCGATCGCGGGCATCTGGGCGACGATCGAGGGGATCCTGGCGCTGTCCTCGTCGAAGGTCTACGCCGCCGATGCGACCTATGTCTTCAGCGACCTCCGCACCTGGGGCTGGATCATGCTGGGGCTCGGGATCGTCACGATTCTGGCGTCGGCGGGGATCTGGACCGGGAGCCAGCTCGCGCGCTGGTTCGGGGTCGCCGTCGCAGGCGTGAACGCATTCGGGCAGCTCATGTTCCTCCACGCCAACCCGTGGTGGAGCGTGTCCATGTTCGCGGTGGATGTCTGCGTCATCTACGCACTTGTCGTCTATGCAGGGCCGCGGCTCAGGAACGACTGAGCCTCGAGATTGGAGGAAGGACATGGCAATCGGACCGGTTCAGCTCCTCGTGCTCGGCTTCGAGCACCCTGATTTCCACGGTGAGATCATCGAGGAGCTGGAGAAGCTGCGCGAAAGCGACACGGTGCGGCTGATCGACTCGCTCGCGGTGTACAAGGACGCCGCCGGGGAGCTCGAGGTGATGCACCTCAGCAACCTCAGCAAGGAGGAGGCGATCGAGCTCGGCAGCAAGGTCGGCGCGCTGATCGGCCTCGGCATCGAGGGCGAGGAGGGCATGGAGGCCGGAGCGATCGCCGGCGCCGAGGCGACCGCCGAGGGCGTCGACGTGTTCTCGGACGAGGAGGCGTGGGATGTCCTCGAGGAGATCCCGAACGACTCCGCGGCTGCGCTCGTCCTGATCGAGCATCACTGGGCGGTGCCGCTGCGCGACGCGATCGCACGTGCCGGTGGCTTCCGGATCAGCGACGGCTTCATCAGCCCGCTCGACCTGGTGGAGATCGGCCTCATCAGCGCCGAAGAGGCGGAAGAGCATCTGGCCGTCGAGAAGACCTCGCAGACCGTGTAGGCGGTTCGCGTCGAGAAAGGAAGGTTCGAGATGTTCGGAGCACGCAGGGTCGCACGGCGCACCTCGCGGCGGGTCGCCCGCCGCCGCTGAAGGACAGCACGTCGAGCCGAGGGCTCGAAGGGCGTCCGCGTTCTCGCGACGCCCTTCGAGCCCTCGGTGCCTGTCGAGCGCTAGATTCCCGTCTCGGCCGTGATCCGCCCGTCGGCGACGGCCTGGGTGAGCACCTCGTAGTCGCGTTCGTTCTGGTTCGCGTACGACTCGGCGAAGAGGGCGATCGCACGGTCGAACGTGTCGCTCGTGCCGAGGTAGCTCGCGATCGCGATCGCATCACCCGCGCGGGCATGCGCGCGCGCGAGCTCGGCGCCGCAGACGTTCGCGTAGATACGCATGATCGTGGGCTCCATCAGGTCGACGAGGGCGGATCCCTTCGCATCCCACAGCTGGCGCACGTAGAAGTCGCGCTCGACGTTGTCGACACCTTCGGCGCGGATGAAGCCGAGCATGATGTCGCTCGCCGCCTGGGTCAGGCGCTGCCCCTCGACGACGCGCTGGCCGTGGTTCGAGAACTCGCTCTTGCCGAGAAACGGCTCGAGCACCGAGGCCTCCGCCTCCTTGAACTGGAGGAAGAGCGGGTCGTCGCCGTCGCGGCCGAGCAGGAGCATGATGAACGCGCGTGTTCCGACGCTGCCGACGCCGACGACCTTGCGCGCCGCATGGACGTAGCGGTAGCGCTCCAGCAGCCGGCGACGGTCGGTGGGAAGCGTCCGCCGGTAGGAACGGATGACCTTGTGCAGGAATGACTCGAACTCGTCCAGACGGTCGCCGAGGATGTCCTCGATCGGCGTCACCACGGGAGGATCGCCGACGATCCGCGGCTCGCCGTCGACGAGCTCGGTCAGCTTGGAGAAGGCCCTCAGGCTGTCCTTCGTCCTGGTCTTGGCGAGGTTCTTGTCCGCCCGCTTGCGCTCCTTCGCCGTCGCCAGCTTTTGGAACCCGGCGAGCGTCTCCTCGATATCGACACGCGTGTACCAGAGGTCGAGGTTGCGCATGCCGGCGAACCTCGCGATCGCCTGCCGGTACGAGCTTCCAACCGCCAGGTTCACGCTCTCTCGCTGTTTGTCGTCGAACCCGCGGTCGCGACCCGCGACGGCGAAGCTCGCGGCAAGTCGCTTCACGTCCCATTCGAACGGCCCGGGGAGCGTCTCGTCGAAGTCGTTGATGCTGAAGACGAGCCGCCGGTCCGGCGCTGCGAAGGCGCCGAAGTTCGAGAGGTGCGCGTCGCCGCAGAGCTGCGTGTGCAGCTTCGTCCTCGGGAGGCGCGAGAGGTCGGCCGCCATCAGGTAGGCGGCGCCGCGGTAGAAGGTGAAGGGCGAGACGAGCATCCGGCCGTAGCGAATCGGCACCAGCTCGGGCACCCTCGTCTGCGCCTGCTCCTCGAGCAGGTCGACGGGGCTCGGGCGGTCCGAAGCCGGCTCCCAGGCCGCGTGCGAGGACCGGGGAGCTCTGCGCGCGCAGCTTTGCCCTTCGCGGCACGCTCGGCTTCGCTCAGGTGCTTGACGCGCCCGTCAGTGGTCGATCGTCCTTTGACCTTCGGGTCATCTGCGGTGAGATCGGTGCTCATGTGTCCCCTCCCTGAGCCACGATCGCAGTGTGGTTTCGAAGAACGGATGGCTCAGATACAGACGAGAACAGGTCCTCGCCGGAAGGGCATCATCCGGAGTGGATGATGGTGCGAGGCAACGGGTGAGGCATCCTTGACCGATGTCTGTCGTGGCAACGTACCTGCGCCGCTTCGAGCCTCGCGAGTTCTTCGCACCTGTGGCCGCAGAGGCGAAGTCCTACCGGCCGCGTTGGCTCCTTCGGGATGCGCTCACCGCCGTGACGATCCTGGCTGTGATCGTGCCTCAGGGCCTCGCGTACGGCGAGCTCGCAGGGCTCTCACCCGTCACGGGGCTCTACGCGGCGCTCCTGCCCCTGCTGCTGTACCCGCTCTTCGCGAGCTCGCGGCGACTGATGGTCGGACCGGAGTCGGGACTGGCGATCCTGACAGCCACCGCCCTCGCGCCGCTGGCCGCAGCGCAGACGTCAAAGTACGCCACTCTTGCAGCGATGCTGGCGCTCCTGACGGGAGCGATCATGATCGCAGGCGGTCTGCTGCGACTCGGCATGCTGGCGGACTTCCTCTCACGGCCGGTGCTCGTCGGGTTCATGAACGGGATCGCGGTGATCCTGATCGCGAGCCAGCTCCCGCGATTCCTCGGCGTGTCGGTCGGCGAGGAGAGCACGCTCGGCAAGCTCTGGGGGGTGATCGCCAACCTCGGCGACACCAGCTGGCGCACGCTCGTCCTCGGCCTCGTGCTTCTCGGCCTGCTCGCGCTCACCGCCCGGCTCGGCCCCAAGGTGCCCGGTCCACTCGTCGCACTGGTCCTCGCCGGAGCGGCGGTCGTCCTGTTCGATCTCGCCGGCAAGGGTGTTGCCGTCATCGGGTCGGTGCCCTCAGGCCTGCCGTCGCTTTCCTACCCACACGTCGGTTTCGCCGACTTCGGGGATCTCCTCCCGCTCGCCGCCGGGCTGGGGCTCGTCGGCTTCTCCGAGGCGATCCTCACAGCGCGCGCCTTCGGCGAACAGCACGGCGAAGTGGTCGACGCGAACCGCGAGCTGATCGCGCTGGGGGTCGGCAATGTGGGCGTCGGCTTCACCCAGGGCTTCCCGACCTCGGCGAGCCAGTCACGCACCGCCGTCGCCGACACCTCGGGGATGAAGACCCAGCTCGCCCAGATGCTCGCGGGTGTCGCGGTTGCCGTCTTCCTGGTCTTCTTCACGGGAATCCTCAAGAACGTGCCCCAGGTGGCGCTCGCGGCGATCGTGATCTTCGCAGCGCTCGGCCTGTTCGACGACCGGCAGCTGCGCGTGCTCTACCGCACGGACCGCGTCGAGTTCGGGCTTGCGATCGCGACCTTCATCGGTGTCGTGGCGTTCGGGATGCTGACCGGCATCCTCGTGGCCGTCGGCCTCTCGCTCGCGGTGTTTCTTCGCGGTGTCGTGCGCCCGCACGACGCGGTGCTCGGCCCGGTCGACGGGGTCGACGGCTTTCACGAGGTGGAGAGGGCGGAGGCCGCCGAGGCGTCGCCCGGCGTGGTCGTGTACCGGTTCGACGGACCGCTCTTCTTCGCCAACGCGGACTACTTCCTCAACCGCGCCCTGCTCACGATCGAGGGGCGTCAGTTGCGGTGCTTCGTGCTCGATCTCCAGGCCGTGACGACGATCGACGTCACCGCAGCGCGAGCGGTCGAGAAGCTCCGCGTCGCCGTCTCTGCCCGCGGCACCTCGCTGCACGTGGCACGGGCGACGGAGCCGCTGCGGCGAAGCCTGCGCGCCACCGGCCTGGCCGAGGCGATCGGCGAGGAGAACTTCCACCGGACGATCCGCGCGGCCGTGGCGGCCTGTAGCCGCGACTGAGCTCAGGACGCGTCCGACCGCCGCGTCCAGCTGCGGAGGCCACGTGTCAGGAAGTCGAGCGGGCTCGCGGCGGGACGACCGTGCGTAGCCGGCCGGCCCGACTCGCGCTCCGCAGCGCGGCAGAGAAGCACGAGCTCCTCCTCGGGATCGATGTCCTCGACCTCGTCGGTGGAGACGAGGACGAGCTGCGGCCGCCAGCGTCCGACCCTGACGGCCAGACGATCGGGTCGGTCGTAGCGACTGCCGTAGCGGATCTCTTCGACGGTTCCGACCGTGCCGTCGGGCAGCTCGACGCTGAAGCCTTCGCAGCGGTGGAGCCAGGATTCACGCGGTGGGAGGGCATCGAGGCGGACGATCTCCACCTGGCGGGCCGGCCTCCGATCGGCTGCAGGCGCACGTTCCTCGGCCGGCGCGGTGCCTGTCAGCTGCTCGATCTCCTCACGAAGCCGTGCAAGCTCGGCCGCCTGCTCGCGGAGCTGTGACTCGGCGGCGGCGAGGCGGACGTGAAGCTCGTGCGGGTCGACCGCGGTCACGGCCTGCCGCTGCTCCGGACTGGTCTCGAGCTCGGCCACGCACTCTCGCTTCTTCCCGGATACCCCGACTTCGACACCCGCTGCTCAGGGAGACGGGCGGAGACCGGTCTTCGAGGCGACGAGGTCGCCGGTTCGAGTGGGCAGTGCCGCCGTCAGGCGCCTGCCGCCGATCGCCGCGTCGAGGTTCCACGGCGCGCCGACGCGGATCCAGAGGGCCTTGCGGAGCCCGAAGCGAACGACCTGCCCCTGGCGCAGCGTCCGTTCGTAGACCACCCGGCCCGCGGCCGAGGCGACCCGGACGGAGAGCCAGCAGTTGCCGCGGGCCGCGCGCAGGGTGAGCGTCGCCGGCGAGGGCCTCACCGAGGTCGGAGCCGCCTGGGGCGGCGGCGCGGCGCCGGTCGTCGTCTGCAGCTCCGACGTCGACCCGATCGCCTTCGTGCCGTCCGAGCCACCGAGCTGCCAGACGGCGACTGTGAACGCGACGACGACGGCTGCTGCAACAGCGAGCGTTCTGAGCGGCAGCCGGTCGAGCACGCGCGCCGCGTCGATGCCGAACCGGGTTGGTGGAGGGGCGATCGGCTCGGGCTCGGGTGGGGCGATCCGAAGCTCGTACTCGCTCACGTACAGGTCGCCGTCGAGACCGAGGAACTCGGCGTATTCCCGGAGGAAGCTCGCCCGGTACGGCCCGATCGGCAGGACGTCGAAGCGCTCCTGTTCGAGCGCCTCGAGATAGCGGACGCGGATCATCGTCGCGGCTGCGATCTCCTCCAGCTCGCGACCCTGACGCAGGCGGGCTTCCCGCAGACTGCTGCCGATCTCGAACATCGTCTGCACGTGGACTACCAGAACCGGCACGGCGCCGGGGGAAGCGTCGACGGATGGCCACCGCCGTGATCCGAACCGGTCCGGGCCGCGTACCCCCTCGTGTCACGCATTCACGCGATCGAAGGAGATCGGATGAGATACATCGTGCTCGGACTGTTGGTGGCCCTCTTCGCAGCGGTCGGGGCGCAGGGTGCCCTGCAGAAGAGCGGCTCGCTCCACGCAACCCTGAGAGGCAAGGTCGAGGTACCGAAGGGTGATCCCGACGGCGCCGGCACGGCAGAGGTGAAGATCACCGGCGCGAAGGTGTGCTGGGAGATCAAGACCTCGAAGGTCGGGAAGATCGTCGCGGCCCACATCCACAAGGGCGGCCCTGGTGTTGCCGGACCGGTCGTCGTGCCGTTCGGGAAGACGTTCAAGTCGAAGGGCTGCGTCGCATCGACGAAGGCGATCGTCGCGGCGATCGAGAAGAGCCCCGGCGGCTACTACGTGAACGTGCACAACGCCACCTACCCCGGCGGTGCGCTGCGTGGGCAACTTCGGAGCGACGGCTGACCGAGGGACTTCGGGACTGGTGGTGCCCGGCGGTGGGACCGGGCACCACCGGAGCATCGAGCAGAGCAGGCGCTACACCGACGCGGTGATCGTGATGCCGCCGCGCGCCTTCTGGACGAGCCTGACGTTCACCTCCGACCGGTCGAGCTCGACGGCCGCGGCGACCTCGTTGCGGATCTGCACGGCAAGCGCCTCACAGAACACGCCCTGGTCGTGGAAGCGCGCCAGGTACAGCTTCAGCGACTTCGACTCGAGGCAGAGATCGCGCGGCCGATACGAGATCGTGGCCGTGTAGAAGTCGGGCTGACTCGTGATCGGGCAGACGGCCGTCAGCTCGTCGCTCAGGAGCTCGACCAGGGAGACGCCGGGATTCGGGAACGTCTCGAGGCCGGCGTACGCGTCACTGCCTGCCTGGCCGAGGGCGACGAACTCGTGTTCCACGTTTGTACCCTAGCCCGGCGGGGCGGGCGCACTAGCGTGCGACGGGCGCATCGTCGCGCAGCGGCCGGTGCTGCTGGTCCGACAGCTGCCGGGTGACATCGTCCGGCGCAGTCGGATGGGCGAACAGGTAGCCCTGCGCGAGGTCGCAGCCGAGCTCGTCGATCGACGCGAGCTGGCCGTCGGACTCGACCCCCTCCGCGATCGCGAGCACGCCGATCGCGTGCGCGAGGTTCACCGTATGGGTCGTGATCGCCTCGTCCCTCACGTCGTGCTCGATGCCCTGCACGAACGAGCGGTCGACCTTGATCATGTCCACGGGGAAGCGCCGGAGCTGCGCCAGCGAGGAGAAGCCCGTGCCGAAGTCGTCGATTGCGATCCGCACGCCCAGTGCGTGCAGCTCCTGCAGCTCGAGCATGGCGCGGTCCCCGGCCGCGCCCTCGGCGACGATCGCCGTTTCGGTCACCTCCAGGCCGAGCAGGCACGGCTGCAGCTCCGCGGTGGCGAGCGTGCGGCGGACGAGCTTGCCGACCCCGCCCGCAGTGAGCTGCTTCGCAGACACGTTGACCCAGACGACGAACGATTCGGGCAGCAGCTCCTCCTTCGCCCAGCTCGCGGCCTGCCGGCAGGCTTCCCGCAGCGCGAACTCGCCGAGTTGCTGGATCAGCCCGGTCGACTCGGCGATCGGGATGAACTGGGCCGGCCCGACCGGACCGCGCGACGGCGAGTCCCAGCGCAGGAGCGCCTCGACCCCGACGATCCGGCGACTCTCGAGGGAGACCTGCGGCTGGTAGTGAACGCTGAACTCGCCGCGCTGCAGGCCGAGGCGGATCTCGTGCTCCAGTCCGAGCAGCTCGCCCATCTCGCGGCCCATCTCGTGGTGGAACACGGCGTGCCTGCGCCGGCCGCTCTTCTTCGCCGCGTACATCGCCAGGTCGGCATGTCGCATGAGCTCCTCGCTCTGGCCGGCGCCGCCGGCGTGGACGACGACGCCGACGCTCGCGCCGAGCGAGATCTCACGTCCGGCCAGCCGAACGGTCTTGGCGAGGCGCTCCAGCAGCCGCTCCGCGACCGCGACGGCGAGGGGCTCGTCGGCCGCGTCGAGCAGCAGCGCGAACTCGTCTCCTCCGAGGCGGGCGAGCGTGTCACTCGGACGGATCGCCGTGTTGAAGCGCTTGGCGACCTCCTCGAGCAGCTGGTCGCCGGCGTCGTGCCCGAGCGTGTCGTTGACCTGCTTGAAGCCGTCGAGATCCACGAACAACACGGCAAAGAGCTCGCCCGTCCGGGAGGAGCGGGCCAGCGACTGGTCGAGGCGATCGCGGAAGAGGGCGCGGTTCGCGAGTCCCGTGAGCCCGTCGTGGAACGCCTGGTGCGTCAACTCGTGCTCGAGCCGCACGCGTTCCGTGACGTCGCGCGCGTTGAGGACGATGCCGCGGATGTGCCGGTCGGAGCGCAGGTCGCTGACGTGAGCCTCGAGCTGGCGCCACTCTCCGAATTTGTTCTGCAGCCGGAACACGAGCTCGTGCGGCTGGCCGTTGGCGACCGCCTCGTCGAGTGCCTCTCGGTCTTCGGGATGCACGAAGCGCAGGAATCCGGTTCCGAGCACCTCGGGCTCGGGCCGGCCGAGCATCTCCGTGACCGAGCGGCTGACATAGCGGCACCCGCCGGCACCGAAGGTCGCGACGAGGTCGGTCGACGACGTGACGAGGCTGCGGAAATGCGCGGTCTGGCGCCGCGTGGCATGCACCAGTGCCCAGCCCAGGAGCAGCGACGTGAGCAGGCCGGCGATCCCGAGCATGACCTGGAGCGTGATCAGGTCCCGGATGCTGCGGTCGGCAGTGCCCGCAATCGTGCGGGCTGCGTTGAGGGAGACGTTCGAGGTCAGCGCGGCAAGCACCTGCAGCCGGAGGACGGGGTCCCGCGTCTCGATCCGCTCGTGTGCGGTGAGCGGCACGGGCCGCAGCGGCCGATGCTGGAGGAGCGCGGCTCCGGTCGCCGTCAGGTCGTGGACGAGCCGCACCTCCTGCAGCAGCTGGGCACGCTCGACACGGTCGCGGGCAGCCGGCAGCGCCGTCGCGTCGTCGTCACCGTTCACGGGTGGCGCGGTTCCGCCGTGGAGGAGCGCCCTCGCGCTGCGCTCGAGGACGCCGGCGGTGTAGTACGGATCGCTGCGGCCCCCGCTGCGCACGAGCAGCACGGCCTTCACGTAGCGCTCGGCAAGTGTCCGCTGGCGTGCGGCGACCTCGACGACCGCGGCGCTGTGACGGGAGCCCGAGGTCGAGCGGATCGAGAGGCCGACGCTCACCGCCGAGAAGAGGGCGAAGACGATCAGGATCGCCGCGATCGGCCCGCGGCTCCGCGCCGAGAAGGGCTTGAGAGCCCCGGCCCGACTCCAGCGGCGAGTCCAGCGCATCGTCACCGCACGACCAGCGTGGTGCGCATGCCCGCCATGAAGTGCCCGGCCATGTTGCAGAGGAGCACGTAGTAGCCGGGCTCGAGATGCAGCTTGAACGTTCGCACCGAGCCGGGCCGGCCGGGATCGGCCGAGAACACGGTGCGCGGGCTCAGCTTCTCCTCGTCGACCGTCAGCCCGTCGGCGTGCAGCGGCAGCCGTCCTCTCGTCGCGCGCACGATCACGAGCTCGTGGTCGTCAGGTCCCTTGTTCGCGACGCTCAGGACGACGTCGCCGCTCTGGACGCGTTTCGGCGCGACGATGTGAAAGTCGCGCTCGGTCACGCGCACGGTGACCCGGGGAGAGCCCGAGCCCGCGCCGGCGTGCACGGCGAACCAGGCGCCGACCAGGATCGCCACGATGACCAGGGGCCCGGCCCGCCGGAGTCTCACTCGCCGCATCTGGCGAGAATCGGCTCAGGGACTCGAAACCTTTAGACCGCGGGAGCCCCCGGCCGGGGCGGGCGGTGGGCCGGGAGCTCCTCGCGGATTCGGCGCCTACGGTGGGTATGGATACCGCGTCGTCGTCGTCTCGGCGGTCGTCGTCTCGGGTGTCGTGGTCGTCGTCCCGGTCGTGACCGTCGCGGTCCTCGTCACGGGGCGTCCGGTCGCGGCCAGCGCCCACCAGCGCGCGCCGAAGCCGGTCGACCCCTGCCCGTTCGTCTCGCCGGCCCGCTTGTCGAGAGCGAAGGTGTAGAGCGGATGGCGGTTGTACGTCACCTGCTTGCGTCCGTCGCTCCGGGTCGTCGTGCCGAGCAGCGAGCGCTCGAGCCCCGCTCCCGCGGTCGGTCTCGTCTTGGCGATCACGGGCGGCCAGTACCGGGCGCACAGCCCGGTACAGGCGCTCTTGCCGTGCTTGTCCTTGACGAACATGTAGAGGGTGTGACCCTTCGCGTTCGCGAGGATCGCGCCGAGCGCCGTCTTGTGCAGCGAGACGGTGGCGGTGCTCTCGCTCACGCGGACCGCGCCCTCCGCCTTCGAACCGGCGAGCTGGAAGCCGGCGAAGCCCAGCGCCGCCGCGAGGGCCAGCGCGAGGGCATAGCGCAGCTTCGTTTCGACCCGCGCGACCCTTGCCTCGGAGTGCCGTTCGATCCTCAATTGCTCCACCTCCCGTTTCTCATCCCGGCGGTCGACATCAGGTGACGGTGAAGTGCTGGAACATCACCGACTCGTGCGGCGAGCAATAGGCCTTGTAGGCGCCCGCGACGAGCTTCAGGGTCATGGTCTTCGTGCCCTTGTAGGACACCGAGGTGAACGTCCACGACTTGCCGTGCGGGCCGTCCAGCTCGTAGTTGTGCAGCGACGAATCGTCGTGGATGACGATCGTGTAGGTGCCGGCCTTGAGCGTCTTGACCCGCTTGCCGGCGGCGGTCGCGAGAGTGATCTTGTACGCGTCGTTCTTGCCGACGGTGCCGATCAGCTTCGGGTGGCCCGCCTGGGGGCGGGCGAGTGCGGTGACCGAGAAGGCGGCGACCGCGACCACGAGCGCCGCGGCGAGAACGAGGAAACGAAGCAGGCGATGCATACCGAACGTCCTTTCGACCGAAGTTGGTGTCAACCGCGTCTACGCGCCGGCCGGACGAATCGGATTTCGCTCCGGGCTATCCGAGCAGAGCCCGCCAGTGCTCACGGCTGGAGACGCAGTGCTGCACTCCCTCGTACGCACGCGCGGAGTCGGCGTCCTCGCCGTGTGGCCCTCGAAGCAGTTTCAGGTACTCGGCGAGGTCCTTGAGATCCCACGTCAGCCGGAAGAAGTTCACTGCATCACGGTCCACCGCGTGCCCGGTCAGCTCCGTGTAACGCTCCGTCGCGTCTGGGGTGTCGTCTGCGAGCATCCAGAGGTCTCGCTCGCGTGGAGCAAGCCCCACCGTGTCCCAGTCGACGAGCAGGTGCCGTCCGCCGGACGTCAGCACGTTGGCCGGATGTGGCTCGCCGTGCGTGACGACCCAGTCGGCCCGGCGCTCCTCCACCACCGCCGCGAGCCGGTCGGCGAGCGAGAGGAGCTCCATCACGCCGGAGGCACGCGCGGCGACCGCGCGACGTGCAGGCTCGGAGAACGGACCGCCCGACCATGGCTCGTGCAGCTCCTGGAGCGCTGCGGTGATGTGGCGGCGGCCGGGCAGCTCGAGACCCACTCTGGGGGCGGTCGAAGCGACGACCGGTGTCGCGAGATGGAGCTCGGCGAGCAGCGAGAGCAACGCCTGGCGGACGGCGTCGTCGTACTGGCCCCACCGGCCGGCTCGTCCCTCGACGAACGGGAACAAGGCGACCGTGTGCCGCGACCTAAGTCGCAAGACCGTCTCGCCACGTCGCGTTTCGAGAGGTGCGACGACGAACGTGAGGCCGGCCGCCCGCAGCGCGTAGGCGGTGGCGAACGCGCGAGCGAGACCGGCGTGGACCGACTCCCGGGTATCGCCGAGCCAGGCCTTCTGGTCGAGGTCGTCGACCGTGACGAATCGGCGCTCGCCGTCTTCGGAGCGAAGCTGCCAGTGGTAGCTCCCGGCCCCGACCGCCGCGTAGTCGAGCTCCGCGGCGACGAAGTCCCAGCCGTCCGCGACGGCCGCCGCGAGCGCACTCGGGTCGATGTCGGCGGGTACGGCTCTCATGTCGCACGAGCGGAACTGTCTACCCGGAAGGGAAACGGCGGGCTGGGCTGTCTCTCCCCGAATCGTCCGAACGAACCCCCTCGACGACCGGCGCCGTAGAACCCAACCCGGCTGGCGCGATTCTAGAGCCTGACGGCCCCGCAGGCAAGAGCGGCGCCCGAGGGCTACTCGACTGCGATCACCCTCAGGTGCCGGCGGCCCTTTGGGGTCAGAACGTCGATCGTGTCGCCGGCCCGGTGGCCGACGAGCGCGCGCCCGACGGGCGACTCGACCGACAGGCGTCCTCGGGCCGGGTTCGACTCGGCGGAGCTGACCAGCTCGAAATGGCTCAGCAGCCCGGTGTCGAGATCCTCGACGTCGGTCGCAGTGCCGATCACCGCGCTCTCGTGCAGCTTGCGATCCGGCTCGATGATCTGCGCGGTCGCGAGGCGCTCCTCGAGCAGCTCGATGCGGCGGTCGAGCAGATCTTGCTCGCGCTGCTCGTCGAGGTACTCGCCGACGTCGCCCGCATCGCCCGCGAGCAGCATGGAATCACCGAGCCGCCGCCCGCTCTCTGTGCGCGCGGCGCGCAGGCGCGCCAGCTCCTGTTCGATCTCCTGCCTGCCCGTGGGAGTAATGAACTGCTGGTCCACCGCTTCGATCGTCGCAGCGGACGGAGCTCCCGGCATCAGTCGAAACCCGTATGTCTCACGGTGGGTCTCACAATCGGGCCGCCTGAGCCGTCCGGCCCATTGTCGGCGGATCCGCTGTGGAGGATGATCGGAGTGACCCCCACCATGCGGCGACTTCTTCTCGGCATCCTGCTTGCACTCTGCCTGCCCGCGTCCGCGCAGGCGGGGGCTCGCGTCTCCGCGTTCTTCTACCCGTGGTACGGGACCGCCGCCGAGGACGGCGCCTACATGCACTGGGGGCAGCTCGGGCACGATCCGCCGAACAACATCGCATCGTCGTACTACCCTGCGCGCGGTCTCTACTCCTCCGCCGACCGCATGGTGCTCGCGCAGCAGATGGACGAGATCCGGTCCGCGGGCATCGACGAGATCATCGTCTCGTGGTGGGGGCAAGGCTCGCCCGAGGACCAGCGGCTGCCCGCCGTGATCGTCGCCGCCCACGACGACGGCGTCTCGGTCGCCGTGCACCTCGAGCCCTACTTCGGGCGCACCGTCGCGAGCACCGCGGCCGACATCGCCTATCTGCGCAACTACGGCATCAGGTCGTTCTACGTCTACCGCCCGTTCGACCTGGCAGTCGGCGACTGGGCGGCGGCGGCAGCGGTGTTGCACGCCGGCGGCGTGAAGCTCTATGCGCAGACCGGGCTCGTCGGCGTCGCGGCGCACGCCGGCTTCGACGGCGTCTACACCTACGACATCGTCACCTACGGCGGCGACAAGTTCCATCGGCTCTGTGCACAGGCGCACCTGCGCCACCTCGTCTGCGCACCCTCGGTCGGCCCGGGATACGACGCGCGCCGCGGCAGCGACGACCCTCGCGTGAAGCCGCGGCGGCACGGTGCCACGTACGACGCGATGTGGCACGCTGCGATCGCGAGCGGCGCGGACGACGTCACGATCACGTCGTTCAACGAGTGGCACGAAGGCACGCAGATCGAGCCTGCCGCTCCCTCGGTGCGCCACGGGCTCTATCGGTATCTCTCGTACGACGGCGCCTGGGGGCTGCACGGCGTCGCCGCGGAAAGCGCCTATCTGGCGCGGACGCGCTACTGGTCGGACGTCTTCCGCAGCACGTCACCCGTGCAGCCGAACACGAGCGCCTCGTAGAGCGCCGCCTCGTCGACGCCGCGCAACTGCGGATGTGCAAGGTCGACGACCGCGTCCGGCCAGGTCTCGAGACCGAGTGCCGCGGCGCCCTCGTCTGCTCCGAAGCTGAGCAGCGCATCCATCGCAATCACGCCGCGCCTGCCGGTCTGACGGCGGGCGATGCCCTCGAGCTCGCGCAGCTCCTCGAGCGGATCGATGCGGACGTTCGAGTCCGAGCCGATGCACAGGCCGATCGCTCGATGGCAGACGCGCGCCACGGGCAGGAAGCCGTCCCCGAGGTTGGCCTCCGTCGTCGGGCAGACGCAGATGCGCGAGCCCGAATCGCGCAGGAGATCGAGCTCGCCGCCGTCGGCGTGGGTAGCGTGCACGATCGTCGACCGGGGTCCGAGGCAGCCTGCCCGGGCGAGCAGCTCGATCGGACGGACCCCGTTCTCCGCGAGGCACTCGTCGATCTCTCTCGGTTGCTCGTCGGCGTGCACGTGGAGCGGCAGGCCGTGCTCGACGGCGTAGCGACCGAGCTCGTGCAGCTCGTCGGCCGGGCACGCACGCACGGAGTGGGGGGCGACCCCGACCGCGATGCCGGCGCCGCGAAGCTCCTCGAGCTCGCGCAGGTACTGGACGATCGAGTCCTGGCGGAAGCGAGGGATGCCGCCCCGCAGGTAGCAGGCGTAGAGGCAGACGAAGGCGATCCCGGCCTCGGCCGCGGCATCGGCTGCGGCCCTCGCCTCGTCCAGGCCGAGGTAGTGGAACTCGCCGACCGCGGTGTAGCCGTTCGCGCGCAGCTCGCGGTAGACGTCGACGTACTCCCGGCGAATCTCCGAGACGCTCAGCGAGCCGGCCAGGGCGATCATCCGGTCGCGCCAGGCCCAGAAGTCGCCGCCCCCACCGCGGCCCCGCAAGGCGCGTTGAAAAGCATGACAGTGGGCATTGACGAATCCCGGCAGGGTCGGCACCGACATATCCTGTCAGCGTGACTCGCGCCCAGGTGCCGAACGCGCTGACGATCGCGCGGTTTCTGCTGATCCCCGTCTTCATCGCGCTGATCCTCGCGAGCGACGGCGGCTACTCCTGGCCCGCGGCGATCGTCTTCGGAATCGCTGGGGTGACGGACCAGGTCGACGGCTATCTGGCCCGGCGCTGGCACGTCGAGTCGGCCTTCGGCAAGTTCGCCGACCCGCTCGCCGACCGGCTGATGATCGATGCGGCCGTGATCCTCCTGATCCACGCCGGTCGCCTGCCATGGCTCGCCCTGATCATCCCGGCCCGCGATCTCGTCACCCTCATCGGGACGCCGATCATGCTCGGGCGCGGCTACGAGTTCCGGGTGAACCTGGTCGGCAAGGCGGCGACGTGGCTCCTCTATGCGGGCCTCGGCTTCGTGATGGTCACGCCGCAGGGAACCGACTGGCCGCTCTGGATCTTCTGGAGCGGCCTCGTGCTGGCCCTGATCGCGCTCGGCGAATACGCGCTCAAGGCGCGCCGTGAGGTGATGGCATGAGAGCGGTGGTGATGGCGGGTGGCGAGGGGACGAGACTGCGCCCGCTGACGTCGAACCAGCCCAAGCCGATGGTGTCGATCGTCGGCAAGCCGTGCATGGAGCACATCCTCGAGCTCTTGCGCGAGCACGGCTTCGAGGACGTCGTGATCACGGTCGCCTTCCTGCCGCAGGCGATCCGCAGCTACTTCGGCGACGGCGGCAGCCTCGGGCTGAACATCGAGTACTCGGTCGAGGAGAGCCCGCTCGGAACGGCCGGGTCGGTGCGGCTCGCGTCGGACCGGCTCGACGAGACGTTTCTCGTCATCTCGGGCGACGCCCTCTGCGACATCGACCTGAACAAGATCGTCGAGTTCCACAAAGAGAAGGGCGCCGCCGTCACGATCGGCCTCAAGTCGGTCGAGAACCCGCTCGAGTTCGGGATCGTCGTCACCGACGAGGACGGGAAGGTGGAGCGCTTCCTCGAGAAGCCGTCCTGGGGCCAGGTGTTCTCCGACACGATCAACACCGGCATCTACGTGCTCGAGCCGGAGGTGCTCCGGCACATCCCGACGGATCGCCCGTTCGACTTCTCGAAGGAGCTCTTCCCGCTCCTGCTCGAGATGGGTCGCCCGATCTACGGGTACGTCTGCGAGGGCTACTGGCAGGACATCGGCAACCTCGACCAGTACCGGCAGGCGAACGCCGACGCTCTGGACGAGAAGGTGCGCCTCAACATTCCCGGCCTGAAGATCCGCGGGGACGTGTGGATCGGAGAGGGCGTCGAGATCGACGACGTGGAGGGCGTCGAGGGGCCCGCGTTCATCGGCAACTACTGCACCGTCTCGCCCGAGTCGTCGGTGGGCCCGTACACGGTGCTCGGCCCGGGCACGACGCTGCGGGAGCGGTCGCGAGTCTCGCGGTCCGTGATCGACGCTTCCTGCTACATCGGACGCAGTGTGACGATCGAGGGCGCGATCCTCGGGCGCAACTGCGACGTGCGGCCGCACGCCCGCGTGCACGAGGGGGTCGCGGTGGGCGACCAGGTCACGCTCGGCGACCAGTCGGTGATCTTCCCGGGCGTGCGGATCTACCCGTACAAGGAGGTCGAATACGGCGCGCAGATCCACGAGAGCCTGATCTGGGAGTCGCGCGGGACGACCAAGGTGTTCGCCCAGGACGGGGTCGTCGGGCTCGTCAACGTCGATCTGACGCCCGAGGTCGCGTTGCGCGTCGGCGCCGCGCTCGGCACCGCGCTCAAGCGGGGCGCCCGCGTGGTCGCAAGCCGCGAGAGCGCCCCGGCCTACCGCATGATCAAACGCGCGCTGATCTCCGGGCTCAACTCGACCGGGGTGCAGGTGGCCGACCTGCGGACGCTGCCGGCGCCGGTCGGCAAGCACCTCTTGAAGACGCAGAACTACGACGCAGCGTTCCACGTCGGCGCCTCGACCACCGACCCCGAGGCGGTCCAGATCCGCCTCTTCGAACGGCCCGGCGTCGCGCTCTCGGAGGCGATGCAGAAGGAGATCGAGAAGCACTTCACGCGCCAGGAGCTGCGCCGGGTCCCGTTCGGGGCGGTCGGGTCGATCACCTATCCCGCCCGCGCCCGCGAGAGCTACGCGAGCCACCTGCTCGACGACCTCGACGTCGCGCCGATCCGCGAGCGCGGCTTCCGCATCGTCGTCGACTACGGCTATTCGGGCGGCAGCTTCGTGCTGCCTCTCGTCTTCGGACAGCTCGGGGTGGAGGCCGTCACCGCCCACGCGTTCGAGTCCGACGCCGGCTCGGCGCCCTCGCGCTTCGGGGCGACGCTCGACTATGCCCAGCGGCTCGTCGCGGCGGTGAACGCCGATTTCGGCGCCGTCTTCGACCGCTCCGCGGAGCGCCTGTTCCTGATCGACGAGACAGGCCGCGAGGTGCGGCCGGACCAGGCGCTCCTCCTGTACCTCCACCTCCTGACGCTGAGCTCGTCGGGGAAGGTCGCCGTCCCGATCACGGCCACGAGCCAGGTCGAGGAGGTGGTCGGCGACAAGCTCGACGTCATCCGCACGCCGGCCACGCTCGCCGGGCTGACGCAGGCGGCCGCGGCGGACGGTGTCGTCTTCGCGGGGGCGCCGGGTGGGGGGTACGTGTTCCCGGGCTTCCTGCCCGCCTACGACGCGAGCGCGTCTCTCTGCAAGCTGCTCGAGCTGCTCGCGCCGGTCGAGCAGCCGCTCTCGAAGCTCGTGGCCGCACTGCCGCGGCCGACGCTGATCCATCGCCAGCTGCAGTGCCCGTGGGCGCTCAAGGGCACCGTGATGCGCGTCCTCAACGAGCGGTTCGCGGACGCGAACGTCGACCTCCGGGACGGGATCAAGATCTTCGACGAGCGCGGCTGGGTGCAGGTGCTGCCGGACGCCGACGAGCCGCTCGTCCATCTCTACGCCGAGGGCGAGACGGCCGAGGAGTCCAAGGATCTCGAGACCGAGCTCCGCACGCTCGTCACGGACCTGATCGAGCGGGAGGAGATCGGCAGCCGGAGCTGAACCCTTAAGCTGAGGTTGACGGTTCCGGCAGCCTCTGCTGGAATTGACTGACTCGACCGACGACGAAAGGCGGCACCGTGGAACCGCTCCCTGATCTCGGCTCGCTGTCCGACAGCGACCTGAAAGGCCTGATCGACGAGCTCGAGCTGCAGGAGCGCGAGGTCAGCTACCAGCGCCGCCTGCTGCACGGCAAGATCGACATCCTGCGCGCGGAGCTCGTCGCGCGCCTCCAGACCTCGGGTGGTCGCAGCGTGCTCGACCAGGTCGACGTTGACCGTCTCACCGAGATCCTGACGGGGAAGTCCTCTCCGCCGGGGTAGCGATGAGCGTCGTCTACTGCCAGGAGTGCGGCTTCCAGAACCCCGAGTCCGCGAACTACTGCTCGCGCTGCGGCGCGCTCCTCGCGCGGGCGGAGCAGCCGGCGGAGACGACGCAGACCTTCTCGCCCGAGGAGGTCGGTGACATCGAGCACGAGGACCTCGGGATCGATGGCCCGGCGCTCGTCGTGCGCGCGGGCGGCGGCAGGGCGGGGGAGAGCTTCAAGCCCTCCGGCGAGCGCACGCGCATCGGCCGCTCACCCGACTGCGAGGTCTTTCTCGACGACGTGACGGTGTCGCGCAACCACGCCGTCCTGATCAAGCGCGACGGCAAGTTCGTCGTCGAGGACCAGGGCTCGCTCAACGGCACGTTCGTCAACCGCCGGCGGATCGACAGCGCACAGCTCGCGGAGGGGGACGAGCTCCAGATCGGCAAGTACCGGATGACGTTCATCGCATGACGAGCACGGCCCCGCAGAAGCTGCCGCGCGAGCGCTTCCTGCGCATCGGTGAGGTCGTGCGGCGCCTGCACGACGAGTTCCCGGACATCTCGATCTCGAAGATCCGCTACCTCGAGGACGAGGGCCTCCTGATGCCGAGGCGCACGCAGGGGGGCTACCGGCTGTTCAGCGAGAGCGACCTCGAGCGGCTGCAGACGATCCTGCGGCTCCAGCGAGACGAGTTCCTGCCGCTGCGGGTGATCAAGGACGAGCTGGACGCGCCCGGCGCGAAGGAGCGAAAGCGGCGGCGCCCGACGGCGCTCGGGGCGGCCGAGGAGACGGTCACCCTCGACGAGCTGTGCGAGCGCGCTGTGATCGAGCCGTCGCTTGCGAAGGAGCTCGAGGATTTCGGCCTGCTCGCACCACACGGAAGCGGGGGAGAGAAGCGGTACCCGGAGTCCGACATCGACGTCGCCCTGCTCTGTGCGCAGCTCGCGCGCTTCGGCGTCGGCCCGCGCCACCTCCGAACGATCCGCACCGCCACTGCGCGCCAGGCCGCGCTGCTCGAGCAGATGTTCGCGCCCTCGCTGCGCGGTCGCAACAGCGAACGCCGTGCTCAGGCGGTCCGCGACCTTCAGCAGCTTGCAGAGCTCGCGGGGGAGCTGTCGTCGCTCCTCTACTGGCGCGACCTGCGAGACTTGGCTCAGTGACCGATCTTCGCTCGATGGTCCGGGAGGTTCAGGACTTCCCGACTCCCGGGGTGGGCTTCAAGGACGTGACGCCGCTCCTCGCCGATCCGGCGACGCTCCGCCAGACGGTCGGCGAGCTGGCGACCTGGGTGAAGGGGCGGAACGCCGACCTCGTGCTCGGCGCAGAGGCACGTGGGTTCTGGCTCGGATCCGCGATCGCCGTCGAGGCGGGAACCGGGTTCATCCCGGCTCGCCGGCCGGGCAAGCTGCCGCCGGAGACGGTCAGCGCGAGTTACGTCCTCGAGTACGGAGAGAACTCGCTCGAGCTGCATCCCGATCTCATCCCCGCCGGCTCCCGGGTCGTGATCCACGACGACGTGCTTGCGACCGGCGGCACCGTGGAGGCGATCAAGAAGCTCGTCGAACAGCTCGGCGGCGTCGTGATCGGCGCCTGCTTCATCATCGAGCTTTCGTTCCTCGGGGGCCGCGAACGACTCGCCGGCACCGACCTGTACGCACTGATCGAGTACTGATTCTCGCTTGACAGCCGATACATGGGGTAGGACTCCGCCATGTACGACACGCTGACGAGCACCTACACGTTCTCCTGCCCGATCCACGGTGAGACGCGGGTGTCCCTCTCGCGCTTCCGCCGGCTCGAGCAGCTGCCCGGTGCGCAGCACCCGTCGGTCTATCGTGTCGAGTTCGCCTGCGGCTGCGGCGCCGAGCATCCGGGGCTGGTCTCGCACGACGAGCTGGACTGGGCGCCGCTCGGGCTCCAGGAGAGGACGAAGTTCGTCAACCTCATGACCTCGAAGCTCGAGGCCGTCGCAGCGGAGCTGAGCGACGTCGCGGCCGCCCGGATCAAGTCGGGGGAATGGCCCTGGAGCTTCTTCTGCTGGCCCGAGGAACGGCCGCGGCCGGTCTATCCGTCCGCGTTCCGGTTGCTCGCGCCGGCTGCATCGGGTGACCGCGTCGGCCTGGCCGTGCGGTGCCCGGTCTGCGGCAAGGTGTCGGTGAATCTCGTCTCACGTGCGCACGTCGACGTGCCGTTTCACAACGACCGCGAGGTGGGGGTCGTCGAGCATCTCTTCGAGCGCGACGTCGCCGCGACCGTGCAGGAGTTCCGCGCCGAACTCGACTCGGAGTCGTTCGACGCACGGCGTCTCGGGCTCGAGTAGCCGTCGTTCCCTCCCGCCAGGGATCGCGCTGTCCGACGGCAGGTCGATACTTGCAACACGGAAGATGACCGTTCTCGAGCCACATCAGCCCGTGCGCGGAGCAGCATTGCTTCTCGTCCATTGCGCCGACATCGCCGACGACCGTCCGAGTGCCTATACGCGACTCGAGGAGCAGATCGGCAGTCCGCTGACGCGCCTGCTCGTGCGTGCGCTCGTCGACGTCCCTCAGGGGCGGCGCGGCTCGTCTTCGCCGTAGACACGGACGAAGAGGAACGTCACGAACCCGACGACGGCGCCGGTGATGAACGTCACCGCCGAGCCGTAGCCGACGGCGCTGCCGCCGATCCAGATGAAGAGGCCGAAGAAGAGGCCCCAGAGGAACGAGGTGACGCCGTGGTCGAAGGCGGGTGAGCGCAGGTGCATCGCGGCGGGATCTTACCGGGTCGGTCGGACCAAAAAAAATTCACCGAGCCGGTGGCGCTTTTGTCCACCTCCCCCGTGAACCTTCGGCTTCCGCCTACGGCCCTCGGGAGCGGCTTCGACCTACTCGCGCTCCGTGCTCGGTGCAAGAGCAAACCTAGGGGGTACGGGCAGGCAGCGCAAGGGGCCGGGAACGACCTTTGGCGCAATTTGCGGAAACTTCCTCGAGCGATGCCCGAATTAGCATTTCGTGCTCTGCGCTAAAAAGGGGCCGGACCATAATTCACCGAGCCGGTGGCGCTTTCGTCCACCTCCCCCGTGAACCTTCGGCTTCCGCCTACGGCCCTCGGGAGCGGCTTCGACCTACTCGCGCTCCGTGCTCGGTGCAAGAACGACGCTAACGCGCCGGGCACGTCCGTTCAAGAGGGGGGAGGTGCGAAAAAACGCGCTCGTAGCGACGGAGCGCTGGGGAAAACCTGTGGACGACGCAGCGACTCGCGACCGCCGCGGCCGTGGCTCACCAAGACGCGTCCGGGGTCTGACCCCGGTTGTCCGCCCCTAGACCAGGAGCTCGGAGTCGAAGCGGCGGAAGAGGCCGCGCACGTCGTCGACGCCGGCGGGGTCGTGCAGCGCCTGGACGAGGGCGGCGGTCGTCGGTGTCATCACGATCAGATAGCGCGTCCGGCCGCCGGCCGCGTTCCAGAAGGTGTGGGGGAGCCCACGGGGGACGAGGACGGCCGCCCCGGCGTGAGCCTCGAGCCGGTCGTCACCGCGGACGAAGCCGAGCGCACCCTCGAGCACGTACCAGGCCTCGTCGTCACCGTGGTGCACGTGCAGCGGCGCGACCGGCCGCGTCGCCGAGCTCTCGCTCTCGTCGACCCACTCGGCGACGACGAAATCGAGGCCGTCGATGCTCCCGCCGAGGAGGGGTGGGACGTCCATCCACCGATCCCAGCACCCGGGCCGGACGGCCTCTCTCGCTACTTGACATAACGCTCACTTGCGTGCAGAGGCGGAACCGGGCCGAACCGCGTGGTTTGGGCGATTCACCGAGCGGCTAGATGGTGACTGGGTGGCAACGGAGACCGACATCCTCCTCCTGAGCGACGACCTGCGCCGGCTCGTCGACACAGCCGAGGAACGCGGCTCGATCCTGCAGTCCGAGCTGAACGACGTGCTCGAGCCGCTGGGCCTCGACGCGCTCGAGATCGACCTCCTGCACCGCGAGCTCGAGAAGCGCCAGATCGACATCGTCAACGACCTCGGCGAGGACGGCGAGGCGCTCCCGGCGCCCACAGCCGAGCCGCAGCCGCTCCAGCTCTCCTGGGAGACGACGACCGACGCCCTGCAGCTCTTCCTGCGCGAGGCCGGGCGGCATCCCCTCCTGACGGCCGCCCAGGAGGTCGAGCTCGCGAAGTCGATCGAGGCCGGCGACCTGCGCGCGAAGCAGCGGATGATCCAGTCCAACCTGCGGCTCGTCGTCTCGATCGCGAAGAACTACCGCAACCAGGGCCTGCCCTTCCTCGATCTGATCCAGGAGGGCACCCTCGGCCTGATCCGGGCCGTGGAGAAGTTCGACTGGCGCCGCGGCTACAAGTTTTCCACCTATGCGACCTGGTGGATCCGGCAGGCGGTCGCGCGGGCGCTCGCCGACAAGGGCCGGGTGATCCGCATGCCGGTCCACATCGTCGAGCGGCTCCAGAAGATGAACCGGGCGGAGCGGAACCTCTGGGCGTCGCTCGGCCGCGAACCGACGCTCGAGGAGGTCGCCGCCGAGGCGAACCTGCCGCTGCACCAGGCGAAGGAGGTCCGCGCGGCGGCGCGGGCGTCGACCTCGCTCGACGCGCCCGTCGGCGAGTCGGACGACGCCGTGCTCGGTGACTTCGTCGCCGGGGACGGCCCGCTTCCCGACGAGCTCGTCGAGGACTCGCTGCGCTCCGAGACGCTCGCGATCGCGCTTCGCTCGCTGCCCGACCGGCACCGGGTGGTCGTCAGTCTCCGCTACGGCCTCGGCGACGCCGACCCGAAGACGCTCGAGGAGATCGGCAGACGCCTCGGGCTGACGCGCGAGCGCGTCCGGCAGATCGAGGTCGACGCGCTGAAGCGTCTGGGGGCCCTCCACGAGATGGAGGCGATCGCCGCGACGACCTGAGAGCGAGCTTCAGGGCTGCAGGTAGAGCTGGAGGCTCGGTGCGACGAGCCGCAGCTCGCGCAGGGCCCGTGTCTCGAGCTGGCGCACGCGCTCGCGGGTGATGCCGAGATCCGCGCCGACCTCCTCGAGCGTCTGGGGCGGCAGGCCGTCGAGACCGAACCGGCGCACGACGACGTGCTGCATGCGCGGGTTCAAGAGCTCGATCGCGGCCGCAAGCTCGACGGAGCGCGCGTGATCCGCAGTGGCGCCGTCCGGCGACTCCGATTTCTCGTCTTCGATCAGGTCGGCGACCATGCTCTCCCCGTCCCCCACCGGCGTCTCCAGCGAGACGGGATCCTCGACGAGCTCGAAGAGCTCCCGGACCCTCTGCTCGGGGAAGCCGGAATCGGCGGCGATCTCCTCGATCGAGGGATCACGGTTCAGCTTCTGCGCCAGCTGGCGGCGTGACCGCTGGGCGCGCCGGACCTGCTCGGCGACGTGCACGGGAAGGCGGATCGTGCGGCCCTGGTCGGCGAGTGCGCGCGTGACCGCCTGCCGGATCCACCAGGTCGCGTAGGTCGAGAGCTTGAAGCCCATCTTGTAGTCGAACTTCTCGACCGCACGGATCAGCCCCAGGTTGCCCTCCTGGATCAGGTCGAGGAGCGGCACGCCTGCCTTCGTGTAGTTGCGCGTGATCGACATGACGAGCCGCAGGTTGCACTCGATCAGTCGGCGCTTCGCGCGCGGGTCGCCGAGATCCTTGAGGCGCGCAAGCTCGCGCTCCTCGGCCGGCGTCAGCAGCCGGCCGTCGCCGATCTGGCGGACGTAGAGCTTCAGCGGGTCGGACGTCTGGAGGCGCTCGTCCTCGCTGAGGAAGGCGTTCTCCGGCTCCTCCTCGACCTCCTCTTCGATCTCGTCGAGTGCCGGCAGCAGTCCGAGAACGGGCTCGGGCGGATCTGCTTCCGGCGACGCCTCGGGAAGCGATTGTTTCATCGGGATCCCTATCGGCGGGAGGAGCGTCACCCTTGAGATGTAAAGAGTCCGTGCCGATAGCAACTTCAGGACGCCACGTCCGTCTACGTCCATAGGATCAAGTTATGTGCGGCATTGCGGGATACAACCTTCGCTCGCGCTCACGCGTCGGCAGGACTCTGGCCGCGCAGGCCCTGCTGGCTGCGATCGCCGAGCGAGGCGCCGATGCCGTCGGGTACGCCTACCGCGGCCCGCGGGACGCCTACGCGACCGTTGTGAAGCAGCGGACGCCCGCCTCGCAGCTGCTCGAGCGCGTGTCGGTGCCGGACGAGGCGAACCAGCTGCTCGTCCACGTCCGCGACTACACGAAGGGCCATCCGTCGATCGCCGCCAACAACCATCCGGTCCGCCACGGGCCCGTGGTCGGCATCCACAACGGGATCATCCTGAACGACGACGAGCTCCTCGCCCCCCACTCCTGCGCCCGCGCCGAGCCGCGCATGACCGTCGACTCCGAGGCGATCTTCGCGATTGCCGCCCACTCCCGGAACGACGCGAAGGCGCTCGAGCACCTGCGCGGCGCCATGGCGACGTCCTGGGTCGACGAGCGCGAGCCCGGCGTCGTCTTCCTCGCCCGTGGCAGCGGCCGCCCACTCTGGGTCGGCATCGGCCGCGACGGCGTCTTCTACGCCTCGACCAAGGTCGCGCTCGAGGTCGTCGAGCGCTACTGCGGCCTCAAGCTGCGCAAGCGGGAGCTGCCCGAAGGCATGTGGCTCGCGCTCGAGGACGGCCGCATCGTGCGCCAGGCGCGCTTCCAGCCGGACGTCTCCTACCACGAGGACGACCCGCTCCCGTCGGTGCGCGCACCGCAGGAGCGGGAGTTCTGCCTCGCGCGCCTCGCGGCTCTCGCGGCCGCCTAGTACTTCGTCAGGCGGCGGCCACCCACCGCATCGGATCGCCCGCACCGAGGTCGGTGACGCCCGCGTCGATCAGCGCGCCGCAGACGAGCGTCCGGCGGTGCGCGGCGAACGTCAGCACGTGAGCGATCATGCCGCCGTACGTGAAGACCTCGGGTGGGTCGCAGATCGCATCGACGAACGTCTCGTCGAGGCGCCCCTCGTCGACGATCGCGCTGACCTGGGCGAGAAACGCCGGCCCCACCTCGGCGAACTTGGCGCGCAGGTCGGCGACCGACTCGCCTTGCTCGTCTGCGATCTCGTACGGGCGATCGTGGGTCGCTGCGTCCCACATCGCGAGCTGCCCGACGAGACGCGCGAGGAGCGAGCGCAGCGTCGGGTCGCAGTCGATCCCCTCGACCGAGATCTCGACGCGTGCAGCGAGCGCCGAGTCGTCGAGCTGCTCGGCCCGCTGCAGCATCTCGCCGACGAGCCAGATGTGATGTTCGACCATGCGGATCAGCAGATCCATGGCAGTCACCTTTCGTTCGGCGGGGACCCGGAGGCCGCCCGGAGGGCTGAAGTGCACCTTGCTCGGCGCGTCGATCTGGAACCGTGTCGGCCGGCGGCGCCAGCGGGAGGGCGCCGACCCGTAGGCCCGCGTGAACGCCCGCGTGAACGCCTCGTGCGACGAGTAGCCCGCATCGAGCGCCACGGTGAGCACGTCGTCGTCCGTGGTGATCAGGCGGTAGGCGGCCCGCTCGAGCAGCACGCGCCGCCGGAGCGTCGCGGGCGGCTCGCCGGCCGCGGCGGAGACGAGCCGATCGAAGTGGAAGCGAGACAGGTGCATGCGCGACGCCAGCGACTCTCCCGAGGCCGTGCGGTCGTCCAGCGTCTCGGCGAGGACGTCCACGAAGCGGCTGAAGGTGTCGGTGGTCGTCGTCATCTCCGAGATCGTGCCCTGGGCTCCCGGCGGCCGCTTGATCGCGCTTGCGGAATGGCCGGGCTCAGCGCACGGAGCCGTCGGCTCCCACCGTCGTCCCTTCCTCGAGCAGGCGCTCGCGCACGAGGTACTGGAAGGTCGCCCAGGCCCCGCGGCGGGCCTCGAAGAGGCGGTAGACCTGCCATTCGGTCAGAAACGAGGGGTCCGCGCGCCGCGCGGCCTGCCAGTCGCCGAACTTCGGCAGGCGCCCGACCCGCCGCGCGAGCTCGCTCCCCTGGCCGATTGCCCGCTCGAGCCGCTCCTCGCCGACCGCCACGTCGAACCCCGCCTCGCGCAGGGCCGTCGCAAGCGATCCGAACGTATGCCAGTAGAGAGACGTCGAGGGCATCGTCCCGCGGCGCGCGCGGATGTCGTGCGCGGTCGGGGTGCGCCCGAGCTCCTCGCCGAGCCGGCGCAGCTGCTCGACGAGCTCCTCGCGGGTCGCGAACCGCCGGGGCATCAGCCCCGCCGCGCGCTTGGCGGCGTTCCACGTGCCGAAATGCTCGATCACCGTCTGCGGATGCATCCCCGCCTGTGGGTCGGCCGCGAACTCCTTCATCGTCGGCGACCGGCCGAGCCGTTCGGCCGAGGCCTGCAGGGCCTCGAGGATCTGCTGATCCGTGTAGCGGCGCCGGATCCCCGCCTGGAACTCCGCGAGCGCCTGCGGGTCGATCCTGCTCACCGCGCGATAGGGCTTCCGCGCCACCACCAAGAATGGTAGAGCGCATTAGAGAAAACGCAACTACGCCCTAGTTCCGGGCCGGGCGTCCCTCGCGGGTCGTGCCGAGCCCGCGGCGGCTACCGTTCGACCGCCGTGCGTCCCCCGATCCCGCTCTCCCTCGAGTCCGCCGCCCTGCGGGCCGCGGGAGCCGTCTCACGGCTGGCGGGACGCGGCGGGGGGACGACGCTGCCGGGAAAGCTGCTCTGGAAGCTCGACCCCGGGGCGATCGACCGCTTCGCGAGCCGGCTCGAGCAGGGGTCGGTCGTCGTCTCGGCGACGAACGGGAAGACGACCACCGCGGCAATGGTCGCGCGCATCCTGGGCGCGCGGGCCCGGGTCGTGCACAACAGCTCGGGGGCGAACCTCGTCTCCGGCGTCGCCTCCTCCCTCCTCCAGGCGCGCGGGGCACAGCTCGGCGTCTTCGAGGTCGACGAGGCGGCGCTGCCCGAGGTGGCGCGGCGCATCCGACCGCGGGCGCTCCTGCTCGGCAACCTCTTCCGAGACCAACTCGACCGCTACGGCGAGCTCGAGCTCGTCGCCGCCCGCTGGCGCGACGCGGTCGCAGCGCTGCCCGACGCCGAGCTCGTCGTGAACGGCGACGACCCGCAGGTCGGCGACCTGGCCCGCGGCCACCGCTCCCGCGTCTTCGGGGTCGACGATCCGAGGCTCGCCCGGCCCACGCTGCAGCACGCCGCAGATTCGAAGTACTGCCTGCGCTGCGGCACGCCGTACACCTACGCAGCCGCCTACGTCGGCCACCTCGGCGACTACCGGTGCCCGGCGTGCGGCCACGCGCGCCCGAAGCTCGACGTGATTGCCCGCGAGATCGAGCTCCACGGCCTCGACGGGGCGTCGTTCACGCTGGCGGCCGCCGAGGGAGCCGCCCGGGTCGAGCTCGCGCTTCCGGGCCTCTACAACGTCTACAACGCGCTCGGGGCCGGCTCGCTCGCCCTCACGCTCGGCGCCTCCCTCAACGAGGTGGCCGCCGGCCTGGCGGGCTTTTCCGCCGCCTTCGGGCGCTTCGAGCGGATCGCGATCGGCGAGCGCCGCCTGCTGATGCTGCTCGTCAAGAATCCCGCGGGCGCGAACGAGGCGATCCGCACGCTCGTCGAGGGCCGCGCGCCGACCGTCGCGGTCGTCGCCCTCAACGACGAGATCGCCGACGGACGCGACGTCTCCTGGATCTGGGACGTCGACTTCGAGCCGCTGCTTGCCGGCCTCGACCGCCTCGTCGCGACCGGAAGCCGTGCAGCCGAGCTCGCGTTGCGCGCCGCCTACGGCGGCTTGCCCCGCGAGCAGATCGAGGTCGTCCCGCCGCTCGAAGCGGCGCTCGATCGCGGCCTCGAGCTCACCCCTGCCGGAGGCGAGCTCGTCCTCCTCCCCACCTACACCGCAATGCTCGCACTCCGCAAGATCGTCGCCGGCCGCGGTCACGTCACGAACTACTGGGAGGAGCGGACATGAAGATCCGGGTCGGCCACCTCTATCCGGACTATCTGAACATCTATGCCGACCGGGGGAACATCGCGGTGCTGGCGGAGCGTGCCCGCAGTCGCGGCCACGAGCTCGAGGTGAGTGCGATCGGGATGCGCGACCGCATTCCCACCGGCGAGATCGACCTCTTCTACGTCGGAGGCGGCCAGGACCGGGAGCAGGCGCTCGTCGCCCACGATCTCGTCGCCAAGTCCGGGCCGCTGCGGGAGGCGGCGGAGGCGGGCGCCGCGTTCCTCGCCGTGTGCGGCGGCTACCAGCTGCTCGGCCGCTCCTATCGCGACGTGGCGGGAGACGAGCTCCCCGGGATCGGGCTGCTGCCGCTGCACACGATCGCGGGCACACGGCGGATGATCGGGGACGTGCTGCTCGACTGCGCGTGGGCCGGGCAGATGATGGCCGGCTTCGAGAACCACGCCGGGCGCACGATCCTGGACGACGGCGCGGAGCCGCTCGGCCGCGTCGTCTCCGGCTTCGGCAACGACGGGGCGACCGGAGCCGAGGGCTGTCGCTGGCGGCGGGTGTACGGGACGTACCTGCACGGGCCGCTGCTGCCCCGCAACCCGTGGTTCGCCGATCACATCCTGGCCGAGGCGCTCGCCCACGCCGGAGGCCCGACCGAACTGTCACCGCTGCCGGACGAGCTCGAGGCGGAAGCCCACCGCGTGTCCGCGGCGCGCGCGCGGGCCCGCGGCGGGCGCTTCTAGCGCGCCCAGAGCGCGCCGAGATACACGGCGGGGTCACCCGGCTGCCAGCGCTCGAGAAAACGCTTGATCGGCGGGTGGACGACGACGTCCTGCAGCTCGTCGTCGGAGAAGAGGCGCGCGCCCTTCACCGCCGCATCCTTGGTCTCGACGTCCTCGAGCGAGCGGTGCGAGAGATCGGCTGAGAAGATGATGTGCACGACGTGCTTGCGCGTGAGCGGCGACGCTGCCTTGGGCGCGATCGAGTCGACGATCGCGACGGGCCCCTCGAACTGCACGTCGGCCTCGACCCCGAGCTCTTCCCGCAGCTCGCGCCGGAGCGCCTCGATCAGCGTCTCGCCCGCGTCCACGCCGCCGCCCGGCAGCAGCCAGTACTCCTTGCCCGGCTTCTCCTGGCGGCAGAGCAGGACGCGGCCCTGCCAGCGGAGGATCGCGGAGACGCGGATGCGTGGCTCCATCAGTGCAGGGAGGAGCCGAATCCGCGCACGCCGCGCTCGCTCTCGGGCAGAGCCTCGACCTCGACGAGCTCGAACTCCGGCAGCTCGAGGATCACGAGCTGCGCGATCCGCATGCCCTCCTCGACGACGAACGTCTCCTCGCGGTCCGTGTTGACGAGGTTGACGAGCAGCTCGCCGCGATAGCCGGAGTCGACGAGCCCCGGCGTGTTGACGATCGAGATGCCGTGCTTCGAGGCCAGACCGGAACGTGGCTGCACGAAGCCGGCGTGCCCCTCGGGGATCGCGACCGCGAGACCCGTGGGCACGAGTGCGCGCTCGCCCGGCGCGAGCTCGACACGGTCGCAGGCCGAGAGGTCGAGGCCCGCGTCGCCCGAATAGGCGCGCGCCGGCACGACGGCGTTCGGGCGCACCTTCTGAATGAGCAGTTCGATCAGGCGAACTCCCGGTTCGTCGCGGAGGGGTCGGCGACGAGGAACGGCGCGAAGCGCGGCAGGTCGCGCCGCGGCAGCCGCGCGACGATCATCACTCCGTCCGGCGTGTCGTCGCGATCCTCGATCGGTGTGCCGAGCGCGTAGAGCTCCGACAGCCTGCCACCCTCCTCGTACGGGACGAGCAACCGGACACGCTCCCAGCGATCGTCGAAGCGCCGCGCCAGCTCCGCCTGGAGCTCCTCCATCCCCTCGCCCGTCAGCGCGGAGACCTGCGGTGCGCCGGGAAACCGGTTCGTGAGCCGGCGGCGGCCGAGTGAATCGACCTCGTCGATCTTGTTCAGCACCACCTCGACCGGGAGCTCACCCGCTCCGATCTCGTGCAGCACATCGTCGACCGCTGTGCGCTGGCGGTCCTGCTCGTCGTCGGCAGCAGAGGCGTCGACGACGTGCAGCACCATGTCGGCGACGAGCGTCTCCTCGAGCGTCGACGCGAACCCCTCGACCAGCTGATGCGGCAGGCGCCGGATGAAGCCGACCGTGTCGGTGAGGAGGTAGCGGCGCCCTTCGTGCTCGAAGCCCCGCGTCGTCGGGTCGAGCGTGTGGAAGAGCTGGTCCTCGACCGACACCTCCGACCCCGTCAGCCGGTTCAGGAGGGTCGACTTGCCGACATTCGTGTAGCCCGCGAGCGCGATCGTGGGCGTCTCGTTGCGGCGCCGCTCCTGGCGCCGCGTCGCCCGCTGCTTCTCGAGGTCCTTGAGCTTGCGCTTCAGCACCGAGATCCGGTGCCGTGCCAGCCGGCGGTCGGTCTCGAGCTGCGACTCGCCGGGGCCGCGCGTGCCCACCCCGCCGCCGAGGCGCTCGAGGTGCTGCCACATGCCGCGCATGCGCGGCAGGTTGTACTCGAGCTGAGCGAGCTCGACCTGCAGCTTGCCCTCGGCGCTCCTTGCATGCTGCGCGAAGATGTCGAGGATCAGCTGCGTGCGGTCGATCACCCGCGTGTCGAGCGCGTTCTCGAGGAACCGCTGCTGTGCCGGATCGAGCTCGTCGTCGACGAGCAGGCTCTCGGCGCCCGACTCCTGGTAGCGCTGCTTCAGCTCCTCGAGCTTGCCCTTGCCGACGTACGTCCGCTGCGCCGGCCGGGCACGATGCTGCACGATCTCCCCGATCGGCTCGACGCCCGCCGTCCGCGCCAGCTCCTTGACCTCGGCGAGCTCGTCGTCGACGTCCGCACCCTGCCCGAGCACCGCGAGGACGAACCCGCGCTCGGGCTCCGGGGAACGTGGAATCATCGGTCTCGATTATGGCACTCGCCGAGCGCACCCTGGAGCTCGTGAACATCCCCTCGGAATCGGGCCGGGAGCAGGAGCTGTACGGCTACGTCGCGTCCGTCGTGCCGCTCGACCAGGCCTTCGCGGACGGCGAGTCGGTGATCTTCGCCAAGCGGAGCGGCAAGCCGCTGGTGCTCCTCGCGGGCCACACCGACACGGTGCCGGCGCAGGGAAACCTGCCCGGGCGGATCGAGGACGGTTCCGTGGTCGGGCTCGGGGCGACCGACATGAAGGGCGGCCTCGCGGTGATGATCGAGCTCGCCCGCTGGGCTGCGGAGACCGAGCTCGGCTATGACCTCGCGCTGCTCTTCTTCCCGCGGGAGGAGCTCGGGCCGGCCGAGAACCCGCTGCCGGGCGTCTTCGAGCACACCGGTCTCGTCGACGAGGCGGAGCTCGTCGTCTGCCTGGAGCCGACGGACAACACGCTTCAGCTCGGCTGCCTGGGCAATCTCAACGCGAACGTCGTCTTCGAGGGCCGCTCGGCGCACTCGGCGCGGCCGTGGCTCGGCGTGAACGCGATCGGCCTGGCGTTCGACGGTCTGCGGCCCGCTCTCGACCTCGCTCCCCGCGACGTCGAGATCGAGGGCCTGCTCTTCCGCGAGGTCATGTCGGTCACCGAGCTGCACGCGGGCATCGCAGCGAACGTGATCCCGGCCCGCGCGGAGGCGACGGTCAACTTTCGCTATGCGCCCGACCGCAGCCCGGAGTCGGCGGCCGCACACGTCCGCGAGCTCTGGCCCGGCGCCGAGATCACGTCCAACTCGCCCCCCGCCCACGTCGCCCTGCGGTCGCCGCTCGTCGAGCGGCTCCGGACCGCCGGGGGCCTCGAGGTCGAGCCCAAGCAGGCGTGGACGAACGTCGCGGACTTTGCCGCGCGCGGCCTGGACGCGGTCAACCTCGGGCCCGGCGCGACCCGCTACGCCCACGCGATCGACGAGCGAGTCGAGATCGCCGAGCTCGAGCGGACGTTCGCGACGCTGCAGCACTTCCTCGCCGGTAGCGTCTGAGCATGCAGCTCTCCCCCGTCCTCACCGACCTCGCGCAGTATCCGTTCGCGCGGCTCGACGACTGGAAGGCCGACGCGTCGGCCCGTGGGATCGAGCTGATCGACTTCGGGATGGGCGATCCGCGCGAGCGCACTCCCGCGTTCATCCGGCAGGCGCTGCTCGACTCGGTGGAAGAGGTCTCGTCGTATCCGCGCGCGCCGGGCCTGCCGGAGCTGCGCGGCGCGGTCGGGGGCTGGATCGAGCGGCGCTTCGGGGTCGCCGTCGACGCCGACCGCGAGATCGTCCCGACGCTCGGATCGAAGGAGGCGATCTACTCGTTCGCGCAGATCGGGCTCGGAGAGAAGCGGCTCGTCGCGATCCCCGAGCCTGCGTATCCCGTCTACGAGCGCGGCGCGCTCTTTGCGGGCGGCTCGATCGCCGGCGTCCCGCTGCGCGAGGATCACGGCTGGCTGCCCGATCTCGAGGCGTTCGACGCGTGGGACGAGATCGCGCTCTTCTGGGTGTGTTACCCGAACAATCCGACGGGTGCCGAGGCGCCGCTCTCGTTCTACGAGGAGCTCGCGGGACGCGCGCGCGAGCACGGCTTTCTGTTGTGCTCGGACGAGGCGTACTCGGAGCTCTGGTTCGACGAGCCGCCGGTCTCGGCGCTCCAGGTCGAGGACCGGACGAACGTCGTCGTGTTCAACACGCTCTCGAAGCGCTCGTCGATGACGGGCTATCGCTCCGGGTTCGTCTGCGCCCCCGCCGAGATCGCGGACGCGCTCCGCCGCTTCCGCCCGACCGTCGGGACCGCCCCGCAGGAGTTCGTCCAGCGCGCGTCGGTCGCTGCGTGGTCGGACGATGCGCACGTCGACGGCGTGCGCGCGCTCTACCGGCGCAAGCGCGAGACGCTCCTGCCGGCGCTGGAGGAGGCCGGGCTGCGCCTGGCGGGCTCGACGGCGACGTTCTATCTCTGGCTGGACGTCGGCGGCCCGTCCGAGCCGTTCGCGCGGCGCCTGCTGGAGCACGGTGTGGTCTGCGCGCCCGGCTCGTTCTTCGGTCCCGCCGGCGAGGGCTACGTGCGCTTCGCGCTCGTCCCGACGCAGGAGCAGTGCGAGCGTGCCGCCGAGATCGTGCGGCGTGTCGTATGACGACCGCGGAGACGATCGCCGCCCTCGATCGCGGCGAGGTTCGGGTCGCGGAGCCGGACGGAGACGACTGGCGCGTCAACGCGGACGTCCAGAGCGCCATTCTCGACTACTTCCGCGAGCGGGAGCTCGAGCCGAGCGTGGCAGGCCCGTTTCGCTACCACGACAAGATCCCGTTGAAGAGCGGCTACGAGGCGCTCGGCGTGCGCGTCGTGCCGCCGGCCGCCGCGCGCTACGGCGCGTTCCTCTCGCGCGGCGTCGTGCTGATGCCGTCGTACGTGAACATCGGCGCCTGGGTCGGTCCCAACACGATGGTCGACACCTGGGCGACGGTCGGCTCGGGCGCGCAGATCGGTGCGAACGTGCACCTCGCCGGGGGCGTCGGCATCGGCGGCGTGCTCGAGCCTGCCGGCGCGCGGCCGGTGATCGTCGAGGACGGTGCCTTCCTGGGCTCCCGATGCATCGTCGTGGAGGGCGTGCGGGTCGGCCGCGAAGCGGTGCTCGCACCGAACGTGACGCTGACCGCGAGCGTGCCGATCATCGACGTGACGGGCGACGAGCCGGTCGAGTACCGCGGCTACGTGCCGCCGCGCTCGATCGTCGTTCCGGGGACGAGGCCGAAGGAGTTCCCGGCCGGGACCTACCACCTCTCGTGCGCGCTGATCATCGGCCGGCGCAGCGAAGCGACCGACCTGAAGACGTCGCTGAACGACGCGCTGCGCGACTACGAGATCGGCGGCTGATCCGGCACGCGAACCGCGGGCCCGGTCAGAAACGCCCGCCGTCCCTCGAACCGCACGTGAAGGTCGCCGCCCGGAAAGCGGATCGTCGCGGGCGAGATCCCGAGCGCCGCCGCCACCGCCACGGCGCTCGAGCCGGAGGACGCCGTCTCCCCCACGCCGCGCTCCCAGACCCTTGCCTCGATCAAGCCGCCGGTGACCTGACGTGCGACCTGCACGTTCGTCCGGCGCGGGAAGCGCTCGTGCACCTCGAGCAGCGGCCCGATCCGCGGCAGGTCGGCCGGGTCACCTGCGACGACTGCGTGCGGGTTGCCGACGTCGACCGCGACGAAGCGCACGCCGTCCACCTCCTCGGCCTCGGAGACCGCGACCTCGCCCAGGTCCTGCTCCACCAGCACGTCGTCGAGCATCCGGGCCTGGACCTCGCGCGGGCCGACCCGCACGACCACTCCCGTCGCACCGCTCCGCTCCGCGAGCCAGCGCGCAGCGATGCGCGTGCCGTTGCCGGACATCTCCGCCGTCGAGCCGTCCGGGTTCCAGATCACGATCGCGAGCCGGTCGTGGCCGCTCTCGAGCACCTGGAGGATGCCGTCTGCATCGCCGACCTCGTCGCACACCGCCTCCGGCGTCAGCGAGTCCTCAGTGACCAGGTAGACATTGCCCTGCGCGTCCCAGCGCGACGATCTCATTCGCAAGCTCCTCCGCTGGCCGTGTGCCGTCGAGAGTCGTGACGCCGGGCATCCGGCGCAGCCATTTTCGCTGATACCGAGCGAGCCGGCGCGTGGCCTGCGCGACCGCTGCGATCGCCTCGTCCTCCGGGAGCGTGGCGAACTGCTCCAGGCCGAGCACCTTGCGTGCCGTCGCCGAGAGCGGGCCTGCCCAGGCGGTCTTCGCCTCGGCGCCGGCGCCGGCGGCGGCCATCTCGCGTGCCCGCTCGTCGATCCGCCGGTCGAGCTCGTCCGGGGGCACGTCGAGCGCGAGGATCAGCGTGGGCAGCCGCGTGTCGTCGGTCCAGAGGCGATCCGTGGCCGGCGCGAGCGACGAGCCGGCCTCCGCGAGCTCCAGCGCGCGAACGAGCCGTTTGCGGTCGTTCGCGTGGACCCGTGCGGCGGCACCGGCGTCGAGGCCGGCGAGCAGGGCGTGCGCGGCCTCCGGGCCGAGCCTGTCCACCTCGCGCTGCCAGTGCTCCCGCCGCCCCGGGGCCGGCGGCGGCGGCAGCTCGAGCGCGGAGAGCGCAGCGCGGAAGTACAGCCCGGTCCCGCCGACGACCAGCGGGATCTCGGCCTCGTCGATCGCCGCGTGCGCAAGGCGCTGGTAGGAGCCGACGGAGACGTCCTCGCCGAGCGGGACCACCCCGACGAGCTTCGCCGGATAGGCGGGCGCTGCGGTCAGGACCGGCAGCTGGGCGTACAGCGCCGCCGAGTCCGCCGAGATGACGGTCGCATCGACCAGCTCGCGCACGATTCCGGCGACGGCGGACTTGCCGGCCGCAGTCGGCCCGAAGAGCGCGAGGACGCTACGCGCGCGTGGGCTGCTTGAAGCCGTGTTCGAGCTCATCCGACCCCTGCGGGCGCTCGAACGGCCGGTCGTCTTCCGGGTGGGCGCTCCGCCATTCCTTGAACCAGGCAACAGCCTTCGGAATCCCTTCGTCGAGAGGCGTCTTCGGGGTCCAGGCGAGAAGATCGTGGGCCTTGCGAACGTCGGCGACATAGTGCGTCACCTCGCCGAGCAGCGAGGGAGCGAGGTTGAACTTGGGGTCGACGCCGAGCTCTTCTGCGATCAGCTCGGCCGCGCGCACGAGCGTGTTGCCCTGGCCGTAGGCGAGATTGATCGTCTGGTTCGCGGCGGTCCCCTCGCTGAGCCCATACACACCGCGTGCGATTCCGTCGACGCAGTCGTCGACGTACGTGAAGTCGAGCACCTTCTGGTCGCCGCCGAAGATGGTGATCGCCTCTCCGCGAGACAGCTGGTGCATCCACAGCGGGAGGACGCGATCCATCCGCCACAGGTCGGAGTCGTAGCGGCCGTAGACGTTCGAGAAGCGAAAGACGAGGTAGTTCAGGCCGTAGCAGCGGGCGTACGAATAGATGAATGCCTCGCTCGCGATCTTCGACGCGGAGTACGGGCTCTCGGTGAAGGCGAAGTCGGCGGCTTCCTCTGCGTACTCCTCGAACCGGTGGACGTCGCCGTACACCTCGCGTGTCGACGAGTGGACGATGGGCAGGTTCAGGCCGCGTGCGAACTCGAGGACGTTGAACGTCATGATCGCGTTCTCGAGGGCGCGATGAGGCTGGCGCACGAGCTGATGCACCTTCGCGTGCGCCGCGAGGTGCACGACGAGATCGACCTCGGGGTACTCGACGCCGTTGATCCCTCCCGGGAACGCCGTGTAGTGCCCGGCGAGGTCCTGGAGCAGCGTCGGGAAGGCGTCGCCGACCCAGGGGTTCCGGCGCTTGTCGACGCCGAACACCTGGTGCCCGTCCGCCAGGAGGCGCACTGCGAGATTCGTGCCGATCTGTCCGGACGAGCCGGTGACGAGGATGCGCATGGGGGCTAAGTCTGACGGATGGATGTGATGGACCTGTCAGGCGGCCACGAGCGCCTGCTGGGAGCCCCTCAGGGTGGTCGAGGTCGCGCCCTCGATGAGCACGTCCACGAGCTCTCCGGCCGTCGCGTCCCCGGTGAAGTTGACCGTCGTGTTCCGCCGGGTGCGGCCCCTGAGCACTGCCGGGTCGGTGCGGGACGGTCCTTCGACGAGCACCTCCTCGACGCGGCCGAGCCGTGCCTCGTTGCGCGCGTGGGCGAGCCGCTGCGTCAGCTCGACGAGCCGCTCCATCCGCTCGATCTTCACCTCGTGCGGAATCTGGTCGGGCATCGACGCCGCCTCGGTGCCGGCGCGCGGTGAGTAGACGAACGTGTACGCGCTGTCGTACCCGACCTCCTCGACGACCTCGAGCGTCGCGCGGAAGTCGTCCTCGGTCTCCCCCGGGAAGCCGACGATGATGTCCGTCCCGAAGGCGAGGTCGGGAATCGCCGCGCGCATCTTCTCGACGAGCGCGAGGTAGCGCTCGCGTGTGTACGTCCTGCGCATCGCCTTGAGGAGCCGGGACGAGCCGGACTGGAGCGGCAGGTGCACGTGCTCGCAGACGGCGGCGCACTCGGCCATCGCGGCGATCACGGGCTCGCGGAAGTCCTTCGGGTGCGGGCTCGTGAAGCGGATGCGCTCGATCCCGTCGACCGCGTCGCAGGCGCGGAGCAGCTCCCCGAAGTCGGTGCTGATCTCGGGGACCAGGTCCCGTCCCCACGAGTTGACGTTCTGGCCGAGCAGTGTCACCTCCTTGACCCTCTCGGCCGCGAGGCGCTGCACCTCGGCCACGATCTCGCCCGGGCGGCGGCTGCGCTCACGGCCGCGCACGGCCGGGACGATGCAGTACGAGCATTTGGAGTTGCAGCCCATCGACACCTGCACCCACGCCTGGAAGGTGCGCTCGTTGTGCAGGGGGAGCTCTGCTGCGAAGTGACGATCGTCGAGGCCGAACCGCCCGCGGGTGACGCCCCTCCCGCCCGCGCCGAGCCACTCGCCGAGATGCGCGATCGAGCCCGGCCCGAAGGCGACGTCGACGGCCGGGTAGAGCTCGAAGATCCGCTCGCGCTGCGCCTCGGCGTAACAGCCCCCGACGGCGATCACGCGGTCGGGATTGTCACGCTTTCGCGCCGCTGCTTCGCCCAGGTGGGCCGCGAGCCGCGTGTCGGGCTTCTCACGGATGGTGCAGGTGTTGAACACGACGACGTCCGCCTGGTCGGCGGTCTGGGCCTCGCCGAGCCCGAGCTCCTCGAGCATGCCCTTGATCCGCTCCGAGTCGTGGGCGTTCATCTGGCACCCGAAGGTCGTCACGAAGTACCTGCGCACCGCTCCAGGGTAGCCGGGCGGTCACGACCGGGCCCGCGGCGGAGGCTGATTCTCGCCCGCCGCGTCATCCACTCGGGGTGATGCCGCGCCACACCACCGGGCGAGAGCCTGTTGGGGATGGTCAGGTCAGGACTGCGCGACGTCGCTCTCTACCCGGCGCGGGCCGCCGTGCGGGCCTCACGGAACCGTCTCGAAGCGTCCGTCGAGGATGCACTCACCGGGCCGGAGCTCATGCGGATCCTCGACCGCGTGCTCGCAGGCCCGTTCCCCGAGGAGCTGGGGCAGCTGGTCGCCGAGCGCCGCGTCGTCGAGCGCATCGTTGAGCAGCTGGCCGACGACGGACGACTCCAGGAGCTCGTCGAGCGAGTGGCGGCACAGCCTGCGGTCCACGACGCTCTCAGACATGCGCTCGCGCAGGAGACCACGAGCTTCGCCGGGGACCTCGCGAGGAGCCTCCGGGCGGAGGCCCGGGCCCTCGATGCGCGGGTCGACCGCAGCCGCGGGCAGGTCGTGCCCGGGGCGGCGGGCGTCGTCACGCGTGCGGTCGCACTCGTCGTCGACGCCGCTCTCGTCGGCATCGTCTCGGCGTCCCTGTCGGCGATGCTCGCCCTCGTCGCCTCGCTCGTCGGCTCGCTTCGGCCGGCCTGGCTCGTCGGCATGCTCCTCGGCGCCGGCTGGAGTGCCGTCGGCGCCGTCTACTTCAGCGTCTTCTGGAGCCTCCTCGGTCAGACGCCGGGCATGCGGCTGATGCGCGTCCACGTGCGGGCGCCGGACGGTGCCCCGCTCTCCCTCGGCCGGGCGGCGCTTCGGTTCATCGGGCTCGCCGCGGCGATCATCCCGTGCTTCGCCGGCTTCCTGCCGGCGCTCTTCGACAGCCGGCGGCGCGCCCTCCCTGATCTGATCGCCCGCACGACCGTCGTGGACGACGCCTGAGGGCGCCGTCCACGACCGGTCACCGAAGGAGAGAGTGAGACCTGCCCTGGTTCAGGTGGTGAGGGCCTTCTGCTTGATCGCGTCGAACTCGGCCTGCGTGATCGCACCGCTGTCGAGCAGCTTCTTCCCCGACTCGATCTCCGCCGCCGCACCACCACCGCCGCCCCCATACGCCTGCTGAGCACTCGCCCGCTCGATCCCACGCTCCGTCATCCCCGCGTTCTGCGTGATCAAGTACACGAACACACCCAGGAACGGCAAACAGATCGTGAACACCAGCCACGCCGTCTTCCCCCACCCCGACAGGTCATGACGGCGAAAGATGTCCGCGAACACCCCGATCAAAAGCCAGAACCACATCACCCACAAGAAAAACACGAGCATCGTCCACATCACATCGAGAAACGGGTAACTAGCGCCTAGCACGTTGGGCTCTCCTTTGGTCGGTTTCGACGTACGGTCAAGCGCGATCGGGATTGCCGGAGATCGGCGATCCCATGCGACGAGCCAGATTGCAGACCGCCCGCGGTGGCACGCATCATCCACAGAGGGTGAAACGCGGTGGCCCTCGCCGGCGAGACCGGCCCGGGCGCGCGACAGGTGGCTCGCGCGCGATACTCCCCGGTGCTCATGCTGGCGCGCAGATCCTCGCTCGTCGCGACGTTGCTGATCGCCGTGCTCGCGGGCTGGACCGTCACCGTGCAGCAGATGCGAGGCATGGATGCCGGACCAGGCACGGATCTCGGGGCGTTCGGCTGGTTCCTCGGCATCTGGGTGACGATGTCCGTCGCGATGATGCTGCCCTCCGCCGCGCCGACGGTGCTGCTCTTCTCACGCCTGGGCCCGGGCCGGCACGCGGAGCTTTTCGCCGCCGGCTACCTGCTCGCCTGGACGGCGTTCGGGCTCGTGGCGTATGCGGTGAGCCGTGTGGCCCGGGAGCTCGCACCGTCGTTCGTCGCCTGGGACGAGCGCGGGCCGTGGGTCGCAGGCGGCGCGCTCGTCGTGGCAGGGATCTATCAGGTGACGCCGCTCAAGACTGCCTGCCTGCGCCACTGCCGCTCACCCCTGCATTTCCTGCTCCGCCGCCGCCCCGGGCTGCTCGGGACGGTCCAGGCCGGCTTCGGGCACGGCGGCTACTGCGTCGGCTGCTGTGCCGGCCTGATGCTCGCGCTGTTCGCGGTCGGGATCATGAGCCTCTTCTGGATGGCCCTGGCCGCGTTGGCGATCCTCGCCGAGAAGGTGCTGCCCGGCGGAGAGACCGTCGCGCGGGCGCTGGCCGTCGGCCTGGTTGCGCTCGGGATCTGGATCGCCGCCGCACCGGCGAGCGTGCCGGGACTGCATCAGCCGGCCCCGCTGCGGATGGAGATGAGCACGGAGCCCGCCTCGTGAGCTGGCTGATCCGTGGCAGCTACTTCGAGTCGTGCAACTGCGACGCGATCTGCCCGTGCCGCCGGATCGACGGCGTCTCCGGTGGACGGTCGACCCACGGCGTCTGCGCCGGGGTCCTCTCGTGGATCGTCGAGGAAGGCGCGGCGAACGGCGTCGACCTCTCCGGCGTCCCGGTGGCGATGGCCATTCGCTACAGCGACGACGAGCCCGGCTCGCCCTGGTCCTGGATCCTCTATCTCGACGCGCGCGCAACCGAGAGGCAGCGCGAGCTCCTCGAGGCGATCTTCACGGGTCGGCTCGGCGGCGACGCGACGCGCCACTTCCCCTGGGCCTGGAAGGACAGCGTCGGCCTCGCGGTGCGTGCGGTGGAGATCGAGGTCGACCACACTGCTCGCCGCCAGTGGCTCCGGATCCGCAATCACGTGAGCGTCCGGATCCGCGACCGGTACGCCGGCCGCGAGACGGTCACCTGTGTCATCCCCGGCCACGGGCAGGCGGGCGAGGAGCTCGTTGCGGACGAGCTCGTGATCGAGGACGAGCCGCTCGCGCTCAGCTACCGCGGCACCTGTGGCTACGCCTCCAGCTTCAGCTACGCAGGCTAGGCAGCGCCGCGGATTTCTCCGGACGCGGGCCGACGCCCGGCGTGGTATTGAGAAGGTGGACCGACCCTCGGAATGGGAGCGGTGTCATGGTCGCGACCGGTTCGCCGAAGGGTGCGACAGATCACGTGCACGTGGACGTGACGGCGGCCGAGTTCGAGCGCAGGCTGGTCGCGCACGGGCACAGCCCGGCCGAGATCCACCGTCTCTGGGAGGAGCTCGGCGCCGAACTGCCGCCCGAAGCGCGGCCGTCGCCCCGGCTGCTCGGCTTCGGCCCCGCCGTCGCCGTCTACCTCGGCCTTCTCCTCGTGGTCGCGGCGTCCGTGTCGCTGCTCGCGATCTACTGGCACAGCCTCGGGGCCGGCGGGATTCTGGCGCTCGGCGTGGCGTTCTCGGCCGGCTCGCTCGGCGTGAGCGAGATCCTCAGGCACAGGCTCCTGGCGCAGCCCGCCGACGTGCTCGAGGCGGTCGCGGTCGGCTGGGTCGGTCTCGTCGCCTACGCGGCGCAGCGGCTCGCCGGCATCTGGCCGCGCGGGGTGAGCGACATCGACCATGTGCACCTCGGGCTGACGCTGATCGCCTTCGCCGGGCTCGGCGCCTGTCTCGTCCTCTTCGCGCGCCGGCCCGATCCACTGCTGTTCGTCCCGCTCGGGCTCGCCTGCGCCGTGCTCTCGGTCGACGCAGCCGAGTTGGTCTTCGGGAACGACCTCGGCCCGCGTGAGCGCGTCACCTTCGTGCTGCCCGTCGGCCTCGCGTGGATCGCGACCGGGCTCTGGCTCGATCTGACAGGCAGGCGCGCGTACGCGACCTGGGCGCACTGGGTCGGCTTGTTCACGGCAGGCGGCGCCGTCCTGGTGCTCGTGCCGAAGACCGTCCCTGGATTCGCCCTCGTCGGCGTGCTCGGCGCGGCTGCCCTCTTCTTCTCCGCGTTCGTCCGCCATTGGAGCTTCACCATCGTCGGCGCGAGCGGGGTCTTGCTCGCCACGCTGTCGTCGATCGGCATGCTCCACGGCTTCGCCCCGCTCGTGATCGGCGCGGTCGGGATCGCGCTCGTCTTCGTCGGGCTCCGCTGGTCGACGTGGCGCGAGGCGATCCGGGCGACGGTGCTCGCGCACATGCCCGAGACCGTGCGTTCGACCGTCGCTCGCCTCGCCCCGTAGTTGGGATCGACTGGAGCTCGGGCGGACCGCTGACAGCCGACCTCGTCCAGGAGGAGCTCAGGCGGCGTCGACCCGCTCGATGCTCCGGCGCTGGTCCTGCTTGTTCGAGGCGACGTCGATCGCTCTGCTCTCCCGGATCACCGTGACCTTGATCTGCCCCGGATATTCGAGGTGGTCCTCGATCTCGCGGGCGATCTCGTGCGAGAGCAGGACGGCGCCGTCGTCGTCGATCTCCTGCGGCTTCACGAGCACCCGGATCTCCCGCCCGGCCTGGAGCGCATAGACCTTCTCGACGCCCGGGTGACGCGCGGCCAGCTCCTCGAGCGCTTCCAGGCGCTTGACGTAGTGCTCGAGCCCTTCGCCCCGTGCCCCCGGGCGCGACGCCGAGATCGCGTCGGCCGCGATCAGGAGGACCGCCTCGACGGTCTGCGGCTGCACCTCGTAGTGGTGGGCCTCGATCGCGTGGCACACCGCCGGGCTCTCGCCGTGGCGGCGGGCGAGCTGCGTCGAGATCTGTGCGTGTGAGCCCTCGACCTCGTGCGTCATCGCCTTGCCCAGGTCGTGGAGGAGCGCCGCGCGCTTCGCCGTCTTCACCGACGCCTCGAGCTCGGCGGCCATGATGCCCGCGAGCTGAACGACCTCGAGCGTGTGCCGGAGGACGTTCTGCCCGTAGCTCGTGCGATAGCGAAGCCGGCCGAGGATCTTGACGAGCTCCTCGCTGATCTCACCGCAGTTCGCCTCGAACACGGCCTGCTCCCCGGCCTGCCGGATGTTCTCGTCGAGCTCCGCCTTGGAGAGGTAGTACATCTCTTCAATGCGCGTCGGATGAATGCGTCCGTCCTCGATCAGCTTCAGCAGCGTCATGCGCGCGATCTCACGCCGGATGCCGTCGAAGGACGAGAGGACGACGGCGTTCGGAGTGTCGTCGATGATGAAGTCGACGCCGGTGAGATGCTCGAGCGCCCGGATGTTTCGACCCTCCCTGCCGATGATGCGCCCTTTCAGGTCGTCCGATGGAAGCTCGACGAGCGTGACCGTCGTCTCGGCCGCCGCGCTCGCGGCGACCCGCTGCAACGCGTCCGCGACGAGGTTGCGCGCGCGGCGCTTCGCCTCGGTCTGCGCCTCCTCCTCCAGCTGGCGGACGCGGCCTGCGAGCTCGTGACGGACCTGCTCCTCGGACTCCTCGAGGATCCGCTGGCGCGCCTCTCCCGTCGTCATCGTCGCGATCCGCTCGAGCTCGACCCGTTCGGTGTCACGGAGCTCCTTCATCTCCTCCTGCAGCTGGCGCAGATGCGTCTCGCGGTCCGCGACGCCCTGCTCGCGCCGCGCGAGCTCGGTGAGCTTCCGGTCGATGTCGTCCTCCTTCGAGATGACGCGCTCCTCGATCTTCATCACCGTGTCGCGCCGCTCGCGCAGCTCCGCCTCGAGCTCGGCGCGCAGCTTGACCGTCTGCTCACGCGCCTCGACCGCCGCCTCGCGGCGGGTGGCATCGGCTTCGCGCTGCGCCTCGTCGAGCAGCAGCGCGCGTGACCGCCGGGCGGTCTCGAGGCCGGAGCGGCCGAGCAGCCGAAGCGCGAGCAGCGTGACGCCGGCTCCGACTGCAAGTGCGATCACGACTGCCACGGCGACGAACATGCACGCTCCTACGGGCTGGTCGCCCGCACGCCGCAGTTCTCGCCGATCGGCGCTTCCCGGCGCGCCCCGCGCGCCCTACTGTCTCAGCTCAGAGTCTCTGTCTGGGTGTGCACTGGCGCTGCCAGGCGGATCGATGACTGAGGATCAGGTTCAAGAAACGTGTGTGATCGAAGGAAACTGCGATGTGCAGGCAAAAAGCATTCTGGGTTCGAACCAGACACTCTACAACTCAGCCCGCGCCTTCCGCAACGTCGTCCCCGATCGCGGCCTCCAGCGACTCCTGCCCGAACCCCTTTCCGGCCAGCTGCCGGCCCGTCTTCGCCGAGCGTCCGAGCCGCTCCACGAGCCTCCGCGCACGGTCGAGCTCCGGGTCGAGGTCGCCGATCGCGGCGGCCACGCTCGCGGCGGCGATCCCGTGGTTGTCGAGGTCGTGCCGGATCGCCTCGTCTCCGTATCCCCGCCGCGCGAGCGCCTCGGCCCGCCGCGCGGCAAACCGCGCATCGTCGACGTAGCCGACTCGTTCGAGCGTAGCGAGCGCCTCCGCACGCTCCGCCTCCCCCACCCCGGCACGGGCGAGCCGGTCGTCGAGCTCGCGGCGCGAGCGGTCGCGGTGCTGCAGCGCCCGTGCCGCGAGGTCGACCGGGTCACGCTCGCGCGGCGGCACCCTAGGCCGCCGCGGTCGCTTCCTCTTCCACCGCCTCGAGCACCGGTCTTGCCTCGGCGGGCAGGTCGCCGTCCGGCAGGAGCCGCGCGGAGATCACCTGCTCCGCCGGCGCCTGCGCCTGGATCGCCTGCAGGATCCCCTGGACGATGTCCGGATGCTCCTTCAGGAACGCCGTGGCGTTCTGGCGGCCCTGGCCGAGACGCTCGTCGCCGAACGAGAAGTACGAGCCCGACTTCTGGACGACCTTCTTCTCCAGGCCCGTCTCGAGGACCGTGCCTTCCCAGGAGATGCCGTCGCCGTAGATGATGTCGAACTCCGCCTGCTTGAACGGCGGCGCGACCTTGTTCTTCACGACCTTCACCCGCACGCGGTTGCCGTAGGCCTCGACGCCGTCCTTCAGCGTCTCGATGCGGCGAATGTCGAGCCGCACCGACGCATAGAAGCGGAGCGCCCGCCCGCCCGGCGTGGTCTCGGGGTTGCCGAACATGATCCCGATCTTCTCGCGCAGCTGGTTCGTGAACAGGCAGATGGTGTCGGTGCGGTTGAGCGTGCCCGCGAGCTTGCGGAGAGCCTGGCTCATCAGGCGCGCCTGGAGCCCGACGTGCGAGTCGCCCATCTCGCCTTCGATCTCGGCCTTCGGCGTCAGCGCGGCCACCGAGTCGATCGCGACGACGGCGAGTGCGCCGGAGCGAACGAGCAGCTCGCAGATCTCGAGCGCCTGCTCACCGGTGTCCGGCTGCGAGACGAGGAGGTCGTCGATGTTGACGCCGATGCGCTTCGCATAGGCGGGATCCATCGAGTGCTCGGCGTCGATGAAGGCGCAGATGCCGCCGCGGCGCTGGGCCTCGGCGATCACGTGATAGACGAGGGTCGTCTTGCCCGACGACTCCGGCCCGAAGACCTCGACGATGCGGCCGCGCGGCAGTCCCCCGACCCCGAGCGCCACGTCGAGTGAGAGCGAGCCCGTCGAGACGGCGCCGATCGCGACCTGAGCCTGGTCGTTCATCTTCATCACGGCGCCCTTGCCGAACTGACGCTCGATCTGTCCCAGCACCGTGTCGAGTGCTTGCTCGCGATCCATCTGTCTACCGACCTCCTAGGGCTTGTGTTTCGAGTGCCTCGTACTGCGCCCCACCGGGTCGCAACGTCGAAGAGTAGAGGGCAGTTCGGACGGCACGGAACGAACGTATGTTCGCCAGGCTCGGGGCGAGTCCTGCCCGCTCCTTGCAGCGCAGGACGGTGACGTGCGGGAGCCAGGGCCGGCGCTCGCGGCGGTAGACACCGAGCCGCTCGAGCCGCTCTCCGACGGCCGCTGCGAGCGCCGTGGCAGCGCCCGAGGGATCGTCGTAGAGGATCATCCCGACGCTCCTCGTCTCCCGGTAGCGGGCGGGCAGCAGCTCCGCCGCGCTCGCCCCCCGGGCCGCCTCCGCGAGCGCGCCCGCGATTGCAGGCACCTCGTCGGCAGGGCGTGGGCCGATGAAGGCGAGTGTGACGTGCAGGTTCTGCGGCGGGACGAGCCTGGCGGTCGCGTTCGGGCTGCCGGCCAGGTTCGCGCACTGCCAGGCCGCGAGCTCGGCGACGGCTGCGGGCGGCAGCTCGAGGGCGCAGAAGAGCCTGATTCGTCCATCTCCCACCACGTTAGGCCACGAATCGTGCCGTCTCCGTCACGATTGTGTGACAAGTCGGCGCACGAGGTGCAGCGCCCCCACCGTCGCGCGGCGACGGATCGTCTCGCGGTCGCCCGGGAAGTCGAAGCGGCGGGCGACCTCGCCCATCGGCCCGGCGGCGTGCAGGAAGACGAGCCCGACCGGCTTCGCGTCGGTGCCCCCACCCGGGCCGGCGATGCCCGTCACCGCCACCGCGACGTCCGCACCGAGCCGCCTCCGGGCACCCTGCGCCATCGCCGCCGCCACCTCTGCCGAGACCGCGCCGTGCTCCGCCAGGACCGGCTCGGGCACGCCGAGCTGCCCCGCCTTGAGCTCGTTGGAGTAGGCGACGACCGCCCCCAGGAAGACGTCGCTCGAGCCCGGCACCTCCGTCAGGCGCGCGGCGACGAGCCCGCCGGTGCACGACTCCGCGGTCGCGAGGGTCAGGCCCCGCGCGCGCAGCAGGTCGAGCACGAGCTCCGCCGTCGTTCGTTCGTCGCGCGAGAAGAGGTAGCGCTCGTTCGCCTCGACGAGCGCCTCCTCGAGCGCTGCCGCGCGTGCCTCCGCACCTGCCTCGATGAAGAGGTCGACGTGGATCTCGAAGTCGCGGGCGCAGATCGTCACCGCGACGCCGTCCCCTTCGCCGCCCGCCGCCTCGAGAGCCCGGGCGACCGCGGACTCGGAGACGCCGAAGAGACGCAGCACGCGCCGGTCCGGAGGCTGCGCCCGCCCCCGCAGCCCGAGGAGCGGCGTCGTCTCGACCACGCGCGGCCAGAGCTCCTGCAGCTCGCGCGGCGGGCCCGGGAGCGCGACGGCGACGCAGGAGCCCGTGTCCAGCACGACGGCCGGCGCGGTCCCGACGAGCCCGACCCACTCTGCGCCGGCGGGCAGCGCGGCCTGCTTCCGCACGCCGCCCGCGAAGTCGGCGTACGGACGGTTCAGGCGCTCGGCCACCCGACGGGAGAGCGTCTCGATCCCCGCTGCGAGCGTCTCGTCGATCGCGAGCGGCCGGTTCGTGGCCCGCGCGAGCAGCTCGATCGTGCGGTCGTCGTGCGTCGGGCCGAGACCTCCCGAGACGACGAGGAGATCCTCCTCGAGCCCTGAGCGCAGCGCGGCCTCCAGCTCGGCCGGCTCGTCGCCGACGACCGTGATCCGAACGGGATCGATGCCGAGCCGCAGTAGCGACCCGGCGAGATACGGGCCGTTGCGGTCCTGCCGGTCGCCGCGCACGAGCTCGGAGCCCGACGCGACGATCGCCGCCCTTACGCGGGGCGCCAACCGGTGGGTGTGACGACGATCACGCGCGGCTTCAGCCCGGGCACGTGCACGACCCTGCCGCGAACCTGGACGCGGAGGTTCTCCGGCGAGTCGATCTGCAGCCAGAGCCGCCTGCCGCGGAGTGCCACCGGAGAGTCGCCCTTCGAGATCGTCCCGTCGAACGCCACGGCCCCGGTCGCGCTGCCGACCCGGGCGGCGACATGTGTCGAGCCGCGCAGCCCGGTCAGCGTCAGGAGGGCGGACGGCGCGCGCCGGCGCTGCACGGCGGTCGTGGTCGGCGGCGGCGCAGGCGGCGAGTTGCCGCCGCTCGCCTTCCAGGCGGAGATGATCACGACCATGAGCACGGCGATCGCGGCGAGCACGACGAGCACGACGTTCGTCTCGATCCGTCGATGCCGGTGCTGAGGGCGTGCCGCCGACCGGCGGGCCCGGGGCTCGTGCTCGTCACCGGTGCCGACGAAGCGCGAGTTGTACTCGTCGACGTAGAGCTGGCCGTCGAGGCCCAGGTACTCGGCGTAGGTGCGCAGGAACCCCTTGACGTAGGTCTGGGCCGGCAGCACGTCGAATTGCTCCTCCTCGAGGGCGCGCAGGTACTTCCCGCGCACCTTCGTGGCAAGCTCGGCCTGCGCAAAGTCGAGGCCTCGGCGCATCCGCGCCTCGCGGAGGCTGTTGCCAATCTCGAACACGGCTCACGAAGCGTAGCCGCGACCTGCTTCGTCGGCTACTGCGCCCAGCGCAGGACGCCGTAGACCGCGAGCGCGAGCGCGGCCGTGACGCCGACGTAGAGCCCGGCCCAGGCCAGCGAGCGGGCAAGGCGGCCCGGCCCCCTGGCGTCCGGCCGCACGCTCCGGGCGGCGGCGAGCCGGCCGCGCCGGGCCGTGACGACGGCGGCGAGGCCGAGCGCGCAGGCGACGGGCACCGCCACGTAGAGCGCATGCAGGAGCGTGACCCCGTCGAGGGCCCGCGAGCCGGCGACGGCGGCGGGGATCGCAAGCACGGCGAGCGCCCCGAGCACTGCGGCCGCGCGGGCGGCGTGCCTACTGCTTGGCATAGGGTCGTCCGGCGGCCGCGGGGCCGATCGAGCGGCCGACCAGGCCGCCGACCGCGATCAGGGTGAGCAGGTACGGCAGCGCCTGGAAGAGCGTTCCCCACTGGTTCCCGTAGGCGGCGGGCAGCCGGTCGGCCAGGGCGCTCGAGAACCCGAAGAGGAGCGCCGCCCCCCACGCCGGGAACGGACGCCACTTGCCGAAGATGAGCGCCGCGAGCCCGATGAAGCCGATCCCGTTCGTCATCCCCTGGTTGAACGAATGGACGAATCCGAGCGACAGATACGCGCCGCCCATCGCGGCGATCGCGCCGGAGGCGATCACGGCGACGTACCGGATCCTGGAGACGGAGACCCCGACGGTGTCGGCCGCGCGGGGATGCTCGCCGACGGAGCGGAGACGGAGCCCCTCCGGCATCCGGAAGACGAACACGTACGTCGCCACGAGCAATGCGAACGACAGCCAGATCATCAGGTTGAGCTGGCCGAAGATCGGTCCTATGAAAGTCCAGTTCTGCAGAAAGTGGAGATGAATGTCGGGGATTCCGTAGTCCGGGACGTTACCCGGAGTCCCGGTGTCGCCGTACTTGTCCACGAACAGGTAGCCCGTGATCCCGAGCGCCAGGAAGTTGAGCGCCGTGCCCGAGATGATCTGGTCGGTCTTGAACGAGATCGCCCAGACGGCGTGGATCGCGGCGAGCGCCATCCCGGCCAGCGCCGCGGCTGCGAGACCGACCACCCAGGCGAGGTCGCCCGCCCACGTGTGCGCCCAGATCGCGCCCCAGATGCCGAAGAACGCGCCGGTCAGCAGCATGCCCTCGAGCGCCACGTTGATCACGCCGCTGCGCTCGCAGTAGAGGCCGCCGATCGCGGCGAAGGTGAGCGGAGTCGCATACCGCAACGTCGCTGCGCCGAGCGATCCCCAGACGACGACCGTGTCGAGGTGGGCGGACGACGAACGCGTCGCGAGGACGCCGAACACGATCCCGAGCACACCGGCCGCGATCGCGCCCCCGCCCGCGCGGCGCGCAGAGCGCGACGCCGCCCAGATGCCGGCCGCGATCGCGAGCAGGCCGATCGCGATCGGCAGCACCGCGGTCCGGGCCGCGAGCGGCGGCAGGGCGAGCCAGAACGCAAGCGCGCCCAGCGCGATGCCGGCGAACCCGACGCTCTGCGGGCGGGCCAAGCGGCTCACGCGCGCCTCCGGCGGCGAAGCCACGTCCAGAGGCCGGCGAGGTTGAGGCCGACGAAGAGGACGACGAGCCCCTGGATGATCGTCGTCAGGTTCTCGGCGAGGTCCGGGCGGAAGATCGTCGGATCGAGCTGCCTGCTCGACGTGCCGGTGATCAGGGCGCCGAAGAGCAGCGACGCGAACCCGACCCCGACCGCCGTGTTCCGGCCGAGCAGCGCCGCTGCGAGCCCGATGAACCCGACCTGGCTCGCCTGGATGTCGGCCGGCCCGACCTGGTACTCCCAGCCGGTGACGTCGATCGCGCCGGCAAGGCCGGCGAACGCGCCGGCGATCGCCATCGCGGTCAGGTAGCTCCGTGCCACGGAGATGCCGCCGTACCTGGCCGCCTCGGGGTTGAATCCGACGGCACGGACGGCGAAGCCGAGGGTCGTGCGGTTGACGAGCACCCAGTACACGACGAGCATCGCGATCGCGATGAAGACCCCGATAGACAGGCCCTGGAGGAGCTTCAGCCCCCAGAAGACGGGCAGCTTCGCCCCGTCGACGATCGTGTTCGAGACCGGGATCGACGCCCGGGAGCCCTGCAACGGGCCGCCTTCGCCGAACAGGTAGGAGCCGACCCAGATGGCGATCCAGTTGAGCATGATCGTCGTGATCACCTCGTGCGCCCCGACGGTCGCCTTCATGATCCCCGCGATCCCGGCCCAGGCGGCGCCTGCGAGCGTGCCCGCGACGATGCAGAGGGTGACGTGCAGCCAGGGGCTGAGCGAGGCGAACGACGAGCCGAGCCAGACGGCGAAGATCGTCCCGGCGATGTACTGGCCCTGGCCGCCGATGTTGAACATGCCGCAGCGGAACGCGAACGCCACCGCGAGCGCCGTCAGGACGATCGGCGTCGTGTAGAGCAGCGTCTGCTGCAGGTTCGTCGCGGCCACCGAGCCCGTGTCCCACGGGAACCACATGTGCGCGGTCGTGAACGGGATCCGGGCGGAGTGGTTGCCGACCTGGAAGAACCAGCCCATGCCGCTGCCGGTGAAGATCGCGTGGTAGACGCGGACGGGGTTCTTGCCGGTGAGCGCCACGACCAGGCCGCCCATCAGCAAGGCGACGATCGTCGTCAGGACGGGCGTCAGCACGTCCGTGACGCCGCGGAAGCGCCACGCGAAGTGCTGCTGGGGTGTCGGAGAGACGCCGGCGACCGGCTCCTCGTCGAGCTCGTCGGCCTCGAAGTCGCTCACGGCGCGCCGCTCGCGAGCTGCTGCGCGGCGGCGCGGGCGCGCACCAGCGTGTCGAACGAGATCCGCGGGTCGAGCGCGCCGACGCCGATCGCGCCGCTGCCCGCCCCGAAGAACAGGTCCTCGCCCCCGTGGAAGGCGCCCGCGACGGCGTCGCGGGCGACGAGGTTCGCCGCGGCGTTCGGGAACTGGAAGTCGCCGACCTGGAGCCCGGGGACGTTCTGCTCACGCGCAGCGGCGACGGCCGCCCGTGCGCAGAGGCCGTCGTTCGCCATCACGACCATTGCGCCCCGTGCGATCGCGGCCAGGGCGGCTTCCTTGCATCTCGCCGGGATCGACCGCGACCACTCGTCGAGGACGACGGCGCCTGGCAGCGAGCGGCGGGCGCCGCTCGCGAAGGTGTTCGCAAGCGGCCGCTCCTCCGGGCCGACCCACGCCACGCGCGGCGCCGTGCCGCCGGACTCGGCGGCGGCGTACCCCGCGACGATGCCCCCGAGCAGCGCCGCCTGGCTGTCGCTCAGGACCAGTCCGACGAGATTCGGCAGGCGCTCGCCCTTCGCGCTTCCCCCCACAAGTGCGAAATGCGAAGCAGGATGTGCCCGGGCGGCCGCGGCGACGGCCCGGAGGCTCACCGCCCGGGCAGAGACGAGGACGAGCGGTGCGCCCGCCAGCCGGGCCAGCGTGCCGTGCTCGGCCGTGACGCCGTTCACGTCGAGCGCGAGCGGGCCGACGACGCCGACGCGCAGGCCGCCCGGGGCGGCCGCCGTGTGGGTCGCCGCCGTGGTGGTAGGCCCCGCCGCGGTCGAGGTCGCTGCGGCCTTGCGGTGACCGCCGCACCCCGCACCGACCAGCACGAGCAGGAGACCGAGTGCCGCTCCCAGCCGCATCAGCGCTAAACGTACTTGGGAGGGCGAGACGGGCCGCTACGGGACCGTCGTCGGGATGTCGCGGACGCGCCCGGCCTTGAGCAGCGCGAGCTGCGCCGAGACCGCCCTCCTGATCGACGCGGGCACGCGCGGGCTCCACGTGCCGATTCCGACGCCCCCGTTGCCGGCGCCGAAGAAGACGTTCTTGCCACGCTGCACGCGACCGGCGTGCGCTCCCCGCACCGCCCACTCGACGGCGACGTCCGCGCGTTCGAGCACGCTCGTCATCACGTGTGGGCCGACGGCCCCCTGGTCGGACCCGAAACCGATCCCGAACACGCCCTGCGCACGGGCCGCGGCGAGCACGCCCGCCCCGCACGCTCCGGCGACCTGGAACTCGACGATCGAGCCCTTCGCGATCTGTGCGAACGCCTGCTTCTCGCAGCGCGCGGGCACGGTGAAGTCGCCGGAGTAGCCGGTCAGCACCTTCAACCCGGGTTTGGCACGCTTCGCGCCGAAGCGGAACCCGGCGAGCGCCCGCTCGACGGGAGGGATGTCGAGCGCGCCCACCGACCCGACGGCCGCACCGCCCCGGCTCGCGGCCCAGAGCCCGGCCGCGTACCCGGCCAGGTAGCCCGCCTCCTGGTCCCGGAAGAGCAGCCCTTCGACGTTCGCCGGCCGGTGCGTGAGCGTTCTGACGTCGACGCCGACGATCGCGAAGGTGGCGCGAGGGAACGCGGTCGCGACCTCGTCGACGGCGGTTGCCATCCCGTAGCCGACCCCGATCGTGATCCCCGCACCGTCGCGGGCGCACGACCGGAGCTCGCGCGCGTAGTCCGCCTGGGAGCTGGCACGGACGGTGCGGCCGACGAGCCCGCTTCCCTCGGCGGCGTGCAGGCCCGCGGCGGCGAGCCGGCCCAGCGCCGGGTCGTCCGCGCCGCCCTTACCGGTGACGAGGCAGGCGAGGAACGGCGGCTGGATCGACGCCGACGACGCGGGCAGAATGACGACGAGGGACGCGACCGCCAGCAACAGGACGGCGGCCTGCGTGCGCAGGCTACTGCTTGCGATACGGCTTGCCATCTGCCGCAGGCGCGATCGTGCGCCCGATCACGCCGGCAACGGCGATCAGGGTCAGGACGTACGGGAGCACGTTGAAGAGCGTCGACGCCGACGGCGAATAGACCTGCAACCGCAGCGCGACTGCGCTCGAGAACCCGAAGAGCAGCGCGGCGGCGAAGGCGCCGCCAGGCCGCCAGTTGCCGAAGATCATCGCGGCGAGCGCGATGAACCCGCGGCCCGCCGTCATGTTGTCGTTGAACGTGCCGCCGCCGAACCCATCCGAGAGGTACACGCCGCCGGCGGCCGCGAGAACACCGGAGAGCACGACGGCGCCGTAGCGGACGGCGTAGACGTTGATGCCGACGGTGTCCGCCGCGCGTGGATGTTCGCCGCAGGCGCGAATCCGCAGCCCGATCGGGGTCTTGAACACGACGATGTACGACACGATCACGAGCAGGAAGCTCAGCCAGATCATGAGGCTGAGATTGCCGAATGCGGGCCCGAGGAACTTGAGGCCGGAGATCCACGGGAGGTGCACGTTCGGGATCGTCGACACGCCCTGCGAGACGTAGTTGCCGTGGTAGAGCTGGAAGAAGAAGTAGCCGGTGATCCCGAGCGCGAGGAAGTTCACCGCCGTGCCACCGACGATCTGATCCGCCCGAAGGTGGATCGCGAAGTACGCGTAGACGAGCGCGAGCGCCGCGCCGGTGGCCATCCCGACGAGCAGTCCCATGACCCAGCTGCCGCCCACATCGGCGCCCCAGACGCCCCAGAACGCGCCCATCAGCATCATGCCCTCGAGCCCGATGTTCACGACGCCGCTGCGCTCCGAGAACATCCCGGCGATCGCGCCGAAGACGAGCGGCGTCGCGAACGCGAACGTCTGCGCGATCAGCGATGCGTTGAAGACGACGTTCAGGTTCTCGACGCTGGAGCGCGTCGCGAGGACGCAGAGCCCGATGCCGATCACTCCGGCGGCGACGGCGCCGAGGCCGAGCCGTGTCCGCCCGCGGCTGACGGTCGCGATCCCGAACATGATCCCGACGATCCCCACGACGACCGCCCAGGTCGCCGTTCGTGCCTCGATCGGCGGGATCCCGAGGAACGCTGCGAAGACGCCGAGCGCCATGCCCGTGTAGCCGGTGCTGGCCGGGTTTCGCAGCCACGTGCCGACGGGGTTCCCGCGGGTCCGGGAGGTCCAGCTCATGCCGACGCCTCTGCCGCGGCCGGCTTCCGTCTCGGACGAAGCTTCCGGCGCGCGCCCCAGACCGAGAGGATGAGCACGTCGGCGCCGACGAACAGCACCACGAGCCCCTGGATCATGTAGGTGAGGTTGCCGGCGAGGGACGGGTCGATGACGTTCGAGGACAGTCCGTGCGTCGTCCCGAAGAGCAGCGCGCCGAAGACCAGCGCTCCGATCCCGGTGCCGATCGCCGTGTTCCGGCCGAGCAGCGCCACCGCGATGCCGAGGAAGCCGACCGAGCTCACGGGGATGTCGGACGTCCCGAAGTGATAGAGGTAGCCGAGCATGTCCAGCGCGCCGGCCAGGCCCGCGAATGCGCCGGAGATCGCCATCGCCCGGATCAGGTTCTTCTTCACGCTGATCCCGCCGTACGCTGCCGCCTCCGGGTTGAAGCCGACCGCGCGCACCTCGTACCCGAGCGTCGTCCGGTTGAGGATCAGGGCGAAGACGATGAGAGCGGCGATCGCGACGAAGAAGGCGACGTCGAGTCCCTGCAGGCCCTGCACGCCCCAGAAGACGGGCAGCTGCGCGCTCGCCGCGACGTCGTTCGAGATCGGCACGGACTTGTTGGCGGCGTTCTGCAGCGGCCCCCCGTCGCCGAACAGCCAGATGCCGACCCAGATCGCGATCCAGTTGAGCATGATCGTCGAGATCACCTCGTGCGCGCCGACGGTCGCCTTCAGGAAGCCCGCGATCCCGGCCCACGCGGCGCCGGCGAGCGTCGCGCCGCCGACGGCGATCAGGATGTGCGGCAGCGGGCGCATCCCCGCGAGGTCGTAGCCGAGCCAGTTCGCCACGTAGAGGCCGACCAGGTACTGCCCCTGGCCGCCGATGTTGAACATCCCGCACCGGAAGGCGAACGCGACCGCGAGCCCGCAGAGAATGAGCGTGGTCGTCTGCAGCAGCGTCTGCGAGAGGTTGTACGCGGAGGTCGACGCGATGTCCGTCGTCGGGTGGAAGATCCAGTTCAGGCCCGCGCCGTTGAAGATGTCGCGGTAGGCGAGCAGCGGGTTGTGGCCGGTCGCGAGCACGACGACGCCGCCGAGCACGAAGGCAAGCAGCGCGGTCAGCATCGGGACGACCATTCCCCCGGCACGTTGCTTGAGTGCGAAGCGCGCGGCGATGGTGCCCGTCTCGGCAGCTTCCTCGGGCGTCTCCGGCGGCACGTTCGGACTGGCGGTCACGCGGCCGGACGCTCCCCCGCGCCGAGCATCTCGAGGCCGATCTCTTCCTCCGACACCTCGCCCGCATGCTCGCCGACGATCTCGCCCTCGTAGATCACGAGGATCCGGTCGGAGAGCGAGAGGATCTCCTCGAGCTCGAGCGAGATGAGGAGGACCGCGCGCCCCTCGTCGCGTTCCGTGACGATGCGCCGGTGCAGGTACTCGATCGCGCCCACGTCGAGCCCGCGCGTCGGCTGCGCCGCGATCAGGACCTTCGGGTCGCGGGCGATCTCGCGGGCGACGACGACCTTCTGCTGATTGCCGCCCGATAGTCCCCCGGCCTGCGACAGCGGCCCACCGCCGCGGACGTCGAACTCCTTGATCACCCGCCCTGCGCGTTCGACGAGGCGGGCCGGGAACAGCCACCCCCACTTCGAGTCCGGCGGCTTCGAATAGTCGTGCAAGGCGATGTTCTCGGCGATCGAGAATTCGAGCACGAGGCCGCGCCGCTGGCGGTCCTCAGGGATGTGCCCGACGCCGGCATCGAGCATCTTGCGTGCACTTGCTTCCCGCAGTTCGCGCCCGGCGACCTTGATCGTCCCACTCTCGCTCTTCATCAGGCCCGTGATCGCGTCGATCAGCTCCGTCTGGCCGTTTCCGTCGACGCCGGCGATCCCGACGATCTCGCCGGCGCGGACCTCGAACGACACGCCGCGCACCTTCTCGATGCCGCGTTCGTCGCGCACGTGGAGGTCGTCGACGGCGAGCAGGACGTCGCCCGGTTGTGCGGGTGCCTTCTCGACGCGAAGCAGGACCTCGCGCCCGACCATCGCGCGTGCGAGGGACGCCTCGGTAGCGCCTTCCCGCGCCACCGTGTCGATCTTCTTGCCGCGGCGGAGCACGGTGATCCGGTCGGCGATCTCGAGCACCTCGTTCAGCTTGTGGCTGATGAAGATGATCGACTTGCCGTCCGCCTGCAGGCTGCGAATGATGTCGAAGAGCTCGTGCGCCTCCTGTGGGGTCAGCACGGCGGTCGGCTCGTCGAGGATGAGGATGTCGGCGCCGCGGTAGAGGGCCTTCAGGATCTCGACGCGCTGTTCCTGACCGACGGTGATGTCGCTGACGAGGGCACCGGGGTCGACGGCGAGCGAGAACCGCTCGGAGAGCTCGCGCACCCGCTTCTCGGCCGTGCGCTCGTCGAGCAGCAAGTTGTGCCGTGGCTCGACGCCGAGGACGATGTTCTCCGCGACGGTCATCACCGGGATCAGCATGAAATGCTGGTGGACCATTCCGATCCCGGCACCGATCGCGTCGCGCGCCGACGCGAACTCCACGCGTCGGCCGTTCAGCAGGATCTCCCCCGCGTCGGGCCGATACAGCCCGTAGAGGATGTTCATCAGCGTCGACTTGCCGGCGCCGTTCTCGCCGAGCAGCGCATGCACTTCGCCGCGGCGCACGTCGAGACCGACGTCGTCGTTGGCGACGGTGCCCGGAAACTCCTTCCGGATCCCGCGCATCTCGAGGACGAGCTCGTCGGTCATCGCGGGAGCATCCTAAACGGAAGACAAAAGGGCGGGCACGAGGCCCGCCCTTTCGCATCTCGCTGCTTCTCCGCCGGCCTACAGGCCCGTCGGGACCTTCAGCTTGCCGGAGATGATCCTCGACTTGTAGCCGTTCATCAGCGTGACCCACGACTTCGGGACGGAGGGGTTGATCTTGCCAACGCCCATGCCGCCGTTCTTCAGGTTGAAGACGAGGTCGGAGCCACCCTGGAACTTGCCGGCCTTCGCCTGCGCGATCGCGTCGTAAACGCCGGTGTCGACTCGCTTCACGCCGCTCGTCAGCACCCGCTTGGCGTTGTTGTACTGGTCGACGTCGACGCCGATGCCCCAGATGCCTGCGTCGTCGGCCGCCTTGAGCGTGCCGAGACCGCAGCCGCCTGCGACCTGGAAGAGCACCTTGGCACCCTGGGCAATCAGGTTCTGGGCGACCGTCTGGCACTTGTCCGTCGCGACGAAGTCGTTCGAGTACTGCACCAGCACCTTCATCTTCGGTGCGATCTTGTGGACGCAGTACTTGTAGCCGGCGATCCAGATGTCGACCGGCGGGATCTTGAGACCGCCGACCGCACCAACCGCAGTGCCGCCGTTCTTCAAGGCCATCTTGGCGGCGAGCACGCCGACCAGGCAGCCCGACTCGTTCGCCATGTACGTCAGGCCCTCGACGTTCTTGTATGCCGGGAGGACATTGCCCTTCTTGTCCGCAAACGGGGCGGTGTGCACCGTGTAGTCGGTGATCGCGAAGTTGACGTTCGGGAACTTCTTCGCGTACGTCGCCTCGGTCGGCGCGAGCAGGAAGCCTGCCGCGACGATGAGCTTCGCGCCCTTGCGAATCGCCGTGTTGAAGTTCGGCGCGTAGTCGCTCGTCGAGTTCGACTGCAGCGCGAGCGTGCCGATTCCCAGCTTCCTCTTCGCGTCGTTCAGGCCCTTGAGCTGGTTCTGGTTGAAGCCCTTGTCGGTGAACTTTCCGATGTCACTCACGAGCGCCGCTGTGAATGACGCGTTCTGCTTGGCCGGTGCCTTCGCTCCGCCGAGTGCAGTGGCCGTGACGACCACCGCGGCGAGAGCGACGACGCCCGCCAGCATGATCCCGCGAGAAAACTTCACGTACCCTCCTCTATTGGTCTGACCGGGGGGACTTGCGGCAGTAGCGTAGCCCGTCCGCAGGTCGGCGGCTAGTCGGCTGCGACGCGCTCGAGGTCGTGCTCGGTGAGGAGCACGCGGCGCGGCTTCGACCCCTCGTACGGCGAGATGATCCCTCGTCGTTCCAACATGTCGATCAGGCGTCCCGCTCTTGTGTACCCGACGCGCAAACGGCGCTGCAACAGGCTGACGGATGCCGTCTGAGCGGTCACGACGACCTCGATCGCCTTGTCGAGCAGCGGATCCTCGTCGGGGTCGAACTCGCCCTCCTCGCCGTCCGTCTCGTCGGCGAAGACCTGGGGCAGCTCGAGGAAGCTCTCGTCGACCTGCTGCTCGCGCTGCGTCCTCGTCTGCTCGACGACGAGCGCGATCTCCTCCTCGGTCACGAACGCCCCCTGGACGCGCTGCAGGCGCGACGTGCCGAGCGGCTTGAAGAGCATGTCGCCCTGGCCGAGCAGGCTCTCGGCGCCGTTCTGGTCGAGGATCACGCGCGAGTCCGTCTGCGACGAGACGGCGAAGGCGATCCGCGACGGCACGTTCGCCTTGATCATTCCTGTGATCACGTCGACCGACGGCCGCTGGGTCGCGAGGACGAGGTGGATGCCGACCGCGCGCGACTTCTGCGCGAGGCGGATGATCGAGTCCTCGACCTCCTGGGGGCTGACCATCATCAGGTCGGCAAGCTCGTCGATCACGACGAGCAGGTACGGGAGCTCGTCCTCGCCGCGCTTGCGGAACGAACGGTTCGCCTCGGCGAGGTTGCGGGCGCGCACCTGGCTGAGCCGCTCGTAGCGGCGCTCCATCTCGCTGACGACGTTGAGGAGGACGGCACTCGCCTCCTTCGGGCTCGAGACGACCGGCGTGAGGAGATGCGGGATCGACTCGTAGTAGTTGAGCTCGATCTTCTTCGGGTCGATCAGGATCAGCCGCGCCTCGTCCGGCGTCGCGCGCAGCAGGATCGACGTGAGGATCGCGTTGATGCAGCCGGACTTGCCCGAGCCGGTCGTGCCCGCGATCAGGATGTGCGGCATGCGCGCCAGGTCGGCCCAGACGGCGGCGCCCGAGATGTCCTTGCCGAGCCAGACGCTCAGCGGGCTCGCCGTGGCGGGCAGGTCGTCGTAGATGTCGCCGAGCGTGACGAGATTGGGGCTGAGGTTCGGCACCTCCACGCCCACGGCCTGCTTGCCGGGGATCGGTGCGAGGATGCGAATCTCGGTCGTCGCGAGCGCGTAGCTGAGGTCGTCCTTCAGGTTCGCGACCTTGCCGACCTTCGTTCCGGGCGCGAGCTGCAGCTCGTACCGGGTCACGCGCGGGCCGGAGATCTGGCCGACGACCGTCGCGTCCACTCCGAAGTGCGCGAGACACGTGACGAGCGCTTCGGCGACGCGTGCGTTCGCCTCGCCGGTCGGACCGCTGCCCGGCTTCGACTGCTTGAGGAGGGATCGGTCGGGGAGCTTGTAGTCCGCGACGGGTGTCGTGTTCTCGAACAGCGTCTCCTGCGTGTGCTCCTCGCCGAAGTCGTGCGCCACGTCGTCGACGTCCTGCATGAAGAGCACGGGAGGCGGCCCCGACACCGAGTCGGAGACGAGATCGGGATAGTCCTTGCGCACGTCGACCGGCGGCTCGAGCGCGTGGTCCGGCGTCAGCTCCGGGATGTCACGGCTGCGGGTTGTCCGTTCACGACGGACGCGGGTGTGCGCCCGGTGCAGCTCGTGGCCGGTGCGGCGCAGGATCGCCCCCAGGCTCGCGCCCGTCAGGAACAGCGTGCCGGCGATCGTGAGGAGCACGCCGAGGATCGTGGCGCCGGTCGTGCCGAGCCCCAGGGCGGCGAGCGACTCGAGGCCGTCCCCGACGAGGCCGCCGTGACCGCTGCCGAGCGTCAGCATCAGGCCGGTGAGCGCGACCGCGAGCCCGAGCTGGAACGGCCGCACATCGACGAGCGTGCTCTTCGCGACCATCAGCCCACCGAGCGGCACGAGCACGACCGGCGCCAGATAGGCGGCGGCGCCGATGCCCTGCTGCACGAGCTCGCTGACGGGGCCGCCGTTGAAGCCGAACCACAGGACGGCGGCGAGGAAGACGCCGACGGCGGCAAGGCAGAGGCCGATCAGCTCCGGGTGCTGATGGGGGTGCGGCAGCCGGAGCCCGCTCGCACGGCGCCTGCGCACCGTCCGTTTCTTCACGCGGCTGGGCGTCTTTGGGGAGGCCTTGTGGGGCCGCTTCCTGCGCGCCATGCCCGCGCACTTCGCGCTGCGCCCGGTCAGTCCTTCCGAACGTACGCCGCGGTCATCATCCCGAAGTAGGTCGGCGCCTCGTACGAGAGCAATTCCACGTCGAAGTCGTCCCCCAGCGCGCCGTGCAGCATCAGGAGCTGCCAGAAGCTGTCCGCCTTCGCCGCGACCGCGAAGCCGGGGTCCCAGCCGCAAAGCGCCGCCAGCCGGTTGTCGCGCACGACCGCCTGGATCTCCTCGTCGTACTCGGCCGATTCCGGCGCGAAGCCGTACGGGCCGTCGACGGTGTGGCCGTGGCCGTGGTCGGCGCTCGCGATCAGCGCCACCCGGCGCCGCCCCGTCGCCGCGGCCAGGGCGTGGCCCGCCCGCACGTGCTCGTCGTTCGAGAGCGCGCGGCACGGGCTGACGACGACGGCCGGCGCCCGCATGAACCGGAGCGGGATGACGGCGCCCCAGTCGAGCGGCATGGTCGAGGATCCCGCGGCGGTCGCGCCGAACGTGATTCCGAGCGCCGGCAAGCCCTCCGCCTGGAGCGACTGGACGCACGCGTCGGCGAGCTCGGGCTCGCCCGGCCCTTCGTAGCGGGTGTCGGCGTCGGTCCACTGCGAGGCATCTCCCTCGAGGCGAGCCGAGCGCACGACCGCGAAATGGCCGTCGACGTGGACGCCGTGGGGCGTCACGACGATCACGGCCTCGGGCCGTTCGGAGGCGAAGCGGTGACCGAGCTCCTCCATCCCCTTGCGCGTCGGCCCGTCCGGCTGGTCGAAGACCGGCGCGCCGTGGGGCGCGATGGCGGCGAAGACGATCAATTCCCGCTCCGGCGCCGGCCAAGCCGGCACCTGCGCTCCTTGGCCGGCTCCGTCGAGCCTACGCCGGCGACCCGCACCCGGGACCAGTGGACCGCGTTCATCCGAGGGAGCTGATTCGGTCCACGACCAACTCTCCGAAGCGCGCACCGTCGATGTCGAGCGCGACCTTCGCGTTCGGCGCTCCGAAGTGCTCGCGGTTTCTCCAGTCGACGTTCGTCCGGCCCCAGCTCGGTCCGGTCGTGCAGTCGACCTCGATGAAGGCGTCCCGCACGTCCAGCAGCGTCGGGTCGATCAGGTGGGCGATGCAGACGGGGTCGTGCATCGGCGAGCCGTCCAGGTCCGGGTAGCGCGCCTTGTGGAAGCGGGAATAGAAGTCCATCAGCTCGGCGACCACCTTCCCCACTCGCCCGGCCGTGCGCATCCGTTCGGTGTGGGCGTCCGTGATCAGCGCGCGGTGCGTCGTGTCGAGGCCGACCATCGTCGTGTCCAGCCCTGCGGCGAAGACGCGCTGCGCCGCCTCGGGGTCGGCCCAGATGTTGAACTCCGCAGCGGGCGTGCGGTTGCCCTCGCCGACCGCTCCGCCCATCAGGACGATGCGGTCCGGCCGCGCGTCGGGATGGGTCGCGAACGCGAGACCCACGTTGGTCAGCGGGCCGGTCGCGACGAGCGTCGGCGTCGGCACGGCGCGAAACTGCTCGGCCAGGTAGTCGACGGCATGCTGCGGCCGGGCTGCCTGCGTCGGGGGCGGCAGATCGGGGCCGTCGAGGCCGGACTCGCCGTGCACGTGCGCCGCGACGTCCCTCTTGCGCACGAACGGCGCGTCGGCGCCCGCGTGGACGGGGATGTCGGGGCGCCCCGCCAGCTCGAGCACGCGAAGCGCGTTCGCGGTCGTCTTGTCGAGCGTCTGGTTGCCGGAGACGGTCGTCACTCCGACGAGCTCGAGCTCCGGGGACGCGAGCGCGAGCAGGATGGCGATCGCGTCGTCGTGACCGGGATCGCAGTCGAGGATGATCGGCGTCGGCTTCATGCCGCGAGTATCGCGTCCACCTCGGCGGCGGTGGGCAGCGACGGTTGGGCGCCGAGCCGCGAGGCGGCGAGCGCGCCCGCGGCACACGCGCGGCGGAGGGCCTCGTCGCGCCGGCGTCCCTCGAGCAGCGAGACGACGAGGCACGCGGCGAACGCATCGCCTGCGGCCGTCCCGTCGACGGCGTCGACCGCGGGCGGCCGGGCGCGGGCGACCTCGACCCCGTTCTCGAACAGCGCCGCTCCCTCCGCGCCGTAGGTGACGGCGACGAGCCGCCCGCGCGAGACGACCTCGTGCTCGAGCCTGTTCACGATCAACAGGTCCGGCTCGAGGTCGATCGCTCGTGCCGGCGCGGCGTTCAAGGCGAAGAACTCCGCCTCGCGGGCCGCGGCCAGCACGACGTCGTTCGACACCTCGAGCTGGCAGAGGACGGCGCCGCCCGGCGAGACCGGCTGCACGACGGCGTTGGCGCCGGGGATCACGACGATCTGGTTCTCGCCGTCGGCCGCGACGACGATCAGCGCGATCCCGGTGGTGCCGGCGCGGGCGAGCTCGAGCTCGACACTCGCGGCGCGCAGGCCGGCGATCGCCTCCTCGGCGAGCGGGTCGGTGCCGACCGCGCCGACCAGCCGGACCTGCGCGCCGAGGCGCGCGGCCGCCACCGCCTGGTTCGCTCCCTTGCCGCCGGGGAAGCGCTCGAACGCCGACCCGGTGAGCGTCTCGCCGGGCCGCGGCAGACGCGGGACGCGCGCGACGAGGTCGACGTTGATCGACCCGACGACGGTGAGCTCGACGGCCACCTCTCGAGCCTAAAGGTGTCTGACACCCGTGGTGTCAGACACCGCCGGGCGGGTCAGGCCGCGATCGCGCGCAGGTCCTCGTGCGCGCGGCCGAGCAGGTTCTCGCGCAGGTCGAACAGGCCGGCCCAGAGCGAGCTCTTGTCGATCGCCGAGTGCCAGCGCACCTGGGCCGAGAGGCCCTCGAGCGCCCGCACGAGCACGGCCAGTTCCAGGTAGGCGGCGGCAACGCGGTGAGGCGCGATCCGAACGCCGGCCCGATCGAGCACCGGCTCCCAGTCGACGAGCTCCGCCGGGCCCGGCTCGCCGAACCAGGAGCGACCTTCGGCGTGGTCGGCCTCCAGCTCGAGCAGGTAGCGCCCGAGCGGGCGCTCCAGCCCGGCCAGCGCGGTCTCGACGCGGTCGGCCGCGCGCCGCAGCGCCGCCTGGCGCCGGCCGGGCGTGCTCGGGTCGGCGTCGCCGCTCCGCCAGCGCTCGAGCAGCCGGCAGAAGGCGAGCGACGCCACCTCCACCGAGACGAGCTGGCCGATCAGCTTGCGGGCCGTCTGGTCGTCGACCGCATGCTCGGAGATCACCGCCGCCCACTCCGGACGCGTCCCGAGCGGCGTCGTCATACCTCGATCACGACCGGGAGGATCATCGGGCGGCGGTGCGTGCGGTCGTACACGAGCTGCCCGAGCCCGTCGTGGATGTGCTCCTGCAGGAGCTTGACCTCGCGGATGTCGTCGGCGAGCAGCTCGCGCACGATCTCGTGCGCCTCCTCGCGCATCTCGGAGAGGAGCTCGTCGCTCTCGGCGAAGCCGCGGGTGATCAGCTCGGGCGCCGCCGCGGCGCCGTCGGCCAGCGTCGTGACGACGATCAGGACGCCGTCCTCCGACATGTGGCGGCGGTCGCGCAAAGCCACGTCGGAGATGTCGCCGACCCCGAGGCCGTCGACGTAGGTCACGCCCGCGTCGACCCGGTCCGCGATCCGCACGCCGTCGCGCGAGAGCTCCACGACGTCCCCGTTCTCAGCGATCACGATCGAGCTCGCCGGCACCCCGGCCTCCTGCGCGAGACGGCCGTGCGCCGCCTGCATCCGGTACTCGCCGTGGATCGGCAGCACGGCCCTCGGACGCAGCAGGCTGAGGAGCGTGCGCAGCTCCTCGGCCCGCGCGTGACCGGACACGTGCACATCGGCGTTCTCCTCGTGGAGCACCTCGGCGCCGTTCTTCGTCAAGCGGTTGATCGTGTCGTGCACGCGCAGCTCATTGCCGGGCACGGGGCGTGCGGAGATGATGACGGTGTCGCCACGCTCGACCTTGATCGCAGGATGGTCGTTGTACGCGATCCGGGTGAGCGCCGAGAGCGGCTCGCCCTGTGATCCGGTGCAGATGATCAACTGCTCACCCGGCGGGACGAGGTCGAGGTCTGCCGGCTTGACGAGCACATCCTCCGGAAACTCGACGTAGCCGAGGTTGCGAGCGACGTTCATGTTGCGCCGCATCGAGCGCCCGATGACGACCACCTTGCGTCCGGAATCGACGCCGACGTCGATTGCCTGCTGCATCCGGTGGATGTTCGAGGCGAAGCTCGAGATCAGGATGCGTCCGCGACGCACCGGGATGATCTGGCGGAACGCCTCACCGACGACGCGCTCGGAGCGTGTGAAGCCCGCGCGCTCGGCGTTGGTCGAATCGCCGCAGAGGAGGTCGACGCCGCGGTTGCCGAGCGCGGCGAGCGCACCGACGTCGGTGCGCAACCCGTCGACGGGTGTGTGGTCGAGCTTCCAGTCGCCGCTGTGAAAGACGAGGCCGGCGCTCGTCTCGATCGCGATGCCGACGGCGTCCGGGATCGAGTGTGACATGCGGATGAACTCGAGCTTGAACGGCCCGAGCTCGATCGGCCCCTGCTCCGGCTCGGCCTCGCGCAGCTCCGCCGCGCGCAGGAGCCCGTGCTCGTCGAGCTTCGACTTGACGAGCCCGAGCGTCAGGCGCGTCGCCCAGATCTCGTCGACGCGGATCTCGCGCAGCAGGAACGGCAGGGCTCCCACGTGATCCTCGTGCGCGTGCGTCAGCACGACCGCGCGGACGTGCCTGTCGCGCAGGTGCCCGAAGTCGGGGAGGATCACGTCCACCCCGAGGTGCTCGTCGCGCGGGAACGCCATCCCGGCGTCGACGACGATCGTCTCGTCGCCGAGCTCGTACACGGTCATGTTCTTCCCCACCTCGCCGAGCCCGCCGAGCGGGATCACGCGTAAGACGTCGTTGGCCATCCGGCTCGCAGTCTAGGCCGCGACCAGCAGACCGAGTCGCTCGAGGCACCCGCGAACCTCCGCGAGCTCCTCCTCGAGCGGCGCAGGGAGCGGCAGCCGGTGCCCTCCCACGCCGTGCCCGAGCAGGTTCAGCGCGGCCTTGATCGGAAGCGGATTGGTCTGGATCCCGAGCAGGTCGTACGCGGGCTCGAGCTCCCGGTCGAGGGCACGTCCACGGTCGAGGTCGCCGGCCAGGGTCGCCCGCACCTGCTCGGCGACCTGCGGTCCGACGATGTGCGTGTGCACGCAGATGCCGCCGAGCCCACCCAGCTCCAGAAACGGCTGCACGAGGACGTCGTCTCCGGCGTAGAGGTCGAGCCCGGTGTCGACGATGTGCTGCGCCTGGGCGAGGTCGTCGTTCGCCTGCTTGACCGCGCGGACCGTCTCGATCCCGGCGAGCTCCGAGATCGTCTCCGGCTCGATGTTGACGACGACCCGCGAGGGGATGTTGTAGACGACGATCGGCCGGTCGCTCGTCCGGGCGATCGCCTCGAAATGCGCGACGATCCCACGCTGCGGCGGCTTGTTGTAGTAGGGCGTGACGACGAGCAGGGCATCGGCGCCGAGCTCGCCGGCGCGTTCGGAGAGATGCATCGAGTGGCGCGTCGAGTACGTGCCGGTGCCCGCCACGACCGTCGCGTCGGCCCCGACGGCCTCGATCGCCGCGCGGAAGAGGTCGAGCCGCTCCTCGTCGGTGAGGGTCGGGCTCTCCCCGGTCGTGCCGGCGACCACGATCCCGTCCGAGCCGTGCTCGACGAGATGGCGCGCGAGCCGCTGGAACGCGTCGAAGTCGATCGACTCGTCGTCGCGAAACGGGGTGACGATCGCCGTCAGGATATGCCCGAGCACCGAACGGAGGATACTCGCGTGAGCAGGACGACCCGCTCCGCGACCTGCTCGACGCTCCCGGCCTCGCGCAGGAACGCGGCCTCGTAGGGCCGGCCGGCGAGCCCGACGAGGGCGCGGGGCGCGAGCTCCCGCAGCCGGGCGAGCACGGGCGCCACGTTGCGCCGCTCGTAGAGGACGTCCGCAGCGAGCGCGAGCTCGAACCGGTCGGGCCACGGGCGACGCCAGTCGCGCACCTCCGCGGTCACGCGCAGGCCGTTGCGGGCGGCGTTCGCGCGCAGCAGCTCGATCGCCTCGGACGACCAGTCGGTCGCCGTCACGTCCGCGCCGCGGGCGGCCGCGACGAGCGAGGGCACGCCGAGCCCACACCCGAGCTCGACCACGCGCAGCCCGGCGACCTCGGGCAACGCTTCCGCCAGCGCGGTCGCGGCGGGCCAGAGCTCGGCCCAGTACGGCAGGAACTCGTCGTGCTCGAAGGCCGCCTCGTCGATCAGGGCTTCGGGGGAGACCGGCCGGCGCAGGACGAGCTCGGTCTCCCCCAGCCTGATGCTCTCGTCGCGCAGATCGGCCACGGCGAGAGCATGCCTTCACTCGAGCACGTGGATGTTGCGCTCCGAGCAGAGGTCCTTGAGCGCGTCGGGCCAGACCGAGACGCTCACCTCGCCGAGGTGCGCCTTGCGGAGCAGCAGCATCATCGTGCGCGCCTGGCCGATTCCCGAGCCGATCGACAGCGGCAGCTCGTCACGCAGGATCGCCCGGTGATACGGCAGCTCGACGAGCTGCGTCTGTCCCGAGAGCTCGAGCTGGCGGCGGAGGCTCTCGGCATCGACGCGGATGCCGCCCGACATCAGCTCGTGCCGGCGCTCCGTGACGGGATTCCAGACCAGGATGTCGCCGTTCAACCCGTGCATCGGCCGCCCGTCGACCGAGACCGTCTCGGTCGACCAGTCGTCGTAGTCGGCCGCACGGAGCTCGTGCGGCAGGCCGTCGGCGAGCGGCCAGCCGATGCCGTAGATGAAGACGGCTGGGTGCTCTTGCAGGAACAGCGTCTCGCGCTGCTTGCGCGGGAGGTCCGGGTACGCGGCCAGCAGGTCCTCGGCGTGGACGAACAGCAGCTCCTCCGGGAGCGTCCCCCAGGCCGCGAGCTCGGGCCACTCCTCGACGAGCATCGCCTCGGCCGCCTTCAGGGCGCGCCAGATCGCCTGCACCGTGGTCGTGAGGTACGCGAGCGTACGATCCTCGCGCCGGATCGCCCGCTCCCAGTCCCACTGGTCGACGTAGGCGCTGTGGTCGTGGTCGAGGAAGTAGTCCTTCCGCACGGCGCGCATGTCGGTGAGGATCCCCTCGCCCGGCTGACACGCGAACTGGCGCAGCGCGAGGCGCTTCCATTTCGTCGCGGCCTGCACGACCTCCGCGTCCAGCGGATGCAGGTCGTGATCGTTCGCGATGTGGAACGTGACCGGGGTCCGCGAGCCGTCCCGGTCGAGATAGTCGTTGACGCCGCTCGCCCGGTCGACGATCAGCGGCACCTGCACCTGCATCAGGTTCAGCTCCTCGCAGAGCCTCTCCTCGATCACGCGCTTCGCCGCGTACAGCGCCCGCATCGTCTCGCGCGGCGTGAGCACCGACCGGTAGCCGGCCGGCAGGACTGCTGCGAGCTCCGTGTAGCTGCCGATGCCCGGGCCTGCCAGGTCGGCCTGCTTGTCCAGGATGGTCATATCGCCTCCAATCTCTCTTCGAGGCGATCGTCCTCCCGGCCGCGGATCTCCGCATCCGGGCGAACCCCTAGAGGAGGGCGTCGAGCCCCACGGTCAGCCCCGGCGGCAGGCTCGCCAGGCGCTCGAGTGCGAGCAGGACCCCGGGCGTGTAGGCCTCGCGCGAGGTCGCGTCGTGCCGGATCGTCAGCACCTGGCCGGGCCCGCCCAGGATCACCTCCTGGTGGGCGTTCAGACCGGGCAGGCGCACCGAATGGATCGGCACCTCGCCGCCCATGCGCGCCGCCGTCAGCTTGGCCGTGCCGGACGGCGCATCGAGCTTGCCGGCGTGGTGCAGCTCGACGATCTCGGCCCGTTCCAGATGCCGCGCGGCCTCCACCGCGAAGCGCATCATCAGTGCCGCTCCGATCGCGAAGTTCGGCGCGTAGAACACGGTCACCGGCGCGGCCGCGAACTCCTCGGGCTCCCAGCCGGTCGTGCCGACGACGCACGGGACCCCGGCGGCGACCGCGGCTCCGACGTTCGCCGCGACGGCATCCGGACGGGTGAAGTCGACCATCGCCTCCGCCTCGTCGAGACCGTGCACGAGCACGTGGCCCGCGGCTTCGAGCCCCGGCCCGAGCACGGTGCCGACCTTCCCCCCGCGCCCGTTCAGGAGGACCCTCACGCCGCGCGTGCGAGATCGGGTGTGATGCGCTCGAGCGCGGCGAGGAACCGCTCCTCGCTCGGGCCGATGCACGCCGCCGACAGCCGCTCCGATGCCAGCAGCGCCGCGGCGAGCTCGCACACCGACGACGCCTCGACCGCGTCGATCTCGGCGACGATCCGATCGAGCGACAGCAGCTCCGAGTCGGTGATCAGCGACTTGCCGAGCCGGTTCATCCGGGTCGACGTCGACTCCATCGACAGCAGGATCCGGCCCTTGAGATTCTCCTTCGCCCGGTCGAGCTCCGGCGCGGTCAGGTTTCCCGCCGCGATGTCGGCGATCTGCTCGGCGGTGATCGCGAGCGCGTCGCCCAGGTTGTCCTCGCGGGTGCCGAGGTAGACGCCGATCTGCCCGGTGTCGGTGTACTGCGAGATGAACGAGTACACCGCGTACGCCATCCCGCGCTTCTCGCGGATCTCCTGGAAGAGCCGCGACGACGCCGAGCCGCCGAGGATCGCGTCGAGCAGCGACGCGGCGAAGCGGCGGCGGTCGGACCGCGAGATGCCCGGAGCCGCGAGGCAGACGTGGTACTGCTCCGTGTCCTTGCGCTGGAAGCGCAGCTGCGGCGGCGGCGGCTGCACGAGCGGCGGCCGCAGGTTCGCCCGCTCCAGGCCGTTGCCGCCTCGCCGGCCGAGCGCCTGCTGCACGAGCTCGACCACCCGCTCGTGCTGGACGTTCCCCGCCGCGGCGACCACGATGTTCGACGGCGTGTACATCTCCTCGTGGTAGCGCGCGATCGAGTCGGAGGCGATCGTCGAGATCACGTCCGCCGTCCCGATCACCGGGCGGCCCAGCGGATGCTCACCGAACACGGCGTCGGCGATCAGGTCGTGCACGAGCTCCTGCGGCGCGTCCTCGTACATCGCGATCTCCTCGAGCACGACCTCGCGCTCGGTCTCGAGCTCCGCGAACGCCGGCGCGAACACCATGTCGCTCATCACGTCGACGGCCGTGACGAGGTGGTGGTCGGGAATGCGTGCGTAGACGAGCGTGTGCTCGCGCGAGGTGGCCGCGTTGAGCTCGCCGCCGAGCCCGTCGAAGATCTCGGCGATCTCGAGGGCGCTGTAGCGGCCCGTCCCCTTGAAGAGCAGATGCTCGATGAAGTGCGTGACCCCGGCTTCGGCCGGCTCCTCGTCGCGCGAGCCGGCGCCGATCCAGTAGCCGACGGCCGCCGAGCGAACATGGTCGAGGCGCTCGGTGATCACGCGCTCGCCGGAGTCGAGCTCCGTCAGGACCCAGTTCTGCACGGCCGTAGCGTAGTGCTGCGGGCTACCTGCGGTAGAGGGTCCGGCTGCGCGGATCGACGTAGAGCGCGGGATCGATGCGCGGCAGTGACAACGCCGCCGCGACGCCGAGGCCGGCGCAGATCCCGGCCAGAAGCGCCGTCAGGGTGGGTTGCGGCACGAGCGTGATCAGCGCGAGCACGGCGAGGCCGGCCGTGCTCGGGAGCGTCGCGGCGAGCGCCTGCCGCCAGAGCGGCGCGATCCGGGCGTCGGCCGGCGCCTCGAGCGGCTCCGCGTGCGGCTGCTGGAAGCGGGCCCTCGGGTCGTTGAAGAGCAGAAAGGTGATCGCGACGAGCCCCGAGACGAAGGCGAGCAGCGCCGGGGTGCCCGCCGCGCCGCCGAGCCGGGCCGCGACGAGGAGCGCGATCCCGAGAGCAACCCTGATCGGGATCACCCCGAGGGTGCGATCGCGCAGGGAGTGCAGCGTCATCGCGGGTCGCCGGGGAGCAATGACCAGACGATCGCGTCCTGCCGCCGTCCGTGCAGCCAGATCGACCTGCGCTCCAGACCTTCTCGCTGAAACCCGGCGCGCTCGGCCAGCCGCTGCGACGGCTCGTTGTCCGGGTGCGTGCGCAGCTCGAGCCTGCCGATGCCTTCCGTGAACAGCCAGTCGCAGAGCAGGCGAACCGCGCGGGTCATCAGCCCGCGTCCCCGCCCGGCCGAGCCGGCCAGGTACGCGATCTCGTAGTTGTCGCGGTGGCGCCGTGACGCGATCACCGCGCCCAGAGCGATGTCGTCTGCGGGCTCCGTCACGGCATAGTCGATGCGGTCGCCCGTCGACCGCCCGCTGCGCGCGGTTCGCAGCAGCGAGTCGAAATCCCGGTCGCGCGGCTCAGCGGGCATGTTCAGCCACGTGTGGACGAGCTCGTCGCCCATCGTCGAGAGAACGACGGCGCGGTCGCCCTCACGCAGTTCGCGGAGGACGACCACGCCGTCGGTGAGAGTCTGCGGTGCCCGAAGAGCCACGGTGTCTGACACCGATCGTGTCAGACACCAATTCGACGAGAGAGGGCGGCTCGCGCCGCCCTCCACTCGACTGCCTATTCGCTACGCGAACCTTCACGCTCGCGGCGAGGCCCACGGCTGCCGCCGCGCGAGCCGTCCCGGCGCGGGCCGCGATCCTCGCGGGGCTCCCGCGGCGGGGCGTCCTTCGCCCGCTCGACGAGCTCCTCGGGGCTGACCATCGTCTCGCCCTCATGCTTCTGCACGAGCTTGAGGCCGATGCGGCCGCGTGCCTTGTCGACCTCCTGCACGACCACGTCGAGGATGTCGCCGCGCGCGATCACGTCCTCGATGTGGTTGACGCGCCCGGGGCCGACGTTCGAGACGTGCAGCAGGCCGTCGGTGCCCTTCTTCAGCTCGACGAACGCGCCGAAGTCGGTGGTCTTGACGACGCGGCCCGTGTAGGTGTCGCCGACCTCGGGCTCCTTCGTGAGGTTGCGAATCGCCTCGATCGCGGCGTCTCCCTTGGTCCCCTCGGTGGCGTAGACGAGGATCGTCCCGTCCTCCTCGATGTCGATCTGCACCTCGTACTCGGCCTCGAGCGACCGGATCGTCTCGCCGCCCTTGCCGATCACCATGCCGATGAACTCGGGGTTGATCTGGATCGTCGAGATCCGCGGTGCGTGCTCCGCGAGCGCTTCGCGCGGCGCGGAGATCGCCTGGCTCATCTTGGCGAGGATCGCGATGCGGGCGTCCTTCGCCTGGGCGAGGGCCTGCTGCATGATCTCGCGACTGACGCCGGTGATCTTGATGTCCATCTGGAGCGCGGTGATGCCGTCCTGCGTCCCCGCGACCTTGAAGTCCATGTCGCCGAGGTGATCCTCGGCTCCCTGGATGTCGGTGAGGATCTCGTACGCGTCGCCCTCCTTGACGAGGCCCATCGCGATGCCGGAGACGGGCGCCGTGATCGGCACGCCGGCGTCCATCAGCGCGAGCGTCGAGCCGCAGACCGAGCCCATCGACGACGAGCCGTTCGACTCGAGCGTCTCCGAGACGATGCGGATCGTGTACGGGAACGTCTCCGTGGTCGGCAGGACCGGTTCGAGAGCCCGCTGTGCGAGCGCCCCGTGGCCGATGTCGCGACGCTTGGGCGAGCCCATGCGACCCGTCTCCCCGACCGAGTAGGGCGGGAAGTTGTAGTGGTGCATGTAGCGGCGGTCGCGTTCGAGCGAGAGGTCGTCGATCCGCTGTCCCTCCTTCGCCGTGCCGAGCGTCAGCAGCGACATGATCTGCGTCTGCCCGCGGGTGAAGAGACCCGAGCCGTGCGTCCGCGGCATCACCGAGACCTCGACCTCGATCGGGCGGATCTGCGTCGCGGTCCGGCCGTCGGGACGGCGCTTCTCGACCGCGATCTTCTCGCGGACGAGGGTCTTGTAGATTGACTCGCACGCCTTCTTGACGTAACTCTTCGTCAGCGAGTCCTTGACCGCGGGCTCACCGTCGACGGTGGCCGGGCCGACCGGGAACGGCAGCTCGACGCTCTCGACGATGTGCTCGAAGAGCAGGTTGCGCTTGGCGGACTTGAGCTCCTTCGAGTCCTGCTCGGCCTCGGTGAGACCACGCAGGTCGTGCTCGAACTTCTCGCGGACGACCGCCTCGACGGCGACCGAGCGCTGCTTCTCGAGGATCTGCGCGAGCGACATGCGGACCTGGAGCTCGCCGAAGACCTTCGCCTCGTCGGCGTCGAGCGACGGGGCACCGACCTCCTGCTCGACGATCTCCTCGACGATTGCGGAGGCCTCTCTGAGGCCCTGCTGCTGGATGCGCTCCCAGATGCGGTGGCCGTGCGCCGCTTCGAGCCGCTCGGTGACGGCGGGGTCGAGCCACTTCGTCTTGCCCTTCTTCGCCCGCAGGTCGAGCTGGGCGTCGCAGAGCTTGACGATCTCGCGGTGTGCGACCTCGAGCGCCTCGAGGAGCTTGTCCTCGTGCACCTGGTTCGCGCCTGCCTCGACCATCGTCAGGCCGTCCTTCGTGCCGACGACGATCAGGTCGAGGTCGGATTCCTCGATCTCCTGGAGCGTCGGGTTGACGACCAGGTTGCCCTCGACGATGCCCATGCGAACGGCGCCGATCGGCCCGAGGAACGGCAGCGGCGACACCGTCAGCGCCGCCGAGACCGCGTTGATGCACAGGATGTCGTGTGCGGTCTCCAGGTCGGCCGAGAAGACGGTGGCGACGCACTGCGTCTCGTTGCGATAGCCCTTCGGCCAGAGCGGCCGGACCGGCCGGTCGGTCATGCGGGCGGTCAGGATGGCGCGCTCCGTCGGGCGGCCCTCCCGCTTGAAGAACCCGCCGGGGATCTTCCCGGCGGCGTACATGCGCTCCTCGACGTCGACGGTCAGCGGGAAGAAGTCCGCGCCTTCGCGGGCCTCCGTCCGGCCCTGCGCCGTGCCGAGGACGACGGTGTCGCCGCTGCGGACGAGCACTGCCCCGTCCGCCTGCTTGGCGACCTTCCCCGTCTCGAACGAAATCTCCTTGCCGCCGATCTCGACGGACACGGAAACCGGCACCCCGGCGGGGTGCTCAGCTTCGACAATGGTCATGTTTCTCCTATTCCTCCACTGTGCTTTGAGTGAAGGGTGGAAGTTTGAGCCAACGCTCCTCTGGGAGCGCTCGCCCAAACTCCACCCTCCGTGACATCAGGGGTCGAGACGACGCCGCTAGCGGCGGAGCCCCAGCTCCTTGATGAGGGCGCGATAGCCCTCGAGGTTCTTTCGCTGCAGGTAGTTCAGGAACCGGCGGCGGCGCCCGACGAGCTTGAGCAGGCCGCGACGCGAGTAGTGATCGTGCTTGTGCGTGCGGAGGTGCTCGGTCAGCTCGTTGATGCGCTGCGTCAGCATCGCGATCTGGACCTCCGGCGAACCGGTGTCCGTCTCGTGCTTGCCGAACTTCTGAACGTGCTCCAGCTTCTCTTCCTTGGTGAGGGGCATCCTTCTCCTCTCGATGATGAGTCTCGCCCAGGTCTCAGCTCGCCGCGAAGGAAGACGCGAGACGGCCGAGGCCGGGTCGGCGAGTAGGGTAGCGGATTCCCGATGAATGCGGCGTTTTCGAGGCAGATCGAGGCGGCAGCCCGGAGGTGGGACGTCCCCGCGCTGGCCGCCGGGGTCTCGGTCGGCGGCGCGGTCGCGACGGCCGCCGCCGGCTGCGAGGTGGAGACGGTCTTCCGGGTCGCCTCGGTCACGAAGCCGTTCACGGCGACGCTCGCGGTCGACCTCCTCGAGCTCGAGGCCACGACTGGGATCTGGCCCGGCGACGTGCGGGTTCGGCATCTCCTCTCCCATACGAGCGGCTACGACGGCGAATGCGGCGAGCTCGCCCGGTTCGGCGTCGGCGACGACGCGCTCGGCCGGGTGGTGGCCGAACTGCCGGGGCTCCGCCGGTTCGCCGGGGTCGAGGAGGTGTGGTCGTACGCCAACAGCGGCTACTGGCTCGCGGCGCACCTGGTGGCCGAGCGGGCGGGCGAGCCGTACGAGGCCGCACTGGCCGCGCGGGTGCTCGAGCCGGCCGGCCTCGAGGCGACCTCGTTCGGAGAGCCGGAGCTCGCCGGCACCGGGCCCGACGCGAAGGACGAGCCCTACCCACGCGCCCGCCGGCCCTCGGGCGGGCTCGTCTCGAACGTGCCCGACCTGCTCCGCTTTGGCCGCTGGCACCTGTCCCGGCCCGAATCGGCGAGGCTTCGCGCCCCGTACGGACGGCCGATTCGCGCCGTCTACGGCCTCGGTCTCTTCGGCGAGCGCGTCGGCGGCGTCGAGGTCTGGGGCCACGGCGGCTCGTACGGCGGCTTCCAGTCGTCGCTCCTCGTCGTGCCCGCCCGCGACGCCGTCTTCGCGGGGCTGACGAACAGCAGCCACGGCGAACGCGCGCTGCGCGAGCTCGAGGATCTCTTCTTCGAGCGCGTCCTCGGTGCCCGGCGAGACGTTCCGGAGACGGTGGAGCTGCCTCGCGCCCTGCTCGAGCCCTTCACAGGCACCTATGCGAACGCGGACGAGCAGCTGGAGCTCGCGCTTGCCGAGGGCGGCCTCGTCGTCGGCTTCGAGGGGAGCACGTACGCAACCAGGGCGATCGGTCCGGCGGTCTTCGAGATCACCGAGGGCGAGTACGCGCAGACGCGCTTCGACTTCCCTCTCGAGGGGTTCGGGCGATTCGGAAGCCGGCTGTTCGAACGGGTCGCATGATCGCGCCCGCGGTCGCCGCCGGGCACCCCGCGACGGCCGCAGCCGGCGCGGAGGTCCTCGCTGCCGGCGGCAACGCGGCCGACGCGGCGGTGGCGGCGGCGCTCGTCTCGTGTGTGGCGGAGACGCTGATGACCGGCCTGCTCGGCGGCGGCCATGCGATCTACCTCGAAGCGCAGACCATGACCGTGCGCAATCTCGACTGCTTCGTCTCGGTGCCCTCGGGCGACGGTGCGCCGATGGAGTCGCTGCCCGTCCAATTCGGCGACGAGCTCGTGCACTACGCGATCGGTGCCTCATCGTGTGCGGTGCCGGGGCTTCCGGCGGGCCTCGACGCGCTGTGGCGTGCACACGGGCGCCTGCCCTGGGCGGAGCTCTTCGGGCCGGCGCTGCGGGTCGCCTGCGACGGCGTCGCGATGCCGAAGGCGCACGCGTCGTGCCTGGCCATGCTCGCCCCCGTGATGACGATGCGCGAGGGCGCGGCGATCTACGCGCCGGCGGGTGAGCTGCTGGCCGAGGGCGACCACCTGAACCAGCCCGGCCTCGTGGCGGCGCTGGAGCTCCTCCGCGACGAGGGCGCCGCCGCGGTCTACACCGGCTCGATCGCCGCATCGCTCCTCGAGCTGATGGGCGAGCGCCAGGGGACGATCACCGCCCGCGACCTGGCGGCGTACGCGGCGGTCTGGTCGGCTCCCGCCGAATCTGAATTCGCCGGGCGGGGCGTTCGCACCCGCGCGGGCCTCTCGGGCATCCCGGAGACGCTCGCGCGATTCGATCCCGCCGGGGGCGCCGACGCACTGCTCGAGGCGATCGAGCACGGGGCGACGATCGACGGCCACACCACGAACCTCACCGTCGTCGACCGCGACGGCAATGCGTGCGTCCTGACGTCGAGCCTCGGCCTCGGCTCGGGCGACTGGCTGCCCGGCCTCGACCTCCACCTGAACAGCATGCTCGGCGAGATCGACCTGATCCGCGAGCCTCTCGGGCCGGGCACCCGGATGGCGAGCATGATGGCCCCCACCCTCGTCTTCGACGGCGATGGGCTCGAGCTCGCGCTCGGCGCGGCCGGGGGCACACGGCTTCGGACCGCACTCGTCGGCGTTCTGGCGGCGGTACTGCACGAGGCGGCCGGCCCGCAGGAGGCGATCGACCGGCCCCGCTTCCACCCCGCCGGCCACGTCCTGAACGCGGAGCCCGGGGTCGACGAAGCGTGGCTCGCCCGGCTGGAGGCGCGCGGCCGGGAGGTGCGGCGCTGGCCCGCCCGGCATCACTACTTCGGCGGCGTCAGTGCGATCGGCCGCGCGGGCGCGGGCGCCGATCCCCGCCGCAGCGGCGCCGTCGCCGCGCCCTAGCTACGCCTGATCAGACGGGGCGCTGCGCCGCCCGAGTCGCCTGGACGTCCTGCGCGATCTGCTCGACGAGCTCCGCCTCGCTCGCGAACGCCCGCTCGTCCCGCAGCCGCCGCCACAGCTCCACCACGAGCCGGTCGCCGTAGAGGTCGCCGCTCCAGTCGAGCAGATACGCCTCGATCCGCCGCTCGGTGCCCCCGTAGTGCGGGTTGACGCCGATCGAGATCGCAGCCCGGCGCTCGCCGACCGCTCCCGCATAGATCCCGAACCCGGGCACGAGCACGTCGGGATCGACCGCGAGATTGGCCGTCGGGAACCCGAGCGTGCCGCCGCGGCGGTCGCCGCCCACCACCGTGCCCTCGACCTCGATCGGCCGGCCGAGCAGGCGGGCCGCGTCCTCCACCTCGCCCGCGTGCGCGAGCTGCCGGATCCGCGTCGACGAAACACCCTCGACGAGCGGCACCTGGCGGGCGTCGAGCCCGAGCCGGCGCAGGAGCTCGAGATCGCCGGCCCGGCCCTTGCCGAAGCGAAACCCGGTCCCGGCGACGACGACCTGCGCGCCGATCGCGAGCAGGACCTGGCGTGCGAACTCCTCCGGCTCGAGGCCGGCGATCTCGGGCGTGAACTCGACGACGAGCACGTCCTCGACGCCGGCGGCCTCGAGCAGCTCGAGCCGCCGGGCCAGCGTCGCGAGCAGCTCGACCCGCTGCGCGAGCACGGTCCGCGGGTGCGGATGGAACGTCACGACCGTCGGCACGAGCGTCCCGTTCCGGCCGGCGTCCACCGCCGCGCGGACGACCGCCCGATGACCCCGGTGCACGCCGTCGAACGTCCCGATCGCGACCGCGCGCGGACGCACGGCGAGTTGCTCGGCCGAGCGGGCGACGTTCATGCCGCCGCGCCTCCGCGCGCGTCGCCCAGCGCGAGCACGCCGGCCCGGACCGTCTCGGGCACGCGCTCGAGCGCCTCCGAGGGCAGCCGCGACAGGCCTTCGCCGACCGGCAGCAGCACGGCCTGCTCGACGGCGGCCGCCTCCCCGACCTCGAACGGACCGACCGCGGTGCGCCGCAGGGCCGTGCAATGCCCGTCGAGGGCCTGGGCGATCGCCCGGACGTAGGTCCCCGAGCTGACGTGCAGCATCAGTCGCACGCTCTCGCCCGTATACGCGATCACGTCGAGCGAATGCACGAGCGAGCGCCGCAGGGGCATGTCGACGACCACGCCCCGGCGCGCGAGCCTGTACGCCCGCTCACCGCCGATCTTCACCGCGGATGCGGCGGGGATCGGCAGCTCCACCTCACCACGGAGGCGCTCGAGCGCCTCCTCGAACGCCTCCCGGTCCGGCGGCGCATGCCGCTCGACCAGCGTTCCTTCGCGGTCGCCGGTCGACGTCGTCGAAGTCAGATCGACATCGGTGACGTAGCGCTTGTCCAGCCCGACGAAGCATGGCGCCAGTCTAGTTGCCGCCCCGGACAACAACACCAGCAGCCCCGTGGCAAAGGGATCGAGCGTCCCCGCGTGTCCCGTTCGGGCATGCGTCCGCCTGCGCAACGTCGCGACGATCGCAAACGACGACGGCCCCGCCGGCTTGTCGACCAGCGCGACTCCGACCGGCTTAAGGTTCCGGGGCGGCACCGTCGCCCTCGGTGGCCTGGACGAACTCGCGGCGGATGAAGTCGATGATCTCCTCGATCGAGCGCTCCGACGAGAAGCCCGCGGCCTGGCGATGCCCGCCGCCGCCCGAGGCGCGCGCGATCGCCGACACGTCGACCTCGTCGTGGGACGAGCGCAGCGAGACGCGGCGGGCAGGGCCTTCGTTCCGCGGCGGCTCGCGAATCAACGCCACCATCTCCGAGCCTTCGACAGCCCGGAGGTAGTCGATGATGCCCTCCGAGTAGGGCTCGTCGGCGCCCACGTCCCCGAAGTCGTCCCGCAGCAGGTAGGAGACGACGAGACGGCCGCCTTCGAACAACCGAGCGCGCTCGAGCGCGCGCGCGAGGAGCTTCAGCTTGGCGAACTGCACGGTCTCGTAGACGTGGCGGAAGATGCCGTGCACGTCGGCGCCGGCCTCGACGAGCTCCGCCGCGAGCCGCAGCGACTTCGGGGTCGTGTTCGTGTACTGGAAGCGCCCGGTGTCCGTGACCAGGCCGACGTAGAGCGCGGCCGCGATCCTGGACGTGAGCGGCACGTCGAGCTCGCGCAGGACGTCCCGCACGATCTCCGCCGTCGAGGAGGCGTCCGGGACGATCAGGTTGACCTTGCCGAACGCCGAGTTGTCGTGGTGATGGTCGACGTTGACGACGAGCTTCGCGGCGTCGACGGGCGTCGACTCGGGCCCGATCCGCCGCTCGTTCGCACAGTCCACCGCGACGAGCACGCGCTCCGCCAGGTCGGCCGGCAGCTCTCGCTGCAACCCGGAAAGGTCGAGGAAGCTGTACTCACCGGGCGTCGGCGCGTCGCCCGAGAGATACATCACGACGTCCTTGCCGAGCGCCTTCAGCCCGAGGGTCGTCGCGAGCATCGAGCCGAGCGCGTCACCGTCGGGATTCTCGTGGGTGACGACGACGAAGCGGTCGTTCGAGCGGGCCGCGTCCGCCACGGCCTCGAGCTCAGGCTTCGTCGTGGTCTGACTCATCTTCGGCCATCCCCGTGGCCTCCGGAAGACTGTCCTCGGAACTGTCCATGGGCAGATCTGCTGCAACCTCGTCGATCAGCTTCGTCATGCGGACGCCCCGTTCGACCGAGTCATCGTAGGCGAACGTGAGCGTCGGTGTCCGGCGCAGCGCGAGCTCGCGGTTGATCTTGGCCTGGAGGACGCCCCGTGCCGAGTCGAGCCCGGCGAGCGTCGAACGCCGCTTCCGCTCGCTGCCGAAGACCGACACGAAGATCCGCGCCTCGCCGAGATCCGGAGAGACGACGGCGCCGGTGACGGTCACGAGGCCGATGCGCGGGTCCTTGAGCTCGCCGAGGCCCTCCGCGACGACCGCGCGGACTGACTCGTTCACTCGGCGCATGCGCTCCGACACGCCGGGAGCCTAGTGGAGCGCCTGCTCGTCGTCGTCGGGCGAGACGAGCAGCCGGTCGCAGCGCACGAGCTCCCAGTCGCCGGAGGCGAGCCAGCGCTCCGCCCCTTCGGCCAGTTCCTCGGCATCCCGCGCCGACCGTGCCGCGCACGCGACCGTCAGCGTCGCGCGCTGCCAGAGGTCGTGGTGGTCGACCTCCGCCACCGCCGCGCCGAAGCGGTTGCGCAGATTGTCCTTCGCCGAGCGCACGAAGTGACGCTTCGCCTTGAGAGACGACGCCTCGGGAAAATGCAGCTCGACCGTCAGGATCGAGACGAAGCCCGATGCCATCAGGGCGTCGACTACGACGGGTCGGCCGAGCTCGACCCGCCGGCCGGCTCGTCGAGCGACGTCCGCTCGACCTCGCGCGTCTCGAACACCTCGAGGACGTCGCCTTCGCGCAGGTCGTTGAAGCCTTCCAGGAGGATGCCGCACTCGAATCCCTCGGTCACCTCGCGAACGTCGTCCTTGAACCGCCGCAGCTGCGCGACCGTCGTCTCGTGGATGCGGGTCCCGTCGCGGAAGAGCCGGACGTGCGAGTTGCGGCGCACGACGCCGCTCGTGACCATGCACCCTGCGATCGTCCCGAGCCGCGAGACCTTGAAGAGCGCACGCACCTCGACCTCGCCGATGATCGCCTCGGTCTCGACCGGGGTGAGCATCCCGACGAGCGCCTGTTCGATCTCCTCGGTCAGCTGGTAGATGACGCGGTAGAGGCGAATCTCGACGCCTGCGCGCTCGGCGACGCCGCGTACCTCCGCCGAGGGACGCACGTTGAAGCCGACGATCATCGCCGACGATGCCGCAGCGAGGTTGACGTCGTTCTCGGTGATCCCGCCGACACCGGTGTGGATGACGTTGACGCGCACCTCGGGGTGCTGGATCTTGCCGAGCTCGGAGACGATCGCCTCGACGGAGCCCTGGACGTCGCCCTTGATCACGATGTTCAGGTCCTGCACGCCGCCGGCCTGCATCTGTTCGAAGAGCTTGTCGAGCGAGACCCCGCCGCTGCGCTGCTTCGCCATCGCCTCACGGCGCAGCCGCTCGCCGCGCTGCTGTGCGAGCTCCCGGGCGCGCCGTTCGTTCTCGACGACGCGGCCGAGCTCGCCGGCAGGCGGAGGACGGTCGAAACCGAGGATCTCGACGGGCTCGCCCGGACGTGCCTCCTGGATGCGCTCCCCGAGATAGTCGTAGAGCGCGCGCACGCGACCCCACGCGTCGCCCGCGACGATCGCGTCGCCGACCCTGAGCGTGCCGCGATGCACCAGCATGGTCGCGACGGGACCGCGTCCGACGTCGAGCCGTGACTCGATGATCGGCCCGGACGCCTCTGCGGAAGGGTTCGCGCGCAGATCGAGCTCCGCGTCCGCGACGAGCAAGATGCGCTCGAGCAGATCGTCGAGGCCCTCGCCCTGCTTCGCGGAGACCTTCGCGACTTGGACGTCGCCGCCCCATTCCTCGGGCTGGAGACCCTCGGTCGCGAGCTCGCCGAGCACGCGGTCCGAGTTGGCATCGGGCAGGTCGATCTTGTTCACGGCGACGACGATGGGCACCTCGGCGGCACGCGCGTGCGAGATCGACTCCTTGGTCTGCGGCATGACGCCGTCGTCGGCGGCGACCACGAGCACAGCGATGTCGGTGACCTTGGCGCCGCGGGCGCGCATGGCGGTGAACGCTTCGTGGCCCGGCGTGTCGAGGAAGGTGATCCGGCGCCCGTTGTGGTCCGCCTGGTACGCGCCGATGTGCTGCGTGATCCCGCCGGCCTCGGTCGAGACGACGTGCGTCTTGCGAATCGCGTCGAGCAGCGTCGTCTTGCCGTGGTCGACGTGACCCATGATCGTCACGACCGGCGGGCGCGCCTCGAGCGTCTCCTCCGCGTCCTCGAACGCCTCCGGCTCGACGTCGTCGTCGTCCGCGTGCTTGATCGTCACCTCGCGCTCGAGCTCGACCGCGATCAGCTGCACCTCGTCGTCGGTGAGCGACTGCGTCGCGGTCTTCATCGTGTTGAGGTTCATCAGCAACTTGATGATCTGCGGCATCGCGACGCCGAGCGCCTGGGAGAAGTCGCGCAGCGTGACGCCCGACTCGACCGTGACGGGGCCGGTCGGGGCGACGACCTCGCGCGGCTGCCTCGGCCCGCGGTCGGCCGGGCGGTCGCCGGGACGCTGGCGCTGGCCCTGGCCGGGCCGGCCGCCGCCCTGGTCGATGACGACGCGGCGCCGGCCCTTCGGGCCTCCGCCGCGCGGTCTGATCGGTCTGTTCGGTTTGCCGTTGGCCATACGCTCGCTCAAGTGTAGAGACGGGACAGTTCCGGGTCGACGCGGACGTTCGCGCGCAGGATGCGGGCGAACGCCCTGCGCGAGACTGCGCGGTCGAAGCACTGCAGGCGCCGGCAGGTATAGGCGCCGCGACCCGCTCCGGCGCCTGCGACGAGCTCCGAGCGCTCCGCGTGGAAGCGCTGCAACTCGGCCTTCGGCGCCTTGCGGCCGCAGCCGGCGCAGGTGCGAACCGGTTCTCCGCTCGTTACTTGACCTCCTCGATCGGGATGCCGGCGTGCGGATCGTCCTCGACATGCTGGTGATGAGCGTGCCCGGCGCCGCTGTCGAGCGTCTGGTCCTCGCCCGCGACCGGGGCGTCGCCGGGGCCGGCGGCGAACTCCTCCGGCTCGGGATCGCCGAAGGCCGCCGCATCCTCGGTCACCGGCTCCGGTGCCGCGGTGTCGGCGAGCGCCTCGAGCTCCGGCTCCGCCTCCTCGACGATCGGATTGTCCTCGTCGTCGGTCTCGTGCAGGGCGAGCTCCTGGTGAGCGGGCACGCCGCAGTACTTCGAGCCGGGCAGCGCCGCGTTGGGACAGCGCTTGCCGTTCGAGAGCACGGCTGCACAGCGGCCCGAGACGTCGTTCTCGTCGCCGGGCTCGCCGCCGCCGAAGGCCGCGTCGGCCTCCTGCCGAGCGAACTCGGTGTCGGAGGTGATGTCGATCTTCCAGCCGGTGAGACGTGCGGCGAGGCGGGCGTTCATGCCTTCCTTGCCGATCGCGAGCGCCAGCTGGTCGTCGGGGACGACCACCGTGGCCTCTCTGCCGTCGTCGTCGAGATAGACCTCGCGGACCCGCGCCGGCGAGAGCGCCTTCGCGACGAAGCGCGCCGGCTCGTTGTTCCACGGGATGATGTCGATCTTCTCGCCGCGCAGCTCCGAGACGACCATGCGGACGCGCGAACCGCGCGGGCCGACGCACGCGCCGACCGGGTCGACACCCTGGGCGTGCGACTCGACGGCGATCTTCGAGCGGTAGCCCGGCTCCCGGGCGACGCCCCGGATCTCGACGAGCCCGTCGGCGATCTCGGGCACCTCGAGCTCGAACAGCGTCTTGATCAGCTCCGGGTCGCGGCGCGACAGGATCACCTGCGGGCCCTTCGTGCCGGTGCGCACCTCGCGGATCACGGCCTTGATGCGCGAGCCCTGTTCGTAGCGCTCGCCGTCGACCTGCTCGGGGCCGGGCAGCAGCGCCTCGACCTTGCCGAGGTCGACCAGGATGTTCCGGCGGTCGCCCGTCTGCTGGACGATGCCGGTGACGACCTCGCCGACGCGGTCGATGTACTCGTCGTACATCATCTCGCGCTCCGCCTCGCGGATGCGCTGGAGGATCACCTGCTTCGCCGTCTGGGCGGCGATGCGGCCGAAGTTCTCCGGCGTGACGTCCTCGCGCTGGATCAGATCCTCGGGCACCTGCGACCAGTCGATCTCGAGATCGTCGTCGGAGAGCAGCGTGTGGTTCTTCTCGCCGGTCTCCTCCTCGATCCGCTCGAGATCGTCGAGAGCATGCTCCCGGGCCTCGTCGAGCAGGCGCCGTTCGAGATCCTCGGGAAGCTCGATCGCGTACACGCGGAAGTCGCCCCTGTCGTCGAGCTCCACGGTCGCGTGCCGAGAGGCACCCGGTGTCTTCTTGTACGCCGCGAGCAGCGCATCCTCGAGCGCGGCGACCAGCGTCCCACTCTCGATTCCCTTCTCGCGCTCGATCTCGCGAACGGCGTCAACGATCTCCTGGCTCATGCCGACTTCCCTTCATCGATCAGATTGGCCCGCACGATGGCGTCGTACGGTATGTCCGCCGGTGACTGCGGTGTCGCCGCTCCGTTCTGGATCTGCACGGACCGTTCACCGGCAAAGACGACCGTGCCGCGGGCACGGCCGGTCTCGGTCTTCACGCGCACCTGCCTGCCGACGACACGCTCGAAGTGCGCCTTCGTCCGCAGCGGCCGGTCGAAGCCCGGCGACGAGACCTCGACCGAGTATTCGTCGAGATACGGCCGCAGCACGTCGGTGACGCGCTCGCAGAGCGCGTGGTCGACGCCGGCCGGGTGGTCGACGTAGACGCAGAAGCGCTCCTTGCCCGTGAGCTCGAGTGCGAGCACCTCGACTCCGGGCAGAGCCGATTCGACCGTCCGTGCGACGTCTCGCTGCAGTTGTCTCTCCTTGGTGTGTGTTGCCGAGGCCACTTTCAACCAGCCCCCATAATGAAAATGGGCGCCGCGCGCCCATCTCGAACGTGCTCGAAATGTCGCCTGCAAGGTAGCAGAAACGGCCGTATTACAGGGTGATCGTGACCGGGCCGTCGTTGGCGAGCTCGATCGACATGCGGGCGCCGAAGACCCCGGTCTCGACCGGCACGCCGAGCTCGCGCAGCTCCGCGCAGAACCGTTCGTAGAGAGGCTCCGCCGCCTCGGGACGGGCGGCGCCGGAGAAGCTCGGGCGGTTCCCCTTCGCGGTGTCGGCGATCAGGGTGAACTGGCTGACGACGAGCGCCGAGCCGCCGACCTCGAGCAGCGAGCGGTCGAACCTGCCGGCCTCGTTCTCGAAGATGCGCAGCCGGGCGACCTTGCCGGCGAGGCGCCTTGCGTCTTCCTCGGTGTCGCCGGCGGCGATCCCGAGCAGGATGCAGAGCCCGGCCCCGATCGACCCACCGGGCCGGGCCGCCGCGCGCGAGACGCGCTGCAGCACCGCTCTCACCCGCCGTCCAGGTCGAGGATGCGCGACGCGTAGGTCGCGGAGCCGGGCTCCATCGAGCTGGCGAGCTTGTAGTGGCCGTTCGCCTCGGCCGTTCGACCCTGCTGCTCCAGCGAGCGGCCGAGCGCGTAATGCGCGTAGTGGTCGGTCGGAGAGAGCTCCTCGACGATCGTCCGGAACTCGCGCTCGGCGTCCTGCCACCGGGCGAGGCGGAAGTAGGCGATCCCGAGCGCCTCGCGAATCGACGCCTTCCCGGGCTCCAGCTTCTTGGCCTTCTCGAGCGGCACCGTCGCCTGCGCCGCCATGCCCGTGCGGAGCCGCTTCTGGCCTTCGCGAAAGAGGGTGTACGCGTCGCTCATCTCAGGTACGGGACGTTCTCGCGCACGAGATCGGCGGGCGTCGTCAGATCGCGGGTGCGCCCCACCTGGATAGCAGAGACACGCGCGCCGTCGTCGATCGCGAGCCGGAAGACGTCCTGCAGCTCGTACGGCGCCTGGCCCGGAAGCGGATCGAGGAATCGCGCGACGCGCTCCCCGAGATACCAGAGGGGGGCGCGCTCCTCGCCGTGCAGCGCGACCGCGCCGTCGGCGCCCGCCGCCTCGCGTGCGAAGCGCGCCAGGTCGCCGCGGGCATAGCGCGTGTCGGCCGCGGAGACGACGAACGGCGGGGCAGCCTTGGCGCGGGCAACGGCGTCCGCCGAGCCGAGACCGGCCGGTTGGCGGACGAACCGCAGCTCGTACGGGAGCGGCGCGAGGATCGCCTCGACCTGCTCCGCGAGGTGCCCGGTGACGACCACGATCGGGCTGCAGCCTGCGCCGGCGAGCTCGTGCACGAGTGTGACGACGACGGGAACACCGTCGATCGGCAGCACCGGCTTCGGCCAGGACGCCGTGATCGGCCGGAGACGCAGGCCCTCGCCGGCGGCCATCACGACCGCTTCTATGCCAGCAGCCTCTCGACCTCGTCGAGGATCTCGCTCGCGATCGCGGCCTTCGAGGCCCGCGGGACCATGCGCTCACCCTCGTGCGTGACGAGGACGACCTCGTTCTCGCCCACGTCGAAGCCGATGTCCGACCGGCCCACGTCGTTGAAGACGACGAGATCGGCGTTCTTCGTCTCCAGCATCAGCCGTTTCCGGGCGAGGCCCTCCTCCCCGTGCTCGGCCCCGAACGCGACGAGCACCTGGCCCGGACGCTTGCGCTCGCCGAGCGTGCGCGCGACATCCGGGGTCGGCTCGAGCTCGAGTGCCCAGCTGCGGTCGTCCTTCGGCCGCTTCGCTGCGAGCGGCTCGACCGGGCGGTAGTCGGCCACCGCCGCGGCGAGCAGCGCGACATCGACGTCCGGCAGGGCGACGGCCGCGTCCAGCATCGACTCGGCCGTCGGCGTCGGGATCGTCTCGACGCCGTGCGGCGGCGCGACGGAGAGATTCGCGGCGAGCAGGATCACCTCCGCCCCGCGCCGGCGGGCTTCCTCGGCCAGCGCGACGCCCATCCTCCCGGAGGAGCGGTTCCCGACGAAGCGGACGGTGTCCAGGGGCTCGCGGGTCCCACCCGCGGTGATCAGCACGCGGCGGCCCGTCAGCGAACCGGGCTCGAGCAGCTGTGCGATGCGGGCGGCGATCTCGGCCGGCTCGGCCAGGCGGCCCACGCCCCACTCGCCTTCGGCCAGCTCCCCCTCGTCGGGCCCGACGAACTCGACGCCGCGCTCGCGCAGCGCCCCGACGTTGGCCCGTGTCGCCGGGTGCGCCCACATGCGCGGGTTCATGGCCGGAGCGACCAGCACCGGCCCGCGGTGCGCGAGCGCCGCCTCGGTCAGGACGTTGTCGGCGATCCCGTTCGCGAGCTTCGCGAGCGTGTTCGCAGTGCAGGGCGCGACCACGAGCAGGTCGGCGCGGGCGAGGTGCGGATAGGGGTCACCGTTCGCGGCCGGCCGCCGGGCGAGTGCGAGGAAGGTCTCCTCGCTCACGAACCGCTGCGCGCCCGTCGTGACGAGCGGGATCACCTCGTGACCCGCCTTGACGAGCAGGCGCGTCAACTCGCACGCCTTGTAGGCCGCGATGCCGCCCGTGACGCCGAGGAGCACCTTGCTCATGCAGGCATTGTGCCTGCCGAGCCGCTACTTCTTGGGGTAGTCGTAGACGATCTTGCCCTCGGCGATCTCCTCGAGGGCCATCGTCAAGTAGTTCTTCGAGCGCGACTCGATCAAGGGCGGTGCGAACTCGTCGAACGTGCCTTCGCCCAGCTGGTGGTGGTAGTTGTTGATCTGCCGGGCACGCTTGGCCGCGACGATCACCAGCGAGTAGCGAGAGTCGACCTTATCCATCAATTCGTCGATGCGGGGATGAATCATGGTCGCGGCATGGTAGCGGTCACGCCGAGCTCCCGGGCGACGATCTCCGCGAGGCGGTCGGCCGCAGCAGCGCGCTCGTCGTTCTCGACCACGTAGTCGAAGTCGCCGCGCTCGTCGAGCTGGCGGTGTGCCGTCTCCATCCGCTCCTCGATCACACCGGAGCTCTCGGTCGCACGCTCACGCAGCCGGCGCTCGAGCTCCTCGACCGGGGCGGTGACGAAGATCGTCACGGCACTGCCCACCCTCCGCTTCACGCGGAGCGCCCCCTCGGTCTCGAGCTCGAGCAGCGGCGCCTTGCCGCGAGCACGCAGGCGATCGATCTCCGAGTTGAGCGTCCCGTACCTGTTCCCGACGTAGTCGACCCATTCGAGGAACTCACCGGCCTGCACCTTCGCCTCGAACTCCTCCGGCGACAGGAACCAGTAGTGGACGCCGTCCTGCTCCCCCGGACGCTGCGGCCGGGTCGTCGCCGACACCGCGAGCTCCAGCTCGGAGAACCGCGGCAGGACGAGCTGGATCAGCGTGCCCTTCCCGGCCCCCGAAGGACCGGTCACGACGAAGACGGGCCGCCCGGTGCTAACGGTGGTTGAAGAGGTCAATCAGCTCGTGCCGCTGGCGGTCGGAGAGGCCGCCGACCGTCTTCGACTGGCTGATGCGGCACTGGTTGAGCAGGCGGGCCGCCTTCACCCGACCGAACTTCGGCACGGCCATCAGCATGTCGAAGACCTTCGCGGTCGAGACGAACTCCGGCGGCTCACCGAGGATCTCCTCGATCGAGACGCTGCCGGACTTGAGGTCCTTCTTCAGCTGCGCCCGCTTGACTCGGATGTCATTCGCTCGCTTGAGCGCTTCCATCCGCTGATCGAGCGAACGAACGGGAGCTTGCACCTGAATCTGGGGCGGCGCCATGAGGGCAGCATCCTACCAACCTGTCGGCGCCGTGCAACCAGGACCTTTCGAGCTAGTTTGCCGATTTGGCAACGGCGTCGAGCGCGAAGCCGAAGGCGTCCTCGGGACGTTCGAAGCCGGCGTGGTGTGCTTCCTCTGCGAGCTCGGCTCGGACGCGCGACGGCGCATCGACGTCGGCGAACAACACGGTGCCGAGCGCGACGTGTGTTGCACCGCACGCGATCAGCTCGAGCGCGTCTCGTCCGTTCTGCACTCCGCCCATCGCGACGATCGGCAACGTCGTTGCACGGCGCGCCGCGAGCACCGCGGCCAGCGCGACCGGCTTCAGCGCGGGACCGGAGTAACCGCCCGTGCCTCGCGCGAGCGTCGTGTGCAGCGTCGCGTCGAGCGCGACGCCGCGCAGCGTGTTGATCATGCTGACGCCGTCCGCCCCCGCCTCCTCGACGGCGCGCACGGTCTCTCCCATGTCCCAGGTGTGCGGGGAAACCTTGGCGTAGAGCGGGTTTGCGGTCACCTCGCGGCACGCGCGCACGATCTCGGCCGCCGACTCCGGCGCCTCGTCGACGTTCGGACAGCTGAGGTTGAGCTCCACGCACGCGACTTCGGCGCGCGCCAGTCGTTCGCACGTCGCGACGTAATCGCGCACGGAGAAGCCGCCGACGGAAACCCAGATCGGAATGTCGATCGTCCTAGCCAAACGCGGCAGCGTTTGGTCGAGGAACACGTCGCGTCCCGGGTTCGCGAGACCGATCGCGTTGAGCATTCCGTGCTCGGTCTCTGCGATGCGCACGGGTGGATTCCCCTGCCGCGGCTCGGGCGTGACCGTCTTCGTCACGAACGCGTCGAACTGTCCTGCGACGTCGGGCGCAGTGAGCGCGTCGAGGCAACCGCTGGCGTTCAGGAGAAGCAGAGGACCGGTCCTTCCACGCACAACCTTTTCAGCTCTCCGTCGATCTCGACGACGCAGCCGTAGCACGCGCCGTACCCGCAGGCCATCGGCGCCTCCCAGGCGAGCTGGGCGTCGGGACAGAGCGCTCGCACCGCTTCGAGCATCGGCTCGGGTCCGCACGCGAGCACGTCGCGATCGAGTGGCATCGCCTCGGTGACGAGCACCGGGTCGATCACGACCTCGGCACGGGGCAGGAGCACCGCGGCCTCGGCGTGACGCTCGGACCTGAACCCGAGCACGGCAGGCGGGTGCTCGAGCGCCTCCGAGAGATACGGAAACGGTGCGACGCCGATCCCGCCGCCGACGAGGAGCGGCCGGTCGACGTCGAGGCGGAAGCCGTTTCCGAGCGGACCGAAGACGTGGATCGAGTCGCCGGGCTCGAGCTCTGCGAGGGCGTGCGTTCCGGGGCCGATCGGATCCACCAGAAAGCCGAGCTCGCCGGCCGGCGCGACGCACAGCGACATCGGACGGGGCAGGACGCGGCCGGGCGCCTCCAGCATGAAGAACTGTCCGGGGCGTCCCGGGTCGAGACCGCCGCGGCCGACCCGGACGAGAGCGTAGGGCCCGACCGCCTCGACGGCGACGACGTTACGACGCTCGCGCCGAGGCTTCGACATCGATCCGTTCCTGCAGCGAGAGGGCGGTTTCGGCACGGGCGTTCGCGATCGCGTGGACGGCCGCGGCCGCGCCCGCGATCGTCGTGATGCACGGGATCCGGGCGGTGAGCGCCGCCTCGCGGATCAGGTAGCCGTCGGAACGGGGCCCCGATCCCCCTTCGGGCGTGTTCACGACCAGATTGCAGCGCCCGCGCCGGATCAGGTCGACCACGCTGGGCTCCTCGCCCGGCGCGCTGACCTTGCGCACCTCGTCGACGTCGAGGCCGGCGCTGCGCAGTGTCTGGGCGGTGCCGTGGGTGGCGACGAGCTGGAAACCGAGCCCGACGAGTGCCGCCGCGACCGGGACGGCGGCGGCCTTGTCGTCGCCGCGCACGGACAGGAAGACGGCGCCGTCCCGCGGCAGCGGCCTGCCCGCCGCGCGCTCGGCCTTCGCGAACGCTGTCGGCAGGTCGCTCGCACTCGCCATCACCTCGCCGGTTGCGCGCATCTCCGGTCCGAGGACGGGGTCGGCGCCGGGGAAGCGGGCGAAGGGCAGCACGGCCGCCTTCACGCTGACCTGGCGCGGCGGGCGCTCCGCCGGCAGGCCGAGGTCGGCCAGCCGCTCTCCGGCCGCCAGCCGGCAGGCCGCAGCGACGAGGTTGACGCCGGTCGCCTTCGAGGCGAACGGCACGGTGCGCGAAGCCCGCGGATTGACCTCGAGAACGAAGACGACATCGTCCACGACTGCGAGCTGGACGTTCAAGAGCCCCACGACGCCGAGCGCCGGCCCGAGGCGCTTGACGATCGACGAGATCTCGGCAGCTGCGGCGACGCCGAGCGACTGCGCAGGCAACACGCACGCGGAATCGCCCGAATGCACTCCGGCTTCCTCGACGTGCTGCATGATCGCGCCGACGTACGTGGTCTCACCGTCGCAGAGCGCGTCCACGTCGATCTCGATCGCGTATTCGAGGAACCGGTCGACGAGCGTCGGGCCGTGCACGCCGTGGAACGCCTCGACGACCTGCTCCTCGGTGTGGCAGACGCGCATCGCCCGGCCGCCCAGCACGTACGAGGGCCGGACGAGGACCGGGTAGCCGATCCGGCGCGCGGTCTCGACGGCCTCGACGCCGGACCGGGCGATGCCCCAGTCCGGGCAGCGGATGCCGAGCTCGCTGAGCAGCGTGCCGAAACGCTCGCGATCCTCGGCGAGGTCGACCGCGTCGAACGGCGTGCCGAGGATCTCGAAGCCGGCCGCTTCGATCGCCCGGGCGAGCTTGAGCGGCGTCTGGCCGCCGAACTGGATCACGACCCCTTCGGGCTGTTCGCGCTCGCAGATCGCGAGCACCGACTCCGCGTCCAGCGGCTCGAAGTAGAGGCGGTTGGAGGTGTCGTAGTCGGTCGACACCGTCTCCGGATTGCAGTTGACCATCACCGCCTCGTAGCCGAGCTCGCGATACGTCTGGACGGCGTGCACGCAGCAGTAGTCGAACTCCACCCCTTGCCCGATGCGGTTCGGCCCCGAACCGAGGATGACGACGCGCTTGCCGTCGCCCTCCGGCGCGCCCTCGTCCTGCTCGCCCCAGGTGGCGTAGTAGTAGTTCGACCCTGCTTCGACCTCGCCCGCGACGGAGTCGATCCGCCGGTAGACGGGTGTCAGCGTCCGCTGGCGTTCCTCTTCGGCCGCCAGCCCCTCGAGCTCGCGCCGGAACCAGGGGTGCAGGTTGTCGGGCTGCCATTCGAAGTCGCCCTCGAGGCCGCGCTTGGCCTTCACGAACGCCTCGATGAACGACCGGCCGATGCCCATCGTCTCGCCGACGGACTTCATCTGCGTCCCGAGTGTCGCGTCGGCGTTGGGGAACTTCTCGAATGCGAAGCGTGGGATCTTGACGACGACGTAGTCGAGCGTCGGCTCGAAGCTTGCGGGTGTCGTGCCGGTGAGGTCGTTCGGGATCTCGTCGAGCGTGTAGCCGACCGCGAGCTTCGCCGCGACCTTCGCGATCGGGTAGCCGGTCGCCTTCGACGCGAGCGCCGACGAGCGCGAGACACGCGGGTTCATCTCGATCACGCGGATGTCGCCGGAGACGCGGTCGCGGGCGAACTGGATGTTCGATCCGCCCGTGTCGACGCCGACCGCGCGAATCACCGAGATGGCCGCGTCGCGCAGCTGCTGGTAGGCCTCGTCGCTGAGCGTCATCTGCGGCGCGACGGTCACCGAGTCGCCGGTGTGCACGCCCATCGGATCGAGGTTCTCGATCGAGCAGACGATCACCACGTTGTCGGCGTGGTCGCGGACGACCTCGAGCTCGAACTCGTCCCAGCCGCGCACCGACTCCTCCACCAGCACCTGGCTGATCGGCGACTCGGAGAGGCCGCGCTCCACCTGCGCACGGAGCTGCTCCGGGGTGTCGGCGAAGCCGCCGCCGTGACCTCCGAGCGTGAACGCCGGCCGGACGACCGCAGGCAGCGAGATCCCGGCCAGGTCGTCCGTCGACGTCACGATGCGCGAGGTCGGGACGCGAAGACCGCATCCCTCGACGGTCGACTTGAAGAGCTCTCGATCCTCCGCGCGCTGGATCGCGTCGATGCGCGCGCCGATCAGCTCGATGCCGAGCTCGTCGAGGATGCCTCCCTGCTGGAGCTCGCGTGCGAGATTGAGGGCCGTGCCGCCGCCCATGGTCGCGAGCAACGCGTCGGGACGCTCGCGGCGCAGCACCGCCGCCACCCCGTCGACGTCCAGGGGCTCGAGATACGTGCGGTCGGCGAAGCCGGGATCCGTCATGATCGTCGCCGGGTTCGAGTTGACGACGATCGTGCGGAAGCCGTCCTCGCGCAGGACCTTCAACGCCTGCGAACCGGCGTAGTCGAACTCCGCCGCCTGGCCGATCACGATCGGCCCGGAGCCGATCAGGCAGATCGAGCGCAGATCCCCGCGCCTAGGCAGCGTGCTTCAGCTCCCCGACCCAGTCGCTGATGATCGACGCCGCGTCGTGGGGGCCGGGCGCCGCCTCGGGGTGGAACTGCGCCGACCGCGCGCGCAGCTCCGGGTAGTCCAGGCCCTCGACGGTGCCGTCGTAGAGCGAGCTGTGCGTCACCCCCGATTCGTCGCCGGCGGCGACCGCGAACCCGTGGTTCTGCGACGTCACGAGCACGCCGCGCGAACGGTGATCGAGCACCGGATGATTCGCTCCGCGATGTCCGAACGGGAGCTTGAACGTCTCCTTGCCGGTCGCGAGCGCGAGCAGCTGGTGGCCGAGACAGACGCCGAGCACGGGCGTGCGGCCGAGCAGCTCCTCGAGCATCCGCGCCTCCGCCGTCAACGGGGCTGGATCGCCCGGGCCGGGTGAGAGCAACACGCCGTCGTAGCCGGCGACCGAGTCGGCGTCGACGTCGTGGGGAAAGACGTCCACGGCGGCACCGTTCAGCGCGAGCCGGCGCAGGATCGAGCGCTTGCAGCCGTAGTCGACGACGGCGACGCGCACCGCTCCCTCGGCCGCGAACGTGTACTGCTCCGGTGCCGACACGCCGGACACGAGTGCCGCTCCGGCCATCTCGGGCTGGGCCCGCACGGCGGCGAGCACCTCGTCGACGGGCACATCGTCCGCCACCGCGGCCGCTCGCATCGCACCGCGGTCGCGCAGATGCAGGACGAGCGAGCGCGTGTCGACGCCGGTGAGGCCAACGACCCCGTGCTCGTGCAGCCAGTCGGTCCACTCGGGCCCGCGGGCGTCGCGCATCACGACCGCCTTGGCATGCGCCCGTCGCGACTCGCTGCGCGCCTCGTCGACGCCGTAGTTGCCGATCATCGGCGCGGTGAAGCACACGATCTGGCCCTCGAAGCTCGGGTCGGTCGCGACCTCCTGGTACCCGCTCATCGAGGTGGTGAAGACCGCCTCGCCGAAGGCGAAGCCCTCGGCGCCCACCGACTCCCCGGCGAAGACCGTCCCGTCCTCCAGCACCAGGGCGCCTGTCGTCATTGCTCGAACACCACGCGCCCGGCCGCGATCGTCAGCTTGACGCGGCCGCGCAGGCGCCTGCCGAGCAGCCACGAGTTCGTCGAGCGCGAGCGGAAGGCGGAGGCCTTCACACGCCAGGTCGCGTTCGGATCGAGCAGCGTCAGGTTCGCCGGCGCGCCGAGCGCGAGCCGCGGACGATCGAGCCCGAAGATCTCCGCAGGCCCCGCCGACATCCGTTGCAGGACGATCTCGAGCGGCAGCAGACCCGGCTCGACGAGCTCCGTGTACAGCGCCGCGAACGACGTCTCGAGACCGGTGACGCCGAACGGCGCCGCCTCGAACGGGACGTCCTTCTCCTCCGGCGCGTGCGGCGCGTGATCGGTCGCGATCGCAGCGATCGTGCCGTCTCTCACGGCCTCCAGGAGAGCGGCACGATCGTCCTCGCTCCGCAGCGGCGGGTTCATCTTCACGTTCGGGTCGAGCGTGCGCACCGCCTCGTCGGTGAGGCACAGGTGATGCGGTGTCACCTCGCCGCTGGCGCGGACGCCGGCGGCGTGGGCCCGCCGGAGATGCTCGACGGACTGTCGCGCCGAGAGGTGCATGAGGTGCACCGGCTGGCCGGTGTCGCCGGCAAGGTCGAGGTCACGCGCCACCATCAGGCTCTCCCCGAGCGACGGCCAGCCGCCGAGGCCGAGCTCCGCCGCCACGGGGCCCGCATGCGCGTGGCCGCCGCGCGTCAGCGACTGCTCCTCGCAGTGCACGGCGATCGTCCGGCCGGTGATCGCGTTGTACTGGAGCGCCCGGCGCATCACGCCCGCCGCCGCCACCGGGCGGCCGTCGTCGGTGAAGCCCACCGCGCCGGCGTCCGCGAGCGCGCCCAGCTCGCTCAGCTCCGCGCCGTCCTGACCCTTGGTCAGGGCGGCCATGAAGCCGACCGGGACCTGTGCCTCCTCCGCGGCCCGTGCCCGCAGGCCGCGGAGCACGTCTGCGTCGTCGATCACCGGGTCGGTGTTCGGGATCGCCAGGATCGCGCAGTAGCCGCCGGCGGCCGCAGCCGCGGTCCCGGACGCGATCGTCTCCTCGTCTTCGCGCCCGGGGGTGCGGAGATGGACGTGCGGGTCGATGAACGCGGGCGCGAGGATCAAGCCGCCCGCGTCGACGACGCGGTGCTCGTTCGTGTCGAGGTTCTCGCCGATCTGCGCGATCACGCCGTTGTCGACGCGCACGTCGAGGCTCGCGTCGAGCCCCTCGACCGGATCGAGCAGCCTGGCGCCGCGGACGACGATGTTCTCGCTCCCTGTGCGTCCCGCAAGCATCACGCCACCCCCACTGCGGACTCGACCGCGACCGGCCCGGTGGTGAGCAGGTCGTAGAGCACCGCCATGCGGACGACGAGGCCCGAGCGCACCTGATCCACGACGAGGCAGGCATCGGAGTCGGCGACGCGCGCGTCGATCTCCACACCTCGATTCATCGGTCCGGGGTGCATGACACGTTGCCCCTCGCGCACACGCTCCGGCGTGATGCCCCACCGCGCCGCGTACTCGCGCAGCGAGGGGACGAAGTTGGCCCCGGCGAGCATGCGCTCCTGCTGCATCCGCAGCACGTACACCACGTCGGCGTCGGCGATCGTCGCGATCTCGGTGCTCACGGGTGCGAGCCCCGCCGGGAGCAGCGCGGGCGGCCCGACGAGCACCGTGGTCGCCCCGACCAGGTTCAGCGCCTGCACGAGCGACCGCGCGACGCGCGAGTGCGCGACGTCGCCGACGATCGCGACCTGGAGGCCGTCGAGCCTGCCCAACGCCTCGCGCATCGTGTGGAGGTCGAGCAACGCCTGGGTCGGATGCTGGTGCTTGCCGTCCCCGGCGTTCACGACGCGGGCCTCGGTGACGCGTGCAACGAGCTGTGCGGCACCGACTTCCGGGTGCCGGAGGACGATCACGTCGGGGTCGTAGGCGGAGAGAGTGAGCGCCGTGTCCTTCAGCGACTCGCCCTTGTCGACGGACGAGCCGGCGGCCTTCAGCGTCATCGTGTCGGCCGAGAGCCGCTTCGCGGCGAGCTCGAAGGACGAGGACGTGCGCGTCGACGACTCGTAGAACACGTTCAGGACGAGCCGGCCGCGCAGCGTCGGCAGTTTCTTGTTGTCGCGCTCCTGCGACTGGGCGAAGGACCGGGCGGTCGCCAGCAGCCGCTCGACGTCGTCCTTCGTCAGGTCGGCGATCGAGAGCAGGTGACGGCGCTCGTCGGCGGGCGGGCGCAGCTCGCCGCCGACCACACGGAGATCAGTCACGGTCGGCCTCCTCGCGCTCGGGGATCAGCATCACGCGGTCGACCTCGTCGACCTCCATCAACTCGACCTGTACGCGCTCGCCACGTGTCGTCGGCAGGTTCTTGCCGACGTAGTCGGGCCGAATCGGCAGTTCGCGGTGGCCCCGGTCGGCGAGAACGGCGAGCTGCACTCGATCGGGCCGTCCGTACTCGAAGAGCGCGTCGATCGCCGCGCGGATCGTGCGGCCCGTGTAGAGCACATCGTCGACGAGGATCACCGTGCGTCCTTCCAGGTCGAAGTCGAGCTTCGTGTCCCGGACGAGCGGCTGCGCGCGGCGCGGCGCCTGGCCGGCGCGGACGTGCACGTCGTCGCGGTGGAAGGTGATGTCGAGCTGCCCCAGCGCGAGCTCCTCGCCCGAGCGCTCCTCGACGAGCGCGCGAATGCGTTGCGCGATCGGCACGCCGCGCGTGTGGATGCCGACGAGGGCGACGGTGTCGAGGTCGTCGTTGCGCTCGATGATCTCGTGCGCGATCCGGGAGAGTGTCCGGCGGATCGACTCCTCGTCGAGCAGGATTCGCCGTGACCGGGTGACGGCAGTGTCGGACATTCGACTCCTTTCCGGCCTCGCTGGACCGGGTTAAAGGGGCGGTGCGGCACGCACTGTAGACGATCGGGCCGGACGGATAGGCTCTCGCAGCCTTGGACGAGACGCTGCTCCGCCGCTACGCCGCCCTGATCGTCGAGGTCGGCGCCAACGTCCAGCCCGGCCAGACGGTGTGGATCGTCGCCGAGCCGGGTGCCGCGCCGCTCGCCCGGCTGGTCGCGGCGGCGGCCTACGAGCGCGGGGCCCGCTTCGTCGATCCCTGGTATTTCGACCCGTACGTCAAGCGGATTCGCCTCGAGCGCGCCGCCGAGGACACCCTCGGCTTCGTCCCGTCGTGGTACGGCCGGCGCCTGCTCGATCTCGGCGAGGGCCACGGCGTCCGGATCTCGATCACGCCGCAGGTCCCGCCCGGACTGCTCGCGGGCGTGGATCCGGCGCGCGCCGGCCGCGACGCTCTGCCTGCCCTGGCCGAGAACTTCGAGGTGATCAACGCCAAGACGACGAACTGGACGGTCGTCCCCTGGCCGTCACCGGAATGGGCGCGGCTCGTCCATCCCGGGCTCGACGACGAGACGGCGCTCGCGAGGCTCTGGGAGCAGCTGATCTACGTGCTGCGGCTGGACGAGCCCGATCCGGCTGCGGCCTGGCACACCCGGCTCGCGCAGCTCCACGACGCGGGCAAGCGCGTGGATGCCTACCGCTTCGATGCGCTCCATTTCGCCGGCCCGGGCACCGACCTGACGGTCGGCCTCCTCCCCACCTCGAGGTTCTCGTCCGAGACACCGGGGATGCAGACGGTCGACGGCGTCGTGCACGCACCGAACCTGCCGACCGAGGAGATCGCGACGTCACCCGATCCGGCTCGTGCCGACGGCGTCGTCAGCGCGACGAAGCCGCTCGACGTCGGCGGAACGGTGATCGAGGACCTCCGTGTCCGCTTCGAAGGCGGGCGTGCGGTCGAGATCGAGGGGAACGGCGCCGAGGCCCTGCGCGCCCGGGCCGCGAAGGACGAGGGCGCCTCGCGGCTCGGTGAAGTCGCGCTCGTCGATCGCGAAGGCCGCATCGGCAAGACCGGCACGGTCTTCTACAACACGCTCCTCGACGAGAACGCCGCGAGTCACATCGCGCTCGGCAACGCCTACGCGATCCTGGTCGGCGAGGAGGATCGCGACCGGATCAACGCGAGCTCGATCCACATCGACTTCATGATCGGCGCCGACGACGTCGCGGTCACCGGCGTGCAGTCCGACGGCACGAAGGTGCCGGTGCTACGCGGGGGCGACTGGCAGGTCTGACGGGGCTGCCGGCGCGCGCTCGGGTCGTGCGCCGGACTTCACGAGCCGCGGCTCGCCCCGTTCCGCGAACGGCACCTCGATCACGTCGAAGTCGCGCGGGACGACCGTCGCCGGGAAGACGGCGCACGCCTCCTCGGCGAGCTCCTTGCCGAAGTACCTCGGCGAGATGTGGGTCAAGGCGAGCAGGCGCACACCCGCGGCGAGCGCGACCTCAGCGGCCTGGCGGGCCGTCGAGTGCAGGGTCTCCTCGGCCCGGTCGCGCTCCTCCTCCGAGAAGGTCGCCTCGTGGACGAGCACGTCTGCCCCCTCGGCGAGGACGCGCACGGTCTCGACGGGAGCCGTGTCGCCGGGCATGACGACGCGCCGGCCGGGACGCGGCTCCCCGAGGACCACGTCGGGCGTGACCACGCGCCCGTCCGGCAGCGTGACCGACTCGCCGCGCTGCAGCGCACCGCGCTCCGGCCCCGGCGGCACACCCAGGGCATCCGCGGCGCCCACGTCGAAGCGGCCCGGTCGAACGTCCTCGGCGATCGCATAGCCGAGGGCCGCGACCCCGTGGTGCACCGGGAAGGCGAGGATCCGGTAGCCGTCGCGTTCGAGCGCCTCGCCCGGACGGAGCTCGACGATCTCCACCGGGTAGCTCAGCCTGCCGATCACGCGCTTGAGGCTTGCATGCAGCTCACGCAGGCCCGGCGGTCCGTAGACGGTCAGCGGCAGCTCGCGCTGGCGCAGCGAGAACGTCTTGAGCATGCCCGGCAGCCCGAGGTAGTGGTCGGCGTGGAAGTGGCTCAGGAACACCTCCTCGAGGTCGGGCAGCCCGATCGCCGAGCGCATCAGCTGCCGCTGGGTGCCTTCGGCGCAGTCGAAGAGCAGCCGCTCGCCGCCTCGGCGCACGAGCAGCGCAGCCGGGGCGCGCCGGGCCGACGGCGCGCTCGCCGAGGTCCCGAGGAAGACGATGTCCAGGTCCATGCCGCCGCTAGTGTCGCAGCGCGGCGGCTGCCGGTCAGGGAAGCACGAGCGTCTGGCCGACCCGCACGTCGGCGCCGCTCAGGTGATTCGCCCGCTCGATCCGCCAGACCGCGTCCCGGACGTCGCCGCCGTAGCGGCCCGCCGCGATCGACCAGAGGGTGTCGTACGGCCGAACCGTCACCACCTGCCGGGGCCCGTGCGCGGTCGAGGAGCGTGCGACGGCGCTCCAGGCCAGGACGGCGATTCCCACGATGAGTGCGATCCGAACGAACATGTGTTCGCCATCCTAGCGAACACCTGTTCGTGTTGTCAAGCGAGCGCCCGAACCTCCTCTGGGTCGAGCGCATCGACGAGCTTGCCCGCCCCGAACCGCACGGGATCGTCGGTCGGGAGGCCGGTCTCGGCCTCCGTCTCGGCCACGGCACGCCGGGCCGCCGCCTCGTCGAGATCGCGCGTGTTGAGGGCGACCGCCCGCACGCGGGCGGGCCGCGCGATCAGGCTCAGCCGCTCGTGCAGGTCGACGAGCTCCGAGAGCGGCGGCATGGGAAAGCGCTCGTTCTCGTCGACGAACGCCTCGCCCGCCTTGTGGCACAGCACGTAGGCGTGCGGTGCCGAGCCGTGGATCAGCCCCAGCGTGACGCCGGAGTAGCCGGGATGCAGGAGCGAGCCCTGCCCCTCGACGAACAGCACCTCGCCCCCACGCTCGACGCCTTCGAGCACGAGCTGCTCGGCGGCGCCGGCGATGAAATCCGCCACCACGGCGTCGACCGAGATGCCCCAGCCCGCGATCGCGATCCCGGTCTGACCGGTCGGCACGAACTCGGTCCGCCAGCCCCGGCCCCGGGCCTCGCGCTCGAGCTCCAGCGACACGGTCATCTTCCCGATCGCACAGTCCGATCCGACGGTGAGGATCGTCGCCGCATCGTGGGTCAGGTTCGCGCCGGTCGGGACGTTCAGCCCCGGCGGCGGCATCCGCAGGTCGCGCAGCTCGCTGCCGTGCTCGCGGGCGAGCGCCGCCAGCTCCGGGTCGGTCGAGATGAACTCGTGCAGCCCGTTCTCGACGTCGAGGCCGCTCCGGATGCACTCTCGCAAGAGCTCGCGCCAGGCGGGCGGAAACCGGCCGCCCTGCGTCGCGACCCCGACGAGCGCGATCGTCGGCTCGTAGCGGCGCGCCTCCTCGACGGTGCGGACGAGCGGGAATCCCTCCTGCTCCGCCGCAGTCGACTCGGAATCGAGGACGGCGACGACGTCCTCGGGCCGGTAGCGCAAGACGCCGCGGGCGGTCTTCCCGTAGTGCGGGTCGTCCGACTTCCCCTCGGCGAGGATGAGCAGCCTACGCGGGCGCAACACCCATCCCGGGCGCGTCGGAGGGACGCTGCACTCCGTCGACGAACTCGACCCCGGGCCACGGATCGTGCGCGAGGAGCAGGTTGCCGTCGAGGTCGACGTGGTCCATCAGGCTCGAGATGTGCGCCCCGGGCGCGATCCCGAGGCCCGACTCGACCATGCAGCCGAGCATCACGCCGAGGCCGAGCGCGCGGGCCGCATGCACCATCCGGACCGCCTCGCGGATCCCACCCGCCTTCGCGAGCTTGATGTTGATCCCGTGGGCGCGCTCGGCGCAGGCGGCGACGTCCGCAAGCACATGGCAGTCCTCGTCGACGTAGATCGGAACGGTCGAGCGCCGCTTCAGCTCCGGCCCGCCCGGGTCTCCGGCCGCGAGCGGCTGTTCGCAGTACTGCAGGTCGAGCTGCGGGAGGTACTCGAGCGCCTCGTCGAGGCTCCACGCTTCGTTGACGTCGCACTGCAGCGGCAGGTCGGTCACGCCCCGCACGGCGCGCACCCGGTCCGCGTCGAGGCCGTCGCGGCCGCCGAGCTTCAGTTTCAGGCGCTTGAATCCTCGCGAGGCGATCCGCTCCGTCCGGCGCGCCATGTCGTCGGGGTCGCCGAGCCAGATCGTCCAGGAGGTCGGCGGGCCGGCGCGGCGCAGGCCGAGTAGCCGGTACACGGGCAGGCCGGTCAGCTTCCCCTGCAGGTCGTGGAGCGCGTGGTCGACGGCGGCGCGGGCGGCATGCTCGCCCGGGGGCAGCCCGGCGCAGATCTCCTCGAGCGCGAACGGATCGTCACCGAGCTCGACGCCGTCGAGCCAGGCGAGCGCGGAGGCCGCGGACTCGTCGTAGCGCTCGATCGGCGCCGCCTCGCCGAACCCCGAGACGCCGTCGTGCTCGACCTCGGCCTGCACGACCTCCGCCTCGTCCTCGGACCCGCGCGAGATCGTGAACGTCTCGGCGAGCTGCACCGTCGCCTTGCGGGCCGTCAGTTTCACGGGGGCTACACTAGTGCCGCAACGCGCCCGTAGCTCAGGGGATAGAGCGCTCGCCTCCGGAGCGAGAGGTCGCAGGTTCAATTCCTGCCGGGCGCATTTCTACGGCGATCGAGGGCGTCTCAGGTGGCTTCTTTGGGCCGTCCGGGTAGTCGCCGCGTGAACCAGAACGAGAGCACCGCGAGGAATGCGACGGCGAGCATCGACGTCTTGAGCGCGTCGAGTTGTGCGTTGCTGTAGTCGGCCGTGACAGCGTCTGCGTCGGCGGGTTTCAGCCCGGCGTCGAGCAGCGTCTGGTGTGCCTGGTCGGCCGTGACGATGGGGATGCCCTTCTCGGTGGCGGCCGCGACCTGCGTCTTCACGTCGGACGGCAGCGCCGGGTTCTGTTGGATCGCCGTGTTGAACCCGTTGAGCAGCCCGAGCAGGAGCACGGAGCCGATCAGTGCCGTGCCGAGGGATGCGCCGAGGTTCTGCGCGCTCCCCTGCAGCCCACCGGCTTCGTTGGTCTGCTCAGGCGAGACGGAGGACATGATCACGTTGCCGAGCTGCGACATCAGCAGCCCGGCGCCGATCCCGAAGAAGATGAGCGAAACGGCGAAGGCCGTCCCGTTCAGGGTCACGTCGATCGTCCCGACGAGCACGAGCGCAGCGATCGCCATCGCCCCGAGGCCGACCTGGACGATCGCCCGTGGCCCGAAGCGCACAGCCACCTTCGGCCCGGTGAGCGCGGCGGCCAGCATCGAGATCGACATCGGGAAGAGGCGCTTGCCCGTCTCGAACGCGTCGAAGCCGAGCACGACCTGCAGGTACACCGGCAGAACGAAGAACGTGCCCATTACGATCAGCTGCAACGCGGCAAGCGAGGACAGCCCACCGCGCAGAGTCTCGATCTTCAGCAGCGCACGGTTGAGCAGCGTGCTCCGGCCGAGACGCTCCCGATGCTCCTCCCACGTCAGGAAGCAGCCGAGGACGGCAAAACCGCCCACGATCAGGAACGGCACCAGCGAGAACCCGAAGGGCGTGATCTCGTGTCCGTTGATCGTCGGCGCGGCGATCGGCTTGATCCAGCCCCAGGTGCTGCTCTTCAGGATCCCGAACACGATCAACGCCAGCGCGACCGCCGAGAGTGCCGCGCCGCCGTAGTCCAGCTTCGGCGGCTGTTCCGGCTTGGGAGCGCGCTTCATGTGACGGTGGACGATCAGCACCGCGATCACGACGATCACCTCGCCGACGAACACGTAACGCCAGCTCCACGTTGTCGTCACATAGCCGCCGATCAGCGGCCCTGCGGCGATCGCCGCTCCTGCGGCGCCGCCGATCATCCCATAGGCGAACGCCCGCTCCTTGCCCTCATAGTTCGCAGCGATCAGCGCAGCGATCGCCGGAATCACCAGGACGGCACCCAGCCCCTCGATCCCCGACCAGCCGATCAGCAGCACCGTCAGATTCGGACTGAGCGCCGTGATCAACGAGCCAAGGCCATACACGGCCAGACCAAGACCGAAAGCGCGGTCGCGCCCGAGGATGTCGCCGAGCTTCGCGCCGACGAGCATGAACGCCGCCATCACGAGGGTGTACATCGTGATCGCGCTCTGCACGCCCGTCACCGTCGTGTTCAGATCGGACACGATCTGCGAGATCGAGACGTTCATCACGCTCGAATCGAGCACCATGATGAACTGAGCCGACGCGAGAATGGTCAGCGGGAGCCACTTGCGCATCGCCGGACACTACGCTACTCAGGCAACCTCGGTCCTGGGCTCGGCGTCGCACGCGCCCACGCCGTATGTTCCCCCCGGTCCAGCCGCGCTAGCGGATGGCGATGCGGAACACGATGTAGACGAGGACCAGGAACACCGCGCCGAGAATGAGGCCGATATGCGCCAGGTTCGAATGCAGCATCGAGCTCATGGTAGGCCTGTGGCTTCCTGCTGTGGGCACGCGCTCGGTCGAATCACTCGAACGAGGGACTGGCGGCGACGCCACGGCTACCAGCAGTCGTGGTGGCGTGCCGGCACCCTGCAGTCGCGGCTCGGGAACGACCATCGCCAGGATCATGGGGAGTGGACCCTGGCATCGAGCCTCAAGGTATGAGAGGTTTGCGCCGACGACCTCCCTGCAGCCGTCGTTCGAGAAGGATCGCCGCCGGCGCATCTGCGGCCACCCGGGTGCGCCGGCGGATCTTTTTCCGCTCAAAACCCAGTGTTCGAACCGGAGACCCCGCTAGAATCACGACCGTGCCGTTGATCCCTGTCATCGAGGATCCACTCAGTACCGATGCCGAGCCTGCCTCGCATCCGGCGCACACGCACGCGCGACACGGTCGTCGCCGCCACGGCTCAGCCGTCGGCGCCCGCTGAGCTCAACGCCGCCGGCCTCAGCTGGATCCACCTCGACGCACCGGACTCGCTCTACGCGGGGCTGCTCGCGAGCCGGTTCGGCTGGCACCCGCTCGACGTCGAAGACGTGCTGTCGAAGCGGCAGCGGCCGAAGATCGACGACTACGCCGATGAGGGCTACCTCTTCGGCGTCCTCCACTTCCCGGTCTACGACCGCGCCGTCCAGCGGCTGAACGCAGCCGAGCTCGACTTCTTCATCGGCCCCGACTACCTCGTCACCATGCCCACGGTCGAGCTGCGCCCCGTCACGCGGCTCTTCCGCCGCTGCGAGGAGGACGAAGCGTTCCGCGAGCAGCTCTTCCCCAAAGGCTCGGGACGTCTCCTCTACGAGGTGCTCGACGACCTCTTCGACTACTGCTTTCCGATCCTCGACAAGATCGGGCACAAGCTCGACTCGCTCGAGGACGACGTGTTCGAGGGACGCTCGGAGGAGGTCGTCCGGGACATCTCGAACGCGAAGCAGGAGATCATCAGCTACCGCAAGATCGTCAAGCCGGAGCGCTCGACGCTACGCCTCCTCGAACGGCACGTCGAGCGGTTCCTCCCGGAGGAGCTCGATCTCTACTTCGACGACATCGTCGACGCCGCCGAGCGGATCTGGGACATCCTCGACAACTACAAGGAGGTCGTCGAGGCACTCGAGTCGACGAACGAGTCCGTGATCTCGCACCGCCAGAACGACGTGCTGCGGATCCTCACCGTCTTCTCCGTCGTGCTGTTGCCGCTGACGCTGATCACCGGGTTCTTCGGCATGAACGTCCACTTCCCCGGCTTCGACACCGTCTGGGCGTTCTGGGTGATCGTCGTCGGAATGTTCATCGCGCTCGTCGGCCTGCTCTCGTTCTTCCGGCTCAAGCGCTGGCTCTAGCCGGGCGTGCACGCAAGTAGGCTCCCGGCGATGCCGAAGCCGCTGTGGGCGCCCTGGCGCCTCGAGTACGTCCAGCACGCCGACGAGCTCGGACGGTGCATCTTCTGCGAGCCCGAGCCGGAGCTGCTCGTGTGCGAGGGCGAGCTCGCGCTGATCGTCCTGAACAAGTTCCCCTACTCGTCGGGGCACCTGCTGGTCGCGCCCAGGCGCCACCTCGGGGAGTTCGGCGGCCTGAGCCCGGACGAGACGCTCGAGGTGCACCGGCTCGGCACGCACGGGATCGAGGCGCTCCAGGAGGAATACGGACCACACGGGTTCAACGTCGGCTGGAACCTCGGCCGCGCCGCGGGGGCGGGAATCGAAGAGCACGTGCACATGCACGTCGTCCCGCGCTGGAACGGCGACACGAGCTTCATGCCGGTGCTCGGCGACGTGAAGGTGCTCCCCGAGGCGCTCGTGCGGACGGCGGAGAGGCTGCGCCTGCATTTCTGACGGGTGGCGAGATTTCAGGAAGGTCGCGCGCAGGTCGCTGCAGGACTGTGGCCCCCAGGCCGAGAAACAGCATGGATGTCGGTCAGCGAACTGCACGATGCCGACGCGCTGGCCTTCCGCCTGGTCGAGCTCGAGCGGCGGGAGGCCGAGGTCGAAGGGCGTCTCGCGGCGCTCCTCGAGACGCACGGGCCCAGCCCCGACGAGCTCGCCGAACGGCTGATCGCCGCCCTGCGCAGGGATCACCTCGAGATCCGGCGCGAGCTCAACACGGTCCGCGCCCGCCTCGTGCCGCTCAGCCTCGCTCCGCGTCGGTAAGAAGCTCGTAAATTGGCCCGGCCGAGACGCGTGAACGGCATGTCGGCGGAGAACACATAGAGGCGAGGCGGGGCCGTTCCTCCGGGGAGAGAGCTGGAGGGCCGGTCTCCGCCTCGACTCCACCCGCGTCCGGCCGGGGCCGGGGCATGCGACGGGGCTTTCGGCGGGGCCGCCCTCCCTCGGCCCCACCGACTGCCCCCGAGGCGGCGGCGAGCAACACGTCGACCTTCGCGCCACCTCGAACACTGTCTAGCCCGCCCGGAACGCCCGCGCGCCGGACGGACGGCGGGCTGAAGTGCTCCGAAAGGCCAGGAGCGCCAGGCGACGGCTACGCCGCTTCGGCCGCCGCCGTGGCCTCGCTCGTGCCCGTGCCGCGCCAGGCCTGATGCGCAAGCCAGGCCGAGAGGCCGAGGATCGCGACGCCGTCGAGTGCATGCAGGCCGGCGACCCAGGGGTGCTTCGGCAGCGCGAACAGGTGCTGGAGCACCTCGGCCATCACCGCGAGGGCGAAGGTGAGCCAGATCGCACGCTTGTTGCGCCAGGCAACCAGTGCGGCCAGGAATGCGAGGACGGCGAGCAGGCCGATGATCTCGCCGAGCGCGCGATGCGGGTCGAAGCTCTTCTGGTCGTCGAGCTTCGCCGAGGGGTGGATGCCGAACGCGCCGCGCCCTGCGAGGAAGATCTGGACGACACAGGCGGCTGCGATCAGCGCGATCAGGACGCGCCAGACCTGGTAAGCACCTTTCTGGAGACCGGACATCGGGCGACCGTAGTACGCCCCAGACCGAAGATCAAGCCGGCCCGGCGATTCGTGCTCGATCGCGCGTGTCGCTAGTGTCTGAGATCGTCGATCAGACCGGCGAGCAGCCAGAAGGCCGTCACGATCACGACACCCAGCAACGCGCCGAAGACCAGGTTCGTCAGTGAGCCCATGCCTGCAAGATTCGGCATGGGTGCGCGGATCCTTTAACGGGGCTCCGTCTACTCAGCGCCCGTCGGGCGAGAGCACGCGGACGACGTGCTGGAGGAGCTTCCACGTCACGTCGGGGTTCTCCCGGGCGAAGTCCCGAAACTCCCAGAACGGGATCTCCAGGCAGCGGAGCCGCGTCTTCGCCGTGACGGTGGCGCTGCGTTCGCTCTCGCTGATCATCGCGAGCTCGCCGAAGTGATCGCCGGCGCCGAGCGTTGCGACCTGCCGGCCGCCCACGCTCACGGTCGCCTCCCCCTCGGAGATGATGAAGAAGCCGATGCCGCTCATCTTCCCCTCCTGGACGACCGATGTCCCCGGCTCGAGCAGGCGCTCGCGGACATGACGTCCGAGGCGGCCGAGCTGACGCTGGCTCAGCTCGTTGAAGAGCGGGACGCGCTTCAGCTCGTCGGTGGCCTTCGACATCGGCCGATTCTACTCTGCGCCCCGGTGAGAGTTCGCGGCCTGATGCAGTAGAAACGGCCCGCGCCGCTCAGGTAGTTCGCGGATGGCACGGGCACGGCTCCCGGCCCATGATCGTGAGGACTCCTGAGGAGGCTCCGACATGCACCTGCAGCGAACCCACGTCCTCGTGACAGCCGTGCCCGTCGCCGCGTACCTCGGCGTCCTCGCCCTCACGGCGCTCTATGTCAAGCCGCCCCTGATCGGGTGGATCGGCTTCGCGATCGTGACGGTGGTCGCCCTTGCGATCACGGTCGGAGCGATCGTCCTCTTCCCGCGCATCAGCGCCAACGTCGGGCCGGCGAGCCCGCAGCAGGCGGACGGGCTGCTCGTGGTCGCAGACGCGACCTGTTCCTCGGATCGCCTCCGGGCGGTCGTCGTCGCTCGCGCGAAGGCGCACGCCGTGCCCGTCCACGTCGTTGCGCCCGTGCTGGCGAGCCCGGCGCACTACCTGAGCGACGACGAACGCCGGGGGCGCGACGAGGCGATCGTCCGGCTCGACGCGACGCTCGCCGACCTGGCCCGCGCCGGGATCGCCGCCCGCGGCTCCGTGGGCGCAGACGATCCACTCCAGGCGGTGGGCGACGCGCTTGCCCTGTTCCCGGCCGGTGAAGTCGTGATCGTGACCGGCCGGGAGTCGCACTGGCTCGAAGGCGACCTGATCGAGCGAGTCGGCGACCTGGTCGGGACCGTCGAGCACGTGGTCGCCGAGCCGGCGGCCGCCTGCTAACGCTCAGACGACGGTGAGGACGACCTTGTACCTGCCCCCGTCGGGCGTGCCCACACGGAGGTGCAGCACGCCGCGGCGGCGCGGGCGGACGACGAACCGGTAGGACCCGTTCGGGCGCTCCGCTTCGGTCTTCGCGACGAGCACCCACGGCCTGCCCTGCCAGGAACCGTGCAACGTGACGAGCCCCAGCATGTGCTCCTTCGACGCCGCCCAGGTCCCGGTGTGCCCCTTGATCACATAGACCGACCCGAGCCGGAAGGTGCGGTTCGCGAGCTTCGAGGTGGCGCCGGTGGACGGAGCGGTCGCCGCCGCGACGCACGAAGCGACCACGAGAAGAAGAACAGCCCGCCGCAGGACCACGTCGCCGATCATAGGTGACCAGGCCCACGGGCGCTCCTCACGCCGCGCGGCCCGCGTTAACCCGCGCTTAGTACTGGAGCACGGCATGGCCCACTAGGTTTGAACAGACTCGACGTGGCCTGTGGGGGGACTACGTCGCACACGTGGGCCGGGGACAGGGCCTTTGGCCTTCCCTTCCTCTCTGTCCCCGGCCCTCGTCTTAGCCGCCGAACACCGTGGCCCAGTCGTTCCGGATGCTCACCACCGTCCAGCCCTGGTCGGCTGCCACCTCGAGCGACTGCTCGGCGCCGGCCGTATAGGCGAACTCGCGCTCGTCGTCGTCGTGGCGCACGAGCAGCCGGAGCACGGGACGTCCCTGCCCGCCGGCGTAGCGAAGCATGGGAATGTCTCCGTTCGAGTTTCCCGCCGCCAGGATCGGGCGCTTCCCGATCCGGCTCCAGATCCGGACCGGCTTGACCGGCCCGTCGTCGAAGAAGTCCCCGGTCGCCTCGTACGAGACGGTGCCGCCGTGCTCGTCGTCGACGTAGGCAAGCGCGTTCGAGCTGCCGATCACGCGCTCGGAGGGGATCCCGTAGATGTCCTCGGTGACCGGGCGCATGAAGTCGCGGTCGCCGCCGGAGGCGATGTAGTTGGTGAAGCCGTTCGCCTCGAGGTAGCGCAGGAGCTCGATCATCGGCAAGTACCCGCACTCGTGGAACCTGCGGCCGAGTGTCGGGTGCTTCCCGGCCCGCAGGAACGCGTCGGCGGCTCGCGAGTAGTGCTCGACGCTCTGGCCGGCGAACGCCTGGAGAAGGCCGTCCATCAGCACGGCCAGGTCGCCGTCGTCCCCGTGGTAGTGCTTCGTGATCGCCTCGCCCAGCCACGCATAGTCCTTGTCGTACGCCGCCTGCCAGGGCTGGCGCGTTCGCAGCGACGCATCCTCCTCGGCCATCTCGGCCAGACGGACGAGGATGAAGCCGAGCTCGATCGGCATCGGCTTCTCGCACCAGAGCGTCCCGTCGTTGTCGTACACGGCGATCCGCTCGGAAGGCGAGACGTAATCCGGCCCGCCTTCCGTCGTCACCCGCTCGACGAAAGCGATGATCGCCTGTCGCGTGCCCGTGTCGTGCCACGAGGCCAGCTGCGCGCTCATCTCCGCCCCCTCCATCTCCTGGTCGCTGCCGGTGTCGCGTGCCCGAGCGGCAAGTGTCGAGCCGCGTGAGCGAAGACCGCATCCTCCAGATTGGGTGAAGGCGCACCCGGGCGATCTGCTCCGCCTACATGACGACTGCCGACGCTGCTGCTGCTGTTGCGGCCTCGGCCTCGGCTTCCTCGGAGCTTTCCGGCGGCCGTCTGCGGGCTGTGGCCATGACAGCTGCGCCGGCGAGGAGATATGCCGTCAGCACGACGAGGGCGTGCGTGATGGCGTTTCCGTCGAAGTAGATGGTGTTCCGGATGGCAGTCGTGCCGGCGCCGGCCGGTAGGTAGGGACCGATCGTGCGCCAGAAGCCGGGGAGAAACGAGGCCGGCACCGAACCGCCGGCGGCCGGAGCTCCGAAGATCACGAAGACGACGATGACGACAAGCGTTCCCGGCGGCCCGAGCACCGTCTGGAGCGCCGAGGTGGCGAGGGCGACGGAGGCCATGATGAGGACGAACAGCGCCCAGAGCACGAGGTACTTCGACGTCGGGATGGCGCCGAGGATCGGTCCGGCGATCGCGGCGGTGACGAGTCCTCCGAGAACAGCCACCCCAGTGAGCGCGACTGCACGTCCCCGGGGTGTCGACTGTCCTCCCAGGGCCATGGCCATCGTTGCTGTCAGATAGCCGCCGACGACCAAAGCCATCGTGAGCAGAAACGGCACGATCCCAGCGGCGTCGCGTTTCGGCAAAGGATGGACCTGAACGATCTCGATCTTCTGGTGAAACGCGACGGCCGCTGCGCCGAACGCGGTGCCGAGAGCAGATGCGGCACCAGGACCTGCTGCGGGAACGACGAACAGCTTCACTCTCGCCGGGCTCACGACGAGCGCGCCGGCGACCTTCCTCTCGTCGATCGCGTGCAGCGCGGCTGCCTCGTTCGGGTAGGAAACCGTCCTCAACGAGAAGCTCTTCCCAACGGCGGCCGGCATCGCCGGAGATCCGACCACGCCGAGCGCGACGCCGTGAGGCGTCGGCGAATGCAGGGCGCCCACATATGAGAAGACGAACAACGCTTGCACCAACAGGGCGATGACAAGCCCGACGATGAGGCGTCGATCTACCCCGCCGGATCTGCGCGCGGCGTCGCGCACGACGTTGTCATCCACCGGTCACTCCAGACGAGGTCGAACGACACGAACTACCAGGTGCGATCGTAGTCGGTCGAGTGCAATACGATTGGCGGACGAAAGTTCATGACAGTAGAACGGAGTCCATGCCAGCGCGGACGCCGGCTGCGTGTCGATCGCTTCCGGCGGGAGGCGATCGAGAGCGGGCCGTTCGCGCGTGGCGCTGAACAAGGAGCTCCCCTGACCGCGAGCGCGCTCTGAACCTCGTCTGGGCTGGGCTGATCGTCGCGGCCGCGACCGGCGTCGCAATCGCGGTGATGCTGCTCGCCCGCCGCCGCGCGCCCGAGGGGAGCCACTTCAAGGACGGTGATCGTGCCGCCGGCGTGTTCGGGGTTCTGGCAACCGGCTTCGCCGTGTTGATCGGGTTCGTCGTCTTCCTTGCCTTTGAGAGCTATGACACGTCTCGCAGCGGCGCCGAGACGGAAGCACGGACAGTCGTCCAGATGTTCGAGACTGCGCAGTTCCTGCCGCCACCGGCTTCGTCACGGCTCTCGGGCGAGTTGATCTGCTACGCGAGGAATGTCGTGTACCAGGAGTGGCCGGCGATGCAAGCCGGAACGCTTGGCGACGCCGCGAACCATTGGGGGATCGCGATGTTCCGCACTCTGACGACCGTTCAACCGCGATCGGCGGCCGCGCAAACGGCTTACTCGAAGTGGTTCGACCAGGTTGCCGATCGGGAGAACGCACGGGCCGACCGCACGCACGGGGCGGAGGGCGTGATCCCCGCCCCGCTCTGGATCGTGCTCCTGCTGACCGCCGGAATCATCTTCGCGTTCATGCTCCTGTTCGCCGACAGCGGCGAGCCGGCGTTCGTGCAAGCGAGCATGATCGGTGGTGTGACGATCGTCGTCTCCTCGACCCTCCTGCTGCTCTACTTCCTGGACAATCCGTACGCGAGGGGCATCGGAGGCCTTCGACCCGTGGCGATGCAGCGCTCCCTGCGCCAACTCACAACAGTGACGGCGATCCTCGGCAAGCCGATCGTCGTGCCGTGCAGCGCAGACGGCTCGCCGCGCAGCTGAACTGCCATCCGCTCGTCAGGAAGGGTGTTCTGACACCAAGGTGTCAGACACCAGTTGGGTCGCGTGCGCCAGCGTCGAGCCCATCAGCGGCTTGCTACTGACGCGCGTACGGTTCCCTCGGCGCGCGCAGGAGCGCGTAGCGAGGCTGAGGGAGCCCGCCATAGTGACCATCCGGTCCACGGTGCACACAGACGGATGGTCGATCCCGACTTCGCGATTCGCCGGAGGGTCAAGGTCACCGCAAGGCCACCGCGACGCTGCCCCGGTACCCCCGCGACGCGCATCGGGCCGCCGAGTCCCAGGGGCGTACCGATGGCGGGACGAGCGGTGTCGCACGCCCGGCCCACCATGTCGGTACGCAATGTGCTCAGCGACTCCAGAGGACGGCGTTGCAGCTGGTGAAGCTGTTGTCACAGCTGTCGCCGATGATCTGGCCGCGGTTGTTGATCCCGTTAGCGAAGCTATTCGGTCGGCCGGTGAGCACGCCGAGGTCGCTGACCTGCCCTTCGTGCCAAAGGACAGCATGCTCGGCGCCGTCAGCTGTCGTGCCGCCTCCGACGATGTCGCCGCGCGCGTTGATTGCTCGTCCCCAACTCTTGGTTCCGTTGACGAGCAAGGGGAGCTGGTCGATCTTCCCGTTCCACCAGCGGACGGCCAGCGAGCTGGTGATGACCGGTGCACTTTGGCCAGCGATTTCTCCGCGCTCGTTGATTGCGAACGCGTAGCTGGCGACATGGCCGTTCATCGTGCCGAGGTCGGTCATGACACCGTCCTGCCAGAGAAATGCATGGTCGACGCCATTGGCCGTCTGGCTGCGACCGACGATCTGGCCGCGTTCGTTGATTCCCAGCGCGTTGCTGGAGGCGCCGCCGAGTGTGCCGAGGTCGGTCATCACTCCGTTCTGCCAGAGGAATGCATGCAAGATGCCCATCGGCATAGTTGAGCTGCGACCGACCACTTGGCCGCGGTCGTTGATCGCGGTGGCGAAGCTCGAGGTGCCGCCGAGGGTGCCGAGGTCGGACATCACGCCGTTCTCCCAAAGAAAAGCGCGGGTCGGGCCGGCGGAGATCGTGCTGTTGCCAACCACTTGGCCGTGCGAGTTCACTCCAAACGCTTGACTGTCTGCTCCACCGAGCGTGCCGAGGTCGGTCATTGCGCCGTCTTGCCAGATGAACGCGTGCTCAGCTCCGATCGTTGTGGTGCTAAAGCCGACCACTTGGCCGCGGTCGTTAATCGCGTATGCGACGGCATCGTGGCCGCCGAGTGTGCCAAGGTCGATCGGAGAGCGAGGGCCTGGCGTAGCGCAACTGGGGCTGGTGCCAACTGGTGGGACTCCGAAGGTTGTGCCGAATCGGTTGTCCAACCATGAGTTGGAACAAGGCGGGTTCTTATCGACTGCGTCGATGCCTTTGTTCAGGCGCGCGGTGTTGCTCTTGATCGTGTTGCTGACGGCGCCGCTGATCGCCACGAACCCGTAGAGCTGGTTCCGGAGCGCCGTGTTCGTCGTGAGTTGGTTGCTCAACGACTCGAGGTAGAAGCCGCTGTTGTTCCCGGTTGCTGTGTTTCCGTCGAGCTTGTTCCCGTCCGAGTACTTAGTGAGCGCAAACCCGGAAGAGTGGTTGTTCCAACTGACGTTGCCGATGAACTGGTTCGAGGGCGCGCGCTCGAGCGAGAATCCATCCCCGCCGTTGTTGGAAGCGAGGTTGCTTCTCAGGCTGTTGCGTGTAGCTCCATCGAGTAACGAGTAACCGTTGCCACGATTCGAGGACGATGCGTTTATGACTAGTTGGTTGTCGGAGCCAGTGATGTGGATTCCGTTGTCGTTTCCGCTCGCCTGGTTCAGCATCAGCGTGTTGTGGGACGAGGCGATCACGAACCCGTGGCTGGCCGTGCTGTTGATGGCAACGTTTCCGGTCAGTGTGTTGCCGTCGGCCAAAGCATTGAAATGGAAGCCATCGCCTCTGTTAGCGGAGCTCACGTTGCTGGCAAAGCGCAGATCCGACGAGTAACTGGTCTGCGGCCATGGGCTCTGAACCACGAAGCCGTCGTAGCCGTTGTCCGCTGCGCGATTCCCGACGAACTGAATATGGCTGACGTTCGCGCCGGAAAAACCCCACCAGCCGTTAGACGTCGCCGCGTTGCGGATCAACATCCCATGCGTTGCTTCACCCAGAACGATCCCGGCCTTTTCGTTGCCACTGCTGGTGTTGCCCACCAAAGAAAACGACGTGACGCCGCTGAGCGAGATCCCGTGCAGGAAACCAACGACGTGACAGTTGCGGATTGTCACATCCGATCTTGCGACCACTGCGATGCCAACGCCCGGCCACAAGCCTGCAACACCTGGGCCGATCACCGAATGGCCGGCACAGTCGAGCGTGACGCCGTCTGCTCCGAACCAGATGTTCCCATGGTGATCCTCGGTCAGGGTCGTATTCCCCGTGATTGTCATCAACCCGGACGATTCGACTGCCGACCACGCCACCGTTGCCGATGACAACCCCAGAACTACGACAAGTGAAAGCGCGAACCACAGCAGTCTGCTGCTCATCACGCCCCCTCCTTTCCCCCACACGGAACCGACACGGTTCCGCGCCCGTTCGTTCTCTCACACCCGCAAACTCTGGGAAACGGCAGTAGTCCACGAGAGACGTCAGGGACACCACTCATGCGGCTTTTGGCATGCAGGAGGCTCTACCGAGCGGACAACCGCTACGCGCCACCACCCAATCCCTGAACGCCGAGAGGCCGCTGGTTGAGCCAAGAATGGCTTCAGCAGCGGCCTGTCAAGACAAGCGGGCGAAGGGGCTCGAACCCTCGACCCTCAGCTTGGGAAGCTGATGCTCTACCAACTGAGCTACGCCCGCGGGTCGACTCGATTGTAGCCGCGCGCGATTCTGCGGCTCAGGCGACGGTGACCTCGGGCGCCAGGTACACGTCCTGGATCGCGTTCAGGAGCTCGATGCCGTCCGCCGTCGGCCGCTGGAACGCCTTGCGGCCGCTGATCAGGCCCACGCCGCCGGCGCGCTTGTTGACCACCGCGGTACGGACCGCCTCGGCGAGGTCGCTCTCGCCCGACGAGGCGCCGCCGCTGTTGATCAGCGGTGCTCGCCCCATGTAGCAGTTCGCCACCTGGTAGCGCGTCAGGTCGATCGGGTGATCGGTCGTCAGCTCGGAGTAGACCTTGGCGTTCGTCTGTCCGTACTTCGCGCCGTCGCTCGAGAGCGTGCCGTAGCCGTTGTTCACCTCGGGCAGCTTCTGCTTGATGATGTCCGCCTCGATCGTCACGCCCAGGTGGTTCGCCTGCCCGGTCAGGTCCGCCGCGAGGCTGTAGTCGACGCCGTCCTTCTTGAACGCCGAGTTGCGCAGGTAGCACCAGAGAACCGTGAACATGCCGAGCTGGTGCGCCTCCTCGAACGCCTCGCTGACCTCGACGAGCTGCCGCCTGCTCTGCTCGCTGCCGAAGTAGATCGTCGCCCCCACCGCCGCTGCGCCCATCTCCCACGCCTGGCGCGCGCTCCCGAACATCGTCTGGTCGTACTCGTTCGGATAGGTGAGCAGCTCGTTGTGGTTGAGCTTGACGATGAACGGGATCTTGTGCGCCCAGCGCCGCGAGACCGAGCCGAGCACGCCGATCGTCGACGCGACCGCGTTGCAGCCGCCCTCGTAGGCGAGCTCGACGATCTTCTCGGGATCGAAGTAGGCGGGGTTCGGCGCGAAGCTCGCCCCGGCGCTGTGCTCGATCCCCTGGTCGACGGGCAGAATGCTCAGATAGCCGGTGCCGGCGAGACGTCCGCGCCCGAACATCGACTGCAGGTTGCGGAGGACCTGGTTCGGCCGGTCGGTGATCGCGACCACCCGGTCGAGAAAGTCCGGTCCCGGCAGGTGCAGGAGCTCCTTGTCGATCGTCTGACAGCTGTGGCCCAGCAAGGACTCGGCCTCGTCGCCAAGCAGTTCCTCGATCCGTGCGATTCCCTCGTGTGTGGCGACAGCCATGGTCATCCTCTCCGTCTGCGGCAGGTATCGACGCCGCAAATTGTAGGCCGAGCGGCACCGCCCCCGGTCAGTACTCCCTACCGGTGAACTGGCGGAGCTTGCTGAGCTGATGCCGTGCCTCGATCCGCCGCACGGTGCCCGAACGCGAGCGCATCACGAGCGAGTCGGTGACCGCGCCGTCCGTGACGTAGCGGACGCCGCGAAGGAGGGCGCCCGTGGTCACGCCGGTCGCGGCGATGAACACGTCGTCGCTCGCGACGAGGTCGTCCGTCGTCAGCACCCGGTCGAGGTCGAAGCCCTGCGCCACGAGCGCCGCCCGTTCCCCGTCGTTGCGCGGCCACAGCTTGCCCTGGATCCCACCGCCCACGCACTTGAGCGCGGCCGCCGAGATGACGCCCTCCGGGGTGCCCCCGATGCCGTACAGGAGGTCGACGCCGGTGTGCGGGCGCGCCGCGGCGATGGCAGGCGCGACGTCGCCGTCGCGAATCAGGTTCACCCGGGCGCCCGCCTCCCGCAGCTCGGCGATCAGCGCGTCGTGGCGGTCCCGTTCGAGCACCACGACGCGGATGTCCGTGACGCGGCGTCCCTTCGCCTTCGCGACCGCCCGCACGTTCTCGCCCGGCGTCGCGTTGATGTCGATCACGCCGACCGCATCGGCACCCGCCGCGATCTTCTCCATGTAGACGGCAGCGCCCGGGAAGAACATCGAGCCGCGCTCGGCGACGGCGATCACCGCGATCGCGTTCGGCTGGCCGAGCGCGGTCAGACGCGTGCCTTCGAGCGGATCGACGGCAACGTCGACCTCAGGCCCCTCGCCCTGGCCGACCCGCTCGCCGTTGTAGAGCATCGGCGCCTCGTCCTTCTCTCCTTCGCCGATCACGACGATGCCGTCCATGACGACGGTGTCCAGCATCGCGCGCATCGCATCGACGGCGGCCTGGTCGGCGGCCAGCTTGTCGCCACGGCCGACCCAGCGGCCGGCGCCCATCGCAGCGGCCTCCGTCACGCGTACGAGCTCGAGCGCGAGGTTCCGGTCAGGTCTCTGCGTGCCCATCGGGTGCTGATCCTAGAGTGACGAGGTGAGGCTCGACTGGGAGATCGCGAAGCGCGGGTGGCGGCGCTACGCCGCCTACCCCTGGGCGACCGTCGCCGGGATCTTCACGAACACGGTCTTCGGCTTCATCCAGGCCTACATCCTGCTCGCCGTCTACCGGCACCGCAGCGACGTCGGCGGGTACGACACGGCCGACACGCTCACCTACGTCTGGCTCGCCCAGGCCCTGATCATGACCGTCTACATGTTCGGCTGGCAGGAGCTCGCACTGCGAATCCGGGACGGCTCGATCGCCACCGACCTCGCCCGCCCGCTCGACCCGCAGCGCTACTGGCTCGCCTACGACGTCGGCCGGGCTCCCTACCACTTCCTCTTTCGGGGAGTGGTGCCGTTCGTGGTCGGTGCGCTCGTCTTCCAGCTCCGCTATCCGTCGCTGCCGGACGCGGGCGCATTCCTCGTCAGCGTCCTGCTCGCGGTCGTCGTCAGCCTCGGGTTCCGCTTCCTCTACAACTCGTCCGCCTTCTGGTTCGTCGACGTGCGCGGCGTGATGATGGTCTCACTGACGGTGTCGCTCTTCTTCTCGGGCATGGTGATGCCGCTGGCGTTCTTCCCCGACTGGCTGCGCACGCTCGCCCATGCGCTTCCGTTCGCGTCGATCATGCAGACGCCGATCGACATCTGGCTCGGCAAGCACCACGGGGCGGCGCTCGCCGGCGTGCTCGCCCTGCAGGCGTTCTGGGCGCTCGTCTTCCTCGGCCTCGGACGGCTGACGCTGCACGCCGGACGGCAGAAGCTGGTCGTCCAGGGTGGTTGAGCCGGTCCTCCTCTGGCGGCGGCTCGTCGGCGCACAGATCAGGTCGCAGTTCCAGTACCGGGTGTCGTTCGCCCTCGACCTCACCGGCAACTTCCTGATCTCGTTCATCGACTTCCTCGCCGTGCTCGTGATCTTCCACAACGTGACGCGGCTCGGAACGTGGAGCGTGCACGAGGTGGCGTTCCTCTACGCCTTCTCCTCGATCTCGTTCGCGCTCACCGACCTCCTGATCGGGCACCTGGACCAGTTTCCGCAGAAGATCCGCGACGGCAACTTCGACATCCTGCTCGTGCGGCCCCGCAGCACGCTGTTCCAGGTGGTCGGCTCCGACTTCCAGCTGCGACGGCTCGGCAAGGCGGTGCAGGGCGCGGTCGTGCTCGGCTGGGTCGTCGGGTCGCTCGACGTCCACTGGAACGTCGGGCGCATCGCGATGCTCGCCGTGATGGTGCCGGCCGCAATCGTCATCTTCAGCTCGGTGTGGGTGGTCGGCGGCTGCCTCGCGTTCTGGACGACCGACGGAGGCGAGTTCACGAACGCCTTCACGTACGGCGGCAACTTCATGGCGCAGTACCCGATCGACATCCTCGGGACCTGGCTGCGCCGGTTCCTGGCTTACATCGTCCCGCTGGCGTTCGTCTGCTACTTCCCCGCGCTCTACGTGCTCGACAAGCGCGACCCGCTCGGCCTGCCGCGGTTCGTCGACTTCCTCTCCCCCATCGTCGCCGTCGCCGCTGCGTGCGTGGCCGGCGTCGCCTGGCGCTTCGCGGTGCGCCACTACCGGAGCGCCGGCGGTTGATCGAGGTCGAAGGCCTCAGCAAGCGGTTTCTCGTTCGGCGCGGGCGCTTCCGCCGCGAGCGGATCGTCGTCGAGGCGGTCGACGACATCTCGTTCCAGGTCGAGCGCGGGGAGCTCCTCGGCTACCTCGGTCCGAACGGCGCGGGGAAGTCGACGACGATCAAGATGCTGACCGGCATCCTCGTCCCCTCGTCGGGACGCGTCACGGTCTGCGGGCTCGACCCCTCCCGGCGCCGGGTCGAGCTCGCGCGAAGGATCGGCGCGATGTTCGGCCAGCGGGTGCAGCTCTGGTGGGACCTACCGCTCCAGGACTCGTTCGACCTGCTGCGCCACATCTACAAGGTGCCTGCCGAGCGGTACCGCACCAGCCTCGCGCGCTTCCGCGACGTGCTCGACCTGGATCCGTTCCTGCAGACGCCGGTGCGGCAGCTGTCGCTCGGCCAGCGCATCCGCGGCGAGCTGACCGCCGCGATGCTGCACGCTCCGGAGCTGCTCTTCCTCGACGAGCCGACGATCGGGCTCGACGTGGTCGCCAAGCAGCGTGTGCGGGACTTCCTCGTCGAAATCAACCGGGACGAGGGTGTCACGGTGCTCCTGACCACGCACGACCTCGGCGACATCGAGCGTCTCTGCAATCGCCTGCTCGTGATCGACCACGGCAGGCTGATCTGGGACGGCGAGATCGCCGATCTGAAGGAGCGCTACGGCGCGGAGCGCACGCTGATCGTCGACCTGGAGGAACCGGTGGCGCCGCTCGAGATCGAAGGCGCGCGCGTCGAGAAGGTCGACGGGCCGAGGCAGTGGCTGCGCTTCCGCGGCTCCGCCGCCGAGCTGACTGCCCGGGTCGCCGCCGAAACGCACCTCGTCGACCTGCAGATCGCAGAGCCCGACATCGAGGAGATCGTCCGCCGGATCTACTCGGGCGCGCCCTGAATCTGATTCGCGGCCGCCTTGCGCGCGGGCCAGGTCTGCTCGAGCTGGGAACCTGGTTGCCGGCGCAGCCGGAACCAGGTTCCCGTCTTCAACGCGTCTGAAGACAGCCAACCTGGTTCCGCCTTCGGCGGCAACCAGGTTGCGGATTCGGGCCGTGAATCACATCCGCTCGGGTGCCTCGACGCCGACCAGGTCGAGGCTGCGCGCGATCACCTGCTGCGTCGCCCGGCAGAGGCCGAGACGGAACGCCTGCGCCGGGTCGCCGAGCACGCGGCACTCGTGGTAGAAGCGGTGGAAGTCGTCGGCCAGGCGAATCGCATAGGACGGCAGAAGCTGCGGTCCCCGCCGCTCGGCGGCTTCGCGCACGGTCACCGGGAAGTCCGTCAGCCGCTTGATCAGCTCGCGCTCCTCCGCGGCCAGCGGGCCCGGCGGGGCGCCGCCGATCTCCGCCGAGCCGGCGTTGCGGAGGATCGCCGCGATCCGCGCGTGCGCGTACTGCACGTAGTACACCGGGTTCTTCTGGGACTTCTCCGCTGCCAGATCGAGGTCGACCTCGATCGTCTGGTCGGGGCCGCGGTTGACCAGATACCAGCGGGTGGCGTCGACACCGATCTCGTCCAGCACGTCGTCCACGAAGACGACGTTGCCGGCGCGCTTCGACGCCTTCGTCGACTCGCCGCCTCGCGTGAGGTGCACGAACTGGTAGAGCAGCACCTCGACGCGCCCGGGATCGAGCCCGAGCATGCGCGCGATCGCCCCGTACCAGCGCGCGGTCGCGTGGTGGTCTGCGCCGAGCACGTAGATCGCGCGGTCGTAGCCGCGCTCGAGCTTGTCGACGAGGTAGACGACGTCGGCGGCCCGATATGTCGGCGTGCCGCCCTTCTCGCCCGAGCGGATCAGCACCCAGTCCTGCTCGTCGCCGTAAGCCGACGAGCGAGCCCAGAGCGCCCCGTCCTTCTCGTAGGTGTCGAGCTTCGGGAGGAACTCGCCGAGGCGCTGCTCGAGCTCGCTCTGCAGCACCCAGCTGTCGAAGTGGATGCGGAAGCGCTCCATCGTCTGCTCGATCGACGCGAGCATCTTCGGCACGGGATCGCCGTCGGCCCGGGCGAGCTCCTCGACGTAGGCGCCGCGGTAACCGTCCTCCGGGACCGGCTCGCCGCGGCGGAGCGCGGCGATCGACTCGCGGAACCGGTCCATCTGCGCGCCGGCGTCGTTGTAGTAGTACTCGCGCGCCACCTCGTGGCCGCCGAACTCGAGCAGCCGCGCCACGCAGTCGCCGTACGCGCCGTTGCGCGCCGCCGAGACGACGATCGGACCGGTCGGGTTCGCAGAGACCATCTCCACGAGCACGCGCTCGGCAGGATCGGCCCAGCCCCCGCCGTAGCCCGGCCCCATCTCCGCGAGCGCAGCGAGGAAGAAGGCGTCGGCCACCCGCAGGTTGATGAACCCGGGGCCGGCGACCTCCGCGGAGGCGACCTCGTCGAGCGTGGCGATCTGCTCGGCGAACTCCTGCGCCAGCTCGCGCGGCGCGCGTTCGACAGCCTTCGCGGAGCGCATCGCGACGTTCGTCGCGAAGTCCCCGTGCGAGGGATCCTTGGGACGCTCGAGCTCGACCTCCGTGCCGAGCGCCCCGCCGATCCGCGCCGCGAGGCGGTCGACTGCGGTCGGGCTAGGCAACGACTTCCCGTGGCTCGAACATCCGCTCGAGCCTCCGGATCTCCTCCGGCGAGCCGACGCCCACGATCACGTCGGCCTCCTCGAGCAGGGTGTCCTTGGTCGGCCTGACCTCGAGCTCGCCGCCGTGCTTGCGCACCGCGACGATGTTGGCACCGGTCCGCTCGGCCACGTCGAGCTCGCCGATCGTCAGGCCGACCGCGCCGCAGGTCGACTTCACCTCGATCTCCTCGAAGCTCATCCCGGGCTGGTCGCTCGACGTGAGGCTGCTCAGGAACGACGCGACCTGCGGCTTGACCATCAGCTGCGCCATCACCCGCCCGGCGGTCGCATACGGAGTGACGACGCGATCGGCCCCGGCGAGCCGCAGCTTCCGCTCGGCCTCCTCGGTGGAGGCGCGCGCGATCACCGTCAGGTTCGGTCGCTGGGACTTGGCCGAGAGCGTGATGTACATGTTGTCGCCGTCGTCGTCGGAGGCGACCAGGATGCCGCGCGCGCGGTCGATCCCGGCGCGGGCGAGGTCGTCGTCCTCGGCCCCGCTGCCCTCGATGAAGAGGTCGCCGATCTCCTGGGCGGACGCCATCGCCTCGGAACTGAAGTCGAGCACGACATACGGCACCCCGGCATGGCGCAGCTCTTCGGCCGCGCGGCGGCCGACGCGCCCGTAGCCGCAGACGATGATGTGGTCACGGAGCTCGTCGATCATCTTTCGGCGCTTCTTCTCCCTCCAGGCGCCGCCCAGGACCTTGTGCGCGATCGAGTCGAAGATCTGCGCGGCGAAGTACCCAAAGATAGCCACCCCGGAGAGCACCACCGCGATCGTCAGGGCCTCGGCGCCAAGGCCGCGCGGCGTCGTGTCGAGGCCGGTCAGCGAAGCGGTGACGACCGTGCGATAGAGCGCCGAGTGCCACGACTCGTGGAGGATCCACATGAACCCGAGCGTGCCGCCGACGAACACGACGGCCACGGAGCCCAGGAGCACCATCACCTCACGCCGGCTGAAACCGTCCACCGCTCTCTAGTATCGTCGCTGTAGATGGACGACGGCACCGAGCGGCAGCTCAACATCCACATGGACCCGGCGCACCTCGCGGGCGTCTATGCCAACTTCGCGAACATCACCTTCTCGGACTACGAGTTCACGCTCACGTTCGCCCGCATCGACCACGAGGTCGAGGAGGGCGACGTGCCGGGCGTCGTCGTCTCGCGCGTGAACATGTCTCAGCAGTTCATGAGGGAGCTGCTGGCGGCGATGCAGGACGCCTACTCGAAGTACACGACGGTCAAGGGCATCCACGACCTGCCCGAGACCGACGATCACCACTAGCGCTGCCAGCGCTCGGTCATCGCGATGCGCTGCATCAGCGTCGGATGGTTCTCGAGCCAGAGGTAGTCCCAGAGTGGCGGATTCGGCTGCTCGAGGCTCGTCTGCTCGAAGCTCTCGAAGAGCCTGCGGGCCGACGCCGGGTCGCGGGTCGCGTTCAGGGCGCGCCAGTCCGCCTCGGCCTCGTAGCGGCGCGAGACCACGTTCTGGATCGGCGCGGCGAGGAGCGCCAGCACGGTCAGCGTCAGGATCACGAGCGGCAGGTTGGCCGGATCGCCCACGCCGCCCCGTCGCCTCGTGACGAGCGCGACGAGCCAGAGCGTCGGCAGGACGAGGAGCGCCGTCCACCCGAGCGCCTTCAGGATGTGACGGCTCTGCACGTGGCCGAGCTCGTGGGCGAGCACCACATCCACCTCGCCTCGCGAGAAGCGGCCGTCGAGCAGCGTGTTCCAGACGACGACGTGGGTTGCCGGTCCGAACCCGACCGTGAAGGCGTTCGCCTGGTCGGTCCACGACGAGACGTCCTGGACGCGGACGGGCGTGCCCTGCACGTGCTCGACGGTCTCGAGCCGCGCGGCGTCGGAGCGCAGTCGCGCATCCGCGAGGGGATGCGTCCCCACCGCTGCGAGCCAGCCCGAGACGAACGCGAAGGCCACCGCGATCACGACGATCACCGGCCAGGCGACGAGCCACCACCGCCGGTAGCGCCCCGCCAGGCCGACGAGCAGCACGATCGTGGCCATCGCCGAGACCGCCTCGGGCGCGAGCACCGTCCACTGGGCGCCGAGCCAGGCGGCGACGTCGAACGGCCCGAGACCCCAGTGGTGCTGCCACCAGAGGTCGGCGAGGCCGAACGGCAGGGAGACGAACCAGAGCGTGACGAGCAGCACCATGCCGGCAACGACCGCGCTGCCGATCGGGCCGAGCCCGATCTGGCGGATGGATCGAGGGAGGCGCCAGGCGAGCACGCCGAGCGCGACCAGCGTCGCGAGCGTGCCGGCGAGCCACAGAGCCTCCTCGCCTCTCGAGTAGCTACGCGCACGAGCAAGCGCGTGCGCGCTGAAGTACCGGTGCTCGTCGAGCCCGGCGAGGTGCAGCGACGGCACGCTCGTTCGCCAGAGCGCGAACGCCAGGACGCACCAGGCAACGGCTCCGACGGCTAGCGTGGCAGCCCTCCCGATGCGCGTCGCCGTCATCTCAGACATCCACTCGAATCTTCCCGCACTGGAGGCGGTGCTGGCGGACGTGGACCGCGAGGCGCCCGACCAGCTCTGGTGCCTGGGCGACGTGGTCGGTTACGGGCCGCAGCCGAACGAGTGCGTCGACCTGACGCGAGGCCGGGCGGCGCTGTCGCTCTGCGGCAACCACGACCTGGCCGTGCTCGGCACGATCGACATCGGCGACTTCAGCGGCGATGCGGGCACGGCCGCCCGCTGGACGGCCGGGGTGCTCGGCGAGCCGCAGGCTGCGTGGCTCGGCGGGCTGTCGCCGTCCGGCGAGCGCGAAGGCGTCGAGCTGTATCACGGAAGCCCACGCGATCCGGTCTGGGACTACGTGCTCACCGAACAGGTGGCGCTGATCAGCATCCTCGAGACGACCGCCCCGCTCGTCCTCGTCGGCCACAGCCACGTCGCCCTGGCCCTCGGCTGGGATGGGACGGAACTGAGCGGCGGCCTCGCGCCGGCGGGAACCGAGGTCGACCTCGGAACCGGCCGCTTCCTGCTCAACCCCGGCTCGGTCGGCCAGCCACGGGACGGCGACCCCCGTGCGGCGTGGCTCCTGATCGACGTCGACGCCGGGCACGCATCGTTCAGGCGGGTCTCCTACTCGATCGCGGAGACACAGGCCGCGATGCGGGAGCGCGGGCTTCCCGAGGCGCTCGCCGCGCGGCTCGAGCACGGCATCTAGCCCGGGCAACTAGCCCGTGACGACACCGGCGCCGGTCGCGACACCGAAGGTGAAGCCTTCGCGCGCGAGCGTGACCTGCACGTCCTCGCGGGCTTTGAAGATGCGCCACTTGACGGTCGCGAGGGTGACCTCGAGCGCATCCGCGATCTCGTTGTAGGAGAGACCGACGACGTCGCGGAGGACCAGTGCCATCTTCAGGTCGACCGGCAGATCGTCGATCGCATGCCACAGGGCGTCGATCACCTCGGCCTGCTCGGCCGGCTGGTCGACGGCCTCCAGCTGCGGGGCGTCGTCGAGGCTGACCGGCGAGAGCGGCCGCCGCTCCTTCGCACGCAGCTCGTCGAGGACCCGGTTCTTCGTCACCTGGAACAGCCACGTCGTGAACTTGCAGCGCAGCGAGAAGCGCGGCAGCCCCTGGAACACCCGCAGGAAGACCTCCTGCGTCATGTCCTCGGCCAGTGACTTGTCCCCGTTCGTCAGCCGGAGGACGTAGTTGTAGACCGGGAGCTCGTAGGCGTGAACGATGATCGCAAACGCACGTTCGTCGCCGCGTTGGGCCTTCCGCAGGATCGCCAGATCAGGCTGGGGTAGCGACAAGAGACCGCAGTATATCCGCGTTTGCGGCTGTTTTCCCCCGCCTTACGGAGGATTTACGAGCGATCTGCCCGTCATCTCCGCGGGCTGCTCGAGCCCGAGGAGCTCGAGCGCCGTGGGGATCAGGTCGGCGATCTCGCCCCCGCTCCTCAGGTTCTCGCCGGCCGCCGTGACGATCAGGGGCACCGGATTCGTGGTGTGCGCGGTGTGCGGGCTGACCCCGTCGTCCTCGAACATGCGCTCGGCGTTGCCGTGGTCGGCCGTGATCAGGCAGACGCCGCCGAGCTCGGTGACCCGCTCGACGACCCGGCCGAGGCAGCGATCCGCCGTCTCGACGGCCTCGACGACCGCCGGGATGACGCCCGTGTGCCCGACCATGTCGGGGTTCGCGAAGTTGACGACGCAGAATGCGAAGCCGTCGCCCACCCGCCCCACGACCTCGTCGGCGACCCCCTCGGCCGACATCTCCGGCTTGTGGTCGTAGCTCGGCACGTCACGAGGGCTCGGGACGAGGACCCGCGACTCGCCGGGCCATTCCTCCTCGCGACCGCCGTTGAAGAAGTACGTGACATGGGCGTACTTCTCGGTCTCCGCAACGTGCAGCTGCTTGAGCCCGCGGGCGGAGAGCACTTCGGCGATCGTGTTCTGCACGGTTTGCTCAGCGAAGACGACAGGCGTCGGCAGATCCGACGAATAGCGGGTCATCGTCGTCACGTCGAAGCCGTTGTCGAGCAGCAGCCGCGTCAACTGGCGGCCGCGGTCGGGACGGAAGTTGAAGAAGATCGCGGTGTCCCCCGGCTCCAGCCGAGGGGCCCCGTCGAACACGATCGGCTCGATGAACTCGTCGGTGACGCCGGCGTCGTAGCTCGCTTGGATCGCCGCGCGCACATCGGTCGCCGGCGTGCCCGTTCCCTTCGTGATCGCGTCGTAGGCCAGCTGCGTGCGCTCCCAGCGCTGGTCGCGGTCCATCGCGTAGTAGCGGCCGACGACGGTCGCGATCCGGTCCTGAGGCAGCTCGGCGAGGTCGGCGAGGGCGGCGTGCGGCGAGACGTCGCGGCCGTCGGTGAAGGCGTGCAGCCAGGTCTTCTCGGGCGCGAACCGAAGCAGCGCCTGAACGTGGTCGATGTGCGAGTGCACGCCGCCGTGCGAGACGAGGCCGAGCAGGTGCACACGGTTGCCCCGTTCGAACGCCGCCCGCAGCACCGGGCTGTCGAAGAAGGAGCCGTCCTCGACCGCCTTGTTGACGCGCATCAGATCCTGGTACAGGCGGCGCCCGGCCCCGATCGTCAGGTGCCCGACCTCGCTGTTTCCCATCTGGCCCGGCGGCAGGCCGGCCGCCTCGCCCGAGGCCTCGATCGTCGTGTGCGGGAACTCGCGCCACAGCCGGTCGAACACCGGTGTCTCCGCGAGCTCGACGGCGTTGCCCGGCCCGGGCGGCGCGCAGCCGAAGCCGTCGAGGATGACGAGCGTTACGAGCGGGAACCGGCTCGGCATATCGCTGCGAACGAGGCGACGTCGAGGGATGCGCCGCCGACGAGGGCACCGTCGATCGCCGGCTGCGCGAGGAGCTCCGCGGCGTTCTCCGGCTTCACCGAGCCGCCGTAGAGGACGGGCAGGTCGAGCACGGCCTTGATCGTCTCGTGCGCCTGTTGCGCCAGCTCGGGGGTCGCCGTCCTGCCGGTCCCGATCGCCCAGATCGGCTCGTAGGCGATCACGAGGCCGTCGTCCGCCTCGAGCACGCCCACCTGCCGGCGAAGCACGTCGTCGGTTTGGCCCGCCTCCCGCTCCTCGAGCGTCTCGCCGACGCAGACGATCACGTCCAGACCTCCCGCCAGGGCGGCCCGGCAGCGCTGCGAAACGGTCTCGTCCGTCTCGCCGAACAGCTGCCGGCGCTCCGAATGGCCGACGATCGTGCCGTACACCCCGAGCTCGCGGAGCATAGGCCCGGAGACCTCGCCCGTGAACGCACCCGTGTCCTCCCAGTGGCAGTTCTGTGCGAAGACGCCGATCTCGGTGCCTGCGAGCGCCTGGACCGACGCGGCGAGTGACACGTACGGCGGGGCCACGACGACGTCCACATCCTCCGGCAGCGCAGTGTCGCGCAGTTCCCGGCAGAAGGCACCGGCCTCGGCAGGGCCCTTGAACATCTTCCAGTTGCCGGCGATCAGCATCAGGCCGGGATCGCCGCCACTCCCGGCAGCTCCTTCCCCTCGAGCAGCTCGAGCGACGCGCCGCCGCCGGTGGAGATCCAGGAGATGCGCTCGGCCACCCCGGCCTCGTGCACGGCGCGGACCGAATCGCCGCCGCCGACGACCGTGAAACCGTTGCACGCGGCCAGCGCCCGCGCGACGGCGAACGTGCCGTCGGCGAAGGGCGGCCACTCGAAGACGCCCATCGGGCCGTTCCAGAACACCGTGCGGGCACCCGCGATCCGCTCGGTGAAGCTCTCGCGCGTCTTCGGCCCGATGTCGAGCCCGAGCCAGCCGTCGGGGAGCGACTCGAACGGCGTGATCCGCGTCTCCGCGTCCGCCGAGAACGACGAGGCGGCGACCACGTCGACCGGGAGCATCGCCTCGAAGGAGAAGGGATTCTCGGCGCGCACGTCCTCGGCCATCTTGCCGCCGATCAGCACCGCGTCGGCGCGTCCGCCGAGGTTCTCGAGCACCGCGATCTTGTCCTCGACCTTGGCGCCGCCGGAGACGATCACGAACGGCCGCTCGACATCACCGAGCAGCGCGCCCAGGTGCTCGAGCTCGGCAAGGAGCAGGAGGCCCGCATATGCCGGAAGCAGCTGCGCGACCCCAACCGTCGAGGAGTGCGCCCGGTGCGCCGAGCCGAAGGCGTCGTTGACGAAGAGGTCGCAGCCGTCCGCCAGCTCGCGCGCAAAGCCTTCGTCGTTCTTCGTCTCTCCGGGGTTGAAGCGCGTGTTCTCGAGCACCGAGACCCGAGCGTCGCCCAGAAGCTCAGCGACCCGCTGCCGCACCGGTTCCATCGAGAACTTCTCGTGGTCGTCCTCGGTCTTCGGTCTCCCGAGGTGCGAGCACACCCGCAGCTCCCGCGCGCCGCCGTCGAGCAGAAGGCGGAGGGTCGGAAGCGAGGCGCGGATGCGCGTGTCGTCTGCGACAGCCCCGCCCTCGAGCGGGACGTTCAGGTCGGAGCGGACGAGGACGACCTTGCCGTCGACCTCCGCGGTCTCGACGGACCGTGGCAGCCTCACAGGACCTTCGAGACGAGATCGACGAGCCGGCACGAGTAGCCCCACTCGTTGTCGTACCAGCCGAAGACCTTCGCGGAGGTGCCGTTGGCCATCGTCAGAAGGCTGTCGAACGTGCACGACGCCGGCGAGTGGACGATCGCCGTGGAGACGAGCGGCTCCGTCGAGTAGTCGAGGTACGGCGAGAGCGGCCCGGTCTTCGCAGCGGCGGCGAACGCCTCGTTGATCGAGTCCGGCGTCACCTCGGCGCGCAGCTCGACGACGAAATCGGTGATCGAGCCCGTCGCGACCGGCGCGCGGACGGAGACGCCGTCGACCTTGCCCTTCAGGTGCGGGAGCACGAGCCCGATCGCCCGCGCCGCGCCGGTGGTGGTCGGGATCAGGTTGATGGCCGCGGCATGGGCACGGCGCAGGTCCTTGTGCGGCAGGTCGAGCACCTGCTGGTCGTTCGTGTACGCGTGAATGGTCGTCATGTAGCCGCGCTCGATGCCGAAGCTCTCGTCGAGCACCTTCGCCATCGGCGCCACGCAGTTCGTGGTGCACGAGGCGTTCGAGATGATCGCGTGCCGGCCGGCGTCGTACTCGTCGTCGTTGACGCCGAGGACGAGGGTGATGTCGGGATCGGTAGCAGGCGCAGAGATGACCACCTTCCTCGCGCCCGCATCGAGGTGCTTGTGCGCCGAGGCCCGGTCGGTGAAGAACCCCGTCGACTCGATCACGACATCGACGCCGAGCTCACCCCACGGCAGGTCGGCCGGATCCCGTTCGGCGAGCCCCTTCAGCTCCTTGCCGTCCACGACCAGCGAGCCGCTCTCTGCCTGCACCTCGCCGTGGAACGGACCGAGGACGGAATCGTGGCGCAGCAGGTGCGCCATCGTCGGAACGTCGCCCAGGTCGTTGAAGGCGACGATCTCGAAATCGGCGCCGCGCTCGAGCGCGGCACGGAAGAAATTGCGGCCGATCCGGCCGAACCCATTGATCCCTACGCGTGTTTTCGCCATGCCGGCGACCCTATCTAAGAGGCGGAGGCAGTGATTCCGTAGATCGCCGCGAGCTTCTCCCGCAGGTAGCGGACGTACGGCTCAGGGTCGATCTGCGACGTCCCGACCACACGATCGAGAGTCTCGCCCGGCGTGAACTTGCGCCCGTGCCGGTGCAGGTGCTCGCGCAACCAGTCGCGGAGCGGACCGAACTCGCCCCGCTCGAACCCGTCGTACAGGTCCGGCAGATCGGTCGTCACCTTCTCCCAGATCTGGGCGGAGATCAGGTTGCCGAGCGCATAGGTCGGGAAGTAGCCGACCGATCCGCCCGACCAGTGAACGTCCTGCAGGACGCCGAGGGTGTCGTTCGGCACCTCGATCCCGAGGTACTCCCAGATCCGCCGGTTCCACTCCTCGGGCAGCTGCTCGAGCGGGAACTCGTCCGCGAGCATCGCCTGCTCCAGCTCGAAGCGCAGGATGATGTGGAGGTTGTACGTGGCCTCGTCGGCTTCGACGCGGATCAGCGACGGCTCGACCGCGTTGACCTCCCGGTACCACCGCTCGTGGTCGTACGTGCGCAGTTCGTCCGGGAACAGCTCCTGGAGCCTCGGGAAGAAGTGCCGCCAGAACGGCAGCGAGCGTCCGACGAGGTTCTCCCACATGCGGCTCTGCGACTCGTGCATGCCGAGCGAGACGCCCCGCGCGAGCGGCGAGCGTTCGAGCGCCGGGTCGACCTGGTGCTCGTAGAGACCGTGGCCGAACTCGTGCATCGTCCCGAACAGGCCGCCGAGATGCTCCTTGAAGTAGCGCGTCGTGATGCGAATGTCGGTGATGCCGGTGCCGGACGCGAACGGGTGCACGGTCGGATCGAGCCGCCAGGCGTCGTCGGTGAAGCCGAACGCGCGGACGACCTCGAGCTCGAAGACCTTCTGCGGCTCGAGCGCGAAGTCGTGCTGGTGCGGCTCGTTGCCGCCGCGGGCTGCGACCTCCTTGACGAGCGGCGCCTGGTGCTCCTTCAGGTAGTCGAAGAGGCCCCGCACCTCCTTCGTCTTCATGCCGCGCTCGTAGTCGTCGAGCACGATGTCGTACGGCTCGTCGTCCACCTCGAAGCAGTCGATGTAGCGCTTGCGCAGGTCGAGGTTCTTCCGGAGCACGGGCAGGAAGGCCGCGAAGTCGTTTCGCTCCCGGGCGTCGACCCACACGGGATTCGCGAGTGCGGCGGACCGCGACATCTCGGCGCGGAGCTCCGACGGCACCTTGCTCGCCTTCTCCCAGTCGCGGGCGACGACACGGATCAGGCTCGCCTCGAACGAGTCGTAGTCGTGCTGCTCGCCGAAGCCGCGCAGATCGTCGATCAGCTTGCCGAGCCCCGGCGAGGTGAACTTCTGGTGGGCGATCCGGCCGACCGTCGCCATCTGCTCGGCCCGGAGGGCCGCCGCGCCCGGCGGCATCATCACCTGCTGGTCCCAGCCGAGGAGCGCGGCGGTCTTGCCGAGATCTGCGATTTCGGCGAGGCGCTCGCGCAGTTCGTCGAACTTCGCCCGGCTCACAGCAGAGAAACCTATATGACGCGCCGCAGCAGGCAGCAGACAAGGCTGGCGGGCCGGAGGGAGAGCTCCGAGGACGACCTCTCCCTCCGGTTTACCGGAACCATGCTGTGACGGTGGACGGGGTCTGTATCCACCGCCGTGCCGAGCCCGGACCCGCCAACGCTTGAGTATGGGGACACGGACATTTGTTTCGCTAGAGCAGTTGCAAATCGGACAACATCAGTTTGCAGCCAGCCTGGTGATTTCCCGCAGGCGGCGGTGGGCGGCCGACTTCGTGAGGGGCGGCCGTGCCTTCGCCGCAAGCTCGCGGATCGACGCCGAGGGGTGCCGCAGGCGCAGCTCGGCGATCTCGACGAGGTGCTCCGGCAGCGCGTCCAGGCCGATGGTCCTGATCGCCTCGACCTGCTCGTGTGCCGCCCGCGCGCTGCGGACGAGATTCGCCTCGTCGGCGTTCGCCAGCCGGTTCGCGTCGGCGCGGAGGGCGGCCACGACGGCATGCTCCTCCAGCCGCAGTGCGGTGTCCCCCGCCCCCGCCAGCGCCAGCACTGCGGCGATCGGCTCGTGGCCCTTCGCGTAGGCGACGGCGTGCGACCGCCGTTCGGCGACGTTGAGCTCGACGTCCTCGCGGGCGGCGACGTCGGCGAGGAAGCGGGCGCCGTTGATCCCACCGGCGCGCAGCTCGAGGTGCGGATTGCGCGGGCCCGACAGCGACCCTGCACCGAGGATCGCGCCGCGCAGGTAGGCGCCGCGGCAGCAGGAGCGCCCGACGACGCGCTTCGGCGGCTGTTCGAGCGGCGCCCCGGACGGAGAGAGCACGCCGGCTTCCCGCAGGACGGCGAGCGCGCGCTCGTCGACGGCGACGTGCAGCTGGTACCTCGTCGCGCGATCGAACGACCGCCGGGAGTAGGTGCGGATCTCCGAGCGGACGCCGAGGTCCCGCAGGAGGGCGAAGGCCCGCCGCGCCACGGCCGAGCTGACGAGGTCGAGGTGGACGGCGACCGTCCCGCCGCGCAGGTGCCAGGCGCCGGAGGCGTGAAAGAGCGCGGACAGCTCCGCGTGGCGGCAGCAGGCCCGCGCCGGCGCGATCTGCGCGAGCTCGTCGCGGAGGTCGTCAGAGAGTGACGTGCTCGAGCTCCAGCAGCCGGCGTTTGTACTCCACTCCGAGGTCGCCCCAGCTGCCGATTCCGTTCGCGGCCACGACTCGGTGCACCGGCAGGAACGGCGCGAGCTCGCAGCGGGCGCAGAACGTCCCGGCCGCGCGGGCGGCGCGGGGATAGCCGGCCAGAGCGGCGAGCTCGCCGTAGGTCACGACCTCGCCGCGGGCGACCGTCAGCAGCGCACGGGCGCAGTCGCCGTAGAAGCCGTCCGGGATCGCGAGCGGCACGTCGTGGAACGACACCGCAACGCCCGCAAAGAATGCCTGCAAACGGAGGGCCAGCGTCTGAGCCGCCTCTGAGCCGGCTCTGAGCCGGCTCAGAGGCCGTGGCCGCGGCAGCTCGCTGTGGAAGACCCGTCCCTGCTCGTCGAGCCAGACCTCCCCCACGCCCCAGCCGGGCGCGTCGTACTGCACCAGCGTCGGCTTCATCCGACGATGTTGTAGCTTCGCCGCGTGACGCGGGCGCAGCTGCCGGCTCTTGGCTACCTCTACGTGGCGCTCGCGCTCCCTGCCCTGCTGCTCGGCGTCGGGCACGAGGATGCCGCCTCGGCGCTCTTCACCGCAGCGGCGTTCTCGTACGTCTGGTTTCTCGCCAGCCTGCGCGCGCTCGTCATTCGCTTCGACCCGGACGGGCTCTTCGCAAGCGTCGTCGTGATGGGCGGCGCGACCTTCATCGCCCTGCAGGCGGGCGCTCTGCTCCTGCCCTCGACGAGGCTCGCGGCGCCCTCGGCAGCCAGCGCTGCGGCGGTGATCATCAGCTCGTCGCTGGCCGCCTGGCGCGCACGCAAGATCCCGAGGTGGTTCGGTCAGGCGGGGGTCGCCGGCGGGGTCGCGGTCCTCGTCGTCGGCATGGTCGAGGGGGCTGCGGACTGGACGTTCGCAGGTGACACGGTCTTCGCCTCGTCGCTCGGCTTCATGGTGTGGGTCGTCGTAACGGCGACCTATCTCCTCCGCCGCTGATCGCCTCGTACTCCGCGAGCGTCAGCATGATCTCGTCTGCGCAGCGCGAGACGCCGCACTCGCAGGCGAACGCGAGGGCCTCGTCCGGAAGCGTGATCGGCGCGAGCGACTCGCGATAGAGCCGCACCTGCCTCGCGGTCACCTCGTTCTCGGACCGCCGCAGCGCAGCCAGATCGCCCGCGCGCGGGCCACGCTCGATCGCCGGGCGAAAGTGCTCGGCGGCGAGCTCGACCAGGTCCGCGAGCGGCGCGTCGGCCGCGAGGGCCGTGAGGCGAAGCTCCCGGGCCTCCCGGGCGAACCGGGCCGAGATCATGAGGTCGCGTGCCGTTGCCTTCTCCCGGGCGACCACGCCGTCGGAGGTGCCGGGCACCGGCCCGCGCGCGAGCAGCCGTGCTTCCTGAGCAGCGCGATCCGGGATCAGGAAGAGCGCCTGGTCGGGCGAGGTGAGCACGGCCGACACCGAGGTCGGAAAGAGCTGAGGGCCTTCGGCGACCGCGACCGGCGTGTCCGGCAGGCTCCGCAGGTCTTCGAGCACGAGGCGGAAGCGGTGGCGCGAGGTCGTGACGAACCAGTCCAGCATCCGCTCGGGCTCCGGATCGACCCAGCGCTCGTCCAGCGAGAGCGAGCCGAACTCGGTCGTCGGCATGCGCGCCTCGTGCACCCAGGTCCGGCGGTCGACGTTGTAGAGCTGCAGATCGAACCGCCGCGAGAGCGCCCAGGCGACCGACGACTTCCCGCTCGCCTGACCGCCGCCGATCCACAAGACGTGCGACAGGTCCACGCCCGTAATCTACGAGCATGAGCACACATGCGATCCTCCGCCCCCCGCCCCCCGGAACGAGCCGATCAACGACTACGCGCCCGACAGCCCCGAGCGCGAGCGCCTGCAACGGCGCGTTCAGCAGCTGAGCGGCGAGCGCATCGAGATCCCGCTCGTGATCGGCGGCAAGGACGTGACGACCGGCGAGCTCAAGCAGGCCGTCATGCCGCACGACAAGGAGCACGTGCTCGCGGACGTGCACCAGGGCGGCGCGGAGCACGTGCAGATGGCGATCGACGCGGCGGCGACCGCCTGGGCAGACTGGTCGCGCTGGCCGTGGGAGGAGCGCGCGGCGGTTCTGCTCCGCGCTGCAGAGCTCCTGTCCGGCCCCTGGCGGGACACGCTGAACGCGGCGACGATGCTCGGCCAGTCGAAGACCGCCCACCAGGCCGAGATCGACGCCGCCTGCGAATCGATCGACTTCTTCCGCTTCAACGTCGAGTTCATGACGCGCATCTACGCCGAGCAGCCCGTCTCCTCCCCCGGCATCTGGAACCGGATGGAGTACCGGCCGCTCGAGGGCTTCGTCTTCGCGGTCTCGCCCTTCAACTTCACGGCGATCGCCGCCAACCTGACGAGCTCGCCCGCCCTGATGGGCAACACCGTGGTCTGGAAGCCGGCGGGCACCGCGATGCTCTCGGCGTACTTCCTGATGCGCCTCTTCCAGGAAGCGGGGCTGCCGGACGGCGTGATCAACCTCGTCTACGGGCCGGGCGCGACGATCGGCGACGCCGCGCTCGGAAGCCCCCACCTCGCGGGGATCCACTTCACGGGGTCGACGCCGGTCTTCAACGGCATGTGGCGCACGGTCGCGTCGAACATGGAGCGCTTCCGCAACTACCCCCGCATCGTCGGCGAGACCGGCGGCAAGGACTTCATCGTCGCCCACCCCTCGGCCGACGTCGACGCGCTCGCAACCGCGATCGTCCGCGGCTCGTTCGAGTACCAGGGGCAGAAGTGCTCGGCCTCCTCGCGCGTCTACGCGCCGTCGAACCTCTGGCCGGCGCTCCGTGAGCGGCTGCAGGAGGAGATCGCCACGATCCCGATGGGCGACGTCGCCGACTTCAGCAACTTCATGGGGGCCGTCATCGACAGCGCGTCGTTCCGGACGCAGGCGGATGCGATCGAGGAGGCGAAGTCGAGCTCCCAGAGCGACATCGTCGTCGGCGGCGGCTACGACGACTCGCGTGGGTTCTTCGTCGAGCCCACCGTGATCGAGACTCGCGACCCCGGCTTCCGGACGATGCGCGAGGAGCTGTTCGGGCCGGTCGTCACCACCTACGTCTACGACGAGAAGGCGTGGGACGACACGCTGGAACTGGTGGACAAGACCGCCGTCTACGGGCTCACCGGCGCCGTCTTCTCCGAGGACCGCGCCGCGGCCGCGCAGGCGCAGGAGAAGCTTCGCTACACGGCCGGCAACTTCTACGTCAACGACAAGCCCACCGGAGCCGTCGTCGGGCAGCAGCCGTTCGGCGGGTCGCGCGCGTCGGGCACGAACGACAAGGCGGGCTCGATGTGGAACCTGATTCGCTGGGTCAGCCCGCGGTCGATCAAGGAGACCTTCACCCCGCCGACGAGCTACCGCTATCCGTTCATGGACGCGGGCGGCGACGGAGCCGGCACCTGAGTCAGCGCACGCGGAACGACCACGCGACCGCGGCCGCGTGGTTCGCGGTGCGTCCGTAGGCCACGGCAGTGTGCGTGCCCGGGGCGAGCGCCCCGTCGGGCGCGCCGTAGATCGTGCCGCGGGTCGGCGTCAGCCCGCCGCCCTTCTCGAGCAACTCCGTGCCGTCGACCCAGAGCCCGCTCTCGACGAGCGGCGCCTTGGCCGAGAGCTCGGCGGCAACCTGCGGCGTTGCTGCGGCGACCCCGCGCGGGCCGAGGATCGACACCTTGACCGCCCCACTCGTGTCCGGCCGCCAACTGCCGCCGGAGAGGCGGAGCGCGCGCGCCCGGCCGCCCGCGAGAACGACTGCCCAGCCGGCGCTCTGGTAGAGCACGCGCCCGGGTCCCGGCTTCTGCGTCGTGGTCGTCGTCGCCGCTACCTGCTTCGACGAGCCTCCGCACCCCGCGAGAATCGCGACCAGCGACACGAAGGCGACCGCACGCACGGGCGCAAGGGTACTCATCGCGTCATGCTCCGCCCGTCCGGTGCAGCTGTGCGTAGATCGAGCGCGCGGTCTTCGCGGGCACACCGGGAACGCCCTCGAGCTCCTCGCGCGAGGCCGAGACGACACGCTCGGCGGAGCCGAAATGCTGCAGAAGGGCGCGCCGGCGCGCCGGCCCGACGCCTTCGAGCTGGTCGAACATCGACTCGCGCGCGGCCGCGTCCCGGCGCCGGCGATGGAAGGTGATCGCGAACCGGTGTGCCTCGTCGCGGATGCGCTGCAAGAGCTGCAGTCCCGCCGACTGGGGCGGCAGGAGGATCGGCCCGGCCCGGCCGGGGACGAACACCTCCTCGATGCGCTTGGCGAGCGCGATCACCGCGACCCGCGGCAGATCGAGCTGCTGCATCGCGGCGAGAGCGGCGGACAGCTGCCCCTTGCCGCCGTCGATCACGACCAGGTTCGGGGTCGCCGCGAACGACTCGTTCCAGTCGTCGGAGCCCGGGTCGGCCGACAGTCGCGTGAAGCGCCTGGCGATCACCTCGCGCATCGCCGCGAAATCGTCCTGCCCGTCGAGGCCGCGCACACCGAACTTCCGATAGTGCCCCTTCTTGGCGACACCGTCCTCGAACACGACCATCGAGCCCACGATCTCCTGGCCCTGGATGTTCGAGATGTCGAAGCACTCGATCCGGATCGGCAGCGACTCGAGGTTGAGCGCTTCCCGCAGCTCCTCGAGCGCCTCGACCCGGCGCGCACGCTTCGTCTCCGCCTGGAAGGTCTCCGACGCGAGCGCCAGCTCCGCATTCTGCTGGGCGAGCTCCTGCAGACGGCGTTTCTCCCCGCGCTCAGGAGCGCGCACCTCGACGTGGGAGCCGCGACGCTCGGAGAGGAACGCCTGCAGGGCAGCGGTGTCGCCGGAGCCCCGGGGCACCAGGATCTGCGGGGGGATCGACGGCGCCGACCCGTAGTACTCGAGGCAGAACTGCTCGAGCACCTCGCCGAGCTCTTCCCCGGCCGCGTTCTCGAGGTGGAACGAGTACCGGTCGACCATTCGCCCCTCGCGCAGCGGAAAGAGCTGGACCGCAGCACGTTCGGGCGAGACGGCGACTCCGATCACGTCGACCGAGCCGATCTCGCGCCGCTCGACCGCCTGGCGCTCGGACAGCCGCTCGATCGCCCTGAGGCGGTTGCGGTAGCGGGCCGCGTCCTCGAAGCGCTCCTCCGCCGCCGCAGCCTTCATCTGCCCCTCGAGTCGCCGGCGAATCGGCTTGTCGTCCCCGGAGAGGAACTCGATCACCTGGTCGATCAGCTCGCGGTAGTCCTCCTTCGAGATGTAGCCGACGCAGGGCGCATGGCAGCGCTCGATGTGAAAGTCGAGACACGGGATTCCGCTGTGCCGTCCCGGCTGCGGCCCCTCACACGGGCGGTAGCGGAACACCCGGTTGAGGACGTCGAGCGTCTCGCGCACCTTCTTGGCGTTGGCGTACGGGCCGAAGTACTCCACGCCGCGGCGATGCCGCTCGCGCGTGAACATCACCCGCGGGTAGTCGTCCTCGACCGTGACCGCGATGTAGGGGAACGACTTGTCGTCTCGCAGCCGCACGTTGAACGGCGGCCGGTGACGCTTCACCAGGTTCTGCTCGAGGTGCAGCGCTTCGACCTCCGTGCGCGTCACGATCGTCTCGATCGTCTCGACACGAGACGCCATGTGGCGGATCCCGTGGCGCGTGTCGCTCGACCCGGCCTGGAAGTACGAGCGGACGCGCGGGCGGAGTGACTTCGCCTTGCCGACGTACAGAACCGTCCCGTCGGCGTCGCGGAAGAGGTAGACCCCGGGCCTCGCGGGGAGTGCTTTGAGCTGGCTTTCGATGCGGTCTGCAGCCACGAGGCCAGCGTATCCAGCGGCTACGCTGAGACGCGTGTGGCGTCTCGCGGTCGGTCTCGTGGCGTTCTTCGCGTGCACCGCGCCCGCGTTCGCGGGCGGCCCATACATGATGATCGGGGCTGCCGAGGACGTCGGCAAGACGCCCGACTACGCCTTCGCGAAGGCGTCGATGGACAAGGCGAGGCTTGCCGGCTTCGACTCGATCCGCGTCACCCAGACGTGGACGAAGGATCAGACGAAGCTCGGTCCGAGCGACCAGATCGTGCTGGGAAACGCGATCAACGCGGCGCAGTTCAGCGGGCTCCGCGTGGTGCTCTCGCTGTACCCGCTCGGGTCGAGCGTGACCCCGCTCACCGACGAGCAGCGCGCCGACTTCGCCGCCTTCGTCGCCGACGTGGCGAGGCGCTACCCGGCCGTGCACGACTTCATCGTCGGCAACGAGCCGAACCTCAACCGGTTCTGGCTGCCTCAGTTCAACCCCGACGGCACGGATGCGGCCGCAGCCGCCTACGAGCAGCTGCTCGCGGCGGCGTACGACGCGCTCAAGTCGGTCCGACCCCACGCGACCGTCTACGGCGGCGCGCTCGCTCCACGCGGCGTCGACAAGCCGAACACCGGCCGCGACACACATTCGCCCACTGCGTTCATCACCGACCTCGGAGCCGCCTATCGCGCGAGCGGACGCCTGGTCCCGATCATGGATGCCTTCGCGTTCCATCCCTATCCGGAGACGTCGACGACAGGGCCGAACCTCGCGCATCCGAACGGCACTTCGATCGGCCTGGCCGACTACGCCAAGCTCGTGTCGCTCCTCGGCGCGGCGTTCGACGGCACGGCCCAGCGTGGCTCGAAGCTTCCGATCCTGTACGACGAGTTCGGGATCGAGACGCAGATCCCGGCCACGAAGGCGCCCCTCTACGTCGGCGCAGAGCCGGGCACGACGAAGCCGGTGACGGACGCGGTTCAGGCGCAGTACTACCGGCAGGCGATGCAGATGACGTTCTGCCAGCCCACCGTCCTCGGGCTGATGCTCTTCCACGTGCAGGACGAGCCCGACCTCGCGGCCTGGCAATCGGGCGAGTTCTACGTCGACGGCACGCCCAAGGCCTCGCTCGGCGCCGTTCGCAGCGCGGCCTTCGGCGTGCGGCGCGGGATCGCCGCCTCCTGCCCGGGACTGCTGCTGACGCCGAAGCTGAAGCTCACCGTGCGCAGGCCCACGAAGACGGTCGAGCAGGTGAAGCTCGTGTGCTCGCTGGACTGCCGCTACTCGGTCGAGCTGGACGGCAGAACGACGCTCACCGGCACCGCCGTGGGGAAGGTCGCGAAGACGCTGCGCCTCGCGGGCGGCCTGGCGAGAGGCCGGCACTCGCTCACGGCCAGCGCGACCGCGGCGCTCAACGCGGGGCCGCCGGGCACGACCGCGCTAACGTTCCGGTTGTGAACGGGCAGTACGTCGCCTACACGTTCTTCCGCGCCGACCCCGCGTGGCGCCGCCTGCCGGTCGAGGAGCGCGGTGCGGCCAAGGACGCGTTCGTCGAGGTGATCGAGGAGTTCGGACCGCGGTTCGATCATCTCCGCGCCTACTCGACGGCAGGCGTCCGGCCGGAGACGGATTTCTTCCTCTGGAAGATCACCGAGCGCTACGAGGATCTCGGCGAGCTCGGCGCCGCCCTGAACGCGACGCCGCTCGCGGGCTGGCTCGAGACGCCGTACTCGTACCTCGCGACGACGAAGGCGTCGCAGTACACCTCGGCTCGCAAGGCGCGAAAGATCACACCGAAGAACCTGCCCTACCTCGTCGTGTATCCGTTCGTGAAGGTGCGCCCGTGGTACTCGCTCACCGAGGACGAGCGCCAGCGGGCGATGGACGAGCACATCCGGATCGGCCGCGAGGAGTTCCCGGGCATCCACAACCACACGACGTACTCGTTCGGGATCGACGACCAGGAGTTCATGACCGCTTTCGAGTGCGACGAACCGGCCGACTTCATGCACCTGATGCTGCGGCTCCGCGACTCGGAGGCGTCCGCCTACACCGAGCGCGATACGCCGATCTTCGTCGGGCAGCACATGCCGATCCGCGAGGCGCTCGACCGCCTCGACGGCGTCGGCTCACTCGTCGAGGATCACCACTAGCACCGCAGCTCGGCACCCCGGCACCCCGCCACCCCGGGGCCACGGCTAGAGGAGCGAGCGCTGGTCGCGCCAGGTGCGGATCGCGACGTAGATGCAGACGCCGGCGACCACGAAGAAGACGAGCGCGTTCGGGCCGGACGGCTGCCCGAACATCCACCAGCCGAGATCGACGACGGCGAGCCCGATCGCCGCGTAGAACACGCGGCCCGAGCGCGTCGGCCACGTGTCGATCTCCCTCCGGCCGATGTCCCGCCAGAAGAAGTACGCGACGACCGCGATCGCGATGAAGAACGCGAGCCGGATGAGGACGCCGGCGGTGGCCAGGGCGACCTCGAAGTTCAGGACCACGATCAGCACTGCGACGAGCGCGAGAATCGCGAGGTTGCGGACGAACGGGCTCACGTTCCTCATGCGGTCATCCAGGCTCGCACACCGAGCGCGGCGGCGACGAGAGTGGCGACGCCGAACCAGAGCAGTCGTGCCCTCGGCTCGGTCGGCGCGTACAGCCACGGCGAGAGAACCGCCAGGAGCGCGAAGGTGCCGTAGGCGTAGTGCAGGTGATCCGCCGCGCGCCTGTGGTCGGAGAGGAGCAGCAGACCGAGCGCCACCTGCGCGACCAGAAGCGTCTGCGCCAGGGCGAGCAGCTGTGCCACCGCACTCCCGGCGCGCCGCCGCCTGGCCCAGAACGCCGCCGCCGAGGCAGCCGCGCAGACGGCGATCAGCAGGAATGCGTTCACATGGTGGGCCGTTAGCATCGGCACCGAAACCTAGCGAGAGGATCCGACCGTGGTGGAAGAAGGCAAGCCGGCGCCCGATTTCGAACTACAGAGCGACAGCGGCGAGACCGTCAGGCTGTCCGACCTGCGCGGCAAGCAGGTCGTCCTCTATTTCTATCCCAAGGATGACACGCCCGGCTGCACCACGCAGGCCTGTGGGATCCGCGACGTCTACGGCGAGTTCGAGCGCGAGGGCGCGGTCGTGCTCGGGGTCTCACCCGACGACGCGGGCTCGCACGTCAAGTTCAAGGAGAAGTACGAGCTGCCGTTCACGCTGCTCGCCGATGTCGACCATTCGGTGTCCGAGGACTACGGCGTCTGGGCGGAGAAGTCGTTCGCCGGCAAGACGTACATGGGCGTCGACCGCTCGACGTTCGTGATCGCAGAGGACGGCACCGTGAAGCGCGTCCTGCACAAGGTGAAGCCGGACTCACACGCGGACGACGTGCTCGAGACGCTGCGGAGCTAGGCGAGAGCGACAGTCGTCTCGTCGCGGGACTCGGCGTAGCCGGCGCCGAGCTTCTCGCGCAGCTGCTGCTCGAGGTCGCCGCTCTGCTCGAGCTCCTCGACGATGTCGGCGCCGCCGACCAGCTCGCCCTTGACGAACACCTGGGGGATCGTCGGCCACCCGGAGATGCTCGAGAGATCCTGACGGATCTGCGGGTCAGGAAGCACGTCGACCGCCGTCACGGGAGCGCCTGCGCGACGCAGCGCCTGCAGCGCCCGATCCGAGTTCCCGCACATCACGAAGGCGGGCGTGCCCTTCATGAAGATGGCGACATCCGAGCCGTCGATGACTTCCTTGATCCTGTCGGTGTAGGTCATTCCGCCCCCTTCGTCTTGATCCGCAGCTCGTGGATGGTGCCGTCGGCGAGCGGTCCCGAGAGCGCCTCGTAGACCCGGCGGTGCTGCTCGACGAGTGACAGTCCGGCCAGGGACGGCGACGTGACGACGACCTGGAAATGGTCGCCGCCGCCGGTCCGGTCGATCACGTCGAGCTCGGTCGCGTCGGGGAAGGCGCTTTCGAGCAGCTGGCGCAACGGTTGCGTGCTCACGCGTCGATCGTAGCGAGCGAGAGGCGGTCGCCCGGCCCGACACCGGCCGCGGCGCCTTCCGCGAGCTCGATCACGACCTTCGCGCCGCGACGCGAAGCGATCCGCCACGGGCGCAGCCCACGGACGACGTCGACGACCTCGAGCTCGCGTGTGCAGAACACCGCGTCGATCGAGAAGCGCATGAAGAACATGTGGATCGAACCGCCGGGGCGAAAGAGCATCCCCTCCCCCGGCTCGAGCGAGGCGCGACCGAGGAGCCCCTTCATGCGTGCGAGCGGCGACACGGCGAGCCGGCAGCGGGCGCAGAGGACCGTGCCGTCCGGCGCGAGAAGCGTGGCCGTCTCCATCGGACGAGAGAGCATAGAGGAGCGTGGCTACAATTCCGCCCGCCGGCGGATGTGGCGGAATTGGTAGACGCGCACGGTTCAGGTCCGTGTGCCCGTAAGGGCGTGGAGGTTCAAGTCCTCTCATCCGCATCAAAGGCCGTCTCGCTAACCGGTACGGCATGATGGAGTCAGACCATGTGCTCATGCCACCTGCCGCCGGCCCGAACCCTCCACCACCCCGCGCTCTGAAGAGGGTCGCACTCCTGTTCCTGATGGCGGCGCACAGCCGCCGTCGCACTGTCGGGCGACGTGCAGGGTGCCGGCCCGGACCCGCTGACAGAGGTCGTCGTGACCCTGCGCGCGCCCGCGCTCTCGGCCTACGGCCGCCGCGTCCTGGCCTCGGCGACCCGGCGGGACTACCTGGCCCGGATCGACGCCGAGCAGAGCGTCGTCACGCAACACATCCGTGCAGCCCTGCCGGCGGCGCAGGTGCGCTGGCACTACCGGATCGTCGCGAACGGCCTTGCCGTCGCCGTCCCCCGCTCCCAGGTCGCAGAGCTCGCGCGGGTCCCGGGTGTCGCCGAGGTCTGGCCGAACGTCCGCTACCACGCACTGCGCGTCGTCGGCGGCCCCGAGCAGATCGGAGCCGACAAGCTCTGGGGCTCGAACTTCGAGACGGCGGGCAACGGGATGAAGATCGGGATCATCGACGACGGGCTCCAGGCGACCCATCCCTACTTCAATCCCAGCGGCTTTCAGTATCCGGCCGGATTCCCGAAGGGCCTGACCAAGTACACGACGCCGAAGGTGATCGTGCAGCGGGTGTTCACACCGGTGTCTCCCACCTCGCAGTACGCGAAGCTCCCGTTCGACCCCGACAATTCCTTCCACGCGACCCACGTCGCGGGGATCGCCGCCGGCGTGCACGGCGCCACCGCGGCGGGGACGACGATCTCGGGTGTCGCGCCGAACGCGTACATCGGCAACTACAAGGCCCTGACCATCCCGACGCCCGGCTTCGGCCTGGACGGCAACAGCGCCGAGATCGCCGCGGCGATCGAAGCGGCCGTCGCGGACGGGATGAACGTGATCAACCTGTCGCTCGGCGAGCCCGAGGTCGAGCCGTCGCGCGACATCGTCGTGCGCGCGATCGACGGCGCGGCGGCCGCCGGGGTCGTGCCGGTGGTCGCAGCGGGCAACGACTTCTCCGACTTCGGCTACGGCTCCGTGTCGTCGCCGGGCAACGCACCCGGCGCGATCACGGTCGCCGCGGTCAGCTCGCGTGACGTCGTCGCGGACTTCTCGTCGGCAGGCCCGACGCCCGTGTCGCTCCAGATGAAGCCGGACGTGTCGGCTCCGGGGCTGAACATCCTCTCGTCGCTGCCGACGAGCGAGGGAGCCTGGGGCCTGCTCAGCGGCACGAGCATGGCGGCTCCTCACGTGGCGGGCGCGGCAGCCCTGCTGAAGGAGCGCCACCCCACCTGGACGGTCGCCCAGCTCAAGTCGGCACTCGAGCAGACGGGCGATCCGGTCAAGACCGCGAGCGGCTCGGAGGCGCTGTCGACCCGCGAGGGCGGCGGCCTGATCGATCTGCCCAAGGCCGACGTGCCGCTCCTCTTCGCCGCGCCGACGGGGCTCTCGTTCGGGCGGCTCGCCCCGGCGGCGACAGCCTCCCAGGTCGTCACCCTCTCGGATGCCGGCGGCGGCGCCGGAACGTGGAACGTGACAGCGCTCGTGCAGCAGGGCACCGGCACGTTGAACGTTCCCGCCACGGTCACGGTGCCCGGCACGCTCAGCGTCGGGGCGACCGGAGGGACGGCCCCGGGCGACGTCTCCGGGTTCATCGTGCTCACGCGCGACGCCGACTCGCGCCGCATCCCGTTCTGGTTCGCGACCTCGGCGCCGAAGCTGGCCGGAGAGGCGAAGCTCTCGCTCAAGAAGGTGGGCTCCTACCGCGGCACGACGGCGGGCGCACCGTCGCTCGTCTCCACGTACCGCTATCCGACCGGAGGCGACGCCACGTACGCCGGCCCGGAGCGCGCGTATCGCCTCTCGATCACGGGCCACCCGGCGAACTTCGGCGTCGTCGTGACGTCCGGGCACGTGACGCCGCATGTCACCTTCGACGGCAGCGAGGACCACCTCGCCGGCTACACCGGGCTGCCGCTCGACCTCAACCCGTATCGCAAGACCTACGGCGCGGGCGTCCCCGTCGCCGGCGTCGTGCTGCCCGCCTCCGGACTGTACGACGTCGTCTTCGACACGCGCACCGCCGCCGACTCCGGCGCGTTCACGTTCCGCTACTGGGTCAACGACGTGACGCCGCCCGCGCTACGGCTCGTCTCGTCGCGCGGCGGGATCCTCGTCTCGGCCACGGACACCGGCTCGGGCGTCGACCCGTCCTCGATCGCCGCCACGCTCGACGGCAAGGCCGTCAAGGCGAGCTACGTGAGCGGGAAGATCCGCATCGCCGCCGGCAAGGGCCGCCACCGCCTCGTGCTGAGCGTCGCCGACTTCCAGGAGACGAAGAACATGGAAGACGTCGTGCGGATCCTGCCGAACACCCGCACGCTGACGGCGACCGTCCGCGTTCGCTAGTCCCGCTTCGCGCGGGGATCGAACGTCGGCAGATTCGCCAGGTCGCGCTCGACGGCCTTGGCGAACTCGTCGGAATCGTCGTCCACCGGGTCGACCACCCGCAGGTGCGATCTCCGGCGCGCCCGGGCGCGGCTCTGCAGGCCCAGCCTGCGGGAGACGCGCGGCCACTCCGCCGCCGCCAGGAGCACGACCGCCGCCAGGAGCATGACGAGTGCGATGACGCTCATCCCTGGAAGGATACGGGTCCCCGGCAGGGCTTCGGGAGCTGTTCAAGAATCGTGATTCGGTGAAGCTCCGGCTCGCTCTCGGTTCCGCCCTCTTGCTGCTCGCGGCCGGCTGCGGCTCGAACGCCCACGACACCGCCACCACGGTCACGGCCACCGTCCCGGTCTCGCCCCCGCCGATGGCCCTGACGGTCTTCGTCGTCGACGGCGGAACCGTGAAACCGAAGCTCGTGCATGTGCCCCGCACGCAAGCGGTCGCCGGCGCTGCGCTCGGGGCCCTGGGGCTCTCAGCGCCGGTCACGATCGCCGGCGGGACCGCGAAGGTCGACCTCGCGAAGGCGACGAACGACCAGGTGGCCGAGATCGTCTACACCCTCACCCAGTTCCCGTCCGTGGCACGGGTCGACGTGGCCGGCCGCTCTGGCCTGACGCGTGACGACTTTGCGGCCTATGTGCCGCCGATCCTGGTCGAGACGCCCGCTCCCGGCGCCGACGTGCCGACGACCTTCCACGTCTCGGGCACCGCGAGCGTCTTCGAGGCGACCCTAGTCGTGCAGATCGCCCGTGGCGGCTCTGTCCTCTCGAAGCAGACCGTGACGGCCTCGGAAGGGGCACCGGGCCGCGGCACCTTCGACACGACCTTCACCGCCTCGCCCGGACCGCTCGTCGTCTCCGCGTTCGCCCCGTCGGCGGCCGACGGAAGTCCGCAGCACCAGGTCGACGTGCCGGTCACAGTCACGCCGTAACGGCCGAAATCGGTCGCTACAATGCCCGCCGCTGAGCGATCCCCGGTAGCTCAATTGGCAGAGCATCCGGCTGTTAACCGGAGGGTTGTTGGTTCGAGTCCAACCCGGGGAGCTCGATTCACCCGCCGCGGCTAGGTGTCGCGTCGCACGAGCAGGATCGCGGCGACGGCGAGGGTCGCAGCGGCGTACCCACAGAACACGGCGAAGCCGACCCAGGGCGAGAGGCTGCTGGAGTCCGGCGTGATCGAGAGGATCGCGCGGCCCGCGTTGCTCGGCAGGTAGCGCGACGCCGCGTCGTTCCAGCTCGCCGGCAGCACGTTCATGAGCGGCGGGATCACGAACAGGATCGCCGCGAAGGCGGCGATGCCCCCGGCGGTGTTCCGGATGATCGCGCCGAGGCCGAGGCTGAAGATCGCGATCACGGTCAGATACAGCGCGGCGCCGATCACCGCGCGGGCGACGTGCGGATCGGAGAAGGCGAGATTGGCGTGGTGGCGCGAGAGAATCGCCTGGCTCGCGAAGAACGCGACCAGGACCGCAGGGAGCATCAAGACGAACGTCACCGCCGCGAAGACGATCGCCTTGGCCCACAGCACGGGCAACCTGGTCGGGACCGCGGTGAACGAGGCGCGGATCATGCCGGTCGAGTACTCGGCGCTGATCACGAGCACGCCGAGAACGCCGATCGCGAGCTGGGCGATCTGGGAGCCGACGAGCGCCGGGTCGATCGGGTTGAAGTGGGCGCGCTCGCCCGAGCTTCGGTGTCCCCAGTGCGACGAGATGACCGCGGAGGCGAGAATCGGGAAGCCGACCGTCAGGACGGTCGCCGCGAGGAGCGACCAGCTCGTCGAACGGACAGTGCGCAGCTTCGTCCACTCGGACCGGATGACGCGGCCCTGGGTGACCTGCTCGCGACGGGACAGAGTGGGTGCGGCGACCGCGCTCATGTCGCCGCGTACTCCAGTTCGTCGCGCGTCAGGTCCATGAACGCCTCCTCGAGCGATGCCTGATGCGGAGTGAGCTCGTGCAGGACGATGCCGTGCGCGGCCGCCGCCTCGCCGACCTGGGCAGCCGTGAGGCCGTTCACCTCCAGCAGGCCGGGCTCGATCGCCGCCACCGTCACGTCCGGCCCGGCGAGGGCATCCCGCAGTGCCTCCCCCTGAGGCGAGCGCACGTGCACGAGCGGTTTCGACGCGCCGGCGAGGAAGTCGGAGACGCTCGCGTCGGCGATCAGGCGGCCCCGGCCGATCACGATCAGATGGTCGGCGGTCAGCGCCATCTCGCTCATCAGATGCGACGAGACGAAGACGGTGCGGCCCTCGGCCGCGAGATTCTTCAGCAGCATCCGGATCCACTGGATCCCCTCCGGGTCGAGCCCGTTGACGGGCTCGTCGAGCATGACCGTGTGTGGATCGCCGAGGAGCGCCGTGGCGATGCCCAGCCGCTGCCCCATGCCGAGCGAGAAGCCGCCCGCCCGCTTGCGCGCCACCTCGTGGAGACCGACGTGGTCGATCATCTCGTCGACGCGCGCCCGAGAGATGCCGTGCGTCTGCGCGAGCGCCAGCAGATGGTTGCGCGCCGAGCGTCCGGTGTGCACCGAGCGTGCCTCGAGCAGCGCGCCGACCTCGTGAAGCGGCGCGGCATGCTCACGGTACGGCTTGCCGTTCACGGTGACGTGCCCCTTCGTGGGCCGGTCGAGGCCGAGGATGAGCCGCATCGTGGTCGACTTGCCGGAGCCGTTCGGGCCGAGGAACCCGGTGACGACACCCGGGCGAACGGCGAACGACAACCCGTCGACGGCGCGCTTGTCGCCGTAGTCCTTCGTCAGGTCGCGGGCCTCGATCATCGCGAAAGAGAAGCAAACCTCTCTGACGGTTCTCTGATCAGGCCGCGACGGCCTGCCGTCACGAGAGCGCGGCGACTCGCTCGAGCAGCCGTTGCAGCGCTTCTTGCAGCTCTTTCGTGCGCAGCGGGTCGGAGTGCTGCAGCTCGCGCCGCATCTCACGTTCGCGGAGACGTAACAGAAGCTCCGTGCCGGTGCTCTCGTCGATCCCCTCCGCCACCGCGCGCGCGTCGAGCTCGGCAAGCAGACCGACACCTTCGGGGTCGAGCGGGCTCCCGTCGACGATGTGCGCCCGCAGCGCACGATGCAGCGGATCGTAGAAGTGCTCCGGCGTCAGCTCCGCGAGCACCGGCTCGAGACCGGGATGCGCGAGCACGCCGGCGAGCGCGTTCCGCTCGAGCTTGGTGCTCGCGTCGAGCACCCGCTGGGACGGCGGAGCAGATGCCCGGGACGAGCCTCCGGCGCGCAGCTGCACGGTCATGCCGAGCTTGTCGTTCGCGAACCGCCAGGCGTCGTGCCGCTCGGGTGAGTCGGGCGCCTCGTCGAGCAGCGCCTTCACGGTGCGGAACGAGACCTCGCGGTCTTCGCCCCGCTCGAGCTCGATGCGCACGCGGTAGAGCAGGTACGGCTCGGCGCCGGCGAGGAGCCGCTGGAATCCCTGCGGGTCGTCGGCCGGGTCGATCCCGACCGGGAGCGCGACCACCTTCACGTCGAAGCCCTGCTTCGCGGCGAGCTCCATCCCGCGCAGGGTCGCCGTCTCGCCTGCCGCGTCCCCGTCGAACGCGAGCCACAGCCGTTTCGTCAGCCGTCCGAGCTCCTTCAGCTGCTGCTCGGTCAGCGCGGTGCCCATCGAGGCGACCACGGGCTCGTAGCCCGCCTGCCGCAGCGCGATCACGTCCGTGTTGCCTTCGACGACGCACGCGCGGTCCTCCCGCGCGATCGCAGCGCGCGCCTTGTCGAGCCCGTAGACGATCGAGCCCTTGTGGAAGAGCTCCGACTCGGGCGTGTTCACGTACTTGGCGGCGAGCGGGTCGTCCTCGTGCAGCTTGCGGGCCTGGAACCCGAGCACGCGGCCCTGCCGGTCGGTGAGCGGGAACAGGAGACGCCGCTGGAAGTAGTCGTCTCCGCGCTGACGCGTCAGCCCCGCGGCCCGCAGCTCCTCGCGCGTGAAGCCCTTGTCGAGCGCCTTGCGCGCGAGACTCGTCCCGCCGAGCGCGAGGCCGAGCCGGAACTCGCGGCAGATCTCCTCGTTCAGACCGCGGCCCTTCAGATAGTCGCGTGCCATGCCGCCGGCCTGCGAGTCCCAGAGGGTCCGCTCGTAGAACGCGGCCGCCTGCTCCAGCAGCGCGACGAGCCGCTCGCGCCGCTTGCGGGCCGCATCCTGTGCAGGCGAGCTCTCCTCGTATTCGACCGGCACGCGAAACCGCTCTCCGAGCCATTCGATCGAGCCCGCGAAGTCGAGGCCTTCGGTCTCGCGGACGAACGTGATCAGGTCACCCTTCGCGCCGCAGCCGAAGCAGTAGTAGAGCTTGTCGACCGGGTTGACCGAGAACGACGGCGTCCGCTCGTCGTGAAACGGGCACCGCCCGGAGTAGCGGCTGCCGGACTTCCGCAGCTGTGTGCGCGCCGAGACGACGTCGACGAAGTCGGCGGCCGCCTTGACGGCCTCGACCGAGCTGTCCTTGATCCGCGCCATCAGAGGGCCTCAGCGTACGACAGAGCGAACCGGTCGGTCATCCCGGCGATGAACTCGACGATCTCCTCCCGGCCGTCGCCCCGCGCCGCCAGGTGCGCATGGATCTGCTCGATCGTCGCGTGCGCCCGCTCGTGCTCGGGACGCGTGACGGGAGCGAGATAGACGTGATCGAACATGAAGCGGCGCAGGGACAGCATCGCCTCGCCGATCTCGTCGCTCTGGGCGATGTCGCCGAGCCGCGCCGACGTCTCGACCAGGTCGTGGACCAGCGTGTCGATGCGCTTGGCCCCGGTGGGGCCGAGCGTCTCGATCTCGGCGTGCGGCAGATCGGCCTCGTCGAGAATGCCGTAGCGGATGGCGTCGTCGATGTCGTGGTTGATGTAGGCGACACGATCGACGATGCGCACGATCTTGCCCTCGAGCGTCTCCGGGTCGTGGTCCCCCGTGTGCGTGAGGATCCCGTCGACCACCTCGAAGGTGAGGTTCAGGCGGCGCGCGATCTTCGCAGACTGCTCGTTGTGGCGAAACCCGCCCTCGAGCAGCGCATCGAGGGCCGCCTCGCCCGCGTGCCCGAAAGGCGGATGCCCGAGGTCGTGGCCCAGCCCGATCGCCTCCGTGAGATCCTCGTTCAACCGCAAGGCCCGCGCGACCACGCGCGCGATGCCCGTGGTCTCGAGGGTGTGGGTCATCCGGGTGCGGTAGTGGTCGCCGGCCGGGTCGATGAAGACCTGCGTCTTGCCCTTCAGCCGGCGGAACGGCTTCGAATGGAGGATCCGATCGCGGTCGCGCTGGAAGGGCGTGCGGACCCGGCATTCCTCCTCCGGACGTTCCCGGCCGCGGGACTCGTAGGAGCGGACGGCGAGCGGCGAGAGCGCGTGCGCCTCCAGCTCGCGCGTCCGCGCGGCAAAGGCGTCGCCAACTCTCCCGGCCAGCTCGGGCATTCCGCCCCCACGGTATCGGCCGCGGCGGTCGTCGACGAGCCGCCGGCCGGGGCCGCGCGAGCAGTCGAGGCGCTACCGTTCGCGGCGTGACGACGATCCTCCTCGCGCGGCACGGCGAGACCGACTGGAACCGCGAGGGGCGGTGGCAGGGCTGGGCCGATCCGCCGCTGAACGACAACGGCCGCGCCCAGGCCCGAGAGCTCGCCGAGCAGCTGCGGACGACGCCGTTCGACGCCGTCTACGCGAGCGATCTCGCACGCGCGCACGAGACGGCGGAGATCGTGGCGGCACCGCACGGCGTGCCCGTGATCGCGGATCCCGGGCTGCGCGAGATCGACGTCGGGTCGTGGTCCGGACTGACGCGCCCGGAGCTCGAGGCTCGGTTTCCGAACGGCGAGCGGCCGGACGGCGAGACACGCGACCAGCATCGCGAGCGCGTGCACGCGGCGGTCGAGCGCATCGCCCGCGCCAATCTCGGCCACCGGATCCTGATCGTCACGCACGGAGGCACGATGCGCGCTCTCCGCGGCCAGGTGAGCGACGGCCCCCACCACCCGATCGCCAATTGCGGCGTGATCGAGCTCCATTTCCGCGACGACCTGCTCACGGCGCCCATCGGATAATCTCGCTTGGGGATGGAGGACTACACCAACAAGTACAAGGGCGAGCAGGTCGAGATCGCGCTCTTCGGCGGCGAGTACCAGGACGGCGTCCTGACGGCGTACTGCTACCTGGAAGACGTCGCGCACGTGGAGCTGAACGGCCACATCCTGATCCCGTTGCAGAACGTCGCCTCCCTCCACTGCTCGAGCCGCTGCGACGCACCCGAGCCCGACTGGCCGCCGCGCGGCCTCGCGGAGGACGACCCGGACTCGACCGACGACGAGGCGTAGCGTTCGGCGCCGTGCAGCGCCGGCTGCTGATCCTCCGGAACGTCCTCAAGGCCTGGCTCGTCGTCACGGTCACGGCTTTGCTCTTCGGCTTCGCCGGCTGGCAGCTCGGCGGCTACCGCTTGGCGCTGCTCTTCCTCGGATCGATCGTCCTGCTCGCCGCGGCGGTGTACTGGTACGCCGACCGGATCGTCCTCGGAATGGTCGGCGCGCGCGAGATGGTCGAGGGCGAAGCGCCGGCCCTGCATGCCACGGTCGAGCGCCTGGCCGCTCGCGCGGGCGTCGTCAAGCCGAAGCTCTACGTGCTCGCCGACAGCTACCCACGCGCGCTGTCCGCCGGACGTGGTGCGGGCGGCGGCACCGGGCTCGCCCTGTCGGTCGGGCTCCTCGGCGTCGCCTCCCCGGCCGAGCTCGAAGGGATCGTGGCCCACGAGCTGGCGCATCTGCGCCACCGCGACGTCCTCGTGCAGACGATCGCGGTGATCGTCGCGGCTGTGATCGTCGAGACGTCTCGTGTTGGCGGCTTCCTGCAGCGCGCGTTCCTCTTCGTGCTCGGGCCTATCGCCGCGGCGTTCGTGCACATGCTCCTGTCGGAGAAGCGCGAGTTCGAGGCCGACCGCTTCGCGGCCGAGATCTGCGACTCGCCCCACGGGCTGGCGGATGCGCTCGTGCGCCTCGAGGCGGCCATGGAGCTCGTCGGCTTCGAGGCGAGCCCGGCGACCGAGCCGGTGTACACGACGAACCCCTTCGCGGAGGAGGGGCTGGCCGCGCTCTTCAACTCTCATCCGCCGGTCGGCGGGCGCGTGCGCCGGCTGCGGGAGCTCGATCCGGACTGGCGCGAGAAGCTTCGTGCAGCCTGAGCTCGCCTGGCAGGTTGCGCCGGCCGGGCCCGCCGAGATCGCCTCGTCGGCGATCACGTTCTCGGCCGGGCCCCGGACGGACCTCTTCACCGATCCGGGCGGCACCGACGCGCAGGCAGGCGCCCCGCTCCTCCTAGCGCGGCCGGACGGCGACTTCCAGCTCTCTGCACATGTCTCCGCCACTCTCGCGGCGAACTTCGACGCGGCGGCTCTCGTCGTCTGGGCGTCGTCCACCTCCTGGGGCAAGCTCGCGCTCGAGCGCTCCCCGCAGGGCGAGGCGACGATCGTCTCGGTGGTGACGCGCGACGTCTCGGACGACGCCAACGCCTTCGTCCTCGGCGGCCCTCGGGCCTGGCTGCGCGTGTCGCGACGGCGGGAGGCGCTCGCCTTCCACGCCTCGCTCGACGGGGCGTGGTGGTCGCTCGTCCGCTATTTCACGTTCCCCGGTGCGGGCGGCGCGGCCGCCGGCTTCCTCGTCCAGTCGCCGACCGGCGACGGCGCCCGGGGACGGTTCGACCCGATCCGGTGGTCGAACGAGCCGCTGCTCGAGCTGCGGGACGGCTCCTAGAAGAGAAAGGGTGTCTGACACCTTTGCGGTGTCAGACACCCGAGGAAAATGGGCGGCGTCCTACTCTCCCGGGGGATTGCTCCCCGAGTACCATCGGCGCTAACGGGCTTAACTTCTCTGTTCGGAATGGGAAGAGGTGTTTCCCCGTCGCTATGACCGCCCAACTTGTGAGCCGTGCGCGCAGAAGCAGCGCACCCTCAAAACTCCATAGCAGCGAAAATGAGTTCAAAATCAAGACCTCGAGCAATTAGTACGGGTCCGCTGAACACATTGCTGTGCTTGCACGTCCCGCCTATCAACGTGGTGGTCTCCCACGGCTCTTACTCTCTCTAGGAGATGGGAGCTCTCATCTTGAGGTGGGCTTCCCGCTTAGATGCTTTCAGCGGTTATCCCATCCAGACGTGGCTAATCAGCAGCGCTCTTGGCAGAACGACTGATACACCAGAGGTCCGTTCGTCTCGGTCCTCTCGTACTAGAGACGACTCCTCTCAAAGCTCCAACGCCCATGGTGGATAGGGACCGAACTGTCTCACGACGTTCTGAACCCAGCTCGCGTACCGCTTTAATGGGCGAACAGCCCAACCCTTGGGACCTACTCCAGCCCCAGGATGCGACGAGCCGACATCGAGGTGCCAAACCCTTCCGTCGATGTGGACTCTTGGGAAGGATAAGCCTGTTATCCCCGGAGTACCTTTTATCCGTTGAGCGACGGCACTTCCACTTGTTACCGCCGGATCACTATGGCCTGCTTTCGCACCTGCTCGAGCTGTCGCTCTCGCAGTCAAGCTCCCTTATGCCATTACGCTCTACGCACGATTTCCAACCGTGCTGAGGGAACCTTTGCGCGCCTCCGTTACATTTTAGGAGGCGACCGCCCCAGTCAAACTACCCACCAGATGCTGTTCCCGCCCCGGATCACGGCAGCGGGTTAGAAGCCCAGACTACGAAGGGTGGTATCCCAAGGGTGACTCCACCGACACTGGCGTGCCGGCTTCACAGCCTCCCACCTATCCTGGACAACGTACACCGAACTCCAACATCTAGCTGTAGTAAAGGTTCACGGGGTCTTTCCGTCCAACCACGGGTACTCGGCATCTTCACCGAGACTACAGTTTCACCGGATCCCTCGAAGAGACAGCGCCCAACTCGTTACGCCATTCGTGCAGGTCGGAACTTACCCGACAAGGAATTTCGCTGATTCGTCTTATTCGGACATGTCCTAATTGGACGTAATGCCGAACGGGAATGACACTCCTTTTGATGCCGTTCCCCTGCATGTCGCCATGCAGATGGGACTATCTCATGACCCTCTGTCGAGGGTCTCTGGCGTATAGTCTCTGAGGATTCTGATCAGCTCATGTCTGGGCTTCTTGCGGTTCATCGTCTGCATGATCTCGACGATGTCAGCGAGGCCGGCGTGGCTCTTGTGCCGGCCGCTTGCGATCAGCTCGACGCACGTTGCGAACTTCTCGAAGTCGAGACGTTTCGCTGTGCGTAGTGGATGCTCCCGAAAGAACGGAATGATCCGTTCCAGGAGCTCCTGCCGCCGCGTTACTGAATAGCGGTAGAGGTGCTCTCGGTGGTTGTCGTACCGCCGATTGACATACACCTCGCCCACTCCGAAGAACTCGCGGAGCTCGTAGAGACACTCGACGCTGCTCGCGCCCTGTGTCACGACGAAGTCGTGCGAGACCTGGTACCCGGTTCTGTAGCCTCTTCGACCCGCACGGTCCGGTTGACCGACGAGCCCGATCGAGAAGCATCCTTCTCCGTCTACAAAACCGATCACCCAGCCAGTGAACTCGATCAGCCTTTCCTGCTGGTTTTCCGCACCCGTCACGTTGTCACTCTAGACATCTTGTCGGATGGTTCGAGTAGTGCGGGATACACCGGGTTTTCCAGCATTTGGCCAGATGCGCACCGCGTCATTGCTGGCGCGGGGGGCAACGATTCGCCTGGACAGCTGCACACTGTCTAGTCAGGCATGTCAC
>CAVRIK010000007.1:5000-538058 GCA_963721235.1 uncultured Thermoleophilia bacterium | reverse complement strand
GAGGGGGTCGACGGTTCGAGTCCGTCAGAGGGCTTGGGTGTTCACGACGACTCGGTAGTCGCAGCGTGAACAGCGCACCTCCGCCGGGCGCTGTCTCGACGTCGACGCTTCCGCCGTGCGCCTCCGCGACTTGGCGGACGATCGCGAGGCCGAGGCCCGAGCCGGGGAGTGTCCTGGCTCCGGCGGCGCGGTAGAAGCGGTCGAAGATGTGTTGTTGTTCCTCCGGCGAGACGCCCGGGCCGTGATCCCGAACGGAGACGTTGCCGTGCGCAACGGTGATTTCGACCGGGGTCGCGGGTGGGCTCCATTTGATGGCGTTGTCGAGCAAATTTGCGATTGCCCGAGTGACGTCGTCGGCCGCCGCGTTCACGACGGTCGGTTCGAGCTCGGCGTGGATGTCACGACCGGTACGGCGGCTCGCAGCGGCTACTGCCTCTTCGGCTAATTCGTCGAGGCGGACCGGCTGTGTTTCGGGTGGGCGGATGTCGCCCCGGGCGAGCGCGACGAGTTCGTCGATGAGTTTGGTCATCTCCTCGAGCTCAGCGATCGCAGCCCGAACGTAGAGCTGTCGTTCATGCGGCTCGAGTTCGGGATGACGTTCGAGCGATTCGAGACTGGTTCGCGCGGTCGTCAATGGTGTGCGCAGCTCGTGCGAGGCGTCGGCGACGAGTTGACGCTGTGCGCTGAGTGAGTCTCCGAGTGCGCGGAGCATCGTGTTGAACGCTTTCGCGAGCCGGCCGAGCTCGTCGGAGCGGCGTTCGTCGGTGCCGGCGCGCAGGTCGCGCGTGGCGGCGATGCGTTCGGCGTCGGCGGTCAGTTGGGCGACCGGCCGCAGGGTTGTCCGGGCGACGAGGTAGGCCAGCGCGGTTGTTGCCGTCAGCGCGAGGAAGAGGACAGCGATGAAGACATCACGAATCCAGGCGAGGGCGCTGTCGACGTCGCTGAGGGAGCGAGCGAGTTCGACCGCGCCGCCGGGTGCCTCGCCGATGTAGATCCGCACGTGGGTGTGGGCGACGACTGCGTCGGTGTAGTAGGCGCGTTGCCGGCCGGCGGCGACGGCCTGGGCGCTCCCGAGGGGAAGTCGCACGTGCTCCCCCGGTCTGAGCACGATCTTCCCGGATCGGTTGACGAACTGGATGTAGCTATCCGGCTCGCCGAAGGCGGCCCGCGGAACCGTGGTTAGCGGCGGCGGCGTGGGCGCAGCGGCAGGAAGCTGCCTCGCCACCGCGGTGATTGCTGCCGCACGGCTCTTCAGCGAGCCGTCGATCTCGCTGCGAAGCTCGTGACGGACGAGGAGGTATGCGGTCAGCAACGCGACGGCGATCGCGATCGAGAGCAGCGCGACGGTCGCGAGAGTCAGCCGCGAGCGGAGGCTCATCTCATTCCTGTTCCCGCAGGATGTAGCCGATGCCGCGAATCGTGTGGATCAGACGCGGTGCGCCGTCGACCTCGGTCTTGCGACGCAGAGCTGCGATGAACACGTCGAGCGAGTTTGACGAGAGCTCGATGTCGTAGCCCCATACCTGGTGGAAGATCGTCGCTCGGTCGAGGACCTTGCGCGGGTTGCGGAGCAGGAGCTCGAGCAGGGCGAACTCGATGCGCGTCAGCTTCAATTCGGACCTACCCCGGGCCGCGCGGTACTCATCGAGGTTCAGCTCGAGGTCGGCGTAGCGGAGGACGCCGTGCTCGACTCGTCGTGCGTCGCAACAGCGCGCGTAGGCGAGCGAGGAGCTCGGCGACGGCGAACGGCTTGCCCAGGTAGTCGTCCGCTCCGGCGTCGAGGCCTTCGACTCGATCGCCGACGTCGTCGCGCGCAGTCAGCATGAGGATGGGCACGTCGCTCTGCGCTCGGATCTGGCGGCAGGCACTGAGGCCGTCGAGGTTCGGCATCATGACGTCGAGGACGACGACATCGGGCACGTCGCCGTCCTCGAAGTGCGCAACGGCGCGTTCGCCGTCTTCGGCGACCTCGACGTCGAATCCCTCGAGCGACAACGTGCGCGCGAGTGCCTCGCGCAGCGCCGCGTCGTCGTCGACGACCAGGACCCGGTTGGCCATCGGCGGCTCAGCCGCCGGCAGTCGGTGCGTACTTCGCGCAGGCAGCGCTCGCCTTCTTGAACGCCGACTGGTTGTTCGACGCCGCCGAAGGTGACGCCGTGCTTGCGCAGACAGCTGGTGTACTTCGCGAACGCCGGGTTGTTCTGGCCGCCGCCGGGGAATCCGCCGCCGCGTCGCGCACCGGCCGGGAGCTTGCTCTGGCAGGCGGCGAACGCCTTGCGCTGCTTCGCGCTGAAGGACGGCGGCCGGCCGCCGGGCGGCGGCTGTCCTGCGCCGCTGGGCGGCCCGTCCCGACCTCCCTGCGGCGGCTGCCCGTTGCCGAAGCCGGATGGCAGCTTCACGCCTGCCTTCGCGAGGCAGGCACGGAAGGCAGCCGTCGCCGTCGACCGCCGCAGCCGCGTGTCGTCGTGGTCGTCGAGGTCGTCGTTGTCGACGCAGCGGTCGGCGATGAGCCGCCGCAGCCGCGGCGGCGACGAGCGCGAGCGCGACCACGGGGTCGCTGCCAGTGCTCTCAGGCACCTAGCCATTTGTGCCGCCGATCGTGACCTGGCGTGCGCTGACGCTGCCGTCCTTGTTCTGGCTGCCGGTGACGGTGACGCTGTCGCCGGGGTGGATCGTCTTCACCGACCCTGAAACGGACTTGCTGACCCGCGAGCGCGCAGAGGTCTTGACGAGGACGGTGTTTCCCGGCGGCGTTCGTCACGTAGATCGTCGTGCCCTTGATCAGCGTCACGGTGCCTGTGGTCGCGTTGGCGCCGCCGAAGCCGGGGAAACCGCCGGCGCCGGCAGGACTCGATGTCCCGCCGGGGAAGCCGCGGCCGGCGAATGCGGCCGCAGCTGCAGACGGAAGGCCGCTCGAGGCCGTGTTCGACTTCCCCCAGTGCTTCTGCGCCTCGACGCCGCCGATGAACGCGGCGGCCGCGGCGGCGAGGACGATCAGCGCCAAGGTCAGCAGCGGCAGGCGCTTGCGCCGGCGGGCGAGCAGCTCGCCGGCGAGGCCGTCCGGCGCCGTCGATTCCTGAATCAGCGTGGGTGCTTCGTGATGTGCAGTGCTCATGGGTCTCCTACTCGTAGCGGAGGGCATCGATCGGCCGCAGCGAGGCGGCACGATTGGCGGGGTAGATCCCGAAGAACAGTCCGACGGCGACGCCGACTGCGAGCGCGAGCGCGACCGAGTAGGTCTGGATCACGGGCTGGACGCCGACGATCTTGAACTGGCCGCCGACCAGGCCGGCGGCGACGCCGGTGATCCCGCCGAGCACCGCCAGCAGGCCGGCCTCGGTCATGAACTGGCCGAGGATGTCGGCCTTGCGCGCTCCGATCGCCTTGCGGATTCCGATCTCGCGGGTGCGCTCGGTGACGGTCACGAGCATGATGTTCATGACGCCGATCCCGCCGACCAGCAGCGAGATCGCCGCCACCGCCGCCAGCAGCACCGTGAAGGTGTGCGTGCTCGAGCTCGACGTCTGCAGCAGCGAGGACTGGTTGAGGATCGTGAACGCGGCCGAGCCGTCGCTGTTCGAGTGGTTCGGCGTCAGCACCGAGGTCGCTTCGCTCTCTGCGGCGTCGACGGCGCTCGGCGAGGCCGCCTCGACCAGGATCTGGTTGAGCTGCCCGGAGTGGCCGACGAGGTAGTCCTGCGCGGTCGTCAGCGGCAGCAGGACGACGCTGTCCTGATCCTGGAAGCCGTTCGACCCCTTCGACTTGAGCAGGCCTTCGACGGTGTAGGTGACGCCGTTCAGCTTGAACGTCTGGCCGACAGGACTGGACACGCCGAACAGGTCCTGGGCGATCGTCGTTCCGATCACGGCCACGCGTGCGTGGTTTGTGACGTCGCCGGCGGTGATGAAGCTGCCCTCGCTGATGTCTGCTTTACGCGCCTCCTGGTAGGTCGCCGTCGTGCCGGCGACGGTGCTCGGCGTCACGGTCAACGCGCCCAGGCTGGCGGTGACCGAGCTCGCGCTGACGACGGGCGTCACCGACTTGATGTCAGGCGACGTCGTCTTGTTCCGCAGCAGCGCGACGTCTTTCTCGGTCAGGAACGTGAAGGAGCTGGCGGTCGAGGCGCGCCGGCCGAAGAGCCCGCCGCCGGATTGGATCGTGAGCAGGTTCGTGCCGAGCCCCTCGATCTGCTTCTGCACCGAGGCAGCCGAGCCGCGGCCGACGGCGACGAGGATGATCACCGAGGCGACGCCGATCGAGATCCCGAGCAGCGTCAGGAACGAGCGCAGCCTGTTCGCGAGGACGCCGTGGACGGCCATCCGGCCGGCTTCAACGAGGCTCATGTGTGCACCACCACCCGGTGCGACGGAGCTGCCTCGGCCGGCGACGGCGGCGGCCCGGCGACCGGCGCCTGCCGCACGTCGGCGACGATCTGGCCGTCGGCGACCTGGATCACGCGCTTGGCGTGGGCTGCGACGTCGGGCTCGTGGGTGATCATCACGATCGTCCTGCCGGCTGTGTTCAGCCGGTGGAAGATCTGGAGGACGTCTTTCGTCGAGGCGGTGTCGAGATTCCCGGTCGGCTCGTCGGCGAGCACGATCGCCGGCTCGGTGACGATCGCGCGTGCGATTGCGGCGCGTTGTTGCTGGCCGCCGGACAGCTCGGAAGGGATGTGGCTGCCGCGGTCGCCAAGCCCGACCGCGTCGATCGCTGCGAGCGCCCGCCGCCGCCGCTCCGCCTTCGCGACGCGCGCGTAGATCAGCGGCAGCTCGACGTTACGGAGCACCGTCGTGCGCGGGATCAGGTTGAAGCTCTGGAAGACGAGCCCGATCTCCCGGTTGCGGATGTAGGAGAGCTCGAAGTCGTCGAGGGCGCCGACATCGATCCCCTCGAGCAGGTAGTGACCACGCGTTGGCTGGTCGAGGCAGCCGACGATGTTCATCAGCGTCGACTTGCCGCTGCCCGAAGAGCCGATGATCGCGAGGTAGTCGCCCCGCTCGAGCGTGAAATCGACGTCGCGGAGGGCGTGAACGGCGATCTCGCCGTCGCCGTAGACCTTCGAGACGCTGTCCAGCAGCATCAGCGGCCGGCCGTCCCCGTTCTGCTCAGCCACCGGGCGGCCCTCCGCCCGGCAAGGCGCCGCCGCCGAGGCCGCCGCCGCCGAGCCCGCGTCCGCCGCCGAACGGGTTGGTGCCCGAGCCGCTCGTTCCGGTTCCGCCGGTCGTCGTCTGGCCGCTCGACGTGACGACCTGCTGGCCGGCGGTGAGTCCGCTCACGATCTCGGTCGAGGAATCACCCTTCAACCCCGCGACAACACCGACCGTCTGCTGCTTCCCGTTCTTGCCGAGCACCGACACGCTGGCGTTGGAGCCGCTGCCGGTCACGGCGGCGCTCGGCACGTTCAGCACGTTGTCGCGCTCCGCCGTCGTGACGGTCGCGTTGGCCGACATCCCCGGCTTCAACCCGGCCACCGTCCGGTCGAGCGCCAACGTGACCGTGTACTGCACGACACCCGACGAGCTCGTCCCGGCGACATCGATCGCGATCACGTGCGCCGCCAGCTCCTTGTTCGGCAGCGCCGAGACCGTCACCGTCGCAGGCTGTCCAAGCCGGATCTTGGCCGCGTCGCTCTCGCTGAACGACGCCGTCATCTGCAGCCCGGACAGGTCGACCAGCTCGACGAACCCCGAGGACGATCCGGAGCTCGCGGTCGAACTGGTGCGGCCGCGCTCGAGCTCGACGAGGAGCTCGAGCTGGTCACGGTCGACGTCCCGCCGCCGCTGACGCTCTGACCGACGACGCCGTTGACCTTCGCGACCGTCCCGGTCGTCGGAGCGCGCAAAATGGTCTGCGCCAGCGTCCGCTTCGCCGTCGCAAGCGTCGCCTCCGCCTGCACGACCTGCGCGCGGTCCTGGGCCAGCGTCGCCGGCGAGACGTATGCCTTTGCAGTGTTGCTCGCCGCGGCCGACCGCAGCGAGAGCTTCGCGGACGCAAGCTGCTGCGCCGCCTGCACGACCGACTGCCGGTCCTTCGCCAGCGTGCTCGACCGCGTCGTCTGCGCCGTCTCGATCTGGCTCTTCCGCTGTGACTCCGCCGAGGCGACCTGATTGCGATCCGAGACGATCTTCGACTCGTAGCTGGCGACCGAGCTCTGATCCTGAGTGAGCGTCGTCTGCAAGGTCTGCAGCGTCTGCAGCGTCGCTTGATCCTGGCTCAGCTGGTACTGCGTCTGGTTCAACAGCTTCTGCTGCTGCTGCAACCGCAGCGCGTCATAGTTGACAGCGTCCTGGTCCTGGTCGACCTTTGACTGCCAGGAGGACTGCTCGGACGGCGACGCCGACTTGAGCGAGTTCTGGTCTGCGCTCAGCTGCTGCTGATCCAGCGTCTGCTGCGCCTGCAGGTCGTAGTTCGCCTGCGTCTGCGCCTGCTGCGTCGACTTGTCCTGGTTGACAATGTTCGTCCACGCCCCCACCGCCTCGTCCGCCGACGCATAGGTCGTTCCGTTGACGTCAGCTTCGCCTTGTCCGCCTTCAGCTTCGCGACCGCCGCGCGCAGATTCCCCTGATCCGTCTGCAGCTGCGCCTGTGCCTGCCGCAGCGACAAGCTGCTCTTCGCTGACGCAACGCTCTGGCTGGTCGAGCGGTCGTCGCTGCGCAACTGCGCCTTCGCGTTCTTCACCGACGTCGCAGCCTGCGCCACCTGCGCCCGCGACTGCGCAAGCGACGCAGCATCCGCCCGCCGCTGCACCGCCGTCTCCCCCGTCTGCGCCTGAAGCAGATTCGCCTGCGCACTCGCGAGGCTCGCCTCAGCCTGCCGCAGCGACGCCTTCGCATCCGACTGATCCAGCCGGCCAAGCACCTGTCCCCTGACAACCCGCTCGCCGGCCTTGACCTTGACGCCCGTGACACGCCCTGACGTCTCGAAGCTCACGGAAAGATCCTTCGGAACCGCGACCGATCCCGACGCGGACACCGACGACAACACGACACCACGCGCCACCGCCGCCGTCCGCGGCGTCGCCGACACGGCCTTCGGACTCGTCGTCAACGCGAAATACGCCGCGGCAGCAAGCGCCGACGACCACGACCAGGAGAACCAGGTTCCACACGCGAAGCGCCGGAACCGCCACGCGAGGTGCGCGGCCGGCAAGACCAGAAAGAACGCTCATGCCAGCAGAGCGTCGCGGTCCGACCTAAGCACAGGATGAAGACAAGCTAGAAACTGAATAAGGACAGCGACGCCAAGCGGGCGCCGAGTCCTCGCGAGGGCGGCGGGAAGCCAGTGAGACGCGGGGGTATGCCAGCCGGTCGGATCGTCACATCGGCGTCGGTGACCCTTACGCATGGCGCCGCCTCAACACAACCCGCCGAGGTCCTCCGTCGGAGAGAAGTCGAGGTCGCACGCCGGGGGTCGACTCCATCGAGTCGACAAGCGCAGAGCGCTCGAGCTTGCACTGGCTCGCGCCGGTTTGCCTCCCGCAGGTTCGTCTGAGCTAGCCGGCGCGCGTCAGGAGCGGGCTCCGCTCGAGCCTCGCCCAGGTGGGCACGCAACCCGGCGGATTCCCCGTCTCATGCCACCAGAATGTGACCACCCGGTCAGTGCCGAACCTTGGTCCCGGAAATACTGCCCGGGCCCGCGACGACGATCTGGTTCGGGCGCTTCGGGTCGAAGGTGATCCTCATCGTCTTCAGGCTCACCTCTCCCGTCCCGTCCGTGTACTTGACATAGCCGCGGACGATGCTGTCCGTGTCGCGGCTGATCACGGTGCCCCTGAACTCGGCCCTGGACTCCGGGTCGGCCTTACCGCCGCGCCAGGAACCCTTGACGGCGCGGTCGACCTGCGTCAGCGCCAGGGCCGGCTCGGTCGGATCCGCCGCGTTCGTCCAGACTCCGCTCAGACGCGGCCGGTCGAGGAAGACCCAGTAGCCGACCGTACGTACCGCGTTGTAACGACTGACGGCACCGAAGGTGAGCGTGCCGCCCCGGCCCTTGCACTCCGCGAGTGCTTGCCTCGCGGACGGCGATCCCGGACGGATCTGGTCGTCGCAGATCTCCCGCATGTCGGCGAGGAACTTGTCGTCAACGCGGTCCTGGCTCCAGGTGAAGTAGTCGACGATGCGGTTGCCGTGCAGCGGGTCCTTCACCTTCGCGCCGGAGTAGCCCGCGTCGTGGAGGTTGCAGGCCATCCGGAAGTTCACGAGATTCCTCCCGGTATAGACCGACATGTCACCCCACCGGCGATCCGAGCTCGCGGTGCCGGGCCCGCATCCATTTGCGACCGTAGCGAGCGGAACCTCTCCGCTCGGCAGAGCGGGCCATGCAAAGGCGCCCGCATCGATCCTGATCGTGACCGTGAACGCGCCACTGTTGTCGCCAAACGTGCCTGGAGCATCGTTGATGCCGAGCGCGAGCGCCCCGGGCCCTTTGACCGTCTTACGGGCCCCGACCAGGAACGGTGCACCGCTACCGAGACGACCGATGAGCGCGCCGCAACCCCCGGCAACCGGGCAGATCTTCTCCGCGGCGCAGCCGCTCGGCGGTATCCCCGATCCGCTGCAGGCCGGATTCCCACTGTTATATGAGATCGTCCCCTTCGCGGTGATCAGCGCGCTCTGCCCGCTCTTGAGCGTCACTCCCGTGAGCATGAACGTCGTGGTCGCGGGCACCGACAGCGTCTTCGTGCCAGGCCCCGCAAACGACGCGCGAGCAGCGACCGCCCCACTGGTCCGAACGACAGCATCGCCGGCACCCATGACGGCGAGCATCACGACGGCACCACCGCCGAGAATCGGAAGAAGGCGGCGACGTTTCATCTCTTCCCCCCGATTGTCCGCGAGCCACTACGTCGCGCCATCCGCTCCTTCTACGTATCCCCTGGAGGGGCGCTCCGACAGCTACCGCAGCGCCCGCCACCAGCAGCTTCTTCGCTGTCGCGGGCGGGGTCTTGCTGTCGGACGCGGCTTATCCTGATCCTCTCGCAGCACGCTGGGATCGTCTACCTCCTGAAAGACCGCGTGACCAATCTCGAGGACTTCACGGCAGCCCATGCGGGCGACACTGGTGTCTGACACCGCTGGTGTCAGACACCATTTCGAGTCGCGCTGCGGTCAGGGTGCACTCGCGAACACTGGCGCAGGCTATGGCGCCGTTGAGGATCGGGCCGAGTCTTTGACTCGGTGCCGGAGCCGGCGCAGGTAGTCGTCCAGCTGGTGGCGCGGAACGAGGCCGGGTCGGATCCCGCAGGCGACCGTCTGCAGCTCGCCGTCGCGGATCAGTGCGCGAACCTCGTCCTCCGAGCAGCGGAGCTCGGCCGCAACGTCGCGGACGGTGAGGGGTGCGGGCCACTCCATGCTCGAAGTATCGCAGCGCCACCCGTCCCAGCCCGCCGCCTCATGGCTGTGCCTTAGCGACGCGTCGCTGTGGGATAATCGTCAGGGGACAGTCCGGAACGCTGGCCCAGGCGAGCGACACTGGTGTCAGACAACACTGGTGTCAGACGCCACTTCGAGTCGCGCTGCGGTCAGCGTGCACTCGCGAACGCTGGCCCAGACCAGTCCACCGCGCGCCGGAGAGGCAAACCCTCTCGACGTCTCCCGTGGACCTTCACGCCGGTGTAGCGGATTTCGTTGTACGACCGCTACTTCGACCGTGTTCTTGGCTATGTGCGGCTGCGGATTAGCTCGAGCTTCCCGACGGGGTGGTCGAACGAGTAGGGACCGGGGGCGCACACCAGTCGTCATCATGCATGCGGGCGAGTTCCGAGAACAGTGGACGAATCAGGTCACGGAGCGTGGGCGTCACGATTTGCTTTTCCCGGGTTTCAAATCGTACTGCTGCGTTGCTTCTCTCGGCTGGTCGGCGGTGGGACATTGGTCTCGGTGCCTCCCCGGCGCTTCGCTTGGGCGCGATGATGGGCGGCGATGCAGTCGCTGCCCGGAGAGCAAGGTCGCCGCATCGGACGTCCCCCAACCGTGCGCTCGGTGCTTCTTCGCTTTGCCCTCGGGAGCGCGGTCGCAATCGCGGTCGCGGTGGTCGGCGGCTACTTCGCACTTCGCTCGGTCGCGATCGACGAGGCCAAGCGGGAGACGCGGACAAAGGTGCAAGAAGCTGGGCAGCTTGTCGAGTCGACCGTCGGTGACGGCCTGCTCGCCGGCCGGCCCGCGACGCTGCGGGCCGTCGACGATGTCGTTGTCGCGCGGGTTCTGAGCAACTCGATCGTGCGCGTGAAGATCTGGTCCGCGGACGGGCGTGTTCTCTATTCGGACGATCCAGCTCAGATCGGGGGCCGCTACGGCCTCGACAGTGGACAGCTCCGTCTCCTGAACGTGGGTGGCGCGAAGGTGGAGGTCAGCGACCTTTCGCGGCCCGAGAATGCGCTGGACCGTGGCCAGGGACGGTTGATCGAGGCCTACACGCGAATCCGCACTCCCTCCGGGACGCCGGTTCTGTTCGAGATCTACCAGCGCTTCGGATCCGTCACCGCGAGTGCGCGGCGTCTGCTCGGGGCGCTCGCGCCGCCGATCCTCGGGGCGATCGGTTTGATCCTGCTCGTCCAGGTCCCTCTGCTCTGGTCGCTGGTGCGCCGGCTTCAGCGCGAGCACGAAGACCGGGAGGCGCTCCTCGGCAACGCGATCGCCGCGTCGGCGCGGGAGCGTCGCCGCGTCGCCTCGTACCTCCATGACGGCCCGGTGCAGGAGATCGCCGGCCTCGCCTTCTCCCTCGCGCCGCTCGCCGACGGCGCCGTCGCACGCAGTGCGCCTGCCGACGCCGCAGTGCTCCACCAGACGATCGAGCGCCTCCGCAGCACCGTGCGGGACCTGCGCGTCTTGCTGGTCGAGCTCCATCCACCGCATCTCGCCGCAGCCGGGCTCGAGTCCGCGATCGCAGACCTCGTCAGCCCTCTGCAGGCAGGCGGCGTCGACGTGTCTGTCTCGATCGAGGATGCGGAGCGCCTGGCGCGGGAGCAAGAGGCGCTCGTCTACCGCGTCGCCCAGGAGGCGGTGCGGAACGCCATCGCCTACGCCGGCGCGACGTCGGTGCAAGTCGAGCTGAGGGTCGACAAGAACGTCGCCCGTTTCATCGTCTCCGACGACGGCCGCGGCTTCGACGCTGCGACGCGCAACCGGCGGCGGGCGGAAGGACACCTCGGCCTGTCGCTGATCGAGGAGCTCGTGCGGCAGTCCGGCGGCCGCCTCGTGATCAGCTCGAGCGAGGGTGTCGGGACGACGGTGGCGCTCGAGGTCCCGGTCGAGTGATTCGCGTCGCCGTCGCCGACGACCACGGGGTGCTGCGCGACGGGCTGGCGGGCGTGATCGCCGCCCAGCCGGACATGGAGCTCGTTGCGACCGCCGCCAACGGAGCCGAGGCCGTTGCGGCCTGCCGGTCCGCCGCGCCGGACGTGATTCTGATGGACCTCGAAATGCCGGTCATGGACGGCATCGAAGCGACCGGGCTGATCCTCGCCGAGTTGCCGTCCGCAGCCGTACTGGTCCTCACCTCCTTCTCCGACCGGCGGCGCATCACCGGTGCGCTCGACGCCGGCGCCGTCGGCTACCTGCTGAAGGACGCCTCCGCGGACGAGGTGGTACGGGGGATCCGCACCGCAGCGGCCGGCGGATCGCCGCTCGATCCACGCGCCGCCCGGTCACTTCTGGACGCGAAGAGCGCACCCGACCCGCTCGCCGGCATCTCGCCGCGCGAGCGCGAGGTCTTCTCCCTGCTCCTCGATGGGCTGCCGAACAAGCTGATCGCCCGCCGGCTCGGGATCAGCGAGAAGACCGTCAAGTCTCACTTGACGAGCATCTTCCGTCGAATCGGTGTCACAGACCGCGTTCAGGCCGTCCTCTGGGTCGAACGGCACGGGCTTCGGAGCGACCTCGACTCCTAGCGACTGGGACCAGGGTCCCGTTGCCGGACGAGTCGCGGCCGCGCACACTGCGTAGCGTGACACGCCGTTTGCCCTCGCTCGAGAACGATCGCCGTCCGCCGGCGCTCCTGCTCGGCTTCGTCGTCGTGCTGTCGATCTTCGCCGCAAACTCGCGCGCCGCAGACGCGAAGGACGGCCGGGGCGAGATTCGTGCGGCCGGTACCTGCGGCCGCGGCGCGACGTCCGAGCTGAGGTTGAGGAGCGGCGACCGCGGAATCGAAGTGCGGTTCGAAGTCGATCACGCCCGCGCGGGCGTCCGGTGGCGCATCGCGCTCGTCCACGAGCGAAGGATCGCCTGGAAAGGCGCCGCGAGCACGACGCGCTCGGGCTCGTTCGAGCTCACACGGACGTTGCCGGATCTTCTGGGCGCGGACGTGGTCACCGCGATCGCCTGGGGCCCGCGAGGCCTCGTCTGCCGGGCGACGGCTGCGCTCGCAGACGTCTCCGACGGCTGAGCTTCGTCGCGGCGAGCAGCCCCGCGGTCTCGGACGTCGGGACCAATGTCGCATTGCGGCTCCGACCAACCCTGCGCCAGGCTGCGAACCATCAACCTCCCGACCGAAGGAGCAAGACATGTTCAAGGTTCGCATCATCACCCTCGCAGCCATCCTCACCGTCGGTGGCGCAGTGCTCGCCGCAGCGCCGATCGCCTCCGCCGAGCGCTCCGGCCCGACGCCGACCGCGACCGACGACCAGAACCGCGGCGAGGCAGAGCCCGGCGACGACAACGGCGGCCAGGTCGAGCCCGGCGACGACAAGGGCAGCAGCCAGGCAGAGCCCGGCGACGACAAGGGCAGCAGCCAGGCAGAGCCCGGCGACGACAAGGGCAGCAGCCAGGCAGAGCCCGGCGACGACAAGAACCGCAACGTCGCAGCGTCAGCTGCGACCGGTGCCATCAAGGTGAAGACAGCTGCGAAGGCAAAGCATCACACACACATCCGTCACGCGTCGCATCGCCGCGCAGCGAAATGATCTAGGCCCCGCCCGGCACGAAAAGCGAAACCACTTCGAGTAGGCACGCAAGCTCCTGTGGCAGCGGGAGCTTGCGTGCGTCGCGCTCGGCTCAGCAAGCGCCGCGACGGCAGCAAGCGGCCCCGCGACTGCTGAACCGAAACACGCGAGCCGTCGTCTCGACGTTCTTCGGCTACGGCACCTGGTACTGGCTTCTGTCACGCCACCCCGCGTCGACAGTTGCGCCCTTCACCCTGCTCGTGCCGGTCGTCGGGATCCTCACCGCCTGGCTCGTGCGCGGCGAGCACCCGACCTGGGGCGAGCTGCTCGGGTCTCTCATCGTCTTGGTCGGCCTTGCGCTCGCGCTCGGTGTCGTCGACACGCTCGCGGTACAAAGGCGAGCCGCCGCCCACGCAGTTCCACCCATCTCGTAAGTTGTTCGAATATGGACAACACACGGCGACTGATCGCCGAAGCCGGATATGCGACGAACCGAAGTGGGCTGGCCCAGCGCTACGCAGCTGGGGCGTCCTAGTCTCGCTTCCAGATTCGGAACTGAGCGACGATCTCGTCCCGCAGCGCGGGCGGAAGCGACTCCTCGCGCGGGACCATGCTGGTCTGCCTAATCGTCTCGCGCATCTGATCGACGTAGGTGCCGCAGCCGGCGCAGTAGGAGAGGTGTCGCTCGAACCGCTGCCGCTCGTCGAGCGGCAGCGCGTCGTCGAGGTAGTTGGTGACGACCTCGATCATCTCCTGGCAGCTGAACTCGTTGTTCACGGGGACTCCGTGGTCAAGTAACGCTCCAGCGCGGCACGGACCTTCGAGCGCGCGCGGTGCAGCAGCACTCTCTGGTTAGTCTCGCTGAGCTCGAGAACGCTACACACCTCGGCGGAGTCCCAACCTTCGACGTCGCGCAGCGAGATCACGATCCGTTGGCCGTCGGGGAGGCCCGCGATCGTGTCGGCGATCAGCTTGCGTGTCTCGGCGGAGAGGAGAGCGCTGTCCGGCTCGGCCGACCAGGGCATCGGGAACGAGACCCAGCGACATGGATACCGCTCGTCGGGGCCTTGGAAGCGGTCGGTCGGAAGGGCCGGTTCGTGCTCCGCTGCCTCGCGTGCGAACTCGAGTGAGGAGAAGGGCACGGTGCGCGCCTCGCGAACCGCGTGGGTTCGGGCGATGTTGGCCACAATCCGGAGCAGCCACGTCCTCAGGGCGGACCGGCCTTCGAACCGGTCGAGGCCGCGGAGCGCGCCGAGCCACGCCTCCTGCACGACTTCGTCGGCGACCGCGCTCGAGCGGACGAACGTGAGCGCGACCCTGTGCATCGCGGCGCCATACGCGTCGACGAGAGCGCTGAACGCGTCCTCGTCACCGCAGCGGAGGGCCGCGAGGAGCGCGGTCTCGCTGCTCAAGGTCTCGGGACCGTGCATCCGCTCAGAAGTTACATGCTCGCGAAGGCGTAACGCGAAGGCCGCATCGCGTGACGGTACGTGTGACGGCAAACGAACCCGTATGGAGAACCGATGAGCCCCGCCGCCAGGATCACTACAGCCGACCACTTCGGATGAACCGCCGCGTCTCACATCTCATCGCGGGTTGGCGCACCGGGCTCTCTCGTCCCGTGCTCATCCTTCAAGGGGGAAACGCCCTCAACTACTTCGGTTACGGGCTCGTTCTTCCCTTTGAGATCATCTATCTGCACCAGATACGCGGCTTTTCAACGTCGACAGCCGGACTGGTTCTCGCGGCGACCATGGGGACGGCCGCAATCGTCACCCCGCCGACTGGAGCGTCGGTCGACCGGTACTCCGCCAAAGCGATCGTGGTCGCAGGAAGCTTGGCGAGCGCCCTTGGCTACGCCGGCTTCGCCTTTGTAGACCGTCCCTGGCAGGCGTTTGCCTGCTCGATTGTCGGCGGAGCCGGGCTCGGCGCGGCGGGGACGGCCAACCGGACATTGATGGTCAGGTTGATCAGGCCCGAGCAGCGAGCGGCCGCATTCGCGCTTAACCGCGTCGCCGGCAACTTCGGCATTGGTTTAGGTGCGTCCGTAGGCGGCTTCATCGTCGCATCCGCACAGGGCCTCAGCTCGTTCCAATTTCTCTATTTCTTCGACGCTGTCACCTCTGCCGTATTCGCGCTGATCGTGCTCGCCGCGGTACCGGGCGTGCGAGCCGAGACCGTTACAGCGACAGGCGCCAACGGAACCGGCTTTCGCGCCGTCGCTCGAGATCGGGTCTTCGTCACTGTGATCGCACTCAACGTCGTGCTCGTCGTCGTCGGTCACACGTTCTTCTCGAACGTCCTGTCACCATTTGCAGAGGCCCATACACCGGTCGGCCCCGCCGCGATCGGGATCATCTTTCTCGTCAACACGTCCTTCATCGTCATCGCGCAGATTCCGGCGGTGCGCGTAGTGGCGCGGATGCGACGCACACACGCTTTCGCGGTGGCAAGCGCGCTATTTGCGATCGCCCTGTTGGCGGTGCTGCCAGCGACGCTCATCCACTCGGAGCTCGCTGCGGCCAGTCTCCTCGTCGGCGTTGCGATCGTTTTCGCAATCGGCGAAGTCGTACACACTCTCGTTCTCGGGCCGCTGGTCGCGGACATGGCTCCAGCTCATCTGCTCGGCCGCTACCTGTCTCTCTACAGTCTGACCTTCACCGGTTCCCTGGCCATCGGCCCGGCGATCGGTGGCGTTCTTCTGCAGAGCGCACCAGACGCCATCTGGTGGGGTGGCGCGCTTGCCATGGTGCTTGCCGGAACCGTCCTGCTTCGACTCGGCGAGCGCATTCCCGACCCGCTCCACGAAGCACCGCCAGGTCTTGCGTCGGCGCCGGAGGCCGCGTGAGTCCCCAGTCGGCCTCCCAGCGGAGCAAAGGTCCAGGGCATAGAGCCTGTGCGAGCGATCGTGTCCCCTGCATGCTCGTCGAGATCACTGTGGTCGCGCGAGCGCCTCGTGAGTGACGCGGGTGTCCAGGCGACGTCCAGCGCGTCGCCGCCCAGCTACCGACAGCTCAGGCCTCGCGCGGTGGAGCCAAAAGGAGTCGGCCTGTTCAGAAAAAGCGAAAAGGAGGACGCAGTGGGTTCATATCAGATGGTTGACGTGAGTCAGGTGGAGGCGCGGAACGGGATCTTTCGTGCGTTGACGGATCAGCTCGGCGTCGCCGGTTTTCGGATCAATCAGCTCGAGCTGGCCGCGGGCGCCGAGGGGCTTGAGCACGATCACATTGGGAACGATCAGGAAGAGGTTTACGCGGTGGTCGCCGGCGGCGGCGTACTGCGGATAGGCGGAGAAGAGATTCCGCTGCGTGCCGGCCACTTTGTTCATCTCCCGCCGGATGTGCGTCGACAGATGGTGGCAGGCGACCAGGGGCTGACTTGGATCGGAATCGGCTCGGCCACCGACTAGACGACAGGCCCTACCGGCTGCGCGGCCGTAACGGCCGCGCAGCCTGCCGGACAGCCAGTGGCAGCTCGCTGGGCCATGGGCGGCAGGGCCGCCTCCTAACGAGTGATCCAGGCGCCAAGTCGACGTCCGTGATCGACGAGTTACGCGCCGAGAGCCGGCATCGAGTGGCCTCGCGGCCGCGACGGGAACTCGCTGTCATCGAGGTGCCTTCCGCTCTCGGACTCCATCCGAGCGGAGTCCAAGACGCCCCCGCGACTCGACCCCGACAGCGCACTCGCCAACCGGCTCGCCGCACTCATCGCCGGCAGCGTGGCTCCATTCGGAATGTCCTTTAGCGAGCTCTCGACACCCCTGATCGCCGACGGATGCCTGCGGCGAGGCGTGTCACTGCGCCTGGCGCCGCCTGGGATTGCAGCCGTCGCTGCCGGTGCAAAGATCGCCGGGCGCGCGCTCCCCGCCCGCCATTACGGCAGTGTCGACGTCTTCCTCGAGGCGTTCGGTGCGGCGCGGCCGGGCGATGTGCTCGTCGTGGACAACGCGGGCCGAACGGACGAGGCGTGTGTTGGCGACCTGACCGTACTCGAGGCACAGGCGGCCGGCATCGCGGCGCTCGTCGTCTGGGGAGTGCACCGCGACACACCCGAGTTGCGCGAGATCGGCCTTCCGCTCTTCAGCTATGGAACCTATCCCGCCGGACCGCTGCGACTCGATCCGCAGGAGCCCGAGGCGCTCTCGAGCGCGCGCTTCGGCGCACACCTGATCACAAGTGACGACATCGTGTTCGCCGACGATTACGGTGTCGCCCTTGTTCCTGCGGAACGCGTTGAGGAGGTGCTCGACGCCGCCCGCGCGATCTGGCAGGTCGAACGCGACCAGGCGTCGCGGATCGCGGTCGACGAGACACTGCGTGCGCAGACCTCGTTCGATGAGTACCTGTCCCGCCGCGCCGACGATTCTTCGTACACGTTCCGCCAACACCTGCGGCAGATCGGCGGAGCAATCGAGGAATGACCACGCAGCTCGACCTCTTCGGCCAACGCGAGCCCGCCTATCGCCTGTCCCAGTAGCGGCGCAGGCCGTGCCACGACGCGGCGAACGGTGCGACCGCGTCGTAGTCTTCTGCCCGGTCGGCCGCATCGACACGGGCGGCTTCGACGAACGCCGCCTCGTTGAGCCCGTCACGCGCCCGTGATGCCCACACATCGAGCTCGTGGTCGAGCCGCTCGAGGTGGGCGTCCACGTCGGCGTATACGCCGAAGTGAGTCACCGCGAGCCGCTCCGGACACCGCGCCCGAATCGCCTCAACCGTTGCATGCCAAGCATCGACGTCAATATCGGGTGGCGGGGCAGCCGGCAGCACAAACTGGGAACGCGGGAGCCGCACGCCAGCCGCGTCGCCCACGAGGACAGTCCCGTCGCTCGCGTAACTCACGTGGTGCGACGCGTGGCCCACGGTTGGAAATACCTCCCAGCCGAGGACGGAGCCTGCTGGGATCCGCACATTCGTCTCGGGCACCGGCGCGACCTCGCCCCAGAGTGCGTCGAACGCTTCGCCGAAGATCCGTCGTGCCGACCGCTCGAGCCGCGATGGGTCAACAAGATGCGGCGCCCCTACTTCCGATACCCACACAGTGAGATGCGGGTGAGCGCGCACAATCGTCCCGACCGCACCCGCATGATCGAGATGAACGTGCGACAAGAGAATGTGCCGGAGCTCACCGAGACTCGTTCCATGGTCGGCTAGGCCTGCCTCGAGGGTGGGCAGCGTGGAGGTTGGGCCTGTGTCAAACAACGCCGGACCGGAGTCCGTGTCCACGACGTACACGCCGATCGCGTCGCGACGTCCCCGGAATTGAAGGTCGATCGAGCCGAGCAAGTTCACAGCTCATCGCCCTTGTGTACTTCGGCGCCCATCATGCGGTCGCGACTGGGTGGCTTTCGGCCCTACGCCAGATAGAGCGTGACTCGATCAAGAGTACACGGCACTATCTCGTCTAACTCTTTGGCGCCGCCAGCGAGGGCACGAGACCGAGACGCGACTCGTTAGTCCCTCTTGGCGATGACCGTGATCTCGACCCGCATGCCTGCGGCGAGTTTCGACCGTTACGTGCGATTGACGATCGATCACAGCTCGGCGAAAGCGAGGAACAGTTCGCGCGCCGTGGCGATGCCGAGCGGCACGTATTCGGCGACCAGCCGTTCGTTCGGCGAATGGGTCTGCGAGTCGGGCAAGCCGAAGCCGGTGATCACAGTTGGGATGCCTTTCCCCGTGAGCGCGGGCACGATCGGCAGTGTGCCGCCCGTGCGGATCAGTGCCGGACGTACACCAAGCACGCGCTCGAACGCGTCCAGGCCGAGCTGGATCGCCTTCTCGTCAGGGGAAACGAGGCCCGGCTCGGCCGACGACAACCGCTCGACTTGAAGTTCGGCTCCTTCGGGCGCAGCCTCGCGCAGCAGCCGCTCGACGACGGGCGTGATCTCCTCCGCCTTCTGCCCCGGCGCGAGCCGTAGCGACACCTTCGCTATGGCCTCGACGGGGATCACCGTCCTCGGCAGAAGCGGTGAGCCACTCTGGATGCCGGTTACTTCGAACGTCGACTCGGCGAACGTGCGCACGTAGAAGTCCTCGGTCGCACGCGCGTCCTTGGGACGCGCACCCTCGTCGGCCAATTCTGACGAGCCGGCCGGCAGCAGCGCCCAGCTGGCGAGCTCCTCGTCCGTCGCCGGAACGATCCCGGCGCGCATCGGCTCGACGAGCAGGCCGTCACGCGCGATCAGCGCGTCGAGCGTTTCGATCAGCGCGTGGGCTGCGTTGAGCGCTGCGCCGCCGTAATAACCGGAGTGAAGATCGCGGTCGCCTGTGCGCAGCGTGACGTGGAGGGAGATGACACCACGCGTTGCGATGTTGAAGGCGGGCACGTCGCGACGGATCATTCCGGTGTCGAAGATGATCGCTGCGTCCGCGCCGCGCGTGTCCTGCTCGAGGAATTCGAGGATCGAATGCCCGACGGTCTCCTCTTCGCCGTCGCAGCAGAAGCGAACGTTCACCGGAAGCTCGCCCGCTTGCGCGAGCTCGCGCGCGGCTGCGAGCAGCATGTAGAGCGGCCCCTTGTCGTCGACCGTGCCGCGGCCATAGAGATAGTCGCCGCGGATCTCGGGCTCGAACGGGTCGCTCTCCCACAACTCGAGCGGGTCCGGCGGCGCCACATCGAAATGCCCGTAACAGAGGACGGTCGGCGCGTCGCCGCCGCCCGATGCCCGTATTTCCCCGATCGCCAGCGGCTGGCCGTGCCAGTCGACGAGCTCGCACTCACCGCCCGCCTCGCGCACCCGCGCGCAGACCCACTCGCCGGCGCGCTTGACATCGTCTCCGTGTGCGGGGTCAGCGCTGATCGACTTGATGCGCAGGAACTCACTGAGTTCGGGAAGCCACTCCATGAGGCTCGCCCTAGATCTGCCAGGCGAGGTTCCGGAACCCCGGGACCCGTTCGCCGTGGCGGTGCCGCCGTCGACCTCCAGCTCGGCCGAGCCGATCATGAAGTCGATGTGCCGGGCGCTCACGTTCGAGTGCTTACGGTCGTCGTCCTCGATGAGAAATGGGAAGCCGTTGCCGAGCGCGATGTGGGTGGATGCATTCTCGTCCAGCAGGGTGTTGTAGAAGACGGTGTCGAGCGGGCCGATCCGCCCCTCGCCGTCGACTAGCGCGAGCTCACCGAGCCGGCGCGCACCGTCGTCGATCTCGGTGAGGCTGCGCAGCGCCTCTGCGTTCTCGTCGGCATCGATCTCGACCGCAATACCATCTTCAAAGCGAACAGTCAGCTCGCGGATGATCGTCCCGTCGGGGAGGACGAGCGGCTTCGTCGCGGTGACGTGCCCGTTCGTGCGATGGGGGTCGGGGGTCGTGAAGACCTCCTCGCTCGGGACGTTCGAGAGATGTCGCAAGCCCTTCACGGTCGAGAAGACGACAGTCGACCAGATCGCGGTCGGCAGCAGACCAATCGTCAGCTCGGTTCCAGGGCCGCGCAACTCGATCGCGTCGAACCGCCGCTCCGTCAGCCGCGCGGAGTAGTCGTTCAGCACCGCCATGCGCTCGTCCCAGGCGGCGAGCGGGTCGGGCTCGTCAAGGCGCAGCACGTGCTCAAGCTCGCGCCAGAGCTGCTCGTACGCCTCGCCCGCCGAAAGGTCGGGATGGACGAGCGTCGCCCACGCCCGATGCGGCGCCGGAACGATGCACCAGTTGGTCGAGCGCTCGCTCATGACCTTGAATGTCTCCTTCAGGCTCGGCAGCGCGTCTTTGCCGAGTAGCGACTTGTCGAGGCCATCCAGCAGGTTCGGCGCCGTGGGGCCCCACAGCTTGATGCGCGCGCCGTTCTGCTGGGCGTGCTCGAGCACACGTTCGCCGTACCACGGGGGAACGAAGCCGAGGGTGTCCGGGTCGGCGTTCTCGATCCGCGCTCGCTTCACGTACGGATCGAAGTACGTGACGTCGACGAACTTGGCACCGCGCCTATATGCGGCTTCGGCGGTCGCACACGCCTGCTCCTCGAGGCCGATCTCGGCTTCGACCAGAACGATCTGGCCTTGCTGCACGTTCGCCCCGTGGACGGAGAGCTCAGCGAGGCGGGTGAAGCGGCCGGTCATGAGGTCGGAGCCCGCTGGGCGAGCCCCTTGCCGAAGGAGACATTGGCGCGGCCGATCTCAGTGATCAGGACGAACACGTCGTCGCCACCCACCACGCCGGCCGCGACCAGATTGCGGTTGATCTCGGCGAGCAACGACTTCTTGACCTCATCGTCACGACCCTCCAGAAAAGTGATCTCAATGATCAGCAACTGGTCGGTGTAGGTCATGCCGAGATATCCGCTGGTATGACGGAAGCTCTCCCCGTCGTACTCGTTGAACAGCTGATACCGGTCTGCTTCCGGCACTTCGAGTGTGCTGACGAGAGCTGTCTGAATCGAAGCGGCGATCAAGTCCTTCTCTTCAGCCGAGCGGCCCTTGAGCAGATTCACCTTTACGAGAGGCATGCGTGAGTCCTTTTTGTGGTTGAGATGTCGACTGGACAGGCTCTAGACGGAGAGCAGGACCGACCTGAGCCGGCGGGCTTGAGAGGCCGATGGTGCAGTCGGCTCGGCGGAGCGTCTTTGTGGGGGTTTCCACTCCGCTCCGAGAGCGGACGGCACCTCGATGACGCCGAAACCCCGTTGCTCGCTAGGAGGCTCGAGCGACCACGGTGATCTCGACGAGCAGGCCGGCAACGAGGTCCGCGCGAACCGTCGTCCGTACGGGCTTCACTCCGGTGAACTTCTGCTCGTAGACGGCGTTGAACGCGGGGAAGTCAGCCAGGTCAACAAGGTGAACGAGGCACGAGATGACGTCGTCGAGCGATGCTCCGGCAGCCTCGAGCACGGTCTCGATGTTGTTGAAGGTCTGCTCGGTCTGCTCGGCCAGATCGTCGCTGACCACCTTGCCCGTGTTCGGATCGAAGCCGCCTTGGCCGGACATGAAGATCCACTCACCCACCGTTAGCCCTGGCGAATACGGCCCGGGGGGAGCGGGAACCTTCTCAGAGCTAATCAGAGCTTTCATGGATGGGGCCTCCTCGAGGTGTGGGTAGTTCGTCATCGTTGCGAGCAGTATACATACCGATCGGTATACTTCATCGTTATGAACATCACCTTCGAAGTCGACGACGCGCAAGTCCGGCTCTGACGCTCGGCCGGGACATCCACACTCGTCGCGCGAGACGCTCCGCGGGATTCGCGCACACTTTCACCGGCAAAAGGAGATCCGATGGATAACTACGACATCCGCTACGACGACAAGTACGGTCAGCTAACACACATCGACCTGGCCGCCGAAGGCGCTGGGCACGACCCGTGGGTCAACCAGACGCTCACGACCGTGAATGACTCTGTAGTCCGTCTCGCGGTCATCGACGGGCGGCTCGTCGATTGGCACAAGCATGAGCACGAGGATGAGTTCTTTCTCGTGCTCGAAGGCAGGCTTGAGCTCGAGATCGAGGGGCGTGAGCCGTTTGTGCTCGAACCGCATCAAGGGGTGACGATCCCGCGCGGCGTCGTGCACCGGCCGTATGCCCGGGGGCGTACTGTCCTTCTGATGGTCGAGCCTGCGACAGTGGTGCCGACCGGGAACGACTGACGGACGATGAAAGTCGTGGTGCGCTCCCGTTCCATCCGAGTAGCTCGAAGCGAGCGTCGACCGCGCGGACAGACCCGATCAGCGTGGTAGTAGCGGGGCGGGCCGGCTTAGGCAGCATCGGGGGCGGATGGTCATGCGGTTTGTCTCGTCGATGTCACGAGCCCCCCGTCCTTCAACTACGCGCTGTAGCGCAGCCGAGCGCGGCAAGTGCTTCGGTGACGTCCTCGTCCGCGGCGCCGTCGACGTGTGGCGGCACGCTCGTGAGCGTGGCTAGCGGCCCGTCGCCGCTGTCGGTGACACGGACGTCGACCCGGCCAGCGCGGGTATCGAACCGAAGATCGTCGGCCTGATGGCGTTCTGCGTAGGCGATAGCGGTCGCGATCGTCGCGTGTCCGCAGAAGGGCACCTCCGATTCCGGGCTGAAGTAGCGCACCGCGAGGGTGTTGTCTGCCTCCGAGGTCACGAAGGCGGTCTCCGAGTAGCCGACCTCAGCGGCGATCGTGCGCATCGTGGTCTCGTCGAGCCCGGAGGCGTCGAGTACGACGCCGGCCGGGTTGCCTCCGGCGGGGTCGCTGGTAAAGGCGGCGTAGCGCAGGATCTCGGTCACGGACGAGTCCTCGGAGCAGGCGCGGAGTCGCAGCGGCGAGCTTTCATGGATGGGGCCACCTCGTTGTGGAGTCCGTAACTGTTCCGGCAGTATACATACCGATCGGTATACTGCGTAACCATGAACATCACCTCGAAGTCGACGACGCGCAAACCCGGCTCTGACTCCCTTATGTCTTCGCCAGTGATCCCGAGGCTCACCGACTGGCACGGAGCGGCCCAGCTGCATCCGTACTTCGTCTGCGACGTCTTCACCTCCCAGCCGCTGCAAGGGAATCAGCTCGGCGTCTTCGTCGACGGTCGCCCCCTCACGACGGAGCAGATGCAGAGCCTCGCGCGAGAGATGAACTTCGCCGAGACGGTCTTCCTGCTCCCGCCACGCGACGGCGGAGACGTCTGGATCCGAATCTTTGCCCCCGAATCGGAGGTACCGTTCGCCGGCCATCCCGTGCTGGGCACGGCATTCGTCGTCAGCACGGCGCTCGGCAAAGAGAACGTCGCGCTCGAGACCGGCGCCGGGCTCGTCCCCGTGCAACTCGAGCTGAACGACGGTCGTCCCGTCTTCGGACGGATGCAACAGCCCATTCGCGAGTGCGAGCCTTACGAGCGGGAGCGCGAGCTTCTCGAGGCGCTGGGCCTCACTGAGTCGGGGCTGCCGGTTGAGCTCTATCGGAGCGGGGCGCCGCACGTCTTCGTCGAGCTCGAGAGCGAGGACGAGGTCTCCGCGCTGAAGCCCGACTTCGCTGCGCTGGGAGGGCTGGACATCGCCGCGAACTGCTTCGCCGGCTCCGGGCGCAGCTGGAAGACACGCATGTTCTACCCGGCGAGAGGGATCCCCGAGGACCCGGCGACAGGATCGGCGGCCGGCCCGCTCGCACTCCATCTTGCCCGCCACGGGCGGATCGGCTTCGGGCAGGAGATCGAGATCAGGCAGGGCGCCGAGCTCGGCCGCCCCTCCGTTCTCTACGCGGTCGCAACCGGCTCGCGCGAGCGCGTCGAGTCGGTCGAGGTCGGCGGCGTCGCCTTAATCGTCGCCGAGGGCGTCTTCCGGATCGCCCAGTCCTGAACCTCGGATGCAAAGCCGGACGGCCCTCGTCCTCGGCTCGTCCTTCGGCTCCTGCCCCGCATGATCGATTGCGGACCTGCGCACATGGACGGCTACTGAGCCGACCCAGCGGAGGGCGATCGTGAGGCGAGCAAGAAGGAACGGGCGCCGATGGGCGCTTGCAGGAGGTGTCGGCCGAGCAGCGTCCCGGAGGAGGGATGCACGGTGCGCCTTCTCGAGCAGAGACCTCTCGCGTTCCGTCGCGAGTGCGCGCTTGCGTGCCGTCGATTTCGAGGGTTGGGTGTCGATGGCCATGAAGTATACCGATCGGTATGTATAGTACGGGCCATGACCGACCGGCCAAATGCGCACGACGCGCTCCTTGGGGCGACGAGCGAGCTGACATATGAGTACGGCATCAGAGGCACGGGAGTGGACGCGATCGCGGCCCGGGCAGGGGTGACGAAGCGGACCCTGTACCAGCACTTCGGCTCCAAGGATCGGCTCGTCGCCGAAGCGCTCAACGACCGAAACCGACGCGCACTACTTGCCCTCGAGGCGAACGCGAGGCGTCGCTCCGAGGAGACCGGGGAGCTGGTGATCCTCGCGCTCTTCGATGTGATCGAGAACGCCCTCCGCACGAAGACGAAGGCTGGATGCGCGTTCATCAACGCATCGCTTGAGATCAACCGCCCAGGCCATCCTGTTCGTGAGGCTGCGCTGGCGCATCTGCGCGCTCGGGAGGGACTCGTTCGTCAACTCCTCGTCGAGGCGGGCGTGGAAGACGCCGACCTGGCCGCCCAGGTGACGCTACTCGTCGACGGTGCGTACGCCGTTGGTGGGTCTCGCCGGGACCCGACAGCGGCGCGTCATGCGAAAGCTGCAGTGGCCGCCCTGCTCCAGAGCCGAGTCGTCTCCTGACGACCAATGAGCGCGATCGCGTCTCATGCCCTCGGTCTGAGCCATCCCGGGTTTGACGGAGACTTCGCATGCCAGGGTCCGCCTGGCGGAAGGAGAGGTCTGTCGTGCCGAGAGCGAGGAAGTACCCGGTGGAGCTGTTGGACCGTGCGACGCGGCTGGTGTTCGAGTCGGGACGTCCGATCGCGCACGTCGCGGCTGATCTGGGGTTGCCGTCGGAGACGCTGCGCAAGTACGTCCGCCAGGTCGAAGCGAATGAGGGCCTGCGTCCGGACCTGCCGACCAACGCTGAGCGTGAGGAGATCCGCGAGCTGCGTCGCGAGGTGTTCGAGCTGCGCCGCGCGAACGAGATCCTGAAAGCGGCTTCCGTGTTTTTTGCGGGCGAGCTCGATCCACACCGTCCGAGGTGAGCGTGTTCATCGACGAGCAGCGCGAGCGCTTCGGGGTCGAGCCGATCTGCCGGACCCTGGGCGTGTCGGCGTCTGCGTACTACCGACGCGCCACGCGCGAGCGGTCGGCGCGCCGCGTCGAGGATGACAGGTTGCTCGAGTTGATCCGCGAGTTGGATCGGCGCAACTACTTCGCCTACGGCTCCTGGCGGATGTGGCGGGCGCTACAGCGCGCCGGAGGGCAGGTGGGCCGCGGCCGGGTGGAGCGGCTGATGCGCGCAAACGGCATCCAGGGCGCCAAACGGCGCGGGAAGCCGTGGCGGACGACCTATCCGAACGCGGCCGCGTACCGGCCGGCCGACCTGGTCGAACGTGACTTCACAGCGTCTCGCCCTGACGAGCTGTGGTTTGCCGACTTCACCTACCTGCGCTGCTGGGAAGGCGTCGTCTACTTCGCGTTCGTGATCGACGCCTACAGCCGCGCAATCGTCGGCTGGCAGTTCGCAGCGCACATGCGCATCGACCTCGTCCTCGACGCGCTGCGGATGGCGCTCACCCTCCGAGGACCCGGCGCCGATGTCGCGCTGGTGCATCACAGCGACGCCGGCAGCCAGCCTGGGCTCAACCGGTCGTCGCAACACCGGTTTGTTGACTTGATTGTAAGTACTCATCAAATGCTTCGGCCGGCGTCCTCCAGTCAAGCGTTTTGCGGGGTCGGCTGTTGAGCGTGGCGGCGACGGCGGCAAGGTCGTCGGCGCTCCAGCGGGCGAGGTCGGTGCCGCGCGGGAAGTACTGGCGGAGCAGCCCGTTGGTGTTCTCGTTCGTCCCCCGCTGCCAGGGGCTCTGGGGGTCGGCGAAGTAGACCGGGATGCCGGTCTCGACCTTGAACGCGGCGTGCTGGGAGAGCTCTTTGCCGCGGTCCCAGGTCAGCGAGCGGCGCAGCTGCTCGGGCAGAGTCGTCATCGTCGACGCCAACGCGTCCTTCATCGTGACCGTGCCGTAGCCGGCCAGCGCCGGGCCGTTCTTCGTGCGCGGGATCGTCCCAAAGCCCTTCTCGCGGGGTAGATGGATCAGGATCGTGAAGCGGCTGATCCGCATCGACGGATCATCCGGGAACTCGACGCGCATCCGGTACGCGATCTGCTGGGCGGGCTCCAGCCCTGCACCCAGCGGCGGTCGCCGCGGTGGGGCTTGTTGCGCCCGCTCCACTTCGGCCCAGGCGGCCCGACAGCTCGGCCACCGTCAGCGCGCACCGCACCTGAGAGCCGCTCTTGGACGTACGCGCGGAGCCGCTCGTTGGCGACCAGCTTCGCGACCTTCGGCCGGCGGGCCCTGCGCTCGGCGTGCCACTGCGCGACCGTAGCCCGGTAATCGAGCCGCCACGTCCGCGTCGACGCGTTCCGACGCAGCTCCCGCGAGATCGTCGACGGGCTCCGACCCAATCGCCGCGCGATCTCGCGCACCCCGCCACCCTGCGCCCGCAAGAGCGCGATCTCCTCCCGCTCGCCAAACGACAGGTAACAGCCCGACACCCTTGGAGACGGAGATGGATTCACGCCGCCAGCGTGGCGGAGCCACCGGAACGCAACCGGCGACGAGACACCCGCCTCACTCGCCGCGTCCTCAGTCTTCACCCCGCGCGCGATCGCCGCCCAGAACCGGACCCGATCCTCACGCCACGCCACCGTCGGCCGCCCCGGCGAGGGCACCTGCCCCCGATACAGCTGAACCTCCCGCTGCCGCTCCCGCATCGTCGCCATCCGACACCTCCACCCTCGAGGTGTTGCGACGACCACTTGAATCCACCCAATTCACGGCTTGGACGTTCAGCGACCGGGCGCGCAAGTCCGGGCTCCTCCCGTCGATGGGCTCCGTCGGTGACTGCTACGACAACGCGATGATCGAGGCGTTCTGGTCGCGGATGCAGGTCGAGCTGCTCGACACGCGCCGCTGGAAGACCCGGGTCGAGCTCGCGAACGCGATCTTCGAGTACATCGAGGTCTTCCACAACCGCCGCCGACGCCACTCGAGTCTCGGCATGCTGACACCGATCGAATTTGAATTGAACAACATCAACACCACAACCCAGGCAGCCTGAGTCAAGAAACGCGACTCCACCGAACCCGGGGTACTGCGAGGTCCCCGCGAAACCCGGTCCGGCTCAGTCGGCTCGGCCGCCGGCTCCGGCATCGCCTGTCCGTAACGAGCGCGCACAGCTCCGGCAGTCTGCTGCGATCTTCGGCGACCCATCAATCGAACGACCTCGTTTGGACAACGCGTGGGTTCGCCCGCTGTACGAACAGGTCGAGTCCGTGGATCAATCGGCCCTTTAGGGTCGAACGCACCGACCGGCTATCCTGTCGCCGGCTGCGCGAAAAGTTGGGAGAGCATTTCGCACGACAGAAACACATAAATGCCTGCAAATAGGCATGTTTTGGGCGGTTAGCTCAGTTGGGAGAGCACCAGCTCGACAAGCTGGGGGTCACTGGTTCGAGCCCAGTACCGCCCATTACACGAAACCCCTGCTAGCCCAGGGGTTTCGTGTTTTGTCATCCCGCCGCTAACTCTCAGATTTCGCTTGTGGTCGGAATGTGGTCGGATTCGGTCTTGAAGCTGTCCGGAGCCCGGAGTTCCCAAGCTGAGGGTCGAGGGTTCGAGCCCCTTCGCCCGCTTCGCTCGAGGGGCCGCTGTTGAAGCCGTTTTCGGCTCAACGAAGCGGCCTCTCGGTGTTCATGGGTTGGGTGAGGGTGGGTAGCGGTTGTCCGCTCAAGTCCGCCTGAATCCGCCTGTTTCTGGCGCGCACTGGCGCACACGACCGTCACACGGACCTTCGCAAAGGGCCATCCGAGGCGCTGGTGAGACCCGCAGTGACGGGGAGGCCCGTCAAGCCCTTGGAGCCGTGGGTCGACTCATGTTTAACCGAGCTCCGCGACGACCGGCTAAGACGACCCCGTCACGGCGTAGCGGCACGTGCGGCTGCTCCGCTGGGCGTCGCTGGAGGTGCCGGTTGAGGATCTTGCGTTCCCTGTTATCGGTGAGGGAGCTCGAGCTCCCCGTTCCAGATCACCTCACGAGGCATCCTCGACCTGGTGAAAGGGCTCAAGTGCGGCCTCTGCAACCGGGAACGTCGTCTGGTTGATGTCGAGAACGCCGATCAGGAGGCGGCCGTCTGGGAGCCGGTCGAGTACCCGTACTTGGGTGTCGGCGTAGAAGACGCCAAGGCTCGTCCGTACGTCGATCAGCAGGCGCGCGAGCGGCCCCTCGCCGAGCTCTTCCCACCCGCGCCGATCCTCGGGCCACAGCGCGCGCGCGACGCACCGCTCGAGCTCGGTCAGGGGCGGCGTCCCCGCGTCGCGGGCGGACAGGAGGCGCAATACGAGGGTGAGAGCGTCGGCCGCGGGGAGATCCGCCGTGGCGACGGCGAGGCCACGACTAATCATCTCCGCGTTCTCGCCGAAGACTTGCTCGAGTTGGGCGAGCTCCGAGGCGTGCCGGCTCCGGCCCGGGTTGAGGTAATGCCTCTCCGTCATGCTGTCTCTCCTTCTCGTCGTTACCCCTGGGAGGGGTCGCATCGTTTAACCACCGTGCGACGAAGCCGGTTGGTGCAGCCCACGCTGCTCTTGATGCACTCGGGACATTACCCACTTTGCTGTCCGCGCGTCCGATGCTGATTGAACCCGCGAGTGGGAGCCGAGAGGTCGCAAACCGCTATGAAGGCTGCCGCTTTGGCGCCCTCCGTCGGCTTGAATACGGTCATGTCCGTGAATGCCGTTCTTGATGTTCCAGAGCAGGGTCAGCTCGTGCAGGTACGGGAGCGACGGTGGGTCGTCGCGGATGTTCAGGCTGACGAGCTTCCTGCCGACTCGCTGCAGCCGACGGCGCCGCGGCAGCACCTGCTGACACTTCGGTGCGTCGATGACGACGCGGAGCCCGACGAGACGCTTGAGGTCGTCTGGGAGATCGAGCCCGGCGCGCGAGCGTTCGAACGCTCAGCTCTCCCACGGCCGACGACCCTTGACGACCCGAAGCGCTTCGACGCGTTCCTCGACGCGGTGCGCTGGGGCTCGACCTCAAACGCCGATCCCCGCCACTACCTCGCCCCGTTCCAGAGCGGCGTTGAGATCGACTGGTACCAGCTCGACCCGCTCGTCCGGGCGATCCGAATGCCCCGAGTCTCGCTGCTGATCGCCGACGACGTCGGCCTGGGCAAAACGATCGAGGCCGGGCTGGTCGCGCAGGAGCTGCTGCTTCGCTACCGCGCCCGCCGCATCCTCATCGTCACGCCGGCCGACCTCCGATTGCAGTGGCGCGACGAGATGCGCGACAAGTTCCAAAGACGCCGACGGCCAGTGGTGGCGAAGCCACGGCAACGAACATTGGGAGTTCGACGACAACGGCCTCATGCGCCCTCGAGACGCCAGCATCAACGACTACAAGATCGAAGAGCACGAGCGGCGGATTCGCAACGACGGCTGTGTGATCCCGGACGGATGGGTATGCACCGCCTGTCGGACAAGCGCTCATCGGCCGCCGACAAGGCGACGTGGCCCTCGTCGACGCCCCCAGAAGGCGAGTACGACTTCGGATCCTCTCCATCGACGTGCCCGCCGCAACCGCCTGAACTCGCGCGACCCGTTCTGATGACTTTCAGCGAGGTGAGCCGTAGCCCGCCCCCGTCGGTGCAGGCGTCGTTTGCTCGCTGGGTTGAGCAGTCGGAGGCATGACTCAGGAACAGTGTTCGTGGCGCCGTTTGGGGAAGTCGGGCATCGCTGTCAGCCCCCGGCCGGCTCGCGTACTGATAGGGCCCGCGGTGATTCCCTGATGCGGCTGTGACCGGCTCCGGCTGAGATGGAAGTAGAGCGCGACCCGGAGGAGGCAGCAGTTGATCGCTACAGCAAAACGAGCGTCGCATCAGAGATCGTTCGTCGCGGCGTTGGCCCGCACGCGCGCTGGCGGGTTTGTGCTGGCGAGTGCGGCACGGCTGACCGCGGCGGCTGCGCTGGTCGCGGTTCTCCTGGGCTTGGTCTTTGCGGCGGCTGGGATGCACCAGCCAGCCGACTGGTTGTGGGCAGCGACCACGGCGATGCTGCTTGTGCCGCTGACGGTCTCGGTGCTGCGCTCGCTGCTTCACGGCGACGTTGGTGTCGACGCGATCGCGCTCTTTTCGATGGCGGGCGCGCTGGCGCTCGGCGAGTACCTGGCGGGGGCCGTGGTCGCGCTGATGCTGGCGGGCGGGAACGCGCTGGAGGAGTCGGCGAATCGGCGTGCGCGGCGTGAGCTGACGGCGCTGGTGGAGCGGGCGCCGCGGTCGGCGCTCGTTCGGCGCGGCGATGAGCTCGTGGAGCTGCCTGTGGATGCGGTCGTGGCGGACGATGTCGTGCTCGTGCGCGCGGGCGAGGTGGTGCCGGTGGACGGAATGGTCGAGAGCGACGAGGCGATCGTCGACGAGTCGGCGCTGACCGGCGAGCCGCTTCCGATCACGGTTCATCGGGGCGGCAACGTCCGTAGCGGCACTGCGGCCGCGGGGTCGGCTTTCGAGCTGCGCGCGCTTCGACCTGCGGCTGAGAGCGCCTACTCGGCACTGGTGCGGCTGGTGGAGCGGGCCGGGCAGGAGCGGGCGCCGTTCGTCCGGATCGCCGATCGCTATGCGCTGTTTTTCCTTCCGGCGACGATGCTGGTCGCCGCGATTGCTTGGGCGGTCTCCGGGGATGCGGTGCGCGCGCTCGCTGTGTTCGTTGTCGCGACCCCTTGCCCGTTGATCCTCGCGGCGCCGATCGCGCTCATGTCCGGTCTGTCGCGGGCAGCGCGCGCAGGCGTCGTCGTCAAGGGTGCAGGGACGATCGAGCAACTCGGCGAGGCGCGCTCGGTGTTGTTCGACAAGACGGGTACGGTCACGCTGGGCCATCCCGAGTTTGATCGCGTCGTCTCCACGAACGGATTGCCGAGCAGCGAGACGCTTCGGTTGGCGGCCTCGCTCGATCAACTCTCGTCGCACCCGCTTGCGAAGGCGCTCGTCGCAGGTGCCGAGGAGCAGAACCTCACGCTGATGATTCCCGAAAAGACTCAGGAGGCATTCGGTCGCGGCGTCAGCGGCACAGTCGACGGACACTCGGTGCTGGTAGGAAGCGCAGGCTGGCTGCGCGAGCACCAGATCGAGCCGACCCTCCCGGAAGGCCTTGACGGCGGCGACGCGAAAGTGCTCGTCGGCGTGGACGGGACATTCGCCGGCGTCGTCCTGATCGGTGACCGGCTGCGCGCCGACTCGATTGAGCTCGTCCCTCGGCTGCGGGAGGTGGGCGTGCTCCACGTCGCGCTCGTCACCGGCGACAAACGGGCCGTCGCCGACCGTGTGGGCCAGACACTCGGCGTCGACCGCGTCTACGCCGAGCAGACACCCGAAGAAAAGCTCGACGTTGTGCGTGCCCTGCGCGAGCGCAGCGACCTACGCGGCGTCGTCATGGTCGGTGACGGCATCAACGACGCGCCGGCGCTCGCGCTCGCCGACGTCGGGATCGCTATGGGTACCGCGGGGGCGACCGTCTCGTCCGAGACCGCCGACGCGGTCATCCTCGTCGACCGCGTCGACCGCGTCGCCGACGCCATCCGGATCGGCCGTCGCTCGCTGCATATCGCAAAGCAAAGTGTCATCGCCGGGATCGGCATCTCGCTGGTCGCGATGGGTTTCGCCGCTGCCGGCTACCTGCCGCCCGTCAGCGGCGCGCTACTCCAAGAAGTGATCGACGTCGGCGTCATCCTGAACGCCCTGCGCGCCCTCCACGACTAGGGAGCGTGTCTCACGCGAAAGGAGCAAATCATGCAATGCCCGGTGGATGGCAGCGCACTGGCAATGGCAAGACGGCAAGGTGTCGAGATCGACTACTGTCCGGCCTGCCGCGGCATCTGGCTCGACCGAGGCGAACTCGACAAGATCGTCGAACGAAACGAGCGAGCCGTCGCCGGCGGCCGCGGCGAGAAGAAGCGCGGTGACCTCAGCGACTTCTTCGACTTCGGATCTCTGGCGCGACTTGGACGTCCGCCGAGCTGATCGCGCCTCACCCGTTGCGGGATGACTGACGAGTCTCGGGTTAGGGAGCCTGAGCGCTAGATCCGTGGCAGCCCCGATGACGTCGCGGGGTCCGTTGCGAGAATCCTGGACGGAGGATCGGTATGCGTGTGAAGGCGCTTCTTCTGCTTCTTGTTTGCGCTCTGGCGGCGCTTCCGGCGGTCGCGTCGTCGAGTCGCGCGACTCGCGTCGGTGTCTACTTCGTGCGCGGAGAACGCGTTCAACCGGTTGGGCGCACTGTGCCCGGGCCGAGCGTCGCCCGCGGTGCGTTGCTGGCGCTTCTGCGCGGCCCGAGCGCCCCAGAACGGCGACAGGGCTACGGCACGATGATCCCGGCAGGGGTCACGGTACGGGGTGTCTCGATCGTGGGCGGGGTTGCGAGGGTCGATCTGTCACGCCGGTTCGAGTCCGGCGGCGGAAGCCTCTCGATGCTCTTGCGCGTCGCGCAGGTGGTGCACACGATGACCCAGTTCCCGAACGTGCAGCGGGTCCAGTTCCGACTCGACGGCAACGCGGTCGAGGCAATTGGCGGCGAAGGGATCGTCGTCGCTCCTGCGGTAGGACGAGGCGACTTCGAGGCTCAGGCGCCGCCGATCCTCGTCGAGCGCCCGCTGCCCGGCGCCGCGATCCGCGGCATGGTCTACGTCCGCGGCACCGCCAACGTCTTCGAGGCGCGACTCTTCGTGGATGTCGTTTCGCGGAGCGGCCGTTTGCTCGCACACCGTGCGCTACTTGCGAGCGCCGGGAGCGGCGTACGCGGCAGGTTCGAGACAGTCATCGCCCTCGTTGCACGGTCAAAGGTGGCGACTGTCATCGCCTATGCGCGCTCGGCAAAGAACGGAGCGCGCATAGACGTGGTGCGGGTTCCCATCACTCTCGCGCCCAGGTGAGAGCGGCGGGCAAGCTCCAAGGCTCGCGCGTTCCTGCCGCTGATTCGCACCCGACACTGGCAACCCAGCCGGTCAGACTGCTGGTCGTGCGCAAGAGTGGTGAATTGTCGCCGCGCTTCTCAGTCGGCGCAATCGCACGTCAGCCGAAATCGGTGTGCTCGGGCTCGCTCTCTCGTCCCTGTTCGCAGGCGTCCCCATTCTCGGCCATCTCGAATTCAAGCCACGAAGCTGTCCTGTCGGCGCGATGACCGATGCGCATTTCAGCGACGAGCTCGAGCTCTGGCTCCACGGCGACCAGCTCACACTCGGGGCAATGAGCGAGGTGTTCGCAGAGAAGAGCTTCGCCGTCATGATCGTGTTGTTGATGGCTGTTCCCGCCCTGCCGCTTCCCACCGGGGGCGTCACACACGTGTTCGAGGCGATTGCCGTCGTGCTCGCCGCGGAAATGGTGCTCGGACGTCGAACGATCTGGCTCCCTGCCAGCTGGTCGCGCCGCGAGCTCGGCGCGACGACCACGACGAAAGCAATCCCGTTCATCATCCGCCGGGTACGGTGGATCGAGCGATTCTCGCGGCCACGTGGAGCCTGGTTATTCAAGCAGCGTTGGATGGATCGGCTTCTCGGTCTGCTCCTGATGGCGTTCGCGATCGCGGCCGCCTTCGCGCCGCCCTTCTCGGGGCTCGACACGTTGCCCGCTCTCGGCGCCGTCGGAGTCGCGCTCGCGATCATCCTCGAAGACGCAATTGTCCTCTTGATAGCCACCGTCCTCGGGACCGGAGGCGTCGTCCTCATGATCACGATCGGCGCAGCGCTCGTTCACTTTGTTCGCCACCTCATCTAACCCGCCGGAAGGTCGTGCGGCGCTCAGGCGAGGCAGCGGCATCGTCCTTCGGAACGTGGCGAAGTCAGGTAGGTAATCACTCCGATGACCTGAGCGCCGGACCGCGGTAGAACGGTCAGGTCAAGTGAAGGAGCGATACGTGTTCAGACGGGCGGCGGCCTCGAGCGAATCAGTGGTGGGGCGGTGAACGAGTTCGGGACGCTCAGGCTGTTCGGGCGAGAGACAGGGCCGTCTTCTCGTCGAAATGTGGTCGGAAATGTGGTCGGATTTCATGGGCTAAACCCGACCACACCCGACCACAACCGAGGCGCGAAAACCCTGCAGTTATACGACTTCGGCCCTACCGACAACGCCTAAACGTTGCTCGACAAGCTGGGGGTCACTGGTTCGAGCCCAGTACCGCCCACTCGCTCGATGTCAACGTGACAACGAAGTGCCCTGCAAAGGGCACTTCGTGCTTTCCCGATTGATCGCCGAGCTGTCGGTCGTTCCGGAGGCTAGAGCGGCAGCGGTCTCTCGTCGACGATTCGTTTCATGACGATCGTCGAGGACAATCGGTGCACGCCTCGGCGACGATCTTCTGGGCCGCACGTTCGCCAATGCCGACGTTGTCGGCGATCTCGCTGATCCTGATCTGAGGGTCGCGCGCGATACAGAGGAGCACGTTGCCGTGGTTACTGAAGAAGACCCGGTTGCCGCGACCGTCAGGCTCTGCCACAGCCGTGATACGCGTTTGCTGAACTGCGTCTCTTGAAGCCGGGCTTCCAAGCCGTCACTATCGGGGATTCTGCCGGTCACCACGTGGTGCGGGAATCCGCCCGTGACCATCGCCGGGGAGAGGGGTTCGGAGTATGTCCCTTGACCAGAAGAGGGCGCGGTGGTTCGGCGTGCTCTACCTCATCACGTTCGCCACGTCGATTCCGGCGTTGTGGTTCTACAAGCCGGTGCTCGACGATCCCGTTGGCTACATCGCGAGTGCCGGGCACGACAAGCGCGTCTTGTTCGGAGTCCTGCTGGAGTTGCTGCTGATCATCTCGAACATCGGCACCGCCGTCGTGATCGTCCCGATCATGTGGCGGCGGTACAGAGAGCTCTCCATCGGCTACGTGACGGCGCGCGTGTTCGAATGCACGTTCATCCTGGTCGGCATCGTCGCGGTGCTTGGCATCATCACGCTTCGGCGGGAGGTCGCCGGGGGATCGGAGGGGACAGTCGCCTACACGCTCGCGGCGCTGAAGGACTGGACGTTCCTCCTCGGGCCCGGCTGGGTCGTCGGGTGGGGCAACGGCCTGATCCTCGGCTACATGATGTACCGCTCGCAGCTCGTGCCGCGGCCGTGGCCGTGGCTCGGGATGATCGGCGGCCCGCTGCTCATCATCGCCGGGACGATCGTGATGTTCGGCGGGAATCCCTCGGCCAACACGATCAAAGGCCCTGCGGCGATTCCCGAAGCCCTCTGGGAGCTGTTCCTCGGCGTCTATTGCACCATCTGGGGCTTCCGCCGCGAGGCGCCAATCCTCGCCGAGGGTGATGAGCCGGCCTCCTCGACAACAGCACGGGCTATGAGCCCCGCATGACGACTCAAGCCGTGGCCACTCCGCACGTCCCAGATGCCTCAACCGTCGATTCGCGGTGGCAGCGGCTTCGTCAGCCGTGGCAGTCGACGGCGATCTCGAGCGCGTCGCAGATCTGATGCATTCGGTCGCCGCTGAGTCGGCCCAGCCGTTCGACCAGCGTCCCGACCGAAACGCTCTCGACCGAGTCGAGATTGACGACCGAGACGAGCGGTACCGGGTCATTCGGAGGCTCGAGGAGAACCTCCGTTGGAATCCCGCGGATCGTGGTCGTGCAAGGCCCGATCAGCGCACGCCGGAGACGCGGGATTGCCGCGTCTCGCGAGAGCACGACCACCGGCCGGCGCCCTATCTCCGGCAGCTCGCACCACCAGACATCACCTCGCGTCGGAAGCGCAGTCACGACGAGCCGGCAGCCGCCCGGAACGAGGCAAGATCTCCCCACTCGTCAGCTTCGTCGAGTGGGTGCGCGTCATAGGCGGCATACGCAGCGTCGAACTCGGCTGCACGTCGGCGAGCCATGAGTGCGGCGAGCGCTTCGTCGATGAGCGCCGAGTCGGCGAGCCCTGAGCGCGCCCGGCGTGCGCTCGCGAGCAATTCGGCATCGACTGTCGTGCTGATCCGGGTCCGTGCCATGCCACAACCGTACCATGAACATGGCACAACGAGTGCTGCAGAGCGCCGTTGCTCGGGAGGCTGTGGCAGCTCGAAACTCGTGAACCTGGTTCGGCTCGCGCCGAATCAGGTTCGCTCAGTGGCGTGGCCAGTGTTGCGCAGCGCACCCTGACGCGAGCGGTGGCGAGATACGAAGAGGTGTCAGACACCAGTCCGGTCGCATACGCCGGTGATGCCGAACGAAGCTTCAGCGCAGTCGGTGAGCTAACGGGATGCTCGTCGAGCGCGCGACAGAAACAGCCGGCGGATCAGTTCGCGCTCCGGGACGTCGCGGGCTTCGAGATCCTCGAAGACCGCCGCGTCGTTGTACTCGACGGAGACGTGGCGGATGTGAATCGCGCCTGATTCGAACTCGGTGCATCGAGGGCCGCAAGTGCCGCCGACAGCGCAGGAAGGTTCGCATGCGCATCAGTCAGGACCCCGAATCTCACGTCTCTAAGCCTAGGCACCAAGCGGCCGTTGCGGACTCGTGGCTTGAACTTGAGCCGCGGATCGAACTTGCCCGCAACCACACTCTCGGGCACGGTTGACCCTATGGATACATCCACGTACGACGTTGCGATTGTGGGCGGCGGCGCCGCCGGACTGAGTGCTGCTCTCGTGCTCGGCCGCGCGCGGCGCCGGGTCGTCGTGATCGACGCCGGGGAGCCGCGCAACGCGCCGGCAGCGCACATGCACGGCTTCCTTTCTCGCGACGGAATGCCGCCGGCCGATCTGCTGCGGCTGGGACGCGACGAGGCGAGGGGCTACGGCGTCCAGTTCAGCTCGGGTGAAGTCGCCGAGATCGGGCCCGGCTTCGTCCTCCGGCTCAGCGGCGGCGAGACGCTGGAAGCGAGACGGCTCCTGATCGCCACCGGCGCCGGCGACCAGTTGCCGGACGTCGAGGGCGCGCAGGAGCGCTGGGGCCGAGACCTCCTGCACTGCCCCTACTGCCACGGCTGGGAAGTGCGCGATCAGCCGCTCGGCGTGCTCGCCACCGGCCCCGGCTCCGTCGAGCACGCACAGCTCGTCCGCCAATGGTCGGACGACCTTGTCTTCTTCGCACACACCTACGAGCTGGCGGAGAACGAGCGCGAGCAGCTCGCAGCACGCGGGATCCGCGTCGTCGACGAGGAGGTTCGTCGGCTCGTCGTCGAAGACGACCGCCTCAGGGGCGTGGTGCTCGCCGACGGTCGACTGGTCGAGCGAGCAGCGCTCTTCATCCGTCCCGACCTGCGGCCTCGAGTCAACGGGCTCTTGCAGCCGCTCGGCTGCGAGGTCGACGACCAGGGCTTCGTTCTCGTCGACGCCTCTGGATCGACCACCGCCCCCGGCGTCTGGGCTGCGGGGAACGCCGCGAACCCTCGCGCTCAGGTGATCACGGCCGCAGGCGAAGGATCGGCCGCCGCGATCGCCATCAATGCCGACCTCGTTCAGGAGGACATTCGCAACGCCTCGGCGCGGACGGTCGGCGCGGGTGCCAGCCTGACGGTGTGCGAGAGTTCGGCCCAGCGATGGGGACGACCGGGGGGCGTTTGAGGCTGTTCGTGGTGCTCGTTGCCGTTGCGGCCTGCGTCGCCGCGGGCTCCGTTCGGGCTTCGAGCGGGGTGCGGTACGGGATCCAGGACGACGCGTGGCTGGAGTTCGGCCCCGGGAAGCTCGACCAGCGGCTGGCGACGTTCAAGCGGCTCGGCGTGCCGCTCGTCCGCTTCACGCTCCACTGGAACGAGATCGCCCTGCGGCGGCCGGCCAATGCGAGCTCGCCGCGCGACCCCGCCTACGACTGGCGTCGTCCGGACAGGATCCTGCGCGGCCTTCGCCGCTACGGCCTGACACCCGTGCTCACGCTGGTCGGGACGCCGGCGTGGGCGAACGGCGGGCGAACGCCGAACTTCGCCCCGCCGCACCCGCGCGATTTCGGCGCCTTCGCCCGCGCGGCCGCCAGGCGCTACCCGTGGGTGCGCTACTGGTTGATCTGGAACGAGCCGAACCACCCTCTCTGGCTGAGGCCGACGAAGGCCGCGATCTACGTCCAGCACCTCCTCAACCCGGCGTACGAGGCGATCCACGCCGTCCTGCGACACGCCCAGGTCGCGGGTGGCGTGACAGCGCCTCGCGGCGGATTGGGGGGCATCGCACCCGTCACTTGGGTCCGGGGCATGGCCGCTGCCCACGCGAAGCTCGACGCCTACGCCCACAACCCGTATCCCCTGTCGCCGCGCGAGACGCCGTCGAGCGGCGGCTGCAAGAACTGCCCGTCGATCACGATGGCGACGATCCCGAAGCTCCTCATCCTCGTCAGGCGCTTCTTCGGGCCGAAACCGGTCTGGCTCACCGAGTACGGCTACCAGACGAATCCACCGGATTCCTTCCTCGGCGTCTCACCCCAGAGGCAGGCGACGCTGCTCAGCCTCGCCGCGATGCGGGCGTGGAGGCTGGCACGGGTGACGATGCTGATCCAGTACCTCTACCGCGATGAGGTCGCGCTCGGCCGCTTCCAGACCGGGCTCGTCTTCGCGGACAACCGGTGGAAGCCCTCGCTGCAGGGATTCAAGCTGCCGTTCGCGGAGATGCGCCGAGACGGGTTCCAGACAGTGGTCTGGGGTCAGGTCCGCGGCGGCAAGGCCGGGCGGAAGCCCTACCGGCTGGAGGTGCTCCACAAGAACGTGTGGCAGCCGGTCGGGCATGTCCGGCTGACGAACAACCGGGGCGTCTTCATCCGGACGATTCGCCTCAAGCGCGGCGCGCTGCTTCGGATCTGGTCGCCGCGCCAGCGGCGCTTCAGTCTCCCGCTCCGGGTCCGGTAGCGGGCTCAGGTGCCGCGGATGCGCGTGAGCTCGACCGCGAGCAGGACCGCGACGACGATCGCGGCTGCGCCTCCGAGCTGCCGTGCGTGGCCGACGTCGACCGCGCGCAGTGCGCCCCAGACGCAGAGGTACGTCCAGCCCGCGACGGCCGCGCTGTAGACGAGCATGAGGCTCGCGTCACGGTCGACGGGCAGTGCGTTGAAGAGCCGCAGCGTTCTCGCGGGCCGTTCCGAGTAGAGGCCCCCGGCGGCTTCGCCCGTTGTCGAGAGCAAGGCGAGCTCGCGTTCGATCCTCGCCGCGCGGTCGAGCCCGTAGTCGTAGAGCTGCGTGTTGCGGAGCTCGTACAGGAGGATCCCGACGGTTGCGGTCAGTCCGAGCAGGCCGACCGCGAGCAGTTCGGCCGCCGAGCTCGGATGCCCGAGCACCACGACGGCGGCGCCGCTCAGCGTCGGAACGATCGCGAGCAGCTTGAAGCGGACGTCGGTGATCGACCGGACGAGGTCGACCGTCTGCTGGTAGTCGAGGCGCAGGCGCTCGGCGCCTGCGCCGTCCCCGTCGTCCGGCATTCGGCTTCCTCTCCCGCACCTACGCCTTGCGGTTTGCCACCACGTCCCAGGCGGCCTGCACCGGGGCAGCGAGACTGCCGTCGGGCTTCTGCGGCCGGTACTCGACCGTGATCTGCGCGAAGCTCAGCGAGACCTGGTCGACAGGAACAGGCTGCGCGGGCGTCGCACCGGTCTCGTACGAGGAGACGAGCACGTCCGTCAACTTGACGACCAGGAACTCCTGCGGGCTCTTGCCGCCCCTTCGGGCAGTCAGGACCGCCGACTTCAGGTGCTGCCCGGAGGCGCAGGCGAGCATCAGCTGAGGCGATGCCTTGTTCGTGCGCATCGAGAAATGCAGATCGTGCATCTGCACCTTCCCGGCGCCCGCGCCGGCGGCTCCGGCCGCCGGCGACTGCTGCGCCGCCTCGCTCCAACTGAACGCCTCCAATTGCAGCTCGCCCTTGTGCTTCGCGTCGAGCGACTCACCGGCGATCCCGTCGATCTTGAGGAAGTAGTCCACTGCGGCCACGCTGCCTCCAGTTCGTTCAACGACAAGGCGCCGGCCGCAATCGGCAGCCTGACTTTAGCCGACGCCGGTCGCTTCGCAAGCCGTACAGCGGAGCAGAATATCCGATTGATTATCAGGTAGCCTGACTCTCCGGTTCGGGCCACTAGTCCAGGAGGCGCCTCGGATGGGAGTGTTGGACGGCAAGGCGGCGATCGTCACCGGCTCGGCGCGCGGTATCGGCCGCGCCACGGCGGAGTTGCTCGCCGAGCACGGAGCGCAGGTGCTCGTCAACGACCTCGACCCGGATCTGGCCGCGGAGGTCTCGGGCCAGATCGCTGGGGAGACGGCCGTCTTCGGCGGCGATCTCACCCAGGAGGGCGTTCCGGAGGGACTCGTCCGGGCTGCGACCGACGCCTTCGGCCGGATCGACATCGTCGTCAACAACGCCGGCTACACGTGGGACGGCATGGCGCACAAGATGTCGGACGAGCAGTTCCGGGCGATGCTCGAGATCCACACCGTCGTGCCGTTCAAAGTGCTCCGTGCTGCGGCGCCGTTCCTCCGCGACGCGGGCAAGGCCGACAAGGAAGCCGGGCGCGAGGTCTTCCGCAAGGTGGTCAACGTCACGTCCATCTCGGGGACACAGGGCAATCTCGGGCAGGTCAACTACTCGTCGGCGAAAGCGGGACTCGTCGGGCTGACGAAGACGCTGGCGCGCGAGTGGGGCCCGTTCAAGGTCAACGTCAACGCGGTCGCCTTCGGCTTCGTCGAGACACGGCTCACTGCGGCGTCCGACGACGGCGGCGAGACGTTCGTCAAGGACGGCCACGAGATCCCCCTCGGGATCCCGGAGAAGATGCGCCAACTGGCGCCGATGATCATTCCGCTCGGCCGGCCCGCCGCTCCGGAGGATGCCGCCGGGCCGATCTTCTTCCTCTGCACGCCCTGGTCGAACTTCGTGCACGGGCAGGTGATCACCGCGAGCGGCGGCCAGACCACGGGGATGACGTCGTGAGCTTCGACCCCTCGGCGATCGGTCGGACCGGCGAGGAGTGGCGCTACGTCGTCGGTCACGAGTCGCTCCAGGCGTACGCGGATGCCACGGACGACGTGGTGGGAGGCCCGGTGTTCGCGATCGTTCCGGTCTGGCCGGCGATCGCTCCCGCCTCGCGCCTGGTCGCCTCGGACGAGGCGCGAAAGCTGGTCGTGCATTACGAGCAGGACATGCAGCTGCACGTTCCGATCGAGGCCGGGATGACGCTCGTCTCGCAGGCGACTCCCGTCGCGCTGCTGCCGCGGCCGAACGGCACGTCACTCGTCATCCGCACCGAGACGCGAACCGGCGACGGAGAGCTCGTGAACGAGCAATACGTGACCGAGTTCTTTCGTGGGGTCGAGGCCGAGGAGAGCATCGGGGAGCGGGCGCCGGCGCACGGCCTCGACGCCGAAGGAGAGCCGCTGGGAGAGGTGGATGTGCGGATCGCCGAGGATCAGACACAGCGTTACGCTGCAGCGTCCGGTGACGACTTCGCGATCCATCTCGACGACGAGTTCGCGCGCTCGGTGGGGCTCCCCGGCCGGATCGTCCACGGCCTCTGCGCGATGGCGCATGCCGGCCGCTCTGTTCTCCAGGCGCTCGGAGTCGGCGACCCACGCGACGTCCGGCGGCTCGCCGTGCGCTTCTCCGCGCCGCTGTTCCCGGGGGAGACACTGAAGACGCGGGTCTGGAGCGCGAACGGCGGCGCCGGCTTCGAGTCCGTGAACGGCAACGACAAGGCCGTCCTGAAGGACGGCCGGCTCGAGCTCAGGTGACGATCGACCTCGAGCGCATCGTCGCGATCGACGTGCATACGCACGCCGAGATCGGACGTGCAGGCGAAGACGGCCTCAAGCCGGAGTGGCGCGAGGCGGCGGCGAAGTACTTCGGCGAGGACGGCACGCCGACGGTCGACGACGTTGCGGCGTACTACCGCGAGCGCAACATGGCCGCCGTCGTCTTCACGGTCGATGCGGAGACGGTGACGGGGCGGCCCGCGGTGCCGAACGAGGAGATCGCCGCTGCGGCAGCGGCGAACGACGATGTGCTGATCCCGTTCGCGAGCGTCGATCCGCATCGTCACAATGCGCTCTCCGAGGTCCGCCGCATGATCGCCGACTACCACGTGCGCGGATTCAAGTTCCATCCGAACGTTCAGGCGTTCTTCCCGAACGATCGCGCGTTCTATCCGCTGTACGAGGCGATCGAGGAGGCCGGGCTGCCGGCGCTCTTCCACACGGGGCACTCGGGAATCGGCACCGGCCTGCCGGGCGGCGGCGGCATCCGGCTCAAGTACTCGAATCCGATGCACGTCGACGACGTCGCCGTCGACTTCCCGAATCTGAACATCGTGCTTGCGCACCCGTCGTTTCCGTGGCAGGACGAGGCGATCTCGGTCGCCCTGCACAAACGCCAGGTCTATATCGACCTGTCGGGCTGGTCGCCGAAGTACTTTCCCGAGAACCTGATCCGTTACGCGAACACGCAGCTGCGCGACCGCGTCCTCTTCGGCTCCGACTTCCCCTTGATCACCCCCGACCGCTGGCTCGCCGACTTCGAGCAGGCGGGGTTCAAGGACGAAGTGAAGCCGTTGATCCTGAAGGAGAACGCCGCACGGCTGCTCGGTCTCGGGGCGTGAGCGCGCTCGAGACCCTGACCACTCGCACGGGCGATCGCGGAGCTCAGCTCTAGCGCCCGTCAGTAGTTGGCGGTAACGGCGGTCGGGGCGGCGCCGGATGGCCGCCGTCCGCCGAGGTGGGAGCATCGGAGCATGGCCGAGGTGCGCGCGGCAGCGGGCGTCGGAGGCGGGCTGGTCGAGCTACCGGTCGGATCGAGGCTGTGGTCGAGTGTGTTCTCGGTCGCACCGCTCGTGCTGGTCGGGACGAAGGAGCGCGGCGGTCACGACTTCGCGCCGAAGCACATGGCGATGCCGCTCGGCTGGGAGGGCTTCTACTGCTTCGTCTGCAGCCCGCGACACGCGACGTACGCGAACGTCAAGGCGCATCCGGAGTTCACGGTGAGCTTCCCACGTCCGGAGCAGATACTCGAGACGACCTTCGCCGCGGGCGGGAGGCACGCAGATGGAGAGAAGCCCAGCCTCGCCGCCGTCGCCGCCGCACGGGCGCGCGTGGTCGACGTGCCGGTCGTCGAGGGCTGCGCGTTCTGCATCGAATGCGAGCTCGAACGCGTCGTGGACGGGTTCGGCGCAAACAGCCTGATCGTCGGCCGCGTCGTGGCCGCTGCAGCGGCGCCGGACGTTCTGCGCACCGCCGAGCGCGACGACGCCGATCTCGTCCACCGGGCCGGACTGCTCGCCTACCTGTCGCCCGGCCGGTTCGCGGTGGTGCGCGACAGCAGGTCGTTCCCGTACACGGTCGACTTCCGGCTGTAGTCGTGGCGGCCGAGACGGCACGGCGGTTGGTGGCCTGGCTGGACGCACAGCGGCCGGAGATGGTTCGGCTGCTCGAGCGCCTCGTGCGGGCGGAGTCGCCGTCGCTCGACCCGTCGACGCAGCGCGCGCCGTACTCGATCCTCGCCCGCGAGCTCGCCGCGCTCGACTACCTGGTGCGGCCGGTCGGCGACGGCAACGTCGGCGCCCATCTGTACGCCCGTCCCCTGCGGCGCCGGAGGGGCGAGCCGCGACAGCTCCTGATCGGGCACATGGACACGGTCTGGCCTGTCGGCACGCTCGCCGAGATGCCCGTGCGGGTCGAGAACGGACTGCTCTTCGGCCCTGGCACGGCGGACATGAAGGGCGGGCTCGTCGAGATCGTCTTCGCGCTGCGCGCGCTCCACGAGCTCGACCTGGCGCCCGCGGCAACGCCGGTCGTCTTCGTGAACACCGACGAGGAGATCGGGAGCATCGACTCCGGCCGGCTGATCACACTGCTCGCCCGCGGGGCCGAGCGGGCCTTCGTGCTCGAGTGCGGCGAAGGCCCCGACGGGAAGCTGAAGATCGCACGCAAGGGCGTCGGTCGCTTCAAGCTGACGGTCCATGGGCGGTCGGCGCACGCCGGGGCCGACTTCGAGCACGGCGTCAGTGCGATTCTCGAGCTCTCGCATCAGGTGGAGCAGCTCTTTGCGCTGAACGAGCCGTCGACCGGCGTGACCGTCAACGTCGGCACGATCGACGGCGGGCTACGGCCGAACGTGGTCGCGCCGGTGGCGAGTGCCTTCGTCGACGTGCGCGTGCCGACGGCGGCTGCAGGGGAGAGGCTCGAGCGCGCGCTCAGAGAGCTGCGGCCGACGCTCGCGGGAGCGAGCATCGAGGTGCAGGGCGGCATGCGCCGCCCGCCGATGGAACCGCTGCCGCGCAACCGGGCGCTGCTCGACGCGGCGAAACGCCTTGGCGGCGAGCTCGGCATCGGCGTCGAGGACGCCGGACTTGCGGGCGGCGGCTCGGATGCCAACACGACGAGCCGCTTCACGGCCACCCTCGACGGGCTCGGGCCGATCGGCGGCGGCTCGCACGCCCCGGACGAGCACGTCGACGTCCTGCGGCTGCCGGAGCGGGCAGCGCTCCTCGCGTTGCTCCTGCTGGAGCCCGTCGCCCGGCCCGCGGGCACATCCGGCCTTCCCGGGCGCTTCCGCCGGCGCAGGACGGGCACGGCAGACCGGGTCGCGCTGGCCGGCACGCCGGAGAACGCCACGAGCCGCCGGATCGTCGAGGCCTGGACGGCGCTCGGGATCGAGACCGCGTTCGCCGAGCCGGGCGCCCTTCGCGCCACGGACGGAGACCTCGTCGTCCTCGCTCGGCTCGACATCCTCCCGACCCTCGACGGCGTCGAGCCCGGCCTGCTCGAGCTGCTCCGGCTCGAGCGGCGCGGCGTCCACGTGCTGAACCCGGCGACCGCTCTCGCCACGGTCCACGACAAGCTGCTCACGGCGCGGATGCTCGCTCATGCCGGCCTGCCGCATCCGCGGACCGTCCACCTCCGGGCCGGCGGCATGCTGCCGGAGCTCGAACCGCCGCTCGTCGTGAAGCCGCGTCTCGGCAGCTGGGGCGTCGACGTCTTCCGCTGCGACGACCGCGACGCCCTCGAAAGCTGCCTCGAGGAGATCCGGACGAGACCCTGGTTTCGGCGCCAGGGCGTGCTCCTCCAGGAGCTCGTCCCGCCCGTCGGGCACGACCTGCGGCTCGTCGTCGCAGGCGGCTCGGTGGTCGGTGCCGTGCGCCGGGTAGCGGGGGCAGGGGAGTGGCGGACGAACGTGAGCCTCGGCGCAAGGCGCCGCCCGATCGTGCCGCCGCCGGCGGCGTGCGCGCTCGCGATCGCGGCCGCCGCTGCCGCCCACGCGGATCTCGTCGGGGTCGACCTCCTCCCGGCCGGCGACGGCTTCACCGTGATCGAGCTGAACGGGGCGGTCGAGTTCAACACCGCCTACTCGCTGCCGGGCCGGGACGTGTTCCGCGAGACCGCCGAGGCACTGGGCCTGCGCGTGTTCGGCCCCCGAATGTGACATCTGAGCGCCGGGGCGGCGTATAACGAGTGCATGAGGTTCACGAGGCGGATCGCGCTCGTCTCGGCCGCGCTGGTGCTCGCAGCCGCGTCACTGGGCGGGGCGGCGGGCCTTGCCGGCCGCGGCCAGAGCGGTGCGGCCGCCGCTGCACCGACCGTCCGGCTCGTGCCGTTCCGCTCCTGCGGCGACCTCCTCGGCTACGTCAAGTCGCAGGCTTCGCCGCTCGTCGGGCCATGGGGTTTCGGCAACGGCACGCTTACACCGGGCACGCTTCCGCCCGGTGTCGCCTCTCCCGCAGCCGGCGCGGCACCCGTCGGCGCGACCCGGACGGAGGGCGTCGACTACTCGGGGACGAACGTGCAGGAACAAGGAGTCGACGAACCGGATCTCGTCAAGACGAACGGCGCCACCCTGTTCGCCGTCGCCGGCAACCGGCTCAACGCCGTCGACGTCTCCCAGACGCGCCCGCGGCTGCTCGACTCCCTCGAGCTCGACGGCGGGTGGAGCCACGAGCTCCTGCTCGCGGGCGATCGCCTGCTCGTGCTCTCGCGCGGCGGCTACTGGCTCACTCCACGTCCCGCCGTCGCTGCGGTCGCGATGCCCTACTTCCCTGCGAAGTCGGTGCTGTCGGAGATCGACGTCTCGAATCCGAAGGCACTGCGGCTCGTGCGGACGCTCACCCTGGACGGCTCCTACGTCGACGCGCGCCTCGTCGGTGCGACCGCGCGCATCGTCGTCTCCTCCCAGGTTCCGACGACGCTGCCGTTCGAGCAGCCAGGGGACTCGACGACCGCCGCGCTCGCGACGGCACGCGACCACAACCGTGCCGTCGTCCAGTCGTCGCGCCTCTCCTCCTGGCTGCCGGGCTACACGATCAAGCGCGCCGGCCGCCCCGCGCAGGCAGCGCGGCCGCTCGTCCAGTGCCGGAACGTCGACCGGCCCCAGAAGTTCTCCGGCCTGGGGATGCTGACGGTGCTCACGGTCAACCTGGCCGAGGGGCTCACGCCGGTCGACTCCGTGGGCGTGCTGACGGACGCGCGGATCGTCTACGCCTCGCCGGGCAATCTCTATCTCGCAACCGAACGCTGGGCCGGCCGGCCGCTCCCCGCGGCGCCGACGAAGGTGCCGCCGAGCGCCACGACGGTCATCCACCGCTTCGACATCTCGAGCCCGGCCCGAACACGCTACCGCGGCAGTGGCTCGGTGCCCGGCTTCCTCCTCGACCAGTGGTCGCTGTCCGAGTACGGCGGCGTGCTGCGCGTCGTCAGCACGGACGCGCCGGCCTGGTTCGCCTCCGCCGATTCGAGCGAGTCGTCGCTGACGACCCTGCGCGCCGGCGACGGCGCGCTCAACCAGATCGGCCGCGTCGGAGGTCTCGGCAAGGGCCAGCGCGTCTACGCGGTCCGCTTCGTCGGCCCGACGGCCTACGTCGTCACGTTCAAGCAGGTCGACCCGCTCTACACCGTCGACCTCTCCGATCCGGCGCGGCCGCGCGTGCTCGGAGAGCTGGAGCTCCCCGGGTATTCGGCCTACCTGCACCCGATCGGCGCGGACCTGCTGCTCGGGGTCGGGCAGGACGTCGACGACCACGGCCGGCTGCTCGGCACCCAGCTGTCGCTCTTCGACGTCTCCGACCTGCGGCATCCGACGCGGCTCGCACACGCGACGCTCGGCCCGGGGTGGTCCGAGTCGGAGTCCGATCATCACGCCTTCCTGTTCTGGCCGCCCACGGGCCTCGTGGTCGTGCCGTTCGACCAGCGGGCGGTCGGCTACCGCGTCGGGCGGGCCCGTGGCATCGAGCTCGTCGGGCGCATCACACACCCGGCCGGGACGACGGGCTCGCCGCTGATCCGCCGCTCGGTCGTGGTCGGCGGGACGGTCTTCACGGTCTCGGACGCCGGTGTCGCCGCGAGCGGTCTCAACACGCTCGCGCCGACGGGCTGGGCGCCGTTTCCGCACGACAATCCGGTGCCCGTTCCGCTGCCGGCGCCGGGCCCCGGCCCCGGCCCGTGACGCCTCTCAGCCGGCCGAGCGTTCGTGGAGCCGCGCCGCCTCGATCCGTTCGACCGGAGTGGGATGGCTGAAGGAAGCCAGGTAGACCGGACGGGGCGGGTCGAGATCGGAGAGATTGGCGGTCGCGAGCGAGCGGTGCGTCGCCTCGAACGTGGCGAGGTCGCGAGTCAGGTCGAGCGAGAAGCGGTCGGCCTCGCGCTCCCATCTTCGTGACAGCGCGGAGCCGGCCGGCAGCCCGGGCATCTGCACGATCGCGGCGAGCAACAGCACGAACGGCACGACGCGGGGGTCGGCGCAGCCGGCGGGAGCTCCGATCCACGAGCGCAGGTCCGGCCAACGCAGGAGCGCCCAGAGCAGAACGACGAAGCCGGCGAGGCCGCCCATCCCGAGCAGGGTTCCTTTGACCAGGTGGTTCGCCCGACGGTGCCCGAGCTCATGGGCGAGGACGAGCCCGATCTCCTGCGGTGTCGCCTGCGCGAGCAGCGTGTCGTAGAGCACCAGCCGGCGAGTCCGCGCGAGACCCGACACATAGGCGTTGGCCTTGCGGGTCCGGCGGCTCGCATCCGCCACGAGCACCTCCCTGATCGGGACCTGCGCCCTGTCGGCGAGCGCCTGCAACTCGGCGGCGAGCACGGGGTCGTCGAGCGGCTCGAAGCGGTTGAAGAGCGGCTCGATGACGAGCGGAGCGATGAAGCCGAGCGCCAGCACCAACGCTGCCCCGGCGGCGGCCGCGGCCGGCGGCCAGGCATGCGGAAGGAGCCGCGCCGACCCGACCAGCCCGAGGAAGGCCGCGGACGACAGCACGACCCCGAGCGCGAACCCCTTGGCGCGGTCAGCGCCGAAACCAGCGAGGTCCTGCGTCGAGAAGCCCCAGCGTCGCTCTCGCACGAAGCTCGTCCAGAACGAGATCGGCAGGGCAACTGCCGTAGCGAACGCCTCGACCAGAGTTGTCAGCCCGACGACCTGCGCCCACCACGGCCATCCCTCCACCCGCTCGAACAACGCACCGCCGGCCGGGCCGAAGACGATGAGCGCGAGCAGGAGCAGCCGCAGGGCGAACTGCGCCACGGAGGCCGCGTAGAGCGGCCGGTGGTAACGCCGGGCCAGCGCCACCTGATCTTCGCCGAACAGACCGACCGCGTTCGCGCTCGCCATCCGCAAAGGAATAGCTGCCGCGACGCGTGCGGCCGGTCTACGACGCCGAGCCGTTGCTTCCGTGCTCGAGGTAGCGCAGGATCGTCGCGCTCAACCCGAGGTCGAGCGTCACGGATCCTCCCTCGAGCCGAAGCCGGTCGGCGTCGTCGGTGATCGTCGTCCGCCAGTCGTGCAGGTCGACGAAGCGGACGGCGCTCTCGTGCAACCAGCGTGTCCGGTCTGCACGGGTGCTGCCGCGAGTGTTGACGTTGAGCTCGAGTGCAAGCTCCTCGTCGATCTCCGCCGGCGGCCGGTCACGCAGCCTGCTCAGGTTTTGGTCGATCGCCGCGGCGACCGGCGCGAGCGCCAGGTCGGTCGGGCTCTTTGGATGGAGTGCCATGCCTGCAGCCTCGCTCCATCGGTCCCGCCTCGAATCCCGGAGAACGCTGATGTTGCGTGTGACTTTCCGCAGGCTGCGAAATTGTCGCAAAGTGCGGTTCGTCCTGCGCCGGCCGCCTTGAACGCCCGGCGCTGCGGCGCTACGTTGGAGGTGCACCGAGCGCGGAGCGTGAGTAGACCGAAGCCGTTCCTGAGGGCCAAAGGCGCAAGCCGAAGGTTCGTGGGGATGGTGGACGAAAACGCCACCGGCTCGGTGAATTTTTTTGCCTCCGGCGCCCCGGCGCTGCGACGCGTCGCGTGAGGAGGCAGTTATCAACAGCACGGCCGGTCTCGGCCCTCGTCGCATGGGGCCGCCGGGGGTTCATTGTGGAAAACATGTTGACAGTCTCGTTCGCTCCCACCCTCGCGCAGGCGAGTTGAACGTCCCGCAGCAACGCCTCGACGAGGCGAAGATCGAGACGCTTCGCAGCTGGGGCGAGGGGCTGCAGACCGACCCGCGAGAAGAGGTGCGCGCGGCCGGCCGCGCGATCACCCTGCTCGTCGAGGAGATCGAGCGCCTGAACATCGACCTCTGGCACGCTCGCACCGACGCCCGGGGCCCTGCTCCGGCCGGAGGCTCCGTCGAGGCCGCCGACGGGCGGCCGCTGCCGCCGCCGCTCCCGGCCTACTGAGCCGTCGAGCATTGCGGGGAACCACGATCCACTCTCCGTAGGTCCCGACCCAGAGCCGCGTCCCGGCCACGATGTGGCGCGCCGCCGCCGGGCGGACCATGGGCACATGGCTGCGACCGCGCCGGGCAGCGCCGTCCCGCGAGCCCGTCTCGCCGGGCTGTCGAGCCGCGAGGCGGACCGAAGGCTCGTCGCTCATGGCCGGAACGAGCTCGTGCGCCGCCGCTCGCGACGCTGGCCGCGCGAGCTTGCGAAGCAGGTCACGCATCCCCTCGCGTTGCTCCTGTGGGTGGCGGCGGCGCTCGCCTTCGCAGCGGGCACGCCCGTGCTCGCCGCGGCGATCGTCGCCGTCGTCGTCCTCAACGCGGCGTTCGCCTTCGCACAGGAACGTCAGGCCGAACGGGCGATCGACGCGCTGCGCCGGTACCTGCCGCAGCAGGCGGTCGTGATCCGCGACGGGCGCCGGGACGTGATCGACGCGGCTGAGCTCGTCCCCGGCGACCTGCTCCTCGTGCAGGAGGGCGACCGGATCTCGGCCGACGGGCAGCTCGCCGAGGGATCGCTCGAGGTCGATCTGTCGACCCTCACCGGTGAGTCGCAGCCCGTCTTCCGCTCGCCGGAGCTCCACGACACCGAAGGCCCGTCGCTCGAGGCGCGCGATCGCGTCTTCAGCGGAACGAGCTGCGTCGGCGGTGAGGGCAAGGTCGTCGTCACGGCGACGGGGATGCAGACCGAGCTCGGCCGGATCGCAGCGCTCACGGAGCGCGTCGAGACGGAGATCAGCCCGCTCGAGCGTCAGGTTCGGCGCGTCGCCTGGCTGATCGCGCTCGTCGCGATCGTCGTCGGTGCCGCGTTCCTGCCGATCGGCTGGCTGGTGGCCGGGCTGCCGTTGCAGGACGCCCTCAACTTCGCGATCGGGATGATCGTCGCGAACGTCCCGGAAGGGCTGCTGCCGACGATCACGCTCGCACTTGCGGTGGGAGTCGCCGCGCTCGCCCGGCGCGGCGCGCTCGTCAAGCGGCTCAGTGCGGTCGAGACCCTCGGATCTGCTGCCGTGGTCTGCACCGACAAGACCGGCACGCTGACCGAGAACCAGATGCGGGCGACCCGGATCTGGTGCCCCTCCGGCGAGGTGGATCTCGAGGCCGCCGAGGGCGCTGCGGAGGCGGCCGCCTCCGACGAGGCGGTTCGTGAGCTCGCCTACGCGATTGCGTCGTGCACGAGCGCAGAGCTGGGCGACACGCGCACCAAGTCGCGCGGGGAGGCAACCGAGATCGGCATGCTCGAGGCGGCGAAGGCCCTCGGTGCCGATGCAACCGTCGCGCGGCGCGGGCGGCATCGACGGGCACTGTTTCGCTTCGACCCGAAGCTGCGCCTGATGACGACGGTCGACGAGGAGAACGGGTCGCTCGTCGTCAACACGAAGGGTGCACCGGAGGTCGTGCTCGACCGCTGCGCGCTGCAAGCAGGCGAGCGGGAGACGGCGCTCGCCGCCGTCGAGCGGTATGCCGCGCGCGGGCTGCGCGTGCTCGCCGTCGCGAGCAAGACGCTTCCCGCCGGCCCTGTGCCGAGCTCACGCGATGAGGCGGAGGGCAACCTGCGCCTGCTCGGCCTCGTCGCGCTCTTCGATCCCCCTCGGCCCGAGGTGGCGGACGCCGTCGCGCGCTGCCACGCGGCGGGGATCCGGATCGTCGTGATCACCGGCGACTACGGGAAGACGGCGGCGGAGATCTCGCGGCGGGTCGGCATCGCGACCGAACGCACCGAGGTCGTCACCGGCGAGGAGCTCGACGCGATGAGCGAGCGCGAGCTCGAGTCGCTGCTCGCCGAGGGCAACGAGCTGATCTTCGCGCGGAGCTCGCCGGAGGCGAAGCTCCGGATCGCGGATGCCCTGCGGGCGCAGGGTCAGGTCGTGGCGATGACCGGCGACGGCGTCAACGACGCCCCGGCGCTCAGGCGCGCCGACATCGGCGTCGCGATGGGCCTGACCGGAACGGACGTCGCCAGAGAAGCCGCGACGATGGTGCTGACCGACGACAACTTCGCGACGATCGTCGTGGCGATCCAGGCGGGCCGCCAGGTGTTCGACAACGTCCGCAAGTTCATCCTCTACATCTTCGCCCACGCCACTCCCGAGGTCGTCCCGTTCCTCGTGTTCGCGCTGTCCGGCGGCGCGATCCCGCTGCCGCTGACGGTGCTGCAGATCCTCGCGATCGATCTCGGCACCGAGATCCTGCCCGCGCTCGCGCTCGGCCGTGAGCCGGCGGAGCCCGGCTTGATGGAGCAGCCGCCGCGTCCGCCGTCCGAGGGCGTGATCCGCCGCTCGCTCCTCTTTCGCAGCTGGGTCTTCCTCGGCGGGATCGAGGCCGTGCTCGTGCTCGGCGGCTTCTTCTTCGTGCTCATGCGGGCCGGCTGGCATCCCGGCGACGCGGTCGAGGCCGGGAGCGCCCTGCACGGGCCGTACCTCCAAGCGACCACGATGACCTTCGCCGGCATCGTCTCCTGCCAGATCGGCACAGCGCTCGCCGCCCGCACCGAGCACGCCTCCCTCCGCGCGGTCGGGCTCTTCACCAACCGCCTGCTGCTCTGGGGGATCGCCAGCGAGATCGTCTTCGCGGCTGCCGTCGTCTACCTGCCGCCGCTCCAGCAGCTCTTCGGCACGGCGTCGCTCGGCGCCGAGGAGCTGGCGTTCCTGCTCCCGTTTCCGGTGATCGTGTGGGGCGCCGACGAGCTGCGCCGGGCGCTCAAGCGGCGGGCCGGCTAGGACCGCGTTCACCAGTTCGTCTCCGCGCATCTGGGCGCTCGAGCAGCAGGTCCCGCCGGGCAGTAGCGGTCAGGTCGCGCCCGCCGCGTCCACGCGGGCGAAGACGAGGCTGTCGGCCTGGCCGCGGGCGCGTGCATGGCCGCCGACGGCGGCGAGGAACTCTTCGCGGCCGAGTGCCCAGAGCGACGCGTCGCTCCCTGCCCGGACGGTTGCGGTGCGTGGGATGTCGCGCAGCAGGGCGATCTCCCCGACGAAGCCGGGCGCGGTCTCGAGCTTGACGCCCTGCGGGAGGTCGATCTCGAGTGTGCCGCCGCCGAGGATGTAGAAGCCGTCGCCGTGCTCGCCCTCGGTGAACAGCGTGGCTCCGCTGCCCAGCTCGACCTGCCGTAGCTGCCCGGCGAGGTACTCGATCGTCTGCAACGGCAGGATCGCCAGGAACGGCACGCTGCGAATCGCGGCGATCCGCTCCTCGGGGATCTCGACCGCGCCGTCGATCACCGCGAGCTGTCTGCTCGTGACGAGCGCGAGGATCGGCAGGATCGCTCCGACCGCGAGGAGGGCGCCGCGCGTGCCGAGCAGCGTGATCAGCGCCGGCGCCGCGAGCGCACCGAGGGCGAGCGAAGCGACGATCGAGCTCTCGAGGACGCCGAAGATGCGACCGGCGACCTCCGGCACGGCGGTGCGCTGAATCAGGGTCATCGCCGAGATGTCGACGAGCGTGTTCCCGACCCCGAGCACAGCGAGCGCGACCACCGCCACGACCGGGTACGCGAGTGCGCCGATGACGATCAGCGGCGCTCCCCAGAGCACGAGGCCGGTGGCGAGATCGCGACCGAGGCGGGACCGCGAGACGAGCGTCAGCGCAACGCCGGCGCCGGCGATCGCGCCGACGCCGCAGGCCGACTGCAGGATGCCGACACCGGCGTTTCCCATCCCGAGCACGTCGATCGCCGTCGCGACGATCAGGACGCCGAGCGTGCCGGCGACGAAGCACTGGGCGTCGTAGAGCCCGATCAGCAGCCGCAGGCGGGGCTCGCGCGCGATCGTGCGGAAGCCGCCGAGCAGCGATCGCAGCCCGCCCGCCTCGGCCTCGCCGTCTTCGTCCGTCGCGGCCTCGCGCGCGGCGGGCACGTGAGACGAGATCCGCAGGACGAAGAACGCGCTCCACGCGAACGTCGCCGCGACGAGCGCGAACGCCGTCGTGTAGCCCGAGAAGGCGATCAGGAACGCGCCGAGGGCGGGACCGACGAAGATGCCGATGCTGTCGAACGAGCTCGACGTGATGTTGGCTGCGGTCAGCTCCTGGGGGGACGTGGCCACCAGCGGGACGAGCGAGGCCTCGGCCGGCCGGAAGACGGCGCCGAAGACGGAGGCGCCGACGGCGAGCGCGTAGACGGAGACCGCCGGCGCGTTCGTGGACACGAGCACGGCGATGCCGCCGGCGCAGGCGACTCGACCTGCGTCCGAGGCGAGCATCACCCGCTCGCGGCGGAGCCGGTCGGAGAGCGATGCGGCGAAGGGCGCGATCGCGGCGGCGGTCGCCTGGCGGATCGCGGTGACGATGCCGACTGCCGCGACACCGCCCTGGTGGAACGTGTAGATCGTGATCGCGATCGAGAACGCGTAGTTGCCGACGGCGGAGCCCGCGAAGGCGAGCTCGATGCGACGCAGATTCGGGTTGGCGAAGACGCTGCGGACTGCAGCGAGCGATTCCCCCAGCTGGCTTGCGAGCCTGCCCACCCGGCGGACGATCGCATCGATTGACATGGGATGGAAGGGTGAGGGAAGATTTCGGGCCTACCGACCGTCTAGTGGTTGTCATCCGCCATACGCGGGTTCAACGTTCCAGTCAGGAGGATCGACATGTCCGAGGATCGCGAGCGGCTTTCGGCGAACGAGGATGCAGAGCAGACTGACGACGACGTCGAGGCCCATCGCCTCGCGAAGGATTCGACGCCCAACGAGGGCGCGGACGACAGCGACGACGTCGAGGCCCATCGCCTCGCGTAGCCCGAAAGAGTTTGTGGTTTCGGTATGACGAGCCCCGCCAGCGCGGGGCTCGTCGTTTGGAGCCCTACCGGCGGGCCGCGAGCAGTTCGGTGAGGCTGCGCAGGAGAGCCTCCGCTGCCGGCCGCGCCCCCTCCTCGACGTCGTCGAGGGCGCCGGCGAGCTGCGCGACGAGCGAAGCGTGCGCGTCACCGGCCAGGACGGCCTTGGCACTTCTGGCGGTCGCGAGCAGCGAGAGCGCGATCGCCGCCTGGGACGCGAAGAGGCCGAGCAGCTCCATCTCCTGCAGCGAGAAGCGGGTGTCTTGCGGGCGGTCGAGCACCTGCAGCACGCCGAGCACCCGTTCCTCGTCGAGGAGAGGAACCGCCATGATCCCCTGCGGCACGTAGCCGCTGCGCTCGGCGATGTCGCGGGCGAAACGCGGGTCCGCCCGCACGTCCTCGAGCACGAGCGGCGTCCGGGAGGACGCGACCCAGCCGGCGATGCCCGTGGACGACGGGAAGCGGTTGCCGACGAGGAACTGATCCTGGTCGCCGGCGACGGCGGCGAAGACCAGCTCGTCCGCTTCCTCGTCGAGCAGGAAGATCGACGACCCTTGAGCGTTGAAGATCGCACGGGCGACCTCGACGATCGACCGCAGGAGCCGCGTGAAGTCCTCCTCCGAGGCCATCACGCCTGCCGCAACGGCTGCGTGGAGGCGATCAGGCATCGTCGGAGCGGACGTTCTTCGAGGTCAGGTGAAGCACCGTCTTCAGCTGGAAGGGGGTGAGGCCGGGATGCTTGCTCAAGATAAGCGACGCGATCCCTGAGATGCAGGGCGTGGCGAAGCTGTTGCCCGAGGCGCGGATCGTGCCGCCGCCGAGCCATGCGACCTCCACGTCGACTCCGCGCGCGAAGAACTCGACCGGCGGGTCCGGGTTGGCGTAGTAGAGGAACGGATCGTCCTCCTCGTGGCTGCCCACCGAGATCACCGACGAGAAGCGCCACGGGAACGAGTCGACGGGCATGTTGTGAGCGGATGCGACCAGCACGTTCCGGCGGAAGTACGCGGTATCGGCGAGCTCATGGAGCAGGTCCCCCAGATCACGCTTGGTCGTCGACAGGCTCATGTTGATCACGTCGTAGCCTTGCCCGATCGCCCAGCGGAGCCCCCCGAGCAAGACTCTTCCCGATCCTCTGTAGCCGGCGCCGAGAACACGCACGGAGTAGACCTCGGCTGCGGGAGCGATCGAGCGCACGACCCCGGCGCATGCCGTGCCGTGCCCGCAGAGGTCGCCCTCGACATCCTCCTCGGCGACCGGCTCGCCGTCCGGGTCGAGCGAGATCGACACCGCGCCGGCGAGACCGCCGACGAGCGGATGCGCGGCCTCGACCCCGCTGTCCAGGATGCAGACCTTGATGCCTGCCCCCGAGGCGCCGCCAAAGGCCCATTCGCGGTCGACTCGCTCGGGCAGCGGATTGGCCATGCCGATCTTCGCCGCCGCGGCGGTGCTCAGCGACCAGGCCGGGAGCGTTTCCCGGCGTGCCGCCTGCTGGTCGGTTCCCGCCATCGGGGCATGCTAGGGCTCGGCGAGCCCCGCGACAATCTCCGCCGCAACCGCGGCTGCCCGGCGTGCCGCCCGCAGGTCGTCCTCGTTCGCGTCGGCGAGCAGATTGACCGCGACGAGCGTGGCTGCGGCCTGTGCAGCGCCCGCGGCGAGAACGGCGGCGGCTGCGACGTCGGGGGCGAAGTCGGGCTGCACGGCCTCCCGCTCGGCGGCTGCGAGCTGGGCGACATCGGCGCAGGTCTCGCCGATCGCCCGAGGCACGTCGGCTGCCTTGCGCAAGGTCTGCCCGAGCTCGAAGTCGCGCTGCCGGCCCGCCCCGGGAGCAGCGCGGCCGCCGAGCGCCGTGCGCGCGGCCCCGAGCGCCGCCGCGTCGGCCTGCGCGAGCCCGAGCAGGCGATCCAGGAGAGCGTTCGCCTGAGCCGCCGACGCCGACCTCGCCGAGGCTCGGGCGGCCTTGCGGACGATCATCGCTGCGACCGCCCCGGTCAGGGCAGCAGCGGTCCCTGCTGCGGCGGGGTGCTCGGCCGAGCCGAGCGCCGCGAGGACGCCGCAGGCGGTCGGCTCGGCCTCGTCGCCCGTCAAGCCGGCTCAGGATCCGAGCCTGCGGCGCGCCTCGTCGAGGATCCGCGGCGTGGGCTCGATTCCCGATTCCGCGAGCGCCGATTCGAGGTCGGAGACGAGACGAGCGCGCAGCTCGGCGTCCTGCTCGGCGCGGGCGACCAGGACGTCCAGCCCGGCACGTAGGCGAGGCAGCTCCTGGGCCGCCTCCACCCAGCCTCCGGGAGCCGGCTGCAGGACGGCGAGCAGGCGTGCCAGTTCTTCGATGTTCTCGTTGTCCGTCATCGGATCACTCGCCTACAGGACGGTCGCCGGCCACAGGATCTTCCAGGACGAGCTTCAACTTTTCCAGACAGCGCGAGATGCGGCTCGCGATCGTGCCTCCGGGCAGGTCGAGCGCGGCGCCGATCGTGCGGTAGCTCTCGTCCCTGGCGAAGAAGCGATCGAGAATCTCCTCGCATGGCCCGCCGAGCGACCGGAGCGCCTGCTGGACGTCGAGTGCCTGCTCGACGTCGGCGAGGGCATCGTCCGGATCGGCGAGCTCGTCGCCGTGCCCGGAGGCCTCCTCGCGGGAGCTGCGCAGCCGGTCGATGCAACACCGGCGCGTGAGCTGGCCGATCCACGGGCGGAATGCGGCGTCGTCGCGCAGCCGGTCGAGTTGCTCGTGTGTCTTGGCGAAGACGTCCTGGAAGACGTCTTCCGCATCCTGCGTCGAGAGGCGAAAGCCGCGAACGCAGATCGCGTAGACGTAGCGGGAGAAGCGCTCGACGAGCGCGGCCCACGCCTCGGCGTCCCCGGCGCGGCAGCGCGCGACGAGGAGCTCGTCACTCAGGTTCCGAACCGGCGTCACCCGCCGATCCTAGTGGCGGCCGCTCCCGTTCTGGTCAGTTTCGCTGTTCGAGCTCGCGCGTGCGCTTGGCCATCGCCTGGAGGAGCGGCCAGGCGATCGCCGCGTTCTCCTCCACGAGCGGCCTGAACTGCCACGGGGTCAGCCCGTACATCTTGCCGGCGCTGGTTGCCGCGACGGTCGCCGTGCGCAGGCCCGCGTCGAGGAGCGCGATCTCGCCGAAGTAGTCGCCTGCCCCGAGCATCCGCCGCTCCTCACCCTCGACGGTGACTCGCGCTTCCCCCGACTCGATCACGAAGAACCCGACGCCACCACTGCCCTCGGCGGTCAGCTCCTGTCCGGATTCGAACGACCGTTCGACGAACGTCTCGGCCACCCGCTTGAGGCTCTTGTCGTCGAGGCCCTGGAACAGTGGGACTTTCTTCAACAGGTCGACAGGCGCAGACATGCGGCGATCCTAGACGATCGGCCTGCTCGGCGCATCAGCCGATCTCGATCTCGAGCCCTTCGTGCCCGAGCTGCAGATCGTCGTGGCCCGACGCGACGTGCGCCTGCTCGAGCATCTCCTCGAGTTGCCCGTCGGAGTGGCTCGGATCGTGGTGCACCATCACCGCCCGCCGGGGCGAGGCGGCTCGGAGGTAGTCGGTGAAGTCGCTCTGCGAGGTGTGTCCCCAGCCGACGCGGGTGGCGTACTCCTCGTCGGTGTACTGCGAGTCGTGCAGCAGCACGTCGGCTCCGCCGGCGACCGCCAGCCCGGACTCGGCGTCGAGGCCTGGTTCGTTGTCGGGCACGAAGGCGAGCGACGCACCGCTCTCTGCAATGCGGTAGGCGAGCGTCGCCCCCGGATGGCAGACCGGCGCCGACGAGATGCGCAGGCCGTTGATGTCCCAGGTGTCGCTCTCGATCTCCTCGAAGCTCAACCTGGCGTCGATCCGCTCGAACGGCACCGGGAAGTACGGCGGCGAGAGATAGGCGGCGATCTTTTCCTTGAGTGTCCCGTTGGTCGGCCGCGGGCCGTGAATCTTGATCGTCGACTCCGGATCGAACAGCAGCGCGAAGAATCCGAGCCCTTCGATGTGGTCGAGATGCAGATGGGTGAGGAGCAGGTCGATCTGGTGGAGCGACTCCTGTGCGAGCTTGCGGCCGAGATCGCGGATGCCGGTGCCCGCGTCGAGCACGACGACCGCGCCGCCGGCGCTCCTCACTTCCAGGCACGTCGTGTTGCCGCCGTAGCGCAGAGTGGTCTCGCCCGGTGTGGCGAGCGAGCCGCGGCATCCCCAGATCCGTGCCTTCATCGCGGGTGGAACCGTAGACGAGGCACCGGGGGCGCCGTGGTCTGTTCGTTTCGGACATGTCCCGGGGACTGTCCCCGGGACATGTCCTGGCCGGCCGTGTCGACTAGGATCCGCGCGATGGCGCTGCGACGAAACGCGAAGGTGGAGCTTCTGAAGACCGTGCCGCTCTTCGCACGCTGCTCGAAGAAGGAGCTGGAGGCGATCGCAGTCGAAGCCGACGAGCTCGACATGCCGGCGGGACGCGCCCTCACCGTCGAGGGCGAAAGCGGCCGCGAGTTCGTGGTGATCGTCGACGGCGAGGCGGAGGTGCAGCGCCAGGGGCGGACGATCAACAGGCTGGGCGACGGCGATTTCCTCGGGGAGATCGCGCTCCTGACCGGCGCTCCCCGCACGGCGACCGTCACCTCGACCGCGCCGTGCCATCTGCTGATCCTCACGGACCGGGCCTTTCGCCGGGTCACACAGGCGATGCCGTCCGTGAACGAGAAGGTCATGCAGGCGCTCGCCGAGCGCCTGGCGCACAACGCTGTGTAGCCGCGACCCGCGGCTCGATCTCACCCGCGAACTGTCGTACCCTCTGAAGGATGAGTGGAGCGGCTGACGCGGGCGTGCCGACCGCGGTCGCTTCCGCCCTGCGGCCCTTCGTCTCGCGCCTCGCCGCGACCTGGCAGAGAGACCACGCCGAGGAGCAGGTCCGGGTGCTCGACGCCTCGCTGCTCGGCCTCGACATCTCGGGGTTCACGGCGCTCTCGGAGCGCCTGGCGGAGCGCGGCAAGCTCGGCGCCGAGGAGCTGATCATGCTGATCAGCCGGAGCTATTCCGGCCTGATCGACATCGGGAGGCGCTACGGCGGCGACGTGCTCAAGTTCCGCGGCGACGCGCTGCTGCTGCTCTTCGACGGCGACGGGCACGAGGAGCGCGCCGCGCGCGCCGCGCTGGCGATGCAGGCGTTCGTCACCGAGTCCGCCGCGGGCGAATCGAGCGTCGGGCCCGTGCGCCTCGGGATGGCGGCCGGGCTCGTGTCGGGCCCGTGCCACTTCTTCCTCGTCGGCCGCCATCACCGCGAGCTGATCGTGTGCGGGCCGTCCGCCTCGGCGACGCTCGCGCTCGAAGACGCGGCGGAGCCGGGCGAGATCCTGGTCTCGGCACGTACGGCGGTGTCGCTCGAGGGACTGGTCGCTGCGGAGCGGGACGGCGCCTTCCTGCTCCGGCGTGAGGCGGTGGACACCGAGTTGCCGCCTCTCCCGGACGAGCCCGACGGGGACGACGACCTGTCGGCGCTCCTGCCCCCGGCGCTGCGGGGCCCGATCGCGACGGGCGCGATCGAGGCGGAGCACCGCCAGGCGACGGCGGCGTTCGTGAAGTTCAAGGGGACCGACCGGCTGGTGGAGGCGCCCGAGGCGGCGGCAGCGGCGCTCGCCGCGCTCGCAGACGTCGTCTCCTCCGAGACGGTCGACCTCGGCGTCACCTGGCTCGAGTCCGACATCGACCGCGACGGGGGCAAGCTCTATCTCGTCGCGGGAGCGCCCGCGAGCGCGGGCGACGACGAGGACCGGATGCTTCGTGTGTTGCGTCGGATCGTCGACGCCGGCGCCGGCCCGCCGATTGCCGTCGGCGTGAACCGCGGCCGAGTCCTCGCGGGGCCGATCGGCTCGCCGAGCCGCACGACCTACGCCGTCATGGGCGACACGGTGAACCTCGCGGCCAGGCTCGCCGCACGTGCCGAGCAGGGAGAGATCCTCGCGACGGGCGACGTGCTCCAGCGCGCGCGGACCAGGTTCGAGTCGACGAGCCGCCAGTTCCTGATGAAGGGGAAGGCCAAGCCCGTCACGGGTCACGCTGTCGGTGCCGAGGCCGGTGAGGCGGTCGAGGAGGCGCGCCCGCTGCTGCCACTCGTCGGCCGGGAGCTCGAGCTCGCCGTCCTGCTGGACGCGCTCAACGCCGCGCGGGGGCGCCAGAGCCGGGCGGTGGAGATCGTCGGGGAGCCGGGCGCAGGCAAGTCGCGCCTCGTCGAGGAGCTCACCTCCGGTGCCGTCGGCTTCCAGATCCTGCGCGCGCGCTGCGAGCCGTATTCGTCCTCGACTCCGTTCGGGCCGCTGCGGGCGCTCCTCCGGCCGCTGATCGGCGTCCTGCCCGACGAATCGGGGGAGAGCGCGGGCGCGAAGCTCACGGCGTTCGTGCAGACCGTGATGCCCGACCTCGCGCACTGGCTGCCGCTGCTCGCGCTGCCGTTCGACGCCGACGTCGCGAGCACGCCCGAGGTCGACGAGATCGACCCCGTGTTCCGGCGCGACCGCCTGCACGACGCTCTCGACCAGCTTCTCGCCCGCATGCTGCTGATGCCGACCGTGCTGCTCGTCGAGGACGTGCACTGGCTCGACGATGCCTCGCAGCTCGTGCTCGCGAAGCTCGCGCAGCCGGGCCCAAGGCCCTGGGTCGTCGTCGTCACGCGCCGGCCGTCGGGGCCGCCGCTCGACTCGGCCGGGGTCGACGTGCTCAAGCTGCAGCCGCTCGGCCTCGACGAGGCCCGGGCGCTCGCTCTGGCGGCGGCGGGCGACATTGCGCTCTCCGAGGAGCAGCTCGCCGCGGTCGCCGAGCGCGCCGCGGGCAACCCGCTCTTCATCCGCGAGCTGGCGCTGGCCCCGGCCGACGACGATGCCCTGCCGGAGACGGTGGAATCGCTGCTGACGATCCGGATCGACACGTTGGACGCGAACGACCGGCTGCTGCTGCGGCACGCGTCGGTGATCGGGCCGAGCTTCGATCTCGATCTGCTCGCCGAGATCCTCCCCGACGAGGCGACCGATCCGGAGCAGTGGGTGCGCCTCGCCGACTTCGTCGACTGGGCCGGGCCGTCGCTTCTGCGCTTCCGCCACGACCTGGTGCGCACCGCCGCATACGACGGCCTCGCGTTCTCGCGGCGCCGGGAGATCCACGCACGCGTGGGCGAGGCGCTCGAGCGCAGGGCCGCTGCCGGCCCGGCTGCCGCCGACGTTCTCTCGCTCCACTTCCTCGAAGCGGGCCGCCACGACGAGGCGTGGTCGTACGCGGTCACCGCCGGCGACGACGCACGGTCGAAGTACGCGAACGTCGATGCTGCGACGCTCTACGAGCGTGCTCTTGCCGCGGCGGAGCACTTCGCGCCCCCGGGCGACGACGTCGCGAGGGTCTGCGAGGCGCTCGGCGACGTGCGCGAGCTCGCCGCGCACTACGACGAGGCGGACACGGCCTACAGCCGGGCTCTCGACCACGGCGCGCCACGGGCGCGTCTGCTGCGCAAGCGAGGAGTGGTCGACGAGCGGCGCGGACGCTACGACGAGGCGCTCGAGCTGTACGAGCTCGCTGCCGCCGACGCCGATGCCGCCGAGGCCGTCGCCCTCGAGCTCGCCCGGGCGATCGTCCTCTACCGGCAGGGCAAGATCGACGAGTGCGCGGCCTGCGCGGGCCGGGCGGCCGAGGGTGCGACGGCGCTCGACGACCGGGCGACGCTCGCGGACGCCTACTACATTCGCGCCGCGGCCGAGGGCGATCGCGGCGGCCCTGCGCGGGAGTTTCTCGACCGCGCGCTCGCGATCTTCGAGGAGCTCGGCCTGCTGCACCGGCAGGCGACGGTGCTCAACAACATGGGCGTCCGCGCGTACTACGAGGGCGCGTGGGACGACGCGCTCGAGCTCTACCACCGCGCCGAGGAGACCGTGCGACGGGCCGGGGACGTCCTGACCGGCGGCCATGCGACGAACAACCGCGCCGAGATCCTGCTCGACCAGGGACGCCTCGCCGAGGCGGCGGAGCTGTTCGATGTCGCCCTCCGCACCTACCGCGCTGCGAAGTTCCCGGTCGGGGAGGCGCTCGTCATGATCAACCTCGGCCGGCTCGCGGCCGAGGAGGGGCGATTCGCGGAGGCGCATCGATACCTCGACGATGCACGGGCCATGCTCGAGGCGCTCGGGGCCGAGAGCTTCCTGATCGAGGCGGACGCCCGCCGGGCGCAGGCGTTCGTGCTCGAGGGCCGCCACGGCGACGTGGCCGACCTGGCGACGACCGCCCTCGCACGGATGCGCGGCACCGGCGAGCTCGGCGTCCGCTCGGCGCTGCTCGAGCGGCTGCTCGGCCTCGCGGCCGTGCAGGCGCGCAGGCCCGCCGAGGCCGGGCCTCATTTCGAGGAGAGCCTGCGGCTCGCCCGGTCGCTCGGCGCCGAGTACGAGCTCGGGCGCACGCTGCACGCGAAGGGCCTGACCGGTTTCGCGTCCGAGGAGGAGACGACCGAGGCGGAGGCGATCCTCGAGCGTCTCGGAGTCGTCGCGCTGCCGGCCGTGCCGCTGCCGTAGCCGGCGGCCCGACCGGCCTCAGCCGTGCTCGCCGCGGACGAACTGGTAGGCGAGCCCGCCGATCGAGGCGCCGAGGAGCGGTGCGGCGATGTAGAGCCAGAGCGCATGCAGGTCGCCGGACACGACGGCGGGTGCGATCGAGCGGGCGGGGTTCATCGAGGCGCCGGAGATCGGACCGCCGAACATCGCGTCGAGGCCGATCGTGCCGCCGATCGCGATCGCTGCGGCCTCGCCGACCGCCCGCGTGTCGGTCGCAACCGCCAGGATCACGAACATCAGAAACCCGCTCAGCACGAGCTCCCAGAGAAACGACTGGCCCTGCGAGCCGGACGGCAACGTCGCTCCGACGTGGGCGACATCTCCGAGCGAGGCGCGGAGCAGCAGGGCCGCCGCGAACGCTCCCGTGAGCTGGGCTCCCCAGTAGCCGACCGCGCGGGGCCACGGGAAGTGGCGGGTGAGGGCGAACGCGAACGTCACGGCCGCGTTGAAGTGAGCGCCCGAGACGTGCCCGACCGCATAGATCATCGCCATGATCACGAGCCCGAACGTGAACGCGACGCCGACATGGCCGAGCGCGCCCGTCTTCGCGTCGACCATGATCGCGCCGCAGCCGGCGAAGACGAGCGCGAAGGTGCCGATCGCCTCGGCGACCAGCACTCTCAGGTACGGGAGGTTCACTCGGGCGGGAGCAGTTCGGCGATCAAGCGCTGCACGCGCTGGTCGATCTCGTCGCGGATCTTCCGCACCGAGCGAACGTCCTGCCCGGCGGGATCGTCGAGCTCCCAGTCCTCGTAGCGCTTGCCGGGGAAGATCGGGCAGGCATCCCCGCAGCCCATCGTGATCACGACGTCCGCCGCCTGTACGAACTCGTCGGTGAGCGGCTTGGGGAACTCCTCGCTCATGTCGACGCCGAGCTCTTCCATCGCCTCGACGACGGCGGGGTTGATCTCCTCGCCGGGTGTGCTGCCGGCGGAGCGGACGTGGATCCGGCCCTCGGAGCGCAGCTTCACGAGCCCGGCGGCCATCTGGCTGCGGCCCGCGTTGTGCACGCAGACGAACAGCACCTCCGGCTGGTCGCTCGCGATCAGGTGTTGTGCCTGTGCGAGCGCCCTCAGGCGCTCGCGGGCGAAGCGGTGCGCGAGCACCGGCACGAAGACGCTGATGCGCGAGTTGCCGAGGAGGTCGAGCGACTCGCCGATGTAGCGCTCGATCGTCTCGACCGAGAAGATCCCGGCGAACTCCGACTTCAACCGGTCCGCGGCCTGGTGGACGTGGTGCTGGGTGACCGGATCCAGTGCCTGGCTCATCGCTGCTCCTCGTATCGACGCCGATCGATGTCCGGTCGAGTGTGACAAGGACATCGATCTCTGTCAATCTGTTGCCGTGCAGCCGATCGCGACCATCGCAGCGACCTGCCCGCCGCTCCTCGCCGGCCCTCTCGGCGCCGACGAGGCAGCCCGCCTCGCGCAGGCCCTGCGGGTGATCGCCGACCCGGCCCGCCTCCGGCTCCTCAGCCTGATCCAGGCCCAGCCTTCCGGCGAGGCGTGCGTCTGTCACCTCACCGAACCGCTCGGGCTCGCCCAGCCGACGGTCAGCCACCATCTGAAGGTGCTGCTCGAGGCCGGCCTCGTCGAACGGGACCAGCGCGGCAGCTGGGCGTACTTTCGGGTCGTGCCGGAGACGCTCGCCGTGCTGCGCGACAGTCTCGTCTAGCTCGCTAGCCCGGGTTCGAGTCGCCGAGAATCGAGCCGTTGACGCGAACCGGGGGCTGCGAGGTCGAGGTGTCGACGCTCCCGATGCCGCCGCCGAAGAGCTTGTTCGACGTGAAGTCGAGCTGAGTCGGCGTGAACCAGTAGGGCGCCCGCTGCACCCCGAGCTGCTTCGTCAGCCGCCGCGTCCCGCCGCCCGAGGCATCCATGAGGTAGATCTCGAAGCTCCCGATGTCGGCGGCCTGGTTGCTCGAGAAGGCGATCTTCGTGCCGTCCGGCGACCAGGCCGGGTCGAAGTCCGAGCGCGGCTCGGTGGTGATGCGCGTCGGCGTGCCGCCCGAGCTGCTCATCGTGTAGATGTCGAACTGGCCGGTCCGGTTGCTCGCGAACGCGATCTTGCCTGTCGCCGCGGGCGACCAGGTGGGGCCGATGTCGGCACCCGGGCTGTTGGTCAGGTTCACGTACCCGCTCAGGGTCGAGGCGGCGGCGTTCCAGTTGGCGACCCAGACGTCGTAGCCCTTCGAGCCCGGACGGGTGGACTGGAACGCGATCTGCGAACCGTCACGCGACCAGCGTGGATTGCTGGAGTCGCCGCTCGTCGTCGTGAGCTGCTTCGCTCCGCCGCCGTCGGCGTTCATCACCCAGAGCTGTGAGGCGCCGAGCGGCGTCGAGCGGCGCGAGAACACGATCTTCTGGCCGTCGGGCGAGCGGGCCGGCTGGTCGTCGAAGGGGCCGACGCTGCCGGACAGCTTCGTCGCGTGGCCCGTCGCGGGGTCGAGCAGCCAGATGCGGAAGAGGCGCGAGAGGAGGACCTTCCCGTCGAGCGTCGAGCCGACCACGGTGTACGTCAGCGTCGCGGTTTTCGTGCGACCGGCGTTGTCCGTCGCCGTTGCGGTGAGTACGTGCGAGCCGCTTGCCGCGCTGTAACCGCTGATCGCGCAGCCGGCGAGCCCGGAGATCGCATCGCTCGACGAGCAGCTGATCACCGCGGCCGGCGGCAGGCTGGCCGCGGTGTAGTGCTGGCCGTTCTGGATGCCGCTGATCGTCGGCGCCGCCGGGTCGGTGAGGTCGACCTTCAGGCCGGAGATGGAGCCGTGGCCGGTGTTGCCTGCGTTGTCCACCGCGCTCGCCGAGACCGACTGGGGCGAGACGCTCTGGCCGAGTGTCACGTGGTCGCTCGCCCCACCGTCGACGAGGCACGTGCCGGGCTTGACCCCGGAGAGGTTGTCGTTGCAGGTGAAGGTGACGGTGGGGGCGGTCTTGTACCAGCCGTTCGTCCCGTCGGGCGCGACAGGGCTGACGGACGGATCGACCGCAGGCCCATGTCCGTCGATCAGGAAGACGGCAGTCGCCTCGGATCCGTCCGACGAGCGCGCGTCGACGACGTGCGCGCCGTCGCCCACCAGTGTCACGGGCCCGCTCGCAGGCTGGAACGCCCCACCGTCGACGCTGACCGTCACCGCGCCGGTACCGGACGTCGCCGCCGTCACGGTCAGCGAATGCGTGTACCAGGGCGAGGGCTGCGTGTCGGGCTGGCGGTCCGGCGTCAGCGAGATCGTGCCCGTCTGGGCCGGCAGCGGCTGGGCGTCGAAATAGCGGCCCTTGTTCGAGCTGAACCCGCAGTTGCCGGCGAGGTCGCACGCCTCGACGAAGAACTGGACGTGCGTGCCGGCGAACGGCGCGCCGCCCGTCCAGTCCCCGGACGTCGCGTCGTGCTGCAGCGGGAGAGCCTCCCAGGTGCCGCTCGAGTCGACGTCGTAGACGACCTGGGCGAGGGCGACGGTGCCCGGGTTTCCGTTCTGGTCGAGATCGCTGAAGCTGCCCGTGAACCCGACGACGCCGTTGCTCACGAAGGCGTTGATCGAGTCGATCGACGGCGGGACGAAGTCGTTGCTCGCCGAGTACGTGACGCGGCCGCCGATGTGCGTCCAGAGCCGCTCGACGCCCTGGTGGCTCGTCGTGTCGGTGAAGAACTGCCCCGTCGTCAGGTTGAGGCTCTGGCGGAGGCCGTTCGCGTCGTCGAGGGAGACGAGGGTCGGCACCTTGGTCGGCCAGGCCTCCTCGGTGAACTGCGGCTCGGGCTCGTTGGCCGTCAGGTCGAGGGTCGGCCGCACGTTGTCGGGGTCGAACGGGGAGTGGTCGGAGCTGACGAGGCCGTCGATCAGGACGCCGTGTGCGGTGAGCCCGCTCCGGGTGGCGGGCAGCGTCACGTACGGCTGCAGCGGCCGGTAGTTCGGCGCCTGGACCTGGCCGGCGTTCGTGTACCAGGAGCCGTGCAGGCCCGACTGCTGGGCGCTGAAGGCCGGGACGACCGAGAAGTCCGCCGACTGGGCGCTCGTGCCCGGGAGCGCGGCCAGCGCCCCTTCGCTCGGGCTCGTCGAGCTGGTCGAGCCGAGCACCGGGTCGGGCGACACGGCCGCCGCCGTGACGGCGCTCGGCGCGTGGCCGACGCCGTACATCGGCAGGCCGTACAGCTCCGCCTCGGCGAGCGTCTTCTCGTCGTACGAGCTGTAGGCGCCACGGGAGAGGTAGTAGTCCTGCTTCACGCGCGCGAGCGCCTCGCCGATCGAGACCGAGCCGTCGAGGTGACCGGCGAGGCCGGCCATCAGCTCCTCGGAGAACGCGACGCTGTCGGTGTTCCCGAGCCCGAAGCCGGTGTTGCCGACGAACGACGTGCCGGTGCCGGCGAAGTACTCGGCCCAATCGAGCTTGTCCGCGGCGCTCGAGCCGACGATCGCGTCGGTCGTCTGGAAGCCGGCGTGGCAGCCCATCGTGAAGAAGATCCCGCCCGAGAGCGCGTTCGTGCCGGTCAGGTTGCCGGTCGAGAGGAGATTCGTCTGGTCGCCGTCCGCGGCCAGCGCCTGGTGGTTGTCGTAGTGGCCGTTCCAGTCGTTGATCGCAGCCGGGCCGCCGGCCGGGAAGGCGCCGCCCGTCCCGAGCAGCGTGCTCTTCGACCAGGTGTCGCTGATCAGCGTCCGCACGTTCCCGCTGCCGAGGATCGAGGAGAGCCGGCTCTGCACGAGGTCGCTGCCGTCGGTGACGAAGTCGTAGCCGGAGACGAAGGCGGTCGAACTGCGGAGCGTGCCGCTCGAGGTCTCGAACCTCGAGACGGCGCCGACGATCTGCTCGGGCTTCTCGACGAGCCTGCCGCCGACCAGGTCGGGGACGAAGAGCTGACGGCCGCTCGCGGGAATCGGCCGCGTGTCGAGATAGGGGTCGTCGGTCAGGAGGTCGCTGCTCGCGAGGGCGCCGTAGTACTCGTTCTGGCCGAACTGCCCGGCGAAGCCGTTCTCGTTCGCGATCCGGGAGAGGTCGGGGATGCGGAAGAACGGGATCTGGTCGTCGCCCCCGGCGAAGACGACGTACTCGAGGCTCGGACGGGCCGCCTTCACGGCGGCGATCTCGTTCGCGATCGTGTTCGCGATCGCGTTGGCCGCGTCGACGTCGCACGGGTTCGCGTCCCAGGTGGCGTACTGGCTCTGGGCCAGGCCCTCGACCGGGATGACGGCGCCGCTCACGCCGAGTGCCGCGTCGCCGGCGAGGTGCGTCAACGACGAGACGACGTCCGACTCGCTCGTCGACCCGTACGTGTCGCCGATCCGCTGCTCGTTGACGAGGATCAGGGTGTTCAGGTCGCTGGGCAGCGATCCGATCGTCGGCACCGCGCCGGCCGTGCCCTCACCGCCGTGATCGAAGGCACGCGCGGGGCAGGTGAGCTGCTGCGGCGCCTGCGTCGTCACGCGCAGCGTGTAGGGCTCGGTGCTCGACGCGCCGTTGTAGCCGAAGACGGCGATCGTCGCGAAGCCCGAGCCGCCCGGCGAGACCATGCCGACGTCCTCGTCGTCGGTGCCGCGGTTCGCGGAGACCTGGACGATCGGGATGCCCGGGTCGGGAACGTCCTGCAGCGCGGTGGGCGTGAGCTGGCTGTTGGCGCCGCCCGCGAGATTGAGCGACTGGTCGGCGATCACGCCGTCCTGGAGGGGCGCGCCCGTTCCCGCGCCCGTGCGCACGGAAGTCGTGTGGTCGGCGTAGAGCGCCAGGTCGTAGTCGGCCTGGAGGTTCGTCAGGTGCACCTGCAGCCGCGTGCCGGCCGCCGGCAGCGGGATCTTGTAGTAGTCGACGGCACCGCGGTTCGGGATCGCGGACAGCTCGACGTTCTGGTCCGGGGTGATCTCCTGCGCCTGCGCCGGCGTGCCGTTCGTCCCGAAGCTGTCCGTGACGGAGAAGGGCGCCGTCGACGAGTCGGTTGCGGTGCCCGACGTGACGGTCTCCGTCGCCTGGGCCGGCCCGACGGAGGTGCCCGACCACGCCTCGAACGAGATCGACTGCGTGCTGTCGAAGGGCACGCCGGTGAGGTTCCACGTGAGCGTGTGCCCGCTGACCGTCGGCTCGCCGACGCTCTCACCGGCCGAGTTCGGGACATAGTCGAAGCCGTCCGGCAACGTCACCTTCACGGTCGCGGAGCCGTTGTCGCCCGTCCCCTGCAGCGTGAAGTGGGCGGTCAGCGGCAGCGTCTTGCGTTCCGGGTCGAAGGCCGAGAGGAGCCGTGGCGAGAGCGTCTCCCACGGCACGTCGGATCGCTTGATCAGCAGGCCGATCACGTCTCCGAGCGTCAGCGAGTCCCGCACGGGGCTGCCGGGCTGCAGCAGGAGGTTCAGCAGGTCGAGGATCGTCGCGCCCGGCTGGAGCGCGCCTGCGGCCGCCGCGTCGCCGAGCGTCTTCGTCGTGCAGTCGATCTTCGTGCAGTCGACTACGGCCGCGAGCAGCCCGTTGATCGGCATGCCGTTGATCGGGAGCCCGTTGATCGGCGAGGCCGAGAGGTCCAGCCCGTTGATCGGGAGCCCGTTGATCGGCAGGCCGTTGATCGGCAGGCCGTTGATCGGCAGCCCGTTGATCGGGAGCCCGTTGATCGGCGCCCCGGCGAGACCGAGTGCGAACAGGCTGGCGGTTCCGAGGCTCGCCGTCGTGCAACTCGTCGCAGCATCGGCAGGGGCCACGACGCTGTTGCACCACGCCTGCAGCTGGGTCTCGATCGCATTCGCGTCTGCAGCCGGCAGTCCGTTGATCGGTGTCGAGCCGAGCGCGAGCGCGCCGATCGTGATCTTGCCGAGGTCGCTGCCGGCGAGCTCGAGGTCGCCGAGGGTCAAGTTCTGGACTGCGGCGGGTTGCGGATTGAGCGCCAGCACGTCCTGCAGCGTGATCGTCTGCAGCGGCACACCTTCGAGCGCGGTGCCCTTGAGAATGTCCGTCCAGCTCTGCGAGAGCGCGAGCCCGTTGATCGGGAGGCCGTTGATCGGGAGCCCGTTGATCGGCAGGCCGTTGATCGGCAGCCCGTTGATCGGCAGGCCGTTGATCGGGAGCCCGTTGATCGGCAGGCCGTTGATCGGGAGGCCGTTGATCGGGAGCCCGTTGATCGGCAGGCCGTTGATCGGCAGGCCGTTGATCGGGAGCCCGTTGATCGGCGCGGGAGTCGTCCCGGTCTGCGCGGGCTCGAAGGCGCGCAGCGGGATGTCCGTCAGCAGGTCGTTCGAGCCGGAGATCCCGACGGAGGGGCCGCTCGTCAGGCCGGCGGATGCACTCGTGGTGGTGCTCCCGCCCGAGAGCGCGACCGCGTAGATCGCGACGTTGTCACAGCGGAACTGCTCGCAGTTGTCTGCGGTCTCGATCCACTGCACGTGCAGTGTTTGCCCGGCCGACGCGGCCGAGTAGGTGATCGTGTAGATCGCCGAGCGCAGGTCCGTCGCCTGGACGAGCGTGTTCGCGTAGTTCCCGGCGGACTGGTCCGACAGGCTTGCGGACAGTTCGCCGTCCGCGCGGTTCGTCGCCACGTAGACCTTCAGGGTCCGCGTGGACGTGTCGGCCGGCACGTCGAACGCGAATCCCTTGCCGAGCGTGGAGGTCTGCGTCTGCTCGCCGTCGTGCTGGATCCCGGCCGCAACGCCTGTCCCCTTGGGGTTGTCACCGTTGCCGTCGCTCCAGCTGAAGGCGAACGGAGTGCAGTTGACGTTGTTCGGGTCACAGTTGAACTGCCCGAGGCCGCGCAACGGCACCGACGGGTCGGGGTCGATGTTGGTCAGGTCACTGATCGAGCTCCCGCCGGCCTTGCGAACATCCGGGCTGAGCGACGTGCTCGTCCCGGTGCCCCAGATCGCCCAGTCCCCGGTCCCGGCGGCGGTCAGGTCGACCGGGAAGTTCCCCGGCGGCTCGAGCGACGGGTCGATCTGAACCGAGCCCGACAGCGTGCCGTTTCCGACGGCGCCGTTCGTCGACGCGAGGCAGTTCGAGAACTCGGACGAGTCGGCCGTCGATATGTCGGTGGCGGTCGCGGTCAGGAACGCGGTGCCGGGACCGGTGCCGACCGAGAAGGAGAACTGCGCCGTCCCGTTTCCGTCCCCTGTGGCCGTGACCGACCCGAGATACGTCCGACCCCCGCCATTCGGATCGCAGGTCGGGCTGTTGAAAAACTCGATGTAGACCGCTTCATTCGGTGAGCCGTGGAACGTGCCGTGCCCGGTCGTCGTCCCGCCCAAGCTCGATGCGTCCGTGAGCGCGGGCGGAGCGATGTCGTTGTTCGCTCCGGGGTCGAGGAGGATCCCCTTCCCGCCGCTCTCGCCGATGCCGTTGCCGTAGATCGAGTTGGCAACGATCCGGTTGCCCGACGTACTTGCGATCTCGACGCCGTCGGACTGGTTCCCGCTGATCGTGTTGCCCGGCCCCACCGTGATTCCGCTCGCCGAGATGACGCGGACGCCCTGGGAGTTCCCGAGCTCCGAGCTTCCCTGACGATCCGTGCCGATGAAGTTGCCCGCGAGCGAAGTTCCTCCGGACGCGCCGGTCACCAGAACGCCGACGTCCCCGGTGGCGCCCACGATGACGTTGCCGCGGGTGGTATCGGCGTTCTGCGGGGGGACGGCGCCGTCGCCGATGATCGTGTTCGGGCTGTTTTCCACCGCGATCCCGGTGTCGCTCTGGCCTTGCATCCCACCGTTCGCATCGAGGCCGATCGAGTTCCCGGCGACGATGTTCCCGCCGCCTGCGTCTCGGACGTCGATTCCGTCCTGGTAGAAGGCATAAAGAGTGTTGCCCTGCGCTTGGTCGCCCCCGATCGTGTTGCCGTGCGCCCCGCCTGTGATGACAATCCCGTTCGCCGTGTCGGGCGAGCTTGTTCCGTCTGCTCCCAGACCGATCCAGTTGCCGGACACGACATTGCCTGTGCTCGCGGACCCGGTGACAAGCATCTCGGTGAGGCTGCCGCCGCCGCCGTTTCCTGCGACGACGACTCTCGTTCCGGAGCTCCCGCCGCCGATCGTGTTGTTCGGACTCGAGACGATCGCGACGCCGGCGTCAGCGCTTCCATGGAAGGACGCGGTGTTGGGATCCCAGCCGATGTAGGACGATTCGAGCGTATTGCCGCCGAGCCCGGATTCGCTTCCGTCGAAGACGACTGCGCGACCCGAGAAACCGACCACGGCCAGTCCTTCGATGGTCGAGCTTCCCGCCCGCACCACAAGCCCGTCACAAGGGAGGCCTCCGTTCGAGCATTGGCTGCCGTCCAGCACGATGTCGGGCGGGTTCACCCCGGGCTGCGTCAGCCCGTTGATCACGACTGGCGCAGTGATCGCGGGCAGCGGCGACGTCGGCGAGATCGTCGCCACTCCGCTGCCGATCGTGAAGTCGATCTCCGATGTCGAGCCCGAAACGGCGTTCGCCTCGGTGATCGCCTCACGGAGGCTGCCGACGCCCGAGTCGGCGCTGCTCGTGACGAGGAACGTGCCGGCGAGCGCCTGCGGGGCGAGGACCGCGCCGAGCAAGGCCACGACCGCAACCGCCAGGAACCGCGCCACGCGCCGCGGGCCCTGTGCTCCCCCAGGCCCGTCTTTCCCCATCCCACGCACCACATAACCAGGAAGAACGTGAGTTTGCAAGCACTCCGTGCCCTGCTCTGGAGCTACGAGGTCTAGATGCTAGAGCCGTGCCCCTCGCTTCCGGAGCCGCCGCCAGGCCGCCGGCAACTGCTCCTTCAGCCGCGCCCGGCGCGCGGCCTGCCGCTCCACGATGCGGCCCGCGACGAACGCCGCCGCGGTCGGCCTGTCGACGACGGCCGTGGAGCGCAGCAGCGACTCCGCGATCACGGAGTCCTGGTGCTCGCCGAGGAGATCCTGGAGCGTCTTCGCGGCCTCGACGAACGCCCGGCCGGTCTTGCCTGACGGCGCGGACAGCTCGGCGGCATAGCGTGCGCGCTTCAGCGCGATTCGGAGCCCGTGCAGATCGTCGTCGCTCGGCTCCCTGCCGAGTCGCGCGACCGCGTGCGCCAGCCGGCCGAACTCGCGTCGCGCAATCCGGTCGAGCGGGATCGACTCGACGCCTGCCCGAAGCTGCGGCGGAAAGTGGAGCCGCGCCAGCAGCAGGTGGTACCGCTCCTCGTCGAGGGCTTCCAGCAGTCGCTGCCGGGCGGCCTCGCGTGTCCTGGCGAGGCTCGCCATCAGGGTGGCCGCTCCGAGCTGGTCGGCCTCCTCGAGCCGCTGGAGGTGAGGCTGCAGCCCCTCGATCAGGACGTCCAGGTCGCGGACCGGGCCCGTTGCCTCCCCCAGCCGGCTCAGGGGGCGCACGAGGGTGCGGCGCCAGTCGGGATCGACGTGCGCCCGCGTGCTCCGGAGGAACGCACGGCTGCGGCGGGCAGCGACACGGTGCCGGTGCAGGTTCTCGGGGTCATCGCCGAGCCGGGTCCCGGGGTCGTGCTCGAGCAGTGCGGTGCGCTGCGCGGCGAGCATCTCGCGCAGGCGCACCGCGCCGGGGTCATTGCCGGCCTGAGCCGACGGCACCAGCCCTTTCTCGCGCACGACGCCGGCGATCAGCCGCATGATCTCCGCGGGCGGCGAGAGACCGGCGTTTCCGGGCTCCCACGCTTCGAACTGCTCGCCGCGCGGCAGCGTCAGGCGCCAGACGACTCCGGCCTCCGACGGGAGCCGCGAGATCGTCAGTCCGAGCCGCTCCAGGTCGCGGTCGACGGTGTCGTAGTCGTGCGCGACGAGGTGCTCGCGCTGGGCGCCGCGCTCCGCCTTCGGCTCGAAGCCGTCCCGGTCGTCGCTCACGCACACTGACTTCCGCGCACGGCACCGTGCTTCCTGCCCGTGGAGTCGAGGTCAGTCGAGCGCCTCCGCGAAGATCTCGTACCTCGTCGACCCCACGGGCGCCGGGCGGTTGCGCGCCGGGTCGGCCGCCCGCAGCTCGCCGACGGCGGCGAAGAGAGCGTCGGCAGCCGCCTCCTCCTCGACGACCAGCACCGACAGCCGCTCGCCGGTCTCCCGGTCGACGAGCCAGAGCCCCCGGACGCCGGCCTGCGCCCGGGCGATCGGCACGACTTCGTCGAGCACGTGGGCGATGCCGTCCTCGAGGTCGGCAGGTGAATCCTGGAACCGCGTCACCAGTGCGTACATCTCGTGTCCTTAGCGTCGAAGGTCAGGAGGGACGATGCTCTCCGGTGCGCCGGAGCCCGTCAAGGGAGGCGGATCACCGCCGCGATGGACGCAGACCTGCTGCCGGCCCGGCAGTTGCGGATTCGCCTGCTCATCGGAGGCACCAAGCTCTGGATCCCGCTCGTCGGCCCGTACGGCTCCAGCCTCGACTACACGGGCTAGGACCGGCAGGAGATCGCCGCTCCGTGTGCTAAAAGGTGGGCGGATGGCCCCCAAGACCTGCGTGACGCTCGCCGTCACGGCGTTCTTCTGCGCGGTCGCCGCCCATGCGGTCGCCGCCGCGGGCGCGCCGGGCACGATCAGGTTCGGCGTCGCGGACGACGCCGGCAAGTACGCCGACGACTCGGGCGCGCAGTTCTACAGCAAGATCGCGGCCGGGGGAATGAACACGGACCGGCTGACCGTGACGTGGGACCCCGCGAACCCGACCCTGATCGCCGAGAAGCCGTTCCTCGACCGGACGATCCCGGAAGCGCTCGTGCACGGAATCGATCTCGTCATGTCGGTGCGGCCCTCGCGCGCGAACGCGATCGGCGGAAACGTGGTGCAGGCGAAGCGCTTCGCAGCCTTCGTCGCACTGCTCGCGACGAACTATCCGAGCGTGAAGACCTTTGTGATCGGCAACGAGCCCAACCAGCCGCGGTTCTGGCAGCCGCAGTTCCGCAACGGCGTTCCGGTCGCGGGGCGCGACTACGAGCGGCTGCTCGCGCTCTCGTACGACGCCCTCAAGCGAGTCGACCCGAGCATCAAGGTCGTCGGCGGCGCCCTGTCGGGTCGCGGCAACGACGACGCGAAGGCACGCAGCAACCGCTCGACGTCGCCGCTGCGGTTCCTCTACGACCTCGGGCGCGCCTACCGCACGAGCAAGCGGAAGGCGCCGCTGATGGATCTCTTCTCCTTCCACCCGTATCCGCGCTCGTCGCTCGACTCGCTCAAGAAAGGCCTCGAGTGGCCGATGGCCGGCTACGCGAATCTCGACCGCGTGAAGCAGGGCCTCTGGGATGCGTTCGCCGGCACGCGGCAGAAGACGACGGAGAACGGCCTCGGGATCATGATCGACGAGGTCGGGTGGCAGGTGCGCGTCGCATCGAACGCTCCGGACAGCCTCTACACCGGGACCGAGAACGTACCGGTCGCCTCGGAGGCGCATCAGGCGGCCGTCTACGCGCAGCTCGTTCGCTCGGCCGAGTGCGACGGCTCCGTCAAGGCGCTCTTCTTCATGCCGTTCATCGACGAGACCGCGCTCTCCGGGTTCCAGAGCGGGCTGCTGCGCGCCGACGGCAGCGAGCGGCCGTCGTACACCGCCGTCACGAACGCGATCGCGGCGACGAGCGGGCGCTGCGTCGGGCGCCGCATGGTCTGGAGGCACTCGAAGACCGTGCTGGGCGCGCACGCGATCTTCCGCGGGCTGGCGATCCCGAAGTTGTCTTCCCAGCAGCGCGCGTGGAGCTTCGCCGTGCGCACGGCGGAGGACGCGCGGTACGTCGCGACGATCGTGCCGGTCGGCCGCACCGCGCGCACGACCGTCGACGTGCCCGTTGCGCCGCGTCCGCGGCTGCAGGCGGTGGGCTACGCGAAGGCCAACTGGACGCCGCTCGTGCGATTCCCACGGCGCTATCTCCCGCCCGGGCGCTACGCCTATCGCGTCGACCTGCGCGCAGCGTTCAACCCGGGACGCCACCGGATCGTCGTCAGCCGGACGTTCGTCGTCCGCTAGCCCGCGGCAAGAGGACAGTTCGCCCGTCCGACGAAGAGTCCGGCAGTCTCCGGGGGAGTCGGAGACCGCGCTTCGGCACGGCGGCCAGGCTCCGTCCCTCTCCCCTGGAGCCGGCCGCCGGCCGACCGCGCCCGCGGTGAGCGTGACCGGCGGGCGAAAAAAGAGAGCCGGGAGAGAACGAAGGCTGCGGCCCCCTTGCTCTCGATCCCGGCTCGACTCTCACCGTAGAGGTCTCCGGAGCGGTTCGCCCTCCCCGGTTTGGGTGACTCGGCCTACGCCCCGGTGAGCTCGATCTTCAGGTGCCGCCGGGTTCTGCCGATGAAGCCGCTGTGACCGGGTGAGGCTTCGAGGCCCGATGCGGCGGGGCCTCGCTCCTTGCTCTCGCCCGGTCTCACCCTTCTCGGTCGCGCTCTCGGAGGTGTTACCCCATCCGGGGGACGCGCTGCGCCGCCGGTGTGCCGAAACCGCTGGTGTGATGGCGCAGCACCTGGTTGCACGGCTCCGGCCGCGTCGGGCCGAGGTGGGGGACGGCCCGTGGGTGGAGCGCCTGTCCGTCGCTGCGTTCGGTGCCACCCTGGTGCTGTTCGGCGCGCTCGCCGTTCAGTGGCGCACCGGTCTCGGCGGCGCGGACGTGTCGAGGATCTTCACCAACTGGCTCTACGACTGGGTCGGCATCCTCGCCGGGGTCACGTGCCTGCTGCACGGGCTTCACCGCAGGAGCGGGGCCGCCTGGATCTGGATCGCGGCGGGCATCTTCGCCTGGACGTTCGGCGACATCTACTACACGGTCGAGTTGCAGCAGCTGGCGTCGCAGCCGTTCCCCTCGCTGGCCGACGCCGGCTATCTGGGTTTCTACCTCCCGGTGTTCATCGGCCTCGGGCTGCTCGTCCGCGCCTCGGTCGTCGACTTCGGTGGGGTCGTCTGGCTCGACGGTCTCATCGGCGGATTCACGGTGTGCTCGCTTGCGACGGCGATCGTGCTCGGACCGGTGTGGCGCTCGTCGACCGGCAGCTTCGCGGCCGTCGCGACCAACCTGGCCTACCCCGCCGGCGACGCGTTGCTGCTCGCGTTGATCTTCATCGTCTTCGGTCTCTCGGACTGGCGGCTCAGCCAGATGTGGCTCACGCTCGGAGGGGGACTGGTGCTCTTCGGCGTCGCGGACTCGATCTACCTCCTCCAGGTCGCCGACGGCACGTACCGCGGCGGCACCTGGCTCGATCTGACGTGGCCGGCGGGGTTCGTGCTGATCGCTGCCGGAACCCTCGCCTCGCCGGTTCGCCGCGTCCGGAGCAGGCTCGAGGGGATGTCACTCGTGCTCGCGCCGGTCGTCATGGCGCTCGTCTGCCTCGCCGTCGAGCTGTGGGATCACTTCCAGCGGGTGCAGACCGTGGCGCTCGTCTCGGCTTCGCTCGCCCTGGTCGCGGTGGTCGGCCGTCTGCTGTTCACGTTCCGCCAGTACCTCGCGCTCCTGCACCTGACGCGCGTCGAGTCCTTGACGGATGCCTTGACGGGGCTCGGGAACCGGCGCTCGCTGATGCGCCACCTCGACGACTACTTCGAGGGGGCGGCAGAGGAATCGTCGCTGCTCCTGCTGTTCGACCTGGACGGGTTCAAGGCCTACAACGACACCTTCGGCCACAACGCGGGCGATGCGCTGCTCCAGCGTCTCGGCGCGCGTCTGCGCGACACCGTCGGAGAGCGCGGCGAGGTCTTCCGCCTCGGCGGCGACGAGTTCTGCATCCTCGCGCCCGGATCCGCCCTCGACCTGCCGTGGCTCCGCGCCGTCACGAGTGCGAGCCTGCGCGAATCGGGAAATGCGTTCGCGATCACCTGCTCGAGCGGCTACACACTTCTCCCCGCCGAGGCGGAGAACACCCACGACGCTCTGCAGATCGCCGACCGGCGGATGTACGCCGAGAAGGGGCTCGGCATGGGCGGCGGTGAGGGTCGCGGCGTCCTGCTCCAGGCGCTCGCCGAGCGCGACGAATCGTTCGGGACGCACCTCGACGGAGTCGCGAGGTACTCGGCGGCGTTCGCGGCGGAGCTCGGGCTCGTCGGCAGCGAGGCGAAGCTCGTTCGCGCGGCAGCGGAGCTCCATGACGTCGGCAAGCTCGCCCTGCCCGAGGCCGTGCTGCAGAAGCCCGGGCAGCTCGACGACGAGGAATGGAAGATCGTCCGGCAGCACACCGTGATCGGAGAGAGGATCATCGCCGCCGCCGAAGGGCTCGAGCACGTCGCACTGACCGTTCGCTCGACCCACGAGCGGTGGGACGGCCTGGGCTACCCCGACGGCCTGAAGGGCGAAGAGATCCCGCTCGCGGCGCGCATGATCGCGATCTGCGACGCCTACGACGCGATCACCTCCGAACGCCCGTATCGGCAGGCGCAGAGCAACGAGCAGGCAATCGAAGAGCTGCGCGCGTCCGCGGGGACGCAGTTCGATCCGGAGCTCGTCGAGACGTTCGTCGAGCGCACGCTGCCGGCACTCGGACGGCAGCGTGCGCCGCGTTCGCTGGCGGCGAGGGCGGCCGCTGACGAAAGCCCGGCCCGGAGCGCGTAGCGCGAGACCGCGGTCAGTGCGGGCGCACGACGATGTAGGCCCGGAACAACTCCGTCTGCTCGTCGACCTCGACGACGCTGACCACCTCCAGCCGCTCGCCGTGCCAGCGCGACAGGCGTTCACCCGGATGCCACTCCGGGCGGTGTGAGGCGAGCGGGCCGAGGTCGGCGCCGTTCTCGTCGATGAGGCGATAGCGAAAGGTCATCTCGATTCGTTCGGCGTTCCGTCCGGCCGTCGTGTATCCGTCCTCGGGCAGCCGGCTTCAGCGCCCACGGCAAACATTCTTCGGCAGGGAACGAATGCCTGCTACCTGCGCAGGCGGATCCACACCGGCAGCCCGTACCAGAGCACGGCGACGACCGGATCGCTCCTGCCGAGGAAGTGCGGCGCGCGGAAGGGGATCTTGCCGCCAGTCCGCAGCCGCGCGCCGCCCAACGAGTATCCCTCTTTTCGCGGACGGCAGCGCGGCCGGGCTCCGCGCGGACGATCGCAAAATGCGGGAATTTCCCTCGGTGGGGCGGAGGGGTGCGCCGACGACGTTCCCTGCAGCCGTCGTTCTTGAGGAAGATCGCCGCCGGCGCATCTGCGGGCTACGAGGCCCGCCGTTGGAATCCTCTCCTGCCTCCGGCGTCGGTTCGACGTTTCCGATCGTCGGCGAGGGCGCGGGACCGTGTCCGATCCCGTCGCTACAGTGCCTCGCCGAGCATGGTCAGGCTCGAGATCAGGGGTCAGGTGCTGGCGTTCCCGCGGGCGCAGATCGAGCGCGCCCAGAGGCTGGCGCAAACCCAGGCAGGCGCCTCGTCGAGGCTTCGCGACCTCGCACTCGTGCTCGATTGGGCGCTCAACAGCACGCGTGTTGTCTCCCTGCGGCGCAGCGAGGCACGGGAGCTCGAGCGGCTCGCGCTCGCCGACCCCGAGCTCGGCGAGACCGCCGCCGTTCTCTCCGTTCTTCGCCGCGACGCTCGCGCCGCGTAGACCCGTTCCCCCGTTCGGGCCAGGCCGTAGGTCGCAAGGAGTCAACACCTCCGTCGGTGGTCTGGGCAAACACACGGCAGCAAGGTGACCGTGTGGGGGGGAGGACACAGTGAACGCGGGCAGCCGGGATCATCGACACAAGCAGGCCACGACCGTCCGATGCGCCGAGTGCCAGATCTCGAGCGGCCTCTACTGGCAGGGATGGCGCGCCTACCGGGTCGACGAGCCCGGAACGGATGAGCCTCCGGCGCTCGCGTTCTACTGTCCCACGTGCGCGTACCACCAGTTCGGTTGCCGGCCTCCGCGAGGCGGGAAGCCGTGACGACGCTGCGCGTGAGCGATCCCGGCATGCGTGACGTGCTGATCGCGGATCTCCGGTCACGTCCCGATCTCGTCGTTGGTCCGGGCGGGGACGAGGACACGGTCGAGGTCTCTCTGCTCGGCTCCTACAACCTCGAGGCGATGCGGCTGGCGATCGACCTCCGGGTTCGCGCCTGGGAAGCGGCCCAGCGCGCCGACGGCCGGCTGATCCGGGTCGACCTGCTCTAGGCGGCGGTCATTCGTGCTCGTAGAGCGGGCTCTCGACGAGGCCCTGCTGGTAGGCGTACCGGGCCGCCTCCGTTCGATTGGAGACGCCGAGCTTTCGATAGACGTTCGTGAGGTGGAACTTGACCGTCTGCTCGGCGACCCAGAGCTCCTTCGCGATCTGCTCGTTCGAGAGACCGCGTGCGAGCGCGCCGAGGATGACTGCCTCACGATCCGTGAGCCCGGCTGCCTTCGCGGCGCCCGCTGCCGTGGCATCCGGCAGCCCGATCGTGCTGAAGACGTTGCCCTCGACCGCCTGCCGTAGCGCTCCCGGCAGGTCGACCGGATTCACGCTCTTCACGATGTAGGCGCTCGCTCCCCGCTTGAGCACGTTCTCGATCAGCTTCTCGTCGGTCGAGACTGAGAGCACGACCACCTTCACCGAGGGGTGGCGCTTCTTGATCTGGTCGAGGCAGATGAGCCCGTCCATCCCGGGCATCCGCAGGTCGAGCACGACAAGGTCGGGATTGGTCTGGGCGACGAGCGGCAGGACCTTCTCGCCGGTGCTCGCTTCGCCGACCACCTCGAAGTCCCCGTCGTCCTCCAGGGAGCGCCTGATCCCGGCCAGGATCAGGCGGTGATCGTCCGCAATGACAACCTTCAACATCCTCTTCTCTCCAGTGTCGGCCAGAACTTCCTCACAGGAAGGCTATGTGGACTGGTTCGCCCGCCGCAGCCGGACCCCTGCGGGAGGCCCGGGCGGTGGGCACAGCTGCGGCGCTGGAGTAGCGTTCGGGCGGTGATCGCACCGTCGGGGGAGCAGATCGAGCTCGCGCTCGGCGAACAGCGGGCCGTCGTGGTCGAGGTGGGCGGTGGGCTGCGGTCGTACGCCGTCGCGGGCCGCGATCTCCTCGACGGCTACGGGCCTCTGGAGCTGAGCACGTCGGGCCGGGGGCAGGTGCTGGTGCCGTGGCCGAACCGGGTGCAGGGCGGCTCGTACGAGTTCGGCGGTCACCGGCACCAGCTGCCGCTCGACGAGCCGGCGTCGAACAACGCGATCCACGGCCTCGTCCGGTGGGCGAACTGGACGGTCGCCGAGCGGGAGCCGAGCCGCGTCGTGATGGCGCACACGCTCCATCCCCGCCCCGGTTATCCGTTCACGCTCGACCTGGCGGTCGAGTACGCGCTCGGCCCGGCGGGCCTGCGCGTCCGGACGACGGCGACGAACGCCGGGACCGGTCCGTGCCCGTTCGGGGCCGGTGCGCACCCCTATCTCACGCTGGGCACGCCGACGGTCGACTCGATCGTGCTGCGCGTCCCCGCGCGAACCGTCCTGCGCTCCGACGAGAACGGCATCCCGACCGCCCGCGACCCGGTCGCCGGGACCGAGCACGACTTCCGTGTCGCCAGGCTGCTCGGCGCGACCCGGCTCGACCATGCCTTCGCCGATCTCGAGCGAGACGAGGACGGGCTCGCACGCGTCGAGCTCCGCGACCCGGAGAGCGAGACGGGGCTGACCCTCTGGGTGGACGAGAGCTACCCGTACCTGATGCTCTTCACCGGCGATCCGCTCCCGGACGTGGCCCGGCGGAGCCTCGCCGTCGAGCCGATGACCTGTCCACCGAACGCCTTCCGGTCGAGAGAGCACCTGATCGTGCTCGAGCCCGGAGCCGCCTTCGCCGGCCGCTGGGGGCTCGAGCCGCGCTGACCTTCGCTACCGGCCCGCCGGCGGGGCTGCCTCGGCATGGAACGCCTCGACTGCCGCCTCGACCGTCTCGAAGATCCGGTCTGCGCCGATCGTGCTCGTCAGGCCGTACCGGTCGAGCTCGTCGCGCACGGAGTCGCGGACGTCGGCGACGGCCAGCGTGACCCCGAGCGCCCGGAGCTCGCCGGCGAGCTCGCCGAGGGTCTTGCCGCCGGTGAAGTCGATGTCGTCGATGCTCGAGCCGACGAGGACGATCCAGCGAGGCGGGCTGTCACCGCCCGCGAGCTCGAGCAGTTCGTCGGACAGGCGCTGGGCATTGGCGTAGAAGATGCCCGCGCCGAAGCGGTAGACGACCAGCCCGGGCTCGCTGGTCACACCGGGGCCGGGCGGGAGCGCCCGCACGTGGTGGCGTTCGTCCCAGGTGAGGACCACGTCGACCGGTGCGTAGTGCCGTCGCAGGTGCAGGATCAGCGAGAGGACGATCGCGAGGATGATCCCCTGCTCGACCCCGACCCCGACGACGACGGCGGCCGTCGCGGCTGCGACCGCGAACTCGTCCTTGCGCAGGCGCAGGATCTCACGCATGCCGCGAACGTCGACGAGCTTGAGGCCGATCAGGAACACGACCGCCGCGAGCACCGCGTTCGGCAGGTACTGCAGCGGCTTCGTCAGGAACAGGAGGACGATGACGACGACGGCGGCCGTCGTGAGCTGCGCGACCTGGGTGTGGCTGCCGCCCTCGTCGGCCATCTCCGTCTTCGTGGGGCTGCCGTTGACCACGAAGGTGCTGCTGAGACCGGCCCCGATGTTCGCGAGGCCGAGCCCGACGAGGTCGACGCTCTCGTCGAAACGCTCGCGGTATTTGACGGCGTACGCCCGTGAGGTCGCGGCGCTCTGGGCGAGGATCACGAGGAACAGGGACCCCGCGGTCACGAGCAGAGAGGACGCGTCGTTCCAGCTGTGCCCTTCGGCAGGCCGATGTGAGGCAGGCCGCTCGGGACCGGTCCCAGCGTCGAGATGTCGTGGCTCTGGAGGTCGAAGATCCAACTGGCTGCGATCAACCCGATCACGGCGACGAGGCCGCCGGGAATCTGCTTCGCGTAACGGCCGAAGCCGATCAGGATCGCGAGGACGATCGCCGAGACGAGCGTTGTCTGCCACGAGGCGTCGCCGATGTCCCAGAGCGTGAGCCCGAACTTGCGCACGGCGCCGCTCACGGCATCGGGCGCGACGTTCGGCGGTGGGATGCCGAGCATGCCGCCGACCTGCCCGATCGCCACCTGGATCCCGACGCCGGTCAGGAAGCCGACGAGCACCGTTCGCGAGAGGAAGTTCGCCAGGAACCCGAGCCGGGCGACCCGGGCGAGGAAGAGGAAGCCTGCTGCGAGCAGCGCGCTCAGGCTCGCGAACGCGACCCACTGCGGTGTGTTCGGCTGGAGGCCCGAGACCCCGAGCCCGGCGATGCCCGCGTACATGATCGCCGCGGTCGCCGAGTCGCCGCCCACGACGAGATGTCTCGAGGAGCCGACGAGGGCGAACGCGGCGATCGGGATCAGGATCGTGTAGAGCCCCGTGATCACCGGGGTGCCGGCGATCTTCGTTTAGCCCATCACCTCCGGGATCGCGAGCGCGGCGAGCGTGACCCCGGCGAGCACGTCCTTCGAGAGCCAGGCGCGGTCGTACGGCCGGATCCCGTCCAGGGCCCGCACCGGGAGGTGGAACCGCCGCTTCGCGGCCTCGGCACTCATCCGGGGGAGTGAATCAGCCCTTCGTGACGGCAGCCGACGCCCGCAGGGGATGACGTCAGGCATGCTCAGGCCGTGGACCGGGACGACTGGAACCAGCGCTACGGCGGCGCCGAGCTCGTCTGGACGGCCGAGCCGAACCGCTTCCTCGTCGCGGAGACCGCAGGGCTCCCGCCTGGGCGCGCCCTCGACGTCGCCTGCGGCGAGGGGCGGAACGCCGTCTGGCTGGCCGAGCGCGGCTGGCAGGTCACCGGTGTCGACTTCTCCGACGTCGCACTCGAGAAGGCGCGGCGGTTGGCAGCGTCACGCGGTGTCGACGGCGAGTGGCTGGTTGTCGATCTGCGCGACTACGAGCCGCCGGTGCGCTCCTTCGACCTCGTGCTCGTCTTCTACCTCCAGGTCCCCGCCGAGCTCCGCCGGCCGATCCTCCGCCGTGCCGCCGACGCTGTCGCCGACCGCGGCACGTTCCTGCTCGTCGCGCACGACAGCGACAACCTCACCGCCGGGCACGGGGGCCCCCGCGATGCGCAGGTGCTGTACACGGCGGCCGACGTCGTCGCCGATCTCGAGGGAAGCGGCCTCGAGGTCGAGCGGGCCGAACGCGTCGAGCGTACCGTCGAGACCCCGGACGGTGAGCGCATCGCCCTCGACGCGCTCGCACGGCTCGTGCGCTAGGCGCCGGACTCGAGCGCTCCCGCGGGAGCGGGGCTCACTCGGGCCTGCTTCGCGGGAGCCGGGAGTCGAAGGCACGCGACGACGCCGACCGCCGGCGCAACTGCGCAGATCGTCAGTGCCGTCTTCAGGTCGACCGCGTCGGCGACCGCGCCGAGCACCACCGCCGCGACGCCGCCGACTCCCATCGCGAGCCCGACGGACAGTCCGGAGGCCATGCCGACGTGCCGCGGCAGGTAGAGCTGGCTCAGCACCATCGTCACGCCGAAGGTGCCGACCACGCAGACGCCGACGAGCATCACCGCGACCACGCCCGCGACGCCGCCCACGTAGACGAACACGAGGATCAGCGGCGCGATCAGCGCCTGTGTGATCACGAGCGTCGTGCGCAGCCCGATCCGGTCGGCGACCGCGCCGAGCACGAGCGTCCCGACCGCGCCCGCCAGCAGCATCAGGAAGAGCAGCCTGCTTCCGTCCGCTTTCGAGTGCCCGAGCGAGACGACCCAGAGGGGGACGAAGGCGAGCAGCGTGAACCAGGCGACGCTGCGCAGCGCGATCACGACGCCGAGCAGCGCCATCGCGCGGCGACGGTCGTCGCCGCGCGCGAGCCCGGTGGCGCGTGTCCGCGGGGTGAGCGCGGCGAGCTCGGGCGCAAAACGTGCAAGGGCGAGCGCGGCGAGGAAGACCGGCGCCATGGCGACGAGCCCGCCGACGAGCCCCAGCCAGACGACGAGCTGGCCGGTGGCGAACGCGCCGAGCGCGTAGCCGACGTTGCCGCCGCTGTTGAAGTACGACATGCCGCTCGCGCGCTTGCGGCCGCTCGCATACGAGGCGAACTTCGCGCCTTCGGGATGGAACGCGGCGACCCCGAGCCCGCCGGCGAGCACGAGCACGAGCACGAGGGGGTAGGCGGGCGAGATCGCTGCGCCGCCGACGCCCACAGCCGCGAGCAACGTGCCGCCGGGAATCAGCCAGAGCGCCCCCCGGCGGTCCGACCACAGGCCGAAGAGCGGCTGGACGAGCGACGAGGACGCGGTCGCCGCCAGCAGCAGCATCGCCGCGAGCATGTAGCTCAGATCGAAGCGGTCGGTCATGAACGGGATCAGGGCCGGCACGCTGCCCGAGGCGAAATCGACCGCCAGGTGCCCGCCCGAGAGCGCGGTCATCGCGCGCTTGTCGATTCCCGTCCTCGCGTCCGTCACGCTTCGATGCTAGACGCGCGTCAGCAGATGCGCGGCAACGGGTCGCCGACCAGCATGTCGACGACACGGCTGCCGCCGAAGCTCGTCTCGAGGAGGACGAGCCCTGCTGGCTCGGCACGCACCTCGCCGACGATCGCCGCGCCCGCGCCGAGCGGATGAGACCGGAGAAGTGCGAGCGCCGCGTCGCCCGCGTCGGCGGCGACCACGGCGATCAGTCGTCCCTCGCAGGCGACGTAGAGCGGATCGATGCCGAGGATCTCCGACGTGCCGACGACCTCCCCACGCACCGGCAGGGCGTTCTCGTCGAGGGAGACGGAGATGTCCGCAGCCTGCGCGAGCTCGTTGAGCGCGGTGGCGACGCCGCCCCGCGTCGGGTCGCGCATGAAGTGAATCGCCTGGCCGAGCGTGAGCAGCGCCTGCGCGAGCTCGAGCACGCAGGCGGTGTCGCTCTCGAGGTCGACCTCGAGCTGCAGCTCGCCGCGGGCGACCATCACGGCCATGCCGTGGTCGCCGATCGGGCCGGAGACGAGCACGCGGTCACCGACTTCGACCCGCTCGGGGCCGAGCTCGACGCCCGGCGCGACCACGCCGATCCCCGACGTCGTCACGTAGAGACCATCCGCCTTGCCGCGCTCGACGACCTTGGTGTCGCCTGCGGCGACGGGCACACCTGCGTGTTCGGCCGCGCGGGCCATCGACGCGGCGATCCGGCGCAGGTCGGAGACGGGGAAGCCCTCCTCGATCACGAAGCCCGCAGAGAGGGCGAGCGGCCGGGCGCCCGCGACGGCGAGGTCGTTGACGGTGCCGTTGACGGCGAGGTCGCCGATGTCGCCGCCGGGGAAGAAGATCGGCTTGACCACGTACGAGTCGGTCGTGAACGCGAGCCGCGAGCCGTCCAGCTCGAGCAACGCCGAATCGGAGAGCGGAGCGAGGAGCGGGTTGGCGAGCTCCTCGACGAACAGTCCCTCGACGAGCGCACGGGTCGCCTTGCCGCCGGCCCCGTGCGCCAGCGTGACGACCTCGTCGCGGAGCCGCGTGCGACGCGGCTTCATGCCGGGACGCGCTCGCGGCGTTTGGCGAGCCGTCCGTAGTTGTAGTAGGCGGCGCACGCCCCTTCGCTCGAGACCATGCACGTGCCGATCGGCCGCTCGGGCGTGCACGCGGTGCCGAAGACCTTGCATTCCCACGGCTTGATGGCGCCCACGAGGACCTCGCCGCACTGGCAGGCCTTCGGATCCTCGACCCGCGCTCCGGGCAGCTCGAAGCGAGCCTCCGCGTCCCAGGCGGCGAGCTCGGGCCGCAGCCTCAGCGCGCTCCGCTCGATCCAGCCGAGGCCGCGCCACTCGAACGTGTCGCGGAGCTCCATCGTCTCGTCGAGCACGGCCAGCGCCCGCGCGTTGCCGTCTCGCTTGACGACGCGCGTGTACTGGTTCTCCACCTGGCAGCGTCCTTCGCGCAACTGCCGGACGAGCATCACGGTCGCGTGCAGGATGTCGATCGGCTCGAACGCCGTGACGACGACGGGCTTGCCGTAGTCGCGTGCCATGAAGTCGTACGGGCGCGTGCCGATCACGGTGGAGACGTGACCGGGCGCGATGAACCCGTCGAGCTGCAGGCCGGGAGAGTCGAGGATCGCCTTCAGCGGAGGCCCGATCGTCACGTGGTTGCAGAAGGCCGAGAAGTTCGAGATGCCGTCGGCGCGCGCACGCAGCAGCGTGATCGCCGTCGCGGGCGCGGTCGTCTCGAACCCGATCGCGAAGAAGATCACCTCGCGGTCGGGATTGCGGCGCGCGAGCTCGAGGGCGTCGAGCGGCGAGTAGACCATGCGCACGTCGGCCCCTCGCGCCTTCGCCTCGAGCAGCGATCCCCGCCCGCCGGGCACGCGCAGCATGTCGCCGAACGTCGTGAAGATCACCTCGGGGCGTTCGGCGAGCGCGATCGCGTCGTCGACCCGTCCCATCGGGATCACGCACACGGGGCAGCCGGGCCCGTGCAGGAAGTCGATCTCCGGCGGCACGAGGTCCTCGATGCCGTGCTTGTAGATCGTGTGCGTGTGCCCCCCGCAGACCTCCATGAACTTCAGCGGGCGGCCGTGCTCGACGAGCGACTCCAGCTCGTGCACGAGCTTCCGGGCGAGCTCGCCGGAGCGAAACTCGTCGACGAACCTCACGGCGTGCCCGCGAGCTTCTCGAGCGCGATCCCGGCATGACAGAGCAGCAGGTCGCCGACCGCGACCGGCTCGACGAGCTCGATCCCGACCTGCTCGCGGGCGCCGGCGAGCTCGACGGTCGCGGTGACGCCCTCGATGCCCACGACCGTGGCGGCGACCGCCCGGTCGCCGCAGGTGATGCAATGCTCCTCGCGGTGGGTCACAGCGCGGCGCTCTCCCTGATCTCGCGCACTTCCTGCTCGTAGGCCTCGCCCATCTGCTCGAGCAGCTCGAGCGTCTCGCGCGCCTGCTGCTCGTCGATCCGCTCGAGCGCGAACCCGACGTGGACGAGCACCCAGTCGCCCACTTCGAGGCCGGGGCAGAGGGCGTAGGACACTGCGCGCCGGACGCCGGAGATCTCCGCCTTCGCGAGGGCGCCCTCCGGATCGACGATCTCGACGATCTGGGCCGGAATCGCGAGGCACATGGCTCGAGCCTTGCGGATGCGGCCGCTCCTCGCAAGGGAGAGTCGGCACGTATCCTCTGCGGCTAACCCGCATCGCGGGCTCCGTGTGCCCACCGATGGTCGGCACTCGCGGGCCTGCGAGTGTGAGGGCGAGCCGTGGAATCCGTTCAGACAAGCGTGATTGCGCCGGAAGTTCTGGCCGATCTGCTCGGTGCGCTCGCCGGTCGCGGCTACCGCGTCCTCGGTCCGACGGTTCGCGACGGCGCGATCGTCTACGAGGATCTCGAGTCGGCCGAGGATCTGCCGATCGGCTGGAAGGACGTGCAGGACGCCGCCTCCTACCGGCTCGAGCGCCGCGACGACGAGGCGCGCTTCGGCTATGCGCTCGGCCCGCATTCCTGGAAGCAGTTTCTCTTCCCGCCGAAGGTCCGGCTCTGGCAGGCCCGCCGCGGCACCGAGGGCTTCGAGATCGAGGAGGAGCCGGTGGACGGCCCGCCGCTCGCGCTCGTCGGCGTGCGCGCCTGCGAGCTGCACGGGATCGCGATCCAGGACAAGGTCTTCCTCGGCGGCTCCTACGCCGACCGTGACTACGCCGCGCGCCGCCAGGACGCGTTCATCGTCGCGGTCAACTGCTTCGAGCCGTCGGGCACCTGCTTCTGCGTGTCGATGGGCACCGGCCCCAAGGCGGGGGCCGGCTACGACCTCGCCCTCACCGAGATCCTGGACGGGACGCACCGTCTCCTCGTCGAGGTCGGGAGCGAGCGCGGCGCCGAGGTGGCCCGCGAGCTGCCCTGCCGCGACGCCGAGCCCGCCGATCTCGAAGCAGCGGCCGCGACGGTGGAGCGCGCGACCGAGCGCATGGGACGGAGCGTCGATGTCACCGACATCCGCGACCTGCTCGCGCGGAACCTCGAGAGCGAACGCTGGGACGACGTCGCCGCGCGCTGCCTCACCTGCGGCAACTGCACGCTCGTCTGCCCGACCTGCTTCTGCTCGAGCGTCGAGGACGTCACCGACCTGACGGGCGACCACGCGGAACGCACGAGATCGTGGGACTCGTGCTTCTCGGTCGATCACTCGTACATCCACGGCGGCAGCATCCGGCCGTCGGGCCGCTCGCGCTATCGCCAGTGGCTCACCCACAAGTTCGGCACCTGGTACGACCAGTTCGACAGCTCGGGTTGCGTCGGTTGCGGGCGCTGCATCGCCTGGTGCCCCGTCGGCATCGACGTGACGGCCGAGCTGACCGCGATCCGCGCCGGCGAGGGAGTTGGTCATGGAGACGATTGAGCAGATCCTGAAGAACGTGTCCCTCTTCGAGGGCCTGACACAGCCGGAGCTCGAGTTGATCGCGGGGTGTGGCAGGAACGTCCAGTTCCGCGAAGGTGAGTTCCTGTTCCGCGACGGGGAGGAAGCGAACACGTTCTACGTCCTCCGGCACGGCAGCGTCGCGCTGGAGACGTTCGTCCCGACGCGAGGCCCGGTGACGATCGACACGATCGACGCCGGCGAGGTGCTCGGCTGGGCGTGGCTCTTCCCGCCGTACCGCTGGCACTTCGACGCGCGGGCGCTCTCCCTCGTCCGCGCCACGAGCTTCGACGGCGCCTGCCTGCGCGGCAAGTGCGAGACCGACGCGCAGTTCGGCTACGACCTGATGTCGCGCTTCACGCAGGTCGTGATCGGACGGCTGCAGTGGACACGGCAACGGCTCCTCGACGTCTACGGGTATGACGGCAACAGCTGAGCTGCCGAGAGCGCATGGGCCGATGACGCCCGAGCCGTTCCGCGTCGTCTCGCGCACCCGTGAGCTGCGCGACACCTGGACACTCGAGCTCGAGCCGGTGCACGGCGAGCGGATCGACTTCGCGCCGGGCCAGTTCACGATGCTGTACGCCTTCGGGATCGGCGAGGTGCCGATCTCGGTCTCGGGCGAGCCCGGAGGCCCGCTCGTCCACACGGTGCGTTCCGTCGGAGCCGTCTCCGAGGCGATCTGCGCTGCGCAGCCCGGCGACGTGCTCGGCGTGCGCGGCCCGTTCGGGAACGTGTGGCCGGTGGAGGCCGCCGCCGGCGCCGACATCGTGATCGTCGCAGGGGGCATCGGGCTCGCGCCGCTCCGGCCGGCGGTCCTGCAGGTGCTCGCCGACCGTCGTGAGTACGGGGACGTCGCACTGCTCTACGGCAGCCGCACACCTGCCGATCTGCTCTACAGCTCCGAGCTGCAGGGCCTGCGCGCACGCTTCGACCTGCAGGTCGACGTGACCGTGGACACGGCCGAGGGTGGCTGGCTCGGCAAGGTCGGCGTGGTGCCGAAGCTGATCGGCAGCGCCCGCTTCGACCCGGCGTCGACGACCGCGTTCGTGTGCGGGCCTGAGATCATGATGCACTTCGCCGCCCGCGGGCTCCTCGAGCGCGGCGTGCCGCGCGACCGGATCTACCTCTCGATGGAGCGCAACATGCGCTGTGGGCTCGGTCACTGCGGCCACTGCCAGCTCGGCCCGACGCTGATCTGCCGCGACGGCCCGGTCTATCGCTACGACGAGATCGCCGACCTGATGGGAGCGCGCGAGCTGTGATGCCCGAGACCCACAAACCGACGCTTGCCGTCTGGAAGTTCTCCTCCTGCGACGGCTGCCAGCTGTCGCTCCTCGACTGCGAGGACGAGCTGCTCTCGCTCGCGGGCGAGGTCGAGATCGCCTACTTCCTGGAGGCGAGCAGCGCGACCGTCGAAGGCCCGTACGACCTGTCGCTCGTCGAAGGCTCCGTGACGACGCCGCACGACGTCGACCGCATCCAGGAGGTGCGCCGTTCGTCGCGGAAGCTCGTCACGATCGGCGCCTGCGCGACCGCCGGTGGAATCCAGGCGCTCAAGAACTTCGCCGACGTCGACGAGTTCGTGTCGGTCGTGTACGCGACGCCCGAGTACGTCTCGACGCTGTCGACCTCCACACCGATCTCCGCGCACGTCGCGGTGGACTTCGAGCTCAACGGCTGCCCGATCAACAAGCACCAGCTGCTCGAGGTGATCACTGCGCTCCTGCACGGGCGGCGTCCGAACATCCCCGCCACCAGCGTCTGCATGGAGTGCAAGGCCCGCGGCACGGTCTGTGTGACGGTGGCCCACGGCACCCCCTGCCTCGGCCCGGTCACACACGCCGGCTGCGGCGCCATCTGTCCCGCGTACAACCGCGGCTGCTACGGGTGCTTCGGGCCGATGGAGACGCCGAACACGGTTGCGCTGACTCACCGGCTGCGCGTGCTCGGCATGGGTGACACCGCGATCGAACGCGCCTTCCGCACCTTCAACGTCGAGCCGTTCGAGAGGGCACGTGCGAACAATGGCTGAGCCGCGGACGAAGACGATCAAGACCGACTACCTCGCCCGCGTCGAGGGCGAAGGAGCGATGCTCGTCAAGATCGAGAACGGCCGCGTGGAAGAGGTGAAGCTGAACATCTACGAGCCGCCGCGGTTCTTCGAGGCATTCCTGCGCGGCCGTGCGTTCACCGAGGCGCCCGACATCACCGCCCGGATCTGCGGGATCTGCCCGGTCGCCTACCAGATGAGCTCGGTGCAGGCGATGGAGCAGGCCTGCGGTGTGGAGGTGGGCGGGCAGCTGCGCGCGCTGCGGCGGCTGCTCTACTGCGGCGAGTGGATCGAAAGCCACGCGCTGCACGTTTTCATGCTCCACGCGCCCGACTTCCTCGGCTACACGAGCGCGATCGAGCTGGCACGCGACAATCCCGGCCTGGTCGCCCAGGCGCTCGAGCTGAAGAAGGCCGGCAACGAGCTGATGACGGTGATCGGCGGCCGCGAGGTGCATCCGATCAACGTGAAGGTCGGCGGCTGGTATCGCACTCCGCGCAAGCGCGAGCTCGCCCCGCTCGTGGAGAAGCTCGAGCGGGCGCGCGAGATCGCGCTCGAGGCGGTGCGCATCACGGCCGGCTTCGACTTCCCCGACTACCAGCAGGACTACGAGCTGGTCACGCTCGACGAGCCCGGCGAGTATCCGATCGACCGTGGCCGCATCGTGTCGAACCGCGGCCTCGACATCGCCGTCTCCGAGTACGACGACCATTTCGTCGAGGAGCACGTCGCCTGGTCGAACGCCCTCCACTCGCAGGTGATCGAACGAGGCTCGTACCTCTGCGGCCCCCTGGCCCGGTTCGCGCTGTTCGCCGACCGGCTCTCGCCGCTCGCCCGGCAGTCGGCCGCGGAAGCGGGGCTCGACCCGTCCGAGCGCAATCCCTTCCGCAGCATCGTCGTGCGGAGCGTCGAGCTCGTGTATGCCGCGGACGAGGCGCTGCGCCTGATCGCCGAGTACGAGGAGCCCGATGCCCCGTCCGTCGAGGTCGAGCCGCGCGCGGGTGTCGGGTTCGGCTGCACCGAAGCGCCGCGCGGCATTCTCTACCACCGTTACGCGATCGACGACGACGGCACGATTCTCGAGGCGAAGATCGTGCCGCCGACCTCACAGAACCAGAGGACGATCGAGGAGGACCTGCGCGGAGTCGTCGAGCGCTCCCTCGACGTTCCCGACGACGCGCTCTCGATTCTCTGCGAGCAGACGATCCGCAACTACGATCCGTGCATCTCGTGCGCGACGCACTTCCTGAAGCTCGAGGTCGAGCGGCGCTGAAGGTCGTGTGTGTGGGCAATCCCTGGCGGTGCGACGACGCTGCCGGGCTGAGGGTCGCGGGCCGCCTGCGGGGGACGCTGCCGCCGGACGTCGAGCTGCTCGAGCGCGAGGGCGAGCCGACCGCGCTGATCGACGCCTGGGAGGGAGCAACCACGCTCTGGCTGGTCGATGCAGTGTCGTCCGGCGCCGAGCCGGGCACCCTTCACCGGCTCGACGCCAGCCAGCGGGAGCTGCCCACCGAGCTCTTCCGCCGCTCGACGCACCACGTCGGCGTCGCCGAGGCGGTCGAGCTGGCCCGTGTGCTCGGGCGCCTGCCCGGCCGGACGGTCGTCTTCGGGATCGAGGGAGGCAGCTTCGAGATCGGCGACGAGCTCACGCCCGCGGTCGCCGCGGCGGTCGAGCAGACGGCCGAGATGGTGCGAGAGGAGGTGGAGGCATGCACGAGCGAGCGCTGATGGACGACCTGATGCGCAAGATCGAGTCGCAGGCGCATGCCGAGGGGGCCACGCGGGTGACGCGAATCAAGGTGCGGCTCGGCGCCCTGTCGCACTTCACGCCCGGGCACTTCCGGGAGCACTTCGAGGACGCTTCGCGCGGGACGCTCGCCGAAGGCGCGGCGGTCGAGGCCGAGCTCTCCACCGATCCGACCGAGCCCGGTGCACAGGGTGTCGTGCTCGAGTCGATCGACGTCGAGGTGTAGGCGGTGACACCCGGCGCTCTGGACGGGATCGTCGTCGTCGACCTGTCGCGGGTGCTCGCGGGGCCGCTCGTCGCGATGACCCTCGGCGACTTCGGCGCCGACGTGATCAAGGTCGAGTCGCCGGAGGGCGACGACACGCGCCGCTGGTCGCCGCCGGCCGATGCCCAGGGTCGCGCCGCCTATCACCACGCAGCCAACCGCAACAAGCGCTCGATCGTGCTCGACCTGAAGACCGAGCACGACCTCGACCTGGCGAGGCAGCTGTGCGCAGGGGCGGACGTGGTCGTCTCCAACTTCAAGCCGGGCACGCTGGCGCGCTTCGGGCTCGACCACGAGACGGTCAGGGCGGCGAATCCCGGCGTGATCCACTGCGAGATCAGCGGCTTCGGCGAGCGCGGCGGCGCGCGCATGCCCGGTTACGACCCGATCGTGCAGGCGGTCGGGGGTCTGATGAGCATCACGGGGCCGCCCGAGACCCCCTCCAAGGCGGGCGTCGCGATCATCGACGTCGTCACCGCCCTCTACGCCACGGTCGGCGTGCTCGCCGCCCTCTACGCCCGCCGTGCCACCGGCCGTGGCCAGCGGGTGACGATCGACCTCCTGAGCGCCGACCTCGCCATGCTCGCGAACCAGTCGACGGGCTGGCTCGCCGACGGCGAGGTGCCGCTCCGGCTCGGCAACGACCATCCGAGCATCGAGCCGTTCGCGACCTACGCGGCGGCCGACGGCGACCTGATGGTCGGGGCCGGCAACGACGGCCAGTTCCGCCGGCTCGCGGACGCGATCGGCGCCCCCGAGCTGGCGGTCGATCCCCGGTTCGCCACGAACGAGGCGCGGGTCGCACACCGCGCCGAGCTCCGGCCGCTGCTCGAGGCGCGCCTGCGCCTGCGGGCCCGCTCCGAGTGGCGCGACCTGCTGCTCGAGGCCGGCGTGCCGTCGGGGCCGGTGCAGACGATCGACGAGGCCTTCTCACTCGCGGCCCGGCTCGGCCTCGACGTGATCGACGAGACGGACGGCGTGCGCACCGTGGCGTTTCCGGCGCGGCTCTCCGAGACGCCGGCGACCGTCCGCCGCCGCCCGCCGGACCTCGACGAGCACGGCGACGAGCTCAGGCGCGGCTGATCTCGACCTTCGCGCCTGCCTTGCGGAGCAGCGTCGAGAACGGGCAGCCCGCGTCTGCCCGCTCGGTCGCCTCCGCGAGCGCCGCGTCCGATGCGCCCTCGACGTCGGCGGCGATCGAAACCTGAGAGCCGACGATCTGATGGCCTTCCCCGGCAACCTCGTCCATGATGATCCGGCACGTGACGTCGAGGCGTGTCGGCGGCGTCCCAGCCTGCGTCAGTTCGCTCGCCAGGGACATCGTCAGGCAGGCGGCATGGGCGGCCGCGAGCAGCTCCTCCGGGCTCGTCTTGCCCTCCGGTCGCCCGATCCGGCTCGGCAGTGAGAACGGCAGCGCGCCGAAGGCTCCCGAGCCGGCGTCGATCGAGCCGTTTCCCCGGGCGACGTTCCCCTCCCAGACGACGTCTGCAGTCCGTTCGATCCTCGGCACCGTCAGCTCCTTTCCGGGAGGACGGCGAGGGTGCCGTCCGGGTAATAGGCCTCGGCCGGCGAGCCCGCCGGCGTGAACACGCCGAGCACGCGCAGTTCGGTCTCGCCCGTGTTGGCGAGGCAGTGGACGAGCGTCCGCGGCAGGTGGATGCAGGTGCCCGGCCGGAGCGGGGCCTGCTCGCCGCCGATCTCGAGCACGCCCTCGCCCTCGAGCACGTAGATCACCTCGTCGTAGCGGTGGAAGTGGTCGGGCGCCCGTCCCGGCGGGATCAGGCCGATGAACTGGGTGACCGACGTGCAGCCGACGGCCGGTGTCGCGCCGAGCAGGAACTCCCGCCCCGCCGTCGCCTCGCCCTTCTCGACCGCGGTCAGGTCGACGACGGCGTGTCGGGCAGTGGCCGGGGCGGGGTCGTGGACGAGCACCGAGACGGCGCGCGCGTCGCCCGCCGCCGACCAGGCCGTGCCCCGGGAGACGAACAGCGCCGTGCCCGGGCGCAGCTCCGCCGTGTGCCCGTCGATCGCCACGCTGCCCGAGCCGGAGAGGACGTAGAGCACCTCGTCGCACCGCTCGTCCCGGTGCTCGCCCGCCAGCGGGCCGACCCGCTGGGTGAGCTCGGCGCAGGTGAAGAGCCGCCCGTCGGCCGCCTCGGACTCGTGCATCGCGTAGCGCACGCTGCGTAACCTACGCGGATGAGCTCGCTCGAGATCGTCAAGCGCTCCTACGAGGCCTTCGCGCGCAAGGACCTGGCCGGGGTGACCGGCGACATGCACCCCGACATCGAGTGGCAGCAGGCGCAGGGGCTCCCGCACGGCGGCACGTACCGCGGTCTCGACGAGGTGCGCCATAACATTTTCGAGCCGCTCGACGTCGAATGGTGGGATGAGTTCAGTGCCGAGCCCGACGAGTTCCTCGACGCCGGCGACCAGGTGGTCGTCCTCGGGCGCTACCGGGGTGTGGGGAAGGAGACCGGGAAGCCGCTCGACGTCCCGTTCGTCCACATCTGGACGCTCCGGGACGGGCAGGCGGTCCGATTCCGCCAGTTCCTGGACACCGCCGGCTGGGTCGAGGCACTGAAGATTTGATCATTGACACCGTGAGTGTCACGGATGACACTCACGCTTCCAGCGCCAACCCCCCGGCAATCGACCATCGTGCCCCCAGTAAGGAGGACACCTAGATGAAGAAGGCGATCGGCCTCGCCCTCGCGGTTCTCACGACCTCGGTCGTGGCTGCGAGCGCGCAGGGCGCCCACAAGGTCGCGGTCTCCGCGGCGTCGTCGCAGTCGATCAGTTGCACGAGCAGGATGACCATCCCGTTCCTGACGCCGTTGACCGGAGGCGCCGGGTTCCTGGGCGCCGAGCAGGCGAGCTGGGCCAAGTACGCAATCCAGACGCTGCCGGCAAAGTACGGCTTGAAGGTCAAGCTCGTACTCGGCGATACGCCTGTCGAGCAAGGGCCCGCCCCGGCGCAGGCGCTCGCGCAGAAGTACATCTCGGACAAGAGTGTCGTCGCGATTCTCGGGCCGTCGACATCGGGTGACGCAGGTGCCACCGCGAAGGCGTTCTTCGCAGCTGGGCTGGCGGCGATCTCCCCGTCGGCGACTCACACGGACCTGACGATCGGCACGGCGTCCGATCCTCTGATCGGAACGCCCGCGTTCTTCCGCGACGTCCCGGGTGACTACATCCAGGGCCCGACGGACGCTCGCTTCATGATCAACAAACTCAAGGTCAGCAACGTCGTGACCATGGACTTCCAGGAGCCGTACTCCGTCGGACTGTCCAGTGCGGTCGACGCGGTGCTCAAGAAGGCCGGCGTCAACGTGACCCATCTCTCAGCGCCGAACACGACGACCGACTATTCGGCCTACGTGACGAAGGTTCCGAACAACGCCGATGTCGTCTTCTTCCCGACGCAGAAGCCGGGTGACGCGCAGACGTTCGCCCAGCAGTTGCTCGAGCAGGGCAAGAAGGCGAAGGTGTTCGGCGGTGACGGTTCCAACGACCCGTCTCAGTTCAAGGTGCCGGGCTCGTACGTCTCGAACTTCGCAGCCCCGATCAGCCTCTTCCCCTACAACAAGCCGATCATCGCCGGCTGGCTGAAGGCCAATCCAGGGAAAACCGTCGGCTCGTTCGGGCCGCCCACCTACGGAGCGGTCCAGATCGTGCTCCAAGCGATCAAGCAGACGTGCGCGGCCCATCACGGCGTGATTCAGCGGCGTGATGTGTTTCGGCACATGAAGCAGGTGAAGATCAAGAACTTCATTCTCGGTGGGAACTTCGCCTTCTCGACGAAGACGAACGACCCGCTGAACGCGAAGTTCTACATCTTCCAGATCCAGCCCAACGGCTCGTACAAGCTCCTCCAGTAGCCAGGGATAGATCGGTAGCAACGTCCGGGGGCGGCCGCAAACGGGTCGCCCCCGGAACGTTGCGAGGGAGACCACGTGGACACCTTCATCCAGCTCACCGTCGACGCTCTCACCCTGGGCAGCGTGTATGCGCTGATCGCGCTCGGATACACGCTCGTCTACGGGGTTCTCAAGCTCTTGAACTTCGCCCACGGCGACGTGTTCATGGTCGGGACGTTCATCGGTTTCGGTGTGCTGAATGCGTTGGGTGGGCCCGAGCACCCGAAGGTGCCCGTTTGGCTTCTTCTCACCATCATGACGCTCGCCGCGATGGCGGGCTGCGCGGCGCTAGGCGTCACGATCGAGCGTTTCGCGTATCGACCTCTTCGAGATGCGCCGAGGATCGCCCCGCTCATCAGCGCGCTCGGGGTGTCGTTCTTTCTCGCGAACTCGATGCAGTTGCTCTTCGGAGCTCAGCCCAGGAACTACAACGTGTTCGCGATCAACAACGGCGCCCTCTACCTGAAGGGCATCGACATCGGCAATGTACGGGTGCCGCTGTTGCGAATCATCACGATCAGCTCGGCGCTCGTGCTGATGATCCTTCTTTGGTTCCTCGTCAACCGGACGAGGACAGGGAAGGCGATGCGCGCCACGTCGTTCGATCGCGAGGCTGCGGCGATGATGGGTGTGAATATCGACAGAGTGATCGTCTTCACGTTCGTACTCGGTTCCGCGCTTGCCGGTGCCGCCGGGGTCATGTTCGCGCTTCGAGTCCCGACCACCGTCTCGATCGGATTCGTCTCGGGGCTGAAAGGCTTCACCGCGGCCGTGATCGGTGGCATAGGCTCCATCCCCGGCGCCATGGCAGGCGGGCTGCTCCTCGGGTTCGCGGAGTCGTTCACCGAGGGATACATCTCCACCAAATGGTCGGATCTGATCGTGTTCTCCATCCTGATTGCGTTCATGATCTTCCGCCCGCAAGGACTGCTCGGCCGGGCGGACATCCGGAAGGTATGAGCGTCGTCCTGCAGGAGCGGAGGCTGGACCGGTGAGTGATCCGACGTCGCATTCCTCGCCGACCCCGGCTCCCGGGCCGGCCGTCGGCCAGGACGAGTGGGTTGCACGCCACAGCGAGCACCGGGTCGGCCGTGGCGGGCCTCTGGGGACGATCGAGAGCCGTCTCCGCCGCGTGCCGTGGTGGGTCTGGCTGGCGCTGTTCGTGTGCGCGTTCTCGGTGTTCCCGTTGTTCGAGCAGAGCGGTTACGTGCGCCTCGTCGCCTTCGACACGGTGCTGTACATGCTGCTCGCGCTCGGTCTCAACGTAGTCGTCGGCTGGGGCGGATTGCTCGATCTCGGCTTCGTCGCCTTCTACGGAATCGGCGCCTATACCTACGCATTCCTCGACTCAAGCCAGTTCGGTGTCCATCTGCCGACGATCGTCGCCGTGCCTGTGGTCGTCGTCGTCGGCGCTCTTGCCGGACTCATGGTCGGGCTGCCATCGCGCAGGCTGAGCGGTGACTACCTCGCGATCGTCACCCTGTTCTTCCTCCAGCTCTTCCAGACGCTGGCCACGAACGGCGACAACGTCAGCGGTCACAACATCACCGGTGGGCCGTTCGGGATCCTCAACGTCGACCCGTTCAGCTTCTTCGGCCACACGCTCGTTGTCGCGCACGAGGGCGTTTTCGCCGTGTCGTATCTCTATGTCGCGCTGGCGTTCTTCACGATCGTGTTCGTGGCGCTTCGGTTCATCAACAATTCCCGGACAGGCCGCGCGTGGCGCTCGCTCCGGGAGGATCCGCTCGCAGCCGAGGCGATGGGCATGCCCGTGAACCGACTCAAGCTCGTCAGCTTTGCGTCCGGCGCTGCAGTCGCGGCGCTCACCGGGACGCTCTTCGCCGCGCTTACAGCAAGCGTGTTTCCGCTTGCCTTCTATTTCGTTCTGCTCATCACGGTCTACACGATGGTTATCCTCGGCGGCTCTGGTAGCCAAGCGGGTGTCGTTCTCGGTGCGATCATCATCGGGCCGCTGCTCGAGGCTCTTCGCGACCCGGATAAGTCGCGCGCCATTTTCTTCATCGTTCTCGTCGGCGGGTTGGCGCTCGCCGCGCGGAAGTCGCGCGCCGTTGCGGTGACAGCCCTGGGACTCGTCGTCTTCGGATTCGTGGTCCATGCGATCGCGGGGGAGATGCACTCATCCTGGGTCGCCGGGGAGCACGCAGGCGGGCTCGCAGGCTTCTTGGCCAACTGGGTCGTCGCACCTGCACAGCTTGCCCGGTGGGTCGCCCCGGTCACGTACGTGGGCGTGATCGTTGCCGTGCTCGTCGTCACGCAGCTCAAGGGGACGCTTCGCCTGATCGCACTCGTGCCGACTCTCTATCTCGCCGCGTTCGTGTGGGAGAACGTGATGCTCGCGAAGCCGGAGCCGGCGCGGTACATCGTGCTCGGCCTGATCCTGATCGGCCTCATGATCCTGCGGCCGAATGGCCTCCTCGGCGAGCGCCGTGTGGAGATCGTCTAGTGGCGTTGTTGGAGCTGCAGGGGGTCTCGCTCTCGTTCGGAGGCCTGAAGGTCGTCGACGGCCTCGACATCGATGTCGAAGAGGGCACGATCGTCTCGGTGATCGGGCCGAACGGCGCAGGTAAGACGACCCTCTTCAATCTCATAACCGGCATCTACGACCCTGACGAGGGCGACATCAGGCTGGACGGCCGGAGCATCGCCGGACTGCAGCCTCACCAGATCACCGCCCATGGCATCTCGCGCACGTTCCAGACGCTCCGCCTCTTCCTGAACATGTCGGTCAAGGAGAACGTGATGGCGGCTGCGTATTGCCACACGAAGGCCGGTCTCTTCCGTTCGATGATGCGGACGCCCGGCATGCGACGCGAGGAGCGCGAGATCGAGCAGCTCGCGCGCGACCGGCTCGCGTTCTTCGGCGAGCGCCTGATGGGCTACCGGTGGGACCAGCCGGCGTATTCGCTCTCGTACGCGAACCGTCGCCGCCTCGAGATCGCGCGTGCGACGGCGACCAACCCGCGCATCCTGTTGCTGGACGAGCCGGCCGCGGGCATGAACCCGAAGGAGACGCACGAGATCACCGAGCTGATCGGCAAGCTGCGCGAGGACGGCGGATACACGATCCTCGTGATCGAGCACGACATGCATGTCGTCGAGGGCATCTCCGACCGCGTCGTCGCCCTCGACCACGGGATCAAGATCGCCGAGGGCTCGTATGAGTCGGTGGCGACGAACGAGAAGGTCGTCGAGGCCTACCTCGGTCTCGGCACGGCGGAGCGCAAATGACCGGTGCCGCCAGCCTGCTCGAGCTCGATGCCGTCGACACGTACTACGGGCAGATCCACATCCTGCAGGGGCTGTCGATCAAGATCGAGCCCGGCGAGCTCGTCTGCCTGCTCGGCGGCAACGCCTCCGGCAAGTCGACCACCTTGAAGACGATTCTCGGCATCGTCCGGCCGCGGAACGGCGCGGTTCGCATCGACGGGGAGGACGTGACGAAGCGTCCGACCAGCTATCGCATCGCCCGCGGCCTCGCGATCGTGCCCGAGAACCGGCGCCTGTTCGCTCCGATGACGGTGCTCGAGAACCTCGAGATGGGTGCCTACCTGCGCGGCGGCGGCTCCAAGGAGGACTTCGACCGGGTCTACGGCCTGTTCCCCCTGCTGCACGAGCGCCGCTCGCAGCTCGCCGGCACGCTGTCGGGCGGCGAGCAGCAGATGGTCGCCATGGGCCGGGCGCTGATGTCGAGCCCGAAGCTGCTCCTGATGGACGAGCCGTCGATGGGACTTGCCCCGATCCTCGTCGAGCGCAACTTCGAGATCATCAAGCAGGTGCACGAATCGGGCGTCGCGATCCTCGTCGTCGAGCAGAACGCCAACGTCTCCCTGTCGATCGCCGACCGGGGCTACGTGCTCTCGACCGGCCGCCTGGTGCTCGAGGGAAACGCGGCCGACCTGCGCGAAGACGAGAACCTCCGAAAGGCCTACCTTGGCCGCTAGCGCGACGGACGTCTCCGTCAAGGGCTGCCGCTCGCGCTTCCCGATCTTCGACCGGCTCACCTACATCAACTCGTGCTCGCAGGGCGCGCTCTCCGACGCCGTTCGAGCCGCCTACGACCACTATCTGACGGGCTGGGACGAGCGCGGGGCGCCCTGGGAGTACTGGGTCGAGCGGGCGGAGACCGCACGCGCGACCTTCGCCCGGTTCGTGGGCGGCGAGGCCGACGACGTCGCAGTGACGACGTCGCTGTCGGCCGGTGTGAGCCCGCTCGCGAGCGCGATCGACTTCGCGGCGCGGCCGAAGGTCGTGATCAGCGACTTCGAGTTCCCGACGATCGGGCAGATCTGGCATGCGCAGGAGCTGCGCGGGGCGGAGGTCACGATCGTCCCGCCCGACGCCGACGCGTTCGCCGCGGCGATCGACGAGCAGACGGCGGTCGTCTCGATCACGGCCGTCTGTTACCGCAACGGCGCGCGCCTGCCGGTCGAGGAGATCACGCAGATCGCGCACGAGCAGGGTGCGCTCGTCGTCCTCGACGCGTACCAGGCGATCGGCACGTATCCGCTCGACGTGCGCGAGCTCGGGGTCGACGTGCTCGCCGCCGGCGTCTTGAAGTACCTGCTCGGGTCGGCCGGGCTCGGGTTCATGTGGACGCGACCCGGGCTCTCCGAGCGCCTGCTCCCGACCCAGACGGGCTGGTTCGCCGACGAGAACATCTTCGAGATGGACATCACCGACTACTCGCCGTCGCCGACGGCGCGGCGCTTCCAGTCGGGCACGCCGCCGATCCCGGCGATCTACGCGGGGATCGCCGGCCTGGAGCTGATGGAGGAGATCGGCGTCGCCGAGACGCGTGCGCACGTGACGGCGCTGAACGAGCGCCTGATCGGCGGCGTCGACGAGCTCGGCGGGACGGTCGTCACCCCGCGCGACCCGGAGCGGCGCGGCGCGCTCGTGTGCATCCGCTCGACCGATGCCCCGCAGCTCGTCGCCGCGCTCGAGGCAGAGGACATCGTCACCTCCGAGCGCGACGGCAACCTGCGCGTCTCCGCCCACGCGTACAACACCGCGGAGGACATCGACGCCGTGCTCGCCGCCCTCGGCCGCCACCGCGCGCTGCTGGCCTCGGGTGTCTGACACGATGGGTGTCGGACACCGGTTCAGACTTGCATTCAGCCCACCTGACATTTTATAAGACGCACTGACGATGCTTCTTCGTGAGGTCGGATATGCGCGGCCGGGATCGCTCGGAGAAGCGATCGAGTTGCTCGCGGCCGACGACGGCGCGCGTGCGCTCGCCGGCGGGCAGACGCTGATCAACGTCATGAAGGCACGTGCCGGCTCGCCCGACGCACTGATCGACCTGTCGGCCGTCGAGGAGCTGCAGGGAATCGAGCTGGCAGCCGACGGCACGCTCGAGATCGGCGCGATGGCGACCTACACCGAGCTCGTCGAATCCAGCGAGGCGCGCGCGCGGCCGATCATCGGCCAGGTGTGCGCGCAGATCGCCGACGTGCAGGTGCGAAACCGCGGCACGATCGGCGGGAACCTCTGCACGAGCGACCCGACGAACCACCTGCCGCCGCTGATGGCGGCGCTCGGCGCGCAGATGACGATCGCGGGAGCGGACGGTGCGCGGACGGTGCCCGCAGCGGACTTCTTCCTCGGCGTCTACCTGACCGCCGTGGGGGTCGGCGAGGTCCTGACCAAGATCACCGTTCCCGCCGGTCGTGGCGACGGCTTCGCGGCGGTCACCCTCGGCGTCGACGGGACGTGCATCGCGAGTGCCGCCGCCTCCGTGAACGGCGGCGTGACGATCGCCCTCGGCTGCGTCGACGCGGTCCCCGTCGTCCTGCATCCGGCCACCGCCGACGAGGGCGCTGTTCGTGAGGCCGTGCACGCAGCGAAGCTCGATCCGCCCTCCGACGTCCACGCCACGAGCGACTACCGCAGGCACCTCGCCGAGGTGCTCGCAGTCCGCGCCGTCAACCAAGCCAGGAGCTGAGAGTGAGCACGGTCACAACGTCCAGGTCGATCACGGTCACGATCAACGGCACGACGTACGAGCGCGAGGTCGAGGCGCGCAAGCTCCTCATCCACTTCATCCGCGACGATCTCGACCTGACCGGGAGCCACATCGGCTGCGACACGGGCAACTGCGGCGCGTGCTCCGTGATGGTCGACGGCTCGCTCGTGAAGAGCTGCATGATGCTCGCCGTGCAGGCCGACGGTGCGACGGTCGAAACGGTCGAGGGGCTCGCGGACGGCGAGGAGCTGAACAAGCTGCAGCAGGCGTTCAAGGACAATCACGCCCTGCAGTGCGGCTACTGCACGCCGGGGATGCTGATGAGCGCCACCGCGCTGCTCCGCTCGAACCCGCATCCGTCGGAGGACGAGATCAAGAAGGGCCTGCAGGGCAACATCTGCCGCTGCACCGGCTACTGGAACATCTTCGAGGCCGTCAAGGCGGCGTCCGAATGACGTCGTCGACGACCACAGCGCCCGAGACGACCGAGGTCGAGGCCCCGGCGGAGAGCTGGCAGGGTCAGAGCGTTCCGCGCAAGGAAGACCGCCGGCTCGTCCAGGGCCAGGGCGTCTTCGTCGACGACGTCAAGCGGCACGGAATGGGCTACATCCACTTCGTCCGCTCGCCGTACGCGCACGCGCACATCACCTCGATCGACGTCTCGCAGGCCGAGGAGCTGCCCGGCGTCTACGGGACGCTCACCGGCGAAGAGGTGGCCGCGCTCACCGATCCGTTCTTCCAGATCTCGTCGGTGCCCGGCGCGAACCTCAAGGACTACGCTCTCGCCGTCGGCAAGGTGCGCTACGTCGGCGAGGCGGTCGTCGCCGTCGTCGCCGAGACGCGCGAGCGGGCGCGCGACGCCTCCGAGCTCGTCGAGATCGAGTACGAGCCGCTCCCTGCGATCACCGACGCCCGCCACGCCCAGGACGACGGGGTGCCGACGATCCACGAGGACGCAGGCGGCAACCTGATGTGGCACGGCACCTACGAGTGGGGCGATCTCGACGCCGCCTTCGCCGAGGCGGACAAGATCGTGAAGATCGACGAGCTCCACTTCCATCGCTTCAACTCGACGCCGCTCGAGTGCGACGGAGCGCTCGTCGAGTACAACAGGGGCATCGGGCAGTGGACGATCCACACGAACAACCAGTTCCCCGGTTTCGCGGCGATCATGATGGGGCCTGCGATGCGAACGGGGCTCGACAAGCTCCGGTTCGTCACGCAGGACATCGGCGGCGGCTTCGGCAACAAGATCACCTCGCATCCGCAGCTCGTCGCGTGCTGCCTGCTCGCACGCAAGCTCGGCAGGCCCGTGCAGTGGACCGAGTGGCGCACCGACTTCCACATGTCGATGTCGCACGGAAACGAGCGCTGGTTCCACGAGACCGAGGTCGCGGTCAGAAATGACGGGACGCTGCTCGGCTTCCGGACGAAGGCGCTCGACGACGCCGGCGCCTGGCTGCGCTACGAGCCGCTCGGCGGCGTGATCTGGGCCCAGGTCACGCCCGGGATGTACAAGTGGCGCAACATCCGGGTCGACTTCACTCAGGTCGCCACCAACAAGGCGCCCGTGTCCCCGAACCGCGGCTATTCCCGCATGCAGCATCTCTGGTTCACCGAGCGTGTGATCGACATCGTCGCGAAGGAGCTCGACATCGATCCGGTCGAGATGCGGAAGCGCAACTACGTCAAGACCGAGGACATGCCGTACGAGACGCCGAACGGCTGCGTCTACGACTCGGGCGACTACGCGAGAATGCTGGACATCGCCCTCGAGCTGGTCGACTACCCGAACGTCGAGCAGCGGCGCTCCGAGGCGGCGGACCGGGGCAAGCTGCTCGGCGTCGGCATCGGCTCCACGCTCGATTCGGGCACCAACAACTTCGGCCAGTCGCGGATGATCAACTCCGAGCTGCAGTTCTCGGGCAACAACGAGGTCGCGACCGTCAAGCTCGACATCTTCGGGGAGATCGTCGTCACGCTCGGCACCACGCCGCAGGGCCAGGGGCACGAGACGACTGCGGCTCAGGTCGTCGCCGACATCCTCAACTGCTCGGTCGACGACGTGCACGTGCGCGCGGGACACGACTCGTACTGGAACTCGCATGCGGGCTTCTCGGGGACGTACGCCTCGCAGTTCGCCGTCACCGGGCTGAGCGCGGTGAAGGGCGCGACCGACCTGCTCGCCGCAGAGATCAAGAAGCTCGCGGGCGCCGTCTTCGGAGGCGTTCCCGAAGAAGCGCTCGAGCTCGCCGACGGCGGCGTCCGCATCAAGGACAACCCGGAGGCATTCCTGCCCTTCATGGCCTGCGGCGCGATCATCAACGCCAATAACGCCGGCCTCCCCGAGGACCTCGGGGTCACCCTGAACTGCCGCTACGTCTACCGGCCACCGTTCGAGGTGCCGGACATCGAGCGCAAGTTCGGGAACCTGACTCTCACCTACGCGACGCAGATCCACGTCGCGGTGATCGAGATCGACCCGGAGACCGGCGCGTACGACATCGTCGACTACGCCGCGGTCGACGACTGCGGCCGGCGGATCAACCCGCAGATCGTCGAAGGGCAGGTGATGGGCGCGACCGCCCATGCACTCGGTGCGGCGACGCACGAGCACTACGCCTACGACGAAGACGGGAACCTGCTGACGCCGAACTTCTACGACTACCACGTGCCGCATGCGCTCGACATGCCGCCGCTCAAGACGGCCGCGATCGAGAGCCCGTCGCCGTTCACGCCGCTCGGCACGAAGGGGATGGGCGAGGGCGGCGGCGCAGGCATTCATGCGGTCTGCGCCGCCGTTCAGGATGCGCTCCGCGGCCACGGCGACGCGATCGTCAGCGACAGCTGCAATCCCTACCACCGGGTCTGGGAGCTGCTCGAGAAGCCCGGCGAAGCCGGGGGGCGCGTCAGCGTGGTGGACGCTTGAACGTCTCCGGCGAGCGCATCTTCGCGGCCCCGCGGCCGGTCGTGTGGGGAGTGCTGAACGATCCGGCCGCGATGGCGAAGACGATGCCCGGCGTCGAGAGCTTCGACGTGCACGATGCACAGCGCTGGACCGCGAACGTGAAGATCCCACTCGGGCTCGGCGGCCTGAAGATGAAGATCGACATGGACAAGACGGAAGAGCGCGAGCCCGAGTTCGCCGAGCTGAGCATCAAGGGCAAGGGCGTCGGCGCGATGCTCTCGATGGTCACCTCGTTCGAGCTCGCCGAGGTCGCCGACGGGACGTCGATGAAGTGGGCCGCCGACGTGAAGGTCGCCGGGCCGGTCGGCTCGATGGGGCAGCGCGTGCTCCAGCCGATCGTCAACCAGCAGGTTGAGCACGTGCTCTCCGCACTCGACCGTCAGGTGCAGGACGCGGTCGTGGGCGGAGCCGCTTGATGGCCGTTCCCTTCCGCATCGGCGTCATGCAGCTGACGATGGAGCCGCTCGACGAGATGCTCGCGTCGGCGCGCGCGATGGACGAGGCGGGGATGGACACGATCTGGCTCGCCGAGGCGTATCCGTGGTGGCGCAAGCACGGCATGGAGGCGCGCTCGTCGACCGTCGTCTCGGCCCTGATGGCGCGCGAGACGAAGCGGCTGACGATCGGCTGGGGGATCATCGCCGCCTCGACGCGGCATCCGGTGCAGGTCGCCATGGATGCGCGGGTCGTGCAGGAGGCCGCCGGCCCGGGCCGCTTCATCGTCGGCTTCGGGACCTCGAAGATCTTCCTCAACAACACGAAGATGCAGACCCGCAAGACGCTCGGGCCGATGCGCGACGCGGTCGAGATCGTCCGCGGCGTGCTCGGCGGCGAGCGGTTTGAGTACGACGGCGACACGTGGAGCGCGGACGTCCCGGCCCTGCAGCCCGAGGCGCACACACCACGCGACGTGCCGCCGGTCTACGTCGCCGCGACCGCGCCGAAGATGCAGGCGCTCGCCGGGGAGATCGCGGACGGCTGCCTGACGCCGTCGATCACGACGCCGGCGTTCGTCGGCTACACGCGCGGCAACGTCGACGCCGACATCGACATCGGCTGCACCGTCGTCGCGTCGATCCACGCGACCGACCGCGACCGCGGCCGCGACGGCGCACGCGAGATCGCCGGCATGTACCTGGCGAACAAGGTGCAGAACATCCAGGGCGCCGCCGACACGCTGCTCGACCTCGCCGGGCTCGAGCAGGACGAGATCCGGCCGGTGGCCGAGGCGATGGAACGCGGCGGCAGGCTCGCGGCCAAGGAGCAGGTGACCGACGCGATCCTGGACAAGTGCAAGCCGATCGCCGGCACGCCGGAGGACTGCATCGCGGCGATCGAGGAGTACAAGGCGGCCGGCTGCACGCACGTGATGCTCGAGCTGTGGGGCGAGGACCGCCACGAGCAGATTCGCCTGTTCGGCGAGCGCGTCCTCCCGCACGTCCGGGACTGACCGTGAGGATCAACAAGAACCGGCTCGTCGAGACGGCGAGCGCGATGATCGACGTCCACAGCTTCACGGGCGACGAGCAGCGGATGGCGCAGCTGATGGTCTCGCTCTACGAGCGGATGGGCCTCCAGGTGCAATGGCAGCAGGTCGAGGAGGGACGCGCGAACGCGCTCGGGACCTGGCGCGGCACCGGCGGCGGCAAGACATTGATGTTCAACGGCCACATGGACACGTCGTACTCCGGCCGGGAAGCGTGGCTGAAGGACGTGCCGGGCTTCCAGCCGAGCGCGTTCGTCAGGAACAACCGCCTCTACGGGCTCGGCATCTCGAACATGAAGGGCGCGCTCGCCTGCTACGTCGAGGCGGTGCGCTCGCTGCAGGACGCCGGCGTGCGACTGCGCGGCGACGTCCTGATCGCGGCGGTCTGCGGCGAGATCGAGAAGACACAGTACGCCGAGGCGCAGGGCTCGCAATACCGCGGCTACGCGGCCGGCTCGCGCTACCTCGTCACGCACGGCGGCGTCGCCGACATGTGCCTGCTCGGCGAGCCGACGGAGGGAAAGGTTGTGCTCGGCCACTTCGGCGCGCTGTGGCTGCGGATCCGCACCCACGGCAACTTCATCCACACGGCGTTCAGCGAGGGGAAGCGCGGCGAGAACTCGATCCTGCGCATGCACGAGGTGACGAACGCTGTGCTCGAGTGGATCCCCACGTGGGAGAACGACGAGTCGAACTCCTACCGTGGCGCGAACGCGATCGTCAACGTCGGCGCGGTCCGGGGCGGCTTCGGCTGGCGCGTCTCGCGCACGCCGCACCACACCGACCTCTTCCTCGACGTCCGCGTGCCGCCGACCAAAGAGATGGGCGTCGCCCGCCGAGAGGTGCTCGAGTTCGTCCGGTCGCTCGCCGAGCGCTTCCCCGCCTACGGGATCGAGGGCGAGGTCTACGTCACGGCGCCCGGCGCCGAGATCGAGGAGGGTCACGAGCTCGTGCAGGCGGTCGACGCCGCTCACGAGCAGGTCTTCGGCGACGTTCCTGCCCGCGACGTCACGCGATGGTTCAGCGACGCCTCCGCGCTCACGCGGTACGGCATCCCGACCCTCAACTACGGCACCTCGACCGGGCTGATGGACGTCGAGCTCGGCGAGAACCTCGACATCGACGGGCTCGTCAAGACCGCCGAGATCTACGCGCTCGTCGCACAGAGGATCTGCGCATGAAGCTCGTCACCTACGACGACGGCAAGGTCGGCCGCATCGAGGGAGAAGAGGTCGTGCGCCTCGGCGTGCCGAGCATGCGGGAGTATTTCGAGAGCGGCGGCGCCGACGACACGGGTGAGCGTACGCCTTTGGCAGACGTCCGCCTGCGGGCGCCGATCGTCCCGAAGAAGTTCTTCCACACCGCCGGCAACTTCCGGGAGCACGAGGAAGAGTCGAAGAACGTCGACTGGTCGCACCAGATCGCACCGTGGATCAACTTCTTCCAGAACGTCGATGCGATCGTCGGCCCCGACGAGCCGATCATCTACCCGGAGCACCTGACCGAGGAGCTCGACTACGAGCTCGAGCTCGCCGTCGTCCTGAAGAAGGCCGGCAAGTGGTTCTCGCCGGAGGAGGCGAAGGACTACATCGCGGGCTATGTCATCTTCAACGACATCACCGCGCGCGACATCCAGCGCGGCGAGATGAAGTCGGGCGTCTTCAGCTTCTGCAAGGCGATCGACACGTTCTGCCCGCTCGGGCCGTGGATCGTCACCGCCGACGAGATCCCGGATCCGCACGACCTGGCGATGGAGCTGCGCGTGAACGGCGAGAAGCGGCAGGAGTCGCACTCGGGCCGCATGAGCGTGACGATCCCGGAGATCCTCTCCAACTTCTCGGCGCTCGGGTACTCGGCCGGCGACGTGCTCTCGACGGGCACCGTCTCCGGTGTCGCCGGCTTCAAGTCGCCCGAGGAGCGGGCGCTCCTCTACCTGAAGCCGGGCGACGTGATCGAGGCGGAGATCGAGCGGATCGGCGTGCTCCGCAACCCTGTCAGCTCGTGGCAGGAGGGCCACGGCGTGCCCGCGCCTCCGCGGATTCGCCCCTGGGGCGAGGCGTGAGCTGGCCCAGGGACGACGCGAAGCTCGAGCGCGTCCGCGCGCTGATGGCGGAGCGCGACCTCGACGCTCTCGTCGTGCGCGCACCCGACAACGTCCTCTACCTGACGAACTTCTGGGGGATGAAGGGCTACGACGCCTGCGTCTTCCCGCGCGAGGGCGAGCCCGTGCTGATCTGTCTCGAAGCCTCCGCCGAGGACGCCGAGCGCATGTCGTGGGCGACGGACGTGCGGCTCGTCCGCGGCTATGCGCCCGACGATCCCCGCCCCGTTCCCGCACGCACGCTCGAGGCCGCGCTCGCAGCGACCGCGGAGCACGAGCGCGTGGGCCTCGAGCTCTCCATGGGCACGCAGGCGACCGACCGCATGGTCGGCGAGCCGACGACCTTCACGAAGGGCTGGTTCGACGCGTGGCCGGACGCACAGGACGCGATGAGCGTGCTCGTGCCGGCGCGCTCGGTCAAGACGGCGCAGGAGGTCGAGCGGATGCGTCTCGCAAACGCGATCTGCGCGGCAGCGACCGAGCACGTGCGCGGCCTGATCGAGCCTGGGATGAAGGAGAGCGAGGTCGCCGCGCACTGGCAGGGCTTCGTGCACGGGCAGGGCACCGGCTGGGAGGGGAAGGTCGAGCTGGCGTTCGGCTTCTCGCTCATATGGGCGGGTCGCGGGATCAAGACGTTCACGGCGACGGGTGACCTGCCGGTCGTCGAGGGCGAGCCGACGCTCCTCGAGATCTGGGTCTGCGCCGACGGCTACTGGGCCGACCACACGAAGCTGCTCTGTGTCGGCGAGCTGCGCGCCGACTACCGCGAGCTCGAACAGGGCCTGCTGGCCGTCTACCGGAGCGCGATCGACCACTGCGAGCCGGGCGCGAGCATGGCCGAGCTCGACGTGCTCGTGCGGAACGGTCTGGCCGAGCTCGGCTATCCGGGCCAGCCCTCGCACCCGATCTGCCACGGCATCGGCGCGCGCGCGCACGAGCCGCCGTACCCCCACCAGGCAGGCGGCGGCACGATCGAGCAGGGCATGGTCCTCGCGATCGAGCCGGGCTGCTACTGGGAGGGCGGCGGCGGCCTCCGCGTCGAGGACAACTTCCTGATCACCGAGACGGGAGCCGAGAAGCTCTCGCCGTTTCCCGACGGAGTGGTGCGTGTCTGACCTGATCTGGACCGGAGCCCTGAACGACGCGTATGAGATCGGCGGGCGCGTCGGCCTGTACGACACGACGCTGCGCGACGGAGAGCAGACCGTCGGAGTCGTGCTCGACCCCGAGCAGAAGCTCGAGATCGCGCGCCTGCTCGACGAGCTCGGTGTCGACCGGATCGAGGCGGGCTTCCCGCGCGTCTCCGACGACGACTGGCAGGCGGTCGAACGGATCGCCGCGGCGGGGCTGCGCGCCGAGATCTGGGGCTTCTCGCGCGCCGTGCCGGCCGACCTGGAAGCGCTCGTCGAGCTCGGCGTCTCCTTCTCGGTGATCGAGTCGCCGATCAGCGACCTGAAGCTCGCTGCGATCGGCGTCTCGCGCGAGAAGATGCTCGAGCGGATCACGAGCGCGATGCGCTTCGCGGCCGGGCACGGCATCCACGCGGCGTTCTTCGGCGTCGACTCGTCGCGCGCCGAGCGCGACTTCTACGACCAGGTGTATTCGTCGGCGGTCGAGGCGGGCGCGAAGGAGGTCGTGGTCGTCGACACGCTCGGGATCGCCTCGCCCGAGGCGGTCGCGGAGCTCGTCGGTCACACGGTCGAGCTCGTCGACGTGCCGGTGCACTTCCACGGCCACAACGACTTTGGCGTCGCGACCGCGTCCGCGGTCGCGGCGGTGCGTGCCGGCGCCTCATACGTGCACGGGACGATCAACGGCATGGGCGAGCGCGCCGGCAACGCGAATCTCGGTGAGGTCGCGCTGGCGCTGCGCGCGCTCTACGGCGTCGAGTCCAACCTGCGCCTCGACCGCATTCGCGCCGTCTCGGCGCGCGTGCGCGAGCTGTCGGGCTACGAGCTCGAGCCGTGGAAGCCGGTGACGGGCGACACGCTCTACCGCCGCGAGTCGGGCGCGGTCGCCTCGCAGTTCCACGACCCGCAGTCGATCGAGCCGTACTCGTCGGAGCTCGTCGCGACGGAGCGCTCGATCGTGCTCGGCAAGAAGAGCGGTCTCGACTCGATCCGCATCAAGGCCGAGGAGCTCGGGCTCGACGTGCCGGCAGAGCGGCGCGCCGAGGTGCTGGCGGCGGTGAAGAAGCTGGGCGCCGAGCAGCGGCGCCTCGTCACCGACGACGAGTTCAGGGCGATCGTTGGCTGACTACGACGCGATCGTCGTCGGAAGTGGCGTCAACGGCCTCGCGTGCGCGGCGCTCCTGGCGAAGGGCGGGTGGAACGTCTGCGTCCTCGAGCGGAACGACTGGTTCGGCGGCGCGATCAAGACGGCGGAGATCACGGCGCCGGGGTTCAAGCACGACGTCTTCAGTGCGTGGCATCCCCTCTGGGTCGGCGGTCCGGCACACGCGCAGCTCGGCGACGACCTCGCGCGGCACGGCCTCGAGTACCTGAACACGGACTACCCGACGGCGACCGCGTTCCCGGACGGCGAGAGCGCGTTCCTGCTCCGCACGGCCGAGGGCAACGCCGCCGAGCTCGGCGCGGAGTGGGGGCCGATGCTCGACGGGTTCTTCCCGAACGCCGACCTCGCCTTCGGGATCCTCGGCAGCGAGCTCTGGTCGCGCCACGGCGCCTCGCTCGGCTGGCAGGCGGTGCGGCGGCTCGGGCGCTCCGGCGCCCGCGACTTCGCCGGACGGCTCCTGATCTCCGCGCGCGCCTGGCTGGAGCAGACGTTCGCGTCGCCGCAGGCGCACGGCGTGCTCGCGCCGTGGGTGCTGCACACCGGCCTCGGCCCCGAGGCCGCGGGGTCGGGCTACATGGCGCAGGTGATCGCGGTCGCGGTGCAGGAGGGCGGCATGCCGATCCCGCGCGGCGGCGGCGCGAAGCTCGCCGACGCGCTCGTTTCGAGCATCCGCGCGCAGGGCGGCACCTGCGAGACCGGCGTGCACGTGGAGCGCGTCTCGTCGGGCGGCGTGCGCACCGCGGACGGCCGCAAGCTGACCGCCGCGCGTGCGGTGATCTGCAACGTGACGCCCACGCAGCTCTATACGCAGCTGCTCGACGGGCTGGAGCACAGGGCGAAGGGGTTTCGCTACGGGCGGAGCGAGATGCAGATCCACTTCGCGCTCAGCGAGCCGCCGGAGTGGGAGGGAGACGACCGGCTCGGGAAGACGGCGATCGTGCACCTGACCCCGGGCCTCGACGGCGTCTCACGCGCGGTCAACGAGGCGGAGCGGGGACTGCTGCCGGCGGAGGCGACCGTCGTCGTCGGCCAGCCGCTGACGATGGACGGCTCGCGTGCGCCGGAGGGCAAGGGCCTGCTCTGGATCCAGCTGCAGGAGCTCCCGTGGCACGTCAAGGGGGACGCTGCGGGCATCCTCGACGTCGGCGACGGAACGTGGACGGAGGAGCTGCGAGAGCGCTACGCCGACCGGATCCAGGCGCGCCTCGCGCAGCACATCCCGAACCTGGAGTCGGCGGTGATCGCCCGCACGAGCCTCTCGCCGGCCGACCTGCAGGCGGCGAACGTCAACCTGGTGCACGGCGACCCGTACGGCGGTGCGCTCGAGCTCGACCAGAACTTCCTCTGGCGTGCGCAGCACCGGACGCCGGTCGACAACGTCTGGCTCGTCGGCGCCTCGACACACCCCGGGCCCGGCCTCGGGGGCGCCTCCGGCGCGATCGTCGCCGCGCAGCTGCTCGAGCCGTCGCTCGCCAAGCGCCTCGCGTCGCGCTTCAGCCGCTGAGCTCGGTTCCGGCCGTCGTCGCCGGCGTCCAGGCGGGGTCCCAGAGCCGGAAGCCGCCGAGAAAGGCGAGCTCGTTGTCGCCCCGGCGCGCGTTCGGCGGCAGCTCGTCGAGCTCCTTCACGCCGCCGCCGCCGATCACGATGTAGTCCGGCTGCATCGCCCTCGCGAGCTGGTCGACGACCTCGAAGACGAGCTTGCGCCACTTCTTCCTGCCGCGCTGCTCGAGCGAGCGCTCGCCGACGTAGTCCTCGAACGTTCCGTTCCGAAACGGCAGGTGGGCGAGCTCGAGCGGCTCGACGGCGCCGTCGATGATCAAGGCGGACCCGAGCCCGGTGCCGAGCCCGAGAAAGAGCATGCGCCCGCCGTCGTAGCTCCCGAGCGCCTGCATGACCGCATCGTTCACGACCTTCGTCGGCCGGCCGAACGCCTGCTCGAAGTCGAAGCCGACCCAGCCCTTGCCGAGGTTCGCCGGATCGGAGACCGGCTTGCTGCCGCGCACCGGCGTCGGGATCCCGACGCTCGCCACCTCCCACGACCAGCCCTCGGCCGTGGCCAGCGTCCCTTCGACCATCTGCCCCGGCGTCAGCTTCGATCCCGAGTCGAACCTGCGCGGCTCCGCCTCGCCCTCGACGAGGAGCTTGACGTGGGAGCCGCCGACATCTACGGCGAGAACCTTCCGGTCGGCCATTGCCGGATCATGCCCGATGGCCGGCCTGCTCGATCAGCCCCCGGCGAGCTTCACGGTGTAGCCCTCCGCCGCGAGCCGAGCGGCGATCTTCTCGCGGTGGTCGCCCTGGATCTCCACCGCGCCGTCCTTGACCGTGCCGCCCGAGCCGCAGTGCTTCTTCAGATCCCTGGCGATCGTTTGAAGCTCACGCCTCGGCAGGCCGCGCACGACGCTGATCGTGCCGCCGCCGCGACCCCCGCGGCCGCGGAAGATGCGCACGATGCCGTCGTTCGGGAGCGGCGGAAGCTGCTTGGCCACCTTCGAATCGTAGGCGGCCGTCGAGCTATTCGAAGATGCCCTTGCCGCCCAGTTCCGTCTTGAAGAACACGCTCGCGTGCTCGAGATGGTCGTAGAGCGCGTCCGCGGCGCCCTGCGGGTCGTGCCGCTCGCAGGCGGCGAGCAGGCGCTCGTCGAACCGGCGATGCAGGTCCTGCGGCTCCCCGGCCGAGGCGAGCAGCGCCGGCCGGAAGCGCTCGGAGCGATCCCACGGCGGCCGGATCAGCGAGACGAGCCAGGGGGTCTGCGACGCTTCGTAGAGGGCGAAGTGGAAGTCGGTGTGCGCCCGCATCGTCCGGCGCACGTCGCCGGCGGCGCGGGTCTCGTCGAACCGCTGGAGCGCACGGCGCGCCGCCTGGGCGTCGGCATCCGTGAACCGCTCGGCCGCCCGCCGCACCGCGAGCGACTCCAGGGCGAGCCGCACCTGGAACAGGTCGCGCAGCTCCTCGACGTCGAAGTCGAGGACGCGCGCTCCCTGGTGGGGCACGTGCTTGGCGAGCCCGAGTGCCTCCAGTTGACGGACCGCCTCGCGGATCGGGGAGATGCTCATCCCCAGTGAGCGAGCCAGTTCGTCGAGGCGCAACGGCGTTCCCGCGGGCAGTTCGCCGAGGATGATCGCCTCGCGCAGCTGCTCCAGCGCATACTCCGCCATCGTGCGGTGGCGCATCCGTCCCTCGGGCTCGGCCTGTCCCATCCTCGACATTTCCCGCGGACCGTCCCACAACCCTTGATCAGATGTCAAACGCCGTGAGAGGATCGCTCGCGTGGAGCCGCAGCTCTCGGTCTCGCAGATCACGACGCTGAACGCCGGCTTCGCCGACGACGTGCGCGCCTACGCCGCGGCCGGGCTCGCGGGAATCGGCATCTGGGAGCTGAAGCTCGCCGAGGACGGCGACGCCGAGGCGCTGGAGCTGCTGGAGGCGAGCGGCCTCGCCGCCGCGGCCGCGGTGCCGGTGGTGCCCTCGATCCTGCCGCTGCCGCTGCTCGGCGGCCCCGACGATCCTGCAGAGCGCATCGACGCCTACTGCCGCTCGCTGGAGCGGCTCGCTCCGTTCCGCCCGTCCGGGCTCGTGCTGCTGACGGGCACCGCCGCGGGCCGCGACGCCGACGTGGCCCGCGGGATCGTCACGGACGGCCTCCGGACGATCGGCGCCGAGGCGGAGCGTCTCGGCCTCCGCGTCGGGCTCGAGCCCTACCAGCGCAGCGGCGGCGAGCTCTGGACGACCGTCTCGTCGATTCCCGAGGCGGTGGAGCTGCTCGGCGATGCGGGCGATCCGCCGGCGCTCGGGATCCAGTTCGACATCTGGCATCTCTGGAACACGCCGACGCTCCGCGAGGACATCGCCGGCGAGCTGCACCGCTTCACCGGCGTGCACGTGTCCGACGTGCGCGAACCGACCCGCGGTTGGGCCGACCGCGTCCTCCCGGGCGAGGGCATCGCGGACGTGCCCGGCATTCTCCGCGCGCTCGACGAGGCGGGCTGGGACGGTCTCTACGACATCGAGATCTTCTCCGACGACGGCACGTTCGGCGCGGAGTATCCGGATTCGATCTGGGCAGCCGCGCCGGCGGAGACGCTCGCGCGCGCCCGGTCGGCATTCGAGCAGAGTTGGTCCCTGACCCCCCAGACAGTGAAGGAGACAACATGAGGAGACTGGGTTCCCGCGCGGGGCTCATTCTGGTCGTCGTCGCGGTCGCGCTCGTTGCGCTCGCGGCGACTGCGGCGGCGCGCACGACGTCGTCGAAGGCCAGCCCGATCGTGATCGGTTGGGCGTTCGACAGCAAGGGCGCCATGGCGCCGTTCGACGGGCCGGCTCTGGCCGCGGCCCAGTTGCGTGTCAAGCAGGTGAATGCCCGAGGGGGCGTCGGTGGACGCCAGCTGCAGATCCAGACGTGCGACACGCAGGGCAACAAGCCTGCGATCGCCAAGGCGTGCGCCTTGAAGCTGCTCGGCGCAGGCGCGAACGTGATCTTCACCACGTGCGACGTCGACTACGCGGCGCCGGTCGTCCAGGAGGCGATCAACCGCGGCGTCCTCGCAATCGCACCGTGCATCGGGACGGATCAGATGGGCCCGAAGCGCTTCGGGGCGAAGGGCCAGCTCGCCTTCAGCTTCGGCAACGTGGCCCAGGACGAAGGCTCGGCCATGGCGCAGTACGCCTGGGGCAAGGGCTGGCGCACGGCGTCGCTCGCGACGGACGGCGTCATCGTCTACTTCAAGGACGTCGTCAAGGCGTTCAAGGCGCGCTGGACACAGCTCGGCGGCAAGGTCGTCGACCAGGAGACGTACCACTCGCTCGGCGGCAACGACGTGCAGAACGCGATCAGCCGTCTCAACGCGAAGAAGGCGGATGTGATCGTCACGTCGACTGCGGGCGCGTTCGGTGCCCTCGGGACGCTCATCTCGGGGCTGCGCACGCTCGGCAACGACACGCCGATCCTCAACTCGTGGGCCGGTGACGGCACGTACTGGCTCCCGAAGAGCCCGCAGGTGACGAACTACTACTTCGTCACGTTCGCGTCGATCTTCGGGGACGACCCGAACGCGGCCGTCAACAAGCTCGCGAAGCAGGTCCACGCCGGCACCGGCGGCTTCATCACCGGTTCGGCCGCGATCGACGGTGTCGTGACGGCGATCAGGCGGGCCGGCGGCTCGACGAACGGTGCGGCGCTCGCCGCGCAGCTCGTGAAGTTCAGGAAGGTGCCGACGCTGTCGGGCCTCGTGAGCTTCTCGCCGAAGCTGCACACCGTGTTCGGCCGGCAGTACCGCGTGATCAAGATCCAGGACAACAAGGCGCGGCTCGTCGGCACCGTCGTCGCCAAGGTCGTCCCGAAGATCTAGGACGGCTTGCCCGACGACCTGCAGTCGGAGCGGAGGCCCGGAGAATCACTCCGGGCCTCCGCCATTTCTCGATCCTTCGACGGGGTACAGGCGCTCCACGGCGTCGACCTCGACGTGAGCCGGGGCGAGGTCGTGGGACTGATCGGGCCGAACGGCGCGGGCAAGTCGACGCTCGTCAACGTGCTGAGCGGGTTCGACCGGCCGGACAGCGGGATGGTCACGCTCGGAGCGGAGGACATCACGCGCTGGACGCCTCACCGGCGCGGCCGGCGCGGGCTGGCGCGCACCTTTCAGCACACGCGTGGCTTCCAGTCGCTCTCGGTGCGCGAGAACGTCGAGGTGTCGGCGCTCGGCGTCGGCGCGGGGCCGCGGCTCGCCGCGCGGCGGGCCACCGACCTGCTCGAGCGGCTCGGGCTCTCCCGTTACGCCTCGGCGCCCGCCTCGGCGCTCGCCCACGGCGACGAGCGCCGCCTCGGCGTCGCTCGAGCGCTCGCGACGGAGCCGCGGTTCGTGCTCCTCGACGAGCCGGCGGCCGGCCTGCCGGAAGCGGAGGTGCCTGCCTTCGCAGAGCTCGTGCGGTCGGTGCGAGACGACCACGGAGCGGGCGTGCTGCTGATCGACCACAACATGGCGCTGATCATGGAGATCTGCGATCGCATCCACGTCCTCGACCAGGGCCGGACGCTGGCGCACGGTGCGCCGGAGGAGATCCGGGCCAACCTCGACGTGGCGGCCGCCTACCTCGGCGAGACGGCGGTGGCCGAGGAATGAGGACGCTCGTCGTCGAGAACCTGGACGTCCGCTACGGCGGCGTCCACGCCGTGCGCGGGCTCTCGTTCCAGGTGGCGCCGGGCGAGATCGTCGGGCTGATCGGAGCGAACGGGGCAGGCAAGTCCTCGACGCTGCACGCGATCATGGGCGTGGCGCCGGCGTCGGGCGAGGTGCGGCTCGGTGACGTCTCGCTGCGCGGCCGGCGGCCCGAGGACGTCGCGCGCGACGGCGTCGCGCTCGTGCCCGAGGGGCGGCGCATCTTCGCCGAGTTGACCGTCGAGGAGAACCTGCGGCTCGGCCTTGCTGCACGGCGCACGCGTGGCGACGTCGACGCGGTGTTCCAGAGCGTCTACGACCTGTTCCCGATCGTCGGTGAGTTCCGCGACCGGCAGGCCGGCGCGCTCTCCGGTGGCCAGCAGCAGCAGCTCGCGATCGCGCGCGCGCTCGTGGCGGAGCCGGACGTGCTGCTGCTCGACGAGCCGTCGCTCGGCCTGGCGCCCACGGTCGTGGACGTCGTGTTCGGTGCGCTCGCTGCGATTCGCGACCGTGGCCTCGGCGTGCTGCTCGTCGAGCAGCGGGCGCAGCGCACCGTCGCCGCCGCGGACCGCTGCCACGTGCTGGCAAACGGCGAGCTGCGGCTGACGCTCGGGCCCGAGCACGCAGGCGACACCGAGGCGCTCGTGGCGGCCTACTTCTCGTGATGCTCGCCTTCCTCAACATCGACTGGCAGACCCTCGCGGACGCGGTCGCGCTCGGCTCGGTCTACGCGCTGATGGCCGTCGGCATCGGTCTCGTCTTCGGTGTGCTGCGTCTCGTCAACTTCGCCTACGGCCAGCTCGTGATGGCCGGTGCGTTCGCGCTCGCGCTGGCGTCCCAGTGGGGGTGGCCCGTCTGGGCCGCGATCCTCCTCTGCTTCGCGGTCGTGCTCGTGCTCTCGCTCCTGATGGACCGGCTCGTGTTTCGCCCGCTGCGCGGCCAATCGCCGGCCGTGATGCTGGTGGCCACGTTCGCGGTCGCGTTCCTGATGCAGAGCGTCGCGCTCCTGTGGTTCGGGCCGCTCGGCAAGATCGCCAGCTCGCTCGCGTACCTCAACCGGCCCTGGACGATCTCGACCGTCGACATTCGCAAGATCACGATCGTCTCGGTGATCGTCGCGGCGGTCTGCCTGCTCCTCCTGCATCTGCTGCTCGAGCGCACGGTAATCGGCCTGCACATGCGTGCGTCGGCGATGGACTTCGAGACCGCGCGCATGCTCGGGGTGCGAGCGAACCGGGTCATCGGCGTCGCCGTGCTCCTCTCGGGCGCGCTCGCCGCGGTGGTCGCCGTCATGCTCACCGTGCAGAACCCACTCGTCACGCCGGACTTCGCGTTGCGCGACACGATCATCGTTCTCGCCGGGGTCGTGGTGGGCGGCATGAACCGGCCCGTCCCGGCGACGCTCGGGGGCTTCAGCATCGGGTTCGCCACAGGGCTGCTCGGCGGCGCGCTGCCGACGAACCAGAGCCAGTACATCGACTCGTTCATCTTCGCGGCCGTGATCGTCGTCCTGCTCGTCCGCCCCAACGGCCTGTTCACGACCGCGAAGACCGTGGAGCGCGTGTGAAGCGCCTCGTCGACCTGCAGGTGCTCGCCGGGCCGGCAGCGCTCGTCGTCGTCGCCGCCCTGCTCGGCACGACGGTCTCGGTCTCGACGCAGGGCTACTTCACGGACGCCCTCGTCAAGGTGGCGATCGTCGTCTCGCTCTACGTCTTCGTCGGCAACTCGGGCGTGCTCTCGTTCGGCCACATCAGCTTCGTCGCGATCGGGGCCTGGACGGCGGGCGTGCTGTCGGTGCCCGCCTCCGAGAAGCCCGCGATCATGCCGAACCTCGCGCACTTCCTCCGCGACCGCACGACCGGGAACCTCTCGTCGCTCGCGCTGGCGGCGCTCGTCGGCGGTGTCTGTGCGCTCGTCGTCGCGCTGCCTCTGATGCGGCTCTCCGGGCTCGCCGCGGGCATCGCGACGTTCGCCGTGCTCGAGATCACGCACAACCTGTTGCGCTACGAGGAGAAGATCGGACCGGGCCTGAACACGTTCTCGGCCGTGCCGGAGACGACCGGCCTGCGCCAGGCCGCGCTCGGCGCGCTCCTCGTGATCGTCGTCGCCTTTGCCTACAGCCGCAGCCGCTTCGGCCGCCTGCTGCGCGCGACGCGGGAGGACGACGCCGCGGCGAGGGCGGTCGGCGCCTCGGTCTACCGCCAGCGGTTGATCGCGTTCGCGATCTCCGGCGCGCTTTGCGGGCTCGCAGGCGGCCTCTACGTGCACCTGTTGCCGCTGAACACGGAGACCTTGTATCTCGATCTCACGTTCATCACGCTCGCGATGCTGGTCATCGGCGGGGCGACGAGCCTGTGGGGGGCGGTCGTCGGTGCCCTCGCCGTGAGCGCGCTCGACTCGTATCTCGCCGTCGCGGAGAACGGGACGTCGTTCTTCGGCTGGCACATCGACCTGCCCGCCGGCACGCGCGTGATCGTCGTCGGCGTGCTGATGGCGACGGTCCTGATCCTGCGCCCGTCGGGCCTGACAGGTGGGAGGGAGTTCAAGCTGTGGCCCAGATGACCCGTGTCTGCGTCGCCGGCGCCGGTGTGATCGGCAGCCTCTTCGCCGCGCATCTCTCGCGCGTGGCCGAGGTCTCGGCGCTCGTTCGCCGCGAGGAGCACGCGCGCGCGCTCGGGACGAGCGGCCTGCGGATCAGCGGGCGCGCCGAGTTCACCGGTCGCGTCACGGCCGCCACGTCGCCCGGCGAGCTGCCCGAGCCGGAGCTCGTGATCGTCGCCTGCAAGAGCCTCGACCTCGAGGCGGTCGCCGTTCGGCTCGCCGGGCACTGGCCGGAGGCGATCGTGATGACGGTGCAGAACGGGATCGGCGCCGACGAGATCGTCGGTCGCCACGGTGACTGGCGCCAGCTCGCCGCCGTGACGTTCATGAGCGGCACACGGCACGAGGACACGCATGTCGAGTACGTGCTCGACACCGCGACCTGGATCGGCCCGGCGCGCGGCACGACGCCGGCCGACGCGCGGGCCGTCGCCGGCCTGATCGTCGCGTCCGGCCTGAAGGCGGAGGCGTTCGACGACCTCCGCCCGGCCCAGTGGTCGAAGCTGATCTTCAACGCGACGGTCAACACCGTCGCGGCACTGACAGGGCTGCGACACGATCCGCACTTCGCCGCGCTCGAGCGGCCCAGCGACCTCGGGCACCTCGTGCGGGCGCTGATGGACGAGGGCAAGGCGGTCGCCGCCGCCGCGGGCGTGACGCTGGGCGAGGACCCGTGGGAGATGAACGTGCTCGCGACGCAGCGAGGCAGTGCCCACTACCCGTCGATGCTCGAGGACGTCGACGCGCACCGGCCGACCGAGATCGACATGATCACCGGCTCGCTCGTGCGCGAGGCCCACCGGGTCGGCGTGCCCGTGCCGCTGCACGAGACGATGGAACGGTTGATCAAGGCGAAGGAGGAGTCCTACCGGTGAGAATCTGTGTGGTCGGGTGCGGGGCGGTCGGGTCGCTGTTCGCGGCGAATCTCGCGACGCTCGACGACGTCGAGGTCTGGGCCTACGACCTCGCGCAGGCGCACGTCGCGGCGATCAACCGCGACGGCCTGAGGTTGACCGGAGCGGGGGAGGTGACGGGCCGTCTGCGCGCGACGAGCGACGCGTCGGAGCTGCCGCAGTGCGACTTCGGCATCGTCGCGACGAAGGCGATGCACACCGAGTCGGCGGTCGCCGCGACCGCGCACGCGTTCGCCGGCGGCTGCGTCGCGACGGTGCAGAACGGGATCGGCAACGAGGAGGTTCTCGCCAGGCACGTCGAGCGCGTGATCCGCGGGACGACGTTCCCGGCAGGAAAGATCATCGCTCCCGGCGTCGTTCAGTGGGATGTGAAGGGCGACACGACGCTCGGCCCGTTCGAGGAGCAGCCGGCGCCGCTCGACGAGGTCGAGCGGCTGGCCGATGCGTGCACCCGCGGCGGCATGCCGACGATCGCGGTCGCCGACGCGCGCGGCCCCCAGTGGCGCAAGGTGATCTTCAACGCCGCCACGAACCCGCTGGGCGCCCTCACCGGCCTCACGCACGGGCGCGTCTGCGAGCGTCCCGCGTTGCGGGCGCTCGCCACGCGGCTCGTCGACGAGGGCAAGGCGGTCGCGGCGGCGCAGGGGATCGAGCTCGACGCGGATCCGGAGGAGCTGATCGACTACGCGGCACGGCCCGAGGTCGCCTACGACCACAAGGCGTCGATGCTGCAGGACGTCGAGGCCCGGAGGCAGACCGAGGTGGACTATCTGAACGGCGGCATCGCCGAGTTCGGGCACCGGCTCGGGGTGGCGACGCCGACACATGAATCGATCTGGGCACTCGTGAAAGGGGTTGAAGCCGCGTGGGAACAGTGATGCCGAGGGCGGAGGTGGAACGGCGCTACGCGCTCGTTCGCGAGGCGATGGCGCGTGACGGGCTCGACGCGGTGATCGTGTCGGGCAACGAGTACACCGGCTTCGAAGGCGCCGTCACCTACATGTCGGGATTCGTGATCGTGCACCGGTACGCCTACGTGCTGCTGCCGCTGGAGGGGGATCCTGCGATCGTCTTTCCCCGCGAGGCGACGTACGTCGGCGAGCACGGGACGACCTGGATCGACGAGCAGGTGTTCGTCGACAAGCCCGGCGACTGGCTCGCCGACAACGTCCGCGGCAAGCGCGTCGGCGTCTACGGGCTCGACTACGTGATGACCGTGCGCGACTTCCAGGCGCTCGACGGGGCCGCGGAGATCGTGCCGTGGGACGTCGAGTTCGACCATGCGCGCTCGGTCAAGAGCGAGCTCGAGCTCGCGTCCGTCCGCGACAGCGTGCGCATCAATGCCGAAGGCTTCTGGATCTTCCTCGAGAGCTTCGCCCCGGGGAAGACGGAGCGCGAGATCCTCGCGCGCTGCGAGCAGTACTTCGTCGAGCAGGGCTGCGGCCGTCTGACGATGGACATGGTCCTGACTGGCCCGAACGGCAGCGCGCTGCCCGAGTTCAAGATCGCCGGCGACTACCGGATCGAGGCGACGGACCTGGTGCTGCCGTCACTCGAGATCGCGGGCGCCGGCGGGCACTGGGTCGAGGTCTCGCGGGCGATCTGCCCCGGCGAGCCGAGCGCGGAGACGAGGCAGATGCTCGAGGGGTACGAGGAGTACTACGAGGCGGCCAAGGGTGCCTTGCGTGACGGGTCGACCGCACACGACGTGCACCGCGCCGTCTCGAAGGGATTCGTCGACCGCGGCTTCAAGCTCGGGCACGTCACGGGCCACTCGATCGGCATGACGATGATCGAATGGCCGAAGATCGGCGAGGGGGACGAGACGGAGCTGCGGTCGGGCATGGTGTTCTCGATGCATCCGCACGCGATCTCCGAGGACGGCCGGGCGTGCCTCTACATGCAGGACACGTGGCTCGTCACGGCGGACGGCGGCGTGCCGCTCGCGGACCTGCCGATGAAGATCTTCGACGGGACGGAGGCGAGGCCGTGAGCGAGCTGGCAAAACCGATCCTCGAGGGGGAGGGCGGCTCCGACTACGAGCGCTATCTGCGCACCGACGAGCTGCTGAGCCTGCAGAAGACCGCCGACGAGTGGGTCCACCGCGACGAGCTGCTCTTCCAGAGCGTGCACCAGACCTCCGAGATCTGGCTGAAGCTCGCGTGGCACGAGATCGAGGAGGCGGCGCGGCTCGTCGACGGCGGCGACGTCGCGGCTGCGATCCGCCTGCTGCGCCGTGCGAACGACTGCTTCAAGCTCGTCACCACCGCCCTCGACATGCTCGAGCACATGTCGCCGTGGGAGTACACCGAGGTGCGGAAGGTGCTCGGTCACGGGAGCGGCTTCGACTCGCCGGGGTTCAAGGAGCTGCGGCGGGTCGCGAAGCCGCTCGGCGAGGCGTTCCACGCCGCCCACGAGCGCGCCGGTCTGACGCTGGTCGAGGTCTACACGCGCGGGCGGGAGTTCGAGGAGCTCTACCAGCTCGCGGAACAGCTGATCGAGCTCGACGAGCGCATCATCGTCTGGCGCGTCAGGCACTTCAAAGTCGTGCAGCGGGTGATCGGAGGCGACGTGATCGGCACCCAGGGGACGCCGGTCGAGGTGATGGGCCGGCTCATCCACCACTCGTTCTACCCCGAGTTGTGGGACGTGCGGAACGACCTCACCAGGATGAACCTCCCCGAATGACGTTCTCGGGCGTGGCGCTCGGTTGTGGCAACTTCGGCGGCGTCGGCTCCTCGCCCGCGTTCTTCGGACAGGGCAGCACGGAGGAGGAGGCGTTCGCGCTCATGGACCGGGCGTGGGAGAACGGCATCCACTGGTTCGACACGGCCGACGCCTACGGCGGCGGCCGCAGCGAGTCGTTCATCGGCCGCTGGCGCGCCGACCGCAAGCCGCAGGGACTGGTCCTGACGACGAAGGTCTTCCATTCGACGGTCGGAGACCCGGCCGACACCGGTCTCGCGCCGGAGCGCATCCGCCGCCAGCTCGAGGGCAGTCTGGGGCGGCTCGGCGTCGACCGCATCGACCTCTACCTCGCGCACGAGCCCGACCCGCGCACGCCGCTCGACGAGACGATCGCCTGCTTCGAACGGCTCGTCGACGAGGGCGTGATCGGCGCGTGGGGCCTCTCGAACTACGACCACATGGGGCTCGCCGAGGCGCTCCGGCTCGGGAAGCCTGCGCTCGTCCAGAATCCGTACTCGCTGCTCGACCGTGCCGACGAGCACGGGGTGCTGCCGCTCTGCGAGGCGAATGCGATCTCGTACGTCCCGTTCGGCCCTCTGTCCGGAGGCTGGCTGACGGGCAAGTACAGGCGCGGCGAGCCGTTCCCGGCAGGCTCGCGGATGACGCTGCGCCCGGAGCCCTACGAGCGCCTCGTCGCCGACGCGGTCTTCGACGGGCTCGACCGGCTGCGCGAGGAAGCAGAGTCGCGCGGCGTCTCGACGCCCGCGCTCGCCTTCGCCTGGGTGCTCGCCTCCGTGGACGGCGCGGTGTGCGGCCCGAACCGCGCCGAGCACCTCGACCCGGTCCTCGCAGCCCGAGGGCTCGTCCTCTCGCCGGCCGACCGCGAGCGCATAGGCTCGTTCTTCTCATGACGGTGAGAGTCCTGGACGAGCACGACGTGCGGCGGCTGCTGCCGATGGAGGAGTGCATCGACGTGATGGCGGACGCGCTCGCCGCGCTCGCACGGGGCGAGGTGCACAACCCGCTTCGGTTCGTCGTCCGTCCGCCCGGCGAGGCGAGCCTGCTCGGGCTGATGCCGGCCCACCGCGGCGGCGAGTCGCCGCTCTGGGGGCTGAAGACGGTCGCGATCTTCCCCGGCAACAGCGCGCGCGGCCTCGACTCGCACCAGGGCTTCGTCGCGCTCTTCGACGGCGAGACCGGTGCGACGCGCGCCCTGCTGAACGCCGGCGGGATCACCGCGGTGCGCACCGCCGCCGTCTCGGGCGTCGCGACCCGGCTCCTCGCCCGCGACGACGCACGAACGCTGGCGATCATCGGTGCCGGCATTCAGGCTCGCTCGCACCTCGAGGCGATGCGCGCGGTGCGCGACTTCGAGCGCATCGTCGTCTTCAGTCGCACGCCGGGGAAGCTGGAGGGGATCGAAGACGCACCGTCTGCAGAGGCGGCGGTGCGAGACGCCGACGTCATCTGCACGACGACGTCCGCCGCAGAACCGGTGCTCGATCGCGCCTGGCTGAAGGCCGGCGTGCACATCAACGCAGTGGGCTCGAGCATCCCGACGACCCGCGAGCTCGACACGGCGACGATGCGCGACGCAGCGCTCTTCGTCGACCGGCGCGAGTCGACGGTCAACGAAGCGGGCGATTTCCTGTTTCCTCAGCGTGAGGGCGCGATCGGCCCGGAGCACATCCGGGCCGAGATCGGCGAGCTCCTGACCGGCACGGGTGAGGGCCGACGCTCGGTGGAGGAGCTGACGGTGTTCAAGTCGCTCGGGCTCGCGGTCGAGGATCTCGCGGCGGCCGAGCACGTCCTGCGCCGGGCGGAAGCCGAGGACGTGGGCGCGGTCGTCTCGTTGTGATCCCGCGGGCGGAGATCGAGCGTGCCCGCGCCGTGCTCGCGGGCACGGCAATCCGCACGCCGCTCCTCCGGCTCGACGTCGAGTCCGACGCCGAGCTCTGGCTGAAGCTCGAGGTGCTGCAGCCCGTTCGGTCGTTCAAGATCCGCGGCGCGGGCAACGCGATCCTCCAGGCGACCGACGAGGAGCTCGCCGGCGGCGTCTTGACCGCCAGCGCCGGGAACATGGCGCAGGGCGTCGCCTACGCGGCGCGCCTGCGCGGCGTGCCCGCGACGATCGTCGTCCCCGAGCACGCGCCCCAGACGAAGATCGACGCGATCGAGCGCTACGGCGGCCGCGTGATCAGGGTGCCCTACGAGGAGTGGTGGCAGGTCCTCGTCAGCGGACGCTACGACGCCGTGCCCGGTCTCTTCGTCCATCCCGTCGACAACGATCGCGTGATGGCGGGGAACGGCACGATCGGGCTCGAGCTGCTCGAGCAGTCGGACGACTTCGACACCGTCGTCGTTCCCTACGGCGGCGGCGGCCTCCTCACCGGGATCGCGAGCGCCGTCAAGGCTGCGCGGCCGGACGTGCGCTTCTACGCCGCGGAGCCCGAGACGGGCGCGCCCGTCGCGGCCACGCTCGCGGCGGGGGCACCCACCGCGGTCGACTACACGCCCTCGTTCGTCGACGGCTCGGGGAGCCGTGAACTGATCCCGCGGGTGTGGGAACAGGCCTCACAGCTCCTGGACGGCGCGTTCGCGCTGCCGCTCGGCGAGGTCGCCGACGCCGTGCGGCTGATCGCCGAGCGCACGCGCGTGATCGCGGAGGGAGCGGGGGCGCTTTCGGTCGCAGCAGCGATTTCCTCGCGGCTCGCGGGCGCGAAGAAGGTGGTCTGCATCGTGTCGGGCGGCAACATCGACCCCGCCGTGCTCAGCCGGATTCTCGTCGGGGAGCAGCCGTGAACGTCGACGCGGTGCGGGAGCGTTTCTCGTCGCTGCAGCAGGGCTTCGCGTTCTTCGACGCGCCCGGTGGCACGCAGGTGCCGGACGAGGTCGGGCAGGCGATCGCGAACGCGTTGCGGGAGGCGTCGGGGAATCTCGGAGCTCCCTATGCGACGGGGCGCGCCGTCGAAGCGATCCTCGAGCGCGCCAAGGCAGATGCAGGTCGTTTTCTCGGCTGCACCGCCGACGAGATCTCGTTCGGCATGAACATGACGACGCTCGACTTTGCGATCTCGCGCGCAGCGGGCCGCGACTTCCGGGCGGGTGACGAGGTGCTGACGACCGAGCTCGACCACGACGGCGGCGTCGCGCCCTGGGTGGAGCTCGCGGCCGACAAGGAACTGACCGTGCGCGTCGCCGGCGTCACCGGCGACCTGACGGTCGACTACGACGATCTCGAGCGAAAGCTCTCCGACCGGACGCGCGTCGTCGCGTTCGCGCTCGCCTCGAACGCGACCGGATCGCTCGCCGACGCGAAGCGCATCTGCAACCTCGCCCGTGAGGCGGGTGCCGTCTCGTGGATCGATGCGGTGCACTATGCGGCGCACGAGCCGATCGACGTGCTCGAGCTGGGCTGTGACGTGCTGCTCTGCTCGCCCTACAAGTTCTGCGGCCCGCACCTCGGCATCGCCTACGTCCGGCGCGAGCTGGCAGAGAAGTGGCGGCCGTACAAGGCGCGCCCGTCCGCCTCGACGCCTGTCGGCCGCAAGTTCGAGACCGGCACGCTTCCCTACGAGCTGCTCGCAGGGTTCAGCGCGACGATCGCGTATCTCGACTCGATCGGCGGGATCGGCGCCGTCCGCGAGTACGAGCGTGAGCTGGGTGCTCACTTCATCGACAACCTGCCGGGCAACGTCACGCTGTACGGGCCGCCGACGATGAAGGGACGCGTGCCGACGTTCCTGTTCAACGTCGACGGTGTTCCGGCCGTCGATGCCGCGCATCGCCTGGCGGAGCGTGGGCTAGGCGTGTGGTACGCGGACAACTGGTACTGCGTGTCGCTCGGGCCGCATCTGCCGGAGCAGTCGCTGCGGGCGGGGATCGCGCACTACAACACGCTCGGCGAGGTCGACCGGCTGCTCGAAGCGCTCGCGTCGCTCTGAACGCCGTCGCTCGGGACACGAACCTGGTTTCGGCTGCGCCGGCAACCAGGTTCGGCGTCCTTGCCTTTCGCTAACACTCGTCCGCCATCCTGTCGGCGTGCGCAGGCTGGGGGTCCTGGCGGTGGTCCTGCTCGTCCTGCTGCCGTCGAGCGGGGCGGCAGCCGAGCGGGCGGCGCGCGCGGGCGTCTTCACCGGGTACGGCTTCGATGCGTGCACCGCGCCGTCTTCCGCGGCGCTCAACGCCTGGAGCGCTTCCCCCTATCGAGCGCTCGGCATCTACCTCGGCGGCGTCAACCGCGCCTGCAAGGACGGCAACCTGAACGCGGCCTGGGTGTCGTCGACGCTCGCGTCCGGCTGGAGCCTCCTGCCGCTCTACGTCGGGCTGCAGGCGCCGTGCGTCAGCGGCGCGGGGCTTGCGAAGATCTCGTCCAACCTGACGACCGCTGCGAACCAGGGCCGTGCTGCCGCAGACGACGCCGTCTCGCTGACCGCGAAGTTCGGCCTGCCTGGAGGGACGCCGATCTACTTCGACATGGAGGGCTACTCGACGACGAACGCGGCGTGCACGAAGGTCGTGCAGTCCTTCGTCACGGCCTGGGTCGACGAGCTGCGTGCGAAGGGCTTCGTCGCCGGCGTCTACGGCAGTGCCGCCTCGACGATCCGCGACATCTCGACGCTCGGCGCCTCGCTTCCGGACGCAGCCTGGATCGCGAACTGGAACGGCGTCGAAGGCGTGTTCGGAGACCCGCACGTGAGCGACACGTTGTGGGCGAACCACCAGCGCGTGCACCAGTACAAGGGCGGCCACAAGGAGACCTGGGGCGGCGTCACGATCAACATCGACAGCAACTACGTCGACGGGCCGGTCCTCGGCGGGATCGCGCCGCCGCCGCCGCCTCCGCCGCCGCCGGCGGGCTCCGTCGGCTCCGGCGACAACCGTGCGGTCGTGTCCTGGCCCGACGGCGCCTTCGCCTCGTCGGTCTCGGTCGCGTTGACGCCGGTCTCGCCGCCGCCCGCGAACGGCTATGCCGTGCAGCTGAGCGTCACCGACACCGACACGTCGACGCCGGTGACGACCTTCGGCGCGCCGCTGACGCTCCACATCACCGGCGCGACGGGCCTCGCCCCGTCGTTCTCCACCGACGGGGTGACCTGGACACTGCTGCCGAAGACCGCGTACAAGGCGGCGTCGGACGGCGGCGTCGACATCCAGACGACCGTCCCCGGCTTCTTCGCTCTTCTGCCCGACACGGTCCCGCCGTCACGTCCGGACGGCTTCGCCGGCCGCTTCGTGAAGGGCGCGCTCCGTCTCAGCTGGCTCGCCTCGACCGACAACGCCGGCTCGATTGCCTCGTACAACGTGCTGCTCGACGGATCGCCGATCGCGACGGTGCCGGCGCCTGCCCGGCGGGCGATCGTGCGCGCCTTCCACCCGGACGCCCAGAGCGTCTATCGCGTGCAGGCGGTCGATGCAGCCGGCAACGTGAGCACGCCGTCGCGCGCGCTCGTCGTCGTCCCGACGAGGCGCCCCGCCGGACTGCCGCGCCCGCTGCCGCACTGGGCCTGGGATCTCTACAGCGCCCAGCATGGGCACGGCACGCGGCCCGCGAAGGCGCCCAAGAAGCTGCCCGCCTGGTACTGGCGCTGGGCCGCCTGGCGTGCCGCGCCGTTCCACCTCAAGCGCTGACGGGACGAGCCCCGAAGGGCCATGTCCCGGGGACAGTCCCCGGGACATGGCCCCTTGAGGCATGCCTGCCTCGTCAGCCCTGGTGGATCCGGACGAGGCCGCCGCCCTGCGCGCAGTACGGGAACGGCGTGCCCGTCGCCGTGCACGTGCTCTCGGTCGTCACGTAGAGCGACCCGTCCTTGGCGACGGCGATCCCGTTCGGGAAGTTGAGCCCACTCGCGAGCACCGCTGCCGAGCCGTCCTTCAGGAGCTCCACGACCGAGCCCGTGTTCGCGACGCTCGCCGGCCCGGCCGGGATCGGCGGGCCTGGGCGGCCCCACATGTCGACGAGGTAGATGTTCCCGGCGCCATCCGACGCGCAGCCGGTGACGTGGTGGATCAGGCTCGCGCCGCCACTGTCGGCCACCGTCACCTGCTCCGGGGTGTAGCTGCCGTTCCGCTTCCAGAGCCGGCCCGAGAGATCGGCGGCGTAGAGATTGCCGTGCACGACGGTCACGCAGGTCGGTACCGCGTCGCCGGGAAACCCGCCCGGCGACGGGAGCGGCAGCCCCGAGATGATCGTCCGGTCTCCGGCGGCCGAGACCCAGTCGAGCGTGTTCGCACCTGCGTCGGCGACATACGCGCCCGCTGCGACTCCCACGACCCCGTACGGGTTCGCGTTCGGCGGCGACCTCGTCAGCGAGGTGTTCGTCAACGACCAGGTGTAGTCGTCTCCGCCGACGCCTGCGAGTGCCTTCCACGTGCCGCCGGGGGTGAAGGTGAGCAGCTGTCCCGCCTGCGCGCGGGCCGTTGCGAGTGCACCCGCGCAGTCCGCCGGCTTGCCGGCGCAGTCGAACGAGGCGAGCTCCTGCGGGTAGGACGTCATCGCCGCGAAGAGGTGGCCGCCCGAGGCGGAGAGACCGTCGACCCCTGTGATCCCCTCGTTCGGGACGGCGCGCGAGTAGAGGCCGCTGACGACCGGTGTGATCGCTCCGGAGGCTGTGTCGACCCGCGAGATTCGCGAGGTCGTGCCGACGCAGAGCGGCACGCCGGACTTGATCGTGCAGGCATCTCCGCCGTGTCCGGCCTCGGCCACATACAGCGTGCCGTTGGGTGCGAACGCGACGCCGCGCGGTGAGTCGAGCCCGTGCGCGACCGTTGTCGTCGTCCAGGCGCTCCCTGCCGAGACCGATGCGGCCGGGAGCACAGCAGCGACGACCGCGATCACGAGCGCGGGGACGATCCGCCAAAGCTTCGTCATTTGTCCCTCCAGTGGTGAGTTGACCGAACGCTCTCCAGCTTCGAGGGCGGTCGCGCGGGCCGCGTCCTGGAAACCCCTACAGTTCGCCGCCGACGACCACTGCCTGCGAGATCCGCTCGTAGTCGAGCCCGGCGCGGTGGTTCGCCTCCGCCACCAGCTCGGGGTTCGCCGCGCGGAAGAGGCACAGACATGCTTCGTCGTCGGGCAGCCCCACCGAGTGGATCCACTCGACACGCCGGCCCTCGGTCCGCATCGTCTCGGTGACCTCCGTCAGCTGCGACCCGAGCCTGGCCAGGAGTCCGCCTTCGACTCCCGGCAGATAGCGCTCGACGAGGTAGACACTGTCGGTCGTCACCGTGGCAACCTAGGCTCGCGCACCGGCGCTCGCGTCAGAGATATCCCTAATTCGAGGTGTCACGGAAGCGCAGCGAGCCCTCGGCGACCAGACGGGCGAGCTCGCTGCGCGAGCGGATGTGCAGCTTGCGGTAGATACGGGTCAGGTGCGTCTCGACAGTCGTGACGGACGTGAACAGCTCGGCCGCCACCTCCTTGTTCGCGCGGCCCGCGGCGACGAGCATCGCAACTCGTTCCTCCGCTGTGGTCAGCTCGTCACGGTCGCGATCACGCTGGGAACGCGGGCTCGCGCGGCGAAGCTCGCGCTCGGCTCGCTCCAGCCACAGCGGCGCCGCGAGTTGCTCGAACACCCTCGCGGCAGTCTCGATCTCCGCTGCCGCGCGGCGCCGCTCTCCGAGCCGCCGATACGCATCCCCTGCCGTGAGCCGGGCCCGCGCCTGGTCGAGTGGGAGGGCGAGCGTTGCGAACCCGTCTGCCGCTTCCCCGGCGGCGGCCGCAGCTGCAGCGCCGTTGCCGGCTGCGAGGAGGACGAGTGACCGCGCGCGCTGGGCGAGACAGCTCGCGTACGGCGTGGCGACGCGGTTCGCGGCTGCCGTGAGCGTCGCGCTGACGCTCTCGGCCTCCTTCAGCCGCGCGAGCCCGACCAGGCCCTCGACAAGATCGGCGAGGACGGGGCTGTAACCCGGGTTCTCGATCCCCGCCGCCGCGAGCTGGGCGGCCGCCGGTGCGCACGCGGCGACTGCGGCCGCAGGATCTCCCAGCGAGAGCTCGAGCACGCCGAGCGCGTGGCCGACGAGCGGCGGATGGAAGCCGTCGTCCAGGCCCTCGGCCCAGCCGAGCATGTCGCCGCCGAGCGCGCGCGCCTCCGCGGCGCGTCCGCGGGAGGCGTCGAGCAGAAGCCGCGGATAGGCGGTGAGGATCAGGTCGCCGAGAATGGCGGACGCCTCGCTCGACACCTCCTCCGCGCGGTCCCAGCGGCCCGCCCGCCATTCCAGCGCGGCAAGGGTGATCAGCACGAATCCGGCCCGCGCCTCGCGGCCGGCGCGGGAGAGGAGCGCATGCTCCGCCAGGAGCTCCTCCCGAGCCTCGCCGATTGCGCCCGCCCACATCAGCCGGCTGCCGAGCGAGAGCCCCGGGCCGCTCTGCCACCACGGCGCGTGGAGTCGAGGTGGGGGCGGCTGCCCGTCCCGCGGGCGGGGCACTCCCGGCCGGAGGCCGCACGCAGATTCGAAGTAGGCGAGCACGGCCTCCGACTCCTCGACGAGCACCGGGTCGCCGAGCTCGAGCGCAATCTCGAGCGCCTCGCGGGCGGTGGAGACCGCTCCCAGCGCGTCGCCCGTGACCCACGCACCGTGCTGTGCGAGCCGGATCGAAGCCTGCCAGCGCAGTATCGGATCGTCGGAGGCCGTCAACGCCTCCCGGAGCAGCTGGATCAAGAGGCGCCGGTTCGCGATCTCGCACTCTGCGCGCAGCACCAGCGCGCGGGCCCGCACGGGCGACGGCACATCGTCCGCCAGCAACGCCTCGAGTCGGGTCCGCGCAGCCGCGAACTCCCCGGTGTCGATCAGATACCCCGCGGTCTCGAGCTCCCGGTCCCGGCGCTCGTCGTCGTCGGGCGTGAGTCGCGCCCCCGCCGCGGCGAGCGCGGCGGCTGCGTCCAGCGCGCCGCGCCGGTCTGCGGCCGCAGCCGCTGCCCCCACGAGCCGTGCCGTCTTCGCGTCCGGTCTGTCGGCGGCGAGAGCCGCGTGCCGTCCTCGTTCCTCGATTCCGGGCACGAGCTCGGCCAGCCGAGCGTGCAGGGCGCGCCGCTCGTGCGCCGGCGTGCCGAAGTACACGGCTGCTGCGAGGAGTGGATGCGCGAAGCGAACGCTGCCGTCGTGGCCGGCCGTGAGTGCCTCGGCGCGGATCGCCGCCTCGACGAGCTCGTCCGGGCGCTCGGCGTCGAGCGCGGCGGCGAGCACGGGCAGGGTCGGACGTTCGAGCGCGCTCGCGACCCGGAGGAGCGGCAAGAGCTCGGGCGGGAGAGCCGCGATGCGAGCGTCGACCAGCTCGTCGAGCGAGGTGGGGACCGAGAGGGGGCCGGGGTGCTCGGCTGCGCGAGCGCCGAGCTCGAGTCGCGCGAACTCGACCGCGAACATCGGGTTGCCGCCCGAGGCCGCATGGACGCGGGCGAGTGTCGGGCGCGGCAGGTGCACGCCGAGGCGGGTGCGGACGACGTGCTGCAGCGCGCCCGGGCTCATCGCGCCGAGCGCGAGCTCGCTGAACCGGCCCGCCGGGTAGGCGTCGGCGAGCGTGAGCGGATCGACGCTTCCCGAGCCGGTGCGGACTGTCGCCAGCAGGCCGACCCGCGACTCGGCGGTCCGGCGCAGTGCGAACGCGAGCACCCGCCGCGAGGCGGGATCGAGCCACTGGGCGTCGTCGATCGCGACGAGCAGCGGCGCCTCGAGAGCGGCGAGCTCGAGCGTCGCGAGGGTAGCGCGGGCGAGCGCGAGCCGGTCCGGCCGCAGCTCCTCCGATTCCGCGACGCCGAGCGCGACCTCGAGGGCCGTCCGCTGCGGCGCGGGGAGCTCGGTCGCGACCTCCGTGAGCACGTCGCCGATCAGATCGGACAGGGCGCCGAGAGCGATCGGCATCTCGACCTCCGAGCACCGCGTCTGCAGCACTCGGAGCGACTTTGCCGAAGCTCGCTCGGTCCCCGCGCGCCAGAGTGCCGTCTTGCCGATGCCCGCGCCGCCCGAGATCAGCAGCGCTGCGCCGCCGCTGCCGAGGAGACCGGCGAACTCGTCGATTCGTCGGAGCTCGGCGTCGCGGCCGACGAGCTCGGGTGTCAAACGAATGCGTTCTCGCCGGTGAGCGCCCGGCCGATCAGCAGCTTCTGGATCTGGCTCGTGCCTTCGTACAGCGTCGTCACGCGGGCGTCGCGCAGGTACTTGCCGACGGGGTACTCGTCGACGTAGCCGTAGCCGCCGTGCGCCTGCACGGCGGCGTTCGCGGCGCGCACCGCGACCTCGCTGGCGAAGTACTTGGCATACGACGCTTCGACGGTGTGCCGTTCCCCGCGGTCCGCGGTCGCGGCCGCGCGCCAGACGAGGAGCCGTGCCGCCTCGGTCTCCACCGCGATGTCGGCGAGCAGCTCCTGCACGAGCTGGAAGCTCGCGACGGAGCGTCCGAACTGCCGTCGTTCCTTCGTATAGGCGACCGACGCGTCGAGGCAGCCGGAGGCGATGCCGACGCAGCCCGCGCCCAGCGAGATGCGGCCGTGATCGAGCGCCGACATCGCGATCTTGAAGCCGGAGCCGAGCTCGCCGATGCGGTTCTCGTCCGGGACGCGGACCCCGTCGAGGAAGAGCTCGGCGGTGTCCTGCGCGCGCAGTCCCAGCTTGCCCTTGATCGGCCGCGCCTCGAAGCCGGGCGCATTCGTCGGGACGACGAAGCAGGTGATCCCGCGCGGTCCCGCTTCGCCCGTGCGCGCGAAGACGAGCGCATGGGCCGCCCACGAGCCGAGCGTGATGAAGATCTTCTGGCCGCTCAGCACCCAGTCGGCGCCGTCGCGCTCGGCGCGCGTCTCGAGCCCCCCGGGATCGGAGCCCGCGCCCGGCTCGGTGAGGGCGTAGCAGCCGAGCTCCGTGCCGGCGGCGAGGCCGGGGAGGAGCCGGGCGCGCTGCTCGTCGCTGCCCCAGTTGGCGACCGTCTTCCCGTAGAGGCCGTTCGAGACGGAGACGATCCCGCGCACGTTGGAGTCGGCGCGGCCGATCTCCTCGACGACGAGCGCGTACGAGACCATGTCGAGGCCCATCCCGCCGTGCTCCTCGGGCAGGGCTGCTGCGAGGAAGCCGAGCCCGGCGAGCTTGGCGACGATCCCGCGGTCGATCGTCTCGGCGCGGTCCCACTCGGCCGCATACGGGGCGATCTCGGCGTCGCAGAACTCCCGTGCCGTCTGCCGGATCAGCTGCTGCTCGTCGGAGAGCCCGAAGTCCACGCGCCGATCCTAGTCCGGGACCAAAGAAAGACCGCCGGCGCGGTGAGCGCTTTCGTCCACCTCACCAACCGGCCGATTCCGGGCTTGCACCCTTCACGACTGCTCGGTGGAGCTTCGACCTACTCGCGCGCCGCACCCGGCGGGAGCGCCAATGTACGACGTGTGCGCACCCCCACGCAAGAGGGTGCGCACACGAAATTCCGCTTTTTACTGCGAAATCTGCTCGACGACTTCGTCGGTGCGGCTCTCCCGTGCGTGCCGCGCGACGTCCGCCTCGGCGACGATGCCGACGAGCTTGCCGTCCTCCTCGACGACCGGGAGACGCCGAACCTGGTGCTCGGCCATCAGGCGGAGAGCTTCGTCGAGATCCTCGTCCGGATCGACCGTGACGAGCGCCGGCGAGGCGATCTCCTCGACCTTCGTCTCGAGCGGGTCTCGTCCGGCTGCGACGACGCGGACTGCGATGTCGCGATCGGTGACGACACCGACGAGGCGGTCGCCTTCGACGATCGGGGCGATCCCCGCGTCCTCTCCGCGCATCACCTTCGCGGCGTCGACGATCGAGTCACCCAGCTTGACGGTGCGTGGCAGCACGGTCATCAGATCGCGGATCCGGCCCATCGAGCGATTATCCCTCGCCGGCGGCCGCCTTGCCGCCCTTGCGGCCGGCAGCCACTTTCTGAGCATGGGTACCGCCCTGTGAGGAACTACTGCGAGACGACGACGAATGTGACTTTTCGCCGCCGTGCCTGGACGCAGCGGGCGAGTTGGCGATCTTCGCCGCGCGCTCCTTCGACATTCCCTTGTCCTTGAGCGCTTCGTACTGCTTCTCGTTCTTCACGTGCGCACGCTTCGCGGGCATGACCCCTCCTTCGGTTCGGAACGTAGGCTGTGTTTCCGTGAATGCCGGTGAGCAAACGACGATCAGGCGGCTCGGCCCCGGGGACGAGGCGGTCGTGCGGAGACTCGCCGAGCACGAGCCGCAGACGGCGCTCCTCGCGGACGACCGGACGGTCTTTCTCGCCGCCTTTCAGGGAGGCGAACCGGTCGGTTTCGCCTTCGGCTACGTGCTCCCGCGCCGCCACGGTGACCCCTCGATCCTGTTCGTCTACGAGCTGGACGTGGACGAGGCGCAGCGCCGGCAGGGGATCGGCCGCCGCCTGATGGTCGAGCTGGGTCGGATCGCACGCTCTCTCGGCGCCCCTGCGGGATTCGTGCTGACCGACCCCGACAACGCGGCGGCGAACGCGCTCTACCACTCGCTCGGCGGCGAGCGTGTCGACTCGGTGATGTGGGACTTCGCGTACACGGCCGGCTGACGGTCGTCCGGCCGGCGACCGCCGCCGACGCCGACCGTCTCGTCGACTGGCACGCCGATCCCGAGGTCTCGCGCTACTGGGACGACGAGACGTTCACGCGCGACGAGATGCTGGCGCGACTGGCGCGCGATTCGGTGGACGCCTGGATCGTCGAGGCGGACGGCGAGCCGGTCGGCTACCTGCAGTCGTGGTGGGAGGACGATGCGCCGCAGCGCGGCGGGCTGGACGGGTTCATCGTGCCGGGGGCGCGCGGCCGCGGATTGATGCCGGATGCGGCGCGGGCACTCGCGCAGTCGCTGCTCGACGCCGGCTGGCAGTACGTCACGGTCGATCCCCACGCCTGGAACGAGCGGGCGATCCGCGCCTGGGCGAAGGCCGGCTTCCTGGAGTTCTCCCGCGGCGAGCAGGTTCTGATGCGCTTCGCTAGCATCCCTCCATGAACGCGCACCGGACGACGACGCGCTGCCACGCGCGGGCACACACAGTCGCCGGCTCGCGCGTGGCCTTCTGATCGGCCTGAGGATCGTCCTCAGCTGAACCGTCCGCGGCCTCCGGGTCGGGGACCGGCGACTCGTCCAGCTTCTCGTTCCTGTCGTCTTCGCGGGGGTGAATACTCTTGTCCGGTTCCATGAAGGTCGTTCTGCCCGACAACTCTGAGCTCGAACTTCCCGCCGGCGCGACGGGGCTCGACGCCGCACGCGCGATCGGGTCGAAGCTCGCCGAGCAGGCCGTGCTCGTGCGCACGAACGGCGCGGTGCAGGACCTGCGCCTGCCGCTCGCCGACGGCCAGCAGATCCACTTCCTGACCACCCGCGACGCCGGCGACCCCGACGCGCTCTACGTCCTGCGCCATTCCGCGGCCCACCTGCTCGCCGAGGCGGTGCGGCGGCTCTACCCGGGTGTGAAGATCGCGATCGGCCCGCCGATCGAGAACGGCTTCTACTACGACTTCGAGTTCCCGGAGCCGATCACCGAAGCGGACCTGGCGAAGATCGAGGACGAGGTCAGGCGCGAGATCAAAGAGGGCCGCGAGTGGTCCCGGCAGGAAGTCACCAGCGCGGACGCGCGTGAGCGCTTCCGCGCCGAGGGTGAGCCGTACAAGGTCGAGCTCGTCGACACAGCCGAGGGCGACATCTCCCTCTACACGCAGGGCGACTTCACCGACCTCTGCCGCGGCCCGCACCTGCAGAACGCGAAGCCGATCAAGGCCCTCAAGCTGACGGGCCTCGCCGGCGCTTACTGGCGCGGCGACGAGCACAACACGCAGCTCACCCGGATCTACGGCACCGCGTTCTACTCCCAGGCCGATCTCGACGCGTACCTCGAGCGGCTCGAACAGGCGCGTGCCCGCGACCACCGGCGCATCGGGCCCCAACTCGATCTCTTTCACCTGTCGGAGCACTCTCCGGGCTCGCCGTTCTGGCATCCGAAGGGGATGGTGATCTGGAACATCCTCGAGGACCTCCGGCGGCGCGAGAACCTGAAGCGCGGCTACCTCGAGGTGAAGACTCCGCTCCTCTACGACGCGCAGACCTACGAGACCTCCGGGCACCTCCAGAACTACGAGGAGAACATCTTCTGGGTGCACTCGCACGCCGAGACCGACCGGCGGATGGCGCTCAAGCCGATGAACTGTCCCGGCCACATGCTCTTGTTCGGGGAGCGGCTACGCAGCTACAAGGACCTGCCGATGCGATTCGCCGAGTCGTCGACTCTGCATCGCGACGAGCTCGGAGGCACGCTCCACGGCCTGCTGCGCGTGAAGCACATCACCCAGGACGACGCGCATCTCTTCTGCTCCCCCGACCAGATCGAGGACGAGATCTTCGGCTGCCTCGACTTCGGCGCGTACCTCTACGACCTGTTCGGCATGGAGGCGAAGTTCGAGCTCTCCACCCGGCCCGAGAAGAAGCTCGGCACCGACGACGAGTGGGACTTCACCGAAGGCGCGCTGAAGGCGGCGCTCGAGCGGCGAGGGATCGACTACTCGGTCAACGAGGGAGACGGCGCGTTCTACGGGCCGAAGATCGATCTGCACATGCTCGACGCACTCGGCCGGTCCTGGCAGATGGGGACGATCCAGCTCGACGCCCAGATGCCGCAGCGCTTCGGCCTCTCCTACATGGGCGCCGACAACAAGGAGCACTTCCCGTACGTGATCCACCGGGCGCTGCTCGGGTCGCTCGAGCGGTTCATCGGGATCCTGATCGAGCACCATGCCGGCGCGTTCCCGTTCTGGCTCGCGCCGGTCCAGATCCGGGTGCTCCCGGTCGGCGAGGCGCACCGAGAGGCCGCCCAGGCCCTCGCGGCGAGGCTCGCGCCCTACCGGGTCGAGGTGGACGACTCCGACGACACGGTCGGGAAGCGGATCCGGAACGCCGAGGTGGAGAAACTCCCGTTCGTCGTCGTCTTCGGGGACAAGGAGTCCGACGCGAGCCTGGCGATCCGGAGTCACGGCGGCGAACAGGAGACGCTCGCCCTTGCCGAATTCCAGGCGAAACTTGCTACCCTGAGTCCCTGGCAAGCAGGGGCGGAACCGTCTCTCACCTCCTAGCTCACGCTTCGGGGGTTCAATCTGTGTCGTTGGACAGGCAGGTTGACGAGACCCTCCGCCGCTGCATACCAGCGGTTTTTGTCGTTCAAAGGGAGGTCAACACGAGCTTGGTGAAGAACATTTGAGGCCGCGCAGGCGTTCCGGATTCGAACCGCCGCGCCGTCCCGAGCCCCAGACGCGCATCAACGATGCGATCCGCGTCCCGAAGGTTCGGCTGATCGGCGAGAACGGGGAGCAACTCGGGATCAAGACGACCGACGACGCCCGTGAGTACGCCTACGGGAAGAACCTCGATCTGGTCGAAGTCGCGGCTCAGGCGGACCCGCCGGTTGCCCGGGTCATGGACTACGGGAAGTACCGGTACGAGCTCGAGCAGAAGGCGAAGCTCGCCCGCAAGCACCAAACGCAGATCAACGTCAAGGAGATCAAGCTCAGGCCCAAGATCGGGATCCACGACTACGAGACCAAGAAAGGCCACGTCGAGCGCTTCCTCAATCAGCGCGCGAAGGTCAAGGTCACGATCATGTTCAGGGGCCGCGAGCGCGAGCATCCGGACAGAGGGCGTGACCTCCTCATGCGTCTGGCAGATGACGTGAAGGAGATCGGTCTCATCGAGACTCAGCCGCTCCTCGAAGGGCGGAACATGACCATGGTGCTCGGCCCAACGAAGAACGCAGGAGCAAAGAGAGATGCCCAAACAGAAGACTCACTCGGGAGCGAAGAAGAAGTTCAAGGTGACGGGCACCGGGAAGCTGGTGCGCCGGTCGGCGAACCAGAGTCACAAGCTGGAGCACAAGTCGCCGAAGCAGAAGCGGGCGTTCAGTAAGAACCACCCCGTCGACGCGGACAACGAGAAGACCGTCAACCGGATGCTGGGCAGGCGGTAAGCGATGCCTCGCGTCAAGCGCTCCGTTCACGCCCGCAAGAAGCGGCGCAAGGTTCTCGGCGAAGCCAAGGGCTACTGGGGACTCAAGAAGTCGAACTACAAGTACGCCAAGGAGCAGGTCGAACGCTCGCTGGCCTACGCATACCGCGACCGCAAGGTGCGGAAGCGGGAGTTCCGGAAGCTCTGGATCATGCGCATCAACGCCGGCGCGCGGGCCAACGGGCTCTCGTACAACCAGTTCATGCACGGCCTGAAGGCGGCCAACGTCGAGCTCGACCGGAAGGTGCTGGCGGACCTCGCTGTCGCCGACCCGGCCAAGTTCGGCGAGATCGTCGAGCAGGCCAAGTCGGCGCTCGCCGGCGCGGCCAAATAGCCCGGCAAGCGGAGATCTTCAACCGCCAGGCTGTCTACTGCGACGGCCGTTCACCGCTGTATGCGGAGCTGTGCCGGCGACTCGCGGACGACCCGCGGATCGCCGGCATCGCTCCGGGCCTCGCCTGGGATCTGCCGCTGCGGCTGCTCGGCGGCCTGCACTACCTCGTGCTCGCAGGGCTCGCGACGTGGGACGCGGTCGGGGACGCGCTCGACGAGCACGCCGAGTTCCTCGCGCGCTGGGTCACCGAGCAGGACGTGCAGACGAACGAGGTGCAACGGGCCTGGGGACTGCTGCCCGCCTTTCTGTCGGTCGCCGACGGTCGGCCCTTCGACCTGCTCGAGCTCGGCCCGTCGGCCGGGCTGAACCTGCTCTGGGACCGCTACAGCTACCGCTACGCGACCGGCCGGTGGGGCGACGGCCCGTTCGAGCTGACCGGCGACGATCGTCTGCCTCCGCCCGTCGAGCTGTTGCAACGCCACGTCTCGGTCGCGCGGCGGCGCGGCATCGACCTGAGCCCGGTCGACGTCACGACCGAGCACGGCTCACGCCTGCTGCAGGCATTCGTCTGGCCCGACCAGCCGGGACGGCTCGAGCGGCTGCGCCGGGCGATCGAGGTGGTGCGCCACGACCCGCCGGAGCTCCAGCGCGGCGACTACGTCGAGTCGCTGCCGGCGCTGCTGGAGGACCGCCGCGACGGGGAGCAGCTCGTGATCTTCCAGTCGGCCTCGACCCAGTATCTCGACGCGAGGAGCCTCGAACGCGTGCGCGCCGCGATGCACGCGGCCGGGAGCGAGGACCCGCTCGTCTTCATCACGACCGGCCGCGGGCCTGACGACCGCGGCTACGCCCTGGAGGTCGAGCGCTATCCCGACGGGCAGGCGCGACGACTCGGCGTCCTCGATTTTCACGGCGAGTGGTTGGAGTGGGGCCGCTGATCACGTCTGCAGGGCTCGGAGATAGGCCGCCACGTTGTCCCAGCTCGCTTCGATTCCGTCGTACTGCGTCATGCGGTCGCGGCCGGCCTGGTCGCGGAAGGCCAGCTTCCACGTCATCGTCGTGACTCCGTCGGTCTCGTGGAAATCGACCGTTTCGACGGCCTCGGCGTCGGGCCACCCTTCGAACAGCCACGTCTGGACCAGGCGCGTAGGCGGCTCGATCTCGAGGAATGTCCCACGGAACGACATCTCCCGTCCGTCGTCGGTGACCACCACGTAGTGGTACTCCCCGCCGACGCGCAGGTCGATGTCGCAGACCGCCATCTCTTCCCCGAACGGGGGGAAGGTGTTGCGCACGTGCTCTTCCTTCGTGAAGACGTCGAAGACGAGCTCGACCGGAGCTTCGAACTCGCGCGTCATGAGAATCTCGAGGTCGCTCGGGAACTCGATCGTATTCACTGTCACTGCGTCTCTCCTTCTCGTTGCAGCTCTTTGAGGTAGTCGTCGATCCGATCGAGCCGGTCGCTCATCGCCTGCTCGTACTTGGCCAGCCAGTCCCGAAACGGCGCCAGGCTTGTCGGGTCGACGCTGTAGAGGCGGCGTCGCCCCTCCGCCCGTGACCTGACGAGTCCCACCTCGCTGAGCACGCGCAGGTGCTTCGAGACCTGAGGTTGCGCCAGGGAGAGGTCGGCGACGAGCGAGCCGACTGCCCTTTCGCCTTCGGACAGCGCGTCCAGGATGTCGCGCCGGTGCCGCTCGGCGATCGCGGTGAACAGGTCTGCCACGGTCATGACATATTCCCCTAGAGGAATACGTCTGTCAATACAGTTCCGCTGTGATCGTCTCCAGGGACAACGAGCGCCTGAAGCTCGTCCGCAAGCTGCACGACAAGCGCTGGCGGGACAAGCTCGGCCTGTTCTTCGTCGAAGGCGAGGATGCGGTCGCCGCTGCGACCGCGGCGCCGGTCGACCTGCTGTGGGCCGGCGAGGACGTCGAGCCGCGGCTGCTGGCCGACGTTGCCAGTGCGCCTCACGCACCGCGCGTGATCGGCGTCTACCGGCGCGCCGACCTGCCCGGTTGGGACGAGCGCGACGCGACGCTCGCCCTCTGGCGCGTCTCCGACCCCGGGAACGTCGGCACGCTGATCCGGACGGCCGACGCGTTCGGCGCGGCGGTGGCGCTCTCGGACGGCTGCGCCGACCCGACCGCGCCGAAGGCGCTGCGCGCGAGCGCCGGCTCGATCTGGCGGGTGCCGCTCGGAACGTATGAAAGTAACAGTCTGTTACAAGCGAAGCGAGTGGCGCTCGTGGCCCATGGCGGAGAGCCACTTTCGTCGGTCGACCTGTCCGGACCGGTCATGTTCCTGCTCGGGGCCGAGCGGGACGGCCTGCCGGACGACGTGGAGCGCGACGTCGACGCGACGATCCCGATCGCCGGCGCCGAGTCGCTCAACGTCGCCGTGTCGGGCGCGCTTGCGCTCTACGAGCGCGCCCGGCAGGTCGAAGGGGTGTCTGACACCTGAGGTGTCAGACACCTGCGCGCTTGCGGCAGACATAGATCGAGTCCTCGCCGCCGCGCCAGGGCTTGCGGTCGAACCAGCCGTAGACATGCTCGATCACGAACCCCTCCTCACGGACGAGCGCCTTCCACTCGCGCACGTCGAGCCAGGCGAGCGACAGCTCCGACGCGCCTGCCTCGCCCCGGACGCGCAGGATCAGCGTGCGCGACTCTTCGTGCCAGTCGGCGCGCTCCCAGATGCCCGGCTCGCGCTCGAGCCACCGGCCGTGCGTCTCGTGGATGTCCTCCGGGCTCGGCGCGAAGACGTCGAAGATGAAGTGACCCTTCGGCTCGAGGTGCCGCTGCGCGGCGCGCAGGACGGCCCGGCGGTCGGCATCCGTCTCCATGTGCAGGAGCGAGCGGAACGGCGCGATCACGAGCGGGAACTCGCCCTCGACCGGCGGGTCGCGCATGTCGCCGTGGCGCAGGTCGAGCTGGACCCCTGCGAGCTCGGCGCTCTCGCGCGCCACCTCGAGCATCCCGGCCGAGAGATCGACACCGACGACGTGGAGCCCTGCCGCGGCGAGGGGCACGGCGATCCGGCCGGTGCCGACCCCGAGCTCGAGCACGGGCCCGCCGAGGCGCCGCGCCTCCTCGAGGTAGAACGGCACGTCCTCGACCACCGTCACCGACCAGGGGTCGTAGACGCGGGCGATCTTGTCGTACGCGGACACGTGGGTATGCTTTGTACCGATGCAGACGACGTCGCTGACGCGCTTTAGCCGGCCCCGGTGCGCAACCGGGGGCGCCGTCTAGCGCTCCTTCGCCGCACCGGGGCCTGATTCGTCGCCCCGTTCGAAGCGAAGGAGGAACCTTGGATAGTCTCGCCGCGGTGAACTGGACCGCGTATGAAGCTGAAGCGCTGAAGGCGATCGGCGGCTCGCTCTCCGAGAGCGAGCTGGATGAGGCACGCGTCATGTACCTCGGGCGCAAGTCGGAGCTCGCCCAGGCGCTCCGCGCCGTGCGCGATCGCGAGAGCGGGATGCTCCTGAACGGCATCCGGTCACGGCTCGAGGAGGCGGTGGCCACTCGAGAGCAGGATCTGCTGCGGCTGGCCTACGAGTCCGCCGCCGACTCCGGCCTCGACGTGACGATTCCCGGCCACCCGGTTCGCAGGGGGCGGCTGCACCTGCTGACGCAGATCCGGCGCGAGATCGAGGACATCTTCCTCGGCATGGGCTACGAGGTCTGGGAAGGCGCCGAGGTCGCGACGGTCTGGGAGAACTTCGACGCGCTCACCAGCGACCCCGGTCACCCCTCGCGCTCGCAGTTCGACACGTTCTACCTCGACGACCACACCGTCCTGCGCCCGCATACGTCACCCGACCAGATCCGCGCGATGCTGCAGCGGACGCCGCCGATCTACATCGTGTCGCCCGGCCGCTGTTATCGCCGCGACACGCCCGACGCCACACACTCGCCGATCTTCCTGCAGGTCGAGTGCCTTGCGGTCGACCGCGGGATCACGCTCGCCGACCTGCAGGGGACGGTGCTGCAGTTCTTCCGCGCGCTGTTCGGCCAGGAGCGCGAGGTGCGGATGCGCACCAGCTTCTTCCCGTTCACCGAGCCGTCGGTCGAGTTCGACGTCACCTGCTTCATCTGCGGCGGCCGCGGCTGCGGCACGTGCAAGCACTCCGGGTGGATCGAGATGGGCGGCGCGGGCTGGGTCGACCCCGACGTGTTCCGCAACGTCGACCTCGATCCCGCCGAGTGGCAGGGCTTCGCGTTCGGCTTCGGGATCGAGCGGATCGCCATGCTCCGGCACGGCCTCCCCGACCTGCGTGCGTTCTGGGAGAACGATCTCCGCGTGCTGGGGCAGTTCTGATGAAGGTGCCCGTCTCCTGGCTGCGCGAGTACGTCGAGTTCGACCTGCCGCTCGAGGAGCTCGCGCGCCGGCTCGTCTTCACGAGCTGTGAGGTCGACCGGATCATCCGCCGCGGTGTGCCCGGCGGCGACAACCTGCGGCACTTCGTCGTCGGCAAGGTGCTCGAGGCCGCCAAGCATCCGAACGCCGACAAGCTGCAGCTGACGAAGGTCGACGTGGGCGACGGCGAGCCGCGCTCGATCGTCTGCGGCGCGTGGAACTTCGGCGCCGGGGCGACGGTCGCCGTCGTCAGGCCCGGCGGCGTGATGCCCGGCGGCGAGTTCACGATCGAGAAGCGGAAGCTCCGCGGCGAGACCTCCGAGGGGATGATCCTCTCCGAGCGCGAGCTCGAGATCGGCCAGGACCACGGCGGGATCATGGTGCTCTCCGACGAGCTCGTGCCGGGAACGCCGCTCGCGGACGTCCTGCCGGTCGGCGACGACATCCTCGAGATCGAGACGCTCTACAACCGCCCCGACCTGACGTCGATCTACGGGATCGCGCGCGAGGTGGCGGCGCTGACCGGCGGTCGGCTTGCGCCGATGCCGGGCCAGGATCCGCTGCGCGACGGCGACGAGCGCGTCGACATCACCATCGACGATCTCGAGGCGTGCCCCCGCTTCATCGCGCGCGTCCTGCGCGACGTGACGATCGGCGAGTCGCCGGCGTGGCTGAAGGCGCGCCTGACGGGTGCGGGCATGCGGCCGATCTCGAACGTGGTCGACATCACGAACTACGTGATGCTCGCACTCGGCAGCCCGCTCCACGCGTACGACGCCGAGACGCTCGCCGGCGGCCGGATCGTCGTGCGCCGTGCGCGGCCCGGCGAGGAGATCGTCACCCTCGACGGCACGCGACGTGAGCTCGACCCGGCAGATCTCGTGATCGCCGATGCGGAGCGGGCGATCGGTCTCGCCGGCGTCATGGGCGGCGAGAACACCGAAGTCTCCGCCACGACGACGTCGGTGGTGCTCGAGACGGCCAACTTCGAGCCGCTGACCGTGCTGCGCAGCGGCGAGCGCCATCACATGCGTTCCGAGAGCCAGACGCGGTGGGAGAAGGGCGTCGACTACCACGCGGCGGCGACGGCGGCGACGTACGCGACGGAACTGCTCGTCGAGCTGGCCGGCGCCCGCTGGACGGGTGAGAACGAGGTGCATGCCGACCCGCCGCAGCCGCCGCGGATCTCGTACCGCCCGGCGTACGCGAGCGAGGCGCTCGGCCTCGAACTGCCCGAGGCCGAGCAGCGGGAGCGCCTCGACCGGCTCGGGTTCTCGGTCGAATCCGACTGGACGGTGATCACTCCGTCGTGGCGGGCGCGCGACGTGCGGCGCGACATCGACCTGGTCGAGGAGGTGGCGCGGTTCCGGCTCGAGGACGTGCCGGCGACGCTGCCGGAACGGCAGGCGATGTTCGGCCGTCTCACGCACGGGCAGCGCCTCCGCCGCCAGGTCGAGGACGTGCTCGTCGGTGCTGGGCTCTACGAGGCGTACACGTACTCGCTGCAGCCGGAGGATCCCGACCCGAACGCGCTCGAGCTGCCGGTCCCGCTCAGTTCCCAGCAGCGGTTCCTGCGCACGACGTTGACGGTCGGCCTGGTCGGCGCGGCCCGGCACAACGTCGACATGGGCAACCACGACGTCGAGCTCTTCGAGGTCGCACACGTCTACCTGCCGGTCGAGGGCTCGAAGGTGCCGAACGAGCGCTGGCGGCTCGGCGGGATCGTGCAGGGGAACTTCTTCCGGGCCAAGGGGATCGTCGAGGCGGTGTTCGAGGCGCTGCACGTCGAGCCGACGTTCGAGCGTGCGCAGGTGCTCGCCGGCTCCCCGGTCGGTGCCCGGGTCCAGTCGGGGTGGGTCGCCCAGCATGGTCACGTCGGTCTCGACGGTGAGTGGAGCGCGTTCGAGCTCGATCTCGAGGAGCTGTTCGCGCTCGTGCCCGAGCGGATCCTGTATCGCGACGTGATCACGTTTCCGCCGCTGCGGCAGGATCTCGCCTTCGTCGTCGACGAGGGCGTGCCGGCCGGCGAGCTGCTCGCGGCGGCCCGCGAGGCGGCGGGCGAGGAGCTGCGCGAGGCGCGATTCCTCAGCGACTACCGCGGCGACCAGATCCCGGCGGGCAAGAAGTCGGTCGCCTTCGCGGTCGCCTTCCAGTCGCCGGAGCGCACGCTGTCGGACGAGGATGCGACGAGGCTCCGCGCGGCGATCGTCGAGGCATTGGCCGCGCGCTTCGGAGCCGAGCTGCGCGCCTGAGCGAGCGGCGGTTCGAAGCGCTAGGGCCTGCGGCGCGCGGGCGCGATCAGGCCCGCTCGTTCGCCTCCCGCGGCGTGGATGTCCGCCTGGCGGTCGAGTTGCGCGTTCAGCTCCGCCCCGAACAGGATCGCCCACGCCGAGTAGTTCAGCCAGAGCAGCAGGATGATCCCGGCGGCGAGCGTGCCGTACGTCTTCGTGTACGAGTCGGAGAACGAGGTGTAGAGCGCGAACAGCCCGCTGAGCGCGAGCCACAGCAGCCCCGCGGTGACCGAGCCCGGCGTGACCCAGCGCCACCTGCGCTGGTCGTCGTTCGGCGCGAGGTAGTAGATCAACGCGAAGAGGAACAGCACCGCTGCGAACGCGATCGGCCAGCGCAGGATGTTCCACAACCACGTGAACCAGCCGAGCTGCGTGTGGTGGGAGATTGCGTCGCCGAGCGTCCCGCCGAGCACGATCAGGAGCAGCATCCCCGCAGTGACGAGCGCGGAGACGAGCACCAGGACGATCGAGATCAGCTTCACCTTCCAGAACGGCCGCGTCTCGAGCCGGTCGTAGGTTCGATTGACCGCCTTGACGACCGAGCCCATCGCTCCGGATGCCGCCCAGACGGCGAAGGCCGAGCCGATGACGAGCGCGACGACCGAGCCCGAGCCGCCCGAATCCTGCTTGAACGAGTCGATCAGCTGCGTGACCGCCTTCGGCGCGACCGGGTCGAGGAAGCTCTGGAGGGTGCCGTAGGCGTTGATCAGGTCGAGCAGGCCGACGAGGGCGATCACCGCCGGGAAGAACGCGAGCAACGAGCTGTACGCGACCTCCTGTGCGAGCCCCATGCAGTCGTTCGCGACGAACTGCGTCCCGGTCCGTTTGACGACCGCGAGCCACTCGCGGCGCGAAAGCCGCCCGGGCCGCCGCCCCGGGGCGTGGCCCACGCCGCTCAGTGCCGTTCGCGGCCGCGCCGCGCGAAGTACCGCATCGTGGCGCCGACACCGCCGGCGAGCACGAAGCCGATCGAGGCGGCGCCGGCCGCGAGCACGGGCAGCTTCGGCTTCAGGGCGAACGAGTCCCGCAGCTGCTCGACGGCCCCGGCGAGCTGCTCCCGCTCGGCCTCGAGCTCGCTCTGGATCTGCGCCTGCGTCCGTGTCACTGCTTGAGCGCCTCGCTCGTCAGCTTCGCCTCGCGGATCGCCTGCTCCGGCAGCGGCGGCGTGCCCTTCCGGATGCGGCTGCGCCCGATCAGCCCGAGCAGCGCGACCAGCAGCCCGAGGAAGACGGTGACGATCAGCAGTGCCAGCCAGGTCGCGAGGAACGTCGCGAGGCCGGCGGCGACCGTCGCGAAGAGGAACCCGACCATGTAGAAGGCGACCACCGCCGCGCCGATCGCGAGTCCCGCGCCGATTCCGAGCGACGCCGCCTTCCGCTTGAGCTCCAGGCTGGCGAGCTCGATCTCCAGCCGCGCGATCGCCGACGCGTGCTCGGCGACCTGCCTGGCAGCTCCGCCGACGCCGCCGTTCGCCGATTCAGCGGCGGGGGTGGGCATGGCCCCTCCAGTCGATCGCCTTGGCGAGCACGTAGCCCGCAGCGAGCGAGGCGGCGATGATCACCACGGGGCTCGGCGAACCGCCGCTCCCCGCACGCTTGGGCCGCTCGAGCTGCGGACCGGACGGCGAGAGCGGCAATGGCCCGTGCCCGTTCGTCCTGGTGCCCTGCTGCGCCTCGACCATCGCCTCCGAGCTTATCTGCCTCGCGCCGATAGGTCTAAACGTGGCCGGGCAGCCGCTCCGCCCACGGGTGTGCCTCCTCGAGCTGCGCCGCCACGCGGAAGAGCACCGCCTCGCCGGCCGGAGGGCCGATCAGCTGCACACCGACGGGCAGCCCGTCGACGACGCCGAACGGCACCATCGCGGCCGGCTGGCCGGTCAGGTTGACGATCGGGGTGAACGGCGTGAACTCGCCGCCGCGCCTGAACTGCTCCCACGGGTCGTCGGGCTCGAAGACCCAGCCGATCGGCACCGGCAGCTTGCCGAGACCCGGCGTGAGCACGAGGTCGACGTCGTTCCAGAACGCGACCACCCGGCGCGCCATCCGCTGCAGGGCGGCGACCGCCTGGGCGAAGACGACGCTCGACGTCTCGTGGGCGGCCTCGGCGAGCGCGCGGTTCAGCGGCTCGAGCAGCGACGGAGTCCGCGACCGGGAACATCGCCGGGCCGACCTGCCAGAGCTTCGCGAAGCCGCTCAGCAGTGCTTCGTCCGACCACTGCGGGCCGCCGTCGATCACCTCGTGGCCGAGCGCCGCCAGCGCGTTCGCGGCCGCGCGCGCGACGTCGACGACGCGTGAATCGATCTCGTGCGGGATCGGCGGGTCCGTCGTGAACGCGATGCGCAGCCGGCCCGGATCGACGCCGACCTCGTCGAGGAACGGCCGCTCGGGCGGCGGCGCCCAGTGGGCGTCGCCGGGCTCGTAGCCCGCGATCGCGTCGAGGAACGCCGCGGCGTCGCGCACGCTCACCGAGAGCGGGCCGCTCTGCGACAGCTCGAGCGAGCCGCTCACGTAGGGAGCGGGTGAGACGCGGCCGCGCGACGGCTTGATCCCGAAGAGGCCGCAGCACGAGGCGGGAATGCGAATCGACCCTCCGCCGTCGGAGCCGTGCGCGAGCGGCATCGTGCCGGCCGCGACCGCCGCCGCAGCGCCGCCCGACGAGCCGCCCGGGGTGCGCTCGCTGCTCCACGGGTTGCGACAGGCGCCGTTGAGCGCCGACTCGGTGACGGCCGTGCTGCCGAACTCGGGTGTGTTCGACTTGCCGAGCACGACGAAGCCGGCGTCCCTGATCCGCCGCACGACCGCGGCATCGCTCTGCGGCACGTAGTCGGCGAAAGCGCGCGACGAGAACGTCGTGCGGACCCCCGCGGTCTCGTTGAGATCCTTGACGAGGATCGGGACGCCCGAGAACGGGCCGTCGCGCGGCTCGGTTGCGAGCGCCTGCTCGAAGCAGTCCGTGACGAGGAAGTTGAGCTCCGCGTTCGTCGTCTCGATCCGCGCGATCGACTCCTCGACGAGCTCGCGTGCCGACACCTCGCCTGCGCGAACGCGAGCGGCGAGGCCGAGTGCGTCCGTCAACTCAGAGGGTCTTGCCGCCGGCCAGCCACACGGGGCCCTGCGTGGCGACGAGGTGAGTGTCGCTGAGGACGCGCAGCACCTTGATCGAGCCGCGAATGCCCCGCTCGTCGCAGCGCTCGAAACAGCGGCGTGCCATGCCCGGTGCGACGCCGTACCCCGCCCGCTGCGCCGCGCGGAACGCGAACGCCGCGCGCGAGCCGTCGCGGCGCGGGTTCATCTGGACGCACAGCACCGCCGCCGGCTCGATGTGGTCGCTCGAGGTGAACTCGACCTCGGCGTAGAGGTCGCTCCAGTCGGCCGGCAGATCGGCGAGCGCGGCGTCCCAGGACTCGACGAGCGTCGTCTCCTCACGTTCGGCCGACCTGACCGCGGCCTGCGAATTCGAGAGCGAAAGCACGCCGACCGGGATGCGTGCGAGCAGTCGTGCGACGCCTTGGGGTCCAAGAGCGCTCCCGTCGCGCGCGACCGAGAACTGCAAGACCGTGGCCGAGACGCGGTACGGGCCGGTCGGCCCCAGCGTTGCAGCGGCCTCGTCGGCAGCCGCGCGATCGCGCAGTTCGAGCCGCAGCGAAGCGCGCGCCCATGTGTCCGGCAACTCGGATCCAATGGCATTCCACTGCTGCGCAACGCTCACGGTTCAAAACGTACACTGCCGGAGCTTTGGCCAAGGTCGAGAAGAGACGCGCCCTGAACGAGGAGACGCTGCGGGACTTTCTGCGCGAGATGCTCCTGATCCGGCGCTTCGAGGAGAAGGTCGAGGAGCGGTTCCGCGCGGGCGAGCTGCCGGGCTTCCTGCACGTCGCGATCGGCCAGGAGGCGGTCGCCGTCGGCGTCTGCCAGGCGATGGAGGACGGCGACACGTTCGCCTCCACCCATCGCGCCCACGGTCACACGCTGGCCCGCGGCACGTCTCCCAACGCGCTCATGGCCGAGCTCTACGGGAAGATCGAAGGCTGCTCGCACGGCTACGGCGGCTCGATGCACCTCTACGACGTGGAGCGCGGCAACTACGGCGCGAACGCCGTGATCGGCGGCGGCCTGCCCGCGGTCACCGGCGCCGGTCTCGCCTACAAGCTGCGCGACGAGCCACGCGTCGCACTCGCGTTCTTCGGCGACGGCACGACGAACATCGGCACGTTCCACGAGTCGCTCAACCTCGCGCAGCTCTGGAAGACGAAGACGGTGTTCGTCTGCGAGAACAACCGCTGGGCCGAGTCGACGCCGGGCTGGCAGCACTCGCCGGTGTGGGACGACATGTCGAAGCGCGCGCTCGCGTTCGACATGCGCTCGATCAAGGTCGACGGCCAGGACGTGGAAGCGGTCTACGACGCAGCGCACGAGGCGCTCGAGTTCGCGCGCTCCGGGGAGGGCCCGGTCTTCCTCGACGTCGAGACCTACCGCATGCACGGCCACTACATCGGCGATCCGCAGGTCTACCGCTCCAAGGAGGATCGCGAGGACGCCGCCGAGCACGATCCGATCACGCGGCTGCGCGAGCGGCTCGAGCTCGGCGACGAGGAGTTCGACAGCTTCGACGCGCAGGCGCACGAGATCGTCGACGCCGCGCTCGAGTTCGCGCAGAACGGCACCGACCCGCAGCCCGAAGACGCGTTGAAGAACGTCTATGCCTGAGATCACCTACAGGGAAGCGGTGCGCGATGCGCTCGCGGGCGCGATGCGCCAGGACGACGACGTCTTCATCATGGGCGAGGACATCGCCGAGATGGGCGGCTCGATGGGCGTCACGCAGGGGCTGCTCGACGAGTTCGGCCCCGAGCGGGTGCGCAACACGCCGATCTCGGAGATGGCGATCGTCGGCGCCGGCATCGGCGCCGCGATGGCGGGGATGCGCCCGGTCGTCGAGATCATGTACGAGGACTTCCTGACGCTCTCGCTCGAGCAGATCGTCAACCAGGCGGCGAAGCACCGCTACATGTCGGGCGGCCAGATCAAGGTGCCGCTGACGATTCGCACGCAGGGCGGCGCCGGCTGGTCGCCGGGCGCGCAGCACGCGCAGCAGCTCGAGGCCTGGCTCGTCCACATTCCGGGCCTCAAGGTCGCCTACCCGTCGACGGCCGAGGACGTGCGCGGCCTGCTCTGGACGTCGATCTACGACGACAACCCGGTGATCTTCTTCGAACATCGCCTGCTCTATCCGGTGAAGGGCGACGTCCCGCAGGAGATCGAGCCGATCCCGCTCGGCAAGGCTCGCACGATCCGCGAGGGCACCGACGTGACGGTGATCGCGATCGGTCCGCTCGTGCACCGCTCGGTCGAGGCCGCGGAGCGCGCGGCGGAGGAGGGCATCTCCGTCGAGGTGATCGACCCGCGCACGTTGCAGCCGCTGGACGAGCCGGCGCTCGTCGAGAGCGTCAAGAAGACGAATCGGGTCGTCGTCGCGCACGAGGCCGTCACGCGCATGGGCTTCGGCGCGGAAGTGACGGCGGTGCTCCAGTATCAGGCCTTCGACTACCTCGACGCGCCGATCGAGCGCGTCGGCTCCAGGTTCGCGCCGCTGGCGTTCGCACCGGTGATGGAGCAGTTCGTCGTCCCGGACGCGGACGACGTGCTGGCGGCGATCCGGCGGACCGTCGGCAAGTAATGGCGAGCGAGGTCAAGCTCCCGCGCCTCGGTCAAGGCATGGAAGCCGGGACGGTCAACAAGTGGCTGAAGTCGGAGGGCGACACGGTCGCGAAGGGCGAGCCGCTCTTCGAGGTCGACACCGACAAGGTCACGCAGGAGGTCGAGTCGGACTTCGCCGGCGTGCTGCTGAAGATCGTGCTGCCCTCCGGGGAGGCGCCGGTCGGCCAGACGATCGCCTGGATCGGGGAGTCAGGGGAGGCCGTGCCCGAGGCGGAACCGGCTGATGCCGGTTCCGCTAGTGCGCCGGCGCCACCGGTGGAGGCTCCGCCCGCCGCAACTAGCGCTTCCGCGGCAGCGGAAGCGCCAAGCAACGGTGGGCGGGTCAAGGCCTCGCCGCTCGCGCGGCGGATCGCGCGCGAGCGCGGGATCGACCTGCGCTCGCTGCGCGGCACCGGCCCCGAGGGCCGCATCGTCGCCGAGGACGTCGAACGCGGACAGGCGGCCGCACCTGCGCCGGTCGCCGTCTCGACGGGCGAGATCGAGTCCGTCCCGCTGACGTCGATCCGCAAGACGATCGCGCGGCGGCTCACCGCTGCGTGGGAGGCGCCGGTCTTCCAGCTGACGGTGAGTGCCGACATGACCCGTGCAAACGAGCTCGTCGCGGCTGCGCGCGAGCTGAACCCCGACATCCGGGTCACGGTCACCGACCTGCTCGCCAAGGTGTGCGCGCACGCGCTGATGCGCCACCGCGACGTGAACGTGCAGTACACCGAGGACGCACTGCTCAAGTTCCCGACGGCGAACATCGGGATCGCCGTCGCTGCGCCGCAGGGTCTCGTGGTGCCGGTCGTTCGCAGCGCCGAGCGCCTGACGCTCGCCGAGCTCGCGACGGCGCGCGGCGAGGTCGTGGGGCGCGCGCGGGAGAGCAAGCTGACGGCGCAGGATCTCGAGGATGGGACGTTCACCATCTCCAACCTCGGCATGTTCGGCATCGAGCAGTTCGTCGCCGTCCTGAACCCGCCGCAGGCGGCGATCCTCGCGGTCGGCGCGACGATCGACACCCCGGTCGTGCGCGGCGGCGCGGTCGAGGTCAGGCCCGTGATGAGCATGACGTTGACCGTCGACCATCGCGCCGTCGACGGCGCTGAGGGCGCGGACTTCCTGCGCACGGTCAAGCAGTTCGTGGAAGAGCCCGCGCTGGCGCTGTGACCGCGCCCCGCGTGTGGTACTTCGTTCCCGAGTTCGACCCCGGGCGTGACTTCTACAAGCGCCTGCTCGGGTTCGAGGAGACCTACGTCGACTGGCAGGACAAGTGGTCGAAGCTCGAGCACGGCAGCATGCGCATCGCCCTCAGCGAAGGGGAGCCGACCGAAGCGGGTGTCGCGATGGTGGACGTCGACGACGTGCTCGCGGCCGCCGACCGGCTCCGCGCCGAGGGCGTCGACGTGGGCACCGTGGTCGAGCTGGCGGGCCAGATGCGGATCGTCGACGTGTTCGACCCGTACGGAAACCGAATCCAGCTCGCGGAACATCTACCCGACCAATGATCCGCAAGGGCTCACCCGCCGACGTCCCGTTCATGCGCTCGATGCTGGCCCACGCCTATGCCTGGCGCGTCAACGCGCTCGACGCCGACATCCCGCTGACGCGCTACGTCGACAACTGGGGGCGTGAGGGCGACCTGGCGCTGATCGCCCACGAGACGGGCAACCGGGTCGGCGCGGCGTGGTTCCGGCTCTTCCCGGCGGACGAGCCCGGGTACGGGTTCGTCGACGGGCGAACGCCGGAGCTGTCGATCTCGGTGGTTCCCTCGCGCCGCCGCCACGGCGTGGGGCAGGAGCTGCTCGATGCGCTGCTGGAGAAGGCGCGGGCGGCGGGCCACGGCGCCATCTCGCTGTCGGTCGAGAAGGACTCGCCCGCCGTCGCCTTCTACGAGCGAAACGGCTTCGAGCCCGCCGGCGAGTCGGACGGCGGGCTCGTCATGAAGCGCACGCTCTGAGGATCCGGCTCGAACCTGGTTGCCGGCGAAGCCGGAACCAGGTTCGTGTCTTCAGCCGTGCGGCCCTCGTCGACATACGCGCGGAATGCGGTCGCGCTTCCGAACGCCTCGATGATCGGGGACGGATCGACGAACGAGAACGGCTCGCGTACGCCGATCAGTCCGGGATAGCTGCTGAACGGCCACGTTTCCGGGTTCTTCGGGTTGAGCGCGATGTAACGAGCCAGCTGGAGGAAGTGAGCCTCCGTCCGGATCTCGCGCCTGCTGAAGGGGCTGTCGAAGACATGCCCTCGGCGGCCGTAGCGCTTGTTGAAGCGCGTCGCGTACCGCCGGTTCAGCTTGTGAATCGCGGTTGACAGGTCGAGGAACGTGCCGAACACGTGGTAGTGGGTCTGCATGAAGCAGAACTGATGACAAACGAGGAGACCTTCGTCGACGATCTCGGCGAGGATGCGGATGCCCGTTGTGTAGTCGCCACTGTCTTTGAAGATGTGCTCTTCGGCGATCGAACGGGCCGTCACGTGGTGCATCGCACCAGTGTGCGGGGCACCTTCGGCGGGCGCCAGGTGTGTGGACGAGTTGTCTCAGACTTGAACCTGGTTCCGCTGCGCGGAAACCAGGTTCGTGTCTTAGACCTTCGTCCCGAGCCAGCGCTGGACGACGGCGAGAAAGCCCGGATCGAGGGTATGCGCGAGCGGGTACTCCTCGTAGAGCACCTCGCCGCCGGCGGCCAGCAGCTGGTCGCGCGCGGCGCGGCCGAACTCGACGGAGATCACCGGGTCGAACGTGCCGTGACCGAGAGCGACCGGCGGGAGCGGCCGCGTCGTGTCGAGCGACCAGCCCTCGACGACCGGGAGGAAGCCCGAGAAGCCGCACACCGCGACCGGGCGTGGCCGCCCCTCGCCGAGCCCCAGCGCGAGCGCCATCACGCAGCCCTGCGAGAACCCGCCCAGGACGACCCGGGCATGCGGCAGCGAGTCGAGCCACTCCGCCGCCCCGGCATACGCCGACGCGAAGCTCGCGGGATCCGGAAAGCCGACGCGCGGCACGACGTACCAGTGCGCCCCGCCCGGCGGCAGGGCGAACGGCCCGCGCGGGCAGTAACCGTGCAGCCGCCGCTCCGGATCGAGCACGTCGAGCAGCGGGAAGAGATCGTGCTCGTCGGCACCGCGGCCGTGGAAGAGCACGAGCGCGCCGGTCGCCTCGCCGGCCGCGGGACGCTCGCGAACGATCAACCCGAGCGTTCCGCGCGCGGGTTCGGGAGCGGCGTGAGGATCCGCTCGACCTGGTCGCGGTACTGCTCGTAGTTCGGCGGCAGCGAGAGCGACTCGCCGAGCGTCTCGAACGGCTCGTCGGCGGTGAAGCCCGGGCCGATCGTCGCGATCTCGAACAGCACCCCGCTCGGCTCGCGGAAGTAGATCGACTTGAAGTAGAAGCGGTCGATCACCGGCGTCGGGTCGCCGCCGCCCTCGATCACCCTCGCGCGCCACGCCTCGTGCTCCTCGGGCTTCGACGACCACGCGACGTGGTGCACGGTGCCGGCCGCCTGCAGGCCGCGCTCGGCCGGCGGCGGGTCGTACCGGTAGAAGCCGCTGCGCGTGTCGCCGCGCGCGACGAAGCCGGGCTCGAAGCCGAGCGTGGCCAGCAGCCGCTCGCTCCGCTCCGGCCGCGCGGCGTACGCACGCACACCGGCGAACCCGCGGATGCGGTGCTCCTCCGGGATGTCGGGCGCCTGCGCGGTCAGCGGCGGCTCGCCCGAGTCGTCGACGACCAGCTCGAGCTTCAGCCCTTCCGGATCGTGGAAGACGAGCGCCCGGTCGGCGATCGTGCCGCCGACGCGCGTCCGCCAGAACTCGAGCGACTCCTCGGAGCCGACCCGGAACGAGACCAGATGCACCATCCCGTCGCCGGCGCGGCCCCGCGGCGAGCCCGGATACTCGAAGAACGTGATGTCCGCGCCGGACGAGCCGCGCTCGTCGGCATAGAAGAGGTGGTAGACGGTGGGGTCGTCCTGGTTGACGGTCTTCTTGACCATGCGCAGCCCGAGCTCGCCCGCGTAGAACCGCACGTTGCCGGGCGCGTCGCCCGTGATGCAGGTCACGTGGTGGACACCCTCGAGCTTCATCGCTCGTAGCATGCCGGAATGCGCGCGGCGGTCATCCACGAAGGCGCCCTCCGCATCGAGGAGCGAGCGGCTCCCGTTCCCCGTGACGGAGAGATCCTGCTCCGCGTCCACGCCGCGGGCGTGAACGGCGCCGACCTGATCCAGCGCGCGGGCGGCTATCCGGCGCCGCCCGGCGCGCCCGCCGACATCCCCGGGCTCGAATGCGCGGGCGAGACGGAGACCGGCGAGCGCCGCATGGCCCTCCTGCCCGGCGGCGGCCACGCCGAGCTCGTCGCCGTCGACGAGTCGCACACGCTGCCCGTGCCCGACAGCATCACCTGGCCGGAGGCGGGCGGTTTCGTCGAGACGTTCGCGACCGCGCACGACGCGCTCTTCACCCAGGCGCAGCTGCAGCCCGGCGAGCGGCTGCTCGTGAACGGCGCGGCCGGCGGCGTCGGCGTCGCCGCGGTGCAGCTCGGCCTCGCCGCCGGAGCGCAGGTCACGGGCACGGCGCGCCATCACCACGAAGAGCTCCAGGCGCTCGGTGCCGGGACGGAGCCGGAGGGCGAGTACGACGTGATCCTCGAGCTCGTCGGCGGGCCGAACCTGGCGGCCAACCTCGAGCGGCTGGCGCTGCACGGACGGATCGCGGTGATCGGCACCGGCGCCGGCGCCCGGGCAGAGATCGACTTCCACCGGCTGATGGCCAAGCGCGGCAGCATCCACGCCTCGACGCTCCGCTCTCGCTCCCGCGAGGAGAAGGCCGACGTGATCCGCCGCCTGCGCGAAGACGTGCTGCCGCTGCTCGCCGCGGGCCGCGTCAAGGTGCCGGTCGAGGAGACGTTTCCGCTCGACCGGGCCCAGGAGGCCTACGAGCGCTTCGCGGCGGGCGGCAAGTTCGGCAAGATCGTCATCGTCACCTGACCCCTAGCTACGATCGCCCCATGGATGTCGATATCGCAGTTCTGGGCGGTGGCCCGGGTGGCTACACCGCAGCGATCCGCGCAGCCCAGCTGGGCGCGAAGGTCGCGTGTATCGAGAAGGAGCCCGAGCTCGGCGGCACGTGCCTGCGCGTCGGGTGCATCCCGACCAAGGCCTGGGTGCAGACCGCGCACTTCCTGCACCAGGCGAACGACACGTTCGCCAAGCTCGGGGTGAAGGTCGACCAGCCGCAGCTCGATTTCACCGCCGCGAACGAATGGAAGACCGGCGTCGTCAAGCAGATGACCGGCGGCGTCGCGAGCCTCTTCAAGGCCAACGGCGTCGAGTGGGTCAAGGGATTCGGCAAGTTCAAGGACGCCAACACGATCGCGGTCGAAGGCGGGGAGGACGTCAGCTTCAAGTCGGCGATCGTCGCGACGGGCTCGTTCCCGCTGCGCCCCCCGATCCCGGGCCTCGAGTCGGACCTCTGCGTCGACTCGACCGGCCTGCTCTCGCAGACGGAGGTGCCGAAGCGGCTCGTGATCCTCGGCGGCGGCATCATCGGCGCCGAGTTCGCGTCGATCTTCAACCGCTTCGGCTCCGAGGTGACGATCATCGAGATGCTCGAGACGCTGATCCCGCAGGAGGACGCCGACGCGGCCAAGGAGCTCGCGAAGGCGTTCGGCAAGCGCGGGATCACCCTGCAGCTCGGCAAGCAGTGCACGCGGGTCGAGCAGAAGGGCAACTCGCTCACGGTCTCGTTCGGCGAGGGCGAGACGGTCGACTGCGACCTGATGCTCGTGTCCGTGGGCCGCGGGCCGCTGGTCGAGGGCCTGGGCCTCGAGGCGGCCGGCGTCGAGTTCGACCGCCGCACGGGGATCACCACCGACGAGCACCGCCGCACGACCGTGGCGCACATCTACGCGGTCGGCGACTGTGCCGGCTACTGGCAGCTCGCGCACACGGCGTTTCGCGAAGGCGAGGTCGCCGCGGAGAACGCGATGGGCCACGACGCGACCGTCGACAACCGCGCGGTGCCACGGCCCATCTACACCGATCCGGAGATCGCCGGCGTCGGCCTGACCGAGGCGCAGGCACGCGAGCAGTACGGCGACGAGGTCGCGGTCGGCGTGTTCCCCTGGCAGGCGAACGCCCGCGCGGTGATGCAGGCCGAGACGGTCGGCTGGGTCAAGTCGATCCACGAGACGCGCTACGGCGAGCTGCTCGGCCTGGTCATGGTCGGCCCGCACGTCACCGACCTGATCGAGGCCGGCACGGTCGCGATCGACGCGGAGTCGACGGTCGAGACGGTCGCCGACGGCATGGCCGCGCATCCGACGCTCTCCGAGGCGGTCAAGGAAGCCGGCCTCGTCGCGCTCGGCCGGGCGATCCACCTGCCGAACCGGAAGAAAGCGGCGGCGAAGGCCTGAACGCTCCGGGAACCTGGTTGCCGGCGTAGCCGGAACCAGGTTCCCGTCCGAGACGGACCGCATCAGACGCGAACCTGGTTTCGCCTGCGGCGAGAACCAGGTTCGGTGAGACCTAACTCGTCCGAGGGATAGCGAGGGCCGCAACTTGACCAAGGTCGGACCCCTCCTATCCCTACGGGTGTGTTTGGTGCCTCCCCCGTGCCTCACGGTGATGCAAAAGCGGTTTCCCGTTCATCGGAATCCCGCGAGGTAGCGGCGCAGGTCGGAGCGTGTTCCGGCCGGCAAACAATTCAAGGAGGCAAGAAATGTTCGATGCGATCAATCGCGCGTTCGTGCGCGCCTACGTCGGCCTGAAGCGTGAAGAGGGTCAGACGTTCGTGGAGTACTCGCTCATCGGCGTCCTCGTGGCCGTCGCGCTCGTTCTCGCACTCGGCACCTTCGAGGGTCAGATCAGCGGCGCACTCAAGAACATCGGCGACCAGCTCTAACCAACTCGACTCGGTGGCGGCAGGTGACCCTCTCGGTGCTCACCTGCCGCCGACCCGGAGGAGCATTCTCATGACCAGAAGGATCAGGAAGAACGAAGAAGGCCAGGCGCTCGTCGAGTTCGCGCTCCTCGCGCCGATTCTCTTCCTGATCCTGTTCGGGATCATCCAGTTCGGGATCGCGTTCAAGAACTCGATGGCGCTCACGGACGCCGTTCGGACGGGGGCCCGCCAGGCCACCGTCAGCCGCAGTGCCGGCGATCCCGTCGGCACGACCAAGTCCGCGGTCGTGAAGGCTGCGAGCGATCTCGACAGCAGTCAAGCTCGACGTGACCGTGACGGCGCCGCCCTGGCAGCCGGGCGGCACCGTGACCGTCACTGCGACCTATCCATACACGATCAACATTCTCGGCATCGTCGTCGCCTCGGGCGACCTGCACAGCTCGACGACCGAGCGTGTCGAGTACTAGCGACAGGGGACCCAGATGCTGGACATCTCATACAGAGTCAGGAACTTGATCATCGCCGGCGCGCTCGCCGCCTGTGCGGTCGCGCTGATGTTCATGTATGCGTCGCACGCGAAGAAGAGCACCACGAGCTCGTCCACCTCGGGCGTTCCGGTGTTCGTCGCGACCCGCGACATTCCGATCGGCACGACCGGCGCCAAGCTCACGACCGGCAGGTGGTTCACCACGCGCACGCTGCCGGCCAACAGTGTCGCCTCCGGTGCGATCACGAACCGGACCCAGCTCACCAACGAGGTCGCGATCCAGCCGACGTACGCGGGCGAGCAGATCGTCGCCCGCCGCTTCGGCACCGCACAGCAGGAGGGGCTGCTCTCCGACCTGAGGGGCGTCTCGCGCGTGATCGAGGTCCCGGGTGACGCACATCAGCTGCTCGCCGGCACGCTCAAGCAGGGCAACCGCGTCGACGTCGTCGGCAACGTGGCGAGCCCCGAGGGTGGCCAGCTGCACTTCACGGTGGTCGCCCTGCGGAACCTGCTCGTGGTGAAGGCACCGTCGTCGCCCTCGGGCTCGAGCACGACCGACAACCTCTCGGTCGAGCTCCAGCTGACCGGCGCGCAGGCCCAGCGCCTCTACTGGCTGCAGAAGAACGGCGACTGGACGCTGCTGCTCCGTCCCTCGAACCATGCTGCCGACAAGCGCTCTACACCGTCGTCGGCCGCGGCGATCGTCGAGGCGTCCAATGGCCGCTGATCGCCACCTGCGCGTCGCGCTCGCCGGTGACGGCGATGCGGCCGCAACGCTTCGGACCGTGCTCACGGCGACGAAGGCCTTCGAGGTCGAAGAGCTCGCCGGCCGCGACGAGTCGGAGCCGCTCGACGTGGCGGTGCTCGTGCACGAGGGGAGCTCGGAGCCTCGCGAGGAGCTGGCGCGCCTGCGCGAGCACACCGGCGCTCCGGTCGTCCTGGCGACGACCGCGCCCTCGAGTCAGCTCGTGCGCTGGGCTCTCGACGCGGGGATCGCGGACGTGCTCTGGCTGCCGGCCCCGCACGAGAACGTGCTCTTCGTGATCGAGAAGGTCGCGCAGACCGCGCGCCAGCTCGAGCCCGGCTCGGGAGACGGTCGCGTCGTGACGGTCTTCTCGCCGAAGGGCGGCTCGGGCAAGTCGGTCGTCTCGACCAACTTCGCGGTCGCCGCGGCGACGCACGCCGGGACGAAGACCCTGCTGATCGACCTCGATCTGCAGTTCGGCGACGCCGCGATCATGCTCGGACTGGCGCCCGACAACACGGTGCGCGAGCTGCTCGGCACTCCGACCGCCCTGGACGGCGAGAAGCTCGGCGTCTACACCGAGCGGCATTCGTCCGGCGTCGACGTCCTACCGGCTCCGATGAGCCCGGAGGACGCGGAGCTCGTCGGCGAGGAGGCGATTCGCACGCTGCTCCGCGTCGCGCGCGAGGCCTACGATCTCGTCGTCGTCGACACGGCACCGTTCTTCTACGGGCCGATGCTCGCGACGCTCGACCAGACGGACGAGCTGCTCCTGCTCTGCAATCCGGACGTGCCGACGCTGAAGAACGTCCGGCTGACGCTGAAGACGCTCGAGCTGCTGTCGTTTCCCGAGGAGCGCCTGCGCATCGTGCTCAACCGCGCGAGCGCGAACCTGATGGACCGCGGCGACGTCGAAGCAGCGCTCGACCGCAAGGTCGACTGGGTGCTGCCGCTCGATCCGACCGTGCCGCACGCGGTCAACGAAGCGACGCCGGCAGTCCTGGCACGGCCCGACGCACCGTTCGGTGTCGCGATGTTGGAGCTCGCGCGTGCGACCGCCGGCGGCGACTGGGCCGGCAAGCAGCACAACCGGGCGACCCGCCTCTTCAGCTTCGGGAGGAGTTGACCATGTCTCTGCAGCAACGCATCAACGGCGCGGACGGCTTCGAAGAGGCTGCCCTGCGGCCTCGCATCGGCGGCTCGGACCGCCCGATCGACCGCTTCGCCGAACTGCGCTCGTCGCTCCACGACGTGTGCGTGGCGAAGATCGGCCCCGAGCTCCAGACGCTTGGCGCGTCGCCGGACGAGCTGCGCGGCCGCGTCCAGACCGTCGTCGAGGTCGAGCTCGACCGCCGCTCGGAGCGGTTCACCGCCGAGGAGCGCCAGCGCGTGATCGAGGACGTGATCGACGAGGTGCTCGGCTACGGGCCGATCGACCCGTTCCTGCGCGACGACGAGATCACCGAGGTGATGGTGAACGGTCACGACCAGGTGTTCATCGAGCGCGCCGGCGTCCTGTACGAGACCGATGCACGCTTCGCCGACGACGACCACCTGATGCGCGTGATCGAGCGCATCGTGGCCGGCGTCGGCCGCCGGGTCGACGAGGCCTCGCCGATGGTCGATGCCCGCCTGCCCGACGGCTCACGCGTGAACGTGATCGTGCCGCCGCTCGCGCTCAAGGGGCCGATCCTGACGATCCGCAAGTTCTCGGCCGACGCGCTCACGGCGGACGATCTCGTCGAGCTCGGCTCGCTCACGCCCGAGCTCGTCGACGTGCTCGAAGGCTGCGTCCGCGGCAAGCTGAACGTCCTGATCTCGGGCGGCACCGGCGTCGGCAAGACGACGCTCCTGAACGTGCTCTCGAGCTTCATCCCCGACTCCGAGCGGATCCTCACGATCGAGGACGCGGCCGAGCTGCAGCTCCACCAGGAGCACGTGGTCTCGCTGGAGTCGCGGCCGGCCAACATCGAGGGGCAGGGCGAGATCCGCATCCGCGACCTCGTCCGGAACGCGCTGCGCATGCGGCCCGACCGCATCATCGTCGGCGAGGTCCGCGGCCCGGAGACGGTCGACATGCTCCAGGCGATGAACACGGGCCACGAGGGCTCGCTGACGACGATCCACGCGAACTCTCCTCGCGACGCGCTCGCCCGGCTCGAGGTGCTCGTGCTCACCGCGGGCGTCGATCTGCCGCTGCGGGCGATCCGCGAGCAGATCGCGAGCGCGTTCGACGTGGTGATCCAGATCTCGCGGCTCGTCGACGGCAGCCGGATCGTCACGCACGTGACCGAGGTGCTGCGGATGGAGTCGGACGTGATCACGATCCAGGATCTCTTCCTGGCCAGGCCGGGCAGCGGCAACGTGCACCCGACCGGGATCCGGCCGCACTTCGCCGACAAGCTCGCGGCTTCCGGTGTGGTGCTGCCGGTCGACGCCTTCAACCCGGAGCCGCGGCTCACCGTCGCCTCCGGCCGGAGGGCGTCATGACCGCGGCGCTCGTGGGCATGGTCTTCGCGCTCGTCGTCGCCGCGCTCGTCTTCTACGCCGTGCGGCTCGTGCTCGCGACCCGCAGGCGCGAAGGGGTTCGCCGTCAGCTCACTCCGTACCTCGCCGAGGCGGAGCTCGCCCGCGCCCATCATTCGGCGAGCGTCGTCGTCCTCGAGCGCCTCGGCGCCCGGGTGGGACGGCTGCTCGCACGGCTGGGAGCGCACGACGGCGTGCAGCTGCACATCGACCGGGCGGGCATCGACGCCCGCGCCGGCGCGTTCGTCTGTCTCGACGCGCTGATCGGTTTCGGTGCGTTCGTGCTCCTCCTCGAGGCGAGGGGCATCGGGCTCGCGTTCTTCGGCGGCCTCGCCGCCCTCGCCACGCCGTGGATCGTCCTGCACGTGCTCGCTCTGCGGCGCTCGCGCGCCTTCGAGCAGCAGCTGCCGGAGATCCTCGACACGCTCGCGGCGTCGCTGCGCGCAGGTCACGGGTTCGACCACGGGCTGAAGACCGTCGCCTCCGACGTCGGCGAGCCGGCGGGCCGCGAGTTCAAGCGGGTCGTGGCCGAGGTTCACCTGGGCCGGTCGCTCGAAGACGCGCTGGCCGAGCTCGGCCGCCGCATCAGGTCGGCCGACTTCCAGTTCGTCCTCGATGCGATCGCGATCCAGCGCCAGGTCGGCGGCAGTCTCGCCGAGCTGTTCGAGCTCGTGGCGCAGACCGTTCGGGCGCGCGAGCAGTTCCGGCGCAACCTGCGCGCGGTCACCGGGCAGGTTCGCATCTCGGCGAACGTGCTCACGGGGCTGCCGGTCGTCGCGGCGATCCTGCTGACGCTCGTCAACCCGGACTACATGAGCCCGCTCTGGCACACCTCGAGCGGCCACATCCTGGCTCTCGTTGCGCTGGTGATGGTCCTCTGCGGCTCCTTCGTGCTCCGGCGCGTCGGCGCGGTGAGGTGGTAACGATGCTGCTTCTCGTTCTCGCAGCCCTGACCCTCTCCGCGTCGATCTACGTCGCGTCGAGCGCGGTCACCGCGTCGGCCCGCCGCCGGCAGTCCGCCGTCGCGGTCGTCCGCAGGTGGTCGGCCGCGTCCGGCGAGTCTCGCAGCACCACCGCCGGGCCGGGCGGAGCCGCCGGGCTGGCGCAGCGGCTCGGCGGGCGCCTCGTCTCGGAGAAGCTCGCCGACAGCCTGCCGCAGCGGCTCGCCTCGGCCGGCCTCGCCGGGCGCGTGACGGCACAGACCTATGTCGTGTACCGGCTCCTGCTCGTCGCGGCCGGCGTCCTCGTGGCGCTCCTGCTCGCGGCGATCGCCGGCCAGCCGTTCGGCGCGACGCTGCTGTTCGCAGGCGCGCTCGGGATCGTCGGCTTCCTGATCCCGAGGCTCCTGCTCAGCCGCCGCACGGCGGCCCGCCGGGCGGAGATCAGCGACGCCCTGCCGGACGCGCTCGACCTGCTGGCGGTGACCGTCGAGGCCGGTCTCGGGCTCTACGGGGCGATCGCCCGGCTCGTCGAGTGCACGAGCGGGCCGCTCGCGGACGAGTTCGCGCTCGTCCTGACCGAGCTTCGGGTCGGCGAGAGCAGCGAGCGGGCGCTGAAGCGCATGGCGAAGCGGCTCGACACACCGGAGGTCACCTCCTTCGTGCGGTCGCTCCTGCAGGGCGAGCAGCTGGGGCTCTCGCTCGGCCAGACGCTGCGCAACCTCGCGGACGACTCGCGGCGCCGCCGCCGGTCGCAGGCCGAGGAGGCAGCGGCCAAGGCGCCGATCAAGATGCTCTTCCCGGCTGCGCTCTTCATCTTCCCGGCGCTCTTCATGGTCATCCTCGGCCCCGCCGTCCTGGAGCTCGGGAAGTACCTGTGATGCGGGGCGGTCGTCGTCGCGTGGGCTCGGAGGACGGTCAGGCGCTGATCATCATCGTCCTGTTCCTGATCGTCCTGCTCGGGTTCTGTGCGCTCTGCCTCGACGTCGGCCATGCCTACCTCGCCCAGCGGCGGCTGCAGTCGTCGGTCGACGCGGCCGCCCTCGCCGGTGCGCAGGAGCTGCCGGACGTCGCGGCCGCGGCGACCTGGGCGAACACCTACGGGTCGGACGGCAGCAACACGCCCGACGGTCTCGACGGCGTGACGATGAGCGTCTCCACCAAGTGCATCGCGTCGATCCCCGGCTGTCTGCCGGCGAACGCGGTTGTCGTCAAGGAGACGGGGATCGTCAAGACGAGCTTCGCGAAGCTCTTCGGCGTGCCGAACTTCACCGTCCACGCGTCTGCGACCGCCTGCTCGCCGTGCGGCGAGAAACCGCTCGACGTGATGCTGGTGCTCGACCGCACCGGCTCGATGTGCACCGACGCGGCGGGCAAACCCGACCCGACGTGTCAAGACATGGAGAACGCGCGCAACGGCATGAAGACGTTCCTCAGCTTCATGAACCCGTCGCTCGACCACGTCGGGCTGGCGGTGCTGCCGCCGGCGTCGAGCATGGCCGCCAAGTGCGATGCGCCCAAGGCGTCGAACTACAACAGCCTTGCGTCTCCGTACCTCCTCGTGCCGCTCTCGAGCGACTTCAAGACCGGCAGCGACCTGAACGGCTCGTCCGATCTCGTCTCGACGATCGACTGCGTCAAGGCGGCGGGCTCGACCGCCTATGCGAACGCGATCGACGCGGCTCAGGCCGAGCTCGTCAAGGACGGCAGGCCCGGGACGCAGAAGGTGATCGTCTTCCTCTCGGACGGTGCGGCGAACACCGGGCCGTCCTACTACCCGCCGTCGTCGCCGTACCGCGTCACGCCCTGTCATCAGGGCATCACGTCGGCGCAGACGGCAACCGCGGCCGGCTCGAGCGTCTACTCGATCGGCTACGACGTCGGGCACGACGTCTGCAAGAACGCCAACGGGACCAACGAGGTGCCCGCGATCACCGCGCTGCAGGCGCTGCAGGGGATCGCCAGCGTCCCGGCGCAGTTCTACAACCAGCCGGACGCGGCGCAGCTGAACACGATCTTCGCCGCGGTCGCGAACGACGTCCTGCACGGCGCCTCGCGGCTCGTCGACGACAACGCCTCGTAGAGTCAGGCGGCCTGCGGCTCGGTGACGACCGCGTGCACGCCCGGCACCACGGCGACGACGAGGTTCGTGACGACGGCGACGACCGCAGCGCCGAGCAGCGTCGCCGAGAAGCCGACCTGCTCCGCGATCGGCCCGAAGGCGAGCATGCCGATCGGCATGAAGACGAACGAGACGAGGATGTCGTAGGAGCGGACGCGCGCGAACACGCGCTCCGGGATGTTGCGCTGCAGCGTCGTCTCCCAGAAGGTGTTCGCGAAGACGATCGCGCCGAAGCCGACGAGCCACGAGGCCGCGATCACGGGCAACGGCAGCGGTCCGGCGAGCGCGGCGATCGGGACGGCGATCAGGGCCGAGGCGATGGAGCACGCGGTCAGCGGCCGGTGCGGCCGGAAGCGGGCCGAGGCCAGGCTGCCGACGATCGCGCCGATCGCGCCGCAGGTCGACACGATGCCCCAGTCGCGCGGCCCGCCGAGGTGGTTGCGGAAGACGACGGGGCCGAGCACGAGGAACGAGGCGAAGCAGATGTTCGTGATCGCGAAGCCGATCATCGGGGCGCGCACCCACGAGCGCGAGATCACCTCGGTCCAGCCCTCGCGCAGCTCGCGGAAGAAGTGCGAACGCTCGCTGCGGATCAGCGAGTCGACGCGCAGTTGCAGCAGGAAGAACGCGCTCGCCGCGAAGCTCACCGCGTCGATGCCGAACACCCAGCCGGTCCCGAAGGCCGCGATCAGCGAGCCCGAGACGACCGGGCCGAAGACGTTCAGCGCGCCACGCGACGTCGAGAGGAGCGCGTTCGCGGGCTGCAGGCTCGCGCGGGTGACGGTCTGCTGCACGAGCCCGTCCGAGGCCGGCTGGAAGAACGCCGACGCGGCGCCGAAGAGCACCATCGTGACGAAGAAGAGCGGCAGCGTCATCTGGCCGGCGAGCAGCATCACGGCGGTGAACGCCTGGACGACCCCGCGCACGAGGTCGCACGCGAGCATCACGCCGCGCCGTGGCAGCCGGTCGGCGGCGACGCCGCCGACGAGCGTGAACGAGACGCGCGCGATCGTGAAGGCGGCGAGCACCCCGCCGAGCGCGGTGTAACTGTCGCGTACGGAAAGAACTGCAAACGCGAGCGCCACCGGCACGAGCACGTCGCCGACCCCGGAGGACACGCGCCCGAGCCAGAGCAGCCGAAACTGGCGCTCCCGCAACGGGAACAGTGCAACCCCGAGACCCACGCAGGCAAGCCTATTCCTCGGTGAGGACGGTGGTGCCAGCGCCCGCTGCCGATTGTTAAGCCTGAGGGAAAGCCGAGGTTTCGAGGTGGTGTTTTGCCTGCAAACGGGCAGGGGGTAGGCGGACGTGCCCTCGTCCCGCCGGGGACCCGGCCCGCCCGCTTGGTCCCCGGCACTCTCCCCGAGGGCTCCGCCCCCGCCGCATGGGGTGGAGCCCTCGTTCCTGTTTGCGCCGGCGCGACGGAGGGGTAGGGTTGGTGCGTGAGCGTTTTCAACCGGAGAAACGCCTTCGTCGGCTGGGTCGCCTGGTCGGTCGGCAAGCGCGCCGCGAAGTACGCGGCGAGGGATGCCGCGAAGGGCGCGAAGCCGGCGGTCGACCGCGGGACGAAGAAGCCGAACAAGAGCGCGATCGCCCTCGGCGTCGCGACCGCGGTCGGCGTGGTGAGCTTCTGGAAGAAGCGCTCCGGCGGCGGCGACGACGAAGCGCCGCCCGCGGCCGGCTAGTCGCGGCGGCCCGCCCGGCCCGCTCAGCGCCGGACCGGCGCGCCGGTGGCGGCGAGCCGTTCGATCAGCGCTGCAGCCTGGGCATGGCCTCGCGCGCTCTGGATCCGGTCTGCGATCGCACGCATGCGGGCCTGCCGGTCGGTCGCCGCGAGCACGCCGTCGACCGCGCCGAGGAGCTCACGGTCCTCGAACGTGTACGTCGGCAGCCGCACGCCGAAGCCGGTCTCCTGCACGCGCTGGGCGTTGTCGTACTGATCCCAGAAGAGCGGGAGGACGACCATCGGCTTGCCGAAGTGGAAGCACTCCGTCGTGGTGTTGTTCCCGCCGTGGGTGATCACCGCGTCGACGAGCGGCATCACCGCGGGCTGGGGAAGGAACTCGGCCCCCCACATGTTGTCCGCGAGCGTGTACTCCTCGGCCTGCGGCCCCTTGGAGACGATGAACCGGTGGGGCGAGCTCGACAGGGCGTCGACCAGGCGGCGCATCAACTCGACGTCGGCCGAGCCGAGACTCCCGAGCGAGAGGTAGAGGAGGCGCCCCTCGCCCCGCGCGATCTCGTGCGGGAGCTCGAAGGCGGCTCCGACGTGGCGCACGGAGGAGTCGATCCGGTGCCACGTCGGCGCCAGGGGGCGCGAGCGCCGGTAGTCGATCTCGGCGGGATACAGGTAGACGTTGAGCCAGGGCGACTCGTGGATGAACTCCCCCTCGGGCAGAGGGCCTGCGCCACGGTCGGTGCAGAACGCGCTGAACTCGAGGTGGAGGTCGGCGTGGGCGCGGAGATACTCGGCGCGAAAGGCGTCCCAGCCGTCCCGGTCGTCCTGCGCGTAGCCGGAGAAGACGGGTGCCACCGCAGGATCCTTCAGCTCGAGCGGGTTGCACGAGAGCAGGCGCACCCACGGCGTGCCCGAGTGGGCGATCGCCGGAAAGGCGACCACGTTGTCCTCGACGATCACGTCGGCCTCGAGCTCCCCGAAGATCTCGCGCAGCCGCTCGTCGACGTACCGCGAGCCGTCGCAGAGCGCACGGAAGGTCGGTTCGATGAAAGCGCCGAGCTGGTCGAACGTCGGCGTGCGGAAGACCGGCGACGTGTCGCGGATGAAGTCCTTCCAGAACTGGCCCGGCGCCTCCGCGACCTCGGGCGGCGGGCCGAGGCGCATCAGGCGCTCCTCGAATCCCTGCGCCTCGAGACTGCCCGCGAAGGACTCCTCGATCACGAAGACCACGCGATGGCCGTGCTCCTGCAGCACCTGCCCGATCCCGACGCAGTTGTTCGTCGGTCCGTAGGCGCCTTCGGGGAAGAATACGATCGTCTTGGTCACGCACCGTCCTCACGTGGTCGCTGTCGCGCCTATCTTCTCGCGCCGTGGACGAGGGCGTGGGGGGAGTCGCGAGGGGTGATGCGACGGTGACGATCTGGATCGACGGAGCCGCCCGCGAGGCGACGGGCCCGGTGCGGACGCTGCGGAGCCCGGTGACCGGCCTCGAGCGCGCGGAGGTACGCGACGCCGCGCCGGGCGAGGTCGACGCTGCCGTCGACGCCGCCGTCCGCGCCGGCCGCGGCGACTGGGCCGACTCGACGCCTGCCGAGCGCGCAGCGATCCTGCTCCGTGCGGCGGAGCTCGTCGAGCTCCACGCCGACGAGCTGACCGACCTCGAGGTGGAGGAGACCGGCAAGCCGTGGCTCACGATGCGCGAGGGCGAGCTGCCGTTCGGGGTCGACAACCTCCGCTTCTTCGCGGGCGCGGCGCGGACCGAGGCGGCCGGCGGCGCAGGGTCGTACAGCCGGGGGTACACGTCGCTCGCGCTGCCGCGTCCGGTGGGCGTCGTGGGTGCGCTCACGCCGTGGAACTTCCCGCTGATCATGGCGATCTGGAAGGTGGCCGCGCCGCTGGCGGCCGGATGCACGATCGTCCTCAAGCCGGCGCCCGAGACGCCCGGGACGGCGTTGCGGCTGGCCGAGCTGCTCACAGAGGCGGGCGCGCCCTCCGGCGTCGTGAACGTCGTCACCGGGGATGCCGACGTCGGCCGCGCGCTGGTCGAGCACCCGGGCACCGCGATGATCAGCCTCACGGGCTCGACCGAGGCGGGCCGGCAGGTGATGGCGGCAGCAGCGCCGCGCGTCAAACGGCTCCACCTGGAGCTCGGCGGCAAGGCACCGCTGCTCGTCTTCGCCGACGCGGACCTGCAGGCTGCCGCGACGGGAGCCGTGCTCGCGGGGACCTACAACACCGGTCAGGATTGCACCGCGGCGACTCGCGTCTATGTCGAGCGTGCGCGCTTCGACGAGTTCGTCACGGTGCTCGCGGACGCGGCCGGCGGAGTGCGGGTCGGCGACCCACGCGATCGCGAGACGGACATCGGACCGCTGATCGGGATCGAGCACAGGCAGCGTGTCCACGACTTCGTCGAACGCGCCAGACGTGACGGCGCGCGCGTCGTCTGCGGCGGCGGGCTGCCGGCCGGGGCCGGCGCCTTCTACGCGCCGACCGTCGTCGTGCCTCCCGCGCAGTCGGCGGAGATCGTCCAGGCGGAGGTCTTCGGCCCGGTTCTGACCGTGCTGCCGTTCGACGACGAGCAGGAGGCGGTGCGCCTCGCGAACGACGTCGACTACGGGCTCGCGTCGTCGGTCTGGACGTCCGACATCGGCCGCGCGCTCCGGGTGGGTCGCGCGCTCGAGTTCGGCGTGACGTGGGTGAACGACCACCTGCCGATCGTGTCCGAGATGCCGCACGGGGGGCTCAAGCAGTCCGGCTTCGGGAAGGACATGAGCGGTGAGGCGCTGCGCGAGTTCACCGTCACGCAGCATCTGATGATCAAGCACGCCGAGCCCGCGCCGCGCGAGGGCTACCGGCCCGCGTGACACACGTGCTCGAGCCCGACGCCGCGCGGGACGCCGTTGCCGCGGTCGACCTCGCGGCGGTCGGCGCGAGCCGGTGGTATGCGGGCCCGCCGCCGGAGGCGGTCGAGCTCGTCGATGCGCTGCCCGGCCCGCGGCCGGTTCTCGCCGTCGTCGACGTCCTCGCGGGGGGAGCCCGTGCGCGCTACAGCCTCCCGCTCGGCGACGAGCCCTGGCGGCCGCTGCTCGAGCTGGTCGCGGCGGGTCGCCCGGTCGACGGCCGCGCCGGGTCGTTCGTGCCGCGCGCTTCCGGACTGCGGTTGCCCGACGGGGACGTGCGGCCGCTCGATCCCGACCAGACGAACACGTCGGTCGTGCTCGGGGAGCAGCTCGTGGCCAAGCTCTACCGGCGGCTCGAGCCGGGGCCTCATCCCGAGGTCGAGACCGTCTCGGTGCTCCGGGTCGACGAGGTGCCCGCGTTCCGGGGGGCGCTCGCCTATCGCGACGGGCACGGCGTCGACTCGACGCTCCTGCTCGTGCAGGACTACGTCGCGGGTGCGGAGAGAGGCTGGGACGCCTACATCGAGCGGCTCGTCGCGATGTGCGCCGACCCTTCGCTCCTCCCGGCCGCGCTGGCGGACACGGCGGCATTCGCCGGTGCTGCGGCGCGCGTCCACGACGCCCTGGCCGTTGCGCTGCCGGTCACGAACGCGACCAGCGCAGGTCTCGCGGCCCGCCGCGAGTCCGCCGAGCTCCGGCTGACGGCCGCGGTCGCCGAGCTCGGGTCGCACGTCCCCGCGGGCACCGCGCGACGGCTCCGCCGCGACCTCGCGGCGTTCGACGAGAGCGCCGGCGCACCGCTGCAACGGGTGCACGGCGACCTGACCGTCGCACAGTTCCTGCGCCGGCCCGACGGCGGCCTCTCGATCGTCGACTTCGAGGGCGAGCCGGGACGCCCGCTCGCGGAACGCGCGCAGCCATGGTCGACCGCCTGGGATCTCGCGACGCTGCTGCTCTCGTACGAGAACGCCGGAGCCGCTGCGCGGAGGCGCGTGCGAAGCCGCGGCCTCCCCGAGGAACCGCTCGACGCGTGGCTCGCCGCCGCTCCCGCCCGGGCCCTCCAGGCCTACGGCCGGCCCGTCGACGAACCTCTGCTGCGGGCCTCGCTCGCCGAGAAGCAGGTGACCGAGCTCCTGTACGCGGCGCGCCGTCTTCCGGAGTGGCTCTACGCGCCGCTCGAGGTGCTGGGACGGCGATGGGGATGAGCCCGGAGGGATTCCTCCGCGACGTGCTCGCCGCGCCGTCGCGGCTGGCAACGCTGCTCGACGCGTACGAGGGGCCGGCGTCGCCTCTGCGCCCGCTTGCCGGGCCGCTGCGGGAAGCGCAGCGCATCCTCCTGCTCGGGATGGGGAGCTCGCGCTTCGCCGCCGAGACGGTCGCGGCGCTGCTGCGCTCGCAGGGAGTCGACGCCGTCGCCGAGCTCGCCTCGACGGGAGCGCCTTCTGCACCGCGGCACGACACGCTCGTCGTCGGCATCTCGGCGAGCGGCAGCACGCAGGAGACGGTCGACGCCTTCGAACGCCACCGCGGCACGAGCGTGCTCGTCGCGATCACGGATCATCCGGAAGCTGCTCTCGGCCGAGCGGCCGAGCATGTGCTGCCGCTCCTCGCCGGGCCGGAGGAGGGAGGTGTCTCGTGCCTCACCTTCCAGGCGACACTCGCCGTGCTCCATCGTCTCGCGGGCGTGCCGGGGGACCGGCTGCGCCCGGCGGTCGAGGCCGCCGACGCGCTGCGCGAGACCCGCGCCGACTGGCTCGAGGAGGCGGCGTCGCTGCTCGAGGGTGCCGCGACCGCGTACACGATCGCACCGGCCGAGCGGATCTCCTCTGCGTTGCAGTCCGCCCTGATGTTCCGCGAAGGGCCACGGCACCCGGCGTCGGCGGCCGAGACGGGCGACTGGCTGCACGTCGACGTGTACCTGAGCAAGCGCCCGGGGTACACGGCGCTCCTCTTTCCAGGGTCTCGATTCGACGCTGCTGTCGTGGACTGGCTGACGCGACGCGCGGGACGCTTGGTGAGCGCCGGTCGCGCGTCGGCCGGGGCGGACCTGGTCGTGCCGTTCCCGCACGCCGACGACCCGCTCGTGCAGTGCCTCGTGGAGACGGGAGTCGCCGAGCTCGTCGCCGCAGAGCTCTGGCGTCGCGGCGTTGCGGCGGGCGATGCGGCCCTGGTCTACTGAAGCCGGGTCAACGGCTTCTGTCGGGCTGGGCGTCGCGTGCTGCGAGGCCGAAGGGGCTGCCCTCGGAGTCGCGGCAGATGGCGAAGCGCTCGCCGGGATGCACGACGCTGCCGCCGAGCTCGACGACGCGCTGCTGTGCCGCGGCCAGGTCGTCGACGCGGAAGTAGGGCAGGGAGAAGCGGTCGCCGGGGCCGGTCCCGCGCTCGTGCACGCCGAGCGCCGGTCCCTCGCCGTGCGACTGCCGTCCCGAGCCCTCGTCCGCCGTGCGCTCGTCGAGCGACACGCCGAGCAGTCCTTCCCAGAAGCGCGTCGCGCGCGCGAGGTCGTCGGCGGGGAACTCGATCAGGTCGAGCGGGCTCACGAGTAGGCGAGCTGCTTCGCGGGCCGCTCGTCGAGCCGGTCGAGGTAGGCGAGGAGCGGCGGCGAGTCGGGGAAGGTGCCGTACTTGCGCGCGCTCTCGAGCACGCCGCCGAGCACGACGTCGGCGACCGTGAAGCGGTTGGCCACGATGAACTCGTTGCCGGCGAGCGCCTCCTCGAGCGCGGCGGCGGTCTTCGCCATCCGCCGCTCGGCGCTCGCGAGCGCCTCGACGTCGCCGCGGTGGCGGGCCGAGAGGATGCGCAGCATCGCCTGCTCGAGCTCGGTCATCGCGAAGAAGACCCACTGGTAGGTCTGCGCCCGCTCGCGCGAGCCGAGCGGCGCGATCAGGTTCGCGTCCGGGTTCGAATCGGCGATGTGCAGGCAAAGAGCGGCCGACTCGAAGAGCGGCCCGTCGTCGGTCTCCAGCACGGGAACGCGCCCGAGCGGGTGCCGTTCGGCGTGCCTCGGGCCCTGGCCCTCCTCGACGTCCATGACCACATATTCGTAGGAAACGCCCGCTTCTTCGAGCGCCCAGCGGACGCGCGGCGGGCGTCCGGCGCCCTGCCGCTGATAGAGCCTCTGCAAGGAGACCACTCTAGTGCCTACCCTGTTAGGTCGTGGTTTCCCTGGAAGTGATCTGGCGGAGCGCCGGCGCGTATGCGTTCGCGCGTGACGGCGAGTCGTTCACCGACGGCGGCCTCCGCGTGGGCGAGCCCGCGACGGTGCACGTGCTCGAGCACGAGCTCGACGCGCGGCTGCTCGACGTGCCGGAGCTGCTCGAGCTGGCCGCGTCGCCGCCGGAGCTCGAGCTCGGCGACAGCGCGCGCGTGCTGTTCGCGCTCGTCGAGCTGGCGCACCGCTCGGTGAGCGAGGGGATGGTGCATCCGCAGCTGACCCGCGGCGGCGGCACCTGGTACGCGTTCTGGGGCGCGACGCTCGACGATCACATCCAGCGCTCGCTCGCGGAGATCGCCGCGGCGCTGCCGCTCGTCGGTGCGGAGGGCTTCCACGACGACCGCGAGGCGGCCGTCGCAGACCTCTACCCGCAGCTCGTCGACCAGATCGCGCGCGACCGTCTCGTCGCGGCGGGCGTGAAGCTCGGCGACTCGTCGCGGCTCGGCCGGCGCACGGCGGTCGACTCGTTCCTCGCCGGGCTGTCGTCACCCGACCCGGAGCTGCCGCAGAACGCGAGCTACGCGTCGCTCGAGCGGCGGCTGACGCGCTGGGTCGACAACGGGCTCGCGGAGGTGAAGGAGACGACGTGGCGGCTCGGCCTGCATCTCGACGAGCGCCCGCACGACGCGCTTGCACTCGAGCTGTGGCTGCACGCCGACGACGATCCGTCGCTCAGCCTGCCGGTGTCGCTGCTCTGGGAGGGCGGCGACGACGCGTTCGCGTTCGTGCGCTCCGGCGATCCGCTCGGCGACCTCGAGCGCGACCTCGCCGAGGTGCGCCCGTTGCTCGCGACGGAGGGGATCGAGTTCGACGAGGAGGAGCCGTTCGCGGTCGAGCTCGACGCGGAGACGGTGTCGTACTTCCTGCGCGACCTGATGCCGCGGCTCGAGGCGCTGAACGTGCAGGTCGCGCTGCCGTCGGCCTGGCTGCGCGCGCCGACCAAGCTGCGCGCGAACGTGACGGCGCGCAGCGAGCCGTTCGCCTCGAGCGCGGCTTGCTCTCGACGTCGGTGCTCGCGTCGTTCGACTGGCGGCTCGCGGTCGGCGACACGGAGCTCACCGACGAGGAGCTGCGCGCGCTCGCGGCGGCGAAGAGCCCGGTCGTGCAGGTCGACGGCCGCTGGCAGGCGGTGCGCGCCGCCGACGTGAAGCGCGCGCTGCGGTTCCTCGAGCGGCGGCGGCAGGGCGTCGGCTTCGTCGAGCTGGTGCGGGCGGTGTCGGGCCTCGAGACGGACGAGGCGGGGCTCGAGCTGGGCACGGTGCAGCTCGACCGCTCGCTCGACGAGCTGCTCTCCGGCAAGGACGCGCGCTTCCGGCCGCGCGGGACGCCGGCGGGGATGCGGCACGACCTGTTCCCGTTCCAGGAGAAGGGGCACGGGTGGCTGCGGATGCTGGGCGATCTCGGGATCGGGGCGATCCTGGCCGACGACATGGGGCTCGGGAAGACGGTGCAGGCGATCGCGATGCTCGTGTCGGAGCGGGAGGAGCACGGGGCGGAGGCGTTCGGGCCGACGCTCGTCGTGTGCCCGATGAGCGTGGCGCGGCAGTGGGTGGCGGAGGTCGCGCGCTTCGCGCCGGAGCTGCGCGTGCACCTGCATCACGGGTCAGACCGGTTGGCGAACGAGGAGCTGCACCGCAAGGCGCACTCGGTCGACGTGGTCGTCACGTCGTACGACATCGCGACGCGCGACGTCGAGGCGCTCGCGGAGGTCGACTGGGACCGGCTGATCATGGACGAGGCGCAGGATGTGAAGAACCCGCAGACGAAGCGCGCGCGTGCGCTGCGGACGCTCCAGGCGCGGCGGCGGGTCGCGATGACGGGCACGCCGATCGAGAACCGGCTGAACGAGCTGTGGGCGATCATGGACATCCTCAACCCGGGGCTGCTCGGCTCGCGCGAGTGGTTCGGGCGCACGTTCGGGCAGCCGATCGAGGTCGAGAAGGACGAGGCGGCGCTGGAGCGGCTGCGGGCGGTGGTGCGGCCGTTCATCCTGCGGCGGGCGAAGGACGAGCCGGAGGTCGAGCTCGACCTGCCGCCGATCACGGTCGAGAAGGACTACTGCAAGCTGACGATCGAGCAGGCGAGCCTCTACCAGGCGACGGTCGATCGCTGGTTCCCGCGGATCGAGCAGCACGAGGACCGCTTCGGCCGCCGCGGCGCGGTGCTCGCGATGCTCGGGCACCTGAAGCAGGTGTGCAACCACCCGGAGATGCTGATGCACACGGGCGCGCCGCTCGACGGGCGCTCGGGGAAGCTGGAGCGGCTGGTCGAGCTGCTGCAGGCGATGCCGGGCGAGGACAAGGCGCTCGTCTTCACGCAGTACCCGAGCTTCGACCGGCTGGTGCCGTACCTCGCGGAGCGGCTGGGGCGGAAGGTCGGCTTCTTCCACGGCCGCCTGAACGCGCGCCAGCGCGACGAGCTGCTGACCGAGTTCGCGAGCGAAGCAGCCCGGCGGCCCGACGGTGCTGGTGATCTCGATCCGAGCCGGCGGCCGCGGCCTCAACCTGCCGGCCGCGAACCACGTCTTCCACTTCGACCGCTGGTGGAACCCGGCGGTCGAGCAGCAGGCAACCGACCGTGCGCATCGCCTGGGGCAGCACAAGCCGGTGTTCGTGCACTCGCTGATCTGCACGGGCACGCTGGAGGAGCGGATCGACCAGCTGCTCGACTCGAAGCGCGAGCTGGTCGAGAAGGTGATGGCCGGCCGCTCGGAGGACTGGCTGGGCGATCTCGACCTGGGCGCGATCAGAGCGGCGGTCGCGCTGGCGCCGAGCGTGGTGGAGGAGGCAGCCTGATGGGCCCGTGGTCGAGGTCGTTCATCGCGGCGGTCGCCGGCAATGCCGAGCGCCCGGATCTGGTCGTCGAGGACCTGCGGATCGAGCCGGGCGTGATCAGCGCGCGAGTCGACGGCTGCGAGGTGACGCTGACGGCGGCGCCGATCCCGCAACGCATCTGGACGGCGATGACCCGCTACGCGAAGGGGATGGGGCAGCTGGAGGACGCGGTCGAGGGGCGAGTGCAGTCGGTGCACCTGGAGCATCTGCTGGAGGAGGACTGGGGCGAGCAGCTGATCCCGCGGCCGCGGGCGATCGCGCGGGCGTGCTCGTGCGACGCGGAGGCGGCGTGCGAGCACGTGGTCGCGGTGGCGTTCGCGGTGGCGGACGAGGTCGAGCGTTCGGCGCGGGTGCTGCTGCGCTGGCGGGGCGTTGCGGGAGTCGACGACGAGGCCGCCGAGGGCTCGCGCGACCCGTGGCGGGGCAAGGAGCTGGGCGAGCTGGAGCCGGCGCGCAACATGCCGAGGCATGCGGTCCTGAAGCGCCTCGGCCCGACGGGCATGCAGCTTGGCGGAGATGACCTGGCGAATCCGCTTCAGATCGCGTACGACGCTCCTCGGTCGACATTGCCCGTCTGACGGACGTCGAAGAGACCCGGTCGACCTCCTGGGTGCGATCCCGAGGGTCAGTTCTCGATCGTGACCAGCGTCCCGATCGGCGTGTAGGGCCACACCTTCGCCGCCGTCTCGAGCGGCAACTCCACACACCCAAGGCTCTGCGGTGTGCCGAACGACGCCCGGTTGAACGCATGCAGCGCTTCGCCGCCGTGGAAGTAGCTGATCCAGCGGATCCCCGGATCGTTGTAGTGCGAGCCGTTCGGGATTCGTGCCGCTCATCGTGCCGACCGGGATGTGCTCGAAGACCGGGAACGTGCCCAGCGCCGTCGGCGCCGCCGGCACGCCCGTGTTGCCCGGCGACGTCAGCACGACCTTGCCGTTGTGCCACAGCGTCAGCAGCTGCGGCACGTTGCGATGCACATAGACGTAGCTGTAGCCGTCGGTCTTCTTCTTGCCCGCGATCGCATCCGCGATCAGCGCATGCCAGACCTGCGGGCCGGCGACGCCGTCGACGGCCAGGTCGTGGTCGTGCTCGAACATCATCACCGCGCCGCGCGTGATCTGGTTCGGCTGCCCCGGCGGCCCACTGGCTCTGCAGCTCGGTCGGCGTGTTCGGGTAGCGCCACGAGAAGCTGCCGGCCGGCGGGCTGACCGCCGCGTCGATCTCGGCCCGCCGGTTCTGCGCGACCGGCTCGCCTGACGGCTGCCAGCCGACCGGCAGGTAGCCCTCCTCGGCGAGCAGCTGCTGCAGGCGCAGGAAGTCCGCTCCCGCGACCTGCCACTTGACCGCGCGGGCCGACGAACCGGCGTCGACATTCAGGCCGGGCGGCAGCTCGAGGCGCACGTTGCTGTTGAGCGGGAAGCCGAAGCCGCCCGGCGTGAACAGGAGCGTGTGGCTGTCGGTCTCGTGCCAGCTGCCCGGCACGCTCGAGGAGAACCGCGGCCGCGCGGAGCCGATCGCCTTGTCGACCGGCTTCGAGAACGTCAGCCGGACCGGGTCGAGCGGCGAGATCGGGTGACCCACCGCGGGACTGACCAGCACGACCGGCAGCCGCGACTGCGGGAACCACGTGACGCGCACCGGCCGGCCGAGCCGTTCCCACGAACGCGCGGCGGCCGCGACCTCGACGCTGCCCGACGGCGCCTGCGCTCCGAGCGAGACCACGCTGCCGCCGGCATGGACGACTTGTCCGCGGTACGACACGCGGTCGACCACGTCGGCGAACCGCAGCCGCAGCGCCTGGTGCGGAGCGACGGTCGGCCACCGGTTCGTGAGCCGCGGCACCGGCGTGTGCACCGTCAACCGCTCCGTCCGGCTCGAGCCGAGCGCCCAGCGCAGCCAGCGCGGGCGGCGCACGACCACCTCGACCGTGACCTGCTCCCCGGGCGCGAGGAGCGTCCGCGGCTCGAGCCGGCCGCCGCTGACGGACAGCGGGATCCGCCTGCCGTTCGGCCCGAACGCCTTCGCCGAGACGAGCGAGCCGCCGAGCGGCTGCACCTCGACCTTCGCGAGCGCCACGTTGTCTCCCGCGAGCGTCGCTCCCGACCACCAGATCACCGCCGCCGCCAGCCCGAGCACGGCGGCCGCGAGCAGCGCGAGGACGATCCGGATCAGACGCGCTCCCCGACGAGCTTCAACGCGGCCTGCTCGACGTCGCTCTCGGAGACGAGCACGAGGTTCGCGGCATCGCCGAGCGGGATGAACGAGTCCGCGCTCGCGACCCGCGCGACCTGCCCGTCGAACTCCGCATCGACGAGCGCCGCGACGATCCCCTCCGAGACGCCGCCCGTCCGGCGGGTCTCGTCGACCACGAGCACGCGGCCCGTGGCGTTCGCCTCGCGCAGGATGTCCTCGACCGGCAGCGGCGCGAGCCAGCGGAGGTCGACGACGCGCGCCGCGACACCGTGCTGCCCGAGCGCGCGGGCCGCGCGCAGCGACATCCGCAGCCCGTTCGCCCACGTGACGATCGTCAGGTCGTCGCCGTCGCCGTAGGTGCGCGCCGAGCCGAGCGGCACGTCGCCCGCCGCGGCCGGCGCGAGCCACAGCCCGTCGCCCTCGTCGTAGAGATCGCGCGTGTGGTAGAGCGCGATCGGCTCGAGATAGACGCAGACGCTGCCGTCCGCGCGCGCCGTCGCGAGGCACGTCGCGAGCATCGCGCTCGCGTCGTCGGGGCGCGCCGGCGAGGCGATCACGAGCCCCGGAATGTCGCGCAGCACGCCGACCGCGTTGTCGTTGTGGAAGTGGCCACCAAATCCCTTCTGGTAGGCGTACCCCGCAACGCGCACGACCATGCCGTTTCGGTACTGGCCCTGCGAGAAGAACTGCAGCGTCGCCGCCTCCCCGCGCAGCTGGTCCTCGGCGTTGTGCAGGTAGGCGAGGTACTGGATCTCCGGCACCGGCAGGAACCCGCTCAGCGCCGCCCCGAGCGCGAGCCCGAGGATCGACGTCTCGTCGAGCAGCGTGTCGAAGACGCGCCCGGCCCCGAAGCGCTTCTGCAGGCCGCGCGTGACGCCGTAGACGCCGCCCTTGATCGCGAGGTCCTCGCCGAAGAGCAGCACGGTGTGGTCGCGCTCGAGTGCGTCCGAAAGCGCGGTGTTGATCGCCTGCGCGAGCGTCACCGGCTCGGCGTTCGCCTCGGTCGGCCAGCGCGCCGGCGGCAAGGGACTGCGCGGCGCGAGCGGCTCGACGATCTCCGCCGCCGAATCGAGCTGCGGCACGCGCGCCGCCTCGTCGGCTGCGGCTCGGACCCGCACGCCGATCTCCGCGTAGTCGCCGACGAGCCGCTCGCCGCTCCAGCCGGCGTCCGCCGCGAGCCCGCGCCCGGTCGCGAGCAGCGGGTCGCGGTCCCAGTCGGCGCGGATCTGCTGCGGCGTCCGGTAGGCCGACTCGACGTCGGCGCCCGCGTGGCTCAGGAAGCGCACCGTGCGCAGATGGAGGATCGCCGGGCGGCGATGCGTGCGGATCCACTCGACGAGCTCGTGCGCCGTCGCGAGCACGCCCTCGGGGTCGGTGCCGTCGGCCGACGCGTAGCGCAGCTGCGTGCGCGAGCGCAGCGCGAGCTCGACCCAGCCCGGCGGCGACGGGACGCTGATCCCGAGGCCGTTGTCCTCGCAGAGAAAGAGCAGCGGCAGCGGCAGGCCCTGGTGCACGGTGTGCGCGGCGCTGTTCAGGCCCGCCTGCGCCGTCGCGTGGTTGAGCGACGCGTCGCCGAAGCTGCAGACGACGACGCTGTCGGCCGGCCACGGGCAGTCGACGCCGAGCTTCTTCGCGCGCTCGATCGCGAACGCGACGCCGAACGCGCGCGGCAGGTGCGACGCGATCGTCGAGGTCTGCGGAATGACCGCGAGCTCGGCGTGCCCGAAGACCTTGTGCCGGCCGCCGGCGATCGGCTCGTCGCGCGCCGCGGTGACGCCGCGCAGGATGTCGGGCACGCCGTCGCGCCCGGCCTGCGCCGCGCGCGCGAGGTAGAACGCGCCGGAGCGGTAGTGGAGGAGCGCCGGGTCGGTGGGGCGGAGCGCGAGCGCGACGCAGGCGTTGCTCTCGTGCCCGGCCGAGCCGATCGTGTAGAAGCTGCGGCCCGTCGTCTGCAGGTACCGCGCCGCGAAGTCGCAGTGGCGGCTCGCCACCTGGGCCTGCCAGACCGCCTCGAGCTCGGAGCGGTCGCCGGACGGCTCGCCCGCCTCGAGCGGCGCGAGCTGTTCGAGCAGGTGCAGTTCGAGCGGGTCGAGGTCGTTGGCCATCCCGCGAGACAGAATGCCTGTCGTAGGATCGGACCGGTGCAGATCAGGGCCGCCGTCCTCGAGCAGTTCGGAGAACCGCTCGTCATCCGCGAGATCGATCTCGCCGAGCCGCGCGCGGGCGAGGTGCTGGTGCGGCTCGTCGCCTGCGGCGTCTGCCACACCGATCTCTACACCGCGTCCGGCGCCGACCCTTCCGGGTACGCGCCGACGGTGCTCGGGCACGAGGGCGCCGGGGTCGTCGAGCGGATCGGCGACGGCGTCACCTCGCTCGCGCCCGGCGACCACGTCGTGACGCTCTTCTCGCCCCAGTGCCGCGAGTGCATCCACTGCCGGAGCGACCGCACGAACCTCTGCCTGGCGATCCGCGAGCAGCAGAACCAGGGCTACCTGCCGGACGGCACGACGCGCCTCTCGGCGGGCGGCGAGCCGATCCGCCACTTCATGGGCACCTCGACGTTCGCCGAGTACACGGTGATGCCCGAGATCGCGCTCGCGAAGATCAACCCTGAAGCACCACTCGAGGGTGCGGCGCTCTTCGCCTGCGGGCTCTCGACCGGGATCGGCGCCGCGATGAACACGGCGAAGGTCGAGGCGGGCTCGACGTGCGTCGTCTTCGGTGCCGGCATGGTCGGGCTCGGCGCCGTGATCGGCTGCCGCCTGCAGGGCGCCGAGCGGATCGTCTGCGTCGACCTCTCCGAGGAGCGCCTGAGCCTCGCGACGAGGCACGGCGCGACCGAGACGATGGTCGGCGGCCCCGACACGGTCGAGCAGATCGTCGAGTCGACCGGCGGCTTCGGCGCCGACTACACCTTCGAGGCGACGGGCAACGTCGGCGTGATGAAGCAGGCGGTCGAAGCGGCGCGCATGGGGTGGGGGCTCTGCACCGTCGCGGGCGTCGCCGGCAAGGGCGAGACGCTCGACATCGTGCCGCGCTACCTGATCACCGGCCGCCGCGTCGCCGGCTCGTCGTTCGGCGGCGTCAAGGGACGCGACGGCGTCCCCGCGCTCGTCGAGCGCTGGCTCGCCGGCGACATCGACGCCGAGTCGTTCATCTCGCACCGCATCACGCTCGACGAGGTGAACCGCGGCTTCGAGCTGATGGAGGCCCAGGACGGGATCCGGAGCGTGATCTCCTTCTGATGCTGCTGGAGCGCGCCGAGCACCCGGAGTGGACGTCGAACGCCTACCTCGTCGCCGACGGCGACGGCGGCCACGGCGTGCTCGTCGACTCGAACGGCGTCGAGGAGCCGCTGCTCGCGCCAGATCGAGCAGCGCGGGATCACGATCACGCACGTGCTCGTGACGCACCAGCACGGCGACCACGTCGTCGACGTGGCCGGGCTCGCGCGGCGCTTCGGCGTGCAGGTCGTCGGGAGCGCGCTCACGAAGGACGCGGGCGTGCCGATCGACGAGACGTTCGGCGACGGCGACGTCGTCCGCTCGGGCGAGCTCGAGATCCAGGCGATCGCGACGCCCGGCCACTGCCCCGACCACTTCGCCCTGCTCGTGAACGGCACCGACTGCCTGACCGCCGACTGCCTCTTCAAGGGCACGGTCGGCGGCACGATGGGCGGCGGGCCGACCGGCTACGCCGACCAGGTGAACTCGATCATGAACCGGCTGATGCAGCTGCCGCCCGAGACGCGCATCCATCCCGGGCACACGCTGCCCTCGACGGTCGGCGACGAGTGGGAGCAAAACCCGTTCATCCGCATCTGGCGCGGCCTCGACCCCGAGGGAACCGAGCAGTGCCGCGTGCGCGGCGAGGAGGCGACGCTGATCCTCTTCGGGCCCGACTACGACGGCACGCACAAGGCCTGGGTGCGCTATCCCGACGGACGCGACGCGATCGTCGGCGGCAGCCAGATCGAACGCGGCTGAGCGGTGCGAAACTCGTGAATCTGGTTCGCCGGCGGCGAATCAGATTCAGAGCGACTCGTCACAGCCGACTGTCCCAAAGAGCCGATGACAGCGAGCCGGCGAGCTGCTTGCATGCAGCAGATGCAGCTCGCCGCCACCGACGTCGCCGAGCTTGCTGCTGCGCTGCCGCTCGGGATAGAGCTCGAGCCGTATCGCGAACGCCTGAGCCCGCTGGCGCTCGCGGTGCTCCAGGGAGCATCGGGACGGGCGATCGACCGGCGGCGCGAGTCCGTGCTCGACGCCGTGTGGGACGATCCGCTCCGGCGGGCGGTGCTCGAGGGCATCGCGAGACTCCGAGCAGAGCTTCAGCGAAAGCTTGTGGTGCTCGAGCTGGCAGCAGAGGACGCGGGGCGTCCAGCGCGGGTGAGCAAGCTCGCCCGTCACGTCATTGACCGCGTGCTCGCTGAGTTGCTCGATCACAACGACAAGAATCTCGCGGCCCTCGAGGAACTGGAACGCGAGCTCGAAGCGCTACCGCCTGACGCGCGTGCGTCGAGGGCGGCGGCGGCGGCGCGTGGGGCGTACCTCGCGACGCGTATCCCACCTCACGAGCTGCGCGCCGCGATCGTGCGGACAGCGCGCGCTGCAGACAAGTACGGGCTCGAGCGGGATGGAGCGCTCGAACAGGCAGCTGTCCTCGTTGCCAAGGCCCTGGCGACCGCCGAGCGACGTGCTGCAGTCCGTGAATGGGTGCGAATGCTCGCCGCCGCAAGCGCTGGACACGTGCCACTGCTGGCCGGCGAGCTGCAGGGGCTCCTGGACGAATCGGCCGCGAGCGACGCCGGCTCCGACCTGATCTGGATTCAGGCCTGCCTCGGACTGACATTCGAGGCGGGCATGAAATTGTCGTAAGAGGTCTACCTACACATGCTACTGTATGTGCATGTTGGATCGACGCCTGCAGATCTTGATCGACGATGGCCGCTACCGCCGGCTGGAGGCCGTCGCCCGAGAGCGTCGACTCTCCGTGGCCGCCGTCATTCGTGATGCGATCGATGCGGCGCTGCCCGCCGATCTGACGACGAAGCGGCGCGCCGCGGCCGCCCTGCTGGCGGCCGAACCGATGGCCGTCCCCGGGACCGTCGAAGAGCTGAAGTCCGAGCTCGCCGAGCGCAGCTCGCGCGTGCAGTGATCGTCGTCGACACGACGCTGCTCGTCTATGCGGTGGGCACTGAGCATCCGCTCCGAGATCCGAGCCGGAAGCTGATCGACGCCGTCGCCGCCGGTCGGGTCGATGCAACGACGACCATCGAGGTGATCCAGGAGTTCGTCGCACGTGTGCGCCCGCCGGCAAGGTCGCAGTGACGCGGCGAAGACCGGCCGGAACTTCGCGGAGCTATTCGCACCGCTCCTCGTCATGCCCGCAGCCGTGGTGGATGCGGGCCTCCGGATCTTCGAGCGCACGGCTTCGCTTGGTGTCTTCGACTCGTTCCTCGCGGCCGCTGCGCTCGCGAGTGGTGCCGACGCGCTCGTTTCGGCCGACCACGGGTTCTCGTCGGTCTCGCGCCTCACGCACGTTGTCCCAGGCAGCGCGGAGTTCGACCGTCTGCTCGAGGGCGACGCTCGAAGTCGGCGCTGAATTGTCACAGTCACCTGTCCGAAAGAGGCGATGACGAGCGCGCGCTCGTGCTGCTTCGATGGAGGAATGCAGCCACCGAAGGACGCAGAGCGGATCATCTTCGACGTCTCGTCGCGCGTCGAGGTCGACCGTGACCGCCTGCGGGAACTGGTCGGTGCCCGCTTCGTCCCGGGCGCGCACTGGCACGACCTGATGGAAGCGGAGCGGATCGCCGGCGAGGTCGTGGGCGACGCCTGGGACGACATGTCGGGCGAGTGCGACCGGGCGCTCGCCGACGTGCACGAGCTCTATCTCGTCCAGGCAGCCCGCGTGCTCGAGGCGCAGGAGGACCTGCACGACAACGGCGCGGAGTCGTGGATCGCGCGAGCCGTCATCCACCAGCAGGCGTTTCAGCTCGCCTGGGACGTGCTCGAGGAGAGGGGGCTGCTCACGGAACTGGAGTGAGACGTATGACAAACGTGATACAGTCAACAGACATGGCCGAGAAGGCGATTTCCGTGAGACTCGATGCGGAGGCGCAGCGCGCGTTGGCCCGGCTGACCAAGAGCGGGGCGTCTCAATCGCAGGCGATCCGGCAGGCCTTGATTGACGCTGCTCGGACGTCTTTGCTGGAGCAGGCGCGTGCCGACGCGGAACGAGTCGGCAACGATCCGGCAGACCGCGCCGTCATCGCCGAGATCAGTGCCTTCTTCGATGAGTTCGCTCCAACGAGGTGACCTGGTCGCCTTTCGCGGTGTGCAACGCGCGAAGGGTCATGAGCAACGGGGACAGCGTTACGCGGCCATCGTGCAGTCGGACGCGTTTTCTCAGTTGGGGACGGTCCTGATCGTGCCGACCTCGACGAGCGCGCAGCCCGCCGTCTTTCGACCGGAACTCACTCTGCGAGGTCGACGAACACGGTTGCTGACAGATCAGCTGCTCGCGGTCGATCGGAGCCGTGTTGGTCGTTCGGTTGGTCGGCTATCCGCGCCACAGTTGGACGAGTTGGAATCATCGATCAATCTCGTCCTCGGTCTGTTCTAGTCCAACCCGCCGAGCAGTTCGTACGACCGCAACCGGGCGGCGTGATCGTGGATCGCGGCGGCGACGATCAGCTCGTCTGCGGCTGTCTCGGCGACGAACGCGTCGAGCCCTGCACGAACCGTCTCCGGTGAGCCGACGAACGAGCGGCGCAGCATCGCCGAGGCGCGTTCCTTCTCGGCCGGCGTCCAGTACGACTCGATGTCGTCGATCGGCGGCGGCAGCCGGCCGCGCGTGCCGCGCAGGATGTTCGTGAACGACTGCTGCGGCGAGGTGAAGAGGCGGCGTGCCGTCTCGTCGTCGTCGGCGACGATCACGTTCGCGCCGACCATCGCGTACGGCTCCTGCAGCTGCTCCGACGGCCTGAACGTCGAGCGGTAGACCTCGAGCGCCGGCAGCAGCGCCTCCGGCGCGAAGTGCGACGCGAACGCGTAGGGCAGCCCGAGCAGCGCCGCGAGCTGCGCGCCGAACAGGCTCGAGCCGAGGATCCAGAGCGGCACCCGCGCGCCGGCGCCGGGCGTCGCCTGCACGAGCTGGCCGGGCACCGCGTCCGCGAGGTAGCGCTGCAGCTCGATCACGTCCTCCGGGAACGTGTCGGCGCTCTCCGGCTCGCGGCGCAGCGCGTGGATCGTCAGCCGGTCGGTTCCGGGTGCCCGTCCGAGGCCGAGGTCGATCCGGCCGGGGTACAGCGCCTCGAGCGTCCCGAACTGCTCGGCGATCACGATCGGCGGGTGGTTCGGCAGCATGATCCCGCCCGCGCCGACGCGGATCGTCGTCGTCCCGGCCGCGACGTGCGCGATCACGACCGCGGTCGCGGCGCTCGCGATCCCGACCGCGTTGTGGTGCTCGGCGAGCCAGAAGCGCCGGTAGCCCCAGCGCTCGACGTGCTGGGCGAGCTCGAGCGAGTTCCGGAGCGCCTCGGCGGGCGTCGAGCCCTCGACGATCGGAGCCAGGTCGAGCACGGAGAGAGGGGGGAGAGGCACCGGTCAAGAGTGCCTGTGCGACGGTATTTGCCGCTCGTTGCGAGGGCCGTCCACCTCGTATTCGGCCGCGGAGGGTGCCCGCCGAGGGCGGGCGTACTATGACCCCTCCGCGATGGCCCAGGCAGATTTCGTCCACCTTCACGTCCACTCGGAGTACTCGATCCTCGACGGGGCGTGCCGGGTCCCCGACCTCGTCAAGCGGGCCGCGGAGCTCGAGATGCCGTCGGTCAGCCTCACCGACCACGGCTCGATGGCGGGCGCCGTCCAGCTCTGGAAGGCGACGAGAAACACAGGCGTGAAGCCGGTGATCGGCTGCGAGGTCTACGTCGCCTCCGACCGCCATGCGCACGAGAAGGGCAACGCCCACCTGACGCTGCTCGCCGCCGACAACGCCGGCTACGCGAACCTGATCAAGCTCTCCTCGCTCGGCTACCTCGAGGGCTACTACTACAAGCCGCGCGTCGACTGGGAGCTGCTCGAGCGCCACTCGCAGGGCCTGATCGCGCTCTCCGGCTGCCTGAGCGGCCGGGTCTGCAGGGCGCTCGAGGAGAACCGCGTCACCGACGCCGAGGGCGAGCTCGACCACCTCGCGCAGGTCTTCGGCCGCGACAACGTCTACGTCGAGCTCCAGAACGCGCACCTCGAGGTGCAGGCGCGCATCCTGCCGCAGCTCACCGAGCTCGCGGTGAAGACCGGCCTGCCCACCGTCGCGACCGGCGACGTGCACTACCTGCGCGACACCGACGCGCGCGCGCACGAGGCGCTGCTCTGCATCCAGTCGGGCGACTCGCTGAAGAACCCGAACCACTGGCGCTTCGAGACCGACCACTTCTACTTCAAGTCGCCCGAGGAGATGGCGCTCGACTTCCCCGGCCAGGCGGACGCGATGCGGCGCACGCTCGAGGTGGCCGAGCGCTGCAACGTCGAGATCGAGCTCGACCGGATCCACCTCCCGCGGTTCGACGTGCCGGAGGGCCGCGACGCGTTCGACTACCTGGTCGAGCAGTGCGAGAAAGGCCTGCAAAAACGCTACGACAAGGTCACCGCCGAGCTGCAGGAGCGCCTCAAGTACGAGCTCAAGACGATCAAGGAGATGGGCTTCACCGACTACTTCCTGATCGTCTGGGACTTCATCCGCTTCGCCAAGTCCAACGGCGTCTCGGTCGGCCCGGGCCGCGGCTCCTCGGCCGGCTCGCTCGTCGCGTACTCGCTCGCGATCACCGACATCGACCCGATCCGCTACGACCTGATGTTCGAGCGCTTCCTCAACCCGGGCCGCAAGTCGATGCCCGACATCGACATCGACTTCGCCGTCGAAGGCCGCGAGCGCGTGATCAACTACGTGCGCGAGAAGTACGGCGCCGACCGCGTCGCGCAGATCATCACGTTCTCGACGATGGCCGCGCGCGCGGCCGTGCGCGACGCGGGGCGCGTGCTCGAAGTGCCGTACGGCGTCGTCGACAAGATCGCGAAGCTGATCCCCGAAGGCCCCGGCCAGACGCTGGCCGAGGCGACCGAGCTGCACAAGGCCGTCAAGGACGATCCGGTTGCCAAGGAGATCCTCGAGCTCGCGATGCCGCTCGAAGGGCTCACGCGCGCGGACTCGATCCACGCCGCCGGCGTCGTGATCGGCGCCGAGCCGCTGATCAACGTCGTGCCGCTGCAGCAGAAGGGCTCCGACCAGGAGGTCGTCACGCAGTTCTCGATGAAGGACATCGAGGCGCTCGGCCTGCTCAAGATGGACTTCCTCGGCCTGCGCAACCTCGACGTGATCGACAAGGCCTGCCGGCTCGTCGGCAACCTCGACATCTCGACGATCCCGCTGGACGACAAGAAGACCTACGCGATGCTCGCGAAGGGCGACGCGGCGGGTGTCTTCCAGTTCGAGTCGTCGGGCATGCGCGACGCGCTCCGCCAGGTGAAGCCGACGGTGTTCGAGGACCTGATCGCCCTCGTCGCGCTCTACCGGCCGGGCCCGATGAGCTACATCCCGACCTACGGCAAGCGCAAGGCCGGGCAGGAGCAGGTCACGTACCTCGACAAGCGCCTCGAGCCGATCCTGCGCGAGACGTGGGGAATTTGCGTGTACCAGGAGAGTCCTATATGCGGATCGCGCGCGAGCTTGCCGGCTTCACGATCACCGAAGCGGACGATTTGCGGAAGGCGATCGGCAAGAAGATCCGTTCGCTGATGGCGTCGCTGAAGGACAAGTTCCTGAACGGCGCGGCGGAGCACGGCGTCACGCCCGGGGTCGCCAAGCAGCTGTGGGAGGACGTCGAGAAGGCGGCCGACTACTCGTTCCCGAAGGCGCACGCGGCGTGCTACGCGCTGATCGCCTACCAGACCGCGTGGCTGCGCCAGAACCATCCGTGCGAGTACATGGCGGCGCTGATCAGCTCGGTGATGTCGACGAAGGACCGCGTGCCGATCTACGTCAACGCCTGCCACGAGCTCGGCATCGAGGTGCTGCCGCCCGACGTGAACGAGTCGCAGGTCGACTTCGCCGTCGTCGAGGGCAAGATCCGCTTCGGCCTCAACGCCGTCAAGGGCGTGGGGGAGGGCGCCGCGCGGGCGCTGATCACGGCGCGCACCGAGGGCGGTCCCTTCGAGTCGATCTGGGACTTCGCCGAGCGCGTCGACCCGATGGTCTCGAACAAGCGCGTGCTCGAGGCGCTCGTCAAGTGCGGGGCGCTGCCCGGCTCGCGCAAGGGCAACCTGGAGGTGCTCGAGCAGGCCGTCGGCTGGGGGCAGAAGCAGCAGGCCGACCGGCTCGCCGGCCAGGGGTCGATCTTCGACCTCGGCCCGGCCGAGGACGAGAAGCCCAAGCATCATCCGCCGACTCCCACCGACGAGTACGAGAAGAACGAGCTGCTGCGCCTCGAGAAGGAGGTGCTCGGGCTCTACGTCTCCGAGCATCCGCTCTCGGGGATCCGCGACCAGCTGCGGCGCAAGTCGGACGCGACGGTCGCCGAGCTCGAGCGGCGCCGCGACGGCGAGGTCGTGACGATCGGCGGCATCGTCGCCCACGTGCGGCACATGACGACCAAGCGCGGCGACGCGATGGTGTTCCTGCGCCTCGAGGACATCACGGGCAGCGTCGAGACCGTCGTCTTCAACCAGACCTACGACAAGGCACGTGAGCTCTGCACCGCCGACCGCATCCTGATCGTCAAGGCGCGGATCGACCGCAAGGAAGGCGAGACGAAGCTCGTCGCGCTCGAGCTGAGCGCCTTCGAGGCGGTGCCCGACAAGCGCGAGGTGCGGATCGTGATCGACGCCACCAGGGCGGCGAGGGGCACGATCCGCGAGCTCGCGCAGCTGATCAAGGACTTCCCCGGCGAGTCGCCGGTCTACGCCGACCTGATCACCTCGCAGGGCAAGAAGGTCTACGCGTTCGGGCCCCAGTACAAGGTGAAGCCCGCGCCGGACTTCTACGCCGAGGTGAAGATGCTGCTCGGCGAGTCTTCAGTTGCCTGAGGCCTGACGACGTCTTCCGCCTCGGGCCGGTGAGGCCGCGAGGGCTTTCTGGCGGGAGAACACTGGCGCAGGCGAGGTGTCGGCGAGCTGTAGCCTTGCAGCATCGCTTCGCAAGGCAGACGTCCGGAGATACGAGCCGTCAGCGCCGACGGTCTGGCACCCGCTACGTCAACGCCGGGACTCGTCCGTGAGCTCGCGTTCGACACGTCGCGTGCGATGCTCGTACGTGCACGCGCGGAGGGCGGCGTCGCGTCCGGTTGGCACCACCACGGCGATCGAGATGTGCTCGGCCATGTCATCCGCGGTCGCGCCCGGTTCGAGTTCGGGCCGGGCGGGTGCGAGAGCACGGATGTGGAAACGGGCGGGTTCTTCCACGTTCCTTCGGGACTGATTCATCGCGATGTCAACCCGAGCGACGAGTCCCAGGAGATCATCCTCTCCTTCGTCGGGACGGGCCCGCTCGTCGTCAACGTCGAGGGCCCTGACCCCGACTGACGCAGAGCCGAGGCTCGAGCACGGCTCCGGCAGGCGGACATCCAACCGCCGTTCGCCCTCTCTCGGCAGGCGTCATTCAGGAACGGTGGCGCAGGCGACAATCGGTTGCTTCGGGTGGGTTCGTCATGGACGGGCGGACGGCCAAGGTACGAGTCTCTCGCTCAGTCTGTGATGATCCTCCGCGTGGGTCGCATCGTCGTTCGCCCCGCGAGGGCTGCCGACGTCGAGGGAATCGCTCGCGTCTGCGCCGAGGGCTGGCGTGACACGTACCGCGATATCTATGCGGCGGAGCGCATCGAGGCAGCGATCGCCGAGTACTACACGCCCGAGCGAATCTTGGGCGAGGTCAGTGCGTCGGAGGGATGGGATGGCTGGCTTGTCGCACTTGACGACGCCACCGTCGTCGGCGCCGGTGGCGGTGGCATGACCGGACCGTGCTCTGGAGAGGTCTTCGTCCTGTACCTCGACCCGATGAGGCGTCGTGAAGGGATCGGCTCCCTGCTTCTCGATGCGATCACCGACCAGCAGCTCGCACATGGTGCGCGCGAGCAGTGGGTGAGCGTCGAGCCCGAGAACGCCAAGGGACTACCTTTCTACCGGGCCTTCGGCTTCACAGTGCAGAGTGAGCGCCCGGCTTGGGGATCGGCACCGGAGGAGGGACGCGTCTCACTGCGGCTCATGCGGCAGCTCGAGGGACATTCGTGAGCGCTGGCGCAACCGAGCTAGTCGCCCCGAACCTCTACACGAGCATCCGGATGCGCCGCCTCTAGTTCTCCGGCAAGAGCCTGCGCGTCCAGCTGGTCCGCAGCGGCGATCGAAACGCGGCGGCCGAAGCGATGCCCACGTGGATGTTGTTACACCAGTCCGGCTGGTCCTGAAAGACTGCAAGAACCGGAATGACCGATGCCGTCAACATCTGGGACGACGTCCCGGACTGGGGTGGCATCGGCGCGCGAAAACTGGTACGCGCGGGCGACGGGCTTGGCGCCTCAATTTGGGAGATCCGCCCAGGGGGCGATTACTGGCGTCACTTTCATCACGCCAGCGACGAACTCTTGATCGTGCTCCGAGGGCGACCGACGATCGGGACGCCAGATGGGACGCGCCAGCTGAGTGAGGGCGACGTGCTTCCGCTACCGCGCGGCCCACAAGGCGACCGGACGATCACAAATGACACTTCGGACGTTGTTCGTCTGCTGATGGTCTCGACGAACATCGACCCAGAGGTCGCGGAGTATCCCGATAGCGGCAAGATCGGATTCTGGATCGGCGAGCACGGACGATTCTTCCGCGTCGGCGACGCCGTCGAACACGCAGGCCCCGAATAGGGCCAACCCGCTCCGAGGTTGGAGAGCCGGTCGCTCAGGGGGTCATTGCGCATCACTGGCGCACGCCGCTGAATCTGATTCGGCGCAGCCGAACCAGATTCACGAGGTTCGAGCTGTCAACCGCCTCCCGAGAAACTCGCGAATCAGATTCAGAGAGCGAATCTGATTCGGTCGCTGGAGGGTCAACTCGGAACGTTCGCCCACGCGACGCGTATCGCGATCAGGCCGAGCGCAGCGCGTCGACTGCGCCGCGGCAACCTCGATCTCACCTGCGGCTATACCGAGAAGCGTCTTGCAGTCGACAACAAACCGCGCCACCCGCGGCACGCAACTGGTGTCTGACACCGTGGGTGTCAGACACCTTGCGGGCCTGCGGTCAGGCGGGGATGCCGGGAGGGCCGAGGATCTCGATTCCGTAGCTGCTCGCGGCCGCCATCATCGTCTCGGGCGCAGGGGGCTCGACGGACGCGGGCGGAAGCGAGCTCGACCGGGCCGGCTCGGAGAGCTCGAGGAGGAAGCGCTCGAACCCGGCGGGCTCGACCACGAGGAGAAAGCGCGCTTCGTCGGAGCTGACGGTGAACGTATGCGGCACATCCCGGGGGCCGTAGACGAACCCTCCCGCAGACGCGGTGGTGACCTGGCCGTCGATCCAGAACGTCAGCTCGCCGGAGAGCACGTAGAACCACTCGTCCTCGTTGTGATGGACATGGAGCGGTGACCCATGGCCGCGCGGCGCCCAGTTCTCGGCGACCGCGACGCGACCTGCCGTGGTCTCCGCGGATGCCTTGATCGTGGTGAGCGCGCCGAGGAACCAGCGGGCGTCCCCTTCGCCTTGCCGGTGAACGATCGGACGTGCAGTTACCTCCTGGGACATGACCACCCTTCCTTTTTGAGAAACAGTGTGTACCGCGATGTGGCGAGACCCTACTGCGGCCGGCGCCCCGCGTCAAGTTTGGCGGTACAACGTGTATCGTGGTGGGCGATGACCCGCCCCTATGAGCTCAAGCGTCGCGCCGCTCGCCAGGAAGAGACTCGACAGCGGATCGTCGATGCGACGATCGGGCTCCACGAGACGATCGGTGCCGCCCAGACGACGATCAGCGAGATCGCCAAGCGCGCCGGTGTCGGGAGGGTCACGGTGTACCGGCACTTCCCCGACGAGGAGACGCTGTTCGCCGCCTGCAGCGGGCACTACTTCTCACAGCATCCGTTTCCCGACCTCGAGCGCTGGCGGCAGATCCCGGACCCGGTCGACCGCCTGCGGAGCGGCCTGCGCGAGAGCTATGCCTGGCACGACGACAACCGGCAGATGATCGCGATGGCGCTCGCGGAGGCCCGCGATCTGCCGATCATGGCCCCCTACCACGGCTTCTGGCACGACGCTGCCGAGACACTCGCGGCGGCGTGGCCCGTCCGCGGCCGGCGACGCGCGAGCCTCAGGGCCGCCATCGCACTCGCGCTCAGCTTCGAGACGCACCGAACGCTCATCAGGGAGCAACACCTCACCGACGACCAGGCGATCGAGCTGATGATCCGGCTCGCTGAGAGCGCCTGAGCCCGCGGTCGCCCGAGCACGGGGTTAGGTACCCGACCAAAAGACTGGCCCCTTCCCCCCATCCGGACGAAGAAGCGCGCCGCTCGACCGTGGTAGAACGAGCGTAGACGAGCGTTTGGATTCCGTTAAATCTCAAGATCCCCCGGCTTGGGGAGTGCCATCTCGTTCGTTGTACCGAAGGAAAGGGGAGAAACGGACAAAGATGCCTACTGCGGAAACCAAACTGGCGTTGAGCGAACAGGAGCTCGTCGAGCACTGGCGTTCCTCCGAGCTCGAGCGGGCCGGCTACCCGGCCGACATCGCTGCCGAGCTCGCGGCGCGCTCCGACATCGACCTGCACCGCGCGGCCGACCTGCTCCGGCGGGGCTGCTCGCCCGAGCTCGCCGCCTCGATCCTCCTCTAGGCACGGCAACGGCGCTCGCCTGCTTCGGCTCCGCCGAAGGCTGGTTCGATAGCGTCCCGGCCCGTGCTCCTCTTCATCCCCTCGCCGCATACCGGCGTCGTCCACGTCGGCCCGCTCTCGCTGCACATGTACGGGCTCACGCTGCTCGTCGCGATCCTGGCCTGCATCTGGCTGACCGGCCGCCGCTGGACGGCGATGGGCGGCGACTGGGAGCTCGTCACCCGGGTCGCGGTGTGGGGGGTCACCTTCGGCGTGATCGGCGCACGCCTCTACCACGACGTCACCTCCTGGAACGAGGTGCCGGCGCCGAAGTGGCAGGGGATCTTCGAGGTCTGGCGGGGCGGCCTCGGCATCTGGGGCGGCGTCCTCTTCGGTGCGGTCGCGGGCGGGATCGTCGTGCGCCGCTCCGGCTACGACGCGGCCAAGTTCCTCGACGCGGCGGCGCCGGGCCTCCTGCTCGCCCAGGGGATCGGCCGGCTCGGCAACTGGTGGAACCAGGAGCTCTACGGCAAGCCCACGAAGCTCCCGTGGGGGCTCGAGATCGACGTGGCCCACCGCCCGCTCGCCTACCTCGACCGGGCCACGTTCCACCCGACCTTCCTCTACGAGCTGATCTGGGACTTCGCCGGCGTCGGGCTGCTCCTCTACGTCTCGCGCCGCTACACGATCCGGCCGCCGGCGCTCTTCGCGCTCTACGTGGCCTGGTACTGCTTCGGCCGCTTCTTCGAGGAGCTCCTGCGGGTCGACCCCGCCCACCACATCGCCGGCCTGCGCCTCAACGCCTGGGTCTCGATCATCGTCTTCATCGGCGCGACCACCTACTTCATCCTCCACCAGTTCGGCGGGCCGCAGGCGCCGCGCCGCCGCCGCAAACAGCCGCAGGAGGAGCACCGGCCGGCCATGGCCATCCCCAAGGGCCGCGTCCGGCACGGCCGCTAGCCTGCCCGGGTGGCCGTCGCCGTCCGCGAGCTGGAGCTGGACCTCGATGCGTTCGAGGGGCCGTTCGACCTGCTGCTCTCGCTCGTCCTGCGCGAGGAGCTGCCCCTCCAGGAGGTCGACCTCGCCGAGATCGTGATCGCGTTCGTCGAGCACCTCGCGGGCCGCGGCGAGCTCGACCTCGACGCCTGCGGCGAGTTCCTCGTCCTCATCTCCGCGCTGCTCGAGCTGAAGGCGCGAGCGATGTTCCCCGACGAGGAGGCCGAGCTCGCCGAGCTCGAGCCGGAGGAGGCGGCCGAGGAGCTCGCGCGGCGCCTGGCGGAGTACCGGCGCGCGAAGGAGGCGGCCCGGTTCCTGCGCGGCCGGCTCGAAGAGCGGCGCGATCTCTACTTCCGCCTCGGCCCGGCGCCGCTCGCGCCCCGCCCCGAGCGCAGGCTCGCGCCGCAGAGCGCCGACAAGCTGGCCGCCGCGCTGCGCGTCCTCTCGCTCGAGCCGCCGGCGCCGTCGACCGCCCACATGGCGCTGCGCTTCCCGCCGGTCTCGCAGTTCCTCGACCGCTGGCGCTCGCTGCTGCGCCGCCGCTCCCGCTTCGACTTCGACCAGGAGGTCGAAGGGCTCTCGCGGGTCGAGGTCGCCGTCGCCTTCCTGGCGCTCCTCGAGCTGCGCAAGCAGAACGAGATCGCGATCGCGCAGGCCGCGCCGTTCGCCCCGATAAGGATTTCGCGTGCCGACGCTGAAAGGAGTCTCTCGTGGACAGCCCACTCCGCCTGATCACCACCGAGGCCACGCCGGCCGCAGAGCTGGCGCGGGTCGTCGAGGCGCTGCTCGTCGTGGCCTCCCAGCCGCTGCCGGTCGAGGAGATCGCGGCCGCCGCCGACGCCGACCCGGCGCACGTGGACGAGGCGCTCGAGATCCTGGGCGAGCGCTACTCCGAGGAGACGAGCGGGATCGTGCTCGAGCACGTCGCGGGCGGCTGGGCGTTCCGGGCCTCGGCCGCGGCGTCGGAGGCCTGCTCGCGCCTGTTCGAGAAGCCGGCCGAGAAGGGCCTCTCCCAGGCTGCCCTCGAGACCCTCGCGATCGTCGCCTACCTGGGGCCGCTCAGCCGGCCCGAGATCGCGCGCATCCGCGGCGTCAACGTCGACGGCGTCGTCGCCGGGCTCGCCGAGCGCGGCCTGATCGCCGAAGGCGGCCGCGAGAACGAGTTCGGCGCCATCCGCTATCGCACGACCCCGCTCTTCGAGCGCATCTTCGGGCTCGAGTCGCTCGCGGCTCTCCCACGTGTCGACGACCTGGGCGCGGACGTGACCGAGATCCGCGAACGGCTCGAAGCGGTCGCCGAGAAGCGCCCGGCGTAGCTAGCCTCCGCGCACCATCCAGGGGGAGGTTCGTGCGCTCGAGACGTCTAGTCGCCTGCCTTGCAGTCCTCGTCGCCGCCACTGCGTTCGGCGGCACCTCGCCGCGCGTTCCCTACGACTGGACGAGCTACTCGGGCGGCGACACGATGGCGAACAGCGCCTCCTCGACGATCATCACGCCGGCCACCGTGCCCAAGCTCGGGCTCAACTGGTCACGCAAGCTCGACGGCGCGATCTACTCCTCGCCGCTCTACCTGCGGACGGGCGTCCGGGCACCGCTCGTCCTCGTCGCGACGATGGGCAACAGCCTCTATGCGCTCTCGGCCCGCAACGGCTCCGTCGTCTGGAAGCGGTCGCTCGGCCCGACGCAGCCGACGGTCTGCCATTCCAACTACGGCATCGCCTCGACACCGTACGTCGACGCGGCGACCGGCCGCGTCTACGTGATCGGCGCGCGCGGCCGGCTCTGGGCGCTCGACGTCGCGACGGGGAAGCCCTTGCCGGGCTGGCCCATCCAGATCGTCAAGCGCACCACCGTCGAGTTCGCCTGGAGCGGGCTCCGGCTCCGCAACGGCCTCCTGTACGTGAACGTCGCGTCGTACTGCGACGTGCCGGACGCCCAGAACCGCCCCGCCGACGGCTACACCGACGCCGTGGACGTGAGCGCGCACAAGATCGTGGCGCGCCTCGACGTCGTGCCCGGCCCGGCGAACATGGGCGGGGCCTGGGGGTTCGGCGGCGTCTCGATCGCGGCCGACGGCACGCTCTATCTCGCCACCGGGAACTCGGTGGTCGAGCGCGGCGGGAACCTGGTCGAGGACGCGCCGCTCGGGGAGAGCATCGTCCACCTGACGAGCCGCCTGAAGGTGCTCGCCTCCGCCCCCGCGCCCGACAAGGCGAAGGCGAATCTCGGCGACGAGGACTACGGCTCGACGCCTCTCCTCTTCCAGCCGCAGGGCTGCCCGCCGCTCACCGCCGCGAACTCCAAGAACGGCTACACGTACGTCTGGCGGCGCAGCGATCTGAAGCATCCGGTCTGGAAGGCGAACATCGGCCCGACGAGCCCCGCCGAGCCGTTTCTCGCGGAGCCGAGCTGGGACGCCGCCACGCGGACGCTCGTCGTCACCGAGTCGACGTTCGGCCCGGTCGGCGACCGCCACCGCGGCGTCTCGGCGTTCACCCCCAACGCGAACTGCACGAGCTTCGCCTCCCGCTGGAACAGCAACGTCGGCCCGGGCGCGCAGCCGCCGGCGCTCGTCGTCGGAGGCGTCGTCTTCAGCGCCGTCGCGTCGCAGCAGATGCTCTACGCGTTCGACGTGAAGAGCGGCGTGATCCTCTGGGAGCGGAAGATCAACCCGTCGCAGGCGCCGATCGCCACGAACGGCGCCGCGGTCTTCGTCGGCGACACGAACGGGTTGATCGCCTCGTACTCGCCGAAGTCCTAGCGGCGAGCTACCTTGCAGCCGTGGACGTCACCGAGAAGACCTTCGAGGCCGAGGTGATCCAGCGCTCGCACGACGAGCCGGTCGTCGTCGACTTCTGGGCCGAGTGGTGCGGGCCCTGCAAGGCTCTCGGGCCGGTGCTCGAGGAGGCGACCGCCGCCGCCGGCGTGACGCTCGCCAAGGTGGACACGGACGCGAATCAGGCTCTCGCCGGCGAATACGGCATCCGCGGCATTCCCGCCGTCAAGGCGTTCCGCAACGGCCACGTCGTCTCCGAGTTCGTCGGGGCGCAGGGCCGCGCGGCGGTCGACGCGTTCCTCGAGGAGCTGACGAGGCCGCCCGTCGCCGAGTCGGTCGACGATCCCGAGCTCCAGGCGGCTCTCACGGCCGGCGACTACGAGCGTGCGTTCGAGCTCCTGCTCGGGCGCGTGGACGAGGATCCCGACGGCACGCGCGAGCTGATGGTCTCCCTGTTCGGCGAGCTCGGGCACGAGCATCCGCTGACCGTCAAGTACCGCCGCCGCCTGGCCACGGCGATCTACTAGACCGCCTAGCCCCGGTCGAGCTGCGGCCGGAAGCCGTGGATCGTGGCGTGCAGGACGCGCCAGCCGCGCACGCCGCTCCGGTCGAGGGAGACGGTCAGGATCCCGGTTCGCTCCGTGTCCGGCGAGCCGGACGGGAAGACGAAGTTGCCGAGCGTCCACGCGACCACCGTGCCGCGGGCCGGCGAGGTGACCCGGCCGAAGACGTGGGGGTGGGCGCCGAGCACGACCTGGGCGCCCGCCTCGAGCGCCGCCGCCGCGAGCTGCTGCTGGCGCTCCGAGGGGTCGGGGTGGAGCTCGGTGCCCCAGTGGAACCAGCAGACGACGACGTCGGCGTGGCGGCGCGCCGCCCGCACGGCGGCCGCGACCGTCTCGGGCTCGGCCTTCGCCGTGCCGGGCGAGCCGGCGGTGGCGTTGAAGCCGAGCGGGTTCACGTCGGAGAGGCCGACGAAGCCGATCCGCAGGCCGCCGGCGGTCACGACCACCGGCCGGAGCGCCGCCGCGGCGTCGGCGCCTCCGCCGACCGTCTCGATCCCCGCGGCCCGGGCGAGCCTGATCGTGTCGAGCAGCCCGACCGCGCCGAAGTCGCCCGAATGGTTGTTCGCGACGGTCACCACGTCGAGGCCGCCCGCCGCCCGCGCGGCGCGCAGCAAGGCCGGAGGGCCGCGGAACAGGAACTCCTTGCCTGCGACCGCGACGCCGCGGTTCGAGACCGCGCCCTCCAGGTTCGCCGTCGCCACGTCGGCCGCGCGCAGCGTCGCGCCGACGCGCGACCACGGATAGCCGGCGCCGAGCGTCGAGACGCTCGCGCCGACCTGTTCTCCGGTCGTCACGTCTCCGACCGCGGCGAGCAGCACCGGGCGCACCCGCAGCGCGCCCGCCCGCGCCGTTGCCGACGCCGAGGTCACCGAGACGGCATAGCGGCCGGGACGTGGTGCGACGAGGACGAGCCGGAAGCCCCCGAGGCGCCCCGTGCGCGTGACGGCGACGCTGCGCCCGTCGAGCCTCGCCCGGACGAGCTCGTGCGCCCCGGCGAAGCCCCTGAGGGTGACGCGGACACCGGGCGCGACCCACGGCGGGAGCGTCGAGGACAGCTCGACCGGGATCGGAGTGGGGGGTGCGGCGTTCGCGCTCGGTCTCACGACGAGCACCGCGACGAGGATGCCGAGGACGGCGACCAGCACCCCGGCCAGGGCGGCGACGCGCGACATGGGACGATGTTCGGCCGCACCGGCGATCTTCCTCGCGTCCTCTCCGAGGCCGGCCACGGTGATCTACTGATGACGCTGGTGCGATCGGCTGCTGCCATTGGCTCATGAGCGCCACGGCCGGCCCCTACACCCTGTCGGCGACCACGCAGCTCGGCCACGCCGACGCGGTCGAGGCCGCCCGCGCCGCCCTGGCCGCGGAGGGCTTCGGCGTCCTCTGCGAGATCGACGTCCGTGCGACGATGAAGGCGAAGCTCGACGTCGACCGCGAGCCCTACGTGATCCTCGGCGCGTGCAAGCCGCCGCTCGCGCACCGCGCCCTCGAGCTGGAGCCGGAACTCGGCTCGCTGCTCCCCTGCAACCTCGTCGTCTACGTCGAAGCCGGTGTCACGCGCGTCTCGGCGATCGACCCCGAGCGCATGCTCTCGGTCGCCGGCAATCCCGAGCTCGCGGAGGTCGCGGGCGAGGTGCGAGACGCGCTGCAGCGGGTCGTCGATCGGGTGGCGGAATGCTGATCCTCTGGCAGACCGAGTGGTGCCGTGGCTCCCAGCGCGTCCGGCAGCGGCTGACAGAGCTCGGAGTCGACCTGGTCGTCCGGCAGGTCGCTGCCGAGCCCAGCTACCGCTACGAGCTCCTGTCGCGGTTCAACGAGACGTCCGTGCCGCTGCTCGAGGCCGGCCGAAAGGTGATCGTCGGCACCGACGAGATCCTGGCGTGGCTCGACGAGCGCTACGACGAGCGGGAGGACGCGCCCCAGCACCGGGCCCGTGCCGAGCGCTCGCTCGAGAAGCGCTGCGCCGAGCTGCACGCGCACGTCTGACGCGATTCAATACGGCATGCGCCTGAATGCGTGGCTCGCACGGGCCGGTGTCGCCTCGCGGCGCAAGGCAGACGAGCTGATCAAGGCCGGCCGCGTGACCGTGAACGGCGAGCCGGGCCGGTTGAACACGTTCGTCGGAGCAGACGACGACGTGAGCCTCGACGGCACGGCGCTCGCCAGGCAGCCGCTCGCCTACGTCCTCCTGCACAAGCCCGCGGGCGCCGTCACGACCGCGAGCGACCCGCAGGGCAGGCAGACCGTCGTCGACCTCGTCGAGCACCGGTCGCGCGTCGTACCGGTGGGGCGGCTCGACGCCGACACCACTGGTGCGCTGCTCCTGACGAACGACGGCGAGCTCGCGCACCGCCTCGCGCATCCGAAGTACGAGCTCGACAAGGTCTACGAGGTCGAGACGTGGACGCAGCCGAGCGACGCCGATCTGGAGCGGCTTCGCGCCGGCGTCGAGCTCGACGACGGGCCGACGAGCCCGGCCGCCGTGCGCCGCCTCGCCGGTGCGCGGATCGAGCTGACGATCCACGAGGGGCGCAACCGCCAGGTGAAGCGGATGTTCGAGGCGGTCGGTCACCGTGTGCGTTCGCTCCACCGCAGCCGCTACGGCCCGTTGACGCTCGAAGGGCTCGAGCCCGGCCGGTGGCGGGAGCTCGAGCCCTTCGAGGTCGAACGGCTACGGCGTGCTACGGCGCCGGATTCGCCACAGCGAGCGCGTGAGCGCGACTGAGGAGGCTCTGTGCCTCGTCGAGCCACGCTTTCGCCTGGCTCTGATCGATCGCACCGTTTCCGGACGCAGCCGCGTTCAGCGCTGCGCGGATGTTCCCGGCGAGCAGGTCGCGCTCGCTCGTCAGGTTGGCGATCTGCGATTCGATCGAGTCGTACTTCAGCTCGTCGGTCGCCTTCAGCGCCGCCGTCGACGCGGTCAGCGTGTCCAGCGCGAACGCGCCGAACGGTGCGTTCACCTGCTTGTAGGCGTCACCGAGCTGTGTTGCCGTGCCGCCCTGAGCTAGGCCCTTCGGCAGCGCCTTCTTGTCGATCACCTGGGTGATCACGCGGCCGTCGTCCTGATAGCTGTCGCTCAGTCCGAGCAGTGCGTTGATCGTCGGGCGGATGTCCGGATGATCGGACCAGGTCGTCGTGTCGATTCCGTTGGAGTCGACGCCCGGTCCGACCAAGCCGAGCCAGGTCGTGCCGATCTCGCTCTGGATGTCACCGTGGTTCCAGGCAAAGCCCGGGTTGACGCAGATCGTGGCGCCGCAGCTCGGCGTCGAGGTCTGCCAGAAGAAGTCCGGGTTCCCGAACATCGTGAACGTCGGGTTGCGCTTCGGGTCCGACGTGATCATGTGAAGCGTCTTCTCCTCCACGACGTCTGCCAGGCGTTCGGCGATCGGAACTGTCGCGCCGTTCCCGATGTAGGGATCCTGCGCCGTGGCGCTGCCGACGGTGCGCTCGAGCGCGCGAAGCGTCGAGTCGTTCCGGTTCGGCTGGCCGTTGACGTAGAACGTCGGAGCGTCGTCGAAGTGGATGTCGTACGAACCGGGAGCAAGGGCCTTGATGTTGCCGTTGACCTCGCCGATCTGGTTCGACGGACATGCAGTGAGCACCGAGCACGGAGCGTGCGTGTACGTGAGCGCCCCCGGATTCGACGGGTCGGGAGTTCCGACGCCGCCTGCGAAATGGTCGCCTTCGTCCGCGGTGACCACGAACAGGGTGTTGCTCTTGTCGATACCGTCTGCCGCAAGGCGGTCGAAGAAGGCCTTGAACGCGTCGTCGTAGGACTTCAGCTGCGCCTCGTAGTCGGCCTCGCCCGGGCCGGATGCCCTCCCCAGGGTGTGGTTGTCATGGGCGTCCGAGATGTACGCGAACGTCACCGGCACGCCGTTCTCCTGCATCTGGGCGACTTCGCCCAGCGTGTTCTTGGCCAGCGCCCCGTCGAAGCCGGGGAAGCCGCACTGGTTGAACGAGTCCGTGATGTTCGACCCGTCTGTCGCCTGCACGCACGGCGTTGCCGTTCGTGATCGCCGGGTTCACGTTCTTTGCTCCGAAGAGCGCCTTGTACCCGTTGTCCGAACCGGGGTAGATCGTCGAGTCGTCGGGGCGCGCGTTCGGTCCTGCGCACAGGGCTGCGCCCTGCGCACAGTGCACCGCGATCCCGACGAAGTCGGTCTGTGCGAGTGCCCGTGCGGCGGTGCCGGCCGCAGCCAGCTGCGAATCGCGGGCCTCGTTCCACGAGGGCGAGCCGGCGCCGAAGACGCGCGTCATGTCCCCGCCCGGGTCTGTGGCGTAGACCTTTGCGCCCGAGGCGTGCGGGTTGGTCAGAGCCGAGCCCAGGGTGAGGCCGGTGCCCGTCGCGCCTGCGGTGCCGACCGCAGTGACCGTGTCGGTCTCCGCCGCTGCGCCGGTGTCGATCGTGATCGTCTGGCCGACGGAGAACGGCGCGACGCTCGCGACCTTGATGTTCGTGTCACCGGCTGCGGAAGCGGCCGCCAGCGACGACTGGACGATCGCGTTGCTGTTCTCGAGCACGATGTTCGCCGTCGAGACCGCGCCGACGTTGCAGCCCGCCTGCGTATAGGTCAGCCAGGGAGCGGGCGCCGTCTGACCGCCGTCACCGACCATGTTCGGCAGCGGGTTGTTCGTGCCGGAGGCGGTGTCGGTCCAGTACTTGAACGACGACGTGAACGTCGGCACGCCGTTGCCCTGGAAGAAGTCGTAGCTGTTGGAGACCGACTGCCCGTGCCGGTCGGGATAGAGGCCGGTGAGCGAGGAGAGGATGCCGCCGGCGGTATGCGAGATCAGGATCGTGTGATGGTTCGTCTCGAGCGTCCCGTTGCCCTTGAGGAAGTTCAGGAGATGCGGCATCTGCTCGAGATCCGATGCGACATTCGGGTTGTCGCGGCTGTAGTGCGTGTTGTCGAACTGCAGGTAGATCACGTGCTTGATGTTGCCGTCCTTGTTGCCGAGCTGGCACGGCCCGGCGGCGCTCGCGCTGGCGGTCGAGTGCGTGACCATCCCGGTGGTGAGCGCAGCCGCTGTGGCGACCGCGACGAGGGCGGTGAGGATCGCCGCTCGACGTATGGATTTCTTCATCTGAATATCTCCCCCTTGCGGTTGGCGGACGACGCCGACGCTATGTCGGCTCTCCCGACGGAGGGGTGTCGGGAACCGATCGGTTCCGTGACAGATTGGAGTTGCCGCAGCCAGACGGTGCTCCCAAGATCGACCCCCCGGTCGAGTGGCTGGCGCGACGATGTTACGAAACGGGCGGCGCTACGGTCGCACGAACCCCATCCGTTCGTACATCCGTTCGAGTGTCGGTGCGGAGGTTTCGCACGCCTTTTCTGCGCCGACCTGCAACAGCCTGCGCAATTCGCCCTCGTCGGCGCGCAGCTCCGTGTACCTCGCCTGCACCGGCGCGAACAGCTCCACCACCGCGTCGCCGACGTCGGCCTTCAGGTCGCCGTAGCCCTTGCCGTCGTAGGCCGCCTCGATCTCCGGGATCGCACGGCCGGTCGCGACGGACAGGATCTCGATCAGGTTCGAGACGCCGGGCTTCTCGTCGGGGAGGTAGCGGACCTCGCGCCCGGAGTCGGTGACCGCCGTCTTGAACTTCTTCCGGATCACGGCCGGGTCGTCGAGGACGAGCACCGTCCCCTGCACGCTGCCGGCGGTCGTCGACATCTTGTTCGACGGCTCCTGCAGGTCCATGATCCGCGCGCCCAACGTCGGGTAGACGCCCTCCGGGACCTTGAAGGTCTCGCCGTACCGCGCGTTGAAGCGCTGGGCGATGTCGCGCGCGATCTCGAGATGCTGGCGCTGGTCGTCGCCGATCGGGACGATGTCCGTCTGGTAGAGCAGGATGTCGCCCGCCATCAGCACGGGATAGGTGAAGAGGCCGGCGGAGACGAACTCCTTGCCTTCGCCCTTTTCCTTGAACTGGGTCATGCGGCCGAGTTGTCCGAACCCGGTGACGGCCGAGAGCAGCCAAGCCGCCTCGGCGTGCGCGGTCACGTGGCTCTGCAGGAAGAGCGTGCAGCGGTCCGGATCGAGGCCGACCGCGTAGAGCAGCGCCGCGAGATCGAGCGTGCGGTCGTGCAGGTCCTGCGGCTGGTACTCGACGGTGATCGAGTGCAGGTCGACGATGCAGAAGAAGGCGTCGCCCTCGTCCTGCGTCGAGACGTACTGGCGCATCGCGCCGATGTAGTTGCCGATGTGCTTGGCACCCGTCGGCTGGATGCCGGAGAAGACGCGCATTGAAGTCACCTCTCGTCGGTCGTCTTTCGCGCCGGGTCGAATCAGCGGACGAGGCGGCTCTAGCGCAGGGCTCCGCCTCGCCCGCGGCGCCAGGACCAGCCGTTCCGGGAGGCGAAGATCACCCCCGGAGAATAGAGGAAAACGGCAACTACACTGCGATCGTGACCGTCACGCCTTCAACCTGGTCGCCGCGCTCCTGGCGCGGTCTGACCGCGCTCCAGCAGCCGGAGTGGCCGGAGGGTGCCGCCGTCGACGCCGCGGTCGAGCGGCTGAAGGCGAGCCCGCCGCTCGTCTTCGCCGGGGAGGCGCGTGCGCTCCGCGACAACCTCGCCAAGGTGATCGACGGGCGGGCGTTCCTGCTGCAGGCGGGCGACTGTGTCGAGTCGTTCAACGAGATCTCGACGATGCGCATCCGCGAGAAGCTGAAGATCATGCTGCAGATGTCCGCCGTCCTCACCTACGGCGCGACGCTGCCGGTCGTGAAGGTGGGGCGGATCGCCGGCCAGTTCACGAAGCCGCGCTCGGAGCCCTTCGAGCGCATCGGCGACGAGGAGATCCCGAGCTTCCGCGGCCACATGATCCACGACGACGCCCGCAGCGCCGAGGCGCGCATTCCCGACCCTCGACGCATGGTCGAGGGTTACAACCAGGCCGCGTCGACGCTGAACCTGCTCCGCGCGTTCACGAAGGGCGGCTACGCCGACCTGACGCAGGTGCATCTCTGGAACAAGGACTTCGTCTCCTCGTCGCCGGAGGGCCGGCGCTACGACCAGCTCGCCGGTGAGATCGAGCGGGCGCTGGCGTTCATGGCCGCCTGCGGCATCGACCTCGCGAGCGAGCGCCGGCTGCACGAGGTCGACGTCTACACGAGTCACGAAGGCCTCCTGCTCGACTACGAGGAGGGCCTGACGCGGCAGGACTCGATCACCGGCGACTGGTACGACTGCTCCGCGCACCTGCTCTGGATCGGCGAGCGGACGCGGCAGCTCGACGGCGCGCACGTCGAGTTCTTCGCCGGCGTGCACAACCCGATCGGCGTCAAGATCGGCCCGGCCGCGACGCCCGCCGACGTGGTCGAGCTCGCCGAGCGGCTGAACCCGCTGCGCGTCCCGGGGCGTCTCACCTACTACGCACGAATGGGCGCCGAGCACGTGCGCGAGCTGCTGCCGCCTCTGCTCCGTGCAGTGCGCGACGAGGGCCATCCGGTGCTCTGGGCCTCCGACCCGATGCACGGGAACGGGATCCGCACGGCGACCGGGGTGAAGACGCGGCGCTTCGACGCGATCATGGCCGAGCTCGAGGGCTTCTTCAACGCGTGCTGGGAGGTCGGCGTGTGGCCGGGCGGCGTGCACCTCGAGTTCACCGGCGAGGACGTGACCGAGTGTCTCGGCGGTGCCGACGACGTCCTCGAGGAGCACCTCGCCTCGCGCTACGAGACGCTGCTCGACCCGCGGCTGAACGCCCGCCAGTCGCTCGACCTCGCGTTCCGCCTGGCCGAGCTGATGCGCGCGCCGCGCTGAACCGAACCTGGTTCTCGCCGCAGGCGAAACCAGGTTCGTGTCCGAGACGCATGGGTCTGAGACGTGAACCTGGTTCCGGCTTCGCCGGCAACCAGGTTCAATGGGGGCGAGATGAGGATCGCAATCGTCGGCACCGGGCTCATGGGCGCCTCAGTCGCGCTCGCCGCACAGCGGCGCGGCGACGCGGTCGTCGGCTGGGACGCCGACCCGGAGGCGCTCGCCGCCGCGGTCGCCCGCGGGGCCGTGCAGGGAGCGGCGAGCCTCGAGGACGCCGTGGACGGGGTGGAGCTCGCCGTCGTCGCAGCGCCGATCGCGCAGTTGCCCGCGACGGTCGCCGCCGTCCTCGCCGCGAGCGGCGAGGCCACCGTCACCGACGTCGGCTCGACGAAGGCATCCGTCGTGAAGGCCGCAGAGGGCTCGCCGCGGTTCGTCGGCGGGCATCCGATCTGCGGGTCGGAGACGCGCGGAGCGGAGAACGCGAGCGCGGGCCTCTTCGAGGGCGCCACCTGGTTCTTGACGCCGGTCGCGCACACGGACCCGGCCCGGCACCGCCTCGTGCACGGCTTCGTCTCCGACCTCGGCGCGACGCCGGTCGCGATCGACGCCGACGCGCACGACCGGCTCGTCGCGATGACGAGTCACGTGCCGCACGTCCTCGCGAACATCGTCGCGAACCAGACGGGCGCGTCGCGCGTCGACGGGCACGAGCCGCTCGCGCACGCCGGTGGCTCGCTGCGCGACATGACGCGCATCGCGGGCGCGAACCCCCGCATCTGGGTCGACATCTTCCTCGACAACGCCGGTGCGATTCGCGGCGCGCTCGCCGAGCACCGCCGGCTGATCGAGCAGGTCGAGGCCGCGCTCGACCAGGGCGACGCGGGCTTCCTCGCGCGCTGGATCGGCGAGGCGTCCGGCAACCGGCGCCGCATGCTCGAGCGCGAGTACCCCGACCCGGGCTCGCTGCAGCGCCTGCGCGTGCACGTGCCCGACCGGCCGGGCGTGCTGGCCGGGATCACGCAGGCGCTCGGCGCGGAGCGGATCAACATCGAGGACTTCGAGCTGCATCACATGTCGCCCGAGCGCGGCGGCACGCTGACGGTGCTGGTGGAGGGAGAAGGCGAGGCGCAGCGCGCCGCGACGCTGCTCGAGTCCCAGGGCTACAGCGTCGTCATCTCGGCGGTGATCGATGAGGGTTGAGCCTGCCGTCCGGCTCGAGGGCCACTTCGCCGTCCCCGGCGACAAGTCGATCTCGCACCGGGCGCTCCTGCTCGGCGCCGTCTCGGACGGCGAGACGGTCGTGCGCGGCTTCGGCCGCTCGGGCGACACGCTGTCGACGCTCGCCGCCGTGCGCGCTCTCGGCGTGGAGGTCGACGACGACGGCGAGCGCCTGATCGTCCACGGAGCCGGCCTGCGCGGCCTCGAGCCGGCGTCGGTCGACTGCGGCAACGCCGGCACGCTCGCGCGGCTCGTCGTCGGGCTGCTCGCCTTCCAGGACGGCAGCTTCACGCTGACCGGCGACGAATCGCTCTCGGCGCGGCCGATGGAGCGCGTCGCCGAGCCGCTGCGGCGGATGGGCGCACGGATCGAGACGACCGACGGGCACCTGCCGCTCACGATCACGGGCGCGCCGCTCGAGGCGATCGACTACGAGCTCCCGGTCGCGAGCGCGCAGGTCAAGTCGGCGATCCTGCTCGCCGGCCTCGGCGCCGCCGGCAGGACGACCGTCGTCGAGCCCGCCCCGACGCGCGACCACACCGAGCTGATGCTGCGGGACGCGGGAGTGCAGGTGAGCGTCCGGCCGAGCTCGGTCAGCGTCGATCCCCCCGGGCGGCTTCGCCTCGCCTCGGTCGACGTGCCGGGCGACTTCTCCTCGGCGGCGCCGTTCATCGTGGCTGCGACGCTCGTCCCCGAGTCGCGGATCACGATCCACGACGTCAACCTCAACCCGCGCCGGACCGGGCTGCTCGACGTGCTCGAGCGGATGGGCGGCCGCGTCGGGATCCTCGAACGGCGGCGGATCGGAGCCGAGCAGGTCGGCGACCTCGAGGTGCGGGCGGCCGAGCTGACCGCCACCACGATCCATTCCAGCGAGGTGCCGCTGCTCGTCGACGAGCTGCCGCTCTTCGCCCTGCTCGCGTCGCAGGCGCGCGGTGAGAGCTGGGTGTACGGCGCCGGGGAGCTGCGCCACAAGGAGACCGACCGCATCGAGGCGGTCGTCGATGCGCTGCGGGCCGTCGGCGGCCGGATCCACGCCCACGACGAGGGCTTCTCGGTCACCGGCGTCCCGGCGCGGCCGCGGGGCGGCAGGGTCGACGCGCGCGGCGACCACCGGATCGCCATGCTCGGGGCCGTGGCAGGGCTCGCGAGCCGGGAAGGCGTCGAGGTGCGGGGCGCCGAGACGGTGGCGATATCCTTCCCCGGCTTCTTCGACCTCCTCGGCCAAATCACTCGCCGGGCGAGCGATTTGGCTAGTGAAATGCAATGAGATTCCGCCTCGTACCTCATCCCTCTAGCCGTTTCGTCCAAAGGACGAAACGGCCGTGATCGTGGCCATTGACGGACCGGCAGGCGCCGGCAAGAGCACGGTCGCCCGCAAGCTCGCGGAGCGGCTCGGCTTCCGCTACCTCGACACGGGGGCGATGTACCGCGCCCTGACGTGGCTCGCGATGCGCGAGGGACTGCCGCTCGGAGAGAGCGACGCGCTGGGCGGCCTCGCGCGCCGGAACCCGGTCACGTTCGACGACGAGGGCCGCGTCTTCATCGCGAACACCGACGTCACGTCGGCGATCAGGCATTCGCGGATCGACCGGATGGTCCCGGTCGTCGCACGCCACCACGACGTACGCGAGGTGATGCGCGAACGGCAACGCGAGCTCGGCCATCAGGGGAACGTGGTGATCGAGGGCCGCGACATCGGCACGGTCGTCGCCCCCGACGCCGAGGTGAAGGTCTACCTGCACGCCAATCCGGAGATCCGCGCGGCGCGCCGCCAGGCCGAGCGGCCCGACATCGGCGCCGACGCGCTCGCGACGGATCTGCGCATTCGCGACGCGTCCGACCGGGTGCGCATGCAGCCGGCGGAGGACGCGGAGCTGATCGACACGACCGATCTCGAGGTCGACGACGTCGTGGCGCGGATCGAGGAACTGATCCGCACGCGTTCGCTCGCGACGTCGTGACCTCCCAGGACCTCACGTGGGCGGCCGGCCGCTTCTACATGGGCTGGCCGGCCCGCCTCGTGACGCGGGCGCGTGCCTACGGTCGCGCGCGCGTGCCGGCGACGGGAGGCCTCGTCTACGCGATCAACCACATGCACTGGATCGACGTCCCGATCGTCGGCGCGCTCTCGCCGCGCAACGTCAGCTTCGTCGCCAAGGCGGAGGCGGCGCACTTTCCCGGCCTCGGGCGCTTCCTGCGCTGGCACGGCACGATCGCGGTCCGGCGCGGGAGCCTCCGACCGCGACGCGGTGCGGATGATGCGGGAGACGGCCCGCGACGGCGGTGTGGTCGGGCTCTTCGTCGAGGGCACCCGGCTGAAGACGGGCCGGCCGGGGGCGGCGCAGCCGGGCGCGGCGATGGTGGCCGTCCAGGAGGACGTGCCCGTCGTCCCGATCGCGATCTACGGCACGCAGTTCTGGAGGCCCGGCAACTTCGCGCCGTGCTCGATCGCCTTCGGCGAGCCGGTGCGCTTCGACGGGCTGCCGAAGGGCGGTCGCGGCTACAAGGAGGCGACTGCCGAGCTCGAGCGGCGGATCAACGTGCTCTTCGACTGGCTCGCAGAGGTCCACGCGCAGGGGCGCCCGGCCGGCGTCACCCCACCGCTGTGAGCAGCACTGCGGTCAAGCTCGAGGGCACGGTCGCGATCGTCGGGTTCCCGAACGTCGGCAAGTCGACGCTCGTCAACCGCCTCACCGCGACACGACAGGCCGTCGTGCACGAGACGCAGGGCACGACGCGCGACCGCAAGGAGCTCGTCTGCGAATGGAACGGCCGGAGCTTCCTGTTGATCGACACCGGGGGCGTCGACATCGCGGACACGAGCCCGATCACGCAGCAGATCGCGTTGCAGGCCCGCGCGGCGATCGCGGAAGCCGACCTCGTCCTCTTCGTCGTCGACGCGCGCGCGGGGGTGACCCCCGGCGACGAGGAGCTCGCCCAGATCCTCCGCGAGGCGAAGAAGAACGTGCTCGTGCTGGCGAACAAGATCGACGACCCTTCGCAGGAGAGCCTCGCGCTCGAGTTCCACCGCCTCGGCTTCGGCGAGCCGTTCCCGATCTCGGCCCTGCACGGCTCGAACACCGGCGACCTGCTCGACGAGATCCTCGACCTCCTGCCCGGCGAGTCGGCGCGGACGGTGGAGGAGGACGCGATCCGCGTCGCCATCCTCGGCCGGCCGAACGTCGGCAAGTCGTCGCTCTACAACAAGCTGGTCGGCGCGGAGCGCACGATCGTCTCGGAGGTCCCGGGGACGACGCGCGACACGATCGACACGGTGATCGAGCGCGACGGCCGAACGTTCCAGCTGATCGACACCGCGGGCCTGCGCCGCAAGCGCAGGCAGCGGCAGGGCATCGAGTACTACTCCGAGCTCCGCGCGCTCGAGGCGGCGGAGCGCGCCGACGTCGCGCTCGTCCTGATCGACGCGGGCGAAGGGATCGTCGAAGGCGACATCAGCGCCGTGGACGTCGCGCGGAAGGCGCATTGCGCGACGCTGATCGTCCTCTCCAAGTGGGACATCTCCGAGATCACGATCGAGGAGGTGCGCCCCGAGCTCGCGCGCCGGCTGCGCCAGCGGCCCGACTTCATCACCATCTCGTCGCAGACCGGCCGCGGCGTCTCCCGGCTCCTCGGCAAGGTCGAGGAGCTCTACGACCGCTACGTCTCCCGCGTCCCGACCGCGGAGCTGAACCGGTTCATCGCCGAGCTGAAGGAGATGCGGCAGGCGCCGTCGAGGGGAGCGCGGCGGCTGAACCTGCTCTACGGCGCGCAGGTCACGACCCGCCCGCCGCGCTTCCGCTTCACCGTCAACGATCCCGGGCTCGTGACGCGCGACTACGCCTACTGGGTGGAGAATCAGCTGCGCGAGCGGTTCAACCTGGAAGGCGTGCCGGTGGTGGTCGACTTCCGCGAACGCTCATGAGGGTCGTCGTCGTCGGCGGCGGGGCGTGGGGGCGCGCGTTCAGCCGCCTGCTGCGAGACCGCGGGCACGACGTGTTCGTCGCGACCCGGGCGAGCCTCGACGAGGCGCCCTACGAGGAGGCGGACCTCGTCGTGATCGCGGTGCCGAGCAGCGCGTTTCGCGAGGTGCTCGGGCACGTGCGCGGCGACGCGCCGGTCCTCAACCTCGTCAAGGGGCTCGACCCGGCGACCGGCAACCGGCTCTCGACGGTGGTCGAGGGACGGCCGGTGGCGGTGCTCTCGGGCCCGAACATGGCCGAGGAGGTCGCGACGGGGCTGCCCGGCGCCGCGGTGATCGCCTCCGAGGACGAAGCGCTCGCGCTCCGCCTGCAGCAGGCGATCAACTCCAACAGCTTTCGTGTGTACGTCAACTCCGATCTGATCGGCGTCGAGCTCTGCGGCGCCGCGAAGAACGTGATCGCGCTCGCGGCGGGGGCCGTGGACGGGCTCGGACTCGGCGACAACGGCAAGGCGGCGTTGATCACACGTGGGCTCGTCGAGATGGCGCGGCTCGGGGAGGCGTGCGGCGCCGAGGCGGAGACCTTCTCCGGCCTCGCCGGGATGGGCGACCTGATCGTGACGTGCTTCCACCCGCTCGGCCGCAACCGCCGCGCGGGCGAGCTGATCGCGCGCGGCGCGACCCCCGACGAGGCCAGGGCGCAGATCGGCCAGGTCGTCGAGGGGCTGAACACGGCGCCCGTGCTGCGCGACCTGTCGCGGCGGATCGGGGTGGAGCTGCCGATCACCGAGGGCGTCTGCGCGGTGCTCGACGGCATGTCGCTGCACGAGCTGGCCGGCTCCCTGATGGGGCGGCGGCCGACCGAGGAATAGCTACCCTTGGCGGCCATGGCGGCGCGCAGCTTCCTCTTCACCTCGGAGTCGGTCACCGAGGGCCACCCCGACAAGATCGCCGACCAGATCTCGGACGCGGTTCTCGACGCCGCCCTGGCGAACGATCCGCTCAGCCGGGTCGCCTGCGAGACCATGATCACGACGGGTCTCGTCGTCGTCGCCGGGGAGATGACGACCGAGACGTACATCGACATTCCGCGCATCGTGCGCGAGACGGTGAAGGGCATCGGATACACGCGCGCCAAGTACGGATTCGACGCCGACACGTGCGGGGTGATCGTGACGCTCGACGAGCAGTCGCCCGACATCGCCCGTGGCGTGGACACGGCCTACGAGCTGCAGCACGACCCCGGCGACGACGATCCGCTCGACAAGGTGGGCGCGGGCGACCAGGGGATGATGTTCGGCTACGCATCGAACGAGACGCGGGAGCTGATGCCGCTGCCGATCATGCTCGCGCACCGCATCACCAAGCGGCTGGCCGAGGTGCGCAAGTCGGACGTCCTGCCCTACCTGCGGCCGGACGGCAAGGCGCAGGTCTCGATCCGCTACGAGGTCGACGCGGACGGCAACCAGAGGCCGGTGGAGATCGAGCGCATCCTGATCTCGACCCAGCATCGCGAGGGGCTCGACCCGGATTCGATGATCAAGCCGGACCTCGTCGAGCACGTGCTGCGGCCGATCCTCCCGAGGGACCTCTACGACGAGCAGAACCTCGACGACCCGACGTTCTTCTACGTCAACCCGACGGGCAAGTTCGTGATCGGCGGGCCGATGGGCGACACGGGCCTGACCGGGCGGAAGATCATCGTCGACACCTACGGTGGCGCGGCCCCGCACGGCGGCGGCGCGTTCTCCGGCAAGGATCCGACCAAGGTCGACCGGTCGGCGGCCTACGCCGCCCGCTACGTGGCGAAGAACGTGGTGGCCGCCGGCCTCGCCGACCGCTGCCAGATCCAGGTGGCCTATGCGATCGGCGTCGCGCATCCGTTCTCGATCCTCGTCGAGACGTTCGGCACGGAGAAGCTCGAGGTGGTCCGCATCGAGCAGCTCGTCAAGGAGCACTTCGACCTGCGCCCCGCCGCGATCCTGCGCGACCTCGACCTCCTGCGGCCGATCTACCAGAAGACCGCTGCGTACGGCCACTTCGGCCGCGACGACCACGACTTCTCGTGGGAGCGCACCGACAAGGCCGCCGCGCTCCGCGAAGCCGCCGGCCTCGCCGCCGCTGCCGCTCGACCCTGATTCGCCGCAGGCGAACCAGGGTCGCGAGTTTGCTTGGCTCACTGACAACTCGGGAATCTGGTTCGGCTGCGCCGAATCAGATTCCGGCTAGACGCGCTTGACGAAGAGCCCGGCGGCGGCGCGCTCGCCGATCGCCTTCTCGCTGCCGTTGACGGCGATGCGGAACTGGCCTGCGGCCGGCTCGGCCGCACGCAGCTCGACTGCGGTGCCGGGCGTCATGCCCTCGTCGTAGAACCAGTGCAGAAGATCGCCGTCGTGCTCGGCGAGGCGGACGATCGTCGCCCGCGCGCCGGGCTCGAGCGCCGACAGAGGCTCGAGCTCGCGGTTCTCCGCCTGCTCGAAGTCCGGATCGACCGGCCACCCGTGGGGGCAGCGGTCCGGATGACCGAGCTTCACCTCGATCCGCTCCACCATGTCGTCGGTGAAGGTGCCGCCGAGCTCGTCGGCGTGCACGTGGGCCTCGGCCGCGGTGTAGCCCATGAAGTCCGTCAGCAGACGCTCGATGATCCGGTGCTTGCGGACGACCTTGCGCGCCCGCTCGGCCCCCGCCGGAGTGAGGATCGCCTCCTTGTGCTCCCCCCGCTCGACGAGCCCCTCGGCCTCCAGTCGCTTCAGCATCTCGCCCGCCGAGGCGCGGGAGACGCCGAGCATCTCGGCGACCCGCGAGGCGATCGCCTGCGACGTTCCGCCCGCCGCGGGACGGTATTCGCCGATCGGAAACGCGAGGAAGTAGATCGTCTCCAGGTACTCGTCGATTCCGTGACCGGCGGCCATGGACCCGATCGTAGTGTGGGAACCTCCTGTAAGGTGACCCTTACACGGTTCGCATGAGCACCGCCCAGACCCTCATCCTCGGCGCGATCGCCGGGCTCACGATCTTCGTCGGCCTGCCCATGGGGCGGGTCCGTTCGACCTCGCCCGCCCTGCGCGCATCGCTCAGCGCGATCGCCACCGGCATCCTCGTCTTCCTCTTCTGGGACGTGGTCTCGCACGGCGTGGCGCCGGTCGAGACGCATCTCGAGGCGCACGAGTGGGGCGGTTTCCTCGGCTACGCCACCCTGTTCGGGCTCGGCATCACCGCCGGGATGATGAGCCTCGTCTACTACGACAGCTGGCTGAAGGCGAAGCGTGCGACGCCGCTCGTCGGGCCCGGGGCGGCGGCGGTCGACGAGTTCGAGCACCGCTCGTGGTTCGAGGCGCTGACGCCCGGTCGTCGGCTCGCGCTCCTGATCGCGACCGGCATCGGCCTGCACAACTTCGGCGAGGGCCTCGCGATCGGCCAGTCCGCCGCCGCGGGCGAGCTCTCGCTCGCGCTCGTCCTGATCATCGGCTTCGGCCTCCACAACGCGACCGAGGGCTTCGGCATCGTCGGGCCGATGTCCGGGGAGGCCGAGATCCCGAGCTGGGGCTTCCTCGGCCTGATGGGACTGATCGGCGGCGGACCGACGTTTCTCGGCACGCTGATCGGCCAGGCGTGGGTCAGCCCGGCGCTCGAGGTCGTGTTCTTCGCGGTCGCCGGCGGCTCGATCCTCTACGTCGTGATCCAGCTCTTCGAGGTCTGCAAGCGCTTCGCGATGCCGACGCTCGTGGCCTGGATGCTCCTGCTCGGCCTGCTGCTCGGCTTCGGCACCGACTGGGTGCTCGTGGCCGCCGGGGCCTGAACTAGCCTGAGGCCCTCCTGTGGGCCACTTCTTCGATGCGGTCGGCGTCTTCTTCCACCATCTGGCGGCCGTGCAGTGGCAGTTTCTCGGCCTTGCGATCGCCTGCCACATCGTCAAGCTGCTCTTCCGGTCCGTCGCGTGGTGCAACATCGTGCGGGCGGCCTATCCCACCGACCGGTTGAAGTTCCGGACCGCGTTCGGCGCCTATGTTGCGGGCGTCGGCGTGAACTCGATCGTCCCCGCGCGCGGCGGCGACGTCGTGAAGATGTATCTCGTCAAGCATCGCCTGCGCGACGCGAGCTACGCGACGCTCGCGCCGACGCTCATCGTCGAGACGCTCTTCGACTTCTTCACCGCCGGTGCACTGATCGTCTGGGCGCTCGCGACCGGGGTGCTGCCGACCCACGAGCTCTACTCGCGGATCCCGACCGTCGACTGGAAGTTCTTCCTGCGCAACGAGCGGTTCACCGAGATCGCGGTTGCGCTCCTGCTCGCCGCGTCGCTCTTCCTGTTCGTCTGGGCGCGGCGCCGGTATGTGGGGTTTCGCGCCCATGTCCGGCAGGGCTTCGCAATCCTTCGGAACCGCCGTCGCTTCTTCGTGGGCGTGATCGTGCCGCAGGCGATCTCCTGGGTCTTCCGCATCGGGTCGCTCTTCTTCTTCCTCAAGGCGTTCGGCGTCACCGCGAGCGTGCACAACGCCCTGCTCGCACAGGTCGTCGACTCCCTGGCGACGCTCTTCCCTGCGACGCCGGGCGGTGCGGGGACGAAGCAGGGCCTCACCGAGTTCCTGTTCCGCGGACAAGGTGAATCGCACACCCTGCTGCTTGCGTTCAGCGTCGGCATGAACATCGCGCTGGTCGTCGTGAACGTCCTGATGGGGCTGATCGCGATCGCGCTGATGGCGAGGACGTTGTCGTTCAAGCGGCTGCGCACGACCGCGAGCAGCGAAGAGCAAGCGGCCTAGTTGGCGTACGCATCGGTGTATCCGCTCGTCACCGCGCGCGCGGTCGCGCGCGAGTTCACGTACGAGGTCCCGGACGGCGTGGCGGTGGGCTCGATCGTGCGCGTGCCGTTCGGCCGTTCGCGCGCCCGCGGGATCGTCGTGTCGCTGCACGACGCGCCGCCTGACGGAGTCGACGCGCGGCCGATCGAGTCGGTGCTCGGTGAGATCCCGGCGACGCTCGTCGAGCTCGCGCTCTGGATCGCCGACTACTACGGCTCGACCCCGGCGCGCGCGCTCGCCCTCGTCGCGCCCGAGACGCCCAAGCGCCGCAAGGAACAGGCGCCGCCGGCCGAGCGGCAGGGGCTGACCGGCGAGCCGGAGCCGCTGCAGCTGTCCGCCTCGCAGATCGCGGCGGTGGAACGGATCGTCGAGGGCAACGGGAACTTCCTGCTCTACGGCGCCACCGGCTCCGGGAAGACCGAGGTGTACCTGCAGGCGTGTGCGTCGATGCTCGAGCGGGGGCTCGGCGCGATCGTGCTCGTGCCGGAGATCGCCCTTGCTCCTCAGACGGTCGGTCGCGTGCGTGCCCGGTTCGGCGACCGCGTGGCGATCCTGCACTCGGCGCTCACGGACGCCGAGCGACGGGACGAGCGCGAGCGGATCGCAAACGGCGAGGCGCGCATCGTCGTCGGCGCCCGCTCGGCGATCTTCGCACCGCTGCGCGGGCTCGGCCTGATCGTCGTCGACGAGGAGCACGACCCCTCCTACAAGCAGGACTCCGACCCGCGTTACGACGCGCGCACCGTCGCGGCCAAGCGCGCGGCGCTCGAAGGCGCGGTCGCGGTGTTCGGCTCGGCGACGCCGCGTCCGGAGAGCTGGGCGGCGCTCGAGCGTCTCGAGCTCGGTGGACGGATCGGCGCCGACCTCCCGCCGGTGAGCGTGATCGATCTGCGCCGCGAGGCGGGCTATCCGCTCTCCGCGCCGCTCCTGCGCGCGCTGCGCGGCGTCGCCGAGCATCGCGGCAAGGCGATCCTGCTGCTGAACCGGCGCGGCGTCGCGCCTGCGCTGCACTGCCGCGCGTGCGGGACGACGATCCGCTGCCCGAACTGCGACGTCTCGCTCGTGCTGCACGGCGACTCGTCGCTGCGCTGCCACCACTGTGGCTTCGAGCGCCGGGCGCCGTCCACCTGCGAGGCGTGCGGGTCTCCGGACCTCGCCCGCCTCGGGGCCGGGACCCAGAGATTGGAGCGCGAGCTCGAGCGCGAGCTGCCCGAGCTCGAGCTGATTCGACTCGATGCGGATGCCGTCGCGAAGCCCGAGCAGCTCGCCCGGTCGCTCGAGCGGTTCCGTGATGCGGAAGGCGCGGTCCTGCTCGGCACGCAGATGGTGGCGAAGGGCCACCACTTCGCCGGGGTCGAGCTCGCCGCCGTCGTGGATGCGGACACCGGCCTCGGGCTGCCGGACTTCCGTGCGGAGGAGCGAACGTTCCAGTTGATCACGCAGCTCGCCGGGCGAAGCGGCCGCGACGCCCCGGGGCGCGTCCTCGTGCAGTCGTTCCAGCCCGACGCGCGGCCGATCGTCTACGCGGCCCGGCATGACGTGGCGCGCTTCCTGACGGAAGAGCTCCGCCGCCGCGAGGAGCTCGGGTACCCGCCGTTCGCGCACCTCGTCCGGATCGTCGTCAGCGGCCCCGAGCTCGAGCCGGTCGTGCGCGCGCTCGAGGAGCTGAAGGCGGGGATCACCGGCGCCGACCTGCTCGGGCCGGCGGTGCTCCTGCGCCTGCGCGGCAGGCATCGGGGCCAGCTCGTGGCGAAGACGGCGCAGCCGCGCCGGATCGCGTCGCAGGCCGCACGGCTGCTGGCCGCCGCCGCGCCGAACCTGCGCAAGGCGAAGCTGACCGCGGTCGTCGACGTCGATCCGCAGAGCCTCTAGCCGTGTCCCGAAGGGACATGTCCCGGGGACAGTCCCCGGGACATGGCTCGGGAGGACGTGGCCGTCCGGCACCATGGGGCTGTCGTGCAGCAGCGGCCCGAGGACATCATCGGCGAGTGGGGGATCCGCGACGTGACGCCGCCGTCGCAGGCCGAGCGCAGGCGGCTCGAGGCGGAGGGCGACCTGAACCCGCTCGCCGGCCGGCGGCTGCCGCGCCGCATCCGCCGCTTCCGCGTCGAGGCCGACCGCTACTTCGCCGCGCTCGGCGGCCCACTGCCCTACATGCAGCGGCTGAAGCGGATCGACGACGAGATCGAGCGCCAGACGGCGTTGCTCACCGCGGCCCACGCGGAGCACGGCTCCGATCCCGCCGCCTGGCGGCGGATCGCCGAGCACTGGAACTTCACCGAGGTGAACGACCTGATCGACCGCCACAACCGCTGGTATCCGGTGGAGGCCCGCCTCGCGATGGACCCCCGCACCCGTGACTACGTCGAGGTCGGCGGCCGCCCCTATCGCCGGGAACCGCTCGACGCCGCCTGGATCCTCGAGCGCTTCCCCTACACTGCGTCGCCGTGAGCGGCCACGACCACGACCACGAGCACGACCACGAGCACGGCGAGGAGCACGACGACGAGGGCGCGCGTGCCGAAGCCGAGGCCGAGGTCCGCCGGCGCTTCGCGCTCGGTCAGATCCGCCAGTACGGCGATCCGGCCCTGAGGCTCGTCGCCAACGACGTTGTCGACTTCGACGACGACCTGCGCCGCCTCGTCGACCGGATGACGACGCTGATGCACGAGGCACAGGGCGTCGGCCTCGCGGCGACGCAGGTGGGCGTGCTCCGCCGTCTCTTCGTCTTCGAGCCGGACGAGGAAGGGCCCCGCGTGCTCGCGAACCCCGTCATCGTCGACCGGGCCGCGGAGACCGCGACCGACGAGGAAGGCTGTCTCTCGCTGCAGGGCGTTCGCGTGCCCGTCGAGCGGTCGGTGCGCGTGACGATCGAGGGCAAGGATGCAGACGGCGAGGATGTTCGCTTCGAGCTCGACGAGTACGCCGCCCGCGTCGCACAGCACGAGCTCGACCACCTGGACGGCGTACTGATCATCGACCGCACCGACGACGAGCACCGCAAAGAGGCGCTCTCGACGCTGCGGCCCCGCGCCGTCCTGCGCTGATGCGGATCGGCGTCGCCGCGACGGCGCCGCTCGGTGCCGACGTGCTCGAGCGCCTGGCCGAGAAACACGACGTCGTCTGGCTCCTCACGCGCCCCGATGCTCCGCGCGGCCGTGGCCGCAAGCTCGCCCCGCCGCCGGCGAAGCGCGTGGCCGAGCAGCTCGGCATCCCGGCCCACCAGCCGGAGCGGCCCGAGCTGCCCGGCGAGGTCGACCGGGTCGTCGTCTGCGCGTACGGGCTCTACATCCCTCCGCGACTGCTCACCCGTTCGCTGTGGCTCAACGTCCATCCGTCGCTCTTGCCCCGCTGGCGCGGCGCCGCGCCGGTCGAGCGGGCGATCCTCGCCGGCGACGACGAGACCGGCGTGACGATCCACGAGACGGTCGAGGCGCTCGACGCAGGCCCCGTCGCCGCCCAGGAGGCATTCCCGGTCGGCGACCTCGACGCCGGCGGCGTCTTCGAACGCGCCGCGGAGGTCGCAGACCGCCTGCTGGACGAGGTCCTCGAGTCGCCGTCGTTTCACCCGCAGGCCGAGGAGGGGGCGACGTACGCCGAGAAGATCACGGCCGCCGACCGCGAGCTCGACCTCGCCGACGCTGTCGACTCGTGGCGCCGGGTGCGCGCGCTCTCACCGCACATCGGCGCGTGGACGACGCTGCACGACCGCCGGGTCACGATCTGGCGCGCGCGGCTCGAGGACGGAGCGCTCGTGCCCGAGCTCGTGCAGCCGGAAGGCCGCGGCAGGATGAGCTACGACGAGTTCCTCCGCGGCGTCCGGTGATCGCGCCGGCGCGGCGATCGGCGTACGAGGTCGTGCGCCGAGTCTTCGAGGAGGAGGCCTATGCCGACCGCGCGCTCGCGTCGGCCGTCGAGGGGCTGGACGCGCGCGACCGCGCGCTCGCGCAGCGTCTCGCGTACGGAACCGTGCAGATGAGGCGCACGCTCGACTTCGGCATCGAGCAGCTCGGCAAGCGACCGGTGCGGAAGCTCGATGCGCCCGTCCGCGCGGCGCTGCGTCTCGGCGCCTACCAGCTGGCGTTCACCGACCAGGCGGAGCACGCCGTCGTCGACGACACCGTCGAGCTCGTGCGCGCCGCGCGGCTCGAGCGAGCCGTCTCCTTCACGAACGCCGTCATGCGCAGGCTCGCGCACGGCCTGCGGGGCCTCGTCGCATCCCTGCCCGAGGGGCCGGTGAGGCATTCCTATCCGGACTGGATCGCCGAGATCTGGGCCCGTGACTTCGGCAACGAGGTCGCACTCGAGCTGATGCGCGCCCAGAACGAGCCGCCGCTGCTCGAGGTGCATGCCGCCGAGCCGGTCGGCGAGCCCACCGACGTGCCGGGCGCCTACGTCGTCGAGACGGTCGACACCGAGCGCATGCGGCCGATGAGCCGTGCCTCGCAGCTCGCGGCGCTCGTCGTCGGCGCGCAGGAGGGTGAACGCATCCTCGACCTGTGCGCGGCGCCGGGCGGCAAAACGCTGCTGCTCGCGGGCGCCGTGACCGCGGTCGAGGTGCACCCCGGCCGCGCCCGGGCGATGGCGAAGAACATGGGACCGAACGTGCGGGTCGTCACCGCCGACGCGCGGGAGCTCGACGAGAGCGGCTTCGACCGGGCGCTCGTCGATGCGCCTTGCTCCGGCCTCGGTGTGCTCGCGCGGCGTCCCGACCTGCGCTGGCGTGCGCGGCCGCTGCCCGAGCTGCAGCTGGAGCTGCTGCAGGCGGCCGCCGCGCGCGTCGAGCCGGGCGGCACGATCGTCTATTCGGTCTGCACGCTGAACGCCGACGAGAACGAGGCGATCGTCGACGCCTCGGGCCTCGAGCCGGTGCCGCTCGGGCCGGAGTGGCCCCGGTACGCGCATCCGACGCGGCCGGAGTTCCTGCTCACGTTCCCGCACCGCGACCGGACGAGCGGCTTCTTCATCGCCCGTTTGAAGTCGTAGGATCGGACGCAGTGGCCTGGCAGGACTGGATCCGGACGGTCGAGGTCGAGCCCTCGCTGTACGGCGCGGACTTCACACAGCTCGGCGCCCAGATCGAGCAGCTGCTGCGCGCCGGCTGCCGGATCTTCCATTTCGACGTCGGCGACGGGCACTTCGTCGAGCCGGTCACCATGGGCCCGATCGTCCTCCAGTCGATCTCACCGCTGATCCATCGCGCCGGTGGCGCGATCGACGTGCACCTGATGGTCGAGAGCCCGGCCAAGTACTTCGAGCCGGTTGCGGCCGCGGGCGGCGACAGTGTCACGTTCCACTTCGAGGCCGTCGACGACGTCCCCGCGACGATCGCCGCCGCGCGCGAGCACGGGCTCCAGGCCGGCGTCGCCTTCAATCCCGAGAGCGAGCCCGAGGATGTCGCGGCCGTGAGCGGCGAGGCCGACCTCGTCCTCTGCATGGGGATCCACCCCGGCTACTCGGGGCAGAAGTTCATCGAGTCGACGTACGACCGCGTCCGCCGGCTGCGGCTCGCGCTCCCGAACACGATTCTCGTCCAGGTGGACGGCGGGGTCGGCGACGAGAACATCGAGCGGATCCACACCTGCGGCGCGAACCTGCTCGTCGCAGCGACGGCGGTCTTCGGTCACGACGACATCGCCGACGCGTACCGGCGCCTGGTCATCGCCCTCGCGTGACGCTCGCGCGCGCGATCGAGCTTGCCCGCGACGCGCGCCACCGGGCCTACCCGAAGCCCACGGTCGGCGCGGTGCTCGTGCGGGACGGGACGATCGTCGGGGAGGGCGCGACCGAGGCCGGCGGCCGCCACGGCGAGATCGTCGCGCTCGACGCGGCGGGCGACCGCGCGCGGGGGGCGACGCTGTACGTGACGCTCGAGCCCTGCGCCCACCACGGCTCGACCCCGCCGTGCGCCGACGCGATCGTCGCAGCAGGAGTGGCGCGGGTCGTCTTCGGGTCGCGCGACCCGAACCCCGAGGCCGCGGGCGGGGCGGAGCGGCTGCGGGCCGGCGGCGTCGAGGTCGAGGACGCCGATTCGTGGGAGACGCGCGTCCTGAACGAGGCCTGGCGCACGTGGGTCACGCTGCGCCGCCCGTTCGTGATCTACAAGGCCGCGCTGACGCTCGACGGCAGCCTCACCGTGCCGGGGGAGCGCTGGGTGAGCGGCGAGGAGAGCAGGCGCCTCGTGCACGAGCTGCGGGCCCAGGTCGACGCCGTCGCCGTCGGCGGTGGGACCGCGCGGGCCGACCTCCCACGCCTCGACGCGCGGGACGTCGAGACGCCGCGCGGCCAGCCGCGGCGGCTCGTCTTCTCCCGCGGGCCGCTGCCGGACGGGCTCGACCTCGAGCTGCGGACCGGGGCGCTCGACGAGGAGCTGCGGGCCCTGGCCGGGGAAGGCGTCCAGTCGCTCCTCCTCGAAGGAGGGCCGACGCTCGCGGCAGCCTTCCTCGAGGCCGACCTGGTCGACAAGCTGCTCCTCTTCGTCGCGCCGAGGCTCGCCGGCGCGGGTGGTCCCCGCCTCGTCGCTGCGCTACCCTCCCCGCGCACGCTGTCGCACCTGTCGGCACGACAGGTCGGCGGCGACGTGCTCCTCGAGGCGTATGTCCATCAACTCTGATTCGAAGCGCGCGGACGACCAGCTCGTCGCGCACCTGAGCCACTGGCTGACGCGGCAGCTCGGCAACGACGAGCTGCGCCGAAAGATCGAGGAGATCGGCACGGACGAGCTCGCGCCCGGCGGCCGCGACGCCGTCAACGAGCTGCTCGTCGAACTGTCCACCGCCGTTCCCGGCGAACGCGCCCAGCTCGAGGTCCTCGTCCGCGAGACGGTCGAGACGCTCGTCTACGGCGACTAGACGTGTTCACGGGGTTGATTCGCGAGGTTGGGACGGTCGTCTCCCGCGACGGCAGTGCCGACGGCGTCCGGCTGACGATCGAGGCTCCCGCGACGGCGGCCGGGGCGCAGCTCGGCGACTCGGTCGCGATCGACGGCGTGTGCCTGACCGTCGTGGACGTCGCGGGCGACCGGCTCGCGTTCGACGCCGTGCCCGAGACGCTCGACCGCTCGAGCCTCGGAGCCCTCGACCAGGGGTCGAGGGTCAACCTCGAGCCGGCGCTGCGCGCCGGGGAGGCGCTCGGCGGGCACTACGTCCAGGGGCACGTCGACGGCACGGGCCAGGTGCGCAGCGTCGCGCCGGAGGGCGACGGGCAGCGAATCTGGTTCGACGCCCGGCCCGAGCTGCTCCGCTACGTCGTCGAGAAGGGCTCGATCGCCGTCCAGGGCGTCAGCCTGACCGTCGCCGCGCTCGACGGGGACGGCTTCGCCGTCGCGCTCATCCCGCACACGCTGGCCGCGACGACGCTCGGCGCGCTCGAACCCGAAGATCGTGTGAACCTCGAGACGGACGTGCTCGCGAAGTACGTCGAGAAGCTCCTCCCCCGCTAGCCTTCGCACATGGCTGTGACCACGCCCTTCGCCACCATCGAGGAGGCGATCGAGGAGATCCGGGAGGGTCGGATGGTCGTCGTCGTCGACGACCCCGACCGCGAGAACGAGGGCGACCTGACGGTCGCGGCGCAGTTCGCGACCCCCGATGCGATCAACTTCATGGCCACGCACGCCCGCGGGCTGATCTGCCTCTGCCTCACGGAGGAGCGGGCGGACTACCTCGGCCTGCGCCCGATGACCGATCACAACGAGGCGCCGCTCGGCACCGCCTTCACGGTCAGCGTCGAGGCCCGCGAAGGCGTCACGACCGGCATCTCGGCCGCCGACCGCAGCCGCACGATCCAGGTCGCGATCCATGCCGACTCGACCGCCCGCGACCTCGTGCAGCCCGGGCACGTGTTCCCGCTCCGGGCGAAGCCCGGCGGCGTGCTCGAGCGGATCGGCCAGACGGAAGCTGCGGTCGATCTCGCCCGCCTCGCCGGCCTGAACCCGTCCGGGGTGGTCTGCGAGATCATGAACGACGACGGGACGATGGCACGCGTGCCCGACCTCGCCCCCTACTGCGAGCGGCACGGCCTGAAGATGATCACCGTCGCCGACCTCGTCGAGTACCGGCGGCGCCACGAGAAGCTCGTCGAGCGCGGCGCATCAGTCCGGCTCCCGACCGAGTTCGGCGAGTTCACCGCGATCGCCTTTCGCGAGAAGCTGACCGGCAAGACCCACGTCGCGCTCGTCAAGGGCGACGTCGACGGGGCGGAGAACGTGCTCGTGCGCGTTCACTCCGAGTGCCTGACGGGTGACGTCTTCCACTCGCTGCGTTGCGACTGCGGCGAGCAGCTCGAGCAGGCGCTGGCCCAGATCGAGGAGGCCGGGCGCGGCGTGCTCCTCTACATGGCGCAGGAGGGCCGCGGGATCGGCCTTCTGAACAAGCTGCGGGCCTACGAGCTGCAGGAGCAGGGGCTGGACACGGTCGAGGCCAACCTCGAGCTCGGCTTTCCGGCCGACGCGCGCGACTACGGGATCGGCAACCAGATCCTCGCCGATCTCGGGCTGACGTCGATCCGCATCCTGACGAACAACCCCAAGAAGCTGACCGGGATCGACGGCTTCGGGCTGACAGTCGTCGAGCAGGTGCCGATCGAGGTCGCACCGCACACGGAGAACCAGCACTACCTGCGGACCAAGCGGGATAAGCTCGGTCATCGCCTGCACCACCAGGATCTGAAGAACCTCGACTACGAACCGGAGGCCGAGTGAGCGAGTTCGACGACCAGACCAGAATCGCGCCCGCCGGCGCAGCGCCGGGCGAGACGCCGCTCACCGAGCCGCCGGCCGAGGAGGAGACGCCTCCGGTCGGTGAGGACACCGATCCGAGCGGCGAGTCCGTCGTCGACGACCCGGTCGACGGGGACCCGTTCGAGGGCTGGCCGGCCGCGGAGTCGGCGGCGGTGATCGAGGAGACGCCGCAGGACGGCGCGAGCGTCGAGCACGTGCGGGGAGAGGTCGACGTGCCGGACGGCTACACGGTGCTCGAGGGGACGCCGCTCGGCAAGCGGCGCTCGGTCGGCATCGTCGTCTCGCGCTTCAACGGCGGCGTGACGAATCGGCTCCTGCAGGGCGCCCTCGAGGCTCTCGACGAAGCCGGGGTCTCCCAGGACGCGATCACCGTCATGCCGGTGCCGGGGGCGTTCGAGCTGCCTCTGGCGGCCATGGCGCTGGCGAAGACCCGCCGCTATGCCTGCATCGTCGCGCTCGGGGCGATCGTGCGCGGCGAGACGCCGCACTTCGACTACGTCGCGTCGGAGTGCGCCTCGGGGCTGCAGCTCGCCGGGATCGAGACCGGAGTCCCCGTCTCCTTCGGGGTGCTCACCGTCGACACCGTCGAGCAGGCCGAGGAGCGGATCCACAAGGCAGGCGAGGTGGTCCGCTCGGCGCTCGAGATGGCGGATCTCTTCGCCCGGCTCAGGGCGAGCGCCAACCAGTAGCACGCGAACCGCTACACTGCCGACCGCCGTGAGCAAGATCTGCGCAATCTGTGGGAAGAAGCCGGGGTTCGGAAACCACCGCTCGCACTCGATGGTGGCCACCAAGCGTCGCTTCGATCCGAACCTGCAGCGGGTCCGCGTCCTGCTCAAGGGCTCGCCGACGCGCGCCTACGTGTGCACCCGCTGCCTCAAAGGCGGCAAAGTGACGAAGGCGGTCTAGCAACCTTCGAGCGGCGTTTCGGGTCTAATCCGCAGCCGTGGCGGATGACCTGTCCCTGGACCTGGAGCACGGCCGGCTCACGATCGCGCGTGAGGCGGTGGCGGAGATCGTCGCCGAGCGGACGCTCGGGTGCTACGGCGTCGTCGGCCTCTCGGCCGGGACGCGCGTCGGCCGGATCTTCCGCCGCGAGGGGATCAGCATCGACGGCGACGCCCGCGCGTTGCGCATCCAGGTGCACGTCGTCGTCGCGCACGGCCTGAACCTCGCCGAGGTCGCGTCGACCGTCCGGTCGCAGGTCGCGTACGAGGTCGAGCGCCTGACCGGGCTGACGGTCGCTGCGGTCGAGGTCGTCATCGAGCGCGTGAGGCAGAGCGCATGAGCGCGCCGGGGACGCGGCAGCGCGTCCGCGAGCTGGTCGAGGGCGCGCGCGCGTCGATCGAGGCGAACCGCCGTCGCGTCGACGACCTCAACGTCTACCCGGTGCCGGACGGCGACACCGGCACGAACCTGACCTTGACGGTGCGCGCGATCGACGAGGCACTGCAGGAAGACGGCCCGGACGACCGCGCCGGCCTCGCCAGGGAGGTCTCGCGGGCGGCGCTGATGGGCGCGCGCGGCAACTCGGGCGTGATCCTGTCCCAGATCGTCCGCGGCGCGACCGAGTCGCTGGCGGAGAGCGACGAGCTCGCGCGCGCGTTCCGCTCCGCGAGCGACGCCGCGTATCGCGCGGTGAAGAAACCTGTCGAAGGGACGATGCTGACCGCGATTCGCTCGATGGCGGACGCCGCCGAGCACGGGGCGGACCTCGCAGGCATCATCGCGCGCGGTGAGGACACGGTCGCGCAGACGCGCGACATGCTGCCGGTGCTCAAGGAGGCGGGCGTCGTCGATGCGGGCGCGGCGGGGCTCGTCGAGATCGTGCGCGGCATCCACGCCGCGATCACCGGCGAGGCACCGGCGCCGCCGCCGGAGCACGAGGAGCCGCTCGGACTCGAGGCGATCCACCAGGAGCTGTCCCGCTATCGCTACTGCACGGTCTTCGTCGTCGAGGGCGAGCGCCTCGACGCCGGCGAGCTCGAGGCGGAGCTCGAGCGCCTCGGAGATTCGCTGCTCGTCGTCGGAGACAGCAGCGCCCTCAAGGTGCACGTGCACACCGACGATCCCGGCCGCGCGCTGTCGCTCGGCATCGCACGCGGCGCGATCGGGGGCGTCGAGATCGCGAACATGCACGCCCAGACGCAGGAGCGCGAAGACCGTCTGCTGCATGCCGTTCCCGAGGAGCGCGAGGCGTGCGCGATCGTCGCCGTCTCGTCCGGCGCGGGCAACCGCATCCTCTTCGAGAGCTTCGGTGCGATCGTCGTCGACGGCGGGCGGACGATGAACCCGTCGACGGCGGACCTCGTCGCCGCGATCGAGCGGGCGCCCGCGGAGGAGGTGATCGTGCTGCCGAACAACGGCAACGTGATCCTCGCGGCGGAGCAGGCGGCGGAGAACGCCTCGAAGGTCGCGCGCGTGGTGCCGACGCGCTCGCTGCAGGCGGGCCTCGCGGCGCTCGTCGCCTTCGACCCGTCCACCGGCGCCGACGGCAACCTGGCGGCGATGCAGGAGGCCTCCGACGGTGTCGCGACCGGTGCCGTCACGATCGCCTCGCGCGACGTCCAGCTGAACGGCGTGGCAGTGCGGAAGGGCAAGTGGCTCGGCCTCGCCGACGGCGAGCCGATCGCCGGCGGCGAGACGTTCGACGAGGTCGCGCAGGCGGTGCTCGATCGGCTCCTGCGGGAGCCGCGCGGCGTGCTCACGCTGTTGACGGGTGAGAGCCCGCCCGCGCTCGACGAGCTGCTCTCCCGGGTCCAGGCCGAGCATCCCGGCCTCGAGCTCGACGTGCACCAGGGCGGCCAGCCGCACTACCCGCTGCTCCTGGCGGCCGAATGACGCCGGTCCGGGTCCTGCTCGTCGAGGACAACGACACCTTTCGCGAGACGCTCGAGCTGCTCTTCGGGCTGCGCGACGAGATCGAGGTGATCGCGAGCGTGGCGACCGGCAACGAGGCTCTCTCCGTCGTGCACGCCCTCCGGCCCGACGTCGTCCTGATGGACTACCGCATGCCGGGGCTGAACGGCGCCGAGGCGACGAGGCTCGTGCTCGCAGCCGACCCGGCCACGAACGTCGTGTGCCTGAGCGCGTCGGTGACCGCCGAAGAGGTTGCGGAGGTGCACCAGGCGGGCGCCGTGGCGGTCGTGACGAAGGACGAGGACTTCGACCGGCTCGTGGCGTGCGTGTGTGAGGCTGCGGGCCAGTGAAGCTCACCGCCGACAACACCGCGGTCGTCCTCGACTCGACCGCCGACTTCCCGGATGCACAGCAGCGCTTCCCGAACTTCCGGATCGTGCCGCTCTACGTGCGGTTCGGAGACGAGAGCTTCAGGGACTACGTCGACATCACGCCCGATCGGTTCTACGAGCGGCTCCAGTCGGACCCGCAGCTGCCGACGACGTCGCAGCCGACGCCGGGCGACTTTCTCGCGACCTTCGAGGAGCTCGCCCCGCGCTACGAGCGGATCCTGTCGCTCCAGATCTCCTCGACGCTGTCCGGCACGTTCGCGAGCGCGGAGGCGGCTGCCGAGCTGCTCGGCGGGGCTGCGGTGCGCGTGATCGACTCGCGAACCGTCTCCGCCTCGCTCGGGATGCTCGGGATCGGGGTCCAGCGCCGGCTCGAGCGCGGGACGACCGACGAGGAGATCGACGCGTACGTCGCGCGCTACCAGCGCGAGCATCAGCTCCTCTTCACCGTCAACACGCTGGAGTACCTGGCGCGGGGCGGACGGATCGGCCGCGCCGCGGCGTTCGCGGGGAACCTCCTAAACGTGAAGCCGATCCTCACGATCAGGGACGGCGAGGTTGTCCCACTGAAGCGCGTGCGCGGCAACGCGAAGGCCTTCGCCGAGTTCCGGGCGCTGTTCGAGTCGACCTCGACCGATTCGCCGAACCTGCGCGTCGGGATCGCGCACGCCGCGGCGCCGGAGCGCCTCGCGGCCCTGCGCGAGCTCGTCGAGCACGTGCGACCGCACGCGGAGATCGAGATCGCCGCTCCGCTCGGCCCCGTCGTCGGGACGCATGCCGGGCCGGGGACGGTCGGCTTCTTCTGGTACGAGGACCCCTGAGAGCCGCGCGCTACTTGAGCGTCTTCAGGTAGGCGACGAGCGCCTGTAGCCGGTCGGGCGGGATGATGCCGCCCCAGTGCGGCATGCTGACGATCGGCGCCTTGCCGATCACGCTGCCGCTGCGGATCACGTCCGCGATCTTGGCGTAGGTATTGAACTCACCGCGGAAGGTCAGCCCCGACAGGGGCGGGACGGTCTTGTCGGGCGACTCGGGGTTGGGCACGCCGCCGAGCCCGTTCGGGCCGTGGCAGTTGATGCACCCGTAGGTGACGTAGAGCGTTGCGCCCTTCACCGCCAGACCCTGGCCCTCCGGCACCGGGGGCGGCGTGGCGGTCGGGACGACCGGCAGGCCCGCGCGGATGTATGAGATCAGGTCGTTGACCTGGGTGTCCGAGATGACGGCGCCCCAGACCGGCATGTACGGCCGAGTTGGGTTCGCCGACTCGCCGAGTCCGTGGTTGATGATGTGGCGCAACTGGGCCGGCGTGAGCTGGGCGCCGACCGAGGTCAGAGCGGGGACGGCCGGGGACACGCCGCCTCGGCCCTGGTCGCCGTGACACTGCGCGCACGCGAACTGGACGAAGATGTGGGCGCCGGCGGCGACGTGGGGGTCGACCGTCGCCGTGGTCGAGACCGCGACGACGATCGCCGGCGGATGCTTCGTGTTCCGCCCGAGGAAGAAGCCGGCGATCGCCGCTCCGAGTGCGAGGCAGACGCTGAGCAGGACGAACAGCCCGGCAACCGCATCGGTCGGCCAGTCGCGCTTGCTCTGCTTGTCCGCCCGCGGCACTGCGAAGCACCCTACGACTCCGGGCGGCCGTCGTCCACCGCCGAGAACCTCAAGGTTGTCCAAAGAGGTCGATAAGTCTTGGTGCGGAGCCACCGCCGGCACGAACTGCGCTGCTTGACTGGCTCGATGCGCAACGCACTGGACCGCCTGGCCACGCATTTCCCGGGCGGCCCGCAGGGGAATCTCAACCTGACGGCGCTGCTCGGCGCGCTGCTCCTGGCCGGCACGCTGATCGAACTGGGGACGCTCGTCCTCGGCCTGCAGCAGACCCTGGCCGTGCACATCTTCGTCGGCGTCGCCCTGATCCCGGTGGTCGCGCTGAAGCTCGCGTCGACCGGGTGGCGGATGGTTCGCTACTACACGCGGGCGGCTGCCTACCGCGTCGAGGGGCCGCCGCGGCCGCTGCTCCGCGGGATCGCGCCGCTCGTCGTGGGCTCAACCGTCGCTCTGCTCGGCAGCGGGGTGGGCCTCGTCGTCGCCGGGCCGCACGCCCAGTTCTTCCGCGCCGTCCACTCTGCGAGCTTCGCGCTCTTCCTGTTCGTGGTCGGAGCCCACTCGATCGCTCACCTGCCGAAGCTGCGCCGCTTCGCGCTCGCCGACTGGGCGCGCGGCCGCCGCACCCGCGGCCACGTGCTGCGGCGCGGGCTGGTCGGGTTCGCGCTGGTCGCAGGCGGCGCGGTCGCACTCGCCGCACTCGAGTCCGCCGGCCCCTGGCTGACGGCGATCCGCCACAGCGTCGGCGGCTGAGGGAACGAGCCCTCAGTCGTCGGCGCCGTCGGTGTGGCGGTCGTCGAGGTGGAGGGGGATGTTCGCCGGCTGCTGCAGGTCCGCGACGGGGCTCAGCTGCCCCACCGGGTCGTTCTTGCTGCCGCCGCCGTAACCGAGCAGGAGGACGTTGACCACCACCGTCGCGGCGAGCGTCGCGAGCAGCACCACGAGCAGCCACTTCATGCGGCGAGCTCCAGGCGCAGCGACCGCAGCTCGGATGCGCGGTTCGCCGCGAGCGCGGACAGCAGCCTGCCGTCCGCATCGACATACCGCGCCGTGAAGGAGTCGCCGCCGCCGTCCAGCTCGACCGCGTGCCAGCGCTCGGCGTGCCCGACGTGCTGAAGCCGCAGGCCGAACTGGTCCGACCAGAAGTAGGGGGTCTCGTCGTACGCCGTCGGCTCGCCGACGAGCGTCGAGGCGACGGCACGGGCCTGGCCGGCGGCGCTCGTCCAGTGCTCGACACGGACGTGGCGGCCCTGCGACGGCCGCCACCAGGACGCGACGTCTCCCGCCGCGTGGACACCGGGCGTGGCTGTGCGACCGAAGGCGTCGACCTCGATCGTCTCTCCGACTGTTCCGATCCCGACCACGACGACGTCTGCGGCAAGGACGGTGCCGTCGGTGAGGCGAACTGCGCGCACCCGGTCGTCGCCGACGAAGCCGTCGACGCCGACGCCGAGACGCAGATCGACGCCGTGGGCGGCGTAGCGGCTCGCGAGCAGGCCGCCCACCTCGAGGCCGAGCACGCGCTCGAGCGGCGCCGCCATCGGCTCGACCACGACCACCGAGCCGACGCGCGGAGCGAGCGACGAGGCGACCTCGCCGCCGATGAACCCTGCGCCGACGATGACAACGCGGCCGGCCGGCGTCAACTCCGCTGTCAGCCCCAGCGCGTCGTCGAGCGAGCGCAGGTGATGCACGCCCCTCGGGCCGGGGAGCCGTCGTGCCTGGACGCCCGTCGCGTGCACGAAGGCATCCCAGGCAACCACGTCCTCGCCGACGAGCGCGGTTCGACGCCCGGCGTCCAGGCCCGTGACGCGGCGGCCGAGCAGGAGCTCGATCTCCTGCTCGGCCCAGAACCCGTCCGGACGCAGGGCGACGTCGGTGCGCCCGCCTGCGAGCAGGTCCTTGGAGAGGGCGGGCCGCTCGTACGGCAGGTGAGGCTCGTCGCCCGCGACCACGACGCGACCGTTCCAGCCGAACGCCCGCAGCGACTCGGCGCACCTCGCTCCGGCCAGTCCTGCACCGGCGATGAGGACGGTCCCGCCGAGGGCGCTCATGCTGCCCGCGCCTCCGTGACGAAGATGGCGCCCATCGGGCACGCATCGGCGGCGTCGAGCGCGGCCGGGTCGTCGGTGTGCGTGACGACCACGGAGGCGATGCCGCCCTTGTCCAGGCGGAAGAGATCCGGTGCCGCGTCGACGCAGGCGCCGAAGCCGCTGCACAGGGAAGGATCGATCGTGATCTCGTACTTGCTCATCTGAGGTCTCCTTTCGGTACCGCCCGGCGGGCGGGGGGAACAAGCGCGCGCCACGCGGTCGCAGCGACGACCGCGCCGACGGCGCCGAGGTAGAGGTCGCGCGCCCACGGCTGCGTCGTGTCCGTTCCGGCGGTGATGCCGTGGATCGTGGCGAGACCGAAGAGGGCGTAGGTGAACCAGTGCAGACGCCGCCAGACGCGGGTGCCGATGCGCTTGCGCAGCCAGAACGACGCCGTGATCAGGACGAACAGCCAGCCGCCGATCACGCCTGCGGCGACCGCCGCAGGCCGGTAGGCGACGAGCCCCGGCACGACGAGCGCAGCCAGGCTCACCTTGACCGTGGTGTCGAGCACGAGCGCGACTGCGTGCAGGGCGAGCGCACCGAGACCGGTCAGCGCGAGGGTCCGGTGCACTTCGGTGACCTGCGCCGCCTTGAGCCGTGCGAACGGGCGCGACTTGAGCACGAGGCCGGCGAGCACCGAGAGAGTGAGAACGGCGTAGGCCGTCAGCCCGGCCGCGCGCGCCATCAGCCAGAAGGTCGGGTCGTGATGCATCAGACGAGCCCCCCGGTTGTCAACGTGCGTCCGTCGGCCGTCACCAGCACGGCGGGCACGTCGCGCGCGAGCGCCTCGTCGGAGCCGGCGAAGAAGAGGTCCTTGGCGAGCACCTCGGCGTCGACGGCGTCGTTTCCGATTGCGGTGACGCGCAGCAGGTCGGTCTGCGCGGGACGTCCGGTCGCCGGGTCGATCAGATGGTGCTGCTCGACGCCGGCGCGGCGCCAGCGGCGGCGATCGCTGCCGGAGGTCGCGAGCCCGCCGTGCGTCAGGCCGAGCGTCAACGTGTCGTCGACCGCGACGGCCCACGCCCCTTCGGCGGGGACGCCGCGGACGGCGACGTCCCCGCCGGCGCTGACGAGGGAGGGAGCCGTCAGCGCGAGCAGTTGCGCGATGCGCTCAGCTGCAAAGCCCTTGCCGATCCCGCCGAGATCGAGCTTGTAGCCGGGCTCGAGCTCGATCCGCCCGCCCTCGACAGTGACACCGCCGCCGCACCGCGCGGGCGTCACCGTGTCGGTGCTCTCGCGTAGGTCGGCGAAGGTGCGGTCGTAGCCGGCGCCGACGAGCGCGTCGTGGACGGTCGGGTCGAAGCGGCCGCCCGTCCGCTCGCGCGCTGCGAGCGCGAGCTCGACGACCTCGGCCAGGTCCTGCGACGCGTCGATCGTGCCGTCGCGGTTCAGCTGCGACAGCTCGGAGTCGGGACGAAAGCGCGACATGATCTGCTCGAGTCGTTCGACTTCCGCTTCGGCCTCCGCGAACGCCTCGCCGGCGCCGGCCGTCTCGAGGACGAGCTCGAACGTCGTTCCCATTGCGCGGAAGCCGTGCTTTCTCATGACGTCCTGGTGATCACGAGCGGTGGGAGGGTGACCACGCGCGCCGGAGCTGCCGCTGCCGGAGCGGGGATGGAGGCCGAGACGGCCTGCGCCTGCGCCTGGGCCGTCGCGGCTGCGGCGATGTTCGCCCGGCTGATCGCGACCTTCCGCTGGGCGAGCGCGACGCGGTAGGCGGCCCAGCGCCGGTCGACGAGCTGTTTCACCAGGACCGACTGGCGCTGCAGATACTGCTGCCGGGCCGCGAGCGCGGTGAGGCGCGGGTCCGCCGCCGTCTTGGTCTGCTGCCACGGATGAGCGGCGATCGTCGCCCAGGCGAGGAAGAAGACGACGACGCCGATCACGACCGTCCAGAGCCGGGCGATCTGGTTAGTCATCGAAGTGGCTCCCGTTGCCGGCAGCGGCCAGTGTGCTGCCGTCGCCTCCGCCTTCGTGGTCGCCGGGCTCGCCGCCGTGCCGGTGCACGATGTGCACAATCGGCTTCGGACGGACGTACGTCACCCTTGGTGCCGCCGCGCCGGCGAGGGCCGGCGCGGGACCCGCGGGCACGGCGTGCACGGGCTGCGTGCGCGGCAGTGCCGGCAGCGCCGGCGGCTTGCGCCGCAACTGGGCGCGGAGCGCCGCTTCGGCCCGGTTGAGGGCCTGGTTCTGTCGCTGAATCTGAACGGCGCTCACCTTGGGCGCCGCGTTCGCGCGGAGCTGCGACGAACGCAGCGCCGCGTAGGTCCCTGCGACCGATGCCATTGCGACCGCGAGGACGAGGAGAAGAGCGTGTGTCCGTTTCATGTCGTCGAACGTAGAACTCGAATGGAAAGGTGCGGGCCATGCGCCTCAGAAGCGTTGGCAAAGAATCCGTGCAATCTCGGAGGCGGCTCAGCGGGCTGGAGCAGCCGGCCGACATTCACGCGTCAGCCCGTGCGTGAGCACCGGGCTTGCGTCGGCGGGCTCAGCGCGTCGAGGAACTGCTGAACGCCGAGCTGAAAGACGAGCTCGATCGCGCCTGGTCTCGACGCCGTCAGCTGAATGTTGCCGTCGCGAGCCTCGGCGATGCAGCCCGGAACTGCGCGCCAGTAGGGGGAGTAGCGGATCGCAACGCGGTACGTGCCCGTCGCCGCGACCACGAAGCGCGCCTGCGTCGGGCCGAGCGAGACGACGTGCGCCGGTGCCGAGCCGTGAATCAGCGGCACCGGATGTGGGACCTCGAGGATCGTCGTGCCGTTCAGTCGCGCAACCAGATGCAGAAGACGGGGATGCGCCTTGATCAGCGCCAACTCGCGCGCCGCGCTGTAGTCCGGCGGCCCGTCGGTGACGACGACGAACCGCACCGCCGTCCGGCGCAGCCACTGGAGGTAGCTGCGAGGAGTCAGCGGGCCGTAGAGGACCGAGTTCTGCGGGAAGTCGTCTTGCCGATACCAGCCTCGGGCGAGCGGAATCCCGGCGCGGGCGAGGTAGAACGCGCCCCAGTGCCCGGCCGTATCGACCAGCTCGACCCGATAGTCGGGAGTGAGGCGGCTTCGCAGGGTGCCGACAGTTGCCGCCCAGAACTGGGGCTGACTCGTCGGGTCCCTCACGTTGTGGTCGAGACTCCAGGCGAGCGGGGTCAGGTTCCAGCACGCCACCAGCGTGAGAGCGAGCACCGTCAGGAAGCGCGGTCGCCAGAACCGGAGCGCGCAGACGAGCAATGCGACCGGTAGTGCGAGGTAGCGCAGACGCCCGATGTTCTCGCCGAGAGCCGACGGGACCACGAAGGAGGCCAGGTTCGCCAGCAGGTAGAGCGCGAAGAATCCCGCCAGCAGCCTGCCCTTCTCGAGCTTCCACGTGGCGGCGAGCCCGAGGATGCAGAACGCCACGACCGGCACCAGCTCGGCAAGAGAGAACGGGAAATGCCCCCCGGACGGGAAGAGGAGCATCAACAACACCTCGATCCCGACACAGACGGCCACCGGGATCGCGAAGCGCGCGGTCTGGCGCCACGCAGCACGGTTCATGATCGCCGCGCCGCCGACGAACAGTCCCAGGAAGAGGAGAGCGAGCGGGCTCATCGACAGCGTTGCGAGCACGAGACCGGTGAAGAGCCAGAAGCGGCGTGCCTGCACTGCAAGGACGGCCGAGATCGCAAAGGCCATCCCGGCGAGAAACGGCAGTTCGCCGGAGATCAAGATCATCGGCCAGACGACGGCGAACGCGCGCGTCGGCCATCTTGCTGCGTCGCCCCATTGCCGGGCGACGACGACCGCGAAGACCGTCGAGGCCACGGCGACGGCGGCCAGTGAGACGGTCTTGATGCCGAGCAGCGCAGCCAGGGGGTAGAACCCGATGCTGTAGGTGACGAAGCTGTAGCGGCCGGCGTACCAGTAGTTGTTCCAGAACGAGAAGCCGTGCTGGATGAAGAACCCGCGCTGGTAGAGGTGGGCCGCGAGATCCCCTCCGGGAGGAAGGACGAAGAGCACGACTGCTGCGGTCGTGAGGGCGGCGAGTGCCGCGGTCAGCGGCGCCCGAGCCGGGCCTGGAAGCGGCTGAGCGACGATGCTCAACCCACCGCTTCCTCCGCGCCGACGCCGATCGACGCGATGTCGGCGAGCCACGCGTCGAGGAGCGGGAGCTCTCGTGGCTCGATCCACCCGCGGCCGACCAGGAGCTCGTAGGAACGTCGCATGTTGGCCGCGATCTGGGAGCTTCCCGGCTCGAGCTCGAGCGCCTGCAACGCGGCGCCGATCTCCCGGTTCGCGACGTACCCGGAGAGCTCCTCGCCGAAGTCGCGCATGAGGTCGTGCGGGTTCCGTCGTTGGCGTACCGTCGCCTCGTGGAAGAGGACGCTCCAGCCGTTCTCCCAGGCGATCCGCTGGGCGACGAAGCTCCGCCAGATGTCCGTCATGCGGAACGAGCAGTACGCCGGCAGATACATCAGTGCGTAGGCCTCCGGCCACCAGCTCGTGTTCTGGCTGTTGAACGGGCACCACGCTCCCGGGCCGAGGGCGACGCTCGCTCCCGGCTCGAAGCGGAACGGCAGGTCGAGCACGAGCCGGTAGACGGCATCGACGTCCGGATCGCCGTTGACGAGGCCCTGCTGGATCGGGCTGCAGGTCTCCGCGACGGGGAGCGACAGGCGGGAAGGTGGCAGCACGCGGACTGCGTCGAGCGGGAAGCCTCGCGGCCAGATTCTCGCCCCTGAGAAGTATGCGTAGACGTTGATCCAGCCCTGTGCCTCGACGACCTCCGCCGATTCGACCCGCTCCCGTGCCTGCCAGAAGCTGCGGTATGCCTCGGTGTCGTCGTCGGTCTCGACGATCGTCTCCGCGCCCCGTGCCATGGCGACGAGGTAGCCGATGTTCTTGCGCGCGTAGTGCCTGGTCGGGCACGCGTGGGCGGTGGCGAGGCCGAGCGCCCGCTGGCGCTCGAGCCCGTAGAAGTCGCAACCCGGGAGTTCGAAGTCGGCAGGGCTCGCCTCGTCCCCGATCAGGATGAAGTCGAGGCCTGCCCCGGACGCCGCTGTCGAGAGCCTCTTCAGCGCGGCTGTCGGCGACGCGATCGATGTGACGACGAGGGCCCGCGTCACAGAGATCCCGCAAGTCGCTGTCCGGCCAGCCGCCCGAGGTTCGCGAGCGCTTCGCCGATCGCGCGTCCACCGACGTGGTGGCTCGACGAGTCGTAGCGAATCGGCACCTCGGCGATCCTGAGGTCGCGACAGTGCACCTTGATCTCGGTCTGGAAGAACGGGCCGTGCGAGCGTATGCCCCGGGCGAGGACGTGTTCGAGCGCGCCCCGGGAGAACAGCTCGAAGCCGCCGGTCATGTCCGTCAGATGGGTGCCGAGGACGAGATTCGTCAACACCGTCCCGCCCCGGCTGACCCCGCGACGCCACGGCGTCCCCAGGTTGGCGGCGCCTGCGGCAAAACGGCTGCCGAAGACGCAGTCGTGCCCGTCCATCGCAGCGATCAGCAGGCGGATCTCGCTCGGATCGTGGCTGAAGCCCGCGTCGATCTCCAGGATCCAGTCGCAGCCGGCGGCCAGCGCCTCGCGATAGCCGCGCACGTAGGCATCGGCGACACCAGCGCATTCCGGCGCCCAGACGACCTGCAGCTCGGGGTGGTCGACCGCGTGGGCTTCCAGCAGCCCTCGCGTGCCGTCGCGCGAGACGTTGTCGAGCACGACGAACAGCGTCACCGAGGCGAACGGGACGCTCGCGCACGCGGCCAGGACGCCGTCCACGAACGCGACGGCGGTAGTCGCCTCGTTCGCCATCGGCGTGACGACACCCAGCCGGAGCGACGCGGTCGTCGCCGCCGCGGTGCCGCTACTGTCAGTTCCCATGCGAGGGCGGCTTCGGCTCGTCGGTGTCGTGGCGGCGCTTGCCTGCCTCGCCGCCGCACCGGCCCGCGCGCACCAACCGGTCGAGACGCTCGGGCGCGGGGCCGACACGGTCTGGGTGCTGTGGCCGCACGAACGACCGACGAGCATCGTCGTGTTCGGCCACGGCTGGAGCACGCCGTTGCCCACCGACGGCTTCGCGCCCTGGATCGGACATCTGCGGGCGCGCGGCTCGATCGTCGTCTATCCGCGATACCGCGTGGGCTCCGAGTCGGTCGCCGCCGCGCTGCAGGCGTTCGAGACGGGCGTCCGAGCCGCCTTTGCCCGGCTCCGACCGCTCGAGCTGCCGGTCGTGGCGATCGGCAAGTCCTTCGGTGGCAGTGCGGTCTTCTCGTACGCCGCTTACGCGGCCACGTGGCATGTCCCTGCACCCGCCGCGATTCTCAGCGTGTTCCCGGCGCTGCCTCTCGCTCCGCTGCCGCCGGGAGGGATCGCCCGCCGCACCTTCGTCGAGCTCTTCGTGGGGGATGCAGACACGATTGCCGGGAGTGGCGGCGCCGACGCCTTCTGGCGCTGGCTGTCCGGGCATCCTGCGGCGGAGAAGCGCTACGTGGTGATCCGCTCGCGCCCCGGTTTCGTGGCGAACCACGATTCCGCACAGCGCTCCGACGCGCTCGCACGCCGTATCTTCTGGGCGCCGCTCGACCGTCTGATCGAACACGCCCGCCGCTTCGGCTAGGTCACTCAAACGGCACGCTCCGCAACGCCTGGGCCGTCGTCTTCCGATAGATCGCGAAGAAGTCGCGGTCGTCCGGAACCAGATACCGGTCGGTCGGCTGCTGGTAGTTCGGGACCACCTTGGTCGCGTTGCCCACACCCCCGCGGCCGTAGGTGACGAGGCTCGGCCACTCCGCGTTGATGTCCAACTCGACGGCACGGACAGCGCCGGCATGCATCAGCCCGGCGGCCAGGCTCGCAGCCGTCTGATCCTCGGCAGCGAGGTAGATGAGGTTGCCGTGGCGATCGACGCCCGCGCCGCTGCGCCACACCCGAACCGCATTGCCGAGGGTGCTTCCCCACAGCGAGTTGTCGGTGAGAAGTGGATTGGGGCGGCCGCGGTCGACGATCAGCGGGAGGTTCTGCCGAGCCAGAACGGCGTTTCGTCCGGGAACCACGCCCCCGTGCCAGGAGAAGACGTCGACGCGTCCGTCCTTGTACGCGACGATCGTGCCCTGGTCGCGGCGGAGCGGCTCGGCCGACCTGCCGTTGACGAAGAAGCCGCCCTGGCTGTCACGGTGCATGAAACCGCTGTTGAAGGTCGCCAGCAGCCGCCACCGCTGGGATTGCGGTACCTCGATCGGCCCGCGCGGAGAGGCGTTCGGGGGCTCGTAGCGCCCGGGGTAGAGCGCGAGCTGCGTCCGGGTGTGGTCGAACCAGGCAACGTAGGCGACGGTCCGCGGGTACACGGGATCGGTCCGGAACGTCGTGACCAGCACCGGTGGCGCGCCTCCGACGACCCGGCCTGTCGTGCGCCACACCCCCTCGCCGGCCAGAGCAGGCCGGATCACGGGCACGATTCTCGGCGGCCGATAGCCCACCGAGCGCCGCACCGGGCGGGTCTCGCCGACGCCGACCGTCGGCAGCGTCCGCAGCGGCGGGCCGCCCTTCTTGGGCGCGTGCCACGTGTACCAGATGTACTCGGCCTCGTTGACGATCCACGCGCCGTGGTGGGTTCGGACCCATTCGACACTGCGAATCCCGAGCGGCAGGCTCGACGGCCGCATCATCGTCGTCGCGTACGAGTAGACGACGGGCGTCAGGAGGACGACGACGACGACTGCCGCCACCCGGCGGCGACGCGTCCTGCGGCGGCGCCGGGCGGCGGTGCGGCGGGCCTCAGCGCGGGCGACGCGCCCCGTCGTCTCGTCCGCAGTCGTCACGACGGCACGCACCTTCTCGCGGGTCGGCACCGCACGAGTGTGGCACTCGCCAGATGAGCGTATGGTGAATCTCCAAGGGTCGCAGGTGCATGTTCTGTATCGCTCGCGATCCCCGGCGCCGCATACGAGGAATCCCGCGCGGCCGCTGCGGGCGACTACCGACGACCCCGGCCGGCGAACGGTCGGCAGTGGCGTCGGCGCCCGGGCTTCATGCGCGTCTCACCGCGTGGAGCGACAATGGGGCGGTGAGGCTTCTGGTCGTGGAGGACGAGCGCAAGCTCGCTGAGCTGCTCGCGCGTGGGCTTCGCGAAGAGGGGCACGCCGTCGACGTCGCCTCCCGGGGCGAGGATGCCGTCTGGATGGCCCAGGCGGCGCCGTTCGATGTGATCGTGCTCGACGTGATGTTGCCCGGGATGGACGGCTTCGAGGTGTGCCGGGCGCTGCGAGCAGGTGACGTGTGGTCTCCGGTGTTGATGCTGACGGCCCGAGACGCCGTCGAGGACCGGGTCGAGGGCCTCGACGCCGGTGCGGACGACTACCTTGCGAAGCCGTTTGCCTTCGACGAGCTGCTCGCCCGGCTCCGGGCGCTGGCACGCCGGTCGCCTCGGGAACGGCCGACGCTGCTCACGGTCGGCGAGTTGCGGCTCGACCCGGCAGCGCGTCGTGTCTGGTCCGGCGAGGACGAGGTTGAGCTGTCCGCCAAGGAGTTCGCGCTGCTCGAGCTCTTCATGCGCAACCCCGGGGCCGTGCTCTCCCGCGACCAGTTGCTCGACGGAGCGTGGGACATGTCGTTCGAGCGCCGCTCCAATGTGATCGACGTGTACGTCCGCTACCTCCGCAACAAAGTCGGTCGTGACGTGATCGAGACGGTGCGTGGGATGGGGTACCGGCTGAGCGTGGTCGAGTGAGCGCGATCCCGATTCGGGTTCGGCTCACGGTTGCCTTTGCCGCCGCGATGGTCTGCGTGATCGGCGCGATGGCGATGCTCGTCTACGTCCGGGTCGGAGGCGCGTTGATGACCTCCGTCGACCAGACGCTCAGGGCCCAGGCGAGCGAGGCGGTCGCCCATGCCCACGACGAGCACGGGCTCGTCGATCCCGACGCGGCGAGCGGCATCACGCTCGCACAGGTCCTGAGCGAGACGGGCCGGCCGGTCAAGTCTTCTCCGGCCGGTCTGCCGGCCTTGCTCGATCGCAGCGACATCGCGCGGACCGCACGCGGCGCGGGCTTTCTTCGTACGGTCTCCTTGCAGCGGCCGCGTGGCGAATGGCGGATCCTGGCCGAGCCCGTGCCCTCGGGCGGCGCGATCGTGGTCGCGCGGTCGCTGGCTGCACGAGAGGAGGCGCTGCACCGGATCGCGCGCGAGCTCTTGATCGCGGGCCCACTCGTGGTGCTGCTCGCGTCGCTTCTGGGGTACGCGCTGGCAGCCGCCGCGCTGCGTCCGGTCGAGGTCATGCGGCGGCGGGCCGCGAACGTCACGCCGTCCTCACCCGGCCTCCTGCCGGTGTCACCTGCGCGCGACGAGATCTCGCGCCTGGCCGTGACGCTGAACGACATGCTCTCGCGGTTGCATGCTGCGCTCGAGCACGAGCGCAGGTTCGTCGCCGACGCGAGCCACGAGCTCCGCACGCCGGTCGCGCTTCTGCGCACCGAGCTCGAGCTCGCGTTGCGGCGGCCGCGATCAGCAGAGGAGCTGACGCTCGCGATTCGATCGGCCCTCGACGAGACCGTTCGCCTCTCGCAGCTCGCCGACGATCTGCTGCTGCTGGCTCGCGCGGAGGAGGGGTCGTTGCCTCTCCGCCGGGAGCGCACCGAGCTGAGCGGGCTCTTCGCAGGAGTCGCCGCACGGTTTGCCAACCGAGCGCGGGAATCCGGGCGGCAGGTCCGGGCGGTTCCGACCGCTGCCTTCGTCGAGGGAGATCCGGTCCGGCTGGAACAAGCGCTCAACAACCTCGTGGACAACGCACTGACGTACGGGAACGGAGAGGTCGAGATCTACGCCGAGGCCAGGAACGGTGCGGTCGAGCTGCACGTCGCGGACCACGGGCCCGGATTCGACGAGACGTTCCTGAAGCGTGCGTTCGACCGGTTCAGCCGGGCGGACGAGGCACGCGAACGCGCGGGCGCAGGCCTCGGGCTCTCCATCGTTCAATTGATCGCCGACGTGCACGGGGGCAGTGTCGGCGCTGCGAACCGCCCGAAGGGTGGTGCCGACGTCTGGCTCACACTCACGCGATCGTCTGCGTGAACGGCTTTCCTGAACGGTTCATCGACGTCTCATGTCCCGCTGCAAGCCTTGTTCGAGATGTCCGGTCAGCCAGCGAGCACGAGGCACTCTGCACAGGCGCGTGACGCGGCAATGCTGCGCCTGCGTCGCACCACGCAGGTTTCGGTCGCGCTCATGGTTGCGGTGGGTGGCGCATTCACCGCGCTCGCAGCGGGCTCGACTCACGCGAAGAAGATCACGGTCGTTCGCCGCTCGGCCGTCCGGGTCGTACGCTCGGCCGTCGTGATGCCGGCGCCCGCGCCTCCACTCGTCGGCGCTCAGAGCGCACCGCCCACACCTTCGCAAGCGCCTGCACCACCCGCAGCGGCCGCCGCGCCGGTTCCGGCACCGACGTATCAGCAGCCGGTCGTCGTCTCCGGAGGCTCATGAGCGACACGCCGGCTGCGGCGTCGTTCTCTGCGCTCGGGACCACGGCCACCGTTGCGGTGCTGGATCCGGCCGCGCTCCCGGCCGCGCGGGTGCAGCTTCGGCAATGGCTCGAGGCGGTCGACCTCGCGTGCAGCCGCTTTCGGCCGGATTCCGAGCTCGCGCGCGCGAACGCGGGTGCGGGGACGCCGGTCACGATCAGTCCACTGCTCTCGCGGTACGTGCGTTTCGCGCTGGACGGAGCGCGGATGACCGACGGGCGTGTCGACCCAACCCTCGGCCTGCAGCTGCGCCGGGTGGGGTACGACCGAACGTTCGCCCGCGTGCGCGAGCGCGGCGTCTGGCGAATCGCTGCTGCGGTCGACCGCGGCCCGTCCTGGACGAGCGTCGAGCTCGATGACAGTCGGGGCACGCTCTGCGTGCCGGCCGGCGCCGAGCTCGACCTTGGGGCGACCGCCAAGGCCCTCGCGGCAGACGACGCCGCCCGTGCGATCGCGACGACGTGCGGGACGGGTGTCCTCGTTTCGCTGGGCGGCGACCTTTCGGTGGCCGGTTCCGCTCCGCCGGACGGCTGGCCCGTGCTGATCGCCGATGATCATGCGGCGCTGCTCACCGCGGCCGGTCCAGCCGTTGCGGTCGCCGCCGGGGGCCTCGCAACCTCCAGCACCGCCGTCCGTCGCTGGCCGACCGACTCGGGCGAGGCGCACCACATCCTCGATCCGCGCACCGGCCGTCCGGCGGTCACACCGTGGCGAACCGTCAGCGTGGCGGCAACATCCTGCGCGGTCGCGAACGTCTCTGCAACGGCGGCGATCGTCCTGGGAGAGACAGCCGTCGACTGGCTCGCTCGACGTGGGCTTCCGGCCCGCTTGGTGCGCGAGGACGGCACCGTCGCCAGGACGGGCGGCTGGCCCCTGGAGGCTCGGGCTGCGTGACGGTTCTCGCAACTGCCGGCAACGCGAGGTTCTTCTGGTACCTGACCCGCGGCACGGGAGTCGGGGCGCTCGTTCTGCTCACGCTCTCGGTTGCGCTGGGCGTGCTCACGAGTGTTCGCTGGCGCGCGCACCGCTGGCCGCGGTTCGTCACGGCGGGGCTTCATCGCAATCTCACCCTGCTCGCGATCGCGTTCGTCGCGGTGCACGTGGTGTCGACGGTGGCCGACGGCTACACGCCGATCGGGCTGAAGGATGCCGTCATCCCGTTCGTCTCGCCGTACCGTCCGGTCTGGCTGGGGCTTGGCGCGGTCGCGTTCGACCTCCTCATCGCGCTCGTCGCGACCAGCCTGCTGAGAGACCGGATCGGGTACCGGGCGTGGCGCTATGTGCACTGGTTGGCGTACGCCTCGTGGCCCGTGGCACTCGTGCACGCGCTCGGTACCGGAACGGATGCGCGGCTGGGATGGATGCGCTTGATCGGCCTCGCCAGCGTCGCGGCGGTGGCTCTCGCTGTCCTTGCCCGTGCCGCTTTCAGCCCGGACGGAGCCCGGGCCCTGCGCGGTGGAGCGGCATTGGCCGCCCTGCTCGTGCCGTCGGCGATCTTCGTCTGGTACCAGTCCGGCCCGGCGCAGCACGGGTGGGCCCGTCGCGCCGGCACGCCCGTGTCGCTGCTCGCGAGCACCCGCGTCCGCCGTTCCGTGCCGACGCGCTCGGCACCGGCGCCGGCGAGGCCGGCCCGCCTGCCGAGCGCGACGTTCTCGTCTTCGCTGACCGGAACGCTCCGGCAGACGAGCCGGGCGGACGGTCTCGTGGACATCGTGATCCGAGGACTGCTCCACGGCGGCGCTGGAGGATCCGTTCGCATCGATCTGCGGGGCCAGCCTGACGGGAGCGGCGGCGTGTCGATGACCGCGAGCGGCGTCTCGTACGTGCCGGCAGGGACGCGAACCGTCTATGTCGGCAGCGTCACGGGTCTGGACGGCCCGCAGGTGTTCGCGGACGCCGTCGCGCGCGGGGGCGAGCGCCTGCAGCTCTCGTTCGAGCTGAACATCGACACCCAGCGCAACGTCGTCACCGGCTCGATGACGGGGACACCGCGCGGGGCCGGAGCATGAGCGCCGCCGAGCAGCCCTTCGTGGTCGAAGCGCCCGCGGGCGTGGGACGACTGCTCCAGGGTGTGCGGGCCGACGGCCGCGCTGCTTCCGCGAGTGAGCATGTCCGTCTCTACGGTCCGCTTTCCGTGCCGGGCCGCGAGTTGATCGCCGAGCTCCAGTCGAGCGGTCTGCGCGGACGAGGCGGCGGCGCCTTTCCGGCCGGCGACAAGTTCGCCGCGGTCGCCGCGCAGAAACGGCGCCCGGTCGTGGTCGTCAATGCGACCGAGGGCGAGCCCGCGAGCAGCAAGGACCGTGGGCTGCTTCGGTCCGTTCCACACCTCGTTCTCGACGGCGCCGTTGCAGCTGCCGACGCCCTCGGCGCCCGGACGGTGATCGTTGCGGTGGCGGAGCGTCGAGGGGCGGCCGAGCGCGGTGTTCTCGCGGCGGCGCTGAAGGAACGGCGCGAGAAGCTCGAGTGGCAGATCGTCTCGATCCCGGACGGGTTCGTCGCCGGCGAGGAGACGGCCCTGATCAATGCTCTCAACGGGAAACCTGCCAAACCGAGCGTGAAGCCTCCGTATCCGTTCGAGCGAGGCGTCGACGGCGCACCGACGCTCGTGCAGAACGCCGAGACGCTGGCGCACGTCGCGCTGATCGCACGGTTCGGTGCACGGTGGTTTCGCTCGCTCGGCACCGAGGCCGAACCGGGGACGGCACTCGTCACCGTGTCGGGTGCCGTTGCGCGGCCCGGGGTCTACGAGATCGAGCTCGGGTCGCGGGTCTCGGAAGTGATCGCCCAAGCGGGTGGGGTGACCGAGCCGCTCAGCGCCTCGCTCGTCGGCGGCTTCTTCGGCGGTTGGACGCGGGATCCGAATCACCGGCTGACCGCAGCCGCGCTCGGGGCGGGCGTCGTCGTCGCCTTCCCCGCGAATGCCTGCGGTGTGCGCGAGAGTGCACGCGTCGCGCGCTTTCTCGCGGACGCGAGCGCAGGCCAGTGCGGGCCCTGCCTACACGGCTTGGCTGCGCTCGCGGCCGGCCTCGAACAGGTCGCGCATGCACAGAGCCGCGACCACCGCGACCGGCTCGAACGGTGGGCCGGCCAGGTGGCTGCGCGCGGCGCGTGTCGGCACCCGGACGGCATGTCCCGCTTCGTCCTGAGCACGCTCGCCGCTTTCGAGGACGAGTTCACGCTGCACCTGCGAAAGGGCCGGTGCAGCGGCCGCGACCGCGCCGTTCTGCCCCTCGGGCACCCGAAGCGATGAAGCGGCTTCGGGTCGACCCGATCGAGTGCGACGGCCACGGGCTCTGTGCGGAACTCTTCCCGGAGTGGATCGAGCTCGACGACTGGGGCTACCCGATCGTCGACGCGCGACCCGTCCCCGCGAACCTCGAGGGACATGCGCGCAGGGCGATCAAGGAGTGTCCCAAGCTCGCACTGCACTTCGCCCACAGCGAGCGGGCGGTAAGTCCCGATCAGAGTCAGCGTCTGCCCTGATGCCTCGTGAAAGCCCGTGGGCTACTCCTGTGGTCAGGCAACAGGAGGATCGCGTATGCCGTCGAGACCGGAGAAGCTTCCCAGCCGGCGCGAACTGCTCGCGCTCTCGGCTGCGCTCGCGGGCGCGACCCTGACCGCCGGTGCGGCGATCGCCGGCCTGGCCCACAAGCCGACCGCGCCCGTGCAGGTCGTGCCGACCGTGTCGCAGCCCGCGGCGCCCGCCGTGCAGGCTCCGCGCGAGCCTCAGGAGCCCGGCGGATGATGCGGAACGTCTGGGCGACCGTTCTGTCGGTGTGGCTGCTCTTCGCCGTGATCGCGGTGCTCGCGTGGACGCGCCAGCAGCCTGCCCCGACCCAGTCGCCCGTGATCGTCGTGAAGGGAAAGAACGGCACGCAGACGCTGGTCCCGGCGTCGACGCCCGCAACCCACGCGACGACGCGCACGTCACCGGTTCCTGTCGGATGATCGGTGCAACGACGTCGACGGCGGTTCCCGTCGCCTGGCTCGTTGCCCGTGCCGCGGGGCTGACTGCACTCGGTTTGCTGAGCGCATCGTTGTGGCTCGGCCTCGCCATGAGCACGCGGCTGCTGCAGCCGCGTCGACAGAAGAGCCTGCTGGGCTGGCACCAGACGCTGATGTGGTGCGGTCTCTCGATGGTCGCGCTGCACGGGATCGCGCTCCTGCTCGACCCGGTGATGCACTTCTCGATCGCCGTCGTGCTCGTGCCCGGGCTCGCGCCGTGGCGGCCTCTCGCCGTGAGCGCCGGTGTCGTCGCGGCCTGGCTGATGCTCGCGCTCGCGTCGTCGTTCCACGTTCGCCGGCGGATCACCCAGCGCCGCTGGCGGCTGATCCACTACGCGGGTTTCGCGGCGTTTGCGCTCGCGCTCGGACACGGCTTGACCGCGGGCACGGACCTCCGCGGCACGACCGGTCTCGTCGTTGCGGGCGGCCTGGCCGCGCCGGTCGTGTGGCTCGTCTACGCCCGGCTTCTCGTGCCGCGCGCGCAGCCCGCGCGGCGGCAGGCCACGCCCGGTGCCGCGTGATGCGCGCCCTCGAGCGCACGAGGTTTCCTGCGATGGGGACCGTGTGCGCCCTCGCCGTGACCGCGGACCGGACCGAGCACGCCCCGGCGCGCCTCGCGCTGTCCGCCGCCTGGAGCGAACTGCGGGCGTGCGAGCGGATCCTGTCGCGGTTCGATCCGCGCAGCCAGCTCTCCGAGCTGAACCGCAACGACGGGTCGTGGCTGCAGGTCGACGACCGGCTGTTCGAGGCGCTGCAGCGCGCGCTCCGTCTGCGCGCCGAGACCGACGGCCGCTTCGACCCCACGATTCTCCCGGCTCTCGTCGCGCAGGGGTACGACCGCTCGTTCGAGCTGCTCGAGCCGCGGCCGCCTCTGCCGAGCGACTGGTCCCCCGGTGCTGCGATCGAGCTCGACCAGGCAGGGCGCCGGGCGCGGGTCGCTCGCGGGGCGGCGGTCGACCTCGGTGGAATCGGCAAGGGATTCGCGGCGGCGCGTGCGCTCGTCGCGATGCGCGAGGTGTGGCCGGAGCTCCCCGGCGCGCTGGTCGATCTCGGCGGGGACATCGCCGCAGCGGGGTCGCCGCCGGAGCACGGCCCCTGGCTCGTCTCGGTCGAGAGCCCGTGGCGCCCCGGCAGGTCACTCGGCACGATCCGGCTGCCCGCCGGCGGGGTCGCCACGTCGGGGCCCGCGCGCCGCCGTTTCGGCCCCGCGGGATCGCTCCATCACCTGATCGATCCCGCCACCGGCGGCTCGGCCGAGCGGGGCCCGCTCGCGGTGACCGTCGTCGCCGACGACCCGGCCGACGCCGATGCGCACGCCACCGCGCTCGCGGTCGCCCCGAACGCCGACGAATACCTCCAGGCGCGGCCGGGGCTGGGGGCGCTCGTCGTCGACGGCCTCGATCCTCCGCGGAGCCTGGGCGCGATCGATTTCCTGCCCCGTCCCGTCTCCTTCGAGGTGAAGGCATGAAACGCGCACTCGCACTCCTTGTCTGCTGCACGGCGCTGACGGCCGGCTGCGGCAGTTCGACCAGCGGGCCGGAATCCGCCGACGCCTTCATGAAGCGGATCACGACCGAGTTCTCGCGCGGGCAGGCGGGCCGGCTCTGGGAGAGCCTCGTCCCGGCCGAGCAGCGCGTCGTCACCAAGGCGCGCTACCTGGCCTGCCAGCGCAACGGTGGTTTCCGGCTGCGGTCGTTCAAGGTGCTCGACACCTACAACGAGGGCGTCGAGGTCGAGGGCAAGGCGACACCGTCGACGGCCGTGACCGTCCAGGTCACCTCCGACGACGGCGTCACCACGGCGACGATGCACGCGGTCAAGATCGACGGGCACTGGCACTGGCTGCTGCAGCCCGCCGACCTCGCCGCGTACACCGCCGGCCGCTGTCCCTGAGCCGCTAGGGAGAGGCGCCCACCGGATCGAGGTCGAGCCCGCGCGTGGCGGCGTAGGCGTACGGGTGGTCGAACACGTCGAGCGGGTCGTCGCCGTCGGCGAGCGGCAGCTCGAGCGTGAACCCCGTCGCCTCGTCGACGAGCTTCACCGCGGCTCGATGCGTGCGGCGACTCCAGAAGAGCGCGACCTCGCAGGTTCCGCTCCGTCGGAGAGCGAGCTCCTTGGGCGTGTGGTCGAAGGAAAGCGTGCGGGTCATCGGCTGCCTCCTTGGATCGTTTGCTGCCAGGAGGTCTACGCCGCGCTTGGTGACGGCCGGGCCATGAGGAAGGCCAGCCTTGGCAAAGAATCCGTGAAAATGCGGAGGCGTCGACTGCCTGCCCTGCAACGATGAGCACATGAACGTGCTGCTCGTCGAGGACGACGACTCGATCGCGGTCCCGCTCGCGGAGGGACTGCGCCGCGAGGGCTTCGAGGTCGTGCGCGCCGCGACCGGGGAAGAGGCGCTCTCCGCCGAGGAGCCGGACATCGTGCTGCTCGACCTTCGGCTGCCCGACATGGACGGCCTCGAGGTCTGTCGCGAGCTGCGTGCACGCTCGACGGTCCCGATCATCGTTGTCTCCGCGCGCGGCGAGGAGGTCGACCGCGTCGTCGGGCTCGAGCTCGGCGCGGACGACTACCTCGTGAAGCCGTTCGGGCTGCGTGAGCTCGTCGCACGCATCCGCGCGGTCGCGCGCCGTTCCACTGCGCCGCGCAGCGAGACCGAGGAGATCGACGCCGGCCGCATCCGCATCGACCTGCGCGGCCATCGCGCGATCGTCGACGGCAACGAGGTGCAGCTGACCAGCAAGGAGTTCGACCTGCTGACGGTGCTCGCGCGGAACGCGGGTGCCGTCGTCGACCGGGAGCGCATCCTGCGTGAGGTCTGGCACACGACGTGGTACGGGTCGTCGAAGACGGTCGACGTCCACGTCGCGGCGCTTCGACGGAAGCTCGGCGATCCCGGCTTGATCGAGACGGTGCGCGGGATCGGCCTGCGCCTCGCCGCGTGACCCGGCGCCTGCTTGCGAGCTATCTCGCGTTGACCGTGGTGGTGCTCGTGGCACTGGAGGTGCCGCTTGCGATCGTCAACGCGCGGAACGAGAAGCAGGACCTGACAGCCAAGGTCGAGCGAGATGCGTTCGTCTTTGCGTCGTATGCCGAGGACACGCTCCAGGGTGGCGTCGTGGCGCGCTCGCCCCGGCTCGGTTCGATCGCGCGCAGTTACCAGTCCAACACCGGCGGCCGCGTGGTGGTCGTCGACCGGACGGGGAAGAGCATCGCCGACTCGCACCCCACCACGGCCAACGAGACGTTGTTCGGATCGCGGCCGGAGATCGCCGCCGCGCTGCGCGGCAACACCGTCACGGGCATCCGGACCTCGGACACGCTGGACACGAAGCTGCTCTACGTCGCCGTTCCGGTTGCGTCCGGGGGTGATGTGTTCGGAGCCGTTCGCATCACGTACCCGACCTCCGCGCTCGACCGCCGCATCAACCGCTACCGTCTCGCGCTCGCGGCGGTCGCGTTGATCGTGCTCGCCGCCGCCGCCGTGGTCGGGGTGCTCCTCGCTCGTTCGATCGCGCGCCCGCTCCGGGGTCTGGAGGACGTGGCCGCGCGGGTCGGGGGCGGGGAGCTGACGGCGCGGGCGAGCGAGACGGACGGCCCCTCCGACGTGCGCAGCCTGGCGGGGGAGTTCAACCGGGCGACGGCCAAGCTCGCCGCCCTGCTCAGATCGCAGGAGCAGTTCGTCGCCGACGCGTCGCACGAGCTCCGCACGCCGCTGACGGCGTTGCGGCTCCGGCTCGAGAACGGCGAGACGGACGCGGCGCTCGTGGAGGCAGAGCGGCTCGCAGGGCTCGTCGACGAGCTGCTCGAGCTCGCGCGCGCCGACGCATCGGCAGGCGCCCCGGGCGACCTGAGCCTCGGCGACGTGGTCGGACGGCGCGTCGAGCTGTGGTCGGCGCTCGCCGAGGAGCGCGGCGTGCGGCTCGAGGCGTGGGGCGACGGGGGGATGATTCGCGCGGGCGAAGGGCGGGTCGAGCAGGTGCTGGACAACCTGCTCTCGAACGCGCTCGACGCCTCACCGGCCGGCTCGGCGATCACGGTGACGGCCAAGGGCGGGGAGCTGCACGTCGTCGACGAGGGCGCCGGTCTCAGCCGGGAGCAGCGCGAGCGTGCGTTCGATCGTTTCTGGCGCGCGTCGAAGGCGCCCGGCTCGGGGCTCGGGCTCTCGATTGCGCGGCGCCTCGTCGAGCTGGACGGCGGAACGATCGAGCTCCGCTCCGCGTCGACGGGCGGGATCGACGCCGTTGTGCGCTACCCCGCACGCCGCTGAGGACGTGTGCCGTCCGGTCAGGGTCCTATGCTCCGGTCCGGTGGCGACAATGACCCGGATGCACGCGGGTTTCACAGGTGTGGTCCAGCACGAGTGGCCACGGCCGCGCGGCTGGGCGCCGCCGCAGCGGCTCGACGCGCTCGACGTCGTGACGTTGCCGGGCGTCGGCGCAACGCTCGCGAAGCGGCTGCGCACCTTCGGCATCCAGTCGGTACGCGATCTGCTCTTCCATGCGCCGCGCCGGTACGAGAGCGCCGTCGACCAGGTCCCGATCGCCAAGCTAGGCCTCGCCGAGGGCGAGGTCGCGATCGAGGGTCGAATAGTCGGCGCCCGCGCGCGGCCCCTGCGTGGCAGACGGACGCTCGTCACGGCGACCGTCCGCGATGCGAGCGGCGGACAGGTGAGCGCGTCGTTCTTCAACCAGCCGTGGCTGGCCGAGAAGCTCGCGCCGGGGACGAGCGTGCGGCTCCGGGGCAAGCTCGGCCGGTACGGCTTCGACGTGAAGAGCTACGACATCGGCGAAGCGCGCCGGACCGCCGACTACGCGCCCGTCTATCCGGCGAGCGAGCAGATCCCGTCGACCCGGCTGCGCGAGCTCGTGCGGACGGCGCTCGCGGAGCACGCGCGCAGCTTCCCCGATCCGCTTCCGGCCGAGCTCGAGCTGCCGTTGCGCCGTGACGCGCTCGCGGCGATCCACTTTCCCGCCGACGAGCAGCAGGCAGAGCAGTCGCGGCGGCGGCTCGCCCTCGACGAGCTGCTCGCGCTCCAGCTGATCGTCGCGCGGCTGCGCGACACCGACGCCGTCGCACCGTCGCTCGCGCTGCCCGGCGAGCTGATCGGCCGCTACCGCGGTGTGCTGCCGTTCCAGCTGACCGAGCACCAGGAGCGGGCGATCACCGAGATCGACCTCGACCTGGCGCAGACGACGCCGATGCAGCGCCTGCTCCAGGGCGACGTCGGCTCCGGGAAGACGGTGGTGGCGCTCTACGCGCTCCTGCGGGCCGTGGAGTCGAGCAGGCAGGGCGCGCTGATGGCGCCGACCGAGACGCTCGCGGAGCAGCACTTCCTCACGCTGGAGCCGTTGTGCGCCCAGCTCGGCGTGCGCTGTGTGCTCCTCACCGGATCCGTCGGCTCGAAGAAGATCCGCGACGAGATCGGCAACGGCGTCGCGCAGATCGCGGTCGGCACTCACGCGTTGATCCAGCGCGACATCGAGTTCGCAGATCTCGCCGTCGCGGTCGTCGACGAGCAGCATCGCTTCGGCGTCGAGCAGCGCAAGGCGCTCGCCGAGGACCGCTCGACCCACGTGCTGCACATGACTGCGACCCCGATCCCGCGCACGCTTGCGCTGACGATCTACGGCGACCTCGCGGTGAGCGAGATCGCGAAGCCCCCGGCGAACCGCAAGCCGATCGTCACCGCGCGGGTCGGGGCCGAGCGGTCGAGCGAGGCGTACAAGCGGCTGCGCGTGCATCTCGATGCCGGGCGCCAGGCGTACGTCGTCTGCCCGCTGATCGAGCTGTCGGAAACGCGCCTCGCACGGGCTGCGGAGGCGGAGGCCGAGCGGCTGCGGCGCGCCGAGCTGCGCGGCTACCGGGTCGGCCTCCTCCACGGCAAGCTGAAGACCGCCGAGCGTCGCGAGGTGATGCGGCAGTTCAAGGACCACGAGCTCGACGTGCTCGTCGCGACGACGGTGATCGAGGTCGGCGTCGATGTGCCGAACGCGACGATCATGATCGTGCAGGAGGCCGATCGCTTCGGCCTCGCCCAGCTGCACCAGCTGCGGGGGCGCGTCGGCCGGGGCGGCGACCAGAGCTACTGCCTCCTGATCTCGCGTCCGGCGGAAGAGCTCACCGAGACGGCCGAGCGGCGGCTCCAGGCGCTCGTCGACACGACGGACGGCTTCGAGCTGGCGGAGATCGACCTCGACCTGCGACGTGAGGGCCAGCTGCTGGGGACCCGCCAGTCCGGGTGGAGCGACCTGCAGTTCACGAAGCTGCGCCCCGACCGCGACCTGATCGAGCGCGCGCGCGAGCTGGCCGTCGACCTGCGCGACGAGGACGGCCCCTGGCAGGACGAAGCGGACAGAATGTCCGCCGATGCGGATCATCGCGGGCTCGCATAGAGGGCACCGGATCGCGGCGCCCCGCGGGCGCGACACGCGCCCGACCTCCGACCGCGTTCGCGAGAACGCGTTCAACCTGATCGGGCCGGTCGACGGCGCGGACGTGCTCGACCTGTTCGCGGGCTCGGGAGGGATGGGGCTCGAGGCGCTCTCGCGCGGCGCCGCGAGTTCGACCTTCGTCGAGTCCGACCGCGATGCCTGCCGCACGATCAACGCGAACCTCGACAAGCTCGGCCTGCGCGGCATCGTTCTCTGCCAGGACGCAGCCAGGGCCGTGACGCGCGAGCAGCGCCGCTACGACCTCGTCCTCTGCGACCCGCCGTACGACTACGACCACGCGAAGCTCGCGGCCCACCTGGCGCGGCTGCTGACGGACGACGGCCTGCTCGTCTACGAGACCTCCGGCCGGTCGGATCCGCTCGAGCTGCCGGGGCTCGAGATGCGCACATCGCGCAGGTACGGCTCCGCACGGCTTACGCTGTACGAGACGTGATCACCGCCATCTACCCGGGCACGTACGACCCCGTGACGAACGGGCACGTCGACGTGATCAAGCGTGCGGCGCGGATCTTCGACCGCGTCGTCGTCGGGGTGGTGGGGAATCCGCACCACAAGACGCCGATGTTCACGGTGCCCGAGCGCGTCGACTTCCTGAAGGAGGCTCTCGCCGGCGTCGCCGAGAACGTCGAGGTGGAGGAATTCAGCGAGCTCGTCGTCGAGTTCGCCCGGCGCTGGGACGCCAAGGTGATCGTCAAGGGCCTGCGGGTCGTCTCGGACTTCGAATGGGAGTTCCAGATGAACCAGCTCAACCGCCACCTCGCGCCCGACATCGAGACCGTTTACGTGATGGCGAGCGCCCAGGTGAGCTTCGTCTCGTCGAGCGGTGTGAAGGAGATTGCGTCCTTCGGCGGAAATGTCGAAGAGCTGGTGCCGAAGGCCGTCGCCGCACGGCTGAAGGCGATGTTCCCGAACGGCCGCGGCGGCGCTCCACTATCCGACCAGGAGTAGACTGGATCCCCATGGATGTCCTCGTTTTGATCGACAAGCTCGACGACCTGGTGCACAACGCCAAGGCCGTGCCGCTCACCGACCAGGTGCGGATCGACCGCGAGGAGATCTACGACATCCTCGACCAGATGCGCGCGACGATCCCCGAGGAGATCAAGCAGGCGCGCTGGATCGTCAAGGAGCGCCAGGAGATGCTGGCCGAGGCCAAGCGGGAGCAGGATCGCCTCCTCCAGGAGGCGCGCGAGCAGGCGGTGCGCGAGGCCTCGCAGACGGAGATCGTCAAGCTCGCCGAGCGGCAGGCGCAGGAGATCATCGACGAGGCGCGGCGCTCCGCCCGTGAGATGCGCCTGGAGATGGAGGACTGGGCCGACGGCATGCTGGCGACGCTCGAGACGAATCTCGACAAGTTCCTCGTCGCGGTGCGTCGCGGCCGGGAGCGGCTGCATGAACGCTCGCAGGAGTCGGTCGTCGCCGGGATCGGCCCGGTCGACCTCTCCGACAACGGCTCGAACTATTAGTCGGGAGGGAAACCTCGCGGTTTCCCTCCCAATGCGCTCCCTGCCCTTACTCCGCTGCCACCCGTGCGTCGCCTCCCGCCGGGCAGAGCCCGGCTCCGGCGGCGTCTGACGGCGACCGCAGATGGAGAGGGATGGATCGCTGCCACGTGAGCCGGCGCTACCCTGCGCTCCGGTGACCAGCTTCAGTCTCAGGCAGGTGAAGCTCCGTCCGGGGGAGCAGTACCGCGACGAGATCGAGGTCGAGCTGTCCGCGTTCGACTTCGGCGGGCAGCGCTACCTGCCGGTGCCCGAGACGGTCCCGGCGGAGTTCGAGATCACACGTGCGAACACCGGCACGGTCTTCACCCTCGCCTTCACCGCGCGTCTCTACGGGCCGTGTTACCGCTGCCTCGGCGACGCCGTGCTCGAGCTGCCGATCCGCGCGCGCGAGTACCAGGACGAGTCGCCCGAGGACGAGGAGATGCGGACGGAGTACATCGTCGGCAACAACATCGACCTCTCGGCCTGGGCGCGCGACGCGATCGCGCTCGCACTGCCCGAGCAGATCGTGTGCCGTGACGATTGCGCCGGCCTCTGCGCCGAGTGCGGCAAGAACCTGAACGACGAGCCGCACACGCACGAGGAGCAGCACGGCGACCCACGCTGGGCCGCGTTGGAAGCGCTCCGCGACGAGCCCTGAGCACCTGCCCGTTCGAGACATGTCGTGGGGACAGTCCCCGGGACATGTCTTCTCCGGCCATGTCGTGGGGACAGTCCCCGGGACATGGCCCCTTTGGCCTAGTCGATCGACGGGGAGCGGCGCTCGAGGAGCGCCGTGTCGCGCCACGCGCCGTGCTTGCGCGCCAGGCGGTCGCGGATCCCGACGAGCCGGAAACCGCACGCCTCGTGCAGCGCTCGCGAGCCGGCGTTGTCGGCGAACATGTGCGCCTGGACCGTCCAGATCCCGGCCGCGTCGGCCCGCACGAGGAGCTCCTCGAGGAGCGCTCGCCCGACGCCGCGCCCGCGCGCGTTCGCGGCGACGTAGACGGAATCCTCCGCGACGCCGCGGTAGCACTCGCGCCGCGACACGAGCGCGAGCGTCGCCCAGCCGACCACGCTCCCGCCGTCTCGCGCGACGAGCCGCGGCGCGTCGAGGTAGCGCTCGTCGAACTGCTCCCACGACGGCACCACCTCCTCGAACGTGCCGAGGTCGATCCCCTCGCCGAAGATGCGGGCGACGTCCGGCCAGTCGGCCTCGCTCAGGTCGTCGATCGTCACAGCTGCATTGTGCGCGCGACCGCGAGCCCCGCGAGGAACCGCCGGTCGTGGGTGACAACGACGAGGCAGCCCTCGTAGGTAGCGAGCGCGGTCTCGAGCTCCTCGATCGCCTCCAGGTCGAGGTGGTTGGTCGGCTCGTCGAGGATCAGGCAGTTGACGCCGCGCGCCGAGAGCAGCGCGAGACCGGCCCTCGTGCGCTCGCCGGGCGAGAGCGACGGCGCCGGGCGGACGACGTCGTCGGCTCCGAGCGCGAACTTCGCGAGCAGCGTGCGTGCATCGGTTGCGGCGAGCCCGGAGAGCTCGGCGAAGTCGTCGAGCAGCACCCCGGAGAAGAGGTCACGAGCCTGCGTCAGCTCGCCGAAGACGACCGAGGGGCCGACCCGGCGCGAGCCCCGCGCGAGCGGCAGGTCACCGGTCAAGGCGCGGATCAGCGTCGTCTTGCCGGTGCCGTTCGCGCCGACGACCGCCAGGCGGTCGCCGAAGCCGAGGACGAGGTCGACGGGGCCGAGCGTGAACGAGCCGACCTCGACCACGGCGCCTGCGAGCTCGGCGATCCTGCCGGTCGGAGGCGCCGGGGCGAGCTCCATCTGCAGCTGCCACGGCGACCAGGGCTTCTCGACCTGCTCGAGCCGCTCGAGGTGATTGCGGGCCTGGTTGACCTTGCCGCGCAGCGCGTTCGTGCCGCGGCGGTCGGCCATCGCGCCCCCGGCGCGGGCCTGCGTCCTGCGCTCGGAGAGCAGCAGCGAGTAGCGCTCGCGCTCGCCGACGTACGTCGCGTACGCGGCCTCGTGCCGGCTCCGCGCGAGCGCGCGGGCCGCCTCGTACTGCGACCAGTTGCCGGCGTACTCGTGCACGCGCCTGGTCTCGCCCTCGAACTCGACGACGCGGTTGATCGTCCGGTCGAGGAAGTCCCGGTCGTGCGAGACGAGCACGACCCCGGCGGCGAGGCCGCGCAGGAACTCCTCGAGCTGCTCGAGGGCGGCGAAGTCGAGGTTGTTCGTCGGCTCGTCGAGCAGGAACACGTCGAAGCGCGACAACAGGATCGCTGCGAGCGCCGCGCGGGCCGCCTCGCCACCGGAGAGCGACCCCAGCTCACGGTCCGAGCTTCGGCCGAGCCCGACATCGTCGAGCACCGCCGCCGCGCGCGCGTCGAAGTCCTCGCCGCCGAGCGCGAGAAACCGCTCGAGCGCGGCGGAGTAGTCGGCCGCCATTTCGTGCTCGGTGGCGAGCCGGGCGGCGAGGCGCTCCATCTCTTCTTCGGCCGCGCCCACGCCGGTGCGACGGGCGAGGTAGCCGCGAACGCTCTCCCCGGGCCGCGTTTCGAGCTCTTGCGGCAGGTAACCGACGGCGCCGCCGCGGACGACCCGGCCCGTGTCGGGCTCCTCGAGCCCGGCGAGGACGCGCAGGAGCGTCGACTTGCCGATCCCGTTCGGGCCGACGATGCCCACCCGGTCGCCGGGAGCGACGACCAGCGAGACGCGGTCCAGCACCTGGGCGGCGGCATAGCTCTTCGAGATGTCACGTGCGGCGAGCGAGCCCGGCACGGGCGGACCTCCGATCAGTCGAAAGGCGGGAGAAGCGAGTTTTCGACTAGAGATCCGTCATGGGACGAGCCCCGGAGGGCCCGCGGCCAATGATAGCTATCATGGGCGACCGCCATGGCTGTCCCGAAGAGGAAAACATCCAAGGCGCGCCGCGATCAGCGCCGCGCCACGCACAAGCTCGAGGCCCCGCGCGTCAACACGTGCCCCCAGTGCGGGTCGCCGAAGCGCGCGCACCGCGTCTGCCCGACCTGCGGCACCTACAAGGGCCGCGAAGTCGAACCGCTCCGCCTCGACGTCCCGTAAGTGACCCGCGTCGCCGTCGACGCACTCGGTGGTGACAATGCGCCCGGCGAGGTGATCCTCGGAGCGCTCGCCGCGGCCGCCGACGGCATCGACGTGACCCTCTTCGGCCCGGCCGGGCTGGACACCCAGGGGCTGCCGCTCGTCGAGACGACCGAGGTGATCGAGATGGCCGAGAAGCCCGCTGAGGCGGTCAGGGCGAAGCCCGACTCGAGCCTCGTCGCCTGCCTCCGCGCCGTCGCCGAAGGCGCGGCCGACGCGGCGGTGTCCGCCGGCAACACCGGCGCGATGCTCGCCGCCGGGCTCCTCCACCTGCGCCGCCTGCCCGGCGTGCTGCGGCCGGCCATCGCCGTCCCCATCCCGGCCCGCCGGGGGCCGAGCGTGCTGCTCGACGCCGGTGCGAACGCCGACGCGCGGCCCGAGCACCTCCTCCAGTTCGCGCACATGGGCTACGTCTTCTGCGAGGAGATCCTCGACGTGCACCGGCCGAAGGTGCGCCTGCTCTCGATCGGGGAGGAGGACGAGAAGGGCAACCAGCTGACGATCGACGCGCACCGCCTGCTGCGCGAGGACGACCGGCTCGACTTCGCCGGCAACGTGGAGAGCCGCGACCTGCTGTGTGGGGTTGCGGACGTCGTCGTGACGGACGGCTTCACCGGCAACATCGCCCTGAAGCTGCTCGAGGGGACGATCGTCGAGTTGCTCGCCGAACTGCGCGACGAGATCGGCGCGACGCTGACGGGCAGGCTCGGGGGCCTGTTGATCCGGCCCGCCGCGCGGCGCATGCGCAAACGCCTCGACCCCGACACCTACGGCGGCGCCTATCTGCTCGGCCTGCGCGGCCTGGCAGTGATCGCGCACGGAAATTCGGGGCGTCAGGCGGTCGCAAATGCGATCCGGCTCGCCGCCCGCGGGGCCGAGCATCGCGTCGTCGAGCGCCTCGCCGAGCGGCTCCCCGAGCGCGTCGGTGTATGATCGCCCGGTTTTCCGCCCCTACGACTATTGAGGTGACATGGCAGCGTCGCGTGAAGAGGTTCTCGAGCGCGTCAAGGAAGTTCTGACGGAGCAGCTCGGAGTCGATGAAGATCAGATCACCGAAGAGGCGTCGTTCCAGGAGGACCTGGACGCCGATTCGCTCGACCTGGTCGAGCTGATCATGGAGCTCGAAGATCAGTTCGGGATCAAGATCTCCGACGAGGATGCCCAGAAGATCACGACCGTCGGGCAGGCCGTCGACTACGTCACCTCGCACCAGTAAGTCGCAGAGAACGCTGCGGGAGCTGATCGACGAGCTTCCCGCAGAACGGGCGGCGGCGGTCTTCACGCACTCGTCGTGGGCGGCCGATCGCACCGCTTCGTACGAGCGACTCGAGTTTCTCGGGGACTCGGTGCTGGAGCTCGTGGTCGCACGCACGCTCTACGACCGCTTCCCGGATTTCACCGAGGGGCGGCTCGCGAAGGTGCGCTCGCACGTCGTCTCGCGTGCGAGCTGCGCCGTGGTCTCACGCGGGCTCGAGCTCGGCGAGAGGCTGCGCGGCGAGCGCTCGGACGACGCCGACAAGCTCTCGCGGAACCGGAACGTGCTCGCGGCTCTGCTCGAGGCGGCGCTCGCGGCCCTGTATCTCGAACACGGCTTCGAGGCGATCGAGCCGGCGATCGTCGCGGCGTTCGAGCCGCGGATCGAGTACGCGCTGACGACGTTCGTCGACCACAAGACGGAGCTCCAGGAGCGGCTCGCCCGCACCGGCCGCTCGGTCAGCTACGAGACGGTCAAGGTCGAAGGGCCGCCGCACGACCGGTCGTTCACCGCCGCGGCGGTGATCGGCGGCGCGGCCGCCGGAACCGGGACGGGCCGCTCGAAGAAGGACGCCGAGCAGAACGCGGCCAGGGAGGCGCTTCAGGCGATCAGCCCAGGAGGCGGCGATGGAGCGCCTGGGTCCGGGGCGACGGGCTGATGCCGAGGTCCTCGCGCAGCTGCCCCCGCAGCGACTCGTAGACGAGCAGCGCCTCGGCTGGGTTGCCTTCGCGGTCGAGTGCCTCCATCAGGATCCGGTGACCCGACTCGCGGTACGGCTCGAGCGCGACCAGCCGCCGCCCCACGCGCACCGCCGCGGACAGCTCGGTGCCGCCGACGGCGAGCGTCGAGGCCGCATACGCCTCGAGCGCACGCACGTGCAGCTCGCCGAGGCGGCGGCGCTCGCCGTCGATCCAGGGAGCGTCTTCGCCGATGAGGAACGGGCGGCCCGTCACGAACATCGCAACCTGGGACGGGCCCCAGGCAGCGTGCGGATCGCCGAGCGCGAGCGAGCTCTCGGCGCGGTGCACCGCACTCGTTGCGGCCTCGATGTCGATCCAGAGGTCGTCGATCGCGGGGCGCAGCCCGTCGAGCGGCAGCATCCGGCGCAGCTTGGAGAGGAGGGGAGCCAGGCCGCCGTCGTGGCCCGACGGCCAGAGTGCCTCGATCACCTCGTCGCGCGAGACGGTCCGCAGCCGGTTCGCGACGAGGAACGCGAGCAGCAGCCTGCCTTGACGCCCCGGCAGGCCGTCCTCGATGCGACGGTCGTCGAGCTCGACGACGAACCGTCCGCAGAGCTGCACTTTCCCCTGCGCCAACTCGGCGCCAACATAGACCCAACTCCCGCCCCGTACAACGAGCCCACACGATCGAAGGGAGCAGTCATGTCGAAGCAGATCACGTGTGAATGCGGGTATGTGATCCGTGGCAACACCGACGCCGAGGTCGTTCAGGGTGCGCGCGACCACATGCGGGCCGATCATCCCGAACTGTTGGACAAGGTGTCGGAGGCCGATCTCCTCGGCTGGATCGAGGAGGTCTGAGATGGCAGTCGCGACGTTCGACCCCGTCGCCTACAAGGAAGCTACGCGCCTTCAGTGGCAGGACGCGGCGCAGGCATGGCACCGCTGGGACCCGGTCTTCGACGGCTGGCTCGGCGAGGCGACCCAGCGGATGCTCGATCTCGCAGGCGTCGGTGAGGGAACGGTCGTGCTCGACATCGCCGCCGGCTCCGGCGGGCAGTCGCTGGCGGCGGCACGGCGGGGTGCGGTCGTGCTCGCGACCGACATCTCTTCGAACATCCTCGAGGAGGCGGCCGGCGCCGTGCGTGCGGCGGGCGACGCCACCGTTGCGACCCGGGTGATGGACGGCGAAGCGCTCGACGTCGAGCCGGGCTCGTTCGACGCGGCGATCTCCCGTCTCGGCCTCATGTACATGCCCGACAAGCTCGCCGCTCTCTCTTCCGCGAGCGACGCGCTGCGGGTGGGGCGCCGCTATGCGGCGATCGTCTTCTCCGAGCCCGAGCGGAACCGGTTCTTCTCGGTGCCGATCGCGATCATTCGTCGAAACGCCGAGCTGCCGCCGCCCCGCCCGGGCCTCCCTGGGCCGTTCTCGGCCGCGAACCTCGGCGAGCTCCTCGACCAGGCCGGGTTTCGGGATGTCGAGGTGCACCGGGTCGAGGCGCCGCTTCGGCTCCGTACGGCGGCCGAGTGCGCCCGGCTCGAGCGGGAGTCGTTCGGAGCGCTGCACGAGATGCTCTCCGGCCTCGACGAGCCCGCGCGTGAAGCGACCTGGGCCGAGATCGAGGGGGCTCTGCGGGAGTTCGAGGAGACGGGCGGGTTCACAGGCCCGTGCGAATTGCTGGTGGGTGCAGGAACGAAGTAGGACGACCGAGCGGCGTCCTGGCCGCTCGGTAGCCTCCTCTGCGCGTGCATCTGAAAGCGATCAAGCTGCGCGGCTTCAAGTCGTTCGTCGATCCGGTCGAGATCCACCTCGAGCCGGGAGTGGCGGTCGTCGTCGGGCCGAACGGCTCCGGGAAGTCGAACGTCTCGGACTCGATCCTCTGGGCGACCGGGTCGATGAGCCCCGGGGAGCTGCGGGCGGAGAAGCCGGACGACGTGCTCTTCTCGGGCTCGGTCGGCCGCCAGCCGACCGACTTCTGCGAGGTCGACCTGCTCTTCGACAACGCCGACGGCGCGTGGCCCGAGCTGCCGTACAGCGAGGTGTCGGTCGCCCGCCGGCTGAACCGCGGCGGCGAGGGCCAGTACCTCGTCAACCGCACCGCGGTGCGCCGCATCGACCTGGTCGAGCTGCTCTCGGACGTCGGCCTCGGCGGTGGGCTCCGCTCCGTGATCTCACAGGGCCGCGTCGAGACGGTGCTCAACTCGAAGCCGTCCGAGCGCCGCGAGCTGATCGAGGAGGCCGCCGGCCTCGGCCGCTTCAAGCGTCGCCGGCACCGGGCCGAGCTGAAGCTCGCACGCGTCGCCATCCAGGTCGAGCGGGCGCGCGATCTCGAGGAGGAGGTCAAGAAGCGGCTGCGGCCGCTCGCGCTGCAGGCGACGGCCGCCGAGCGCGCCGAGAAGCTCGGGGTCGAGATCTCACGGCTGCAGGCGGCGATCGCGACGCTCGACCTCGCACGGCTCGCCGACCGGCGCGCCGAGGCCGAAGGACGCCGCGCCGCGACCGCCGAGCGACGCCGCGCTCTCGACGAGCAGATCAGCGCGCTCGTCGCCGAACGCGAGAGCGCCGAGGAGGAGCTGACCGATTCCGCCGGCGCCCGCGAGCAGGCGACGGCGGCGCTGTACCGGCTGCGCAGCGGCGGCGAGCGGATCGCCCTGCGCCGTGAATCCGCAGCCTCGCTCGCAGCTTCGCTGCGCCTCGAGCTGCAGGCGGCGCGCGCCCACGACCCGTCGGCAGCCGCCGGGCTCGAGGCGGCTGCACGCGAGGCCGCGGCGGCCGCGCAGTCGGCCGCCGCCGAGCGCGCACGACTGCAGGTCGAGGCCGAGGGGCGCTGGGCCGCCGTTGCGGCGATCGAGCGCGGCGAGCAAGCCGCTCTTGCTGCCGAGCTCGACCAGGTGCTCGCCCGCCGCGCCGAGACGGAGTCGCAGCTGACGGGCGGCGGCCGCGACGCGCTGCTCGCGCTGCGCGGCGCCACGCAACGCCTCGGCGTCCGCCACGAATCCGCACAGCGCCTGCTCGCCGAGCTGCAGACGGAGCTCGCCGAGGCGCGCCACGCCCCGGCCGGTCCTTCGCCGGCCGAGCTCGGCCGCGCCGCCGACGACGCCGACGCCGCGGCGCGCGCCGCCGCGCGCGAGCAGGAGGATCTCGAGGCCCGCGTTCGCCTCGCGCGCGAGCGCCTCACCGCCCTCGAGCAGTCGCTCGCCGAGCGGGAGGGGCTGCCCCCTGCCGCGCGTGCGCTTGCGGAAGAGGGCGAGCAGCTCGCGCTCCAGCTGCTCGAGGTCGAGGCAGGCTCTGAGCGCTCGACGGCGGCCGCGCTCGGCCATCTCGCATCCGCCGTGCTCGCAGCCGACCCGGCGCGTGGGCTGCAGCTCGTCGAGAAGGCGAAGTCGTCCGGGCTCGGGTCGGTGCTCGTGCTCGTCGGCCGCGATCCGCGCGAGCTCGTCAACGTGCCGGTGCTCCCGCGGGCTGAGCTGCTCGCGTCGCAGGTGCCCGCCGTCACCTCCGACGGGATCGGCTGGGACCCGGAGCGCGGCGAGCTGTGGTTCGCCGGCGAGACCGCCGAGGCGGTCCTGCTCGAGCTCGACGCGCGCCGGCGTGAGCTGCGCGCCGAGGTGGAGGACCTGGCCCAACGGGCGGCGGAAGCCGCGACGCGGAGCGAGCAGGCTGTCGAGCAGGCCCGGGCGGCGGCCGAGCGGTTCGCGCCGGTCGCGCACCTCCGCAACGTTCGCCGGGCCGACGCGTCCCGGCTGGCGCGCATCGTCCGCGGAGCCGAAAGGCTCGATGAGACCTTGAGGGTCGTCGCTGCCGCCGCGGGGCGCCTCGAGGCGCCGCTCGCCGAGCGCACAGGGCAGCTCGCCGGCGAACTGCGCGGGATCGCCTCCCGGGAGGCGGAGCTGCGCCGGGCGGTCTCGGAGGCGGACACGCGCGCGCTCGCCGCGGAGCGCCGCGCAGGCGGACGCTCGGCGGAGGCGGGAGGCAACCTCGCTGCGCTGCGCCTCGAGGCGGACGACCTCTCCGCGCGGGCAATCGAAGCGGGCAGGGTCGCCGAGGAGGCGGCCGAACGCGCGAGGAGCGCCGCCCGCGCGCTCGCGGACACCGATCCCGCACACGGCCGCCGCCCCGGCGAGCTCGTCCTGGAGCGGCTCGCCGGCGGCGCCGAACGGCTCGAACGGGCGCTTGCCGTCGAGATCCAGCACTTCGAGGAGCCGGTCGGCCGGCGGGCCGAGGCGCAGGCGGCCCGCACGACCGAGCTCGGCGCCTCGCTGCGCCGCCTCGGCGCCGAGGAGGTCGAGCTGCGCCAGGCCGCGGGCACCGCCGGCGAGCAGCTCGCTGCGGTCGACGTCGAGCTCGCCCGGACGGACGCGGAGCGCGACGAGGCACGGCGCCGCCTCGAGGCGGCCGGGGTCGAGCCCGCCGAGGGCGACGACCGCGACGAGCTCGCGGAGAAGCTCGCCCGGTACGAGAAGCGCCGCGAGCAGCTCGGCCAGGTCAACCCGCTCGCCAAGGAGGAGTACGAGGCGGAGAAGGAGCGTCTCGAGGAGCTCTCGGTGCAGCGGGCCGACCTCGAGCAGAGCCTCGACGAGCTCGAGAAGCTGCGCGACGAGTTGACGACGACGGTCGAGACGCGGTTCGCCGAGACCTTCGCGGCAGTCGAGCAGCACTTCCACGAGGTGGCGACGACGCTCTTCCCCGGCGGGGAGGGGCGCCTGCGGATGACCGAGCCCGAGGACGAGGACGAGGAGCCCGGCATCGAGGTCGAGCTCCGGCCGGCCGGCAAGCGCGTCACCCGCCTGTCGCTCCTCTCCGGCGGCGAGAAGGCACTCGGCGCGATCGCGTTCCTCTTCTCGCTGTTCCTCGCGCGGCCGAGTCCGTTCTACCTCCTCGACGAGGTCGAGGCCGCGCTCGACGACACCAACATCGGCCGCTTCACGGAGCTGCTGCGAACCTACGCCGACCGTGCGCAGTTCATCGTGATCACGCACCAGAAGCGCACGATGGAGGCGGCCGACGTTCTCTACGGCGTGACGATGGGGACGGACGGCGTCTCGCAGATCGTCTCGCGGCGGCTGCCGCGCGAGGAAGAGATCGCGGCGACTGCCTGAACGCTAACGTGCGCCCCTCATGGCACGGAGCTGGGCACAGCTGCTGGGGGATTCCGACGCGCCGGCGGAGAGCGAGGTCGAGCAGCGCGGGTTCTTCGGCCGCCTGCGCGAGTCGCTCGGCAAGTCGCGGCGGGCGCTCACGGAGCAGCTCGCCGTTGCCGCGTTCGATCCGGGCGACGACGCGTCGTGGGAGCGGCTCGAGGAGGCGCTGATCTACGCGGACGTCGGCGTCCGCGCGACCGCCGAGCTGATCAGGCGGCTCGAGGCGCGCCAGGACCTGACGGAGCTCGGGGCGGCGCTCGCGGAGGAGATCGCCGCGCTCTTCGGCGAGCCGCCGACGCTCGACCTCGCGCACGAGCCGGCCGTGCTGCTCGTCGTCGGCGTCAACGGGACGGGCAAGACGACGACGATCGGCAAGCTCGCCGACAAGCTGCGCGAGCACGGACGCACCGTCACTCTCGGCGCGGCGGACACGTTCCGCGCTGCGGCCGAGGAGCAGCTCGAGATCTGGGCGCAGCGGGCCGGCGCGCGCTTCGTCGGCGGCGAGCGCGGCGGCGATCCCGCCGCCGTCGCCTACGACGCGGTCGGCTCCGACAGCGACGTCGTGATCGTGGACACCGCCGGGCGGCTACACACGCAGACGAACCTGATGGACGAGCTCGCGAAGGTGCGGCGCGTGATCGCTGGGCGGGTCGACGGCGCGCCACATGAGGTGCTCCTCGTCGTCGATGCGACGACGGGTCAGAACGGCCTGCAACAGGCACGGCTCTTCAGCGAGGCCGTGGGCGTGACCGGCGTCGCGCTGACGAAGCTCGACGGCTCGGCGAAGGGCGGCATCGCCGTTGCGATCGCCTACGAGCTCGGGCTGGCGGTGAAGCTCGTCGGCGTCGGCGAGGGGCTCGACGACCTGCGGCCGTTCGACGCCGGCGACTTCGCGCGGGCGCTGGTTTCCGAATGAGGATCGTCCCGGCCGACACTCTCGACCTGCGCCGGTTCGAGTACGAGCTTCGAAGAGGTGTCTGACACCGGCCGGTGTCAGACACCCTTGCTCGAGCGAGCCCAGAGATCGATGCCGCTGTCGGTCGGGGAGCCGTCGATCTCCGCGAGCTCCTCGTCTGCGAAATCGAGCCCCTGCAGGGCGCCGAGCGAGTCTTCGAGCTGCGCGACCGACGACGCGCCGACGAGCGTCGAGGTCATGCGCGGGTCGCGCAGCGTCCAGGCGAGCGCCATCTGCGCGAGCGACTGCCCGCGTCGCTTCGCGAGCTCGTTCAGCCGGCGGATCTTCGCGATCGTCTCCTCCGTCAGCAGGTCGGGCGAGAGCGACGAGTTCTCGGCCGCGCGCGAGTCCTGCGGGATCCCGTCCAGGTACTTGTCGGTGAGCATCCCCTGCGCGAGCGGCGAGAAGCCGATGCAGCCGACGCCGAGCTCCTCGAGCGTGTCGAGCAGCTCGGGCTCGATCCAGCGGTTCAGCAGCGAGTACGAAGGCTGGTGGATGAGCAGCGGCGTCCCGAGCGACCGCAGGATCTCTGCCGCCTCGCGTGTCTTCTCGGGCGAATACGACGAGATGCCCGCGTAGAGCGCCTTGCCCGAGCGCACCGCCGTGTCGAGCGCGCCCATCGTCTCGTCGAGCGGCGTCTCCGGATCGAAGCGGTGCGAGTAGAAGATGTCGACGTAGTCGAGCTGCATGCGTGCGAGTGACTGGTCGAGCGACGCGAGCAGGTACTTGCGCGAGCCCCATTCGCCGTACGGGCCGGGCCACATGTCGTAGCCGGCCTTCGTGGAGATCACCAGCTCGTCGCGGTAGGGGCGAAAGTCGTCGTGGAAGACGCGTCCGAACGTCTCCTCGGCCGAGCCGTAGGGCGGCCCGTAGTTGTTCGCCAGGTCGAAGTGGGTGACACCGAGATCGAACGCCCGCCGGAGGATCGCGCGGCTCGTCTCGAGCGGGCGGTCGCCGCCGAAGTTGTGCCAGAGCCCGAGCGTGATCGCCGGCAGCAGCAGCCCGCTCCGGCCCGTCCGGCGGTAGCGCATGTGCTGATAGCGATCGTCCGCGGCGCTGTAGGGCATGGCCCGATCCTAGAGACGCGTCGGTTCCAGAGGGCGCAGCTACCATGCGCGGTCGTGTTCGACAGCCTTGCAGACAAGCTCCAGAGCGCCCTCGGCGACCTGCGGAAGCGGGGAAAGCTCGACGAGGAGTCGATCTCGCGCGCGATGCGCGAGATCCGCCTCGCGCTGCTCGAGGCCGACGTCAACTTCACCGTCGTGCGCGACTTTGTCGCCCGGGTGCGCGAGCAGGCGCTCGGCGAGGAGGTCCTGAAGAGCCTGACGCCCGGCCAGCAGGTCGTGAAGGTGGTCCACGACGAGCTGACGGCGCTGATGGGCGAAGGTGAGTCGGGGCTCGCCTTCGGCAAGTTCACGGTCATCCTCCTCGCCGGCCTCCAGGGCTCCGGCAAGACGACCACCTCGGCGAAGCTCGCGCTCGCACTGCGCAAGCAGGGGCGCAAGCCTGGTCTCGTCGCCGCCGACCTGCAGCGGCCGGCCGCGATCGACCAGCTCGAGCAGCTCGGCAGGCAGATCCAGGTGCCCGTCTACCGGACGGAGACGAAGGACGCGGTCGAGGCGACGCGGAGCGGCATCGAACGCGCGCGCGCCGAGGGTCTCGACACCGTGATCGTCGACACCGCCGGCCGCCTCCAGATCGACGAGGAGCTGATGGAGGAGCTCGCCCGCGTGCGCGACGAGGCGAAGCCGCACAACATCCTCCTCGTCCTCGACGCGATGACGGGCCAGGAGGCGGTGAACGTCGCGCAGGCGTTCGACGAGCGAATCGCGTTCGACGGCGTCATCCTCACCAAGCTCGACGGCGATGCGCGCGGTGGCGCTGCGCTCTCCGTGAAGGCGATCACGGGCAAGCCGATCAAGTTCGCGTCGACGGGCGAGAAGGTCGACGCCCTCGAGGTCTTCCATCCCGACCGGATGGCCTCGCGGATCCTCGGCATGGGCGACGTGCTCACCCTGATCGAGCGGGCCGAGGCGGCCGTCGAGGCCGACGACCAGGCGGAGATGGAGCAGCGGCTCGCGGCCGGCCAGTTCACCTTCGACGACTTCCTGAAGGCCTACAAGATGCTCCGCCGCATGGGGCCGCTCCAGGGGATCCTGAAGATGATCCCGGGGATGAAGGACCAGATCGGCGACGTCGATGTCGACGAGAGCCAGCTCGGCCGGGTCGAGGCGATCGTGCTCTCGATGACGCCGCAGGAGCGCCGTTCCCCTATCGTGATCGACGGCAAGCGGCGGATCCGGATCGCCAACGGCTCCGGCACCACCGTGGAGCAGGTCAATCAACTGCTCCAGGCGCGGAAGCAGATGGAGAAGATGATGAAGCAGATGGGGCGGGGGAAGATGCCGGCCCTCCCGACCCAGCAGGCGCCCGCCCCGCTGTCCGCAGGACGGAAGTCGGGCGTCAAGCGCAAGAAGAGAAAGGCCGGACGGAGGTAAAGGAATCGAATGGCAGTCAAGCTGAGGCTCACCCGCGTGGGCTCGAAGAAGAACCCGATCTACCGTGTGGTGGCCGCAGACTCGCGCTCGCCCCGTGACGGGAAGTTCCTCGAGATCGTGGGTCGCTACAACCCGCAGACCGACCCCTCGACGATCGACCTCGACGAGGCGAAGGTCAAGGACTGGCTCGGCAAGGGCGCACAGCCCACCGAGGCGGTCGCGAAGCTGATCAAGATCTCCGGCATCGAGAAGTAGCGGTAACCGCCGGTGGCTGAGTTGCTCGCGTATCTCGCACGCGAGCTCGTCGACGATCCCGATGCGGTGCGCGTGGACACGGAGGATCGTGACGGCACGCTCGTCCTCGTGCTGCACGTCGCTCCGGACGACATCGGCAAGGTGATCGGCCGCCAGGGCAGGATCGCGCGCGCCCTGCGAACGCTCGTGCGCGCGAGCGCCGCCCGAGAGGGGCGGCGCGTCCTCGTCGAGATCGCCGACCCGGAACCTGCATGAGGGTCGCGGCGCTGTACGACATCCACGGCATGCCGTGGGCGCTCGAGGCCGTCCTCGCCGACCTCGCTGCCGACGCGATCGTCGTCGGCGGCGATTTCATCTACGGCCCGTACCCCCGGGTGACGCTCGAGCGCGTCCGGGACCTCGACGCGACCGTGCTCCGCGGCAACTGCGAGCGGGCCCCGGACGAGTGGGACCGCGCGCAGCTCTCGGTCGAGCAGCTCGAGTGGGCGGCGGCTCTGCCGGTCGCCGCCGAGCTCGACGGCGTCCTCTACTGCCACGCCACGCCGACCGACGACCTGCCGGTGACGACCGCGGCGACGGACGAGCGCGTCGTTGCCGAGCAGTTCGCCGGGCTCACCGGCACCGTCGTGATCGGGCACACGCACCACCAGTTCGACCGGAGGGTCGGCGATCTGCGCGTCGTCAACGCCGGCTCGGTCGGAATGCCCTACGAGGGTGAGGTGGCCGCGTTCTGGACGCTCGTCGAGGACGGCGAGCCACGGCGGATGCGCACCCCGTTCGACGTGGAGCGCGCGGCGGCCGAGCTTCGCGCCAGCGGCTGGCCGAAGGCAGACGAGTTCGTCGCGGAGAACCTGCTCGTGGCGGTCACGCGTGACGAGGCGATCGCGTCGCTCGAGTCGCGGCGATGAGGGTGCGCATCGGGAAGGTGGGCCGTCCGCACGGGATCGACGGGGCGTTCTTCGTCGAGCAGCCGTCGGACGACCAGCGCTGGTGGAAGACGGGGTCGACGTTTCTCGCGGGCGGCGAGGCGGTCGAGGTCGTCGCCCATCGACGCTCGTCGGGGCGGCCCGTGGTCAAGCTCGACCGGCACGTCGAGCGGGGCACGATCCTGGAGGTGGAGCGCACCGCGCTTCCGCCGACGCAGGAGGACGAGTACTACGTGTTCGAGCTCGTCGGGCTGCCGGTCGTGGAGGAGAACGGGCGTGCGCTCGGAAGCGTCAAGGTCGTGGCGCCGGGCGTCGCCAACGACGTGCTCGAGCTCGACACCGGTGTGCTGTTGCCGATGGTGGAGGAGTGCATTCTGAAGATCGATCTCGAGGCGAGCTGCATCACCGTCGCGGCTGGATTCGCCGACTGATGCAGCTCGATGTGTTCACCCTCGTGCCGCATGCCTTCGCCTGGCTGACCGAGCAGCGGCCGGTCGCGACCGTGCTGGGAGGCGAGCTCGACCTGCGCCTCTTTTCGTACCGTGACTACACGCCGCTGCGCAACGGCCAGGTCGACGACGAGCCGTACGGCGGCGGTGCGGGCATGGTGCTGCGTGTCGACGTCGTCTCGGCGGCGCTCGACGCGGTGTACGGCGGCTCCGTGAACGGGCCGGTGATCGCGCTCAGCCCGCAGGGCCGCCAGCTCACGCAGGCCGTCGTCGAGGAGCTCGCCGCGCTCGAGCAGCTCACGCTCCTCTCCGCCCGCTTCGAGGGCTTCGACGAGCGAATCGTCGAGCACCTCGCGACCGATGCGGTGTCGATCGGCCCGTACGTGCTCTCGAACGGCGACCTGCCGGCGATGGTGCTCGTCGACGCGATCGCCCGCCGCCTGCCGGGTGCCTTGAGCGAGGGCTCGGGCGAGCTCGAGTCGTTCTCCGCGGAGCTGGGTGGCGGGCTCGAGTACCCTCACTACACGCGGCCTGCGGAATACCGGGGCTGGCAGGTTCCCGACGTGCTGCTTTCGGGTGACCACGCACGAATCGAAGGCTGGCGAAGGGAGCAGGTCCGGTGAGGAATCCGATCGACCATCTGACCGAAGGTCTGCCGCACGGCTGGCGGGTCACGATCGACTGGCTCGTCACGATCGTCGGAGCGATCGCAATCGTGCTCGCGATCAAGGCCTGGGTCGTGAACCCGTACCGGATCCCGTCGAGCTCGATGGAGCCGACGCTCCACTGCGCGCGGCCCGGATCCGGTTGCGAGGCGCGCTTCTCCGACCGCGTGCTCGCCTGCCGCTTCTGTTTCCGCTTCTGGTCGCCGAAGCGCGGCGACATCGTCGTCTTCAAGACACCGCCGCTCGCGGCCGTGCGCTGCGGCGCCGGCGGCACCTTCGTCAAGCGCCTGATCGGCCTCCCGGGCGACGTCTGGTCGGAGGAGGAGGGGTACGTCTACATCGACGGGAAACGCCTGAAGGAGCCCTACATCCAGCCCGACCGGCGCGACGACCGCACGATCGCGCCGATCCGGATCCCGAAGGGGCAGTACTTCTTCATGGGCGACAACCGCGCCTCGTCCTGCGACTCGCGCGCCTGGGGCACCGTTCCCAGGGGCAATCTGATCGGCAAGGTGTTCGCGACCTACTGGCCGCCGAGCAGGATCTCGATCCGGTAACCAGGCGTCACAGGCTGCTACGATTCCGCCCCGGCCTCCGGCCCCTTTCGACATGAGCACGATCATCCAGGACATCGAGCGCCGTCAGCTGCGCGAAGTGCCGCGGTTCAAGGCGGGCGACACCGTACGCGTGCATTTCCGCGTGATCGAGGGCGCGCGCCAGCGCATCCAGGTCTTCGAAGGGGTCACGATCAAGCGCCAGGGCGCGGGCGCGCGCGAGACCTTCACCGTTCGCAAGAACTCGTTCGGTGTCGGTGTCGAGCGCACGTTCCCGCTGCACTCGCCGAAGATCGACAAGATCGAGGTCATGCAGATCGGCGACGTCCACCGCGCGAAGCTCTACTACCTGCGCGGCAAGGTCGGCAAGAAGGCTCGCGTCCGCGAGCTTCGCCAGAACTAAGCGGCGCCGGTGCACGTCCGCTTCGCGCGGCATACGACCCGCCTGGGGGAACTGGAGCGCTTTTACCGTGACGGCCTCGGGCTGACCGAACTGGGGCGGTTCGAGGGTCATGAGGGCTACGACGGCGTGTTCCTCGGCCTGCCGGGGTCGGACGCGCACCTCGAGTTCACGACGGGCGGAGGCCACGCGGCCCCGGAGCCGCATCCGGAGTCGCTCCTCGTTCTCTACCTGGGGAGCGAGGAGGCGGTCGCGGAGGCCCGCGCCCGGGTCGGAGCCGAGCCGGTCGCACCCGCCAACCCCTACTGGGAGCGGAACGGGGTCACGCTCGAGGATCCCGACGGCTTCCGGGTCGTCCTCGTCCCGGGCGCGTGGCAATCGTGACGATTTCGTGCCGACCGGTGGCGCCGGCGGGCGGCCGGGCTATCCTCGCCTCGTGCCTCCGAAGCGCCGCCAGACCGGCCAGAAGCTGCTCCGGTTCGACCGCGCGCTCGGCGCCCGCCTCGTGGCCGGCGCCGACGAGGCGGGCCGTGGCCCGCTCGCGGGGCCGCTCGTCGTCGCCGGGGTGCTCCTCGACTACGAGTGCCTGCGCGACCATCGCGTGCGGCCGCTCGCGCTCCTGAACGACTCGAAGCAGGTCGACGCCGAGACGCGCGACGAGCTCTACCGTGCGGTGATCGCGTGCGCCGAGGTCATTGCGGTGCGCGTGTTCCCGGCGGCGGTGATCGACCGCGACGGCCTGCACAAGTGCAACCTGCGCGGCCTGCGCGAAGCGCTCTGGGCGTGCCAGCCGTCGGACGTCTGCCTCGTCGACGGGTTCAAGCTCGGGCCGACGGCGCCGCCGCATCGGGCGATCGTCGACGGAGACACGAAGAGCGCGGCGATCGCGGCTGCGTCGATCATCGCCAAGGTGACGCGCGACCGGTACATGCGCACGGCCGATGCGCTCTACCCCGGCTACGGGTTCGCGTCCCACGTCGGGTACATCACGCAGTCGCACACCGAGATCGTGCGCGAGCGAGGGCCGTGCGAGATCCACCGCAGGTCGTGGCGTGCCCGCGCCTACCTCCCGGCCGCGTGAGGAGGATTCGAACGGTATTCCGCCGAACCCTCCTAGACACGAGTCCGAGCGCCGTGCCGCGCGCTGGTACCGGCTGCGCGCCTACCGCATCCTCGACACGAACTGCTGGCTCGCCGGGGCGGAGCTCGACGTCGTCGCGCGCCGCGGCCGCGTGGTCGTGTTCTGCGAGGTGAAGTCGAAGAGCGGCGGCGGCTTCGGGGACCCGCTGGAGATGGTCGACACGCACAAGGCCGCTCGGGTGCGGCGGGCGGCGACGGCCTGGCTCGCCCGGCATCCGGAGCTCGACGGCCTGGCCGTGCGCTTCGACGTGATCGCGGACCGCGCCGGCCGGCTCGAGCACGTGCCGGACGCGTTCTAGGAGGCGAAGCGGCGACGGCGAACTGAGCTTCGTGGGGATCACCCAGGAGCAGATCTACGAGGGTCTCGACCTCGACCTGTCGTGGTCCGAGCGCGAGCTTCCCGAGCGCGAGCGGACGAAGCACGTTCACCGCCTGCACCCCTATCTCGGGAAGTACGTCCCCCAGCTCGTCGAAGAGCTCTTCCGCCGCCATGTCCCTCGGCGCGGGCGCGTGCTCGACCCGTTCGCGGGGTCGGGCACGACGCTCGTGCAGGCGCTCGAGAGCGGACTCGACTCGGTGGGCGCCGACATCGCTGCGTTCAACTGCCTATTGATGCAGGTCAAGACGGCTGCGCACAATCCGTTCCGGCTCGAGCACGACCTGCGCGACGCACTGGCGCGGTTCGAACGTGGGGAGGGGGAGACGAGCGTCACGACGCCCTACGTGCGCCGCTGGTTCGCGCCGGACGCGCGCAACGACCTGCTGCGTTTCCGCTCGCTCGCCGGCGACTATGAACATGCCGACGTCCTGCGCGTCGTCCTCACGCGCGCCGCGCGTTCCGCCCGGCGCACGACCCACTTCGATCTCGACTTCCCGAAGGCGCCGCAGCAGGAGCCCTACTGGTGCCACAAGCATCGCCGCGAGTGCCGGCCCGTCGAGCGTGCCGATCACTTCCTGCGCCGCTACACACTCGACACGCTGACTCGCCTGAAGGAATTCGGACGCGTGCGCTCGCGGAAGTCCGCGGCCGTCTTGCACGGCGACGCGCGCGAGCTCGTCCTGCCGGGGCCGTTCGACGCGGTCGTGACGTCGCCGCCCTATCCGGGCCTGATCGACTACCACGAGCAGCATCGCTACGCGTACGAGCTGCTGGGGCTCGACGACCTGCGCGAGCGCGAGATCGGAGCCGCCGCGCGCGGCACGTCGAAAGCCGCCCTCCGGGCGTACGTCGACGGCATCTCCACCGTGTTCGCGGCGTGCGCGTCGGTGCTCGATCCGCGCGGCCGCGTGGTGATCGTCGTCAACGACCGTCGTGACCTCTACCCGGAGATCCTCGAGCGCGCGGGCCTCGTGCTGGAACAGCGCTACCGCCGCCACGTCAACCGCAGGACCGGAAGGCGCGCGGGCGAGTACTTCGAAGACGTGCTCGTCGCCCGGCGCTGATTTCACACTTTCGGCGCGAAGCTGTGACAGACACGTAGCGTCGTGCCGCCTAGCGTGGCCGGCGTGCTCGCCCGCACGGTCACCCACGCTCTCGTCGGCATCGACCCCCGCCGGGTCGAGGTCGAGGCCCACCTGCAGCAGGGGCTGCCGTCCTTCGCGATCGTCGGTCTCGCCGACCGCGCCTGCCAGGAGGCGAAGGAACGTGTTCGCAGCGGGATCTCGTCGGCCGAGCTCGAGTGGCCGACGAAGCGCCGAATCACCGTCAACCTCGCACCGGCCGCGCTGCGCAAGGAGGGCTCCGGGTTCGACCTGCCGATCGCACTGGCCCTGCTCGCCGCCTCGTACCAGGTCCCGCCCGAGGCACTCGAAGGGCATGCCGCCGTCGGCGAGCTCGCGCTCGACGGGCGCCTCCGGCCGGTGCCCGGCGCGCTCGTCGCCGCCGAGGGCGCCCGCCGCTCCGGGCTCACCCATCTCGTCTGCGCGGCCGAGTCCGGGTCGGAGGTGGCGCTCGCCGGGGTGGCGCCGGTCGGGGTGCGCCACCTGGCCGAGGCCGTCGCCTACCTGCGGGGCGAGCGCGACCCGCCCGAGCCGCCGCCGGCGGCCGACGACTTCGAGTCGCTCGCGGGCGTCCCCGACCTCGCGGACGTGCGCGGCCAGGAGCGGGCGCGCCGCGCGCTCGAGGTCGCCGCAGCGGGCGGCCACAACCTGCTCTTCGCCGGGCCGCCCGGCTCGGGGAAAACGATGCTGGCCCGCCGGCTGCCGGGGATCCTGCCGCTCCTGCACGACGACGCGTCGCTCGAGGTGACGCGCATCCACTCGGTCAGCGGCGTCCTGCTGCCGGGCGGTGGGCTCGTCCGCGTGCCCCCGTTCCGGGCGCCGCACCATTCGGCCTCGGTCGCGGCGTTGATCGGCGGGGGCGGCGGCATGCCGCGACCCGGCGAGGTGAGCCTCGCCCATCACGGCATCCTCTTTCTCGACGAGCTCCCGGAGTTCCAGCGCTCCGCGCTCGAGGCACTCAGGCAGCCGCTCGAGGACGGCCACGTCTCCGTCGTGCGCGTGGCGGGGCGGGCGGTCTTCCCGGCGCGGTTCCAGCTCGTCGCGGCGATGAACCTGTGCCCTTGCGGGGCGCGCGGTGACGGTGCGGCGCAGTGCGCTTGCACGCCGGAGCGGGTTCAGCGCTACCGCGAGAAGCTCTCTCGCGCGCTGCTCGACCGCTTCGACCTGCTCCTCACGGTGCCGCGGCCGCGCGCCGGCGACCTGGCCGGGGCGGCCGGTGAGGCGTCGGCCGGCGTTCGCGAGCGCGTCCTCGCGGCTCGCCGGAGGCTTCGCGACGCTGTCCCAGCGCGAACGGCGCGGGCCGACGAGCTGCTGACCCGGGCAGTCGAGCGCCTCCCCCTTTCAGGGCGGGGCCGTGCCCGGGTCGCGTCCGTCGCCGCCACGATCGCCGCGCTCGCCGCAGCCGAGGCGGTCGAGCCCGAGCACCTGGCGGAGGCGCTGTCCTACCGGCCCCCGGCGGGGCTGACCGAGTGAGCGAGCTCGCCACCGCGCTCTTCGCGGCCCAGTCGGGCGCGCACCTGCTCGACGCGCCGCGGTCCCGGCGGTTCGAGGCGTTCGCGCGCGGGCTCGACGAGGGGGCCTACCGCCGCGAGCTCGCTCACCTCGGCCTCCGCTGGGTTTCCCGGAGCGATCCGGCCTTTCCGTCTCGGTTACGGTCGATCCACGATCCGCCGCCCGGTCTCTTCGTGCGCGGCGACGCACCGCTCGCCCTGCTCGAGCAGCCGGCCGTCGCGATTGTCGGCGCCCGTGCGTGCTCGGCGTACGGCAGCTCCGTCGCCGTGACGCTCGGCCGCGAGCTGGCGACGGCGGGCGTCGTGGTCGTCTCCGGTCTGGCCCGCGGGATCGATGCGGCGGCTCACCGCGGCGCGCTCGAGACGGGCACGACGGTGGCGGTGCTCGGGTGCGGCGCCGACCGCGACTATCCGCGGGCGCATGCGGAGCTTGCGGCCCGGATCGGCGCCGTCGGCCTCGTCGTGTCCGAGTACCCTCCGGGCGTCGAGCCCGCGCCGTGGCGGTTCCCTGCCCGCAACCGGATCGTCGCGGGGCTGGCTCGCGCCACGCTCGTCGTCGAGGCGCGCGAGCGAAGCGGTGCGCTGATCACCGCCGACCTGGCGCTCGACGAGGGGCGCGAGGTCCTCGCCGTCCCGGGTGAGATCACCTCGCTGCTCTCGAAGGGCACGAACGCGCTGCTCCGCCTCGGCGCGACGCCGGTCACGTGCGCTGCCGACGTTCTCGAGACGATCGGCGTCGAGCTGCCACCACGCCGGGAGCCGCCCGTGCTCACGGGAGTGGCCGGCCGCGTGCGAGCCGTGATCGCCGACGCGCCGGTCCAGGCGGACGAGCTGATTCGCCGCACCGGGCTCGCCCCCGGCGAGCTGGCTGCGGCGCTCGCCGAGCTGGAGCTGCTCGGGCTCGTCACTCAGGCCGACGGATACTTCGTTTCACTGAGTATCGGGTGACGGTGCGCGTGTCGCGTGGCTGCGGTTGTCGTCGTTTCGGCGTTCCCGGCCTGGATTAGCCTCCTACCGTGACCGATCCGAGACGGGTCGAGCTGACCCAGGGGGACATAACGCTCGAGCAGGTGGATGCGATCGTGAACGCGGCCAACACGACGCTTCGAGGTGGGGGTGGCGTCGATGGAGCGATCCATCGTGCGGGAGGCCCAGCCATCCTCGCGGAGTGCGCCGAGCTTGGCGGCTGCGCGACAGGCGAGGCGAAAGCGACCGGCGCGGGCCGGCTCGCTGCGCGCCATGTCATCCACACGGTCGGCCCCATCTGGCAGGACGGTCAGCACGGGGAGGTCGACCTGCTCGGGGCCTGTTACCGAAATTCACTGGAGCTCGCTGCCGAGCTGGGCTGTCGAAGCGTCGCCTTCCCATCGATCTCAACCGGCGTCTACCGATTCCCACTCGACCGCGCGGCGCCGATCGCCATTTCCACTGTCGTGGACGCGCTCGCCGAGCTGCCGCAGATCGAGCGGGTCCGATTCGTCCTCTTCGACCGAGCCACGTTTTCTGCCTTCACGCAGGCCTTTCTCGTCCACGGCGATCAGATTCCGCCGGACTAGTCACGCTTGGGCTTGGCGCTAGCTTGTCGGCTCTCGCTGCAGCGTCGAGGCGACGTGTTGCAGCAGCTTCCAGGTGACGTCCGGATTCGCATGGGCGAATTTACGAAAGTCCGGAAACGCGATCTCGAGGCAGTGAAGCTCCGTCCGCGCCGTCACCGTCGCCGCTCGTTCCGCCCTGGTGACGAGCGAAAGCTCGCCGAAGTGGTCACCCGTTGAGAGCGTTGCGACTTCAACGCCGTCAATGCTGACCGCGGCCTCGCCGTCCGTCACGACGAAGAAACCGATGCCGCTCATCGTCCCCTGCCGAACGACGTCGGTCCCCGGCGTGAACTTCCGCTCGCGAAAGCTCCTTGCGAGCTTCCTCCGTTGCCGGCCGCTCAGTTCGGCAAACAGCGGGACGCGCCCCAGTTCGTCAGCGACCGGCACCATCGACGGCGATCCTACAAGCGAGGGCTGGCTGTACAGGGAGGTGATGCCCCCGGCGTAGTCTCTGCCGTCGTGAGCACAACTTCCTACTGGCTCGAGGAGCCGCGCGAGGCGCTTCCGCAACGTCGGTTCGAGGGGCGCGCGGAGGTCGCCGTGATCGGCGGCGGCGTGACCGGCTGTTCGTGCGCGTTGACGCTCGCCGAGCGCGGCGTGCGGGTGCGTCTGTACGAGGCGCGCGAGATCGCGGGCGGCGCGAGCGGGCGCAACGGCGGCTTCGCCCTACGCGGAGCGACGCCGCCCTACGACGAGGCCCGCCGGTTGCTGGGAGGCGAGCGCGCGCGGCTCGTGATGGAACTGACCGAGCGTTCGCTCGACCGAATGGCGGAGCTCGCCGGCGACGCCTTTCGGCGGGTCGGCAGCCTGCGGCTCGCCTTCGACGAGAGCGAGCGCGCCGCCCTGCGGCGCGAGCACGATGCGTTGCGCGAGGACGGGTTCGCGGTCGAATGGGTCGACGGGCTCGCGCCGCCGCTCGACCGGCTCTATCTCGGGGCGATCCATCACCCGCCGGACGGCGCGCTTCAGCCTGCGCGCTGGGTACGGCGTCTCGCCGCGCATGCCGCAGCCGCCGGGGCCGACGTGCGGGAGGGCCAGGCGGCCGATCCCGACGGAGTCGCCGCAGATGTCGTCGTCGTGGCGGGCGACGGCTTCACGGCAGGCCTCCTGCCCGACCTCGCCGGGGTGGTCCGCGCCACGCGCGGGCAGGTGCTCGCGACCGAGCCCCTCGCCGAGCGTCTCTACGAGCGGCCGCACTATGCGCGCTCCGGGTACGACTACTGGCACCAGCTGCCGGACGGACGGCTCGTGATCGGCGGGAGCCGGGACGCGTCCGCGGAGACCGAGCAGACGGATGTCGAGGAGACGACCGAGCCCGTGCAGGCGAGGATCGAGTCGCTCGCCGAGCGGCTCGTCGGCTCCCCGCCTGCGGTGACGCACCGCTGGGCGGGCATCTGGGGCGCGACACCCGACCTGGAGCCGCTCGTCGGCCCCGTCCCGGGGCGGGAGCGCGTCTGGGTCGCCGGCGGCTACACGGGGCACGGCAATGTGCTCGGGCTGGCCTGCGGCGATCTGGTCGCACGCGCGATCCTCGGCGAGCAGCCGCCGGAGCTCGAGGTCTTCGACCCGGCGCGCTTCGTCGCGCGGTAGAACGTCGGCCCGGCGACGGCGATCAGCCTTCGACCGGGCCGACCGGCGGAACCGGCGGCGTGGGGCGGTAGGGCAGCTCGAACTCGGCGAAGTCACCGGGGGTGAAATACGCGAACGGCACGTTGTTGTCGTTGATCACGAGCGTCGTCTGCTGGCCGTCCGGATCGGTGAACGTCTTCTCGCGTGTTCCGGCGAGCGTGTCGTGGAAGCTCGCGCTCGGGACGAGGTCCGGCGACGTCGTCCAGATCTCCGCCCAGAGGACGAGCGCGATGAACGGATCCGTCTCGACCTGCCGGCTCCTCGAGAGCCAGACGTGCTCGGGCTCGACCGCTGCGTCACCGCTGTCGAAGATCACGGTTCCAGTTGAATCGAACTCGTCGGGCGCGGCGACCATCAGACGGGCGCGCGTGTGCTGCTCGCTGTGCCCGCGGTTGACGACTCGAAACTGCCCGACGAGCGGATACGTCGCCACCCAGATGGACCCGCTCACGTACTGATGGCGATAGGCGACCTGCGGCTCGCTCATGGCTCTTCCCCTCGCTTCGTGCGCGCGCCGTGCCGCAAACGCCGAGCGCGAATTTGTCAGTGCTCCTGTACCCGCGCCGCGGGGCGACCTTCGCACGGCGCAGGTTCGGGGTCAAGCCTGCGGCCAAGTGCCGGCCGGCTGTCACCCTCGCCGACAGCGACGGGGGCGCGCTCTCCCACTGGGGAGAGCCGGAGGGCGCGCCCCCGAGCGCCATCGATCGACCCGCCGCGCCTGCCCAGGTACCGCAGCGCCAGCTAAGGCCGGACGGCGACTCTACGCGTCTACCCGATCGATTTGCAAGCGACGGGCCGGATCCGTCGCCTGGAACCACACCTAGAGCGTCAGCGTCGGCAGGTCGGCCGGGTCGGCCTCCACCGCTGCGAGTGCGATCGCCAGATCCTGGATCGCCAGGCCCGTGCTGTCGAACAGTGTGATGTCTCCGGCGGTCCGTCGTCCCTCCGCCTGCCCGGTCAGTACCTTCCCGAAGTCCGCCACGTCCTCCCGCGTCAGGAGCCCGGCCTCGACGGCATGCGCGAACTCGCCGCCGTGGCTGGCCTGCTCCCAGTCGTCGCAGAAGAGGTGCGCGCGCGCGAGCTCCGAGCGGGCGGCCTCGGCCTTCCCGGGGCCGTCGGCGCCCATCAGCGAGACGTGCTGTCCCGCCTGGAGCGTGCCCTCCGTGAGCAGCACCTCGTGGCCGGGAGTCACCGTCACGAGCAGGTCCGCGCCGAGGGCTGCCTCGAGCGACGGTGCGACGTCGGCGCCGAGCTCGGCGGCCACCTGGCGTGCGCGCTCCTCGTTCACGTCCCAGATCGAGACGCGCCGGCCGCGCGCGAGGAATGTGCGGGCAGCCGCCCGCCCGTTCACGCCGGCGCCGATCACGGCCGCGGTCGCAGCGTCCGCCCGGCCGAGCGTCTCCGCCGCGAGGACAGCCGCCGCGCCGGTGCGCAGCGCCGTCACCGACGCGGCGTCGAGCACGGCGCGCAGCTGCCCGGTCTCGGCGTCCGAGAGCAGGACGACGCCCGTCACGGTGGGCAGCCCCAGCTGCGGGTTGCCGGGAAACGAGGTCACCCACTTGAGCAGTGCATGGCCTCCGCCGAGTGCCGGCATCGCCCGGAAGTCGCCGGCGGGATAGTTCGTCACGTAGACCTTCGGCGGCATCGTCCACTCGCCGCGGGCGTGCGCGACGAACGCCGCACGCACAGCCTCGACCGCACGATCCGGCGACACGGCCTCCTCGACACGGGGGCCGCTGAACACGGGGACGACCGTCACAGAGCCTTGACGGCCGCGGTCAGCTTGGCGACCGACTCCTTTGCATCACCGAAGAGCATCATCGTGTTCGGCTCGAGGAAGAGCGGGTTGTCGATGCCCGCGAAGCCCGGGTTCATCGAGCGCTTGAGCACGATCACGGCCTTGGACTCGTCGACGTTCAGGATCGGCATGCCGTAGATCGGGCTCGCCGAGTTGGAGCGCGCGTCCGGGTTGACGACGTCGTTGGCGCCGATCACGAGGGAGACGTCGGTGCGTGGGAACTCCGCGTTCGCCTCGTCCATCTCCTTGAGCGACGGGTAGGGGACGTTCGCCTCGGCGAGCAGGACGTTCATGTGCCCCGGCATGCGGCCCGCGACCGGATGGATCGCGTAGGTCACCTCGACGCCCCGCGCCTCGAGCAGGTCGGCGAGCGCGCGCACGTCGTGCTGCGCCTGTGCGACCGCCATGCCGTACCCGGGCACGATTGCGACCTTCTGGGCGTACGCGAGCATCACGGCGACGTCGTCCGCCGTCGTCGCGCGCACCGCGCCGGTGCCGCCGACGGCCGTCGCCGCGGCTTCCGCGGTCACCTGCCCGAACGCGCCGAAGATCACGTTCGCGATCGACCGGTTCATCGCCTGGCCCATCTTCATCGTGAGCAAGGTGCCCGAGGCGCCGACGAGCATGCCGGCGACGATCAGCACGTTGTTCTCGAGCTCGAAGCCGCCCGCGGCGACCGCGAGGCCGGTGAACGCGTTCAGGAGCGAGATCACGACCGGCATGTCCGCGCCGCCGATCGGGAGCACGAACAGGACGCCGAACAGCGAGGCAGCCACGATGAGCACCCAGAGCAGCCATTCGTCCTGGACGCCCGCGATCAGCGCGATCCCCGCCGCCAGCCCGGCGAGGAAGATGAGGGCGTTGCCGACCTGCTGGCCGGGATAGGTGATCGGCCGGCCGCCGATCAGCTCCTGCAGCTTTGCGAACGCGACCATCGAGCCGGCGAACGAGATCGAGCCGATCAGCGCGGAGAGCACGATCGCGACGGAGATGTCCACCTTGGGCGCACCGGGGTCGGGGAGGATCCGATGGAGCTCCGCGAGCGCGATCAGGGCCGCCGCGCCGCCGCCGACGCCGTTGAACAGCGCCACCATCTGCGGCATCGCGGTCATCTTCACCTTGCGCGCCGCGACGGCGCCGAAGCCGCCGCCGATCAGCATCCCGATCGCGATCGCCCACCAGCTCGTCGTGCCGACGTTGATCCACGTCACGACGACTGCGAGGAGCATTCCTGCCGCGCCGATCTGGTTGCCGCGACGAGCGTGGGCGGGGCTCGACAGGAACCGCAGCGCGAGGATGAAGGTCACGATCGTGACCAGGTACAGCAGGTTCGTGACGTTCGTGCTCACGTGCCCGAGCCGCCCGGAGGCCCTTCGGCCTGCTTCGCCGGCTCGCGCTTCTTGAACATCTCGAGCATGCGATCGGTGACGACGAACCCGCCGACCACGTTCGCGGACGCGAGCACGACGGCGGCGAAGCCGACGATCCACGTGAACGCACCCTTGTCGGGCTGGCCGAGGATGATCATCGCGCCGACGATCACGATCCCGTGGATCGCGTTCGTGCCCGACATCAGGGGCGTGTGCAGGAGCGTCGGCACCTTCGAGATCACCTCGAAGCCGAGGAAGATCGCGAGCACGAGGATCGTCACTTCGAAGACGAGCAGGGTGTTGTGGCTCATGTCGCTTCCTTCCGGGTCACACAGGTGCCCGAGACGACCTCGTCGTCCCAGTCGAGCGATACCGCGCCGTCGACCACGATCAGCCCGAGCAGCGAGGCGATGTTGCGGGACAGCAGCTGGCTCGCGTGCGCGGCCATGCTCGAAGGCAGGTTGGTCGTGCCGACGATCGTGACCCCGCCTTCGACGATCTCCTCGCCGGGCCGTGTGAGCTCGCAGTTGCCGCCGGTCTCGGCGGCCAGATCGACGATCACCGAGCCGGGACGCATCGAACGCGCCGCCTCGGCGGTGATCAGCTTCGGCGCGGGGCGGCCGGGGATCGCGGCGGTGGTGATCACGACGTCGAACTGCGGGATCCGTGCCTGCAGCTCCGCCTGCTGCGCAACCTGCTGTTCCGGGGTCAGCTCGCCGGCGTAGCCGCCCGCGGTCTCCTCGCCCTGGACGCCGAGGTCGAGGAACGTCGCGCCCAGCGACTCGACCTGCTCGCGCACGGCGGGGCGCACGTCGAAGGCGGAGACGACCGCGCCGAGGCGCCTCGTCGTCGCGATCGCCTGCAACCCCGCGACGCCGGCGCCGAGCACGAGCACCTTCGCGGGCGGGATCGTCCCGGCGGCGGTCATCAGCATCGGGAAGAAGCGCGGCAGGCGGTCGGCTGCGATCAGCGCCGCCTTGTACCCACCGACCGTCGCCTGGGACGAGAGGGCATCGATCGGCTGCGCGCGCGTGATGCGCGGCACCGACTCCAGCGCGAACGCATGGACGCCGGCCGTCGCCAGCCGCTCGATGCCTGCGGCATCGGTCAGCGGCGAGAGGAACGCGATCAGCACCTGGCCGTCGTGGAGGCGCGCCGCCTCCTCGGCCGTCGGCGCCGCGACCTTGGCGACCACGTCGGCCGCCCACGGGTCGCCGATCGACGCGCCCGCCTCGCGGTAAGCCTCGTCCGGGAAGCCCGCGGCGTCGCCCGCGCCCGCCTCGACGATCACGTCGACACCGTCTCCGAGCCGTCCGACGGTCTCGGGGATCAGCGCGACACGACGTTCGCCGGGAACCAGCTCCTTCGGGACTCCAAGTTGCATCCGACGGCGACGCTATCGCATCCCGGGGCAACTACCGTACGTAGTCGGCACGGATCCCGCCCCGCCTAAACTGCTTGCCGCGTGACGCAGCTCCTCCTCGACTACGGACTCGTCCTCCTCTTCGCGTTCGTGGCCATCGAGTCGGCCGGTGTGCCGATCCCCGGAGAGACCGCCCTGATCACCGCCGCGCTGTTCGCGCGTCCCGAGCATCACCACTGGTCGCTCGTGTCGGTGATCGTCGTCGCCGCGGTGGCGGCGATCGTCGGCGACAACATCGGCTACCTGCTCGGGCGCTACGGCGGCCGCAAGCTGATCAACCGGTGGGGGTTCGTGGAGCGCTACGCGCAGAAGGCGTTGCCGCCGAGCGAGCGCTTCTTCGAGAAGCACGGGCCGAAGGCGGTCTTCTTCGGGCGCTTCGTCGCCGTCCTGCGGGTGACGGCCGCGTGGCTCGCAGGGCTCAGCCACATGCAGTGGTGGCGCTTCTTCGCCTGGAACGCCGCGGGCGGGATCATCTGGGCGACGGGCGTCTCGTTGCTCGCCTACTGGGCAGGCAAGGCCGTCGCCGAGGCGGTCGGGAAGTACGGCCTCTACGCAGTCGTCTTCCTCCTCGTGCTCGGTGTGCTCGGCTACCTCGGCCTGCGCACCTGGCGAAAGCGCGTGATCGAGGAGGGCTAGAGCGAGGCCCAGACTTCGAGCTTCGTCCGCGTCAGCCGGATCACCTCGTCGGTGTATTCCGTCGTCGAGGCTCCGCCGCCCAGGTCGGCCGTCTTCGTCCCCTGTGCCACCGCCTCGAGCGCGGCCTCGCGGATCGCCCGCCCGGCGGTGCGCCCGAGCTCCGACTGCGAGAGGAGGGCCGCCACAGCGAGGATCATCGCCAGCGGGTTCGCCATGTTCTTGCCCTGCAGGGACGGCGCAGTGCCGTGGGCAGCCTCGGCCATCAGCGCCGTCGGCTCCAGGTCGTCGTCCTCGAACGCGACGAGGAGCGACTCCGAGCCGGCGATCGACCCGAAGAGCGGCAGCACCAGGTCGGAGAGGATGTCGCCGTCGCGGTTCAGGGCCGGGATCACGAGTGGGTCGCCCGTCGAGACGACGAGCAGCGCGAACGTGGCATCGATCAGTTGCGGCTCGTACGGCACCGACGGGTGACGTGCAGCCGCGGCGTCCATCTCCTCCTTGAGCATCCCTTCGTAGGTCGGCGAGACGGTGAACTTGGGGCCGCCGAAGACCTTCGCGCCGGTGCGTTCGGCCTCCCGGAAGGCGAACTCGGCCACCGCGCGGCAGACATGGCGCTCGATCCGTTCCGTGCGGTAGGCGACCTCGTTGTCGCCCTCGCCCTCGCGCCACTCCTTCGCGCCGTAGGCGTCGCCCACGGCCATCCGCACGACCGAGATCGGGGCGTGCACGCCGCCGAACGGCACCACGCCGGGGATCCGCCGCCCGGTGCGGACGATCACCTTGCCGCCGATCTCCTCCCGCAGGATGCGATTCGGCGACCCGACGTCACCGCGGGTCTCCGGTGTGACGGTGGCCGCCTTCAGGCCGAGGCCGTGCTCGCGGATCGCCGCAGCCGCCTCGTGCACGATGCCGTTCGACGTCGCCCGCCGCCGCTCGAGCGAGAGGTCGAACCGCAGCAGCTCGACCTCGAGACCGATCACGTCGGTCGAGAGCAGCCGCACGGACTCCTCGAGCAGTTCCTGGCCCGTCTGGTCGCCCTCGAGGACGACAATCGTCTTCAGCTCCACGGCGGCCAAGATTAGCGACCGCGTCGAAGCGGGAAGAGATGGTGCATGGCGCGCGGCATCGGATGGCGCCGGGAGGGGTCGAAGGGGCGTTTTCGTTACGTCGACGCCGACGGGCGCAGGATCACGGACGAGGAACACCTCGACCGCATCCGTGCGCTCGCGATCCCGCCCGCGTGGAAGGACGTGTGGATCTCGCCGAGCTCGCGCGCGAAGTTGCAGGCCGCCGGCTACGACGCTGCGGGCCGCAAGCAGTACCTCTACCACGCGGAGTTCCGCGCGAAACAGGAACAGGCGAAGTACGACAAGCTGATCCGGTTCGCCGGGCGGCTCCCCTCGTTGCGCGAGGTGCTCGCCGAGCATGTCCAGTTGGACGGCCTGCCGGAGGAGAAGGTCGCCGCAATCGCAGTGCGCTTGATCAATCTCGGGTGGTTCCGCGCCGGCTCGGACCGGTACGCGAAATCGTCACGCACCTTCGGGATCACGACACTGCACAAGCGCCACGTTGCTGTGCGCGGCTCGCGGATTTCGTTTCGCTATCGAGGGAAGCACAGCATCATGATCCACAGCGCGATCGTCGATGCCGAGCTCGCAGCGGCCATGAAGGAGTTGATCGCCTTCCCGGGAAGCCGGCTCTTCAGGTTCGAGAGCGACGGCGGGCGGTGCAACCTCGACAACCGGCGCCTCAATGCCTACATCCAGGCTCATCTCGGCCGCGAGTTCAGCGCCAAGGACTTCCGGACCTGGGGCGGCACGCTCCTCGCCGCGATCGCGCTGGCCGAGCAGGAAGCGCCGGCATCTGCGACCGACGCCAAGCGCCGGGTCGCCTCGGTGATGCGAACCGTCGGCGCGAAGCTCGGCAACACGCCCGCGGTTGCGCGCTCGTCCTACGTCAGCCCTGCCGTCGTCGAGCAGTATCTCGACGGGCGAACGATCGACGATTTTCGGCCGCGACATTTGCGAGTCGTTGGCGCACGGGATACCGGGCTCGATCCCGAAGAGCTCGCGACATTGAGCCTCTTGCGTTCCTGGCGAATTCGCGCCGCGCGCGCCGCGGCGTAAACTGGGCGTGAGAAAACCATCCCGGGAGGCGAAATTGGCTCGGAAAACCATTCTGGTTTGCGACAGCTGTGGAAAGGAAGTCGATGAGGCGCATGGAGCGACGCTCCGCGTGACCTACGGCGACGCGCGCCGCGGCTCGAAGGTCGCGGACCTCTGCGACGATTGCGCGGGCAAGATGCCGGGCCGCGCAGCCGCCCGCCGCGGCCGCCGGCCGAAGGCGGCGGCAACCGCTTAGAGCGTCGATTCCGTCGAGAGCGGCCCCGGGAGGCGTCCTGTGGCCGCTCTACGATGGGAAGGTGGGGCTGTCCCTCCTTGCGGGGCCTGCGCATGCGGGCAAAGTCGCGCTTCTGCTCGAGCGCTATCTGGCGCGCCTCGACGACGAGCCGACCCTGATCGTGCCGAACGCATCGGACGTCGACCGGGTCGAACGAGATCTGCTGGCCCGCTGCGGCTGCCTCTTCAGCGGCTCGATCGGCACCTTCGACGATCTGTTTCGCCGCCTGATTCGCGCCGATCCGGAGCAGCGGCCCGTCGCGACCGACGCCCAGCGGGGGCTCATCGTCCGCCGCGCGCTCGCCTCGGCGTCGCTGAACGGCCTCGAGCGCTCGGCCCGCACCGGCGGCTTCGCCGACTCCCTGCTCCAGACGCTCGGCGAGCTGGAGCAGGGGATGCTCGACCCGGAAGACCTCGGCGGCGACCTCGCCGAGCTCTATGCCGCCTACCGCTTCGAGCTCGACCGGCTCGGGCTCTGGGACCGCGACCTGCTGCGCCGCCGCGCCGCCGAGCGGCTGCAGTCGGATCTCGATGCGTGGCACGGCGAGCCTGTCTTCGCCTACGGGTTCGAGGACCTGACCGGCGCCGAATGGTCGTTGCTGGAGGCGCTCGCAGGGCGCACCGAGGTGCAGGTGTCGCTTCCCTACGAGCCCGGCCGCCTCGCGTTCGCCTCGCTCGTGCGCACGGCCGACGATCTCTCGTCGCTCGCCGACGGGCGCATCGAGGAGCTGCCCGCGAGGTCGGGGGAGTTTGCGCATCCCGCGCTCGCGCACCTGGAGCGCTCGCTCTTCGAGGAGGCCCCACCGCCGGCGCCCGAGCTCGACGGCGCGGTGCGCTTCCTGGAAGGAGCCGGCGCGCGCGGGACGCTCGAGCTCGTCGGCGAAGAACTGATCGCGTTGCTGCGAAACGGCACGCCGCCCGAGCAGATCGCGCTGATCGCGCCCTCGGTCGAGCAGTGGCGGGCGCCGCTCGAGACGGTGCTCGGTGGGCTCGGCATTCCTTATGCGATCGAGTCGCGCGTACGGCTCGGCGCCACGCCGCTCGGCCATGCGCTGCTGCAGCTGCTTCGCTACACGTGGCTCGACGGCGGCCGTCGCGAGCTCTTCGCCTTCCTCCGCTCGCCGTACTCCGGGCTGGCGCGATCGTCGGTCGACTTCGTCGAGGGACGGCTTCGCGGACGCGCGATCCACACGCCTGCCCGCGTCGAGGAGGAGGCCGAGAAGCTGCGTGAGGCGCCCGTGCCCGCGCTCGCGGAGCTGCGCACAGCCGAGACGCCGGCGGCGGGCGTGCGCGCGTTGATCCGCGCGATGGTGCGCTGCGCCTACGGCACCGAGGCGCCGCCCGCAGGCGAGACGTCGCGCAGGGACCTGCGCGCGTACGACGCTGCTCTGCGCCTGCTCGACGAGCTCGATGCGTTCGCGGCACTCGGCGAGGTGGTGCAGGCCGAGCACGTGGTCGCAGCGCTCGAGCGTGCCGAGGTGCGGACGGCGTCGGCGCAGGAGACCGGCTGCGTGGGCGTCGTCGACCTGCTCCGGGCGCGGACACGCCGCTACGAGGCGGTGTTCCTGCTCGGCCTCGAGGAAGGCTCGCTGCCCCGGCGCTCCCGCATCTCGCCGTTCCTCGACGACGACGCGCGCCGCGGGCTCGGGGGCCGCCTCGAGCGGCCCGATCAGGTGAGCCGCGACCGGTACCTCTTCTACACGGCGTGCACGCGCGCGACGCGGCGGCTCTACCTCGTCCGCGAGGCGGCGACCGACGACGGCGGCCCGCGCGAGCCGAGCCCGTTCTGGGAGGAGGTCGCCGCGGTCTTCGACGAGGACGACGTCGCGCGGGCGACGGTGCGGCGGCCGCTGTCGGCGCTCACCTGGCAGCTCGAGGCGGCGCCGTCCGACCGCGAGCGGCTGCGGGCGCTCGCGCAGCTCTCGGTCGCCGATCCCGACGGGGCCCGGGCGGTGGCAGAGGCGAACGACTGGGGCCGCAGGCTTGTTCGCGCCCGCTCCGCGTTGCGGCGCGAGACCCGGTTGACGAGCGACGCGCTACTCGCGGTCTACGGGGCGAAGACGACCTTCAGCGTCACCGAGCTCGAACGCTTTGCCGACTGTTCGTCGGCGTGGCTGTTCGAGCGGATCATCTCGCCGCGCACGATCGACGCCGTCGTCGACCCGATGTTGCGCGGCTCCGTGGCGCACAGTGCGCTGCACAAGTTCTACGCAGGCCTGCCGAAGGAGCTCGGCCACGACCAGGTGACCCCGGAGAACGTCGAACAGGCGGTCGGTTTCCTGCGGCGCTGCCTCGACGATGCCCTGCGCGGCGGCGTCAGGCTCGACCTGACCGACCTCCAGGAGGCGGAGCTCGACCAGAGCCTTTTCCGCGATCTCGAGGGCTTCGTCCGCGACGAGGCCGCCTCGCCGCTGCGGTTCGTGCCGCGGCGCTTCGAAGTGTCCTTCGGCTCCGACCGTTCGGCTCCCGAGCTGCAGCGCGGGCTGCAGCTCGGTGACGACCTCCACCTGAGCGGCAAGATCGACCGGATCGACGTGGACCCCTACAGCGCGCGGGGAATCGTGCAGGACTACAAGTCGGGCCGCAGCGCGCACTCGGCGAAGCAGATCGACGAGGAGCTGAAGCTCCAGATCCCGCTCTACATGCTCGTCCTGCGCGATCTCGTCGGCATCGAGCCGCTCGGCGGCGTCTACCGCGCCCTCGCCGGCGCCCGCGTCACCCGCGGCCTGTTGCACGCCGGGGCAGCCGAGGATCTGCCGGGGTACCAGCGCAACGACTACCTCGAGGACGAGGAGTTCTGGTCGCTCGTCGAAACCGCACGTGAGCGCGGGCGGGGATATGCGCAACGGATCCGCGCGGGCGACATCCGCCACGATCCGAAGGGCGGCACCTGCCCGGCCTGGTGCGACCTCTGGACGATGTGCCGCGTGGAGCGTCCCTGACGTGAACCCGGAGCAGAGAGCGGCCGTCGAGGCAACCGGCGAGGTCTTCGTCTCGGCGGGCGCGGGCACGGGCAAGACGTCGGTGCTGGTCGAGCGCTTCGTCGGCGCGGTCTGCGAGCAGGGGCTCGACGTCGAGTCGGTGCTCGTGATCACCTACACACGCAAGGCGGCGGGCGAGCTGCGCGCGCGCATTCGGGCCGCACTGCACGCGCGAGGCCGTCACGACCTTGCACGCAGGCTCGACGGTGCGTGGATCTCGACCATCCACGGCTTCTGCTCGCGCCTCCTGCGCGCGCATCCGTTCGCGGTCGGAATCGACCCACGCTTCCGCGAGCTCGACGAGGAGCACGGCGCCGTGCTCCGCGGCGAGGCGTTCGAGCGGGCGCTGGCGGGCTTCTGCTCGACCCGCGACGCGGAGCGCCTGCGCCTGCTTGCGACCTACGGCGCCCAGGGGCTGCGCCGGATGCTCACAGGCGTCTACGAGACGCTGCGCTCGGCGGGCCGCGACGTGAAGCTGGAGCTCGGGGAGCAGGCGGGCATCCCCGAGCGCCTCGCCGAGCTCCGGGCCGCGGCCGAGACACTCGCCGGCGATCCGGAGGCGACCGACAAGCAGGTCGCCGCGGCGCAGGCGGCGCTCGCTCTGAGCTCGAATCCCGAGCAGTTGCTCGACCTCTCGCACCTCGCGGCCTCGGGCGATCGCGCTGCAGAGTTCCGTGGCGCGCGCGACCGTCTCAACCAGGCGGCGTTCGACGAGCTCGCGGCCCGAGACAGCGAGCTCCTGCAAGAGCTGCTCGACCTCTTCGCGGACGAGTATGCCGCCGCGAAGGCGCGCGAGTCGTCGCTCGACTTCGAGGATCTGCAGCTCTTCGCGCGCGACCTCTTGCGTGACGATGCCCAGGTTCGCGAGGCCGAGCAGCTGCGCTTCCGTGCGATCATGGTCGACGAGTTCCAGGACACGAACCGCCTGCAGTGCGACATCGTCGACCTGCTGCGCGAGGGAGGGACTCCGTCGAGCCTGCGTCCGCTGGACGTGTTCTTCGTCGGCGACGAGTTCCAGTCGATCTACGGGTTCCGGCACGCTGACGTGGCGGTGTTCCGCGAACGCCGCGAGCGAGCGGCGTTGCGGCTGCCGCTCTCGCGGAACTACCGCTCGCGGCCCGAGGTGCTCGCCGCCGTCAACCACCTCTTCGGCGAGGAGTTCGGCGACGGTTACCAGCCGCTCGCCGCATCGGGCGAGTTCTCCGATCCCGTGTTCGGCCACCCGGTCGAGCTGCTCGTCAGCGACAAGCGCAGCTACCGCGAGGCAAGAGAGGGCTGGCGCGACGGAGAGGCGCGTGCGATCGCGCGCCGCGTCCGTGAGCTCGTCGACAACGGCGTGGCGGCGCCGGGCGAGATCGTGCTGCTCTTCGCGGCCGGCACCGACGCCGAGCGCTACGAGGCCGCGCTCCGGGCTCACGACCTGCCGACCTATCGCGCCACCGGCCGCGGCTACTTCGGCCAGCAGCAGGTCGTCGACCTGCTCTCGTATCTGCGGCTCCTGCACAACCGGTACGACGACGAGGCGCTCGTGACCGTTCTCGCCTCGCCCTTCGTCGGCGTCTCGAACGACGGGCTCGTGCACATTCGCCGCCACGCCGGGAAACGGCCGCTCTTCACCGGTGTCGAGCGCTCGCTGCCGGAGCCTTTGTCGGAGGACGATCGGCGCCTCGTCCGTGCCTTCAAGCAGCGGTACGACCGGCTTGCGGCGGCGTCGGCACGGCTGTCGCTCGAGCGCCTCTGTGAGGAGATCGTCTGCGCGCACGACTACGACCTCGCGGTGCTCGCGCAGTGGGACGGGCGCCGCCGCTACGCGAACCTTCGGAAGCTGATGCGCCTCGCGCGCTCGTACGAGGATCTGCGCGGTCCCGACATCGAGGGATTCGTGGGCTTCATCCGCGACCAGCAGTCCGTAGGCGCCTCGCAGCTCGAGGCCGTCTCCGAGGAGGAGGGCGGCGACGCAGTCCGCCTTCTGACGATCCACGCCGCGAAGGGCCTCGAGTTCAAGGTGGTGATCGTCGCCGACGCAGGCCGTGACACCGGTGGTGTCCAGTCCGCGGACGAGATCCTCGTCCGCGCGGACGGCACGTTCGGCTTCCGCGTGATCGACCCGACCTCCGGGAGGAAACGCGGGGTCTTCAGCTACGAGGAGGTCCGCGAGGCGGAGAAGCAGGAGGACACGGCCGAGCGGCTGCGCCTCTACTACGTCGCCATGACCCGTGCGATCGACCGGCTGATCGTCTCCGGCGCGATCGACCCGGATCGCCAGCAGGACCGCGACACCCCGATCGGCTGGGTGCTCGGTCGGCTCGGGCTCGACGGCGAGCTCGAGAGCGGGGAGCTCGAGCGGGGCGACGCACGTTTCGTCCTCCAGGTCGACCGCTTCGCGCCAGCGCCGGCGGCGGAACGCGAGGAGCAGCCGGTCGACGACGGAGGGCAGCTCGCGCTCTTCGCAGAGCTGCCGGCGTCGCCCGCACCGCGCGGCTACCGTCTGCCCGGGCTGCCGCCGCTGCCGGCCCCGCCCCTGCACAAGGTGCGCCGCCTGTCCTACTCCGCGCTTGCGCTCTTCGAGCGTTGCTCCTACCGGTACTACGTGGAGCGAATCACCGGGCTGCGCGAGGAGCGCGGCGCCCTCCCGGGAGCGCACGGCCTGAAGGCGACCGAGGTGGGCGACGCCGTGCACCGCCTGCTCGAGCTGGTCGACCTGCGCGCGCCCGCCGCGCCCGGCCTCGAGCTCGTCCGGGCGTGGTACCCGGCCGTGACTGAGGAGGAGCTCGAGCGGATCGGCCGGTTCGTCGCGTCCTACTGCGATTCGGAGCTTGCGTCGCGGGTCGCGCGGCTCGAGGGCGCTGCGCCCGAGCGGCCGTTCGCCTTCGAGCACGACGGCGTGCTGCTGCACGGCCGGCTCGACGTGCTCTGGCGCGAGGGCGCCCGCGCACTCGTGCTCGACTACAAGACCAACTCGCTCGCCGAAGGAGCCCCGGAGGAGATCGTGGACGCGGACTACCGCCTGCAGCGGCTCGTCTATGCGCTCGCCTGCTTCCGGGCCGGAGCCGACGAGGTCGAGGTCGTCTACCACTTCCTCGAGCGTCCCGACGCCGTCGTCTCCACGACGTTCGACCGGATCGAGCTGCCTGTCCTCGAGGAGGAGCTCTCGGCAGCGATCCGCCGGATCGACGCGGGCGAGTTCGTGCCGGCGCCGAGCGACTTCACCTGCTCCGGCTGCCCGGCTCTCGATCTCGTCTGCGCCGGTCCGAACCTGCGCCAGCCGCCCGGACGGCTGGCCGCGGCCGTATGACGGCGACCCCGAGCTTCGAGCCGCGCTGGCCGGCCGCCCTCGCCGTCCTCGTGGCCGCCGCTCTCTTCCTGACCCTGCCGGACTCTCTCGTGCTCGGGCCTCCCTGGGTTCGCTACCTCGTCCCGGCGCTCGAGCTCGCGGTCCTCATCCCGCTGGCCGTCACGGCACCCCATCGCCACGCCAACGAGTCCGGGCTGCGTCGCAAGGCAGCGATGACTCTGACCGCGATGATCAGCGTCGCGAACGCGGTGGCGCTCTGCTTTCTCGTCTACGAGCTGCTCTACGGCTCGGGCGTGCGGGGCCGGACGCTGCTCTACGCGGCGTTTGCCATCTGGGTGACCAACATCATCGTCTTTGCGCTCTGGTACTGGGAGCTCGACGGCGGCGGGCCGCCGGCACGACTCGCGGATTCGAAGAAGCCCCGCGACTTCGCGTTCGTGCAGATGACCGATCCGGAGGTGTCGGCGGCAGGCTGGCATCCCCGCTTCGCCGACTACCTCTACCTTGCGTTCACGAACGCGAGCGCGTTCAGCCCGACTGACACGATGCCGCTGACCCGCTGGGCGAAGATGCTGATGATGCTGCAGTCGGCGATCTCGATCCTCACGCTGCTGCTCGTCGCCGCGCGCGCGGTCAACATCCTCCACTGATGGCGAGGAGCTATCTCGCCGAGGCGAGGCGCAAGAAGGTCGCGCCGAAGAAGGAGCGCGTCGGGCCGATCATCGAGCGTCTGGCGGTCGAGCATGCCGACGCCGGGATCGCACTGACGTTCTCGACGCCGCTCGAGCTGCTCGTCTCCGTGATGCTGAGCGCGCAGACCACCGACGTGAACGTGAATCGGGTCACCGAGAAGTTGTTCGCGAAGTACAAGCGGCCCGAGGACTATCTCGCAGTTCCGGTCGCCGAGCTCGAGCGCGACATCTTCGCAACCGGGTTCTACCGGCAGAAGGCCAAGTCGTTGCGGGGGACGATGCAGCTGCTGATCGAGAAGCACGACGGTGAGGTGCCGGAGGACTTCGACGCGCTGCTCGAGCTGCCCGGCGTCGCCCGCAAGACGGCCAACGTCGTCTCGGCGGAGCGCGGCGCTGCGCAGGGGATCGTCGTCGATACGCACGTGCGGCGCCTGTCGCAGCGGCTCGGCCTGACGCGGCACGAGGACCCGGTGAAGATCGAGCGGGATCTCGTCCGGCTCGTGCCACGGGACGACTGGGCGCGATTCCCGCATCTCCTGATCTGGCACGGCCGCCGCATCTGCTCCGCCCGCAAGCCCCGCTGTGAGCAGTGTCCGCTCGCGCCCGATCTGTGCCCGTCGAGCCGGCTCTGATCAGCCGCGCTTCGGGGTGAGCGCGACGAGCAGGCCGCCGTCGTCGTCGTACGCCGGGAAGACGTCGGCGACGATCTGTTTCTCGCTGCCGCCGCGCGTGCGGATCGACAGGTGCTCGCCGAGCCGCCGCACGCCCCACTCGCGGGCGAGGTCGACCGGCTTCGCGTCGGAGAACTGCAGTGCGTCGATGACGTCCCGGCCCATCAGGTCGGCCTCGGGGAAGCCCGTCAGCTCGAAGACGCCGCGGCCGATCGCGAGCACCCGGCGCTCCTGGTCGGTGACGAGAAGGCCCGTGTCGGGCGCCGGATAGTAGTCGTCCAGCAGTTCGAAGAGGAAGCCGAAGCCGCAGTGCCGGCACGCGGGGGCCTGCGTCGAGAAGCCCTCGCGCGCGTCGATGTCGAGCGAGCGTTCCTTGCACTGCGGGCAGATGTAGTACGGCACGCGGGGGAGGGTAGCCCGCGGGCTGGACGCGGCGGCCCGGCGGACTACCGGTTGGCGGTGAGAGCGGTGCCGGGGTGCCCTTCGAACGTGGCGAGGAACCGCTCGGCGTCGAGCGCCCCCATACAGCCCGAGCCGGCCGCTGTGATCGCCTGCCGGTACGTGTGATCCTGCACGTCGCCCACCGCGAAGACGCCGGCGATGTTGGTCTCGGTCGTCCCGGGCTTCGTGACCAGATAGCCGTTCTCGTCGTGGTCCAGGTGGTCGACGAAGAGCGAGGTGTTCGGGTCGTGGCCGATCGCGACGAAGAGACCGTCGGCGGGAACCTCCCAGGTCTCCCCGGAGGCGGTGCTGCGCAGGCGGAGGGCCTCGACCTTCGCGTCGCCGACGATCTCGTCGACGACCGCGCTCAGGACGAAGTCGAGCTTGTCGTTCTTCTCGGCGCGGTCGACCATGATCTTCGACGCGCGAAACTCGTCGCGGCGGTGCACGAGGTGCACCCGCGAGGCGAACTTGGTCAGGAACAGAGCTTCCTCGAACGCCGAGTCGCCGCCGCCGACGACGTACACCTCCTTGTCGCGGAAGAACGCCGCGTCGCACGTCGCGCAGGCAGAGACGCCGCGCCCCTTGTGGTGCTCCTCCGACTCGATCCCGAGCCAGCGGGCGCTCGCGCCGGTCGCGACGATGACGGCGCGGGCCTGGTACTCGTCGTTGCCGACCCACACGCGCAGAGGCTGCTGGGAGAAGTCGACCTTCGTCACGTCGTCGGTGATGTACTCCGCGCCGAACCGCTCCGCCTGGCGGCGGAAGTCGGCCATCATCTCCGGCCCCATGATCCCGTCGGCGTAGCCGGGGTAGTTCTCGACGTCGCTCGTGATCATCAACTGGCCGCCCCACTGGAAGCCTTCGATCACCAGGGGCTCCAGGTCGGCGCGCGCTGCGTACAGCGCAGCGGTGTACCCGGCGGGGCCGCCCCCGACGATGATCAGCTCACGGACGTTCTGGTCGCTCAAGGTGCTCCTCTCGAAAGAACGCGCGTTCACCTGTAGTAAACGTCAAAGGGCGGCCGGACGTTCCCGGAAGCACCATGCCTAGATCACGCCGCCGGCGAGGCTCTTGTCCCGGTTCAGCGCGGGCTCACGCCCTGCCCGCGGGTCGAGCACCGCGTACAGCAGGTCGACGACGAGGTTGCCGACGACGACGACGATCGTGATCAGGGCGACGACGCCGATCGTCAGCGGCAGGTCGATCGCCGCCGTCGCTCCGCCCATCGCCTGAATCGCGAGCCGTCCGAGCCCCTGGATGCCGTAGACGGCCTCGATGTAGACGCAGACCCCGATCGCCGTGCCGATCTCCATACCGACCATCGTCAGCACGCGGAGCGAGGCCATCGGCAGCACGTGCAGACGCATCACGCGCGTCTCGCCGGCGCCCTTGGCGCGGGCCGTGCGCACGAAGTCCTCGTGCAGGGTCTCGGCGACGCTCAGCCGGACCATGCGCGTGTAGAGCGCGAGGAAGAGGAGGGCGAACGTGATCCAGGGCAGCACGAGGTGCCCGGCCCAGTCGGCCGGCCCGCCACACTGCGCCGTCCCTTGTGCGAAGAGCGGGCAGTAGCCGCCGAGCGGCGGCCAGGGGACGTGCAGGTTCGCGAACGCCTTCTGCAGCACACCGCCGAGGACCATCGGGTGGGTGCACACACCGACGAGGGCGACGATCGAGATCGTCCGGTCGAACCAGGAGCCGACACGGCTTCCCGCGAGTGCGCCCAACGGGATCGCGAGCAGCACCACGAGGAACGCTCCGCCGAGGATGATCGAGAGCGTCGCTCCGACTGCCGGGTAGAGGATGCTGCCGACCGGCACCTGCTGGAGCGTGTTCCCCTGCAGCACCGAACCGGTCCACTGGTTGCCGAGGTCACCGCGCGCGAGCTGGGCGACGTAGTCGCCGTACTGAACGATCTTCGGGCGGTCGAGGCCGAGCAGGTGGTTCGCGTTCGAGATCTGGTAGGCGGTCAGGTGCGGCGCGTTGGGATAGACGAAGGTCGCGGGCGTCGAGGGAAGCGCCCAGTACACGATGAACGCGATCGCGATCAGCGAGAGCACCGTGAAGACGGCGGCGGCCACCCGGCGGGCGAGGTAACCGAGGACACGTCTCATCGCCGGGACCACGGCTCGATCGCGCGCCGGACGCCTTCGGAGACCTGGTTCAGGGAGATGACCGTGATCAGGATGGCCGCCGTCGGGATGATCGTCTGCCATGCCGTCGTACTGTTCGGGGCCTGCCGGCCGAAGCCGAGCGGCTGGTAGACCGTGCCCCAGGCGGTGGCGAGCAGCGACCCCCAGGTCGGCGTCGACGGCTGCACCCCGACGCCGATGAAGCTGAGGCCGACCTCGAGCAGGATGTTCGTCGCGACCGCGAGCGTGCTCCAGACGAGCAGCGTCGGGACGAGGTGGGGGAGGAGATGGCGTCGCAGGATTCGCAGGTCCGAGGCGCCGATCATCCGCCCCGCCTCGACGAACTCCGCGTTGCGCAGGGTCAGGAGCTGGGCCCGTACGAGCCGCGTCGGGTAGAACGACGTGAAGATGCCGATCAGGAGCGCCTCCGAGAAGACGCCCGCCGGCAGCTGCCAGCCGTAGGCGATGCCGCGCAGGGCGGGGCTCAGCTTCGCGGTGGCGAAGACGAGGAAGAGCAGCAGCGGAAAGGCCATCACCGTCTCCGTGAAGCGCGAGACGACCGCGTCCGTCGCACCGCCGAAGTACCCGGCGACCGCGCCGACCGGGATCGCGATCAGCAGCGCGACGATCACCCCGCCGATCGCGATCTCGAGCGACGTCCGGGCACCGTCGAGCACGCGGATCAGCTCGTCCCGCCCGAGCGGGCCGTCGGCCCCGAGCACGAGCAGCGCCTCCTTCGTCCCTTTCGGCGGCGGCTGGACGTTGCCGTACTGGTCGAGGTTGACCTGGGCGGTCGCGGGCACGCGTGTCCACGGCCCGACGGGCTTGAGCGTTGCGTTCGTCGCATACGGAAACGGCTTCGCGCCGTCGTGCCCGACGATGCGCGTCGCGATCGCCCCCCCGAAGAAGGCGATGAAGAAGATGACCGCGAGCGCGATCATGGCCGCGACCGACCAGCGGTCGCGGCGCAACCGCAGCCACGTCGACATCCATGGTCCGCGCGGGCGCGGCTCGACCCCGGCTCCTCGTGCCGACTTCATCCGATCAGCGAGCATAGAGAAGGCCCCGCGGAGGATGTTCGCGGGGCCGGTTGCTCAGGGACGGCGGCTCGAGTCGAGCAGCCCGCGCGCGCCGGCGACGACGGGGTCCGAGATCCTGCTCAGCTGCTCGACCGCCCACGCGATGTGGGGCCGCCCGGCCGTCGTGACGAGCAGGGCCGACCCGAGCCCGATCAGGAGGCTCGTCGCGACGTCGACGGGATAGTGGACGCCGATCAGGATCCTGTCCACGGCGATTGCGGTGGCCGCGAGGACGAGCAGGACGCCGAGACGCCGATGGAACGCGAGCACGGCGAACGCGATCGCGAACGCCACGCTCCCGTGGTCGCTCGGGAACGAGTTGTCGGGGGCGTGCCGGATCAGCAGCACGGTCAGGCGTGGATGGTCGACGAACGGGCGATCGTGGAACCAGAACTGGCCCACGAGGACGTTGACGAGCAGCGCGAGCGCGGCCGACGTGGCCGCCGAGAGCGCTGCGAGCTTCGAGCGCGGCGAGCCGCCCGGGCGCGCCAGGAACCAGATCCCGCCGGCGACGGCAACGAGCGTGAAGATCGCCCAGGCGTTGAAGGCGAGCGCCGCGTCCTGGGCACCGTCGCGGTGCCGGAGCAGGCCGTTGAGCGAATGGAACACCGTCCAGTCCACTGTCCGGAAGGGTAACGAATTGGTGACGGCGCTCAGGCGGCGTCGGCGTCGTGCTGCGGCAGCGCGACGAGCTCCGGGGCGCTGACGACGACCGGCTTGCGTTCGATCTGCTGCACCTCGGGCGGCTCGTCGTTCGTCACGCCGTGCTCGGGGAACTTGCGCGCGGTCACGAGCAGGCGCGTCTCGAACGAGCTCACCGCCTGGTTGAACGCGCCGACCGCGGTGTCGAGGCCGCGTCCGACCTTCGCGAAGTGGCCGGCGAACACGCCGAGGCGGTCGTAGAGCTCACGACCGAGGTTCGAGATCTCGCGGGCGCTCTCCGCGACCGTCTCCTGCTGCCACCCGTAGGCGATCGTTCGCAGCAGGCCGATCAGCGTCGCCGGTGACGCCACGATCACGCCGGCCGCCGCGCCCGCCTCGAACAGCGATCCGTCCTCGTCGAGCGCGGCGCGGTAGAGCCCTTCGTCGACGAACATGACGACGAACTCGGGCGTCGAGTCGAACTGGTCCCAGTAGCGCTTCTGTCCGAGCTTCCTGATGTGCTCGCGGACCTGCTGGGCGTGTCGCGCCAGATGGACGCGCTTGAGATCGGCGTCGTCGGTCGCCACCGCGTCCAGGTAGCCCTCGATCGGCACCTTCGAGTCGACGACGATGCACTTGCCGCCGGGGAGCTGCACGACCATGTCGGGCCGCAGCAGGCGGCCCTCGTCGTCGCGCTCGCTCGCCTGGGTGCGGAAGTCGCAGTAGTCGAGCATCCCCGCGAGCTCGACGACGCGCTTCAGCTGGACCTCGCCCCAGCGGCCGCGCACGTGCGGGGCGCGGAGAGCGGTGACGAGGCTCCCCGTCTCCGTGCGCAGCTTCTCCTGGCCGGCGGCGACCTCGCGGAGGCGCTCGCCGATCGCGGTCACCTCGCGGGCGCGCTTGTCCTCGAGCTGCTTCGACTGCGCCTCGAACTTCGTCAGCGTCTCCTTGATCGGGGCGAGGCGCGCCTCGGCCAGCTCGAGGAGCGACGACTGGCTCTTCAGGAGCGCGTCACCGGTCGCCGCCTTGAGCCGGTCCTCCCACTGGCCCTGGCTCTGCTCGACGGCCGCCAGCTTGTCGGTCGCCCGTCCGAGCCGCTCGCGGAACCACAGATAGACGCCGCCGCCCCCGAGCGCCAGGCCGAGCAGGAGAAAGAGGATCGCTGCCATGGGCCGACGGACGATAGTGATGCCGTCGGACGGCGTCGGACCAAAAAAATCAGCCCCGGCGAGTCCGAAGACCTACCGGAGCTGAGTGCCGGATCCAGCGAGTCCGAAGACCTACCGGATCCGACGGGCGCAACCTAACGCCGGCCCGGCGCGGCCGTCAAGAAGCCTCACGGCCGAAAGCCGCAAATTGCACTCTTTCGTGCGACCGGCGGCCGAAGGGAACGTCCGTTCGCTCGCGTAGGCTCGAGCCGATGGAGGACGTCTTCGGCCCCGGCGGCGCGCTTGAGCATGCGCTTCCCGAGTACGAGGCGCGGCGCGAGCAGGCGGCGCTCGCCGCGTGTGTCGAGCACGCGCTCGCGACCGGCGAGCATCTCGTCGCGGAGGCGGGGACCGGCGTCGGCAAGAGCCTCGCCTATCTCGTGCCTGCGCTCGAGTCGGGAAGGCGGGTCGTCGTCGCGACCGCGACCAAGGCCCTGCAGGAGCAGCTCCTCTCGAAGGATGTGCCGATCGCCGCCGCCGCGATCGGGCGGGAGGTGCGCGTCGAGGTCTTGAAAGGCCGCGCCAACTACCTCTGCCGCCGCCAGCTCCAGGGCTTCCAGCCGTTCCTGCTCGCCGAGGGACGCGACGCCCGCGCCTGGGAGGCGATGCAGGGCTTCCTCGAGACGACGGAGACCGGCGATCGCGCCGAGCTCGCGGTCGAGCCGACCGAAGCCTTCTGGGCCGAGCTCGCGGTCGGCCCCGACCGGTGCTCGGGGCGGCGCTGCCCGTTCGTCTCAGCCTGCTTCGCCGAGGCGGCGCGCGAGCGAGCCGCCTCGGCCGACCTCGTGATCGTCAACCACGCGCTCTACTTCGCGCACATCGCCTCGGGCGGCGGCGTGCTGCCCGAGCACGACGCGGTGATCTTCGACGAGGCGCACCGGCTCGAGGAGTCGGCCGCCTCGTGGCTCGGCGGCCGGGTCTCGCGTTCGGGCTTCAGACGGCTCGCGGCGGACGTGGAGCGTGCCTGCCGCGACGCGCAGCGCCCGTTTCCGGCCCGGCAGGTCGACCGGGTCGAGCGCACGGGCGAGCGGCTCCTGCGCGCGATCGCCCCGGCGGCCGGCCGCAAGCGGCTGCGGGAGGTGCCGCCCGAGCCGGCGCTCGTCCTGATGGACGCGCTCGGCGACCTCTCGAACGCCCTCGAGGGGCAGGGGGAGGACCTGGACGCGCTGGCGCGCCGGGCGCTCGCCGGCGCGGGCGAGGTCGAGCGCTGCCTCGAGCCCGGGGAGCTCGACCGTGTGGTCTGGGCCGAGCCGGACGCGCTCGCCTGGGCGCCCGTCGACGTCTCGTCCGAGCTGCGCGACCGGCTCTGGGCCGACGGGCCGACGGCCGTCCTCGTCTCGGCGACGCTGACGACCGGCGACGACGCCGGCTTCGTGCGGCGGCGACTCGGCCTCGAGCGAGCGCGCGAGGCGGTCGTCGGCTCGCCGTACGACTTTCCCGAACAGGCGCTCCTCTACCTGCCGCGCGCGATGCCCGACCCGCGCGGAGAGGGGTTCACCGAGCGGGCCGCGGACGAGATCGTCTCGCTGCTCGCGCTCTCCGAGGGGCGCGCGCTCGTGCTCACCTCGAGCTACCGCGCGCTCGAGGTCTACCGCGAGCGCGTGCGCGGCCGCGTCCCGTACGAGGTGCTCATCCAGGGCGAGGCTCCGCGCGAGCGGCTGCTCGATCGCTTCCGCGACGAGGTGGGGTCGGTGCTGCTCGCGACCTCGACGTTCTGGCAGGGGGTGGACGTACCGGGTGAGTCGCTGTCGTTGCTCGTGATCGACAAGCTCCCGTTCTCCGCCCCGGGCGATCCGCTGCACGAGGCGCGCTGCGAGGCCGTCGAGCGTGCGGGCGGCGACTGGTTCCGCGACTACGCGCTCCCGACGGCCATGCTGCAGCTGCGGCAGGGCTTCGGCCGGCTGATCCGCGGACATTCGGATCGCGGGGTCGTCGCGATCCTCGACCCGCGCTTGCGCACGCGCCCGTACGGGCGCGCGTTCCTTTCTGCGCTGCCGCGCTGCCCGATCGCCGAGGATCCGGCAGCCGTGGCTGCATTTTTCGGCGACGACGTCGCCGTTTCCGCTTGAATACCCGCTTCCGATGGCGAAGAAGAAGCCCCGCACACCGCCGCCGCCGCGTGTCCAGGCGCCGCAGCGCCGAACCGGCAAGGCGGCGGCCTCGGCCCCGGACGACCTGGGCCGCAGCCACCGCTCGCTCCTCTACGGAGTCGCCGCGGCCGGTTTCGCCGGTCTCGTCGCCGTGGTGCTGATCTTCGCGCTCGGCGCCGGCGGAAGCGGCACGGACACGAAGCAGCTCAGCGCCGACATGGTGGCCGCGAACTGCAAGTTCAGGACGGTCACCGCCTTCGTGCCGAAGGGGCAAGGGACGCATGTCAACAGCCTCACGAAGAAGCTTCCCTGGAACACAAGCCCGCCGTCGAACGGCCAGCACTACCCGGAGTGGGCGGTCTGGGGCTTCTACAACGACCCGGTCAACCCGCGCATGGTCGTCCACAACGAGGAGCACGGCGGGGTGATCCTCTGGTGGGGCTCGCAGGTGCCCCAGTCGACGGTCGCCAAGCTCCTGAGCTTCTACTCCGAGCAGCCCGTCGGCACGTTCGGGACGCCGTATCCCTCGCTCGGCTCGAAGATCGCGATCACCGCCTGGACGGGCGACACGTCGCACTATCAGCAGAACGGCTACTACGGCCAGGGCCACATCGCGATCTGCCCGGGCTACACCGCGAAGACGAAGGCGGCCTTCGAGGCGTTCCGCAAGGTCTTCCGCGGCCGTGGGCCGGAGGGGATCCCGCTCTCGGCGGACAAGCCGGGTGAGGGCCCCACGACACAGTGAGGCCGTTAGCCTGCCGGCGCCGGGGTGGCGGAACTGGTAGACGCAGCCGGCTTAAAACCGGCCGTCCCCACGGGGACTTGGGGGTTCGAGACCCTCCCCCGGCACTCAGCTCGACCGTCGTCCGCGGTGCGACGATTCGGTGAGGTCGAGCAACCGCTGAGCGAGCTCGTCGGTCAGCTGCCCGGGCGCGTACCGCCATTGCCAGTTGCCCTCCTCGGTTCCGGGCAGGTTCATGCGAGCCTCCGAGCCCAGGCCGAGGACGTCCTGCAGGGGCGCCATCGCGAGCGCGGCGCGTGAGCCCCACGCGACCTCGAGCAGCGACCAGGCGGGGTCTGCCGCATCGAGGCCGGTCCAGTCACGGTCCGCCTGCGAGAGCGACTCCCACCAGCCGCGGGTCGTGTCGTTGTCGTGCGTGCCCGTGTAGACGACCGACTGCTCCGCGTGGTTCTCGGGCAGATGCGGGTTCGACGGGTCGCGGCCGAGGGCGAACTGCAGGACGGCCATGCCGGGGAAGCCGAGCTCGCGCCGGAGCCGAACGACCGGCTCGGTGATCACGCCGAGGTCCTCGGCGACGACCGCGAGCGCTCCGAGCTCCCGCTCGACGGCGCGGAAGACGCCGGCGCCGGGCCCGCGCCGCCAGCGGCCGTGCTCGGCAGTGGGCTCGCCTGCCGGCACGGCCCAGTAGGAGACGAACCCGCGGAAGTGGTCGACCCGTGTCAGGTCGACGAGCTCGAACGTGCGGCGGAAGCGCTCGATCCACCAGCGGTACCCGTCCGCGCGCATCGCCGTCCAGTCGTAGAGGGGGTTGCCCCACAGCTGGCCGGTCTTCGCGAACAGGTCCGGGGGCACGCCCGCGACGGCGCCCTCCTGGAAGAGCCGCGGCCGCGCACGGTGGTCGGCGCCGTCGTGCGCGACGTAGATCGGCATGTCGCCGAAGAGCCGGACGCCGCGCCGGGCTGCATGGTCGCGCAGCGCCTGCCACTCGCGCTCGAAGCGCACCTGGTCCGCGAGCCTGCCGCCGTATGCGACCCAGTCGTCGCCCCAGTATGCGTTGCGCTCGCGGAATGCCTCCACCTCCTCGTCGCCGACGGGCGCCTCCGGATCGGCGAGCAGGTCGGGAGAGCCGGCGAAGGCCGACGGCGACATGTACGGCGAGCCCGTCAGCCCTTCCGGCGGGCCGAGCGGCAGAACCTGCCACCATGACTGCCCAGCCGCTGCCAGCCAGTCCACGAATTCGAACGCGTGCCGGTCGAGCACTCCGTTCGGCAACGAGGTCGGATGCAGCAGGATTCCGGATGCGCGCTCGAGCAGCATGAGTTCAGGACGACCCGACCATCGAGAATCTCACAGAGTGTCCCTTCCCAAGATCCTTCAGCCACGCATCCAGATCCAGGCGGTCGAGCCGATGCTCGATTGTGGCCGGTTCGCCGTCAAGCGCACGGTGGGGGACCGCGTCGAGGTCTACGCGACCGTCTTCAAGGACGGCCACGACACGCTCGGCGGCGCCGTTCGCGTGCGCGGCCCCGGCGACGCCGACTGGCGCGAGGAGCCGCTCACGCCGCTCGGCAACGACCGCTTCGGCGGCGTCTTCACCGTCGACCGGCCCGGCCGCTTCGAGTTCGCCGTCGCCGCCTGGACCGATCGGATCGCGACGTGGCAGGACGAGCTCAGGCGCAAGGTGGAGGCGGGGCAGCAGGATCTCAGCGGCGAGCTGTCGGAGGGCGCAGCTCTCTTCGGCGGAGTCGTGCCGACGGTCGAGAGCGGGCTCGCCGCCCAGGCCGGCGACCGTCACGACGAGGTCTCCTCGCCGCCGCTCGCAGTCGACGTCGACCGTGAGCTCGCACGGTTCGGCGCCTGGTACGAGCTCTTCCCGCGCTCCTTCGGTGGGTTCGTCGGCGTTGCCGACGCGCTGCCCGAGCTGGCGCGGCTCGGCTTCGACGTCGTCTACCTGCCGCCGATCCACCCGATCGGCGTCTCGAACCGCAAGGGTCGAAACAACGCGGTCGGCGCCGAGCCGGGCGACGTCGGCTCGCCGTGGGCGATCGGCTCGGCCGAAGGCGGCCACGACGCGATCAGCCCCGAGCTCGGGACGTGGGACGACTTCGACGCGATGGTCGCCGCGGCCCGGAGCGCCGGCATCGAGATCGCGCTCGACTTCGCGATCCAGTGCTCGCCCGACCACCCCTGGCTGCAGGAGCATCCCGAGTGGTTCAACCGCCGGCCGGACGGCACGTTGAAGTACGCGGAGAATCCGCCGAAGCGCTACCAGGACATCTACAACGTCAACTTCGAGTCGGAGGACTGGGAAGGGCTGTGGCAGGCGCTGCGCGACGTCGTCCTCCACTGGGTGCGGCGCGGCATCACCGTCTTCCGGGTCGACAACCCGCACACGAAGCCCGTGGCGTTCTGGGAGTGGCTGATCGCAGAGGTCCGCCGCGACGATCCAGGCGTGATCTTCCTCGCGGAGGCGTTCACCAGTCCGTCGATGATGACCACGCTCGCCAAGGCCGGTTTCGCCCAGAGCTACACGTACTTCACCTGGAAGAACACGAAGGCGGAGCTCGTCGAGTACGTCGAGCAGCTGCTGGCGTGGGAGCAGTTCTACCGGCCCAATGCGTTCGTGAACACGCCGGACATCCTCCACGAGTACCTGCAGCTCGGCGGTCCGCCGGCGTTCGAGGCGCGGCTCGTGCTGGCGGCGACGCTCGCGCCGTCGTACGGGATCTACTCGGGCTTCGAGTCGTTCGAGAACAAGGCCGTTTCGCACGGCTCCGAGGAGTACCTCGACTCCGAGAAGTACGAGGTGAAGCGCCGGGCGCTGGACGGGCCGCTGCTGCCGCTCGTGCAGCGCCTGAACGAGATCCGCCGCGCCGAGCCCGCGCTGCAGCGGCTCGCGGGGCTGCGCTGGCTCGAGACGGAGAACGACCAGTTGATCGCCTACGCCAAGAACGGCCTGATCTGCATCGTCAACCTCGATCCCTTCGCCGAGCAGGAGGGGGCGTGCGTGATCCCGGTCGCGCTCGGCCTGCCGCCGGCCTTCGACGCGCGTGACCTCCTCAGCGGGCGCGCGTTCACGTGGCGGGTCGGCCGGAACTACGTCAAGCTCGCACCCGGGAAGGCGCACCTGATCAAGGCGGCCGCATGACGAAGCGCAGGCTCGACGGAGCCGAGCGGGAATGACGGAGCCGGGGAACTGGTTCGAGCGCGATCCGCTCTGGTTCAAGAAGGCCGTCTTCTACGAGATCCACCTGCGTGGGTTCTACGACGGGAACGACGACGGCTCGGGTGACCTCCGCGGCCTGGCCGAGAAGCTCGACTACCTGCAATGGCTGGGCGTCGACTGCCTCTGGCTGCTCCCGTGCTTTCCGAGCCCGCTGCGCGACGGGGGCTATGACATCGCCGACTTCTTCGGCATCCATCCGGACTACGGCGACATCGAGGACTTCACGTACTTCGTCGACCAGGCCCACCAGCGTGGGATGCGGGTGATCGCAGACCTGGTCATGAACCACACGTCGTCCGACCATCCGTGGTTCCACGAGAGTCGCACCGACCCGACCGGCCCGTACGGCGACTGGTACGTCTGGGGCGACGACGACGCGCGGTGGAGCGAGGCCCGAATCATCTTCGTCGACACCGAGCCGTCGAACTGGTCGTGGGACCCGGTGCGCGGGCAGTACTACTGGCACCGGTTCTTCAGCCACCAGCCGGACCTGAATTACGACAACCCGGACGTGCAGGAGCAGATGCTGAACGTCCTCCGCTTCTGGCTCGACCTCGGCCTGGACGGCTTCCGGCTCGACGCGGTTCCCTACCTCTTCGAGCGCGACGGCACGAACGGCGAGAACCTGCCCGAGACGCACGAGTTCCTCAGACGAGTCCGGGCGGAGGTCGACGCGCGCTACCAGGACCGCGTCCTCCTCGCGGAGGCCAATCAGTGGCCGGACGACGTCGTCGAGTACTTCGGCGACGGCGACGAGTGTCACATGGCGTTCCATTTCCCGGTGATGCCCCGCATGTTCATGGCGATCCGCCGCGAGGATGCGCTGCCGATCGTCGAGATCCTCGAGTCGACGCCGCCGGTCCCCGGCAACGCGCAGTGGGGCCTCTTCCTCCGCAACCACGACGAGTTGACGCTCGAGATGGTCACCGACGACGAGCGCGACTATCTCTACGAGGAGTACGCCAAGGATCCGCGGATGAAGCTGAACCTCGGCATCCGCCGCCGTCTGGCGCCCTTGCTGGACAATGGGCGCGACGAGATCCAGCTGATGCACGCGATCCTCTTCTCGCTTCCCGGCTCGCCCGTCCTCTACTACGGCGACGAGATCGGGATGGGTGACAACATCTTCCTGGGCGACCGCGACGGCGTCCGCACGCCGATGCAGTGGACCGGCGACCGGAACGGCGGCTTCTCGCGCGCGGACTTCCAGCAGCTCTATCTGCCGCCGCTGATGGACCCGGTCTACGGCTTCCAGGCCGTCAACATCGAGGCGCAGCTGAGGCAGCCCAACTCGCTGCTCCGCTGGCTGCATCGTCTGATCGCGCTGCGCAAGGACCATCCGCTGTTCGGGCTCGGCACGTACGAGGCGCTGCGCCCGGAGAACCCGCGCATCTTCGCCCACGTGCGCACCTACGAGGACGACATCGTGCTCTGTGTCCACAATCTCGCCCGCTCGGCGCAGGCCGTCGAGCTCGACCTGTCCCGCTGGGAGGGCTTCGTGCCGGAGGAGATGTTCGGCCGCACGCGCTTCCCGCGCATCGGCGAGCTCCCCTACCTGCTGACGATGGCGCCACGCGGGTTCTTCTGGTTCCAGCTTCGGAAGGACGAGCCCGGTGACGGATGAGCGCGAGCTGATCGAGTTCGTCACGAGCCAGCGGTGGTTCGGCTCGAAGACGAGGGACGTCTCGCACTCGCAGGTCGTGGACCGCTCGATGCTGCGCGAGGACGACCCACGGCTCGAGCTGCTGCTGGTCGAGATCCGCTTCGACACGGGAATGCACGAGACCTACCAGCTGCTCGCGGGCGACACCCTCGACGCGCTCGACGATCCGCGCAGCGTGCGTGAGCTCGTCTCGATGATGCGTCAGGCCGTCAGGCTCCCCGCGGCCGACGGTGTCGTCGAGTTCGCCGCCGTCGGCAGCTTCGCCGCCGAGCTCCGCGAAGCGCGTCCGGTCGCGGCCGAGCAGTCGAACACCTCGATCGTCTTCGACGACGAGCTGATCCTGAAGGTCTTCCGGCGCCTGGAGGCAGGGGTCAACCCGGAGCTCGAGCTGCTGCGGTTCCTGACGGAGCACGGCTTCGAGAACATCCCTCGGCTCGTCGGTTGGTACTCGTACGCCGGTCGCCAGATGGACGTGACGCTCGGAATCCTGCAGCGCTTCGTCGGCGGCCGCGACGGCTGGGAGCACGCCCTCGACTCGATGAGCAACGGCAGCGATTCGTTCGTCGCGAGCACGCGCCGCCTCGGCGAGGTGACCGGGCTGATGCACTCGACGCTCGGGTCGGATGCTCAGGATCCCGGCTTCTGTCCCGAGGAGACGTCCACGGAGTCGCTCGGGCTGCTGACCGCGACGGTCGACGAGGAGATCGAATCGGTCTTCCTCGACCTGCCCGACGACGTCCCCGAGCTCGAGCCGATCCGCGGGCGCGGCGAGGAGGTGCGCGAGCGGCTGCGCATGCTGACCAATCTCGGCGGCGCGGGACGTGTGATCCGCCACCACGGCGACTTCCATCTCGGTCAGACGCTCTGGACGGACGCCGACTGGGTGATCATCGACTTCGAGGGCGAGCCCGCGCGTTCGCTGCCGGAGCGCCGCCGCAAGCGGAGCCCGCTGCGCGACGTCGCCGGGATGCTGCGCTCCTTCGCGTACGCCGCCTCGGCGAGCCCGTTGTTGCGGGGCGTCGAGCCGCCCGCCGACTGGGAGACGCGCGTGCGGGGGCAGTTCCTGGACGGCTACCGGGCGACGGTCGACCAGTCGCTCGTTCCCTCCGGGAGCGGCATGGACAGGCTGCTCAGCGTGTTCGAGCTCGAGAAGGCCGTCTACGAGCTGCGCTACGAGCTCAACAACCGCCCGGACTGGGTGAAGATCCCGGTCGCGGGGATCGAGCGGATGCTCGCAGAGGACGTGCCGGTATGACGGGCGCGGGCTCGGCGTTCGGGGACCTCGACATCTGGCTTGCGCGGGCCGGGCGCCACGAGGAGCTCTACGCGAAGCTCGGAGCGCACCGGGTCGAGGGCGGCGTCCACTTCGCGGTCTGGGCGCCCAACGCGAAGTACGTCAGCGTCGTCGGCGACTTCAACGGCTGGGACCCGGCCGCCGACCGGCTGGCACCGGTCGACTCGACCGGGATCTGGGAAGGGGTCGCGCCGGGCGCATCCGTCGGCCAGCGCTACAAGTTCCACCTCGACGGACGGGAGAAGGCCGACCCGGTCGCGTTCGAGGCCGAGGTGCCGCCGAAGACCGCGTCGGTCGTGTTCCAGTCGGAGCACGAGTGGCAGGACGCCGACTGGGTCGCGCGCCGCCGCGAGCGGGAGCCGCTCGAAGAGCCGATGACGGTCTACGAGGTGCACGCGCCTTCCTGGCGCAAGGGACTCGGCTGGCGTGAGCTCGCAGCGGAGCTCGCGCCGTACGTCCGTGACCTCGGCTTCACGCACGTCGAGCTGCTGCCCGTCATGCACCACCCGTTCTCGGGCTCGTGGGGCTATCAGGTGACCGGCTACTACGCGACGCTCTCGACTCTCGGTTCGCCGGACGACTTCCGCTACTTCGTCGATCACCTGCACGCCAACGGGATCGGCGTGCTGCTCGACTGGGTACCGGCGCATTTCCCGCGCGACGAGTGGGCGCTCGCCCGGTTCGACGGCACGGCGCTCTACGAGCATGCCGACCCTCGCCGCGGCGCGCATCCCGACTGGGGGACGCTCGTGTTCAACCTGGGGCGCACCGAGGTGCAGAACTTCCTGCTGGCGAACGCGCTCTTCTGGCTCCGCGAGTATCACGCCGACGGGCTACGGGTCGATGCGGTCGCCTCGATGCTCTACCTCGACTATTCGCGCAAACAGGGCGAGTGGATCCCGAATCGGTTCGGCGGCCGTGAGGATCTCGACGCGGTCGCCTTCCTCAAGGAGATGAACGAGCTCGTTCACGCGCGCGAGCCCGGCGTCATCTCGGCTGCCGAGGAGTCCACCGCCTGGCCCGGTGTCTCGCGGCCGACGTACGTCGGTGGGCTCGGGTTCGGCTTCAAATGGAACATGGGCTGGATGCACGACACCCTGGCGTACTTCCAGCGCGATCCGATCCACCGGCGCTTCCACCATCACGAGCTCACGTTCTCGCTCGTCTACGCGTGGAACGAGAACTTCATCCTGCCGCTCTCGCACGACGAGGTCGTGCACGGCAAGGGATCGCTGCTCTCGAAGATGCCCGGTGACCGCTGGCAGCAGCTCGCGAACCTGCGCGCGCTCTATGCCTACATGTGGGCGCATCCGGGCAAGAAGCTGCTGTTCATGGGCGGCGAGCTCGCGAATCCGTGGGAGTGGGCGCACGAGGACGAGCTGCCCTGGTGGCTCCTCGACCACGCCGACCACGCCGGTGTCCGTGATCTGCTGCGCGACCTGAATCGCGCCTACCGGGAGGAGCCGGCGCTCTGGGAGGTCGACTTCTCCCACGAGGGATTCCGCTGGATCGAGCCGAACGACGCGCTCAACAACGTGCTCGTGTTCGCGCGGGTGTCGAAGGACGGCACCCGCCAGGTCGTCTGCATCGCGAACCTCGCGCCGGTGCCGCGCGAGGGCTACCGCGTGGGCCTGCCTGCCGGCGGCGCGTGGGAGGAGCTCCTGAACACCGATTCGTCCTACTACGGCGGGAGCGGCGTCGGGAACCTGGGCGAGGTGAACGCGGAGCCGAAGCCGTGGCACGACCAGCCGTTCTCGGCGTTGCTGACGCTCCCGCCGCTGTCCGTCGTCTGGCTGCGCCCGTCCGGGCCCGAGTCCGCTTGACGCCGATGCCCACGGAGAGTCGGAGGTGAGCCGTCGCGTCTGGCCCGGGCGGCCGTTTCCACTCGGGCCGACCTGGGACGGGGAAGGGACGAACTTCGCGCTCTTCTCCGAGAACGCGGAACGCGTGGAGCTCTGTCTGTTCGACGAGCATGGCAGCGAGGAGCGCATCGAGCTGCACGAGCGCACGGCGTTCAACTGGCATTGCTACATGCCGGGCATCGGCCCCGGGCAGCGCTACGGCTATCGCGTGCACGGGCCGTACGATCCGAAGGGCGGGAAGCGGTTCAACGCGTCGAAGCTGCTCATCGACCCGTACGCGAAGGCGATCGACGGCGCCGTCGACTGGCGCGCAGCGAACGTGCTGCCGTACGTGCCGACCGGCGGCGACGACGCCGACCTGACGCTCGACGAGACCGACTCCGCACCGGCGATCCCGCGCTCGCGCGTGATCGACCCGGGATTCGACTGGGAGGACGACGACTGGATGCGGCCGCGCACCCCCTGGCACGAGACCGTGATCTACGAGCTGCACGTCAAGGGATTCACCGAGCTGCGCGAACAGGTGCGAGAGGACCTGCGCGGCACGTACGGAGGCCTGGCGAGCGCCGGGGCGATCGACTACCTCAAGTCGCTCGGCGTCACCGCGGTGGAGCTGCTGCCGATCCACCACATCGTCGACGAGGGATTCCTGCACGACCGCGGTCTCACCAACTACTGGGGCTATTCGACGATCGGCTACCTCGCGCCGCACGCGCTCTATGCCGCGACGTCGGACCAGGTGCGCGAGTTCAAGGGCGTCGTCAAGGCGTTGCACCGCGCGGGCATCGAGGTGATCCTCGACGTCGTCTACAACCACACCGCGGAGGGCAACCACCTCGGGCCGATGCTCAGTTTCCGCGGGGTCGACAACCAGAGCTACTACCGGCTCGTGCCGGACGACCAGCGTTTCTACATGGACTACACGGGCACGGGTAACACGCTCAACCCCGTCCACCCGACCGTGTTGCGGTTGATCATGGACTCGCTGCGGTACTTCGTCACCGAGTGCCACGTCGACGGCTTCCGCTTCGACCTCGCGTCCGCGCTCGCGCGCGAGTTCTACGAGGTCGACCGCCTCTCCGCGTTCTTCGACATCATCCACCAGGACCCGATCCTCTCCCAGGTGAAGCTGATCGCCGAGCCGTGGGACGTCGGGCCGGGCGGTTACCAGGTCGGGAACTTCCCGATTCTCTGGTCCGAGTGGAACGGCATCTATCGAGACACGATGCGCGACTTCTGGCGCGGACGCGCACCGCTGCGCGACTTCGCATCGCGCTTCGGTGGATCGGCCGATCTCTACCAGACCGACGGCCGCCGCCCGTTCGCGTCCGTCAACTTCATCACCGCGCACGACGGGTTCACCTTGCGCGACCTCGTCTCGTACAACGAGAAGCACAACGAGGCGAACGGCGAGGACAATCGCGACGGGACCGACGACAACCGCTCGTGGAACTGCGGCGTCGAGGGCGAGACCGACGATCCGTCGGTCATCGCCTTGCGCGCGCGCCAGCAGCGAAACTTCCTCGCCACCTTGCTGCTCTCGCAGGGCGTGCCGATGGTGCTCGGCGGTGACGAGATCGGGCGGACGCAGCACGGGAACAACAACGCCTGGTGCCAGGACAACGAGATCTCGTGGATCGACTGGGACTCGTGCGACGAGGAGTTGCTCGCGTTCACCCGCACGCTGATCGAGCTCCGCCGCGCCCATCCCGTCTTCCATCGCACGAAGTTCTTCGACGGCACGGGCGAGCATCTCCCGGACGTCTGGTGGATGCGTCCCGACGGCCGGCGCATGACACGCCGGGACTGGGACAACACGGAGTCACGTGCGATCGGAGTGTTCCTGAACGGCGACGAGCTCGGCGCCGAGACGCCGCACGGAGAAGACGTGCGCGACGAGTCGTTTCTGCTCCTCTTCAACGCGTTCTTCGAGGAGATCACCTTCCGGCTGCCCGCCCGGCGGTTCGGGACGCGGTGGGAGCTCGTGCTCTCGACAGGCACGTGCGAATGCGAGCGCGCCGCACCAGGAGCGGATGTGGTGGTCGAGTCGCGCTCGCTCGCGCTCTTCCGCCGCCTGTGACGGTCCCTAAGCTCCCGCCATGTCGGTGGACCTGACCGGGACGGAGCTCGTGGCGCGGGAGGTCGCCGCGGAGTGGGGGCTCGCCCTCGGCGAGCCGTTTGCCCTGTCGCGGTTCTCCTACGTGGCGCCGGCAGGCGAGCGCTCGGTGCTGAAGGTCGCGTGGGCGGGCGACGACGAGTCGCTGCACGAGGACGCTGCGCTCCAGCTGTGGGACGGCGACGGCGCGGTGCGCATCAGGCGCGCCGACCGGTCGAGGCGGGCGCTGCTCGAGGAGCGCGCCGTGCCGGGAGGCGACATCTCCGGCCTGCCCGACGAGCAGGCGACCGCGATCGCCGTCGACATCGCGACCCGCCTGTGGCGGCCGGCCGAAGCGCCGTTCCGCCGTGTCGCGGACGAGGTGCCACGCTGGCTCGAGGACAACGTCAGCCGGCTGACGCCGTATGCCCGGGAGCTGTGGCGCACGTTCGACCCGGGGCACGAGTGGCTCGTCCACGGCGACTTCCACCACCACAACATCCTCCGGCACGGCGACCGCTACGTCGCGATCGATCCGAAGCCCTATCTCTCCGACCGCGAATACGACCTCTTCTCGTGGCTCCGCAACCCACTCTCCTATCGCATGGTCGATCGCGAGCGCACCGAGCGTCGCATTGCTGCGTTCGTCGCCGCCGGGCTCGACGAGCGGCGAATCCGCATCTGGGCGATCGTGCGCGGCGCCTACCTGACGGACGATCCGGAGGAGCTCGAACTGCTGCGCTCCCTCCTCGAGTAACCCCGGCCCCCTCGTTCCCGGCCGGATGCCGGAGGCGTTTCACGTACCCTCCGGGCCGTGGCCAAGGCCGTCGATCCGCCGCTGCAGCTCGAGTGGGACACACCGCTCTACCAGCAGGCGCTGACCCAGCTCGATCACGCACTCGAGCTTGCCGAGGTGCCCGACTTCGTCGCCAAGCGGTTGCGCGCGCCCGAGCGTGCCGTGATCCTCAACCTGCCCGTGAAGCTGGACGACGGCACCTACTCGGTGTTCCCGGCTTACCGTGTCCAGCACTCCTCGGTGCTCGGGCCGACGAAGGGCGGGGTCCGCTACGACCTCGCGGTCGACCTGGGCGAATGCGCGGCCCTCGCGATGTGGATGACCTGGAAGTGCGCACTTCTGCGCTTGCCGTACGGCGGCGCGAAGGGCGGCGTGCGCTGCAGCCCGCGCGACCTGTCGCCGACCGAGCTGTCGCGCCTCACGCGCCGCTTCACCGCCGAGCTCGCGCCGTTCATCGGCCCCGAGCTCGACATCCCGGCGCCCGACATGGCGACGAACGAGCAGACGATGGCGTGGATGATGGACACCTACTCGATGCAGAAGGGCTACGCCGTACCGGAGATCGTCACCGGCAAGCCGGTCTCGATCGGCGGCTCGCTCTTCCGCCACGAGGCGACGGGCGCAGGCGTCGTGATGTGCATCGAGCGCGCCTGCGAACGACTCCGCTGGAACCTCGCCGAGCAGCGCTGCGTCGTGCAGGGGTTCGGCAACGTTGGTGGGATCGCCGCCACCGAGCTGCACGATCGCGGCGCGCACGTGATCGCCGTCTCGGACATCTCGGGCGGCGTGTTCGCCCCGCAGGGCCTCGACATCCCGACCCTGCATGCGCACGTCACCGAGCAGGGCTCGCTCGAGGGGTACGACCGGGGCGTGGAGCGCATCACCAACGAGACGCTGCTCGAGCTCGAATGCGACATCCTCGTGCTCGCAGCGCGCGAAGACCAGGTGACCGGCGCGAACGCCGGCAACCTTCGCTGCAGGCTCGTCGCCGAAGGCGCGAACGGGCCGACCTCGAACGAAGGCGACCGCATCCTGGCGGAACGCGGTATCCCGGTCCTCCCCGACATCCTCACGAACGCCGGCGGCGTCACCGTCTCGTACTTCGAGTGGGTCCAGGATCTCGGCCGGCTCTTCTGGGACCGCGACGAGATCCGCCGCCGGCTCGCCGACAAGATGTCGGACGCCTTCGACCGGGTGTGGAACGTGTCGCAGGAGCGAGGCATCCTGCTGCGCGACGCCGCGCTCGTCGCCGCCATCCACGAGGTCTCGGGCGCGCTCGAGGCACGGGGCGTCTACCCCTAGCGATGTCCGAGCAGCAGCTCCTCGTCAGAGACGCGATGGTCACCGAGCCGCTGGCGCTGGACGCGGCAGAGACGGCACAGGCTGCCGCGCAGGCGCTCCTGCGGCCCGAGGTGCGGTCCGTCTACGTCTGCGACGGCGGGAGGCTCGCCGGCGTCGTCACGCGCAAGACGCTCGTCCGAGACGTGGTCGCGCCGGGGCGTGACCCGACGACGACCCCGCTCGGCGAGATCGCCGAGGAGCCGAACGCCACCCTCGACGGGTCGATGCCGCTCAGCGATGCGTACGCGTTTCTCGAGGAGAAGGACTACGAGCGCGTCCCCGTGATCGAGGACGGGAAGCTCGTCGGGGTGCTCTCACGCTCGGTCGTGCAGCGGCGGCTGGCCGAGGACGAGCCGCCGCTCGAGCTCGATCCCTAGGCCGCGACCTCGACGGGCGAGATCTCGGCGAGGAGCAGGTCGAGCGCCTCGCGGAGCCCTTCCCGGACGTCGTCGTCGACGAGCCTGCCCTCGTCGTCGAGCTTCTCGTGCGCGTGCCCGACGGCCAGCTCGGCCTCGGCGACCCGCGCGCCCATCGCGGCGAGCACCTTGCGCAGCTCCGCGGCCGCCCAGACCCCGCCGAACGCGCCGGCGCTGGAGCTGATCACCGCGACCGGCTTGTTGCGGAACACGTTCGTCGCGATCGGGCGCGAGCCCCAGTCGAGCGCGTTCTTGAGCGCCCCGGGGACCGACGAGTTGTATTCCGGGGTCGCGAAGAAGACGCCGTCAGCGTCGCGCACGAGGTCGCGGAACGCAGCGACCGGGGCCGGGGCCGGGACGACGTCGTCGTCCTGGTCATAGGGCGGCACGGCCTTGAGGCCGTCCCAGACGTCGATCTGGACACCCTTCGGCGCCTCCTCGCGCAGTGCGCGAAGGAGGGCCGTCGAGTTGGCTGCGTCTCTGAGCGAACCGCTGATCGCAAGGACGCGCATCGCCTACGCCTCCTGGGCGACCAGCGTGAGGTCTGCCTTGAGCGTGACCTCGTGCGAGAGTGCCGGCTCGCCGTTCGGCAGCGGCATGTTCCAGTTCATCTCGAACTTCGTGCGGTCGACGGTCGTCTCGAGCCTGAGCCCGACCCGGGTGGCCCCGAAATGATCGACGGCCGGGCCGACGATGGCGCCCGTGAGCACCGCCGGCTGCGTGATGCCCTTGATCGTGATCTCGCCGTCGACCTCGACGGCGTCGCCGTCGCGTGCGAGCGTCCCCGAGAAGCCGACGACGGGGTGGCGCTCGGCGTCGAAGAACTCGGGGGAGAGCAGGTGGGCCTGGAGGTTCTCCTCCTTGGTCTGGATGCTCTCGATGCGCGCCGAGCCCGAGAGCCTCCCGTCGGCGAGCGTGGCGTCGAAGTCGGTGACCTGCCCGCCGAACGTCGCGACCGCGTAGGGGACCTCGAACGCGACGCTGGAGTGGACGGTGTCCGCCTGCCAGGTGCCGGCCGGGATCCCGGTCTGCCTCTCGATGGTGCTGCTCATAACTGGTTCCTCCTCCAGATTCTTGATGACGCAAGTATCTTAGCAGAGAAAGTTGCGGGCGCAAATATCGCGGGACTAGCAGCAGGTGTAGGCACCGGGCGGCGCCTCGCCGTCGGCCGGGTCGGCGAGCGCGGCGGCCTCGAGTGCCACCCCGTCCAGGAGATCGCGGTCGGACGGCGCGATCCGGTCGGGGCCGAGGCGCAGAAGCACCTCGCGCACGATCAGGACACCCATTGCGATCACGTCGCTCCGGTCCGGCTGCAGGAGCCGGGCGCGGCGCTCGTCGTCGGTCGAGCCGCGGAGCCAGTCGAGCACCTCGGCGATCCGGGGAAGCGTGACGGCGTCGAGCGCGGCCAGTTCGGCCGTCGTCCCGTCGACACCGAGCAGGCGGTCTGCTGCGAGCTCAGGCAGGTTCGACCGAATCTCCGCCGCGGCCGCGGCCCAGTCGCCGCCGTGGCGTTCGGTCAAGCGCACGGAGCCGAGATCCAGGCTGGCGCAGAAGCCCTCGCCGATCAGCTCGGTCGAGCCGCCGCCGACGTCCACGACCACGGTGCCGGGCTCGAGCGGGCCGACACCGCGGAGGGTCATCGCCGCTTCCTCGTCGCCGCTCAGCAGGCGCGTCGCGAACCCGTACGACCACTCGATCTCGCCGAGAAAGGCTTCGCCGTTCTCCGCGTCTCGCACTGCGCTCGTCGCGACCGCAAGGGTCCGCTCGACCCCGGCTTGCTCCAGCTCGCGCCGATACTCGGTGAGGACGTTGCGCACCCGGGCGACGGGGACGGGGAGGAGGCGGCGACGCGCGTCGACGCCTTCGCCGAGCCGCGTGATGCGCGTCCTGCGCACGAGCTCCTCGACGCGGCCGTCTGCGACGTCGGCGACGAGCAGGCGTGTGGCGTTCGTGCCGAGGTCGATCGCGCCGACGCGCGTCACTTGCTCGGGACGATGCGGCGCAGGCTCTGCAGGGTGGCGTTCACCTCGGCCGCTGCGGCTCGCAGCACAGCGAGCCGCGCGAGCGAGATCTGGAGGTGCTCCATCGCCTTCGCAAGCCGCTCCTGGTTCGCAGAGAGCGACGACGACTTCTGCTCGGCGGCCTCGGCGGCCCGAGTGACGCGATCGAGGGCCGTCTCGGCCGTGCGCGAGAACGCCTTGAACAAGCGCCAGAGACGAAGCGCACGCAGGCCGAGGAACACCAGCGACCCGACGACCGCGACGAGGAGAAATGCGAGCGCGATCCAGGCTGCGGTGGTCACGCCGGCATGGTAGTCGCACGGCTTGGAATCGACCGCACGGTGCTACAATCCGGCCTGCGACGCGGGGTGGAGCAGTCAGGTAGCTCGCCGGGCTCATAACCCGGAGGTCGCAGGTTCAAATCCTGCCCCCGCTATCTCTATAGCGACAGCTAGGGCCAGAACGGCGTCCGCGAGCGCGCCTTCGGCTCCTTGAAGTACGAGCACCTCTACCGGCAAGAGATCGACGACGGCCACCAACTCGGCCAAGAAGTCGAGACCTACCGGCAGCTCTTCAACGAGGTCCGGCCACACGAAGGAATCGGCATGCGCCGACCGCTCGACGTTCACCTCGAAGCGATCAAGGGCCGTCAGACCATCAAGTCAACCGAGCCCGAAACCCTGCCACTTTCGTGACGCGGGACATCCAGAAGCAACCACCCACCAGCGGTCGACGTCAGCTTGGGTGGCTGCGCGTGGTGCGGACTTGGCGGAGGAGGTGGAGCAGTTCGCCGATTTCGTAGCCTTCTTGGGCTGGGTGGCGCATTTCGGTTCTTTCGTTGATTAGGTAACGGTTGCGGCGGCCGTGTCGTTGGCGTTCGAGGAATCCGGCTTCGGCGAGGTCGGCCACGATCCTTTGGGCTGCTCGTTCGGTGATGCCGACTGTCTCGGCGACATCTCGCAGCCTGCTGTCGGGATCGTTGGCGATACAGACCAGTACCTGGGCGTGGTTTGTCAGGAATGTCCAGTGGGATGTTCCATCTCTTGACATATGCGACATAGATATCGTATCTTTCGTATCGCGTTTTGTGTTGCGCGCTTCTGTTATCACACGTTCTGTGTCGGAGATTAGCAAACCAACCTGATCGAGTCAGAGGGAGGGAGCGGGAGATGGGCAGCTTCGATCCTCATCGGATCTCCGTCGACGAGGAAGCGGTCGTCGGTCGCACTTGCGCGGGCGCTGATCTCGATGGCCACGAGTACCGCGTGCAGGCCGGATCGATGAACGGCGACCGGAAACAGGATGAGTCGACCATCGCGTACGAGATCCGGAGCGAGCGTTTAGGCGAAAACATCTTCGTCGTCTCGCTTGTTGGCGAGCACGACCTGTACACGGCTCCGAGGGTGGAGGAGGAGCTCAGTAGCGTGACCGGGGACGGAGCCAGGACGACGATTGTCGATCTGAGCGAGACCACGTTCCTCGACTCGACGATGCTGAATGTGTTTCTACGAGTGCGCCACGAACTCCGCGACGGCAACCGGCTGCTGCTCGTGACCAACGACGCGACAGTCAAGAGGGTGTTCGAGATCGCCGGAATCGACCGCTTCTTCGATTTCTTTCCCTCACGTCGCGCCGCCGAGGCGGAGGCTGCGGTTCGCCTGAAATGACAACGACCGCTGGGGGTTGTGGCTGTGCAGATCGATACCAGCTCTGAGGTCTTTCTCGCCGGGGGCGGTGAGTTGGGCGAGCGGATTCGGGCCTTTGACTGGGCGAGCACGTCGCTCGGCCCGATCTCGCAGTGGCCGCGCGCCCTCCTCACCTCGGTCCGGATCATGCTCAGCTCGCGTCAGCCGATCTGGATCGGCTGGGGCGGGGAGCTCGTCTACTTCTACAATGACCCGTATCGGTCGATCATCGGCGGCAAGCACCCGGATGCTCTCGGGCTGCCGACTCAAGTCGTTTGGAGCGAGATCTGGGACGTGATCGGGCCGATGCTCGAAACCGCGCTCGCGGGCGAGGAGGGAACCTATGTGGAGTCGCAGCTGCTGATCATGGAGCGGCACGGATACCGCGAGGAGACCTACTACACCTTTTCCTACAGCCCAATTCCCTGCGACAACGGCAGCGTCGGAGGAGTTATTTGCGCGAACACAGACGATACGCAGCGGATGATCGGCGAGCGTCAGCTGGCGCTTCTGCACGAGGTTTCCGCGCGCACCGCTGAGGCGCGCACCTGGGAGGAGGTGTGCGCGGCCAGCGCGTCAGCGTTCGCGACCAACGCGTACGACCTCCCGTTCACGCTCATCTACGTGGTCGGCCCCGACGGCAGCCTTACACTCGCCGGCTCGAGCGGAATCGGCGGCGCGCCCGACATCGACCTGCCCCTGGCGCGGGCGGTCGGTGGGCGGGACGTTCTCGTCCACGGCGTCGACGGCTCCCGCCTGCCACACGGCGCGTGGGACGAGCCGCCTCATGAGGTGGCGCTCGTGCCCATCGCGTCGATCGGCCAGACGAATGCGGGCGGTGTCCTCGTCGTTGGCCTCAACCCGTTCCGGCGCTTTGACCATGGCTACCGCAACTTTCTATCGCTCGCCGCCGGCCAGGTCTCGGCGAGCCTTGCGACTGCGACCGCCTACGAGGAGGAGCGCCGCCGCGCCGAGGAGCTCGCCGAACTCGACCGTGCGAAGACGACCTTCTTCAGCAACGTCAGCCACGAGCTGCGAACGCCGTTGACGCTGATCCTCGGTCCAGTAGAAGAGGCGATGCTCGAGGAGGACATCGAACCGGTCCGCCGCGAGCGGGCCGAGGTGATCCGACGCAACGCACTGCGGCTCCTACGGATGGTCAACACACTGCTCGACTTCTCCCGCGTTGAGTCGTCCGCGTTCCAGGCGCGCTTCCGACCGAGCGACCTCGGGTCGCTCACTCACGAACTTGTCGACCAGTTCGCACCCGTGATCGAAGGCGCCGGACTGCGTCTGGAGACGGACATCCAGCCGATCTCGGAGGACGTCTACGTCGACGCGGAAGCGTGGGAGCAGATCGTCCTCAACCTGCTGTCCAACGCGTTCAAGTTCACGCTCGCGGGCGAAATCCGCGTGGCGCTGCGCGAGGTGGACGGCGAGGCATGCCTCAAGGTCGCCGACAGCGGCACGGGGATCCCGGCAGAGGAGCTACCGCGCCTGTTCGAGCGCTTCCACCGCGTCCGCAACGACGCGTCCCGTACGCACGAAGGTACCGGCATCGGCTTGGCCCTCGTCCATGAGCTCGTCGGCCTCCATCATGGCCGCGTCGACGTCATCAGCGAGCCCGGCTGCGGCACCTCGTTCACGGTGTCACTCCCCCTGGGTCGAGAACACCTTCCACTCGACCAGATCGACGGCGAGCGCTTCGCCGGCTCTGCCGCCGGTACCGCCGTCCCGTACGTCGAAGAGGCAAGCCGCTGGCTCTCCGACGACGAGGACAACACCGAAGTACTGCGCGACGAGAACGTCGTGGGTACGGAGGCAACCGACCAGGGAACCCGCGTCGTCGTCGTGGACGACAACCCCGATATGCGCGACTACCTCGTACGCCTGCTCGAACGGCACTGGTGCGTCTCCGCCTACCCGGACGGCGCTGCCGCGCTCGACGCGATCCGGACGGACCCGCCGGCGCTTGTTGTCAGCGACGTGATGATGCCGCGCCTCGACGGCGTCGGCCTGCTGCAGGCACTGCGTGCGGAGAGCACAACGAGCACCATTCCCGTCATCCTTGTCTCGGCGCGCGCAAGCGAAGAGTCGTCGCTCGCGGGGCTCGAGTCAGGCGCCGACGACTACCTCATCAAGCCATTCTCGGCGCGCGAGCTGCTCGCCCGCGTGCGGATGAACCTCGAGCTGTCGCGGCTGCGAGTCGACTTCGGCAGGCTGACCGCACTCGAAGAGGTCCGCTCGCGCGTCATCACAACCGTCTCGCACGAGCTGCGGACACCGGTGAGCGCCCTCTACGGTGCCGCCAAGACACTCGAGCGCGCTGGGCTCGTCAACGACACCACCCGAGGCGAGCTGCTCGGCGTCATCTCCGGGCAGTCGGAAAGGCTGGCGCGGATCACCAGCGACATCCTCACGGCGGAGACGCTCACCGCCGGCGTGCTCTCGCTCGTGATTGACAGTGTGGACGCGGTTGCGGTCGCCGCGGAGGCGGTCGCTACTGCCGGCGTGACCGCCCCGGCGCACGTCTCCTTCCGCACGACGGCACCGGACCACGCTGTGCCCGTGCGCGCCGACCGCGGCCGGCTCAACCAAGTGCTCGCCAACCTGCTCGACAACGCAGTCAAGTACTCGCCAGATGGCGGCGACATCCAGTTGACGGTCGAGAAGGGCGACGACACGGTCCGGTACGTGATCTCCGACCACGGGATCGGCGTACCGTCGCGCGAACGCGAGCAGATCTTCCACCGCTTCTACCGCGCCGATCCCGAACTGAGCAGCGGCGTCGGCGGCACGGGCCTCGGCCTCTACATCTGCCGCGAGCTAACAGAGGCGATGGGCGGCCGGATCTGGGTCGAGGCGAACGAACCCAGCGGCACCCGCTTCGTCGTCTCGCTGCCGCCCGGCTAACGAGGGCGACCGGGCTCGAACCGTTCGGGAGTGTCCGACGAACGGTGTAAGTCCAGTTGCCTGACTCGCCGGCCGTGGCGCCGGCGGAAGGGAGCTGGGATGTCTGATTTGACTACACCGGTCGAGTCGTCGGCGGAGGCGGAGAGCGCTGAGCGGACGGTCGACGAGGCGCTCGCGCAGGAGCTGGTCGAGCGAGCGCGGACGGAAGGGGTGGAGCTTGTCGGGCCCGGCGGGCTGCTGGCGGGGTTGACGAAGACGGTGCTGGAGACGGCGCTCGAGGCCGAGCTGGACGAGCACCTCGGCTCTCCGAAGCACGCGGTCGAGGGGCGCAACAGCGGCAACTCGCGCAACGGCGTCAGGTCGAAGACGGTGCTGACCGAGGTCGGCGAGGTCGAGCTCGAGGTGCCCAGGGACCGGGACGGGTCGTTCGAGCCGAAGATCGTCAGGAAGCGGCAGCGCAGAATGAGCGGCGTCGACGAGCTGGTGATCTCGCTCGCGGCGAAGGGTCTGACGACCGGCGAGATCGCCGCCCACCTGGCCGACGTGTACGGCGCCGAGGTGTCGAAGGACACGATCAGCCGGATCACCGAGGCGGTCGTCGAGGAGCTGCAGGCCTGGCAGTCCAGGCCACTCGACCAGGTGTATCCGGTCGTGTTCATCGACGCGATCCACGTCAAGATCCGTGACGGCAAGGTCGTCAACCGACGCGTCTACACCGTCGTCGGCGTGACCGTGGGCGGGGAGCGCGAGATCCTCGGGCTCTGGGTCGGCGACGGCGGCGAGGGGCCGAAGTACTGGCATCAGGTGCTCTCGGAGATCTTGAATCGGGGCACGGTCGACGTCTGCATCGTCTGCTGCGACGGCCTGCGCGGGCTGCCGGAGGCGATCGCCGACGTCTGGCCGGCCGCGATCGTGCAGACCTGCGTGCTGCACCTGATCCGCAACAGCTTCCGCTACGCGAGCAAGGCCGACTGGGCCGAGCTCGCAAAGGACCTGCGGCCCGTCTACAGCGCGCCGACCGAGCAAGCGGCCACGGCGCTTGATCCGTATCCAGGAGCGAGTCCTGCTCGTTCTCGCTTTAGCCACTTCACCATCGGGAGGTTTCTGTGAGCACGCAAGCGCCGAGCAAACCCAGGTCAGTCCAGTACGCCCAGGTCGGCGGAGAGAAGGTCGCGCGCAGCGACGGCTTCGAATGGCTGGCACGCGCCGGCTTCGTCGCTCGTGGCCTGATCTACGGGATCATCGGCGTGCTCGCCGTCAAGCTCGCCCTCGGCCACGGCGGCAAGACGACCAACCAGCAAGGCGCGCTGAGAACGATCGCCGAGCAGCCATTCGGGAAGGTACTGCTGATCCTCGTCGCGATCGGGCTCGCAGGCTATGCGCTTTGGCGACTGACCCACGCCCTGCTCGGCCACGGCCCCGAAGACTCAGACAGCACCTTTGACCGGATCGCCGCCCTCGGCAGCGGGATCGTCTACGGAGGCCTGTGCGCGATCGCGGTCGGCATCCTGCTCGGCTCAGGAGGCAGCGGTTCCAGCAACGCCAAGCAGACAACTGCGGGCGTGTTCGGCTGGCCCGCGGGCACCTGGCTTGTCGGGCTCGCAGGTGCCGTCCTGATCGGAATCGGTCTGTACCAGGGCTACCGCGGCCTCAGCAAAGACTTCCTCAAGGACTCGAAGACCGAGCAGATGAGCCCCCAGGCCAGGCGCTGGATCGAATGGATCGGCACCTTCGGCCACCTCGCCCGGATGGTCGTCTTCGCGCTCGTCGGCATCTTCCTGATCAAAGCCGCGACCGACTTCAACCCAAACAAAGCAGTCGGCCTGGACGGCGCACTCGCCAAACTCGCCCATCAGTCCTATGGCCCCTACCTCCTCGGCCTCGTCGCAACCGGCCTCGTCGCCTTCGGCATCTACTCACTCAGCGACGCCCGCTACCGCCGCATCTAGCCCGACCCGCGAAAGCTGTTCCTAATGAACCTCGCGTCGTCCGGAAACCCGTCAAGCTCTTCGCGCTGTTCGGGCTGACTCGACACCCGCGCACTCTGTTCGCGAGACGCGACGGCCTTCGCGGGCGCAAGTCACCCGCGTGCGCCAGACCGTATGGAGTGCCAGTAGCGAAGGAGAGCGAGGCAAAGTCGAGACAAGATGCCCAGGCGAGTGGTCAGCAAATGCGCATCCGCGTCCGGGCGAGAGATTCGCCCCACGGCCCGCGCACTCATGCAACTTAGAACGCGGGCTGGGCAGGTTCGCGACAGGCGGTCTGCAGTCGCGTCTGCCACCGCCGGTCACGCTTCCCTGGTCAGCGGGTGCAGTGCGGATGTTTGGCAGCCGAGGCGACCGCCGGTTCGCTCGATTTCGGCGACCCGTCTGCGTAGCGCACGCCGCTCTGGAGGCCGTCGAGCTGCGACTCGTCTTCTAGGTGGAAGAGGAGCAGCAGTTCGACCGTGGGCTGGCAGGAGGCGAGATCGATCGCGGTTGCATAGTCGTGGGCCTGCGTCCGTTCGTTGACCGTTGGCACCGGCTCACGCCCCGTGTAGAGGTGCCCTTTGGCTGGCGGGATGGTTGTCTCGACGCCGTACTCGCCGTAGACGATCGGCAATTCGCGGCCGCGTTGCGCCGTGCCGTCGAAGGCATGGCCGAGCAGGTCGACGAGCTTGCCGTAGTCAGCGATGGCGATCGAGGTCGTCTTCGGGTGCTTGAGCGTCGGCGGGATGTGCGCGCTTTCGCCGTAGGGATGGATCGAGAACGCGTCCATGATTGGGCGCTGGCGGCCGGAGGCACGGTACGCGGCTCCGAGGTCGAGAATGAATCGTGTCGGGGAATGTGTCTGGCGGGAGCTCGATGGGTTGTCGGAGCCGCGCGGCGCGAGTCCCGCGCCGATTACCTCGACATGTGGCCGTGCGTTCTTCACCGCGTCGTAGGTGGCGGCGAGTAGCTGCTCGAAGGAAGTGGCCGCTGCGTCGGAACCCGCGGTGTCGTATTGCGGCAGCCAGAACAGGTTGAGGTTCGGCTCGTTGCCGACGATTACGCGCTCGACGTCCGGAAGTGCGCGCAGGAGTGCGGCCGTGTAGGCGGCGAACTCGGCCCGATCCTGAGTGGTGAGGGGCGTTTGTGAGCTGAGCTGATAGACGGCGACGATCGGCTCGACGCCCGCGGCTTTCGCGGCTGTCGCGGCGGCCAAGAGCGCGTCTTGGTCGGCGGCCGCAGGGACTAACCGGCCGCGTGTCCATAACGAACTGAGGACGACGGCGCGGAATCCGGAGCCGGCCGCACGTTGCATCTCGAGGGCGGGGTGTCCGTTCTTGGCCGCGTCCTCGACGACCCCGACCTCGAGGCGCCCCCTTGAGCCTCCGCAGCCGAGCAGCAGCAGGCAAACCAGGGCGAGGGCCGACAGCCGCGCGGGCACGCCCGCAGCATGTCCGAACGACCGGCATTCCGAACACCACCATGCGCGATCGGCTGGCCAGTGTCCTTACGCCCCGAGCGGTTCTTGGCCCGTCTGCTCTTGTAGTGAGTTGGGGCCCTGCTATGCGTCGGCGGCGACCGGGATGTTCGCGCGTGCGGCACTGTCGGCCGGCGCCGTCGGCACGGGCGAGCCCCACTGCTCGTCGTCGAGGCGGAGGAGGCTGAGGCCGAGCACGCCGAACACGGCGATGCCGATCAGGCCCTGAATCTCCTCCGCGGCGGGAATGGGGAGGCTGTCGGAGGCGGCGAAGGCGATCATCCCGAGGACGAGCCAGCGGGTGGCGAGCCCGGCGCGGGCGGCGGCGCCGGCGAGGAGGATCCACGTGAGCGGCCCGGCGATCATCAGAGGTAAGGCGATCGCGCCGGCGTGGTTGTCGAGCTGGTCGAGCACGCGCACCCCTGAGGCCGGGTTGACCGCGGTCAGGCCGTAGATGAAGAGGTGGCGCAGGGCGATCGAGGTCATGCCGATGGTGCCGAGCACGCCGAAAATCGCACCAGCGTTCGCGAGCGCCGCCCCGCGCCGACGGACGAGGTGAACGACGCCGGCGACGGCGAGCGGGAAGAGCGCGGCGGTCAGCAGCTCGAGCAGCGCCGCGGCCTGCCAGCGGCCGGCGTGGGCGGCGGCGGCTCGCAGCTGGACGGCGTTCTCGATCGAGTCGGTGGGGGAGACGAGCGCGCTCGCGAGCAGCGCGACCGGGATGCCCGGCAGCGCGAGCGCGCAGGCCCGGCGGCGGAGAGCGATGGAGCGCGGGACGGGCGACATGGAGAGCTCCTTTCGTGTCGGTTGGTGCCGAGTGCGACGCTAGGGCGCCGACGTGGCCGTGGCATCCGGCCGGCGGGCGATCGTGATCCTTCGTGCGGGTGATCCGGGTCCGGTTGCAATCCGCCTCGGGGTGTATGCGGCTCGGCTCGTGTCGCGGTAACGTCGGCGTGATGCGCAGGACGCCCTTCGGCTTGCCTCTCGCCGACGTCGCCCTCGCCGTTGGGTTGCTCGCCGTGAAGCTCGGCGGGATGGCGACGGGCGTGCAGCCGGCTCCCGGGGTCGCGAGCTGGCTGCTGGCGCCGCTGTGGACGCTGCCGCTGGCGTGGCGGCGGCGCGCGCCGCTCGCCGTCGCGCTGATCGTCGCGGCGACGAACGCGGTCGAGGTGGCGCGCGTCGGCCAGTACGACTCGATCGTCTTCCTGGTGGCGTTCCTCCTGATTCCCTATTCGCTCGCGGCGCACGAGCGCAGCGCGGCCCGGATGGCGGTCGGTCTCGCGGCTCTGCTCGCCTCGGGCGCCGTCTCCCAGGCGGCCCAGCCCTCGCCGGGCTCGACCGGCGCCTGGACGTCGACGGTCGCCGGCGACCTCGCGCTCTTCGTCGTGCCGTTCCTCGTCGGCCTGGCGCTGCGCCAGCAGCGGCTGCGCGCGGAGGCGATGGAACAGCTGGCGGCGCAGCTGGAGCGGGAGCGCGAGGAGCGTGCGCGGACGGCGGTGGCGGAGGAGCGGACGCGGATCGCACGCGAGCTGCACGACGAGGTCGCTCACGCTATGAGCGTGATCGCCGTCCAGGCGGACGCCGCGGAGGGCGCGCTCGCCCACGACCCGGCCCTCGTGGAGCGACCACTGCTCGCGATCCGTGACACCGCTCGCAACGCGCTCGCCGACATGCGCCGGGTGCTCGGCGGGCTCCGCTCGGACGAGGAGACGCAGCTCGCGCCAGAGCCCGGCCTCGCCCGCCTCGGCTCCCTGCTCGAGCAGACGCGGGCGGCCGGGCTCGAGGTCGACCTGCGGATCGAGGGCGAGCCGGTGCCGCTCGCACCCCCGCTCGACCTGGCCGCCTGCCGCGTCCTCCAGGAGGGGCTGACGAACGTCCGCAAGCACGCCGCCGCCCGCCGGGTCGAGGTCGTGATCCGCTACGGGCGCGACGCCGTCGGCGTCGAGGTCGTCGACGACGGCTACGGCGACGGCGCCGGTGCCGGTGCCGTCGCCGGTGCCTGCGGCGGCACTGGACGCGGTCTCGCCGGAATCCGGGAGCGCGTCGCCCTCCTCGGCGGCGAGTTCGTCGCCGGCCCCCGGGGCCACGGATTCGCGCTCCGCGTCACGCTGCCGCTCGCATGATCCGCGTCCTCCTCGCCGACGACCAGGAGCTCGTCCGCTCCGGCTTCCGGCTGATCCTCGAGCTCGCTGACGGGATCGAGGTGGTCGGCGAGGCTGCCGACGGCCGCGAGGCCGTCCGCCTTGCGAAGGAGCTCCAGCCCGACGTGGTGCTGATGGACGTCCGCATGCCGGAGCTCGATGGGATCGAGGCGACCCGCCGGCTGCGGCAGGCCGGCGTCGAGGTGCGCGTGCTCGTGCTCACGACCTTCGATCTCGACGAGTACGTCTACGCGGCGATGCGCGCAGGGGCCAGCGGCTTCCTGCTCAAGGACGCACCTCGCGAGCAGCTCGTCACCGCCGTGCGGACGGTCGCGCGGGGCGAGGCGCTGCTCGCGCCGGCGGTCACGAGGCGGCTGATCGAGCGCTTCGTCGACCGGCCCGCGCCCGTCGAGGCCGCGCCGGCGCTCGCAGAGCTGAGCGCCCGCGAGCTCGAGGTGCTGCGGCTCGTCGCCCGCGGCCTCTCGAACGCGGAGATCGCGGACGAGCTCGTCATCGGCGAGGCGACCGTCAAGACGCACGTCGCGCACATCCTGCGCAAGCTCGGGCTCCGCGACCGGGTACAGGCCGTCGTGCTCGCTTACGAGAGCAGAATCGTGGAACCAGGCTCCCACTGAAGCGTCGATCGGAGACCGCGCGGCTCTCCGTGACGGCTCAGCCCGCCACTCGGCCCACCGGTAAAGGTTTCTGGTCTCCTGGCCCTCTAAGGAGGGTGATGCCAGCACAGGTGAGCGACATCGAGGCGGTGTATCGGGCTCGCTACGGCGCGTTCCGCGCGACGATTGCGACGATCACTGGAAGTGCTGAGACTCCGGTTCTTCGGCGACATGTCCTACCAGCAGATCGCCGGCCGCCGTCGCTCATACGATCAAGACGGTGCTCCGGTCTGCGCTCGTGCTCCTCGCTTTCGCCGCCCTCGCGTGCGTGGGCTGTGGCTCTTCGAGCCGCCACGTGCAGCTCGTCGTGACGCCGCGCAGGACCCTCTTCGACCAACCGGTGACGATCAAGGTCGTCGGGGCTCGGCCCGGATCGACGTTGGCGATCGAGTTGCGCCAGGACGGTTGGGTGGGACGCGGCGAGTACCGGGTCAGCGGCCAGGGGACAATCGACGTGGCGACTGGACGCTCAGTTGGAGGCACTTACACGGGCCGCGCGCCGATGGGCCTCTTCTGGTCCATGGCGCCACCGGCCTCGGCTCAGTCGCAGTCGCCCCAGGATGGCGGCCCGGCCCAAGTCGCCGTCCTCGTGAAAGGCAAGACCGTGGCAACGACGACGATCGTCCGTCGCTCCGCCGCGACCGGGGTCAAGACGACGAACCTCGCTGTCGCCCGCAACGGCTTCTACGGCCGCTACGACGCTCCGCCGCCGGGCAAGAACCGGCACACGCCCGTGCTGCTCTTCAGTGGCTCGCAGGGCGGCCTTGCGCTGACGACCGAGGCCGCGCTGCTCGCCTCGCACGGGTACCCGGCGCTGGCGATCGCCTACTTCAACGCCGCCGGCCTGCCCAGGTACCTCGTCGGGATCCCGCTGGAGTACTTCGCAATAGCGATCCGCTGGCTCGACCGGCAACCTGGCGTCGATCCGCACCGGCTGACCGTCTTCGGCGACTCCCGCGGCAGCGAAGCGGCCCTTGAGCTAGGCGTCCACTACCCGTCGCTCGTGCACGCGGTGATCGGGCTCGCGGTCACCGCCAACGTCTATCCCGGGACCACCACTGAAGCGGCTTGGACATACAAGGGGAAGCCGATCCCGTTCGTCGGTCCAGCCGCGACGATCCCGGTCGAGCGCGTCCACGGGCCGCTCCTCGTCGTCGGCGGGGGCCAAGATATTGTCTGGCCCTCCTTCTACTCGGTCAAGGACATCGCCGAACGCAGCCGGCGGTTGCACGGCCCGCCGGTCACTGCGCTCGGCTACCCCAACGCGGGACACCTCGGTGATGGCACACCCAACCTGCCCTGGCTGAGTTCCTTCACGGGCGCGAACGGTCTCCCGGTCGTGTTCGGGGGCAGCCGTGCAGCGAACGCGGCCGCGCGCGCCGACCTCTGGCCCAAGCTGCTCGACTTCCTCGCCCGGGTGCCCCGGGCCTGAACGAGCGCCGCGGGGCGTCCCCTGGCGCGTACACGCGCCCGCACGGAGATGACTCGACGGGGTGACCCGGCGAGGCGCGACGACTGCTCAGCGGGTCGGGCCGGCTCCCTCTCGGAGTTGGCGGTCGTACTCCGCTTGGTCGTACCGGCCGCGCGACTCCGCGATCAGGCTGTCTGCGCCGATCGTCCACTCTTCGAAGCCCGGGATCTGCACCCACCTGCCCGTCTCGGCGCTCGTGCCGGTGAACGTCCAGTGGTACTCGACGACGTCATCCTTGAAGACGAGATCGTCCATCACGACCTCGATGTCGGGGAAGGCGGTCATGAACGCGGCGGCCACCTCGGCGATCGCGGCCGGCTCGCCCCCGTTGATGGCGATCACGCCGCCTGGGACATAATGGGCCGCCACGCGGGCCGCGTCATGGCTACACCAAGCCTCGGTGTACGTGGCCGCAAGGTCCTCGATCTGCCGGCGGTCGTACGCCATCCCTTCTCGACCCTACGCCACGTCCTCCGGCGAGGCAACGTGCTCGCATGGGCCGGCTCTCCGCGATGGACCCTGAGCTACGCGCCCCTGCGAGGTGGCCCTAGGGCCCGGATGCGGTCGCGACAACGTCCGGGCCTGCAGGCCCATCCTGCAAGGCGAGCGCTACGGCGTCGTCGAACGGGAGCTCGAGCCCTCGGGTGCGTGCGGTTGCGGCGGCCTGTCCCAGCGCAGTCCGCGCGTCACCGAGGTAGCGCTCGAGCAGTCTGTCCCAGAAGCCGACGTGGAGGTCGGTGCCGAGCGAGCGCCAGAGCGCCTCGACCGAGGCCGCAAGCTCGAGCGCGAGAGTTGATTCACCCTTGCCGGCCTTCGCCATCGCAATCCCCTGCACCTCAGCGCTCACCTCGATGACGTCGCCGAGGTCGAGCGCGTCGCGAAGACTTTGCCGGTAACGCACCTCCGCCTCGGCGCAGTCGCCGCGAAGCAACGCACAGTCGGCGAGGAAGTGGATTGCGAAGTGCCTCGTCCTCACGTCGTGTTCCCCTCGCTCGAGGAGCTCGTGCGCGAGGGCTTCGGCGCGCACTTCGTCGAGTGCGACCAGCACCTGGCACACGCCCACGAGCGCTCGCGTCTCGCCGGCGCGGTCGCCGAGAGCCTGCCGGATCGAACGCGCCTCCTCGAAGGCCGCGAGCGCCGCCTCGTCGTCGCCGGCGTCGTAGAAGCAGAGCCAGCCGAGCGCTTCCAGCGCCGCCGCGGTCTCCGCCCGATCGCCGAGCTCGGTCCAACGGATGACCGCCTCCTCCAGCCGCAGCCGCCCTTCATCGACCATCCCGGTTCGCGCAGCGAGAGAGCCGGATGCCGCGAGCGCCCTCGCTCGGACCCGGCCGGTCGCGGCCGACGCGTCGAGTGTCGCCCTCAACCGTGCGTCGCCCTCAACGAGATACCCGCGCGTGAACCAGAACCAGCCGAGGGCGCCCGCCAGCTCGAGCGCCGCGTCCGGATCGGTCTTCGAGAGCCAGTCGAGTGCAGCCCGCAGGTCGTCGTGATCGCGGTCGAGCCGAGACGACCATTCCGTCTCAGCCTGATCGCGGAGCTCGTAGGCGGCCTCGGCGAGCCGCGCGAACTCCTCCGCGTGGCGAGCGCGAAACGCCTCTTCCTCGCCGGACTCGGCGAGACGCTCCAGTCCGTACTCGCGGATCGTCTCGAGCATGAGAAGGCGATCCTCGCCGGTCGGCTTGAGCAGGCTGAGGTCGACGAGCGCCGAGAGCTCGCTCACCTCCCCGTCGCAGACCGACTCAGCCGTCTCGACCGGAAAGCTTCCCGCGAACACCGCGAGCCGCGCCAGGAGACGCCGGCCCTCGTCGTCGAGCAGGTCGTAACTCCATTCGATCGTCGCGTGAAGAGTGCGCTGGCGCTCAGGCGCGTCGCGAGAGCCGTCAGTCAAGAGCGGCAACGCCCGCTCGAGCCGTGAGAGCAGCGCCCCCGGGGCGAGGAGCCGCACGCGAGCGGCCGCGAGCTCGATCGCCAGCGGCAGGCTATCGAGTCTCTTGCAGATCGCCTCGACCGTGGCGTCCGGCTCGATGTCACGGCCGACCGCTCGCGCGCGCTCGACGAAGAGCGCCACCGCGTGGGTCGGGTTGAGCGGGTCGAGCGGGTACTCGACCTCGCCCGAGATGCGCAGCGGCGCCCGGCTCGTCGCGAGCACTCGGAGTCCCGCAGCTGTTGCCAGGAGGTCGGCGACCGTCGGAGCAGCGTCGAGGAGGTGCTCGAAGTTGTCCAGAAGCAACACGAGCTCGCGGCCACGCAGGAAGCCGCCCAGATCATCGGGTGCGCCGACCGCCCGCGCAATCTCGGTGGCTACGAGAGCGGGGTCGGTGAGAGGGCCGAGGGCAACCCAGAAGACACCGTCCGAGACCGCACCGACGAGCTCGGCCGCCACCTGAAGCGCGAGCCGCGTCTTCCCCGTGCCGCCCGGCCCGGTCACCGTGACGAGCCGTCGATCGCCGACCAGCTCGACGAGCTCGATCACTTCTCGGTCGCGTCCGAGGAGCGGGTTAGCCGCGACCGGAAGATTCGTGGCGTCGAGCGTCCGCAGCAGCGGGAACTCACCGTCACCGAGCTGGAAGAGGCGTTCCGCCTCGGCCATGTCCTTCAGTCGGTGCTCGCCGAGGTCACGGAGCCCTGACGTGGGGCCGAGGAGGTCGCGCGTTGTCCTGGAGAGAACGATCTGGCCGCCGTGTGCCGCTGCGGCGATCCGCGCCGCACGGTGCACGTCGAGGCCGACATAGCCCTCCTGCGTGACCATCGGCTCACCCGTGTGGATCCCGATGCGAACGCGAACGGGACCGTCGCCGAGGTTGTCGCGGATCTCGTCGGCAGCCGCAACGGCATCCGCGGCTCGCGCGAACGCGGCGAAGAACGCATCACCCTGCGTGTCCACCTCAACACCCGAGTGCCGGGAGAGGGAGGTACGAACGACGGTGCGGTGGGCAGCGAGAAGATCCGCGTATCCGTCGCCATGCTCGTGAAGCAGCTTCGTCGAGCCCGCGACGTCCGTAAAGAGGAACGTGACGGTGCCGCTCGGGAGATCCTGTCGCACGCAGAGTCGATCATGCCCCGAGACAAGGGCTCGCGTCTACATCGCGACAGGTTCGAGACGCTCTGCGAGCGCATCCTTGACGGCCGCGAGCGGAGGAATCCGTCCGGCGAACACGACCCGGTCGTCGACCGCGAGTGCGGGGGTGGCCATCACGCCGAGCGCTGCCATCACGCTGTAGTCGGTCACCTTCTCGACCTGCTCGCTGCGCCCGAGCTCGCCGAGCGCCCGACCGGTGAGGGCGGCGAGCCGGTCGCAGTTGGCGCAGCCGCTTCCGAGGACCTTGACCGTATGCATGGCTCTATCTCCTTTGCTAGATGACGGCGTTGAAGAGGAAGCCGATCAGGACGATGCCGCCGGCGACGATCGCGACGTAGATGGCGAGCAGCGTCGGCTTCAAGACCCGGCGGAGCAGGATCATCTCCGGCAGCGAGAGCGCGACGATGCTCATCATCAGGGCGAGCGCGGTGCCCATCGCCATCCCCTTCGCGTGCAGGGCTGCGATCAGCGGCAGGGTGCCGGCGGCGTTGGAGTAGAAGGGCAGGCCGAGGATGACCGCGATCGGGACGGCGAGCGGGTTGCCGGGGCCGGCGACGTGGGTGAAGAAGTTGGTCGGCACCCAGCCGTGGATGGCGGCGCCGAGTGCGATCCCGACCAGCAGGTAGGGCCAGACCTTGCCGACGATCGTCTTCACCTCGTCGACGCCGAGGTCGACCCGCTCCGACCAGGTCGGCTGCACCTCTTCGCCCGCGGTGAGCGGCGTGACCGCGGCCGCCTCGAGGATCATCGGCTCGATGTGGCGCTCGAGCCGCATCCGGCCGAGCACGAAGCCGGCGACGATCGCGAGCAGCAGGCCGAAGACGATGTAGAGCGCCGCGACCTCGAAGCCGAACATCCCGTAGAGCAGCACGACCGCGACTTCGTTCACCATGGGGCTCGCGATCAGGAAGCTGAGCGTCACCCCGAGTGGGATCCCGACCGCGACGAAGCCGATGAACGCCGGCACCGCGCTGCAGGAGCAGAACGGCGTCGCGACCCCCAGCCCGGCGGCGAGCACGTTGCCGACGCCTTCTCGTTTCCCGCCGAGCATGGCACGGGTGCGCTCGATCGAGAGGAAGCTCCGCAGGATGCGGACGACGAAGATGATCCCGACCAGCAGCAACAGGATCTTCGTCGTGTCGAAGAAGAAGAAGTGGACTGCGTCCGCGTAGTGGGTTCCGCGCGGCAGCGAGGCGAGGTCGTACACCGCCCAGTTCCAGAACGGCCCCAACGCAAGGTAGAGACCGACAGCGAGGGCTGTTGCCCCGGCGATCGCGAGCGGAACGCGGAAGGAGCGTGAACGGCCGCCGACGGCGATCGCGCTCACGCCGCTCGCCTTCCAGCCGGTAGCGACCCCGCAAGATTGGCGAGCGCTTCACGGTCGAGCTCGACTTCGAGCCTGCGTCCGACCCTCTCGCAGCGGACGAGTCCGGCCTCGCGCAGCACCTTCAGGTGATGCGAGAGCAGCGGCGCCGACAGGTCGAAGCGCCGCCGCAGGTCACACGCGCACGCACCTTGCCCCGCGAGCTCGTCGACGAGCGCGAGCCGCATCGGCTCGGCGAGTGCGCGCAGGGCGTCGAGGCGGCTGGGTGACGAACCGTCGACGGCCTGACTCGGGACTGGTGGCTGTTCAACGCTCATTGAAGGTTCAATCCTCATTGAAGAGTTCGGGGACTCGAACGGCATCCGGAAATCCTGCGGACGCGACACGTAGAAACCACCCACTCAAGCGGCGCGAGCCCTGATGCCGCTTCGACCTCGAGGCACGATCGTTGATCTGCGATCAACGATCGAGAGGTGGGAGATGAACTGCTTCGAATGCGCGAAGGCCAACGACTCGGTCGCAGCTGTCGGCGTGTGTGAGCACTGCGGTGTCGGCCTCTGCCTCGACCACCTGATCGAGGCGCACGAGTTCACCGTCGGCGGTGCGCACTACGCCTGCCCGCACGAGATCCCGCGCGTGAAGCCGCTGCGCGGCGTTCCCGCCGGCATCGAGGCGGCCGCCCGGCACCACACGGCCAACGTCACGTGACACTCGCACCCGAACGTCCGGCCGGAGTCGACGACGCTGTCGCGCTGCTTGCGAAGGCGCTCGGCCATCCGGCGCGCGTCCGGATCCTGCGGCTGCTGCTCGCCCACGACGCCTGCTATTGCGGGCAACTCGTCGACCAGCTCGCGCTCGCGCAAGCGACCGTCTCCCAGCACCTGAAGGTCCTCAAGGACGCCGGCCTGATCGTCGGCGAGATCGAAGGCCTGCGGACCTGCTACTGCGCCAGCCGTGATCGGCTCGTCGAGCTCCACGACTCGCTCGAAGCAATGCTCGACGAGGCGGTCGAGATGGATACGAGTGGCTGCGACTGACACCCCTCCCCGCCGGGCAGTACCGCCGTCCCTGCCGACATCGGAGCGGGAGGCGGTCATCGGCAAGCTCTCGACCCTCGACCGCTACCTGCCGCTCTGGATCGCCCTCGCGATGGCCGCGGGGTTGGGGCTGGGCCGGCTGATCCCTTCCCTGAACGACGGGCTCGACAGGCTCCAGGTCGGGACGGTCTCACTGCCGATCGCGATCGGGCTGCTGCTGATGATGTACCCGGTGCTCGCGAAGGTGCGCTACGAAGAACTCGGACGGATGAAGCACGACGGTGTCTCCGACCGCACCTTCTTCGGCGTCTCGCTTTTCCTGTCGTGGGTGATCGGACCGCTGTTCATGTTCACGCTCGCCTGGCTGTTCCTCGCCGACCAGCCCGCCTACCGCACCGGCGTGATCATCGTCGGCCTCGCCCGTTGCATCGCGATGGTGCTGATCTGGAACGACATCGCCCAGGGCGACCGCGACCGCACCGCCATGCTCGTGGTCTTCAACGCGCTCTTCCAGGTCGCCGCCTACTCGCTGCTCGGCTACTTCTACCTGACCGTCCTGCCGGGCTGGCTCGGCCTCGACACGCAAGGGTTCGAGGTCAGCATCGTGGCGGTCGCCAAGACCGTCCTGATCTTCCTCGGTGTCCCGCTCGCGGCCGGCTTCCTCACCCGCCGCATCGGCCTCAGGCGGAAGGGACGCGAGTGGTACGACCGCGAGTTCATCCCCCGGATCGCTCCGATCACCCTCTACGGCCTCCTGTTCACGATCGTGATCCTGTTCGCGATCCAGGGCGAGAAAATCACCGCCGAGCCGGTCGACGTCGCCCGGATCGCGCTGCCGCTGCTCGTCTACTTCGCCGTCATGTGGGTCGCCGGCTTCGTGATCGGCAAGCTGATCGGCCTGCCGTACGCTCAGACCGCGAGCATGGGCTTCACCGTCGCCTCCAACGACTTCGAGCTCGCGATCGCGGTCGCGGTCGGCGTCTGGGGCGCAACGTCCGGCCAAGCGCTCGCAGGCGTCGTCGGGCCGCTGATCGAAGTGCCGGTGCTCGTGGCGCTCGTCTACGTTGCCCTCTGGGCACGCCGCTACTGGCGCACCGACCGGACGGCCGTCGCTACCGCGACGAGGTGATGGCGGTCTTCGCGGGTGTGACTTCCGCTTCGGGGTTCTCAGCTCACGGCTTTCTTCACGAGCGCGACGATCTTCGCCTCTTCGGCGGGAGTCAGCCCCTTCAGGGCGAAGGCGGTCGGCCACATGTCGCCGTCGTCGAGGTTCGCCCTGTCGCTGAAGCCGAGCGTCGCGTACCGCGTCTTGAACTTCTGCGCGCTCTGGAAGAAGCAGACGACCTTGCCGGCCTTGGTGTAGGCGGGCATTCCGTACCAGGTCCTCGGCGAGAGCTCCGGCGCGCTCGCTTTGACGATCGTGTGGATCCGCTCGGCGATGGCACGATCGGCCTGCGGCATCTCGGCGATCTTCGCGAGCACATCGCTCTCCCCGGCCGCCCTGTCCTGGTCGGCGCGCGCCGCCGCCTTCAGCTCCCGGGCGCGCTCCTTCATCGCGGCGCGTTCCTCGTCCGTGAATCGCTGAGCGGGTGCCTTCGTGCGCGCGGTGGTGCGCTTGGCGGGCTTCTGCGCGCTCTTCTTCGGGCTCATGGCAACCTCCTTGCACCTGCTCGCGGCCGGACGGCTCTAGCGCAGCTCCTGGATGCGCAGCAGGTTGCCCGCGGGGTCGCGGAAGGAGCAGTCGCGAATCCCGTAGGGCTGCTCCGTCGGCTCCTGGACGACCTCGGCGTCGCCGGCCTGTAGCCGCTCGAAGGTGCCGTCGAGGTCGGGGGTGGCCAGGTTGATGCCGGCGTAGGTGCCCTTGGCCATCATCTCGGCGATCGTGCGGCGCTCGTCGTCGGTGATGCCGGGAGTGGCTGTCGGCGGGTAGAGGACGATGGACGTGTCGGGCTGGTCGGCGGGGCCGACCGTGATCCAGTGCAGGCCGCCGTATTCCACGTCGTTGCGGACCTCGAAGCCGAGGGTGTCGCGATAGAAGGCGAGGGATGCGTCCGGGTCGTTGTGCGGCAGGAAGCTCGCGTGAATGGAGATGTTCATGCCGGTCAGGCTAGTGGCGCTCGGTGGCCGGCGCTTCTCGATTCCTGATCGGTCTCGTCACCTGCTTCGCCACGCACGGAGCCATCCCCGCCGTCGCCCGTGCCGATTCGCGCCGGTAGGTGCTGGGCGGCACACCGACGAGCTCGGCGAAGCGAGTGCTGAAGGTGCCGAGCGACGAGCAGCCGACCGCGAAACAGACCTCGGTGACGCTCATGTCGCCGCGACGCAGCAGCGCCATCGCGCGCTCGACGCGCCGCGTCATCAGGTAGCTGTACGGCGACTCCCCGTAGGCGCGCCGAAACTCGCGGCTCAGGTGCCCGGCCGACATGTACGCGTCGCGGGCGAGCGCCTCGACGTTCAGCGGTTGTGCATACTCCCGGTCGATCCGGTCGCGGACGCGGCGCAGCCGCGCGAGTTCGCGCAGGTGCTGCGCCGTGGCGGGCCTGCCGCTCACCGAGGCGATCGTAGCGTCCGGTCCGATCGTGCTCAGCGCGCCGCGCTCTTGGGCGGGCCGGCGAGCGTCTTTCCACCGTGTTTGCCTCAGGCGGTCGCGAGTCGTGATCATTCGAGGCGATGCCGGAGGATCGGACAGATGCACTCGACGAGGGTCGCCGGGCGCTCGCCGCGGGCGAGTGGGAGGAGGCACGTGCGGCATTCGCGGACGTCCTGCACGACGGCGAGCAGCCCGAGGCGCGCGACGGGCTGGGGCTCGCGTTGTGGTTCCTCGGTGAGATCGAGGAGGGACTTGCGGTGCGGCAGCTGGCGTTCGCGGCGTATGCGGCGGCGGGCGAATGCGATGCCGCGGCGCGGCTGGGCGTGTGGATCTCGCATCAGTACCTCATCTCCGGTCGCGGTTCGCTCGCGAACGGGTGGCTCGAGCGCGCCGAACGGGCGCTGGACGGGCAGCGCGACTGCGCCGGGCAAGGTTGGGTGCTGCTGGAGCGGGCGCGTCGTGTGCAGAGCGTCGCGGAAGCAGCCGACGGCGCACGGCGTGCGATGGAGATCGGCCGCGCGACCGGGGACGAGGACCTCGAAGTCTTCGCCCTGAGCCTCATCGGCCGCTCGGAGATCAGCAGCGGCGCCTTCGCGGACGGGATGCGGAGGCTGGAGGAGGCGATGGCGGCCGCGACGGCCGGGCGGATCGGCAATCCCCACACGCTCGGCGAGGCGTACTGCAACCTGATCGTCGCGTGCACGAGCGCGGGCGACTGGGAGCGCGCCTCCGAGTGGTGCGAGCTCGTCGACGGGTACGCGAGCCGGCACGCGATCATGCCGCTGTTCGGCGCCTGCCGCACGATCCACGCCGACGTTCTCGTCGCCTCGGGACGCTGGGAGGACGCGGAGACTGCGCTCGAGGACGGGCTCGCGGCGCATGCGCGCGGCTATCCGGCAATGGGCGGCTCGACGCTGTCGACGCTCGCGTCGCTGCGGATCCGGCAGGGCCGGCTCGCCGAAGCCGAGCAGCTGCTCGCCGGCCGCGAGGAGGAGCCCGGCTCGCTGCTCGCGCTCGCCGAGCTCAGGCTCGCGGAGGGCGAGCCTCGCGTGGCCGCGGCGCTGCTCGAGCGGGGCCTCGCCGGCGCGGAGGACGACCTGCTCGGCTCCTCGCGGTTGCTCGCCCCTCTCGTCGTGGCGAACATCGCCACCGGCGCGCCCGACGCCGCGCGACAGGCCGTGCAGCGGCTCGAGGAGCTTGCCGCCGCCTCGGCCCGGCCGCTCGTGGCTGCTCGCGCTGCGTTGGCCGCCGCGCGGGTGGGCCTCGCCGCCGGCCGCGACGACGAGGCGCGCGAGCAGGCGCGCCGGGCGCTCGAGTCGTTCGGGCGCCTGGGGATGCCGCACGATGCGGCGGAGGCGCGGCTCGAGCTTGCGCGGGCGGTGTCCGCCGATCTACCGAAGCTCGCCCGTGAAGAGGGGCGCGCGGCGTATGTGGCCTTCCGGAAGCTCGGCGCTGCCAGAGGGATGGATGCGGCCGCTGCCGTCCTGCGCGACCTCGGCGCCGGGACACCCGCCGGCCCGCGCACGCAGGGCGAGCTCACGGCGCGCGAGCGTGAGGTGCTCTCGCTGGTATCGCGTGGGCTGACGAACGCGCAGATCGCACAGACCCTCTTCATCAGCGAGAAGACGGCGGGCCACCACGTCAGCCGGATCCTGTCGAAGCTCGGCGTGCGAAACCGCGCCGAGGCCGCCACACATGCGGCTCGCCTCGACGCGGCGCCGTAGAAATAGGGAGGCGGATAGGGAGCCCGGCCGATGTGCCGGGGCCTTGCCGAAGGCCACACTCGTGCGGTTCCACCACCACCCACCACACGAGGAGGACGAGATGGCCACGACCGACGTCGACGCCGTGAAGGCGTCAGCCCACGCGACCTGGGCGGCCGGCGACTACGCCGCGATCGCCGAGCTGATCGACGAGATCCCGCCGGCGCACCTGCTCGGCCGCGTCGGCGTCGGGCCGGGAAAGACCGTGCTCGACGTGGCGACGGGAACGGGCAACGTCGCTCTCCGCGCCGCGGCGGCCGGCGCCGAGGTCGTCGGCCTCGACCTGACGCCGGAGCTGTTCGAGACCGCACGCTCGCGCGCCGACCTGCTCGGCGTCGAGGTCGAGTGGGACGCCGGCGACGCCGAGGAGCTGCCGTATCCCGACGCCAGCTTCGACCGCGTCCTGTCGGCGTTCGGGATCCAGTTCACGCCTCGGCACGAGGTGGCGGCGGCCGAGCTCGTGCGCGTCTGCGCGCCCGGCGGCGTGATCGGTCTCTGCAACTGGACGCCGGAGGGCAAGGTCGGCGAGCTGTTCGAGATCATGAGCCGCTACCTGCCGCCGGCGCCGGCGTTCGCGTCGCCGCCGCCGCTCTGGGGCAGCGAGGACCACGTCCACGGGCTCTTCGCCGATGCCGGCGTCGAGCTCGAGTTCGAGCGGACGACGACCCCGTTCCGGTTCGACTCGGCCGAGCACTACGCGTCGTTCTTCGAGACGAACTACGGCCCGATGGTGAAGGCGCGCGAGCGGCTGACCGCCGAGGGGCGCTGGGAGGATTGCCGCTCCGAGATCGTCGAGATGATGGAGCGCCGCAACGTCGCCGCCGACGGCAAGCTCGACGTGCCCGGCGAGTACCTGCTCGTGGTCGCCAGGAAGGCGGACTAGGGCTCGGCGCTGGGCGACGGCCGGACGTGACGTCGGCGTGCTCGGTGGCGCCGACGTTCGCCCTGCCCGCCGTCGCCCAGGAGATGATTGACCGGCTGCCGTTGTAGATTGCCGGGTGCCGATGGTGGATCTCGACACCCGACTCCTGCGCGCGTTCGTCGCGGTTGCAGAGGAGCTGAACTTCACCCGCGCGGCGGCCCGGCTGTACGTGGCGCAGCAGGCGCTGTCGGCGCAGATTCAGCAGCTGGAGACGCGTCTCGGGATCAAGCTGTTCGACCGCACGACCCGCAAGGTCAGTCTGACGAAAGAAGGCGAGCGGCTCCTGCCCCATGCCGTGGCGACGCTGGCGGCGCTCGACGCCGGCATGGCCGAGGTCAATGCGGCACTCCGCTCGCAGCGGGCAACTCTGCGGGTCGGCCTCTCGGGGACGGCGATGGTGCCGTTGGTGAGCGAGACGATGCGGCTGTTCGCGGAGCGCCACCGTGATGTGACGCTGCAGGTCTCGAATGCGGGTCTCGACCGGCCGGCTGCCGGGCTCGAGGAGGGCCTGGTCGACGTCGCGTTCGTCCGGCCGCCGTTCGTCGACGAGGGCCTTTCGATGGTCACCGTCCTGAGCGAGGAGCGCTATGCGGTGCTCCGCACGGATCATCCGCTGGCCGCGCGCGAATTCGTCCGGCCGGAAGACCTCGTGCGCGAGCCTTGGATCTGGGTCGAGGGCGCCGATCCGAGGGCGCGCGCCTTCTGGTCGCTGGAGGAGTTCCGGGGCGGCGAGCCCCTGCGGGCCGGGACACGCATCAACTCGTTCGAGGAAGCCTTCGGCGCCGTCGCCGCCGGCCTCGCGATCACGTGCCAGGCCGAGTCCGCGGTACGCGCCGTGGGGGCCGGGTTCCCGGAGCTGCGGTTCGTGCCGTTGCGGGGCGCACCGACCGCACAGGTCGCGGTTGCCTGGCGAACCGCGAACGAGACGAGCCTCGCGCGAGCCTTCGTGCGCACCGCACTCGAGCTCGCCCAGCCCGCCCCCGATTGACAACGATCGCCGGTTGGCGAGGGCTCCATCGATGTTTCCGTTCGGCGGTGCGAATGCGCACAGTGGGCCGCATGGAAACCATCACCCACACCCACCGGGCCATCGAGCCCTACCTCGCCCACCAGGGCGAGGCGCGCTGGTACGGCGACAGCCTGTTCGAGTTCCTCGTTCCGAGTCACGCCACCGGCGGCACTCTGTCGGTCTTCCGGGCGACACTCGCGGAGGGCTTCAGCCCGCCGTTGCACGTTCACACCCGAGAGGACGAAGTCTTCGTCGTTCTCGAAGGCGACGTCTGCTTCGAGCTCGACGGCCGGCGGCTCCTCGCCGGCCCGGGTACGAGCATCTTCATGCCACGTGGAGTCCCGCACACGTTCCGGATTCAAAGCCCATTCGCAGTCATGCTCGGTGTGATCTCCCCCGGCGCGTTCGAGCAGCTCTTCCGGACACTGAGCATCCCCGCAGCAGAGCGAGCGCTTCCCGTGCCGGGGACCGTGCCGCTCGACATCCCCGCCGTCATGGCGGAGCAGGAGCGTCTCGGCACGACCGTCGTCGGCCCGCCGATGTCACTCGAGAGCTCGATCCGGCTCTGAAGCCCGGCCGTGGCGGCGACCGCCGCCGGTCGGGTGTCGCGTCGCGAGGTCGCGGACGTGCCGTGATGCAGGGGCTGCACGCTCACTGGCACGATCCGCGTCCTCGCTGATGCCTGCACATCGGCCTGCACGTCTCGGCCGTCGTGCACAGCTACGACACGAACCTGTTCCTGCCTGGGATCTATCCGTGCGTGACGGATCCGGAGCCGGTGACGCTCGTCGTCACGTGCTCGGGGCTCCCGCCGTAGACGATCGTCCCGCTGCCCGGGACCGAGGCGTCCAGGCTCCCGGTGGCGGTGACGAAGATCTCGCCCGAGCCGCCGACCGCTGCCTGCACGTCGCGCGCGACGAGCTGCCCGAGCTGCGCCTGCCCGGAGCCGTCCAGGTTCACGACCAGTCGCGTCGCGGTTCCGCTCGCCTGCAGGATGCCGCTGCCCGCCAGCGTGACCGTCAGGCTGGAGGTCTTGATCCCGGTCGCCGAGATGTTGCCGCTGCCGCTGAGCGTGAGCTCGCTCAGCGCGGGCACGGTGACCTCGACGCTCATCGGTCTCGTCGTGGTGAAGCTGCCGCTGGTGTTGCCGATCACGAGCAGACCGTTCTGCACCTCGGTGGTCACGTGATCGAGCAGGTTGTCGTCGGCGTGCACGACCACGGACTGTTGGTCTCCGACGTGGACGACCACGTTGTTGGAGCCGGCGAGCTCGACGCTGCTGAACTCAGCGACGTGGCGGGATTGAGTCGCCTCGACACCCGAGCCCTGAACGCTGCTGGAAGTGGTGGACGAGCTCTGGAAGATGGTGTGCTCGACTAGCAGCACGCCGCCGATCGTGACGAGGACGATCACGACGATCAGCACCAGCTGGCGGCGGTGCGACATGCGTCCACCGTGGACCGGCGTCGGGGCAACAGCCATCCGCCCTCCTTTCGAGGCCGTGCCGTTGGTCTCCCGAGTCTCTCTCGGCGCACGCCGCGGCAAATCGTGGAATCCGCTGATCTTCGTGAGGAGCGCTGAGCGCTAGAACGCCGAGAAGAGGAGCCGCACGGCGAGGACGAGCAGGGCGATGCCGAGCAGGAGCTCGACGACCCGCCCGCTCGCGCGCAGCGAGACCCGTGCCCCGAGCTGTGCGCCCGCGACGACACCGACGGAGAGCGCCACCGCGCGCCGGACGCCGTCGCCGTGCGCGAAGCTGCCGGAGACGACGTGGGTGAGAGCGCCGGTCCCGGCGATGATCGCGAGCACGAAATGCGACGTCGCCGTCGCGATGTGCGTCGGGAAGCCGAGCGCGCGGACGAGCAACGGGACGTGGATGATGCCGCCGCCGATCCCGAGGAAGCTCGAGGCGAAGCCGACGACCGTGCTGTAGAGCGCACCTCGGCGGACCGGAACGTTGTAGTCGTACCTGGTGCCGTAGCGGTCGGTGAGGCTGCGCGCGCTCAGCAGGCCGTGCGGCGTGCTCCGGTGGCCGGGCTCGCCGATCAGGAGCCAGCCGGCGAGCGCGAGCAGAACGGCGGCCATGACGAGGTCGAAGAGCCCACGGGACACCGAGCCGACGAGCAGCGCGCCCGCGATCGAGCCGGGCAGCGCGGCTGCCGCGAACGTCCCGCCGCTCCGGTAGTCGATCCGGCGCTGATGCGCGTAGGCCGCGGTGCCGGAGGCTGCATTGAAGAAGACCGCCGTGAGGCTGATCGCGGTGATCGTCGCCGGGCGGTCGTGCGGATAGAGGAGGAGCAGGATCGGGGTGAGGATGAAGCCGCCGCCGGAGCCGAGGAACGTGCCGAAGGCTCCGACGGCGACGCCGAGCAGGACGAGCAGGATCGCGACGGTCGGCGAGAACGTGATCATTGCGCAGAAGCGGGCAGCGCGAGGATACGGGCGACGACGGCCCTGCGTCAGCCGTGTCCGAAGCGCACGTCCGGGAGAATCCGGTCGAGCCAGCGCGGCAGCGCCCAGGCATACCGTCCGAAGACCCGCAGCAGGGTGGGGACGAGGATCAGCCGCACGAGCATCGCATCGAGCAGCACGGCGAGGCCCAGGATGACGCCCATCTCCTTCGGCGGCAGCGGTCCCGACAGGGCGAACGTGAAGAAGACGGCGACCATGACCGCGGCGGCCGCGAAGATCACGCGGCCCGAGTGGGCGATGCCGCCGATCGCGGCCTCGTGCGGGTCGTGGGCGCGGTCCCAGTGCTCCTTGGCCGAGGAGAGCAGGAAGACCGTGTAGTCCATCGAGATCGCGAAGATCATCGCGAAGAAGAAGACGGGCGCCCACGCGTCGAGGAAGCCCTGCGGCTCGAAGCCGAGCAGCCCGGCACCGTGGCCGCCCTGGAAGATCAGCCGCGCGATGCCGAACGCCGCGCCGGTTGCGAGCAGGTTCGTGACCACCCCGATTGCCGCGATCAGCGGTGCCTGCAACGCGAGCAGGAGGAGCACGAAGCCGAGCGCGAGCACGACGCCGATCACGAGCGGTGTCTTCGCGGAGAGAGCGTTCTCGAGGTCGTGGTTCTCGGCGACCGCGCCGCCGACGAGCGCACCGGCGGGGAGGCCGGCGCGCAGCCGGTCGATCGTGCGGCCCACGCTCGGACTGGAGGGGTCGGCGTTGGGGGTCGCCTGGACGAGCACCAGCCCGCCTGCGCCCGGTTGCGGCTGCCCCACGGCGGCGATTCCCGGATCGCGGCCGGCGACCGCCGTGACACGTGCGGCCTCGGCTCGCGGGGCGACGATCTGCAGCGCCCCGGGGGCGCCGACCCCGAACGCCTGCTGCACCTGCGTGTAGCCCACGCGCGAGCCGTCGCTCGCCGGGACGACCTTGATCGAGGGCATGCCGGTCTTCAGGCCGAGCACCGGCAGCGCGAGCAGGACGAGCGCGATCGTCGCGGCCGGCCCGAACAGGTGCGGGTGCCGCCAGAGACGTTCGCCCCAGCGCGCGAAGCGAGGCGACCGGTGCTCGCCCGAGTGAACCCAGGGGAGTGCGAGCCCGTCGACGCGCGGGCCGAGCTTCGCGAGCACGGCCGGCAACAGGGTCAGGGTCGCGGCGAGCACGAACGCCACGCTGAGCATGATCCCGAGCGCCATCGAACGGAACGCGGGGCTCGGCACGAGCATCACGGCCGACAGGGAGACGAAGACCGTGATGCCGGAGAAGAGGACGGCCTTGCCGGCGGTGTCCATCGTGATCGCGATCGCGTCGCGCACCGAGAGGTTCGAGCCGAAGTAGGCGCCGCGGAAGCGATGGACGACGAAGAGGGCGTAGTCGATGCCGAGGGCGAGCGCGAACATGAGGGCGAAGTTCATCGCCCAGATCGAGATCTCGAAGCCGTGAGTGAGGAGCGCGAGCAGGCCGGCGGAGGCGAGCAGCCCGAGAACGGTCAGGAGGAGCGGCAGTCCGGCCGCGACGAGCGACCCGAAGGCGAGCGCGAGGATCGCGAGCGTGACCGGCCACGAGTAGAGCTCGGACTTCATCATCGCCTTGCGATTCGCGGTGTTGAAGTCCGACCACATGCCGGAGGCGCCGGTGAGGCTGATCGAGAACTGGGAGGTCGCGAGGCGGCCGAGTTTCGGCTTGAGGGAGTCCGCTGCGGCGACCATCGCCGTCGGGTCCTGCTTCGCGCCCGCGAGCACGAGCGCCGTGTGACCATCGCGGGAGATCGACGTTCCCGCGCGGGGAGGCACCACGGTCGAGATGCGGCTGTCCGATCTGAGCGTCGTCTCCACCTTCGCGAGCATCGCCTGGAACTGCGGTGCGCTCGTCGTCAGCGTCGAGGAGTGGACGACGACGAGCGGCGCCGAGCTCGAGAGACCGGCGAAGTTGCGCTCGATCAGCGTTCGCGCCTGGACGGACTCGGAGCCGTTCGCCTGCCAGCCTGCGCCGGAGAGCGCCGTCTCGACCTGCGGTGCGAAGACCGCGAGCCCGAGCGCGACGACGAGCCACGACAGTGACACGAGCCGGATGTGGTCGGCCGCGAAGCGGCCGAGCCGGCCGACCGGACCGACGGCCTCGGGGTGCTCGCTGGGGACGGGGGATACGGGCACTGCTGCGACGGCCACTGGTCGGCTCCTCCTCGTTCGAACGTTTGCGTTGGCGGGCATCTATGCTACTATACAACTAAGTTGTTTTAGAGTGTAGCAGAGGAGACCTATGCCAACGCTTCCGCACCCGCTGCCCGAAGACCTGGCCGAGCTGATCGCACGGCGCTTCCGCGCGATCGGCGAGCCGATGCGCGTGCGCATCCTCGACCTGCTCCGCGACGGAGAGCTGAGCGTCAACGCGCTCGCGGAGCAGCTCGACGCCGGGCAGCAGAACGTCTCGAAGCACCTGAGCGTGCTCGCCGAGACCGGCATCGTCGCCCGCCGGAAGGAAGGCAACCACGTCTACTACCGCGTCGCCGACGAGGGCGTCTTCGCCTTGTGCGAGCAGGTCTGCGGCTCGCTTCAGTCCCAGCTCTCGACCCTGGCCGCCCTCGTCGGCGGCCTCCCCGCCTGACCGAGGAGACCGAGATGACCAAGAACATGAGCATTCTCGACCGCAGGATCCGTGCGTTCGCCGTTGCACCGCTGCTCGTCGTGATCGCACTGCTCGCCGGCGCGGGCAGCGCCGCCGGGATCGTCCTCTTCGTCCTCGCCGGCGTGATGCTCGCGACGGGCGCCGTCGGCTTCTGCCCGCTCTACGCCCTGTTCCACGTCAACACGCGCGGCGCGAAGCCGCTGACCCACTGAGGAGTGATGGAAATGGAAGTGACCACCGCAACGTTCCAGCGCGACGTCATCGAGCGCTCGCAGGAAGTCCCCGTCGTCGTCGATTTCTGGGCGGCCTGGTGCGGTCCGTGCCGCATGCTCGGCCCGGCGATCGAGTCCGAGGTCGCAAAGCGCGCGGGCAAGGTCGAGCTCGCGAAGATCGACGTCGATGCAGAGCAGCAGCTCGCTGCGCAGTACGGCATCCAGAGCATCCCGACGGTCGCCGTGTTCCGCGACGGCAAGCCCGTTACCGGCTTCGTCGGCGCGCATCCGGCGAACGCGATCGGCACCTTCCTCGACGAGGTGATCGAGAAGCACAGTGGGGCGGTGGAGGTCGCATGAGCCTCATCGCCACCTCACGGTCGATCCCCGGAACGCTCCGCCAGGAGGTCGTGATCGCGGGCAAGCACCGCTTGATCACCGACGAGCCCGAGGCTGTCGGTGGCGAAGACAGCGCGCCCGCCCCGCACGAGCTCCTTCCCGCGGCCGTCGCAGCTTGCGTCTCGACGACGCTCGTCATGTACGCCAACCGCAAGGGCTGGGATCTCGGAGAGGTCTCCGTCGACGTCGACTACGACCATCGCTCGACGCCTCGCCGCTGCGCCGTCTCGATCAGCATCGCCGGCGACCTCGGCGACGAGCAGCTCGCGCTGCTCGAGAAGGTGGCCGCAGCCTGCCCGGTCCGGCGCGCGATCGAAGGCGGCATCGAGTTCAGCGAGCAGATCGCGCAAGTGGCCTGCGCCTAGGCCGTCTCCGAGAGTCGTTCACGCGCCGTCGACCACGAACGCGACGTCGTCGACGAAGCAGTAGCTCCAGTTCTCTCCCGGTTCGGCGGACCGGACGAGCGGATGATCGGCCGCGGCGGCGTGTGCCCGCGCGTGCCGGTTCGGCGACGAGTCGCAGCAGCCGATCTTGCCGCACGTCAGGCACATCCGTAGATGCAGCCATCGCGATCCGATCGCGAGGCAGTCCTCACAGCCCGCGATCTCCGGCGGCAGGTCGGTGACGGCGATCTGGTCGAGGTGGCTGCAGACCGGCATCTCCGCATGATGCCGTCCGGCGACGTGCTGGGGCGGCGGTGAGGCCGGTTCCGCGCGAGCCCACGAGAGCGGGTGGGCAGCGGCACGACCCCAGCAGCACGGCGGGCTACGACGAAGTCAAGAGCCGGCTGTCGAGCAGCCCCCGCAGCGACGGCACGACGCGCTCGGCGCCGAACCCTTCGAGCAGCTCTCCCTGCGGGCCGTCACCGACTCCGATCACCGTCAGCCCGGCGGTGTGCCCGGCGGCGATCCCGGCCGCGCTGTTTGTCAGCGTGACGGCGTTCTCGGGGCGCACGCCGAGACGGCGGCAGGCTTCGAGCAGGAGGTCCGGGGCTGGACGTGTGCGCAGGCCCTGTGCGCGGATCACGTCGGCGTCGACGCGCTCCTCGACGACGCTGACGAGCCCGGCGAGCTCGAGGATCGGCAACGTGCTCGAGCTCGCCGAGACGACGGCGCGCCCCAGGCCGGCGTGGCCGCTCGCCTCGAGATAACGGCGCGCGCCGGGCACGGCGCTGACGCCGCGCTGGTGCAGGCCCCGCGCCATCGCGTCGCCCTTGCGCCGCGCGAGCCCGCAGGCGGTGTCGGCGTCCGCACGGTCGCCGTAGCGTCCCTCGGGAAGCTGGATGCCGCGGCTCGCGAGGAACGCATGCACGCCCTCGAGCCTGGCCCGGCCGTCGATGTAGTCCCGGTAGTCGGCGTCGCGATCGAACGGGATGAAGTGCCAGCCCGTGGTCTCGCTCAGGCGCAGCAGCAGGTCGTCGAACACCTCGGCCCACGCCCAGGCGTGCAGGACACCACTGTCGGTGAGCACGCCGTCGAGGTCGTAGAGGCAGGCGGTCGTGCCTGCGGGCAGCCCGAGCATCTTCGTCGTGACCGGGACGGGGGAGAGCCAGGGCAGCGGCCGGGCGCCGGTCAGATGCCCGAGACGCGTCAGTTGCCTGGCGGTCGCGAGCCGCTCCTGCACGAGCTCGCGGCGCCGCCCGTCCGCGTTCGTCACGTGCACCGGGCCGTGTGCCGCGGCGAGCGCGCGGTCGGCGGCGTCGAGCGCGAGCTGCCACCGGGTCGCGATCGTGTCCAGCTCCGGCGGGACGAGGCCGGGCGGCTCCACGTGCGGCGTGGCGGGTGCCGGGGCGGGGCGGGGCTCGAGCGGGATCACGACCGTGGCGCTCATCCTCGCGCCCAGCATCGACGCCGCCGCGGCGACCCGCATCTGCAGTTGCGCGCGGACACGCTGCGGCCCCCTACCGATGCCGTGGGTTCTACGGTAGGGGCAGCCCGCTTCCGGTCATTAACATGGATCAGATGCCGGACTCGTCGCCCGCTGTCACGCCCGAGCTGGAGAGCCAGTTCGAGCAGCACCGCTCCGAGCTGACCGCGTACGCCTACCGGATGCTCGCCTCGCCGTTCGAGGCCGAGGATGCCGTCCAGGAGACGTTCATCCGAGCGTGGCGCGGCTTCGACCGCTTCGAGGGCCGGGCTGCCGTCAAGTCGTGGCTCTATCGGATCACGACGAACGTCTGCCTCGACATGCTGAACGGCCGGGAGCGGCGTGCGACACCGATGGACCTCGGCCCGGCCCGCGAGCCGATCGAGGCGAACCTGAACACGCTGCCGGAGGTGACGTGGATCCAGCCGATCCCGGACCCGGCCGACGTCGCCGTCGACCGTGAGACGATCCGGCTCGCCTTCGTCGCGGCGCTGCAGCACCTGCCGGCGCGCCAGCGCGCGGTGCTGATCCTCTGCGAGGTGCTCCGGTGGCAGGCAGTCGAGGTCGCCGAGCTGCTCGAGACGAGCGTGGCGTCCGTGAACAGCGCGCTACAGCGTGCGCGTGCGACGCTCGCCGCCAACGAGCGGCGACCGGCGCAGGCGGCCGACCTCGACGAGGCGGACCGAGCCCTGCTCGCCCGCTACGTCCGCGCGTTCGAGGAATACGACATCGAGGAGCTGACCTCGCTGATCCAGGAGGACGCGACGCAGTCGATGCCGCCGTTCGACCTGTGGCTCTCCGGGCGCGACGACATCCTCACCTGGTGGTTCGGCCCCGGGATCGGATGCAAGGGATCGCGCGTCGTCCCGACGGTGTCGGCCAACGGCTCGCCCGCGTTCGGTCAGTACAAGCCGACGCCGGACGGCTGGTACGAGCCGTGGGCGCTCCAGGTCGTCGAGCTCTCAGCGGGGAGGATCGTCGAGTTCACGTTCTTCCTCGACACCGCGACGCTGTTTCCGCTCTTCGGCCTCCCGCCGCGGCTCGAGGCGTAGGGCGTCGGCGAGGCCGACGAACGCGACCAGCTCGAGGAGCGCGGGGGGCGCGTTGCGCACGACGACGTCGAGGTCGAGCCGCCGCGCCACGACGTGCAGCCGCGCGAGGTCGGCCACCGTGCCAAGGTCGGGATCGGCGAGCGCGCCGGCGTCGAAGACGAGCAGGCTCGGGCGCAGGGCGGCCATCTGCAACGTAGACCGTTCCGAATGCTCGAACTCATCGGTCGCGACGGAGCGATGAGTTCCGGGCCGGGCCGCGGTCGAATGTTCTGAAAGCGATCGAAAGGACAGATGCCCTCCATGACCACCCGCACCCGCTGGCTCGCGCTCTACGTGCTGTGCCTCGGCGATCTGATGATCGTCCTCGACACGACGATCGTGAACGTCGCGCTGCCGTCGATCCGCTCCGACCTCGGCTTCTCGCAGACGTCGCTCGCCTGGGTCGTGAACGCGTACATCCTCACCTTCGGCGGGTTCCTGCTGCTCGGTGGAAGGCTCGGCGACATCTTCGGCCACCGGCGGTTGTTCCTGATCGGGATTGCCTCCTTCACGCTCGCCTCGCTCGGGTGCGGGCTGTCCAGCTCGAAGGGCATGCTGATCGGCGCCCGCGCGGTGCAGGGTCTCGGCGGCGCCGTGGTCTCCGCGGTCGCGTTCTCGCTGATCATGTTCCTCTTCACGGAGCCGGCGGAGCGCGCGAAGGCGATGGGTGTCTTCGGCTTCGTGATGGCGGGCGGCGGCAGCATCGGCGTGCTGCTCGGCGGCGTGCTGACCGGCTCGCTCAACTGGCACTGGATCTTCCTCGTCAACCTGCCGATCGGCGTCGTCGTGTTCGTGCTGTCGTTGCGGCTCCTGCCGCCGGCGCACGCTGCAGGCGCGGACAGTCGACTCGACGTCGCGGGCGCGGTCACCGTCACGACGGCGCTCGTGCTCGCCGTCTACGCGATCGTCAACGGCAACCAGGCAGGCTGGGCTTCCCGCCAGACACTCGGGCTGCTTGCCTGCTCGGGGATCCTGATGGCGTTCTTCCTCTGGCTCGAGTCGAGACAGCGCGAGCCCCTCGTGCCACTTGGACTGTTTCGGCGGCGGAACGTCGCCGTCGCCAACGTCGTCGGCGTGCTCTGGGCGGCCGCGATGTTCGCGTGGTTCTTCCTGTCGGCGCTCTACCTGCAACTCGTGCTCGGCTACTCGCCGCTGGAGGTCGGGCTCGCGTTCCTGCCCGCAAACCTGATCATGGGCGCGTTCTCGATCGGGCTCTCGGCCAAGCTCGTCCTGCGGTTCGGGTTCCGCCCGCCGCTCGCGGTCGGCCTCGCGCTCGCCTCGGTCGGGCTGCTGCTCTTCGTGCGCGCGCCGGTGGACGGGTCGTTCCTGGTGGATGTGCTGCCGAGCATGATCCTGCTCGGGTTCGGCGCCGGCATGGCGTTCAACCCGATGTTGCTCGCCGCGATGAGCGACGTCGCACAGGAGGAGTCCGGCCTCGCCTCCGGCGTCGTCAACACGGCGTTCATGATGGGCGGCGCGCTCGGCCTGGCCGTGCTCGCGAGCATCGCCGCCTCGCGCACCGACACCCTGGCGGCGAACGGCGACGGCGACCTCGCGGCGCTGACCGGTGGCTATCACGCAGCGTTTCTCGTCGGCGCGATCTTCGCCGCGTCTGCGGCGCTCGTCGGCGGGCTGCTCCTTCGGCAGGCAGACGCCCCGGCACACACGTTCGCCGGAGAGGAGGCCGCCGAGCTGGGTTGACAGTGGCCCCTACGCGTTGACCGCTCGCACGTACAGCAGGCACGTCCGCTTCGTGTCGGCGTGCGTGACGTTCCTGCCTCAGTCGAGGCGCAGGATCGGCTCCTCGATCTCCTCGCCGCGGCCGGGTGCGAAGTCGCGGTTGACGCCAACGCGTTGGAAGCCGGCCTTCTCGAGTACTCGGAGCGAACCGACGTTGTCCGAGGCCGCCCGGGCGCACAGCGGACGTTCGGCAGTCTCGGCAAGAAGACTCTGCAGCGCCGCGCTCGCGACGCCTTTCCCCCATTGCGCTCGGTCGACCCAGAAGGTCACCTCGAGCTGGTTGTCGATCCGGAAGGAGCCGATCGTTCCAGCGATTGCTCCGTCGACATCGATGACCCGGTGCGAGACGCTCGTGTCGGCGCGCAGGCGCGACATCCGGTTGAGAAACGCGCGGCGATCAGTCTGATCCTCGGCCGTGAAGGCGGCCATCCGGACCGACTCCGGGTCCGTCACTTGCCGATAGATCGTGTCGAGATCCCGGTCCTCGAGCGGTCTCAGCGAGACGTTCATCTGGGCGATCCTCGCGACAAGGGCGCGGGCCAAGGCGACGTTCGGTTTTCGTAGACGTGGATAGTGCTCAGCCCGAGGAGTGTCGTCGTAGGTCTCTCCATTCGAGACCGAATCAGATTCGCTCTCTGAATCTGATCCGCGAGTTTGTCGTCAGAGTCTGTCTCTCAGACCCCTGAGGCAGCCGCCGGTTCGAAGGATCGGTACCTGGTACCTCAGGTACCAGGTACCTGGCGTGCGAAGCTGAGGGCGCTGGGATGCGCGAGCGTTCCGGAACGACACCTGGGGGTCTCTAGTCGTCGGTGATTGGCGGCCCAAGGAGTGTCATGTCGTACTTCTCGAAGACGGCGGCGACGGCTGCGCGGTCGGGTGTGCCGTTTCGGGTGAGTGGGCCCAGTTCTTCGTAGAACCTGTGGCCGCCGCCGGGGGTGTAGACCACGATGATCTCGCCCGGGTCGTCGGTCGTGTTGAGGAATGCATGCGGGACGCCCGATGGCATGTAGGCGAACGCCCCTTCGCCGCAGTGGAATGTCTCTTCGCCGATCCGGATCTTGTACTGGCCCCGAAGGACGTGAATCGTCTCCTCTTGCTTGTGGTGGACGTGAAGCGGCGGGCCACCTCTTGGTGCGACCTCGACGACGAAGTAGTCGAAGGCCCCGCCGGTGTCCTCCCCTGTGACCTTGAAGACGAGGTCGCGTCCGGGGCCGGATTGGAGCCGCAGTCCTTCGTTTGGCTCGAGGACCTTGGGTACGAGCGATGTCATCGCCATCTCCTTTGGCTGGGCCGACCTTCCGCCGGCCGATATACTTCACACACGCAAATAGATTTATGGAGGATTTAGTTCACTGTGTCAAGTAATCTGGGAGGCTCGGAGCGCTGGCTCGATGAGTTGCCGGAGCCGGAGGCCTTCAGCCCGGAGGAGTTCCGTGCGTGGCGCGGGCTGATCCGCTTACGAGAGGCCGTGATGCGCGAGATCGACCGTCGCCTTCAGTACGACGGCCTGATCTCACTCGCCGACTACGGCGTTCTGATCACGCTTGTCACCGCCCCCGGACTGAGATTGCGCATGAGCGACCTCGGCGCGCAACGGATGCTCACGCCGAGCGGGATCACCCGAGTGGTCGTTCGCCTCGAGGCACAGGGTTTCGTTCGCCGGGAACCCGACCCGGCAGACGGACGCGCCGCGTTCGCCGCGCTGACCCGACCCGGGCTCGAGGCGCTTCGCCGCGCGCAAGTCGTCCACCACGCCACGGTGCGCGAGCTCTACCTCGGCCGGCTCACCACGCACGAGCTCGAACGCCTCGCCGCGCTCTTCGAGAAGGCACTACCCGGCGTCGTCAGCGCCACGACTTGGCCTCCCCCGCAGACGAGCGGCTAACTCTGGCGAACCCGTTCTCGAAGCCGCGAGAAGCAAACCAGGCACAGCAACATCGAGTGGGCCAGCGATGCGCGAATGACCCCCGAGGAAGCTGGCTGTTCGAACGATCGGTACCTGGTACCACAGGTACCAGGTACCTGACTTGCGAAGCTCGTGGGCGCTGGGATGGGCAAGCGTCCTCTCGCCAGGCACAGCCCAATTGGCCAAGCGTCCTACGAAAGGCCTCGTCGTTCGGCGCGGCGCAATGCGTCGAGGCGCCGGCGGGCCTGCTTGGTGGGGCGCTCGCCGAGGTCGGCGCCGAGCGGCTGGGCCAGGCGGCGCTGCAGGCGGTCCCGCTCGCCGCGCTCGATCGACTCGGGCGTCTCGGCATAGAGCCCGGCCGCGACGGTTGCCGAGCCGCGCTTGTCGGCGATGCCGGTGACGACCACGGTCCGGTGCAGCGAGCCGGTCTGGATCTCGACCGTATCACCGACGTGCACTTCCTTCGAGGGCTTCACGCGCTCGTTGTTGACGCGGATGCGGCCGCCGAGCACCGCCTCCGTCGCCGCGCTGCGCGTCTTGAAGAAGCGGGCCGCCCACAGCCACTTGTCGGTGCGGACGAGCTCCATCAGACCGGAGGCTCCGGGTCGTACTGGATGTAGCGCCGCACGTCCTTCGCGCGCTCGGCCGAGTCGAGCCGTGCGACGAGGTGCAGCGCCATGTCGATCCCGGCAGACACTCCGGCGGCGGTGACCACGTCGCCGGCGTCGACGAAGCGATCGTCGCGCACGTCGACACCCAGTGAGCGCAGACGTTCGACCGAGCCCCAGTGTGTGGCCGCCGGCTTGCCTTCGAGAGCCCCGGCGGCGTGGAGGACGAATGCGCCCGTGCACACGCTCGTCAAGAGCGTGCCGCGCTCTCGCAGGTCCCGGATGCGGGCGATCAGCGCCTGGTTCGCCACGGGGCCCCGCGAGTCGCCGCCCGGCACGACGAGCACGTCGAGCTGCGGCGCCGTTTCCCACGTGTGGTCGCCGAGCACTCGAAGTCCCTTGGCACAGCGCACCGGGCCTTCGGTGTCGGTGATCGTGCAGACGTGCACGTCGGGTGCGCGGTCGGCCCACGCGGCGAGCACCTCCCAGGGCCCCGCCCAGTCGAGCTCCTCGGCAAGCTCGTAGATGTAGATCCCGATGTTCATGTGGGAAGCGTAGGCCCCGAGGCGAGGTCAGACGGACAGACCGGCTCGGGGCCTGGACGAACCCCGACAGTCGGCGCAGGCGCCCCGCAGGACGACCTCGTGCGCGACGACCGAGTAGCCGCTCCGCTCCTCGACCCCCTCGATCGCCTGCTCGAGCGTCTGGTCCGCGAACGGCTCGACCTTCCCGCACTCGCCACAGACGAGGTGATGGTGATGCGCCTCACGCGCCGGCTCGTACCGGACGATCCCGTCGCCGATGTCGATCCGCTGCACGAGCCCTTGCTCGTCGAGGCGATCGAGCATCCGGTAGACGCTCGCGAGGCCCACCTCGCGCTCGAGTGCCTCGTAGATCTCCTGCGCGCCGCGGCAGCACGACTGCGCGTCCAGGTGCCGGATCACGCGCGTGCCCGCCCCGCCGGGCCGATGGCCGGCGGCCCGGAGGCGCTTGGTGGCGTCGTCGGCCCAGCTCATTGGACAAACGATAACGAGAATCGTTATCGTCTACCAGGTTGTCGATGAGAATCATTCTCGTGCTCGTCCTGGCAGCCGCGACCGCGGGCTGCGGCTCGAGCTCCTCGCGGGGCGGACGGTCCGTCGTCGCGGCCTTCTATCCGGTCGCATGGGCAGCCGAGCAGATCGGTGGCCCGACGGTGCACGTGCACAACCTGACGCCGGCGGGCGCCGAGCCGCACGACATCGAGCTGACGCCGAAGGAGGTCGCCGAGATCCAGAGCGCCAGGTACGTCTTCTACCTCTCGCACGACTTCCAGCCGGCGGTGGCGGCGGCCGTCCGCGATGCGCGCGGCACGACGTTCGACGTGCTGCAGGGGCAGACCCTCACCGCCGGGGTCGGCGACGAGTCCGGCAAGACGGACCCGCACGTCTGGCTCGATCCGGTTCGCTTCGCGGGAATCGTCGAGAGGATGGGTACGGCGCTCGGCCGTCCGGCGAAGGGGCGCGCGCTTGCCGCGCGGATCCTGCGGCTCGACGGCGAGTACCGGCGCGGGCTCGCGCACTGTGCCCGGCACGAGTTCGTCTCGAGCCACGCGGCGTTCGCGTATCTCGCAGCCCGTTACGGTCTGCACATGGTCGCGATCACGGGCATCGACCCGGAGTCGGAGCCCTCGGCGCAGAAGCTCGCCTCGCTCGCTGCGCTCGTGCGTCGCGACCACCTCCACACGGTCTTCTTCGAGCGCCTGATCTCACCGAAGCTGGCGGAGACCGTCGCACGCGAGGCGGGCGTGCAGACGGCGGTGCTCGATCCGATCGAGGGCCTGACGCCGAGCGAGTCGAAGCAGGGCTTCGACTACCTGACGCTGATGCGGCAGAACCTGCAGGCACTGCGCCGGGAGCTCGGTTGCCGCTAGCGCTCGAGCTGCGAGGGGTCGACTTCTCGTACGGTCAAGGCCCGCTGGTGCTCGCAGGTGTCGACCTCCTCGTCGAACAGGGGGAGTTCGTCGCGATCGCGGGCCCGAACGGTGGCGGCAAGACGACGCTGCTGCGGCTCGCGCTCGGCCTCGAGCGTCCTTCACGCGGGCAGGTCATCCTCTTCGGCGAGCCGGCGCGGAGCTTTCGCGACCGCACGAGCATCGGCTACCTCGCGCAGCGGACGAAGATCGGCCTGCACGCACCCGCAACCGTTCGCGACGTCGTCGAGGCGGGTCGTGCGCCCCTCCGGCCGTACGGCCGGCTGCACCGCGTGGACCACGACGCCGTCGACCAGGCCCTCGACCGCGTCGGCCTCCGTGCTCTCTCGCGACGCCGGCTGAGCTCGTTGTCCGGAGGCCAGCAGCAGCGCGCGTTCATCGCCAAGGCGCTTGCCGCGCATCCGAGGCTGCTCGTGCTCGACGAGCCGACGACGGGCGTCGACGTCGAGGCGCAGGAGGCGCTCGGGGCGCTGCTCCATCAGCTCCACGAGGACCTCGGGGTGACGATCCTCTATGTGTCGCACGAGTTCGGCTCCGTCGAACGCTATGTCGAGCGGCTCGTGCTCGTGCGCGAGCGGATCATCTTCGACGGGCCGCCGTCTGAGCTCCCCGGAATGTGGCACGACCCGTCGCACAGCCATGCTTGATCTCGAGTTCATGCGCCTGGCGTTCGCGGCGGGGGCGATCGTGGGCGTGCTTGCGCCGACCGTGGGCTTCTTCCTCGTCCAGCGTGAGATGAGCCTGATCGGGGACGGCATCGGGCACGTCGCGTTCGCCGGCGTCGCGGTCGGCTATCTGCTCGGCGTTTCGCCCGTCTGGACGGCGCTCGCCGCTGCGATCCTCGGTGCTGCGGGCATCGAATGGCTGCGCGCGCGGCGCAAGGCCGCGGGCGACCAGGCGCTGGCGGTCGTCTTCTACACGGGCATCGCCGGCGGCGTCGTTCTGATCTCGTCCGCGGGCGCGCTCAACGCGAACCTCTTCGCGTATCTCTTCGGCTCGATCCTGACGGTCACCCGCAGCGACCTCGTGGTGATCGCGACGCTCGGGCTCGGTGCGCTGGCCGTGGTCGCCGTGCTCCTGCGCGCCCTGATCGCGGTCGCCTTGGACGAGGAGGGCGCACGCGTCTCCGGCCTGCGCGTCGCGGTGCTGAACGGGCTCGTGTCGATGCTCGCGGCGTTGACGATCGGCGTTTCGATGCGGATCGTCGGCATCCTGCTGATCGCGGCATTGATGGTGCTGCCGGTGATCGCAGCGCAGCGCGTGGCGTGGAGCGTGCGCTCGACGATGGGCATCTCGATCCTGTTCGGGCTCGCGTCGGTGCTGATCGGACTGACGGTCTCGTACTACGGGAACCTGCCGCCCGGCGGCACGATCGTGCTCACCGGGACGGCAGTGTTCCTCGCGGCGTCGTTGGTCGAGGCCGTTGTCCGCTAGCGAGACTCGACGCTGACGAAGTTGAGGTCCTTGTCCACGTACACCGTGGCCAGGCTCCCGTCGCTCTTCGTCAGATGCGCCTCGTAGGCGGCGTGCCCGTCGGCGTCCGTCTCGACGCGGACGACGGTGGCGCCCGGGACCTTGGCCAGCGCGATCGCCTTGACCTTGGCCGCGGTGTCGCCGGTGAGGAGCGTCTCGTCGCTCCGTTGAGCGCCCCAGCCTTGCGGTGCGGTGGGGGCGCTCGGTGCCGTGAGCGGGCCGGTCGGGGTCGCAGACGAGCTCGTCGTCGTCGACGACCCCGACGCCGCGCTCGCGATCCCGTAGCTTCCGAGCGCGACGCCGAGCGCCGCTGCGCCGGCCACGATCTTCCTGTCGATTCCCTTCATGACGGTTCCTTTCTCTCGTTGGACGATGTGCCACCACCCTCCCCGCGAAGCCTGAGAGCCCACTGAGCCGCGCCTATGGATCGCCTCTGAGTCCCGGGCGGAGCTGCAGCCGCGGGCCGTCCGCCCGACCGATCGTTAGGCTGTGTCGCGATGGAGCTCGAAGAGCACGTCGACGACGCGGTGTCCGTGGATGCGGACGGGCGCGACCTCCAGGGTGTCTACCGCTACTACGAGCTCGCCAAGCGGGCCGAATGGCAGGTGCGCGATCTGCCGTGGGGCGAGGTGCCGCCGATCCCGGAGTACCAGGGGTCGCCGCAGAAGCTCGCGCGCCGCCGCGACCTCTGGCGTTCGGTGGTCACGCAGCAGCTCCAGGCCGACGAGCTGGCGGTCGAGATGGCGACGCAGCTCTTCTCGATCGCGCCCGACCACGAGGCGAAGCTCTATTACACGACGATGGTGCAGGACGAGTCGCGCCACACCGAGGGGTGGCTGAAGCTGATCCAGGAGGCGGGGGGGATGGCGGAGCGCGATCCGTACCTCGACCAGCTGGCTCAGCAGGTGCTCGAGGCGGACACCCTCGAGGAGAAGGTCTTCCTGATGCAGGTCTTCTACGAGCGACTGATCATCCCGCGGTTTCGGATGATCGCCCGTTCTTCGCGCGGCACCGTGCTCGAGGATCTCTGCAACAGGCTCGCGATCGACGACGGCATCCACCACGGGGCGGGCATGGCGTACGAACGCGTGCTTCTCGAGGGCGCGGGCCGGAGGGTGAAGACCCGCCTCGTCGAGGCCGCCAACCGACTGCTGCCGATCTTCGCCCAGCACGCGCTCTGGCGGCCGAAGGCGCGAGAGTTCATCGGTGCACTGATGCGCGAGACGGACATCCGCATGCTGCGCGAGGACCTCGAGCAGGGCATCCGGCTCGCGAAGTCGCTCGGGATCGACCCGAGCGGCATCGAGCTCCCGCACGAGCTGCACTAGATTTCCCGGGTATGTGCTTCGACACCGATTCCGAGCCGCCCATCCCGCGGATCGCCGGCGCGGCGGTCTCCCACGACGACCTCGTCCTCGAGACCGCCGGCGGCAATGCGTTCGCCGCGTTCCTCGCAGTGCCCGATGCTCCCTCGACGACCGGCGTCGTGATCTTCCCCGACGTGCGGGGGCTCTTTCACTTCTACGAGGAGCTCGCCCTGCGCTTTGCCGAACGCGGGCACCTCGCGATCGCCTTCGACTACTTCGGTCGCACTGCCGGAGCCGATAAGCGCGATGCGGAGTGGGAATACATGCCTCACGTGGAGCAGACGACGGACGACGGCGTCCAGGCCGACGCGCGGGCTGCGATCGAGGAGCTTCGCTCGCGCGGCGCGACCTCGATCTTCTCGGTGGGATTCTGCTTCGGCGGCCGCGCATCGTGGGTCGCAGCCGCGTCGGGGCACGGGCTCGCCGGCTCGATCGGCTTCTACGGCTCGCCGACCCGCGAGCGCGGAGGGGCCAGCGTCGTCTCGCGTGCCGCGCAGATCGAGTGCCCGATCCTCGCGCTGCAGGCCGGCGACGACCAGGGCATCACCGCGGAGGACAACTCGGCGTTCGAGCAGGCGCTGACACAGGCAGGGGTCGAGCACGAGCTCGTCGTCTACGAGGGTGCTCCGCACAGCTTCTTCGACCGCAAGCAGGAGGACTTCGCCGAGGCATCCGACGATGCGTGGCGGCGAACGCTGGAGTTCATCGCGCAGCGGTCGTGATCCTCGCGATCGACCAGGGCACGACCGGCACCACGTGCCTCGTCGTCGACGAGGCCATGCAAGTCCGGCGTCGCGGATATGCGGAGCTGCCGCAGCACTTCCCGCGGCCGGGATGGGTGGAGCACGATCCCGAGGAGATCTGGCAGAGCGTCCTCGCCGCGGCCGGCCGGGCGGGGCTCGACGGCGTCGACACGATCGCGATCACGAACCAGCGCGAGACGACGGTGCTCTGGGACCGCGCGACGGGCAAGCCGGTCGCGCCGGCGATCGTCTGGCAGGACCGCCGGACCGCGGAGCGGTGCCGCGAGCTCGACGCCGGGCTGATCCGCGAGCGCACGGGCCTCGTCCCCGACCCGTACTTCTCCGCCACCAAGCTCGAGTGGCTGCTGCGCGCGCACGGGCGCGCAGGGCTCGCCTTCGGGACGGTCGACTCGTGGCTCGTCTGGAAGCTCACCGGAGGCGAAACGCATGTCACCGACGTGACGAACGCATCGCGCACGCTGCTGGCATCGCTGCAGACGCTCGACTGGGACGACGATCTGCTCGCGATCTTCGGCGTCGATCGCGGTCTGCTGCCCCGCATCGTCCCCTCCGACGAGGCGCTCGGCGGGGGCGAGCTGCTCGGCGTTCGCTGCCGGATCCGGGGCGTTGCGGGCGACCAGCAGGCGGCGCTCTTCGGCCAGGGCTGCCACCAGGCGGGTGAAGGCAAGGCGACCTACGGGACCGGGAGCTTCGTGCTCGTGCACACGGGTGGCGATGCCTCGCCGCCGCCGCGCGGACTGTTGAAGACGGCGGCGGCGGATGGCTACGCCCTCGAGGGAGCCGTGCTGGTTGCCGGGGCTGCGCTGCAGTGGCTGCGGGACGGGCTCGGCGTGCTCGGCGACGCCGCCGAGAGCGATGCGCTCGCCCGCAGCGTCGAGTCGACCGGCGGTGTCGTGTTCGTGCCCGCGCTGACCGGCCTCGGCTCGCCGTGGTGGGATGCCGACGCCCGCGGCCTGATCGCCGGGATCACGCGCGGGACGACGCGCGCGCACCTCGTCCGGGCGGCGCTCGAGGCGATCGCACACCAGGTCGCCGACGTGATCGAGGCGCTGCCGGAGCCGCCCGGTGTGCTGCGGGCCGACGGCGGAGCGACGGCGAACGCGTTCCTGATGCAGTTCCAGTCCGATCTGCTCGGGATCCCGGTCGAGGTCGCTGCGGAGAGCGAGACGACGGCGCTCGGCGTGGCCGCCCTGGCGATGGGGCACGGCGCCCGTGTCCCGGTCGGCGCGGTCTACGAGCCGAGGATCTCGCGTGACGCCGCTCTAGCACAACGCGAGGCCTGGTCGGCGGCTTTGAACCGATCTCGAACTTAACGAGAACTTCTTAGGCAGGAGGTGCATTCTTACGGTCAACCCGAGCGAGGAGGCGTCCGTGGACGAGGTCGGTGGCAAGCTGGAACAGGCGCTGTTCGAGATCCGGCGCGTGATCGCAGGCCAGGAGGAGATGTTGGAGCGGGTGCTCGTCTGCCTGCTGTCGGGCGGGCACGTGCTGATCGAGGGCGTGCCGGGGCTCGCGAAGACCCTGACGATCAAGACGACGGCCGCGGTGCTCGGAGGCTCGTTCCACCGCGTGCAGTTCACGCCGGACCTCGTCCCGTCCGACCTCGTCGGGACGCGCGTCTACCGGCCCGACAAGAGCGACTTCGAGACGGAGCTCGGGCCCGTCTTCTGCAACTTCCTGCTCGCGGACGAGATCAACCGCGCCCCGGCCAAGGTGCAGTCGGCCCTGCTCGAGGTCATGCAGGAGCACCAGGTGACGATCGGCCACCACACGTTCCCGGTGCCGAAGCCGTTCCTCGTCCTCGCGACCCAGAACCCGATCGAGTCGGAGGGCACCTATGCGCTCCCCGAGGCTCAGATCGACCGCTTCATGCTGAAGATCCTGGTCGACTACCCGGCCCACGACGAGGAGCTGACCGTGGTCGCGCGCTCCCTCGAGGATGCGCCCGAGTTGGCCCAGGTGCTGTCGCTGGAGGAGCTGTCGGGGCTGCAGCAGCGGGCGACGGAGGTGTACGTCGATCCGGCGCTGATCAGCTGGACCGTCGACGTGGCGACGGCGACGCGGCGGCCGGCCGAGCACGGGCTCGGGGAGATCGCGGACTACGTGTCGTTCGGCGCGAGCCCGCGCGGGCCGATCAGCCTCGTGGCCGCCGCCCGCGCCCTGGCGCTGATCCGCGGCCGCGACTACGTCGTGCCGGGCGATGTCGATGCGCTCGTCCGCGACGCCTTCCGCCACCGGCTCGTGCTCTCCTACCGCGCGCTGGCCGAGGAGGTCGCTCCGGACACGATCCTCGACCAGGTGCTTGCAACCCTCCCGACACCCCAGATCGACCTCGGCCGAGCGCAAGCCGTCTGAGTTGTCGCACGACCCGCTCGCACCGATCCGCACTCCCGAGCAGCCGGGCCCGGGCCCACTCTCGGCGTCGTCGCTGCGCGCGCTCGAGCTGTCCGTCGGCCGGCGGGTCGACGGCCTGCTGGCCGGCGACTACCGATCCGCGTTTGCGGGGGTCGGCAGCGAGCTGTGGCAGGTGCGTCCCTACGAGCCGGGTGACGACGTGCGCCGCATCGAGTGGAACGTCACCGCCCGCACCGGCGAGCCGCACGTGCGCGTCGAGCTGGCCGAGCGCGTGCTGGTCACGTGGCTCGTGCTCGACGCGTCGGCATCGATGTCGTTCGGGACCGGCGACCGTCGCAAGGCCGATGTCGCCGAGGGCGTGGCGATCGCGGTCGGCTATGCGGCCACGCGGCGCGGCAACCGGCTCGGAACGATCGCCTTCGGCGAGGAGCCCGTGGTGGAGCCTCCTCGGCAGGGTCGCCGGGCGCTGCTCGACACGCTGCGTCTGCTGCGCGAGCTGCCGCCGGCCGGCGCCGGGACCCTGCGCGAGGCTCTCGAGCTCGCCGACCGCGTGACGAAGCAGCGCGCCCTCGTGATCGTCGTCTCCGACTTCCGGGGGCCGATCGACTGGCGACCGCCGCTGCTGCGGCTCGCGGGGCGTCACGCGGTGCTGGCCGTGGAGGTGCGCGACCCGCGCGAGCAGGAGCTCGCCGACGTCGGCGAGCTCCGGCTCGTCGATCCGGAGACCGGGCGGCAACTGCGCGTGGACACGGGCAACCGGCGGCTTCGCGAGCGGTTCGCCGCCGTCGCGGCCGACGAGCGACGCACGCTCGTGTCCTCGCTCGCGTCCGCGGGAGTGCGTCACGTCGCGCTCTCGACCGAAGGCGACTGGCTGCGCCCGCTCGCCGGCTTCCTGCGCCGAGGTCGTCGGGCGCGGTGAGCTTCTTCGCCCCGGCCCTGCTCGTCTCCCTGCTGGCGATCCCGGTGGCGGTGGCGGGTTACCTGTGGCTCGACCGGCGTCGCGACGAGCGGGCCGCCGCCTGGGCGGCGCCCGCCCTGCTGCCGAACATGGCGAACCGCCCTTCTCCCCGGCGCCGGCATCTCCCGGTCGTGCTGCTGCTCGCCGGCGCTGCGCTGTTGCTCGTCGGCTTCGCCCGTCCGGCCGCGACGATGACGGTCAAGCGACAGGAGGCGACCGTCGTGATCGTGCTCGACGTCTCCGGCTCGATGGCGGCGAGGGACTCGCTGCCGACCCGGCTCGCCGCCGCGAAGGAGGTGGCGCTTCGCTACGTCGACGCGCTGCCGAGCGGCTACCGCATGTCGGTCGTGACCTTCTCGGACCACGCCGCGGTCACGGTGTCGCCGACGCACGATCTGGACGCCGTGCGCGCGGCGATCCAGAAGGCCAGGACCGGCCCGCAGGGCACCGCGCTCGCGGACGCCGTGGTGAAGGCGGTGAACGTCGGCCGCTCCGTGAAAGGGACGCAGCAGGGGAGCCGGCCACCCGCGGTCGTCGTCGTGCTCTCCGACGGCGGCCAGACCGCGGGCCGAGTGACACCGCAACAGGCCGCCGCTCAGGCGACGAAGGCGGGCATCCCGGTCTCGGCGGTGTCCCTCGGCACGCCCGACGGGGTCGTCCTGCAGCCCCTGAAGGGCGGGTTCGTCGAGCGCATCCAGGTGCCGGTGCAGCCGGCCGTCCTGCAGTCGATCGCACGCTCGAGCGGCGGGCGGTTCTACCAGGGAGCGGCGAGCGTCGATGTCGCGAGCGCCTACGCGGATCTCGGCTCGCGCGTCGGCAACAAGCACAAGACGGTCGAGGTGACCGCGGCCGCGGCAGGCGGCGGCATCGCCTTCATGCTCGCCGGTGCACTGCTCTCGGGCGCGTGGTTCCGGAGGTTCCCGTGAGGGCTCTCTTCGCGACAGTCGTCGTCGCGCTCGCAGCCGTTGCCGCGTTCGCACCCGCGGGCGGGGCGACGAACGAGTGCCACGGCATTCAGTCGTGCATCCGCGTGCCGGGCCCCTGGGTGGTCGTACCGGCGCGCGGGACGGCGCAGTACCTGCTCACGTGCCCGAAGGGCAAGAGCGTCGTCGGCGGCCTGGATGCGCAGGTGACCTCACGCGACGTGCGCGTCGACTTCGTCGGCCGGCTCGGCGCGCCGGTGCAGCCGGGCGCGACGACGACGCGCTACGCCCTCTTCCGCGCCGTCTCGACCTCGAAGCGGACGCAGCTCTTCCAGCCGCTGCTCGGGTGTGTCCCGACCCAGGGAGGCGGCGGCCGCTCGACGGTCTCGGCGCGCGTTTCGCCGCCCGGGGAATCGCTCGAGTTTCGGTCGCGCATCGTCGTGATCGGCCCGGGGACGGTCCGCTTCGGGCGCGTCGCCTGCACGGCGTCGGAGCAGCTCGTCGGTGCGTGGCACGCGATCGCCTTCCGCACCACGCAGCCTCCGGCCGTTTCGAACGCCGTCTACGTGAAGGCAACGCGGGTGATCGTCGGCAAGAAGGTCGTCGTGACCGGCTCCGCAGGTGATGCGCTGTCGATCGACGTGCATGCGATCGTCCAGGTCGGCGCGGAGTGTGCTCCGTGAGCTTCGCCTCGCCGCTCTTCCTGCTCGCGCTGCTGATCGTGCCGCTCGTGCTCGGCCTCGCCCTGTGGTTCGACCGGAGGCGCGCCCGCTACGCCGTCGCGTTCACGAACCTCGATCTGCTCGCCTCGGTGGCGACCGAGCTCCGGCGACCGTGGCGGCGGTGGGTCCCGCTGGCGCTGTTCCTGCTCGCGCTCGCGGCCGCGTCGACCGCACTCGCCCGTCCGCACACGACCGTGTCGGTGACGTCGAACCAGGCAACCGTCGTTCTCCTCGTGGACGTCTCCGGGTCGATGCGCGCGTCGGACGTCAAGCCGACGCGCATCGGGGCCGCCCAGCACGCGATGGACGTCTTCGCGGACAAGGTGCCGAAGCAGGTCAAGATCGGGCTCGTGTCCTTCAGCACGGGGCCGGACGTGCTCGTGACCCCGACGACCGACCGGGACGTCCTGCTGGAGGGGATCGACCTGCTCTCGCCCGACGGCGGAACGGCGCTCGGCGACGGCATCGGCGTCGCCGTCAACGTCGTGAGATCCGCCGTCAAGGACGCGCCGCGCGACAAGGAGGGCAAGCTGCCCGGTGCGATCGTCGTCCTCTCGGACGGCGCCCAGACGCGCGGCACGCTGACTCCGATGCAGGGGGCGGCGCTCGCCCGCAACGCGGGCATCCGCGTCTTCACCGTCGTCCTCGGCACGAATCACGGCACGCTCGGCTTCGGGCCGTTCGGCGGCTACGGCTTCGGCGGCGGCTTCGGCGGCGGCTTCGGCAACGGTGGCCGGCGGTTCCCCGTGCGTCCCGACCCGGTCACGCTCGCCGCGATCGCGCACGCCACCGACGGACAGACGTTCCGCGCCACCACGGCCGAGAAGGTCGATTCGATCTACCAGCAGCTCGGCCGGAGCGTTGCTCATCACGGCGCGAGCCGCGAGGTCTCGTCGTGGTTCACCGGCCTCGCGGCGTTGCTCCTGATCGGCTCGCTCGGCGCGGCCCGGCTGACGGGCGAGCGGCTGCCGTAAGCCGAAGGGACGGCCGCGGCGCGGCCGTCAGAGGTCGAGGTTCAGCTCGCGCAGCGCGAGGAAGACGCCTTCGCTGAACGTGGGGTAGGGCTGGATCACGTCGAGCAGCACGTCGATCGGGGTCTCGGCCCGGATCGCGAGCGTCAGCTGCTGCAGCCACTCGCCCGACTCGGGCCCGACGGCGACGGCGCCGGTCAGGACCTTGCGCTCCGGGTCGGCGACCACCTTGACGAAGCCGGGCCGTTTCGGCCGCTCGTACGTGGAGAGCCGGGGGACCGAGGTGAGCTGCCAGGTGGAGCTGACGCCGCCCTCGGTGTCGCCGACCGTCGCGACCTGCGGGTCGGTGAAGATGGTCGCCGGCACGGCGCGATGATCCGCGCGGACGTCCCGCCCGGCCATGTCGTACGCGGCGATCCGCGCGTGGTACTTGCCGACGTGCGTGAACGGCGCGATTCCGGTCACGTCGCCGAGTGCCCACACGTTGTCGGCTGCGCGCATCCGCCCGTCGACCTCGATCCCGCGCCGCGAGATCTCGAGGGCGAGCGGAGCCAGCCCGTCCACGTTCGGCTTTCGTCCGGTGGCGAGCAGCAGCCGGTCGAACTTCAGCTCGCTGCCGTCCGCTAGTAACAGACTGTTACTAGTCACACTTTGGGCACGCGCGCCGAGGCGGAGATCGACACCATCCTCACGAAGCGCGTCTGCGACGAGCTCCGCCGCGTCCGCGTCGACGCGGGCGAGCAGGCGCGAGCCGCCTTCGACGAGCGTCACCTGGGAGCCGACGCGCTGGAAGAACTGCGCGAGCTCGCATCCGACCGGCCCGCCGCCGAGGACGAGCAGGCGCTCGGGGACCTCGAGCGTCTCCGTCGCCTCGACGTTCGTCCAGTAGTCGACCCCGTCCAGACCGTCGATCGGCGGCACGACCGGCGACGAGCCGGTCGCGATCACCAGCCGGTCGTATCGAAGCTCGTGCCTGCCGGCCTGGACGACGCCGGGCTCGCTGACGATCGCATCACCGCGGACGAGCGCGGCATCCTGCGAGTCGAGCCACTCGACCTGCGAGGAGTCGTCACGTTCGGCGACGATGTCGCGCCACGCATAGATCTTCTGCGGATCGACCCTTCCGACTTCGAGCGCACCTTGTGAATGGCGCGCGGCGGCGGCGAGCTCAGGCGCCCGGAGCATCGTCTTCGTCGGCATGCAGGCGTAGTAGGAGCACTCGCCGCCGACGAGCCTGCGCTCGACGACGGTCACCTTCGAGGCGCGGTCGAGCCGGCGGAGGGCGCCGACGAAATGCTCGCCGGACGACCCTCCACCGAGGACGACGATGTGCTCCCCGTCAGGCGAGATGGTTCGCCTTCAGGAACGACTTCGCGACCTTCGCCGCGCTCTGCTTGTCGACGATCACGGCCTTGTTCATCGCCACGATCGCATTCTGCGTCAGCTTCGCGGAGACGGCGTTGACCGTGTTCGTGAAGGCCGACCCGGCCGCCTGCGCCACGGTCGTCTTGACGATCGGCACGACGTTCTGGAAGCCGGTCACGTGCTTGGGATCGGCGAGGACCGTGTACTTCGAGCCCTTGCCGAGCGGCGGATCGGTCGAGAACACGTCGGCCGCCAGCACCGTGCCGGCATCGAGCGCCGCATAGGCCGAGATCCCGGCGAGCGGCAGGAAGGACGCGTTCGTCAACCCGTAGTGCTTCGTGTAGCCGAGGAAGCAGGTGTTGCGCGTCTTGCACTCCGGGAACCCGCCGAGCTTGAAGCTGCCGGCCTTCTTCAGGTCGCCGATCGACTTCAGGCCGTACTTCTTCGCGGTCGCGTTGGTGACCGCGACGACGTCCGTGTCGAAGAACGGCGTCGGCTTGAGGACGGTGAAGCCCTTCTTCGCCTCCAGTTGCTTCGCGAGCAGGTACGTGGCCTTGGCCGTCTTCGCGGAGAGCGTGTGATGGAAGACGTCCTGCACGATCACGCCGGTGTACTCCGGATACATGTTGATCTTGCCGCTCGTCAGGGACGTCTGGATCAGCTCGGTCGAGCCGATGTTCTCCTTGTAGGAGACGTGGAAGCCCTTGGCCTCGAGCGCCTGCTTGTAGAGCTGGCCGAGGATGAACTCCTCGGGGAAGTTCTTCGTCCCGATGATGATCGTCGGGGCTGCGGTGGAGTTCGCGTGCGCCGGCCGCGCGACCGCGGCCGCGAACAAGCCGATGACAATCGCGACCCCGAGGGAAATCGCGAACGCCGCCTTGGCGGCTCGTCTGGTGTGCTTGCGGATCACTGCTGCTCCTTTCGGGAGTTGTCGACGATAACGCTAGTACTCCGAAGCCCCCTGGGCGTTACTCCAACCTGGATCCCAGCCAGGGCGACGAAGACGAGGGCGGACAGCGCCATCACGCAGAGCGAGGCGCCGAGCACGCCGGAAAGCCGGTAGCTCGCCTGGTTGACGATCACGTCGCCGAGCCCGCCGCCGCCGGCGATCGCGGCGATCGGGGCGGTTGCGACGATCGTGACGGCAGCGATGCGGATCCCCGTGAAGAGGAGCGGGATCGCGAGCGGGAGCTCGATCCTGCGCACGATCTGCCACCCGGTCATGCCCATGCCGCGGGCCGATTCGACGACGTCCTTGTCGACACGGTCGATTCCCTCGTAACTGTTCGTGAGGATCGGGCCGCTGCCGAGCACGGCGAGTGCCACCATGTTGTTCACGAAGCCGATCCCGAGCAGCGTCAGGAACGCAGCGATCAGGACCAGGCTCGGCAGCGCGCGGCCGATGATCGAGGTTCCGATCGCGATGCCGGAACCGCGGTGGAAGTGACCGAGCACGATGCCGAGTGGAAGGGCGACCGCGATCGCGATCCCGAGCGCCGCACCCGAGAGCGCCAGCTGCTCGAGCGCCTTCTCCGCGAGGAAGCCCGGATGGTCGCCGATGAACTGCAGCGCGTCGACGAACGTGTGCAGATTGGCGGTGTCGGCCAGCGTCATGCGACTCCCTTCGCGGCCCACGGCGCGAGGGCGCGGCGCAGGGCGACGAGCAGAACGTCGCAGGTCAGGGCGAACGCGACCGCGAGCGCGCCCGCCGAATAGATCTCGGTCTTGAACGGCGTCGGCTCCTTGAGCGCCAGGATGATCGGGTAGCCGAGACCGTCGGGCAGCAGGAAGGCGGCGATCGTCGCGATCGCCACGGTCGAGACGACGGCGACCCGCAGGCCGCCGATGATCGTCGGGACCGCAAGCGGCAGCTCGACCTGCGTCAGCGTCTGCCGGCGGGTGAGCCCCATGCCGCGGGCGGCCTCGAGCACCTCGTCGGGCGCGCTGTTCAGCCCGGCCACGATGTTCGGGAACAGGATCACGAGTGTGTAGGCGACGAGCGCGATCTCGACGGTGGTCCAGGTGAGGCCGCTGAACGGGATCAGGAGCTGGAAGAGCGCCAGGCTCGGGATCGTGTAGAGCAGGGCCGAGATGACCCCGATCGGGTGCTCGAGCTTGCCGTAGCGGTGCGCGAGCAGCGCGAGTGGGAAGGCGATCGCGAAGCCGATCACGACCGCGATCGCGGTCAGCTCGATGTGCTGGACGAGCGCCGGCTGCAGCGTGTCGCCCCAGTGGCTCTTCACCCAGTCGAAGCAGAAGGTGTGGTTGCCGGTGACGCAGGCGCTGCCCTCGCCGAAGTTCGGGATGACGACGGGGCCGTCTACAGCAGCTCTCCCGCGTCCTGGAGCTGGAAGATGCCCAGCACCGTGTCACCGTCGACCACGACGACCTGGTCGCTTCTCGCCTCGATCATCTGGCTGACGGCGTGTCGCACCGTCGTCTCGGGCGAGACGCGAGGCCCCGCAGCGTCCGGTGCTGCAGGCCGCAAATGCAGGTCGTGCAGCGTTCTCAAGGCGAGGCGCCGCAAGGCGCGGTCGCCGCCGACGAACTGTGCGACGAACTCATCTGCAGGGTGGGCGAGGATGGCGTCCGGCGTGTCGTATTGCGCGAGCACTCCGCCCTCCCGGAGGATCGCGATGCGGTCGCCCATTCGGATCGCCTCGTCGACGTCGTGTGTGACGAAGATCACCGTCCTGCCGACCTCGCGGTGGAGTCGTCTCAGCTCGTTCTGCAGGCGGAAGCGCGTGATCGGGTCGAGCGCGCCGAACGGCTCGTCCATCAGGAGCACCGATGGATCGGCCGCAAGTGCGCGGGCGAGGCCGACGCGCTGGCGCTGGCCGCCGGACAGCTGGGCGGGATAGCGCCGGGCGTCGGCAGCTTCGAGGCCCACGAGCTCGAGCAGTTCGACGGTCCGCGCGGCGATCTGCGACCTCGACCAGCCGAGCAGCCGCGGCACGGTGCCGATGTTCTCTCCGACCGTCTGGTGCGGGAAGAGCCCGACCTGCTGGATCACGTAGCCGATGCCCCGACGCAGCTCGGTCGGCGGCAGATCGCGCACGCTGCGGCCGTCGATGCGAATGTCGCCCGAATCGAACGGGATCAGCCGGTTGACCATCTTGAGCGCGGTCGTCTTGCCGCCTCCCGACGGGCCGACGAGGACGCAGAACGTCCCGGCCGGGATCTCGAGCGAGAGGTCGGCGAGCGCCGCCTCGTCGCGCCCGATGTAGCGCTTCGTCACGTGGTCGAAGACGATCTCGGCAGCGGAGTTCATCGGTTCCGGATCCCTGCGACGCCGACGATGCCGCCCGCGACGACGAGCAGTGCGGTGATCCACATCGCCAGGTGAAAGCCCGTCACGTCGAGCTGGTTCTTCGGGCCGGCGACCGCTGCGCCGACGACGGCGATCCCGAGGAGCCCGGCGACCCGCGCGACAGCGTTGTTCACCCCGCTCGCGATGCCTGCGTCGTGCTCGCCGGCGTCGGCCAGCACCGTGGCGGTGAGCGGTGCGACGATCATCGAGAGACCGACGGAGAACACGAGCAGCACGGGCAGGAGGTCGAACGAGTACGAGAAGCCGGGCTGCAGCCGCACGAGGTCGACCAGCGCGATCCCGGCGACGAACGGTCCGATGCCCATGAACCAGCGTGGGCCGTGCCGCATCGACAGGCGGCCGACGCGGGGCGACAGGAGGAACATCACGACGGTGATGGGGAGGAGGGCCACGCCGCTTCGCAGGGCGGTGTACCCCGCGAGCTGCTGAAGGAACAGGACGAGGAAGAACGTCAGCGTGGCGAGCCCGGCGTAGACGGCCAGCGTCTCGAGGTTCGCGAACGAGAAGTTCCGGCGCGAGAAGAGATGCAGCGGCAGCATCGGCTGGGCGGTCCGGCTCTCCCAGAGCAGGAAGAGCGCGAAGAGGGCGATGCCGCCGACGAGCGAGACGAGGATCAGGGGGTCGCTCCAGCCGCGCTGCGGCTCCTCGATGAGCGCGAAGACGGGGCCGCCGAGACCGAGCACGCAGAGCACGCCACCGAGAACGTCGACGCGCGCGCGTTCGTTCCCGGTGGCGCGGGGCGGCACGGCGTAGGCGACGAGCGCCGCGGTGACGATCGCGAACGGGACGTTGATCAGAAAGACCCAGCGCCAGCTCGCGTTGGTCACGAGCCAGCCGCCGACGAGCGGGCCGATCACGAACGCGATCCCGGTCCACGCCGTCCACGACCCGATCGCCGCTCCTCGCGCCTCGCCGCTGAACGTGGTCGCGATCACCGCGAGCCCGGCCGGGGTCAGGACGGCGCCCAGCGCGCCCTGGAGGCCGCGAGCGACGATCAGCGTCGTGCCGTCGGGTGCGGCCGAGCAGAGGATCGAGGTGATGCCGAAGCCGACGATCCCGAGCAGGAAGAGCCGCCGCGCTCCGAAGAGGTCGCCGAGCGAGCCGCCGACGAGGAGCAGTGAGCCGAGCGTGAGCAGGTAGGCGTCCACGACCCACTGCTGGAGCGCGAGGCCGCCGCCGAGATCGCGCTGGATCGCCGGGAGCGCGACGTTCACGACCGTCGAGTCGACGAAGACGATGATCGATCCGAAAATGCAGGCGACGAGCACCAGCCGGTTGCGAGGCGTTCGCTCCAGGTGTTCGATACTCGCAGACCGAAGGAGGTACGAACGCGGTGAGCGAGTTCCAGATCGTGAAGCTCGAGGACGTCGACGACTGGCTCGGTGACTATCCGGGCGAAATGCGCGGGATCACGTACGCGATCGGCGCGGAGCAGGCGGCGCTGACCTACAGGCGGATGCCCCAGCACACGGGGAGCAAGGGCTCGTACGGTCATCGTCACAAGGAGCAGGAGGAGCTCTACTTCGTGATCAGCGGCAGGCTGCAGTTCAAGCTGGGTGACGAGATCGTCGAGCTCGGGAGGCACGAGGCGATTCGCGTGCCGCCCGGGACCTGGCGTGGGGTGTGGAACGACGAGCCGGAGGATGCCGAGCTGATCATCGTCTCGAAACGGATCGACGATCCGTCGGGTGACGCGGAGACGCTCGACGATTTCTGGCCGGCCTGAGCCGGCAGGAGTGAGCTCGAACGGGGCCAGGCGCTGCGGCACGCCGGGCCCCGCTCTGCTCCACCGGGAGCGGCCCTGTCAAGCGCTCCCGGAATCCGTCAGTTCCCGCGGGCGGAGGGGCGCAGCGGCGGCTTGCGCCGGCCGCGCAGGAACTCGATGTGGGCGTCGGTGATGATCTTGGTGCTGATCGGGTCGGAAGGCCTCATTGCCTCTCCCTTCTTCTCGTCCTCGAGTATCTTGATATCGAGAGACTAACACCCGAACGTCTTGACGTCAAGAAATTTACTGTCAAGATGTGAGCACGGTGGCCCCAACCTCCGAAGACCACATCGACCGCTTCCTGAAACGGCTGGCAGTCCTGCCGCGCGAGGTCGAGATCGATCTGGACGTGGAGGCGATCGTCGATCGGATCAGCGGCATCAACCGGCGCGTCAGGCGGGGGATGGAGCGGACGCTCGCCGAGCACGGGCTCTCGCATCCCGACTGGCAGGTGCTGACGTCGCTGCGCCTCGCCGCCTCCCACCGCAGCTCGCCCGGGGAGCTCGCGGGCGATCTCGAGCTGTCGAGCGGTGCGATGACGAGCCGCCTCGACCGGCTCGAGGAGGCGGGCTTCGTGCGCCGGCTGCGTGACCCGGGCGACCGGCGTGGCGTCGTCGTCGAGCTGACCGACGAGGGGCGGGAGGCATGGGACACCGCGGCCAGCGTGCAGGGCCGTCGCGAGGCGTTCTTCGCGTCGGCGCTCACCAAGCCGGAGCAGAAGCAGCTGAACGACCTGCTGCGCAAGCTGATGCTCGCGTTCGAAGCACGCGAAGACACACCGCCGCCGAAGCAGTAGACAGCAGCTACGCGCGCGTCGACCGCTGGTCGGCAACGTGTACGACCAGCGCCGCCGCTTCTTCGATCGAGATGTCGTCAGTGTTGATGACCAGGTCGTACTGTGTCGGTAGCTCTTCCGAGATGTCGTAGAAGCGCTTCAGGTAGGAACGCCGATCCGTGTCCGAAGTCTTGACGGTTCGCTCGGCTTTGGAGATCTCAACACCTGCCTGCTCGCTGACTCGCTGGGCGCGGGTGCTCGGCGACGCGGTAACGAGCACGCGGAGGATGTTTGCGCTGGTGGGCTTGAGCGCGTGCGACGCGGCGTGTGCCGTGATGACGACGTCTCCGCGTGCGGCGGTCTGCTCGATCGCCTCGCGGATCAAGGTCTGAACCTCGCTGCTGTCCGGCCCTCCCTGAACCGCGAGCGGAAGCGTTCCGCCGATCGCCATCGCGCTACTGCCGCCGTCGCTGATCGACCCGAGGATGCGCGCTGCGAGTGACTTCCGGCGCTCCTCGTCTGCAACATCGGCCGGCGAGATCCCTCCCCGAGCCGCTGCGTTGGCCACGATCTCCTCGTCGACGTGCCGGTACCCGAGTCGCTCGGCGACGAGCTGTCCAACCTCGTCACCGCCGGAGCCGGCAGCACGTGAGATGCAAATGACGGTGCACGCCACGCGGACGACGTTAGAACGACGCCGAGCCGACGTCAACATTCGCCAGCTCAGTTACCCGAGCATCCCTACCGGCGCAGGCGACCCAACTGCTGTCTGACACCGGGGTGTCAGACATTCGGCGCTCGGGGTGGTTGCCGGCCGCGAGGGGTCGGTAGCGTTAGCATCCGAGAATGCTTCCTGAGGGCGTGTACCACTGGACGGCGACGCATCCCGAGTGGGAGGGCCCGGTCTCGGCGTACGCGATCGACGACGGCGAGCGGCTGATCCTCATCGACCCGATCGCCGTACCGGATGACGTTCGCGCGCTGTTCGGATCGCGCGAGGTGGTCACGGTGCTCACCTCCACGTGGCACGAGCGGGACGCCGCGTCGCTCGGCTTTCCGGTGTGGGCCCCGGCGCCTGATCGCCCCGAGGACCAGCTCGTCCCGGCAACGCGCTACGCGATCGGCGACTCGCTGTTCGGCATAGAAGCGTATCCCGGCCGTGAAGGCCAGCTCGACCTCGTGTTGTGGAGCGAGCGGATTCGCGCGGTGATTGCGGGCGATACGCTGATCGACCTGGGCAACGGGCTCGAGATCCCAGCGAGCTGGCTGCCGGAAGGGGTCACGGTCGAGCAGGTCGCGACCGGGCTGAGGCCGCTGCTCGACAAGCCCGTCGAGTTCGTCCTGCCGACCCACGGCGAGCCCGCCGACCGCGCGGCTCTCGAACGCGCCCTCGCCTGACCCGGACTCGAAGAAGACGTCGTCAGGCGCTGCCCGTGCGCAGTCCGGCGTCGCCGGCGCGCGCGCCGAGCGCATGGAACGGCTCGGGCTCGCGCCCGCCCTCGATGCAGTCGGCGACGTACTCCGCGAGGGCGGGGCCGTGCTTGAAGCTGTGCCCCGACCCGCCGCCGACGAGCCACCAGCGGTCGTTCTCCGGATGGCGGCCGACGATGAAGTGGGTGTCGGCGGAGAGGTCGTACTGGCAGACGCGTCCCCCGAGCAGCGGCGCACCAACAAGTGAGGGAAAGCGGCGCGCCGCATAGCTGCGCGCCTGTTCCTCCCGGAGGGCGGACGGCCGGCGATCGAGCGTGTCGGGGTCGATCGGCTCGCTCGCCGAGTCGGGGGCGATCTTGATCCCGAGCCCGGCGACGTCGCCGTGCCCGTAGAAGCCGCCGTCGTAGTCGACGAAGCCCGGAGCCCCCTGCCAGGCCCGGTCACCGCCGAGGAAGAAGACGTCGCGCCGCGAGACCTCGACTGCCACGTGCCGGGGGAAGAGCTGGGGGAGCCAGGCGCCGCACGCCCAGACGACGACGTCGCCCGGGGGATCGTCGCTCGGGTCGACCCGCGCCGCCCGCAGCCGCACACCGTGCCGGGCGCCGTCGGCGACGAGGAGCTGCGTCGCGCGGCGCGCGTGCAGGACGCCGGCATCGGGCTCGAAGAGCACGCCGTGCAGGTCGTCGACCGCGAGCGACGGGAAGAGGGAGCGCGCGTCGTCCGGCGCGAGCCACTCGTGCGCGATCCCGAGCCGCTCGAGCACGGGAACGCTCGCCGACTCGAAGCCGCCGGCCCGGCGGGCGAGCCAGGCGAGCCCGACGCCCTCCCAGATCCTCGTGCCGGTCGCCTGCTCGAGCTCGAGCCACAGGCCTCGCGCACGTACCGCGCTCGCCGTGTACCACTCGGCGTCACCGTGGGCGGCGCGCAGCAGGCGCGTGTCGCCGCCGGACGCGGAGCGGACGCTTCCCGGCGCATGCTGCTCGACGAGCGTCACGTCGAAGCCGCGACGTGCCAGCTCACGCGCGAGCGACGCACCGAAGACGCCCGCGCCCACGACGCAGGCCGTGCTCACGTGTTCGGCGTGACCCTGAGCGACAGCACGTCCGGACGATGGTAGTGACCGGCCGGATCGAACCGCTGCCGGGCGGCATAGAGCCGCGCGGGATCGAGGTCGGCGAAGAGGATGCCCTCCTCGTCCCACAGCGGCCCCGCGAGGTAGCCGCCGTCGGGTGCGAGGATCGCGGACCCGCCGCGACCGAGCAGCTCGTCGCCTGCCGCGAGCGGCACGTCGTCGGGGTAGCTCGCCGCACGCTGGAAGACGCAGCACGAGAGCACGAACGCACGTGACTCCCGCGCGATGTGGCGAAGCGAGTCCTGCCACCCCTCGCTGTCGTCCGCGGTCGGCGCCAGGTACAGCTCGACGCCGAGCTCGTAGAGCGCGAACCGCGCGAGCGGCATCAGGTTCTCCCAGCAGATCAGCCCGCCGGCGAGGCCGGCATCGGTCGGCACGACCTCGAGCCCGCGCCCGTCGCCCTGGCCCCAGACGAGACGTTCGTGGTTCGTCGGCACGAGCTTGCGGTGGTGCAGGGCGAGCGTGCCGTCGGGGGCGTAGAGAAGCAGCGAGTTGTAGATCGTCCCGCGCTCGAGCTCGTTGACGCCGACCGCCAGCCACAGTCCCGCGTTCCGCGCCGCGGCGGCGAGCCGATCGCTCGGCAGCGTCACCGACTCCCGGGCGAGCCTCGCCCAGAGCCTGGCGCCCTCGCTGCCGTGTGCGAGCTCGCGCGCCCAGCGATTCGACGGGTACACCGGCACGAACGTCTCGGGGAAGAGCGCGAGCCGCGCTCCACCGGCCGCGGCCTCGCGTGCGAGCGCGCCGAGCCTGTCGATCGTCGCCTCGCGGTCGAAGACCACCGGCTCGGCCTGGACGCACGCGACGCGGACGACCTCGTTCACGGGCAGAGCCTACGCGCCCCGCGAAGCAAGTAACAGTCTGTTACTTGCGAAGCTCGGGTCGGTCGGAACGGGAATCCGGCTGCTCAGCGGAAGAATGCCGCGCTCCGCTCGGGGCTTGTAACAGACTGTTACTTGCTCGCGTCGAGACCGGCACGAAGCGACGCGACGAGGGCGGCCAGCTCGGCCGGCCCCGACTCGGCCGCCTCCACGGCGCGGGAGCCGACGACGACCCCGTCGACGAGCGTGGCGGCCGCCCGGGCGTGCTCGGCCGTCGAGATGCCGAAGCCCGCGTAGAGCGGCACGGTCGTGACCGCCCTGGCGCGCGCGGCCAGCGGCGCGAGGCTGGGGGCGAGGTCGGCCCGCGCGCCGGTCGTGCCCGTGACCGTGACGAGGTACAGCCAGCCGTCGGTCGACGACGCAGCCAGCCGGAGGCGTTCGTCGGTCGAGGTCGGGGCGACGAGCTGCACCCGGCGGAGCTCCGGCCGCACATCCGCGGGCAGGTCGGCGACGATCAGCGAGGACGCGCCCGCTGCGTGGGCATCGCGCGCGAGCCGGTCCCAGCCGTACGCGTCGAAGATCGAGGAGTACGTCATCGGGATCAGCGGCACGTCGACCCGTCCGCGGGTCTCGGCGAGCACCTCGAGGCAGCGGCGGGTGCGCATGCCCGCCGCCAGCGCGCGCTCGCCGGCGCGGCGGATCACCGGCCCGTCGGCGAGCGGGTCGGAGAACGGAAAGCCGAGCTCGACCACGTCCGCGCCGGCCTCCACGGCCGCCTGCGCGAGCGCGGGCGTCTCCGGCATGGCCATCAGGTAGACGACGAGTGTCTTCGTCACCGGGCCAGCACTTCGGCGAGATCCTTGTCGCCGCGCCCGGAGAGGCACACCGCCACCAGCTCGGCGCCGCAGTCGAGCGCGCGCGCGAGCGCATGCGACGACTCGAGCGCCGGGACGATCCCTTCGGTCTCGCAGAGGCGGTGAAACGCCGCGAGCGCCTCGTCGTCGGTGCAGGTCAGATACTCGGCGCGGCCCGTGTCGCGCAGGTACGCGTGCTCCGGGCCGACGCCGGGATAGTCGAGCCCGGCCGAGATCGAATGCGCGTCCATGATCTGGCCGTCCTCGTCCGCGAGCAGCGACGACCGCGCTCCGTGCAGCACCCCCGGCCGTCCGCTGCCGAGGGACGCTGCGCCCGCGGCCTCGACGCCGATCAGGCGCACGTCCTCGTCGGGGACGAAGTCGTAGAACATGCCGATCGCGTTCGAGCCCCCTCCGACGCAGGCGACGACGGCCTCCGGCAGCCGGTCCTCGACGGCGAGCAACTGCTCACGCGCCTCGCGCCCGATCACACGCTGCAGCTCGCGCACGATCTCCGGGTACGGCGCCGGTCCGACGCACGAGCCGATCAGGTAGTACGTCGTCTCGACGTTGGCGATCCAGTCGCGGATCGCCTCGCTCGTCGCCTCCTTGAGCGTGCGGGTGCCGAACTCGACCGGGCGCACCTCGGCGCCCAGCAGCTTCATCCGCTCGACGTTCGGCGCCTGGCGGCGGATGTCCTCGCTGCCCATGTAGACGATGCATTCGAGGCCGAAGCGCGCGCACACCGTCGCCGTCGCGACGCCATGCTGGCCCGCGCCGGTCTCCGCGATGATGCGGTGCTTGCCGAGCCGCTGCGCGATCAGGGCCTGGCCGAGCGCGTTGTTCAGCTTGTGCGAGCCGGTGTGCATCAGGTCCTCGCGCTTCAGGTAGACGCGCTGGTCCGGCGCGAAGCGCTCGACCCGCGTGAGCGGCGTTGGGCGCCCGGCGTAGTTCGTGCGCAGCCCGTGCAGCGCGGCGTGGAACGCGTCGTCGTCGCGAAGCGTGCTCCACGCCGTCTCGAGCTCGTCGAGGGCCGGGATCAGCGTCTCCGGGACGTACCGCCCGCCGTACTCGCCGAAGCTGCTCATCGTGCTGCCTGCACCCATGCGCGCACCAGGGCGTGGTCCTTGACGCCGGGAGCCGTCTCGGTCGAGCGCGCCGAGTCCACCGCCCACGGGCGCACGGCCGCGATCGCCTCCGCGACGTTCGCCGGTCCGAGTCCTCCTGCGAGCATCACCCGGCCCGGCGTCGAGCGGGCGCGGTCGAGATGCGACGGGTCGCTCTCCTCCCAGGGCAGGTCGACGACGGTGCCGACGCGCTCGCCACCGCGCAGGAGCTCCGCGTCGCGTGCGCGGTGGCCGTCTTCTCGCCCGTAGAACTGCACGAGGTCGGCGTCGGTCTCCTCGCGCTCGCCGACGAAGACCGCCACGCGCAGCACCGTCTCGGGCGCAGCGAGCAGCGCGTCCGCGCGCCGCGGGCTCTCGGCCGCCAGGATGAAGCCGACCAGGTCGGCACCGGCCTCGACCGCCGCGTCGACGTCCTCCTGGCGCGTCAGGCCGCACACCTTGACGAGGGGCCGGGAGAGCAGCTCGCAGAGCTTCGCTCCCGGATCGGGCGCGCTCATCAGCGTCGAGCCGACGAGGATCGCGGTCGCGCCGGCCAGCTCGGCGGCGGCCGCCTGCGCGCGTGTCCGAATCGCGCTCTCGGCGATCACGACCCGGTCGCGGGGGACGCGCGCCACGAGCTCCAGCTGGTGGCGGCGATCGAGCTTGAAGGTCGAGAGATCCCGCGCGTTCACTCCGATCACCGGTGCACCGATCGCGATCGCGCGGTCGAGCTCGCTCGCATCGTGCGCCTCGACGAGCGTGTCCAGGCCGAGCGTGCGCGCGACCTCCATGAGACTGCGCGTCCGACCGTCGTCGAGGTCGCGCAGGAGCAGCAGCACGGCATCCGCGCCCGCGTCCCGGGCCGTCTTCAGGTCTGCGGGGGTGGAGAAGAAGCCCTTCGCGAGCAGCGGCAGCGTCGTCGCCGCCCGGGCAGCCCTGAGGTCGTCCCAGGTGCCCGCGAAGCGCTCGTCGACCAGCACGGAGATCGCGCGGGCCCCCGCACGCTCGTAGCCGCGCGCGATCTGCGACACGTCGGCGAACGGCCGGATGTCCCCGGCCGAGGGCGACCGCCGCTTGAACTCGGCGATCGCGCCGAAGCCGCCGCCCGCCAGCGCCGTGTGGAAGCTCATGCGGGCGCCCCCTGCCGGGAGTACGCCACCAGCGCCTCGAGCCGTTCGGCGGCCGCGCCGCTCGCGAGCGCTTCGCGCGCCAGGCCGATGCCCTCGTTCAGGTCGCGTGCGTGGCCCCCCGCGGCGATCGCGCCGGCTGCGTTCAGCAGGATCGCCGACCGCCGGCCGCCGTTCCCGCCCTCGAACACGTCGCGGATGCTCTGGGCATTCTCGGCGGGCGTCCCGCCCCGGAGCTCCGCGGGGTCGCAGCGCTCGACCCCGAGGTCGAGCGGATCGATCTCGCGGCGGTGCACATCCCCGTCGACGACCTCGCACACGAGGTTGGGCCCGGCCGGCGAGAGCTCGTCGATGCCTCCTGCGCCGTGCACGACGAACGCGCGGCGCGCGCCGAGCTGAGCGAGCACGTCGGCGATCACGGGGACGAGCTGCGGCGAGTAGACGCCGACCACCTGGGCGCGAGCGCCGGCGGGGTTCGTCAGCGGCCCCAGCACGTTGAACACGGTGCGCGTCGCGAGCTCGCGGCGCACCGGGCCGGCGTGCTTCATCGCGGGATGGTGGGTCGGCGCGAACATGAAGCCGAACCCGAGCTCGTCGATCGAGCCCGCGATCCGCTCGGGGGAGAGGTCGAGCTCGAAGCCGAGCTCCTCCAGCACGTCCGCCGAGCCCGATGCCGAGGAGACCGAGCGGTTGCCGTGCTTGGCGACGCCCGCGCCCGCCGCGGCTGCCAGGAGGGCGGCTGCGGTCGAGATGTTGAACGTCCTTCCGCCGTCGCCGCCGGTGCCCGCCGTGTCGACGAGGTCCGAGCGCTTCGGGTGCACGGCGATCGCATGCGCGCGCATCGCCTCGGCCGAGCCGGCGATCTCGTCCGCCGTCTCGCCCTTCAGCCGCAGCGCCACCAGGAAGCCGCCGATCTGCCCGGGCGTCGCCTCGCCCGACATGATCGAGTCCATCACCCGGCGCGCCTCGTCCCGGGTCAGGTTCTCGCCCTCGAGCAGGCGTGCGAGCGCGTCCTGGATCATCCCCGCACACCCTGAAGGAAGTTCCGGGCGATGTCACGGCCGTTCGGCGTCAGCACCGACTCGGGATGGAACTGGACGCCGTCGACCGGCAGGTCGCGATGACGCACCGCCATCACCTCGCCGTCGGCGGCGGTGGCCGACACGTCGAAGCAGTCCGGCACCGACGTTGCGGCGAGCGAGTGGTAGCGCCCGGCGAGGAAGTCCTCGGGGAGGCCGGCGAAGATGCCGCGGCCGTCGTGCGCGACCGTGGTCGCCTTGCCGTGGACGAGCTGACGCGCCTGCCCGACCTCGCCGCCGAAGACCTGCACGATTGCCTGGTGCCCGAGGCAGACGCCGAGCGTCGGGACCGAGCCGCAGAGCCGCCGCAGGATCTCCGGCGTCGCACCCGCGTCCTCGGGGCGCCCCGGGCCCGGCGAGATGACGAGATGCGACGGCTTCAGCTGCTCGGCCTCGTCGGCGGTGACCGCGTCGTTTCGCCGCACCAGCACCTCCGTCCCCAGCTCGCCGAAGAGGTGCGCCAGGTTGTACGTGAACGAGTCGTAGTTGTCGACGAGCAGGATCACCGGCTTGCCTCGGCCAGGTCGATCGCCTTCTCGAGCGCTGCGAGCTTGCGCAGGCACTCCTCGTGCTCGGCGCGCGGGTCGCTGTCCGCGACGATCCCCGCGCCGGCCTGCAACAGCGCGACGCCGTCGTGCAGGAGGACGGTTCGGATCGCGATGCACGCGTCCAGCGGGCCGCCGGGGAACGAGTAGAGGACGGCGCCGCCGTAGGGGCCGCGCCGGTACTGCTCGAGCTCCGAGATGATCTGCATGGCGCGCACCTTGGGCGCCCCCGAGACCGTGCCCGCGGGGAACGTCGCGCGCAGGAGATCGAACGGGGAGACGCCGGGACCGAGCTCGCCGGCGACCTCGGAGACGAGATGCGTGATGTGCGAGAACCGCTCCGCCTCGAGGAACCGCTCCACCTGGACCGTGCCCGGCACGCAGACCCGCGAGAGATCGTTGCGCCCGAGATCGACCAGCATGACGTGCTCCGCCCGGTCCTTCGCCGACGAGAGCAACCGCTCGGCGTCACCGTCGCCCGGGCTCGTCGAGCCCGCGATCGGGTTGACCGACGCGCGCGTGCCGTCGAGCCGGACCAGCGTCTCCGGCGACGAGCCGACGAGCGAGATGCCGTCGAGCTCCAGCAGGAAAAGGTAGGGCGACGGGTTGATCCGGCGGAGCGACCGGTACACGGCGAGGGCGGACGCCCCGGTGCGGCGCTCGGCCCGCTGGGAGAGGACGATCTGGAAGGCATCGCCGGCGCGGATGTGCTCCTTGCACCGCTCGACGCCGCGCTCGTAGTCGCCACGGGCCGGCAGGCGCTCGGTCGGCCCACCGCCGGCCGCCGCTTCGCGGGGGACAGCCGGCACGACTCCCTCGAGCAGCGCCGCCACCTCGGTGGGATCCCCCGCCAGCACCTCGGCGACCGAGCGGGCGTGGTCGAACCGGACGAGCATGTCGGCGACGACGAACCGGCTCTCGGGCAGCCCTCTGCCGTCGGCGGGGAGCCGCACGGTCGGCTCGAGGGTCGCGACGTGGTCGTAGCCGAGGTAGCCCACGACCGGCTCGGCGAGCGCCTCCGCCTCTGCGAACGAGACGAGCCGGTCACCGCAGCCGACGAGCGAGTAGCGGCCGAGACGGCCCTGGTCGACCGACTCGAGCAGAAAGGCCGCGCGGCCTGCGCCGCGCAGGTGGAGGTAAGCCCCGAGCGGGGTGAGGAGATCGGTGTTGAGGACTGTTGTGCTGTTCACGGATACGAAAAACGACCCTCTCGGGTCGTCGGGTGGAGCGGTTCGGGCTGGTCGGCGCGTGTGGTGCTCTAGGCGCGCAGGCTCCCGTCCCGCTCGTCGCGCCACGCCCACCAGGTCGGAATCGAGGAGCTCATCTCCTGCCAAGGGTAGGCGCGGCTGCTTCAATGCGCAAGCCGATGGCGACTCCCCAGCTCCTGACCGCGCTCCTCGAGGCCTCCGGGCCGTCGGGTCACGAGGAGGAGCCGACCCGAATCTGGCGCGATGCTGCCTCCGCTTTCGCGGACGTGACGTCCGACACGCTCGGCTCGTCCTTCGCCCGCGTTCGTGCCGGAGAGGGAGCTCCGACGCTCGCGATCGTCGGGCACATCGACGAGATCGGCGTCGCCGTCACGAACATCGAGGAGAGCGGCCTCCTGTCGTTCACGCCGATCGGCGGCATCATGCCCGAGACGCTGCACGGCCAGCGCATCGAGCTCATGACGCGCAACGGACGGGTTCCCGGAGCGATCTCCCGCAAGCGCATTCAGCCCGAGCAGGTGCGGGAGCGTCCGCGTCTCGAGCTCTCCGACCTCCACATCGACATCGGCGCCGGGAGCCGTGAAGAGGCCGAGAGCCTCGTCCGCGTCGGTGACGCGGGTGTCTGGTCGGGGCCTGCGGTCGAGCTGCCGAACAACCGCCTGCTCTCGAAGTCGCTCGACAACCGCCTGGGGGCATACATCGCGCTCGAGTCGGCCCGGCGCCTCGCCGAGTCGCGCGCTGCTTCGGTCGACGTGGTCGCCGTCGCCGCCGTGCAGGAGGAGATCGGCCTCTACGGCGCGCGCGCTGCGGCCTTCTCGCTCGCGCCCGACGTCGCGATCGTGATCGACGTGACGCCGTCGACCGACTATCCCGGCGGGGACCCGCGTCGGGCCGGGCGCGTCGAGCTCGGGATGGGGGCGATGATCGCCCGCGGCCCGACGCTGAACAGGCGCGTCACCGATCTGCTCGGCGAGGTCGCCGAGGCCGAAGGCATCACGCACGCCTACGAGGTCTATTCGCGCATCACGTCGACCGACGCCGACGAGGTTCACTTCGCACGCGCCGGCGTGCCGACCGCTCTGGTCTCGATCCCGACCCGGTACCTGCACTCACCGAACGAGCTCTGCGACCTCGACGATGTCGAGGCGATCATCCGGCTCGTCGTCGCGTTCGCCGAGCGGCTGACCCCCGATCACTCCTTCGTTCGCTGATGGCGGGCCGCACCGTCATCGTGAGCGCGCTGCGGACGCCGTTCGGCAAGCTGGGCGGCGGCCTCGCGGCCTACGAGGCGACCCAGCTCGGCGGCCTCGCGATCAAGGCGGCGCTCGAGCGGATCGGGCTCGAGCCGCAGGAGCCGCAGTACGTGATCATGGGGCAGGTGCTCCAGGCGGGTGCCGGTCAGGCGCCGGCGCGCCAGGCGGCGATCGCCGCCGGCCTGCCGAAGGAGACGCCGGCCGACACGATCAACAAGGTCTGCGCGTCGTCGATCCGCGCGATCGAGATCGCGGACGCGATGATCCGCGCAGGTGACGTCGACCTCGTCGTGACCGGCGGGATGGAGTCGATGACCAATTCGCCGTACCTCCTGAAGAAGGGGCGCTTCGGCTACCGGCTCGGGCACGGAGAGCTGCTCGACTCGATGGTCTTCGACGGGCTGACGTCGACGTTCGACCAGCTGCACATGGTCGCGCAGAACTCCCGGGTGTCCCGCGAGCTCGGCATCTCACGCGAGTCGCAGGACGCATGGGCGGCACGTTCGCACGAGCGCGCGGCGGCGGCCCAGGATGCGGGCCGGTTCGACGACGAGATCGTCCCCGTCGGCGACCTGGCCCACGACGAGGGCATCCGCCGCGACACGACTGTCGAGAAGCTCGCCACCCTGAAGCCGGTCTTCGATCCGGAAGGAACGACGACCGCCGGCAACGCGCCGGGCGTGAACGACGGCGCCAGCTGCGTGATCGTGTGCTCCGAGCAGTTTGCCGCCAAGCGCGGTCTCGAGCCGCTCGCGACGATCATCGCGCAGGGCTACGTCGCCGACGACTTCGCCTACCTCGCGCGCACGCCGGCGAATGCGGGGGCGATGGCTCTCGAGCGGGCCGGCAAGAGCATCGGTGACGTGCAGCGGGTCGAGATCAACGAGGCGTTCGCGTCGGTCGCATCGAACTCGACGAAGCTGCTCGGCGCGGACGAGGCGATCGTGAACGCCAACGGCGGCGCGATCGCACTCGGTCATCCGATCGGCGCCTCCGGTGGCCGCATCGTCTCGACGATGGTGCACGAGCTGCGCCGCTCCGGTGGCGGGCTCGGACTGGCCGCGATCTGCTCGGGCGGCGGCCAGGGCGACGCGCTCCTTCTCGAGGTGTAGGCCGCATGCGCCTGGTCGTTCGCGCGGCAGGCGGGATCATCGTTCGCGACGGCTCGGTCCTGCTCGTCCACCGGCCGAAGTACGACGACTGGTCGTTCCCCAAGGGCAAGCTCGAGGAGAACGAGTCGTGGGAGGCAGGAGCGGTCCGCGAGGTCGAGGAGGAGACGAGCGTGCGCTGCGAGATCGGAGCGTTCGTGGGCACGACCCGCTACTTCGTCCACCAGCGCCCGAAGGCGGTGCGCTACTACCGCATGACCTGCGAAGGCGAGCCGCGCGCGCAGAACGAGATCGACGAGGTGTGCTGGGCGCCGTTCGAGGAGGCCTGGGAGCTGCTCACGCACGACCGCGACCGCAGGATCCTCGACCGGGTCCTCGAGTCACGTGGCTAGCGTCTTGCGGTAGCGCACCTCGGGCGCACGGATGCCCCACCGGACCTCCGCCTTGTGCGCGCCGTCCGGCGCCCAGCCCGCCCGCTCGTAGAACGTGCGGGCGCGGGGGTTGTCCTCGAGCACCCACAACGTCGCTTCGGCGTACCCGCTCTCGAGCTCGGCTTCCGCGCGCTCGAGCAGCGCACGCCCCGTGCCCGTCGACCACTCCTTCGGCTCGACGTAGATCGCGTACAGCTCGCCGACGCCCCGCTCGTCGCGGCTCGGCCCCACGGAGGCGAACCCGGTCACGGCGCCGTCGTGCTCGGCGACGAAGGTCGCCCAGCCGGCCGGCGGCCGCGCGATGCGTTCGCGCCAGCGCTCCGGCTGGATGAAGCCGCCGCGCTCCAGCTCCGCGACGGGAAAGACATGCCGGTAGGCCGCCTGCCACGTCTGCTCCTGCACGCGGGCGATCCCTTCGGCATCTGCACCGGTTGCGCGCCGGACCCTCATGAGGCGAAGGGTAGGCTCGTCGCCGTGAAGTTCGAGCACGTTCTCGTCGTCGGAGCCGGCCAGATGGGAGCGGGGATCGCGCAGGTCGTCGCGGCCTCCGGCCGCCGGGTGTCGCTGCACGACCCGTTTCCGGGCGCGGTCGACCGGGGGCTCGCCGCGATCGAGAAGAGTCTCGGCAGGATCGGCGGCGATGTCGAGACCACGCTCGCTCGGGTCGAGCCGGCCGGCGAGCTCGTTCCGGCGACGCTCCTGATCGAGGCGATCACCGAGGACGCCGCGGCCAAGGAGGAGCTCTTCCGCCGCGCCGACGACCTGCTCCCCGAGGGTGCGATTCTCGCCTCCAACACGAGCTCGATCCCGATCACGTCCCTCGCCGCGGTGACGAAGCGGCCGGACCTCGTGATCGGGATGCACTTCTTCAATCCCGTGCCGGTGCTCAAGCTCGTCGAGGTGATCCGGGCGGAGCAGACGTCCGACGCAACCGCCGCGGCGATCGTCGAGCTCGCCCGCGAGCTCGGGAAGGAGCCGGCCGAGGTGAACGACTTCCCCGGCTTCGTCTCGAACCGGATCCTGATGCCGTTCATCAACGAGGCTGCCTACGCCCTGATGGAAGGTGTCGCCGAGCCGGAAGCGATCGACACGATCGCGAAGCTCGGCTTCGCGCATCCCATGGGCCCGCTCGCCCTCGCCGACCTGATCGGGCTCGACACATGCGTCGCGATCATGGACGTTCTGCAACGTGGGCTCGGCGATCAGAAGTACGCCCCGTGTCCGCTGCTCCGCCGGTACGTCCAGGCCGGACGCCTCGGCCGCAAGTCCGGTCGCGGCTTCTACGACTACTAACCGACGAGCGCGCTCGGCGCGAGCGGCGGCGCGAGCAGCGCGGCGGTCGCTGCCGCGAACACGTCCTCCTCGAGCGAATACGCGCTCGTGAAGTCCACCGCGCCGTTCACTTCGAGGACGACCCACGTCCCGACGTCCGCCGGCAGCAGGTCGACGCCGACAAGCGCGCCGTCGATCGCCCGGGCGGCCGCGAGGGCGATCGCGCGGGCGTCGGCGGGAGGCTGCACCGGCTCACGTCGCGCGCCGAGGGCGACGTTCGTGCGCCATTCGCCTGCCGCGGCGACGCGTCTCACCGCGCCGACGACCGTCCCGCCCGCGACGACCAGGCGCAGGTCGTATCCGCGCGGAGCGACGAGCTTCTGCGCGACCGCGCCCGTCGCGCCGTACCAGGCCCGCGTCTCGAGATAGGCGAGCGTCCGCTCGATCGCCTGCACGTCGTCGCAGCGGATCACGTCCTGCCCCCACGAGCCGAAGCGAGGCTTGAACACGAGCGGCGGCTCGAGCTCGGGCTGCGGCAGCCACGGGGCGATGTGCATGGTGTGCGGGTGGGGGACGCCGGCGCTGAACAGCGCGTGGGCGGTGGTCAGCTTGTCGTGCGCCGCGACGAGTGTGCGGCGGCCGTTGAGGACGTTCACTCCGGTGGCGCGGAGACGCTCGAGCGCCCAGAGCCCCGGCTCGACGCCGTCGAGCGACGCGAGCACGTCCAGGCGGCCGAGCGCGACGTCCCCGGGCGCGAGGCGCGCGAGCGCCTGTGCCGGCGAGAGGACGCTCCCGAGCCGCGTGTTCGTGGGAGTGACCCTGTGCGCGATGACGGCAAAGGTGCTCATAGCGGCCATCGTCGGTGTCCCACGGCGCTTTGGGAAGAGCCGGCGGCCGCTTCGTCCCACGATCGATGCCGTTCTGTAACCCCTGAAGACGGCGGCCGGGCCTATCGTCGGGTGACGACGCGAATCGCGCTCTGCAGGGGTGAGCCCGATGCGGGTTGCCTGGGGAAAGCGCGGCGCGGGGCCTGGAGAGCGGCACGGGGAGACGAGCTCCAGGCCCCGCTGCCGCCACATGGGACACCCGTCGCGCCTACGATCTGTGTCGGATGCGTTCGACCTTGGAACGGGAGCTGAAGCTCGACCCGGGGGAGGGATTCACGCTCCCCGACCTGCCGGGGGAGCGCCTCGAGTCGCGCCTCTTCACCTCGACCTACTACGACACACCCGACCGCTCGCTCGCCGGCGCCGGGCTGACGCTGCGGCGCCGTGTCGAGAACGGGCTCTCGCGCTGGCAGCTCAAGCTCCCTCGGGGCGGCAATGCGCGCGCGGAGCTCGAAGCGCCCGGCGGCCCGGTCGGTCCTCCCGCGCCGCTGGCCGACCTGCTCGTCGCGCACGTCCGGCACGGACGGCTGGGGCCGGTTGCGACGCTGCGGACGCGGCGGGCAGGAGTTCGCGTGGCCGATGAAGGGCAAACGATCGCCGACGTCACGCTCGACTCGGTTGCGGTGCTCGACGCGGGCCGGTCGGCGGGCGAGTTCGCCGAGCTCGAGATCGAGCTCGTCGACGGCGACGACCGCGATCTCGAACGGCTCGCACGCACACTGCGAAAGGCCGGGGCGAAGACCTCCGACGGCGTGCCGAAGCTGCTGCGTGTCCTGCCGCCGCCGCCGCGGCTGTCCGCACCGGAGGAAGCGACCGCGATCGAGCTGTTGCGCGTGCTGCTGGCCGAACAGCTGCGCGAGCTCCGCCGCTACGACCCGGGCGTCCGGCTCGGTGACGACGCAGAGGACGTCCATCGCTACCGCGTCGCGACGCGACGGAGCCGTGCGCTCGTCCGCGCGACGAAGCCGTTGCTCGGCAACCGGCTGGCGGCGCTCGCGAATGAGCTCAAGTGGCTCGCACGCCTGCTCGGCCCGGTTCGTGATCTCGACGTGCTGATCGAGCGCCTGCGCGGCGAGGCCCGCAATCTCGACCGGGACCGCAGCGCCGGGGAGACGCTCGTCGCCCTGCTCGAAGAGGAGCGCGAGCGCCTGCGCGACCGGCTGCTCGAGGCTCTCGGGTCGGAGCGGTACTTCGAACTGCTCGATGCCTTCGAGGTGGTCGTTGCAGGTTTGGCGGACGTGACGTCGGCCGGCGATGCGCGTGAGCTTGCGGCAGGGGAGTTCCAGGAGCTCCGTCGTGCCGCCGAGCAGCTGCCGTCCGAGCCTTCCGACACGGAGCTGCACGCGTTGCGGATCACCGCGAAACATGCCCGCTACGCTGCGGAGCTCGTGGCGGCCGGGCGCACGAGCAAGTCCTTGCAGCGCTACCTGGACGCGCTGAAGGAGCTGCAGGACGTGGTCGGCGAGCATCAGGACGCCGTCGTCGCAGAGGAGAGGCTGCGCAAGCTCGCGCGCGCTCGAACGGCGCTCGCGGCCGGCCGTCTGGTCGAGGCCGAGCGGGCCAGGCGTGCCGAGCAGCGGCGGCTCTACCCGGACGTGCTCGCGAACGTGCTCGCCCGGGGCGCGAAGGCCGTCGGCTGATGCCGCTCCTGCTTCTGAGGCACACCTCTGCCGGGGATCGGGAGATGTGGCCGGGAGCCGACCGGGAACGGCCGCTCGACGAGCGTGGCCGCGCCGACGCCGAGGCGCTGGTCGAGCAGCTCGCCGAGTTCCCGATCGAGCGGATCCTGACGAGCCCGTACCGGCGGTGCCTGGAGAGTGTTGCTCCGCTCGCGCGTGCCCGCGGGCTCGAGCTCGAGGTTCGCGAGGAGCTGAGCGAGGAGCAGCACTTCGACGAAGGTGTCGAGCTCGTCCGCGAGGTTGCGGGGCGAGACGTCGTCGTCTGTGGCCACGGCGGCCTCGACTCGGTCGTGGTGGACGCTCCGAAATGGAAGAAGGGCGTCGTCTTCGTGCTCGGTCCGAGCCTGGAGCTGCTCGACGTGCTCAGGCCGCAGCGCGACGGTCGGTGAGCTCGAGCAACGCGCCTTCGCGCACGCCGCCGCGCACCACTCTCAAGGGCGTGCCCAGCTTCAGCTGGAGCTCGGCCAGGATCGCGGCGCCCGCGGGCAGCGTGCCGACGCGGTCGGCGTCGATGCCGAATTGTCGGACGACCTCTGCTGCCGGCAGCACGGCGAGCCGTGCAAGCGCCTCTGCGAGCTCCTCGCTCCCGAGCTGCGGGCCGACGATGCGCTTGAGCGCGCGTGCGCTGCCGCCGACGGCGAGCGCGAGCCGGGGCTCGGGCGGGTCGAAGCCGTGCAGGTAGCTCGAGACCTCGGCACGGGCGGCGCCGAGCGCTGCCCGACCGGGAGGGTCGGCGTTGAGGAGCCTGCTCGTCAGCCGCTGGGAACCGAGGTCGATCGAGCGCAGCCACTCGGGGCCCTCGCGCCTGGTGCCGACGACGACCTGCGCCGATCCGCCGCCGACGTCGACGACGGCGATCCGGCGCCGGGCCGGGGGAGCGGCGACGTCGACGGCGCCGGTGAAGCCGAGGTGCGCCTCCTCGGTCGCGCTCAAGACACGGGTGGTGCAGTCCGCGGCCGACGAGAGCACGGCGTGCAGCTCGTTGCCGTTCTCCGCCTGCCGCCCCGGGCTCGTGATCAGCACCACCAGGTCGACGACGCCTGCTTCGCGTGCGGCCTCGGCGTAGGAGCGGACGAGCCGGGCCGCGGCGGCGAGCTTCTCGGGCGGGATCGACCCGTGCAGCTCGACGTCGGCGCCGAGATGCAGCATCTGCCGCCGCGAGAGCACCTGCCGGTCTCCGTGGGCCACGACGAGGCGCACGGTGTTCGAGCCGACGTCGATGACCCCGACCATACGTCCTGCATGGTGACGACCCCACACGACGGCGCGATCCTCGCTGCCGCCTAGCGGGACCGCGCGAGGCGGCGCGCCCGCTCGCGCCTGCGCATGAACGCTGCCTGCGCGGAGCGCCTGCGCTCGCTCTTCTTCGGCGAGAGGCGCTTCCAGGTTCCGTCCGACTGGAGCTCCCACGCCTGGGAGTTGTCCGCGAGGATCGCCTTGAAGATCGACTCGAGCTCGTTTCGCACCTGGTTGTCCTCGACCGGCATGACGACCTCGATGCGATGGTCGAGGTTGCGCGGCATCAGGTCGGCGCTGCCGAGGAGATAGTCACGCCGCTCGTCGGCCTCGAAGCAGTAGAGGCGGCTGTGCTCGAGGAAGCGGCCGAGCACCGACCGGACGTGGATGTTCTCGCTCAGCCCCGGCAGCCCCGGCACGAGGCTGCAGTTGGCGCGGACGATGCACTCGATGTGCGCGCCGGCCTGTGACGCCTTGTACAGCTCTTCGATCACGTCCGGATGGGTCAGGCTGTTGCACTTGATCCGGATCCGTGCGTGCTTTCCCGCCGCTGCCGCCTCGGCGACGTCCTTGATGTGCTCGACGAGCGTCTTCCGCAGGTTGAACGGGGACACGAGCAGGTGGCGGAAGCGCTGGGGTCGCCCGAAGCCGGTGACGAAGTTGAACAGGTCGGCGATGTCCTCGCCGATCTCCGGGTCCGCCGTGAAGACGCCGACATCCTCGTAGATCCGGGCCGTCGTCGCGTGGTAGTTGCCGGTGCCGATGTGCACGTAGCGGCGAAGCTCGTCGCCCTCGCGCCGCACGACGAGGGTCGTCTTGGCGTGGATCTTCATGTCCGGGAAGCCGTAGACGACGTGCACGCCTGCCTGTTCGAGTGCGTGAGCCCAGTCGATGTTGCGGCGTTCGTCGAAGCGCGCTTTCAACTCGACGATGCAGACGACCTGCTTGCCGTTCTCCGACGCCTTGATCAGCGACGGCGCGAACTCCGAGTCATCGCTCGTGCGATAGACGGTCGTCTTCAGGGCGACGACCTGCGGATCCGCGGCCGCCGCCTGGAGAAACGCCTCGACGCTCGTCCCGAACGAGTCGTACGGATGATGGACGACGATGTCCCGGCGTGCGATCTCGTCGAAGAGCTCGTCGCCCGACACGGCGAGGCGGCGCTGCGTGTACGGAAGCCACGGCGCGTACTTGAGGTCCGGTCGGTCGACGGAATAGAGCTGGGTGACGTCCGCCAGATCGAGCAGGCCGCGGATCGCGTACACCTGATCGGCGGCGATCCGGAGCCGCTCGGTGAGCCGGCTCAACATGTCGCGCGAGATCGAGCTCGACACCTCCATGCGCACGACCGCCCCGAAACGCCGCTTGCGGAGGTCCGACTCGACCGCCTCGAGCAGGTCGTCCGCATCGTCCAAGATCTCGGTGTCGCCGTCTCGTGTGACGCGGAAGAGTGTGCGCTGGACGACTTCCATCTCGGGGAAGAGCTGCGGCAGGAAGTGCGACAGGGCGGACTCGAGCGGAACGAGGAGCCCGCGCGAGCCGATCGCGACGAAGCGGTCGAGTCCCTCGGGCACCTTCACACGCGCGAAGCGCTCCTCTCCGGCCTCAGGATCGCGGACGAGCAGCCCGAGGCTGAGCGAGAGGCCCGAGATGTAGGGGAACGGCTGCCCCGGTCCGACCGCGAGCGGGGTCAGCACCGGATAGATCTGCCGCCTGAACACATCCTCGAGCTCGGCGCGCTCGTTCTCCGTCGCGTCCTCCACGCTGCCGACGACGATTCCTTCGGCGGCGAGGGCGGGGCAGAGCTGGTCGCGCCAGAGCTTCGACTGCTCGGTCGTCAGGTCGAGGACGCTGCTCCGGATCTCGGCCAGCGCCTGCTGTGGCGTCCGGCCGTCCGGTGAGCGCACCGCGAGCCCCGAGATGACCTGGTCCTGAAGGCCTGCGACCCGCACCATGAAGAACTCGTCGAGGATCGACGAGACGATCCCGCAGAACTTGACGCGCTCGAGCAACGGCTCGTTCGGGTCGGCGGCCAACGCCAGCACGCGCCGCATCAGGTCGACCTGGGACAGCTCCCTGTTGAGAAGCGTGTCGTAGCCGGTATCAGCGCTGATTCGGGCGACGATCGCCAAGGCTTTGGATCCTTCCGGAACGGTCGAGAACGGTGGGTGGCAATTTGGTTATCGACTCGCCACCGCGGCCGCTTGATCCGTATTCTACGCGCGATGCGGAACGATCGCCTGCTCGTCGTGCTCGCCGTGATCGCGGGCGTCGTCCTGATCGTGATCGCGGTCATCTACTGGGTGGAGCCTGCGAAGTCGCTGCCCGGCTTCTTCCCGGGGCACGAGGCCGGATCCAGCCACCATCACGCAAAGCACGGAATCGCCGCCTTCCTGGTCGGCCTCGCCTGCCTCGCGTTCGCGTGGTTCCAGACCGGGCCGAAGCGCACGACGACCGCCACGTGATCCTCGCGGACCTGATCTCGTACCCCCAGGCGATCCTGCTGGGGCTGTTGCAGGGTGTCTCCGAGCTCTTTCCGATCTCGAGTCTCGGGCACAGCGTCATCCTTCCGTCGCTGCTCGGGTGGGACATCCACCAGAACGACAAGTACTTCCTCACGTTCCTCGTCGCCACTCACCTCGCGACGGCGATCGTCCTGTTCGTCTTCTTCTGGCACGACTGGCTCCGCATCTTCAAAGGGCTCGGACGTTCGCTGCGCGACCGCGAGATCTCGGCGGACGACACCGATGCGAGGCTCGGCTGGCTGCTCATCGTCGGGACGATCCCCGCGGGGATCCTCGGGCTGACCCTCGAGCATGCGCTGCGCAAGGTGTTCGCCTCTCCGACGTCCGCCGCCGTGTTTCTCACGCTCAACGGCGTGCTGCTCTACGGCGCCGAGCTGCTGCGCCGGCGAGCCCCCGTCTCCGAGCTCGAGGACGACGCGCGGATTGCGACGACCGTCTCCTGGCGCGGGTCGTTCTTCATCGGGGCCGCACAGGCAATCGCCCTGATTCCCGGCTTCTCGCGCTCGGGCGCGACGATGGCCGGGGGTCTCTTCGTCGGCCTCTCCCACAAGGACGCAGCCCGCTTTGCCTTCCTGCTGGCGACGCCGATCATCGGCGCCGCAGCGGTGCTCAAGCTCCCGGAGCTGTTCGGCAGCGCCGGCGACGGGGTGCGCGGCCAGGCTCTCGTCGCATCGCTCTGCTCTGCGGCGGCCGCGTACTTCGCGGTGAAGTTCTTGATGCGGTACTTCGAGACGAACACGCTGATGCCGTTCGCGATCTACTGCTTCGCAGCCGGCCTCGCCTGCACGATCTACTTCGTCAGCTGAAGCGCGCGAGCGTCGAAGCGCGTAGGACTCGAAGCTGGTTCCGGCTTCGCGCCGGCAACCAGCTTCGCTCGAGGCCCGCCGGCTACGGCCGGTGACGAAGGACCACGGCCAGCGCGCGCCGTGCGTCGGGCCCGCGGCGGACGCGCAGGCGGCGTTGGACCCGCTCGAACGAGCCGATGCGCAGGTCGACGTGCCTGTGAAGCTTCTGGACCGTCATACGCGGATCCAACCACGGCGGGCCGGCCGAGTGCAAGCGAGTGCGTGTGAATGGGTGGTGACGGCTCTAGGCGGGGTGCGAGGCGTCGCTGAACTCGCGGAACTCGCCGGTGACCAGGTAGACGACCTGCTCGCCGATGTCGACCGCGTGATCCCCGATCCGCTCGACGCACCGCGACACGACCAGCATGCGCAGGCCGTACTCGCGCTCCTGCGGCGAGTCGCCGAGCGAGAGCACGTCCTCGGTCGCATTGCGGTTGGCGCGGTCGATCAGCTCGTCGAGCTCGACGAGCGTGAGCGCCTTCTCCGAATCGCGCGTGGCGAACGAATCGAGCGCGACCCGGATCATCTGCTCCGCGCGCTGTCCCATGTCCTCGATCGACTGGCCGATCCGCTCGTCGGCCACGTTGAGGTCGCCCATCAGCTTCGTCAGCTTGGCGACCGTCACGCAGTAGTCGGCCATCCGCTCGAGGTGGAGGTTCACGCGGAGGATCGCGAGCACGAGCCGGAGATCGGCCGCAACCGGTGTCTGGCGTGCGAGCAGAGACTGCACGCCCTCCTCGAGCGCGATGTAGCGGCGGTCGACCTCGTCGTCGAAGCTGATCACCTCGTCGGCGAGCTCCTCGTCCCCGCGCGCCAGCGCGTTCAACGACGAGCGGAGCGCCCGCAGGACGAGGTCCCCCTCCTCCTGGAGCGAGGCCTCGAGTTGCGAGAGCTCTTCGGTGAACGACGTGCGCATGGCTAGCCGAAGCGTCCCGTGACGTAGCCCTCGGTCCGTTCGTCGGACGGCTGGGTGAAGATCTTCTCGGTCGCGTCGTACTCGACGAGAATCCCGTGGCGCGAGCCGTCCTCCTTCACGTCGAGGCTGAAGAACGCCGTCATCTCGGCGACGCGCGCGGCCTGCTGCATGTTGTGCGTGACGATGACCAGCGTGTACTCGTTCTTCAGCTCGTGCATCAGGTCCTCGATCGCCGAGGTCGAGATGGGGTCGAGCGCAGAGGCCGGCTCGTCGAGCAGGATCACATCGGGCTGCACCGCGATCGCCCGGGCGATGCAAAGCCTCTGCTGCTGACCGCCCGACAGGCCGAGCGCCGACTTCTTGAGGCGGTCCTTGACCTCGTCCCAGAGCGCGGCGCCCCGCAGGGCCTGCTCCACGCGCTCGTCCACGTTTCCCTCCAGGCCGAGCTTCTTCGGTGCGAAGGCGACGTTGTCGTAGATCGACTTCGGGAACGGGTTCGGGCGCTGGAACACCATGCCGATCCGTCGCCGCACCTCCACCGGATCCACGTCACGCCCGTACAGGTCGATCCCGTGGTAGAGCACCTGCCCGCCGACCTTTATCCCCGGGACGAGGTCGTTCATCCGGTTCAGACAGCGGATGAACGTGCTCTTGCCACAACCGGAAGGCCCGATCAGCGCAGTGATCACGTTCTTGCGGATCTCGAGGTCGACGCCGGCGAGCGCCAGCGACGGCCCGTACGAGACGCTCAGGTCACGCACGCCGAAAACGACCTCGCGCCCGGCAGCAGGGTTTTCGCTGCCCCTGACGCTCGCGGAGATGTTCAGCGACGTGTTGCTCGACGCCGGCGGCGACATGGCACGAGTGTACGCGGAGCGGTTGGAACAGCCGGGTCTCGAAGGTGTGAACATCTCGTGTCGAGACGGTGAACGAGAGTCGGGGCAGCCTGGAAAACTGGAAGGCTTCCGGCCGGACGATGGACATCCCGGCCGCCAATCCGCCGCAGAGCACACTCGAGTCGCGGCGTTCGCTGCTCGATCGCGTGGGGGACTTCTCGCTCCGCTGGATCTCCGGGCTGGCCGCCGTCGGCGTCGTGGCGCTGATCCTCCTGATCATCTACGAGGTGGTCAAGCAGTCGCGGGCCGCGATGTCTGCCTTCGGGCTGGGCTTCATCTGGCACGAGACCTGGAACGCCGTCACCAACCAGTTCGGCGCCCTCGACTTCCTGGTTGCGACGCTCTATGTCACCAGCCTGGCCGTCTTGATCGCCGCGCCTGTCGCGATCGCGATCGGTCTCTATCTGAGCGAGCTCGCGCCCGGGGGCGTGCGCGGCGTCGTCGGCTCGCTCGTCGAGATGCTCGCGGCCATCCCCAGCGTCGTGCTCGGGCTCTGGGGCATCATCATTCTCGGGCCGGTGGTGCACAACCAGCTCGGCCCTTGGCTGAACGACGTGCTCGGGTGGACGCCCTTCTTCGCCACGAGGCCGATCTCCGGCAGCACGATGTTCACCGCCGTCCTGGTGCTGGCGATCATGATCGTTCCGATCACTGCTTCCATCAGCCGCGACCTCTTCCTGCAGGTGCCGACGGACATCAAGGAAGGTGCAGTCGGCCTCGGGCTGACGCGTTGGGAGATGGTGCGGGGCGTCATGCTGCCGTACACGCGCGGCGGTCTCATCTCCGCGGTGCTACTTGGCGGCGGACGCGCGGTGGGCGAGGCGATCGCCGTCACCCAGGTGATCGGGACCACCGCCCACCTCACGGCCAACCTGTTCGAGACGGGCGACACGCTCGCGAGCCGGATCGCCGCCCAGTACCAGGCGGCGGCATCCAATCTCCAGGTTGCATCGCTGTTCTACCTCGGCGCGATCTTGCTGGTGATCTCGCTGATCGTGAACTTCCTCGCGCTCATGGTCGTTCGGCGCTACGACATCGCGCAAAGGGTCTGAGCTGGAAGCGGGCAGTGTCACTCCCACGATCTCGCTGAAGTCGACCGGCCGGTCGCGGAGGCGCCGGCGGGCCAATCAGCTTGCGGAGGGCATCTCCGTCTTCGCCGCCTTCCTCGCGATCGGGGTGCTCGCCCTTGTCGTCATCTCCGTGTTCGTGCGCGGAGTGAAGGCGCTGAACCTCGACTTCTTCACCAAGAGTCAGGTGACGTTCGGCGAGACCGGAGGCGGAATCGCGAACGGCCTCGTCGGAACGGCAATCATGGTCGCGATCGCGACGGCCATCGCGCTGCCGGTCGCCATCCTCGTCGCGGTGTACGTTGCCGAGTTCGGGGGGAATACCGTTTCGCGTCTGATCAGGCTGGCGCTCGACGTGTTGAACGGCGTGCCCTCGATCGTCGTCGGCATCTTCGCCTACGCGCTGCTCGTGGTCGGGTCGGGATACGCCGCCTGGAAGGGCTCCGTGGCCCTCGCGATCGTGATGCTGCCCGTGGTGGCTCGATCGACGATCGAGGTGCTCGGGCTCGTGCCCGACGCGCTCCGCTACGGCAGCTACGCGCTCGGCGTCAGCAAGTGGCGGACGGTGCTCTTTGTCGTGATGCCGTCGGCGATCGGCTCGATCATGACCGGGGCGACGCTCGCCATCGCGAGGGCCGCGGGCGAGACGGCGCCGCTCCTGTTCACGACGTCGATCTTCCTGCCGAACCAGGTCGTGACGGATCCCAGCCACGCGATGGCCGCAGTCCCGCTGCTCATCCTGTTCGACTCGGAATCCCCTGACCAGAACCTGAACGACCAGGCGTGGGCGGCGGCGTTCGTTCTCATGATCTTCGTGCTCGTCCTCAGCCTCACGGCGCGCTACATCCTCTCGCGCCGCGAACGGAAGCTGCGGTCGCGTTAGTCGCCGTTCACCAGATTGCCGCCAAACCGTCACGGCGGGTCCGCCCATGTCTGCGGCGGACCGGGCGACACTTGCGCCGCACAGCCCCCCGGAGATGAAAGCGTGAAGGGAGAAAGTCACAAATGCGTTTGAGTGTCACGAAGCACACCGTGCCGGTGCTGGTTGCAGCGGCGCTGATTGCCGGCTCGCTGGCCGCAAGCGCCACGGCGAGCAAGAGCACACACACCGCCGGCCAGCTCGTGGGAGCGGGCAGTACGTTCGTCCAGCCGCTCGTGTCGCAGTGGCAGGCGGCCTACCCGTCGGTGAACGGCACCAACATCGTGTACCAGCCGATCGGCTCGGGCGGAGGGATCCAGGCGATCACCAACCGCACCGTCGACTTCGGTGCCTCCGACGCGCCTCTGACGCCGGATCAGTTCGCAGCGTGCAAGGGGTGCTACCAGATTCCGTGGGCGCTCGGCGGCACGGCTGTGATGGTGAACCTGAAGACGAACGCGCATGCCCCGCTGCACATCACCGGCCCGGTGCTGGCGCGGATCTACCTCGGTCAGATCACGAACTGGGACGACGCGGCGATCAAGGCGCTGAACCCGGGCATCTCGCTGCCGAGCCTGAAGATCACCCCGGTCTACCGCTCCGACGGCTCCGGTACGTCGTACAACTTCACGGACTACCTTTCCACCGTCAGCCCTGCATTCAAGTCGAAGGTCGGCCTCTCGACGCAGCCGCCGTTCCCGGTGGGCGTCGGTGGCAAGGGATCGTCCGGCGTCGCCGGCGTCGTCAAGAACACCAGCGGCGCCATGGGCTACGCCGACATCGCCTACGCCGTGACGAACAAGATCCAGGTGATGGCGGTCCGGAACGCAGCCGGGAAGTACACGACCCCGGGCATCAAGTCGATCACGGCGGCCGCGTCGGCGTTCAAGACGGTCCCGGCAAACGGTGAGATGCACATCACGAACCCGCCGAAGTCGGCGAAGACGGCATATCCAATCTGCACCTACACCTGGGTCATCATCCCGGGGGCAACGAAGAACGCGCCCGATCTCAGGAAGTTCATCTTCTGGGCGTTGACCGGCGGTCAGAAGTACGGGGTGAAGCTCCGCTACGTGCCGATTCCGAAGCAGGTTCTGGTCGCCTCCGAGAAGATCCTCGGCAAGGTCCACAGTTAGGGGTCGGCTCCGCCCGTACGAATCGAGGCGGGCGCCCGATGGGCGCCCGCCTCGCAGCTTCTAGGCTGGAAAGGTGCAGCGGATGCGCAGGCCGCGGCCGCGGCCGCCGTCGGCGTCGATGTCGCCGCCCGCCGCCGCGACGACGTGCTTGACGATCGCGAGCCCGAGGCCCGTGCCTCGCGTCGTGCGGGCCGCGTCGGCCCGGTAGAACCGTTCGAACAGCCGATTGACGTCCGCCTCGTCGACGCCTGCGCCGTCGTCGGCGGCGGTCATCACGGCGAAGTCACCTGCGCGTTGCACCGTGAGCGTGAACGTCGAACCGTGGCCCGCATAGCGGATCGCGTTCTCGGTGAGGTTCTCGGCGACCATGCGGAGCATGCGCGGGCGGAGAGGAACGTCGACATGCGGGTCGCCTCCCGTCTTCAGCTCGACGCCCGCGCGCTCCGCGGCGCCTGCGAGGTCGCGCACGACGTTCTCGAGCACCGGCAGCGCCGCCGTGTGCCCGAGCGACACGATCTCCTTGCCGCTCTCGAGCTCGGAGAGGAACAGGACCTCGTCGATCAGCGCGCCGGCGTTCTCGACCTCCGCCTTCGCCTGCTCGATCAGCTCCTGGACGTCGGCGCCGGGCAGGTCCGCCGAGTCGAGCAGGGCGAGGATCCGGGCGAGCGGTGTCCGCAGCTCGTGCGAGACCGCGGCCGTGAAGCCCGTTCGGAGCTCGTCGAAGCTGCGGTCATACACCAGATCGTCACCATTCCGAAACCCGGACAAAACCCACCTCCCGACTATCGTAAGTGCGTGGCCAAGATCCTGATCGTCGAGGACGACAGTGTGATCGCAGATGGGATGGCCAAGCACCTGGTCGCGGCCGGGTTCGACCCGATCGTCGTCGGCCGCGGCGAGCTCGGGCTCGCACGGCTCCGGTTCGAGAACCCCGACGTCTGCGTGCTCGACCTGATGCTGCCGGAGCTCGACGGCTGGAAGCTGATCGAGACCGCGCGGGCCGAGGGGATCGGCACCCCGATCGTCGTCGTCTCCGCCCGCGGCACCGAGCACGATCGCATCCACGCGCTCGAGATCGGAGCCGACGACTATCTCGTCAAGCCCTTCTCGATGCGCGAGCTCGTGGCGCGCGTCGGGGCCGCTGCGCGCCGCGGTGTCCGCCCGCAGGAAGAGCGGCGCGGGGAGGCGATCGAGATCGAGGAGCTGCGGATCGACCCGCGGGAGGTCCAGGCGTTCGTCGACGGCAAGAGCGCCGACCTGACACCGACCGAGTTCAAGCTTCTCTACACGCTCGCCCTCGACCGCGGCCGGGTCGTCACCCGCGACGAGCTCCTGCAGAAGGTCTGGGGGAGACGCGAGACCCATCGCGACCGAACCGTCGACGTCTTCGTGCGCCGGCTCCGCCAGAAGATCGACCGCAACGCGTCGCAGCACTCCTTCATCCAGACGCGCTTCGGCGTCGGCTACAAGCTCGAGCCCGAGCTGAAGGCGTAACTACGCGAGCTCGCCGGGCGAGGCCGACGTCGGCACGTCGGTCTGGTGCCAGACGACGATCTTCCCGTCCTCGACCTCGAAGAGCGCTGCGGCCTGCTCGCCGGGTGCGTCGCACGTGTGCCGCGGGCGTTCCGTCAGCTTGAAGACGGCCACCACCTGCTGGTTGCCGTGCACCTCGAGCGACGTGATCTCGCCGCCACACGGGAGCAGCGAGTTCCAGCGCACGGCGGCGGCGTGCGTCGGCAGAGTCGTCAGCGCACCGTTCTGAATCACCTGTGCGGCGTCGGCGAACAACCTGCCCGCGGCGTCGTTGTCGTTGCGGTCGAGGGCGGCGCTCCAGGCGCGCACGACCTCCGTCGGCGAGGCGGCCTTCTGGCCGCCGCAGGCGGTGAGCGCGAGCAGGCCGAGCAGGATCGCCGCGAGCCTCATGCGGATAGTCTGCCCGCCGTGGACTTCGACCTGACGGCGGAGCAGCGGGAGATCCAGTCGCTTGCGCGCGAGTTCGCGAACGCCGAGATCGAGCCGCACGCAGCTGAGTGGGACCGGGCCCACGGGTTCCCACGAGAGCTGCTCGCGAGGCTCGGCGATCTGGGGCTGATGGGCGTGTGCGTGCCGGAGGAGTACGGCGGCGCCGGCGCCGACTTCGTGTCGTACATCCTCGTGCTCGAGGAGCTCTCACGGGCCGACGCCGGAGTCGGCGTGACGGTCGCCGTCCACACCTCGGCCTGCACGCTGCCGCTGCTCCAGTTCGGCACGGACGAGCAGCGGTCCCGGTTCGTGCCCCCTCTCGCCCGCGGCGAGGGCGTGGGCTGCTTCGCGCTCACCGAGCCGGGCTCCGGCTCGGACGCGGGCGCGCTCGTCACGCGGGCGGACTCCGACGGCGACGGCTGGCACGTCAGCGGCGCGAAGCAATGGATCACGAACGCAGCGTTCGGAGGCACGGTCCTGCTCTTCGCGCGGACCGACGCCGAGACGAAGAGCGCCCGTGGCGTGTCGGCGTTCGTCGTCGACACGGAGCAGATCACGATCACGCGCACGGAGGAGAAGCTCGGCCTCAACTCGTCGGTCACGAACGACATCGCCATCGATACGCATGTCGATGCCGATCGGTTGCTCGGCGACCTCAACCGCGGCTTCCGGATCGCGATGACGACCCTCGACGGCGGCCGGATCGGGATCGCCGCCCAGGCCGTCGGCATCGCACAGGCCGCCTACGACGTCGCGCGGCGCTACGCGAAGGAGCGCGAAGCATTCGGTCGCCCGATCGCGGACTTCCAGGCGATCCAGCACAAGCTTGCCGACATGTCGATGGAGATCGACGCCGCGCGCCTCCTCACCCTCCGGGCCGCCTGGTTGAAGGCACAGGGTCGCCCGCACACGGAAGCAGGTGCGAAGGCGAAGCTCTTCGCCTCCGAGATGGCGCGACGACAGACCGCCGAGGCGATCCAGGTGCTCGGCGGCTACGGCTACACGAAGGAGTTTCCGGTGGAGCGGTACTACCGCGACGCGAAGATCACGGAGATCTACGAGGGAACGAGCGAGATCCAGCGGCTGGTGATCGCGCGGGCGATCCTCGAGCAGCGTGCGAATGCCCCGGCGTCCTGACGAGCCGGTCCGCCTGACGCGGATCTACACGCGATCGGGCGATGCGGGGGAGACGTCGCTCGGCGACCTGTCGCGCGTGTCCAAGCTCGACCCGCTCGTCCAGGCCTTCGGCGCCGTCGACGAGTTGAACTCGGTCGTCGGCTGGGCGCAGGTCGAGGCGCAGGACGCTCGGTTGGCCCGAGTCCAGAACGAGCTCTTCGACGTGGGCGCCGACCTTTCCGTGCCGTTCTCGGACGGGGACGGCAAGCTGCGCATCGACCAGGCCGCGGTCGACCGGCTCGAAGCCGACTGCGACGCCGCGAACGCGGAGTTGCCGGAGCTGAAGAGCTTCGTGCTGCCGGGCGGCACCGAACGCGCCGCCCGCTTGCACGTCGCCCGCGCCGTCTGCCGCCGCGTCGAGCGCGAGGTGCTCGATGCGGCCCGGGCACGGGCCGTGAACCCGCTGGCAGCCGTCTACCTCAACCGGCTCAGCGACCTGCTGTTCATTCTCGCGCGGGCGGCGAATGCGGGCGGCGACGAGCCGCTGTGGCTGCCCGGGGGCGAGCGCTGAGCCGCCCCGCGGCCGGCCGCTTCGGGCAAACTCCGGGCGTGGCGACGACCGAGGAGCCGACGGCGCCCCTCCACTCGACGATCTCGGGTGTCGAGAACGAGCCGTTGTACACGCCCGAGCAGGTGGAGGTCGACTACGACCGGGATTTGGGGTTGCCGGGCGGGTTTCCGTTCACGCGGGGCGTGTATCCGTCGATGTATCGGGGCCGGTTGTGGACGATGCGGCAGTTTGCGGGGTTCGGCACGGCGGCGGAGACGAATGAGCGGTTTCGGTATCTGCTGGAGCATGGGCAGACGGGGCTGTCGACGGCGTTCGACATGCCGACGCTGATGGGCTACGACTCGGATCATCCGCGTTCGGAGGGTGAGGTCGGCCGGGAGGGGGTGGCGATCGACTCGCTCGCGGACATGGAGACGCTGTTTGCGGGGATCCCTCTGGGTGAGGTGTCGACGTCGATGACGGTCAACTCGCCGGCGGCGATCCTGCTGGCCTTCTATCTGTGTGTCGGGGAGGAGCAGGGTGTGCCGCGGGAGCGGCTGCGCGGGACGATCCAGACGGACATCCTGAAGGAGTACATCGCGCAGAAGGAGTACATCTTCCCGCCGGAGCCGTCGATGCGGCTGGTGACGGACATGGTCGAGTTCTGCTCGCGGGAGATGCCGTTGTGGCATCCGATCTCGATCTCGGGCTACCACATCCGCGAGGCCGGTTCGACGGCGGCGCAGGAGCTCGCGTTCACGCTCGCGGACGGGTTCACGTACGTCGAGTGGGCGCTCGAGCGTGGGTTGGACATCGACGAGTTCGCGCCGCGGCTGTCGTTCTTCTTCAACGCCCATCTCGATTTTTTCGAGGAGATCGCGAAGTACCGGGCGGCGCGGCGGATCTGGGCGACGTTGATGCGGGACAAGTACGGTGCGAAGGATCCGCGCTCGTGGCTGATGCGCTTCCATGCGCAGACGGCGGGGGTGTCGTTGACGGCGCAGCAGCCGGAGGTGAACATCGTCCGCACCGCGATCGAAGCTTTGGCGGCGGTGCTCGGCGGCACGCAGTCGCTGCACACGAACAGCTTCGACGAGGCGCTCGCGCTGCCGACCGAGGATGCGGTGCGGATCGCCCTGCGCACCCAGCAGGTGATCGCGCACGAGACCGGGGTCGTCAACACGATCGACCCGCTCGGCGGCTCCTACTACCTCGAGCACCTGACGGGCGAGCTCGAGCGGCAGGCCTACGAGTACTTCGAGCGGATCGAGCAGCTCGGCGGGGTGGTGGCCGCGATCAAGGAGAACTTCTTCCAGCGCGAGCTGGCCGAGGCCTCGTTCACCTACCAGGCCGAGGTCGAGGCCGAACAACGCGTCGTCGTGGGCGTCAACCGCTACAAGCTTGAAGGTGAACCTGAGCTTGAGATATTGAAGATCGACCCGGCGCTCGAACGCCAGCAGATCGAGCGGGTGCAGGCGCTCCGCGCCGTGCGCGACTCGGCCGCGGCCGAGCAGGCGCTCGCCCGCCTCAAGGAGGACGCGGCCCACGAGCGCCGCAACCTGATGGCGCCGATGATCGACGCCTCCCGCGCCTACGTGACGATGGGCGAGATGTGCGACGCCCTCCGCGAGGTCTGGGGCACCTGGCGCGAGACGCCGGTGTTCTGAGCGTTCCTATACTGCGCCCGTGGCGGGAAAGATCAGAGTCGTGATCGCGAAGCCCGGGCTCGACGGGCATGACCGGGGCGCGAAGATCATCGCGCGCGCCCTGCGCGACGCCGGGATGGAGGTCATCTACACGGGGCTTCACCAGACACCGGAGCAGATCGTCGAGACGGCGATCCAGGAAGACGCAGACGCGGTCGGCATCTCGATCCTCTCCGGCGCGCACATGACGCTCGTTCCGCGCATCCTCGAGCTGCTCCGCAGCCAGGGCGCGGAAGACCTGCTGGTGATCGTCGGCGGCACGATTCCGCACGACGACGTGACGGAGTTGAAGAAGCAGGGCGTGGCCGAGGTGTTCACGCCCGGTGCTCCGACGAGCGAGATCGTCGATTTCCTGCAGGGCCGCGTTCCGGTTTAGCCAGATAGAGTCGTGCCCGCATGAAGATCGCCGTCTGCGTGAAAGCAGTTCCGGATGCCGCCGCGGGACGGCGCATCGATCCGGCCACGAACCGCATCGACCGGTCGGTCGAGCTCGCGATCTCCGACTTCGACACGTATGCGGTCGAGGAGGCGCTCCGCCTGCAGGAGGCGACGGCAGACGGCGAGGTCGTCGTCATCTCGATGGGCCCGGAGAAGGCGATGGACGCCCTGCGGAAGGCGCTCGCGATGGGCGCCGACCGTGCCGTGCTCGTCACGGATCCGGCGCTCGAAGGCGCCGACCTGCTCGGGACGGCGCGTGCGCTCGCGGGTGCGATCGAGCGCGAGAGCGCCGACCTCGTGCTGTTCGGGCAGCAATCCGCGGACGGTGGCGGTGCGTGCCTGTGGTCGGCGGTGGCCGAGCGGCTGCGCAGGCCCGTGATCTCGCAGGTGAGCGAGCTGACACACGACGGCGGGTCGGTGACCGGCAAGCGGCAGACGGAGTTCGGCTACGACACGATCCGCGCGCCTCTGCCCGCCGTGATCGCCGTGTCGGATGCGATCAACACGCCGCGGTATCCGTCGCTGAAGGGGATCATGGGCGCGAAGAAGAAGCCGCAGGACACGCTCTCGGCGGGCGAGGTCGGTGGCGCGTCGACCCCGGGGACGACCGTGACCGCGCTCAACCCTCCGCCGGCTCGCGGTGAGGCGCGCAAGATCGAGGACGACGGGAGCGCGGCGGAGCGGATCGTCGAGTTCCTCGCGGAACAGAGGCTCGTCTGATGGCCGGAACGCTGGTCTTTCTCGAGCATCACGAGGACGCGATCCAGAAGGGGTCGCTGGGCGTGCTCGCGAAGGCCGCGCAGCTCCAGGGTGACGTGACGGGAGTGCTGATCGGCTCCGGCGTACGCGGGCTCGCCGAGTCGGCGGGCGCGTTCGGCGCCGCAACGGTGTTCGTCGCCGACGACGAGCGGCTCGCTCCGCCGCTGCCGCAGACGCGTGTCGACGTGCTCGCGAAGCTCGTTCGGGACGAGGGATTCGACACCGTCCTCTTCGCGCAGTCGGTGCTCGCCGCCGACGTCGCCGCGGGCCTCGCGGCGCGCCTCGACGCCGGTCTCAACTGGGATCTCGTCGACCTGACCGCCGACGCGGTCGGGAAGCGGCCGGCGCTCGCGGACTCGATCCTCGTCGACGTCGGCTGGTCGAGCGACGTGAAGCTCGCGATCTTCCGCTCGGGGACATTCGACGCGAACGAGACGGGCGGCACCGCCGAGGTCAAGGACGCGGCGGTCGAGCTCGAGGACTTCTCGACGCTGGCGCAGATGGTCGAGCAGGCACACGCCGAGCAGCAGGGACCGTCGATCGAGGATGCGGATGTGATCGTCGCCGGCGGCCGGGGTCTCGGCGAGCCGGAGAAGTTCGCTCTGGCGGAAGAGCTCGCGCAGGCGCTCGGCGGTGCAGTCGCGGCGACGCGCGCGGTCGTCGACGCCGGCTGGTACCCGTACTCGGCCCAGGTGGGGCAGACGGGCAAGACTGTGTCGCCGAAGCTCTATGTCGCGCTCGGCATCTCGGGAGCGATCCAGCACAAGGTCGGGATGCAGGGCTCGAACGTGATCGTCGCGATCAACAAGGATCCGAATGCGCCGATCTTCGAGTTCTCCGACCTCGGCGTGGTCGGTGACCTGCACGCGATCGTGCCGAAGCTCGTCGAGCTCGTCCGCGCCCGCAAGTCGTGAGCACTCGCCCAGCTGAGTTTCCGCCGCCGTGGTCTCCGTCGGAGGCGATCGTCGCGCCGACGGATCCGGTCGAAGAGCGGATCGAGGTCGGGTTCCTGATCGTCGGCGCCGGACCGGCGGGGCTCGCCGCCGCAATCCGGCTCGGGCAGTTGCTCGAGGAGCAGCCTGCGCTGGCGGAGCGCCTCGGCGACGTGCCGGTGGCGGTGCTGGAGAAGGGCAAGGCGCCCGGCTCGCACCTGCTCTCGGGCGCGGTGGTCAATCCGAGAGGGCTGCAGCGGCTGTTCAAGGATCGCAAGCGCGTCGACGAGATGCCGTTCTACGGCGAGGTGCACGGCGAGTCGGTGCTCTTCCTGACGAAGCGGCACGCGCTACGCATTCCGACGCCGCCGACGATGGTCAATCACCGCAACCACGTCGCCTCGCTGTCGCAGCTCGGGCGCTGGCTGGGCGAGGAGGCCGAGGCGCTCGGCGTGACGATCCTGCCGGAGACGACGGCTGCGCAGCTGCTCGTCGAAGGCGGTCGCGTGCTCGGCGTGCGCACCGGCGACCGCGGTCGCGGGCGGAGCGGGGAGGAGCTCGCGAACTTCGAGCCGGGCACGGACATCGCCGCGCGCGTGACGATCCTCGCCGAGGGGACGCAAGGACATCTGACCGGCGCCGCTCTCGATCGGTTTCGCCTGCGGAGCGACAACCCGCAGGTGTGGGCGCTCGGAGTCAAGGAGGTGTGGAAGGTTGCGAAGCCCCTGCACGAGGTCGTGCACACGATGGGGTGGCCGTTGCGCACGGGGCGCAGGTACCGCGAGTTCGGCGGGTCGTTCATCTACCCGATGGGCGACGAGATGGTCACGGTCGGCATGGTCGTCGGGCTCGATTACCGCGACGCCGAGCTGTCCGTCCACGACCTGCTGCAGGAGCTGAAGACGCACCCGCGCGTCCGGAAGATCCTCGAAGGCGGCGAGCGCGTGCAGTGGGGTGCGAAGACGATTCCCGAAGGCGGATTCGTGGCGCTTCCGAAGCGGTTGCACGCGCCGGGGCTCCTGCTGTGCGGGGACGGTGTCGGGCTCGTGAACGTCCCGGCGCTGAAGGGGATCCATTATGCGATCGAGTCGGGCCGGCTCGCGGCGGAGGCGGCGTGGCGCACGCTCGAGCGGGGAGCGTCCCACCGTGACGCGCTCGCGTCGTACGACGAGTCGGTTCGCGAGTCGTTCATCTGGAGCGATCTCAAAGAGGTGCGCAACATGCGCCAGGCGTTCGGTCGCGGCTTCTACGTCGGCGGTGCGCTGGCGGGGGCGATGACGGCCACGAAGGGACGGTTCCCTCGCGGCGACAAGGAGACGGAGCGCGACGCCGACCAGTCTCTCCTCGTCACCGACCGTGCGGGCTCGTACCCGCAGCCGGACGGTGTGTTGACGTTCGACAAGCTCACGAGCGTGTTCGCGTCAGGCAACCGCACGCGCGACGATCAGCCGAATCACATCCGCGTGCAGACGAAGGTGCCGCGCGAGGTGGCGGAGATGTGGGCTCGGATGTGCCCTGCGCAGGTCTACGAGGTCGGCGAGCCCGACGGCGATGGGACGGTCGAGGTGAAGCTGGCGCCGTCGAACTGTGTCCAGTGCGGCGCCATCACCGCCAAAGGCGGCCGCCTGACGCCCCCCGAGGGCGGCAGCGGCCCCGAGTACACACTCACGTAACTCGCACGCGCGCGTCTGTTCAGGGTGGCTGCCACCGGACGTGGTCGCGGGGGACAGGCTCGGCACAGACTTCACGAAACCGCTCGATCGCCCGCTCGGGTGTGCTTCCGAAGAACGCGAGAACCTCGTCCCGGGCGAGCCTGATTGCAGCGAACGCAAGGCCGATCGTGGCTGCATAGCTCGTCCACACGTGCGACTCGAGCGGTCCCTTCGCGCCGGCTCGGCGCGGATTCTGGATCACATAGCGGATCGCGTTGAGGAGCGATGCCTCCGTGCGCAGGCGCCGGTTCCAAAAGCGCTTCCCGAAGAGATGGTTGATGCGACCGTGCACCTGGTTGAACCGCATTGCGTATGCGGTATTGAGCTCGCACATGCCGGCGGACAGGCCGCGCTCGCCTACGCTGATCACGAGGTGGTAGTGGTTGTCCATCAGGGCATATGCGAGGACGGTCCAGCCGTACTTCTTCGCGATCCGGTCGACCGTGATGCAGAAGAACCACCGGTCGTCTTCAACCTTGAAGATGATCCGTTTGTTGTTCCCGCGCGTGATGACGTGGTGGTATCCCGGACTTTCGTCTCGCAGCGGCGTGGACACGACGACAACGGTAGGTGGCAACCCGCTACGAGTCTGTGACTGACCAGTCTCTGCACACTCTTGTCTCACTTCAGGGACGGTGGCAGCCGCCGGACGTGGCTAGATTCGGCAGGTCGTGATCACCTCCGTCGACAATCCTCGCGTCAAGGACGTGTTGCGGCTGCGGCGGTCGCGGGAGCGGCGCCGGGACGGCTTGTTGATCGCCGAGGGCGTGCGCGAGGTCGAGCGCGCGCTCGCGGCCGGGCTCACGCCGCGCGCGGTCTACGTGGCGCCGGAACTGCTCTCCGGCTGGGCACGCCCGGGCGCCGAGGAGGTGAGCGCGCGCGTGCTCGCCAAGATGGCCTACCGCGCCGAGCCGGAAGGACTGCTGGGCGTGTTCGAAGCCCCCCGGCACGAGCCGCCGAGCGAAGCGACGCTCGTGCTCGTCGCCGTCGACGTGGAGAAGCCGGGCAACCTCGGCGCGATGGCACGGACTGCCGACGCCGCCGGCGCCGACGCGCTGTTCGTCGCGGGCGCGAACTTCGACCCGTGGAGCCCGAACGCGATTCGCGCGTCGACCGGTGCCGTCTTCACCCTGCCGATCGTCGAGGCGACCCGGGCCGACGTCGCAGCACTGCCGCACAACAAGATCGCCGCCGTGCTCGACGCGCCTCGACCCCATACCGGGGTCGACTACACCGCCCCGACCGCCTTCCTGATCGGCGCCGAGGACACGGGTCTCGATGCCGGCTGGCGTGCGCTCGCCGACGTCGAGGTCGTGATCCCGATGAGCGGCGCGACGGCGGACTCGCTCAATGCGAGCACCGCCGCCGCAGTCCTCCTCTTCGAAGCCGTGCGCCAGCGTTCGGCCGCCTGACGGCCCTCAGAGGCGGGCCGGCCGATTACGGTTCGGTTGTGATCCCGACTCGCGACGACGTCGAGCGCGCGCGCGCAACGATCGGCGACCGCCTGCCGCGGACGCCGCTCCTCTCGAGCCGCACGCTGAACGCGCGGCTCAAGTGCGAGCTGTTCCAGCGCACCGGGTCGTTCAAGGCCCGCGGCGCGTTGAACAAGATCAGCAGCCTGAGCTCGGAGGAGAAGGCCCGCGGCGTGATCGCGATCAGCGCCGGCAACCACGCGCAGGCGACCGCATACGCCGCCGCCGCCGAGGGGATCGACGCGCTCGTCGTGATGTGGCAGGGCGCCTCCGAGCAGAAGATCACGGCCACGCGTAGCTACGGGGCGACTGTCGACCTCGAGGCGACCGGGCCGGGCGATGCGTTCGCTCGCCTGGAGACGTTGATCGCGGAGACGGGTCGGACGCTCGTGCACCCGTTCGACGATCCGCTCGTGCTCGCAGGCGCGGGCACGGTGGGGCTCGAGATCGAAGAGGATGCGCCGGATGCCGACGCGATCGTCGTCCCCGTCGGCGGCGGCGGTCTCATCTCCGGCATCCAGGTCGCGGTCGGCACCGGAATGCGCGTGATCGCGGTCGAGCCGGAGACGAGCACCGCGCTCCACACGGGGCTCGAGCACGGCGAGCCGACCCACGTGACGCCGACCTCGATCGCCGACGGCCTGAATGCGCCGTTCGCCGGGCGCCTGCCGCTCGAGATCACGAAGAACCTGGAGCGGGTCCTCGTCAGCGAGGCTGAGATCGAAGAGGCGTTCCGCTTTCTCTACGCGCGCGCGAAGCTCGCCTGTGAGCCCGCCGGCGCGGCGGCGAGCGCCGCCTGGCTCGCAGGCAAGATCGAGGCCGAACGGCCGGTGCTCCTGGTCTCGGGCGGCAACGTCGCCGCGGAAACCGCCGCTGCTATCCTGGCCCGGCGATGAAGGCCGACATCCACCCCGACTACGTCCTCGCCACGGTGCACTGCAGCTGTGGGAACACGTTCACGACGCGTTCGACGAAGTCCGAGCTGCACGTGGAGATCTGCTCGAACTGCCACCCGTTCTACACCGGCAAGCAGAAGCTCGTCGACACGGGCGGCCGCGTGGAGCGCTTCCAGCGGCGGCTCGAGAAGGCCGAGCGCGCCGCGCGCGCGTCGTCCTAAGTCATGGCGTCGGCCATCGGAGGACAGGCCGTCCTCGAGGGCGTGATGATGCGCGGACCGCGCAACTGGGCGGTCGCCGTGCGCAAGCCGGACGGCGAGATCGCGCACGTCTCACGGTCCGTCGATCCGCTGGCGGCCCGCCACTGGGCGCTCCGGCTGCCGATCGTCCGCGGTGTCGTCGCCCTGGGCGAGAGTCTCGCCATCGGCTTCCGCGCGCTCAGCGTCTCGGCGAACTACGCCGCGCAGGAGGAGGCAGAAGGCGACGGCGAGCCCGCGGAGATCGGGCGCTGGGCGCTCGCCTTCGCGTTCCTCGTCGCAATCGGCTTCGCCGTGATGATCTTCAAGGTCGGACCCGCGCTCCTCACCGACCTCCTGCCGATCTCGAGCGGCAACTGGTTCGTCCTCGTCGAGGGGCTCGTGCGGGTGGCGGTGTTCATCGCTTACCTGACGATCCTCAGCCTCATCCCGTCGCTGCGGCGCGTGTTCCAGTACCACGCAGCCGAGCACAAGGCGATCAACGCCTACGAGGCAGGCGAGGAGCTCACGCCCGAGACGGCGCAGCGGTATTCGCTGATCCACCCGCGTTGCGGCACGGCGTTCCTGCTCTGGGTGATGGTCGTCGGCGTGTTCGTCTACGCGCTGCTCGGCCGGCCGGTCTGGTACTGGCTGATCGTCAGCCGCATCGTCTTGCTGCCGGTGATCGCAGGCCTCGCGTACGAGCTGATCCGCTTCGCCGGGCGTCACTCGGAGAACCGGGTGCTGATGACGCTGCTCGCGCCGGGCCTCTGGCTGCAGCGGCTGACGACGCGCGAGCCGTCGCTGGACCAGCTCGAGGTTTCGATTCGCGCGCTGCGGGAGGTTCTGGAGCGCGAAGGCGGGGTAGAGCCGACAGACCGACGCGTGGAGGTGATGGCGTAATGGCAACGGATCGCAGGGCAGAGGTCGTCTGGCAGGGCGACCTGATGAACGGCAGCGGCACGATCGAGACGGTCACGAGCGGCGCGTTCGCGCCTCTCGACGTCTCGTGGGCGTCGCGCTCGGAGGAGCCGAACGGGAAGACGAGCCCCGAGGAGCTGATCGCGGCCGCGTGGGCGTCCTGCTTCTCGATGGCCCTCTCGGCGGGGCTCGCGAAGGGCGGCAATCCTCCGGAGAAGCTCGAGACGTCGGCGACGGTGACCTTCCAGCCCGGCGAGGGGATCACGAAGGGAGCGATCACCGTTCGCGGCACCGTGCCCGGGCTGGACGGCGACGCGTTCGCCGAGGCAGCCGAGGCGGCGAAGCAGAACTGCCCGGTGTCGAAGGCGCTCGCGGGCATTCCCGAGATCTCGCTCCAAGCGTCGCTCGCCGAGTAGCTACCCTCGGCCGTAGTGGCCGCACTCGACGATCTCATCGCGGAGCTCGACCGCTCCTTCGAGGAGGCGCAGACGCGCCTGTCGGACCCTGCCGTCTACAACGACCACCGTGAGGCGGCGGGGGTCGGGCGCCGTCTCAAGGAGCTCGAAGGCCCGTACAAGCTCGCTCAGCAATGGAAGCAGGCACGCGAGGATCTGGAAGCCGCCCGCGGCGACGCCGAGCTCGCCGAGATGGTCGGAGACTACGAGGCCGAGGTCGACCGGCTCGAGGAGGAGCTGAAGCTCGCGCTCGCCGAGCGCGACCCGGCGGACGACAAGGACGTGATCGTCGAGATCCGCCAGGGGGTCGGCGGCGACGAGGCCGCGCTGTGGGCAGCCGAGCTGCAGCGGATGCTGCAGCGCTACGCGGAGCGGCGCGGGTTCAAGTTCGAGCAGATCGAGACGAACGCGAACGACGGCGGCGGGCTGAAGGAAGGAGTGTTCGCGATCAAGGGCGACGGGGCGTACTCGATCTTCAAGTTCGAGGGCGGGACGCACCGCGTGCAGCGCGTGCCCGAGACCGAGTCCGCCGGCCGCATCCACACCTCGACCGCCACCGTCGCCGTGATGCCCGAAGCCGACGACGTCGACGTCGACATCGACGAGAGCGACCTGAAGATCGACGTCTACCGCTCCTCGGGGCCGGGCGGCCAGTCGGTCAACACCACCGATTCGGCGGTGCGCATCACGCACGTGCCCACGGGGATCGTCGTCGCGATGCAGGACGAGCGCTCACAGCTGCAGAACCGTGAGAAGGCGATGCGCGTGCTGCGCGCGCGGATCTACGAGGCGGAGCGCGAGCGCCAGGCCGCGGAGCAGGCGGCGGCCCGCAGCGCACAGGTCGGAACGGGAGCGCGCGCGGAGAAGATCCGCACCTACAACTTTCCCGAGAATCGCGTCACGGACCATCGCATCAAGCTGACGACGCATCGGCTCGATCAGGTGCTGCAGGGCGACCTCGAGGACTACACGGACGCGCTCACCTCGGCCGAGCAGCGCCGCGCCCTCGAAGGGTGACGCTCGCCGAGGTCCTGCGCGGCGCGACCGAGTACCTGTCGGCGCGAGGAGTCGAGAGCCCGCGCCTCGACGCCGAGCTCTTGCTCGCGCGGTCGCTCGGCCTGTCGCGGATCGAGCTGTACACCCAGCACGACCGTCCGTTGACGGATGCCGAGCGCACGGCCGCCCGCGGGCTCGTGCAACGTCGCGGGCGGCGCGAGCCGCTCGCATACGTGCTCGGCGACTGGGCCTTTCGCCGGCTGACGCTGAAGACGGACGCCCGCGCCCTGGTGCCGCGCCCGGAGACCGAGATCGTCGTCGAGCGCTGCCTGGCGCTGCTCGAAGGCGTCGCGTCGCCGCGGGTCGTCGACGTCGGCACCGGCAGCGGCGCGATCGCCCTCGCGATCGCGCAGGAGCTGCCCGAAGCCCGTGTCCTCGCCACCGACAGGTCGCCGGCGGCCCTCGAGCTGGCGCGGGAGAACGCCGAGGCGAACGGTCTGGCCGTGGCGTTCCATGAAGGGGATCTGCTCGCAGGCGTCGAGGGGCCGTTCGAGCTCGTCGTCTCCAACCCGCCGTATGTCGACGCAGGCGAGCTCGCCGCGCTCGAGCCGGAGGTGCGCGAATGGGAGCCGGCAGCTGCGCTAATCGACGACGGCCAGACCGAGCGGCTCGCGGCCGAGGCCAAGGGGGTGCTGGACGGGTGGCTCGTCCTCGAGGTGCACGAGGTTCGGGCGCAGGACGTCGCGCAGCGGCTCGAGGACGAAGGGTATGGACGGGTCGGGATCGTGAACGACCTGGCAGGCAGAGAGCGAATCGTGGAGGCCCGGTGGGGGACGACCCGGTCGACGACGTGATCGCCGCCATCCGGGACGGCCTGCCGGTCCTCTTGCCGACCGACACCGTCTACGGGCTCGTCGCGGGTGCGGGGGACGAGCAGCACGCCGCCCGCCTCTACCGGCTCAAGGGGCGGGCCGGGGCGCAGCCGACCGCGTTGCTGGCAGGCGACGTCGAGACGCTGCTCACCTGTGTCCCCGAGCTGCGAGGACGGTCGGAGCAGATCGTCCGTGCGCTTCTGCCGGGGCCGTACACCCTCGTGCTCCCCAATCCTGCCGCCCGTTTCCGCTGGCTGACGGGAGACCGCCCCGAGACGATCGGTGTTCGCGTGCCGGATCTGCCGGCCGCCGTGCGGCGAGTGCTGGCGGCTGTCGGCTGCGTGCTCGCGACCAGCGCCAACGAGCCCGGCGGGGCGAGCCCCGCTTCGCTCTCGGACGTCCCCGAGCGCATCCGGACGGGCGCCGCCGCCGAGCTCGACCTGGGCCGCCTCCCCGGAACGCCGTCCACGGTGATCGACTTCACCGGCGCGGAGCCGAGGGTGATTCGCGACGGCGCGGTGCCGGCGGCCGACGCGCTCGAACGGGTTCGCGCCGCACTACCGGGCTGAGCCACTACGATCAGCTTCGATGGCGGTCGCACAGCAGACGTTCGACGAGCTTCGCACCGCGGGGCTTGTCGACGTCGATCCGGAGATCGCCGCGCTGCTCGGACGCGAGCTCGAGCGCCAGCGGGGCCAGATCGAGCTGATCGCCTCCGAGAACTTCACCTGGCCGAGCGTGCTCGAGGCCGTCGGATCGGTCCCCACGAACAAGTACGCCGAGGGTTATCCAGGCAGGCGCTACTACGGCGGCTGCGAGGTCGTCGACGAGATCGAAGAGCTCGCGCGCGGCCGCGCCAAGGAGCTGTTCGGCGCCGAGCACGCGAACGTGCAGCCGCATGCGGGCGCGCAGGCGAACATGGCCGTCTACTTCGCGGTGCTGAAGCCGGGTGACCGGGTGCTCGCGCTCTCGCTCGACCACGGCGGCCACCTCACCCACGGCCTGAAGGTCAACTTCTCGGGAAAGCTCTACGACTTCCACCACTACGGCGTCTCCCGCGAGACGATGCAGGTCGACTACGACGACGTGCTCGCTGCCGCGAAAGAGGTGCGCCCGGCGCTGATCGTCTGCGGCGGCTCTGCCTACCCGCGCACGGTCGAAGCCGACAGGTTCCGCGAGATCGCCGACGAGGTCGGAGCCCTTCTGATGTGCGACATGGCGCACTTCTCGGGCCTCGTCGCGGCGGGCCTGCACCCGAGCCCCGTGCCGCACTGCGACTTCGTCACCTCGACGAGCCACAAGACGCTTGCCGGGCCGCGCGCGGGCTTCGTCCTCTGCCGCGAGGAGCATGCGTCAAAGCTCGACCGCGCGAACTTCCCCGGTATGCAGGGCGGCCCGCTGATGCATGCGATTGCGGCGAAGGCGGCGTGCTTCCGCATCGCGATGACCGACGCGTTCAGGGACTACCAGGCTCGGATCCGCGCCAACGCCGACGTGCTCGCAGCGACGCTGATGGACGGCGGCTACGACGTCCTGACCGGCGGCACGGACACCCATCTCGTGCAGCTCGACCTCCGGCGCACCGAGTGGACAGGCCTTGCCGCCCAGGAGCGGCTCGAGGAGTGCAGGCTGACGGCGAACCGCAACACGGTGCCGTTCGACGAGCGCCCGCCGATGGTCGCCTCGGGCGTCCGCCTCGGCACACCGGCCGCGACGATGCGCGGCTTCGACGAGGACGATTTTCGCGAGGTGGCGTCGATCATCGTCGACTCGCTGGACGAGAGCTCCGGCGTCGACGAGCTCCGCGCCCGCGCGCTCGCGCTCTGCGACAGACGGCCGCTGTACCCGGGCTTCCGTGGGTACACGACGTACCTGTCGTCGTGAGCGTCACCGAGGTTCGGCACCCGCTGGTCCAGCACAAGCTGTCGTACCTGCGGGACAAGGACACCCCGACGGTGCACTTCCGCAAGCTGGTCGAGGAGGTGACGCTGCTCCTCACCTACGAGGCGACGAAGGATCTCCCGACCGAGGACGTCGACATCGAGACGCCGCTCGAGGTTCATCCGTTCCCGCGCATCTCCGGCAAGAAGGTGGCCGTGTGCCCGATCCTGCGTGCGGGCCTCGGGATGCTCGACGGCGTGCTGATGTTGATCTCCGGCGCGCGTGTCGGCTTCATCGGCCTGTACCGGAACGAAGAGACGCTGCGCCCGGTCGAGTACTACGTGAAGCTTCCGTCCGACGTCGCGGACCGCGACGTGATCCTGCTCGACCCGATGCTCGCCACCGGCAACTCGACCGTGCACGCCGTGCAGTTGGTGAAGGAAGCCGGCGCGACGAGCGTGCGCCTGATCGCGATCATCGCGGCTCCTGAAGGGATCGAGAACGTCCTCGACGCACATCCGGACGTCCAGATCGTCGTGGCCGCGATCGACCGGGGCCTGAACGAGCACGGGTACATCGTCCCGGGCCTCGGCGACGCGGGAGATCGCCTCTACGGAACGAAGTAACCTGCGCAGATGGTCTGGAGCGAACTGACAGACCACCTCGAGGTGCTCTACGGCGCGGTGGCCGCGCTCGTGATCGTGCTGATCCTCACGCCGGCGGTGGGGCGAAGCGCGCGCTACCTGCGGCTGATCGAGCGGCCGCGTGAAGGCGGGCGCGAGCGGCCGGCGATCCCCCGTCTCGGCGGGCTCGCGCTCTTCCTCGGCATCCTCGTGCCGTCGCTCGCCTTCCTGCCGCTCGGCGAGATGCGCGGCGTGCTGCTCGGCGCCGCCGTCGCGACGACCGTCGGCGCGATCGACGACTTTCGGCACCTGAGCTGGTGGCAGAAGCTCGGCGGGCAGGTGTTCGCCGCGTCGATCCCCGTCGGCTTCGGCATCTACCTGCACACGTTCACGTTCCCGTTCGTCGGGCGGCAGGACGTGCCGACCTGGCTCGGGGCGTCGGTGACGGTGATCGGGATCGTCGCCGTGATGAACATGGTCAACTTCCTCGACGGCCTCGACGGGCTCGCCGCCGGGGTCTGCGCGATCTCTGGTCTGACGTTCGCCGTGATCGAGCTGTCACTCGGCCGGATCGGCCCCGCGGTTCTCGCGGCGATCGTCTTCGGCGCCTGCCTCGGCTTCCTGCGCCACAACTTCTATCCGGCCCGCATCTTCATGGGCGATTCCGGCGCGCTGCTGCTCGGGTTCACCCTGGCGACGATCTCGGTCGAGGGACTATTGAAGACCGCGGCGTTGGCGACGCTCGTGCTGCCGCTGCTCGTGCTCGCGGTGCCGGTGCTCGACACGTCGTTCGTCGTCGCGAAGCGGCTGAAGAGCGGCCAGCCCGTCTACGTCGCGGACGCGCGACATCTGCACCACCGGTTCATGCGGCTCGGCTACTCGCAGCGGCGCTCCGTCGTCTACCTCTGGACGTGGTGCGGGACGCTCGCGCTCGCCGCGCTCGCGACCCGCTTCGCGCCTCCGCACCAGCACGGGCACTGGCGGCTCGGGAACGTCGCGATCGACACGGCGGCCGGCCTGACCGCGATCGCGTTCTCGCTCTACGTCGTCTACCTGCTCGAGATCGTCAAGCTCGCGAACCGCCGGCCCCGCCGCCGCGACACCGCCTCCCGAGCGGCCTGACGAGCGTCACAAATGGCACCTGGTCGCCGCATGGAGAGGCGAAAACAGGTGTCACAAGCCCTGATATGCTCCGGGCCGGTGCACCCCCCGCGATCGACGTTCTCCCTCGCCGGGGCCGGCAGCGTGCTCATAGGCTTCACCGCAGCGTGTGTCGTTGCGGGCACGCTGATCGGCTGGGCAGTGGGAAGCCTCGGTTACGGGCTAGCCTTCGGCGCCGTCGTCGGCATCCCCGTCGGCGTCGCCGCCACCGTGATCCGCTACCGCAACATCTGATGCCCAACTCCTGGACCGACCCGCGCACGGCCCCGCCGACCCTGCTGCCTGCGATCGCGGGTGGAATCGTGATCCTCGTCGCGCTGCCGGTCTTCCTGATCGCCGGCTGGCCCCTCAAGGGGTGGCTGCTCGGCGCCGTGCTCTGGTTCGGCTCGGAGGCGTTCGGTGCGATCCTCACACGGCTTCGAACCCGAACGGGTAACCTCGCCGCCGCAGGCGTGGCAGCTTTCGGAATGCTCTTTCGCGCGATCGCCGTGATGGTGGTCGTCTTCGCGGTCGCCGTGGCCGACAAGTGGGTCGGGCTGGCGGCTGCGTTGACGTACGCCGCCGGCTACTCCGCCGCGCTCGGCCTGCAGCTGGTCGCCTACTACAGCGGGCCGAAGGCGGGGGCAGCCGCATGAGGCGCACGCTGCTCGCGCTCGGCACGATCGCGCTGCTCATCCCGGCGAATGCCTTCGCGCGCGGCACGTTCGACCCGACGAAGGAGTTCGAGCAGCACGAGTGGATCCCGATCCACCTCGGCCCGCTCAACCTGTCGATCACGAAAGCGGTCGTCTACCTGATGCTCGGCAGTCTGCTGACGATCGTTTTCGGCCTCGCCTTCATGCGTTCGAAGGTCGGGCGCAAGCCGGGCCGGCGCGAGACGGTCGGCGAGATGGTCTACGAGATCGCGCAGACGCAGGTCGCCGAGCAGGGCCTGCCGACCAAGGCGATCGGGCGCTGGTTCCCGTTCGTGGCGACCCTGATGCTCTTCATCTTCATGGTCAACCTGCTCGGCTTCATCCCGTTGCCGCTGACCGGCGACACCTATCACGGCATTCCGGTGTGGGGGATCTACGCCGCCACGAGCTCGATCTCGGTGACGCTCGCGCTCGCGCTGCTGACGTTCGTCTTCACGCACTACGAGGGCATCCGCTGGAACGGCCCGGTGCGCTACTTCAAGAGCTGGATCCCCGAGGCGCCGAAGCTGCTGCTCTTCCTGATCGTGCCGCTCGAGATCCTGGGCCAGTTCATGCGGCTGATCTCGCTCTCCGTCCGTCTGTTCGCCAACATGCTCGCCGGCCACATCCTGATCCTCACCTTCATCGGCCTGATCTTCATCCTGCAAAGCTGGGTGCTGGCGATCGTCGTCGTGCCGGTCGGGATCCTCTTCTACCTCTTCGAAGTCATCATCGTGATCGGCATCCAGGCCTTCATCTTCGCTGCACTGTCCGCCATCTACATCGGCTCGGCGATCGAGCCGGAGCACTAGGAGGAGAAACAGAATGATCGGCACCATCCTCGCCGCCACCACCGGTGACGTGACCAAGGCCGGGAAGGCCATCGGTCTCGCGCTCGGCGTCGGCCTCGGCGCCCTCGGCGCCGGCGTCGGCATCGGCAACATCTTCGGCTCGATGATCCAGTCCGTGGCCCGCCAGCCCGAGTTGCGAGGCGAGCTGCAGGGGATTCAGTGGCTCGGCTTCGCACTCACCGAGGCGGTCGTGTTCTACGGCCTGCTCGGCTCGATCCTCGCCTACGTCCTGGTCTAGAGGAAGCAGGCCCACAGCGATGCTCGCGTCGAACCCCCTGATCCAGGTCACGCCTGGGCTGATGATCTGGACGATCGTCTGCTTCCTCGTGGTCCTGTTCGTGCTGAAGCGCTACGCGTTCGGGCCGATCCAGCAGATGATCGACCAGCGGCGCGAGCGCATCGAGCAGGCGATCGCGGAGGCGGACCATGCACGTGACGAGGCACGGAACCTGCTCGAGGAGCACCGCAAGCTGATCGGCCAGGCGAAGTCCGAGTCGGACGAGATCCTCGCCGAGGCCCGCCGCGTCGCAGAGTCGCAGCGCGAGCGTGTCCGCGCGGAGACGGAGGAGGATCGCCAGCGCCGCCTCGAGGAGACGCGACGCCAGATCGAACAGGCGACCCACCAGGCGCTCGGCCAGATCCGCGAGGAGGTCGGCAAGCTCAGCCTGCTCGCGGCCGAGAAGATCACCCGCAAGTCGCTGACGAGCGCAGACCAGAGTCGCCTGATCGACGAGGCGCTGGCCGAGATCGACTTCAGCGAGCTCGAAGGGAGCCCGTCGTAGCCGTCGCCCACCGCATCTACGCACGCGCGGTCTTCGAGGCCGCACAGGATGCCGGCCGGCTCGACACGGTGCACGGGGAGCTCCAGCAGCTCCGCGACGCGCTCGGCGACGCACCCGATCTGAAGGCGCTGCTCGAGAACCCCGAGATCGACTCGCGCGTGAAGGCGGACGTCCTCGCACAGGTCGCCGCGGGCTCGGACGAGACCGTCGTCAACTTCCTGCGCCTGATCGCGGAGAAGGGCCGGGCGGGGGAGATCGCGGAGATCGTCGACGAGCTCGACTCGCTCGTCGCCGCCGAGCATCGGGTGCTCGACGTCGAGCTGACGACCGCGCACGAGCTCTCCGACGAGGAGTTCGGCCGCATCCTCGAGCAGATCGAGACCGCCTCCGGGCGGACGGTGCAAGCGGAACGCAAGGTGGACCCAGACCTGATCGGAGGCATCGTCCTCCAGGCCGGTTCGATGAGGCTCGACGCGAGCGTGCGCGGCCGGCTCGAACGTCTTCGCCATGACCTGACGCACGCAAGGAGTTAGTGACCAGATGAAGCTTCGCCCTGAAGAGATCACGTCGATCCTGAAAGACCGGATCGAGAACTTCGACACCGAGTCGAACCTCGCCGAGGTCGGTGCCGTGCTGCAGGTCGGCGACGGCATCGCCCGCATCCACGGCCTGGAGAACTGCCTCGCGCTCGAGATGCTCGAGCTCGAGCACGGCGTGGTCGGCCTCGCCTTCAATCTCGAGGAGGACAACGTCGGCGCCGCGCTCTTCGGCGAGTGGGAGAAGGTCACCGAGGGCGAGCCGGTGCGGCGCACCGGCAAGGTCGCGTCCGTGCCCGTCGGCGAGGGCCTGCTTGGCCGGGTCGTCGACCCGCTGGGAAACCCGATCGACGGGCTCGGCCCGATCGAGGCGACCGAGTCGCGACCGGTCGAGTGGAAGGCGCCGGGCGTGATCCAGCGCCAGCCCGTGAAGGAGCCGCTCCAGACCGGGATCAAGGCGATCGACTCGATGACGAACGTCGGCCGCGGCCAGCGGGAGCTGATCATCGGCGACCGCTCGACCGGCAAGACCGCGATCGCGATCGACACGATCCTGAACCAGCACGACCAGAACGTGAAGTGCTTCTACGTCGCGATCGGCCAGAAGGCCTCGACGGTCGCCCAGGTCGTCGAGCGGCTCCGCGAGGCGGGGGCGATGGAGTACACGACGGTCGTCGTCGCAGGCGCCTCCGAGGCTGCACCGATCAAGTGGATGGCCCCGTTCGCCGGCTGCGCGATGGCCGAGTACTTCCTCTACAGGGGCGAGCACGCGCTGATCATCTACGACGACCTCACGAAGCAGGCCGACGCGTACCGGCAGCTCTCGCTGCTCCTGCGTCGCCCGCCGGGCCGCGAGGCGTTCCCGGGTGACGTCTTCTACCTGCACTCGCGGCTGCTCGAGCGCGCCTGCAAGCTGAGCGACGAGCTCGGCGGCGGCTCGCTGACGGCGCTGCCGATCATCGAGACACAGGCGGGGGACATCTCGGCGTACATCCCGACCAACGTGATCTCGATCACCGACGGCCAGATCTTCCTGCAGTCCGACCTCTTCTTCTCCGGCGTCCGCCCGGCCGTCAACGTGGGCACCTCGGTGTCGCGCGTCGGCACGTCGGCGCAGACGAAGGCGATGAAGAAGGTCGCCGGCCGCCTGCGGCTCGACCTCGCGCAGTACCGCGAGCTCGAGGCGTTCGCGCAGTTCGGCTCGGAGCTCGACCAGGCGACGCAGAACGCGCTGAACCGCGGGGAGAAGATGGTCGCGACGCTCAACCAGCCCCAGTACCAGCCGTGGCCGATGGAGGAGCAGGCGGTCGCGCTGTACGCCGGTGTCAACGCGTACCTCGACGACGTCCCCACGGCGGACGTCCCACGGTTCCAGGACGAGCTGCGCGAGCACCTGCGCGCCGAGGGCTCGATCTACAAGACGGTCCGCGAGAGCGGCGACCTCCCGGACGACGTCGGCGAGAAGCTGAACGGCGAGATCGAGAAGCTGAAGACGCGCTTCAGCACGTCCGAGGATCAGTAGTGGCGTCGACGCAGGACCTGAAGCGGCGCGTCCGCTCGATCACCAACACCCGCAAGGTGACGAAGGCGATGGAGCTCGTCGCCTCCGCGCGCCTGCGGCGATCGCAGATGCGGATCGAGGCGATGCGGCCGTACGCGGACCGGATGCTCGAGCTGATGGCCGGGGTCTCGCAGGCCGCCGGCGCCGTGCGCCTGCCGCTCCTCGAGCGGCGGGAGAGCGTCCAGAAGGTCGCGATCGTGCCGGTGTCGGCCGACCGTGGCCTCGCGGGCGGCTTCAACGCCCAGGTGATCCGCCGTGCCCTCGCGCTCCGGCGCGAGGCCGAGGCCGCCGGGCAGGAGGTCGTCTGGTTCAGCACCGGCCGGAAGGCCGCCTCGACGCTCCGCTTCCGCCGGCTGCACGTGATCCAGTCCTGGACCGGCTTCAGCGAACGGCCCGGCTACCGCGATGCGCAGGTCCTCGCGCATGCCGTCTCCGAGGCGTTCGTGCAGGGCGAGGTCGACCGGGTCGTGGTCGTCTACAACGCCTTCGTCTCCGCGCTGACCCAGCGAGTGACGGTGCGCGAGCTGCTCCCGATCTCCCAGGAGCTGATCGAGCGCGCCGCCGAGGCCGAGGAGGACCTTCCCGGCCACACGCCCGACTTCATCTACGAGCCCGAGCCGCAGGAGATCCTCGCCCGGCTCCTGCCCGTCTACGTCGAGACGGAGCTCTACCGGGCGCTGCTCGAGTCGGCGGCGGCGGAGCAGGGAGCCCGCATGACGGCGATGCGAAACGCCTCGAAAGCCGCCGGGGAGCTGATCGACAGCCTGACGCTCGCCATGAACCGCGCCCGCCAGGCCGAGATCACGCAGGAGATCCTCGAGGTGGTCGCCGGCGCCGATGCGCTCTCGGGCTAACAATCCGGACCCGAATACGTCCCACCGGAGAATGGCGCACCTTTCGTCCCGTCGTCGGGTAGTGTTGCGGCCCTCGTGAGCAGCGGTCTCGACAAGGTCGATATCCAGGCGAGCGAAGCCGTCGCGGTCGAGACGACACCGCTCGAGGGCGACGCCCAGGCGGTCAAGGCGCGCGGCTACTGGGAGCTCGTCTGGATCCGGTTCAGGCGCGACCGGCTCGCGGTCGCCAGCGTCGCCTTCATCGTCCTGCTGCTCTTCTCGGCGTTCGTCCTGGCGCCGATCTTCGCCCACATCCTCGGGCACGGCCCGAACGACATCTTCGCCGACGGCGTGGACCCGCAGTCGCTCACACCGGTCGGCCCGTGGACATGGATCAGCACGGCGCCGTACCCGGGCGCGAGCGGTCACTTCACGACGACGCTGCTCCCGCTCGGCGCCGACGGCAGCCTCGGTCGCGACCTCTTCCTGCGCCTGCTCTACGGCGCGCAGACATCGCTCGAGGTCGCGCTCCTCGCGACGATGGGCTCAGTCGGGCTCGGCGTGATGATGGGCCTGCTCGCCGGCTACTTCCGCGGTTGGGTCGACACCGTCGTCTCGCGGCTGATCGAGATCGTCATGGTCTTCCCGTTCCTGCTCTTCGTCATCGCCCTTCGCGTGGTGGCCGGGAACACGCTGAACCAGATCACGTTCGGCTTTCTCGCCCCGGGAGTCTTCACGCTGGCGCTGATCTTCTCGATCTTCGGGTGGTTCTACCCGGCCCGGATCATCCGAGGCGTCGTCCTGTCGCTCCGCGAGAAGGAGTTCGTCGAGGCGGCGCGCATGACGGGCGCGAGTGACCTCCGCATCATGCGGTCGCATCTCCTGCCGCACCTCGTTGCGCCGATCATCGTCTACTCGACCCTGATCATCGCCTCGAACATCATCGCCGAGGCCGGTCTCTCCTTCCTCGGGCTCGGCATCGAGCAGCCTGCTGCAAGCTGGGGCAACCTGCTCGCGGCCGCGCCCGAGTACTACCTTACGCAGCCGTGGCTGATGGTCTGGCCGGGCCTCGCCATCCTGTTGACGACCTTCGCATTCAACCTGCTCGGCGATGGCCTGCGAGATGCCTTCGATCCGCGCGCCCGCATCTCCTAGAGACCGAGGCCCGAACGAGGAGTTCGCATGGATCGGGCTAACTATTCGTGCGTGATCGCGTCCTAGTCGGAAGCTGGTGTTTTGTAACAGCCCTGTTACCATGCGGCGCCGCTCGTCAGGGGCGAGCGGATCCGTCAGAGGAAGAGGAAGGAGTCACATGCGCAAGAAGCAGATGCTCTCCCTGTTCATGCTCGTTCTGGGAGTAGCGTTGCTCGTTGCAGCCACGACCGTGGGGGCCGCCAGCTCGGCGACCCATCGGGCAGGCAAGGCGGGCGCCAACAAGGGTGGGACACTGCGGGTGAACCAGAACACGTCGGATTTCGACTTCGTCGATCCGCAGCTGGCCTACCGCACCGACGACTGGGACATGATCTTCACGACCGCGATGCAGCTCGTGAGCTTCCCCGAGAAGTCGGGTGCGGCGGGGAGCCAGTTGTATCCGCAGGCTGCGACGGCTTTCCCGACCGTTTCGAAGGACGGGAAGACCTATGTGTTCAAGATCCGGCCGGGCCTGCGGTTCAGTGACGGCTCGCCGGTGACCGCGGCCGCGTACCAGCGGGCCTGGGAGCGGATCCTGAGCCCGAAGATGGGCTCGCCGCTCGGCGTCAACCTCGACCTGCAGAACACGATCGTCGGCGGCGCCGCCTTCCTCGCGGGGAAGGCCGCGCACATCTCCGGCATCACGGCGAAAGGCTTGACACTGTCGTTCAAGCTGACGAAGCCGAACGCGACCTTCGTTTCGATCCTCTCGATGCAGTGGTTCACGGCTGTGAAGCCGAACATGGCCTACTCGAGCCAGGGTCTGAACACCTATCCGGCGGCCGGCCCGTACTACATCGCGAGCCGTGACCCGGGCCGCAGCACCGTGCTGAAGCGGAACCCGTACTACAAGGGTGACCGCCCGGCGAACCCGGACCAGATCGTGTTCACGCCGAACGTGAACATCGATCAGTCGCTGCTGCAGGTGAAGGCCGGCCAGGCCGACATCGACCTCATCGGCATCCCGCCGACGGCCGCGTCGGATCTTGCCAAGACCTACGGCATCAACAAGGGCCGCTTCTACGTCGGCCCGACCTCGTGTGTGAACTACATGGGCATGAACACCGCCCGTCCCCCGTTCGACAACGTGAATCTGCGGAAGGCCGTCAACTGGGCGATCGACCGCCCGGCGCAGGTCCGCCTGCTCGGCGCCTTCGCAGGCAAACGGACGAGCCAGATCCTCGTTCCCGGCATCCCCGGTTACCGGCCGTTCGGAGCGTATGCGCTCAAGGGTGCCGACGTGGCGAAGGCCAAGCAGGTCGGTGGCCCTTCCATCGCCTCGGCGCCGACGCTCAACGTCGTGCACACCACGAGCTCGTACTCGACGAACCGCGCCCAGGTCGCGGAGTACAACCTGAAGCAGGTCGGGTTCAAGGTCAACGACGTGCCGACCCCGGCGACGAACTACTACCAGGTGATCCAGACCAAGGGCACCACGTACAACTTCGTCACCAACGGCGGCTGGTGCGCCGACTACTTCGACCCGTTCGACTACCTGAACGTGCTGTTCGACGGCCGCAAGATCCAGGCCGCGAACAACAACAACTACACGTACTTCAACAACGCGTCCTTCAACGCAGGTCTCGACAAGGCTGCTTCGCTCTCTGGCACAGCCCGTGCCAATGCGTATGCGAAGCTCGATTCCGAGCTGATGCTGAAGTACGCCCCGGCCGTGCCGTACCTCATCTCGACCAACCGGTACTTCGTCAGCTCGCGGACGAAGAACTGGATCTACAGCTCGTACTTCGGCGCGCCGTACCTGAACGCTCTGGCGGTTGGCTAGACCGTAAGATGCAGCATCCGGTAGCGCGGCTGGAGAGGCGTCCTCGGGCGCCTCTCCAGCCTCCACCGGCTTCTCGTCCCCAGACAGCGAGAGAACAACCGACATGACGCAATTTCTCATCAGGCGGATCTTCTGGGCCATCTTCTTGTTCTTCGTGGCCACGATCATCACGTACCTGATCTTCTGGGTGATCCCGGCCGACCCGGCCGCACTCGCTGCCGGCAAGTCCGCGACCCCGGCCGACATTGCCCGGGTTCGGCACTTTCTGCATCTCGACGAGCCGATCTGGCAGCAGTACCTCCGCTTCGTCTGGAACCTGGTCGCCCACCAGTCGCTGGGGCATTCGTTCGTGAACCGCCAGAGTGTCCGGGCGACCATCTGGAAGGACGCGCCCGTTACGGCGTCGCTCGTGTTCGGCGGCGCGGTCTTCTGGCTCTCGCTCTCAATCCCGGTCGGCATCCTCTCGGCGCTTCGGCCCCGGTCGCTGATGGATCGCTTTTCGATGACCTTCGTCCTCATCGGCATCTCGGCGCATCCGGTCTGGATCGGCCTGATCCTCTCCTACGTCTTCGGCTACCGGCTGCACCTGACGCCGATCGCCGGCTACTGCAACTTCTTCCCGGGCACGGAGGGCGCGCAATGCAGCGGCCCGGTGAACTGGGCCTACCACCTGATCCTGCCCTGGATCACGTTCATGATCCTCTTCGCGGCGCTCTACGTGCGCCTCGTCCGGGCCAACGTGATGGAGACGATGTCCGAGGACTACGTGCGGACCGCGCGCGCCAAGGGCGCGTCACAGAGCCGCGTGATGGTGCAGCACGTGCTCCGCAACAGCATGCTTCCAGTCGTCACGATCCTCGGCATGGACCTCGGCCTGGCGCTCGGCGGCGCGATCTTCACGGAGAGCATCTTCAACCTGCCTGGTCTCGGCCATGAGGTGATCAACGCGTACAACTTCAACGACCTGCCGATGATCACCGGCATCGTCGTTTTCGCCACGATCTGCGTGATCGTCTTCAACTTCATCGTCGACGTCAGCTACGGCTTCCTCGACCCGAGGGTCCGACCGCACTGATGCCCGCGCTCGAGGTCAAGGATCTCACAACTCGCTTCCGCACGGACGACGGCATCGTCCAGGCCGTCACGGGCGTCAGCTTCTCGATCGACGAGGGCCAGACGCTGGGCGTCGTCGGCGAGTCCGGCTCGGGGAAGAGCGTCACGTTCCTCACCGTCATGGGCCTCGTCGATCCGCGTCAGGCCGACGTGACGGGGTCGGTGCTGCTGCACGGCGAGGAGATGCTCGGCGCCTCGCAGCACCGCATGCGCGAGATCCGCGGCGTCAAGATCGGGATGATCTTCCAGGACCCGATGACCTCACTGAACCCGGTCAAGACGATCGGCTGGCAGCTCGAGGAGGCGGTGCTGATCCATCAGGATGTCTCGAAGAAGGAGGCGCGGAAGCGCGCGATCGAGGTCCTGACGCAGGTCGAGATCCCGCACGCCTCGCGCCGCGTCGACGACTATCCGCATCAGTTCTCGGGCGGCATGCGCCAGCGCGTGATGATCGCGATGGCGCTGATCAACAACCCGGAGATCCTGATCGCGGACGAGCCCACGACGGCCCTCGACGTGACGACCCAGGCCCAGATCCTGCGCCTGATGGAGCGCCTCCAGCAGGAGTTCCGGATGGCGATCGTGATGATCACGCACGACCTGGGCGTCGTCGCAGAGCTCGCGGACGAGGTGATCGTCATGTACGGGGGCCGCGTCGTCGAGCAGGCGAAGGTCGACGACCTCTTCATCAAGCCCGAGATGCCGTACACCTGGGGACTGCTCGGTTCGCTGCCGCGCCTGAACTCGAGCGGCGGCCGGCTCGAGCAGATTCCCGGCCAGCCGCCGTCCCTGCTGCGCCCACCCACCGGGTGCCCGTTCAATCCACGCTGTGAGTACGTGATGAACGTCTGCCGCGAGCAGCTGCCCGAGTTCGCGCTTTCGCCGATTGGCGAAGACCACCGGTTCCGATGTCATCTCGACAACGAGACCCGCAGCCGGATCTGGGACGCCAAGCGTGCGGCGATGGTGAGCGAGGACGCTGCGTGAGGGTGTTGGCAGGGGTGGCGAAATGAGCGAGCTGCTCGTCGTCGAGGGTCTCGAGAAACACTTCCCGGTCACGCAGGGGCTCGTCTTCCAGCATCAGGTCGGTGCGGTCAAGGCCGTCGACGGCGTCAGCTTCACCGTCAACGCCGGCGAGACCCTGGGTGTCGTCGGCGAGTCCGGCTGCGGCAAGTCGACGATGGCGCGCTGCGTCGCCCGGCTGCTCCAGCCGACCGGCGGGAAGATCATCTTCGACGGGCGGGACATCACGACTCTCGACCGCAAGGCGATGCGGCCGATCCGGCGCGAGATGATGATGGTGTTCCAGGATCCGTATGCGTCCCTGAACCCCCGGAAGCGTGTCGGCGCGATCGTCGGCGAGCCGCTCGAGGTGCACGGCATCGGCACGGACGTCGAGCGGAAGCGCCGCGTGCAGGAGCTGCTCGAGATCGTCGGCCTGAACTCGGAGCACTACAACCGCTTCCCGCACGAGTTCTCGGGCGGCCAGCGCCAGCGGATCGGCATCGCCAGGGCGCTCGCGATCAACCCGAAGCTGATCATCTGCGACGAGCCCGTCTCGGCGCTCGACGTCTCGGTGCAGGCGCAGATCCTGAATCTGCTGAAGGATCTCCAGAAGGACTTCGGGCTCACGTACATCTTCATCGCTCACGACCTCAACGTCGTCCGGCACGTCTCCGAGCGCGTGATGGTCATGTACCTCGGCAAGGCCGTCGAGCTCGGCTCCCGCGATCAGCTCTACCGCGAGCCGAAGCACCCCTACTCAGGGGCCCTGCTCTCCGCCGTCCCGATTGCCGATCCCGAGCTCGGCCGGTCGCGCACGCCGATCGTGCTGCAGGGCGACGTGCCAAGCCCGCTCAACCCGCCGAAGGCCTGCCCGTTCCATCCGCGTTGCCCGCGGTTCGTCGAGGGGAAGTGCGACGTCGACACGCCGCCGCTCGAGCCGGTCGGTGCGGACGACTCGCATCTCGCCGCCTGCCACTTCCCGCTCGAGCACTGGCCGATGACGGAGGAAGAGATGCGCCGGCCTCACGGCGCCGCCGTCGGCGCGGCCGACTGAGCAAGGATCCGGCTGTGCTGCTGCAGGCCGCACGGCGGCTCGCACTCATCTTCGCCGCGATCACCGGCGGGACCGTCGTTGCCTCCCTGGTGATCGGCGTCGCGGTCGGGAGCAGCATCGCCCGGTCGGTCTCGGTCGGTCTCTACGCCGCCGGCGCGGCACTGCTCGTCGGGTGTTTCGTGGTGGGTGCGCGCGGCCCCCTACGGGGCGTGAATCGTACGGGCGAGACGGTGCCGGTCCTCAGCGCGCGCCGGGTTCGCCGCGCCACCGGCGACGAGCGCTCCGACTCGGTCCAGACCGCGATCGTCCTGTTCGCCCTCGGGTTGGGGCTCGTCGTGGTCGCCGCTCTGATCGATCCGGCGCATCAAGCGTTCTAAAGCATTTCACCTTGTTAACTAACTCCTTCGCCGGACCGGCGTCCAACTGGATGTGACACCAGCTCGCTGTGAACGCTCGCGCCAGGCGGTTTCGCTTCGCCTCGACGGCATGCTCTCCACCTTCGAGACGGCGCTGCTCGACCGGCACCTTCGCGGCTGCGCGGCGTGCCGCGCCTTCGCCGCCGGCGCGGACGAGCAGACGCGCCTTCTGCGCGACGCAGTCCTCGAGCAGCCTGCTCGCCCGGTCCTGATCCCGGAGGAGTTGGCGCCGTCCGGCTCGCGGCGCGTCGCAGCCGTCCTGAGCGCCTGCCTCGTCGCCGGGGCGGCAGCGGCCGTGCTCGTTTGGCCGGGGACCCGAACGACCAACGCGGGACAGACTCCGCAACGCTCCGGCCGAGTCGGTGCCCCGGTCATGGTCATGGTCGCGTCCCAGCCGACGGCCAACGCGACCCTCGTCGTCCCGCGCCTGCGCATGAGGCCGGCCTCGATCGCCGACGGCCCGCTGCACGGCTACTTCGGCCAACCGGTCTAGCGAGCGTTCAGCCGGCCGGTGCCGACGGCCCCAACCGGAGGAGCCGAGTCTTCGGCGAGAGACGCTGCTCTCAGCCCGGGGCCATCGGCACCGGAGGCCTCCAGTGCGGCTGCCAGTAGTTCACGAGCCAGCGACCCGTCGGCTTCCCGCCTTCGCGCTTGAGCCCGATGAAGAAGAGCAGGTGCGGGCGCAGATCCTGGCCTCGTCTCGCGACGAGGTCGACCTCGAGCAGCGCTGCGGTCTTGAAGCTGTAGTCGACCACGAAGGCCGCCGTGTCCGCGTTTCGCGCCGGATAGGTGACCACGGGGATGTTGCCGGTGTCCCACTGCTTGCGAGTCAGGTCGCCCTTGAGGTCCGGATGGACGATCGTGTAGGCCGCATCGAGGTTGCGGCGCTCGACGGCGGTCTTGATGAACTGGCGGGCGAGCGCGATCTGTTCCTTCGAGAGCTTCACCGCTTTTTCCGGGTGGTAGAGCTTCGCCGGCTTGTTCGAGATCGTGTCGGTGAAGGCGTTCGGCGTGCCTCTGAACACCACCATCGCGAGGAACGCGCCGACGCCCACGAGCAGGACGGTCGCGCTGAGGATGAGGAACCGCCGTTGCTTGCGCGGTGAGTTGAGGAAGCCGTTGAGGATGCCGCTGGGGGACGCCATAGCCCTTATGACCGGGGTGTCGGTGGAAAGTTAGCCCTGTGACATGTTGCTTTCAGGTTAACTCGCGCCGGAGCGGTAGCTCGACGGCAGGGGCGGCAGCTCGGTTCTCGAGCTCGCACGCACCATGCGCCGCCAGCGCCGCGCCCGCACGAGCGCGATCACGCCGAACGAGAGCGGAATGAGCAGGACCAGGGCGAGGATCGAGACGACCGGCAGGATCCCGACCCCGATCGTCGACTTGGTGTTCGGCGTCTGCGAGGCGGGGGGCGGCGCGACGAAGTCCGCCGGGCCGATCTCGTGGGTCTTCTTCGTGACCGGGTTCATGATCGCGATCGTGTAGATGCGATTGACGAGCCACCGGTTGCCCTGCTTGACGACCTCGCCCGAGAACACATAGGAGCCGAGGTGCGAAGACGGCTGCGCGTGGACGAGCAGGTTGAGGACGACGTAACGGGGGCCGACCTCGATGGTCCGCCAGGTATGGAAGGTCTTCTCGAGCACCGGGTAATAGGGGATCGGCGAGTTTCCCGCCCGCCAGTCGGCGAGCGTCGACCCGGCGCGCAGCTCGGGGCCGGCGAGCGCCCACGCGGTCGCGGGCGAGCGGCGGGTCAGCCCGGCGGGCAGGAAGCGGTCGAGGAGGCTGTCGATCGCCCGGCGGTCGGCCGGGGAGACGTGCGACTTCGGCGTCACCGCGGCGAGCTGGGCGGGCCCCTCGTTCCCGGTGGGCTCGGGGTTCGAGGGCTTGTGATTCGGGATCAGGAAGACCAGGACCGCGACGACCGCCGCGACGCCACCCAGCAGGCCGGCGCGGAGCAGGCGCCGGCGCGCCCTCGCCGACTGCGGAAACCGGAGCATGAACCGAATTTAGCAGCCGTACCTTTCCCCAGCGGGGGCCTGAAAGCGAGCTATTGTGTCGGTTGTGACATTGTTCGTCCGCGTCGTCGGCGTGCTGGTCGCTGCCGCCGTTCTGGCGGTTTCGTCCTCCGCAGCGCCGAGCGGCTTGCGGAGCGTGGCATTCGTCGCGGTGCACGGGCACGGCACCGTCACGAGCACGCCGCGCGGCATCCACTGTCCCAGCACCTGCCGGGGCGTCTTCACCAAGAACGACCACATCATCTTTCACGCCGCGCCGGCGCCGGGCTGGAAGCTCGGGCACTTCGAGGGCTGGTGCAAGAGCAGGACACGGACGTGCAGCTTCGACCTCGTCAGCCCGCACGACTGTGTCGGCGGCGCCTGTCCGATCGGCGCGTTCGGGAGCACGGCCTACTTCGTCCGGGATCCGAAGTCGTCCTGAGAGGAGGCCCGGAACCGTGCTTCCAAGCCCGGTGACCTCGCACGTCTGAGCGCTCGACCATGCCGAACGTGTGTCGGCCGCGCTGAGGCGAGCAGAGCTCCATTGGAACTGCGCTCCGAGCGAGCGTTCCGCTAGGCTGCGCCTGCCCAAGCTGCTGGCGCGCATTCGTGGCGCCCAGCGCGGGGCGGAACTCGCACCCTCACCCGTCCAGGAGCTCTAGACGTGTCGACGAACGGCAACTCGAATACCGGCAAGCTGCTCGAGATCAAGGGCGTCGTCGTCGACGCCGTCTTCCCGGGCAAGCTGCCCGAGATCTACCACGCGTTGCGCATTCCGCGGCCCGACGGCACGAACCTGATCGCAGAGGTGCAGCAGCATCTCGGCGACGACCGCGTGCGCGCGGTCGCGATGGACGCGACCGACGGGATCCCCCGCGGAGCCGACGTCTTCGACACGGGCGGGCCGATCTCGGTGCCGGTCGGCGACGTGACGCTCGGCCGGGTCTGGAACGTCCTCGGCGAGCCCGTGGACGAGAAGGAGGCGCCGAAGGACGCGGAGCGCTGGTCGATCCACCGCGACCCACCGGCGTTCGCCGACCTGACGCCGAAGGTCGAGATCTTCGAGACGGGCATCAAGGTGATCGACCTGATCGCGCCGTACGTGCGCGGCGGCAAGATCGGTCTCTTCGGCGGCGCCGGGGTGGGCAAGACGGTGCTGATCCAGGAACTGATCCACAACATCGCCCGCCAGCACGCCGGCGTTTCGGTGTTCTCCGGGGTGGGCGAGCGGACGCGCGAGGGCAACGACCTGCTCCTCGAGATGGAGGAGTCGGGCGTGCTCGACAAGGTCGCGCTCTGCTACGGCCAGATGAACGAGCCGCCGGGAGCCCGGCTCCGCGTGGGTCTCTCGGGCCTCACGATGGCGGAGTACTTCCGCGACCAGGGCCAGGACGTGCTGCTCTTCATCGACAACATCTTCCGCTTCGTCCAGGCCGGCTCCGAGGTCTCCGCGCTGCTCGGCCGCATGCCGAGCGCGGTCGGCTACCAGCCGACGCTCGCGACCGAGATGGGGCAGCTCCAGGAGCGGATCACCTCGACGACGAAGGGGGCGGTCACCTCGGTGCAGGCGATCTATGTGCCTGCCGACGACCTGACCGACCCGGCGCCCGCTCAGACCTTCGCCCACCTCGATGCCACGACGACGCTCTCCCGCGCGATCGTCGAGCAGGGGATCTACCCCGCAGTCGACCCGCTCGACTCGACGTCTCGCGCACTGCAGCCCGGAATCGTCTCGGACGAGCACTACGCGACGGCGACGAGCGTGCAGGAGGTGCTGCAGCGCTACAAGGACCTGCAGGACATCATCGCCATCCTCGGGATCGAGGAGCTGTCCGACGAAGACCGTCTGACGGTGCAGCGCGCCCGCAAGATCCAGCGCTTCCTGTCGCAGCCGAACTTCGTCGCCGAGCAGTTCACGGGCACCCCGGGCCAGTACGTCAAGCTCGAGGACACGATCCGCGGCTTCCAGGAGATCCTGGCGGGCCAGCACGACGACTTGCCCGAGCAGGCGTTCTACATGGTCGGCCCGATCGAGGGCGCGGTCGAGCGCGCGAAGCAGATGTCCGGCGCTGCGGCGTAAGGCATGGCCGACCGCCGCGAGTTCTCGGTCTCCGTCGTCACACCGGACGGTCCGGCGTACGAGGGCGACGCGCAGATGATCATCGTGCCCGGCGCTGCCGGCGAGATCGGGGTGCTCGCGAGGCACGCGCCGCTGATCGCGACGCTCAAGGCCGGCTCGACGCGCGTGCACGTGAGCGAGAGCGAGGTGCTCGAGTTCGCCACCGGTCCCGGGTTCTTCCAGGTGCTGCAGGACCGGGCGATCGCGCTCGTCGACGACGCCGTCGAGGCGGCCGCGATCGACGACGCCCGGGCCAGGAAGCAGCTCGAGGAGGCGCAGGCGGAGCTCGAGGCGATCGACCGCGGCGAGTCGACCGCCGACCGCTGGCAGATCGAGCAGAGGCTCCGCCACGCCGAGAACCAGCTGGCGGTCGTCGGCCGCTCCTGACGCAGCCGGGCTCGGCGCCGGCCGCCGCGCTCTGCAAATCCCACCCTTCCCGTCCGTTGACACCAGGTCGCGTCGCTGGGAGGCTGACGTCCTTGCGGCGACTGGGGGAGAGGGCGGTGTTGGCAGGCGTCGGCGTGCGCAGCGGTCGTCGGCGCCGTCTCCTCGCCCTGGCCGCGGGCGCCGTCTTCCTGCTCTTCCCCGGCGCGATCCCGGCCAGCTCGCAGGCTTCCGGCACGCAGCCCCCGCCGTTCCTGGCCGGGCAGGGAACAGCCGCCACCGCTCAGCCGGCGGCCCCGGCGGCTGCGCCCGCGGCCAACCTCCCCGCCGGCTTCACGGACACGACGGTCTTCTCGGGGCTGACGAACCCGACCAACGTTCGCTTCGCCTCCGACGGACGGATCTTCGTCGCCGAGAAGAGCGGGCTCCTGGTCGTCTTCGACAGCCTCGCCGACCAGAGCCCGACCGTTGTCGCCGACCTGCGCACGCAGGTGGACGACTACTGGGATCGCGGCCTGCTCGGGCTCGCTCTCGATCCGAACTTCCCGGCCAGCCCCTACGTGTATCTGCTCTACACCGCCGATGCCCCGCCGGGCGGAACGGCTCCGACCTGGAGCGACGCGTGTCCCTCGCCGCCGGGCCCGACGACGGACGGCTGCGTCGTGAGCGGCAGGATCGTCCGGCTCCAGCTGTCGGGCGACGTGATGACCGGGTCGCCCCAGGTGCTGATCACCGACCAGTGGTGCCAGCAGTTCCCGAGCCACTCGATCGGCGATCTCGTCTTCGGCCCCGACGGCGACCTCTACGCGAGCGCCGGTGACGGTGCGAGCTTCAACTACGCCGACTACGGCCAGGGGGGCGGCAGCTCGGGCTCGCCGACGCCGAAGAACCCGTGCGGCGACCCGCCTGCCGGGGTCGGAGGCACGGAGACCGCGCCGACGGCCGAGGGCGGTGCTCTGCGTTCCCAGAGCTTCCGCCGCCCGGCCGGCGAGCCGGTCGTCCTGAACGGCTCCGTGATCAGGATCGACCCGGCGACAGGCCTTGCGGCGTCGGGCAACCCGAACGGCGGCTCGGCGGATGCGAACGCGCGGCGGATCGTCGCCTACGGCTTCCGGAATCCCTTCCGCTTCACCTTCCGCCCGGGGACGAGTGAGCTGTGGATCGGCGACGTCGGCTGGGACACGTGGGAGGAGATCGATCGCGTCACCTCGCCGACGAGCGCCTCGCTCGACTTCGGCTGGCCCTGCTACGAGGGAAACGGCGCCCAGTCGGGCTACCAGAGCGCCAACCTGAACCTGTGCTCGGGGCTCTACTCGGCCGGGACGGCGACCTCGCCGTACTACACCTACAACCACGGGAGCGCCGTCGTCCAGGGCGACAACTGCCCGACCGCCAACGGCTCCTCGATCACCGGCGACGCCTTCTACACCGGCGGGAGCTATCCGGCCGCCTACGACGGCGCGCTGATCTTCGCCGACCACACCCGCAACTGCATCTGGGCGATGCTCACGGGCAGTAACGGCCTGCCCGATCCGACGAACATCCGGCTCCTCGTGGGCGGGGCGGCCAACCCGGTCGACCTCGAGATCGGCCCCGGCGGCGACATCTTCTACGCCGACCTCGAGGGCGGGACGATCCAGCGCATCTCGTACTCCGGCGGCGGCGGGGGCACCTGCAGCGCGGGAACGTTCCATGCGCAGTACTTCAACAACCTGACGCTCTCCGGGACGCCGGTCGTGGATCAGTGTGAGGCGGCGGTCGACCACGACTGGGGGACGGGCAGCCCGGCTCCGGGTGTCAACGCGGACGGGTTCTCGGCGTCCTGGGACGGTTCGTTCGCCTTCGCTGCGGGCACGTACACCTTCAGCGCGACCGGTGACGACGGCATCCGTGTGTTCGTCGACGGCACGAAGGTGATCGACGGGTGGAAGGATCAGTCGGCGACGACCTATACCGCGCCGCTGACGTTGACCGCGGGCACTCATGCCGTGCGGGTCGAGTACTACGACAACACGGTCGACGCGGTCGCCAAGGCGAGCTGGCAGCTGACGTCGGGCGGCGGAGGCGGGGGCGGGGGCGGTGGAACGTGCTCCGGCCAGTTCGAGGCGAAGTACTTCAACAACCTGACGCTCTCCGGGACGCCGGTCGTGGATCAGTGTGAGGCGGCGGTCGACCACGACTGGGGGACGGGCAGCCCGGCTCCGGGTGTCAACGCGGACGGGTTCTCGGCGTCCTGGGACGGTTCGTTCGCCTTCGCTGCGGGCACGTACACCTTCAGCGCGACCGGTGACGACGGCATCCGTGTGTTCGTCGACGGCACGAAGGTGATCGACGGGTGGAAGGATCAGTCGGCGACGACCTATACCGCGCCGCTGACGTTGACCGCGGGCACTCATGCCGTGCGGGTCGAGTACTACGACAACACGGTCGACGCGGTCGCCAAGGCGAGCTGGCAGGCCACGTCCACGTCGAACGCGCCGCCGACCGCGGTCCTCGACTCCCCGGGATCGGCCGTGACCTACGCGGTGGGAGACTCGATCTCGTTCTCCGGCCACGCCACCGACCCCGAGGACGGTGCGCTGCCCGCTGCGGCTCTCACGTGGACGCTGATCATCCACCACTGTCCGTCGCCCGGTAACTGCCACACCCACACGGTGCAGAGCTGGCCGGGCGTCTCGAGCGGGACGCTCAGCGCGCCGGACCACGAGTATCCGTCGTACCTCGAGCTGCAGCTGACGGCCAAGGACTCCGGCGGGGCGACCGGCACGTCGAGCGTGCAGCTGAGCCCGAGGACGGTCGACCTGTCGTTCGCGTCCGCGCCGCCGGGGCTCTCGCTCACCGTCGACTCGTCGACCGCAGTCACGCCGTTCGTCCGCACCGTGATCGTCAACTCGGGCAATTCGGTCAGCGCACCGACGCCGCAGACGCTCGGCGGGACGAGCTACACGTTCTCGTCGTGGTCGGACGGCGGCGCCGCGACCCACAACGTCGTCGCTCCGGCTGGAGCGAAGACCTACACCGCGACGTATGCGGGCCAGGCCGGTGCCACTCCCCCGAAGAACACCGCGGCTCCCGCGATCAGCGGCGTGGTCCGGGCCGGCAGCACGCTCACGACGAGCAACGGCAGCTGGAGCGGGACGCAGCCGATCACGTTCGCGTATCAGTGGCTCACGTGCGACAGATACGGCAACAACTGCACCGCGATCGGCGGCGCGACGTCGGCGACGTACGTCGTGCGGACGGCGGACCGAACTCACCGCCTCCGCTCCCGCGTCACCGCCACGAACGGCGCCGGCTCGGCCTCCGCCACCTCGGCGGCGACCGCGGTCGTCGGCAACCGCTGAGCTCTCGCTCCACACCGGGGCGCCCGCACCGCTAGTCTTGTGCCTCCCGGAGAGCTTTGAACGGCAGCTTGGCGACCGGGTTACCAAACGCCTAAAGAGCCCGCGCGCGTCCTCGGAGGGCACGGCGTTCTCTCTAGGTTCCGGAGGTGAACGTGACCGCAACCGCGCGCGACGTCGCAGGCGAGATCAGGAAGCTGGCGCAGGAGCGCATCCTCGTGCTCGACGGCGCCTGGGGCGTCCTGCTGCAGAACAGGGGCCTCAACGAGGCCGACTTCCGCGGTGCCCGCTTCACCGGCCATCCACGCGACCTGCTGAACGACCCCGACCTGCTCAACCTCACGCAGCCGCAGATCGTCCGCTCGGTGCACGAGGCGTACTTCGCCGCCGGCGCCGACATCACGACGACGAACACGTTCACCGCCACGGCGATCGGCCAGGCCGACTACGGGCTGGAGGAGGCGGTCTACGAGCTCAACCACGAGGGCGCACGGATCGCCCGCGAAGCTGCCGGCCCGGACCGGTTCGTCGCCGGCTCGGTCGGCCCGCTCAACATCACCCTCTCGCTCAGCCCGCGCGTCGACGATCCCGGCTACCGCACGCACACCTTCGACCAGGTCGTCGAGACGTATGCCGAACAGATGCGCGGGCTCGCGGACGGCGGTGTCGACCTGCTCCTGATCGAGACGATCTTCGACACGTTGAACGCCAAGGCGGCGCTCGTCGCCGCGCGCGAGGTCGCCCCGCACCTGCCGCTGTGGATCAGCGTCACGATCGTCGACCTGTCCGGCCGGACGCTCAGCGGACAGACGATCGACGCGTTCTGGACGTCGATCGAGCATGCCGAGCCGCTGATCGTGGGCGTCAACTGCTCGCTCGGGGCCCGTGAGATGCGCCCCTACGTCGCAGAGCTCTCGCGCATCGCGTCCTGTCTCACCTCGGCGCATCCGAACGCCGGGCTGCCGAACGCGTTCGGCGACTACGACGAGACGCCCGACGTGACCTCCGCGCTGCTGCACGAGTTCGGGCGGGACGGTTTCCTGAACGTCGCGGGATCCTGCTGCGGGTCGACGCCCGAGCACACGAAGGCGATCGCCGCTGCGGTGCACGGCCTCGAGCCGCGTGCCGTGCCGCAGCCACGGCGTGCGCCGCGGTTCAGCGGGCTGGAGCCGTTCGAGATCGGCGAGGACACCGGGTTCGTCCTCGTCGGCGAGCGCACGAACGTCACCGGATCGGCGCGCTTTCGGCGCTTGATCGAAGCCGGCGACTTCAACGCCGCCGTCGACGTCGCCCTCGAGCAGGTGCGCGGCGGCGCCAACCTGATCGACGTCAACATGGATGCGGACCTGCTCGAGGGCGAGCAGGCGATGCGCACCTTCCTGAACGTGATCGCCACCGAGCCGGAGGTGGCCCGCCTGCCGGTGATGATCGACAGCTCGAAGTGGACCGTGCTCGAGGCCGGGCTGCAGTCGCTCCAGGGCAAGGGGATCGTCAACTCGATCTCGCTGAAGGAGGGGGAGGAGGAGTTCCTGCGTCACGCCCGGCGCGTCCGCGACTACGGCGCCGGCGTCGTCGTGATGGCATTCGACGAGGAGGGCCAGGCGACGGAGGTGGAGCGGCGCGTGGCGATCTGCGGCAGGGCGTACGACCTGCTCGTCGACGAGGTCGGGTTCAGGCCCGAGGACATCGTCTTCGACCCCAACGTGCTCGCGGTCGCCACGGGCATCGAGGAGCACGACGACTACGCCCGAGCCTTCCTCGAGGCGCTTCCGAAGATCAAGGAGCGCTGCCCGGGCTCGCGGACGTCGGGCGGCATCTCGAACCTCAGCTTCTCGTTTCGCGGCAACGACGCCGTCCGTGAGGCGATGCACGCCGCGTTCCTCTATCACGCGATCCACGCCGGCCTCGACCTGGGCATCGTGAATGCCGGTCAGCTCGCCGTCTACGAGGACATCGAGCCGGAGCTGAAGGAGCGTGTCGAGGACGTGCTCTTCAACCGGCGCGCCGACGCGACCGAGCGTCTCGTCGAGATCGCCGACCGCTTTCGCGGCGAGGGCACCAAGCGCGAGCTCGATCTGCGCTGGCGGGAGGCACCGGTGGGAAAGCGGCTCGAGCATGCGCTCGTGCACGGGATCGTCGACTTCATCGAGGCCGACACCGAGGAGGCGCGCCTGAGCGCCGAGCGGCCGCTGGACGTGATCGAAGGCCCGCTGATGGACGGCATGCGTGTCGTCGGCGACCTCTTCGGGTCCGGGCGCATGTTCCTGCCACAGGTCGTCAAGTCCGCGCGCGTGATGAAGCGTGCGGTCGCATACCTGCAGCCGTTCATGGAGGACGAGAAGGATGGGACACACGGCGCGCAGGGGAAGGTGCTGCTCGCGACGGTCAAGGGAGACGTGCACGACATCGGCAAGAACATCGTCGGGGTCGTCCTCGGCTGCAACGACTACGAAGTGATCGACCTCGGGGTGATGGTGCCGCCGGAGAGGATCCTCGACACCGCCGAGGCGGAGAATGTGGACGTCGTCGGTCTGTCGGGATTGATCACGCCGTCGCTCGACCAGATGGTCGACGTCGCGCGCGAGATGGACCGGCGGCGGCTCGAGCTGCCTCTGATGATCGGCGGGGCGACCACGTCACGCCAGCACACAGCCGTCAAGATCGCTCCGGAGTACGAGAACGAGACGGTGCACGTGCTCGATGCGAGCCGCGTGGTCGACGTCGTCTCGGCGCTGACCGATCCGAGGCGGCGCACGGCGCTCGACGTCGAGAACAGGGAGCTGCAGGAGCGGCTTCGCGCGCAGCACGCAGAGAAGATCCGCAAGCCGCTGCTGCCCCTCGCCCAGGCGCGCGCGAACCGTGTCAAGGCGGCTCACGGGGACGTGCCGACGCCGCCGTTTCTCGGGAGCCGCACGGTCGAGCCGCCGCTCGCAGACCTCGTGGCGTTCATCGATTGGCAGTTCTTCTTCCATGCCTGGGACCTGAAGGGGAAGTTCCCCGCGATCCTCGCGAACCCGGCCGCGCGCGAGCTGTACGAGGACGCGCAGGCGCTCCTGCGCGAGATCCTGCAAGGTGCCTCGCTGCGTGCAGTCGGCATCTACGGCTTCTGGCCCGCGCACGCCGAGGGGGACGACGTCCTGATCGACGGAACGCGCTTCTCGTTCCTGCGCCAGCAGGCGGACCACGGCGACGAGCGTCCGAACCGGTGCCTCGCGGACTACGTCGCGGCCGGCGACGACTTCATGGGAGCCTTCGCGGTCGGCATCCACGGAGCGGACGAGCTCTCGGCGCGGTACGAGGCGGCGCACGACGACTATTCGGCGATCGCGGTCAAGGCGCTGGCCGACCGGCTGGCCGAAGCGTTCGCGGAGTTCCTGCACCAGCGCGTGCGGCGCGAGTGGTACGCACCCGACGAGCACCTCTCCGACGAGGACCTGCTGAAGGAGAACTTCCGGGGCATCCGGCCGGCGTTCGGCTATCCAGCCTGTCCCGATCACAGCGAGAAGGGGAAGCTCTTCGCACTGCTCGGCGCCGAGAGCGTCGGCCTCGCGCTCACCGAGAGCTACGCGATGCTGCCGGCGGCGGCCGTCAGCGGCGTCTATTTCCACCACCCCCAGTCGAAGTACTTCGCCGTGGGCCGGATCGGCCGCGACCAGCTCGAGGACTACGCGGGCCGCCGGGGAATCCCGGTCTCCGAGGCCGAACGCTGGCTCGGGCCGAGCCTCGGCTAGCTCCTCCGGCGCCTCGGCTATCCTGCCCGGGCAGGCGCCCTCGAGGGCGCCGCACACGTTTTCATGCGGACGACATTGAAGAGAGGCGTCGGCCGGGGAGCCAACGCAAACGGCAACGGCAAGGCTGTCTATCCACCCGGGACGGTCAGTGCAGTCACCCGCTACCGCCAGCCTCCTCCTCCGCCGTCCACCCGCACCGGCCTGAGGCTGCTGCGCCGCATCCTGGTTGCGACGCTGCTCGCCGCGACGTCGTTCGTGCTCGCGGTCGCCGGCGGCTCATACCTCTACTTCCACCAGTCCGTCGCGAGCGTCCGCGCCCACACCCCCGACGTCGTGCGCGCTGCGAAGAGCCTCGACATCCCGGTCGCGAACCATGCGGCGATCGCGCTCGTGATCGGCTACGACCACCGGCTCGGCGTCGAATCGAACCGGCCGTCGCTCTCCGACACGCTGATGTTGATCCGCGCCGACCCGCAGACGAAGACGATCTCGCTGCTCTCCTTCCCCCGCGACCTCGACGTGCCCATCTACTGCGGCTCGTCGGCCTCGGACTCGGTCGGCCACTACGTCACGACCGACCGCATCAACTCCGCGTACTCGCGGTGTGGGTCGAAGGGCACCGTCCTGACGATCAAGCACCTGACCTCCCTCCCGATCAACTACCTGATCACGGTCAACTTCCACGGCTTCAAGGAGGTCGTCGACAAGCTGCACGGCGTCTGGATGGACGTCGATCGCCGGTACTACAACAAGAACACCGGTTCGTACTACGACAACTACGCGAACATCAACCTCCAGCCGGGCTACCAGCGGCTGACGGGCCAGCAGGCGCTCGACTTCGTCCGCTTCCGCCACACCGACTCCGACCTCTACCGCCTCGCGCGCCAGCAGGAGTTCGTGCGCGCGTTCAAGGACCAGGTCGCACACAGCTTCTCGTTCACGGAGCTGCCGAGCCTCGTCAACACGATCACGCACAACATCGAGGTCGGCGAGGGCGGCCGGTCGCTGCAGGGCGACCAGGTGATCTCGTATGCGCTCTTCGCGCAGTCGCTGCCGCCGGGCCACCTCTTCCAGCAGAAGATCGAGAACGTGCAGTGCAGCCTCGGCTGCAGCGCCTCCACCTCCGACATCCAGGACGCGGTGGATCAGTTCGTCAACCCCGACGTGACGTCGTCGAAGGCGGCCAATGCAGCGGCGCTCGGCAGGAAGCTGAAGCAGAAGACGCCGTCTCCATCCTCGGTCACCGTCACCGTGCTGAACGGGAGCGGCGTCCAGGGCGCGGCGGCGAACACGTCGTACCTGCTGGCGCAGCGGGGCTACGTCACCCAGACGCCCCCGAACGGACTTGCGGCGAACGGTCCCGCGAAGTTCCACTCGGTGATCTACTACGACCCGGTGCAGAAGGGCTCGAAGCTCGCGGCGACCGCACTGCAGAACCTGATGCAGCCCGCCGACGTCGTGAAGCTGCCGCGGCGGCCCGGCCTGCTCTCCCTCGACCCGGGCTCGATGCTGCTCGTCGTGCTCGGCAGTGCCTTCCACGGCTCGATCGCCCCGCTCCCGAAGGCGAACATCCCGAAGCACGAGCCCGCCTTCGTGCGCTACGACGCGGCGCCGGGGACCGATCTGCTGCGGCCCCTCGCGCACAAGCTCAAGTTCCCGCTGATGGTCCCGACGGTGCTCGAGCGGAACTCGTACCCGGACACGCTGCCGGGCGACAAGCCGGTGCGGCAGTACTGGATCGACCGGCGGGGCGGGCACCGGGCCGTCCGTCTCGTCTTCCACAACGGCAACACGTACTGGGGGATCCAGGAGACGGACTGGGACGGTGCGCCGGCGCTCTCCGACAAGAGCTTCCGCCACGACCTCGGCGGCCGTGAGTTCGATCTCTACTACTCGGGCACGCACCTGCACATGGTCGTGCTGCGCGCGCACGGGGCGACCTACTGGGTCGTGAACACCCTGCTCGACGATCTGTCCAACGAGACGATGCTCGCGATCGCGAAGGGCCTCAAACCCCTAACAAGCGGGAAGTAGACTGCCCGCGCGATGAGCAAGGTGGGCATCTTCGGCGCCGGCTGGGTGGGCCTCGTCACGGGCGTGTGCTTTGCCGACCTGGGCCACGATGTCGTCATCCGCGACGTCGTCCCGGAGAAGATCGAAGCGCTCGAGCAAGGAGAGGTCCCGTTTCACGAGGAGGACGTGCCCGAGCTCCTCGAGCGCAACGACGGCCGGCTCGCCTACACCCTCGACGTGGCCGACGTCGCCGACTGCGACTTCCTGTTCGTGTGCGTCGACACGCCGCCGACGTACTCCGGCGACGCCGACCTCTCGCGCGTCTGGACGGTCGTCGACGAGCTGCCCGAGCTCTCCGGCCGGCCGATCCTCGTCATGAAGTCGACCGTCCCGGTCGGGACCGGCGAGAAGGTGCGCGCTGGGCTCGACCAGCGCGGCCTCGAGCACGTCGGCTACGCCTCCAACCCCGAGTTCCTCGCGGAGGGCCGCGCGGTCCGCGACTTCATGCAACCGGACCGGATCGTGATCGGCGCCTTCGAGCCCGAGGACGGGGACGCCGTCGCCGGTCTCTACTCGTCGATCGACGCGCCGATCGTGCGCACCGACGTGAACTCGGCCGAGATGATCAAGCTCGCGGCGAACGCATTTCTGATGACCCGGATCTCGTTCATCAACGAGATCGCGAACGTGTGCGAGGCGACCGGCGCGGATGTGGTCAAGGTCGCGGAAGGCGTCGGGCTCGATCGACGGCTCGGTCCGCACTTCCTGCGCGCCGGCATCGGCTACGGGGGCTCGTGCTTCCCGAAGGACTCGCTGGCGCTCAAGCAGCTCGCCTCGAACTCCGGCTACCACTTCCAGCTCCTCTCCGCCGTCATCGAGGTGAACGAGCTCCAGAAGCGGCGGGTGATCGGAAAGCTGAAGCGGCATCTCGGATCCCTGCGCGGCAAGCAGATCGCGCTGCTCGGGCTGGCGTTCAAGCCGGAGACGGACGACATGCGCGAGGCGCCGTCGATCGTGCTCGCGTCCCGCCTGCTCGCCGAGGGAGCGGAGGTGCGAGCCTGGGACCCGGTCGCCGACGGCACGAAGCTGCCGAAAGGGGTCGACGTCGTGTCGAGCGTCGCCGAGGCGGTCCGCGGCGCGCACGCAGCGGTGATCGTGACCGAGTGGGACGAGCTCGAGGGCCTCGCAACGAGCGAGACGCGCGCCGCGATGGCGAATCCGTTGATCATCGACGGACGCAACCTGCTCGATCCGGAGGAGACGCGCCGCGCAGGCTTCGCCTACGAGGGCATCGGCCGCCCAACGTCGCCGGCCGACGTCCTGCCGCAGACGCCGGAGCCGCAAGCCGCTCGGGAGGCGTGACCCGCTGGAGGCGATCATTCTCGCCGGCGGGAAGGCCGAGCGGCTCGGTGACGCCGCCGGTGGACGGCCGAAGGCGCTCGTCGAGGTCGCCGGCAGGCCGCTCGCGGCGTATCAGGTCGCCCGCCTCGCCGCAGCAGGGGTGACACGGGTGATCTTCGCCTGCGCCGCAGGGCAGGGCCATCTGTTCGTCTCCGGCCTCGCCGGTCTCGGCCCGGAGATCGTCGCCGCCGAGGAGCCGGAGCGGCTGGGGCGCGGGGGCGGGATCAAGTTCGCCGCCACCTTCCGGAACGAGCACGGCGACGTGTTCGCCCTGAACGGCGACGAGCTCGTCGACGTCGACTTCGGCGGCCTGCTCGCCGTGCATCGCGGGAGCGGTGCGCTCGCCACGATCGCGGTCGCCCAGCCCAGGTCGCAGTTCGGCCTCGTCGACGTGGACGACGACGATCTGGTCCGAGGCTTCCGCGAGGGCGGCCACGTGTCGTACTGGGTCAACTGCGGCAACTACGTCCTCTCGGACGAGGCGATCGCCCGCTTTCCCGACCGCGGCGACCACGAGTCGTCGACGTTCCCCGAGCTCGCGGCCGAGGGCCGGCTGCGGGCGTTCCGCCATGCCGGCCTCTGGCTGACCGTGAACACGCCGAAGGAGCTGCGGACGGCCTCGGAGCACGTCGCGGCGCATCCGGAGTGGCTGTCGTGACAGGATCGTCCTCGATGGGCGTCGACTCGCCGAACATCGAGACGCTCGACCAGTGGGCCTTCGAGGTCAGGAAAGTCGAGAAGCCGTGGGGCCACGAGTTGATCTGGGCGCTGACGGACGTCTACTGCGGCAAGGTCCTGTTCGTGAAGGCGGGCCATTCGCTGTCGCTCCAGTTCCACCGTGAGAAGGACGAGTCGTGGCTCGTCCAGTCCGGCCGCGCCAAGCTCGAGCTCGGCGAGGCGGGGGAGACGATGCTGAAGGTCGAGGTGATCGGCCCCGGCGCCGCCTTCCACTACGCCCCGGGCACGGTGCACCGCGTCACCGCCGTCGAGGACACGACCATCCTCGAGGTCTCGACGCCGCAGCTCGACGACGTGGTGCGGCTCGAGGACGCCTACGGGCGCGAGGGCACCTCGGCGGCGTAGGGCCCCGAACCTTCACACAGTTCTGGTAAGGTTGGGCCGATGCAGGGGCCGCTGACCGTCGGAGCCGCCGCCCGCGAGACCGGCTGGTCGGCGCGCATGCTCCGCTACCTCGAGGAGAGCGGGCTGGTCGCGCCACGCCGCACCGCGTCGGGCTACCGGCTGTACGGCCTCGCCGAGGTCAACCGCCTGCGCAGCCTGCGCGACCTGCGCCGCAGGTTCGGGCTGGAGCTCGCCGAGCTCGCGTTCGCCGGCCGGCTCCGGCGCGATCCGGAGCTCCGGGGCGCGGTCGATGCGTTCCTCGCCGCCGGCGAGGACGCCGGTTCCTGGGTCGAGTGGGAGCAGCGCAAGCACGAGCGGCTCCTGGCGGCCTGACCGGAATTCCCCCCGACTACACTCCCCGCGACTCGAACGAGGAAGGATTCATGGCAACCACCAAGCGACACGACGTCAAAGACCTGACGCTCGCCCCCGAGGGCGTGCGCCGCATCATGTGGGCCGACCGGCAGATGCCCGTCCTGCAGGCGATCCGCGAGCGCTTCGAGCGCGAACAGCCGCTTGCCGGCTACCGCATCGCCGCGTGCCTGCACGTGACCTCCGAGACCGCCAATCTGATGCGCACGCTCAAGGCGGGCGGGGCCGACGTCGTGCTCTGTGCGTCGAATCCCCTCTCGACCCAGGACGACGTCGCCGCGGCGCTCGTCGACGAATTCGACATCTCCGTGTTCGCGATCAAGGGCGAGGACAACGACACCTACTACTCGCACATCGAGGCCGCGGTCGACCACAAGCCGCAGCTGACGATGGACGACGGCGCCGACGTGATCAGCGTCCTCCACAGTGCCCGCCGCGAGCAGCTCGGCGACATCATCGCCGGCATGGAGGAGACGACCACGGGCGTCATCCGGTTGAAGGCGATGGAGGCCGACGGCGCGCTCGCGTTCCCTGTGATCGCCGTCAACGACGCCCGGACGAAGCACTTCTTCGACAACCGGTACGGCACCGGCCAGTCGACGATCGACGGGATCATCCGGGCCACGAACGTGCTGCTCGCCGGCAAGCGCTTCGTCGTCGCGGGCTACGGCTGGGTCGGCCGCGGCGTGGCCATGCGCGCGAAGGGCCTCGGCTCGCACGTGATCGTCACCGAGGTCGACCCGATGCGGGCGCTGGAGGCGCTGATGGACGGCTTCGAGGTCATGCCCATGGCCGACGCCGCACGGATCGGCGACGTCTTCTGCACCGCGACGGGCGACAAGCACGTGATCGCCCGCGAGCACCTCGAGGTGATGAAGGACGGCGCGATCATCTGCAACACCGGCCACTTCAACGTCGAGATCGACATCCCGGCGCTCCGCTCGCTCGCGGTCGAGACACGCGAGGCGCGCAACTTCGTCGAGGAGTTCCAGCTCGCGGACGGCCGGCTCCTCTTCCTGCTCGCCGAGGGCCGGCTCGTCAACATCTCGGCTGCCGAGGGGCATCCTGCGATCGTGATGGACATGAGCTTCGCGAACCAGGCGCTCGCCACCGAGTACGCCGTTCAGAACGCCGCCTCGCTCGAGAAGAAGGTCTACCCGGTGCCCACCGAGATCGACGAGGAGATCGCCCGCCTCAAGCTCGCGACGATGGGAGTCACCATCGATCAGCTGACCGAGGAGCAGGCCACCTACCTCGCCTCCTGGGACGAAGGCACCTGAGCCGGCCCGACGTCGTGCATGCTCGAGCCTGAGCGGATCCTGCGCCTGGAGGAGGGCGCCGTCGTCCTGCTCGACCAGCGCCGGCTCCCGCTGGAGGAGGTCGAGGTTCGCTGTCGGACCGCGGGCGAGCTCGCGGACGCCATCAAGGCGATGGTCGTCCGGGGCGCGCCCGCGATCGGCGTCGCCGCCGCCTACGGCATCGCGCTCGCCGCGTCCACGGGGCAGGACCTCACGGACGCCGATCGTGTGCTGCGCGCCTCGCGGCCGACCGCGGTGAATCTCGCGTGGGCGCTCGACGAGATGCGCGACGATCCATCCCCCGAGCACGCACGCCGCGTTCACGCCGACGAGGTCGACCGGTGCCGCCGGATGGCGGCGCATGCCGCGGATCTCTTCGTTCCGGGCACGCGCGCGCTGACGCACTGCAATGCAGGCGGGCTCGCGACCGGCGGCTACGGCAGTGCGGTCGGCGCGCTGCTCACGGCGTGGGAGCGCGGGCTGCTCGAGCACGTGTGGGTCGACGAGACGCGCCCGCTGCTCCAGGGCGCCAGGCTCACCGCGTGGGAGCTCGAGGCGGCCGGGATTCCCCATGCGGTGATCGCCGACTCCGCTGCTGCGTCGCTCATGGCGGCGGGCGAGGTGGAGTGCGTGATCACCGGTGCGGACCGCATCGCCGCGAACGGGGACACCGCCAACAAGATCGGTACGTACTCGCTCGCGGTACTCGCGAGTCATCACGACATTCCGCTGTACGTCGTCGCGCCGACGACCACGCTCGACCTGAACGCCCGAGACGGTGCCGCGATCCCGATCGAGGAACGCGACCCCGCCGAGATCACCGCTCGCTTCACCGCGCGCAACCCCGCCTTCGACGTCACGCCGGGAGCGTTGATCACGGCGATCGTCACCGAGGACGGCGTCCACCTTCCGCCCTTTGCCGGGGCGCTCACCGGAGCGGAGGCGAGCGTGTGAAGGCGATCGTCCTGGCTGCCGGGTACGCCACGCGCCTTCGTCCGCTCACCGACACCTGGGCGAAGGAGCTCCTGCCGGTCGGTGGGCGGCCGATCCTCGACCGGATCGTCGACTCGATCGGCGCGGTCGAGAGCGTCGACGAGATCCACGTCGTCACCAACTCGCACAAGGTCGGGGCGATCGCGCGCTGGGCCGAGGGGCACGACGTGATCGTCCACGACGACGGCACGCACTCGAACGAAGACCGGCTCGGCGCGATCGGCGACATGCTGTTCGTGATCGAGCGGGCGCAGCTCGACGACGACCTGCTCGTGATCGCCGGGGACAATCTGTTCGATTTCAGCCTCGCCGAGTTCGCCGAGTTCTGGCGGTCGAAGGGGACGGCGAGCGCGGTCGCGGTCCGCGACGTCGGCTCGCTCGAGCTCGCCTCGCACTACGGGATCGTGGCGCTCGCCGGCGACGGCCGCGTCCTCGACTTCGAGGAGAAGCCGGCCGATCCGCCCTCGACGCTCGCCGCCACCGCGACCTACCTCTTCCACCGCGAGCACGCCCGCCAGATCGCGACGTACCTCGACGGCGAGCACGGCGCCGACCAGCCCGGCCGCTTCGTGGGCTGGCTGCAGCGGCACGAGCCGGTGTACGGCTGGCTCTTCGACGCCACCTGGTACGACATCGGGAACCACGAACAGCTGCTCGAGGCGGACAACCGCCTGCGCGCCGCCGCCGGCCTGCCGGCGCGCGAGCGCTATTCCCCCGAGTAACCGCGCAGAAGTCGCACTTTCGTCCCGGTTTCGTGACAGACACGCCACGCGCGCCGCCCTAGGCTGGGCCGCGTGGCTCTTCGATCTTCTCTTGCCGCGTCGCTGTGTCGCCTGTGGTGTCGCGGCGGACACTCTCTGCTCCTCCTGCCTGCTCGAGTTGCGGCCGCTCGGGGGGCCGAGCTGCGGCTGCTGCGGCGCTCCGACCGCCTGGCCCGTCCCCCGCTGCCGCGAGTGCTCGGGGCGGCGGCCCGGCTTCACGACCGCCCGTGCCGCGGTCGCCTACGCCGGCCCCGCCCGTGCGCTCGTCCGCGCCTGGAAGGAGCGCGGGCTCCGCCGCGTCGCCACCCTCGCTGCCGAGCTCGTGGTTGCCCACGTCGAGCGGCCGGCGGCAGACGTCATCACGTATATCCCGCCCGACGCGGTCCGGCAGCTGCGGCGGGGACACCATCCGGCGGAGCGGCTCGCGGTCGAGCTCGGCCGGCGCTGGGAGATCGCCGTCACGCCGTTGCTCGTCCGCCGGAAGGCGATCGCCCGCCAGACCGGACTGGGCTCGGCGCAACGGCGCCGCAATGTCCGCGGTGCGTTCGCGGCCGCCTCGGGCTGCCCGCTGGGCGTCGCGATCGTCGACGACGTCTACACGACGGGGGCGACCGTCGCTGCCGGGGCTGCCGCGCTCCGTCGTGCGGGCGCCGACCGGGTTGAAGTCATCACATTCGCGCGGGCCGTGCGGATGTGAGGAACTCCGTGGCTATCGACGTCCGCGGTCGTCGGCGAGCACGTAGGCCAGCTCCGTCCGCGAGCGGACGCCGAGCTTCCGGTAGATGCTCGCGAGGTGGTACTCGATCGTCTTCGGCGTGACGAACAGCGCTGCGGCCGCCTCGCGGTTGGTGGCTCCGCGCTGTACGAGTGCGGCCACTTGCCGTTCGTGCGCAGTCAACGTGCTGTCGGCGACATCGTCACGAAAGCGGCGCCCCTTCCCGGCGACGCCGCGGCGGGCGCGCAGCGCCCACGGGGTCGCGCCGAGCTGCTCGAAGGTCGCCAGAGCTGAGCGGAACCAGGTCTGCGCCTCCGTCTGTCGACGGGCGCGTCGCAGTCGCTCTCCGTAGCAGAGCTCGGTCCGAGCGCGCTCGAACGGCATCGGCGAGCCCCGGTGCCAGCGGAGCGCCTCGCCGAATTCGACGTCGAACGAGTCGACCGGCGCCAGGAGCCCGCGGCAGCGGTGGAGCACCGCCCGCGTCCACGCCCGACGGCTCGTGCCGGCCCGCCGCCCGAAGCGCGCCAGCGCCGCCCGAGCATCAGCCGTTCGCTCTGCGCGCAGGAGCGACTCGACGTGGTCGGCCTCCCATCGGAAGACGGTCGGCTCGAAGGTCGCGGCGGCCGACGACGCGATTCGCTCCAGCTGCAATGCGGCACGATCGGGTCGGCCGACCGTCAGTTCGAAGAGTGCAGCTGCGGAGGCGGCGTAGCCGAGGATGAGGCCGCCCGCGGGGTGGATGAGCTCGGCCTCGCGGACGTGATCCATCGCTTCCGGAACGCCTTGCGCCGCCTCGAGCCGGGCAAGCGTGGTCAGGCTCGACGCCATGTCGAAGGGCGTGTTGTGAGCACGCGCAAGGCGGAGCGCCTCGTTCGAGTGAGCCGCCGCCGCGGGCCAGCGGCCGATCCGGAACTCGACGGCTGCGAGGGTGTCGAGCGCGATCGGGAGGAGATCCTGGAGCTGCAGGTCCCGGGCGCCCCGGATCACACGCTCGAGCACGGCGCGCGCCTCGTCGTGACGCTCGGCCCATAGTAGAGCGACCGACCAGCGGTGGATCGCACCGAACTGGTCCGGAGGAGCAGCGTCGATGCTGTCGAGCGTCTGCTCGATGAGGGTCTCCGCGCGGTCGGCGCCTTCGTGAACGCGCGCGATCGCAACAGCGAGCCGCGTGTTGCGGCGGATGCCGGCGGGCGCGCGGCGCGCCAGGCGATCGGCCTCGAGCGCGGTTTCGAGTGCGCGTCGTGCGTCTCCGGCCGCGAACGCCGCGCGCGATGCCTCGCAGAGCAGAATCGCGGCGTGCACCGGGCTCGTGCCGGCCAGTGCCGCCGCCTCCGTCCTGAGCCGCTCGCAGGCGGTCGACTGACGGCCGTGCAGCGTGTCATTGCGGGCGAGCAGAAGCTGTAGGTCGGACCGGATCGAGACCGCCGGCCCGCGCTTGAGCGCCAGTTCGGCGAGCACCGCCGCCTCGGCGCTGCGGCCCGACGCCCACTCGGCCTGCGCCCGCCCGGCCAGCGCCTCTGCGCTCGCGAGCGAGCGTCCCAGGTACGCCTGCAGTTCCGCCTCGAGCGCGCGCACGGCGGAACTGACCGCGGCCAATGAACCTGGCTGCTCGTTCTCCGGTATGCGGGAGATCGTAGTTCGTCCTGTCGGCGAGCGCTAGGGATTTCCCTGGTGAAGCTGCGGGCGAGGGACGCTAGTGTCGGCCCGAGGCTCATGAGCGCAAGCAGACGCGCCACAACGTCGATCATCGTCCTTGCGTTCTTCTTCGCTGCGGCGGCGTTCGCCCGCAACGCGACCGTCGACAGGGTGCAGGTCGGCGTGACGGGGCGGAACGCGACCGAGGGGCTTTCGCCGACGCTCTACGTCGACGTGCCCGTTGTCGGTGACTACCGGCAGTTGAAGTTCGACGGCGAGCAGGGCGACTGGGCCGGGCCTGCCTACCACGCGACCTCGCACCCGGGGACCTACACCTCGGACCTGAGCTTCCGTTCGACCTTCGACAACCACGTCGGCTCACTCGGCGGCATGGTGGCTAAGGGCCATGTCCTGACGACGTGGAAGCAGGTCGAGGCGGCCGCGGCCGGGGTGCCCCGCGTCCTCGCGGGGCGGCAGGTCGGCTCGATCTCCGGTCGGACTGCAGTCTTCGAAGAGCCCATCGCCGGCGCTGCCCGCTACGAGGCCGTCGTGGCGGTCACGCTCTGCCACGGCGTCTTCGGCGCGATCGACTTCTACGCGGACGCGCCGCCGCAGGACACGTCGGGATCCGCCGGCCAGTATCTCGTCGGCACGACCCCGGCGAAACAGTGGAACCACGATCACGCCGTCGCTGCGACGAAGGGGGTGAAGCTCGACGGGCCGTTGCCGGGAGCGCACGTCACTGCGCGGGCGGCGGGGAAGCAGATCGTCGGCGTCGTCGGCGACTGCGGCAGCGGTCTCCAGAACGTCCCGCTCGTGCTGCAGCGGCAGGCGGGTGCCTCGTGGGCGTCCGCCGGGCGGGCGGCAAGCGGCGTGGGCGGCAGGTTCGCAGTGCGGGCGCATGTCGCCGGCTCCTATCGCGTCTCCGTCGCGCTCGGGCCCTTCAAGGCCGCGAGCAGAACCGTGACGGTTGGCTAAGCCGCTGCTTGCGATCGGGATGGTCGCGGCGCTCTCGCTGGCGGCGGCTCAGGTCGGGCACTCGCACCCGACTGCTGCCGCGGCGCCCGCGCGGTGCTGCTTCATGGTCTCAGTGCAGGCCGCCGGCGGCTATACCGACCGATACGAAGGCACGGTGTCGAGCCAGTGGAAGGGAGCTGCTGCGGGCTCCTGGTACTGGAACACCCGCTTCATTGCCATGTACACGGGGCACGGCGTGAAGACGACGGGGGGTGAAGCGATGACGGACAGCGCCACATGGAGCGCGTACAGATACGACATCCTCCTGAATCCGATCCCGCCCTCGACCACGCTCCGCACCGAGCATCGGGAGTGCGGGCCGAGCGGCCCCGAGGGCGATCCGTCGGAGTGGCAGCCGGACTATCCGAACGGGTCGAGCTTCTACGAGAAGCGCTCGGCCGCGAAGCTGATCGGCGCCGCGCAGAACGTCGGCGGCTACGCGCGTGCGCTGATCGTCAGCTTCCCCGTCCGGCTCGGGTTCGCGTGCGCGGCGCTCGGGGGCGAGGAGCCCGGGAGCCGAGTTGCGAACAAGCCCGGCGGCACCGATCTTCAAGGCCCCGACCTCTTCGCGGTCAAGGCACCGAGTGTCGACTCCTTCCTCGGCGGCAAGAGCTTCTCGCGCTCCTGCTGGCAGAAGGTGATGGCGCACCTGAAGAACCCGTTCCCGCACGACTACACGTTCGAGGTCGACGTCGGCGTCCAATTCACCTACTTCCCGCAGGACCAGCTGAAGAAGCGTGTCGCGGCCCTCAGCAGGCTGGAAGGGAAGGAGCACACGACGTCCGCCGCATGGGAGCGAGCCGCGCACGGGGCTGAGGCAGCGGGGAACAACGCCAGCGGTTGCACCAGCTGACGTTCGGCTCCGGGCAGGTGGTTCGACGGCGTCGGCCGTGCGGTTCGGTCGTGGAGGGGCCACCCTTCACGCGGGTCGTGCGCTAAGGTGAGGACAGGGATTGACCACCACCAAAGGAGGCATGCAATGAGGCTTCAGGTGAAGGGCAAGAACGTGGAGGTCACCCCGTCGATTCGCGAGTACGCCGAGCGAAAGCTCTCGAAGCTGTCGAAGCAGCTCGCCGAGCAGACGCAGGTCGAGGTCGAGCTCTCGGAGCAGCGCAACCCGTCGATCGCGGCCAGCCACGTCGCCGAGGCGACGATCTTCACGAAGGGGCCGACGTTGCGGGCCCGCGAAGCGTCGCCCGACATGAAGGCGTCGATCGACCAGCTGGTCGACAAGCTCGAGCGCCAGGTGAAGCGGTACCGCGAGATGCGGACGGTCGAGCCACGCCGGCACGTCGAGCACAACGGCGCGGCCGGTTCGGGCGACACGGCCTAGATCGTGAGCCTGTTCCGGCGGCGGAAGCCGCTGCACGAGCAGCTTGCCGAGGCGGGCGAGTTCTCACTCGGCCTGCCGACCGGCGCGGCTCCCGGGCTGATCGGCCAGCCGCCCGGGTGGGACGGCGACCAGCGCGGCGAGCCGGGGATCCACGGCGTGCCGCGGGCGCGCCGTTGGGACGCCGTCGCCAGCGCAGCCGCTCCCGGCCTGCGGGGCGACAGCGTCCAGTTCGTCGCGCTCCCGGACGGCACGCTCCTCGTCGAGGAGGACGAGCCGGACGACGCGCTCGCTCCGCTCGCCGAGGCGGTCGAGGCGAGCATCCCGGCCCCCTATCGGGCGGAGGCGGTCCGGCGCGGCCCCGAGACCTGGGCGGTGGCCGCCTCGCGGATCGCGATCGCAGCGGTTCCCGGCCTGCGCGGCGACCGGGCGGAGCTCGTCATGACCCGCGACGGACGGACGCTGACCGTCGACGGCCGGAGCACGTTCGGCCGTGCGCCCGTGCTCGAGCGGCTCGGCGAGACGGAAGGAACGGAGTACGTCGTCCGGGCGACGCGGCTCGACGGCGAGCTCTGGGAGGTCGAGGCAACGCCCCTCTAGGCGGTACCCGGCGTCGGTGGAGGCCGGTACCCTGTTCCGGATGTCCTCGGCGCTCGGCACCTTCGAGAAGGCACTTCGCTTCGGCGAGGGCCGGCGCATGAAGAAGCTCGCCGACCAGGCGACCTTCATCGCGACGCTCGAGCCGGAGTTCCAGAAGCTCTCCGACGACGAGTTGCGGGGGAAGACCGTCGAGTTTCGCGAGCGGCTCGCGAACGGCGAGGCGCTCGACAACCTCCTGTTCGAGGCCTTCGCAGCCGTGCGTGAGGCACGTCTCCGGGAGTCGGACCAGCGGATCTTCGACGTGCAGATGATGGGGGGCATCGTTCTGCACGAGGGCGACATCGCCGAGATGAAGACCGGCGAAGGCAAGACGTTCGTCGCCAGCCTGGCGCTCTACCTGAACGCGCTGCCGGGCCAGGGCGTCCACCTCGTCACCGTGAACGACTACCTCGCCCAGCGCGACGCCGAGTGGAACCGCGGTGTCTTCGAGCGGCTCGGGGTCACGGTCGACTTCATCGAGAACAACATGTCGTTCGAGCGGCGGAAGGCGGCCTACGACTCCGACGTCACCTACGGGACGAACTCCGAGTTCGGCTTCGACTATCTGCGCGACAACATGTCGATCAGCCTCGAAGGCGTCGTGCAGCGCGGCCACACGTACGCGATCGTGGACGAGGTCGACTCGATCCTCGTCGACGAGGCGCGCACACCGCTGATCATCTCGGGCGAGCCGACGACCGCCGCGCGCACCTACTACGACTTCGCGCGCATCGTCAAGGGCCTGAGCGGCGCGCAGTCGAAGGGCACGAAGCTCGACGACGTGGCCCTCGCCGAGCAGTTCGACTTTCTCTACGACGAGAAGCACAAGACGATCTCGCCGACCGAGTCCGGGATCGAGAAGGTCGAGCGCGCGGCCCGCATCGAGAACCTCTACAGCCCCGGCAACGTTCAGCTCGTCAACCACCTGATCCAGGCGCTCAAGGCCGAGGCGCTCTACAAGCGCGACGTCGACTACGTCGTGCAGGACGGTGAGGTGAAGATCGTCGACGAGTTCACCGGCCGGATCATGGAGGGGCGCCGCTGGAGCGAAGGCCTGCACCAGGCGGTCGAGGCGAAGGAGAACGTGACGATCCAGGAGGAGCACCAGACCCTCGCGACGATCACCCTGCAGAACTACTTCCGGCTCTACGAGAAGCTCGGCGGCATGACCGGCACCGCGAAGACCGAGGAGAAGGAGTTCGTCGAGATCTACGACCTGAGCGTCGTCGAGATCCCCACGAACGTTCCGGTCGTCCGTGACGACAAGAACGACCTGATCTTCAAGACAGTCGAGGCGAAGTTCAACGCCGTCGCGCAGGACGTCAAGGAGCGCCACGAGAAGGGCCAGCCGGTGCTGGTCGGCACGATCGCGGTCGAGACGTCCGAATACCTGAGCGAGCTGCTCAAGCGCCAGGGCGTCCCGCACACCGTGCTGAACGCCAAGGAGCACGCTCGCGAGGCCGAGATCATCAAGGACGCCGGCAATGTCGGCGCCGTGACGATCGCGACCAACATGGCAGGCCGTGGCGTCGACATCAAGATCGACGACACCGTGCGGGGGCTCGGCGGCCTCTATGTGCTCGGCACCGAGCGGCACGAGGCCCGCCGCATCGACAACCAGCTCCGCGGCCGGTCGGGCCGCCAGGGAGATCCTGGAGAGACCCGCTTCTACCTCTCCGGCCACGACGATCTCGTGCGGCTGTTCGCAGGCGACCGCATCCACAACATCATGGAGCGCTTCAAGCTGCCGGACGACCAGCCGATGGAAGCGGGCATCCTCTCGCGCCAGATCGAGAACGCGCAGAAGAAGGTCGAGGAGCAGAACTTCGTCCAGCGGAAGAACGTCCTCAAGTACGACGACGTGATGAACGTCCAGCGGCAGGTGATCTACGAGCAGCGCAACCGGGTCCTGCAGGGCCAGGATCTCGGGGAGGACATCCGCGAGGAGTGGCTGCCCGAGGTGATCTCGAATGTCGTCTCGGACTACACCGCCGACGAGGCGAACGAGGAGTGGGAGCTCGGCGATCTCGTCGTCGCGATGGACGCCCTCTACGGCACGGGCGTGACCGAGGACGAGCTGAAGGGGCTCGACCGTCCGTCGATCGTCCAGGAGTTCCTCGACGACGCGCTCGACGCGTACGCAGAGCGCGAGAAGGACATGGAGCAGATCCAGGAAGGGCTGATGCGCGATCTCGAGCGCTTCATCGTCCTGCAGACGGTCGACACGCGCTGGCGCGAGCACCTCGAGAACATGGACTACATGCGCGAGGGGATCGGCCTGCGCGGGCTCGCGCAGAAGGATCCGCTCGTCGAGTACCGCAACGAGGGTCACATCATGTTCCAGGATCTGACGCGCGCGATCCGCGAAGAGGTCGTGACACTGCTGTTCCACGCCGAGGTCACGCCCGACGACGGCAGCGGCGCGCTGCAGCAGCAACCGCAGGAGACGGGCAACGGCAGCCTCAGCTACGAGCACGAGTCGCTCGCGGGCGCGGAGGCGATCCTGGCCGCCGGCGGCTCGTCGACCTACGCGCCCGGCGGAGGCGGCGGCTCCGTCGCGACGCCGGTGGCACAGCGGCCGAAGGTCAACACGGAGTTCGAGAGCGTCGGGCGGAACGACCCGTGCCCGTGCGGCTCCGGCAAGAAGTACAAGAAGTGCCACGGCGCCTGACGGAGAGGCGCCTCCTCAGCCCGCCCGATCCACCGCTCGCCGACGGCACGATCCGGCTCGAGCCGATCGGCGAGGCGCACCATCGTGAGCTGCTCGAGCTCGTCGGAGACGATGCCGTGGTGGCGTTCACACACGTCCCGAGCGGTGCGGACGCCGAGTTCGTCTCCGGCTGGATCGCGCGCTACGCCCGTGGCTGGCACGACGGCAGTTGCGCCGGCTTCGTCGCCCGCGGCGTGGGCGACGGCAGCTTCCTCGCCTTCGCCGCCGTCGTCCACCTCGACCTGGAGGCCCGCCAGGGCGAGCTCGGCTACGCCGTCGCCCCCGCCGCGCGCGGGCGGGGAGTCGCCGGTCGCTCCGTGGCGCTGCTCACGCGCTGGGCCTTCGACGAGCTCGGCCTGGTCCGGCTCGTGCTGGACATCGACGTCGCGAACCCTGCATCGGAGCGGGTCGCGCAGCGGGCCGGCTACCTGCTCGAGGGCGTCCGGCGCTCGGCCTACTTCAAGGAGGGCCGGCGGGCCGACGTCGGCGTCTGGTCCCGCCTGCGCGACGATCCCCCGATGCCCTAGGCTCCCGGTGTGAGCACAGTCGAGCGCCGGCTCCTCGCCCGCGAGGCGGCGATCTCCGCGGCCGTCGCCGCGACGTTGACGGGCCTCATCGTCTGGCTCGGCCCACCCGGTGTCGACCTGGCCGCGCATGCCTACCAGCGGACGTTCCTGCTCGAGCACGGCTTCGCGCTCTGGAACAACTTCTGGTACGGCGGCCGGTACTCGTTCGTCACGTACAGCTTCCTGTACTACCCGCTTGCCGCGGTGATCGGCATCAAGGTCCTCGCGGTCGCGACGATCAGCGCTGCTGCGCTCGCGTTCACGCTCGTCGTCTGGCAGGAATGGGGCCCGACGGCGCGCTTCTCGAGCCGCACCTTCGCCGTCCTCTGGGCCGGCGTCGCACTCTCGGCCGCGTTCCCGTTCGCCCTCGGCGCGGCCCTGGCCCTGCTGGCGATGAACGCGCTCCAGAAGGGGAGGCACCGCATCTTCGCCGGGCTCGTGTTCCTGACGCTCCTGGCGAGCCCCCTGGCGTTCCTGTTGCTCGCGCTGATCCTCGCCGGCGGCGCGCTCGAGCGCCGGCCGCGGCGCGACACGGTCGTCGTCGTCCTCGCCGCCGGCGGTCTCGAGCTCGTCCTGCGCCGCGTCTTCCCGGGGGAGGGCAAGTTCCCGTTCTCGGTCGCCGACTTCGTGCCGGGAGTCGCGTTCGCGGTGCTCGGGATCCTCGTGACGCTGCGCGTACCGCGCGCGCGCCGGCTGCTCGGCCTCTTCGCGGTCTTCCTGGCGGCGATCCTGGTCGCGTTCGTCATCCCGAGCGACCTGGGGTCGAACGTCGAGCGGCTCAAGTTCGCCGCGATCCCGATCGCGCTCCTCGCCGCCACGCTCGCCGCCCCGAAGCGCATCGTGCTCGCCGTCGCCCTCGTCGGCGTCGCCGGCTTCTGGAACATCTCCGCGCTCGCGCACACCGCCAAGAGCGCCACAGCCGACCCTGCCCACACGACCGCCTACTGGGCGCCGGCGATTCGCTTCCTCCACCTTCACCTCAGCCCGTCGTACCGGGTGGAGGCTGTGGACACCAAAGAGCACTGGGCGGCCGCCTATCTTCCCGATGCGGGCATCCCGATCGTGCGCGGCTGGTACCGCCAGAGCGACTTCCCCCAGAACGAGCTGCTCTACGACAAGACGCTCGGCGCGCGCGCCTACGAGTCCTGGCTGCGGGGGCAGGGTGTCCGCTACGTGGTGCTACCGGACGCGAGGCCCGACTACAGCGCGCTCAACGAGGCGACCCTGATCCGGTCGGGCAAGACCTCGCTCGTGCCCGTCTTCCGCTCGGCGCACATCGTCGTCTACCAGCTGCCGAACGCGACCCCGATCATCACGGGCCGCGGCGATGCGAGCGTGCTCTGGATGTACCCGACCCACGTCGTGGCGCTCGTCGACGCGCCGGGCCGCTACAAGGTGCGCGTGCGCTGGTCGCCGTACTGGCGCCCGTCGAGCGGGTGCGTCTGGGAGGGGCCTGACGGGATGCTCCGGCTGCACGCCCCGCGCGCGGGGCTCGTCGATCTGCGCGTCTCGGTCAACGTGACCCGCGGTCTCGAGCAGCTCACCGGCCTGACGCCGAAGCGCGTCTGCGCGAACTGACGACCCCGCACCGCTACCATCCCCTGCCATGATCGAAGACGGGAAGCCACTCGCGGAACAGCTCTCCGAGCTCGGGGCCCAGCTCGACTGGGTCCGTGAGTACCTTTGACCCGGCTTCACTCGAACAGCGTGTCGTAGAGCTCGAGGAGCGCATGAACGCGCCGGGGTTCTGGGACGACCAGGCGACCGCGGCGAAGGTCGGCGCCGAGCATGCGCGGGTCTCGCGGCGGCTCGAGGGCTATCGCAAGCTGACGCAGGACTTCGAGGACGCCCGCGAGCTCGCCGGGATGGACGGGGGCGAGATGGAGGGCGAGATCGCGGCCGCGCTCGTGCCGCTTCGCGCCGAGCTCGACCGGCTCCAGGAAGCGGCTCTCTTCAACGGCGAGTACGACACGGGCGACGCCGTCGTCACCCTGCAGTCGGGCACCGGCGGCACGGACGCCCAGGACTGGGCGGAGATGATGCTGCGGATGTACGAGCGCTGGGCCGCGAACCGCGATTTCAAGGTCGAGCTGCTGGAGGCGAGCCCCGGTGAGGAGGCCGGGCTCAAGTCCGCCACCTTCACCGTCCAGGGCGAGAACGCCTACGGGATTCTGAAGGCGGAGCGCGGGAAGCACCGGCTCGTGCGGCTCAGCCCGTTCGACCAGGCTCATCGCCGTCACACCGCCTTCTCGACCGTGATCGTCGCGCCCCTCCTGCCCGACGACGCTGCCGTCGAGATCGACGACGGCGACCTGAAGATCGACACCTACCGCGCCCAGGGAGCGGGCGGCCAGCATGTGAACAAGACCGACAGCGCCGTGCGCATCACGCACCTGCCGAGCGGGATCGTCGTGCAGTGCCAGAACGAACGCTCGCAGTCGGCAAACAAACAGACCGCGATGCGAGTCTTACGGGCGCGGCTCGCCGAGAAGGCGGAAGAGGAGAGGGAAGCCGTGATGGCGAAAGAGCGGGGTGGATCCGCCGACACCGGGTTCGGCGGGGAGTCCATCCGGTCCTACGTCCTCCAGCCGTACCAACTTGTGAAAGACACGCGTACCGGTTACGAAATGGGAAACGTCCAGGCTGTCCTCGACGGGCAACTGGATCCGTTCATCCGCGAGTATCTGCTCGCCCGGGCGGCCGGGAGGGCCGTCTAGGGGGTGGGGTACACTGAACCTCCTCTTCGCACCCGGGCGCCTCGGTAGGCGACGCCCCTGAGAATGACCGTGCAGGAACCCGAACTGACAGACATCCAAACGCTCCCCGTCGAGCCGGAGCCGGTCGAGACCCCGCGTCCCGGCGCCGCGTCGATGATCGTGTTCGACTCGGTGACGAAGGTCTACGAGCCGGATGTGGTCGCGCTCCGCGACGTCACCTTCCACATCGACAAGGGCGAGTTCGTCTTCATCGTCGGCGCCTCCGGCTCGGGGAAGTCCACCCTCGTGCGCCTGCTGCTGAAGGAGCTCGAGCCGACGAACGGCAAGATCGTGGTCGGCGGCCGCGAGCTCGGCCGCCTGAAGCACTCGAACGTCCCGAGGCTCCGCCGCAACATCGGCTGCGTCTTCCAGGACTTCAAGCTCCTGCCGCGCCGCACGGCGGCCGAGAACGTCGCCTATGCGCTCAAGGTGCAGGGCGAGTCGAGCTCGGCGATCCGCAAGAAGGTGCCCGAGGTGCTGGCGATGGTCGGGCTCTCCCACAAGATGAACTCCCTGCCCGACGAGCTCTCGGGCGGCGAGCAGCAGCGCGTCTCGATCGCGCGGGCCTTCGTCAACCACCCGCCGCTCCTCGTCTGCGACGAGCCCACCGGCAACCTCGACCCCGACACGTCCGTCGGGATCATGCAGCTGCTCTACCGCATCAACCGGAGCGGCACCACGATCCTGATGGTCACCCACGACCGCGAGATGGTCGACAAGATGCGCAAACGCGTCATCCAGCTCGAGGACGGCCGGCTGGCACGCGACGAGCGCCGCGGAGGGTACGCGGGTGAGTGAGGACGTATGAGCGCGCGGTTGAAGCTCCTCGTGACGGAGGCCTGGCGCTCGCTCGGCGCGAACCTCTCGACGACGGTCGCCGCCACGATGACGGTCCTGATCAGCATGTTCCTGCTCGGTCTCTTCATCGGCTTCGGCACCTGGATGGACTCCTGGTCGACGCACGTGAAGAGCGAGCTGCTGGTGAAGGTCTACTTCTCCCCGAACGCGACGATCCAGGAGAAGAACACGCTCGCGGCGCAGCTGCAGCAGAACCAGTACGTCCTCCAGAACGGCGTCAAGTACGTCTCGAAGGAGGCAGCGCTCGCAGACATGAAGCGCCGGTTCCCGGCGCTCGTCGCCGGCGTCGCGTACAACCCGCTGCCCGACTCGCTGCAGGTCAAGCCGAAGCGCGGCGAGGACATCGACAAGCTCTACAACTCGATCGTCGAGCCGAAGCTGCCGCCGGGTGTGACGAAGGTGCAGGACGCGAAGCAGAAGTCGCATGCGATCCTGCGCGTCGCGCACTACATCGACGTGTTCTTCATCCTGGCCGCGGGCGTCCTCCTGATCGCCTCGGTGCTCCTGATCTCGAACACGATCCGATTGTCGATCTTCTCGCGACGAAGAGAGATCGAGGTGATGAAGCTCGTCGGTGCGACGAACTGGTTCGTGCGCGGCCCCTTCATGCTCGAAGGGGTCTTCTGTGGGCTCGCCGGAGCTCTGCTCGCAATCTTCTTCCTCGTGATCGGCAAGGCCGCCGTCCTGCCGGCGATCGTGCCGCGGCTCACGAACGACCCCGACGTCCATTCGTGGGGATTCCCGCTGATCGCCCTCGTCGTGCTGCTCTTCGGGCTCGGCGTCGGCGCGTTCGGCTCGGGCATTACCATGAGGCGCTTCCTCAAGGTCTAGCGGCCGCTGTCCAGGCGACCGCTCGGCGCCGCGCCGCCGGTTCGCGGGCGGCGCCGAGCGAGGTCGCTCAGTCGAGGCAGATGTCGGCGACGATTGCGTAGGTCGCCGCGAGCAGATCGCCGGTCCGCACGCGGACTGACTCGTCGTGCCGGCCTGCCTCGAAGACGAGCCACGGGTGCTCCCGGAAGCTCTCGTCGATGATCACGCGGTCGTGGCCCGGGCCTGCGACCGGCGGAACGGCACCCAACTCGAACTCCGGGTACGCGCCGACCAGTTCCGACTCGGGCACGAGCCAGACGTCGTCCACCCCGAGCGCGGCCGCGACCTTGGTCGGGTCGAATCGCTTCGACGCGGGGACGAGCGCGCGGACATAGCCCCGCTTCGTGCCCAGGATGAGCGTCTTCGCTACCTCCCCGGGCGGCAGGTGCAGGGCGTGTGCCTCGGCCGCCGCTGTCTTCGTCGGTGAATGCGGAAGCAGCTCGTACGGGATGTGGCGCCGCTCGAGCTCGGAGATGACTGCGATGTTCATGGCATCCTCCCTCCGCGGGTGCGGGTCCAGCATGCGACCGGCCTCGGCCGCTCGACATCGGGGTCAGCCCTGATTCACCGTAGGCTCTTTCCGTGGCCGAGCAACGCATCGTCGTCGAGGTCGAGCGCAAGGGGAAGCTGATCGTCGGCGACCCGTACTTCACGCCGGGCGTCCCCGTCGTGCTGGAGTCGAAGGGAGCCGGCGAGCTTGCGCCGGGCGACCTCGCGGTCGTGCGGACGGGCCGCGGCCGTGCGCGGGTGGAGGAGGTGATCGGGCCTGCCGACCACATCGAGAACGTCCTCGAGGCCCTGCTGGTCGAGCGTGGCGCTCGGGTGCCGTTCGAGCCGCACCAGCCGCCCGACCCGGACTTTTTGGGGCGCACCGACCTGCGCGAGCTCCCGACCTACACGGTCGATCCGGACACCGCGAAGGACTTCGACGACGCGCTCTCCTTTCGGCGCGAGGACGGCGGCATCCGTGCGTGGGTGCACATCGCCGACGTCTCGTTCTTCGTCGGCGCCGGCACGGCGCTCGACCGAGGCGCGTCCGAGCGCGCGTTCTCCACCTACGTCCCCGGGACCGTCGCCCCGATGCTGCCCCACGAGCTCGCCGACGACCTCTGCTCGCTCCGCCCGAACGTCGACCGGCTGTGCGTCACCGTGGAGCTGCCGCCGTCGGGCGAGCCGCAGTTCTACCGCTCGGTGATCCGCTCCGACGCGCGGCTCACCTACGGCCAGGCCGAGCGCCGCGAGGCGCCGCCGGAGCTGCTCGAGCAGCTGGCGCTGAACGACGAGCTCGCGACGATGCTGCGCGACCGGCGCTTCGCTCGCGGCGCACTGCAGGTGCAGACCCCGGAGGAGGTCTTCCGGTTCGACGGCCGTGGCGGCGTCGCCGACGCGTGGCTCGAAGGCGAGCCGCATGCGCACATGCTCGTCGAGGAGCTGATGATCCTCGCCAACGAGCAGGTCGGCGGGTTCCTTGCCGGCCGGCGCCGGGAGGCGCTCTACCGCGTGCACGAGCGGCCCGACCCGTCGGCGGTCGAGTTGCTGCTCGCGAAGCTGACCGACCTCGGCGTGCCGACGCCGCCCGCACCGAAGCGAATGACCCCGCAGGAGGCGGCGGCGCTCGCGGGGGAGATCTCGAAGGTCGTCGCCCGGTACACCGAGCAGTCGGGGCGCGGGCGGGAGGCGTTTCCGGCGCTCGTGCTGCGCGCGCTGAAGCAGGCGCGGTACGACCCGGCGAATCTCGGCCACTCCGGCCTCGCGAGCACGGCGTATTGCCACTTCACCTCGCCGATCCGCCGCTACCCGGACCTGATCGTGCACCGCGCGCTCCTGCGCGAGCTGGGCCTGTCGGACGATCCGCTGCCCGGCGACCTGCGCCGGCTCGCGGAGCAAACCTCGGCCCGCGAGCGTGAGGCGGCCCAGCTCGAGTACCTCGCAGACGACATCTGTCTCGCCTGGCTGCTCGAGCGCCGCCTCTTCGAGCTCGGCTGGGACGAGCGGTTCGAGGGCGAGATCACCGGGATGATCGGATCCGGGCTCTTCGTTCGCTTCGCCGACGTGTTCGAGGGGTTCCTGCCCGCCCGGCGCCTGCACGGCGAGTTCTTCGAACTGAACCAGCTCGGCACGGCGCTCGCCGGGCGGACCACGGGGCGCACGTATCGGCTGGGCGACGCGATCGGGGTGCGCGTCGAGTCGATCGCCCGCAACGAGGGCAAGGTCGAACTGGCCCTCGCCCACGGTGCTCCGGCATCTGGTCGGACGTAACGACGCTGGCGCAGGTCAGCGTTCCCGAACCCGGTCCAGCTTTGGTTCGCCCGCTCCGCCGGACGCGGCTCGAGGCGCCCACGTCGCGCCTGCGGGGTCAGGCTGCGGCTTCTTCGTCGCCGTTCGGAGTGTCGAAGCCGTCGAGCTGATCGCCGCTCTGCGCTGACTTTACGACGGCGCCTGCGCCTGGGGACGGCCAGATCGGGTGGCGCGGCTCGCGCACGCCTGCGTCGGTGTCCCCGCCCGGCTGTTCCTCGTCTCGTCGAATCAGCCCGTTCTTGGACGCCCACTGACTCGCCTCGATGCGGTTGCGGATGCCGAGCTTGCGGTAGGTATTCGCCAGGTGGAACTTGACGGTGTGGTTGGTGATCCAGAGGAGCCTCGCGACGTCCGGGTTCGAGTTGCCTTCTGCGACCAGCCGCAGGATCTCGGTCTCGCGTCGCGTCAATCCGGCGACGGCGGAGCGTTCGGGAGTTCTGCTGCAGCCGATCTCTCTCATGTCGACGAGTCATTGCGCGACCGGCAGCTCAGCAAACAACTGCCAGCTGTCGCGCCGCCCAGAACGAGAAAGCGTTCCGTCGGTCTCAACGAACAGATCGAACACGGGGGCGAACGGCACAGCGTCGTTTCCCGATGCGTTTCTACTGCGAGTGCGACCGCGTTCCGAGATGGTCGAGCTGCGAACCGACGAATATCGCCGAGCGGCTCGTCGAGGAGCACGAGACCTACTGCGTGGTCGAGAAGAGCGTCGAGGCCCGCCACGGGAGAGTTGCTCGCACCGCCCCGGTAGAGCGCGAGTCGAGTTAGGACCCGGTGTTGTCACGACTCGCTCGAGGACTTCTTCCTTACAGGTTCGGCCCTCTGGCGCTCACGTTCCGGCGGGGCCGAGTTGATCGTGTTGGCGGTGCCGTCCTCGATCGTCCCACGCCACGCTCCAGTCGCTGATTTGCGTTCCTCGATCAGCTCGCGAAACCGTTCGAGGTCGCCGCGGACGCGACGTTCATCCAACCCGATCGCCGATCCGATCACGTCAGCGGCGCGATCGGCCCTGTACGTCATCCTGAGGCGGATCAGCGTTCGCTCGGGCGAACCGGCTTGCTCGAAGCTGACGGTGCCACGGGTGTTCATGCCGTCGACCGATTCCCAGGTGATGCGCTTGTCAGGTTCCTGCTGGATGATCTTGGCATCCCACTCGGCCTTCTTTCCGGCAATCGATGCGGCCCAGTGGATGAGCGTGTCATCGAGCTGTTTGACCTCATCGATGCCCTCCATAAAGGTCGGGAACTTCTCGAACTGGGTCCACTGGTTGTAGACGACGGAGACTGGTGCCGCGACTTCGATGTCTTCGACGATCGTTGCCGTGGTGGGAGTGCCCAAGCTGTCCCAGGTCCGACGATAGAGGCGGCGTGCCCCGCTGATCATCGGATCACGGAGATCAGGGACGGCCGCGACTGCCAAGGTGACCCCGCCGATGATGAGCGTCGCATTCCGCATCGTGTGCTTCCGGCGGCTCGTACGGCTCATTGCTTTTTGCAACTGCTCGACGGCCTGTGACAGCTGTGCTCTCAGGACCGCATCGGAGCTGAACCGGGTCGCGAGTCCAGTCCAGCCGGACTGGCGACGCACACGACGTTGCGCAGCAGCGGCTGCGCCCATCGCGGCGATCAACCTTCGACGGAATCTCTCATCGTGCGCGAATTGGTCCACGTAAGGCGAGACGTTCTCGATCGCCTCATTCGCGACTCGACGCCTGCTCGCAAACATGTTCTTCCTCCTCGGAGACTCGAAAACGCCCATCAACCTCGTCCAACGGCCCGCCATCAGACACGCGCTGTCTCCGGCGACCCAGCGTCTTCTCACTCCTAGAAGATGAGCTTAAACGTCACTCCCGATTGGTCGGGAAGCTCGTCTCCACGCCGTGCGGGAGAGTTACCGCCGAAGGGGCGAACCGTTTAACCGCGGACTCGACGCGGAATAGCCCGACCCCAATCAACGAAAGGAACAGATGGGCTACGGCCTCGTTGGAATCCTCGTGATCATCTTGCTCATCGTCATGATCTTCTACTTCGTCCGGCGCGCCTGAGCCTAGGACGTGCCCTACGTCGATCGTTCGATGGTTGTTCATCGTTACCGGCTGATCAGCGGGGAGGCGTCGATCTCGGGTCCCTTCGCGAGCGGCTTTTCTGATGGAAGCCGGGCCGGGTCATCCTCCGGCCCGGCGGTGACTACGAGGTAACGGCCGTCGTCGAAGCCGAACCAGGCGAGAACTTCCGCGCCGATCTAGTTGTCGAGCAGTTCAGCGACAACCAGATCGGCGTGACGGTCTCATCCAGGTTGCTTCGCTGCGCTTGGTGGATGCAGTAAGAGTGCCGTAAAGAGTCCCGTTCGCCGACGTCTACAGCTCCCTGCGCGTCCGAGTGGCCATTCGAGCAGCTTCACCAACAGGCCACTCAAGCGCTGATCAGCACGCGACAAAGCCGGAGCCTGGAGCTGGACTCTCTTCTTGAGTTCAGCTCCAGGCGCAGCGAGGAAGCTCCAGCTCTGCCAATGAGCCAGGCCGCCGGCAGCCTCAGGACCCGTCGCCAAGACCGTCGCCAAGACACTGAATGTTCGGCCGACAACCTGCGCCATTGAACGGCTCGGCCACGACGGGTGCAACTTTCGCGGGCGAAACATTCTGCGGTGGCCGCAATCTGCATCAGACCGCTCGGCCGCGACGATCCCACAGCGGTGCCCCTCAAGTACTAGTCGCCCGACGTGACTGTGTCTTTGACCTTGTCGGCCGCGTCGTCCAGTTTGTCTTTTGCCGCTCCTGTGGCGCGGTCGACTTTGCCCTCACGCTTCAAGTCGTGGTTGTCTGTCAAGTCGCCGGCGGCCTCTTTGATCCGCCCCTTCGCATCGTCGCTATTGCCCATCGTGGTTCCACCTCCGTGGTTTGAGTGAGTGCGTCGTTCATTCCCAGCGGGGTTGGGCACCAATCCTCGTAACGAAACGGCGCACTCTCCGCCATGCTTGTTGCCAGGCTCCAGAGCTATTCAGAGGCGGGCTTGTGGCGCCAGGCACGGTCACCGCGCTGGCGAACTTGCGCCCGCCGGTAGCTCGGCGCATGCGCGCTCGATTCGAGCTTGTTGGAACTGGGTCAGTCTGCCGGCGACGAGACCGGCGTCTGCGCGGCCGACGGCGCCGGACAACTCGCGGAGTCTCCGTCGCGCGACGACTGCGTCATGGTGGACGCCTAGTACCACTTGTGCGTCTTGGCCGCTCGGACGAACTTCTTCACCTTCGGGCCGCTTGTTTCCTCGACGAGCTCCGCCGTGTAGCGTGCCCGCTTGATGCGGATGCGAAGCGCGTGCAATGCAGCGGCGCTCATTGCGGACCCGATGTCGCCACGTTTGCGCAGCCGCCGATACTCCTTTGCGGCGAGCTTCTCGAGCGTCAGATCATCTCGACGAAGGAGCGACGCCGCCGACGTTCCACGCAGCGCTTCCAGAAGGTTTCGGTATCTGTTCGATTCGAGAGCGGTGACCGGTTGCGTCGTGGTCTACCGGCTTTTCAACTTCTGGCTGCCAATTGTCCCTGCTCTTGCGCTGATGCCCGCGATCCGCGATCTTCGGGAACGCTTCCACAAGGCAGAACAGACCGCCGCGTAAGGAATCGCCGGTCGCCCGGCAATGCGGCGCACGTCTAGGTCTCAGGCGTCCCGGAACACTGGGCCAGCCGAGACTGTTCTGCCTTCAGGTACAAAGGACCATGGCGAAGGCTCAGCCGTTTCCGACGCCGAACGTGTCGTACCGCTGAGGACGATCCTGCAGCGCGCAGCACTCGCCGCTTCGCTGGCGCTGGTGTTCGGCGCGACACTCCGTCCCGCCGGCGGGCCGAACCACGTCGCGCTTTTGCCGTGGGCGGCGCGACAGCTCAATCCTGTCAACGTGGTGGGCAACGTCGCTCTCTTCGCCCTGCCTGCAGCCGTGCTCTGGTCCTTCGGCTGGCCCCTTCGCCGAACCGTCGTAGCAGGATTCGTCCTCTCGCTCGGAATCGAGCTGCTGCAGCTAGCCATTCCCGGTCGGACTACCGCGACCGTCGACGTGCTCTGCAACACCCTCGGTGCCGCCGTCGGCTGGCTCGTGGCCGCAAGCTTGAGGCGTCGGCCCCGGATGTAGGACGTGGCCGTACGCGTCATTCCCGAACCGGGCGCAACCGACCCGCGTGTTGGAGTGCGCTCGGGTGAGGCACATGCCTACGATTCACAGTCGTGGATCGGCTGCGACCGCTGTGGGACTTCAGCGACCTCGACCTCAGCGAGCACCGGTTCGCGGAGCAGCTTGACCGTGAGGTCGACGACGCGGCTCGAGCGGAGGTGCTGACGCAGTTGGCGCGCATCCAGGGGCTGCGTGGCGCCTACCACCGATGCGGTGAGCTGCTCGATGAGGCTGCACACCTCGGCGACGGGAGCGCACTCGTTGAAGTCCGGGTCTCGCTCGAGCGCGGCCGGATGCTGCGCTCGAGCGGCGATCCTGCCGCGGCGTATTCACTGTTCGCCACCGCGTTCGACGGAGCGACCGCCGCCGGCCTGCACTACTTTGGGGGAGATGCCGCGCACATGGCGGCGCTCGCAGCGCCGGACGACGAGAAGTGTCGCGCTTGGACGGCGCGCGGAGTCGAGCTCGGCGAACGCGAGTCGGCCGCCGCGTACTGGCGCGGACCACTCCTGAACAATCTCGGCTGGAGACTCCATGAGCAGGGTGCGCACGACGAGGCGCTCTCGTTGTTCGAGCGCGCCCTTGTGGTTCGGGAGCAAGACCCATCGGACGAGTACGCGATCGAACTCGCCCACTACGCCCTCGCTGTCGTTCTTCGCACGCTCGGATCGCCGGCCGAGGCCGCTGACCACGCCGAGCGCGCTGTCGCCTGGTCGGAACGGTCCGGACACAACGCTCCCTACTTCCACGCAGAGCTGGCTGAGGACTACTCCGCCCTTGGCCGCGCGCAAGACGCCGCGCAGCACGCACGGCGGGCGATCGAGCTCTTCGGCTCGGAGGCAGCACCAACCCAGCTCGCGCGACTCGAGGCTCTTTGTGCGGATCAGCCGCCGCCCTCCGGTGTGACCCGCGACTAGCATCGCCTCGACGTGAGGATTGTCGCCTTCTCCCATAGCAACCACCGTCGCCAGGCACGCCACTGAATCTGATTCGGCGCAGCCGAACCAGATTCACGAGTTTCGAGTGTCAACCGCCTCCCGAGAAACTCGCGAATCAGATTCAGAGAGCGAATCTGATTCGGTCTCTGTTCGAGGGCATCCCGGGGAACGGTTCGTTCTACCGGCTTTCGAAGACGCAAGCGCGGTCGATTACGACCCGGCACCGTTGACCATCAGCCTGTCGGCGGAACGTATGCGAGGTCGAGCGTGTCGCGCCGCCCAGACCAGGTGAGTGTCAACCGCCAGCACCCGGCCGACGGTGCGTCGACATATGAAGGACCGACGCCGACCGGCCGCTCAGCAGAGATTCGAACCGGCCACCCGAGCTCGCAGCGGCCGTTGCGCCCGGCGCGGTCGCTGGGCGATACTTTCGGTCGCCTCCGATGTGGGCGGCAAGGCCACCATCTCGACCGAAGGAGTGACCTGTGACGGACAAGGTTCTTGTCAATCTCGCGACCGGGATGGAAGACGGCGAGCGCGTTCTGGTCGCCTTCCTTGTCGCCACGGCAGCACTTGCCCAGGGAAAGCACGTCGTGATCTGGGCGACCAAGGAGGCCGTGCGGCTGGGTCTGCCGGGCGAGGCTAGTGGCGTGGTGTGCAAGGGCTGCCCTCCGCTCGAGCGGCTCTTCGAGCAGTTCGCCGAAGGCGGTGGCGAGCTGTGGCTCTGTCCGATCTGCCTGGACGCCCGCGATCTCACCGACGAGGAGAAGGTGCCCAACACCAAGGCTGTGGGCGCGACGCCGATGTGGGAGTGGGCAGGGAGCGACACGACGGTTTTCAGCTACTGAACCGACGCATCTCCGTCCGCAAGGACATCGCCTACATCAGTCTGAACGCGATCGGGAAACCGCCGAAGTCGCCGGCGGTGATCGAACCTCTCGCGAAGGCTGTTGCAGCCCGCCTCGCCGGGAAGTGAGCCCGTTGCCGGGCTAGATGAGGCGCCGCTCGTGCGCCCAGCGCGTCAGTTCGTGGCGCGAGGAGAGCTGCAGCTTGCGCAGGACGCTCGAGACGTGGGCCTCGACGGTCTTGATCGACAGGTGCAGGCGAGCGGCGATCTCCTTGTAGCGGTACCCGCGCGCGATCAGCTGCAGCACCTCGCGCTCGCGCGGGGTCAGCGTCTCGAGCTCGGCGTCGGCCCCGACCGGCTCGCCGGCCCGGAACGCGTCCAGCACGAAGCCGGCGAGGCGCGGCGAGAAGACCGCGTCTCCCTCGGCGACCCGGGCGACGGCCTGCGTCAGCTCGTCGCTCGAGATCGTCTTGGTCACATAGCCGCGCGCGCCGGCCCGGATCACGCCGATCACGTCCTCGGCCGCGTCTGAGACGGAGAGTGCGAGGAACTTCACGCCGGGACGCTCCTGTGCGACCCCGGCGATCACGGCCTCGCCGCCTCCGTCCGGAAGGTGGACGTCCAGGAGGACGACATCCGGGTCGAGCTCGCGGATCAGCGGCACGGCCTCGGTCACGCTGCCTGCCTCGCCGACGATCTCGACGCCGCTTCCGAGCTCCCCGCGCACGCCTGCCCGGAACAGCTCGTGGTCGTCGACGAGCACGACGCGGATCATGAGTCACCCCGCGGCATCGTCAGCTCGACCTCGGTGCCCTTGCCCGGCTCCGAGAAGATCGTTGCGCTGCCCCCGGCCCGCGTCATGCGCGCCTCGATCGACTCGCTGATCCCTCGCCTGTCTTCGGCGACGGCGGCGGGGTCGAAGCCGACGCCGCGGTCGCGGACGAAGACCGCGACCGTCTCGGGCCCGGCTTCCGCGTAGACGGAGATCTCGTCGGCCGTCGAGTGCTTGGCGGCGTTCGTCATCGCCTCGCGCGCGGCGAGTACGAGTTGCGTGAGGGAGTCGTCCAACAGCGCGTCGCCGGCGCTCGCGAGCTCGATGCGGGCTCCATGCGCCTCCTCGGTGTCGGCGACGGCGTCGGCCAGCGCATCTGCGAAGGTCGCAGAGGAGCCGTAGCCGCTGCCGTACAGCCAGCGGCGCAGCTCGCGCTCCTGCCGGCGGGCGAGCGAGGTGACACGGGGTGCGTCGGCCGCGTGCCTCTGGACGAGGGCGAGCGTCTGCAGGACGGAATCGTGGATGCGTGCGGCGATCTCCGCGCGCTCGGCGAGCCGGATGCGCTCGGTGCGCTCGGCGGAGAGCTGCCAGAGCCAGGGGCCGAGCACGAGGATCAACGCCCCCGCGACGGCGCCGGGGCCGATGAAGGTGTGGGAGGGGCCGATGTGGTCGAGCAGGGTCAGCGCGCCGATCATCACGAGCGCGATGCTGACGACCGGCAGCGACCCGCCCGGCCGCATCGAGCCGCCGCGTCGCACCGACACGGCCACCCCGGCGACGATCAGGCCCGCGCCGAGCACGACGGCGCCCGAGAGGCCGAGCGCGAAGAGCAGCGACAGGGAAGCGACGACGACGAGCACTGCGGCAACGCCGGTTCGCGTCGTGCCGGTGTACGCCCAGAGCGCGAGGTAGAGGAGGATGCCGGCGCCCCCGGCGAGCGTGAGCAGCGCGAAGACGAGCCGGACGAGCGTCGCGTCGACGTTGAGGGCCGACGCGACGCCGCCGCACACGCCCGCGATCACGCGGTCGTCGTCGCTCCGTTCGAAGGGGAGGGCGGGAATCTGGGTCATCCCGCCCGGACGACGTCGACGCGGCCGGCTCCGACCCGGGCGTCGAGGTAGAGGATGTTGCCGACACCAGCGTGCACGGACGCGTTGCGACCGTCGTCGTGTCGGTTGAGCACGTACAGGTCGCCGACCTTCGCGTGGGCGTCGACGACGACGGAGGCGGTTGTCGGCACGATGATCTTCAGCTCGCCGATTCCGACCCGGGCCTGGACATGCATCGGGGTCGTGAGCCTGACGTGCGAGAGGTCGAGCCGCAGCTTGCCGATCCCGAGCTCGTACGACGGCCGAACCGCCGAGGCGGTCGCCGGCGCGTAGACGCGATCGCCGGTCCCGTCGCCGAGGCTCACGTTGAACCACGAGAACGCAGTGACGACCGCAGTCGCGAAGAGCACGGCCAGTACAGCGAGGGTGGCGGTCAGGCCGATCACGATGCGATGACCGCGGCGATTGCTTCGCGAAGCCCAGAGCACCGCGAGCCCGGCGAACAGCACGACGACCCAGCCGGCGCCGATCGTCGGCCAGGTGCTGGCCCGCGAGAGCAGGACGGCGATCGCCGCGACGGAGAGGCCGAGCGCGACGACCTGCCAGGGGTGCTCGCGGCGCCCTGCGAGGACCTCCGCCGCGATCGACTGCTTGCCCTCTGCCGGCACCACGAGGACGGCGGCGAGGTAGATGAGGATCCCCGCGCCGCCGAGCAGCGTGAGGACGACGATCCCGAGCCGGAAGACGGCCGGGTTGAGGTCGAAGTAGCGTCCGAGGCCGCCGCAGACGCCGGCGAGCCATTTGTCGTCCGAGCTGCGCTCGAGACGCTTGACCGTGGATGTGTGTGTGATGTGTTCGCTCATGTCTCGAGGGTGCCTGCGCTCCGGCCGCGGGGCTATCCGGCATCACCCTGGTCCGACCCTCAACGCTACTCTCGACGTGCCATGGGCGAAAAAGTGATCGCAGAGAACCGCCGGGCGCGGCACGACTACCACCTGCTGGACCGGTTCGAGGCGGGGCTCGTCCTCACCGGGACCGAGGTGAAGTCCCTCCGGGACGGTCGCGCGACGCTCGCCCAGGCCTACGCGGACATCCGCGACGGTGAAGCGTGGCTGAACGGCCTCGAGATCTCGACCTACGACCAGGGCAACCGCGCGAACCACGAGCCGATGCGCGCCCGGAAGCTCCTCCTGCACCGCCGGGAGATCGACTCGCTCTACGGCAAGGTGCGCGAGAAGGGCCTGACGATCGTCCCGACCCGGCTCTACTTCAAGGACTCGCGGGTGAAGGTCGAGCTCGCGGTGGCGCGCGGCAAGGAGCAGCGCGACAAGCGCCGTGACGTCGTCGAGCGTGACGCGAAGCGCCAGATGGAGCGGGCGCTCAAGAGCCGCCGCTAGCCGTCACGGCTACAATGCGGGGAACACACATACGGGGGCGCCATGGCTTCGACGTGGTCGGTTCTCCGGTTGAGCTGCAAGCCGAGGTTCCGGTCGGCCTCGTAAAACCACCGGAAACAACGCAAGTGCGGATCACAATCTCGCACTCGCTGCCTAAGTCCTAGCGACCTAGAGCAGCGTGTCGCCCCGGGGAGGCCTGCGACCCGGGATCGGCATCAACTAGCGGGCTCGGCGCCAAAGGAGAGCCACTCGCCGGCGGCGCGACACTTCAGGAGGGCTAGCTCGGCGGTAGGTCGGTCGCCAACCGGCCGGCGGGCGAAAGCAAACGGCGGCCTATGCTTGTAGACGCTCAATCCGGTGCGTCCGCGGACGCGGGTTCGATTCCCGCCGCCTCCATTCATTCGTTCATTTCTGTTGTCGTTCTGACAGCGTGCTACGGAACGTCTCGGGCGGAGAGAGCGAAGAGGCGCCACGTGTCCGGGATGCCCTTGAGCTGATGGTCGCCGCGATCCTCGAACCGAAGGCCTGAGCCGGCGACGAGATCCTTCACCGTGCTGGAGACCAATACCTCGCTGGGGGCCGCAAGCGAAGAGATGCGCGCTCCGATCGAGACGGCGATTCCCGTGATCTTGCCGTCGCTCACCTCACACTCGCCGGTATGAAGCCCCGATCTGATCTGGATCTCGAGCGGCACAAGCGCATCGCGGATCGCAGAGGCGGCCTGAACGGCGCGGGCGGGTCCGTCGAAGGAAGCGAAGAATCCGTCTCCGGCGGTGTCGAGCTCCCGGCCCTGGAACCGCGCGAGCTCGCGACGGACGATCGCGTGATGCCTCTGGAGCAGCTCGCGCCACGCTGAGTCTCCGAGTCGTCCCGCCAGCTCGGTCGAGCCGACGATGTCGGTGAACAGAATGGTTGCCAGCACGCGTTCCGAGCCGGTCGCTCGGGTGAGGCGCGAGACGAAGCGCTCTGTCGCGTCCATCGTCGCTCGGTGGGCGTCGTCGTCGACCCAGGTATAAAGGCCTTGGAGCGGCGGCAGCTCAGCAACCTCGGCGCCTCGGATCCGCTGGGCGATGTAATGGGCCGGCCCGGGGCGTGTTGGATGGGCGATCACGAGCGTCGGCACGCGGACGGCGGCGAGAACATCGCTGACGTCGAGTTCCATCGCGGCGCGGAACGCGGTCAAAGCTGCGCCGGGGCTGAGGCTGCGCCGCATGTGCCAGACGAACCACTGGCGGAAAGCCTCGTCCTCGGCGACCTCGGGCACCCACTCATCGGCGAGGTCCTCGAGGTAGCCTCGCGCGCCCCATCCGCCGCGAACGCTGGCCAACCTCTCGCGCCACTCCTCCTCGGTCGGAGCCCAGGGGTAGTCGGACGATCGGATCCCCTTCACCGTCGGGTCGAACAGGACAAGACCAGCACAGCGCTCGGGATACGTTGCCGCGAAGAGCACGCTGATGCCGGTGCTGCTGGTGCCCGTCCAGAGAACAGCGCGTTCGGTGCCGACCGCATCCATCACGGCTCGGACGTCGTCCATCGCCGTCTCGAGCGACTGCACCTCCCGCACACGATCGGAGAGCCCCGTCCCGCGCTTGTCGAGCATCAGTACCCGGCTGTGAGCGGCGAGACCCTCGACGTGGCGTACAAGCAACGGCTGTTCCCAGGACGAGAGCAGATCGCCGGCGAGGCCTCGGATGAAGACGAGGTCCGGAGGGCCCGTCCCAACGAGTTGATAGGCGACCGCGATCTCGCCGCTGCGGGCATAGCTCACCTCGGGCGGTTGCACGGCCTGAGTCTCGCCTATCGCGACGGCCGCCGCCTTGTGCCACTGGTTCCGCCCTCGCGGCGAGGGGTCGAGGGCGCGTGCTCAAGCAGGACGTTCATTCGGCCAGTAACGGAAATGGCGGTGGCCGGGGTGTCGAGCCCGGGCGCGTGCTCTTCGAGATTTGGTACTGATTCGAGGCCCTGGTGCGAGTTAGTCTCCTCAGGCGTCAGCGTTCCTCTCGCTGATCTCGGAGTTCGGCGGCGAAGAACTCGAGCGCGGTCTTGGTCTTTGTCTTCTGTTCGCCGGAGAGATTGAGGCCGAGGCCGTCTAGGTAGGCCCTGGCTTCGATCCCGGCCTGGAATGCCTCGGCCGGCAAGCACTTGGTGGAGAGCTCGAGGATCTTCGAGCCGTCGGGATAGAACCAGAGCTCGATCACCAGCTTGCGCTTGTGTCCCGGCGCTGTCTGCTTCAGCTTCAGCACGAAGATCGGGCCCAGGATTGACAGCTCGTCCAGCCCGACGCCCTCGGGTGCATGAGCGGCGAAGAATTTGCGCTGCTCCTGGGAGAACAGCTTCTTGACCGGACTTCGGCCGAGGATTGCGTCGCGCACGTCGGCGTTCGCGACCTGCCCCTTCATGGAAGCCGAGCAGACGTAGCCGCCCGGCATCGCATCCACTTCAACGTTGACACTTCGTGAGTGGCGGATGTCCTCGGGAAGCGAGTCCGGGACGATCGGCCGCAGCTTCACAACCGTGTCCCCGGTTCGCCCCTGCACTCGGCGCGCGCGCACCGCGACGCCGTTCTGACTGAGCATCAGGTCGGGCGTATCGAAGAAGAACACCTGCCGAATCTGTGCCTCGAGTGGATCGACCTCGAGAGTCGCGATCGCCGCTCGCTGCTCCTGCTCGGGAACGGTCAGCTTCAGCTCAACGCTGTCCGAGCCGCCGATCAGCGCGAGCAGTTCCGCCAATTCATTCCCGGTCAGCTCCGCCAGCCTCTTCACGTCGGTAGCCATGACATCTCCCTTGTCTGTAGCGATGAAGATCCGCCGACCCGGGCCACGCACCGGTCACGTTCCCCTTGGTCGTTACGCCCAGGCTAGGCGGTGGGGTTCGCACTGTGAAAGGCGATCGAGGAGATTCACCCACGTGAACGCGAAAACGATCGCGCCGGCCGACGCGCCGGATCCTGGCCAGCCTCATGTTGTTGACGTCGGCCATTCTCGAGCCAGTTCGAGCCGGCGCACATCGGGCAGCGATCGGGCGCGCTTCGGCCCACGGCGCCGTACCCGCAGCCGCAGCAGTGGTACTCCTCGCGCGGGTGCATCGGCGAGTCGAGACGATTCAGGCCGCTCATCGACGTTCGTGCGCGGTCGTCGCCGCTCGACCTGGCCGGTCGGTCATCCACCAGTCGGCGTCCGGCGCGAAGGTCGCGGCAGCCCTTCCGGTCGCGTCGGTGTCGAGGCGGTAGACGAGCCCGGCTGCCGGCTCGCCGCGCCGCCGCTCGTCACTCCAGTTCTCGGTCGCAGTGGTGACGTAGAGCCGGTGCAGCCCCGTTCCCGCGAACGCGCACGATGTGCACTGACTGGCCGGGACGCGCAGCGTCTCGCGCAGCACGCCCTCGGGGGAGTAGCGATGAACGCAGCCGCCGCCGTAGATCGCCACCCAGAGGTCACCGTCGGCGTCGACCGTCAGGCCGTCGGGCGCCCCGATCTCCTCGGGCACCGTGACCAGGATCCGCCCCTCGGAGATGGAGCCGCGGTGGCGGTCGAACGCGAATGCGTGAATCACCCGCGGTCCGCTGTCTGCCAGGTACATCGTGTTCCCGTTGGGGTTCCAGCCGAGGCCGTTGGGAATCGTCAGCCCGGTGAGCATGCTGTGTGTGGATCCGTCTCGATCGAGGCGATAGAGCGCGCCGCCGCCCCGGTCGTGGTCGTCGGCGAGCGAGCCGGCCCAGAAGCGGCCCTGCGGATCGCACGCGCCGTCGTTCATCCTTGTGCCGGGCGGAGCCACCTCGCCGAGCGTACGGCGACGCCCGTCCGGCGCCAGGTGGACGAACCCTCGTCCGGCGGCCAGCAGCCAGCCGTCGTCGCCGTCGATTGGTGCCATCGCTCCGACGGTTCCAGGGAAGCGGTAGCTGCGGACGGCGACGAGGCCGCCGTCGTCGGCGCATCGGTCCCGGTACGCGCGTCCAGCGAGGATGTCGACGCGCAGCAGTTCGTCGCGGCGGTCGTCCCACCGGGCTCCCTCGCCGAGCAGCGTCTGCTCGGTCGTGCACGCGATCGCAACGCGACTCATGCCGGTGTCAGCACCTCCTGCGCGGCGATCGCGTGCGACAGCATCCCGCCGGACACGACCCGGGCGTCATAGCCGTGCTGGACCAGGACGCGCGTCGCGGTGTAGGCGCGCTGGCCGGAGCGGCAGACGACAAGGATCTCCTGGTCACGCGGGAGCTCGTCGAGACGCGAGCGCAGCTCGCCCATCGGGATGTTCACAGCGTCGGGCACCTCCTCGACGGCGAGCTCGAACTGCTCGCGAACGTCCAGGAGGAAGCCGCCGTCCACGTCGGCCCAGTGGCTCAACGGCATGTCGCCGCGCAGGACGCCGGCGGCGACCATCCCGGCGAAGTTCACCGGGTCCTTGGCGCTACCGAACGGCGGTGCGTAGCAGAGCTCGACCTGCTCGAGGTCGTAGACGGTAGCGCCGAGCTGGATCGCGATCGCGAGCTCGCTGATCCGCTTGTCGACACCGTCCTCGCCCATCGCCTGCGCGCCGAGCACGCGGCCGTCGGAGCGCCTGAAGATGACCTTCATCGCGATCGGCTTCGCACCGGGGTAGTAGCCGGCGTGCGAGTTCGGATAGATGTAGACCTTCTCGAAGTCGTCGTCGCCGAGACGGTCCAGCGTCTTCTCGTTCACGCCCGTCCAGGCGACCGTGGCTCCGAACAGCCCGACGACCGCGGTGCCCTGCGTACCGCGGAAGTTGGAGTCACGTCCGGCGATCACATCGGCCGCGATGCGGGCTTGTCGGTTCGCCGGCCCGGCGAGCGCCACGAGGCTCCACTCGCCGGTGATGAAGTCGCGCACCTCGACCGCGTCGCCCGCCGCGAAGATGTCGAAATCGCTCGTCCGCATCTGGTCGTCGACTCGAATTCCGCCCAACTCCCCGATCTCCACGCCTGCCATGCGCGCGAGTGAGGTATCGGGACGGACGCCGAGCGCGAGGATGACGATGTCGGCGGGGTGCGACTCTCCCGACTGCGTCGAGACGACCAGAGATTCGTCCTCCAACTGCTCGAATCCCGTGACGCCGTCGCCGAGGACGACATGGATGCCGTGCAGTTCGAGGAAGCCCGCAACGGTCCGTGCATATTCGGGATCGAGTGGGGCGAGCACCTGCTCGGCCAGCTCGAGCACAGTCACGTCGAAGCCGCGGCGCGTGAGGTTCTCGGCCGTCTCCAGGCCGATGAAGCCGCCGCCGACGACGACCGCGCGCAGGCGCGGCCTGGCGATCTGGAACCCGGAGTACTTGCCCATCCCGGCGAGAAAGCTCGTTCCCCGCTCGATCCACTCGCGGATCTCGTGCGCATCGGGAACGGTCCGTACCTGGAAGATGCCGGGAAGGTCGATGCCTGGAAGCGGCGGACGGATCGAAGCTGCGCCGGGGGCGAGCACGAGCTTGTCGTACGACTCCGTCGTCACCACGCCGCTCCGGACGTCGCGCAGCTGAACAGTCTTGTCCTGCGGCGAAACGGCGATTGCCTCGCAGCCGGTCCGGCAGTCGACGGCGAAGTGCTCGCGGAACAGCCGCTCGTTCGCGACCAGGAGGTCGCTCTCGTGCTCGATCACGCCGCCGATGTGGTACGGCAACCCGCAGTTCGCGAACGAGACGTACGGTCCGCGCTCCACCATCAGGATCTCCGCCTGCTCGTCGAGCCGGCGCAGGCGCGCCGCACACGACGCGCCGCCGGCGACACCTCCGACGATGATGACCTTCATGGTCGCCACCTCACTCTCTTCACTTCGTTTGGTCTCTTCTGCTCGAGGGACGCCGCCGCCGATCATCGGGCTTCCTTGACGCGCTCGTGGACGATGATTCGCGCTGCGGCTTCGATCAGGGCCAGATGGGAGAACGCCTGTGGGAAGTTGCCGAGGTGCCGCGCTGTGGCCGTGTCGAACTCCTCGGCGTAGAGGCCGAGCGGCGAGGCGATGCGCAACAAGCGTTCCATCAGGTCGGAGGCCCGTCGAAGCTCGCCGACGTACGCGAGCGCCGAGACGAGCCAGAACGAGCAGATCAGGAACGTCCCTTCCTCGCCGGAGAGGCCGTCGTCGGTTTCCTCTGTTCGGTAGCGGAGCACGAAGCCGCTCTCGCTCAGCTCCTCAGCGATCGCCAGCACCGTCTTGCGGAGACGCTCGTCGTTCGCCGGCAGGAAGCCGAAGATCGCCGCGAGAAGTGCCGAGGCGTCGAGCGCGTCCGTCGCGTAGTGCTGGCGCAGGACGCCGCGCTCGGAGAAGCCGTGTTCGACGACGTCGGCTCGGATCTCCTCGGAGGCGCTCAGCCACTTCCGCGCAAGCCCCGCGTCGCCGCGGATCTCGGCGAGCTGCGAGGCCCGGTCGAGTGCGACCCAGCACATGAGCTTGGAGGACACGTAGTGCTGCGGCGCCCCGCGTGCCTCCCAGATGCCCTGGTCGGGCTGCCGCCAGACGTTCATGGCGCACTGCGCCTGGGTCTCGATAATCGGCCACAGCCGCCGCGGCAGCCGCTGGCTGCGCCGCGTGTGCAGCAGGATCGAGCCGAGCACGGCCCCGTAGACGTCGTTCTGGCGCTGGTCGAAGGCACCATTGCCAATTCGCACCGGCCGGGCGCCTTCGTAGCCGGAGAGCTCGTCTCGCGTCGACTCCGTGAGATCGCGCCGGCCGTCGATCCCGTACATGATCTGCAGTGAGCCGTCCTCCGTCGGCTCGACGTCGGCGACGAACTGCATGAACTCGTCCGCCTCCCAGTCGAGGTTGAGCCAGTGCAGCGCCTGAAGCGTGAAGGTGGCGTCGCGCATCCAGGTGTAGCGATAGTCCCAGTTGCGCTCGCCGCCCGGGGTCTCGGGCAGCGACGTGGTGAGTGCCGCGACCGTCGCGCCGGTGGGCATGTACGTCAGCCCCTTGATCACGAGCGCCGAGCGCTGGATCAGGCCGCTGAAGCGGTGGTCAGGCAGGCGGGCCCGCCCGAGCCACGCCCGCCAGAAGCGCGTGGTGGCGGCGATCCTCGACTCGGCGTCCTCCACGTCCCGCGGGGCGGTCAGGTCCTCAGCCCAGGAGAGCGCGCAGTAGGCTCGCTCGCCCTTGGAGAGCACGTGCCGGGCCCTGACGCGATTGCTTTCGATGCCGAGGGTGAGATCCGACCGGAGCCGGATCGTCTGGCCCGCGCCGGTTGCGTCGGCCGCGTGGAGGCCGCCCTCGACCGCGCTCCATTCGGCCGGAGTCCGACCGTAGTCGAACACGGGCTCGCAGACGAGGTCGATCTCGACCTCACCTACGAGGCACTCGACCGTCCGAACCAGCATGTGCTCCGCGTCGTCGTCGGCCGGCGGTCGTGTGTGGGGCGTGATCGAGTCCGGCCGCTCCCACGGTCCGATCGTCAGCGCGTCGCGGACGACGACCCACCCGGAAGGCGTCTTCCACGTCGTCACGAGGACGTTCGTGCCCGGCTCGTAGGTGCGGGCGTTTGGGTGGTTGATGCCGAACGGTGCGAACCGGAAGTACCCCGCCTGGCGGTCGAGCAGGCTGGCGAACACGCTCGGGTCGTCGAAGGACGGGATGCAGAGCCAGTCGATCGCGCCGTCCGGGGCGACGAGCGCGCCCGTGTGGCAGTCCGAGAGGAACGCGTAGTCCGCGATCGGTGGGAACGGCGACGGCGAGGCGGCCGCCCGCTGGGTGTTCTCGGCGTCGAGCATCGCGCCGCTCATGACGCCACCCAGGGGCTGTACCAGCCGCCGTGCTCGGCGACGAGGGCGTTCGCTGCCTCGGGGCCCCAGCCTCCCTGCCGGTAGACGTGAACCGGAGGCGGTGCGTCGAGCAGCGGCTGCATGATCCGCCAGGCCTCCTCGATCTGGTCCTGGCGGGGGAAGCGCGCCGGATCGCCGGTCATGGCGGCCTCGAGCAGCACCTCGTACGGCGTCGCTCCCTCGCCGCCCGCCTCCGCGAGTTCGACGTCGAACGAGATCGGCGCCGCGACCCCGGCGTCGGCGCGGCGTGCGTCGAGGACGATCCGCACGCCCGTCGACGGGTCGAGCTTGATCACCAGCTGATTCGGCTCGAGCCGCTGCTCGAGCACCGCGAAGCCGAGCCGCGGCGCATGCTTGAAGACGATGCGCAGCTCGGTCTGCGTCGTCGCCAGGCACTTCCCCGTACGGATGAAGAAGGGAACGCCCGCCCAACGCCAGTTGTCGATCTCGACGCGGAGCGCGGCGTACGTCTCCGTGGTCGAGTCGCCGGCGACGCCGTCGACCTCCAGATAGCCGTCGAACTGTCCGCGGACGTAGTGGGCCGGGTCGGCAGCCGGCATCGCCCGGAACACGGCGGCCATCGCGTCCTTGAAGTCCTTCGGCTCACCGCCGGCGGGCGGCTCCATCGCTGCCGCCGCGACGACCTGCATCAGGTGGTTGACGACGACGTCGCGGAGCGCACCCACCGGGTCGTAGAAGTGACCGCGCCCCGCGATGCCGAAATTCTCGGCCAGGGTGATCTGGACGCACTCGACGTGATTGCTGTTCCAGACCGGCTCCAGCATCCGGTTCGCGAAGCGGAGAAAGAGGATCTCCTCGAGGCCCATCTTCCCGAGGTAGTGGTCGATCCGGTACAGCTGCGACTCGTCGACGTACCGGTGGAGCTCGTCGGCCAGCGTCCGCGCGGAGGCGCAGTCGTGGCCGAACGGTTTCTCGACGACGATCCGCGCCGAGCCGGTCAGCCCCGCCTCGGCAAGCCCCTGGACGACGGTCGCGAACAGGAACGGGGGAATCTCGAGGTAGAAGACGGGCGCCGCTGCCCCCTCGATCGCAGCTCCGAGTCGCCGGTAGGTGGCGGCGTCGGCGAAGTCGCCCTGCACGTACGAGAGCCTCGCTGCCAGGCGGTCGAAGACCTCCAGGTCGAGCTCCTCGCCGGTCGCGACGATCGAGTCGTGAGCGCGTGCGAGGAGCTGCTCGCCGGTCCAGTCGTCCACGGCGACACCCACGACCGGACACGCGAGCAGCCCCCGCTGCTCCAGACGGTACAGCGACAGGAACGTCATCACCCTCGCGAGATCGCCCGTGATCCCGAAGACGACGAGGACGTCCGCGGCCGAGGTGCGCCCCGCTGTCGTCTCTCTCTGCTGAAGCACCACGCTCATCGCGCTCACCGTCCCCTTCTCTTCTCCACGTCGATTTGGCTCGCTGCCGGAGATCTCGGTGACCGCGAGCAGCGTGAGCCCGAGTGACGTCACGTGCTGCAGAAGCCCCTGTAGCTCGGACTGGTCGCGGACGAGACCGTTCAGCACGGTGTTCCCGTCTTCATGCGTGAGCGCCATGCCGTCGAAGGCGAAGCAATCGCTTGACTCGCCTTCGACGACCAACCGGTAGCAACGGGAACCCACGCCATGAGCATGGCGTGCTCCGGGCGCCGCTCAGGTCGAAAACAGAGCGTTCACCTATGTGGTTCCGTTTTCCGCAGTAGACCGAGGACGGTCGCACGGGCGACCGCGTCCTCCCGCGAGTGCACGCCGAGCTTGCGGTAGAGGGCGCGTACGTGCGTCCGGATCGTGTTCGGGGAGAGGAAGAGCCGTTCGCCGACTTCGCGCACCGACAGGTCGGAATCCAGGAGCCTGAGCACAGCCAGTTCGGCCTCGCTCGGCGCTTCCAGCAGCGTGCCGCTGCGTGCCGCGCGCATCGCCGACTCGACCTCGCGTTCCACCTCGTCGGCCAGTTCGGGCACGCGGCCGGCGTCGTCCAGCTCTGCGAGCGCTTCCCGGGCGCCGTGCAGCGCGGCGGCCGCCTCATCGAGGTGCCCGCGGCGAGCGCGCGCCCGGGCGAGCTGGATGAGGAGCCACGCACGATGAAGGCTGGCCGTCTCCTCGCCGAAGAACCGCTCGGCAGTGATCAGCTCGTGCTCCCCGTCGACCGGGTTTCCCTCGGCTGCCAGGACTACGCCGAGCGCGGCCGAGGCGTTCGCGCCGAGCCAACTGCGGCTGGTGCCGATGTGCCCCACGAGCGCCTTCGCCTGCGCTGCATGGCCGTGTGCGGTGCCGAGCCTTCCGCGCTCGACGCAGACGAGCGCGAGCGTCGTGAGAGCATGGACTCTGCTCGGCGGTCGCCGTTCGATCTCGGGGTGCTCGAGCACCTGCGCGGCCGCCGCCGATGCTTCGTCGAGGTCGCCGGCGAAGAACAGGGCGCGGGCGTACGCGGCGAGCGCGGCCGTGACGACCTCATCCGACTCGGGGGGCCCCTCTCTCGCCAGGTCGACTGCGCGCCGCCCGTCGTCGACCGCCCGCACGACGCCGCCCTCGAGCGCAAGCGCACGAGCAACGAGGCCCCAGTTCTCGAAGTAGGGGTCGGAGGAGTTCGGTCGGCCTTCGTTTGCGCGATCCGCGAGCCTGAGGAAATGCCGCTGATCGATAGTGCTTCCGCCGACGAGGATCGTCGCGACGGCGCCTGCCACGCCCAGCTCCGGATGCTCCACGACGCGCTCGTCCGGCAGCGTCCGAAGCCAGTGGAGAAACGTGCGTCCGGCGCCGCTTCTGATCAGCGGGAGGTGGAACTCGATCAGCAGTTCCGCTACGAGGTCGTGATCCGTGGCAGCGGCCGCATGCTCGACCGCCTGGATGGGCGACCCGTGTGCCCTGAGCCACCGGGCGGCGCGCTCATGGATCCTCGTCGCCGCCCCGGTGTCGAGGGCCGCCAGATGGCCGATCGCGTACTCGGCGAAGAGCGAGTGAATGCGGAACCAGCCGGTGCGCTCCAGCCGCAGGACGAAGAGGTTCGACTCCTCCAGCTCGGCCAGCCGCTGCGCCGAGTCGGCGCGCTCGAGCACGGCATCGCAGAGCTCCGCGGTGAACTGGCCCAGTACCGCAACGCCGTGGAGGAAGTTCCGACGCTCGTCGTCGAGTGAGGCGAGCACCTCGCTGCTCAGGTAGTCGGCGACGAACCGGTGCTCTCCTCCGAACGCGCGAAGTGCGGAGGCCGGGTCCTCGGCCGTCTGCAGCCAGAGCCCGGCGAGCACGATCGCGGCCGGCCAGCCCTCAGTCCGCTTGACGAGCAGGTCGACCTCGGCGGTGCCGAGCTCCAGCTTGCCGCCCTTCACCAGGAGCAGGTGCGCCTCGGCCGTTGTGAACGCGAGCTCGCGTGCGCGCAGCTCGACGAGCGCACCCCGCGCGCGCAGGCCGGCGAGGTTCAGCTGCGGGTCGACGCGCGTCAGCACGATCATTCGTGCGTTCGCGGGCAGATGCGCAAGCGCATGGGCGATCGAGGCGATCGATACCTTGTCGTCCACCAAGTGCACGTCGTCGAGGACGAGCAGCAGCGGCTCACCGAACGCCGCGATGCCGTTCATCAGCTCGTCGACGGCGTCCTCGATGCTGCCGCCGGGCACGTCGAGCCGCTGCAATGCGCTCCGGCCAAGCCCGGATCGCACGCGATCGACCGCCGTCGCGACGTACTTCCACAACCGCACCGGGTCGTTGTCGCCGGCATCCAGCGTCACCCACGCGAACGCGGCGTCGACGGTCGTCAACCAGGCGCGCGCCGCGGTCGTCTTGCCGTAGCCGGCAGGGGCGGCGACGAGCATCAGCGCCGCATCGTGCCCTGCATCGAGGGCATGGCGAAGACGCGGTCGATCGACTGTCGCGCGCCGCAGACCGGGAGGGGCGAGCTTCGCCTCGACGAGCGGCGGCGAGGCCCGCCCCTCGAGAGCTGCGCGGACCTCGGTCGACGTTGCCGGGTCGGGATCGGCTTGCGGCGTAGTCAGTTTCGCAGCCACTCTGGTTCACCCTCAGGGGACGGGTACCTAGCTTCCGTCGAAGTCAGATCGCCACGCATCGTCCGAAGTGGGTGAGGCGACTACGGGCGAAAGAGCCCTCTGCCGCGCGCAGGGCGATGCGGAGGAGGAGAGCGACGGCGAAGATCCGCCTATCCGGCTCCCGAGCCGAGGCGCTTGCTCACTCGGCGGAGCGCCGAGAGCCTCGGCTCGTGCCGGTCGCGTTCGTCCCTTCCGCTGAGCTCGTCATGGAGGGCGCTGTTGAGGATTGGCGCTGTCACGACGATCCGTCCGATGACCCACATGAAGAAGAGGATGGTCGCGACAACTCCCAGCGCCCCGTAGAGCGACATCGACGTCTCGAGCTTCGGACCTAGGAGGTAGACGACGAGACCATGGGTCACCTGGAAGCCGATCGCGACGAGAATGGCGCCGGGAAGGAGCGCCGGCCAGCGGGCGGATCCGTGGGGAAGCCGGAGTGAGACCGCGAGCCAGAGCCCGCCCAGCGGCGCGACCATGAGCACCATGAGCCCGAGCTGCCTGAGCTGCGTCCAATCGCGCAGCCACCAGGTCAGCATGACGGTGGCGACGAACACGCACATCCCTCCGGAGAAGAGAAGCGAACTACGCAGCGGCCGGATGGCCGGCGGCGCCTCGTTCCAGACGAGCGAATGGATCAGCTGCAGAGCACGCGCTCCGGTGTAGCCCTCCCAAAGGAGGAGCGGCACACCGGTGAGGAGGAGCCACCAGGAGTTGGAGTCGGCGGCGCGCGCGATGTCTCCAATCGCGTTCACGACGGCTTGGGGGAGGCCGCCGTGTGCGACGGCGTCCACGAAGCTCTGCGCATCTCCGAGGCCGAGCGCTCCGCCGACGATCAGCCCGAACGGGAGCAGCCAGAGGAAGAGCCGGTAGGCGACGCCGCCGGCGAGGACACTTGCCGCGACACCACGGTTCTTCTCGAGTGCACGGACGGGAATCGCGACCGACGCATGCTGCTCTGCGGCGGTCCTCGCCCTTTCGGTCCCGGCTGCGACCGTCTCGCGGACTCGATCCGCGAGTCCTCTCCTCACGGATCCGTCACCTTCTTCGGGCGGCTGGGGCTCCTGTCCGTGAGTTCGCCCATGCGGCTGCTCGGACGTCAGCGCGTCGCTCTCGTCTCGACGGCGGTCGCCTCGAGGAGCGTGAGACCGAGCGCCGACACGTGTTGGAGGAGATCCTGCAGCTCGGCCTGGTCGCGGACCGGGCCGGTGAGCGCGGTTTTGCCCTCTGCGCGCGTGAGGGTCATGCCTGCGAAGACGATCCCGATGCTGTCGCTCAGCTCGCCTTCGACGACCAGCCGGTAGTTGCGAGTGGGCATCGCCCCAGCTTGGCACGGCCGCATGCCGTTCACGCCGAGAACGGGTCGGTTCACCCTGGTGACTCCTCTTGGTCGAGCAGGCCAGGCACACGCCGCGGCGTACCCGAGGAGCCGCCCGTGCGGCGGCGACCCCGTCGGACGGAATCGTGATCACCCAAGTGAAGCCGTCTCGGCACTCACACCGCGCCGAGCGGCCGGTCTAGCGTCGAGGTGTCTTTGAACACAAGGACGAGTCACCGTGCGACGGTCGCGCGGGACGACGGCTAGGAGGCGATGCACCAATGAGCACGGTGACGGAACCCACGAGAACGGCTGACACCGTTCCGCTCGACTGGAGTGAGTTCTATTACACGAACTGTCCACTCGTATCGGCGAGCAACATCGATCAGGAGCTCGGCTGGGTGCGGGAGGAGATGAAGAAGATCGATGTGAGGTACGCATTCCTGCGCTCGGAGCGCGGCAACAACTGGTACCCGCACTACATCCACAACATGGACAACCTGTTCCGGGCCGGCGGCTGCTTCCCGGCGATCCAGGCGAATGCGGATGTCCGCCGCACGCGGCTCGTCGGCCTCACGCACGTGCTGCCCGAAGGCGGCTGCATACTCGTGCGGGCGAGGGACGACATCCACCGGATGAGCGACCTCAAGGGCAAGCGGGTTGGTCTCTCGAAGAGCCTGAACACGATCAAGAACGACTGGTGGCGCTGCCAGGAGGAGCAGGGCATCGAGCTGATGCTGATGCTCAACGACATGACCCGTGACGACGTCGAGATCGTCGAGTTCCCGTATCCGGACGACTGGTACGACAAGCCCGAGATGCTGGAGCCGATGTACAACCCGTCGGAGCTCTGGCTGAAGCGCGACCACAAGCACGACCTCGCCTTCCGGCCGCTCGAGACGGCGATGCTCGAGGGAAAGGTCGACGCGATCTATACGCAGACCGGCCCGTTCCAGCACATCCAGGAGGCGACGGGGACGATCAAGGCGATCGAGAACCTCGCCAACTATCCCGACTGGACGCTGCAGGGCGCAAACATCCCTGCCACCTTCACCGTCAGCAACGTCGCTTGCGAGGAGCATCCCGAGATCATCGTCGCCCTGATGAAGGGCCTGATCAAGGTCGGTCGCTGGGCGAACGAACACAAGCACGCCGCCGCGGCGATCCTCGACAAGCAGACCTACTACCTGGACGTCGAGGACACCTACCGGAACATCCTGCCGGTCGACCTGGTGCCCAACCTGTCGCCGCAGAACCTGGCCGCGATCGACATCAACAAGGACTTCATGCTCGGCCACGGCTACATCGAGCACGACTTCGACGTGCACGAGTGGGCGGCCCCGGAGTTCCTCGAGAAGGCGGCTACCGAGCTGGTCGAAGAGGAGTGGAAGAAGCGCACCATGGCGAAGCTACCGGCGCCGACTTCGCTCGAGGAATCGATGCACGCCCGTCTCGGATAGGGAGGAGGATGCTATGACCACCGTCACACATGACGACAGGCCGGTCGTGGAGGCCAGGCAGACGAAGCTCGGGCTCTACGTCACCGCCAAGGAGGCGTACGACCTGTGGCAGGCGGACCCCGAGGGCGTGAAGATCCTCGACGTCCGCACCCCCGAGGAATGGGTCTTCACCGGCCACCCGCCGATGGCGACGAACATCCCGTTCGCGTTCCTCGCGTACGTCTGGAACGACGAGAAGAAGGGCTTCCCCTGGGACCTGAACCCCGACTTCGTCGAGCTCGTGAAGGCGCGATTCTCGCCCGACGACACGATTCTCGTGTCCTGCCGATCGGGCGGTCGCGCGGCGATGGCGATCGACATGCTCGCCGCCGCCGGCTTCACCAACACCTACAACGTCCTCGACGGGATGGAGGGCAGCCGGGTCGATGACCCCGACAGCGTCTTCCACGGGATGAGGCTGAAGAACGGCTGGAAGGCCTCAGGCCTGCCCTGGACGTACGACCTCGACCCCGGGCGGATGGCACTGCCCGAGCGTGAGACCGGCACGCTCCACGCCGGCAACCCCGAAGACTGACCGTGAGATGGGGCGGTGGGGTCTTCCCACCGCCCCCGATGAAGGGGAGGAGTCATGGCCGAAGGAATCGGGGAGATCCTGACTTACGCCGTCGGCGTCGCCATCGTCCCCGTGGCGATCATCGCGGTGATCCTGATGCTGTTCTCGTCCCGTGCACGTGTGAACGGGCCGATGTTCGTCCTGGGTTGGGTCGTCGCGCTCGGTGTCGCCAGCCTGGTGGGCTACCTGCTCGCGAGCGCCGGCAACGCCGGCACCGACCAGACTGCGAGTGACACGGTCTCGTGGGGCAAGTTCCTGGTCGGCGTCTTCTTCCTCCTCCTGGCTGTCAAGCAGTGGCGTGGCCGACCGGCGCCGGGGGCACAGGCGGCGATGCCGAAGTGGATGATGGGCATCGACAAGTTCGCGCCGTCGAGAGCGTTCACGTTCGCGCTGCTCCTCGGCGGCGTGAACCCGAAGAACCTCCTGCTCTCGCTCGGCGCCGGAGCGGCACTCGCACAGCTCGATCTCTCGACGTCCGAGGCGGTCGTCTCGCTGCTCGCCTACGTCATCCTCGGCAGTCTCACGGTGGCCGGCCCCGTCGTGTACTACCTGGTCGGCGGCGAGAAAGCACGCACCGCGCTCGATGGGATGAAGGGTTGGCTCGCCGTGCACAACGCGGCGGTGATGACAGTGCTGTTCATCGTCCTGGGAGCGAAGTTGATCGGCGATGGGCTGCCGGGCATCGGCGGCTGAGACGAACGAAGGGTGCGCCGGAACGCGCATGTCGCGCCTGGCGGTCGCGGGGATCTCCCAGAGCAGCTCGTCGATCTGCGTCAGCTCAGACGTCCAGGACGACACGGGCGTGCCAGCCTCCGTTCCGCTGCGCGAATGCGAGGTCGTTGAGAGTCGCGCTCGGAGCAGAACTCCTCGCCCTCCGCCAGGTAGACGAGCTCGGACAGCCAGTCGACGAGCAGGACCGCGCGCTCCCAGCCTCGGAGCTCGATGTGCCTTACCACGACCTCGCCGCGTGGGGGCCACGTCGAGCAGCTCGGCGAAGGCTCGAAGCGCCTCGACGAACACTCCTGCCTCGTCGGGCTCATGGAGCTCGACCTCGACTTCTCCCAGGTGCTCGGCGAAGCGATACGTCGTGGGGGTCGCCGCCGATCAGGCGGTACCTGTCGGTGACGTGCCCGACAGACCGCGGCGCGGTGTCTCAGTAGTTGCGGGCAACGCGCATCGGTCGTCGCCCGATGCCGGAGGAGGGAACGCGCGGCAGCATGGAGGATACGAGGAGCGAGAGGCTGAGGATCACGGGCCGCCGGCTGCTTTTCGGCAGACCGCGTCCGGACACTCACCGTGGCTGGCTCGCGAGGCACGGGCGCCGCGCGGCACCCGTTTCGCCTGCGCTCGAGGAGTCCGCTCCGCCGCTGGAGCCAGAGTTCCCGTTCACCCTGATAGCTGACGCGGACGTCTCGGACCAGGTGCGGAGGCGGGCGGTCTCCGTGATGACTCATGCGAGCCGGTTCGCCACGCGGCCGATCCTCTACGCGCGAATGACGATTCGAACCGAGCGCGATCCCGCCGTTCGGCGGCCGGCAGTCGCGACCGCCACGCTCGACGTGAGCGGACGGACTGTCGTCGTGCACGCCGCGGCAGACACGCCGCTCGATGCGATCGACCTGATCGAGCGGCGACTTCGACGGAGCCTCGACCGGCTCGACGCCCGGCGCAGGGCGCAACGCCGCAAGAGCGCTGCCGCCAAGAGCAAAGGAGGCACGTGATGGTCGATGCGACACACAGGCTCGAGGAGGCTCAGGACCTCCTCGGCTCCGGCGGCGAGGCGAGAGCCCTCGAGATCCTGCACGAGCTCCTCCACGAGACAACCGACCCCGAACTGCGGCGGCGTGTCCACGATCTCGCCGTGGCCGAGCACGACCGTGCAGCGGGCTTCGAGAAGATCGAGTGGCACAAGCTCGCCGTCGAATCCGAGGGTCAGCACACTCCAACCGCGCCCTGACCCGGGGCGAGCACGGGTCACGCGGCTGCGATCCTAAGGGCGTGATCCGTCGCCGCGTCGTCGTGCACGGCTTCGTCCAGGGCGTGGGCTTCCGCTTCTCGCTCGCGCGGGCAGCCGACTCCCGCGGTGTCGCAGGGTGCGTGCGGAACCGCCCGGACGGGGCGGTCGAAGCGGTGCTCGAGGGCGAGCCCGCAGCCGTCGAGTCCCTTGTGCGCTGGTGCGCCGAGGGCCCGCGCGGCGCGGTGGTCTCCGAGGTCGAGGCGTTTGACGAGGAGGCCGAAGGCCTGAACGGCTTTACCGTCCGCGGCTAACCTCGTCCGCCCTCATGGTCGCCCGGCCCTCAGCCCTCTCCGCATGAGTATCGGGCCGGGCCGTGCCAGGACGGTACTTGCGGGCAGCCGTGTCAGAGGTGGCGCGGATGCTTCACGTGTGGGCGTGTGGGAGGCTCCCGGTATGACGCGAAGCCACCTGTATCTATGCGCCAATGCGGGGAGACGGGAAGAGCTGCTTGCAGTCCTCGGCCGACTGGAGATCCTGGCGGTGATCAGAGACCAACCCGGTTTTCTCGGTGCCGAACTGCACGTGCCATTCGACGACGACGACCATGTGCTCCTCTGGACAGCGTGGGCCAGTCGCGAGCACTACGAGCGGTGGTTCGCCGGGCCGGCCTGCGGGGACATGCTGCGTGAGGTCGGCGGCCTCGTCGCAGAGGAGCCCGTATTCCGCCTCTATCACGTCGTCGACACCGTCCAGTAACGCCCATCGGGTCTCCGAGCCGCAGCCATCGTTCACCCTGCAGCACCGCCATCCGCGGATGACCCGATGCCGGCCGCCTCGCACCGGTTCAGGCTTGAGGCAGTGGAGGTGAGCCTCTTGGAGTTGTCGCTCGTGCGAATCGAGAAGCCGGACGAGCTGAACCTCGTCCTCGGGCAGGCGCACTTCATCAAGACAGTCGACGATCTGCACGAGGCACTCGCAGGAAGCTCGCCGCACCTGCGCTTCGGCGTCGCCTTCTGCGAGTCGTCCGGGCCGCGGCTGGTCCGCCGCAGCGGCAACGAGGAAGAGTTGATCGAGCTCGCCGTGCGCAATGTGCAGGCGATCGGCGCAGGGCACGCCTTTCTCGTCTTCCTCCGGGAGGGCTTTCCCGTCAACGTGCTCAACCAGCTCAAGCAGGTGCCGGAGGTTTGTCGGATCTTTTGCGCGACAGCGAACCCAGTCGAGGTTGTCGTGGCCGAGACGCGGCAGGGGCGCGCCATTCTGGGGGTCGTCGACGGCGGTACGCCACTCGGGGTCGAGACCGAGGCGGACGTCGCGGCCCGTCGTGAGTTGTTGCGCCAGCTCGGTTACAAGCCCGGCTAATCATCATCAACTCTGTCCCGGCGCAGTCGCCGCTGACGCCCGGGGCGCTGACGTCTCGGGTGGTCGTCTCGCTTCGACGAGCGTGAGACTACGCCTCGATGTAGACGGTAAAGGGGGGGATGACCCCGTGCTCCTGCATTGCTGCCGCGACCTCAGCAGAGGGAGAGGCCAACATCGCCCCCATGGCGGCGAGATCGCTGACTTCGGCCGAGACGGCGATGTTGTTGCTCCCATCCTGGGCGACGTAGTCGGTCACGTTGCTTCCGGATCCGGATTCGATCGCTGCGGCGCGAGCGGCCTTGCCACTCAGCCAGCGCTGCACGTCCTCGACAGCGTGGGTGACGACGACTCTTGGCATGAGGAGTCCTTTCCGTGCGGGGGCCAGGGAGCCATGAGTCTACGTTTCGCGCAGCCAAACGCGATGACGGTGCGCCTCAGGTGGCGATGCAATCGCCCCGGCGCTCACCGGCACGCGGGTGGGGGAATAGTGTTGGCGCGTGGCAGCCCGGACGGCCGTGCTCTCCGAGGGACAGCTCGCCAAGCTCGCTGAGCACGGCGAGGAGCGGACCGCGGAGGTCGGTGACGTGCTCTTTCGGGTCGGCGACCGGCGCTATCCACTGATCGCGATCGTCGAAGGCGAGGCGGCGGTGCTCGATCAGACCGGTGCGGAGATCAATCGCCACGGCTCGGGCGGTTTTCTGGGTGAGACGAACCTGCTTTCGGGACAGACCGTCTTCTTGACGGCCGTGGTGACCGAGCTCGAGTCGGCAACGCTCCGCGACGGCGAGCGGATCCCCCTCTCCTTCCTCTTCCTGTTCCTCGGAGCCGCACCGAACACCGACTGGCTCGTGGGCACCGTCGCGCTCGACGACGACGGCTTCGTCGTTACGGGCCAGGAGGCCGGCGCCGAGGGCATCCTCGAGACGAGCGTGCCCGGTGTCTTCGCGGTGGGCGATGTTCGCTCGGGATCGGTCAAACGCTGCGCCACCGCGGTCGGCGAGGGAGCGATGGTCGTGCGCTTCGTCCACGAGCGCTTCGATCCAAGGCCCTAGGAGGGATTGGCGAAATAGGTGGGCGCTAGGTCCTGCGGAAGCAGCGAGTAGACGACAGCATCGGCGCGGGTGCCGTCCCTGCGACCGTTGTGGGCGCGGAGAACGCCCTCCCGCGTAAAGCCTGCCCTCTCTGCAACGCGCTGCGACGCGACGTTCTCCGGGTCCGTATGAAGCTGCAGGCGGCCAAGTCGCATCTCTGGCAGCGCCCACGACGCCACGAGCCGGACGGCCCGCGTGGCGCGTCCCTTGCCTCGGCCGTCTTCCAGAACCCAATAGCCGACTGAACCGCGACCGTCGTCGTCTCGTTCGATGAAGACGTGGCCCAGGCATCTGTTGGGCCGAGTCGTGTCGCAGATGGCGAAGGAAGCACCTGTTCCCTCTGCCCACGCTTCACGTTTCGCCGCCAGGTAGTCAGCAGGACTGCGCGTCTGCAGGTCAAACCATTTCAGAATTTCGGCGTCGATCGCGGCTCGCCCGATTGCGGCCAGATCGCGCTCGTCCAGAGGACGGAGGGTGATGACGCCGTTCGAAAGCGGCGGATCAGGCGGTACGAGCCTCACGTTGTCGAAACGCTACAGCGCGGCGTTGAGCAGGGACGGTCAGGCGGCGAGCGCGGCTGACAGCCTGCGCGACTCGCGCGAGCATGATCAGTCGCCGCCGAGGGCGAAAGGGTGTCTGACACCCTGGTGTCAGACACCGGTTGGGTCGCGTGCGCCGGTGATGCGCAATGAATCTGCCTGACGGCTACCGCGTTCGAACCTAGCCCCAGGGCAGGCGAGACCAGTACGGCGGCCGCTCTCGCCGGAACCTCTCGGCGGTCGCATAGACCTGCTCCGGATCGGATGTCTCCTTCTCCACACTCGCGGCGTAGCGCGCTGCGAGGTCCGACACCGGATAGCGCACGTCAGGGCTCACGTGTGCGCCAACCATCAGGACCACGCACGGCCCGTCGCCGGCTCCCACGAACGCGTGATTCGTCCAGGGGGGCGAATGGAAGAAGTCCCAGGCCCGGAGACGTCGCTCCTCCTCCTCGACGAGCAGCCTGCACTCACCGGCCAGAACGAGGAACGCCTCCTGATTCGCCTCGGCGTGGTAGACGCCGCTCTGGCCAGGCTCGAGGACGGTCACATTGATCCCGAGCTGCGGGAACTCGATCGGAGATTCGCCGTACTCGTTCGCGAACCAACACGCCGCGCCCCTCGTCTCCGAAGAGAACCACTCGGCATCGCGCACGTTGACGACGAACCAACCCTCCGTCACGGGGGCAAGCCCGGAGCCAGCGTCCTCAAGCCTCGCTTCGTTCACTCAGCAGATTCTCGCAGTCAAAGCGACGGCGGTGGTCGCCTCGGAGCACTGCGTCGACGCCCTGTGGCGCTGAGCCCGCCGGGCGTCCTCAGATCGGAGCACTTTCGAGCGCTTCGGCCGGCAGCAGGCGGCGGGTCTCCCAGCGGCGTGCGGCGAAGGCGCCGAAAGAGATGACGGCGGCGAGCCCGAGGACGATCAGGCCGCCGGCCGGCAGGCGCGTGACGAGCTCCATGAAGGCGCCCACGAGGCCGGCCATCGGGATCGTGAAGAGCCACGCGAGCAGGATGTTGCCGGCCACGCCCCAGCGCACGGCGTGCAGGCCGCGCGTCGCGCCCGATCCCATCACCGAGCCGGAGATCACGTGAGTGGTGGAGACGGGGTAGCCCAGGTGGGCGGTCGCCCAGAGGATCGACGCGCAGGCCGTCTGAGCGGCGAAGCCCTGCGGAGCATCGATCTTCGCGATCCTGGTGCCGAGGGTGCGGATGATGCGCCAACCGCCCGCATACGTGCCGGCAGACATCGACAGGGCGGCACAGACGATCACCCAGGTCGGCGGTCGCGTGAAGTCCGCGTTCAGGTGACCGGAGGAGACGAGGGCGAGCGCGATGATGCCCATCGTCTTCTGGGCGTCGTTCGTGCCGTGAGCGAGCGCGACGAAGCCACCCGAGAAGAGCTGGCCGAGGCGGAAGCCCCGGCCGACCCTGGCCGGCGAGCGCTTCGCCACGAGCCACACGATCACGAGCATCAGGACGAACGCGACCGCGAGGCCGGCGAACGGCGCGACCAGCGAGGGCTTCAGCACCTTCTGCCAGAGGCCCGCCCACTGCACGACGTTCCAGCCCTGCGCCGCGATCGCAGAGCCCATGATCCCGCCGATCAGCGCATGGCTCGAGCTCGAAGGGAGGCCCAGATACCACGTGATCAGGTTCCATGTGATCGCGCCGACCAGCCCGGCGAGGAGGATCTTCAGCGTGATCGCGTCGGCGTCGACGATGCCCTTCGCGACCGTGGCGGCGACCTTGAACGAGATGAAGGCGCCGACGAAGTTGAGGACCGCCGCCATCGCGACGGCGTTGCGCGGCGAGAGCGCGCGGGTCGAGACGCTCGTGGCGATCGAGTTCGCGGTGTCGTGGAAGCCGTTCGTGAAGTCGAAGAAGAGCGCGACCGCGATGACGGCGACGAGCGTGGCCTGCTCCATCGCTGCCTACGCGTTCTTGACGACGATGTTCGCGATCACGTTGGCGGCGGTCTCGCAGGCATCGAGCGCGCGCTCGAGGGCCTCGTAGATGTCCTTCCAGCGAATCACGATCAGCGGGTCGATGCGTTCGCTGCGGAACAGCGACGCGAGCGCCTCGCGCAGGATGTGGTCACCCTGGTCCTCGAGCAACTTCAGCTCGATCAGCGCCTCCTGCACACCCTTCATGCCCTTCAGGTTCGCGCAGGCGATCGACAGCTGCTCCACGGCCCTCGCGATGATCTCGCACTGCTCGAACGCGTGCCGGGTCGGCATCTCGACTCCGTAGAGGCCGAGCAGGTCGGACGCCTCCTCGAGGTGGTCGACGACGTCGTCGATCTCCGTCGCGAGCAGGTAGATGTCGTCGCGGTCGAACGGGGTCAGGTACTGCGTGTTGAGGAGCGTGATCAGGTCGCGGGTGATCGTGTCACCGGTGGTCTCCGCGGCCTTCACCTGCTCCTGCGTAACCGAGGAGTTCGGGTGCTCGTGGAAGCGGCGCTCCACCAGCCGCGCCACTTCGAGGGCGTTCTCGCCGGCCCTCGTGAACAGCACGAAGAACTCCGTCGTCTTCGGGGTCAGCGAGATCTTCATCGGCGCGCACGGTAACCGAAGGGAGAAGGCGTGGCCGCGTTCAAACGCGTCGGGCGTCCTCGGCGAGCTGTGCCTGGACGGCCCGCTGCACGTTGCCGTGGACGTGGTCGGCGCCGAGCTTCCCGATCGTCCCGTCGGCGTCGAGCACCTCGGCGACCTGCGGCTTCAGCCTGGCGAGACGGAGCGTGACGTCGTCGGCCTTTGTCACCTCGTGGATCTCGGCGAGCTTCGCGGCTCCCTGTGAGTCGACGAAGTCGACGCCTTCGAGGTCGAGCACGAGCGCATGCACCCGCGGCTCGCCGTCCCTGATCACCGCCCGGATGCGATCGTCCAGCGCCTCGGCGGTTGCGAAGAACAGCCCACTGTCGAGACGCAGGACGGCGATCCCGGGGAATGTCTCGTCCCCGGGGTTCTCGTCGAGCTCCCGGAACACGTGCGTGCCCGGCTCGCGCCCCAGCTCGGGCAGCCTCGGCGCCGTGGTCACGTAGACGAGCCAGCCGAGCGAGAGCACGACGCCGATCACGACGCCCGCGAGCACGCCCGAGGAGAGCACGCCGAGGATCGCGGCGGCCGCGATCCAGAAGTCGAACCTCGCGACCCGGTGGAGGCGCCGGAGCTCGCCGAGGTCGATCATGCCGAACACGACCGCATCGATGATCACCGCTCCGAGCACGGCCTTCGGCAGGCCGGAGAAGAGCGGGGCGAGCACGATCAGCGTCAGGATCACGAGCACACCGGTGATCAGCGAGGCGACCGGCGTCGAGGCTCCGGACGACTCGTTCAGCGAGCTTGCGGAGAGGCTGGTCGAGACCGGCATTCCCTGGAACACTCCGGCCCCCAGGTTCGCCATGCCCTGCCCGACCGACTCCTGGTTGACGTCGATGCGGTAACGGTGCCGCGTGGCGAACGCTCTCGCGTCGCCGGCGGTCTGGGAGAACCCGATCAGCAGGAGCGCGAACGACGCGAGGCCGATCGTCGGTAGGTGGTCCCTGAAGGCAGCGAGGCCGGGTAGTTCCGGCGTCGGCAGCCCGCGAGGCACGTCGCCGACCAGTGCCACCCCGTGCGCGCCGAGGTCGAAGACGGCCGAGGCGATCAATCCGCCGACCACCAGCACGAGCGCTCCCGGGATCGCCGGCGCGAGGAACCGCAGCGCGAGGATCACGGCCAGCGCCACGAGCCCGACGAGCAACGTCGTCCCGTGAATCGAGCCGAGCCCCCTGATCCAGCTCGCGAGCTCCTGCCAGGCGCTGACGCCGTCGGCCGACGTCCCCGTGAGCTTCGGCAGCTCGCCGATCGTCACGTCGACCGCGGCCCCTGCGAGGAAGCCGGTGATCACCGCCTTCGACAGGAAGCGTGCGATCCAGCCCATCCGGAACACGGCGAGCAGCAGGAACAGCGCACCGGTGACGAGCGTGATCGCGGCAATGAGCTGTGCCGCCTCCTTGCCGCCGAGGCCGGTGACGAGCACCGCCCCGCCGGCGACCGCAGCGAGGGCGGAGCTCGGCCCGGTGGAGATCTGCCGCGAGGTGCAGAAGAGCGCGTAGATGATCGCGCCGGCCGCGGCCGCGTAGAGCCCGTTCTCCACGGGCACCCCCGCGATGCCCGCGTAGCCGAGGCTCTTCGGCACGATCAGCGCCGTGACCGCGATCCCCGCCGCCACGTCGCCGCGCAACAAGCGCCGGTCGTAGCGAGGGAGCCAGTCGAGGACCGGCAGCAGGCGCCGGAGGCCCGGGGTCGGTCCGTCGGCGCGCTGTGCGTTCATCGGCGGCCGATCTCCATACCGCTGGAGCATGGAAGCGCGCGGCCGCCGGGCGCTCATCCTGATCGGATGATGTCGGCTCTCCGGGGCCGGGGCCGGGATTGCGTCCCGCGACATGTGGAGAGTCCGAGGATGCGGATCAGCGATCGCCCCGATGAGCAGAGCCGGGGCGGGCGACGAGGATCTACGCGTGCGACACGCTCTCGCTCCTTCGCTCGTTCTGCTCGTGCTCGTCTTCGGCCTCCCGAGCGCGGGAAGCGGCACAGCGGCACGGCCCGCGCTCCACGCGTGCCTGCTCGACGGGGTCACCGCGCGGTGCGGGTCGATGACCGTCGCGGAGAACCCGGCGCAGCCCGCCGGCCGGCGCATCCAGCTCTCGTTCGCGGTCGTACCGGCACGCCACCCCACCGGCAAGGAGCCGCTCTTCTACTTCGCCGGCGGTCCGGGCGGCTCCGCGCTCGGCGTCGCGAAGTTCGTCTCACAGGTGTTCGGCGCCGCGGGGCGCGACGTCGTCCTGCTCGACCAGCGCGGCGTGGGGGCCTCGGCGCCTCTGCTCTGTCCGCCGCTCACACCGAGCATCGCCATCTCCGGCCTTCGCTCGTACGCACGCGATTGCGTCCCGCACCTGCGCGCAGATCCACGAATGTACGGAACCGATGCGGCGGTGGACGACGCCGATGCCCTGCGAGCCGCTCTCGGGTACGAGCAGGTGATGGTGTACGGCGGCTCCTACGGCGCGACGGCGGCGCTCGTCTACATCGCACGCCACGGGAAACACGTGAAGGCTGCGATCCTCGACGGTGCGACCAGTCCCGACGTCGCGTTCTTCGAGCGAGCGCCACGCAACGCGCAGGCGCAGATCGACGACCTGTCCGCCGCGTGCGACGCCGACGCAGGTTGCGTCAAGGCCTACGGGCACCTCTCCGACCAGCTGAGGTCGGTGATGAAGGCGTTGCGCGCACAGCCGGCGTCCGTGACGGTCCAGGACCGGTCGGTTCCGTTCGGAGCGGCCGAGGCCGGCCTGACGATCGAGCTGCTCAGCCGTGACCCCGCCACGATGCCGAAGCTGTTCCCCCTCACGCATGCGGCTGCGTCGGGCAACGTGGCACCGCTCGCGAAGATCTACGCCGGGTCCGTCCTGCCGGGGCTCCTGGCCACCACGCGGCAGGTGATGTACTGGCGGATCCTCTGCTTCGAAGGCTGGGCGCGCCAGCGGCTGTCGGCTCCTGCCGCGGCCGCCGGCTCGTACCTCCAGGACGAGTCGGCCGCCGAGCTGCAGTTCCGGGCGGCGTTCTGCTCGGCCCTGCCGAAGCCCCGCGCCGAGCCCGACACCGCCACGCCGCCGAAGAGCGAGGTGCCCGTGCTGGCGCTCGTGGGCGGCCTCGACCCACAGGACCCGAAGCGGAACATCACCCCGATCACGCGGACGATGCCGCACACGACCATCCTCACCGTTCCCGGAGCCGGTCACGGCTCCATCCAGTACGGCTGCCTGCCGGCCGTTGCGGCCCGGTTCCTCGACACACGCCGCATCGGCGCCGCCGATCGCAGCTGCGCGGCGAAGGTTGGGCCTCCGTCGTTTCGCCCGGAGTGATGGCTCCAGCCGCGGGGCAGGCGGCTCCGCAAAACCCCCGATGGAACACCGTCGGCTTCGCCGCATGATGACGGCGAAACGGAGGTCAGCCCCCGCTGTTCGACTACGTCGTCGATCTCGTCGTGAGCTCCGACTGGCCGTACGTGGTCATCTTCGCGGTCGCGGCGCTCGACGCGGTGTTCCCGCTCGTCCCGAGCGAGGCGACCGTGATCACCGCCGGCGCGCTCGCGGCCTCCGGCCGGCTCTCCGTGGCAACCGTCCTGCTGGCCGCCGCGGCCGGCGCGTTTGCCGGAGACAACCTCGGCTACGCGGGAGGCCGGCTCTCCGCGCGCGCCGCGCGCCGCCTGCCGGGCTCCGCACGGGCCGCCCGCCGGCTGCGCTGGGCGCAGCGCAGTCTCGCCCGCCGCACCGCGACGGTGATCGTCGTGTCGCGCTTCGTTCCGGGTGGGCGGACGGCGACGATGCTCACAGCAGGCGCGACTCGGCTTCGCTGGTGGCGGTTTGCGCGACTCGACGCGGCGGCCGCTGCGCTCTGGGCGAGCTACGCCGTTGCGCTCGGGGTCGTCGGCGGGATGGCGTTTCGCGACGAGCCGCTCTACGCGGTCGTCCTCGCCCTGGGTCTCGCCGCCGTCCTGGCGATCCTGGTCGAAGCCGGCCGTCGAGGGCCGGCGAACTGGATGAGAAGAAACTGGCGATCGAGATCGCGGAAGCTACGGATGTAGCCGGCCCGTCCGGCGGCCAGGCTGGAGGTGAACGAAGGGGAGTATCCCTCGTCGGCGCTTCGTCAACACGGCCCAAAGGCCCGGAGCGCCTGCCCCGAGCCGGGGTCGGAGAGACCTTCGCGCCAAGCGTAGAGCGGGGGAATTCCATGAGGGTCCTGCCACTGCACCGACGAGCCGACCGGATCGGCGCGGCGCGCGCTCGCGGGGCCCTACCGCCGGGACAGGAGGTAAGGCGATGACGCTCGGCCAAGCTCAGGCAGCCGCCGCCCACGTGGCGGCCCAGTCCGTCTTCTCGCGCATCCTCGTCGGCGTCGACGGGACCGAGCCCGGCTTCGAGGCGTGCCGCCAGGCCGCACGCTTCGCGGAAGCCGGTGCCTCGATCGAGGCCGTGTCGGTCGTCCACCTCGCCGACGCGGTTCACGCGGGATGGAATGCGGCGCGGTTCGAAGATCAGATGCAGCGAGACGCCGAGATCGCGCTCGACAAGGCGATTGGGATCCTCGGCGACAGCGCGCGCCGGAAGTTCATCAACGGCTATATCGCCGAAGCGCTGCTTCATGAGGCAGAGCGCGTTCGCGCGACGGTCATCGTGCTCGGTTCGCATGGTCACCGTCGTGCGACGGAGATCGTGTTCGGAGGCGTTGCGGGCGACGTGCTGCACCGTTCCTCGTCCTCGGTGCTCGTTGCACGGCCGCCGCTCGAAGGCGCCAGGTTCCCGGCCTCGATCGTGGTCGGTGTCGACGGGTCGCCGCAGTCGGTCGTCGCCCTGGCGGTCGCCGAGCGGCTCGCGAAGCGGTTCGGAGCATCGCTGCGGGTGGTCGTCGGCCTGCAGGGCAAGGACGTCGACGCCGAGGCGATCCGTCGCCTCGCGCCGCAGGTCGACGTCGTCGACCTGCACCCCGTCGCGGCGATCGACGCGGAGGCCCAGCGAAACGACCTCCTCGTCGTCGGCAGCCGCGGCCTGCACGGGCTGCGAGCGCTCGGAAGCGTCTCGGAACGCGTCGCGCACAAGGCGCGCTGCTCCGTCCTCGTCGTGCGCACCGGACCGAGCAGTTGACCGAGGCACCCTACGCGCTCGAATAGCCGGAGCTTGCTCGCGCGCTCGGCATCACCGTCCGCATGCTCACGGGAGACCATCCCGCCAAGTGGCTGCCGCTGTTAGGCGCTCAGCAGCCGGTCCGGGGCAGCAGGTCGCCCGGGACGTCCGCGAGGTCGACGAACTCGGCGGCGAAGTCCGCGAAGCGCTGGAGGTCGGCCCGGTTCGATGCAAGCCCGAGCGACGCGCGGACGGCGCCCCCGGACGGGAGCCCGATCGCGCGGACGTAGTCGTCGAGGGTCATGCCTTCGCCGAATTCGCCGCCGACGAGGGTCTCGCGTGAGATCGTGAAGGCGACCTCGCCGGCGCCGGGATTGCAGAAGCAGCCGGTACGGAGAGAGATCGAGTGACGATGGGCGACACGATCGACGTAGCGCTCGTCCACGACCCGCCCGTCGGGATGGACGAAGTTGAAGGCGATCGTCGCGCCGCGACGGTCGCGTGCAGCCGGCCCGTAGACCGTCGCGGCCGGGGAGCCGTTCGTGTGCCGCAGCGACGTGAGCGTGTGCAGGAGCTCCTCGGTCAGCGCTCCCACGTGTGCGTGGATCTGCTCGAGACCGACCCGGTCGAGGAAGCGAAGGCCGATCTCGACCGCGGGCAGGTTGAGGAAGTTGACGGTCCCGTCCTCGAAGTGGGCCGCCCCCGGCGCCGACTGGTACCACTCGCGTTGAACGAACGCGGCGACGATGGTGCCGCCCGAGAACCACGGCCGTTCGAGCTTCGCGAGCGCGTCGCGCCGGGCGAGCAGCGCGCCGACGCCGGTCGGCCAGCCGAACATCTTGTAGAACGAGATCGAGACGAAGTCGGGGTGGTGGAGGGAGAGGTCGAGCCGGTTCGTCGGCACGAACGCGGCCGCGTCGAGCAGGACGTCCCAGCCGTGGTCGTGAGCCTCGTCGATCCAGCCGAGCGGGTGCTGGGCCCCGGAGAAGTTCGACTGGGCGGGGAATGCGAACAGGTTGTTGTGATCGCCGCCGACCTCGGTCAGGTAGCGATGGACGACTGCTTCGTCGACACGCAGCTCGGGCGCGACGCTCGGCACGTACGTCGTCTCGGCGCCACGTGCACGGGCGAACTCGCGGACGCCGTTGACCGAGTTGTGATTGTCGAAGGTCAGGAGGAAGCGGTCGTCCGGGCGGAACGGATACGCCTCTCCGACGAGCCTGAGCGCTCCGGTCGCGTTCGGCGTGAAGATCGCCACGTACTCGTCGGGTGCCGCGCGGAAGAAGGCGAGCACCGACGCACGCGCCCGCTCGACGAGCTCGGTCATCGCGGCCGACGTCGGATTGACGGAGTGCGGGTTGCCGAACACGCCGTTCCGCAGGAGCGTCAGATGCTCGTCGAGCTGCGACTGCGCGTACAGCCCCGCGCCGGTGTAGTCGAGATAGACGTGGCCGCCCGCGTCCAGCCGCGCGAACTCCGTTCGCCGCAGCTCGGCGAGCGACACGTCCGACGCGGCGGCAGCTGGAGGTCCGGCGACCCTCGTCATGGCCAAACGATGGCCGCCCCGGCGTCCGCTCGAATCGGGGCTGCCACGGATCCGACCGTAGCTTCCACCGATGCGCTCCGCACTCGTGCTCGGTCAAGTGTCGTTGGCCCATCACGCCCGGGAGGCCCGTGAACCAGACGCTGATCGTGTTCCTCGCCGCCAGTGCGACCGCTCTCGCGACCGGTCTCGGCGCGCTGCCGTTCGCGTTCCCGGGCTTCCACGGCGAGCGGCTCCTCGGCGTCTCGAACGCCCTCGCGGCCGGCGTCATGCTCGGCGCGAGCGCGAGCCTGATCATCGAGGGCGTCGGCCGCAGTCCGGCCCGTGTCCTGCTCGGCCTCGCGGCGGGCGCGGCGTTCGTCTTCGCGATGCAGGGGCTCCTGCGGCGTATCGGCACCCCGGACCTCGCCCAGCTGACCGGTGGCGACGCACGGAAGGCGGTCCTGATCATCGCGGTCATGACCGTCCACTCCGCGGCGGAGGGTGTTGGGGTGGGCGCTTCGTTCGGCGGCGGCGACGCGCTCGGCCTCGCGATCACGATCGCGATCGCGATCCACAACATCCCTGAAGGGGTGACGATCAGCCTCGTGATGGTGCCGCGCGGGGCCTCCGTCCGCGCAGCTGCGCTCTGGAGCATCTTCACGAGCCTCCCTCAGCCGCTGCTCGCCGTTCCCGCCTACCTGTTCGTCGAGCAGTTCAAGGCGATCCTGCCGGTAGGGCTCGGCTTCGCCGCCGGCGCGATGGTGTGGATGGTCTGGCGCGAGCTCCTGCCGGAGGCGCTGAGCCAGGTTCCGGAGCGGCGGATCGCGATCGGCTGGATCGCGCTCGCCTTCGTGGTCATGTTCGGCTTCCAGACCTACCTGCTCACGTAGGAGCGCGCCGGAGCCGCGTGTTTCTACGCGCGGAGGTCAGGGAGAGGCCGGATGTCGGTCCCGGAGCCGGAACGTTCAATGATGGTTGAACGATGCGAGCATCCCCGGCAACAACACCCCGGCTCGCGGCACTTCGTGCCCTGGCCGACCCGATGCGCCTCGCGCTCGTCGACCAGCTCGCCCACGAAGGTGCCTGCGCCTGTGAGCTCCGCGAGCGGCTCGACCTGTCGGCGCCGCTCCTCTCGCACCACCTGAAGGTGCTGCGCGAGGCGGGGCTCGTGCGCTGCGAGAAGGCGGGACGGCGGCTCGAGGTCGAGCTCGACCGTGGAGCGCTCGCCCGGCTCGCGGACTCGATCCGTGCGGAGCACGAGCCGTGAGCGCACGGGCCCGGCAAGTCTCCATCCGGTCTCCATACAGGCTCCATGGGAGCTGCGCCGGCTGTCGCTTCGATTCGGATGCATCAGTCATCCGAGACAAAGGAGTCGACATGAAGACCAATCGGAAGCGTCATCTCGTCGTCGCAGGCGTCGCAGCGATGTCCCTCGTCGGTGCGGGGGCCGCGGTCGCCGCGGGCGGCGGGCCGTCCGGGCTCGCCCAGCAGGCCTGCAGCCAGAGCGGGACGAACCACGGCGTGATGGCCGGTGGAGTGGTCATGGACGCCGCCGCCGAGTACATCGGAATCAGCGAGACGGCGCTCATGACCGAGCGTCACGACGGCAAGTCGCTCGCGCAGATCGCGGTCGCGCACGGGAAGACCGCCGCCGGGCTGGAGGCAGCGCTCGTCACCGCCTTCAAGGCCAACCTGAACAGCGCCGTCGCGGCCGGCCGGATCACCGCCGACCAGGCCGCAACCGCCCTCGCGACGTTCCAGTCGCGGGTGCAGACGATGATCGACCGCACGGCGACCGGGCCGATGGACGGTCGCGGCGCGGGGCTGGGCCTCGGTCTTGGCCACGGCAACGGCCACGGCAACGGCACCGGTCTCGGCCTGGGCTTCGGGGGAGGCCGGCGCTGACCCGCCGGCGCGCATGACCGGTCGTGCCTCGACCGTCCTCGTCGTCGAGGACGAGCGCAAGCTCCGCGACCTCGTGCGCGGCTACCTCGAACGGGAGGGCCTCGGCGTCCTGACCACCGGGTCGGGCGCCGAGGCCATTGCGTTCGTCCGCGAATCGGCACCGGATCTCGTCGTCCTCGACCTCGGGCTCCCTGACGTCTCGGGAGAAGAGGTCGCCCGGGAGGTCAGGGCCTTCTCGGCCACGCCGATCCTGATGCTCACCGCGAAGGCCTCGGGCGAGGATCGAATCCGCGGCCTCGAGCTCGGGGCCGACGACTACCTGACGAAGCCGTTCAGCCCCCGCGAGCTGGTCCTGCGCGTGCAGGCGATCCTGCGCCGCGGCGGGAGCGTCGACGCCGACGAGGCGCCCCTCTCGTTCGGCGGCGGACGGCTCGTGCTCGACGAATCGCGCCGCGAGGTTTGCGTCCACGACGCTCCCGTCGCACTGACGCCGACGGAGTTCGGGATCATCTCGGCCCTCGCCCGCGTCCCGGGCCGCGTCTACACCCGCTACGAGCTGATCAACCGCGTCCGCGGCTACGAGTTCGAGGGGTACGAGCGCACGATCGACTCGCACGTCAAGAACCTGCGTCGGAAGGTCGAAGACGATCCGCATCACCCCGAGGTCGTCCTCACCGTGCTCTCCGGCGGCTACCGGCTCGGGCTGGGCCGTGACGCGTAGCAGGCGGGTGGGCACGCTCCGGGCCTGGCTGCTCGTGGCGTTCGCCGGCGTCGCGGCGGTCTCGATCGCCGCGTTCGCAGCGTTGACCCTCTGGGCGGGCCGCGGTGACATCAACCAGCTCGTCCACCGCCAGCAGCAGCAGACGCTCGCGAGCACGGTCACCGCGATCGCCGACAGCTATCGCTCGTCGGGCGGTTGGTCCGGCTCGGACCTGCGGACGGCTCGCGCGATCGCCGTGAGCGGCGGCGCGCTGATCGAGGTCCGCGATCGCGCGGGTGCGCTCGTCCTGCAGGCAGGCCGAGGCCTCGGCCCCGGCGCCGGGCGGGGATCCCCCGGTGCGAGCCGGCTCGACAGGACGTACAGCGTGGCGCGCTCCACGCCCATCCTCGTGGGCGGCACGAAGGTCGGGACGGCGACCCTCCGCTTCCAGGCCGGCGCCTTGCCGCCGGCGGAGCGCCAGCTTCGCGACGCGCTCACCCGCACGACCATCTACGGCGTCCTGATCGCGGCGGGAGCGGCTCTGCTCGTGGGCTTCGTCGTCGCGGAGGGAATCACGCGTCCGCTGCGGCGGCTGATCGACGCCGTGCAGCGGCTCGAGCGCGGCGACCGGAACGCCCGGGCGAACCTGGCCGCGCCGGGCGAGCTCGGAGAGCTGGGGGCCGCGGTCGATGCCATGGCCGCGGCCCTCGAGCGTGAGGACGAGCTGCGGCGGGCGCTGACCGCCGACGTCGCGCACGAGCTTCGCACCCCGGTGACGATCCTGAGGGCGCAGTGCGAGGCGATCCTCGACGGCGTCGAGACGCCGAGCCAGCAACAGGTCGCATCGCTCCACGAGGAGGTGCTGCGCCTCGGCCGCGTGATCGAGGATCTCGAGACGCTCGCCTCGGCGGAGGCGGCCGGGATCCGGCTCGACCGGACGACGGTGAATGTCACGGCGCTCCTCGAGGAGACCGTCGGGCTGGTCGCGCCACAGTTCGCGGCGGGAGAGGTCGAGCTCGTGACCCGGCTCGAGCCCGCCGTCGTGGCCGGTGACCCGCTGCGGCTCGAGCAGATCGTCCGGAACCTGCTCTCGAACGCGCTCAAGTTCACTCCGCCCGGGGGCACCGTGGAGATCGACCTCGTGGACCGCGGCGAGCAGGTCGAGCTGACCGTCACCGACAGTGGCATCGGGATCCCGGCCGCCGAGCTCCCGCACGTGTTCGACCGCTTCTGGCGCGGCACGAACGGCCGCAGCGCTGCGGGGAGCGGCGTCGGGCTGGCGGTGGTCGCCGAGCTCGTCCGCGCGCATCACGGTGACGTGACTGCGGCGAGCGAGCAGGGTCGCGGCGCAGTCTTCACGGTTCGGTTGCCGCGTGAGAGAACATGATCGGGCCGTGCACCCGCCCCCTGCGCTTCCCCCTGCTGGTGGTTGGTGTCGCGGCCCGGGTGCTATAGGGTCGGCGGCGTCATGCTTCGCTCCTTGCTGATCAGCTGGGCCCTGCTCGCGCTCGCCTTCGCGCTGACGGCCTGGATCCTGTCGGGCGTCACCGTCTCCGGCGGGCTGTGGGGCTACATCTGGGTGTCCGCGCTCTTCGGGATCGTGAACGCCGTGCTCGGGACGATCCTCCGCATCCTCACGCTCCCGTTGCTGCTCCTGACGCTGGGGCTGTTCTCGGTGATCGTCAACGCGGCTCTGCTCGAGCTGACCGACGCCCTCACGCACTACCTGACGATCGACTCGTTCTTCTGGTCGGCGATCTGGGCGGCGATCATCCTCTCGATCGTCAGTGTCGTGCTCGACCTGACGCTCGGCAGGGTCGCGCGGCGCGAACTGGCCGCCTGACCGTCGCTCCGCCTTGTGACCTTTGACGCGAGGGCTCCGGCCTGGCATCGTGCCGGGATGAGCACCGTCACGGAGATCCTGACGACCAAGGGCGGCGAGGTGCTGTCGGTCGACGCGGACGCATCCGTGCTCGAGGCGGCGCAGAAGATGATCGACGCGAATGTCGGTGCGATGCTCGTCTCGGTGCGGGGACGGATCAGCGGGATCGTGACCGAGCGCGACTACCTGCGGCGCGTCACCCTCGAGGGCCGGACCGACCGCGACACCGCTGTGCGCGAGATCATGTCGTCGCCGCTCATCGTGATCTCGCCCGACACGACGATCGACGAGTGCATGGCGCTGATGACCGAACAGAGGATCCGGCATCTGCCGGTGGCCGAGCACGGCGACATCGTGGGCGTGATCTCGATCGGCGACGTGGTCAAGTTCCAGTCCAGGCAGCAGAGCGTCCAGATCCAGTATCTGACCGAGTACATCAACGCCCGCTAGCGCGTTGTGTGACCTCGCGGCGGCCGGCGGCGTAGAGGCCGTATGAAGACCTCTCTGCTGCTGATCGCGCTCGCCACCGTCTTCGCCGCCGCCACGACGACCGCAGCCGGCAGGCCCGGTGCCGCGAGCTGCACGGGCGCACAGCTTGCGGGTAGCTTCGCCGCCGTCCACGGCAGCGCGGGCGCGGGCAACATCACCTACGCGCTGCGGCTGAGGAACATGTCGAAGAGCTCCTGCACCCTCACCGGGCTGCCGCAGGGGCAGCTCCTCGGTCGCCACGGCGGGAAGCTCCCGACGCACGTCCGCGCCTCGTTCCCCGGCGCGCTCGCCGCCGTCCTCGTCACGCTGCGCCCCGGTCAGGCGGCGCGGGCCACCGCGCGGTTCTCACCCGACGTTCCCGGGGTGGGTGAGCAGACGAGCGGCGCGTGCGAGCCGACCGCATACCGTCTCCGCGTCACGGCGCAGGGAGGTGGGACGACGACGGTCGAGGTGCTGCCGCCGACGGCCGTCTGCGAGCACGGCCGGCTGCTCTTCTCCGCCTTCGGCCCGGGCCGGGGCTAGCGACGCTTGCGCTTGCGTGAGCCGCCGCTCGAGGGGCGGCCGCCACGCGTCTGCTGCTGCATCCGCTCCGCCTGCCGCCGCATCTGGCGGTTCGCGCTGTCCGGCACCGCGCCCTGCTCCTGGGCGGCCTCCATGTAGGCGCGCCGCTCGGCGGGCGTGAGGCGGCTCATCGCCTTCTGCACGGCCTGTGGGTTCGGGTTCGCGGCCACGGGATTGATCTTCTTCAGCGCGCTCGCGAGCTCGGGGTTCTGGCGCTCGATCGCCGCGGTGCTGACGCGGGTGAAGAACCGGCGCATGAAGCCGATCCGTGAGAGCCTCTCGACGACCGGCCGAAGCAGCGCGCCGTTCCGGTACCGCCCGAGCACGACGAGCAGCAGGAAGACGACGAGGACGACGCCGATGATCAGGAGGGGCACGTAGAGCCACCACATGGCGGCTCGATGGTACCGGCCGTGCTGGAGGTTCAGCGCCGCGAGGTGAGAAAGAGGCCGGCGGTGACGACCAGGGCGAGCACGATCATCAGCCAGATCCACCCTTCGATGGATCCGTCCGGGACGGCTGCCTGGGGCAGCGGATGGATCTCGGCGAGGAGCGGCACGCCGACAGGGTTCCGGGAGCGCGTGAAGCTGCCGGTGCCCCCGCTGTAAGCATTCGTTGAATCCCGGGGTTAGAGCCGGGGAGGGACGGGAACTCGATCCGCATGGCCCAGGACCCGATCGCCGTCCTGCTCGAGCACGGTGACGAGCACGGCTGCGTCCACCTGACCGAGCTCCACGAGATCGTCGGCCGGCTCGAGCTCGAGGACGAGGACCTCGATGCGCTCGCTCGAGCGGCTCGAGTCGCACGGCATCGACGTCACCGACGACTGTTCCCGCGCGATCGAGGAGGACGTCGCCTACACGAACGTGCAGATCGCAGCCGCGACCACCGATTCCCTGCAGCTCTTCCTGAACGAGGCGGGACGGTATCCGCTCCTCACCGCGGCGCAGGAAGTGGAGCTCGCAAAGCGGATCGAGGAGGGCGACAAGCGGGCGAAGGACCTGCTCGTCAACTCGAATCTCCGGCTCGTCGTCTCGATCGCGAAGCGGTATCAGGGCCATGGTCTGACGCTTCTCGATCTGATCCAGGAGGGGATCATCGGGCTGATCCGCGCCGCCGAGAAGTTCGACTGGCGCAAGGGATTCAAGTTCTCGACCTACGCGACCTGGTGGATTCGCCAGGCGGTGCAACGCGGCGTCGCGAACAAGGCGCGCACGATCCGGATCCCCGTGCACATCGTCGAACGCGAGCAGCGCATCGCGCGTGCCGAGCGCGAGCTCGTCGCCACGCTCGAGCGCCCGCCGACCGACCAGGAGCTCGCGGACAAGGCGAAGTTGCCGGTGAAGCAGGTGCGTGAGGTGCGTTCCGCCGCCCGTGCCGTCGCCTCCCTCGACCGCCCAGTCGGCGAGGACGAGTCCGCCTCGTTCGGCGACCTCTTCGCGAGTGACGAGGCTCAGCCCGACGAGCAGGTCGAGGTCGACCTGACGGAGAAGGCCCTCCATGCCGCCGTCGCCGAGCTGTCGGAGCGCGAGCAGCAGATCCTGCGGCTGCGCTACGGGCTCGGCGGCGATTCGGACCCGAAGTCGCTGGAGGAGATCGGCAGGATCCTCGGCATCACCCGCGAGCGGGTGCGGCAGCTCGAGTCGGCCGCCCTGCGCCGTCTGGCCGAGCGGCGCGAGATCGCGGCGATGCAGGCCGCCTAGAACGCCCGGCCCGGTGGTCGCCTCGCCCGGCTCGGGCTAGGAGCCGACGACCTTGCAGATCCAGCGGCGTGGCCGCGAGCGGTCGAGCTCGATGAAGAGCACGCGCTGCCACTGGCCCAGGCAGAGCTCGCCGTCCCCGACGGGGATCGACTCGCCGGCCGAGCCGAGGATCATCGACATGCAGTGGGCGTGGCCGTTCGCCGCCTCCATGTCCTCCTTGCAGATGTTCTCCGTGCGCCGGTCCCAGTCGTCGTGGGCGTAGTAGGTCTCGGCCGGAACGAGACGGCGCAGGAGCGTGCCGAAGTCCTCGAACATCCCGCGCTCGTACTCGTTGACGCGGACGCAGCAGGTCGTGTGCGGGGAGTAGACGCAACAGATCCCGTCGACGACGCCCGACTCGCGGACGATCTCCGCGACCTCCTCGGTGATGTCGGTGACGTGAAGGCCGCCGGTCGTCTGGAAGTGCCGCTCCGCCTGGAAGACCTTCATCGCGGGCGATTCTAACGAGTAGCGTTCGCTGTCCGGGCCCGTAGCTCAGCGGTTAGAGCAGGGAACTCATAATTCCTTGGTCCCTGGTTCGAATCCAGGCGGGCCCTTCGGAATGGAAACCGCGCCCACCACCGCCGAGCGCTAGGGATCGGTGGGGATACTCGGCGGTGGCGGGTGCCGTTTGCAGCAGTTTCAGCCTCGCAACCCGGCACGGTGTCTTCCTCCGCAATTCCTACGGGTTCTCGCGACGATCGGTGGTTTCCGCCGATGATCGCCTGGACAGGGGCTTCTACCGTGCCGTCCATGGTGATTCCGCCGGCACGAGCATGTCCGGGAGGCCTCGGCAGCCCACCCGACGACGGGCGGCCCGGCGACCTCGCGACCTGCCCGGTCTGCGGGGCGGCGGTGACGCTCGGCTACGGCGGCCGCATCCCCTATCACGAGCCGGAGGATCAGGCCCTGCCGGCGACCGACGAGCGAGTGTTCGACGAACCGGTCGACCGGGTCGCCTGACGCGGCCGGCCGACTGCGCCGAGCGCGCGGTCGAGAGCACGGTCGGTGGCCCTGGTCAAGAGCTAGTGTCCGCGGCAGATGGCCGCCGGCGAGGACAAGCGGGCGCTGATCCTCCAGGCTGCGGTTCGGGTGTTCGCCGCGGAGGGCTACGAGGCGGCACGGGTCGGCGACATCGCCGGGGAGGCAGGCGTCGCCTACGGGCTCGTCTACCACTATTTCGGCTCGAAGGAGGCCGTCCTCGAGGCGGTCTTCCGGCAACAGTGGGGGAGGCTCCTCGCGGCCGTCGCGCTCGCCGAGGAGACCGGCGAGGACGCGGCCGAACAGCTCGAGCTCGTGGTGAAGATCGTGCTCCGCTCCTGGCGCGACGACCCCGACCTGGTGCGCCTCCTCGTGCGCGAGATCACACGGAGCCCGCACGTCCAGGACGAGCTCGACGAGATCGAGCAGGCATTCGCGGCGCTCCAGCGCATGATCGAGCGCGGTCAGCGGGACGGCACGTTTCGCGCCGGTCTGGACGCCCGGATCGCGGCCTGGATGCTCTACGGCGCGCTCGAGGAGGTATTGACGGGCTGGGTGCTGGGCCAGCTGCCGGACGACGCCGGCGCGGTTGCAGCCGCCGAGCGAGAGGTGATCGGCACGATCGTCGGCGGGCTGCGGGTGGGCTGAGCATGCTCGATCCGCAGAAGCGCTGGCGCCCACTTCCGGACAAGCCGGACTACGCCGGTTTCCTGTCCTACGGCGGCGTACCGCTGGCACAGGAGCCCGAGGAGCTCGCCGGCGTCGACGTGGCGATCGTCGGCGCACCGACCGACGATCTGGTGTCCGACCGGCCCGGCACGCGCTTCGCGCCGCGCGCGATCCGCAGCGCATCGTGCCCGCCCGGCCCGCATCTCGAGGCGGGAGTCGACGCGTTCGCAGAGCTTCGCATCGTCGACTACGGCGACGCGCCGGTGCTGCCGGCCGACCCGGTCGCATCGCACGCTGCGATCGAGCAGATCGTCGGGGAGGTCGTCGACGCCGGCGCACTGCCGGTGACGCTCGGCGGCGACCACTCGGTCACCGAGCCGTGCGTCGGGGCGATCGCCGCGCGGCGCGGCCCCATCGGCCTGCTCCACTTCGACACCCACACCGACACCGGTCGCGAGGTGTTCGGCGTCGAGCGCTCGCACGGAACGCCGATGTTCAGGCTCGTCGAGGCGGGCCGGGTCACCGGTGACCGCTATGCGCAGATCGGGCTCCGCGGATACTGGCCCGGCCCGGCCGAGTTCCGGTGGCAAGAGGAACGAGGTGTCGCGAGCTTCTTCATGCACGACGTGCGCGAGCTCGGGATCGAGGAGGTCGTCTCGCGGGCGCTCGAGCACGTGGGGGAGGGACCGGTCTATCTCACCGTCGACGTCGACGTGCTCGATCCCGCCTTTGCGCCGGGCACGGGCACGCCCGAGCCCGGCGGCCTGACCTCGGTCGAGCTGCTCTGGGCCGTGCGCACGGTCGCGGCCGCGGTCGACCTGGTCGGGGCGGACGTCGTCGAGGTCCTGCCCACGGCGATCGGCTCCGCGGACATCACCGCGCTCGTCGCCGACCGGATCGTCCGCGAGGTGCTGACGGGCGTGGCGATGCGTCGCCGCTAGACACGAACACCTGTTCGTATTAGCATCGCGGCGTGCAACTTCGCCTCGATGCCGCCGACCGGCTCGTCGAGCTCGTGGAGGAGCATCGCGGCCCGGTCGCCGCCGAGGTGGCCGCCCGGGCCGTCCTGCGTCTCGGGAGCCCCGTCCCCGTCGGGCTGGCACGCTCGCTGCTCGACGAGGCCGTCCAGGCCGACGCCCGGCTGCGCTGGTCGGGCGACCTCGTCGGGCTCGCGGGCGCGCCGGGCGAGGAGCTCGTGCTCGAGCAGGCGACGTTCGTCGTCTTCGACCTCGAGACGACCGGGCTCCGTCCGGGCGCGGCGCGGCCGTGCGAGTTCGGCGCCGTCCGGGTCGAGCGCCTCGAGGTGACGGAGCGGTTCCAGACGCTTGCCAACCCGGGCGTGCGCCTCCAGCCTGCCGTCTCCGCCCTCACCGGCCTGCGCGACGAGCAGCTCCGGACCGCACCTCCGGTCGCCGCCGCGGTGCGGCGATTCCTGTCGTTCACCGGCGACGCCGTCCTCGTCGCGCACAACGCGCGCTTCGACATGGCATTCCTCGACGACGAGACCGTGCGGCTCACCGGCCGGCGCGTCGCCGCGACGGTCGTCGACACGGTCGGGCTCGCCCGCCGGCTGCTGGGGCGACAGCCGGCGAACCTCGCAGCGTTGTCGTATCGCTTCGCGACCGACGTGCGGCCGTGCCATCGGGCGCTGCCCGACGCCGAGGCGACGGCGGAGATCCTCATCCGGCTGATCGGGATGGCGCAGGAGCGCGGAGCGCGCACGGTCGCCGACCTCGTCGAACTGGCCGCCACCAGGCCGCGGCAGGCGCAGCGCAAGCGCGGCCTCGCCTTCGGGGCGCCGCAGCGGCCCGGCGTCTACCTCTTCCGCGACCGGCACGACCAGGTGCTCTACGTCGGGCGTGCCCGGGACCTGCGCGCGCGGCTGCGCTCGTATTTCCGGTCGGAGCGCCAGCGGCCCGCCGTGGAGGCCGCCCTGGCTGTGCTCGAACGCGTCGAGTGGCGCGTGTTCGGATCGGAGCTCGAGGCTGCGCTCGAAGAGCTTCGGCTGATTCGCGAGCTTCGCCCGCCCGCGAATGCCAGGTCCGTGCGCCCCGACCGGTATCTCTATCTGCGGCGTCGTGGCGACAGCGTCGTCTGCACGTCGCGCCCGACGGAGCTCGGGCCGTTGACGAGCCGCAAGCGTGCGCAGCTCGCCTCACGCGCCCTGCAGGGTGTCGAGTGGGAGACACTCGACGACGCGCTGCCCAAGCTGCGCACGAAGCTCAAGCGGCTCGCGCGCGAGCTCCGCTTCGAGGACGCCGCGCGGCTGCGCGACCGCATCGAGGCGCTCGAGGACGCGACCCGCGAGATCCGCCGGATGCAGCAGCTGCGCCGGATGGCCGTCTGCATCGTCGTGCCTGGTGAGCGTGAGGGCTCGCGGCGTGCCGTCTTCGTCGCGAAGGGGCAGGTCGTCTGCGCGCGGCCGTACATCGGCCCGCACGGTGTGGAGTGGCAGGCCGGCCTCGCGGCCGTCGTCCGGGCCGAACCGACGCTCGCGCCGGAGGCGGCCGACGAGCTGCGCGTGGTCGCGTCGTTCATCCGGCGGCCGCCGGCGGAGCTGGAGGTCGTCAGGTTGGCACACTTGCCCCATGGAGCAGCTGCGTGAGCGGGCGCTCGGCGACGGGTGGCGGAAGCTCGTGGTCGACGGGGTCACCGCGACGCCCGTCGACGTTCGCCGCGGCGCGGCGGTGAAGGTCGTCGACGGGCCGCGCACCGACACGGTCCCGCGCGCGGACTGGCCGGCGAGGCTCGACGAGCTGCTCGAGGGCGCGCGCAACGCCCACCTGCTGTCGCCGGACGGCGACGTCCACGCGCGGCGCACCAAGAAGGGCGCCTGGCTCGTCTCCTCGGGGAAGCCCTCGTCGAGCGCACGCCCCGCGCGCACGCACGACCGCGCGCCGCGGCACCCGCTGCCCGCCGACCATCCGCTCTTCCGCGCGACGAAGATCTCACGCGACAAGGAGCGGCAGGTCCAGCACTACGTCGAGCTTCTCCGGCCGCTGCCGCTCTGGGAGCGCGAACGCGTCCGCGTCGTCGATGCCGGCTGCGGCAAGGCCTACATGAGCCTCGCGCTCGTCGCCTACGGCCGCGAGCGGGGGACGCGTGTCGAGCTCGTCGGGCTCGACCGCAACCCGGCCGTGATCGAGACGGTCCGCGGCCTCGCGGAGAGCCTCGGCTACGAGGAGGCCGTGTTCGAGGCGACGGCGATCGTCGACTACGAGAGCGATGTGCCGCTCGACCTGCTCGTCTCGCTGCACGCGTGCGACACGGCGACGGACGAAGCGATCGCCGCCGGGGTGCGGCTGGGCGCCGAAGCGATCGTGGTCGCCCCATGCTGTCACCACGAGCTCGCCGCGCAGCTGGCGGCTCGTGACAAGGATGCGGTGCTACGGCACGGGCTGCTCCTCGGCCGCCAGGCGGACCTCGTCACCGACGCGCTGCGCGCCTCGGCGCTCGAGATGGTCGGCTACCGCGTCGACGTGATCGAGTTCGTCTCCGCGGAGCACACGGCGAAGAACGTGATGTTGCGCGCCGAGCGTGCGCCGTCGCGTGCGCGCGCCCGGCGAGCCGGGGTGGAGTACCGGGAGCTGCGCGATCGCTTCGGCGTCGAGCCGGCGATCGAGCGGCTCGTCTCCTTGCCCGTATCCAAACCCGGCTGAGCGACGTTTCCCCTCTGTCGAAAGGGGGAAATCGCTCACATGGGAATTCTGTGGATCGTCCTGATCGTCGTTCTCGTCCTCGCGCTGCTCGGCTTCTTCGCGCGCGGCGTCGCGTAGGCGCGACGAGAACTCGCATCCCGCACTTCTCGCGCGAGAGCTAGAGTAAATCCCGATGAACGAGATCGGGACGATGCGGGTCAAGAGCGGCCTCGCCGAGATGCTCAAGGGCGGCGTGATCATGGACGTCGTCGATGCCGAACAGGCCAAGATCGCCGAGGAGGCCGGTGCCTGCGCCGTGATGGCTCTCGAGCGCGTGCCCGCCGACATCCGCCGGGACGGCGGCGTCGCCCGCATGTCGGACCCCGACATGATCAGGGGCATCCAGGAGGCCGTCACGATTCCCGTGATGGCGAAATGCCGCATCGGCCACTTCGCCGAGGCGCAGATCCTCCAGTCGCTCGAGATCGACTACATCGACGAGTCCGAGGTGCTGACGCCGGCCGACCTCGAGCATCACGTCGACAAGTGGCCGTTCACGGTCCCGTTCGTCTGCGGCTGCACCAACCTCGGCGAGGCGCTCCGCCGCATCGCCGAGGGCGCCGCGATGATCCGGACGAAGGGGGAAGCCGGCACGGGGGACATCGTCAACGCCGTCACGCACATGCGTGCCGTGTTCGGCGGCATCCGTCGCCTGCAGTCGCTGCGCAGCGAGGAGCTTTACGCGGAGGCCAAGAACCTGCAGGCTCCGTACGAGCTCGTCCGCTGGGTGGCCGAGAACGGCCGCCTGCCGGTCGTCACATTCACCGCCGGCGGCATCGCGACACCGGCCGATGCGTCGCTCTGCATGCAGCTCGGCGCAGACGGCGTCTTCGTCGGCTCCGGCATCTTCAAGTCCGGGAACCCGGCGCAGCGGGCTCGTGCGATCGTCGAGGCGACGACGCACTACATGGACGCCGACGTGCTCGCGCGTGTCTCGGCGAATCTCGGCGAGGCGATGGTCGGGATCTCGACGCAGTCGCTCGACCCGAGCGACCTGCTCGAGCGCCGGGGCTGGTAACCGGCCGCCGGCGCCCGGGAGGCGGCGATCGTCCGAACCTCACGGATCTACGGCGGCTTCGAGCCAGGCCCACAGGAGCGGCTCGCGCCGTCCACGTCGGTGACCTCGCTGCCGCGTTGCTCGAGCTGCTCGCGCTGGCGGTGCCGGGGCCGCTCCACCTCGGCGGGGCCGACGACGTCTCCCGGTTCGACTTCGCCGTGCTGCGCGGCGCCGATCCCGCCCGGCTCGAAGCCGCCCGGACGACGCCCGACCGGGCGCCGGACGTCTCGCTCGACAGCTTGCGCGCGGCGGCGCTGCTCTCGACGCGCGTCCGCGGCGTCTACGACGTGCTCTCGGGCTCCTGAGCCCAGCGCGCCGCCGCTGCACGGCCTTCGGGGGTGCGGAGAAAGTGCTCGAGGGGGACGTGCAGGAGGGCGGCCTTGCACTCCGCGAACGTCTCGGCCCCGTCGCCGATCGACGCGTCGACGTGCAGCCGCCGCCCGCGAGCCTCGTCGAGCCAGGCCCGGATCAGGAGCTCGGTGTTGATCGGCACGGGGTGGCGGTAGCGCACGAAGATGCGGGCCGTCACGGCGGGAAACGCGTACCACGTGGCGAGCAGGCCGACCGCCTCGTCGAGCGCGCCGGCGACGAGCCCGCCGTGGACGATCCCCGGTCCGCCCTGGTGGTGGTCGCCGAAGGCGAAGTACGCCTCGTACTCGGTTAGCCCCTCCGCGACCGGTCGCGGCAGGTGCAACCCGGCCGGGTTGTCGCCGCACCCCCAGCAGGCCGGGTCATGGTGCGGAGGGATCCGCATGCCAGACGTTCTCGAACGTGCCGAAGCGCAGCTCCTGGAGGTAGTGGAACCGCGCCTCGTCGCTCCGGCGGAGGTACTCCGCCTGGTGGGAGGCGAGAAACGCGTTGTAGGCGTCCGCCGACTCCCACCGGTCGATCACGAGGTAACGGTCGGGCTCCTCGACGTCGTGCAGCAGCTCCGTGCCGATGTACCCGTCGCCGGAGCGGAAGAACTGCGCCCACTCGCCCTCCGGCCCGTAGGCCTCCTCGAACGCCTCCGGATCGCGAACCTCGTAGCGGAAGACGAGCGCGATCACGAGCCCAGGCCCCGCAAGTAACAGTCTGTTACTTGCTCCCGAAGCGCCGGCAACCGCCGTCCTCGCGCGAAGCGCGCTTCGAACCGCTGCTTGTAACAGACTGTTACTTGCATCACCGGAGGCCGCCCCGCTCGTGATGTGCCTTGAAGAAGTTCTCGCTGCCGGCGGTCGCCATCGCCGCCGAAGCGCTGATCTCGAGCGCGAGCGCGGCGGCCGCGACGATCTGTGCGAAGCGATAGACCTTCCCGGCGCCCGCGCAGCCGATCGATGCGAGCCAGTCGCGTGCGGAGGGCAGGGTCGTGCCGCCGCCGACCGTGCCGACCTCGAGGCCGCCGAAGCGGATCGTCGCCTTGAGGCCGCCCTCGGCCCGTCGCGCGGTGCCGTGCGCCATCGAGCTCGTGCCGACCATGCCGAGATCCTGGCCCGTTGCGGCATAGATCGCCGCCACGGCCGAGGCGGGGGTGAAGGCCACCGACTGCATCCCGCTCGCGACCGAGCCGTGCGTCCCGGCCCACGACAGCGCCTCGAGATCCTCGGCGGTCGTTCGGAGGACGCGGCGGATCTGCTCGTCGGAGAGAAACGCCTCGGCGAGCACCGTCTTGCCGTGCCCCGACTGGAAGTACTCCGCGGACGGCTTCTTGTCGCCGCCCATGTTCGCCTCGAGGATCGCCCGCTCGGGCTTGACCGGCGCCTGCTGCATCACGTACCCCATGTTCAGCGCGTAGGAGTTGCGCGTCATCATGTTCGGCCCGACGGCATCGCCCGTCGTCCATTGCCAGAGCACGTGGCACATCGGCCCGACGACGTGGGTCTTCGCTCCGCGCAGTTTCGCCCGCTTCGAGAGGGCCGGATCGCCTGTCGACTCGAGGAACGCGCGCATGGCCGGCAGCTCCGCCGCGATCCACCGCGCGAGCGCGATCGCCTCGGCGGTGTTCTTGCACACGAAGCACGACGCGCGGGTGATGCGATCGTGAAGCACGTAGGTGCGAATCGCCCCGGCCGCGAGCGCGCCGCGCGTCATCGACGCGGTGAGCCCGCCCTCGGTGTGCGCGAGCGGGACCCGCACCGTCTCGACGGCTCGGCCGGTCTCGACCACCTCGCCGTCGCCGGACAGCTCGTAAGCTCCGAGCTCGATCTCGACCGGTGCCGCCGACACGGGAATCACGGCCACGCCGACGAGCGACTCTGCCGCGCCGGCGAACGGTTCGAGGTCGACGGAGGTGACGATGCCGCCGTCGAGCCTCATGGCCTCGCGGCGCGCCTCGATCGACTCCGCGTCGTTCTTCCGGGGCCAGCGCATGTTGTGCATAGACTCGCATACATGTCAGCGACGCTCATCAAGGGGAAGCCGATCGCCGAACGCATCCGGGCGGAGGTGGCCGAGGAGGTGACGGCGATCGGTCACATCGGTCTCGTCACCGTGCTCGTCGGCGACGATCCTGCGTCGGAGGTCTACATCCGGCTGAAGCACAAGGCGGCACTCGAGGCCGGCTTCGACGCGCGGGACGTCCGCCTGCCGGCCGAGACGTCGGAGGACGATCTGCTGGCGAAGGTGGCGGCCCTCAATGCCGACGACGAGATCGACGCGATCCTCGTTCAGTTGCCGCTGCCGGACCACATCGACGAGGCGCGCATCTTGCGCGCGATCGCGCCGGCCAAGGACGTCGACGGGCTGAACCCGTTCAACGCGGGCCAGCTCTTCCTCGCTCGGCCGACCCTCGTCGGTGCGACGCCGGTCGGCGTGATGGAGATGCTGCGCGAGCACGCCGTCGAGATCGACGGCGCGCGCGCCGTCGTGATCGGCCGCAGCGACATCGTCGGCAAGCCGATGGCGCATCTCCTGATGCAGGCGAACGCCACCGTGACCATCTGTCACTCGCACACGCGCGACCTGCGGCGACTCACGCTGGACGCCGACATCCTCATCGCGGCGGTGGGGGTTCCTGCGATGGTCTCGCCCGACATGGTGAAGGCCGGCGGGGTGGTGATCGACGTCGGCATCAACCGCACGGACGCCGGGCTCGTCGGCGATGTCGATCCCGGCGCGGCCGAGATCGCGGCGTTCATGACGCCGGTTCCGGGGGGTGTGGGGCCGATGACGATCGCCTGCCTGCTCCAGAACGCCGTCCGTTGTGCCCGCTACCGGCGCGGAGAGCTTGCATATCCAGGGTAATTCAGTGCTAATGTTGCGCGCGCTCCGTCGGTGACGGCGGACTTGTAGTCATCCAGCAAGGAGTAGGCGCAAGTGGCGGAAGGCACGGTCAAGTGGTTCTCGAACGAGAAGGGCTACGGCTTCATCGAGCGCGGTAACGGCGAGGCGGACGTGTTCGTCCACTTCTCCGCCATCGCCGGTGAGGGCTACAAGTCGCTGACCGAGGGTCAGCGCGTCGCGTTCGAAGTCGTGCAGGGCGACAAGGGCCTGCAGGCATCGAACGTCACGGCGCTCTAGATCCTTTCGGAACCAAGTTGGATGGGAGGCTCCGAAAGGAGCCTCTCGTCGTATGGGAAGGATGTTCAGGGATGGCACGGATCACGAGAGAAGAGGTGCTGCACGTCGCGCGGCTCGCGCGCCTCGAACTGACCGACGAGGAGGTCGGGCGCTTCCAGGAGCAGCTCTCGGACATCCTCGAGGCCGTCTCGAAGGTCGCGGAGCTCGACCTCTCCGACGTGCCGCCGACGGCGCATCCGCTCGAGATCGCAAACGCCTGGGCCGAGGACGAGCCGCGCCCGTGCCTGCCGCTCGACGACGTGTTCGCGAACGCGCCCGACCGCGACGACGACTACTTCCGGGTGCCGCCCGCATGATCGGCGTGGGCTCGACGGAGCCGACCGAGAGCGAAGGCGCCGGCTTGGCCGGCGCTGGGAGCGGGCCATGATCGACACCCTGAGACTGACGGCCGAAGGGGCGAAGAACCTGCTCGATGCGCGCGAGATATCGGGCGCGGAGCTCTTTGCCGCCTACCTCGAGGCGATCGGCGCGCGCAACGAGGAACTGCACGCATACCTGCACGTCTGTGACGACCCGGGCGGAGACGGGATCCCGATCGCGATCAAGGACGTGATCGGGACGAAGGGCGTCCCGACGACGGCGGGCTCGAAGATCCTCGAGAGCTACGTGCCGGTCTACGACGCCACCGTTGTCGAGCGCTGCAAGGCACACGGGCTGCGCCTGCTCGGCAAGACCAACACGGACGAGTTCGCGATGGGGTCGTCGACCGAGAACTCGGCGTTCGGGCCGTCGCACAACCCCTGGAACCCGGCGCTCGTTCCCGGCGGCTCGGGCGGCGGCTCGGCGGCTGCGGTCTCGGGCGGGCTCGCCCCCTGGGCGCTCGGCTCGGATACCGGCGGGTCGATCAAGCAGCCCTCGGCTCTGTGCGGCAACGTCGGCCTGCGTCCGACGTACGGCACCGTCTCGCGCTACGGCGTCGTGGCGTTCGCCTCGTCGCTCGACCAGGTCGGGCCCGTCGCAAAGAACGTGCGCGACTGCGCCTATCTCTACTCGATCATCTCCGGCAGCGACGAGAACGACCGCACCACGGTCGACGTGCCGGCCGTCGAGGTGCCTGCGGGCGACAGCCTCAAGGGCGTCCGTATCGGCGTCCCGAAGGAGATGAACGAGGCGGAGGGGATCGAGCGTGGCGTCACCGCCGCGGTGCGCGCGGCGATCGAGCTCGCCGAGTCGCTCGGCGCGGAGGTGGGGGAGTGCTCGCTGCCGCTGTCCGTCGACTACGGCCTCGCGTGTTACTACCTCGTCGCTCCCGCGGAGGCCTCTTCGAACCTGGCGCGCTACGACGGCGCGCGGTACGGCCTGCGCGCCGACGGGGACGACTTCCGCGAGATGGTCATGCGCACACGCGACGCCGGCTTCGGCGACGAGCCGAAGCGCCGGATCATGATCGGCACGTATGCGCTCTCGTCCGGGTACTACGACGCGTACTACGGCAAGGCTCAGAAGGTGCGCACGCTGATCAAGCGCGAGCACGAGGCGGTCTTCGAGCAGTTCGACCTGATCGTCTCGCCGACCAGCCCGACAGTCGCCTTCGAGCTCGGCGCGAAGGTCGACGACCCGCTCGCGATGTACCTGAACGACCTGCTGACGATCCCCTCGTGCATGGCGGGCTTGCCCGGGCTGAACATCCCGTGCGGCTTGAGCGACGGGCTGCCGGTCGGGCTCCAGCTGATCGGACCGCAGTTCGCGGAGAACACGCTCTTCAGGACCGGCCACGCGCTCGAGCAGGCGCTCGGCTTCGACGTCGTCCCGGAGCGGCTGCGATGACGGCGACGAGCACGTGGGAGCCGGTGATCGGCCTCGAGATTCACGTCCAGCTGAAGACGGAGACGAAGATGTTCTGCCGGTGCCGCAACGGCTTCGGCGGCGGTCCGAACACGCAGACCTGCCCGGTGTGCCTCGCGTTCCCCGGCGCACTGCCCGTCGCGAACCGGCGCGCGATCGAGGAGTGCATCAAGCTCGGGCTCGCGCTCGACTGCACGATCGCCGAGCGCGCGGTGTTCCACCGGAAGAACTACTTCTACCCCGACCTGCCGAAGGCGTACCAGATCAGCCAGTACGACGAACCGCTCTGCGCCAACGGCAGGCTCGCGGTCCCGACGGCGGACGGCGACGTGATGATCGGGATCACGCGGGCGCACCTCGAGGAGGACGCCGCCAAGAACGTCCACGTTGCGGCGTCCGGGCGCCTGCACGGCGCAACCGCCACGCTCGTGGACTTCAACCGCGGCGGCACGCCGCTCGTCGAGATCGTCACCGAGCCGGACCTGCACGACGCGGAGACGGCGAAACGCTTCCTGCAGCTGCTGCGCCAGACCGTCGTCGAGCTGGGTCTGTCGGACGCGGAGCTCGAGAAAGGGTCGATGCGCTTCGACATCAACGTCTCGGTGCGCCCTGCCGGCTCGGACGAGCTGCGCACGCGGACCGAGCTGAAGAACATGAACTCGTTCAACTTTGCCGCGAAGGGGATCGAGCGCGAGATCGCGCGCCAGATCCAGATCTACGAGTCGGGGGGCGACGTCCAGCAGGAGACCCTGCATTTCGTCCCGGGCGACGAGGACTCGCCGCCGTCGCGCTCCAAGGAGGAGGCGCAGGACTACCGCTACTTCCCCGAGCCCGATCTCGTGCCGGTTCATCCACCCGAAGAGCTCGTCGAGCGGCTGCGGGCGGAGATCGGCGAGCTTCCCGGTGCGCGCATCCGGCGCATCGCGGACACGCTGTCGTTCTACGACGCGGACGTTCTCGTCACAGGGGGCCTCGACCGGCTCTGGAGCGATGTCGTCGGCGCGGGCGCCGATCCGAAGGAGGCGGCCAACGTGCTCGCGAATCAGTTCGTCGCGACGGGCATCTCGCCCGAGGCTGTGAACGCACACGAGCTCGCGCGACTCGTCTCCGCGCGCGCCGAGATTCCGCGCGCAACATTCGACGAGGCACTCGCCCACGCCGGCGACGACGGCTTCGCGGCGGCGCCCTATCTCGAGCAGAGGGTCGTCGCGGATGCCGGCGAGCTCGACCCCGTGATCGACCGGATCATCGAGGCGAACCCGGGCCAGGCGGAGCAGTTCCGGGGCGGCAAGGAGGGCCTGCTCGGGTTCTTCGTCGGGCAGGTGATGAAGGAGACCGGCGGCAAGGCGGACCCGCGCGTCGTCAACGAGCGCGTACGCGCGAAGCTCAACGCGTGACGCTCGTCTCCCCTCGAGGAGCTACACGCGCACGGCGGCGTAGAGCAGCACCGCCGCGAGCGCGAAGCAGCCGGCGGCGGCCGCAACCGCGCTCTGCGTGAGCGCGGAGGCGGCCGCCGCGGCGCAGATCGCGGCGACGACGAGGGCGTTGCCGAGCGGTCGGTATCTCAGCGTCGCCGCGGCGACGACGAGCACCGCGAGGGTGCCGAGCGAGCTCGCGGCGATGGCGACGACGCGCGGAAGCGCGTCGACGTGGTCCTGCGCATGCGGCACGCTCGTCGAGTCGAATGTCCCGTGCACGGGCATCGCGATCGCGATGCCGACCGCGAGACCGGAGTAGGCGAGCCCGAGTGGCGCCGCGAAGCGCCGGCCCCACAGCAGCAGCGAGCCGACGCCGAGGAGGGGCGCCGACAGGAGGGCGCCCGCGAGGTACCAGACGCGAAACACGCGGGCATCCCAGCCGTGGGCCGCGCCCCAGGCCATCGCCGCGGCGGCGGCGGCGAACGAGAGCACCCCGCCCGCCCAGGCGTAGTGACGTGACCGCGCGAGCAGGCCCGCGAGCCGCAGCGAGACGAGCGCAGCGGCGAATGACAGGAGCACGTCCACGGGGATAGTCTCTCTTCCCTCGCCCGCCGAGGGTCGCGACACCGCGCCGCCGTGAAGGTGCTCATGGGCAGGCCGGTGACCACGCACCGGACGAACCGGTCATCGCTCGTCCAGACACGTCCGGGGTCAGACCCGGGGACTGTCCCGAGGAGCGGATTCGCGGCCGGCGCTAGGCTGACGTCCTTGGAGAAGCGCTACCTCTTCACGCCCGGGCCGACGCCCGTCCCGCCCGCGGTGCTCGCCGCCGGCGCCGAGCCGATCGTCCATCACCGCGGCCCGGATTTCCGCGAGGTCTACGCGAGCGCGCTCGACCGGCTGAAGGACGTCTTCCGGACGAGCTCGGACGTCCTCCTCTTCACGGCCTCCGGAACCGGCGCGATGGAGTCTGCGGTCGCGAACCTCGGCGCGCCCGGCGATCGCGTCGCGGTCGTGAGCCACGGCTCGTTCGGCGAACGCTGGATCGCGATCTGCGAACAGCACGGACTGGACGTGCACGCGCTGCGCTACGAGTGGGGCGAAGTCCCGGACGCGGACGAGGTGGGAGCAGCCGTCCGCGAGTCCGGTGCCGAGCTCGTGCTGTGCCAGCAGTCGGACACCTCGACGGGCGTCGTCTCGGACGTCCGTGCGATCAAGGAGGCGGTGGGCGGGGCGTTGCTCGTCGTCGATGCAATCTCCTCGCTCGGCGCGGTGCCGCTCGAGACGGACGCCTGGGGAATCGACGTCGTCGTCTCCGGCTCGCAGAAGGCGCTCATGTGCCCGCCCGGGCTCGCGATGGCCTCGGTGCCGGCTCACGTGCTCGAGCGCGCCAAGCCGTCGCGCAGCTTCTACTTCGACTGGCGCCGGAACAAAAAGGCTCAGGATGCCCTCGATGCGGCGTTCACACCGGCGGTCTCGCTGATCCGCAGCCTCGACGTCGCGCTCGGCCTGATGCTCGCCGACACGCTCGAGGCGGGCTTCGAGCGGCACATCCGCCTCGGCCGCGCGGCACGCGCGGGAGTCAAGGCGATGGGGCTGGAGCTCTTCTCGCCCGACGACGACACCGCTGCGGTCGTGACCGCCGTTCGAGCCCCGGACGGAATCGACGCGGAGGAGCTGCTGCTCCACCTCCGCGACCGGCACGGCGTCACGCTGGCACCGGGCCAGCAGCACCTGAAGGGCAAGATCTTCCGCATCGGGCACATCGGGTGGTTCGACGTCTTCGACATCGCGAGCGCGCTCGCGGCGGTCGAGCTGTCGCTGACCGAACTGGGCGCGGACATCGAACGTGGCGTCGCAGTCCCGCGCGCGTTCGAGGCGTTCGAGAGCCCCGTCACGGCTTGAGCATGCGCGTCCTCGTCCGTGAGCGGATCGCGGACGCGGGTGTCGAGCTGCTGCGCCGGCACTTCGACGTGGATGTCGACACCGAGTCGCCGCTCGAGGAGATCATCGACGGCTACGAGGGGCTGGTCGTTCGCTCGGCGACGAAGGTCACCGCCGATGTGATCGGGCGGGGAACGCGGCTGAAGGTGATCGGCCGCGCCGGCGTCGGCGTGGACAACGTCGACGTCGACGCTGCGACGAGGCAGGGAATCGTGGTGGCGAACGCGCCCGAGTCGAACGTCGTCTCGGCTGCAGAGCACACGATCGGCCTGCTGCTCGCCCTCGCGCGCAACATCCCGCAGGCGCACGCGGCCTTTGCTGCCGGCCGCTGGGAGCGCTCGAAGTGGGGCGGGGTGGAGCTCGCCGACAAGGTGCTCGGCGTGCTCGGGTTCGGCCGGATCGGCCGGCAGGTCGCGCGGCGGGCGCTCGGCCTGCAGATGAAGGTGGTCGCGTACGACCCGTTCGTCTCCGCCGAGCGCTTTCGCGAGCTCGGCGTCGACAGCGCGAGCTTCGACGAGGTGCTCGCGCGAGCGGACTTCCTGACCCTGCACCTGCCGCTGACCGACGACACGCGCAACGCGATCGACGCGGAGGCGATCGCACGGATGCGCGACGGTGTCCGCATCGTCAACGCGGCCCGCGGCGAACTCGTCGACGAAGCCGCCCTGATCGCCGCCCTCGAGTCCGGGAAGGTCGCCGGCGCTGCGATCGACGTGTTCGCCCAGGAGCCGTACAGCGGGCCACTCGTGCACGCGCCGAACGTCGTGATCACACCTCATCTCGCAGCGTCTACGGAGGAGGCGCAGGACCGTGCCGGGGTGATCGTCGCCGAGCAGGTGGTCGCCGCGCTCGACGGGGGCCTCGTCACGAACGCGGTCAACATCCCGACCGTCGGCGCGGATGACCTCGAAGTGCTCGGGCCGTACGTGCCGCTCGCCGCGAAGCTCGGGCACCTCGCGATGGAGCTCTCGAACGGCGAGGTACGGCGGATCGCGATCGACGTCTACGGCGAGCTTGCCGAGTACGACACCCGGCTGCTCACCGTCGCCGCGCTGAACGGCGTCTTCCAGGGCCACACCGACCAGCCGGTCAACTACGTGAACGCGCCGGTGATCGCCGCCGACCGCGGGATCGACGTCACCGAGGGCAAACGGCGCTCGTCGCGTGACTACACGAACCTCGTCGTCGTGTCGACCGACGACATCCACGTCGCCGGGACGACGATCGGCACCGACTCGCGCCACTTCCTCGTGAGCGCGCTCGGCTTCGAGCTCGAGATGGAGCTCGCTGAGCGCATGGTCCTGCTGCTCTACGACGACATCCCCGGCGTGATCGGACGGATCGGCACGCTCTTCGGGGCGGCGGGCGTGAACATCGCGAACATGACCGTCTCTCGCAACCGGGAGGGCGGCAAGGCCCTGATGGCGCTCTCGATCGACTCGACGCCGCCGCCGGAGCTCGTCGAGCAGCTGCACCAGGGCATGGACGACGCCTACCTGATCATCTAGCCGTGGCGTGGCCCGATCCCGTCGAACGCGTCTCGGACGTCCTGCGGGCGGCGGCGGTCGAAGCGCGCATCGAGGAGTTCACCGACGGGACGCCGACGGCGCGCGCTGCCGCCAAGGCGGTCGGATGCGACCTGTCGCAGATCGTGAAGACGCTCGTCTTCGTCTGCGACGGCGCCTTCGTGCTCGCGCTTGTCCCCGGCGACCGGCGCGCCGACGAGGCTGCGGTGGCCGCCGCCGTCCCGGCCGGGCTCGTGCGTGTGGCGCGGGCCGACGAGGTCGTGCACGCCACCGGCTTCGAGCCGGGCGGCGTCGCGCCGTTCCCGCAGCGGGCCGTCACCCAGGCTCTGATGGACCGGTCGTTCTTCGCCCACGACGTGGTCTGGATCGGAGCCGGCACGGCCTCCCACATGGCCTCGCTCGCGCCCGCCGAGCTGCTCCGGCTCGCAGGGGCGCGCACGGTCGACCTCGTCGCGCACGGGTAGAATCCGAAGCTCCGGAGCCGAGCAAAGGAGCGGACGGTGCAGGAGACCGAGAAGATCTGGATGAACGGCGAGCTCGTCGACTGGGCCGACGCGAAGGTTCACGTCGGTGTGCACGGCCTGCACTACGGGTCGGGTGTCTTCGAAGGCATCCGCTGCTACGACACCCCGAAGGGGCCGGCGGTTTTCCGGCTCGGCGAGCACATGCAGCGCCTGCACAACTCGGCGCGCCTGTTGCACATGGGCATCCCGTACACGGTGGACGAGCTGAAGGCCGCCTGCAACGAGCTGATCGGCCACAACGGGCTGCCGGAGTGCTACATCCGCCCGATCGCGTTCTACGGCTACGGCGAGCTCGGCGTCTCTGCCCGCGGGAATCCGGTCGAGACCGTGATCATGAGCTGGCCCTGGGGCTCCTACCTCGGCGAGGAGAATCTCCGGACGGGCATTCGCGCGAAGATCTCGTCCTGGCAGCGCGTCTCCCCGAACATCGTGCCCCACGTCTCGAAGGCGACCGGCGTCTACCTCAACTCGCTGCTCGCGGTCACCGAGGCGAACAACGCGGGCTACGACGAGGCGATCCTCCTCTCTCCGGAAGGGACCGTCGCCGACGGCTCCGGCGAGAACATCTTCATCGTTCGCGACGGTGTGCTCTACACGCCCGATCTCTCGACCGGCATCCTGCCGGGCATCACCCGAGACACGGTGAAGCAGATCGCCTCCGACCTCGGCTACGAGGTCGTGGAGAAGTCGCTCATCCGCTCCGACCTCTATCTCGCGGACGAGGTGTTCATGTGCGGCACCGCCGCCGAGGTGACGCCGTTGCGGTCGGTCGACGATCACGAGATCGGTGTGGGCGAGGTGACGCTCGCGATCCAGCAGGCGTACCTCGACACGGTGCGCGGCCGGACCGAGCGCTGGTCGCACTGGCTCGACCCCGTGCCGCAGCTCGCGCACTCATGAGCGGCGGCCACCGCAGCAGGAATTGAGCACTACAACACGGATCAACCTGAGCGCGCCGTGGATCGACGAGCGCGACGAGGAGCTCGTGCTCGAGGTGCTCCGCTCGGGCTGGCTCTCGCTCGGCCCGACCGGGCCGCGTTTCGAGTCGCTGCTCGCCGACGCGGTGGGCGCACCGCACTGTGCCGCGGTCTCGTCGGGCACCGCGGGGCTGCATCTCTGCATGCGACTAGCAGGCGTCGAGGCGGGGGACGAGGTGATCACGTCGCCGTACTCGTTCGTCGCATCGGCGAACTGCGCCATCTACGAGGGCGCGACGCCCGTCTTCGCCGACATCGACCCGACCACCTTCAACCTCGATCCGTCCGCGGTCGAGGCGGCGATCACGCCGCGAACGAAGGCGCTCGTCGCGGTCGACATCTTCGGCTACCCGGCCGAGTACGACGCGCTGATCCCGCTCTGCGAGGAGCACGGGATCGCACTGATCGAGGACTCGTGCGAGGCGCTCGGCGCGAGCTACAAGGGCAAGCGGCTCGGCTCTCACGGCCACCCGGCGGTCTGGGCGTTCTACCCCAACAAGCAGATGACGACCGGCGAGGGCGGTGCCGTGACGACGGGGGACGCCTGGCAGCACGAGCTCCTCGTCTCGCTGCGCAACCAGGGCAGGCTGGAGACGTCGAGCTGGCTCCAGCACGGTCGTCTGGGCTACAACTACCGCCTCGACGACATCTCGGCGGCCCTCGGGATCGGCCAGCTCGAGAAGCTCGACCGCATTCTCGAGGCACGGCGGGCGGTCGCCGCCCGCTACGGCGAGCTCCTGCGCGACGTCGACGTCGAGACGCCGCTGCCCGACGACGACGATCACGTTCGCTCCTGGTTCGTGTACGTCGTGAAGCTCCCGGCCGGAGTGGATCGCGACGCCGTGATGGCGCAGCTCTCGGACCAGGGGATCGCCACGGCGCCGTACCTGCCGTCGATCCACCTGCAGTCGTACATGCGCGAGCGCTACGGCTTCTCGGAGGGGATGCTGCCGGTGAGCGAGGACTGCAGCGGGCGCACGATGGCGCTGCCGTTCCACGCACGGCTCGACCACGAAGACCAGGAGCGTGTCGCGGACGCGCTCCGAGCTGCAATCGCGTGACGGAGCCCACGATGGTCTTCCTCGGCTTCGGCAAGTACGTCCGCTCGGACCGGATCTACGCGATCGAGCCGCTCGGCGCTGATGAACGCGGTTCCGGCGCGCGGACTCGCGTCTGGGTCGACGGGATCGCGGAGCCCGTGATCGCGTCCCGCACCGAGCGGGCGATCCTCTCCGAGATGGGTGTCGTACCGGCCCGGGCGCGCCCGGCGCCGCAGGACGATCAACTCTTCTGAGAGCCGTGGTCATCCGGCCGTTCGTCCGAGGGGACGCGGAAGAGCTGACCGCGCTTCGCCTGCGGAACCGTCGGTACCTGGAGCCGTGGGAGCTCGACGCCGACGACCCGGAGCGGTGGTACACGGTCAGGAGCGTGCTCGCCTGGATCACCGACGGACAGCTGCGCTACGCGGTCGTCGAGGGCGGCGAGCTCGCCGGCATGCTCTCGCTGACGGGGATCGAGCGCGGGCCGATCCAGTCGGCGATGGTCAGCTACTTCGTCGACCAGGCGCGCTCGGGACGCGGGCTGGCCACGCGCGCGGTCGCCGCCGCCCTCGAGCACGCCTTCGGAGAGCTCGGTCTGCACCGGGTCGAGGCGGGGACGGCGGTCGCGAACGTCGCCTCGCAACGCGTGCTCGAGCACAACGGCTTCACGCTCGTGGGCACGCTCCGGCGCCACCTCCTGGTGCGCGGCGTCTGGACCGACCACCTGCTCTGGGAACGTCTCGCAGACGACTGATGGCAGCCGTGAACCTCAGGCGTAGTCCGCACGAGGTCGCGCCCGACCTGATCGGCGCCGAGCTCTTTCTCGACGGCGTGGGCGGCGTGATCGTCGAGGTCGAGGCCTACGACCACGAAGACCCGGCCGCGCACGCCTTCGGCAACCGCCGCACGGCCCGCAACGCCTCGATGTTCCTGCCGGGCGGTGCCGTCTACGTCTACCGCTCCTACGGTATCCACTGGTGCCTGAACATCGTTTGTGCAGAGGAGGGGGTTGCAGGCGCCGTCCTCGTGCGGGCGCTGCAGCCGACGGAGGGGCTTGAGGAGATGCGGGTCCGGCGGGGGGTCGCCGACCCGCGTCTCCTTTGCTCCGGGCCCGGGCGCCTCTGCCAGGCGCTCGGGATCACCCGCGAGCACGACGGCCTGTCGGTGCTCGCCCCGCCGTTCGAGCTCCGGGCGCGGCGGGCGCCCGTCGAGGTGGTGAGGGGCACGCGGATCGGGATCACGAAGGCCGCCGACCGGCCCTGGCGCTACGGCCTGGCCGGGTCGCGCTTCGTCAGCCGGCCGTTCCCCGCCTCAGGGTGAGCACGATCGTCCGGCCGGGGGCCGACGCGGTGCGCGGCGGCAGCGACTGCCGGACCACGCGCCCGCCGACCGGGCCCTTCGTCCGCACCGCGAGGTGCAGCCGGGCGAGCTTCCGCTCGGCCTGCTGCAGCCTGAGGCCGACGACGCGCGGGATGACGCCGTGCAGCGACTTCGCCAGCACCAGCGTGATCTTGTCGTAGGCGGACGCCGTCCCCCGGCGCGGGAACTGGCCGACGACGTACCCGAGGCGCTCGCCGGTCTTCGCCGGCTTGTAGACCACTGCCGCCGTGAGGGGCTGCCCGTCCAGACGCGTCCTCGCGGCCTGGATGCTCTGCCCGACGACGTCGGGGATCTCGACCTCGTTCGGCTTGCAGGTGGCGGTGCGTGCCGGCCCCTGGCCGCCGTAGAACTCGAGGGCGTACGAGTTCTTGCAGACGCCGTTGTCACGCTCGAGGAGGCCGCCGCGGTTGACGACCCGCACCGGCGCGGCGTACGAGGAGGTGGGGGCCTCGAAGCTCTCCGGCGGCACATGCTTGAGGGACAGCGCCTTCTGCATGAAGGCCTTCCAGATCAGCGCCGGGAACGTGCCGCCGGCGACCGCGTGGCCGTGGAACTCGGTGAGCATCGGGACGAGCTTGTTCGGATAGCCGACCCAGACGGCGGCCACGAATTGCGGCGTGTAGCCGACGAACCACGCGTCGCCGTAGTTCTCGGTCGTGCCGGTCTTGCCGGCCACCTGACGGCCGGGAAGCGCCGCGGCCGTCCCGGTCCCGCCCTGGACGACACCCTGCAGCAGCTGGTTGACCACGTCGGCCTGCGTCGAGCTGAGGATGGGGCGATAGACCGGCCGGTTGACGTCGACCTTGCTGCCGGTCTTGATCTCCTCGACGGCACGCGGGGCGTTGCCGAAGATCGAGCCGTCGATCCGCTTGCCGCCGTCGGCGAAGGAGGCGTAGGCACGCGCCATCTCCAGCGGCGTCGCCGGCTCGGCGCCGAGGCCGATCGCGAAGTAGCCCTGGAGCGGCGTCGTGATGCCGAGGTCGCGCGCGGTCTGGGCGACCTTCTGCGGACCGACGAGCGCGGTCAGCTGGGAGAAGACCGAGTTGTCGGAGACGGCGATCGCCTTGGTGAGGTCGATCGGCCCGAGTGCCTCGCCCTCGTAGTTGTTGACCGTCCACAACCGCCCACCGGCGTTGATCGTCACCTGCTTCGACGACGTGAAGGTGCTCGACGGCGAGATGTTCTCTCGCAGCGCCGTCGCGAGAACGAACGGCTTGAACGCCGAGCCCGGCTGGCGCTCGCCCTGCGTGGCGAGGTTGAACTGGCTCCGGTGGTAGTTCTCGCCGCCGACCATGGCGAGCACGGCGCCGGACTGCGCGTCGAGCGCGACGAGCGCCGCGGTCGGCCCCGAGCCGGCCGGCAGGACCGACTTGATCGCCTGGCGTGCCGCCTGCTGCAGGTCGACGTCGAGTGTCGTCGTCACGCGCAGGCCGCCGCCGAACGTGCGGCGTGGACCGAGGGTGTGAACGAGCTGGTCCTTCACGTAGTTGGCGAAGTACGGTGCCGCCACGCCCTGCGTCGAGGGGAGCGTCACCTTCGCGGGGTCCGGCATCGGGTAGACGAGCGAGTTCACGTACTGGCTCGTCGTCAGGTAGTGCTGGAGGTAGAGCTGCTTCAGGACGAGGTTGCGGCGCGCCTTGGCCGCCTGCGGGTGCGCGACCGGGTCCCACAGGCTCGGATCCTCGGGGATGCCGGCGAGCAGCGCCGCCTCGGCCGGCTTCATCTGGGCGGCGCTGTGGTGGAAGTAGATGCGACTCGCCTGCTCGACGCCGTACGCGCCGTTGCCGAAGTAGACCGTGTTCAGGTACGCGGTCAGGATCTTGTCCTTGGACCACTTCTGCTCCAGCTGCCACGCGAGCGCGGCCTCGATCAGCTTGCGGCCGACCGTCTGCTGGCTCGACAGGTACGCGTTCTTGACGAACTGCTGCGTGATCGTCGAGCCGCCCTGCACGGTGCCCCGGTTCGAGACGTCGGCCCAGAGGGCACGCGCCATGCCGCGGAGGTCGACGCCGCGGTGCTCGTAGAAGCGCTTGTCCTCGATCGCGACGATCGAGTGCTTCAGCCACGGCGAGATCCGCTCGGAGGGCACGACGATCCGTGCCTGCGAGCCGCGCAGGATCGAGAGGACGGTGTGGTTGTTCGCGGCGTACACGTACGTGTTCGCCTGCGTCCGCTGCCGCGACGGGTCGAGCTGCGGGATCTTGGCGGCGACCGCGGTCAGCAGACCGACGGTGAACGACGCCGAGCCCAGTGCGAAGAGGACCGCGAGGAGGGCGAGGAGTCTGAGCTTGCGGATGCGCCGCCGCTTCGGGCGGCGTGACTTTCTCCGAAAGGGCAGCAGAACCGGGGTAGTCTAGCCCTCCCATGGATGTCGCAGAGCTGACGAGAAACGCGGTCAACGTCCTGCCCGCCGGCGGGCTCGAGGAGAAGCTGAAGCTCGACCGCCCCCTGCGGGTCAAGCTCGGCATCGACGTGACGGCTCCGCACGTGACGCTCGGAAACGGGATCCCGCTGCAGCGGATGCGCGCGTTCCAGGACGCCGGCCACGTCGGCGTCCTCATCGTCGGCGACTACACGACGAGGATCGGCGACCCGTCGGGACGCTCCGAGAAGCGGCCGATGATCG
>CAVRIK010000006.1:0-48744 GCA_963721235.1 uncultured Thermoleophilia bacterium | reverse complement strand
GAGGGGGAGGGATTTGAACCCTCGAACCGCCTAACGACGGTTAACGGTTTTCGAGACCGCCGCATTCGACCGCTCTGCCACCCCTCCGATCGCGCGACAGGTACCTCGTCGCCGTTCGCGACGGTCAGTCGTGAATGCGGGCGATCACGTCTTCACGTCGCAGCACGCGCACGCGGTGCGACGATCGCGCGAGGCGCACCTCGAAGCCGGCATCGCGCGGGAAGAGCACCTTGTCGCCCGGCTCGACCGCCGCCACGTCGGGGCCGACCGCGGCGACGATCCCGCTGCGCACCTGGGTCGCCTCGTTCGCGGGGACGATCAGGCCGCTCGGGAGCTCCGACTCGTCGAGCTGCTCGACCACGAGGTGGTCGTCCAGCGGCTCGAGCGTCGCGTCGGTGAGGGGCTGCCGTTCCAACACGGCTTCACGATACTCCGTACGTGCGCATCGGCGGCCACGACGTCCCGGTCACGAACCCCGACAAGGTGTTCTTCCCCGCCCGCGGTCTCGCAAAGGGCGACCTGGTCTCGTACTACGTCGGCGTCGCCGACCTCGCGCTCCCCCACCTGCGCCGGCGCCCGTTCCACATGAAGCGCTTCCCGAACGGCGTCGAGCAGGACTTCTTCCACCAGAAGCGCGTGCCTGCGAACCATCCCGACTACGTCGACGACGTGTTCGTGCAGTTCCCGAGCGGCCACTCGACCGTCTTCGCGATCGTCGACAACGCAGCCGCCCTCGCCTGGGTCGCGAACCTCGGCTGCATCGAGCTGCACACCTGGCACTCGCGGGTGCCCGAGATCGAGCGGCCCGACTACCTGTTGATCGACCTCGACCCCACCTCGGACGGCCAGTGGACGTTCGTGCGGGAGATCGCGCTGGTCGTCCGCGACGTGCTCGACGAGCTCGGCCTGCGCTCGTATCCGAAGACGTCGGGCGCGACGGGGCTGCACATCCTCGCGCCGATCAAACCGGAGCTCGTGTTCCCGGACGTGCGCCGGTTCGCGAAGGCGGTCGCGCAGGAGGTCGAGCGGCGCGTCGGCGACCAGGCGGTCGCGACGACGACCTGGCGGGTCGCAGACCGCGTGGGCGTGTTCGTCGACTACGGCCAGAACGCGCGCGACCGGACGATCGCGTCGGCCTACTCGGTGCGCCCGACGCCCGACGCACGAGTCTCAGCGCCGCTCGCGTGGGACGAGGTCGCGTCCGTCGAGCCCGAGGCGTTCACGATCGAGACGATGCCGGCCCGGATCGCTGCGGCCGGCGACCCGATGCGTGGCATGTGGCGCAATCCTCCCTCCCTGCGGACGCGCTTCGCCCGGCTCGAGCTCGAGCCTCCTTCAGATTCGTAACTCCTCCTAACATCGCTCTCAATCCTGGTGCGTACCGTGGCGCGATGCGGCTCGCCCTCGTGCTCGCGGCGCTCGCGGCCCTTGCAGCCCTCGCCTTTCCGGCTCTCGCGCCCGCCTCGCCCTACCTGCGCGCGGGAATCCAGGACGACGCGTGGCTGCAGTACGGGCCGGGCACGCTCTCGGACCGGCTCGACCGCCTGGACGCGCTCGGGGTCGACGTCGTGCGTGTGACGATCAGCTGGCGCGACACGGAGCCGGCGGCGCCCGGCGAGGACGACTGGTCGCGCGCCGACCTGCTGTTGAACGGTCTGCACGAGCACGGGATCGCGCCGCTCGTCACGCTCTGGGGGACGCCCGGCTGGGCCAACGGCCACCGCGCGGCCAACTGGGCGCCGACCTCCAAGTGGACGTTCGCGGGCTTCGCCCGCCGGGTCGCGGAGCGCTATCCGTTCGTGCACCTCTGGACCGTCTGGAACGAGCCGAACCAGCAGCGCTGGCTGCGGCCCACGTCGCCGCGGGTGTACGTGCAGCAGCTGCTCAATCCGGCGGTCGACGCGATTCACCACGCGAGCCCCGGCTCGCAGGTCGCCGGCGGGGTCACGGCGCCTCGAGGCTCGCGTGGCGGCGTCTCGCCGGTCGACTGGATCACGGGGATGAAGGCGGCGCACGCGAGGCTCGATGCGTACGCGCACAACCCGTATCCCCTCTCCCCCGGCGAGACGCCGACGAGCGGCGGGTGTGGGCACTGCCTGACGATCACGATGGCGACGCTGCCGCGGCTCCTCACCGACGTGAAGAAGGCGTTCGGGCCGGGGATGCGGATCTGGCTGACCGAGTACGGCTACCAGACGAACCCGCCCGATCGTCTGCTCGGCGTCTCGTTCGCGACGCAGGCGCGCTACACGGCGGAGGCGGCGCTGCGTGCCTATCTCGCGCCGCGCGTCGACATCCTGATCCACTACCTCGTCCGCGACGAGCCCGACCCGGCGCGCTGGCAGAGCGGTTTGCTCACGACCCACGAGATCGCGAAGCCGGCGTACAACGCGTTTCGCTTCCCGCTCGTCGAGCGTGCGCGCACCGGGCTGCGGACGACGTTGTGGGGGCAGATTCGTCCCGGCGGCAGCTCGTCGTACCGGCTGCAGCAGCTCCGCGGCGGCGCGTGGGCGACGGTCGGGCTCTACCGCACCTCGCCGCGCGGCTACTTCACGCGCACGGTCCGAGCTGGTGTGGGGGCGCGGTTCCGGGTGTGGTCGGTCACGGAGCGAGCCGCGAGCCCGGTCCTCACCGTCCGCTAGCGACACGCCTGGACGACTCGCCCTAAGAAGCGAGGCCGAAGAGCGCCTCGACCGTCGGCGCATTCGGATCGCGGGGCGGGCGCAGCTCGCGCCACGTGCAGTCGCGCGGGCGCTTGTCGTCACGCCACCGGATGAGCTTCGTGCCGTGGCGGAAGCGCGAGCCCTGCACCTTGTCGTAGCGCACCTCGACGACGAGCTCCGGACGCAGCGGCGCCTCCTCGAGCTCCCCCGTCCCCCACCGGTTCGGCTCGGAGAAGCGCTGCTCCGACGACTCGTCGAGCAGCGGCAGCACCCGCGCCGCCACCTCGGCGCGCGTCTTCGCCGCGACGGCGCACGAGCCGACGTAGTCGAGCCCGCCGTCCTCCCGGTAGAGGCCGAGGAGGAGCGTGGCGATCGCGGCCCGGTCGCCCTTCCAACGCACACCGGCGACGACGCAGTCCGCCGTCTTGTGCTCCTTCACCTTCACGACACCGTCGCGCGAGCCGGGCAGGTACGGCACGCCGAGCTTCTTCGCGATCACGCCGTCGAGCCCGAGCGCCTCGAACCGCGCGAGCCAGCCGCGCGCCTCCTCGACGTCGCGGGTCGCGGGCGACAGCCGGAAGCCCTCGAGCGCCTCGACCCGGGCGCGGCGCTCCTCGAGCGGCAGCTTCCACACCGCCTCGCCGTCCCAGACGAGCACGTCGAACACGACGAACTCCGCCGGGATCTCCGCCGAGAGCCGGCGGATGCGCGACTCGGCCGGATGCAGGCGCATCTGCATCGCGTCGAAGTCGAGCGCGCCGTCGCGGGCGATCACGATCTCCCCGTCGAGCGCGGAGCGCGGCGGCAGCAGGTCGCCGAGCGGGCGCAGCTCGGGGAAGTACCGAAGGAGCGGCCGCTCGTTGCGCGACCACATCGCGAGCTCCGGCCCGGCGTTCTCGAAGACGCCGCGGAACCCGTCCCACTTCGGCTCGTACTGCCAGCCGTCCCCGACGGGCAGCTCGCGGACGAGCTCGGCCTCCATCGGCGGAAACGGGACGATCGCAGCGGGCATGCGCACGCAAGCCTAGTTCGCGCTCGGTGCGGTCAGTGCGGTCAGTGCAGCCAGGGCGCCAGGAAGAGCTCGATGTCGCGGCAGCCGCGCGGCCCCTCGAGCCGCGCGCGCACGGCCTTGCCCTCGACGACGACGAGCGTCGGCATCACCGCGATCCCGAACCGGTCGATCAGGTCGGGCCGGCGCTCGCTCGCCACCGCGTAGTACTTGAACGTCTCGTGGTTGCGGCGCCGCTGCAGAACCTGGGCGATGTACCCCTCGATCCGCCTGCACTTCCCGGACGTCTGCGAATGGAAGAACACGAGGCCTGGTTTCATCGACGACGTTCTTTCCGTCTCCGTGACCGGGCAAACGTGACGTAGGGTTGCCCCGATGAAGCGCGTCGCCGTGACAGGGATCGGGGCTGTCACCCCGCTCGGCCTGGACGTGCCGTCGACCTGGCGTGCCGCCCTCGCGGGCGAGAGCGGGATCGGGTGGATCTCCACGTTCGACACCGAGGGGCTGCCCGTGCGGATCGCGGCCGAGGTGAAGGGCTTCGATCCGAGCGAGGTCGTCTCCGCCAAGGAGGCCCGGAAGCTCGAGCGCAACGTGCTGCTCGGCGTCGCCGCCGGCCGCGAGGCGCTGGCGGACGCCGGCCTGAACGGGTTCGACCCGACGCGCGTCGGGGTGATCTTCGGCTCGGCGATCGGCGGCGTCCCCGGCATCCTCGAGCAGGCCGAGACCCTCCGCACGCGCGGCCCCGGCCGCGTCTCGCCGAACTTCCTGCCCAACGTGCTCGTCGACTCGGTGTCGGGCCAGCTCGCGATCTCGCTCGGGATCAAGGGCCCCAACTACGCGGTCGTCTCGGCCTGCGCGACCGGCTCGCACGCGGTCGGAGAGGCGGCCGAGATGATCAAGCGCGGCGACGCCGACGCGGTGCTCGCCGGCGGCACGGAGTCGTGCATCATCCCGCTGATCCTCGCCGGCTTCACGGCGATGCGCGGGCTCGCGGCCGAGGACGAGCACCCGCCCCACGCCTCGCGCCCCTTCGACGCGACCCGCGCCGGCTTCGTGATGGCGGAGGGCGCCGGAGCGCTCCTCCTCGAGGACTGGGCGAGCGCCGAGCGCCGCGGCGCGCGGATCTACGCCGAGGTGCTCGGCTACGGCGCCTCGAACGACGCCCACCACATGGCGCAGCCGGAGCCGGAGGCGACGGGAGTCGCCGCGATGATGACCGGGGCGCTCGCGCGGGCAGGCATCGAGCCGGAACGCGTCGGCTACATCAACGCACACGGCACCTCGACCCCGCTCGGCGATGCGGCCGAGACGAAGGCGATCAAGGACGTGTTCGGCGACCACGCGTACGAGCTCGCGGTCTCGTCGACCAAGTCGATGATGGGGCACACGTTCGGGGCGGCCGGCGCGATCGAGGCGATCATGTGCGTGCTCGCCCTGCACGACGGCCGCCTGCCGCCGACCATCAACTACCGCGAGCCCGACCCAGACTGCGATCTCGACTACGTCCCGAACGAGGCCCGTGCCGCGCGGGTCGACGTCGCACTGTCGAACGCGATGGGGCTCGGCGGCCACAACGGCTGCGTCCTGCTCGGGCGCGCCGGATGAACCTGCTAGCCCGCGAGCACCTCGGGTGTCAGTTCGGCAACCGACCGCACGACGGCGTCGGCCAGGGCGAGCGACTCCGCGTCCGGCGGGAAGTGCACGTTGGGCACCGCGACCACGCGCAGGCCGGCGGCCTTCGCCGAGCGGATCCCGTTGTGGGAGTCCTCGACCGCCGTGCAGGCCCGAGGCGCGACGCCGAGCCGGCGCGCGGCCTCGAGGTAGACGTCGGGGGCAGGCTTGCCACGCGAAACCTCCTGCGACGACACCGCGACCGGGAAGAGCTCGCGCAGCCCGGCGGCGCGCAGGACGACCTCGATCAGCTCCGGGTTCGACGACGACGCGATCGCGAGCGGCCACCGCGCCGCCGCCGCGCGCACCGCCTCGACGGCGCCGGGGATCAGCGGGGGAGCCTCGCCGTAGCGGGCGAGCATCCGCGCGACGATCGCCGCGTTGATCTCCTCGGGCGTGCCGGGGACACGAAGCTGCTCCGCCAGGTACCGCGACCACTCGACGGAGCTCATGCCCATCATGTCGCGCGTCGCCTGCGCCGAGTACGTGCCGCCCGTCTCGCGCACGTACTGCTCGCGCACCTCGTCCCACACCTGCTCCGAGTCGACGATCACGCCGTCCAGGTCGAAGACGACCGCCTCGGTCACAAGGCGTGGTAGGTGCGGTGCACGTAGGAGAGCGACGTCGCCGCCGTCCCTTCCTCGATCGAGAGCACCTCGCCGACGAAGAACGTGTGGTCGCCGGTGCGCAGCTCCTCGACGGTGCGGGCCGTGAGCCAGCCGGCGGCGCCCACGAGCAGGCGTGGATCGTCCTCGCGCAGGTCGATGCCGTCCCAGAGCACCCTGGGCGGGACGCTGCGCGCGAAGTGCTGCGCGAGCTGCTCCTGGTCGCCCGCGAGCAGCGAGGCCGCCCAGCCGCCCGCGTTCCGCAGGAGCTCGTGCAGCGAGGCCTCGAGCGCGACCGAGATGCCGACCAGCGGCGGGTCGAGCGAGAGCGAGACGAGCGACGAGACCGTCAGCCCGTGCCTGCGCCCGTCGACCTCGGCGACGACGACCGACACTCCCGCCGGCCAGCGGCGAAAGAGCGCACGTTGCTCGGCCCCGTGTTCCTCCACGGGGCCGAGCCTAGCCGAGTCTTCGAGCAGCCTCTCTAGTTCGCCCGGCACTGCCTGTCGCCGAACTGGGCGATGGCGTCGTTCGCCTCCAGGTCGAGCGCCTTGTCGTAGGCGCCCGGTGCGTCGCCCTGCCACATCACGTCGGGGGTGACGCCCGGCCCTTCGACCGTGGCGCGGTACTTGACACCCTTGCCGGCCGGATGCGACCCGTGCGGGTTGAAGCTGTAACAGAAGACGCCGGTGCCGCTGTGCGCGAGGAAGCTGTTCTCCCGCTTCCAGCCGGCGCCGTACGCCGAGTCGAACGTATCCACGTAGATGTTCCGTCCGAACGAGTCGAGCGGGTTCCCGGCCGACGTCGACTTGAAGCCGTAGACCGGCTTGCCTGCGTACGTGTAGGTGCCGTAGAGGTGATCCCACTGGTGCCACGCCCAGTCGGTCCCGATCGTCAGCACCGGCAGGTCGCCGGTCCAGTGCGAGAGGCGAAGCTCCCACACCGACTGCTCGGGCTTTGGCGCGAGGCCGTAGTTCGGCAGCATCCGCTGCCAGGCCTGGAGCGCCCAGTACGAGCCGTCGGGCGCCTTGCAGGCGGTGACCTTCCAGGCGAGCTCCGGGCCGTCGTAGGCGCCGCAGCTGCCGCCGAACGTCTTCCAGGCTTGCGTGCGGGACTTCCCCCAGCCCCCCGCATAGTCCAGCTTGAACTCGACCTGCGCGCGGGCGCGGGTCGGTGCGATCGCATTGATCGCGTCCCAGGCGAGCACGTGCTTGAGCTTGCCGTGGGCGGTGTAGGTGATCAGCGCTTCGCCCTTCGCGTTGACGACGAGCCGCACGTCGTGTGCGTTCCGGTCGATCAACTGCGACGCGTTCGCGCCGGCCGCAAGCACGCAGGCCGAGGCGAGCGTGACCATGAAGATGACATACCGCAACGAGGGTCTCCTCCTCGGGGAGTTGCTGTGCACTCACTGTCGGTGGTTTCCTGCACGGGCGCATCCCCCGCCGGAGTTCCCTCGACCGAGTTCCCTCGTTCGAGGTAGAGCCTGTTAGCCTCCCGCGCCAGTGACGCGGCGCGACCTGATCGAGCTCGCCGTGACGATCGCCCTCGTCGCCGTTGCCGCCTTCTCGCACTACGTGCTCGGCGACGTGACGACGTTCGTGGTCGCCGCAATCGCCCTGGCGGCTCTCGCCCGGCTCGTGGGCGGGGCGACCGAGCAGCTCGGCGCGAGGCTCGGCTCCGGCAAGGCGGGTGTCGTCCAGTCGGCGCTCGGCAACATGCCGGAGCTCTTCGTGGCGCTCTTCGCCCTGAACAGCGGCCTCGTCAGCGTCGTGCAGGCCGCGCTCGTCGGCTCGATCCTGGCCAACAGCGTGCTCGTCCTCGGTCTCGCCTTTCTCGCCGGCGGCCTCAGAAACGGCCTGCAGCGCTTCAGCTCGGGCCGGGCCCGGATGATCTCGACGCTGACGCTCCTCGCGGCGGCCACGATGGCGATGCCCTCGCTGGCACACGCGTTCCATTCGCCGGCGGCCGCCCACGCGAACACGCTCTCCCTCATCTGTGCCGGAGTTCTCCTCGTCGTCTTCGTGTGCACGCTGCCGTTGTTCCTCCAGACCGCCGCGGGCGAGGAGCACGCACCGCCGCGGTGGTCAGGGAGGACGACCGCGGTCGTGCTGGCGCTCGCCGGCATCGGAGCGGCGTTCGTCTCCGACTGGTTCGTCACCGCGCTGACGCCCGCGATCGAGACCCTGCACATGAGCCCGGAGTTCGCCGGGCTCGTGATCGTCGCGATCGCCGGAAACGCGGTCGAGAACGTCGTCGGCGTGCAGCTCGCCCTGCGCAACCGCCCGGACTTCGCGATCTCGGTGATCCTCAACTCCTCGCTTCAGGTCGCGCTCGCGCTGACGCCCGTGCTCGTCTTCGTCTCGCTGCTCTTCTCCACGCACCTGACGCTCGTCTTCCCCACGCTCCTCGCCCTGGTGCTCGTGATCACGGCCATCCTCGGCGCGCTCGTCGTCAACGACGGCGAGTCGACCTGGCAGGAGGGCGTCGTGCTGATCGGCTTCTACGTGGTGATCGCCGCGAGCTTCTGGTGGGGGACGTAGCAGGCCCTACTTCGCGACCGGGGCGACCGTCGCCGCCGTGAGCGCGACGAGATCCGCCGGCGCGAGCTCGATCTGCAGGCCCCGCCGCCCCGCGCTGACGAGGATCGTCTCCCAGGCGAGCGCCGACTCGTCGACCGTCGTCGGCAGCCGCCTGCGCTGCCCGAGCGGGCTGATCCCCCCGACCACGTAGCCGGTGGCGCGCTCCGCGGTCGCCCGGTCGGCGAGCGTCACCCGCTTGCCGGCCGCCCGGAGGTCGAGTTGGCGGTCCGCGGGCACGACGAAGGCCGCCGGCCGGCCGTCGACCGAGGCGATCAGCGTCTTGAAGAGGCGCTGCGGCGGCAGCCCGAGCGCCGCCGCCACGGCCTGCGCGTAGTCGCCGGCGCCGATCTCCACCCGTGCGTACTCGTGCAGCTCGTAGCGGATGCCGGCGCGCCGGGCCGCTGCCACTGCGGGCGTCACCCGGCGAGCTCCTCTGCCAGCAGACCGAGTGAGAAGAGCCGCCAGGCGAGGTCGACGTCGGCCGCGAGGAACAGTGCAGCTTCGCGCGCGGCGGCCAGCTCTCGCACGCGCAGGACGAGGGCGTCGATGCTCCGGCCGAGCTCCGCGCGCCGCTCGTCGGTGTAGAGATCCGTGGCGAGCGCCTTGACCGCGCGGTCGTCGACGCCGAGCTCCCGGTGCGGATCCCCGCCGGCGGCGACGAGCAGGAGCGCCCGCCGCCGCGCGCCGTGGAGCTCTTCCTCGTCGAGCTCGACCGCCTGCCCGGCGACGTAGGCGAGCACCGGCAGCGGGTCGCCGAGCTCGCCTGTGTCGACGCGGGTGAGCAGTTCGTCGAGGGCGTCCATGACTACGATGGAGCCTAGATGGACGACGTTCTGGCGAAGGCGGAGGAATGGCGCGCGGCCGGCGAGGAGGTCGCGATCGCGACGGTGGTCGCGACGCGGCGCAGCGCCCCGCGCCCGCTCGGCTCGAAGCTCGCGGTGACGCGCGCCGGCCGGATGTTCGGCTCGGTCTCCGGGGGCTGTGTCGAGGCCGACGTCGCCGAGCGCTGCAAGGCGGTGCTCGACGGCGAGGTCGCCGGGGTGGTGACGTACGGCATCGCGGACGACGAGGCCTGGACGGTCGGCCTCCCGTGCGGCGGCGAGATCGACGTCTTCCTGGAGCCGTTCGCGGGCGCCCCCTCGCTCGAGCGAGGGTCGAGCTACGTGGTCGTCGAAGGGACGGGCGTCGGCGAGCGCTGGGAGGCCGGCGAGCGGGCGCGCACCGAGCTCGTCGAGGAGCCGGGCCGCAGCGTGTTCGTCGAGGCGATCGGGCCGCCGCCGCGGCTCGTCGCCGTCGGCGCCGGCGACATCGCGGAGGCGCTCTGCGCGCTGGCGCGGCCGCTCGGCTGGCGCACCGTGGTCGTCGATCCGCGGGCGGGGCTCGCCACCCGCGAGCGCGTCCCGAGCGCCGACGAGCTCGTCGTCGCCTGGCCGGACGAGATCGAGGTCGACGAGGAGACCGCGCTCGTCTCGCTCGTGCACGAGGAGCGGCTCGACCTGCCCGCGCTCCGCCGCGGCGTCGAGGGACATGCGTTCTACGTCGGCGCGCTCGGCTCGAAGCGCGCCCAGGACAAGCGGCGCGAGAAGCTCGGAGCGGTCGCCGACGGCGTGCGCGGCCCGGTGGGCATCGACCTCGGCGGCGAGACGCCGGCCGAGATCGCGCTCGAGATCCTCGCCGAGGTGCTCGCGGCCTACAAGCGGGGCTAGCCGGCTGCTGCCGGCGCCCGGGCCGCCGCGCCGTGGTCGGCGGCGAAGCCGAGCCCGAGCAGCGCGATCCCGAGCACGAAGTGCAGCCAGTTGTCGGGCGCATTGAGTGGGATCCAGCCGCCGGCGCCCGCCGCGCCCAGGAACCAGAGCGCGAGGGAGAGGATGCCGCCCCCGGTCAGGAACGCGCGGGCGCCGGCAGCTGTCCTCGCCGACACGAGGCCGGCGATGCCGAAGAGCAGGTGGAAGGCGTCGTGCAGGATCGACACCTGGAACAGCCCGGCGAGCTTCGCTCCGCTGCCTGCGCCGGCGAAGCGAAGATCGCCGTAGTGCGTCGTCGGGCCCGGCAGCAGGCCGAGGATCCCGGCGGCGAGTAGGACGACCCCGACGAGCGCGGCAACCGACTGGCTGGGGGAGCGGTCTCGCATCGTTCGGTCGGCCTCAGTCGTGCGACGACCCGTCGCCCGAGCCCGAGTCCGTCCCGTCCCCGCCGCTGCCGTCGCTCCCGCTTCCGTCGCTCCCGCCGCCGTCGTGCGAGCCGCCGGAGTCGACGGTCGTCGTGGGCAACTGGTCGCCGGTCGTCGTCACATGCGTCGTCGGGTCGCTTCTTCCGCCGCCGTCGCCGCCACTGTGGTCGCCGGCGCGGCCGCTCTCGGCTGGCTGCAGCTGCAGGGCAGTCGTGACCGACCCGCTCCGGCCGTCGCTCTCGCCTTCGTGAGCGGCGGCGCCCGCCGCGGCCGGCGACGAGCTCCCCTCCTCCGTGTGTCCGCTCCGGTGATGCTCGGCCTCCTTCCGCTTCGACTCGTGCGCACGCCGGGCCGGCGAGGCGATGAAACGGCTCGGCGGAGCGGCGGGCTGCGTGGTCGCGTTGAACGTGGGCAGCGCAACCGCCCGCTGTTCGGGCGGCGGCGAAGGAGCGACGGCGTCGGGGGCGATCACGGGGCGAGGGTGGTGCGAGGCCTGGTCGGCTGCGCCGGAGACGCCGGCTGCGAACGTCGCCGTCACCACGACCGCGCCGACCTTGGCCGCGGCCGGCGCGCCGCCGGTGGCAAGACCGGCGAAGAGGCCCCGCAGCCAGTCGAACGAGGCGGCGGGCAGGAGGCCGAGCGCACGGCCGCGGAGCCCCGTCGTGGCACGGCAGCTGGAGCAGGAGCGGAGATGCGTCTTGAGCGCGCGCCGCTCGTCGGTGTCCAGCGGCCCCGTGACGAGCCGCTGCACGGCGACGCAGTTGAGCCGGTCGCCGAAGACGAGGTGCTCGGCCAGCCGGTTGCGCGCCGCGAAGAGCGACTGCTCGACCTGCGGCGGCGAGAGCCCGAGCTCGGCCGCGGTCTCGTCGATTCGCAGGCCGTGCAGCTCGCGCAGCACGTACACGCGGCGCTGCCGTTCGGGAAGGGACGCGAGTGCGGCGACGAGTGCGCCGGAGGGCTCGAGCGGCTCGCCGCCGGCCGTCGCGACCTCCGGCAGGTCGGCGGAGGGAAGCTCGCGCCGCCGTGCGACCAGATCGATCGCGGTGTTGTGGGCGATCCGGTAGAGCCACGGTTTGACGCGGTCGGGCAGCCGGCCGTCGCGCAGCGCGCCGTACGCCTTCAGCAGGGCCGACTGCGCAACGTCGTCGCCGGTCGCGGCGTCACCGAGCAGGTTCGCGCCGTACGCCGACAGTCGGTGGACGTAGCGCCGGTAGAGCTCGTCGAACGCCGCCGCCTCGCCGGCGGCCAGGCGGCTTCCGAGCTGCTCGTCGGAGAGGCGTCTGAGCAGAAGTGGGCTCACGTTTGGTCTACCGGCGCGGTGTTTCCTGCGGATTGGGCTGGTCGACAACTAGAGCGAAGACTCACGTCTTCGCCGAACCTTGCATGAGGACTTGACGTTATATCGGCCCGACCGCCCGTCGAGCTTTAGGGCAAATGGGGCATGCCCAGGAGGTCGCTCGCCCAGGCCAGCGCCCACGAGCACGCAGGTCAGGTACCTGGTACCTGAGGTACCAGGTACCGATCCTTCGAACCGTCTGCTTCCTCAGACACCCTTTCGCCCTCGGCGCTCAGGCATCATCGCGGAAACACTCGGGCATGCCACTGAATCTGATTCGGCGCAGCCGAACCAGATTCACGAGTTTCGAGCTGTCAACCGCCTCCCGAAGCTGCTCGGCCGCTCAGTCCCGCCGGCGGGTGCGGCGTCCGAAGACGAGCGCCGTCGTCATCCCGAGCAGCCACCCGATCACCGCGGTCGCGAGGATGATCCAGACGAGCGAGGCGCTGGTCGAGCCGAATGCCCAGCTCAGCTTCACCGTGCGGGTGTTCACGGAGATCAGCACGATCAGGACGACCAGCAGTCCGACGATCGCGAAGGCGCTCGTGTAGAGACGCGCGCTGTGCAGGTGACGGCCGACGCGGTTGCCGCGCGGCTCGACGACGGCCGCCGGAACCTGCCGGGGGCCTGCCTCTGACGTCGTCCCGGAGTCCTGTGCTGTCCGCGATCGTTCGCTCCTTCCTGCCCGAAGAATACGACGTCGGCTCCCGGTCCGCCCCGGGCACGGACCTGGACGTTCGGCCGCTCGGACCCAGCCGAAGCTCAGGTGACGCGCCCGGCCGGCCGGGAGCAGAGTGAGCCCATGAACGACCTCGACGGCAATCGTTCGCCGGAGCTCGACCGGGTGCGGCAACTGCTGTTCCCGCAGCTTTCCGAGGCGGAAGGCTGGGCGAAGATCGACGCCGCGCTCAGCGGAGCCGCCGATTCGAGGCGGATGGAGGCGATCGAGCGGCTCGCCTCGGGCGATCTGAACGAGGACCTGCTGTCGCTCCTGCGGCTGCTGCGCGAGCGCGAAAGCAGCTGAGCGCCGCCTCCAACTTTTCCGCACAGCGCGAATCGAAGTCTATGGGCGTCGTTCGCGCGAACCTACTCTCCCCTCGCGCGACGGCGCCCCGGGTCAGCCGCAGTCGCGCGGGAACCAGACGGTGCACCACAACAGGGACGCGAGCCGTCGCGCGGAGACGGACGGGTGCGTGTGGTGGGCGACATACCAGAGGTGCGCGCGGTACGGGCGGAGCTTCGCCCGGCCGGCGAGAAACGCGTCGAGATCGCGAAGCTCGATCTGCAACGCCCGCCGCGTCCGCGCGTCCGCAACCGCAGCGATCTTCGCGGGATCGGCGTAGGCGGCCTTCAGCGGCAGCGCGTCCGCGGCCCGAACGGTCGTGGCGGCCCTGGGAACGGTGATCGTCGTCGACGTGACGTCGTTCGGCACCGTGACCGTGATCGTCACCCCCGCCGGGCCCGTCGCGGACGCAAGCGTCGACGCGGCGGCGATGCCGCACACTGCGAGAACGGCTGCCGAGACGGCGAGTGTGACGCGGCGGCGAATACGCGAACGGTAATTCGTGCCCCGGATGGCACGGGCCAGGGAAGATTTCCACCGCCTCGCCCGTCTGGTGGACGAGGGTGGCGAAACCGTGACCGGGTGGGGCCGGACACGGTCGGGACTGACTTGCGGCCATCCTCGGGGGCATCCGGTGGGCCGCCTGGGGGGAGAGCGGCCCGGCCGGGTGTCCGTCTGGACCGCCCGGCGTCGACGCTAGCCCGGCGCCTTCGCCCCCGGTGGCTTCGGCACGGCAGTCGCGAGCGTGTCCTGCGCCCATCGTTCGCTGAAGCCGGCGACGAAGCTGATCACGATCAGCGCCAGCCGCTCGTCGGCGCTCGGATCGCTGCTCGAGACGGGCAGATGCAGCAGCCCGCCCGTGAAGGCGTAGGTGAGCACGAGGGCGAGCGCGCCGCCAATCAGCGGGCGCAGGCCCCCGAGGAAGAAGGCGTAGGGCCTGCCGACGTCGTACTCGAGCTCGAAGTCGCCCGAGTTGATGCGTTGGATGACGCTGACGACCGCGCCGATCGAACCGGCGATCAGTGACGCGACACCGCTCTTCCAGCCGCTCGCCAGCACGAGCCCGGCGATCAGCGAGACGACCGCGGCGACCGCGGCCATGCCGGCGAAGTACGTGATCTGTGCCTGCCCGTTCGCCGCCTGCCGGTAGAACGCCTCGACCTTGTCCAGGCCTTGACGCTCGCGATCGAGAATCTCCTTGTCGGCGTGACCGCCGTGCGCGGTCGGGCCGTCGACGAGGCTGAGCAGGTGCGCCGCCGACGCGGTGACGAGCTGCAGGCAGATCCGCTGACGCACCCCGGTCAACACCTCCTGGGCGCGAACGGCGAGCTCGTCACAGCGGTGCAGCTCGGCCGCGACGAGTGGATGCTGCTTCGTCGCCCAGTCCGACTCGCGATGGAACCCGAGCCTGCGCCGCTGCCAGCGATGCGACCGCGGCGCCTCGGTCAACGCCACGGCGCTCTCCAGCTCGGAGCACCAGTAGGCGTGGAGCACTCGTCCGCGGCCATGCTCGAACCGCCGGAGCAGATCCCGGTAGGCAGCCGTCGCAGCCTGCGCACCGGCCGGCTCTTCGCGGAGCTCACGCCACCAGGCGAAATGGGCGTACACGAGCTCGGTGAACGTGGGGACGTGCTCGGCGACGTCGGCGGCGAGCTCGCTCTCGGTCACGGGTGCCGCGAGCGGCTGGATCACCTCGGTCACGCCGCCGGCACCCGTGAGTCGTGTCCGGTGACGTACGCCTTCGCGAACTGCAAGACGTCCTCTGAGCCCCGGTGGGTCTCCTTGCCCTGGACCGCGATCGCCTTCGTGCCGGGCTTGAGACCGTGCTTGACGATCCAGTGCAGCGCCCAGACGGCGTCGCGCCCCGTCCAGACCTTCTGGGCGCCCCCCTTCGGCTGGAGCGTCACCCTCAGATCGCCGACGTCGTCGTCGTCTGCAGGGTGAGGATCCGGCGCAGGGCCCTTCCCGCCGTAGTGCTTGATCCGCTCGAAGTACTTGGCCCAGCCGGTCGCGGGCGGGCACGTGTCGCTGTGGTCGTTGTGCTCGAACCCGGCGAGATCCTTGTGGCCGAAGAAGCCGTGCCACTCTCCCGGTGGGTCGACGTTGCGCAGCGGGATGTTGTAGAGCTTCGTCAGCCAGGCGGCGAGTTGCGCCGACGCCTCGAGCTGCTTGTCGGTCCATGCCTCGCCCGAGCCTTCGTGCTCGATCCCGATGCAGGTGTGGTTGGCAGTGTGCATCGCATGCCAGGCCTGTGCGCCCGAGTCGAGGAATTGGTAGACCTCACCGGCCTTGTCGACGTAGAACTGGACGTCGACGAGCGGCCCGTCGAGCGCTTCGAGGTCGCCGGCCTTGTGGCCCGCCGTCCAGTGGATCACGATCCCGCGGGTCTCATCCCGCGGCGGATGCTGGATCTCCGAAGGATGCTGGATCGCGTGCGGGTACTTCGCCATTCGAGCACCTCCTTCCGGTCAGGAGACCGCGCCGGCAACAGGGGCCGGCGCGATGGTCGCGTGAAACGTGTTCATGTAGTCGTCCAACGTGAAGGCATCCAGGAACTCCCTGGCTGCGGCACGGCCGTTCTGGATCAGCAGGTCCTGTCGCTGCGTGGTCAGGTTGAACTCGGTCGTCCCGACGTCGGCAGCGTCGACGGCGAGCGTGCGCACGCGGGTCGAATGACTGACGAAACGCGTGTCCCATGCCTCTTGCGCGGAGTGGAAGATGTCCATCCCGAAGCGAACCCCCCAGGGAGCGAAGCGTCCCATCGCGATCATCCCGCCGCCGAGCCCCTTTCCGCCTTTCAGCGTGAAGCCGAAGGTGGGCCGCGTCGGCTGGCGGCCGGCGACCGCAGGGTCGACGTCGAAGAGCCAGACGGGGAAGTTCGAGAGGGTGCCTCCGTCGACGATGAACGCAGCGTGGCCGTCCTTGTGCTCGAGCTCGATCGGCTTGAAGAAGTACGGGATGCTCATGCTCATGCGGGCTGCGCGTGAGATCTTGAACTCGTCCGGATCGATCAGCTTCGAGCTCTTCGGGATTTTGTAGTTGACGAGATCGTCGGGGAGGACGAGCAGGGCTCGGTTCGTCACGTCGACCGCGATCAGCTTCAGCGCCCAGTCGGCCGCGGCGTTGTCGGCGGGCGGCTTGCGCACCTTCGCGAACGTCGCCCCCTCGAGAACCTCGTCGAACCAGTGCTCGAACGCGTCTCCACGTGCCATGCCGTGCTCGAAGACCAGCTGAACTCCACCGAGCACCTTGTTGTGGAGCGGGAAGTCGGCGAACGAGTTGAAGTTCGTCTTCTTCATCAGGTCGAGCATCTGGTCGGCCGTGTGCCCGGTCGCGAGATAGCAGGCGAGGATCGCTCCCGCGCTCGCACCGGCGACGTTCTTCCAGGTCGTGATGGGCTTCTCGGGGTGCTCGGCGAAGCCGCAGAGCGCGCCCGCGAGCGCGAGCCCCTTCACGCCTCCGCCTCGGAAGACGCCGTCTGCCTCGGTGATCCACTCCATTCGAAACTCCTTTCGGAAAGCAACGTGTGTCGTGCCGTCGCCGGTCAGGAGCGAGGGCTTGGCTTGTGCTTCCTGGCAATCGGCCCTTCAGGGCCTGCGACTGCGTTCGACCACATGAGCTGGATCGGCACGGTGCCGCGACGGTTGCTGAGGGGCACCTCCTTCATCACCTTGCCGAGATCCGCCCCGGCTTCTTCCATCGGGATGTCGCCGATCTCCCCGCCCTTGTCGGAGTACCAGCCGATCAGCTTGTCGGCGGCCGGGGTGTCGCCGGCCCGGATCGCGTCCTCGACGTCCGGGTCCGTTCGCGCCTCGCAGAGCTCGTGGTAGAAGGTCGCGCAGACGCTCTTCCAGGGCTCGTCGAAGGCGACGATGCCGTTCCTGCCCTCCGCGTAGACCCCGACCGCGTAGTAGACGGTTTCGGTCTTCGACCCGCGCCTGGCATGGACCGAGCCGTGATAGCCGCCCAGCCCATGCCGGGAGTCGTCGGCCTCGTTGCGCTCGGCAAGCGCAGGGTTGTGCTCCGGCGGCTCATCCGCGTCACGGTCGGCGTGGTGCGCCTTGCCGGTCGAGTCGCCGTCGACGAGGACGACCCCGCGCGGCAGCAGGAAGCAGAACACGGTCGAAGGAAGGTGAAAGCCGGAGAGCCCGTTCGCCCGGTCGAGCGAGGCGACGAGGCTCTCGATCGTGTCCCGGTAGACGCTGTGCGGTAACGGCCGCTCGAGGATCCGGGAAGGCTTGAACGTCGAATCGGCGTTGCCGTCGCGGTAGTACTGGGCGAGCACGTTGTTGAGGTGCGGGTCGGTCATGGCCGCCGGCAGAGCCGTGTCGATCCGTCGGATGTCGTCGGCGTCCCACGCGGCCTTGCCGCCGAGGTAGACGTGCGTGAACGTGAGGTGCTCGATCGTCTTGCCCCCGAAGTAGCGCAGGTTCAGCCCCGGCCGGGCGGGAAACGCCGAGGATCGGGCCCCGAGCTCGCGGGCGCCGCGGTAGCGCTCACCCGCCTCGGACCCGGGATGAACGGCGACCGTCGTGAAACGCGGAGCGATGGTCGTGAGCATGCGGTCTCCTCTCCCTCGCCGCCTCAGACGCCCAGGCCCGGGAAGCTCGGCGAGTCGAAGTGCTTCAGCTCGTAGGGCGGCCCCTGGGGCTGGTAGATCGTCACGGTGACGTAGTAGGCACGACCCCTCTTCGGCGCCGGCACCCAGACCGACCAGTCGCCGGCGTCGTCGTCGTTCGCCGGCACGAGCGTGTAGGCGCTGTTCTTCGCGGCGACGAGATCGTTCGTCGCGGCTTCGGAGAGCTCCCAGCGCAGCGGCAGCTTCTTGTGACGCAGACCGACGATCTCGTAGTGGAACGTGACCATCACTCCGCGGCGAGCGAGATAGGCGCGGCTGAGCCCCGCAGTGATCGGGAGCTGCTGGCGCTGGAGATAGCGCCTGAACGAGACCGGCTGAAAGACGCGCTTGTCGGTGATCGTCGCCTTCGACGCGTTCGACGGCGGCTGCGGCTTCCAGCCGGGCTTGAAGATGAAGACGAGCGCTACCACTCCTCCGACCAGCCCGACGATGGCCGAGGCCTGCGCGACCGAGGGGCGGCGGCGTTTCGCTCCCGTCGGCGCCGCCTGCCGATCGGCTGCGTTCTCGGTCACTTCGGCCCCGGCAGGAGGATCCCGCGGCTGGGCAGGGCGAGCGTCCCGCCGTCGGGGTTGACGAGGGTGATCTTCAGGCGGTACGACCCCCGCTTGAGCCTCCGCGCGACCGCCAGCCGGAGGGCGTTCGTGCCCGGCTTGACGGTGTAGCGGCCGCGTGCGACGACGAGCCGCTGCCGCGCCAGCGTCAGCTGTGCCGCGGTCGGCCTGTTGACGCGCAGTGCGACGACGACCGCCCGCGCTCCCCCGCGCCGAACGATCCGCACGCCGGCGACACGCGCCGCGAGCCGGCAAGGCTGCGTCGATCCGGCGATCGACGCGCGCGGCGACCGGTTCCCGACCGCATCGGCGGCGTCGACGGAGAGCGTGTATCGACGGCCGCAGGCGAGGTTGGCGTAGGTATAGGTGGTGTCGCCGGTGTCGCCGGCGGTCGCGTCGTTCAGATAGGCCCGGTACCCGGCGACCGCGACGTTGTCGGTCGCCGCTGTCCAGCTGATCTGGATGCCGGTACGCGTCGTCGTGCCGATCGCCAGGGAGCCCGGGCTGCTCGGGGGGCTCGTGTCGTGATCGAAGACCGCCTTGATCGAGGTGATCGGCCCCACCGGGAACGTGCACGTGAGCTGCGTCTTCGCGCAGACGCCGTTCCACCCGGAGAACACCGAGCCCTGGTCGGGCGCAGCGGTCAGCGTGACCGTCTTCCCGTAGCCGAACTCGCGGGAGCAGGCGGTGCCGCAGTCGAGATTGGTGCCGCTCACGCGCCCGGTGCCGGTCCCTCCCCGCTTCAACTGGAACTGCACGCTGATCGTCGTCGGAAGCTGCGGCGCGTCGTCGTCGTCGAAGCGCGCTCCGACCCACGTCGGCTCGTCGGTGACCGTGACCGTGCAGGTCGTCGCATTCGTGGGCTCGCACCCGGGGTTCCACGACTTGAACGTGTGCCCGGCGTTGGCCGCGACCGTCACCTTGACCTGCGTTCCCGGCGCGAACTCGGAGCACGCGTCGGCGTTCCCCGGCGCCTCGTCGCCGCAGGGCGTCCCGGCCGGATCCATCGTCACGACGCCCGCATCGAACGACGAGAGGATCACGCCCAGCCGCAACGGGTTGAACAGAGCGACGATCGACGTGGTGTCGTCGTCGAGGCTCAGAGAACAGTTGCCGGTGCCGGGGCAGTCGGGATCGCTCCAGGAGGCGAGCGTCCGGCCGGCGTCGCTGCTCGCGGTCAGCGTCACGTGCTGGCCGCGGTCGTACGTCAACGAGCACGAGCCCTCCCCCTGGTTGTCGGTGCACTCGCCGACCAGGTTCTTGTCGGCCGGTTGCACCGAGACCGCGCCGAGCCCCCGCGGGGCGATCTGCAGCGTCACGAGCGCGGAGGAGCGGCTCGCGGAAGCAAACGCAAGCGCCGTGACGACGAAGGCCGCAAGGCAGGCCCCGACGAGCGCCGCAGCAACGATCGAAGCGCGGATGGGCACTGATCCCTTCCTCCGTTGCTGAACGCTCAGGTTCGCACCAGATCCAGGTCGTGTCAATCCCTACAAACTCGCCGGGTGGGGTGCCCGGGGGCCGGCCGGCCTCAGACGCGGCGGAACAGGGCGCGTCCGACGCGGCGAATCAGCGAGTCGGCGGGGACGAGCAGGCCGCGGCTCGCGAAACCGACCATCCGGTCGAGCGTGGTGAGGAATTCCTCGGCGAGCGACGGTTCGTCGCGCAACGCCCAGAGCGCCTGCCCGTTCGTCCAGGCTGCGTCGCGCGCCCGCCGGACGTCCCACATCGCGACGACGTCGTCGAGCCGGTCGACCCGGTGAACGAGCCTGTCCACCGCGGCGAGCCAGCCGGTCAGGTACGAGCTCTTGATCGTCGCCTCGACCTCGGCGAGCAGGCCGTTCACACGCTCGAAGTCCGCGTGCTCCGGTGAGCGTTCGACCAGGACGAGGCCGAGCTCGGTGCAGGTCGTGACCAGGGCGACCGGCAGATCGCGGTTGATGTGCGCATTCATCCCCGCGAGCGCGAACTGGAGCGGGGCGATGCCGTGCCGCGACTGCTCGGCGAGCAGCGGGGCCCACGCCGAGGGAACCGTCGCCGGATCGCGTTCGTGCGCGTCGAGCGCGGCGAAGAAGAGCCCGGCGAAGCAGACGTCGAGCCGCTCGAGGAAGCGGGCGTTCGCGAACCCCTGCTCCGCGAGCCTCGCATCGACTCCCTCGGTCACCTGCCGGTAGAGACGGGCGAAGCTCGCGACGCCGTTCGAGCGAGGAGCCGCCGCCTCGATCGCGCGCAACCGCGCGATCACCTCCGGAACCGTGGTCGGGGGAGGAGCGCTCACGCGCTACACCGTACGGCGCGCCCCGGGGCGACTCAAGCGGGCGCAACCGGCTTGACGCCCTGTCCGCCGCGTGGTTAGGTCAGACCGGCCCGAGGCGGTTCAGGGCGCGCGATCTCTGCGGCGCGTCGAAAGGAGAGGTTTTGTCTCGCTGGCCGTTCTCGCTCTACGACTCCGCAGCCGCCTCGCTCGACCGGCGCTTCGGCTGGGACAAGCTGCCGCTGCCCGTTGCGATGCTCGTCCTGATCGGGCTGCGCAACATCCTCCGCGCGAAGAACCTCTACGACACGGGCCGAGGGCCGCTCGACAAGCCCGACATCTCGGATCACCCCCGGTATCTGACCGCGCGAACGCTCGACGGGACCTTCAACAACCTCGACGACCCGCTGATGGGAAGTCTCGGCAGCCGCTTCGGACGCAACGTGCCGCTGGAGGCGACCGTGCGCGAGCAGGCTCCGCTCGAACCGAACCCCCGAACGGTCAGCCGCGAGCTGCTGACGCGCAATAAGTTCATCCCGGCGACGACGCTGAACCTGCTGGCCGGAGCGTGGATCCAGTTCGAGGTGCACGACTGGTTCAGCCACGGCAAGAACGAGACCGAAGATCCGTGGCAGGTGCCGCTCGCGGAAGACGACCCGTGGCCGGAGCATCCGATGAGCATCGCGCGCACCCGCCGCGACCCGAGCGCGGACGCGGACGGCCCTCCCACGTTCGTGACCGACGACACCCACTGGTGGGACGGATCGCAGATCTACGGCCGCGACCCGGCGTTCGCCGCCGCCATCCGCAGCGGCGAGAACGGCAAGCTGCACGTCGACGATCAGGGGCTGATTCCGCCCTCGATCGAATCTCACCTCGACCTGACCGGAGTCGCCGGGAACTTCTGGGTCGGGCTCGCCCTCCTGCACTCGCTCTTCATGCGCGAGCACAACTCGATCTGCGACCACCTCCACGCCGCCCATCCCGGGCTCTCCGACGACGAGCTCTTCGACAAGGCTCGCCTCGTCGTCGCCGCGCTGATGGCGAAGATCCACACGGTCGACTGGACGCCGGCGATCATCGCCCACCCGACGACGGTAACGGCTCTGCGCACGAACTGGTGGGGGCTCGAAGGGGAGCGGCTCGACAAGCTGATCGGGCGGCGCACGTCGAACGAGGTGATACGCGGCATCCCGGGCTCGCCGACCGCGCTGCACGGCGTGCCCTACCAGCTGACGGAGGAGTTCGTCGCCGTCTACCGCATGCACCCGCTGATCCCGGACGAGTTCGACTTCCGGTCACTCGAGGACGACCGGCTGCTCCAGCACCGCACCCTGCCGGAGGTCGGCGTCCTCCAGGTCCGCGACCGGCTGACCGAGCTGTCGATGGCCGACGTCCTCTATTCGTTCGGCGTCTCGCATCCGGGCGCGATCACCCTCCACAACTTTCCCCGGTACCTCCAGCACTTCGACCGGGCCGACGGATCGCTGATCGATCTCGCCGCGATCGACGTGCTGCGCGTCCGCGAACGCGGCGTCCCCCGCTACAACGAGTTCCGCCGCCTGCTGCATCTGAAGGCCTACGACACCTTCGAGGAGATGGCCGACACGCCCGATCACGCAGAGGACCTGCGCCGGATCTACAAGGACCCGGAGGAGGTCGACACGATGATCGGCATGTACGCGGAGCGGAAGCCGAAGGGGTTCGGGTTCAGCGACACCGCCTTCCGGATCTTCATCCTGATGGCCTCGCGCCGGCTGGAGAGCGACCGCTTCTTCACCCGCGACTACCGCCCCGAGGTCTACACGAAGGAGGGCCTCGACTGGGTCGAGTCCAACTCGATGCGCACGCTGCTGCTCCGCCACTTCCCCGAACTGGGGCCGACACTCGAGGGGGTCGAGAACCCGTTCGCACCCTGGCGTCGCGCCGCCGCGTAGGCGTACCCTGAGGGCATGAAGCTCGCAAGACGCTCGCGGCGGCGGCGCCGCCTGCTCGTCACGGCCTCGGTGCTCGTGGCCGAGTCGCTGCCGCTCTGGCTGCGCGGCTACGGCCTCGGCGGCAACGTCGTCGTCAGATGCCGCGACGGGCATCTCTTCACGACGATCTGGATTCCCGGGGTGTCGTTCAAGTCGCTTCGCCTCGGCTGGTGGAGGCTTCAGCGCTGCCCCGTCGGACGGCACTGGTCGTTCGTCACCCCGGTCAGCGAGGCGTCGCTCAGCGCCGCGGAGCAGATCGGCGCCCAGCGGCACAAAGACGTGCGCCTGCCCTGATTCGCCCGGCCGGCCCCAGTCAGGCCGGTCAAGCCTTGTCGGGCTTCTCGGGCTCGGTGTCGATGGCGCCCTGCGCCGCGGCCGAGCCTGCTCGACCGCCGCCCGCGCCGCGCAGGACATAGGCGAACCCGACCGCGACGATCGCGCCCGTGAGCGGGCCGGCGACATAGACCCAGTAGCTGCCGAAGTCACGCCCGACCAGGTCGGGGCCGAACGTGCGAGCGGGGTTCATCGACGTGCCCGAGATCGGGCTGCCCCACAGCCCGGCCAACGCGATGTAGGAGCCGACGCCGATCGCACCGAAGATCCCGATGTTCTGCGCACCCGAAGCCGTCCCGAGGATCACGCTCACCAGGCCGAGCGTCAGCAGGGCCTCCATCAGATAGGCCTGCCAGCCCGAGTAGCCGCTCGCCGGATAGTTGGAGCCGAACTTGGCCGAGACCTTGATCACCTCGTGCAGGAACAGCGCAGCCAGCGACGCACCGGCGAGCTGCACGACGACGTAGCCGGGCACCCGGCGCCACGGAAAATCGCCACGCAGAGAGAAGGCGATGCTGACCGCAGGGTTCAGGTGCGCACCCGACACCTTGCCCATGAACATGATCACCCCCATCACCATCAACCCCGGCGCAACCACCGCCGCGCTACGGGTGATCGTGTTCGGAAACGCCTCACCCATCATCCCGCCGCCCGCGGCCACGATCACGAGCAGGAACGTGCCGTAGAGCTCCGAGAACAACCGCCGCCACTCCTGCCGCGGGTCCTGGAAGTTCGCCAACGGCTCCGTGATGTCCCGGTCGATCCAGGCAAGGACACCCGACTCCGCGCGTCTCAACGGCTCATCCACTGTATCTCCGCCTTTCACGAGTCGACCGGCAACGTGTGCCACCGGTCATCGACGAGAGAGCCACCATCCCCCAGTCGCGGGCGACCTGTCAAGCCGGTGCAGGGACCAACGATCACCGCTCGGGCTGGGAGGTGTCGACTACCTGGTCGTGCAGACCTTGATGTCCGTGAACGCAAGCTGCAGCTCGCTTGGGGCAGTGACCGCTCTCAGCGTCGCCTCCCCGAGGATCACGCCACCACGGCCGGCCAGGACGAATGTCCCACTCCCCTCAAAGCGAAGGTCATTCATAGGGGGACGTTGGTCGAGGACACCGTCGTCGGTGAAATGGCCGGAAGCGTGGTAGATGTCTCCCGCCGCGTCGGTGATAGTGCCGCTCACCCAGGCGGTGAGCTGCACCTAGCTCACTTCCTCTCTTTCGCTCGCGCGCTGAGAGCTTGGAAAGCCAAGCAGCCGTGACGTCGATGCACATCGGGGAGAACTCGCATCGTCCTCCGCACGCGGTGCCGGCGTTCTCGAGGCCTAGGCAGTGGTGAAGAGCGCCCGCGCCGCATCCGCAAACGCGGCGACGGCGGCCGGATCGAGTTGCTCGCCACGGGTGAACATGCCGACCTGTAGTCCCGGGCCGTACGAGCCGATCGCGTCGATGTCCGCCGTCGTCGCCGGTTGCACGACCCAGTGGATGTGGACCGGCGTCCGCCCCGCGTGCGACCACTGGCAGGTGTAGACCTGCTCGGGTGCGACCAGACGATCGACGACCTCGGCGGCGCGTCGCAGGAGCGTCCCGAGCTCCTCGGCCTCCGCAGGGGTCAGTTCAGCGACCCGCGTAACGTGCCGACGCGGCACGACGATCAACGTGCCAACGCCGAGCGGCCCGACGCAATGCTCGACGAACCAGTCGGGGGACTCGTGGATGACTCCACCCGGGAGCGGGAGCCGCCCTTCGATGAGGTCGCACGAGAGGCAGCCGTCCACGTCGCGAACACTATGGCGGCGGGGGTGCGGCGCGCAGAAGACGAACCAGACGCTGCCCGCTGTTAGCGTGTGGCCTCCGTATGACTCAGAAAGACGAGAAGGTCGAGGCCTTTCACCGGTTGCACGAGGCGGGCTGCTTCGTGATGCCGAACCCGTGGGACGTGGGTAGCGCGGTCGCGCTCGAGCAGATGGGGTTCAAGGCGCTGGCGACGACGAGCGCCGGGCATGCCTGGACGCTGGCGCGCCCCGACGGCGGCAGCGCGGCCGCGTTCGCGCAGACGGGCTCCAAGCCGGCGGCGAGCGCCGCGCATGCCCGGACGGCGGCGCGCCCCGATCAGGGGGTGCGACGAGACGAGGCGTTGGAGCATCTGCGGCAGATCGCCGGCGCCCTGAGCGTTCCGGTGAACGCGGACTTCGAGAACTGCTTCGCCGACGATCCGGACGCGGTCGCGACGAACGTGAAGCTCGCCGTGGCGACCGGCGTCGCCGGGCTGTCGATCGAGGACTCGACGAGCGACGCCGACGAGCCCTTGTACCCATTCGAGCTCGCCGTCGAGCGAGTTCGCGCGGCGCGGCAGGCGATCGACCAGAGCGGTACGGGCGTCGTCCTCACCGGCCGCTCGGAGGGATTCGTGGTCGGCCGGCCCGATCTCGAGGAGACGATCCGCAGGCTGCAGGCATACGCCGCCGCCGGCGCCGACTGCCTCTACGCGCCCTGGATCTCGACGCCCGACGAGGTGTCGGCGATCGTCACCGCGGTGGCGCCGAAGCCCGTGAACCTGCTAGCCAACAAGCCCTTCATCACGGTTGCGGAGGCCGCCTCACTCGGCGTCCGCCGGATCAGCGTCGGCGGCACGCTCGCGCGCACCGCGTGGGCCGGCTTCCTCGCGGCCGCCGAGGAGATCGCGACCGACGGCACCTTCAGCCGGTTCGTCGATTTGCCGAACGTCGACGCCATCTTCGGCAGCTGACGGCACACCCTGAGCGCCGAAGGCGAAAGGGTGTCTGACACCCCGGTGTCAGACACCAGTTGGGTCGCAACCGCTCCTCAGACCGCTCGAACTTCGGCGAGCCGCTTGACTGCGAACTCGTCGGCCCCGCTGGGGTCCCAGCAGACGGCGGCTTCCCACGCGGCCGATGCTTGCGCGGCAACATCGTGCGTGTCGGTGTCGAGACCGGCGGCGTTATGTGGCAACACCAGGTCGAGGTCGGGGACGTCGACGTGCGACTCGTCCCAGTCGATCAGCGCGACCCGATCCGCGGTCATGCGGACGTTGCCCGGGTTGGGGTCGCCGTGGACGACGCACCGCTCTCGTCCGCTGAGCCGCGCCCACGCTGCCCGGCACCGGACGACAGCCTCAGGCGGCATCGCGCCGAGGTCGATCCTCGTCCCGGTTTCCGCGTGCAGGAGGTCGGTCGACGATCGCCAGCCCGGACGTTGGGGCCAGCCGTGGGTCAGTCGGTGCAGCTGGCGGAGCGTGTCGGCGACGCGACGCCAGTCGGCCTCCGTTTCGGGCAGTTCGCCCTCCACGTAGGTCGTCACGACCAGACCGTCGGCGAAGTACCGGCCGTCCGTGGCCGGGATCGGCACCGGCACCGTCATCCCTTCACGGTCGAGGTGCCGCAACAGCTCGGTCTCCCACGAGAGGTCGGCGTCGCTGCGCCTGCCGAGCCGACCGACCGCGAGCTGCCCGTTGACGCGCACGCTCCACACCTCGTTGACGCCAACTCCGCCGGTGAGCGGTTCGATGCGGGCGACGTCGTCGCCCCACTGATCGAGTGCCTCCCATCCCACCGCCACATCTTTGCGGAGGGTTGCACCTTGAGCCGCGGGTCCGGATCGCGAGCCGGGGACACCCGAGCGTTGTCTAGGATCGCGCGCGGTGGCGGATCCCCGGATCGAGCGTTACGCGGCGCTCCTGGTCGACTGCCTGCGCGTTGAGGCAGGATGGCAGGTGCTGGTCTGGGGCTATCCACAGGCGCGGCCGTTGCTGGAGGCGGTTACGCGGCAACTCGGACGGCGGGGTGCCTACCCGCTTCTTCGCCTGACGTTCGGCGGAGGATTGGTGTACCAGCGCGATTGGCTACGTCATGCGCCGCTCGAGACGATCGCCGAGCCTGCGCCGATCGACGTCTACACCCTCGACCACTGTGATGCACTGCTGGCCATCGCTGCTCCGGAGAACACGCGGGACGGGAGTGACATCGCTCCGGAGCGGACGGCGGCGGTACAAGCCGCCTACCGGCGCTCGACCGAGCGGGTCAACGCGAGCGACTTCCCCTGGGTCATGTGCTGGTACCCGACCCCGGCGCTGGCGCAGGACGCCGGAATGACTCTGACGGCGTTCGAGCACTTCCTCTATGGCGCGGTGCTGCTCGATTGGGAGGCTGAGCACGCGCGCCTCTCGCGCTACGCGGCGCTCTTCGACGCAGCGGATGAGGTGCATATCGTCGGTGACGGCACCGATCTGCGACTTTCGATCGCTGGGCGGCGGATGGAGGTCGACGCCGGCATCGGCAACATGCCCGGCGGCGAGTTCTTCGGCTGCCCGATCGAAGATTCCGCGGAGGGCACGATCGCGTTCACCGAGTTCCCGCAGCTACGCGACGGCCGTCAACTGCGCGGCGTCAGGCTGCGTTTCTCCCACGGGCGGGTTGTCGACGCATCCGCCGACGCAGAAGAAGAGTTCCTGATCCAGATGCTCGACACCGACCCGGGCACGCGCCGCATCGGTGAGTTGGGCATCGGCTGCAACCCCGGAATCACCCGGTACATGGGCAACGTGTATTTCGACGAGAAGATCGACGGATCCGTGCACCTGGCGCTCGGCTTCGGCTTCCCCGACCTGGGCGGAACAAACGAGTCGGCCATCCACTGGGATCTCGTCAAGGACCTGCGCCGAGGCGGACGCATCGAACTCGACAATCGCACCGTCCAAGAAGACGGCAGATGGATCGTCCCCTGAGCACCAAGTTGGGCCCAGGTCGGAGCAGGTCGGAGGGGAGACGGGCGGTGCGCATCCTTGCTTCAGGGTTTGCGTGCAGGCGCATCAGCGAACCCCCTGAGGCAATTGCCGTCGCTGAGCGTGACACTGTGACGGAAGGAGGAACTTGTGGCCGTTCCGGTCGGTTCATCCTCGCGGCGCCGATTTTCGCTCCCGGAGGAGCCGGGAAGGCGCGTGGCGACGCAGTCGCTGCTGATGGTGGCCGCAACGGTGGCCGCGGCTGTCGTCGCTGGGATCATCGGAACGTTCCTGCAGTTCGTCGTGTTCGACCTCGGCGAACAAGAACTGCTCACCGAGGCCGGTGTGTGGGGCTACGTCGCAGCTGTCCTCCTGCTCGCGCTGATGGTGCTGCCCGCTGTCACGGGGATCGCGCTCGGCGTCCGTGCGCGTCGCCTTGGTGAGCATCGCCTGGGAACCACAGGGATGATCGTGAACGCCGTGGTTGCCGCGTATCTCGTCTTCACGGCCGCCGCCACCCTCCTGTTCGGCTGACGCTCCGCGATCCGCTTCTCCCAGCGCCTTCGCTCGCCTGCGCCAGACCGTATGGAGTGCCCGGCGCCTCGCTCCCCCCGCCGAACCGCAATGCACTCTGACGAGCCCTTGGAGAGCGACTGTTCTTGACGGTTCGGACTTAGGATGTTGATTGGTGCCGAGGCGAATTCTTTCTATCGGCGCGACGAGAGGAGAGAAACATGATCGACGAGGCGCCTCTGCACGAAACCGGCGCTGGGCTTGCCCCCGCAGGCGACGGCTGGTTCGTCGTCAACGTCCGTGACACGGAGTGGATGACCCATGACGCGTTCGGGTCGGGGTGCGTCTTCGAAAGCAGCCAGAACGCACCGTTCAGGGAGCTTGGTATCAACATCAGTGTGGTCCAGCCGGGACAGCCGCTGTGCCTCTACCACGAGGAGGACGCGCAGGAGGACTTCCTCGTCCTCGCCGGTGAATGTCTGCTGGTTGTGAATGGTGAGGAGCGCCCGTTGCGCGCCTGGGATTTCATTCATTCACCTGCGGGGACCGAGCACGTGATCGTCGGCGCCGGCGCCGGGCCGTCGGTCGTGCTCGCGGTTGGAACCCGGCACGAGTCTGAACGGTTGCGCTACCCGGCCTCCGAGCTGGCGGCGAAGTACGGCGCGAGCGCCCGCGAGGACACGACCGACCCGCAAGAGGCCTACGCTGGCTTCGAGCGTCCGCAGCCGGGCCGTCCCGACTCCTGGGACGAACTGCCCTGGGCATGAGCTCTCTCGGATGCGCGAGCGTTCCGGACTGAAGCCTGAGGCAAGAACCGCAGATGCTGTGAAGTCCGACCGATGAGTTGTGATCGTGCGGGCCGTCCAAACTTCGACGTAGGCGCGCCACCGCCCTTTGGTGGCCGTCGGAGAACATTGGAAAGGAGCCAGATGAAGAACGCTACGAGTGGGAGCATCCGCATCCTGGGGAGCCTGGCGTCAGCGGATGGGGTCGGTGTTGTGCGTATCGAAGAGCGCTTCGACGCCGACATCGATGAGGTGTGGTCGGCTCTCACGGAGCCCGACCGTCTTGCTCGCTGGTACGGCGAGATCGAAGGTGAGCTTCGCGTCGATGGCGCGTATCGCGCACACCTCCATGCGAGCGGGTGGGAGGGTACGGGTCGCGTCGAAGAGTGCGAGCCCCCACAGCGGTTCGTGGTCGTGTCCAAGGGCCTGGGCGAGGCGAACGAGGTTTTGACCGAGGTAAGGCTGACCCGTGACGGCGACCAGACCGCGCTGGTCATCGAGAAGCGCGGCCTCCCCCTTGACCTCCTCTGGGCCTACGGAGCGGGAAACCAGATCCACGTCGAAGATCTCGCCGCACACATCGCCGGGCGCGACCGCGCCGACGCGAAGACGCGGTTCGACGAGCTCGCGCCCGCCTACAAGGACTTGGCCACCACAATCAGCTAGCCACAACGCTGAACTGGGCCACCGTGCAGGGCTGACCCCCGGAGGCGCTTGGCTCAACTTGACGGAACCGCCGACACGTATGTCGGAGGCAGGGTTCGTAGCACTGGACCGCTGCGAGTATCCGTTGCCGAACGGTAAAGCCCTGGTGCGACAGGATTTCCGCATGACCCCGCGACCACCGCGCCCATGATCAGCCCGATGAGCTGCTGCACTGTCGTCGACGCCCGGCAAGGTGGCGAGCTGCTCGTCCCAGTGATGCGGAATGACGCCCGCGAGTCGAGCGGCAGCGCGGGCGGCGCGCTAACGCTAGCCGGTCTTGCGGCACCGCCAGATCTCCTCCATCGGCCAGTCGCGTGCCCACTCCGTCTCCTCCGCCGTCCGGTACGACGATTCCGCACCTTCCGGCGGGCGCACCTCGACGAGGGACTCGACACGCAGACCATGCTCGCGGAAAAGGCGGATCCACTCGCCGTGGGGCAGGTTGAACTCGACCGGCTCGTCCGGCAACTCCTCGAAACGGTGCATTCCGAAGTACGGCGTGACGAGTCGGCGATCGGTCGTCTGCGTCTCCTCAACCCAGCAGCACATCGCGAGTGGCGTCAGGTGGGAGAAGGCGAACACGCCGCCCGGCCGGAGCAGCCGAGCCGCCTCGGGCACCGTCCGGTACGGGTCGCCGAACGTCATCGCGCCGTGGTCGCAAAAGACGACGTCGAATGAGACGTCCGGCAGCGGCACCTCCTCGGCGGCGGCGTGGACGAGCCGCACGTCGACGCCGGCCTCCGCGATCAGCCGGCGCGCGTGCTCGAACTGCCGCGCCGAGTTGTCGAGGCCGACGGCGCGGGCGCCGCGTTGCGCCAGCAGGATCGACCACTGCGCGGCGCCGCAGCCGAGCTCGAGCACGTCCTTGCCGGCGACATCGCCGAGGATCCGCAGCTTCGACTCGGGGACCTGCCACATCCCCCACCGCGGCTCCGTGCGGCCGATGAACTCGCCGTGGCGCTCCTGATACTCGTCGCTCAGCCGGTCCCAGGCAGCACGGTTACGCCCCGCGTCAGACGAGCTCAACCTCCGCGAACCAGACCGGCACTGCCCTCAAGCTTCTTGAGCGCGCGACCACCGAAGTGGGGCACCTCGGGCATGCATCCATCGTAGTCGGTCCTCGGGTGCGCGAGTGTTTCGCAATGACCCCCGACGAAGCGCCGGTTCGACGGATCGGTACCTGGTACCTCAGGTACCAGGTACCTGATTTGCGTGCTCGTGGGCGCACGAACGCGCGAAACCCCGCATCGCTACGGGGTTTCGGCCTGTTTTTGAGCGGCGGGGGTGGGATTTGAACCCACGGACGAGTTGCCCCGTCAGCGGTTTTCAAGACCGCCCCGTTCGACCGCTCCGGCACCCCGCCGCGGGACGTAACGCTACTGCGTGCGCGCCCGCTCGGCGCCGAGACGCGCCGGGGCGCCGAACTCCGTCAGCGGCTCCGGCACGACGATCGAGCCGTCCGACTCCTGGAAGTTCTCCAGCACCGCGATCAACGCGCGCGCCGTCACCGCCGTGCCGTTGAGCGTGTGCACCGGCGCGGGTCTACCGTCGTCGCGGCGGTGGCTGATCTTCAGGCGCCGCGACTGATAGTCGGTCGTGTTGGACGTCGAGGTGATCTCGCGGTAGCGCGACTGGCCGGGGAACCACGCCTCGATGTCGTACTTCTTCGCCGCCGAGGCGCCGAGGTCGCCGGCGGCGATGTTCAGCACGCGATAGGGAAGGTCGAGCTCCTTGACGAGCTCCTCCTCGATGTCGAGCAGGCGCTCGTGCTCGTCGCGCGAGGTCTCCGGCGCACAGAAGACGAACATTTCGACCTTGTCGAACTGGTGGACGCGAAACATCCCGCGCGTGTCCTTGCCCGCGGCACCCGCCTCGCGACGGAAGCAGGTCGAGAACGCGACGTAGCGGAGCGGCAGCCCGTCGAGCTCCTCGCCGCCGTGGAAGGCGGCGAGCGGCACCTCGGAGGTGCCGGCGAGATAGAGACCGTCCTCGGGCACCTCGTAGAAGTCGCCCTTGTCGGAGGGGAAGAACCCCGTGCCGTACATCGCCTCGTCGCGCACGAGCACCGGCGGCAGCATCGGCGTGTGGCCCTTCTGCGTGATCCGCCCGAGCGCCCACCGGTAGAGGGCGAGCTCGAGCAGCGCCACGTCCCCGACGCGGTAGACGAAGCGGGAGCCCGACACCTTCGCGCCGCGCTCGACGTCGATCCACCCGTGCGCTGCCGACAGGTCGAGGTGGTCGCGCGGCTCGAAATCGAAGCTCGGGGGATCGCCGTGAACCCTCACCACGACGGCGTCCTCCTCCCGGTCGCCGTCCGGCGTGTCCTCGGCCGGCGGATTCGGGACGCGGTCGTGCAGCTCCTGGAGCCGCTCCGTCGCAGCCGCCAGCTCGGCCTCGAGCGGCTGCAGCTCCTGCTTGATCGCGGTGAGCTCGGCGAGCTGCTCCGGTGTCGGCTTGCCCTTGAGCTTCGTGCGGGCGCGGAGCTCGTCCACCTGCTGCTGCATCTCGCGCCAGCGGGCGTCGGCCGCCAGGAGCTCGTCGAAGACCCCGGCGGCGCCCTTGCGCGCGAGCGCTGCGCGGAAGGCGTCGGGGTCGTTGCGGGCTGCGCGGAGGTCGATCATCGCCGCTTCGAGTCTAGAAGGGCCTCGAGCACCTGTGCCACGCCTTCGTCGATCGCAGCAGGACACACCCAGTCGGCGACGGCCTTCACACGGGCGTGCGCATTCTCGACGGCGATCCCGAAACCGGCCCAGTCGACCAGCTCGACGTCGTTCTCGCCGTCGCCGAAGGCGATCGTCTGCTCGCGCGTGAACCCCATGTGCGCGGCGAGGAAGTCGAGTCCCGCAGCCTTCGTCACGCCCGGCGCCGCGAACTCGAGGAAGTACGGGAGCGACTTCGAGATGTAGAGGCGATCGCCGAAGTGCGCCTTCATCCGAGCCTCGACGCCGTCGAGCTCCGTCGGATCGCCGACGCAGACGAGCTTCGTGGGCGGCTCGTCGAGCCAGGCGAGCAGGTCGCCCACCTCGTGAATCCGCAGCTGCTGAAACCCGGCGTAGTCGCGTGAGCCCTGCGTCACCTCGGACACGTACAGCTCGTCGCCGACGTACACGTTGAGCCCCTGCCCGACATCCTGGACGAGGCCGATCACCTCCCGCGCGAGCGTGAGCGGGATCGGCTCGTGGCGCAGCCACTTCCCGTCGGCGTCCGCGACGACGGCGCCCTGGTAACAGATGACCGGCTCGTTCAGCTGAGCGGGCTCGAGGAAGCGGCGCACCGACTGCACCATGCGCCCGGTGACCACGATCACGTCGAGGCCGGCGGTCCGTGCGGCGCGCAGCGCGCTCAGGGTGCGCGACGGCAGCCGCCCGTCCTCCCACACGAGCGTGCGGTCGAAGTCGGTCGCGACAACGCGAACGTCCTGCGGGAAGTTCTCGGGAAGGGAGAGCGTCAGCCGGTGGGGTTGCCGCCGGTCGCCTTGACGACGTAGGCGGAGACGGCCGCGATCTTCTGCGCACTCAGCTGGCCCTTGAACGCCGGCATCGCACCGCCGCCGTTCAGCACCTGGGTGACCACCTTCGACAGCGGCGGCTTCACCTCGTCGAGGTTGGGGCCGACGGTGCCGTGCGCGTTCGCGTCGGCGAGCGTGTGGCAGCCCGAGCAGCCGGCGGTCGTGAAGACCACCTTGCCGGCCGTCACATCGCCGTTCTTGTACTGCGGCGCGATGACGACCGCCTTCGGCGCCGCGACCTTGACGTGGTTCGTGGGCAGCGGGAGAACGACCTTTTCCCCCGGCTTCGAGGTGGAGCAGCCGGCGGCGAAAGCGAGGACGGCGAGCAGCGGAAGGAGGCGGCGCACGAGCGCGGAGTCTATACCGAGCGCCGCACGTTGACCGGGCGTTAAGCGCCTGCAGCGCCGCCTGCGCCATCCCTACAATCCCCTCTATGAAGCGCAGATCCTACGGTCGCGACGCCGGCCTCACCTTGCGGATGATCTTCACGACCGGCCTCCTCGGCCTGCTCTACGTGATCTTCGCCGTGGTGCTCTTCCAGGTGCTGAACGTCGGGCTGGTCCCGATGCTCGTGATCGTGGTCGGGCTCGCGTTCTTCCAGTACTACACGTCGGACAAGCTGGCGCTCGCCGCGTCCGGCGCCAAGGTCGTCTCCCGCGAAGACGCGCCGGCGCTGCACGACATGGTCGAGCGGCTGTGCGCGATGGCCGACCTGCCGAAGCCGAAGGTCGCGATCATGGACACGCCGGTCCCGAATGCGTTCGCCACGGGCCGCTCGCCCAAGCACGCGGCGGTCTGCGTGACGACCGGCCTCTGGGACCGGCTCGAGCCGAAGGAGATCGAGGGCGTCCTCGCCCACGAGCTCTCGCACGTGGCGAACCGCGACGTGCTGATCATGACGGTCGCGAGCTTCTTCGCGATGCTCGCCGCGATGCTCACCCGCTTCGGGCTCTACGCCGGGATGTGGGGCGGCGGCGGGAACCGCGACAACAACAACGGACCGCCGATCTGGCTGATCGTCTTCGTCGTCTCGATCCTCGTCTACGCGATCAGCTTCGTCCTGATCCGGACGATCTCGCGCTACCGCGAGTACGCCGCCGACCGCGGCTCGGCGCTGATCACCGGCGCACCGGAGTACCTGATGAGCGCGCTGCAGAAGATCTCGTCGCAGATGACCCTGATCCCGAACCAGGACCTCCGCCAGGTCGAGGGGATGAACGCATTCTTCATCATCCCGGCCAAGGCGAAGGGCGCGATGGCCGAGCTCTTCATGGATCATCCGCCGCTCGAGAAGCGCATCGCGGCGCTCGCAGAGATCGCACGCGAGATGGGCCGCCCGGTCGCCTAAGGGTGGCGCTACGCGACGTCCTCTTCGGGCGCAAGAAGCTGAGTGAGCCGAGCGACGACCGGCTCTTCGCGTTGACGACCGCGGCGGTGACGCTGCAGTCCGAGCTCGGGCTCGTCACGGCGGGCGCAGCCGCGGTCGCCTTCAAGCCGCAGTCGTCCGGCGAGTTCCGCAGCGCGTTCGACGACGTCGACAAGCTGATCGACGCCGTCGCACAGCAGTCCGGTTCGCAGATCGAGCGCACGTCCGACGAGTTCGGATTCGACTGGATCGCCATCCACGACCCCGACCTGGAGGACCTCGTCGCGACCGCCCACACGCTGGCCGCGGAGCTGACGGCGCAGGGATTCGGGTCGCAGCTGCTGGCCGCGACGTTCCCGTTCAAGGGCGGCGACCACCCGGTCTACTGGATTTACGGATTCAAGCGCGGGGCATACTGGCCGTTCGTGCCGCTTGCAGACCAGAAACGCGACAACGCAACCGAGCTCGAACTGAAGGCGAAGCTCGAGAAGGAGCTGCCCGTCGAGCAGGACTTGACGCGATGGTTCGCGCTCTTCGACGCCCCGGTCTAGTCCTCGCGCTGCCGGCGCTCGTCGGGCTCTCGACGATCCTGCACTGGCTCGCCGGACGCCGGATCACCGGGCTGTGGATCATGCCGGACGAGGCGATCTACGCCGAGCGCGCGGTCTCCCTCTGGCGCCACGGCCAGCTCGCGATCTTCCACGGCGAAGGCGCCGGCTACGGCTTTCTCTATCCGGCGCTTGCCGGCATCCCGCTCTCGGTGGGCCGGCTCGCGACGGGCTATGCGTCGCTGAAGCTGCTGCAGGCCCTGGTGATGTCCCTCGTCGCCGTGCCGGTCTACCTCTACGGACGGCGGTTCATGCGCCCCGAATACGCGCTCGTCGGCGCCGCACTCGCGCTCGCGACGCCGCTGACCCTCTACTCGGGCTTCCTGATGACGGAGGTCCTCATCTATCCGCTCGGCGCCTTCGCGCTCCTCGCGATCGCACGCGCCGTGGAGACCGCGGCGCTTCGAGACCAGGCGATCGCCTTCGGGGCGATCGCACTCGCGGTGCTGACGAGGGTGCAGTCCATCGTCCTCGTCGCCGTCTTCACGGCGGCGATCGTCGTCGAGCGGCTGTTCCGCCGGGAGCGGCGATCACTGCGTGCCTTCTGGCCGGTCTGGGCCGTGCTCGCGGGCGCCGGAGCGGTGATCGCCCTCGCGCCCGGCCTCTTCGGCGCCTACGAGGTGACGCTCCGGGGCCACTACCCGCTCGGGTCGGCGCTCAGGCTCGTCGGTGAGCACTTCAGCTACCTGGTGCTCGAGACCGCGGTCGCCCCGACCGTCGCCCTCCTCCTGCTGCTGATCGGCGTCGCGCGTGGCGACGAACGCGACCCCGCTGCGCGGGCGGTGCTCTCGGTCGCAGCCTGCGCGATCGTGCTCATCGTCCTGCAGGTCGGCCTCTTCGCCGCCCGCTACGCGCCGCACCTCCTCGGCCGCGACCTCGCCATGCTCCCGCCCCTGCTCTTCACGGTGTTCGCGCTCTGGCTCGACCGGGGCCTTCCACGTCCGCGACCGGCCGTCTTCTTCGTCGCGCTCTCGGTGCTCGCGCTGCTCCTCCTCACTCCCTGGAACCACCTCGTCTCCGTGGAGGCGATGCCCGACACGTTCGGCCTCGTCATCCTCGACCGGCTCGGCGACGACCGGGCCGCGTGGGCGATCGCCGCCCTCGCATTCACGATCCTGGTCGCGATCGTGGTGCTGCGCCGCCCGGTGCTCGCCCGGCTCCTCCCGGCCGCCATGATCGTGGTGCTCGTCGGCGCGAGCGTCGTGGCGCTCAACGACCTGGTCAGTCGCGTGAGCTACGACCAGCGGAATCTCGTCGGCATCCCGCCCGACTGGATCGCCCGCGCCACGCACGCCCCGACCGCCTATCTCTACGACGGCGGGTCGTACTGGAACGGGGTGTGGCAGGTGCGGTTCTGGAACCGCAACATCACGGACGTCGTGTCCGCCGCGCCGTCGCAGGTACCGGGGCCGATGCCGCAGCGTGTCGTGCCGATTCCGGCGACCGGACGGCTCCCGGTGAAGGAGCACTACATCGTCGCGAGCGACCCGCACGCGTTCGCGGGCACTCCCATCGCGCATCTGACGCAACCCGGCCTCGACTCCGGCGGGCTCACGGTCTGGCGGCTGAACGCCCCGGCGCGGCTCACGACCGTCGAGCACGGGATCAAGCCGAACGGCGACATGACCGAGCCGGGCCGGGTGCGCGCCTACGACTGCGCAGGCGGGCGGCTCGAGCTGACGCTGCTGCCCAAGGCGACGAGCGTCGTGACGCTTCGCCTCGACGGCCGGATCACGAGCAGCGCCAGGATCGCCGGCCTCGCCTACTGGAACGGCACGATCTTCGTGCCGCCGTCCCGCTCGCCGCGCGTCTGTCACTTCGAGATCGACGGCCAGACTCTGCTCGGCTCGACGCGCATCGCGTTCGTGCACCGGTAGGGAGCCGCAGGACGCTACCCGTCGGGACTGACGCGCACGAGCATCTTGCCCGTGTTGTCGCCGTGGAACAGGCCTGCGAAGGCGGCGGGTGCGTTCTCGAGCCCGTCGACGACGGTCTCGCGGTACTGCAGCTCGCCGGCGGCCACCCACGGCCCGACCTCGGCCAGGAACGCCGGGAACCGGTCGAAGTGGTCCCGGACGATGAAGCCCTCGATTCGGAGGCGCTTCGTGACGACGTAGCCGAGGTTGCGCGGGCCGGGCTCGGGACGCTCGTCGTTGTAGCGCGAGATCGCCCCGCACGCGACGACGCGTCCGAAGGGCCGAAGCGCGTTCAGCGCGGCCTCGAGCTGCTCGCCGCCGACGTTGTCGAAGAACACGTCGATGCCGTCCGCGAGCGCCTCCCTGGCCGGTGTCTCGCGGTAGTCGAAGGCCTCGATGCCGAGCGAGCCAAGCCAGGCGACCTTCTCGGGCGACCCCGCACTGCCGATCACGCGCAGCCCTTTCAGCTTCGCGATCTGCACGGCCGCGCTGCCGACTGCACCGGCGGCGCCGGAGACGTAGATCGTCTCTCCCTCCTCGATCCGCCCGACGTCGACGAGCCCGACCCAGGCCGTGAGGCCCGGCATGCCGAGCACGCCGACGGCGGTCGACGGGGGCGCGAGCGCCGGGTCGAGCTTGCGCAGGTGGTCGCCGTGGGCGACCCCCGCCTCGCGCCAGCCGAGGCTCGACATCACCCAGTCGCCCTCGGCGAACCCCGGGTGGCGCGACTCGACGACGCGACCGACGGCCCCGCCGTCGATCGTCCCGCCGACCTCGTAGGGGCCGACGTAGGTGCGCACGCCCGTCATGCGGCTGCGCATGTACGGATCGACCGACACGAAGACGTTGCGGATGAGCACCTCGCCGTCGCCGGGCGACGCGGCGGGCACGTCGCGGAGCTCGAAGTCGGACTCCTTCGGCTCGCCCTGCGGGCGGGCCGCAAGGATCACCTCACGAGGCATCGGCCACGGGAATGTCGGGGATGAAGCCTTCGTCCGCGAGGAGCTCCTGCGCCTCTTCGAGCGAGAGGTCCTCGGGCGGGATGATCGCGTCCGACGGCCGCAGGTCCTCGTCGGCGAGCTTCTCGCCCCCGTCGCGAACCGCGTCGGCGAGCGCCTGCAGACCGGTCCAGAGAGCCCGCTCGTCCCCGGCGGCGACGGCACGGGAGACCTCGTCGTCGAGCTCGTTGAGCCGGGCGATCAGCGCGTCGTCGACGCGAAACTGGCCCTCGCCCATCAGCCGGACGATCACGGCTTCTCACCCTCGATCTCCTTGGGCGGCTCGCTCCCGCCGAGCTCGGCCTTCATCTTCGCGAGCTCGTCGTCGACCTGGCTTCCCTGCGAGATCTGCTCCAGCTGGCGGTCGATGTCGTCCCCGGAGGACGTGAAGTCCTCGAGCGACCCCGCCGCCGTGAGCTCGTCGATCGCGCTCGCGCGGGCCTGCATCTGCTCGGTCTTGTCCTTGGCCCGCTGAACGGCCAGGCCGACGTCGGCCATCTGCTCGCCGATGCCGGTGGCGGCCTCGCCGATCCGGACCTGCGCCTCGGCGGCGGAGTACTGCGCCTTGATCACTTCCTTCTGGGAGCGGAACGCCTCGATCTTCGCCGAGAGCGTCTTCTCGCCGTCGACGAGCTTCTGCTGCTGGGCCTCCAGCTGCTGGCCCTGCTGCATGATCCCTTCGAGCTGCGCCTCCACCGCCGCCTTGCGGGTCAGCGCCTCGCGGGCGAGATCCTCGCGGCCGGCCTGCAGCGCCTGCCGCGCCTGGCCGTCGAGCTTCTCGACCTGCTGCTGCATCGTCGTGTACTGCATCTCCAGCCGCTTCTTGGCCGTCGTCACGTCGGCGATGCCGCGCTTGACGTTCTGAAGCTGGCGGAGCTGCTCCTCGTAGGAGTAGTCGAGGGTCTCGCTCGGATTCTCGGCCCGATCGAGGGCCTTCGAGAACTTGGCCTTGAAGATCAATGAGAGTCGTGCCATCAGCCCGGGCATGTCGTTTCGTTCTCCTCGCGGTCGGGGTGCACGGCTAGCCTAACGACGTGCTGGTCGCCCGGAGCATGGACTCCCGCTGGCTCTCGAATGCCTACCTCGTGGCGGACGAGGCAGGCGGTACCGCCGTCTTCGTCGATTCCGGGGCGCCGCTCGAGCCGTTGCTCCGGGCGGCCGAGGAGTGGCGGGTGACGCCGACCCACGTCCTGCGCACGCACGCCCACCCCGATCACGTCGCGCACGAGAGCGAGCTCGGGGTGCCTGTCGTGCGCCACTCGCTCGAGACCGGCGACCTCTGGATCGACGCGATCCCGACGCCGGGGCATTCCGACGACATGGTCTGCTTCGTGATCAACGACCATGCGGTCTTCTCGGGGGACACGCTGTTCAAGGATGCGGTCGGCGGCGGCGACTTCCAGCAGATCAGGGACGCCGTGATGGACGTCTACATGCCGATGCCGCACGACCGGCGCGTGCTGCCGGGGCACACGGACGAGACGACGATCGGCCGCGAGTGGGAGGAGAACCCCTTCGTGCGCGTCTGGCGCGGCATCGAGCCCGAGGGAACGGAGCAGGTGCGGGTGTCCGGCCGCGACGCGACGCTCGTCGTCTGGTCTCCCGACTACGACGGCAAGGGCAAGGCCTGGGTGCGCTTCGACGACGGCGGTGACGCGATCGTCGGCGGCTCGCGCGTGGAGCGTGGCTAGTGGACGTGGTCGACCCGCGGATCGAGGCGTACACCGAGCGGCTCACATCGCCGCACGATCCGCTGCTCGCAGAGCTCTCGGCGGAGACGGCGCGCGAGCTCGGTCAGGCGGGGATGCTCACCGGCGCGGTCGCCGGGCGCTTCCTGGAGCTGCTCGTCTGGATCGCGCAGCCGCAGCGTGTGCTCGAGATCGGCACGTTCAGCGGCCACTCGGCGCTCGCGATGGCAGCCGCCCTGCCCGAGGGCGGCCGCATCGACGCGTGCGAGCTCGATCCGGAGCGTGCCGCCTTCGCGCAGCGCTGGTTCGACCGCTCGCCGCACGGTTCGAAGATCACCCTGCACGTCGGTCCGGCGGCCGAGACGCTGGCGTCGCTGGACGGGGACTTCGACTTCGTCTTCATCGACGCGGACAAGGACGGCTACGTCGGCTACTACGAAGCCGTGGTGCCACGGCTCGCCGAGCGAGGGCTGATCGTCGCCGACAACACGCTCGCCGGCGGGCGCGTGGTCGACGGCACGCCGGCGATCGCGCGTTTCAACGAGCACGTCGCAGCCGACCCGCGCACGGTGCAGGTCCTGCTGAGCGTCCGCGACGGCCTGACCCTGATCCGCCGCGCCTAGCGCTCCTCGCAGACACGGCCGGCCCGGACATGTCCCGGGGACAGTCCCTGGGACATGTCCGAAACGGCCTCTGTCGCCGCGGGAGCACGCTGACCCGGTGTCTGACACCGGTGGTGTCAGACACCTTTCGCTCTGCAAGTCAGAGCGGAGCGACCTACGATCTTCGCGTGCCCCGCAGGGAGCGAGTCGTCGTCTACGTCGAGCGGGCAGACGGCCTCCTCGTCTTCGAACATCGCGACCATCCCGACGCAGGAACCCAGGTTCCCGCGGGTGGTGTTCACCGGGGCGAGGGGTTGATCGAAGCAGCGATCCGCGAGGTACGGGAAGAGACCGGCGTCCGTCTGGAGTCGGAGCCGGCACTGGTTGGAACGCACGAACATCTGGACGGGCTCGGTCAGCCCTCGCGAAGCCACTTCTTCCGCGTGGATGCCCCGGACGGCTTGCCACGGACGTGGCGGCACGTCGTCTCGGGCGACGGCGGGGATGCAGGACTCATCTTCGAGTGCCGGTTCGACCCTTCGCCGACTCTCTGGCCCGTTCAATCCGTCTTCTGGTTGCGCGAATGACGTACCTGAATCCTGCGCAAAGAACTGTCCGAAACGGCCAGTGGGGTGCCGTCCCATGCGCCTGATCGTCACCCGTTGCGAGGTGAAGTACACGGGGACGCTCGATGCCTTCCTGCCGGAGTCCGTCCGCCTCCTCATGATCAAGGACGACGGCGCGGTGCTCGTCCATGCAGACGCCGGTGGTTACAAGCCCCTGAACTGCTCCGCGTAGCCGCCTCGATTCAGACGGGTGTCAAAGGGTCCGGCTTGTGCAGACTTCTGCGGGATGAGCCGGCCCCGATCAGAGCGCTTTCTCACTGCTGCGCAGGCGCGCGGCGTGTACGACCGAATCGGCCGCGGTCAGGACGTGCAGGCGGTGTTCGAGCATCGGGCGATCAGCGATCTGCTGGCGCACGCCGACGTCGAGCACGCGCATGCGGTGTTCGAGCTCGGTTACGGTACCGGCGCTCTTGCCGAACGGCTGCTGCGCCGGTACCTGCCCGCCGACAGCCGGTACACGGGCATCGACGTCAGCCCGCACATGCACGACCTCGCCCGCCGTCGCCTCACTGCCTACCTGTCGCGCGCGGAAACGCGTCTCAGCGACGGAGCGCTCCAGTTCCCCTTCCCAGACCGCGCCTTCGACCGCTTCATCGCCACGTACGTGCTCGACCTCCTCAGCGACGAGAACATCAGCACTGTTCTCAGAGAGGCACGACGCCTGGTCATGCGGGGCGGGTTGCTCTGCCTCGTCAGCCTCACACCTGGAACGGCGGTGGAAGCGCGCGGCGTCACCCGCATCTGGGAGAGCCTGTGGTCGCTCCGCCCAGAGCTGGTCGGCGGCTGTCGTCCCGTCAGGCTCATGGATCGCCTCGACCTCGACCAGTGGACGATCCGCCATCACACGGTCGTCACGACCCTCGGCGTCAGCTCTGAAGTCGTCGTGGCCGCCGTGTCCCCGATCTTGGATCGTCAGTCGGGAACCTGCTCGATGACATAGATGCGCCCGTCCGGCGCGCGCACCCAGAACCAGGCCAACTCGCCGAGGCCCGGATCACCGAAGGCCTCCGCCGCCCAGACCGGCTCGTTTACGAGCTCGAGACCGGCGGCCTGCACCTCGGCGAGCGCCGCTCGGACGTCGTCCACGACGAATGCGACGACGAAATCGGCCTCGTCCGGGATCATCCGGATGTCGCTGTGCTCCGGCGCGTACACCTCGACGAGATCGCGCCGATGCGTGGGCAGGCGCTGGAAGGTCACCGAGTCACCCCGACCCGCAGGCTCGAGCCCGAGGACGTCGCGGAAGAAGCGCGTCATCCCATCGACGTCGCGCGTCCGCGTTCCGATGTAACCGATTCGCTGGACCCGCACGCTGGGCGGAGCCTACTACCTCGAGTTGTCCGTAATCTCTTGACGGTCACGGACGACGGCACCTCATGATCTGGTCTGACCGAGGGGTCTTCGGTGAGGCCCTCAACTGCGATACGTGACCTCAGTCTCGCGCTACTCAGCGACCCTTCGCCATCCGACAGCGAGCCGGTCTCCGACCTCCATGCCGACACCGACCGCGCCGATCACACCGTCGACCAGCCATCTCACGTCGTAGCAGTCGCCGGCCCTCTCGATCTCCAGGTCGTACTCGTCGGAGAACTCACCGTTCTCGTGGAAGTAACGAATACGGTAGCGCCCGGCGAAGCCTTGCTCCGGGCCGCCGGTCGCCTGCCCCGAGCCACCCCACGCGTTCTCGTACGACCACCGCGCATCGAGAGTCCCCGGCGCCTCGCCCCTCGCATACAGGGCGAAACCGATGTTCGATCCTTTCATCGACCCATCCTCCCGCAGAAGAGCCGAGAACAGCAAGCCTGTCCGAAAGGGACAGTAGTGTCCTCGCCTCCATGCGTCTGATCGTCGCCCGCTGCGAGGTCTCCTACTCCGGCCGCTTGAACGCGTTCCTGCCGGAGTCGACCCGCCTGCTGATGCTGAAGGACGACGGCTCGGTGCTCGTCCATGCCGACGCAGGCGGCTACAAGCCCCTTAACTGGATGACACCGCCGACCGTGATCGAGGACTCGGGCGACGTGGTCGTCGTCCGCAAGCGCGCCGGGCGCAGCGAGGACCGGCTCGAGATCAGGCTGGTCGAAGTGCTCTCCGACGTCGTGCACGACATGGGAGAGGCCGCCGGCCTGGAGAAGGACGGCGTCGAGCGCGACCTGCAGCTCCTGCTCGCCGACGACCCGACGCACATCGAGCCCGAGCTTCGGCTCGTCAAGCGCGAGTGGCCGACCGACGTCGGGCCGGTCGACCTGATGTGCCGAGACGCCGACGACGGCTGGGTCGCGGTGGAGATCAAGCGCGTCGGGACGATCGACGCGGTCGAACAACTGACCCGCTACCTCGACTGCATCCGCGTCGACTCCGCCAGGGCCGCCTGCCGCGGCATCCTCGTCGCGCAGCAGATCAAGCCGCAGGCGACGGCGCTCGCCGAGCAGCGCGGCCTCACGTGGGCGCTTGTCGACCTCGCCGTGCTGCGCGGCGAGCGCGAGCCCGAGCTGACGCTGTTCGGCTAGCGGCAGGCTCGCCCAAATCCCCTGAGAGGAGTACCATCGAAGTACTGGCCCTGCCCGGCCAGGATTCACGGCCGAAAGCCCGCAGTTCGGCCGCCGCGCTCTGCCTCCCCGGGGTGCGCGATACGACTAGGCGCTTAGGTCACCAAGAGTTCTGCCTCGCAGGGCCAGCTTCCTTCGCCTGCACGGCTCACGGGATGACCGCGGCCTTGAGCAGGTCGCGCGGCGGATCCGCGAAGAGCTCCGGCAGCTCGGCCAGCGAGATCCGATGCGTGACGAGACGCTCCCACGGATACGCACCGCTCGCGAGGAACGCGAGCGCCGCCCGCACGGTCGCGGGCGTGTGGTGAAACGAGCCGCGGACGGTCAGCTCCTCGTAGTGCAACCGAAATGCGTCGACGGGCGGACGCGCGTCACGCGGCAGCCCGCCGAACAGCACCACCGTCCCGCCCGGGCGAACGAGCTCCACCGCGTCCGACCACGCCTGCTCCGCCCCGGCCGCCTCCACGACCACGTCCGCCCCGCGTCCGTCGCCCGCCTCCGCCCCGAACAGCTCGGCGAGCGCGCGCCGTTCCTCGCGACCGCCGACGAGCACCGGCCATCCGCCGGCGTCGGCGACGCAGGCGCAGAGCATCAGCCCGATCGGTCCGGCACCGAGCACCGCGACGGAGTCGCCCGCCCGGATCCCTGCACGCTCGACACCGCGCAGGCAGCAGGCGAGCGGCTCGAGCAGCGCGGCGACCTCGGGCGCGACCCCCACCGGCACGTCGTACAGGTTGACCGCGGCGATGCGCTCCGGCACGACGAGCCAATCCGCGTACGCCCCGGCGAGGAACTGCAGGTCGCCGCACTGCTCTCCCCGTGCGCATCCCTCGCACGCACCGCAGGGCGCCGAGTTGGCGGCGACCACCCGGCGCCCGTCGGCGAGCCCGCAGAACTCGTGCCCGAACGGGGAGGGCGACGTCGTCAGCAGGACCGGGTGGCCACGGCGGAACGTCTTCAGATCCGTGCCGTCGGTCAACGCGAGCTCGATCTGCACGAGCACCTCGCCCGGCCCCGGCTCGGGCTTCGGAACGTCCTCGATGCGCAGGTCGCCCGGTGCGTACAGGCGCGCCGCTTTCACGGCGTGAACACGACCTTCAGCGCGCCGCCGCCGCGGTAGAGCTCGACGCCTTCGCGAAACCGCTCGAGGGGCAGCACGGTCACCTCGGAAAGAACGAGCTCCGGCAGGAGCGCCGCCGCAGCGTGGAAGTACTCGAGTGTCGCGGAGCGGGAGCCGACGACCCGCAGCTCGTTGCGGTAGACCGCGTCGAGCGACGTCGGCACGTCCTCGGCCGGCGCCGAGAAGACGAGCAGCGTGCCGCCGGGCTCGAGTCGGTGCAGCGCATCGTTGATCCCGGCGGCTGCGGTGACGACGGCTCCGCCCACCGGATCGGAGTCGGACCGCGCACCGAGCCGCTGCGCCGCCACGAGCCGCTCCGCGCGGGGATCGATCGCGACCACCTCGTCTCCGCGCCGGCCCAGCACCTGCACCCAGAGCAGGCCGACCGCACCGCAGCCGGCCACGAGCACGCGACCGCGCGGGACGAGCTCGGCGGCCCGCAGGACACAGGCGAGCGGCTCGACCCAGACGCCGTCGTGGTCTCCGAACGTATCCGGGAGCGGCACGCAGTGCGTCGCGCGCAGCTGCTCGGCGAAGCCGCCGGGCGCGATCCGCAACCGGCGAAACTCCGTGCAGGTGGACTCATGGCCGGCGAGGCAGCGTTCGCACGTCTCGCAGGGAACGCGATGCATGACGGTGACGCGCGCGCCGCTCTCGAGCTCGCCCGCAATCTCATGCCCGAGCACCGTGCCGGCCGCAGCATGCCCGAGCTTCTCGACGTCGGAGCCGCAGAGCCCACAGCCACGGACGCGAACGAGCTCACCCGGAGCGGTCGGCTCCGGCAGGTCGGCGAGCTTTGGCAGCCCGTCGGCGTCGAGAACGACCGCGCGCACCGCCGTATCCTAGGCGGCACGCGCGGTCGCACTCCCTACGCGTGGGCCGGGAACGACACGAGCCGGCGGGTCGAGATCCCTCCGAGCAGCGCGTCACCCGACTTCCGGGCCCGCACGAACACGGCCAGCAGCTGCTGGCGCGACGAGGCCGGGAAGTAGCGGTCCTGATGCATCGTGAGCGTCGCCCACCCATCGGCGCCGGTCGGCGTCTCGGGCGGGATCGAGAACTGCGAGTACGGCACGGCGGTCGCGTAGACGAGCGCACCGACGATCGGGCGCCCGTTGCACGCCGAAACGTGGAATCGAACGGTCACGTCACTCGAGGCCCGGGTGATCGTCGACGGCGACACGGACTGCCCGTCCACGACGAGCCGCGCCGGCGGCGAGATCGCGCTGATGTTCAGCGGGCCGGAGCCCGACGCCGGGCAGCCGTTCACAGTGGTCGGCGGTGGCGCGGTCTTCGACTTGATGACCGCTGTCGGGGCCGACGACGCCGTCGCCGAGCCGTCCGAGTTGGTCGCGGTCACGCGCACGCGAGCCGTGTGGCCGACATCGGTCGACTTCAGCTGGTAGGTCGAGGTGTCGGCGCCCGAGATGTTCGAGCAGCCGTTCCCCTGCGTGTCACACCGCCGCCACTGGTACTTGTACGTGAGCGCGCTCGAGCTCGTCCACGTGCCCGAGCTCGCCGTCAGGGTCTGACCTTCCTCCGCCGACGTGCCCGTGATCTTCGGCAACGCGGTGTTGACCGGGTTTGCGGAGCTCGCCGCGTCCGAGAATCCGGCGACGGCGAGCACGGCAATGACCGCGGCGCCGAGCAGCGCGAGAAGATTCAGTTTCCTTGTCATCCCATCTCCTTTTCACTGGGCGATTCACAAGTGCCTTCCCGGGATGGATGAGGGAACTGTTAGGAACCCGTAAAAACGCGCTCAGGGATAGACGGAATCCGGCTCCTGGCCTGCTCCCGGCGCGCCGGCGAAGATCTCGGTGATCACGCCGAGATCGCCGCCGGTCGGGAGATACGCGAAGGTGACGCCGTTGTACTCGCCCCCGAGGACCACCTCACGGCCCGCCTCGGAGACGGCGGCGATCGCCCGATCGAAGCTCGGGACTGCGACGCCGATGTGGTGGACCCCCTCGCCCTTCTCCGCGAGGAACTCGGCATACGTGCTGCGGTCGTCGAGTGGCTGGATCAGCTCCCAGTGCACCTGCCCCACGCGGGCGAGCGCGAGACGCCAGGCGGATTCGAGCGGCCGGCCGTTTGCAGTCATGTTCCGAACGTTGTCGCCGTTGAACTCGTAGACCGCCCAGGGACCGATGCCGTAGTCGTGCACGTAGGTCCGCATCGCCGCCTCGAGATCGTGCACCACGATCGCGACCTGCAGCGTCTCGGTGAAGGCGGCCTCGCGCATCGGCCGATCGTACGCCCCCGAGACGATTGCGGCAGCCGGCCCGGCGTGATTCGATCGGCTCCCACCCAAGGAGGCACATTGACGGCGACAAACGACTCGGCTGCAGAAGCGCTGCTTCGGCTGTTCGACGTCCGCGGACGGCGCGTTGTCGTCACGGGCGCTGCCAGCGGGCTGGGGCTCGCGATGGCAGAGGTGCTGGGAGAGTGCGGGGCCTGGGTCACCCTGGCGGACGTCGACGAGGTGCGCCTCGCAACGTCGACCGAGCGGCTCGTCGCCAAGGGCTGCGACGCGCGCTCGTTCGTGGTCGATGTCACCGACGAGGCTCGTGTGCAGGCGCTCTTCGACGACGTCGCCGAAGCGCAGGGCGGAGTCGACGTCGTGTTCGCGAACGCCGGGCTCGCATCCGTCCCCGGGTTCCGTGTTCCCGACGGTCAGACACTCGACACGATCGAGCGGTCGGACTGGGACAAGGTGCTCAGCGTCAACCTGACCGGTGTCATGCACACGATGCGAAGTGCCGCCGGGGTCATGCGGCGGCAGGGCTCCGGCCGGATCATCGTCACCGCCTCGAACGCCGGGCTCCGGCCCGAGCCGCTCGTCTGCTACGGCTACGCCGCGAGCAAGGCCGCGGTGATCCACCTCGTCCGCCAGGCCGCGCTCGAGCTCGCACCGGACGGCGTGCTCGTCAACGCCATCTGCCCCGGCCCCTTCTACGGCACGCTGATCGGCGGCGGCGTCACCGAGCACCCCACCGAGGAGCTGAAGCAGGCGTGGGCGACCCTGATCCCGCTCGGCCGCATGGCGCACCCGGACGAGCTGAAGGGGCTCGTCGTGCTGCTCGCCTCCGACGCGTCGAGCTTCATGACCGGCGCCGCCTATCTCGTCGACGGCGGCTCGCTCGTCCAGGCCTGAGCCGTCGACGCGTGCGCGCCGCCCGCCGAACGGGCGACGCGCACGCGCGAGCTTCCTAGAGGTGGACGGGGAAGGAGACCAGCCGGCGGGTCGAGACGCCGCCGAGCAGCGGCTCGCCCGACTTGCGGGCACGCACGAACACGGCCAGCAGCTGCTGGCGCGACGAGGCCGGGAAGAAGCGGTCCTGGTGCAGGGTCAGCGTGACCCAGCCGTCGGAGCCGGTCGCCGTCTCGGGCGGGATCGAGAACTGCGAGTACGGCACGGCGGTCGCATAGACGAGCGCACCGGAGATCGAGCGGCCGTTGCACGCCGAGACGTGGAAGCGCAGCGTCACGTCGGCCGACGAGCGGTTGATCACCGTCGGTGAGACCGTCTGCCCGTCGACGAGCAGCCGCGCAGGCGGCGAGATCGAGCCGACGTCGAGGGTGCCGGAGCCCGACGTCGGACAGCCGTTCACGGTCGTAGGCGGCGGCGCGGTCTTCGCCTTGATGACCGCGGTCGCAGCCGAGTCCGCCGTCGCCGAGCCGTCCGAGTTCGTCGCCGTCACTCGGGCACGAACGGTGTGGTCGACGTCGGTCGTCTGCAGCTGGTAGGTCGACGAGTCGGCGCCCGAGATGTTCGAGCAGCCGTTGCCCTGCGCATCGCAACGCCGCCACTGGTACGCGTACGTCAGCGAGCTCGAGCTCGTCCAGGTCCCGGAACTGGCGGTCAACGTCTGTCCCTCCTCTGCCGACGTCCCGGTGATCTTCGGCAGCTCCGTGTTCGAGGGCACGGCAGTGCTCGCCGCATTCGAGAAGCCGGCGACGGCGAGCACCGTCACGGCTGCAGCACCGAGCAGCGCCAAGAGATTCGTTCTGCGTGTCATCCGTTCTCCTTTGACTGGGCGGGTCATTAAGGTGTCTCGCCTGCGGATGAGGGAACTGTGAGAATCCCGTAAAGGTCCGGTCGCGTACCCGATCCCGCCCGGCGCTACACTGACCCCGGCTCGGGGCTATAGCTCAGTTGGGAGAGCGCCTGGAT
>CAVRIK010000005.1:0-90614 GCA_963721235.1 uncultured Thermoleophilia bacterium | reverse complement strand
CGGTCGACGAGGCGCGTCGACCGGCCCCAGCCCGTCAGCCGGCGACGTGGACGATCAGCGCCGAGCGGTCACCGCTCGCGCCGATGTCCTTGAGGTCGACGGTCCCGCGGGCCCCGGCATAGGTGCCGGTGCCCCCGACGATGGGCAGGACGAAGTGATTCGGCCCCGGCACGACCTGCACGACACCTTCGACCCGCAGCGAGCCGCCATGCAGGAACAGCTGGCCGGTGAGGTCGACGGTCGCCCCGTGCCGCCCGAACGGCGACATGAAGGTGAGGGTCGAAACGATGCTGCCGGCGCGCGCGCCGCGGTGCGAACCGTGCCAGCCGTAGAGCGCGTCCGTGAGGAACACGCGGTCGCCGGGCCGCGGGTCGCCGTGGCCCGCGTCGAACGCCGGCGTCGAGCGGACGCTCACGTCGAGGAAGCTGAGCGTCGCCGGGCCCGCCGCGCCGCCCGCCTGAGCCACCCCAACCACTGCGGCGAGCGTGCAGGTCGCGAGAGCCACCCGGAGGCGGGTCATGCCGTCACCGCCTCGACGACCGTCGACCTCGAGCCGGCGCGCTCCGGCTCGGGGGCGACCGTCATCGCGATGCTCGCGACCACGATCCAGACGCCCGAGGCGAGGAACGTGAAGAAGCCGACGGGTGTGAACGCGCCGATCCCGAGCACGAGCGCCGACCAGCCGAGCACGCGCTCGACGCCCCGCTGCGGGATCCCGAGCCCGGCGGCACCGAGCAGCATGATCCCGATGCCGATCGAGAACGGGAGGTAGTCGTAGGCATCGAGCTCGTTCAGCGCCTGCGCGGCCGCCGGCGCGACGTGGTGATGGACGCCCTGGGTCAGTGCGAAGTGCAGCGTCGAGGCGGCCAGGAAGCCGGCGGCGGCGATCGCGGCGCCGGCCACGAAGAGCAGCCGCCACATGCCCGGCGCGGCCTGCCGCCACGCCGCGACGGCGAACAGCGCCAGGAAGCCCACACCGACGGCGAGGACGTAGACGGCGGCCGTCTGCGCGCCGTGGTGGGCGAGGTAGAACGAGGTCACCTTCTCGGCCGAGGCGTCGCCGCCGGGAGTGTTCCCACCGAGAGCGGCGAACGCGACGGCGACGAGCGCGACGAACACGACGCCACTCAACGGGAGCAGGCGGTTCAGCATGTGTTCCTCCTTTCGCAGGGGTCGGAGCGACCGTAGGCCGACGGCACGTCCGGCACATCGGCGCTGCCCCGGGACCTGCGTGGGCGCTGCCCCGGGACCGAGCTTCGGTGCTGGCCCGTATTGCCTCGGCGGGCAGCGTCACGAAGAATGGGCCGATGCGCGGAACTCGCCTCGCCGCCTGGTCGCTCGCGCTCACCTCGCCGCTGCTCGTCCTGCTCGACGGCGCCGGGTGGCTACCGAGCTCCGACGCAGGCGCTCCCGGCTGGATCTGGCCGTTCGCGCTGGTCGCGGTGCTCGCGCCGGCCGCGGTGGGGCTCGCGATCGCGTTGCGCCAGCCACGCAACACGATCGCCTGGATCCTGCTGGTCGGCGCGTTCCTCGCCGGCACCTGGCCCGAGGTCGTCGGGTCGCGCGGCTGGTCGCTGCAGATCGCCCGCGCCGCCTGGCCGCTCCTCTACGCGTGGCCGATCGCCGTCGCGTTCGTCTTCCCCGACGGCAGGCTGCTCGGTCGGCGCTGGCGCTACGTGGCCGGGGTCGGCGCGTTCTGCTTCGTCGGCTTCATGTCGGTCGCGATGTTCGACCGGTCGGCCTTCGACCACCCGGACGAGAACGTGCCGAACCCGATGGCGCACGTGATCTTCCCGCACTGGCTCGAGTGGATCTGGGTGCCGCTCTGGCTCGGCATCCTCGGCTCGCTCTTCGCAGGCGCGATCGCGATCAGACTGCGGCTGCGCCGGTCGGCCGGGATCGAACGGCTGCAGACGCTGTGGCTCGCGTGGGCCGCCTCGCTGATCCCGCTCGGTCTCGTCTTCTGCGCGATCACGCACATCGCCTTCGGCGGGCCCGGCTCGGTCCTCTTCGCCTTTCTCCTTCTCATGGAGGCTGCGGTCGCCGTCGCGATCGGCGTGGCGGTCGTGCGCTACCGCCTGTACGCGATCGAGCGGCTCATCAACCGCACGCTCGTCTACGCGACGCTCACGTTCCTGCTCGGCGCCGGCTATGCGGTCATCGCCCTTGCCGGTGGGGTCGTGCTCGGCCGCGGCTCGCCGTGGGTCACCGCCGCAGCGACGCTCGTCGTCGCGATCGGCTTTCGGCCGCTGCGCACCCGTGTGCAGCGCGCGGTCGACCGGCGGTTCGACCGCAGGCGCTTCGAGGCCCTGCGGGTCGTCCGGGAGCTGGAGTCCGGCGTGCGGGAGGGGAAGCGGGCGCCCGAGGAGATCGGCGCCGTGCTCGCGCAGGCGCTCGACGACCCCTTTTCGGAGCTCCTCTACTGGCTGCCCTCGAGCGAGGCGTACGCGAGCGTCACGGGTGAGCTCCTGCGAGGCCCGCCCGAGGACGGCCGGACGCTCACGGAGATCAGCCGTGACGGCTCGCCGGCCGCGGTGCTCGTGCACGACCCGGCGCTCGCCGACCGGCCGGGCTTTCTGGCGGAGGTGCTTCGCGCTGCGACGCTCTCGGTGGAGATCGCTCGCCTTCGCGTCGAGCTGCGCCTCCAACTGCAGGAGGTGCAGGCATCCAGGGCACGCATCGTCGAGGCCGGGTACGAGGAGCGGCGCCGGCTCGAGCGCGACCTGCACGACGGGGCACAGCAGCGCCTCGTCTCGCTGGGCCTCCGCCTTCGCCGGCTGCAGCGGACGCTGCCGCGTGAGGCGCTCGTGCTCTCGCCGGCCTTCGACGCGATCGTCGACGAGGTCGGCTCGGCGATCGCCGACCTGCGGCAGATCGCCGCGGGCGTCCGCCCGGCGCGGCTCGACGAGGGCCTCGCGGCCGCGCTCGACGACCTCGCCCGCTCCTCGCCCGTCGAGGTCGACGTGAGCGCTCCGGTCGGGCGGGTCGCGGCAGGCATCGAGGCGGCGGCGTACTTCGTCGTCTGCGAGGCGCTGACGAATGCGGTCAAGCACGCGTCGGCGTCACGCGTCGCGATCCGCGCCCGGCGAGACAACGGCACGCTGTGCCTGACGGTGTCCGACGACGGCGTCGGCGGCGCGACCGTCCGCCGCGGGTCGGGGCTCGCCGGCCTGATCGACCGGGTGGCGGCGCACGGCGGCTCGCTCGACATCGCGAGCCCGAACGGCGGCGGCACCCACATCGAGGTCGCGATCCCGTGCGAGTCGTGATCGCAGAGGACGCCGTCCTCCTGCGGGAGGGCCTGTCGGGGCTCCTCGAGGACGCGGGCCACACCGTGCTCGCCCGGGTGGGGGACGCCGAGAGCCTGCTCGCGGTGGTTGCGGAGCACGAGCCGGACCTGGCGATCGTCGACGTCCGGATGCCGCCGACCTACGAGGACGAGGGCATGCGGGCGGCGGCGACGATCCGGCAAGAGCACGCCGGGACGGCCGTGCTCGTGCTCTCGCAGCACGTCGAGGGGCGTCACGCCGTCGACCTCGTCGGCTCCGGCGGCGGCTTCGGCTATCTGCTCAAGGACCGGGTGCTCGACGTCGACGAGTTTCTCGAGGCGGCCGAGCGGGTCCGCCGCGGGGGCTCCGCCCTCGACCCGGAGGTCGTGACGCAGCTCCTGGCGCCGTCCCACGACGACGAGACGCTGGCCGCCCTCAGCCCGCGCGAGCGCGAGGTGCTCGGCCTGATGGCGGAGGGGCGGACGAACGCCGGGATCGCGAAGCGGCTGTGGCTGACCGAGAAGACGGTGGAGACGCACGTCAGCTCGATCATGAGCAAGCTCGGGCTCACCCAATCCGCCGACGACCATCGCCGCGTGCTCGCCGTGCTCGCGTACCTGAAGGCGACGAGCGCCTCCTAGAGGCGACGGGCGGGTCCCGCGGGGCTTTGCCGCTTGAGGGGTTCCGCGGATGGCAGGCGCTGACTGAAGTCGTACAGTCGGATGCCTAACAAGGAGGGGAGCCATGAAAGCAACAGTGCTTCTGGCATTCCTTGCGGCAGTGCTGGCGCTTACCGTGCCGGCCGCCACCCGCGCCGACACCTCACAGGGGTGCGGTGCCGACGAGTGCGTCGGCTCGACGCCCGTCGTCCCGTCGCTCGACCCGGAATGGAGCGCGAACTTCGTCCCGCCGGTGCTTCCGCGCGCCCGCAGGGCGACAGCGTGCCTCCCGACCGACATCGTCTTCTACGCGGCGACGGACTGGGTGCGCATCGCACAGAAGATGGCGGCGAACATGTCGCCGTGCGCGAACTACTACGTCTCGATCCCGCCGATCGCGACGGACAAGACCAAGCCGCGCGGCCCGCTGCAGGCACCGATGATCCGGGCGCTCGGCACGAACTTCCACGCAGTCAACGAGGTCAACGTCACGGCGTCGACGTCGTGGTCGGCGTGGGTCGCCGACGGCAACGGGACCTGGTACCAGGCCGGCGTCGAGGCTCGTCACCGCATGGAGTCGACCACCTCCGGCGGGTTCGACGTGGCCGCCGGTGACATCTGGGCCGTCAACGAGTTCACGTCCGCTGTCCGCGGAGGCACCGGGACGGCCCGCCAGAACATGCGCGACTTCGTCCACGGCCTCTACGACGGCGACAGCGGCACACCGGTCAAGGGCCTCGTCTGGATCAGCAACATGGGCCAGGGCACGACGTTCTTCGACACGTACCGGGCGAACCTCAAGAACTGGCTCGCCGACGAGGCGTTCTGGGCCGACATGTCGCAGTACGTCCGCTTCGTCTCGCAGGAGGTCTACGGACGGATCGCGTCCTGGGCGGTCCCCGGCACGACACCACAGGACCGCCTCGTCCCGACGGCCGACTACCTCGAGCACTACGGCAACTTCGCGAACGCGGGCTCGTACGTGGTGGGCGACACCGCCTCCTACCTGACCGGCGCGGACGCGCCGATCGGAAACGCGGCCTGGTCGTCGTCGACGTACGAGTGGCCGTCCCCGAGGGTCGACTACACGCTCGCGGCGGCCTACACGGCGGCGCAGGTGTACGCCTTCCGCCACGAGCAGGACGGCCGTGCGCGCCAGGCGTTCGGCTTCGCCTGGACCCCGACGAACCCGGCGCCGGCACTGCCGACCGCCGAGTTCAACGCCGCCGCAGCGTCGATCGCCGACCAGATCGCCGCGGCGATCCGTGCGAGCGACGCTCCGTCGACGGACCCGGGCCTGGCCGCATGTGGCACCGACCTGTCCTGGTGCACCGGCGATCTCGCCGGCGCGGCCTTCAACACCGGCTGGTTGATCTTCCACGACTGGACGCAGCCGACTGCGCAGGGGTCGACCGGAGTCGTCCAGCAGAACGCGAGCGGGCAGCTTCCGCTCGCGGCGACGGACCCGGATCCGGGCCAGCAGCTGACGTTCTCGATCGTGACCGGGCCGGTGCACGGCAACGTCACGACCGACGGCAGCGCCTCGGCGACGTACACGCCGCAGCCGGGTTACGCCGGGCCTGACTCGTTCACGTTCCGGGCCAACGACGGTTGGCTGAACTCGAACGTCGCCACCGTGACACTGAAGGTCAACGCCCCGCCGGTCGTCGACGCGGGGGCTGACGCCGCGGCTCCGTGGGGCGTCCCCGTGACGCTGAGCGGCACCGCGACCGACCCCGACGGCGACTCGAACGCCCTGATCGCCCGCTGGGACTTCGGCGACGGCACGACCGGGGCGACGCTGCTGGCGACGCACGCCTACGCGGAGCCCGGCACCTACACGGCCGAGCTCACCGTCACCGACGCCGACAACGGCGTGGCGAAGGACACCGCCACCGCCACCATCGGCCTGCGGACGTCGTCGCTCGCGATGAAGTCGAAGCCGGCGCTCGACGTCTCGGCGGCAGTCGTGGCCGCGCACCTCGGCGACGTCGTCGACGTTGCGACGGCCCGACCGCAGGGCCACGCCGTGACCTTCGCGGTGGGCGGCGCCACCTGCACCGCATCGACGAATGCGGTGGGTGACGCGTCGTGCACGCTGCCGGCTGCCGCACTGGCTCTCGGCCCCGCGACGCTCACCATGCGGTTCGCCGGCGACTCGCTCTACTCGGCGAGCTCCGCGACGGCACCGGTGATCGTCTACGGGACGCCCGCCGGCGGACTGTTCGTCGTCGGCGACCAATCGGCAACGGGAGCGGTCACGTTCTGGAGCCCGTCGTGGTGGCTCCTCAACAAGCTCAGCTCCGGACCGGCGCCGGCGAGCTTCAAGGGGTTCGCGACTCCGAGATCAGGCGGCGGCTGGACCGCGTCGCTCGGCTTCGGCAACGCGCCTGCGAGCGTCCCCGAGTGGATGGGCGTGCTCGTCGCGAACCACGTCCAGCAGAACCGCTCGCTGATCAGCGTCTTCGCGAGCGGCATGGTCGTGGTGCACGTCGGCACGTACGACCCTGAATGGATCGGAGGCGGCACCGTCGTCGCCACGATCGGCTGAACACCGCGGTGGGAGGGGCCGCCGGACGGGCCGCCCCTCCCACCTCGGCGTCGATCGCTCCAGCTAGGCGTCGTAGTGGCCGCCGAGCCCCGCGGCCTGGGGGCGTCCCCTGTGCCCGGCCTCCTGCATGATCGGCGGGACCTCGGGGTCGGAGACGAAGCTCTGCCAGCCCTCGGCGTCCCAGTCGAAGAGCACCCACACCCGGTCGTCCTCGTTGGGATCGCGAAAGACGTGCGCGCCCTTCGACCCGTGCTCGGCCCGCTTCTCGGCACCCTTGGTCGAGAAGATGCTCAGGAAACGGTCGAAGTCCTCGACCTGTGTCGTTGCCAGGATCAACGCTCTCCTCCTCTACGGCTCTCGGCGGCGCGACTCGACGCCGATGGTGCAGCGAGTCTGCGTGCCGGGAGGCACCGACGGAATGGGGCGAATGCCCTACGCGGTGCGCACGAGATCGTGCTCGAAGGCCCAGAGCGTCGCCGCCGCGCGGCTGCGGACGCCGGCCTTCTCGTAGACGTGCTGAACGTGGTTCCCGACCGTCTTCGCGGAGATGCGGAGATCCTCGGCGATCTCCTGGTTCGACTTGCCGCGCACGAGCACGAGCAGGATCTGGAGCTCGCGCTCGGTGAGCCCGGAGGGCAGCTCGCGAGGCCGGCGCTGCACCCGGTGACCGGCTGCGGCGAGCACCGCGTCGACCGCGTCGGGGTCGAGCCGCCCGGCTCCGACCTCGTGGATCAATCCCGCCTCCGCCGCCGGCGCGTCGAGCGCCTCCCGGTAGGGCCGCGCCTCGCGCATCGCCGCGTAGCAGTCGGCCGCTGCGAGGATCCGGGCTCGCTCATCGAGTGCCGTGCCACGGGTGCCGCGGTGGTACCCGGAGCCGTCGAGCCGTTCGTGATGGGAGCCGGCCAGGACCCCGATCGGAGCAAGCTCTCGCGACTGGGCGAACGCTCGCTCGGTGAAGTGCGGGTGAAGTCGCACCCGCTCCCACTCTCCGAACCCGAGCGGCCCGGGCTTCTCCCAGATCGCATTCGACACGCCGATCCGGCCGAGGTCGTGCGCGAGCGCGGCACGCCGCACCTCCGTGACCGAACCGCCCGCGAGCCCCAGTCGCCAGGCGGCGGCCTCCGCGAGATCGGCCACGCCGGTCGAGTGCTCGCGGAGCCACGGCGACTTGAGACCGGTGAGAGCGGCGATCGCCGTGAAGGCGGCGTCGACCCGTTCGCCGCCGACCCAGATCTGCGGGAACGGCTCGAGCTCGAGCGCCTGCTCCCACATCCGGGTCTCGTCCAGCTCGCCGAGGAGCTCGTCGAGGTTCTGCACCGCGAGAGCGGCGAGCCGCGGTTCGTACGCCGCGCCCGTGCGGCGTTCGAGCACGGCGCGCGCCTCGTCGGGCCCGGCCGCGGAGAGAAAGAGGGAGACGTCGCGCGCGACGTGCAGGAGCCGCATCGGCAGCGGGATCTCGTCGCCGCGAGCGTTCGGGAAGCCGCGTCCGTCCCAGCGGGCGAAGACGAACTCGAGCGCCGCCTGGACGCTCGCACCGAGCTCGAGCCACCCGGCGAACCGCTGTGCCACCTCGCACATCGTCGCGAACGCGTCGCGGGCCCTCGGCGCCGCGTTCGCGATCGCATCCTCGATCAGCGCTGCGCGCACCTCGGGCGGGCGGCCGGCGCCGATGTTCGCCCGATAGAACGCGAGCACCTCTGCGGGGTCGGTCGGGTCGATCAGGAAGAACGCGGCTCGATGCTCGATGTCGTCGCCGTAGAGAAGTGCCGCCTCATGGCCGTTCGACGTGCAGCCGGACGCATGGAGGAGCGCGACGTAATAGGTGTCGGCGAGCTCCTTCGCCGACGCTCCCGCGAGCTCGCCGAGCCGGACCGCGAGCACGGCGGCGCGCAGAGCATGCTCGAGGGGCTGCCCGGTGCCGAGGTCGGTCGCCAGGGAGAGCGCACCGACCACCTCCGCGATGCGAATCGGCCGCTCGCCCGCGGGCGGCGCGGCTGCGACCGCTCCCGGATCCTGCGCCGCCACGGCGAAACACTACCCCGCTCGGCGCGAATCTCTCACGCAGGCGTGATCGAGCCGAGCAGGCCGTGCACGCCGAGCTCCGTCTCGCCGCGCCAGTCGTGCGGGCCGGAGGTGAAGAACAGCGTGTCCGCCGGCCCGGCGGTGCCGCCGTTCCCGAAGGCGAGGCCCCAGAGACCGTTGACGACGAGGGGCTTGCCGTGTGCGTCGTGCAGCGTCCCGTCGAGCGACCAGCCGTGCGAACTTCGGCGGTAGGCGTTGATCCGCCCGTCGCCGAAGTTGCCGACCAGCAGGTCGCCGCCGAACCGGCCGAACGAGCGCGGCGCGAGCGCGAGGCCCCACGGCGCATTCAGCACGCCGCCGTGCGCGACGCGCGCCACCAATCTGCCCTCGCGGTCGAACTCGTCGACGTAGCCCCCGGTCGGAGCGTCGTTCCCATTCACCGGCGCGCGATAGACGTAGGTGACGAACACGTGGCCGTCGATCGCCTGGATGCCGAACGGCGCGTACCACGCCGGTATCTGCTCGTCGACGAACCCGCCGGCGGTCCGCACGCGGTGCCAGCTCGCGTCGTAGACATCGACGCGCGCGTTGTGGAAGTCACTCGCGAAGACACGCGAACCGATCACGGCCACGCCGCGAAAGACCGCTGCCTCCGCGGCCTCGTCGACGACGACCTCGGACTGCGTCGACCAGCCGGCCGGAACGGTCGGCGTCCAGGCGCGCAGCTTGCCGTCTTCGCAGGCGTAGATGAAGCGTGCGGGATCCGACACGCGGCCCGCCGAGACGCGCAGCTGCTTGCCGGCATACCAGGCGACCCCGGTCGGGCCGCCGTCGACGCGCACCGTCAGCAGCTGCTTTCGCCCCGTGGCCGCGTAGAGCGTGCTCGTCGCGCTCGCCTCGTTCGCCGTCCACCACGGCCCGGTCGCGCTCGCCGCGAGGCCCCAGGCGTTCACGAGCCGCGCGTCGACGTGTGCCGCACGCCCCGGCCGATCGGAGACGAGCCCGTGGACGTCGTAGACGTTGCGCGGCGCTCCTCCGAGCGCAAGCGCCGCTCCGATCGCAATCCCCCCGGCGACGAGCGCCGCGACGATCGCGAGCCGCACGAGCTAGGCCCGCGGAGGTGCGGTGGTCTCGCGCACCACGAGCCTCGTCGAGAGCTCCATGCGCAGCGCGTCCACCCGTTGCCGCTCGAGCACGCGCACGAGCAGGCTGACGCCCGTGCGGCCCAGCTCGGCGAGCGGCTGTCGCACCGAAGTGAGCTGCGGCGTGACGACGGTCGCGAGCTCCGTGTCGTCGAATCCGACCACGGAGAGATCCTCCGGGACCCGCAGGCCGCGCCTGTGCGCGGCATGCAGCACGCCGATCGCCACGTTGTCGTTGAACCCGAAGATCGCGGTCGGCGGATCCGGCAGCGAGAGCAGCTGCTCGGCCGCCTCGGTGCCGCGCGGCATCCGCCAGTCGGAGTAGGCGACGAGCTCGGGATCGAGCAGCATGCCCGCGCCCGCAAGCGCAGCCCGGAAACCGATCAACCGCTCCTCGGTCGCATACCAGCCTGGCGCGCCCGCAATCGCCCCGATCCGCCTGTGCCCCAGGTCGAGCAGGTGCTCGGTCGCCTCCTTCGCCCCGGCGGCGTGCATCGCCGAGACGCACGCGATTCCGTCGGGCGGTGCCTCCCGCGGATCGACGACGACGAACGGGAAGCCCTGTCGCTGGAGCATCAGAAGCTCGTCGGCGGATTCCTCCGGCAGCATCAGGATGGCGCCGTCCGTCGTTCCCCGCATGAGGCGCTCGAGCAGCGAGACCTCGCGGTCGTGCTCGTGCAGCGTCGGCGCGAGCACGAGCCGCATGTCGCGCTCGTGCAGGGCCTCGGCCGCGCCGCTCAGCATCGGGCCGAAGTAGGCGTCGGCGACGAGCGGAAGCGTGAGCCCGATCATCCCAGTGCGGCCGCTCGAGAGCCCACGCGCACCGCGGTTCGTGCTGAACCCGTGCTCGCGGACGACCTGCAGGACGCTCTCGCGCGTCTCACGCGCCACGTCGGGGCGGTCATTCAGGACCCGCGAGACCGTCGCGATCGAGACGCCCGCGAGGTCGGCGATGTCGCGGATCGTCGCGCGCCCGCGAAACGGGGGAACCGGCTGGGTGTCCGTCTGCGCCATCACCGCCATTCAAGCAGTTGGAAACGTTTCCGGCAATTATCGGGAGCTGTTTTTGGCATGTTTACGGGCTTCCCCTTGACACCGAACGTCCTACCGTGGTAACCGTTACCGGAAATTTCCGGAAATCCCCCCAGATCGCCCCAAGCCGCCCTCGCCGGGCAGGAAAGGAAGGCAGATGTCACGTCAGACCCGCTCCTCACGCGCCGGCCTCGCCGTCGCGACCGGAGCCGTACTGCTGGCGGCCCTGTGCGTCGTCGCCATCGCAGCCGCGCGCCCGACCGGGCATCCCACCGCGGTCGTGAACACCGCCGCGAGCCATTCATGCCTCGTGATGACAGGCTCCGGTGATCCCGCGTTCACCAAGAACTTCAACCCGTTCACCGCGACCGGTCTCCCCAGCGGCCAGTTCGTCAGGGGTGCGATCTACGAAGGGCTGATGGTCTCGCCCGAAGGCGGGAAGCCGACGCTGCCCTGGCTCGCGCGCACCTGGAAGTGGAGCAACGGCAACAAGACCCTCACCCTGCAGCTCGCGAAGGGCGTCAAGTGGTCAGACGGCAAGCTCCTCACCTCCGTGGATGTCGTCTACAGCCTGACCGCCGGCAAGCAGAACAAGGTGATGGACACCGTCGGGTTCACCCGTCCCGAGACGAACATCGCCTCGGTCAAGGCAAAGGGCGCGTACGGCGTCGTGATCAACCTGAAGACACCGGACTCGCAGTTCATCGCCTCGACGCTGAACGGCGTCTTCGTGATCCCGCGTCACGTCTGGTCCAAGGTCGCGAACCCGCAGACGTTCACGAACCCGAACCCGATCGGCTCGGGACCGTTCACGCGCATCACGCGGTTCACGACGCAGGACTTCGTGCTGAGCAAGAACCTGCACTACTGGCAGGCGGGCAAGCCGCTGATCAACTGCCTCGAGTACGTTCAGGCAGCGTCGAACGACTCCGCGCTCGCCCTGATCCAGAGCGGGCAGGTCGACTGGACGCACAACTTCGTCCCGAACGTCGACAAGGCCTACACGTCGAAGGACAAGCAGCACTTCCATGCGTTCTATGCCACGACGGCCTACCCCGTCTCGCTCGTCTTCGACAACACGCAGTATCCGTACAGCCTCGTCGCCTTCCGGCATGCACTGTCGATGGCGATCGACCGCCAGACCGTCTCGAAGCTCGGCGAGTACGGCTACGCGCCGGCCACCGACGCGATCGGGCTGAACGGCCTCTTCCCGCAGTGGGTCACCGACAAGGCCGTGAAGGCGCAGTCGAAGCTGCTGTCCACGTACAGCCCGCCGGCGGCGAAGAAGCTGCTCACCGACAACGGGTTCACCTACAAGGGCAACGACCTGATCGACCCGAAGGGCAACCCGGTGTCGCTGAACATCCACGTGATCTCCGGTTGGTCGGACTGGGTCGCGTCGAACCAGATCATCACGAGGAACCTCAAGTCGATCGGGATCGACTCGAACGTCGCGCTCGAGCCCGACTGGAACTCCTGGTTCCCGAACGCGTTCGCAACCAAGAACCCGACGCTGCTCTGGCAGAACGGCTCGCAGGCATCGCCGTACGGGTACTTCAACGCGAACCTGTCGCAGAACTCGCTGATCCCGCCGGGACAGGACGCCTCGGCGACCGGCAACTGGTCGCACACGTATGACGCAACAGCGACCAGCTTGCTCAATCAGTGGAAGGTGACTCTCGACTCGGCGAAGCAGCACACGATCGCGACGAAGCTCGAGAAGATCTTCCTCGACAACATGCCCATCGTCCCGCTCTTCATCGGGCCGCGGTGGTCGACCTACAGCACCAAGTACTTCCACTGCTTCAACTCGCCGAAGAACTTCTACGGCGACCCGATCTTCTCCACGTATCCAGACAACCTCCTCTCGTTCACCCGCATCTGCCCCGGCGGACACGCCGGTCCGTAGCGGGCTCTGGGGGCAGCCGGGCGGGACTTCGGTCCCGCCCGGCGCAATACTCGGCCATAAGCGATGCGCTGGTTCATCCGCAGATGTCTCTTCTACGTGTTCGCAATCTGGGTTGCGCTCACGCTCAACTTCCTGCTGCCGCGCCTCATGCCCGGCGACCCGGCCGGCGGAGTCCTCGCCCGGCTCTCGCCCTCACAGATCCAGGCGAACCCGGGCATCATCCAGACCTACCGGGCCCTGCTCGGCGGCGGCAACAACTCGGTCTGGCAGGACTACGTCGCCTACCTCCACCGGCTGGCGCACTTCAACCTGGGGATCTCGACCTCGAACTATCCTGCGCCGGTCTCGGAGGTGATCGGGCGCACTCTCCCCTACTCGATCGCGCTCGTCGGGGTCGCGGTCCTGCTGGCGTTCGTCGTCGGCACCGGGATCGGGATGATCGCCGCCTGGAAGCGCGGCGGCGCGGTCGACACCTTCTTCGTGCCGACGCTGATGGGGCTGGGCGCGTTCCCGGCCTTCTTCACCGCGCTCCTCTGCGTCTACTTCTTCGGGCTCAAGCTCGGCTGGTTCCCGATCCAGCACGCGTACGACAGCGGGCTCGTGCCCGGCTTCAACTGGGCGTTCGCAGGGAGCGCCCTGCGACACGGCGAGCTGCCGGTGCTCGTGATCATGGCCGCGTTCACCGGCGGCTGGGTCCTGAACATGCGCACGGTGATGATCAACACGATCAGTGAGGACTACGTCGCGATGGCACAGGCCAAGGGCCTGAAGGACCGCCGCGTGATGACGCGCTACGCCGGGCGCAACGCGATCCTGCCCCCGCTGAACGGGTTCGCGGCCCAGTTCGCGGGCGCCGTCGGCGGTCTCGTCTTCGTCGAGTACGTGTTCAGCTACCCGGGCGCCGGCCTGACGTTGCAGCAAGCCGCGCTCGGCAACGACTACCCGCTCACGCAGGGGCTGCTGCTCGTCTTCGCGTTCGCCGTGATCGCCGCGAACTTCCTGATGGACATGCTCAACTTCCTGCTCGATCCGAGGGTACGGGCCAGCTGATGTCCCAGTTGCAGCCGGTCATCGAGCCGGAGGCCGTCCCCCTCTCGGTCTCCGGCCCGCGGCAGCACCGGCGCATCCCGGGCTGGCTCTCGCTGCTGCTCGAGAACCGGAAGTCGCGCTTCGGCCTCGTGCTGATCGGATTCATGATCCTCGTCGCGGTGATCGCGCCGTGGATCTCGGTCAACAACCCGACGGACTTCAACATCCTCGCCACGCGCCAGGCGCCGTCCTGGAATCACCTCTTCGGCACGACCGACCAGGGCAGCGACATCTTCTCGCAGGTCGTCCTCGGCACCCGCCGCTCGCTGATCCTCGGTGCCTCGGCCGCACTGCTCGCGACCACGCTCGCCGCGACGCTCGGCATCCTCGCCGCCTACTCGGGCGGGATCATCGACGAGATCGTCAACTTCCTCACCAACGTCTTCCTCGTCATCCCCACGATCCCGCTGCTGATCGTCATCTCCGGCTACCTGAATGCCCGCGGGATGACGACGATGATCCTCGTGCTCGGGCTGACGCTGTGGGCCTTCGAGGCGCGCATCCTGCGCGGACAGGCGCTCTCGCTGAAGAGCCGCGACTTCGTGCACGCGTCCAAGGTCGCGGGCGAGTCGACGCGCCGCATCGTCTTCGGCGAGATCATGCCGAACATGATCAGCCGCATCGCCGCGGCCTTCGTGCTCGTCTTCTACATCGCCCTGCTCGTCGACGCGGGCCTCGAGTTCCTCGGGCTAGGCGACACCACGCACGTCAGCTGGGGGATGGTCCTGTACTGGGCCCAGACCAACTCGACCGTGCTGCAGGGCGAATGGTGGCCGTTCCTGTTCCCGGGCCTCGCGCTCGTGACGACCGTCGTCGGCCTCGTCTTCCTGCTCGCCGGGATCGACGAGCTCAGCAACCCGCGGCTCCGCACGATGAAGGCGAAGAAGAAGACGAAGGGGCCGAAGTGACCGTGATCGAGCCGGCACCCATCCCCAGGGCGCGAACCGAAGCACGCGAGACGCTCGTCGAGGTGCGCGACCTCCGGGTCGCGTACGGTGACGTGGTCGCGGTCGACGGCGTCAACCTGTCGATCTCCGCGGGAGAGATCCTCGGCCTCGCCGGCGAGTCCGGCTGCGGCAAGACGACGATCGCGAACGCCGTCATGCAGGTGCTGCGGCCTCCAGCCGAGATCGTCGGCGGCAGCGTCCTCTTCCGGGGCGAAGACCTTCTCGGGCGCAAGCCCGAGGAGCTGCGCCGCTACCGCTGGCGCAACGTCTCGATGGTGTTCCAGAGCGCCATGAACGCCCTCAACCCGGTGATGCGCGTCGGCGACCAGTTCGTCGACATGATGCGCGCCCACGAGCACATCTCGAAGGACGATGCCCTCGAGCGTGCCGGCGAGCTGCTCGACCTCGTCGGCATCGACAGGCGCCGCACGCGAGCGTACGCACACGAGCTGTCGGGCGGAATGCGCCAGCGCGTGATCATCGCCATGGCGCTTGCGCTCAATCCCGAGCTCGTGATCATGGACGAGCCAACGACCGCGCTCGACGTCGTCGTACAGCGGGAGATCCTGCAGCAGATCAAGGATCTCCAGGAGCAGCTCGGGTTCGCGGTGCTCTTCATCACTCACGACCTGTCACTGCTCTTCGAGGTCGCCCACCGGATCGCGATCATGTACGCAGGCGAGGTCGTCGAGGAAGCGCCCGCGGCAGAGCTGCGCAAGGCGCCGCGGCACCCCTACACCAGCGGGCTGATCAGCTCCTTCCCGCCGCTCCGGGGGCCGATCGAGCGGATGACCGGCATTCCAGGCTCGCCGCCCGACCTGGCCTCGCCGCCGGACGGCTGCCGGTTCCATCCGCGCTGCCCGAACTGCGTGCCGGAGCAGAGCGCACTGCACACGTTGCAGACCACGGTGCGGCCGCTGCTGCACGAGGTAGGCCCTCGTCATCGCGTGGCGTGCCATCTGGTGGAGCTGCAGCGATGACGGCGTCGATCTCGGGGCCGATCGAGGTTCGCGGGCTGACGAAGCACTTTGTGACCGGCAACGGCCTCAGGCCGGGCCGCAGCCGCCTGCATGCGGTCGACGACGTGACGTTCACGCTGCGGCCCGGCACCGTCACCGCACTCGTCGGCGAGAGCGGCAGCGGCAAGAGCACGGTGGCGCGGATGCTCGCCCGGCTGTACGCGCCGACGGGCGGCAGCATCTACTTCAAGGGCGAGGACGTCACGGACGTCAAGCGCAGGCGAGACGTCCTGCGCTACCGCTCGCAGGTGCAGATGATCTTCCAGGATCCGTTCGGCTCGCTGAACCCGGTCAAGACGATCCGCCATCACCTCGCGCGGCCTCTGAGGATCCACGGCCTCGCCGAGCGCTCGCAGATCGACGAGCGCATCGCCGAGCTGCTGACGACGGTCGGGCTGGTGCCCCCCGAGCGCTACGTCGACAAGTACCCGTACGAGCTCTCGGGCGGGCAGCGACAGCGCGTCGCCATTGCGCGCGCCCTCGCCGTCGAGCCGACCGTCCTCGTGGCGGATGAGCCGACGTCGATGCTCGACGTCTCGATCCGCGTCGGCATCCTCAATCTGATGCTCGACCTGAAGGAGCGCGAGCAGCTCGCGTTTCTCTACGTCACCCACGATCTTGCGAGCGCCCGCTACATCGCCGACTACATGCTCGTCATGTACGCCGGCCAGATCGTCGAGCAGGGCCCCGTCGACGGCGTCCTCCAGAGCCCGCTGCATCCGTACACGCAACTGCTGATCGACTCGGTCCCGGACCCGGCTGCCGTCGTGCACGAGCGCATCGACGTTCGCAAGGGCGTTGCCTCGGCCGCGGTCGACCCCCCTCCCGGCTGCCGGTTCGCCGACCGCTGCCCGCTCCGCATCGACGTCTGCACCCAGGTCACTCCGGAGCTCGTCCTGACCGAGAACGGCCACAGCGCACGCTGCCATGTCACCGCACCGTCCCCCACGATTCGAGAGGAAAGCCATGAGCCAGCCGACTGAGTTGTTCCCTGCCGACTTCGTCTGGGGCGCCGCGACCGCCTCGTACCAGATCGAGGGCGCGTCGAGCGAAGACGGTCGCGGCGAGAGCGTGTGGGACCGGTTCTGCGCCACGCCGGGCAAGGTGCGGAACGGCGACACCGGCGCCGTGGCGTGCGACTTCTACCACCGCTACCACCAAGACATCGCGCTGATGCGCGAGCTCGGCCTCGACGCGTTCCGGTTCTCGGTCGCCTGGCCGCGCGTCCTGCCGAACGGAAGAGGCCGCGTCAACACGGCCGGGCTCGACTTCTACGACAAGCTGGTCGACGAGCTGCTCGGCAACGGCATCGCGCCGTACGTGACCCTCTTCCACTGGGACACCCCGCAGGCGCTCGAGGACGAGGGCGGCTGGCCCGCGCGCGAGACGATCGAGGCGTTCGCCGACTACGTCGAAGCCGTCTCGGCGCGCCTGGGGGACCGCGTTGCCCACTGGATCACGCACAACGAGCCATGGGTCGTCTCATGGGTCGGACACGGCTGGGGCCATCACGCGCCGGGCCGCGAGTCGGACGCCGACGCGCTCGCGACCGCGCATCACCTGCTGATCTCGCACGGCCGGGCCGTCGAGATCCTGCGGCGCAACTCGCCGAACGCCCAGGTCGGGATCACCCTCAACCTCGACAACCCCTACGCCGCGACCGAGTCGCCGGAAGACATTGCCGCCACGCGCTGGGTCGACGGGCTCCACAACCGGTGGTTCCTCGATCCGCTGTTCCGCGGCTCCTACCCCGAGGACATGCTCGAGGCATGGGCGGAAATCATGCCCGAGGTGCGCGACGGCGATCTCGAGCTCATCTCGACGCCGATCGACTTCCTGGGCATCAACAACTACACGTCGCCGCTCGTGGCGGCCGACGACAACGGCGGCCGGTCGAGAATCGTGCGCCGAGCCGACGTCGACCGCACGGACATGGGCTGGGAGGTCGTCCCCGAGGGTCTGCAGGACCTCCTCGTGCGGCTGCATCGCGACTATCGGCCGGCCGCGATCTACGTGACCGAGAACGGCGCCGCCTACCCGGACGTCCGCGGGCACGACGGAAGCGTCAACGACCCGGAGCGGCAGTCGTATCTCGAGGGGTACCTGGCAGGCGCGGCGGGCGCGGTCGCCGAGGGCGTGCCGTTGCGCGGCTACTTCGCCTGGTCGCTGCTCGACAACTTCGAATGGGCCTGGGGCTACTGGAAGCGCTTCGGCCTCGTGTACATCGACTTCGCCACGCTCGAACGGGTGCCGAAGGGCAGCTTCTACTGGTACCGGGACTTCATCGCGAAGCAGCGTCTGCGCGCGGCGGGCGAGGAAGCCGCCTAGGGACCGAGAAGTGCGGCGGGGACGACGCCGAAGCCATCCCGGCGCCGGTAGGCGCTCGTCCCGGTTGTGACGACGATCGCATCGAGGAGCTCGTCGCCGAGCCGTTGCCCGAGCCAGCGTAGGTGGTCGAAGTCGCGCTCGTCCGGGACGGCCTTGAGCTTGACCTCGATCGCGAGCACGCCGTGGCCGCCGGAGCGTTCGACGATCAGGTCGACTTCGTGCTCGCCGGAGGCCGTGCGTAGATGCTTGACCTCCGCTTCTGCGGCCTGTGCGCTGACGCGAACGCTCAGGGTGACAAGCGACTCGAAGAGAGCACCGAGGAAGGTGCCGTCGCGGGGGATCGCGGGGGCAGGGTCGACGCCGCGGATGAGCGCGGGGGCGCCGACATCGACTAGACGCGCGGCCAGCGCCGGGTCGACGAGCTGGTGCTTGGGCGCAGCGGCGAGACGGCGCAGGTGGCTGCGCGTGGGCAGCCATGCCTCGACCGGGTCGAGCACCCATAGCCGTTCGAGGACGTCGCGGTACGGAATGGTGGTCGAACGGGCGGGTTTGTCGCCCTCGCCACTGGTGGCGGCGTCGCGGATCGTCTCGTAGGAGGTGGAAAGAGAAGAGGCGGCGGCGTAGGCGCGCAACCAGCGGCGGAGCGCCACCGGATTGCGCACCCGGTGGCCCGCCTCGCCGACGTCGTAGTCGAGCAGGCGTTGCAGGTAGCCGTCGAGTTGGGCGCGCAGGGGCCTGTCGGACAGGCCGCGCAAGCCGGGAAACCCGGAGGCGAGGATCTCGTGCACGTAGTCCTGCAGCCGCAGATCGGTCTCGCCGTGAAGCGGCGGCCGGTCGCCGTCGAGGAGCTCGGCGAGGCTGACGGTGGGCTCGGCGACCCCACGCTCGGAGAGCGTCATGGGACGCATCCGCACACTGACGATCCGGGCCGCGCCGGAGTGGGTGGTCGCTTCCGGCGGCGGCAGCGCGGAGCCGGTGAGCAGATACGAGCCGGGGCGCGCGTCCGGCGCATCCACCGCCCGGCGGACCAGATCCCAGGAGGCCGGGAGCCGCTGCCACTCGTCGATCAGGATCGGCCGCTCACCGTCGAGCAGCCGAGCGGTGTCGGCGACCGCAACCTCGTGCTGGCCCGGATCGTCGAGTGCGTGCACCGTGCGGGCGTGCTGGAGCGCGCTCCGGGTCTTGCCGACCGCTTTCGCGCCCTCGATCGCGATCGCGGGGAGCTGCGCGACGAACTCGGCCAGCTCGGCGTCGACGATCCGCGGACGGTAGCCCGCCCCGAGGGAGACGACAGTCATGACGGATCGTATCGTACAGAAATGACGGTCTACACGCTACACTTTCGACGCAGCAAACGCGACAAGATCGACGCCGGCGAGCAGCCGCCGGCCCCGCGAAGCCGCACCCGACGGAGTCAGGAGCTGGCCGCGCCCTGCCCGGCCATTCGCAGCCCGATCTCGTCGACGCTCGCGCCGGGCGGGAGCTCCGAGAGCCCGCCTTCGTACATGACGAAGATGCGGTCGTGGAGCGCGAGGATCTCGTCGAGGTCCTCGCTGATCAGGAGCACGGCGGTGCCGCCCTCGGCGGCCTGCAGCAGGAACGAGTGCACCTGCTCGACGGCGGAGACGTCGAGGCCGCGGGTCGGCGAGCCCGCGACGAGCACGCTCGGGCCGGCCGAGAACTCCCGCGCGATCACGACCTTCTGCAGGTTGCCGCCCGAGAGGTAGTCGGTCTGCTGGTCGGGGCCCGACGCCTTGATCTCGAACCTCTCGATCTCGGCCTCGGCGTTCGCGCGCATCGGCCCGAGCCGCAGGAACGGCCCCCACGCGTCGTCGCGAAACGACTTGAGCGCCAGGTTCATCGCGATCGAGAGGCTCGGAGCGACACCCGTGCCGAGGCGGTCCTCGGGCACGTAGCCGAGCCCCGCCTCGAAGGCCGAGCGCGCGTCGCCCGCGCGTACCGGACGCCCTTTGACGCGGATCGAGCCCTTCGTGTACGGCCGCAGTCCGCTGATCGCCTCCGCGAGCTCGCGCTGGCCGTTGCCCGAGACGCCCGCGACCGCCGCGATCTCGCCCGCCCGGACGGTCAGCGAGACGCCCCTGACAGCGGTGATCCCACGGTCGCCCTCGGCCCACAGGTCGTCGACCTCGAGCACGGGCGGGCTGTCCGGCCGCGCCTGCCCCGCCCGCGTCACCGGCTTGATGTCGCGGCCGACCATCAACTTCGCGAGCGACTGGTGGGTCGCGCCGGCGGTCGGCACCGTGGCGAGCGCCTTGCCCGCCCGCAGAACCGTGACGCGATCGGAGACCGCCTTCACCTCGTGCAGCTTGTGCGAGATGAAGATCACCGTCCGCCCTTCGCTCGCGATCTGGCGCAGGGTCGCGAAGAGCGAGTCTGCCTCGCGGGGCGTCAGGACGGCAGTCGGCTCGTCGAGGATCAGCACGCGCGCCTCCTGATAGAGCGCCTTCAGGATCTCGACCCGCTGCTGCTCGCCGACCGAGAGCTGCCAGATGCGGGCGCGCGGATCGACGCCGAGGCTGTAGCGCTCCCCGAGCTCACGCACCTGGGTGTCGACCGCCCCCGGGTCGATGCGGAAGTGGCGGCCCGCCCCGCGGCGGTCGCCGAGCATCAGGTTCTCGGCCACGGTGAACCGCGAGACGAGGCGGAACTGCTGGTGCACCATCCCGACCCCGCTGTCGATCGCCTCGCGCGGCGACGCGAACGCCACCGGCTCGCCGTACAGGGAGATGGTGCCCTCGTCGGCGCGGTAGAGGCCCGTGAGGATGTGCGAGAGCGTCGTCTTGCCGGCGCCGTTCTCGCCGAGCAGCGCGTGCACCTCCCCAGCCGCGGCCTCGAAATCGACGTGGTCGTTCGCGACGACTCCCGGGAACCGCTTCGTGATCCCGACCATCGACACGGCGGGCGCAGGCGGGGCCATCAGCGCTCCTCTCGTGCGTAGGCGTTCCCGAGCGCGGCCGGCGCGCCGAGCCGGCTCCGGGCCGTTCCCGACGAGACGACGACGAGCACCACGATCGTCATCACGTACGGCAGCGCGTTCGTCCACAGCACGGTCGGTCCGAGGCTGATGCCACGGGCCTGCAGCTGCGGGGCGAGCGCCTGCAGCGCGCCGAAGAAGTACGCGCCGACGAGGCAGAGCTCGGGGCGCCAGAACGCGAAGATGACGAGCGCGATCGCGATCCAGCCGGCACCCCCGGTGATCCCGTTCACCCACTGTGGCGTGATCGCGAGCGTGATCGTCGCCCCCGCGATGCCGGCGAACGCGCCGCCCGCGAGCGTGTGGGCGTAGCGGTACGCAGTCACGTTGATCCCCATCGCGTCGGCTGCCGCAGGCGACTCGCCGACCGACCGAACGTTGAGACCGGGGCGTGTGCGGGACAGATACAGCCAGATCGCGATCACCATGGCCCACGAGACGTAGACGAGGATGTCCTGGCCGAACACCACCGGACCGATGATCGGCCAACGCTGCATGCTCGCCGGGAAGACGGCATGGAAGGTGTGCGCGGCAGGCGCGTCGGAGAGGTTCAGGTCGTTGCCGAGGTAGGACGACAGGCCCACCGCACCGGCGAAGATCGTCAGCGCGAGACCCGAGACGATCTGGCTCGCGCGCAACGTGATCACGAGAAAGGCGTGGATCGACGCCATCGCCGCGCCCGCGACCGCCGCGACGAGCACGGCGGCGGTGAGCGCGACGGCCGGGCTCGCATGAACGCGTTGCACGGTCCAGAACCCCATCACCGCCCCGACCAGCATCATCCCCTCGACGCCGAGGTTGAGCACCCCCGACCGCTCCGTGAGCAACTCGCCGAGTGACGCATAGAGCAGCGGTGTGCCGTAGGCGATGCCGGACGCGATCAGGACGATCAGCAGCGAGTTGTTCATCCGGCGGGCTCCAGACCGCTCGTGGAGGCGCCTCGCTTCGTCCGCACGATGCGCACGCGGTGCCGGATCAGCACCTCGCCCCCGAGGGCGGAGAAGAGGATGATCCCCTGGATCACGCCGACGAGGCCCGCCGGGAAGCTCGCGCCCTGCAGCGTGTTGCCGGCGTTCTCGAGCCCGCCCATCAGGAAGGCGACGAGGACGACCGCGAACGGGTTGTAGCGGGCGAGCGCCGCGATCACGATCCCCGTGTAGCCGTAGCCGAGCTTCTGCAGGCCGTTCGGGTCGCCGTCGACGGAGTGCGCGAAGTCGCCGACCTGACTGGCGCCGCCGAGCCCGGCGATCGCACCCGAGAGCGCCATCACGGCGAGGATCTTGCGCCGGACCCGGACGCCCGAATAGCGCGCTGCACGGTCCGAGTCCCCGAGCACGGTCGCCTCGAACCCGAAGCGCGTGCGCTTGTAGAGCACCCAGACGACGATCGCCGCGACCACCGCGAGGACGGCGCCGAACGGGATCGTGATGCCGCCCTGGACCTGGATCGTCCAGCTGGGCCAGACCGCCGAGGGCGGCAGCTCCTTCCCGGTCGGGAAGACCGAGGCGTTGAAGCCCTTCGTCTCGCGCCAGTAGGACTGGCTCTGGAAGATCAGGTAGGTCAGAAGGAGCCCGGCGACGTAGTTGAGCAGCAGCGACGTGAGGATCTCGTTCGTCTTGAAGAACGCGCGCAGGACGCCGGGAATGAGGCCCCACGCCGTGCCCCCGAGGCAGCCCATGACGACCATCGCAGCGACCACGAGCACCGACGAGCCGCCGCGGCCGCCGAGGTAGAGCCCCGCGGCGGCACCGGTGAGCGCGCCGATGTACATCTGTCCCTCGGCGCCGATGTTGAAGAGCTTCATCCGGAAGGCCGCGGCCGCCGCGAGCCCGGTGAAGGCGAGCGGCGTCGCCACGATCAGCGTCTGGTTGAGCGACCCGGTCTGGAGGAACGCCGCATCGAAGAGCTGTCGATAGGTCGAGAGCGGATTGTGGCCGGTCGCGAGCAGGACGATCCCCGCGACGAAGAACGCAAAGACGACCGAGGCGACGGGAACCGCGACCGAGAGCCAGCGCGGCTGGCGCAGCCTCCGTTCAAACGTGAAGCGCACAGCGTCCTCTCATCGCGACTGGGTGAGAACGGGTCACGAGGTCACGAGGAGGGGCGCCGTCCGGCGCCCCTCCTCGTCAGCGACCGCTAGCCCTTGGCGCTTCCGATCACGCCCTTGACCAGCCAGTTCATCCCGTACAGGCTGTTCGTGCCGCCCGTGAGCACCTGCATCTTGACGCCCTTCTTCACGCGCAGCTTGCCGCTCTGGTCGTACAGCGGGCCCTGGAACTCGTAGAACGACCCGTTCATGAGCTTCTTCTGGTACACGGCGATCTTGGCCTTCGTGGCCGCGGTCACGCCGGGGCCGTACGGGGCGAGCTTCGTGAAGCCGTCATTGATGGTGCCGTAGTAGAACCCCGTCTTCCACGTGTCGTTCATGGCCGCTTTGACGCGCTTCAGATAGTACGGGCCCCAGTTGTAGACCGAAGCGGTCAGCCACGACTTGGGCGCGAACTTCTTCGCGTCGGAGTCGTAGCCCACCCACGGGACCTTCACGGACTCGGAGTACTGGCCGGCGGCCGGGCTGTCGACGTTCTGGCCGACCACGTCGGCGCCTGCGGCGACGAGGCTCTGGGCGGCCTTCTTCTCCTTCGCCGGGTCGAACCAGGAGTTCGTCCAGACGAGGCTGACCTTCGCACCGGGGTGCATGAGCTGTGCTCCGAGAGCGAACGCGTTCGCATGACGGATCACCTCGGGGATGGCGAACGGAACGACGTAGCCGATCTTGCCGGTCTTGCTGGCCGCGCCTGCCGCCATGCCGGAGAGGAAGATCGTGTCCTCCGCCCTGCCGAAGTACTCGGCGAGGTTCTTCGTCTGGTCAGTCCCCGTCGCCTGCTCGAAGAGCACGTCCGGGTACTTCGCGACGAACGCCTTGGTCAGGTAGCCGTACGAGGTCGCGAAGATCAGCTTGTAGCCCTGCGCGACGAGGCTCTGAACGGTCTGCGCGAACTGCGCGCCGACGGCGATGTTCTCCTTGTAGGTCGTCTGAACCTTGCTGCCGAGTGCCTTCTGCACGTACAGACGACCCTGCTCATGAGCTTGCGACCAGCCACCGTCGTTGTGCGGGCCGACGTAGATGAAGGCCACCTTGTACGGTGTCGCGCCGTGACTCGCGGAGCTCGTCAGCGCCCCGACCAGCGCAAGCGCGGCCGTCAGTCCCAGCGCGAGCGCGAGCTTGATCCTGATGTTCATGTCATCTCCTTCGGGGGGGTCGGCACGTCGTGGAAACCACCGTAACGGTTCAGGTCACCACACTTCAAAGTGTCATTTGGCCGAATTTGCATCGTTATTCGACCTCGATCCTCGTCCCGGTCTCGCCGTGGAGCGCCCGCTCCACGTTCTCCGGGTCGGTGATGATCGCGGTGCGGCCGCCTCGCTCCAGGAACCCGACGACGGCCTGGATCTTCGGCGCCATGCTCCCCTCGGCGAAGTGCCGCCCTTCGGCGAGACGCTCCTTCGCCTCGGCGAGCGTCATCCGGTCGATCCACCGCTCGTCCGGCGTGCCGAACTCGAGCGCCACCTTCTCGACGGCCGTCGTGATCATGAGCAGCTCGGCATCGATGCACGTCGCGAGCAGCGAGCAGGCGTGATCCTTGTCGATCACCGCTGCGACGCCGGTCAGGTTCCCGTCGGCGCCGACGACGACGGGAATGCCGCCGCCGCCCACCGAGATGACGACGAACCCGCTCTCGACCAGCGTCCGGACCGCAGCTTCCTCGACGATCCGCACGGGCACCGGCGAGGCGACGACGCGCCGCCAGCCGCGGCCCGCATCCTCGCGGACGGCCCAGCCGTCCTCGTCGTGGCGCCGCTTCGCGGTCTCCTCGTCCATGAACGAACCGATCGGCTTCGACGGGTGGGCGAACGCCGGGTCGTCGGCCGCCACCTCCATCTGCGTCACCACCGCAACGGCATGCCGCTCGATCCCGAGGCGACGGAAGTCGTTCTCGAGGTTCTGCGCGAGCGCGTAGCCGATCGCGCCCTGGCTGTCGGCGCCGCAGACGTCCAGCGGCACCTCGTGCAGCTCGTGGGCCGCGAGCTCGGACCTGCGCAGGATGAAGCCCACCTGCGGCCCGTTTCCGTGGCCGACGACGACGTCCCAGCCGTCCTCGATCATCGCCGCGATGTGCCAGCAGGTCTCGCCTGCCGCGATGTACTGGTCGCGGACCGATTGATGCTCCTTGTCGCGGATCAGCGAGTTGCCGCCGATCGCGACCACCGCACGCTTGGAGCTCAACTGCCGGTCTCCATGCCGGTGATCGTCGGCGTAGTGCCTACCAGACGCATCGGGGAAAGTACCGAGGACGGCGGCACACCACCCGCGTTCGATGTTCTCCACAATGCTGACTGTGGAGCGCCGCCGTTTCCGGGTCGGGGGGGTCGTGCAGGGCGTCGGCTTCCGGCCGTTCGTCTTCGGGCTCGCGCAGAGTCACGGCCTGGCCGGCTTCGTGCTCAACGACGGCACGGGCGTCGTCATCGAGGCAGAGGGCGCGGCGGTCGCGCTCGATGCGTTCGCCGCCGCGCTCCGCACCGATGCCCCGGCGCTCGCCCGTGTCGACGCTGTCGAGGCGGAGCCGCTGCCGCCGGCCGGGACCCGGACGTTCACGATCGCCGCGAGCACGGCGACGGGCCGCACCGCGCTGATCCCGCCCGACACCGCGACCTGTGACGACTGCCTGCGGGAGCTCTTCGATCCGGCCGACCGCCGGCACCGGTATCCGTTCATCAACTGCACGCAGTGCGGGCCGCGCTTCACGATCGTCCGCTCCGTCCCCTACGACCGGCCGAACACGACCATGGCCGGCTTCCCGCTCTGCGCCGACTGCCGAAGCGAGTACGAGGATCCGGCCGACCGGCGCTTCCACGCCGAGCCGGTCTGCTGCGCCGTCTGCGGGCCGCAGCTCACCCTCCCGCTCGAGCAGGCCGTCGACCTGCTGCACGCCGGAGCGATCGTCGCGGTCAAGGGTCTCGGCGGCTGGCATCTCGCCTGCGACGCCGCGTCGGCAGCCGCGGTCGCACGGCTCCGTGCACGCAAGCACCGCGAGGACAAGCCGTTCGCCCTGATGACGACCGATCCGGAAGCGCTCGCGCACGTCGGCGCGGCCGAGGCCGAGCTGCTCGGCTCACGGCGGCGGCCGATCGTGCTCGTGCGCAGGCGCGAGGGGGCGCCGGTCGCGCCGGCGGTCGCCCCCGGGAGCCCCTGGCTCGGCGTGCTGCTGCCCTACACGCCGCTCCACCACCTGCTGCTCGCCGACTTCGGCGGAGCGCTCGTGATGACGAGCGGCAACCGGTCGGACGAGCCGATCGCCTTCGACGACGAGGAGGCACGCGTGCGGCTCGGCGGGATCGCCGACGCGTTCCTCGGCCACGACCGGCCGATCCACCGTCGTTGCGAGGACTCGATCGTCCGTTCCTCGTTTCCGATCCGCCGCTCCCGCGGCTTCGCCCCCGAGGCGGTGCCGCTGCCCGTGCGTGCGAAACGTCCCATCCTGGCCGTCGGCGCGGAGCTCAAGAGCACGTTCTGTGTCGCGCGGGGGCACGAGGCGTTCCTCTCCCCTCACCTCGGCGACCTCGACACGGAGCTCGCCTACAGCGCGTTCCGCACCGACATCGACCTCTACCTCTCGATGCTCGGAACGGCGGTGGGGACGGTGGCGCACGACCTCCACCCCGAGTACCTGTCGACGAAGTGGGCTCTCGAGCAGGACGGCGAGCTCGTCGGCGTGCAGCACCATCACGCGCATGCGGTGGCGTGCCTCGCCGAGCACGGCGAGACCGGGCCGGCGCTCGCGCTCGTCTTCGACGGGACCGGCTTCGGGACCGACGGGACGCTCTGGGGCGGCGAGCTCCTGCGCTGCGACCTGACGGGCTTCGAGCGCCTCGCGCACCTGCAGCCGGTGCCGCTTCCGGGCGGCGAGGCCGCGATCCGCGAGCCGTGGCGCGTCGCGGCCTCCTATCTCGAGCTGGCCGGCCGGCCCGTTCCGTTCGAGCGCTGGGCGCTCGTCCGCGAGAGCCTGCACGTGAACGCGCCGCTCTCCTCCGGCATGGGCCGGCTCTTCGACGCCGCGGCGGCACTGCTCGGCCTGCGGGAGACCGTGACCTACGAGGGCCAGGCGGCGATCGAGCTCGAGCTGCTCGCGGCGGAGACCGCGGCCGAGCCGTACCCCTGGCGCTTCGGCGACGGCGCCGGGCTGATCGCGGCCGTGCACGACGACCTGACCGCCGGCCGGCCCCGCGTCCGAGATCGCGGCCGCCTTCCACGAGACGGTCGCCGCGGCCGCGCGCAGCCGCGTGCGCCGAGGCCGGCAGCCCGGCCACCGTCGTGCTGTCGGGCGGCAGCTTCCAGAACCTCCGGCTCGCCGCGGCGACGCGGCGCAACCTCGAGGCGCTCGGCTTTCGTGTCCTCACCCACCGCGTCGTGCCGCCGAACGACGGCGGCATCAGCTACGGCCAGGCCGCCGTCGCGGCTGCGCTCGCAGGCGGTTAGGAGCTCTCAGGCGACGACGGTCGTCAGCCCGACGTCGACGCGAATCCCCTCGCGGGCGGCGACGAGCGCGGCCTGCAGCTTCGGCACGATCCCGCCCGTCAGCTCGCGCCCGAGCGACGCGATGTCGCCCGCGGTCAGGCTCGGGACGACCTGCCCCTCGACGATCACGCCCGGCACGTCCGACGCGAAGACGAGGCGGTCGGCGAAGAGCGCCACGGCAAGGACCGCCGCGGCGTCGTCGGCATTGACGTTCAGCGGGCCGCGCGCGAGCGGCGCGATCACCGGGAGCGCATCGTTCGCGAGCAGTCCCCAGAGCGAAGGCGGCACGACGGGCAGCAGCATCCCGACGCGGCCGTACCCCGGGATCGGCTCGGCCACGAGCCCGAGGTCGTCGCCCATCAGCCCGACGGCACGCCCGCCGATCTGCCGGCAGAGCTCCTGGTTCTCCCGCCTGAAGGCCTCGCGCACGACGGGGAGCGCTTCGTCGCTCGTCACGCGGCGGCCGCCGACGAAGCTCGACACGATTCCCGCCTCGTCGAGCGCGCGCGAGATGCGCGCGCCTGCGCCGTGCACGACGCAGGCTCCGCTGCCCTCGTCGACGTAGCGCGCGATCGCGAACCGCTCCTTGGCGAGCAGTGCGCCTCCACATTTGACCACGGTCAGAGCCACGGTCGAAATGACTTTACATTATGAAGTATTAGTCTGGCAACACGTCGACCGCGATCGAGCCGTCGGGCTTCCGCTGGACGCGCAGCGGCCAGACGTGCCCGCTGCTCGACGTGACCTCGACCTCGATCGGCTCCTCGCGCTTCCCCACCTCGCGTCGTGCGGCCAGCAGATCGTCGTGTCGGACGACGGCTGCGCTGATCGCCGGGATGACGTCCTGCGGGCCGAACGGCTTCGAGAGGTACGAGAAGACGCCTGCGCCGACGGCACGCTCGACCGTCCTGCGGTCCGAGTACGCCGTCAGCATGACGATCGGGAGCGGGCGCTCGGCATAGACGCGCCGTGCCGCCTCGACGCCGTCGAGCTTCGGCATCTTCAGGTCGAAGATCGCCAGATCGGGCTGCGTCGAACGCGCGAGCTCGACGGCCTCGAGGCCGTCTCGGGCCTCGCCGCACACCTCGACCCCGTGCTCTTCGAGCATCTGCCGGAGGTCGAGCCGAATGAGCGTCTCGTCTTCGGCGATCAGGACCCGCAGACCCTGGAGCGTCATGGCGATGTGCCTCCTTTGCTATACCTTTTGAAGCAATGGCCGAGATCCGCATCCCTCCGGTCCTGCGTCCCGAAGCCGGCGGCGAGCGGAGCGTCGACGTCGAGGCGGGCACGGTTCGGGAGGCGCTCGACACGCTCGTCGCCCGATTCCCCGCGCTGAAGGCGCGGGTCCTCGAAGGCGACGGCGTGCCGAGCTTCCTCAACGTCTTCGTCGACGGGAACGACGTCCGTCTCCTGAGCGGCCTCGAGACGGCCGTCTCCCCCGCGTCGAAGATCCTCCTCCTGCCGGCGGTCGCCGGCGGCTAGCCGTCACGCCTCGGCCACCGGTGTCGTGTGGACCGGGATCGGCCTGTGCTCCCGATGGCCGCCGCCGAGATGGCCGTGCGATTCCGTTCCGTAGCCGCCCGGCACCGGGATGTAGAACTCGGGGTATCCCCACATGCCGTGCTCGGAGACGTCGAGCCCTGCGGTCTCGACGTGATCCTCGACGCGGATGCCCCAGAGCTTGTGCATCACGAAGAGGGCGCCGAACGACGTCGTGAACGTGAAGACGCCGACTGCGGCGACGCCGAGAGCCTGCACGCCGAGCTGGTGGAACGAGCCCGTGTAGACCAGGCCGCCGGTGCCCGTGGCGAGGTTCTTCGCGAGCACCGGCACCGCGAAGAGCCCGGTGGCGAGCGTGCCCCACACCCCCGACATGCCGTGCACGGCGACCGCGCCGATCGGATCGTCGATCCCGATGCTCTCGATGAAGATCACGCCGAAGACCGCGATCGTGCCGGCGCCGACGCCGATCACGATCGCCGCCCACGGAGCGACGAAGCCGGATGCGGCGGTGATCGCGACCAATGCTCCGAGCGCGCCGTTCAGCATCATCGAGATGTCCGGCTTGCCGAGCTTGAGCCACGCGACGGAGATCCCCGTGAGCGCCCCTGCGGCGGCCGCGATGTTCGTCGTCGTCGCGACGTAGGCGAAGAAGCCGAACCCACCGAAGTCGACCGAGAGCGTCGACCCGGGGTTGAACCCGAACCACCCGAACCAGAGAATCAGCGTCCCGAGCACCGCGTACGGGATGTTGTGCCCGGGGATCGGGTTCGCCCGCCCGTCGGTGCCGAACTTGCCGATGCGCGGCCCGAGGATCAAGGCGCCGGCGAGCGCCGCCAGCGCACCCTGATAGTGGACGACCGTCGAACCGGCGAAGTCCTGCATGCCGTGCTTGAACAGCCACCCGTGCGGCGACCAGATCCAGTGGGAGACGATCGAGTACGTCACCGTGAACCAGAGGCCGAACGCGAAATAGACCCACAGCTTCGCGCGTTCGGCCATCGCGCCCCAGACGATCGCGAGCGAGACGCCGCAGAAGACGACCTCGAACAGGTAGCCCGCGCCACCCGGGATCTCCGAGAACCAGTCGTACGGCTTCTGCCCGACCGACGTCAGCTCACCGACCGACGGGAAGAACCCCGCAGTGCCGATCAGCGCGTTGCCGTCGCCGAACGCAAGGCCGAAGCCGACCGCCCAGTAGACGAGCGACGCCAGGGAGAAGATCAAGACGTTCTTGCCGGCGATGTGCCCGGCGTTCTTCATCCGTGTCAGGCCGGCCTCGAGAAACGCGAAGCCCGCCTGCATGAACATCACGAGCACGGCAGTGACGACCACCCAGATGGTCGATGCAGCGATCAGCAGGTCGTGGTTCTTAGGCACCGACCTCCACCTCCTCCAGTCTTCGTCCGGTTCGGTTGTGGAACACGTTCTCGACCGGGGTCGACCAGACGAGGCCGTCACCCGACTCGTTGCCGCTGCGGGCGGCATCGACGATCGCCGCCACGGCACCGTCGACGATGTCGTTCGAGACGACGAACGTCAGCAGCGCCTTCGGCAGGAAGCGCGACTCGAACACGCGCCCCCGGTACTCGTGCGTCACCCCGCGCTCGCGACCGTGACCGATCGCCTCGATCACCGTCACGCCGACATGCCCCGTCGCTTCCTCGACCGCGTCGATCACCGTCTCGACCCGCTCTCGCAGCACGATGGCCTCGACCTTCACCATGCGTTCTCCTCCTGGTTCGCCCACGAAAAAAGAGGCCCCGGGCACACACGAAAGGTGTGCCCGAGGCCTCGATGCCTCTCCGAACCGGCGTCTGCGCCTGATCCGGACGAGCTCGATACTACACAAAGTGAAGGATGATTTGAAGTCGGGCCGGTCGTGCTCTAGACTTCACACATGCGCTGCCTGACCGAGAAGCCGATTTTCCTTCCGGTCATCGCCTGCGCGCAACTGGCCTAGCCGGACTCACCCGTCCTTCCGGTTAGGTTCAAGCCACAGGACGGGGGCCACGCACCGATGACCGCCTTCGGCCTGCGCTGTCGCGTGTGCGAGACGGTCTCCCGCCCGGAGCCGGTCGACGCCTGCCGCCGCTGCGACGGCCCGACCGACGTGACCTACAACTGGGCCCAGATCGCCCGCGAGGTCTCGCACGGCTCGATCGCCGACGGGCCGCAGTCGCTCTGGCGCTACCACGGCCTGCTGCCGGCAGGCGCCCGGGTCGAGTACGGCGCCGGCTTCACGCCGCTCCACCGCGCCGGCCGCCTCTCGGAGCTGCTCGGGCTCGACCTGCACCTGAAGCTCGAAGGCCACAACCCGACGCACTCCTACAAGGACCGGATCGCGACGATCGCCGCCGCGACAGCGCTCGACCACGGCGTCACGACCCTGTGCTGCTCCTCGACCGGCAACCTCGGGCACGCCGTCGGCGCCGCAGCGGCCGCGACAGGCCTGGAGGCGATCGTGCTCGCGCCGGTCGGCGGCGAGGCGGCAGCCGTGGCCGCCCGCCATCCCGGTGCACGGGTGTTCGCCGTCGCAGGCACCTACGACGACTGCCGCCGCCTCGAGCTCGAGCTCGGCGGGCTCTTCCCCTGGGGGTTCGTCAGCGGGAACCTCCATCCCTATGCGAGCGAGGGCGCGAAGACGATCTCCTTCGAGATCGCCGAGCAGCTCGGCTGGCAGCTGCCGGACGCGGTCGTCTGCCCGGCGGCGAGCGGCACGCTGTTCGCGAAGCTGGCCCAGGGCTTCGCCGAGGTGACCCAGGCGGGCCTCGCCGCAGAGCCCGTCCCCCGCATGTTCGCGGCCCAGGCACTCGGCTCGAGCCCGATCGCCGCCGCCTTCGCGGACGACCGCGGCATCTCGCGCGTCGAGTCGGAGACCGGCGTCGCCTCGCTGGCGGTGGGCGACCCCTCCCACGGCGATCTCGCGATCGGAGCCGCCCGGGCGACCGGCGGCGGCATCGTCGCCGTCGCCGAGGACGCGATCGTCGAGAACACCGTGCTGCTCGGAGACACGACCGGGATCGAGGCGGACTGCGCGAGCGGCGCCGCTCTGGGCGCTCTGGTCCAGGCTGTCGCGCGCGGCGAGATCGAAGGCGGTGCCAGGGTCGTGCTGGTCGTGACCGGTGCGCGCCCGGAACCGGTGGAGAGCGACGTCGCGCGTCTCACCACGATCGCCCCCAGTGCCGATGCCGTCCTCTCCGCACTCGGTCTCAACTCGTAACGTCTCCCGGGTGACGACGGCCAGGCCCCGCGGCGACACCGCCGCCCCGCTCCGCCGCGACGTGCGGGTGCTCGGAGCGATCCTCGGCACGGTGCTCGTCGAGCAGGAGGGCGAGTGGCTGCTCGAGCTGGTCGAGGCGATCCGGCGCGAGGCCCGCGACGCGCGCGCCGACAGCACGGTCGCGAGCACCGCGTCGTCGCTGACCGCCGATCAGCAGGCACTCGTCCTGCGCGCGTTCGGCCTCTACTTCCAGCTCGCGAACCTCGCCGAGCAGCACCACAGGCTCCGGCGCCGGCGCGAGGATGCGCACGACGGCGTCGTCGCCCGCGAGTCGCTCGAGGACGCGTTCCGGCAGCTCGCCGCCGTGGCGCCGGAGGAACTGGCTGCCCGCGCCGCGACCGCGTCGATCCGGCTCGTCCTGACCGCCCACCCTACCGAGGCGACGCGGCGGACGGTGCTGCTCGCCCACATCAGGATCGCCGAGCAGCTCGTTCGCCTCGACGATCCACGGCTCGCGCCCGACGAGCGGACCGAGGTCGAGGAGCGGCTCGCCGAGGAGGTGACCCTGCTCTGGCAGACGGACGAGGTGCGCCACGACCGCCTGCGCATCACCGACGAGATCCGCAACGGGCTCTGGTTCTTCGAGCACAGCCTGATCTCCGCCGCGACGGACCTGCTCCAGGCGTGGCGCAGGCACGTGCCCGGCTCCCCGCCGCCGCTCGTGTTCGGCTCCTGGATCGGCGGCGACATGGACGGGAACCCCGCCGCAGGGCCTGCGTCGATCGCCGAGGCTCTCGACGAGGCACGCCGGGTCGCGCTGCGCCGCTACCGCGACGAGGTGCGTGAGCTCGCGGTCGAGATCGCGTCGACCCGCTCGCTGGTGCAGATCTCGGCCGAGCTGGAGGCGTCCCTCTCCCGCGACGAGGCGGAGCTGCCCGAGTACGCCGCCGAGATCGGGGCGCGCAACGAGCTCGAGCCGTATCGCCGCAAGCTCTCGTTCATGTGGTGGCGGCTCGACAACGACGCCTACGCGGAGCCCGCGGCACTGCTCGACGACCTGCGCACGATCCACGAGAGCCTGACCGCGAACGGCGGGCGCCGGGTCGGCGACGGGCGGGTCGCGCGCCTGGAGCGGATGGTCGAGCTGTTCGGCTTCCACATCGCGAAGCTCGACCTGCGCCTGCACGCCCGCGACCTCGGCGAGGAACGCGCGCGGGTGGCCGTCGCGGCGGCGGCCGCCGGACGGCGCAGGCACGGCCCGGAGGCGCTCGACACGCTGATCGTGTCCGGCACCTCGAGCGCGGCCGACGTGCGCGCCGCTGCGGCGCTCAGCAGCGGGCGGCTCTCGATCGTGCCGCTGTTCGAGACGCTGGACGACCTGGCCGCCGCGCCCGCGGTGGTGGAGGAGCTCCTGGAGGACGGCCACGGTCCGTCCGAGGTGATGGTCGGCTACTCGGACTCGGGCAAGGACGGCGGCTACCTCGCGGCGCAGTGGGCGATCTACCGCGCCCAGGAGGAGCTCGCCGAGGTCGCGCGCAGGCACGGCACCGCCTTGACGATCTTCCACGGCCGCGGCGGCAGCGCGGGCCGCGGCGGCGGCCCGACCCACGCCGCGATCGCCTCGCAGCCCGCGGGCGAGCCGCCGGGCCGCATGAAGCTGACCGAGCAGGGCGAGACGGTGTCGTTCAAGTACGGCCTGGAGGGGCTCGCGCGCCGCAACCTGGAGGCGGCGCTCGCGGGCACGCTGCTCGCGACGTTCCCGGAGCACCTGCCCGAGCCGCCGCGCGAGGACGAGCGGGCGCTGCTCGATCGGATGGCAGCGTCGTCGCATGTGGCCTACCGGGGGTTCGTCTGGGAGAACGAGGGATTCGTCGAGTTCTTCCGCTCGTTCACGCCGGTCGACGAGCTCGCGATGCTCGAGATCGCGTCACGACCCGCGCGACGACCCAACGACGCCGACTACCTGTCGTCGTTGCGGGCGATCCCGTGGGTGTTCTCGTGGACGCAGAACCGCGTGCTGCTGCCGGCCTGGTTCGGCTGCGGCACGGCGTTCGAGTCCGTCGGAGCGGAGGTGCTGCGCGGGCTGTACGAGCGGTTGCCGTTCTTCCGCGCCGTCGTCGACAACCTGGAGATGACGCTGGCGAAGTCGAGCCTCTCGATCGCCCGCGGCTACCTCTCGCTCGTGCGCGAGCCGGCGCTGTTCGCGGAGATCGAGCGCGAGCATGCGCGAACCGTGCGCGGCGTGCTCGCCGCAGCGGGGGTCGGCCGCCTGCTCGAGCGCCAGCCCGTGCTCCGACGGTCGATCGACCTGCGAAACCCCTACGTCGACCCGATGAACGCGGTGCAGGTCGAACTGCTGCGCCGCCACCGCGCCGGCGACCCGACGGCGCAGCTACCGCTGCTGCGCTCGATCGCAGGCATCGCCGCCGCCCTCCGCAACACGGGCTGACCGAAAGGGTGTCTGACACCAAAGGTGTCAGACACCGGCGAGACGTAACGCCGGCGCGCCTGCGGGGTCCAGCCGTCATGGTTCCCTTTGCAGTTCTCCGTCGCGCCCGGCACTTCTTCGCGATCGTCTCCGCGTTCTTCCTCTTCGCCGTCGGCTGAACGGTCGATCGCGCCCCCGTGCGGGACGCCTACGCAACCGCTGCCTGTGAGCGGGTCGCTACTCGGCGAGCAGCTCGCCGGAGCCGCCCATCTCCGCCGGGAAGTCCTTGAATTTCGGGAGGCCGTCCTTCATGGGCAGCACCGTCGACTCGTAGTTGACGTGAACCCCGGCCGCGAACGGAAACGCGGGGATCGTGGCTGCGTAGACGTCGATCAGGTCCCAGCCGGGATGCCGCGTCAGCACGTGGCCGCCGCAGACCGTGCACCACTGGCGGTAGCTCTGCTCGTTCTCGTGGTACTCGCCGATCTTGTCCGCGCCCTGGGTGACGGTGACCGCGTCGGACTTCCACAGCGTGAACGCGTTGACCGGCCCGGCCGACCAGCTCCTGCAATTCTTGCAGTGGCAGTATCCGGCGCCCGCCGCCTCACCGGTGACCTCGATCGTGACAGCACCGCAATAGCACTGCCCGGAATAGGTCTTCTCGTCCGCGCTCATCGTCTCCGCCCTTCGCTCGAGTGCAACGACTGTGGGCGGCAGCCTACAACCTGCGGCGTCGTCCTCCCTCCCGAAACTCGAGCCCCAGCTCGACGAACGCATAGAGGACCGCGTAGCCGACCAGGAGGAATGCTGTGAGGACCACGAGCACGGCGACCAGTCGCGGATGCCGGAACGGATCCTCCAGCTGGTTGCTGATCACGTGCGCGACGCGATTCGGCCGGAGCAGCGCATCCCAGCTGTTGAAGCGCACGAACCGACCGAGGTAGACCCCGAAGCTCGCCAGCGCCAGCGCCAGCACGACGACGACCCAGGACCAGACGGCACCGACGGCGTTCCGGACGACGAGCTGCACGAGGTAGAGCGACGCGAAGCCCAGGAGCAGCGCCGTCCAGGCGAACGACGACAGCATCAGCGCGTCGTACCAGAGCGGCACGGAGGGACGTTCGCCGATGTGGATGAAGTCGGTCAGCATGTACGGCGCGTTCGGGAAGAAGAGGAGCCAGAGCAGGAGCAACGCGATCACGATCGCGTCCAGCCGGCGCCGCGCGCGCGCGAACGCGGCCGCCGCGCAGATGAGCGGGATCCAGGCGAGGAACAGGTTCCAGACGAGGAACCGGTAGAACGAGTCGCCGGTCCGCTCGATCCGGAGCTCGAGCGTCGCGACGCAGAGCGCGGATGCCGCGAGCAGCGCCAGCACCGTCAGCAGGCGGCGGTCGCGGGCCCAGGAGGAGAGGCGCCCAGGTGACGTCACCCGGCCGAGCGTACCCAGCCGCCGGACAGGACTGCCGGCTAGAGCGTGAGCGCGCGTGCGTCGAAGCGCGCGGCGTGCGTCGCCTCGTAGGCGGCGATCTCGTCGACACGCTGCAAGGTGCGGGCGACGTCGTCCAGCCCGTGAACGAGCGTCTCCTGGGCATGCGCGTCGAAGTCGAAGGCGACCACGAGCCCGCCCCGATGCGTGATCCGCAACTGCTCGAGGTCGACGGTCAGCTCGTTGCCCGTCGCCAGCGCGTCGCGCACCCGGGCGATCTCCGCCGCGGGCAGCTGGACGGGCGCGAGTCCGCTGTTGATCGCGTTCGCGCGGAAGATGTCGCCGAACGACGGGGCGATCACGACGCGGAAGCCGAAGTCCTCGAGCGCCCAGGCCGCGTGCTCCCGCGACGAGCCGCAGCCGAAGTTGCGCCCGGCGATCAGGATCGGCGCGTCTCGATTCTCCGGGTCGTTCAGGAAGAACGCCGGATCGCGCATCCAGTCGTAGAACAGGAACTCCCCGTAGCCCGAGCGCTCGATCCGCTTCAGGAACTGCTTCGGGATGATCTGATCGGTGTCGACGTCGGCGCGGTCGAGCACCGCGACCTTGCCGCTGACGCTCCGCAGTGCCCTCATGCCAGCTCCCGCGCGTCGGCGAAGTGGCCGGCGACGGCCGCAGCCGCCGCCATCGCCGGGCTGACGAGGTGCGTGCGCGAGCCGGCGCCCTGCCGGCCCTCGAAGTTGCGGTTCGACGTCGACGCGCAACGGTCGCCCGGGGAGAGCACGTCCGGGTTCATGCCGAGGCACATCGAACAGCCGGCACGGCGCCACTCGAAGCCGGCCGCCTCGAAGATCTCGTGCAGGCCCTCGTCCTCGGCCTGACGCTTCACCTGCGCCGAGCCCGGCACGACGATCGCGTGGACGTGGTCCGCGACCTGCTTCCCGGAGACGACCTTCGCGGCGACGCGCAGGTCCTCGATCCGCGCGTTCGTGCACGAGCCGATGAACACCTTGTCGATCCGGATGTCGACGAGGGGCGTGCCCGGCGCGAGGTCCATGTAGGCGAGCGCGCGCTCCACCGCCTCGCGCTCCGCCGGGTCGGCGAAGTCGGCCGGGTCGGGCACGACCTGGTCGACGGCCGCCACCATGCCGGGGTTCGTGCCCCACGTGACCTGCGGCTTCAGGCTCGAGACGTCGACCACGACCTCGCGGTCGAAGGTCGCGGCCTCGTCGGTACGGAGGGCGCGCCAGGCCTCGACCGCCTGCTCCCAGGCGTCGCCGGTGGGGGCGCCCGGGCGGCCCTCGAGGTACGCGAACGTGACCTCGTCCGGGGCGATCATCCCGGCCCGCGCGCCGGCCTCGATCGACATGTTGCAGATCGTCATCCGCCCTTCCATCGAGAGCGCCTCGACCGCCGGGCCGGCGTACTCGACCACGTGGCCCTGCCCGCCCGCGACACCGAGCTGGCCGATCGCCGCCAGCACCATGTCCTTCGCCGACAGCCCGAACGGCAGCTCGCCGGTGAAAGTCACCCGCATCGTCTGCGGGAGCGACTGCGGCAGCGTCTGCGTCGCCAGCACGTGCTCGACCTCGGAGGTGCCGATCCCGAAGGCGAGCGCGCCGAACGCGCCGTGGGTCGAGGTGTGGCTGTCGCCGCACACGATCGTCATCCCGGGCTGTGTGAGGCCGAGCTCCGGCCCGATCACGTGCACGATCCCCTCGCGGCCGCTGCCGGTCGCGAGCAGGCGCACGCCGAACTCCTCACAGTTGGCCGCGAGCGTGTCGAGCTGTGCCTTCGCGAGCTCGTCGGTGATCGGCCCGGCGACCGTCGGGACGTTGTGGTCCATCGTCGCCACCGTCAGCTCGGGCCGGCGCACGGGGCGACCGTTCAGCCTGAGCGACTCGAACGCCTGCGGGCTCGTCACCTCGTGCACGAGATGGAGGTCGACGTAGAGGAGCGACGGCGCACCGTCCTGCTCGGCGACGAGATGCGCATCCCAGATCTTGCGGAACATCGTGCTCACCGCTCACGCTCCGCGGCATAGGACCCGAACAGGCGCAGCTCACGCGTCAGCCCGCGGAGCTCGCGAAGCGCCGGGCCGACATGCTCGTCGTACACGTGGCCGTCGAGCACCACGTCGAAACGATAGCGCCACGGCGAGTTGGGGAGCGGGCGCGAGACGAGCTGAACGAGGTTGACGTCGTTTCGCGCCAGCGGCCCGAGCGCCCGGAAGAGGGCTCCCGGCTGATGGTCGGTGACGAACGACAGCGCCGTACGCCAGCCGTCCCCGCCGCCGACCTGCGTGTACGGCGCGAGCGCGACGAAGCGGGTGAAGGCACCGGGCCGGTCGCCGACGTCGTCGGCGAGCACCACCAGCCCGTACGCGGCGGCCGCCTCGGCGCTCGCGATCGCAACCTGGCGCGGATCGCCCGCCTCGGCGACCTCGCGCGCGGCGTCGGCGGTCGTCGCAGCCGGGATGCGGCGCACGTCCCGGGCCCCGAGCAGGTCACGGCACTGGTCGAAGGCCGCCGGGTGGGAGAGCACCGTGTGCACGTCGTCGAAGGTCGCGCCCGCGAGCCCGACGACGCAGTGCCGGATCGGCAGCGTCGCCTCGCGGACGATCGAGAGCGGCGCACGGAACAGCAGGTCGTGCGTCTCCGCGATCGGGCCGACGAGCGAGCTCTCGATCGGCAGCACGCCGAGCGTCACCTCGGCCGACGACGCGGCGTCGACGACGGCGACGAAGCTCGGCAGGTCGACCGACCGTACGGCGTCCGGGACGAGCACCGAGGCGGCCGCGTTGCTGTGGCTGCCGGGCGGTCCCGGGTATCCGACGCTGAGGCTCACCGCGTGGCGAAGTCCAGGCGGACCGGCAGGCCGCAGCGCGCGCAGTGCGTGCGCGCGGCGCCCTTGTGGGTGGCTTGCTCCTGCGGCACCGGGACGGCGCACGAGCAGGTTGCGATCACGACAGCGCGGTTGTCCATGCTTCCTCCTTTGCGAGCGACGCGAGGACCGCGTCGCCGAACGCGTTCGTGGTGGCGGTGCCACCGAGATCGGGGGTGGGCTGTGAGACGAGCGCCGCATCGACTGCCTGCGCCAGCGCCGCCGCGAGGTCGGCCCGCTGCCAGGCGTGCTCGAGCAGCAGCGCGAGCGACCGCAGCATGGCGGCGGGATTCGCCGCGCCGGTGCCGGCGAGGTCGGGGGCGGAGCCGTGCACCGGCTCGAAGATCCCGGGGCCGTCGTCACCGAGGCTCGCGGACGCAGCCAGGCCGAGGCCGCCCGTGACCGCGGCCGCGATGTCCGAGAGGATGTCGCCGAACATGTTCTCCGTGACGACCACGTCGATCGTCTCCGGAGCGTTCACGAGCTCCATCGCGAAGCTGTCGACGAGCGCGTGACGCAGCCGCACGTCGGGGAACGCGGGCGCGATCTCGTCGACGACGCGCCGCCACATGCGCGAGGTGTCGAGCACGTTCGCCTTGTCCACCGACACGAGCGAGCCGCGGCGGCCGCGCGCGAGCTCGAAGCCGCGCCGGACGATGCGCGCCACCTGATCCGGGTGGTACTCGCACGTGTCGAAGACGGTGCCGTCCTCGCGCACGCCGCGCGCGCCGAAGTACAGCCCGCCGACGAGCTCGCGCACGATCACCAGGTCGACGTCGCCCTGGGTGGCCGGCCGCACGTTCGCATAGACGTCGAGCTCCTTCCGCAGCCCGAGCAGCCCCTGCTCGGGCCGCACCGCACCGCCCTCCCAGCGCGGGCCGCCGACGGCGCCGAGGAGAACGGCCCGCGAGGCCCGGCACGCCTCGAGCGTCTCCGCCGGCAGCGGCTCGCCGGTGGCGTCGATCGCCGCTCCCCCGAACGGGAGCCGCACGACCTCGGCGTCGACCGGCAGCTGCGCGAGGACGCGCACCGCCTGCTCCAGCACCTCGGGGCCGATGCCGTCGCCGGGCAGGGCCGCGATCACGTCCGTCACGGGGCCACCTCTCGCTTGACGAGGCCGAGGACGAAGGTGACGAGCTCGTGCACCCCGTCCTCGGAGAGCGGGCCGCCGTTGGCGTTCTTCAGCTCCTGGAGGAGCGCCGCCTCGCGATCGGGATCGACGAACGGCAGACCATTCTGGGCCTTGTAGCGACGCAGCTTCTCGACGGTCTCGATCCGCGCGTTGACCGTCTGGAGCAGCCGCACGTCGAGCGCGGTGATCTCCTCCCGCAGCGCCGCGACGACCGGATCGACGACCGCGGTCATGCCGTCACCCCGATGTGCTCGAGCAGCTCGTCGACGTCGGCCTCGATCTCGACTCCGGCACGCGTCTCGACGACCTGCGGTGTCTTCAGGCCCGTCCCCGTGACGAGCACGACGACGCGATCGCCGGGCCCGAGCGCACCGTCCTCGGCCGCCGCGCGCAAGGCGCCCACCGTCACGCCGGCGGCGGTCTCGCCCCACACTCCCGCGAGCGCCGCGAGCATCGACAGGTTCGCGCCGATCTCGTCCTCGGGAACCGCGTAGATCCCGCCCCCCGAGGCACGGGCGGTCGCGATCGCGAGGTCGCCGTCGGCAGGCGCGCCGATCGCCAGCGAATGCGCGATCGTGTTCGGGCGGATCGGTGACACCGGGCGCTCGTCGGCGAACGCGTGCGCGACGGGGGCGCAGCCCTCCGCCTGGCCGCCGTAGATGCGGGGGCTCTCCCCGTCGACGAGCCCGAGCCGGCGGAACTGCTCGAAGCCCTGCCAGAGCTTCGTGAAGAGCGAGCCGGAGGCGATCGGCGAGACGACCGCATCGGGCGTCTGCCAACCGAGCTGCTCGGCGATCTCGAAGGCGAGCGTCTTGGATCCCTCGGCGTAGTAGGCCCGCAGGTTCACGTTGACGAACGCCCAGTCGAGCTCGCCGGCCAGCTCGACGACGAGCCGGGAGCAGTCGTCGTAGCTGCCGTCGACGGCGAACATCTCCCCGCCGTAGACCGCCGTCGCGAGCAGCTTCTCCGGCTCGACCGTCCGCGGATAGAGCACCACCGAGCGCATGCCGCTCGCCGCTGCGCGCGCGGCGACCGCGTTGCCGAGGTTGCCGGTCGACGCGCAGGCCAGCGTGTCGGTGCCGAGCTCGGCCGCCTTGGCGGCGGCGACCGCGACCACGCGGTCCTTGAACGAATGCGTCGGGTTCGTGTGGTCGAGCTTCAGGAACACCTCACCGACGCCGACCGCCTGGGCGAGCCGCGGCGCGGGCACGAGCGGCGTCCAGCCCGGGCCGGCCGCGGCGCCCTCGGGGGCCGCCGTCGGCAGCAGCGGCGCGTAGCGCCAGAGCGAGCGCGGCCCCCGCTCGATCGCCTCGCGGGTCGCCTCGCGGGCGACCAGATCCCAGTCGTAGACGGGCTCGAGCGGGCCGAAGCAGCGCAGGCACACGCCGCTCGCGACCGCGGGATAGTCGGCCTCGCAGATCCGGCAGCGGAGCGTGTCAACGGCCATGGGCGCCCCTACAATACTTTCCGAAGTGAAGTTTTGCCGTGTCGAGAACCTGCCGCCGTACGTCTTCGCCACCGTCGACGAGCTCAAGCGCGAGCTGCGCCGCGACGGGCGCGACGTGATCGACCTCGGCTTCGGCAACCCGGACATCCCCTCGCCCGCGATCGCCGTGACGAAGCTGCAGGAGGCCGCTGCGAAGCCCGGCAACCACCGCTACTCCGCGAGCAGGGGGATCACCCAGCTCCGGCGCGCGGTCGCCGAGCACTACCTGCGCACGTTCGGCGTCGAGCTCGACCCCGAAACGCAGGTCACGAGCACGATCGGCGCGAAGGAGGGGCTCGCGCACCTGATGTGGGTGCTCGTCGAGCAGGGCGACACCGTCGTCGTGCCGACGCCCGCCTACCCGATCCACCGGGTCGCACCGGCGCTCGCGGGCGCACGCGTCGTCACGCCGCCTGCCGCTGGCGGTGTGGAGGCGATCGCCGAGGCGGTCCGCACCGAGCGGCCGAAGGTCGTGATCGTGTCGTTCCCGCACAATCCGACGACCGCCGTCGCCTCGGCCGAGGACCTGCAGCTCCTGGTCGACCTGGCCCGTGAGCGCGAATTCCTGCTCGTGCACGACTTCGCCTACGCCGACGTCGCCTTCGACGGCCACCGGCCGCCTTCCGTGCTCGCGGCCGAAGGCGCCGGGGAGTGCGCCGTCGAGCTCTACAGCCTGACGAAGTCCTTCTCGATGGCCGGCTGGCGCGTCGGGTTCATGCTCGGGCGCGCCGACGTCGTCGCCGCGCTGACGAAGCTGAAGTCGTACCTCGACTACGGCACCTTTCAGCCGATCCAGATCGCCGCGACCGTCACCCTGCGCGAGGCGGTCGACTACCCGCACGAGGTCTGCGAGATCTACCGGTTGCGGCGTGACGCGCTCTGCCGCGGGCTCGAGCGCGCCGGGTGGCACGTCGAGCCGCCGCGCGGGACGATGTTCGTGTGGGCGCCGATCCCGGAGAGATTCCGCGACCTCGGCTCGCTGGAGTTCGCGCTGCTGCTCGCGCGCGACGCGAACGTCGCGGTCAGCCCCGGCATCGGCTTCGGCGACGGCGGAGACGGCCACGTGCGCTTCGCACTCGTCGAGAACGAGCAGCGGATCGCGCAGGCGACGCGCGCCGTGAGACGACTGCTCGCACGCTGAGTTCATTCCGTTCGCGCTCCTCTCGAGGCCGAGCCGACCGTGGCCGCGTACTTCGCGAAGACGCCGCTCGCGTAACGCGGCTCCGGCTCGCGCCACTCCGAGGCCCGGCGCGAGAGCTCGTCCTCGGAGAGCTCGACGTTCAACTCGCGCGCCTCGACGTCGATCACCACCGTGTCGCCGTCCCGCAGGTGCGCGATCGGGCCGCCGCGGAACGCCTCGGGCGCGATATGCCCGACCATCAGGCCGTGCGTGGCGCCGGAGAAGCGGCCGTCGGTGATCAGCGCGACCTCGTCGCCGAGGCCCTCGCCGACGAGGGAGGCTGTGACGTGCAGCATCTCGCGCATCCCCGGGCCGCCGGCCGGGCCCTCGTAGCGGATCACGACGACGTCGCCGGGCGTGATCGTGCGCGCCTTGACCGCGGCGAAGCACGCCTCCTCGGAGTCGAAGACGCGGGCCGGGCCGCGATGGTGCAGCCGCTCGTGCCCGGCGAGCTTCACCACGCAGCCGTCCGGCGCGAGGTTCCCACGCAGGATCGCGAGCCCACCCGTCGGCTTGAGCGGCTCGTCCCACGAGACGACCACATCCTGTCCCGGCCGTTCGTGCACGCCGTCTGCGACCTGGCGCAGCGTCCGGCCGTCGACCGCGCGCGCCTCCTCGTTGACCACGCCGGCCCGGACGAGCTCGCGGGCGACGAGCGCCACGCCACCGGCCTTGAAGAGATCGGTGGCCACGTACCGGCCGCCCGGCTTGATGTCGGCGACGATCGGCGTGCGCGAGGAGATCGTGTCGAAGTCGTCGATCTCGAGCGGCACTCCCGCCTCGGCAGCGATCGCGAGCAGGTGCAGCACGCCGTTGGTCGAACCACCCGTCGCCGCGATCGCGGCGATCGCGTTCTCGAACGCCTCGCGCGTCAGCACCTGCGACGGTCGCGTGTCCTCGGCGACGAGGCGCATCGCGAGCTCGCCTGCGAGCACCGCCGCTTGCGGCTTGCCCGGATGGTTGGCCGGGATCTCGTTCAGCCCGGGAGCGCTCACGCCGAGGAAGTCGAGCGCGGTCGCCATCGTGTTGGCCGTGAAATGGCCTCCGCACGCACCGGCGCCGGGGCACGCGACGCTCTCGAGCGCGTGCACCTCGCGGTCGGAGATCCTCCCGGCGGCGTGCGCACCGACCGCCTCGAAGACGTCCTGAATTGTCACGTCGGCGCCGCGGTACCGGCCGGCCTCGATCGAGCCGCTGTAGAGCACGAGGCCCGGCAGGTCGAGCCGCGCGAGCGCCATCACCCCGGCCGGGATCGTCTTGTCGCAGCCGACGATGCAGACGAGGCCGTCGAAGAGGTGCCCCCGCGCGACGAGCTCGATCGAATCGGCGATCACCTCGCGCGAGACGAGCGATGCGCGCATGCCGGCCGTCCCCATCGAGACGCCGTCGGAGACGGCGATCGTGTTGAACTCGATCGGCGTGCCGCCGGCGCGCCGGATGCCCTGCTTGACGTAGCCCGCGAGCCGCCGGTGGTTGAGGTTGCACGGCATCGTCTCGATCCACATCGTCGCCACGCCGACGAGCGGCTTCGCGAGATCGGCGTCCGTGAACCCGACGCCCTTCAACATCGCGCGCGCGGGCGCGCGGTCGACACCGTCGGTGAGAGCCGCGCTGTGACGCTTGGCGGGATGGCTCTTCGAGTACGGGCTCATTGTCCGGCGTAGGCTCGACGGAGCCGGTTGATAGCGGAAGTGGCGGCTTTGCCGCCGCTGAAGCGGGTCATGTGACGTGTGCTCCTACCTGTGCCACCCTCAGAGGCAGCACCGTCGCGGACGAGGGGACGGACTGCTCGAGCGCGGCCACGACCGCGTCGACGCGGTCGGGCTCTGCCCAGACGACGACCGAAGGCCCGGAGCCGGAGAGCGTGACGCCGCTCGCCCCGTCCGGCAGGTCGTCTCGCACCGCCTGGAGCAAGGGCGACTGGGTGCTGCGGTACTGCTCGTGCAACCGGTCGTAGAAGGCGTCGCGCAGCAGCGTCGCATTGCCGCCGGCGATCGCCGCGCCGAGCATCGTCGCGGCGGCGACGGTCTCCGCGGCGTCGTGATGGCTGACCGTGAAGGGAAGCCCGCTGCGTGAATGCACCGTGTTCGTCCGCGACGCGGGGACGACGAGCACCGGCGCGAGCGGCATGTCGGCTGCGATCCGGGCCGCGTGCGGCCCGCCGCGCGTCCACGCGACGCACACCCCGCCGTAGAGCACGGCCGCGAGGTTGTCGATGTGGCCCTCGAGCCGCGCGCCTCTGACGAGCAGCTCGCCCGGATCGGCGGCGAGACCGGCGGCCGCCGCCCCGGCGACGAGGCCGAGCGCGATCGCGGAGGCGCTCGAGCCGAGGCCGCGCTCGAGCGGGATGCGGTTCTCGAAGCGGAAGCGGCAACCCTCGATCGGGGCGAAGAGCGAGAACGCCCGCAGCGCCAGGTGCGATGCGTCGCGCGGAAGCTCGCCGGCCCCTTCGCCGCTGATCTCGACGCCGAACTCGGCGCCGGTCTCCACCTCCAGCTCGTTCCAGAGCTCGAGCGCCGCCGCCGCCGAGTCGAAGCCGGGGCCGAGGTTCGCGCTGGAAGCAGGTGCGAGCGCGTGGATCATCCGATCGCCTCCAGCACGGCGTCGAGCGTCGCCTCGACCGTCTCCGAGCCGCCCTCGTCGACCGCATCCGCGTCCTTGAGGCCGTGCCCGGTGACGATGCAGACGGCGGTCGTGCCCGCGAGCTCCGGGACGCGTTCGAGCGCCGCGAGGCCGGCGGCCGACGCGGGCTCGCAGAAGACGCCCTCCTCGCGGGAGAGCCGCTGCCAGGCGGCGCGCAGCTCCGCCTCGGAGAGCGTGACCACCGAGACGCGACCGCCTGCGACGAGCTCGGCCACGTGCGCCGCATGCGCGGGCCGGCCGATCCGGATCGCCGAGGCCCAGGTCGTCGTCCGCTCGGCCGCCTCGCCGACGACGATCCGCGGCGAAGCGCCCGCGTCCGCGAAGCCGGCGGCCACGGCGGAGACGTTGCCACCGCCTCCGAAGGGCAGTGCGACGACGTCGGGCACCCGCCCGAGCTGCTCGAGGATCTCCACCACGACGGACTTCTGTCCCTCGACGCGGTCGGGGTTGAGCGAGTTGACGAGCACGAACCCGTCGCGCTCTCCGAGCTCGCGGCAGAGCCGCAAGGCATCGTCGAAGCTCCCGCGCACCTCGAGCAGGCGGGCGCCGGCCGCCCGTGCCTGCGCGCGCTTGGCGGTCGCGGTCGCGCCCGCCGGTGTGAGCACGATCGCCTCCAGCCCGGCACGTGCCGCATACGCGGCGGCCGAGGCGGCGGTGTTGCCGGTCGACGCGCAGCAGACGGCGCGCGCGCCGGCCAGGGCGGCGCGCTCGACGGCCACGACCATCCCGCGATCCTTGAAGCTGCCGGTCGGGTTGAGCCCGTCGCACTTCAGGTGCAGCTCGAGCCCGAGCCGCTCCTGCAGGCGGCGCGCCGGCACGAGCGGCGTCGAGCCCTCGCCGAGGCTGATCGTGGGTGCCACGCTCACGCCCATCCGAGCTCTGCGACGCCACGGTCGGAGACGACGGGGCGCGGGGTCGAGCAGCCGTGCACGTCGGCCAGCTTCGTCACGGCGCCGAGGGCGGCGCGCAGCGACCCGACCTTCGCCTCGTGCGTCACGACGTGCAGCGAGGCTCCGTCTCCGTTCTGGTGCTGGAGCAGGCGCGCGATCGAGATCTCGCGCTCGGCGAGCTCCTCCGCGACGCGCGCGAGCGCGCCCGGTCGGTCCTCGACGTGCAGCCGGAAGTAGAAGGGCGAGCTGCTCTCCCCGTCGGGCAGCATCGGCAGCTGGCGCCACGCTGCGTCGTTCTGCAGGAAGCCCGTGCCCATCGTGCCGAGCACGCTCGTGATGTCGGCGATCACGGCCGACGCCGTCTCGACGCCGCCTGCACCGGGGCCCTCGAGGGTGATCTCGCGGATCGCGTCGCCCTGGAGCATCACCGCGTTGAACGCGCCGTCGACCTTGGCGAGCGGATGCTGCTTGTCGACGAAGGCCGGCTGGACGTTGACGTCGACGTGGCCCTCGACCAACCTCGCCGCTCCGACGAGGCGGATCACCATGTCCAGCTGGCGTGCCGCGGCCATGTCGAGCGCGTCGATCTCCGTGATCCCCGAATACTCGACGTCGGCCAGCTCGACGTGCGAGTTGAAGGCGACGGTCGCGAGGATCGCCATCTTCGCCGCGGCGTCCGCGCCGGTGACGTCGTCGGTCGGGTCGGCCTCGGCGTAGCCCCGCTCCTGGGCGTCCCGGAGCGCCTCCTCGTAGCTCTTTCCGCCCTCCATCTCCGTGAGCACGAAGTTGGTCGTGCCGTTGACGATCCCGAGCACGCGGTGGACGTTGGTCACGACGAGCGACTCGCGCAGCACCTTGATCACCGGGATCGCGGCGCAGACGCTCGCCTCGAAGCGCAGCTGCACGCCGGCTTCCGACGCGGTCGCGAAGAGCTCGGCGCCGCGACGTGCGACGAGCTGCTTGTTCGCGGAGACGACGTTCTTTCCGCGCTTCAGCAGCTCGAGGACGTAGCCGCCCGCCGGCTCGACGCCGCCCATCACCTCCGCCACGATGGCGATGCTGGGATCGTCGAGGATCTCGGCGAAATCGCGGGTGAGCACTCCACCCTTGTCGTTCAACAGATCAGGTGGGTAGTCACGCTCCTTTCCAAGATCCCGCACGAGCGCCTTGACGACCCGCAGCCGGTGGCCCGTCGCACGCTCGATGTCGTCCGCCGACTCGGTGAGCAGGCGGTTGACGGCGGCGCCGACGGTCCCGTAGCCCAGCAGGGCGACCGGGACGTCAACCGACGCCAGCGGTCTCCTCCTTCACGTTCAGCGCGCGGAGCCGCGCGCCGACCTGCTCGATCTGCGTCTCGGCCAGCTTCGCGCGATACACGTCGAGCGACGGCTGCCCGCGCTCCATCTCCGCGATCCATTCGCGTGCGAACGACCCGTCGCGAATCGCCCCGAGGACCTTGCGCATGTTCTCCCGGACGTGCTCGTCCACGACCTTCGGGCCGACCGCGTGCGACCCGTACTCGGCGGTGTCGGAGATCGAGTAGTGCATGCGCTCGATCCCGCCTTCCCAGATCAGGTCGGTGATCAGCTTCAGCTCGTGCAGGCATTCGTAGTAGGCGACCTCGGGCTGGTAGCCGGCCTCGACGAGCGTCTCGAAGCCGAGCTGGATCAGCTGCGTGACGCCGCCGCAGAGCACGGTCTGCTCGCCGAACAGGTCGGTCTCCGTCTCCTCCTCGAACGACGTCACGACCATTCCCGCGCGGGCGGCGCCGAGCGCGGCGCCGTAGGCGAACGCGAGCTCGCGGGCCTCGCCGCTCGCGTCCTGGGCGACGGCGACGACCGCCGGCGTGCCGTAGCCCTCGGTGTAGAGGCGCCGGACGACGTGGCCCGGTCCCTTCGGCGCGACCATGATCACGTCGTGCCCCTCCGGCGGGACGATGCGGCCGTAGTGGACGTTGAAACCGTGCGCGAAGAGCAGCGCCGCGCCGGGCTCGAGATTCGGCGCCACCTCGGACTCGTAGAGGGCGGGCTGCGCGCCGTCGGGGACGAGGAACGCGACGAGCTGCGCGCCCCGCACGGCGTCGGCGACCGAGCGGACGGTCAGCCCGGCCTCCTCCGCGGCGGCGGCGGATGCGCTGCCGGGACGCAGCCCGACCTCGACGTCGACGCCCGAGTCGTGCAGGTTGAGCGCGTGCGCGTGTCCCTGGCTGCCGTACCCGAGCACGGCGACCTTGCCGTTCAGGAGCCCGACGTTCCCACTCTTGTAGATCTCGGCCACGTTGTTCCTTTCAGACTTGGACGGAAGGGGGAGCGGTGCGGCCGCCCGCGCTCGGGCGGCGAAGCCCGACACGACCGGTGCGCACGAGCTCGCGCACACCGTACGGGCGAACCAGCTCTTCGAACGCTTCGACCTCGTCGGGGCGCCCGACGAACTCGAAGGTGATCGCGTCGCGGCCGATGTCGGCGACCCGGGCGCCCGCGACCTGGCTGAGCGCGACGAGCTCGGCGCGCTTGTCGGCGGCGACGTTGACGGTGAAGAGGGCGAGCTCGCGCTCGACCGCCTCGTCGGGCCGCAGCTCGGTGACCCGCAGCACGTTGACGAGCTTGTGCATCTGCTTCTCGATCTGCTCGAGCGAGTGCTCGCTGCAGTCGACCCGCAGGGTCAGCCGCGAGATGTCGGAGTGCTCCGTCGGCCCGACGGCGAGGCTCTGGATGTTGTAGCCGCGCCGTGAGAACAGCTGCGAGACGCGCGCGAGCGCACCCGGCTTGTTCTCGAGGCGAACCGAGATCGTGTGCGCGCTCACGCGACCACCTCTTCGCCGGGAGCCTCCAGCACGTCGACCGCGGCGGCGCCGGCGGGGACCATCGGGAAGACCTTCTCCTCGGGGTCGCACCGGACGTCGACGACGGCGCTTCGGCCCGCCGTGAACGCGGCCGCGAGCGTGTCCTCGAGCTCTCCTTCGTTCTCGACGGTGAAGCCGGCGCAGCCGTAGGCCTCCGCCAGCTGCGCGTAGTCGGGCACGGCATGCGTGAGGTGCGTCTGCGCGAAGCGCTCGTCGTAGAACATCTCCTGCCACTGCCGCACCATCCCGAGCCAGCCGTTGTTGATCACGACCGCGACGACCGGAAGCCGCTCGAGTGCCGCGGTCGCGAGCTCCTGGCAGGTCATCTGGAAGCAGCCGTCGCCGTCGATGCACACGACCGTGGCGTCGGGCCGCGCCGCCTTGGCTCCGATCGCGGCGGGCAGCCCGTAGCCCATCGTCCCGAGGCCGCCGGAGGTGATGAACGACCGCGGCCGGTCGCAGACGAGGTACTGCATCGCCCACATCTGATGCTGGCCGACACCTGTCGTCCAGATGATGTCGTCGCGGTCGCCGGCGAGGTCGCGCAGCGCCTCGACGGCGGTTTGCGGCTTCAGTTGCCCTTCCGACTTGGCATAGCGGAAGGGGAACTGCGCACGCCAATCCTCGAGCTGACGCAGCCAGGGGTCACGGGCAGCGCGACCGTCTGCGGCAACAGCGCGCACTTCCTCGGCGAGCTGCGCCAGCGCGAGCTTGAGCGGACCGACGACCGGGATCTCCGCATGGCGGATCTTCCCGACCTCGGCCGCGTCGATGTCGAAATGGATCACCTTCGCGCCCGGGGCGAAGGCGGAGACCTTGCCCGTGACGCGGTCGTCGAAGCGGGAGCCGACCGCGATCACGAGGTCGGCCTTGTTCAGGGCCCAGTTCGCGTACTTCGAGCCGTGCATGCCCGGGGCCCCGTAGTTGAGCGGGTGCGAGTCGGGCAGGCACCCCTTGCCCATCAGGGTCACGACGGCGGGCAGGTGCGCCGAGTCGACGAGGTTCTTCAGCTCGGCACAGGCGTCGGCGTTGAGCACCCCGCCGCCGGCGTAGACGATCGGCCGCTCCGCCGCGGCGATTGCACGCGCCGCCTCGCGGATCTGCCTCGGATGGACCTTCTGCGGCGGCTTCCACCCGGGCAGGTCCACGTCCTCCGGGTAGGCGAAGGCGAACTCGGCCTCCTGCACGTCCTTCGCAACGTCGACGAGCACCGGGCCCTGGCGGCCGGTGCGCGCCACGTGGAAGGCGGCCTTGAGGACGCCCGGCAGCTCCTCGACGTCCTGGACGAGCCACGAATGCTTGACGATCGGCATCGTGATGCCCGTGGCATCGATCTCCTGGAACGCGTCGGTGCCGATCAGCGACGAGCGCACCTGTCCCGTGATGCAGACGAGCGGCGTCGAGTCCATCCAGGCGTCCGCGATCGGGGTGACGAGGTTCGTCGCGCCGGGACCGGAGGTGGCGATCGCGACGCCCACCTTTCCCGAGGCGCGCGCGTAGCCCTCCGCCATGTGGCCGGCGCCCTGCTCGTGGCGGGCGAGCACGTGCCGCACGGTGGTGCCGCGCGAGATCGCGTCGTACGTGGGCAGGATCGCGCCTCCCGGGATCCCGAACGCGACGTCCACGCCCTCGAGCTCGAGCGCGCGCAGGATCGCGTCCGACCCGAGCATCCGGGAGCCGCGGCTCATGCCCAGACCTCGTCGAAATGCTCGACGTCGACCCTCGAGGAGGGCAACAGCTCGATCACGGCATCGGTGAACGAACGCGTGTCCTGCCCCGACGACCCCTTGCGCTTCGCCGCCGCGCCGACCGCCCGCTCGAGCGTCCGGGACGCCGAGCGGCGCTTGAGCCCCTCGGCCAGCATCAGGGACGCGGTGAGCAGCATCCCGCGCGGATCGACGACGCCGAACCCGGCGACGTCGTCGGGCTCGCTGGCCCCGGGGAAGAAGACGCCCGGGCCTTCGTTCGGGAGCCACGCCTGCGCGACCGACGCGTGCGAGCCGGCGAAGTGGGCAGCGGCATCGACCATCGCGCTCACGAGATGTGACTCGGTCACGACCACGTCGAGCGACTCGGGCTGCTCACGGAGCCGCACGAGCGCCTGTCCGAGCGAGGCCTCCTCGACCTCGAGCCCGCTCCAGCGGGCCCGCTCCGCCTCGACCGCCGCGCGCCAGTCGGCGGAGTCGCCGACCGAGAGCACCCGGCCGCGCCTGGCGGCCGTGCTCGAGAAGGCGCGCGCGAGCGCAATCCTGTTCGCCCACTCCCCCACCGGGCCCATGATCACGAGGTCGCCGCCGCCGTCGAGCTGCACGCGTGCGACGCGCCACGCGAGCTCGAGATCGGCCTTGACGCCCTCGAACGCCGGATTGCCGGGCGAGGCGACGAGGATCGCGTCGACGTCGCGGTACCCGGCCCGCGTCTCGGGCGGGAGCGGATGCCCCGTCCGCGTGACGCCCTCGCCGCCGAACGGCAGGTGCACGTCGTCGAGCTGCAGCGAGTGCAGCTCCGCGACCCGGTCGAGGGCACGCGTCGCCGCGGCCATCAGCTCCGGCCCGACACCGTCTCCGGCGAGACAGGCGATCGTCTTCATACAAGCACCTCGTCGTACTTCGTGACCCTGCGCATTGGCTTCGCTCCTTCGTCCGGCCCGCACCTGCGGGCGCACTTCTCCTGATGTGAAGTCGGCGTATGCGGCGTCTCGTGGCCGCGTGAGCGAAATCTCCCCCTAGCGGGGGAGAATGACGATGACCGTGAGAATGACGAGCCCGAGCACGAGCAACTGCGCCGCAAGCGGCGTCCGAGGCTCGAGTACGCGGGCTGCTGAACGAGTCATCGTCGACTGAGTGTGCCGACGAGCATCCGCCTTGTCAAGCTACAGAAGGTATAGCGACCGGCAACGTTGCCAAACGGGACGCCCGTCCACTATGCTTTTGAAAGCGATGACCGGCAAGCGCCTCGAGATCCCCGCGACCGACACCATCGGCCTGCGCGCGCTTGCCCTGATTCTCCTCCCCTAGGGGAGGCGACCACGCGACATACCCGTCTCGCGTTCCCGCACCGCCGGGAGGAGCCCGCCCACTCGAGGAGCTGCAGCCATGCCGATGCCCTACTGGAAGTACCGTCCATACCCGACCGTCGACCTGCCCGACCGCACGTGGCCGGACCGGGTCGTCGACCACGCGCCGATCTGGTGCTCGACCGACCTTCGGGACGGCAACCAGGCCCTGGTCAAGCCGATGGACTCGGCACGCAAGCAGCGGATGTTCGACCTGCTCGTTCAGCTCGGAGTCAAGGAGATCGAGGTCGGCTTCCCGTCCGCCTCGCAGACCGACTTCGAGTTCGTGCGCAAGCTGATCGACGAGGATCGCATTCCCGGCGACACCACGATCGCGGTGCTGACGCAGGCGCGCCCCGAGCTGATCGAGCGGACCTACGAGGCGATCGAGGGCGCGCAGCGCGCGATCGTGCATCTCTACAACTCGACGTCGACCACGCAGCGGCGCGTCGTCTTCCGGCTGGACCGGGCCGGGATCGTCGATCTCGCGGTCCGGGCGACGGCGCTCTGCAAGGAGCTCGCCGGCGGGACACGGACGCCGGTCGTCTTCGAGTACTCCCCCGAGAGCTTCCACGGCACCGAGCTCGAGTTCGCGCTCGAGATCTGCGAGGCGGTGATGGAGGCGTGGCGGCCGACACCCGAGGAGCGCATGATCGTGAACCTGCCGACGACCGTCGAGGCGTTCCCCCCGAACATCTACGCGGATCGGCTCGAGTGGTTCCAGAGGCATGTCTCGAGCCGGGAGAGCATCGTGCTCAGCGTCCACCCGCACAACGACCGGGGAACCGCGGTCGCCACGGCCGAGCTCGGCCTGATGGCCGGCGCCGAACGCGTCGAGGGGACGCTCTTCGGGAACGGGGAGCGAACCGGCAACGTCGATCTCGTCACGATCGCGCTGAACCTGTTGACGCAAGGCGTCGACCCGCAGCTCGACCTGTCGCAACTCGACGAGGCCAAGGCGATCGTCGAGGAGTGCAACGAGCTGCCGGTGCACCCGCGCCATCCGTGGGTCGGCGAGCTCGTCTACACGGCCTTCTCCGGGTCGCACCAGGACGCGATCAAGAAGGGGATGTACGCGCTCAAGCGCGAGAGCTCGGAGATCTGGGACGTCCCCTACCTGCCGATCGACCCGGCCGATCTCGGCCGCAGCTACGAGGCGATCATCCGCGTCAACTCCCAGTCCGGCAAGGGCGGCGTCGCCTACCTGATGGAGACCGAGCACAGCCTCGAGCTGCCGCGTGGGCTCCAGGTCGACTTCGCCCAGAAGGTGCAGGCGATCACCGACCAGCGCGGCGACGAACTGACGGCCGACGAGCTGCTCGCGGCGTTCCACGAGCACTACCTCGCTCACACGAGCCCTTACGCGCTCGGGCCGTACACGCACTCGAGCGGGGACACTGACCGGATCGTCGCGGAGGTGCTCGCCGACGGCGAGGCGCGCGAGATCGCCGGTGCCGGGAACGGGCCGATCGCGGCTCTCGTGGATGCCTTCGCGCGCGAGTTCGGGATCGTGATCCGCATTCGCGACTACCACGAGCACGCCATGGCGGCCGCCGCGGACGCCACAGCGGCCGCCTACATCGAGGCCGACGTCGACGACGACGTCGTCTGGGGCGTCGGGCTCCATCCGAGCATCGTGACGGCCTCCCTGCGCGCGGTCGTGAACGCCGTCAACCGCGCGCTCGCCCAGCGCCGGGAGCTCGAGGAGGCGATGCTCTTCGGCTAGCCGGGTTGAACTTGGTTCTCGCCGCAGGCGAAACCAAGTTCATGTCGTAGGCGACCGTCGAAGCGCCTACGACACGAAGCTGGTTCCGGCTCCGCCGGCAACCAGCTTCGCCAATAGCCGCTCAGGAGAGCACGCGCTCGAGCGCAGCGCGATCCGTCGGCTCGCCGTGCGCGGGCAGCACGAGCTCGACCGGCAGGTCGAGCAGTGGCCGGAGCCGGCGGACGACATCCTGGCGCGTCACGTGCTTGCGACCGCCGGGCTGGATGTCCAGCCCGTCGCCGAAGTCGGAGAGCGAGTCACCGGTGACGATCGCGTCGATCGACGGCAGCCAGAGGATGAGATCGTTGTCCTCGCGGCCTGCGTACGCGTCGATGCCGAACGGCCACGCTCCGGGATCGTGGAAGTGTCCTTCGCCTTCGCCCGCGCGCAGCCAGGCGAGGTCGTCGCTCTCCAGGCCGCGCACGCGGTCGGCGTCGACGCCGAACTTCTCGACCCAGTCCTCCCAGGTGTCTGCTGGCGGCGTGTGCACCGGCAGGCCGAGCCGACGGGCGTCGCGCTCGTGGTACGGCGCGGTCAGGACGACGGCCGTCGCGCGCTCGCGCAGCGCGTCGGGAACCGAGAGCGGGTCGAACAACAGGAAGTCGTCGCCGAGCTCGATCCCGTACGACGAGACGAGCTCGGGCCACCACTGCTGCTCGTTCCAGTCGGGATGCGGCGATTGCCAGTGCCAGACACCTGGGCGCAGCTCCCGCATGGGCGCGATGCTATGCGCGGACAGATCATCCCGAAAGGGTGAGGCTACGACCCGGTCCCGGTGCCACGATTGCCGGGCGCGGAGAACGCCGTGCCGCACCACCCTGCTACGAACGGGAGACAGCCATGGACGAGATTGGCCCGGTCGACTATGCGGTGATCGCATTCCCCGACAACGACTTCAAGGGCGAGATTATCCCTGCGCTCCAAGACCTGGTCGACGGCGGCATCGTTCGGATCATCGACGCCGCGTTCGTCGGGAAGGACGAGACCGGCGAGGTCTTCACGCTCGACGTCACGACGTTCGCTCCCGACATCCAGGCAGCCCTCGCGTCCATGAACGTGGAGGACCAGGGTCTGCTCAACGACGACGACCTCCTGTCGATCGGTGAACAGCTCGAGCCGAACTCGTCGGGCGCGCTACTCGTCTGGGAGAACGTGTGGGCGAAGAGAGCCGCGCAGGCGATACGCGATGCAGGCGGAATCCTGGTTGCCCTCGAGCGGGTCCCGCACGACACCGTCCAGGCAGCACGCGAGTTCGTGCTCGAAGAGGCGCGCGCGTGACCGAGCTCGACACCGAGAGAGGAGCTGGAGCGACATGAGAGGAAGAGGACGCAGAGGTCCCGGCCTGATCGGGACGGCAGTCGTCGTGGGCGGAGCAGCCCACATGGGTGCGAAGAGCGCGCAGAAGAGCCAGGCTGCCGCCCAGCAGGAAGCGGCCCAGAATGCGCAGATCGCCGACCTACAGGCCCAAGCGGCGCCCGCAGCCGCCCCGGCGGCGACCGAGCCCGATCCTGCCGCCGAGATTCAGAAGTACGCCGCCCTCAAGGAACAGGGCCTGATCACCGAGGAGGAGTTCACCGCGAAGAAGCGGACGATCCTGGGCATCTAGCGCTTCTATTCTGCCGCCGTGGAGGTCAGGTTCCCCGACGGAACGCAGGTCCGCGCGTCGTCGATCGCCGAACGCGACGAGCGCGGCGACGGACGCGACTTCGGCCTCTACCTGGATCCACGGTGGAATCCGACTTGGCCGGCCGAGGTGATCGACTGGCCGGACTTCGGGCTTCCGACCGACGGCGCCCGCGCCGCTGCCCAGATCCGCGACGCGTTCTCCCGTGCCAGGAGTGGCCGGGTCGTCGAAATCGGCTGTGCCGGCGGACTGGGCCGAACGGGAACCGTGCTGGCCTGCATGGCCGTCCTGGCAGGTGTGCCCGAGACAGGCGCCGTTTCCTGGGTGCGTCAGAACTATCGCGCGGGCGCGATCGAGACCGCGGACCAGGAACGATGGATCTCCTGGTTCGCCGAAGAAGCCCGCTCGAGAAGGCGACGCCTCCGTGCAGGTGGTTGAATCGACCCGTGAGCGGCGTCTTCCACATCGACGAGGAGTCGTACGACGACTTCATGGGCCGGTACTCGGTCCGGCTCGCACCGCTCTTCGCGGACTTCGCCGGCGTCGGCGAGGGGCACCGAGTGCTCGACGTCGGCGCCGGCACGGGCGCGCTGACGCGCGAGCTCGTCGCACGCGGCGCGACCGTCGTCGCGGTCGAGCCGTCACCCGAGTTCACCCGCGCGCTGCGCTCGCGCTTCCCGGAGATGGAGGTGCACGAGGCGCCCGCGGAGGATTTGCCGTTCGCCGACGACAGCTTCGATCTCGCACTCGCACAGCTCGTCGTCGCCTTCATGCAGGACGCCGCCGCCGCCATGCGGGAGCTCGGCCGCGTCGCGCACCGGGTCGCGATCTGCATGTGGGGCGTCGAGGAGGTGCAGATGTTCGCGGCGATCGGCAGGACGGCCCGCCTGGTCGGCACCGGCCTCGCCGAGCAGGCCGCGCGCCGCTACCGCACACCGCAGGAGCTGCACGACCTGCTCGAGGGAGCCGGGCTGACGAACGTCGAGACCTGCGAGCTGGACGTCACCGCGTCCTACGTCGATTTCGCGGAGTTCTGGCGCGCACTCTCCCTGCAGGTCGGCCCTGCAGGGGCATGGCTGCACGCCCTCGACGACGAGCAGCGCGCACTTGCGCACGACGAGCTGCACAGGCAGTTCGGCAGCCCGAGCGGCGCCTTCCAGCTGCACGGCCGCGCGTACGGCGCCCGCGCCGAACGAGGCTAGTCCGCGCGGGAGCCGAGCTCGCGCGAGCGCTCGGTCGCGGCGCTGATCGCGTTCAGGAACGCGGCACGCACGCCCGAGCGCTCGAGCTCCTGGATCGCGCGGGTCGTCGTCCCGCCCGGGGAGGTGACCGTCTCCCGCAGCTCGACCGGGTGAATGCCCTCGTCGCGGAGGAGGAGCGCGCTGCCGAACATCGTCTGGACAACGAGCTTCGTCGAGACGTCGCGGCTCAGACCGAGCAGCAGCCCGGCCTCGATCATCGCCTCGGCGAGCAGGGCGAAGTAGGCGGGGCCGGACCCCGAGAGCGCCGTGACCGCGTCGAGGTCGTCTTCGGACACGCGGACGACGGCGCCGAGATGCCCGAGCGCCTCCTCGGCCAGCGCCAGATCGGGCTCGCCCGCCGAACTGCCGGCGGCGATGCCCGCGATCCCCTCGTGGACGAGCGCCGGGGCGTTCGGCATGGCGCGGACGACGCGGGCCTCGGGCGACAGGTGCTTCTCGATGAACGACGTGGTCACCCCGGCCGCGACGGAGAGGATCACCTGCTCGGCGGTGACCGACCCGGCGATCTCGGCGAGCACGCCGGACATGTCCTGCGGCTTCACGGCGACGATCACGAGCCCTGCGCCCCGCACCGCCTCGACGTTCGAAGTGCCGACGCCGACCGCGTAGCGCTCGTGCAGCTCGGCGACCCGCTCCTCGTGCCGCACGGTGACGGCGAGCTCGTCCGGTCTGCGCCAGCCCGAGCTCAGGAAACCGCGGACGAGCGACTCGCCGAGACGCCCGGCACCGAGAATCGCGATCCGCCTGGCCACCCGGCCCTCGACTAACGGCGGGCGGCGGCGGTGCGACGGCGTTTCGCGGGCTCGGGGACCATCCACGCATGGCCGAACTTCCGCATCTCGCGGATGATCGGCAGCAGCGCGCGCCCCTTGTCCGTCAACTCGTACTCGACACGCGGCGGCGACTCCGGATAGCTGCGCCGGATGACGACGCCTTGCCGCTCCAGCATGTCGACGCGCTCGGAGAGCGTGCGCGGGCTGATGCCGGGGCATGCGTGCTCGAGCTCCATGAAGCGCCTTGGGCCCTCGGAGAGGTCGTGGACGATCAGCGGCGTCCACTTCGTGGCGATGATCTCCGCCGTGGCGGCGACGGCGCACTCGCTGCCGTGGACGTCGTTCATTGTTCTCTTCATGCGGCGCAGTCTACTCCGTGGAACGGCCCGTTGCTATCGAAACAAAAGTGTTCGCCGGCCCGCTGCGGCCGTCTCCGTCGAGCCATGCCTGCACCGCCTTGGCGCACTCGCGCCCTTCGTTGATCGCCCAGACGATCAACGACTGGCCGCGGCGCGCGTCGCCCGCGGCGAAGACGCCGTCGACCGAGGTGAGGTAGCGGCTCGCGGCCGCATTGCCGCGTGGGTCCCGCTCGACCTGCAGGTCGTCGAGCAGCTGCGCCTCCGGCCCGAGGAACCCCATCGCGAGCAGAACGAGCTCCGCCGGCCTGGACTCCTCGGTGCCCGGGACGAGGTCGAAGGGCGGCGCGCCCGCGTTCTGCTGCCAGTGGATCGTGCCGACGCGGCCTTCTTCGCCGGCGAAATGCGTCGTCGAGATCGAGAACGACCGCTCGCCGCCTTCCTTGAGGGCGTAGGACGTGCGCAGCTTCATCGGCCAGCGCGGCCACGGCGTGAGGTCGTCGGGACGCGACGGGGGCGGCTCGCCGAGCAGCTCGATCTGGGTGACCGAGGCGGCCCTCTCCCGGTGCGCCTGCGCCACGCAGTCGGCGCCCGTGTCGCCGCCGCCGATCACCACGACGTGCTTGCCGGACGCGGTCAGCCCGGAGGGCGATCCGCTCGCGATCGAACGCGCGCGGTCGTACAGGTACTCCATCGCGAAGTGCACCCCGGCGAGCTCCCGGCCGGGAACCGGCAGATCGCGAGGAACGCGCGAACCGGTCGCGACGACCACGGCATCGTGGCGTTCGCACAGCTCCGCCGCGCCGAGATCCTTGCCGACGTCCACGCCGAAGCGAAACTCGACACCTTCGGCGACCAGCTGCTGCACCCGCCGCTCCACGAGGCGCTTCTCGATCTTGAACTCGGGCACACCGAAGCGCACGAGGCCGCCGGCAGCCTCGTCGCGCTCGTAGACGACGACGTCCTCGCCCGCGCGCGCGAGCTGCTGCGCGCAGGCGAGCCCGGCCGGGCCTGAACCGACGACTCCGACGCTGCGCCCGGTCCGGCGTGCCGCGGGCTGCGGTGCGATCCAACCCTCGTCCCAGCCGCGGTTGACGATCGCGAGCTCCACCTGCTTGATCGCGACGGCGTTCCCCTCGTTGATCTCGAGCACGCACGCCGCCTCGCACGGCGCCGGACAGAGGCGACCGGTGAACTCCGGGAAGTTGTTCGTGCGGTGCAGCTGCTCGAGCGCCTCCTGCCAGCGGTCGCGGTAGACGAGGTCGTTCCAGTCGGGGATCAGGTTCCCGAGCGGGCAGCCGTGATGGCAGAACGGGACACCGCACTCCATGCAGCGGGACGCCTGCTCGCGGAGCTCGGCCAGCGGCAGCGTGCCGACGAACTCGCGGAAGTCGCCCACGCGCTCCGCCGGCGGCCGCTCCGGCGCCTCGACGCGGTTCAGCTGGAGGAACGCGCCGATCTTGCCCATCAGGCAGCTTCCTCCGTCTCCGTCTCGGTCGTGAAGAAGCCGCCGCCGCCCGCCGAGACCGGCTCGGCGAGGACGCGCTTGTAGTCGTGCGGGATCACCTTCACGAACCGAAGCGGGTTCCAGTCGTCGAGCACCGCCCGGGCGACGGGAGAGGCGGTGCGCTCGACGTGCTCGGCGAGCAGCGACCGGACTGCATCCTCGTCGGCGGCGCCGAGAGCCTCGAGCCCGACGAGCTGCGTGTTGCAGCGGTCGACGAACCTGGCGTCGTCGTCGAGCACGTAGGCGATCCCACCGCTCATCCCGGCAGCGAAGTTGCGGCCCGTCGGGCCGATCACGACGACCCGTCCGCCCGTCATGTACTCGCACCCGTGGTCGCCCACGCCTTCGACGACGGCCGACGCACCCGAGTTGCGGACGGCGAACCGCTCGCCCGCGATGCCGCGGAAGAACGCGCGCCCCGAGGTCGCCCCGTAGAGCACGGTGTTGCCGACGATCACGCTCTCCTCCGCCCGGTAGGCGGCGTCGGCGGGCGGCCGCACGACGACGACGCCGCCCGACAGGCCCTTGCCCACGTAGTCGTTCGCATCCCCGACGAGGGTCAACTCGATGCCCGGCGCGAGCCACGCGCCGAACGACTGGCCGGCGGTGCCGCGGAGCTCGAACTGCACGTCGACGCTCAGAGAATTCTTCGTCACGTGATGTGAGAGCAGGCCGCCGACGGTCCGGTCGACGTTCCGCACCGCGAAGCGGCGATCGCCGCCGTCGAGCGCTGCGATCAGCCGGTGGTCGAGCGCGTCCTCGATCGGCGAGGCCTGCGCCTCCGTGCGCCGGAGAGCTGTCCCTGCGGGGACGTCGGGCGCTCGGAGCAGATTGGTGAGGTCGATTCCGCGCTCCTGCCAGTGGGTGAGCGCGTCGTCGGGCTCGAGCAGGTCGACGCGACCGACGAGGTCCTCGAACCGCGCGATCCCGAGCGAGGCCATCAGCTCACGCACGTCCTCGGCCACGTGGAAGAGAAATTCGATCACGTGCTCGGGCCGGCCGCGAAACCGCCTGCGCAGCTCCGGGTCCTGGGTCGCGATCCCGACCGGGCACGTGTTGAGGTGGCAGGCCCGCATCATCACGCAGCCGGTCGCGATCAGCGGCGCGGTCGCAAAGCCCATCTCGTCGGCGCCGAGCAGTGCGGCGACGACGACGTCGCGCCCCGTCTTCAGCTGTCCGTCGGTCTGCACCCAGACGCGGGAGCGAAGACCGTTCAGCACGAGCGTCTGCTGCGTCTCCGCAAGCCCGATCTCCCACGGGACGCCGGCGTGCAGGATCGACGAGATCGGCGAGGCCCCGGTGCCGCCGTCGTGGCCCGAGATCAGGATGTGGTCCGCATTGCACTTGGCGACACCGGCGGCAACCGTGCCGACTCCGACCTCGGCGACGAGCTTCACCGAGACGCGCGCGGCGGGGTTTGCGCAGCGCAGGTCGTAGATCAGCTGCTTGAGGTCTTCGATCGAGTAGATGTCGTGATGCGGCGGCGGGGAGATCAGACCGACGCCCGGCGTCGTCAGCCGCACGCCCGCGATGTACTGGTCGACCTTGTGGCCCGGCAACTGGCCTCCCTCGCCGGGCTTCGCGCCCTGCGCCATCTTGATCTGCAGCTCGTCGGCGTTCGTCAGGTAGTCGATGTTCACGCCGAAGCGGCCCGACGCAACCTGCTTGATCTTCGAGCGGCGCTCGTCGAGGTAGCGCGCCGGGTCCTCCCCGCCCTCGCCGGTGTTGGAGCGCCCGCCGATCCTGTTCATCGCGATCGCGAGCGTCTCGTGCGCCTCGCGCGACAGGGAGCCGAGCGACATGGCGCCCGTCGAGAAGCGCTTGACGATCTCACTCGCCGGCTCGACGGCGTCGAGCGGGATCGGCGTCTGCTTGCGGAAGCGCAGCAGGCCGCGCAACGTCGAGCGGCGTGCCGAGTCGTCGTTGACGAGCGAGGCGAACTCCTTGTACGTCGGTCGTCCGCCGCCCCGCACCGCGTGCTGGAGCAGCGCGATCGTCTCCGGGTTCCACTGGTGATGCTCGCCGTCGCGCCGCCAGGCATAGAGCCCGACCACGGGCAACAGCTCGCCGGCGCCCGCGGGATACGCTCGTGCATGCCGCGCGAGCGCGCCTGCCGCGAGCTCGCGGGTGCCGATGCCGCCGATGCGAGAGGGCGTGCCGGTGAAGTGCCTGTCGATCAGCTCGGGGGCGAGGCCGACGGCCTCGAAGACCTGCGCGCCGCAATAGGAGGAGAGCGCGGAGATCCCCATCTTCGAGATCGTCTTCAGCAGCCCCTTGCCGACCGCCTTCAGTGCGCGCTCCTCCGCGTCCTCGAGGCGCATGTCGAGCCGTCCCTCTGCGACGAGCTGACCGATCGTGGCGAGCATCAGATACGGGTTGACTGCGGCCGCGCCGTAGCCGATCAGGACCGCGACGCTCTGCACGCTCCGCGGCTCCCCGGATTCGACGACGAGCCCCGCCTGGAGCCGCGTGCCGGCGCGCACCAGGTGATGGTGGATCGCCCCGACCGCGAGCAGCGACGGCATGGCGACGCGTTCGGGGCCGACGGCGCGATCGGAGACGATCAGGATGTTCGCGCCGCCGGCGAGCGCCGCGTCCGCGTCGGCGCAGATGCGCTCGAGCGCGGGCTCCAGCCCCGCCGCGCCCTCGGCCACCGGCCAGGTGAAGTCGATCGTGTGCGCCTTGAAGACGTCCGACTCGACCTGTCTCAGCCGTTCCAGCTCGTCGTCGCGGAGGATCGGGTTGTCGATCACGAGCTGCCGCGCGTGCTCGGGCGTCTCGTCGAGCAGGTTGCGCTCCGAGCCGACGAGCGACTGCACGCTCATCACGACCGCTTCGCGAATCGGGTCGATCGGCGGGTTCGTCACCTGCGCGAACAGCTGCTTGAAGTACGAGTACAGGAGCGGCCGCCGGTCGGAGAGGACGGCGAGCGGCGTGTCGTTGCCCATCGAGCCGATCGCCTCCTCGCCGTTGATCGCGAGCGGCGCGAGCATCACCTTCATGTCCTCCTGCGTGTAGCCGAACGCGAGCTGCAGGCGGCGCACGGGCTCGCCGGGCGGGCGCGACGGCTCGCGCGGCGGCAGGTCGGCGAGACGAACATGCTCGCGGTCGAACCAGGCGCCGTACGGACGGCGCGCGGCGACCTCTGCCTTCAGCTCGGGGTCGGGCACGATCCGGCCCTGCTCGAGATCGACGAGGAAGAGCTTGCCGGGCTGCAGCCGGCCCTTGCGCAGGATGCGGTCGGCGGGGATGTCGAGCACGCCCGCCTCGGAGGCGAGCACCACCCAGCCGTCCGTCGTCTCGAGCCAGCGCCCCGGGCGCAGCCCGTTGCGGTCGAGGGTCGCCCCGATCACGGTGCCGTCGGTGAAGGCGATCGCAGCCGGGCCGTCCCAGGCCTCGGTCAGGCACTCGTGGAAGCGGTAGAAGCCCCGCAGCTCGTCGGACACGTCGGCCCGGCCGGCGTAGGCCTCGGGCACCATCATCATCAGGGCATGCGGCAGCGAGCGGCCCGCGAGCACGAGCAGCTCGAGCACGTTGTCGAAGACCGCCGTGTCCGAGCCGCCTGGACGGATCACCGGGAGAACCTTCTCCAGGTCGTCGCCGAAGAGATCCGATGCGAGCTGCGACTCGCGCGCGCGGATCCAGTTCACGTTTCCGCGCAGCGTGTTGATCTCGCCGTTGTGCGCGATCATCCGGTACGGATGCGCGAGCTCCCAGCTCGGGAACGTGTTCGTGGAGAAGCGCGAGTGCACGAGGGCGAGTGCGCTCGCCAGCCGCTCGTCGGCGAGGTCCGGGAAGTACCGCCCGAGCTGCGGCGCCGTGAGCATGCCCTTGTAGACGAGCGTCCGGGCGGAGAAGCTCGGGATCGCCAGGTCTGCGCCGGCCTCGCGCTCGGCGCTGCGCCTGATCACGTAGAGCTTGCGCTCGAACGCGAGCAGGTCGGCGCCGTGCTCCGGTCCGGCGCCGACGAACAGCTGGCGCATCACCGGCGCGAACAGGTTCGCGTGCGCTCCCGCCCGGCCGCGCTCGACCGGGATGTCCCGCCAGCCGAGCACGATCTGCCCTTCCGCCGTGACGGTGCGCTCGAGCAGCACCTCGAGCTCGCGCCGGCGGCCCGCGTCCTGCGGCAGGAAGCACACGGCGACGCCGTAGCGTCCGGCTGCCGGCAGCTCGAAGCCGGCGACGGCGCGCAGGAAGGCATCGGGGAGCTGGACGAGGATGCCCGCCCCGTCACCGGTCTCGGCGTCCGCCCCCGCCGCCCCGCGGTGCTCGAGGTTCTCGAGCGCCCGGAGCGCCTCGGTGACCGTCTCGTGGCTGCGCGTCCCGTCCAGGCGGGCGACGAAGGCGACACCGCACGCGTCGTGCTCGAACGACGGGTCGTAGAGGCCCTGCCTCCTCACCGGCTCCACTCCCCGCCTGACTGCTGGCTAGTCCGGCGGGGCGAGGGGGTTACGGAGCCGGCTAGCGCTGTTGCGGGCGCGACTTGACCACGATCTTCGTAAAGGAGGCCGGCGCGCTCATCGCTTCAAAGAGTAAAGCATTGGTCCTGCGGCCGCAAGCTCGAGCCGTTACTATCTTTTTGAAAGTGAAACGCGCGCGCATCACCTGGTCGAATGCCGGCAGCCGCTGGAGCAAGGAGCTCGTCGCCTATGCCCTCGACCGCTACCACCGGCGCCACCTGCGCACGCCCACGGTGCGGGAGCTGCGCGCGGGGGTCGCCGGGCTGCCGAGCCACGCGACGATCCGCCGGATGTACGGCAGCGCCTCGCGCATGTACGAGGAGCACGGCTACCGCGTCCGGCCGCGGGGTGGGCAGCCGGGGCGGCGCACGACGCTCGCCCGCGACTCCTTCGGCCGTTTCCTGCCGCGAGCGGAGGCCCAGGGCAGCCGTTAGGTAGTTCCTTCGGATGCGGGAAGTCGCACGGGACGAGAGCCTTTCGGCGATGACCTTCGCGTTCGTCGTTGCCCGAGCTCCATCCCCACCGCTCTCGGCGCTCTGCGACCAGCTCGACGCTGAGCTGCGCAACCTCGGCTGGACCCGCGTCGAGCATGCGGACGACGCGAAGCTCGTCTTCAACCTCGTCGACACCGAGCACCCGCGTCCGTTTCGCAGGCACGCGCGCGGGACATATGCGGCGACGCTCTACGACGGTCCCGTCGACGACGCAACGATCATCGACTCGAGCTATCCCCTGCTCGTCCGCTCGCTCGCGAACATCGTCCTCGCCCACACGGGAGACGCGGTGTGGTTCACGACGATGGAACGCGGCACGTATCGCGCGAGCGGCGCGTCGCTCGCGCAGGTCGTGCTCGGACGGCTGCTGCCGCTCGCGACCGCACGGCTCGTGATCGAGAACGACTTTCGCCGCGACCTCGAGCCCGAGCTCTGGGAGGGCGACGCGCAGACCGCCGAGATCCAGTGGGCGGGCGTGCGGATCGACGAGCTGGGGCTGCTGCCCGCGCCGTTCCCGATCGAGGACCTGCTCGACGAGCGCGACCTCCGGCACGTCAAGCGCCTCTACGGGATCGGCGGCCTCTCGTACGGCAACCTCTCGGCGCGCAAGGACGCGCGGCGCTTCTGGATGAGCGCCTCGGGTGTCGACAAGTCGAAGCTCGAGGAGCCCGGCCGTGACATCCTGCTCGTCAGCGACTACGACGCCGCGCGCGGCGTGATCGTGCTCAGCGTCCCGCCCGACTCCGAGCCCCGCCGTGTCTCCGTCGACGCGATCGAGCACTGGATGATCTACCAGGCCCATCCCGACATCGGCGCGATCCTGCACGTGCACGCCTGGCTCGAAGGGATCCCGACCACGGAGTTCAACTATCCGTGCGGCACCGAGGAGCTCGCGGTCAGCGTGGCGCAGGCACTCGCGGCCGAGCCGGACCCCGCGCATGCGGTGATCGGCCTGACGAACCACGGCATCACGGCGACCGGGGCGAGCCTCACCGAGATCCTCGACCGGATCGGCAGCTCGCTGCAGTCCAGCGTCCCGATGGCCTGAGCCGGACGAGCCGCCGCCCGCCGGCGGCTGCGGCCCCGCCTTCGGATAGAACGTCGGGCGTGAGCACGCTCCTCCTCGTCCTCTCGTCGTTCCTCGCCAGCGCGGTCGAGATGGTCGAGGCGCTGACGATCGTGCTGGCCGCCGGGCTGACGCGCGGCTGGCGTTCCTCGCTCACAGGTGTCGCGGCGGCGGCGCTCGCACTGGCCGTCGTCGTCGCCGTCCTCGGCCCCGCTCTGACGCTCGTTCCCCTGAACACGCTGCGGCTCGTCGTCGGCGCGCTCCTGCTCGTCTTCGGCCTGCAGTGGCTGCGCAAGGCGATCCTCCGCGCGAGCGGCTTCAAGGCCCTGCACGACGAGGATGCGATCTTCGCGCAGGAGCTTCGCGAGGCGGAGACCGCCCCGCACGAGGCACACGCCGGGCTCGACTGGTACGGCTTCACGCTCTCGTTCAAGGGCGTCTTCCTCGAGGGCCTCGAGGTGGCATTCATCGTCCTCACCTTCGGCAGCACGCAGGGGTCGATCCCGCTCGCCGCCGCCGGCGCCACCGCCGCCGTCGTGCTGGTCGTGATCGTCGGGGTGCTCGCGCGTGCGCCGCTCGCCCGCGTCCCGGAGAACACGATGAAGTTCACCGTCGGGATCATGCTGACGACGTTCGGGATCTTCTGGTCGGCCGAGGGAGCGGGCGCGCACTGGCCGGGAGGAGACGCGGCGATCCTCGGCGTGCTCGCCTTCGTCGTCCTCTGGTCTGCCGCGCTCGTCGCGCTCCTGCGCGCCCGCCATGCCCGGCTCGTGCCGGCATGAGCCAGGTCGCCGCCTTCGGCCGGTTCTGGTGGAGCTTCATCGTCGGCGACGACTGGCTCACCGCGGCGGGAGTCGCGGTTGCTCTCGGCGTGACCGCTGTGGCGGCAACCTGGTGGATTCTCCCGCCCGCGGTGGCGCTCGTGCTCGCGCTCTCGCTCTATCGCGCGACCCCACATTCGTAGGGAACTCACAAGCCATTCTTAGGAAGGGCGGCGAAGCTTCCCCCATGAACGCATCCAGGAACACGAAGATCGGCGCGCTCGCCGTCACGGCAGTCGCGCTCGTCGCCGCAGGCGGCGCCTTCGCAGCCGGCAAGTACCACGGCTCGAAGGCCGCCGCCGCGAGCGGCCTCTCGATCGGCTCGTACGTGAGCTCGGGCACCGGCGGCACGGCCCACGACCTCGGCCCCGGGCGCGGGCCGAACGACGACTTCGCTGCGGCCGCGGCCTACCTCGGCCTCAGCCAGAGCGAGCTGCAGACGGCTCTCCAGTCGGGCAAGACGCTCGCCCAGGTCGCGAACGCGACGAGCGGCAAGTCCTCCTCCGGCCTGATCGACGCGCTCGTCGCGGCCGAGCAGACCGAGCTCGAGGCGGCGGTGACCGCCGGCCGGCTCACGCAGGCCCAGGCCGACCAGCTGACGGCGACCCTGAAGACGCGGTTCACCAACTTCGTCAACGGCACGATGCCGCGCTTCGGCGGCCATGGGCATGGGCCGGGAGGCCCCGGTGACGACCTCGCTGCGGCCGCGGCCTACCTCGGCCTCAGCCAGAGCGAGCTGCAGACGGCTCTCCAGTCGGGCAAGACGCTCGCGCAGGTCGCGAACGCGACGAGCGGCAAGTCCTCCTCCGGCCTGATCGACGCGCTCGTCGAGGCCGAGCAGACCGAGCTCGAGGCGGCGGTGACCGCCGGCCGGCTCACGCAGGCCCAGGCCGACGCACTCGCCGCGAACCTGAAGGACCGGGTGACGAGCATGGTGAACGGCGTCCGCCCGGCGCACGGTGCCTTCGGCGGTCACGACGGCTTCGGCGGCCACGACGGCTTCGGCGGCGGCCCCGACGGCTTCGGCGGCGCCCCGCCCGCCGGTTCCTCCCCGCAGCCGGGCTCCGGCACCCACATCTAGCCCAGTGGGCGAGGCCCGCGGGGCGCCGTCCGGCGCCCCGCGATCCCCCTTCCCCCTGGCGGAACGGCGTCCCACGGGTTAGAACACCCGGATGGAGACCGAGGCCCGCACCGGCACCTACTCGCAATCCCTCGAGCGCGGGCTCGCCATCCTCTCGACGTTCCGCTCCGGCAGCCCCCTCCTCGGCGTCAGCGACCTCGCCCGTGAGGTCGGCCTCAGCCGCTCCACCACCCACCGTTACATCTCGACGCTGGCGGCACTCGGCTACCTCCAGCAGGATCCCGCGACGAGGAAGTACCGGCTGGGGCCGCGCGTGCTCGACCTCGGGTTCTCCGCGATCAACTCGATGGACCTGCGCGAGGTCGCGGCACCGCACCTGCAGGCGCTGAGCGACGAGACCGGACGCACCGTCAACATGGCCGTGCTCGACGGAGCCGACATCGTCTACATCGAGCGGTGCCGGACGTCGCAGAGCGGCCAGCGCGACATCGACCTCAACCTGCACATCGGCTCGCGGCTGCCGGCCTACTGCACCTCGATGGGCAAGGTGCTGCTCGCGGGCCTCGAGCCCGAGCGCCAGCGCGAGGTGCTCGAGCAGGTGCAGTTCACGCAGCGCGGCCCCAATGCGCTGACCGACATCGACGACCTGCTCGCCGAGCTCGAGCGCGTCCGCGAGGCCGGGCTCGCGGTCAACAACGAGGAGCTCGCCTACGGTCTGCGCTCGATCGCAGCACCCGTGCGGTCACAGAACGGCGAGGTGGTGGCGGCGATCAACCTCGCCGTGCACAGGACGATGGTGTCGCTCGACTCGCTCGTCGCGCACCTCGGCCCGCAGCTCGAGCAGACCGCGGCCGAGATCTCGGCCCGCATCGGCTACAGCAACCGAGGCGCCTGAGCCGTCAGTCCGGCTCGACCGTCACCTCGAGCAGCAGCGGCGCCGTCCGCTCGCGCAGACCCGGGACGACCTCGTCGAGCGCGGCACCGAGCGCCTCGGCGTCGGCGATGCGGCGCGCCTCGCAGCCGAACGCCTCGGCGATCGCGGCGATGTCGACCGCGCCGAACGACGGCCACGCGGGCGGTCCGCCCTGGCGCGCGGCGAGCTGGTCCATGATCCGGTAGCCGCCGTTCTTCAGCACGACCACGAGCGGCCCGATGCCGTAGCGGGCGGCGCTCCAGAAGCCCTGGATGCCGAAGACGGTCGACCCGTCGCCGAGCACCGCGACGACCGGCCGGTCGGGCAATCCCAGCCGCAGCCCGACCGATGCCGGCAGTCCCCAGCCGAGGCCGCCCATCGCCGGGCTGACCATGCCGAGCGGCTGCCGGGCCGGCATCCGCAGCATCAGCTCGTCGCGGTTCGAGGGGCACTCCTCGACGACGACCGCATCCGGGGGCAGCCGCTCGCCGAGCGCCTGCAGAACGTGCGCCGCCCTGAGCGGCGCGTCCGGCTCCGGCGGCTCCGGCCGGCGGAAGAGCGGCCCGTCGGGCCGCGGGCGCTGGTCGAGACGGGACGCGAGCCCGAGACAGACGAGATCGGGCGCGGCGAGGAGCGCCAGGTCGACGGGGCTCCGGTGCACCTCGTCGGCGTCGTCGCTGACGACGGCGAGGACGGTGCCCTCGCGCACGAACGGCCCCGGGTCGTACGCGCTCTGGCGAAACACCGGGCCGCCGACCGCGAGCACGAGGTCGTACGGCTCGAGCGTCTCGCGCAGCTCGGGACGCAGGAACGGCAGCGGGCCCGCCCACTGCGCATGGTCCTGCGGGAACCCCGCCTGGCCGCTGAACGCCTCCTGGTAGACAGGGGCGCCGAGCCGCTCGGCGAGCGCCGCGAGCGCGGCCCAGCGCCCCGGCGTGTCGAGCCGGGCGCCCGCCACCAGGGCCGGCCGCTGCGAGCGGTCGAGCAGGCCGGCGAGCGCAGCCACCGCCTCCTCGTCGGCGGCGCCGGGCCGCAGCACCCGCTGCGGAGCGGCGATCTCGTGCGGCTCGCCCGCCGCCTCGAGCCAGTCGCCCATCGGCACGATCACGATCGCCGGCCCCCGATGCGTCTCCGCCTCGTGGTAGGCGCGCTCGAGCGCGCCCGGCACGTCCTGGGCGCGGGCCGGCTGCGACGCCCAGACGGGGTAGTCGCCGGCGAGCCCCTCGAGCCGGCCCGCCAGGAACGGCTCGAAAGCGAGGTGACGCCGGTCCTGCTGCCCGATCGCGATCACGATCGGCGTGCGGTTCACGCGCGCCGTCGCGATCGCATTGACGGCGTTGCCGAACCCGGGCGTCGTGTGCAGGAGCGCGAACGACGGGCGCCTTCGTGCGAGCGCGTAGCCGCTCGCCATGCTGACGACCGACCCTTCGTGCAGGCCGAGCACGAAGTTGAGGTCGTCGGGGAGCCCGGTGAGGAACGGGATCTCCGTCGAGCCCGGGTTCGAGAAGATGTCGGTCAGCTCGCGCCGCCGCAGGAAGTCGAACGTCGCCTCACGGACGGTCAACTCCACACCTCCTCGGCCACCTCGACGATCAGTGCGAGCTTCGCCCACTGCTCGTCTTCCGTCAGCGCGTTGCCCTCGACGGTCGACGAGAAGCCACACTGCGGCGACAGGCAGAGCTGGTCGAGCGGCGCGAACCTCACTGCCTCCTCGATCCGGCGCATCAGCTCGTCCCTCGACTCGAGCGCGCCGCGCTTCGTCGTGACGAGACCGAGCACGACCTGCTTGTCGCCCTTCGGCAGGAAGCGCAGCGGTTCGAATCCTCCCGAGCGCTCGTCGTCCCACTCCATGAAGAACCCATCCACAGCGAGCTCGTTGAGCAATGCCTCGGCGACGAAGTCGTAGCTGCCCTCGGCTGCCCACGAGGACCTGAAGTTGCCGCGGCAGAGGTGCGTCGTGACGCTCATCCCGGCGGGACGGTGCGCGAGCGACTCGTTGATGTGGCGGATGTACTCCACGTGCTGGCGCTCGGGGTCGCCGCCGATCGACGCGATGTAGTCGCGCTGGTGCGGATCGTTCATGTAGGCGAGGCTCGTGTCGTCGAACTGCAGGTAGGTGCAGCCGAGCTCGCCCAGCCTCCGGACCTCCTCGGCATAGGCGGCGGTCAGGTCGCTCCAGAAGCCGTCCAGGCCGTCGTACACCTCCGGATCGATCGCAGCCTTCCCGGCGCGGTAGTGGACCATGCTCGGCGACGGGATCGTCAGCTTCGGGACCGTCCCCGTCACCGCATCCCGCAGGAAGGCGAAGTCGTCGCCGAAGATCGTCTTCGAGATGCCGAGCTTCGAATCGACGTGCAGCGCCGCCGGCGTGAACTCGATGTCGCCCTGCTCGTTGTGGAACGTCACCGCGAGGTGGCCGGCCTCCTTGCTGATGCCGTCGATCTGGTAGATGAAGTCCATGTGCCAGGACGCGCGGCGGAGCTCTCCGTCGGTCGCCGCCTGCAGCCCGACCGCCTCCTGCCTGCGCACGGCGTCGCGGATCGCGTCGTCCTCGACCTCGCGCAGGGCGGCCGCGCCGATCGTCCCCGCGGCGAACTCCTCGCGCGCCTGCAGGAGGCGGGGCGGCCTGAGCAGGCTGCCCACATGGTCGGCGCGAAACGGCGGCGTCGTCCTCTTCATCCCGTGCATCCTGATCCCTCCCGGGTCACACGTGCTCCAGTCCCACGTAGTTCTCCGCCAGGCTCGTCGCAGCGGCGGTCGACGTCGTCACGTAGCGCAGCTGCGAGAGCTGCAGCTTGCGGTCGAACTCGTCGGCGCCCGGGGCGTTGTGCAGCATCGAGGTCATCCACCACGAGAAGTGCTCAGCGCGCCAGACACGGCGCAGGCATTCGGTGGAGTACGCGTCGAGCCCGGCCCTGCTGCCGGTTGCGTACCAGTCGATCAGCGCGTCGGCGAGGACGCGCACGTCGTGCGCCGCGAGGTTCAGACCCTTCGCGCCGGTGGGAGGGACGATGTGCGCCGCGTCACCCGCCAGGAACAGGCGCCCGTGCTGCATCGGCTCGGCGACGAAGCTGCGCATCCCGGTGACGCCCTTCTCGAGCACCGGCCCCTCCTCGAGCGCCCACCCCTCGAGCGCGGTGCGCGCCTGCAGCTCCTCCCAGATGCGCTCGTCCGGCCAGTTCGCGAGGTCCTCGTCGGGCTCGCACTGGACGTAGAGCCGGCTCCGGGTCGGAGAGCGCAGGCTGAGGAGCGCGAAGCCGCGCGCGTGGTGCGCATAGACGAGCTCGTCGGTCGACGGCGCGACGTCCGCGAGAATGCCGAGCCAGCCGTACGGGTACTCGCGCGTGAAGGTCTGCAGGACCGTCTGGATCGCCGGCCGGCAGATCCCGTGGAAGCCGTCGCAGCCGGCGATCACGTCGCAGTCGAGCCGATGCTCTTCGCCGTCGTGCTCGAAGCGCACGAACGGCTCGTCGTGCTCGAATCCGTGCACGCTCACCTCGTTCACCTCGAAGAGCAGTGGCAGCCCGTCGTCGAGCCGTGCGGCGATCAGATCCTTGACGACCTCGGTCTGGCCGTAGATCACGATGCTGCGTCCGCCCGTCAGCTCGCTCATCGGGAGGTGGTGACGCTGCCCGTCGAACTGCAGATGGATGCCGCCGTGGACGATCGCCTCGCGGTGCAGCCGCTCGGTCACCCCCGCCCGCTCGAGCAGGTCGACCGTCCCCTGCTCGAGCACGCCTGCGCGGATGCGCGCCTCGACGTACTCGCGGCTTCGGTCCTCGAGGACGACCGCATCGATCCCCGCCCGGTGCAGCAGCGCGCCGAGGATCAGCCCGGCGGGGCCGGCACCGACGATTGCGACCTGAGTCTCGAGGCGCGTCACGACTCCTCCAGCACCGCCTGCGCGATCGCAAACGCGCGGTTCGCCGCCGGGACGCCGCAGTAGATCGCAGCCTGCAGCAGCACCTCCTTGATCTCGTCCTGCGTCAGGCCGTTCCGGAGCGCCGCGCGCACGTGCATCGCGAGCTCCTCGTGGTGGTTCAGGGCGACGAGCGCCGTCAAGGTGATCGCGCTCCTCGTCCTGCGGTCGAGACCGGGCCGCGACCAGATCTCGCCCCACGCGTACCGCGTGATCAGATCCTGGAAGTCGGCGGTGAACTCGGTCGTCCGCTCGACCGCGGCGTCGACGTGCTCGTCGCCGAGCACCTCGCGCCGCACTCTCATTCCGTCGTCATGGCTCACAGGTGCTCCTCGATCAGCCGGTTGAACTCGTCTGCCCGCTCGACGGCCGAGATGTGCGCTGCACGCTCGATCACCTCGAACCGCGCGCCGGGGATCAGCTCCGCGACCTGACCGACCACCGCGGGCGGCGTCGAGGGGTCGTCGGCCCCCGCGATCACGAGCGTCGGGACGGGCACGTCGGCGAGCCGGTCGCGAACGTCCCAGCGTGCGAGCGCTTCGCAACAGCGCGCGTAGCCCTCCGGGTCGATCGCGAGCATCGCCTCGCGGTACGGGGCGAGCTTGTCGAAGGCGGGCGTGAACCAGCGTGCGAGCACGCCGTCCACGATCGCAGCCAGCCCCTGCTCGCGGACGACGGCGGCCCGCGCGAGGTACTGCTCGGGATTGTCGAAGCGTGCCGCCGTGGAGGCGAGCACGAGCCGGTCGATGCGTTCGGGAACGGTGAGCGCGAGCTGCATCCCGACCGCTCCTCCGAGCGACAGGCCGACGAAGGAAAAGGAGCCGTCCGGAATCTCGGCGAGGGCGTGGCTCGCGAGCTCTGCGATGTCCGTGAACGCGACGACCGGGGCGCCGCCGTGCCCAGGGTGGTCGATCCGCACGACCCGCCTGCCCGCGAGCGCCGGCAACTGCGGATCCCAGATCGAGGACGCCGAGCCGAGCGAGCCGCAGAGGACGACGGTGCCGCTCATCCGCGGTGCAGCGCGAGCGCGCGGTCGACGAACGTCTCGACCGAGCCGACGTAGTCCTCCGGACGCGTCGCCTCGACATCGAACCTTGCCGCCTCGGCGAGCGTCTCGGGAGCGATGTTCGCCCGCATCCGCGCTGCGTCCACCTCGAGCCCGGACAGCGAGCGCCGCACGGACGCGGCGGCGCCCCCCGTGGCCGCGAGCGCAGTCGCGAGCGCCTGCCACTCCGCGTGCCAGGCGCCGACGGCGCGTTCGTGCTCCTGCACGACGCTCTCCAGCAGGATGCCCGCGTTCGCCCGGGCATGGCGCGCACACGCGACGGCGAGCACGGCACCGACGGGGTTTCGCTTGTGGGGCATCGTCGACGACCCTCCGCTTGCTCTCTCGGCGACCTCGCCCACCTCGGTCTGCGCGAGCAGCGTCACGTCGACACCGATCTTCGCGGCGGCTCCCGCGGCGCCGGCGAGCGCGCCGGCCAGCTCGGCGAGCGGCGTCCTGATCGTGTGCCACGGGACGACCGGCTCGCGCAGGCCGAGCTCGGCGGCGTAGAGCCGGAGCACCTCCGGCCCTTCGTCACCGAGCGCGGCGAGCGTTCCCGCCGCACCGCCCAGCTGCGCCGGCAGCGACGCCGCGACCGCCACGAGACGGGCTCTCGTCTCGACGAGGCCGACCAGCCAGCCGGCCGCCTTGAAACCGAACGTCGTCGGCACCGCCTGCTGCAGCAGCGTGCGGGCCGCCATCACGGTGTGGCGGTGCTCCGAGGCGAGCCGCGCGCATTCGTCCGCCGCGCCGGAGAGCTCGGCGGCGACCAGCTGCGAGGCGCGGCTCGCGACGAGCATCGCGGCCGTGTCGAGGATGTCCTGGCTGGTCGCGCCGCGGTGGACCGCCCCCGCAGCCCGCTCGCCGACCCGGGCGCGAAGCGCGCGAACGAGCGGTTCGGCCGGGTTCCCGGCGGCGCGGCCTTCGGCCGCGAGCTCGGCCGGGTCGTAGAGCGAAGCGTCGCAAGCCGCCTCGACGGCCGCGACGGCCTCGTCCCCGAGCAGTCCGGCGGCGCGCTCTGCGCGCGCGAGCGCGCGCTCGGCCGCAAGCATCGCGTCGAGCCAGGCTCGGTCCGAGACGGCGTCGGCCAGCTCGTCCGGCACGAAGATCGCGGAGAACGGGCTCACAGCGCGAAGAAGACCGTCTGCCGTTCGCCCTGCATGCGGATGTCGAAGCGCACGGCCCCATCTTCCTGCTCGGCGACGAGGACCGCACGATCTGCTTCCGGGAGCGACGACAGCACGGGATCTGAAGCGTTCCCCTCCGGCTCGTCGGGGAAGTACATGCGAGTCAGCTGGTGCTTCAGAAGGCCTCGCGCGAAGACGTAGACGTCGAGCCGCGGCGCGGCCCCGCCGACCGCCGCGGGCTTCGTGACGACGAACGAGAACCGGCCGTCGGCGTCGGTGCCGCTCCGGCCCCAGCGGCTCCCCGCGGCGTCCCACGCCTCGATCATCCCGTCGCCGATCGGCCGCCCGTCGCCGTCGAGCAGCTGCCCGATCACGCGGACCGCGCCCGGGTCGGCCGGTGCCGCAAGCTCGTTCTCGACCCGCCGGCAGAGGCCGATCGCGTAGTAGGGGCCGACCGTCTGGGAGGGCGTCCGCGGGAGCCCGCTCATGCCTCGCCCTCCTCGAGCGGCGTCGTCCCGCTGCCGCCGTGCCCGAGCACGATGTTCCACCGAAACGCGAGCGCCCATTCGGGCTGTGTCGAGTCGAGATCGAACTCGGAGACGAGCAGCGCCCGCGCTCTGGGGTCGCGCACCGAGTTGAAGATCGGGTCGAACGGGAACAGCGGGTCGCCCGGGAAGTACATCTGCGTCACGAGCCGCTGCGTGAAGGCGCGGCCGAACACCGAGAAGTGGATGTGCGCCGGGCGCCAGGCGTTCTCGTGGTTCCCCCACGGGTAGGCGCCCGGCTTCACGGTGACGAACCGGTAGTTGCCCTCGTCGTCGGTGAGGCAGCGGCCCGCGCCGGAGAAGTTGGGGTCGAGCGGCGCGGGATGCTGGTCGACCTGGTGCTTGTACCGGCCCGCGGCATTCGCCTGCCACACCTCGACGAGGGCGTTGCGGACGGGCTTGCCGGCGTCGTCGAGCACGCGGCCCGAGACGATGATCCGCTCTCCGAGCGGCTCGCCCTCGTGCTGCCTCGTCAGGTCGTGGTCGAGCCCGGAGACGGTCTCGTCCCCGAACACGGGGCCGCCCGCAGGATGCAGCTCCTCGGGCAGCGTGACGAGCGGCCGCTGCGGCGCGCGAAGGCGCGTCGAGCGGTACCCCGGGTAGTCGACCTGCACGTCGTCGCCGAACGACGGATCGTCCGGCAGGACGATCGGAGACTCGTCGCTCATTTCCGTCCTTTCGTTCCGAGGGCGCGTAGGGCGTCGAGCTCGCTGCGCGAGGGCGGCTCGGTCTCCTCCACGTCGGGCGCGACCCGCAGCGGCCAGCCCGTCGCCTCGCACGCCGCGTCGACGGTGACACCGGGGTGCACGCGAACCAGCTCGAGCTCGCCGTCACGGAGCTCGAGGATGCCGAGATCGGTGACGACGAACCGGACCCGGTCGCCGCGGCTCGTCTTGAAGTCGAGCCGCTCGACGAACGCGCGCCGCGACTGGCGCAGCATCACGAAGACCTCCGACACGGACGTCGCGATCTCGGGCGCGCCGCCGCCGCCGGGCAGTCGCACCTTGGGAGTCGCGTAGTCGCCGATCACCGTGCTGTTCAGGTTGCCGTTGCGATCGATCTGCGCGGCGCCGAGGAAGCCCACGTCGATGCGCCCTCCCTGGAGCCAGTACGCGAACATCTCCGGCACGGACACCACCGCGTCCGCGGTCTCCGCGAGCTCGCCGTCGCCGATCGACAGCGGCAGGCTCGTCGGCTTGGCGCCGATCGTGCCGCTCTCGTAGACGAGCACACAACCGGGCGCATGCGTTCGCCGGGCCAGGTTCGCGGCGAGGCTCGGCAGGCCGATGCCGACGAAGCACACGGTGTCGTTGGCCAGACGCCTGGCCGCCGCGACCGCCATCATCTCGTCCGCGGTCCAGCTCGTCGCGGCGGCCACCGTCATCCGCACTCCGCCGTCATACGGCGACGCCCTCGACGACGTGCTCCCTCATCCAGGCGCTGAACGCCTCGCGGTCGCGGCTGATCGCCTCCCACGCGACGTAGAACTCGTTGTCGCGCTCGTAGTAGCCGTGGGCGTAGGACGGGTGCGCGCCGTGCGGCACGCAGGCGACGGCATCGACGACCCACGACGGGAGCACGACGGAGCCGGGCCGCCGGTCGAGCCGGTCGACGATCTCCTCGACGGTGACGATCGAGTGCCGCGCGGCGAGCACGACCTCCTTCTGCACGCCGGTGATCCCCCACAGCTGGACGTTGCCCTGCCGGTCGGCCTGCTGCGCATGGATGATCCCGACGTCCGGCCGGTGGGCCGGGACGGCCGCGAGCCGCTCGCCCGTGAACGGGCACTCGACGAACGCGACCCGGGTGTGCGCGGCCAGGTCGGTGCCCGTGTAGCCCCGCAGGACGCCGAACGGGAGATTCGCCGCCCCGGCGGCGTAGGCCGCCGCCATCCCGGCATGCGAATGCTCCTCCAGCTCGAGCGGCGCGGGCCAGCCGTGCTCGACCGCATCCCGCAAGCGGTGCAGCGACCCGACGCCCGGGTTGCCGCCCCACGAGAAGACGAGCTTCCGCGCGCACCCCATCCCGATCAGCTGGTCGTAGATGACGTCGGGCGTCATCCGGATCAGCGTCAGGTCGCGCCGCTCCTGGCGGATCAGCTCGTGCGCCGCGGCGTGCGGGATGAGGTGCGTGAACCCTTCGAGCGCGACTGCGTGCCCGTCGGCGACGAGCTCGCGAACCGCGTCGGACAGGGTGACGATCTCGGCCATCGAGGCTCAGAAGGGGAACGGATGCCCGCTGCCTCCCTGCACCGTGATCCAGCGCAGCTCGGTGAACTCGTCGATCACCGCCTGGCCGCCGAAGCGCCCGAACCCGGAGTCCTTGACGCCTCCGAAGGGCATCTGCGGCTCGTCGCCGACCGACTGGTCGTTGACGTGCGCGATGCCCGAGTCGAGCTGCTGTGCGAGGGCGAAGCCGCGGTCCGTGTCGCCGGTGAAGATGCCGGCGCTCAGGCCGTAGCTCGTGGCGTTCGCGCGGGCGACCGCCTCCTCGGCAGAGTCGACCGTCTCGACGGAGACGACCGGGCCGAACGTCTCGTGGTGCGCGAAGTCCGAGTCCTCCGGGATGTCGGTGAGGACGGTCGCCTGGTAGCAGGCGCCGACCACCTCGCCGCCGGCCAGCACCTTCGCGCCCTTCGCCACCGCCTCGTCGACCCGTCCCTTCACCATCGAGAGAGCAGACTCGTTGATCAGCGGGCCGATCACCGTGTCGTGCTCCTTGGGATCGCCTGCCTTCAGCGTCTTCGCCTTCTCGGCGAGCCGCGCCGTGAACTCCTCCGCGACCGGCCGCTCGACGAAGATTCGCCGTGACGACATGCAGATCTGGCCCTGGTGCAGGAAGGCGCCGAAGATCGAGGCGTTGACGGCGTAGTCGAGGTCGGCGTCCGCGAGCACGATCAGCGGGTTGTGACCGCCGAGCTCGAGCACGGCGCGCTTGAGCTGGCGTCCGCACGCCTCGGCGAGGCGACGGCCGGTCGCCGTCGACCCGGTGAAGTTGATCACGCGCACCGCGGGGTTCTCGACGAGCTCGTCCCCGATCGGGCCGGCCTCACCGGGCGCGTGCGTGACGATGTTCAGGACGCCGGCGGGCAGGCCCGCCTCCGCGAACACCTCGCCCCAGATGAGGCCGCCGACGAACGGCGACAGCTCGGACGGCTTCAGGACGACCGTGTTGCCGAGGGCGAGCGGGGCGGCGATCGAGCGGGCCGAGAGGATCAGCGCCGCGTTCCACGGCGCGATCGCGCCGACGACGCCGACCGGCTTGCGCAGCCCCATCGCGAGCGTGCCGGGATGGTCGGACGGGATGATCTGTCCCGCCGGCGCATAGGCGAGCGCGGCCGCCTGCCGCAGCAGGTTGGGCACGAAGCCCATCTGGAACATGCCGAACCCGAAGCTCGCGCCGGTCTCGCGGGCGAGCAGGCCGACGACCTCCTCCAGCCGGCTCTCGAGGACGTCGGCGGCCTTGAGGAAGATCCGCTGCCGTTCGGCGGGGACGGTCTGCGACCACGCGGGGAACGCCGCGGCGGCCGCCTCGATCGCACGCACCGCGTCGGCGCGCGTGCCGGCAGGCGCGAGCGCCACCACGTCGCCGGTGAACGGATCGCGGTCCTCGAACGTGCCGCCGTCGCCGGCGGTCCATTCGCCGCCGATGAAGTGCTGGTGCTGCTGTACGTCGGTCTGGACGCTCGTCACGGAGGTCTCCTTTCCCTGCGACTGTCCATGTGTCAAGACACCGTTCCGTATATCAGAACGAAAGCGTTCGCGCTACGCACCGAGCAGCGCGGCGAAGGCGGCCACGTCGGGCAGCACCGCATCCGGGGGCCGCGCCGCCGCCTCGGCCTGCGAGGAGATCCCCGTCAGGACGAGCGCCGCCGGGCTCCGCAGCCGCCGCGCCATCGCGATCTCGAGGCCGAGGTCGTCGCCGACGACCGCGGTGCGGGCGGGCGTGCTGCCGAGCACGCGGCACATCTCCCGCAGGGCGATCGGGGACGGCTTCCCGAGCGTGACCGCCCGGGCGCCGGTCGTCTGCCGGATCCCGGCCACGACCGCGCCGGACCAGCCGGGCGCGCGGCCGCCGCCGACGGAGAAGACGCTCGCGGTCGACGTCGCGTAGAGCGGTGCGCCTGCCCAGACCGACTCGCACGCGGCGCGAAGCGCCGCGTAGCTCAGGGTGTCGTCCCAGCCGACGAGGACGACACCGGCACGCCGCGGCGCGGCGGCGTCCACGACCTCGACTCCCCGGTCTCGCAACGGGCCGACGACGCCGGGGCCGCCGAGCACGAGCACGGATTCGCCGCGGTGCTTGCGCTCGAGATAGCTCGCCGCGACGACGGCCGGGTTCAGATACTCGGCGTCGTCGAGCACGAAGCCCAGGCCGCGAAGGTCGGCCGCCGCTTGCGCCGGCGGCCGGCCGGTGCCGTTCGTGAAGAAGAGAATCCGCCGGCCCGTGGCACGCACGCGCGCGACCGCGTCGATCGCGCCGGGGATCGGCTGCGCACCCTTGACGCCGCTCGGGTCGTTCGCGTGCAGAAGCGTTCCGTCGACGTCGAACACGACCGCGTCGGTGGCGGCGAACGGAGTCACGCGGCGTGCCTGCGCGCGCGAACGCGCAGCCCGGGCGCGTCGATCTCGACGCCGGCGAGGTCGCGCGCGACGAGGCCGGCAACGAGCTCGCGCACGGGGTGCGTCCGCGGCCGGGCCCGCTGCTCGACGCGAGGGGCGGAGAGCATCGCGTCGACCTGTTCCTCCGGCAGCATCATGCGCAGCAGGAGCAGCTCGTCGGAGATGCCGTCGCCGAACCGCTCGCGCGCGGCGTCGAGACCGATGCCGTGCGCCTCGTGCGCGAGTGTCTCCGCCCGCGGCGAGGAGAGCACGCGGGCCAGGACGGCCGGGTCGATCTCCGCCGGCGGCGGCCCGTACTGGCCGAGCACGTAGCGCACGACCTCGTCGGGCACCTGCGACCAGCGCTCGCCGGTCGTCACGTTGAGGAATGCCTGGACGCCGACGAACTGGGAGAGCGGCGTGACCATGATCGGCCAGCCGAGCTCCTCGCGCACGCGCGGCAGCTCGTCGAGGATGTCGTGGAAGCGATCGGGCCGGCCGATCTCGGCGAGCTGGCGGCGCAGCGTCGAGGTCATCCCGCCCGGCAGCTGGTGCTTGTAGACCGACGCGTCGTATTCGAGCGGGACACCCGGCGCGCGCCCGAGCCGGTGCGCGAGCGCGAGGAAGTACGCCGACATCTCGCGGAGCGCCTCGTCGTCGAGCGCCACGTCGAAGCCCTCCTCGCGCAGGTTGAAGACGGTCTGCTCCGCCGACGGCTGGGACGTCCCGTTCGCGAGCGGGCGGACTGCGGTGCACACGACGGACGCGCCGAGACGGGCCGCCTCGAGATAGGAGGCGAGGCCCATCGTCGCGGTCATGTGGGAATGCACCTCGAGGGGCAGCCCCGGGGCCGCCCGCCGCAGCACCGGGACGAGCGTGCGCGTGCGCTCCGGCGTCAGCAGCCCGCCGGGGTCCTTCAGGTTCAGAACGTCGACATCCGGGCTCGCCGCGATCGCCCGCGCACGCTCGGCGTAGTAGTCGTCGGTGTGAAACGGGCTGATCGAGAACACGAGCCCGACGACGACTTCCTCGGCGCCGAGCCGCTTCGCGAGCGCCGCGATCTGCAGATCGGTCGCGACGTCGTTCATCGACTCGGCGACCCAGATGCGCCGGATCCCGTTGCGGATCACACACCCGAGCGCGAGCTCCATCACCTCGTCCGGAGCTCGCCACCAGGCCATGAAGCGCATGCCGGGAGTGATGAAGCCGAGACGCGTGTCCGGCATCAGCTCGCGCACCCGGCGGATGCGCTCCCACGGGTCCTCGCGGTGCCAGCGCACGGCCATCGCCATGTGCGTCGAGCTCGTGAAGTCGATCGCGTGGAACCCGACGCGGTCGATCACGGGCGCGATCTCGGCGAGCATCGAGGTCGAGAGGGCGTTGGCGCTCCAGAGGCTCTGATGACCGTCGCGAACGGTCGTGTCGACGAGGCGGATCTCAGCCATCTGCAGCGATCCGGAAGAGCACGTCTCCGTATTGCACCGGCGCCGCGTTCGGGACACAGACCTCGGCCACGACCCCGCTCACGCCGGCCGTGACCGCGTTCATGAGCTTCATCACCTCGATGATGCAGAGCTGCGTCTCGGGCGCGACCCGGCTGCCGACCTCGACGTAGGCCGGAGCGCCGGGCGACGGCGCGTGGAAGACCGAGCCGACCATCGGTGACGTCACCTCGACGAGACGCTGCCCGGCGGGCTCGAGGCCCGGCGGCGGATCGGGCTCGGGCGCTCTCGCCCGGTCGCGGCTGAAGCGGATGCTGAACCTCGGCGTCTCGAGCTCGAACTCGTCGAAACGCGACTCGTCGACGAGCCGCAGGATCTCCTTGACGTCGTCCGGGGTCAGGTCCGGCCCGTCGCTCATTTCCGCGTCGCGCCGCCCATGAACGTCGCGGCGATCGCGGCGAGCGGGCTCGCCGGCACCGGCCGCTCGGCGGCGGGCTTCTGGCTCCAGACGGTCTCGGCCCGGCTCTGGAGCACGAGGATCTCGCCGAGGTGCCGGTCGATCGCCCACTCGATGTCCTGCGCGCGCCCGTAGTGCCGTTCGATCTCGCGGGCCAGCTCGACGAGCCGCTCGAGCTCTTTGCGCTCGAGGCACAGCCGCGCGCGCCGCTCGGCGCTCACCTCGCGGGTCACCGTGGTGCCGGCCTCCGCATCGGCGACGCACTCGATCGCCTTCTCGCCGGTGTCGCTGCGCAGCACCTCGCGCGTCACCTTGGAGACGAGGAACGTGTCGGGCGTGACGTCGCCCCCGACCACCGTGACACCGAGCCCATAGCTCGCGTCGACCGCGACGCACGAACGGTCGCCGCTCACCGGATTGAGCGTGAACATCACGCCGGCGACGCGTGCGTCGACCATGTACTGCACCGCGACGCTCATCCCGGGCGCCGAGCCGGCATGACGCGCCCGGTACGCGAGCGCCTCGGCGTTGAAGTAGCTCGCCCAGCAGGCTCGAACGTGGCTGACCACGTCGTCGAGACCCGTGATCCACAGGAACGTGTCCTGCACGCCCGCGAAGCTCGCATCCGCGGCGTCCTCGGCGACCGCGCTCGAGCGCACGGCGACGGCGGGCGCCTCGAGGCCGAGCGCGCGTCCGAGCCCGGCGTAGGCGCTGCCGATCGCTGCGAGGACCTCGTCGGGGACGGGCAGGCCGTGGATCAGCCCGCGCAGGCGGGCCGCCTCGAGCTCGAGCCGCGCGGCATCGTCCGGGTGCAGGTCGGCCACGAGCTCGTCGACCTTGCTTCGGAACTCGTCGTGGACGACGCGCTCGAACGCGCTCGTCGTGACGGCGAAGCCGGGCGGGACGGGAAAGCCGGCGCGGCGCAGGTCGCCGAGATGCGCGCTCTTGCCTCCGACGAGCCCGACCTGCTCGAGCCCGAGCTCGTCGAAGCCGATCGCGTAGCGGGTCTCGGTCATCAGTCGAGGATCGTCACTCTTCCGGTGTTGCCGTCGACGCGCACACGGTCGCCCGTCTTGATCGCGGAGGTCGCGTTGCCGGTGCCGACCACGGCGGGCAAGCCGTACTCGCGGGCGACGATCGCCGCGTGGGACATCATCCCGCCGATGTCCGAGACGGCCGCGGCGATCTTCGGGAACACGGGGCCCCAGCTCGGCGCCGTCACCGAGCAGACGAGCACCTCACCCGACTGAACGTCGCCGATCTCGTCGATCGTGCGAACGACCCGGGCGACGCCCTCGACGACGCCAGGCGACGCGCCGTAGCCGCTGACGTCGCCCTCCGCGCCGCTCGCCCAGGCGCGCAGACGATCCGACGTGACGCCCCAGAGAAGCTGCACGGTCGGATCGTTGATCACGTCCGGCACCGAGCCGAGCGCGGCCGGCGGCGTCCAGTCGCCGAGGCGGGCAAGGATCTCCTTGCGCCGCGCCACGCGCGGCGGCCAGTAGACGGTGCCGCGACCCGCGCTGCCGCCCGACCACGCGAGGCCGAGATCCGAGAGCGCCTCGTGCACCTCGTGGATGTTGAGGTAGAAGACGTCGTCGGCCTCTGCGAAGAAGCCCTGCTCGGCGAAGACCGCGCCGACCTCGCGCAGCTTGTTGAAGAAGAGGGTCGTGCCCCAGTGCTCGATGTAGAACTTGTGGCCCTCGGCGTGCGGGAAGACGTGGCGGCACAGGCCGACCATCTGCTCGAACTGGTCGCGCTCCTCGTCGGTGGCGAGCAGGGCTGCGTACTCCGTCGCGATCCGGTCGCGCTCGGCCAGGATCTGCTGCTGCGGCCGGTCGAGCGTGCGGCCCTCGCGCAGCTGCGCGATGTAGCCGGCGATCGCGGCGAACGGCAGGCGCAGGTCGTCGATCCACGCGCGATGGTGGTGGTAGAAGCCGTCGCCGGTCGACATGAAGAACCACGGGTACTTGCGCGACTCGAGATCCGCGAGCCACGCGCGGCCGGCGTCGGTCGTGCTCAGCTCGGCCACGATCTCCTCCTGCGGGCGCCCCTCGACGAAGGCTCCGTCGACGCCGCCGTCGAGCGCCGCGCGGGCCAGCGACTTCAGCTCGTCGTCGGGACGGAACATCGTCGTGTCGTCGCCGCCGATCATCTGCGTCATCGTCTGCATGCCCAGGTCCGGGAACGCCTGGTTGCAGAACTGGAAGAACGTCAGGTACGCGCCGTAGGCGAGCAGCAGGAGCTCGAAATGCAGCTGGTTGAGCTCGTTGTAGAGCTGCAGGCAGCGGTCGTAGGCCCGCATCAGCCGGTAGTTGGGCCCGAGGCGCTGCTGGTGGATCGCCTCGTCCTCGTCCTCGAGCTCGGGCAGACGCGGGATCTCGAGCGCGCCGAGCTCCTCGATGCGCGCGTCGACCTCCGCCTGCCAGCGGGTGACGAGCGCGTCCCAGTTCTCGTAGTAGAAGCCGATGCGCGGCAGGAACGTCTGCAGCCGCTCCTCGATCACGGCCGGGTCGGTGACCTCGTTCGAGGTGATGTAGACGTAGCCGTTGACGACGCGGTGCTCGATGCCGAGCACGGTCGGGATCGAGAAGACGCGCCCCTGGTAGCGGCCGATCGAGAGGTAGCACGACTCGGCCGTGATCATGTCGAACGGCGGCATCGGCTCCGGGAAGTGCATGCCGTTGTAGAACCAGAACCGCTTCTCCTCCTCCTCACGCCGGGCCGGGTCGAAGAGCAGGTAGTACGGGTACATCTCCTCCCAGCCCTCGGCGCCCGGCGGCGTCGGCACGTCGAACGGGCTCGCGAAGCCCGACGGCGGATGAACCTCGGTCATACCTCGCTCCTCTCCGGCCTGCTCCGTTGTCGGGACGCCGTTCCGTATAACAGAACAGCAGAATCGACGCTACCGTCGGCCCGTGCGAATCGTGCTCGCCGTCGTGCTCGCAGCGGTCGTCGCTCCGCCGCGGCCCGCGATCGTCTCGAAGCCGATCCCGTTCGGAGCCGCCCGGCGCGCCGAGACGGTGCGGTACGCCGAGCGGCACTACGGCCTCCACACCTGGCGGCTCGTCCACCCGCACGTGATCGTCGAGCACTACACCGCGAGCACGTCGTTCTCGTCGGCGTGGAACACGTTCGCCTCCGACGCGCCCGACGCCGAGCTGCACGAGCGCCCGGGCACGTGCGCTCATTTCGTGATCGACCGCGACGGCACGATCTACCAGCTCGTTCCCCTGACGACGATCTGCCGGCACACCGTCGGCCTCAACTGGACGGCGATCGGCATCGAGCACGTCGGCACGAGCGACGCCTCGATCCTCGACAACCCGCGCCAGCTCCGGGCGTCGTTGCGCCTGACGCTCTGGCTGATGCATCGCTACGGCGTCTCGCTGCCGAACGTGATCGGGCACGCGGAGAGCCTGACGAGCCCCTACCACCGTGAGCGCTATGCCCCGTGGCGCTGCCAGACCCACGGCGACTGGCAGCACGCGGACATGGTCACCTACCGCGCGCGTCTCCTCGCCCTCGCGACCAGCGAGCACGTCGCGATCTCGCGGGCGGGCGGGCCGGTCGCCTCCCCGTGCTGACTCCGCTCAAGAGGAGCGTGTTGCCTGCCGACGAAACCAAGCAGATGCGCACTTTTGCCGTTGCCGTCGCAGCGCTCGCGCTGATCGGGCTCACCCGGGCCGCGGCAGGCTCGTCGGCGCCGCCGTCGGCAGCGGTGCGGGCGAAGGACGCCGAGGCCGCCCAGGTGCTGGCGCAGGTGCACGCGCTCGACAGGCGGTTCGGCGCGGTCGTGGACGCCTGGGACGGCGCGAAGATCCAGCTCGCAGCCACGAAGAAGCAGCTGGCCGCGGACCGCGCTCAGCTCTCGTTCGCCCAGAAGCAGAACCTGATCGCGCAGCGCCGTGCAGCGCGACTGCTCGTCACGATCTACGAGGGCGAGAGCCCCGACCTGATCCAGCTGCTCGTGGGGAGCTCGAAGCTCTCGGATGTGATCAACGCGGTGCAGTACACGCGTGAGGTCGCCGCGAACGCGCACCATGTTGCGGCCGCCGCGAAGCAGGCGAAGAACAGGCTCCTCGCCGCAACGGTCAGTCTGCAGAAGACCGAGCGGGCGCGGAGCGCGACCCTCGCGCAACTCGACGCGGAGCGCGCCGGCATCGGCGCGATGCTCGCAAAGCGAAAGCGCCTCCTCTCGTCGATCCAGTCGGAGATCGCGGTCATCCAGGCGCGGGAGGCGGCGCAGCAGGCGCGGGCCGCCGCGGCCGCCCGCGCGCGGCTCGCCCGGGAAGCGGCGCAGATCAGGGAGCAGGCGGCGGAGCGCGCGAAGGCGGCCGCCGCGGCAGCCGCCGCCGCACGGCACAAGGACGCCCCGGCCGCGCAGACGACGACCGCGCCGGCCACCACCACGGAGCCCAGCACGACGACCGACCCCGCCGCCACGACGACGACCGGCACCGCGAGCCCGGCCCCGCCGCCCGTCCCGGGGGGCCATCCCCAGGCCGCATCGATCGCCCTCCGGTACCTCGGCGTCCGCTACCAGTGGGGCGGTGCGTCGCCCGGCACGGGCTTCGACTGCTCCGGCCTCGTCATGTACGTCTTCGCACAGCTCGGCGTGCAGCTGCCGCACTTCGCGGCGGGCCAGTACAGCTACGGGTCGGCCGTTCCCCGCGACCAGCTGCAACCGGGCGACCTCGTGTTCTTCGACGGGCTCAGCCACGTCGGCATCTACATCGGCAACAACCAGCTCGTGCACGCGCCGCAGACCGGCGACGTCGTCAGGATCGCGTCGATGTCGGAGTTCGCCGGCGGGTACGTCGGCGCCCGCCGGGTCTGAGTCAGCTCCTCGCGCGAAGCTCGTCCTCGACCGCGGCGAGATCGAGGCCGCGGGCCGCGAGCAGCACGTACAGGTGGTAGACGAGGTCGGCGGCCTCCTCGACGACACGCTCGTCGCTCTCGTCGAGTGCCGCCACCGTGAGCTCGACCGCTTCCTCTCCGACCTTGCGCGCGACGGCGCCGACGCCCGCGTCGAGGAGCTCGGTCGTGTACGAGCCGGCCGGCCGTTGCGCCGCGCGCTCGGTGATCGTCCGCCAGAGCGCAGGTGCGAAGCACGACACCGACCCCGTGTGACAGGTCGGCCCGGCGGGCGTGACACGCACCAGGAGCGCATCGCCGTCGCAGTCGTCACGCAGCTCCTCGACGGCGAGCGTGTTGCCGGACGTCTCGCCCTTCCGCCACAGCCGGGCGCGCGAGCGGCTCCAGAACCAGCCTTCTCCCGTCTCACGGGTGCGCCGCTCGGCCTCGTCGTTCATCCACGCGAGCATCAACACGCGACCCGTGACGGCGTCCTGCACGATCGCCGGCCGCAGCGTCACCGGACCGGGACTCCGAGCTCGCGCAGCTCGCCGCGCAGCGACGTGAGCCGCTCCGGATTCTCGTGCAGGATCGACGCGAGGAGCGCCGCCTGCGCCACGCCGAACGCGTCGGCGACGTGCTGCGCGCTTCCGGCGCCCCCGGAGGCGATCACCGGCAGGCCGACCGCCTCGGAGACGGCGGCGGTCAGCTCGAGGTCGTAGCCGGCACGCGTGCCGTCGGCGTCGATCGACGTGAGCAGGATCTCGCCCGCACCCCGTGCCTCCGCCTCGCGCGCCCATTCGACCGCGGCACGCCCGGTCTCGGCCGTGCCCGCGCGGGCGCGCACGCGTCCCCGTTCGGCGTCGATCGCCACGACGACCGCCTGCGAGCCCAGCCGCCCGGCGAGCTCCGTCACGAGCTCGGGCCGCTCGAGCGCCGCGGAGTTGACGGCGACCTTGTCCGCACCGGCCGCGAGCAGCTCCTCGCCGTCCGCCGCCGTGCGCACGCCGCCGCCGACCGTGAAGGGGATTGCGAGCCGCTCGGCGATCTGGCTCACGAGCTCGACCAGCGTCGCGCGCTCCTCGAGCGTCGCCTTCACGTCGAGGAACACGAGCTCGTCGGCTCCGGCCGCGGAGTACGCCGCACCGAGCTCGACCGGATCGCCGACCTCGCGCAGACCCTGGAAGCGAACACCCTTGACGACGCGGCCCGCGGCCACGTCGAGGCACGGGATCAGGCGAGGGAGAGGGACAGGGCCTCCTCGAGATAGCGGGCGCCGAGCTCGCCGCTCTTCTCCGGATGGAACTGACAGCCGAAGAACGAGCCCGAGCGCGCCTCGGCGACGACGCCCTCCGACCAGGCGGTCGCGCACGGCGTCTCCGCGGCGTAGGAGTGCGCGAAGTAGAAGGTGCCGCGATCGTCGACCTCGGCCCACCCCATCCGCGGCACACGCCCCTGCTCGAGGCGCACGGCCCGGCCCGGGAGCAGGCCGAGCCCGGGCACGCCGCCGTCCTCCTCCGTCTCCGCCAGGGCGAGCTGGAGGCCGAGGCAGATCCCGAGCACGGGCCGGCCGGCGGCGAACCGCTCCCGCAATGCGACGTCGTGTCCCCGGGCGGCGAGACCTTCCATCGCAGCCCGGGCTGAGCCGACGCCCGGCAGCACGGCGAGATCGGCGTCGAGGACACGATCCGTCAGCTCCGCGCCGAGCCGCCTGAACGCGATCTCGACCGACCGGACGTTGCCCGCCCCGTACTCGCAGATCGCGACCTTCACAGGAGGCCCTTGGTCGACGGGAGCCCCGAGCCTTCGGGGGCGACCGCGGCGCGCAGCGCGCGCCCGACGGCCTTGAATGCCGCCTCGGCGACGTGGTGCGGGTCGCGACCCGAAGCCTCGACGTTGATCGAGGCGCGCGCGCCCTGCGCGAAGCTCGCAAGCATGTGCACCGCCAGACCGGGGTCGAGCTCCAGGCTCAGCTCGGCATTCGCCCGGCCGCCGAGATCGACGGCCGCGCGCGCCAGGGCGTCGTCCATCGGCACGACCGCGTCGCCGTAGCGCGCGATCCCGCGCCGGTCGCCGAGCGCGGTGTCGAGCGCCGCGCCGAGCGCGAGCGCCGCATCCTCGGCCGTGTGGTGGTCGCCCGTCTCGAGATCGCCCGCGCCTTCGAGCACGAGGTCGAAGCCGGCATGGAACGCGAGCTGCTCGAGGAAGTGGTCGTAGAGGCCGGCCCCGGTGGCGACCCGCACGCGGCTCGCGCCGTCGAGTGCGAGTCGCGTCGCGAGCCGCGTTTCGGCGGTGGCGCGCAACGTGCGCGCACGCCGGCCGCCGGCCGCGGCGACCGGTGCGGGCCGCTCGAGCGCCCGCGCCAGTGCTTCGAGGAGCAGGTCGTCGTCCGGCGCGTCGCGCACGGAGATCCGGATCGCCTCGGGATAGGCGCGCACGACGAAGCCCTGCCGGAGCAGCACGGCGTCGAGCGCGAGGCCGTCGTCCACCGGCACGTACAGGAAGTTCGTGTGCGACTCGAGCGGGCCGAGCCCGAGCGCGCGGAGCGCCGAGGCGAGGCGCTCGCGCTCCTCGAGCACCGGCGCGGGATCGGGCCGCTCCTCGAGCGCCGCGACCGCGAGCGCCGCCGACAACGTCGAGATCGGCGCGGGCGCCTGGCGCGCGTTCAGCTCGTCCGCCGTGTCGCGGGCAGCGAGCGCGTAGCCGACGCGCGCGCCGGCGAGCGCGAAGAGCTTCGAGAACGTGCGCAGCACGACGACGCCGTCGTCGAGCAGGTCGAGCGCCGTCGTGCCGCTGTACTCGAAGTAGGCCTCGTCGACGACGAGCGGCCTGACGTCCGGCAGGGCCTCGACCGTTCCGGTCGGGTTGTTCGGCCGGCACGCGAAGGAGAGAGCGGAATCCGGCAAGTAACAGTCTGTTACTTGCGCTCCCGCGAGCTGCGCCGCGATCCGGAAGAGCGGATAGGTGGGCGCCGGGGGGACGCCGATGGTGTCCCCCGGGCCTGCATAGGCCCGGGCGCAGAGCAGGATCAGGTCGTCGGCGCCCGCTCCGAGCACGACGTTCTCGGGCTCCACGCCTGCGTAGCCGGCGATCGCGCCGCGCAGCGCGCGGTAGCCGCCGGCGGGGTAGCCGCTCACCCGCGCGAGCGCGCCGGCGATCGCCCCCGGGCGGGCCGACGCGAGCGGGAGCGGCGGCGTGTTCTGGTCGAACCGCAGCACCTGCGACTCGTCGATGCCGGCGAGCCGCGCCACCTCGCCGGTCGGCAGCGCGAACGCGTACGGCCTGAACTCGGGAGCGATCGCCCTCATCTGCGCGCCGCCTCCGCGTGCGCAGGCATGCCCTCGGCGGCGGCGAGTGCCTCGATCGTCGGGCGGATGCGCGCCAGCCCCTCCTCGGTGAGGCGCTGCACCGTCACCGGCTTGAGGAACGCCTCGAGGCCGAGCCCACCGACCGAACGGGCCCACCCGTTCGTCGGCAGGACGTGGTTTCCGCCCGTCGCGTAGTCGCCCGCCGCGACCGGCGACCAGCGGCCGACGAAGACCGAGCCTGCGTTCCGCACCCGGTCGGCGGCCGCCTCGGCGGCGCCCAGCAGCACCAGGTGCTCGGGCGCGATCGCCTCCGCCTCCTCGAGCGTGGCGACGGTCGTGCAGACGGCGTCGTGGCCGTGCTCGCGCTGCGCGGCCAGCTCGAGCTCGATCAGCCGCGCGTCGCCGTCGCCGAGCACCACCACCTCGGACGGGCCGCCCGGGAGGTCGATCGGCACGTCACGCGAGACCTCGAGCTTCGCATCGTTCACGTGGCGGTTGCCGGGGCCGACGATCTTGTCGACCCGCTCGACATAGGCGAGCCAGCCGATCGCCTGCGGCCCGCCGAGCGCCCACACCTCGCCGACGCCGAGCACCTCGGCGGCCGCGGCGACGAGCCCCGCCCCCTGCGGCGGCGTGCAGACGACGATGCGGCGCACACCCGCGACCTGCGCCGGCACGGCGCACATCACGAGCGTCGAGATCAGGTTGCGCGGCACGTAGATGCCGACGGTGTCGAGCGGCACCCAGCGGCGCTCGAGCGTCACGCCGGGCTCGACCTCGAGCGAGACGTCGGCGGGCCGCTGGGCCTCGTGCCAGCGGCGCACGCGGCCGGCCAACGCCTGCAGGGCCTCGCGCGGCACCTCGCCGGACGCCTCGGCGCGCGCGGGCTCCGCACCGTCGAGCTCGAGCGCCCACTCGCGCACCGCGTCGATGCCGCGCTCCTTGATCTCCGCCACGATCGTCATGC
>CAVRIK010000004.1:0-17733 GCA_963721235.1 uncultured Thermoleophilia bacterium | reverse complement strand
ATTCGCGAGTTTCTCGGGAGGCTGTGGCAGCTCGAAACTCGCGAACCTGGTTCGGCTGCGCCGAATCAGGTTCGTTCAGCGAAGCTGGTTGCCGGCGAAGCCGGAACCAGCTTCGAGCCTTGAGCGCCGGCGGCAGGGGAGCCGCCGGCGCCCTGACAACGAGAGGAAGGGTCGTTCGATGCAGTTCCTTTGTACGCCTCGTCTTGCCAGGGGCGGGACAAACGCGGGTTAGCGTCCGGCCAAGAGCTCGTGAAGGCCGGCTGCTAGATGACGGCCGGGATCGCGACCGCGTCGACCCGTTCCGCCCAGGTCGGCGCGCCGAGCTGTGCGAAGCGTGCCCGCGCCCGGGCCAGCACCTCGGCGGCGTCCGGGTGACCGGCGGAGGCCAACACACGGCCGAGGTCGTAGAGCGTGCGCGCCGCCTCGAACGACATGTCCAGCAGGTCGAAGCGCCGCGACGCGTCGCGCAGCAGGGTCTCCGCCTCCTCGAGGTCGCCGTCGAGCGCGCTGAGGCGGCCCCGGGACGCGACCTCGATCGCGTCGAGCAACGGCGTCCGGTCGACCGGCCGCGCCGCCTCGACCGTCCCCAGCAACTCGTGGAGCGCCTCGCGGTCTCCCAGTTCGAGCGCCGAGTCGAGAGCCAGGAAGAGCAGCCACTTGGTGAACGGGTGGTGGAAGGTGAAGCCGCTGTCGAGGCAGACGCGGTAGCCGCGGCGTGCTGTCTCGAAGGCCTCGGCCGCACGACCCTCTCCGAGGAGGACGCGCGCCTCGACGTGCAGCCTTCCCGCGAGCATCTGCAGCTCGGCTTCGTCGAAGTGACCGGCGATCGAATCGAGCTGGCTGCGGGCGGCCGGGACCTCCCCGCGCCAGACGAGGATGCAGACCCGCATCGCGAGGTCGGCTGCGGCCCGGGAGGAAGCGTCGACCTCGATGTTCTCCATCAGTGCGAGCGCCTCGTCCCAGCGCCCGAGGACGGTCAGCGAGGTGCCCATGTGGCCGAGCGCCAGCAGCTCCTCGACGCGCTCGCCGCGCCGTCGTGCGACCTCGAGCCCCTCGCGGTCGGTCTCGAGTGCGTCGAGGTGGCGGTCGCGGGCCGCGAACTGGTAGGAGAGGTTGTAGAGCGCGCGTGAGAACGCTCGGCTCGGCTCGCGCGCACGCCCGATCGCGATCGCCCGCTCGATCAGCGCGAGCGCCTCCTCCTCCCGCCCGCGCGTCGCCAGCACGAGGTGCTTCGTGTTCAACGCATCGACGAGGACGTCGTGCAGGACGAGCGACTCGGCGATCTCGAGCGCCCGCTCGACCCGTTCGGCAGCGGTGTCGACGTCGCCGAGGAAGTAACGCAGCCGCGCGTAGATCTCGATCAGCGCGGCCAGGTCGGCATCCGGCTCTTCGTCGGCCAGCACCTTCAGGGCCTGCTCGATCCGGTCGGCCCCGCCCGTGAGGTCGCCCGAGAACCACATCGACCAGCCGAGCTGGCCCGCCACGCGGGCGGCCCGGGTCGGCGACCCGGCCGCCTCGTGGAGCGCGATCGACTGCTCGAAGCGCTCGCGCGCCGCCTCCCAGCGACCGCCGCCGAACGCCGCATCGCCGGCGTCGGCGAGCAGTTCCGCTCGGACGGACGGATCGTCGACCAGGTCGGCCGCCTGCACGAACGCGCGGTCGGCCTCTTCGCTCGCGCCGAGCGACGCCGCCCGGCGGCCCGCGCGCACGAGCGCCTCGCCCGCCTTGGCGCGGACCTCGTCTGCATCGGCCGCGTCGGGAGCCGCCCGGTAGGCGTCGAGATAGTGCGCAGCGACGACCTCGGCCGCCTCCGATTCGAGCACCGCATCGAGATGCTCCGCCGCGGCCAGGTGGCGTGACCTGCGGTCTGCCCGCGAGAGCGTCTCGTAGGCGACGCGCTGAAGCAGGTCCTGAAGGAAGCTGTACTGCCCGCGTTCGGGAGAGCGCGGATCGGCCTGCACCGACAGGACCTCCTTGCGCACGAGCGAGCCGAGGAGCGGCTCGAGCGCGTCGCCGCCGCGGCCGCTCAGCGCGATCAGGCCTGCGAGCGAGAACGACTTCCCGAGGACCGAGGCGTCCTGCACGACGGCACGCTCGTCGGGCGCGAGGTCGTCGATGCGCGCCGCGATCAGCGCGTGCAGGGTCTCCGGCACCTCGAGCGACCCGATCGGGCCCGTGATCGCGTACCGGTCTCCCTCCGGCTTGAGCAGGCCCCGGTCGAGCAGCATGCGCACCGTCTCGACCGCGTACAGGGGAACGCCCTGCGAACGCTCGAGGATCTCGCCCACGAGCTCGTCGGGCAGCCCCGGCACGAACCGGCTCATCAGCTCGCCCATCGCCCGGTCGGAGAGGGGGTCGAGCGAGAGCGTCGTCGAGTTTCGGCCGGCGCTCCCCCACCCCGGCCGCCGCTCCGCGATCTCCGGCCTGGTCAGAGCGAGCACGAAGATCGGATGCGCCCGCGACCAGTCGAGGAGGTGCTCGATGAAGTCGAGGAGGCTCGCATCGGCCCACTGCAGATCTTCGAAGACGAGCGCGACCGGCCCGCTGTCGGAGAGCCGCTCGAAGAAGAGCCGCCAGGCGGAGAAGAGATCCTGCCGGTCGAACGATCCCTGCTCGCCGAGCGCCAGCAGGTGCGCGAGCCGGGGCTCGACCCACGCCCGCTCGGCTTCGTCGGGGATCGCTTCGGCGAGCACGGCCAGCAGCTTGGGCAGCGCATCCCCGGCCGGCTCGTCCTCGGCGATGCGTGCCCGCATCCGCACCATCTCCGCGAGCGCCCAGTGCGCGACGCCGTCGCCGTAGGCGAGGCAGCGGCCCCGGTGCCACCAGACCTCCTCCGCCAGTCCGTCGAGGTACTTCTCGAACTCCCACGCGAGCCGCGACTTGCCGATCCCCGCGACTCCGACGACGGTGAGCAGCCTCGAGACGCCGTCGTCGGCCGAACTGTGGAAGAGCTCCTTGAGGAGGCGGATCTCGCGGTCGCGGCCCACGAAGGGAGGCTCGAGCGCGGCGGACTTCACCGCCCCGCCGCGCGACGCCGTCACCTGCAGAGCGCGCCAGAGCTGCACCGTCTCGGACTTCCCCTTGAGCGCGTGCTCGCCCTCGTCGTCGTAGCCGATCGCCGCACTCGAGGCGCGCCGCGTCGCATCGTTCACGAGCACGGAGCCCGGCTCGGCCGTCGACTGGATGCGCGCGGCGGTGTTGACCAGATCGCCGGCGACCATCCCCTGCCCCTCGGCGCGGAGCGTGACGGCGGCCTCGCCGGTCGCGACCCCGGCGCGGAGCCGGACGTCCGCGCCCGCGTCCTCGCCGAGCTCGGCGACGGCGACGACGAGATCGAGCGCCGCCCGCACCGCGCGCTCCGCGTCGTCCTCTCGCGCGACGGGCGTTCCCCAGACCGCCATCACGGCGTCGCCGATGAACTTCTCGATCGTGCCGCCGTAGCGCGCGACCAGCGTGCGCGCCAGGTCGAAGTACTGCGAGAGAAGCTCGCGCACCTCCTCCGGATCTCGCCCCTCCGAGAGCGTCGTGAACCCGACGAGGTCGGCGAAGAGCACCGAGACGAGCCGCCGTTCGGCCGCGGGTGCGTCCTGCGCGCGGGCAGGCGCCGATTCGAGAGCGGCCCCGCACTCGCCGCAGAAGCGAACGCCCGGCTCGTTCGGCGACCCGCACGCGCCACACGCACGCGCGAGCGCCGACCCGCACTCGCCGCAGAACTTGCGCGAGAGGGCGTTCTCCGCTCCACAGGCGACGCAGACGACCATCCTCGGGCTGAGCGTAAACGGAACTACCCGGGGGCGCGAGCACGGCGGCGCGGGTGGAGAATAGGGACGCAGGTTCGATCGAGGAGTTTCGAAGGATGAGTCAAGGCGAACGGCGCAGGTGGCGCTTCAGAGTCGAGCAGCACCCGCTCGGGCCCCGGGTGTACTTCCTCGGCGTGCGCTGGCACGACTGGCACCTCGGAGTGCTCGTGCTCGGGGCGCTCGCGATCGCTGTGCTGTCGGGGCTCGTGCACGGGGGCCTGTCCGTGCTGCTCGTCGCGTTTGCCGGTCTGTGGCTGATCGCGAAGGACTGGCGCGACCTGACCTCGAGCCGCCGGGACACCGCGGCCTGGCGCCTCGGCCTGCACGGTCATCCGCACCCGCTGCGGGCCTTCCGCCGCGCCGATCCCCTGCCGCTGATCGCAGCGCTCGCCTGCACGGCGGTTGCCGTCGCCGAGCTCGACTCCGCCTTGACGCCCCGCAGCGACCTGCTCACGGACGCGAACGCCATCCAGAAGTTGCGGGTCTTCCACACCCTCGCGATCCCGGTCGCCGTCGTGCTCCTGATCAGCGCCTACTACCTCTTTCGCAGGCGCCGCCGCGCGCTCCAGCTTGCGATCGCGCTCCTCGTCGCGCTCAGCATCTTCAACCTCCTGCGAGGCCCGTCCGTCGAAGAGGCGATCGGCGACCTCGCCGTCGCCGGTGTCCTCTGGTGGGGACGAAGCTCCTTCTACGTCGAGCACGAGCCGATCGGACGGCGCGCGGCGCTCTGGCGAGCGCCGTTCGTGGCGCTCGCAGGATTGCTCCTGTCGTTCTCGCTCGTCGCGACCGCGGCCCCGCACGCACCCTTCACGGCGCTGATCCGGGAAACGGGCGATCTCCTCCTGTGGCAGGCGGGACCGCTCCAGTTCGGCGACGAGCTCGGGCGTCTCGACCTGGCCGTCGGGCTGCTCGGGGTCGCGACTCTCCTCGCAACCGCCTATCTGGTGTTCCGGCCGCTCGCGGCACCGCGTGATCTGCCCGACCCGAAGGCGCGGCTGCTCGCGCGGGAGCTCGTGCGCGAGCACGGCAGCGACTCCCTCGCCTACTTCAAGCTGCGCTCCGACAAGCACTACCTGTTCTCGGACGACCGCAGCGCGTTCGTCGGCTATCGGGTCGAGAGCGGCGTGCTGATCATCTCCGGCGAGCCGGTCGGCCCCGAGGCTGCGCTGCCGGAGCTGCTGTCGAAGGTCGCCGGGTTCGCCGAGCGGCGTGGGCTGCGGATCGCCGCGATCGGGGTCAGCACGAACGCGCGGCCGCTGTTCGAGCAGCTCGGGCTGCGCAGCCTCTACCTCGGCGACGAGGCGATCGTGGAAACCTCGTCGTTCTCGCTCGACGGACGCGCGATCCGGAAGGTTCGCCAGTCGGTCAGCCGTCTCGAGAAGGCCGGCTACGGCTGCCTTCTCTCCCCGATCGGCGACCTCCGCGAGGAGACGGTCGCCGAAGCTGCGGACAGCGGCAACCCGCTGGCTCGGCGGGGCGGAGGAGCGCGGCTTCTCGATGGCGCTCGACACGGGCCTGGCCGAGCACCCCGACACGCTGGTCGTTCTCGCGCACGACGCGGACGGGCGCCTGCGCGGCCTGTTGCACCTCGTGCCTACCACCGGCCACCTGCACGGCCTGTCGCTCTCGATGATGCGCCGGGACCCGGAGGCGCCGAACGGCCTGACCGAGTTCATGATCGTCCGGGCGATCGAGAGCTTCCGCGAGCAGGGGATCGAGGAGATCTCGCTGAACTTCGCCGCCTTCGCCCGCCTGCTCCACAGTCCGCAGGGGGTGGCCGAGCGGTTCCTCAGGCGCCTCCTGCAGCTCGCCGATTCGTTCTTCCAGATCGAGCGGCTCTACCGCTTCAACGACAAGTTCAACCCACGTTGGGAGGCGCGCTACCTGATGTACGAAGGCACGCTCAACCTTCCGCGGGCGGCGCTCGCGACGCTGTGGGTCGAGGGTCAGCTCCCTCGTCCGCGCCTGCCGGGACGAGGCAGGGCGAGCCGGGCCTGAGCGCCGGTCGGAGCCGTCCCTCGGGATCGATCACGTGGGGGAGGCCTGCCCGCGGGCCGACCTCCCCCGAACACAGCCCTCCTAGCCCACGGTCGCGCAGATTGCATAGGCCGTGTCTGAAGGGTCCCCGAGCACGATCCAGCCGGAGTAGTCGGTGACCCCGAGTCCCTCCGAGGGACCGCTGAAGGTCACGCCGGGCCCGTTGAAGCCGCCGCCAAGCACGACCTTGCCCTGGGGACAGGCCGCGATCGCCGCATTCGAGCTGGTGTTGTAGGCCGCCGTGACGACGACGCGGCCCGAAAGCCCCGGAGGTCCCTGTTCTCCCTGTTGCCCCTGTTGTCCCGGCTCGCCTGGCGCTCCCGGCGCGCCGGGATCTCCCTTGTCGCCCTTGTCACCCTTCGGTCCTTGCTGGTTCCAGTCCAACGAAATCTCGTTGTTCTTACAGCTGGTCGACGCTGCGTCGATCACGCGCAGCGAGCCACCGCTCTTCCCGTAGCAGCCGCTGATCACGCCGCCGGAGGGAATCGTCGCGAACGCGATCCCCGCAACCGCGCCGCCAACCACCAGCACCGACCCAACGAACAGCAGCCGCCTTACCAGCCGCGACATGACATCTCCCCTTTCGGTCACTCCGGGTGCCCCGAAGCACCCGGGAAGGCGCTCAACTATCTCACTCGACCCACAAGAGGACAACGGGGCCACCGTTCCTCGCCGCGCACGCGGTCAAGCCCGGCGGCGACCGCTTCGCGGAGGTCGAGTGGTTCGTGCGAGGGAGGCGAGGTGCGCGCGGTAGAGCCGCGCATCGAGCTCGCCGGGCGCGACGGCCAGACGCTCCAGGCTGCCGTGCGCCTGGAGCCAACAGAGGACCGGGTCTGTCAGCCCCAGGCGCCTGGCGGTGCGTGCGGTGTCGAGCTCGCTCATGGTCTCGTCCGCAGGCGCGCGTGCCGGACGTCGACTGCGGTCGGTGCCAGGACGGACAGCCTCGACACCATCTCCGCGATCCGCGGCGACGGCAGGTGCGGCTGGTGCAGCGGCTGCTGCGCCTCGTCCGCCAGCCGTTGCACGTGCTCCTGGTGGACCAGGCGGCTCACTTCAGGCTGATGAGAAATCATCGTGTTCCTCCTCTCGTCTTCTTGTCGGCGTGTCGGTGACGAGTTGGTGCTCGGCGTTCGGTGTCACGACGTGCGTTCTCCTTCCGCGAGGGATCGTGTTTTTCGGACGCCGGGAAACGGCGCCTGTGGTCTGGACGCGGCCTGCCGGCGTGCGTGTTCGGCGCGGGCCTGTCCTTCAGGAAACGGGCTCTGGCGAGCCCGGCGCGGCGCTAGAAGCTACGCCGCGACGGGAAGCCAGAAGCCGCAGTTCTCGATCCGAGTTGTGCTGGACATCCGACCTCCCTTCACTCGTTTGGCCGAAAAACCGGCCGGTGACGAAGCCGTTGTTTCTACCAGCACCAGGTGCGCGTGTCAAGGGCGACGATGCGGTGCGGAGCTACGCGGAGGGCTGGACGACGATCAGCGAGTTGCCGTCCGGGTCGCGCAGCCAGAACATCGGCGGCACCGGGCCGCCCCAGCGCGTGACCTCCTCGTCGACGTCGACGCCGCCGGCCTTCAGCGCGGCGTGGTCTGCATCGACGTCCGAGGTGTCGAGACAGATGCCGGTCTGGCCGCCGCCCGCCTCCTGGCCCTGCGGCGGCGGTGCGAGCGCGATCGTCGTCACGGTGCCGGGCAGCGCGACCTCGACCCACCGCATCTCCTCGCCCATCGGGATGTCGACGACCTTCTCGAAGCCGAGCGTGCCGACGTAGAAGTCGATCGCGCGATCGGTGTCGGCAACGGTGACGCAGACGCGACCCACCTGCGAGAGCTTGAGCTTGGATGCCACCTTCGGCATGTCGAGCCTCCTGTTCGTCGGGATGTATCTCCTTGGACGATCCCCGGAGCGGAAACTCATCGGTGCCGGCGGCGCCGGATCAAGCTCGGTTCTCGCCGGCACTCGTATAGGCGAAGGCAGCGCAACAGGCAGCGGCCGCGAACGCGATTCCCGCCGCCGCATCCCAGAGCCGTCCCTGCGACGTCACGGTGAAACCGAGACCGGGTCGCAGGTACAGCGCGGCCGGCGCGGCGGCGGCGACGAGAGCGAGGGCGGCGGCGACGAGACGACCGGGAATCCCGCGCTCGAGCGGCCGTCGTGCGAACTGTGCCGCGCCGGCCGCCCAGGCGGTTGCGATGCAGAAGCCGCCGCCCACGTCGGAGGGAAGGTGCCACGCGTAGAAGACGAGTGCCGCCCCCATCACGGCCGCATAGAGCGCCGCCGCCGGCAACGCGAACTCGAGGTTGCCCTTCGTAACGCCCGCAGAGACAGCAGGTCTGAGCGAGCGTGAAAACAGGAACAGCTCTTCGCCGCAGCCATCGCGTCTTCGCCGTCTGCTCAGCGTTCTTCGTCTTCGCCGTAGGCTGAACCGTTGACCGCGCCCCCGTGCGGGACGCGAGCGCGACAGCCTCGCTTCGCCGCACGCCAAGCAACCCGGCGGGGTCTCGCTCCCACAGGCGGCGGTCGCTACGTCGCGCGGCCGCGCGTCACGACGAGCAGTTCGTGATCGGGACGTGATCGAAGTAATCCGGCGTGCCGTGAGACTTCCCGAACACGCACCACTCGGTCAGTCCCGTCACCGTCCCGAGGAGCTCGAGACGCGGCGGCTCGTAGCCTTCGAGTGTGCCGCCCGGCGAAATCGACCGTTCCATGCCCTGACCGTATAGTCGCGTCGTCGTGCGCACAACTAGCCAAAGGGCAGGGAGCGCCGATTCGGATGCCGCGAGTGCGGGGCACGGCGCCTACGGGCTGCGGCTTCGCGGTGTGGACGGCGCCGAGGAGCTGCTGGTGGCTGCCGACGCGAGCTGGCCGGTGTTCGACATTCGGATCGAGACCGGCGATGCGACTGTGGCGGGCGACCGCTTCGATAGCGCATCCGCGCAGGTCCGCCTGCGCACCGGCGGATCCGTCGCTGTCGAACGGATGCCTGGACGCGCGACGTTCACGGTCCCGCTGCCACTCACGATGGACGAGCTCGTCCATCCGTACCTCGCACCCGTCGCGGCGATCGCAGCGCACTGGCACGGCCGCGAGAGCCTGCACGGCGGCGGGATCGCCCTCGGCGGCGCGGTCTGGGGCATCGTCGGAGACCGGCTCGAGGGGAAGAGCTCACTCCTCGCCGCACTCGCGGCGCGCGACGTCGACGTGGTCTGCGACGACATGCTGGTCGTCGAGAGCACCGATGCGTTCGCTGGACCGCGGACGATCGATCTGCGAGAGGACGCCGCGACTGCACTCGGCGTGGGCGTGGGCATCGGTGTCGCAGGTGCGAGGGCCCGATGGCGCGTCCGGCTTGGGCCGGTGCCCCCTCGCCTACCGCTCGCCGGCTGGATCTTCGCCGATTGGGCGGAGCGCATCGAGATACGCCGCCTGTCGGCTTCGGAGACGCTCCTCCGCCTGCTCCGAAACCGCGGGATCCGGGTGCCCCCGCTCGACCCCGCCGTCTTCCTTCAGCTCGGCGCGCTACCGGCCTGGGAGATCAGGCGTCCACGCTTATGGAGCGCGCTGCCGGACGTCGTCAGCGCGATGCTTGACGCAGCCGCCGGCTGAGCGACGGCGCCGAGCCAGATCGACTGGAGGAGCGAATGCGGTCCCGGTCGACGTTCGGTTCGCCACCGCCTGATCAATGCATCGACGTCCACGATCTCGGCGTCGACCCCGTCGCCGTTCCACGCCGCAGCGAGTCTGTGGCTCTCCTCGCCCCACAGAACAGCGGTGAAGACCGCCTTCGAGCGGCGCGTCGCCACCGCATGCGGCAGAAGGTCACCGAAGAGCGTGGTCAGCGCCTCGGTGCGTCCCCGGAAGCGCAACGCAGGTGGTAGTGCAGCAAGCGAGCCGACGAACGCGGGGTCGAGCAACGGATGGTGAACTGCCACCTCGTGGTCGGCCGCGAGCAGGTCGAGGCTCCTCGCACCCAGCTGCAGGTAGCGCAACCCGAGCAGCCAGTCGAAGCGACGCCGCCAGCGGACGGGCTCAGCTGCGCCGGTCTGCGCGAAGGCACGAACGACCGCGCGGCGCGCCTGCGGCCGGAGCCAATCGAACTCGAGCTTCCGCGCGCGACGGACTGCAGGCCACATCCGAATCGCTTGCGGCGCGGCGGCGGCGGCGACCCGAAGGATGTCCCGCGGCTCGGGCCGTGCGCGTCGCGCCGCGACGTCGTGCAGACGAAGCCAGCCGGACTCCGAGAAGATCTCGTCTCCCCCGACTCCGGTCATGAGCGAGCCGCCTTTCGCGGCGCGCAGCTGCGGCACGTGAAAGTGCACGTTGGGCGGCCAGAGAACCCCGTGCCGCTGGAGGACGTCCCGCGCGAGCGGCCCGACGCAGTCGAATTCGTGATCGAGCTCGATGCGCACCCACTCTTCGATACCGAGCCGGCGGACGACGAGCTCCTGCCACCGACGCTCGTCAGCCTCCTCGTCGCCGCGAACGCGAACGGTCAGCGGGACGGGTAGCGGCAACCCCTCACGGCGCGCTGCGGCAACAGCAGCCGAGAGGACGAGTGACGAATCACGGCCGCCGGAGAAGCTGACGACGCAGGGCGCCCGCCGGAGCGCACCCAGGACGGCAGAGTCAAGTGCGGCGGCCGGTGACAGCGTCGTCGCAATTGGGCGAACGAGCGTCCGATCTGGAAGCGGAGCCCCGGCCGCCGTCTCGAGCGGGGTCGGAACGGCGCCGCGCGAAGCGGTCAGGCCGCGACTGCTCCGACCGCCGGCAGCAGCTCGACCCGCGCGCCGTGCGCGCCGAGTGATGCGTCGACCGCCTCGATCATCCGCACGACCTCCACGCCGAGCTGGGCCGAGGACCGCGGCACCGCGCCGGTGTGGATCGACCGGCAGAAGTCCGCCATCTCCAGCTGGAGGGGCTCGAGCGGACGCATCGCGGGAGACACGATCGCGCCGGTGCGGTACGAGAGGTGGAACTCGCCGAACGACTGCGGATCGTCGACCATCACGCCCGAGTCGAAGATGCGCACCGGCTCGTTGCTGACGTCGTCGTACACGACCATCTTCCGTCGAGCCGACGATCGTCGTTCGGCGCAACTTGCTCGGCGCGAGCCACGAGAGCTCGACGTGTGCGATGGCACCCTGTTCGTACTCGAGGTTGATGAAGGCGACGTCGGGGATGTTCGGGAAGATGCAGCTGCGGCTCGTCGCCGCGACGTGGGACGGCGTCACCTCGAGCCAGTAGCGAAGGATCGAGAAGTCGTGCGGGCCGAGGTCCCACGCGACACTGACGTCGGACTGGTGCAGCCCGAGGTTCACACGGCTCATCGAGATGAAGTAGATGTCGCCGAGCTCGCCGCTGCTGATCAGGTCGCGAATGGTGTTCACGGGAGGGCTGTAGAGGAAGGTGTGGCCCGGCATCAGCGTCAGGCCGCGCTCCGCCGCCAACGCTGCGAGCTCCTCCGCCTGCGCGACCGACGCGGCGAGTGGCTTCTCGATGAACACGTGCTTGCCGGCCTGGAGCGCCGCCAGCGCAAGCGAATAGTGCGTCGACACCGGCGTGGCGATCGCGACGGCGTCGAGGTCGGAATCGGCGATCAGATCCTCGAACGAGCGTGTCCCGCGCACGGTCGGGTAGCGCCGGACGAACGTGTCGAGCCGTGACTGGTCGAGGTCGCAGATCCACCGCACGTCGGCCTCGTCGAGATCGTTCAGGTTGCGGATGAGGTTGGGCCCCCAGTAGCCGAGGCCGACGACGCCGATGCGCGCAGGCTCATGCGGGAGATCTGGTGGGAACGGGGTCGGCGTCATGTGGTCGCCCGCATGCGGACGAGGGAGAACGGCGTCTTCAGAAGGAGCCGCAGGTCGAGGCTGAACGACCACCCGCGCACGTACTCGACGTCCATGTCGAGTGCCTCGCCGAAGGTCGAGCGGGCGCGCGCGGTCACCTGCCACAGCCCTGTCAGGCCCGGCGGCATCAGGAAGCGTTCGAAGTGGTGCTCGGCGAAGCCCTCGGTCTCGTAGTCGAGGCACGGCCTCGGGCCGACGAGCGACATGTCGCCGGCGAGGACGTTGAAGAGCTGCGGCAGCTCGTCGAGGCTCGTCTTCCGGAGGAAGCGACCGACGCTCGTCACCGAGCTCGAGCGATCGAGCTTGTACAGCCCGTTGGCGTTCGGGGCGGCGTCGTGCGTCAGCGTGGTGGCGATGTAGCGGCGATGCTCCTCCTGGTCCGTGTCGACGCGCATCGTGCGGAACTTCAGGACCGTGAACGGTCGCATGTCGCGTCCGAGCCGCCGCTGCCGGAACAGCACCGGCCCCTCGGAGTCGAGACGGATCGCGACGGCGATCGCCGCCATCAACGGTGCGAGGAAGATGATCATCACGAACGCGAGGACGCAGTCGAGGCTGCGCTTCAAGAGCCGGGACGACGGCGACAGCCGGCTCGGCGGCAGGCCGACGAGAGCGAGACCCTCGAACGTGTGGATGCCCGCCTTCGGCCCGACGATCTCGAACAGGCGCGGCACGACGTCGATCTGCACGTCGAGCTTCCGCAGCTCGCGGATCGTCCGGAGCAGTTCCTCGTGGTCCGCGTCGGAGAACGCGATGATCACGCGCTCGATGTCGAGCACCGAGATGATCTCCGGCAGGCGGTCGGGCGGTCCGAGGAGCGCGAGGTGCTCGAGCTCGGGCCGGCGCGGCCGCGGATGCGCGTCGACGAAGCCGACGAGGTTGATGCCGTACTCCGGGTGCTGGAGGAGCTTCCGCGCCGCGAGCTGGCCGATGTGGCCGGCACCGACGATGATCGTGTTCTGGAGGTAGAGCGGACTGCGCCTCGCGATCGTGCGCGCGAGCCCGCGCGCCGACGTCACGAAGACGACGGCGAGCAGCCAGAAGAGGATGAGCCTCGGCACGTGCGGGCTCGCGAAGCCGGCGAGCCACGAGGCGACGAAGAACGACCACGCGCCGAGCGTCACGAGCTGGAAGACGCCGACGACCTCGTCGATCGTCGAGTGGTCGACGTGCTCCTCGTCGCGGTCGTACAGCCCGTAGAGCTTGGCCGCGACCACCCACAGCGGCAGTGCCAGCACCAGGACCGCGAACTGAGCCCAGGGATTTGCGCCGCTCCCGCCGGACACGATCAGCTTCGCGAGCAGGTACGCGAGGATCAGGCCGGCAGCGTCGGCGGCGAGCAGAGCGCGGCGCACGAACCAGCCGCGGCGGCGCGCAGGATGTCGACTGGCGGCGCTGCGTCGCCGCTCGAGCAGCGACGCCGTCCGCCGGTCGAGCACGAGCGCGTCGAGATCGAGCCCCGTCGCCGAGGCCTCCTGGAAGGCGTTCACGCCCTCCGCCTCTTGCCCGGGGTCGTTTGATCCCTACTGCACTTCTCGAACCTCAACGCCAGCACCCTCTCCCCGTGGAACCTGCTCACTCCGAGGCTATGGCGGGGTCGAGCCCGAGACCAGACCAGAGTCGAAAGACCCACCGGGCGAGGGGAGCTAGCCGTTCGGGTGGTTCCGGCGGACCGCCGCGTGCTCCGGCACACTTCTCCGATGACTGCGACCGCTCCGACACCGAAGCTCTGTGACGCGGCTCGACGCGCTGGTCCACGGGGCGAGCGACGGCGATGTTCGCAGCCATCGCCTCGAGGTGCTCGCCGCCCGCCTCCGCCGGGCGGCCGGCCGGGATGTGCCGGAGGATTTCCTCGAGCAGGAGCGCGCGGCAGCGGTCGCTGCGATCACGGCGCCGCTCGTGCTCGAGCGGGTGGTCTCGCGTACGATCGCCCAGCGATAGTCGTGAAGGGGCCGCGAGTTGGCGGCGCTCTATCCTGATCCGACGCTGCGCTCGCTACTGGGACGTCGACCTGCTCGTCGACGACGCAGCAGGAGGCTCAGCGCGCGCTCGTCTCGCAGCAGGCTTCGAACCGTTCGGCGATCCCAGCCTGTACCTCGACATCCACCATCTTCGCCCGCTGAGACCTTCCGGGCTGCTTCTCGCTGTTGAGATCCACTCGGCGCCGAAGTGGATCGAAGGACGACAGGCGCCTCATGATGAGCGAACTGCTCGAGGCTGCGAGGCCGCGCCGACAGCGGGCCTGCCGGGATCCTCGTGCTCCCGCCGGAACAGCACGTGCTGCTGCTCGCCGCCCACCCGGCCGTTGGCCTACGTTCTGAATGTGAGCGCGCGGGCCGGGACCCCTGCGACGACCTCGCCCGGTGCGACATCGTGGGTCACCACCGCTCCGGCTCCGACCAGCGCGCCGGCACCGATGCGGACGCCGCCCAGCACGACCGCGCCCGAGCCGATCGACGCCCGGTCTTCGACGATGGTCGTCCGACACTCCCAGTCGTCCGCGTTCTGCAGGCTGCCGTCGTCGTTCGTTGAGCGGGGTCGGTTGTCGTTGATGAACATCACGCCGTGGCCGACGAAGACCTCGTCGCCGATCACGACGCCGCTGCACACGAACGTGTGGCTCTGGATCTTGCACCGCTCCCCCACGCTCACATCACGCTGGATCTCGACGAACGGCCCGATCCGGCTTCCTGCCGCGACCGCGCAGCCGTAGAGGTTCGTGAACGGGCCGACGACGACGTCGTCGCCGAACGTCACGTCGGAGCAGAGACGGTACGGCGCGTCGTTCGCCGGTGCGTCAGCCATCGAAGAACGTTCTGACTGCGTCTGTGACCGCCGCGAGCTGCTGCTCCGTCATCCCGGGGAACATCGGCAGCGAGAGACACTCGCGGGCGAGCGCCTCGGCGACCGGGAAGTCGCCGCCACGGTGCCCGAGCCAGGCATAGGCGTCGGTCAGATGAACCGGGTCCGGGTAGTGCCGGCCGGCGCCGATCCCGCGGTCGCGAAGCCACGTCCCGAGGCTGTCCGGGTCGCTCGTCCGCACGACGTAGAGATGCCAGACGGGCGAGCTGCCGGCGGCGACCGGCGGCAGCCGCAGGTCGCCGACGTCCGAGAGCGCCTCCGTGTAGAACGCGGCCGCTTCTCGGCGCTGGCCGTTCCACGTGTCGAGCTCCGGCAGCTTGTGCGAGAGCACGATCGCCTGGATCGTGTCGAGCCGCGACGTCCAGCCTTCGCAGGCGTGGACGTACTTCGCCGTCTGGCCGTGCTCGCGCAGGGCGCGCACACGGGCGGCGATCTCGCCGTCACGGGTGACGAGCGCACCGGCGTCCCCGGCTGCGCCGAGGTTCTTCCCGGGGTAGAAGCTGAAGGCCGCGGCGACACCCGAGGCGCCCGCGCGCTCGCCGTCGCGCGTTGCGCCGTGCGCCTGGCACGCGTCCTCGACGATCGCGATGCCTGCATCGTCGGCAACGCGCCGCAACGCACGCACGTCCGCCAGCTGGCCGTAGAGGTGCACCGGCATCAGCGCATGCGTGCACGGGCCGATAGCAGCCGTGACCGCCGCGGGGTCGAGGCAGTAGTCGTCCTCCGAGACGTCGACGACGACGGGAATGCCGCCGGCCTGCGTGACCGCCTCGAGCGTCGCGACGAACGTCGCGGCGGGAACGACGACCTCGTCGCCGGGCTCGATCCCGGTCGCCACGAGGCCGAGTCGCAACGCGTCGAGCCCGCTCCCGACGCCGACACAATGGTCGACGCCGCAGTAGGCGGCGAAGGCCTCCTCGAACAGTGCGACGGCCGGCCCATTGGTGAACGCCCCGCTGTGAAGCAGCTGCGCGATGTCGTCGAGGATCGCCGGCTCGAGCGGCCGGTGCATCGGCGCGAAGTCGAGGAACGGAACAACTGGTCCAGCCTGGGTCGCCGCGCGGGTCGCCATGTCTCGAACCTAGCCCCGTACGTGCGGGGCCGCCACGTCCGAAGGTTCAGCGAAGACTGGTCGTTCAGCCGGTCGACCGGGTTCCCGACCTTGCTCAAGCTGAGTCTGGCGTGGGTCTGGCAGCGGGGACACCCGGGCGTTGCGCACGGACCCTGGGTCTGGTGGGAGCCCTCGCGCTCGTCGCAGCGACCGTGGTCCTCGTCGCGGGCCCCGACACGCGGGCACCGACGCGCGGGACCGCGGCCGTCGAGCTCACCTACGCCTCCCCGGCGGCGCTCCGGGCGGCGCTCGTCCGCCATCCCGCCGTGCTCGTACAAGACGTCCCCGCGCTCCGGGTCGCCGAGGTGCGGCCGCCCGGCGACACGACCCGGTACATCCGCTCACTTCGAGGCGCGAGCGGGATCGTCGATGCGCGCCGTGCCCTCCCCCGTGCCGCGGCGGAGGCTCCAGGGCTGACGCTCGGCCTCGTCTCGACCCCTGCCGGCGGCGCGTATGAGTGGCAGTGGTACGCGACCGGCGTCGACCGCGTTCCCGCGACGATTCTCGCGGCAGCCGCGCGGACGACGATCGCGATCGTCGACACCGGTGCCGATCTCTCGGCCCCTGCGCTCGCGGGCAAGGTCAGAGCGTCGTACGACGTCCGTTCTGGCAGGCGCACCGTCGACGACACGAGCGGGCACGGAACGTTCGTCGCCTCGATCGCAGGCGGCTCGACGTCCGCGGGCGGGGCTGTCGCAGGCTTCGGCGGCGCCGCGCACCTCCTCGTCGTCAAGGTCGGCGACGGCACCTCCGTGAGCGACGTCGACGTGGCGGCGGGAATCGTCCGCTCGGTGCGGAGCGGCGCGCGGATCGTCAACGTCAGCATCGCCGGGCCGACCCGCTCGGCTGCGGAGGCGAGCGCAGTGGCTTACGCCGCCCGGCACGGCGTGCTCGTCGTCGCAGCGGCCGGCAACGACGCGCTGGCCGGCAACCCGGCCGAGTATCCCGCCGCACTGCTCCAGCCGGTCGGCTCCAACGGTGTCGGCGGCCTCGGCCTCGCCGTCGCGGCCTCCGACATGGACGGACGGCGAGCGAGGTTCTCGGAGCACGGGTCGTTCCTCTCGCTGGCGGCGCCGGGCACGGCGGTGTTCGGCGCGCTCGCGCCGAAGGCGCGGGCATCGCTCTTCGCCCGCGCCGCGCTCCCCGGCCGGCGCTGCGGGGCTCTACGGTTTCGCCAGCGGCACCTCGTACGCGGCGCCCCAGGTCTCCGGTGCGGCCGCGCTCGTCTGGGCGGCGAATCCGCGGCTCACGGCCCAGCAGGTTGCGGCGGTGCTCGAGCAGACGGCGAGCGGCCACGGCGCCTGGTCCCCGGAGCTCGGGTACGGGGTGATCGACGTCGCCGCTGCCGTCGAAACGGCTCTGCGCCTGCCCTCGTAGCCGCGTAAGCACCGATCGTCACGTACCCCGAACGAGGCGAGATCCCCCGGACGTTTGAAATGCCCCGAAAGGGGGAGGTGCCGCCCATCCCCCGGAACCGATCCCTATCAATGCCGTGCTGGGAGCTGCCGCACCCACACCCGGCGCCCCCCCGCCGGCTAGCGTAATGTCCAGCATTGTGGGGAGAGGCACTGGCCGTTTGACCAGGGCATTAGTCGTGCTTGCGTTCCTGGCGTGCGTCGCGCCCGCGGCAGGCACCGCCGGCACGACCCCGAAGTCGCTCTGGGGAATCGCTCCGAGCGAGACGGCGACGCCGGGGGCTGCCGCCCTGAAGAAGTTGCACACGCAGGGCGTCAACGCGCTCGTACTGGACGTGCAGCGGCTCGGCCGCCCGAAGACGGCCGTCGCGCGCGTCACCGCCATGCGCACGCTCGCCGGCTCGCTGAAGATGTCGCTCGTCCTGCTCGTTCCGCCGCGCGGGCGCCTCACCACCGCCGCAGTCGGGCACGTGCTGCAGCTGTGCGGCCGCGGAACGACCGTTCGCTGTGCCGCGCTCGCGTCCTCGGTACCGGCCGCGATCAGGATGGCGCGCACGACCGACAAGACGCGGCCGCTGGTCGCGGTCTACGTCTCCAAGCCGTCGCTGCTCGCGCAGCTTGCATCGCTCAGGTCTCTTCGGCGCCACATCCTCGTGATCGCCCCC
>CAVRIK010000003.1:0-11848 GCA_963721235.1 uncultured Thermoleophilia bacterium | reverse complement strand
GAACGTCGGCCTGGCTCGGAGGATGGTGGGGTCGCACGCTCTTCCTGCTCGTCGCGGTCCGCGTGGCGATCCCGCTGGTCGTGCTCGCCGAGCACGGCCACGTTGCCGGGGCTGCCTCGCTACGTCTACAACCCGCGCCCGGGGGATGCCTACGGCTACTACTCGGCCGTCCGCGAGCTGCTGACGACGTGGCGCGAGCCGGTGGTGCTGCTCTTCGCCGTGATCCTCGTCGTGGCGGCCGGGTTGCTGGCGGTTCGCTTCGCGCGGCGTGACCAGCGCGCGTGGGCCGTGCTTGCCGGTGCATACGGTCTTGCGCTCATTGCGGCGCTCCTCGCAGGCCGGATGCGGCCGGTCGGCGCACCGACGATCGGCTGGCCCCTCGTCTGGAGCGTGCCGCTGCTTTCCCTACCGGGCGCTGGGGCTCCCGCTCGGCCCGAACCTCGCCTTCGGCGTCGGCCTCACGCTGTCGCTCGCCGCGAACGCGGTGACGCTCGTCGCGACGGCGGTGCTCGGGAGGCGTGTCACCGGGCGGCCGCTCGTCGGCATCGGGGCCGCGGCGCTCTATTCCTTCTGGCCGTTCGTCTCGGGCGCCCTCGGTGGACACCGCGCCTGGGAGAACGGCACGTGGCTCGTCGATGCCGGCCTCCACCTCTACAGCGAGCCCGTCTCGACCGCGCTCGTCGTCTCGGCCCTCGTGCTCGTGCTCGACCGCCGGCCGACCGGCACGGCCCTCGCGGTCGCCGGTGTCCTACTCTCACTCGCAAGCGTGGTGCGGCTGTCGAATGCCGTGATCGCCGGCGTCGTGCTGCTCGTGATGGCCGTTCGACTCGGGCTGCGGCAGGCGATCGTCGCTCGCAATCGGACTCGGTGCCTTTCTCCCGGTCGCTCTCGCGTACTGGTCGAAGGGCTACACGAGCCTGCCGACCGCGCACGGCGGGCTGCCGCCAAAGCCCTTCGCGCTGCACTACGTGCGGATCGCGTGGACCGACTCGTTGCTCTGGCGGCCGTCGGTTCTGCTCCTGCTCGTCCCGCTCGCCGCGATCGGGACACTCGGTGTCCGTGGTGTGTGGCGTCGGTGGCTGCTGTGGCTCGCGATCGGCTGCACGGCGGCGTTCTACAGCTTCTATTCCGTCACCGACATCCATCCGCGCTTTCTCTACGTCGTCTTCCCGCTCGTGCTCGTGCTCTGGTGCAGCGGGCTCGCGGTGGTCGGCACCGCCGCGACCGGGCGGCGCGCCGCAGCGGGCTCATAGCGGTCGACGTAAGCGGCTCCCGGGCGCCACGGCCACGAGCGCCGCTGCGGTCCCGAGCGTCAGCCAAAAGAGCACAGAGACGGTCGCCCCGCCGAAGAGGGCGATCCCGGCGAGTACCCCGAGCAACGAGGCCGTCCAGGCCGGTGCGACGTATGCGACGAGTGGGTCCGCGTCGTCTCGCCGCCAGCGGCGCGCAGCCCGTGCGGAATCGCGGGCCGTCGCTGCGAGCATGAGCGCGAAGATCAGCGCCCCGGCCAGGCCGAGCTCGTAGAGCACCTGGTCATAGGACATCTGCGGAATCAGACGGCCGTTCGCGGGCGGGAAGTAGTGCGCGGGCTGGTCGGCGAACCGGCGGCGCGCGTCCGGCAGAAAGCGCGCATACTCCTTGGGCGGCAGCTCCGGGTACCAGCCGGTGCCGAGAATCGGCTTCGCGAGGAAGACCCGCCCCCCGATGTAGGCATAGATCAGCCGCTGGCTCCACGCTCCCGGCTCACCGCTCGCAGGCGTGTTCTTCTGGTGGATGCCGAGCCAGGAACGGAGAAAGCCGAGATTGTCGGCCCGCAGGTTGAGGACGCCGCCCGTGATCGCGACGACGACGAGGACCGTGACGGCGAGTGATCTCGGCCGGTACTGCCCCCGCACCCAGGCCACCGCTGCCAGCGCCGCCACCGCGAGATACACGCCGATCAGGCTCGCCAGCGCGGCCCCGAGGGTGATCCCGACCACGCCGACGACTGCGGCGACCCCGGCGAGCCGGCGGTGCCGACCCGCGCTCGAATAGAGATGCGCGAACCACATCGTGAGCGTCATCGTCGAGAGCGCAGCGAGATCGTGCTCGCCGAGAAACGACGGCTGCCGGGCGCCGAGGTCGCGCAGGAAGCCCTTGATCGCCCAAATATCCGCGGCTCCGTTCATCAGAACGAGCGCGAGCACGACGAGCCACAGTCGCTCACCGCTGTCGATCACGTAGACCGCGCACAGCATCAGGACTCCGATCTCGACGAACTTCCCCGCGGAGACGAACGCGTCGGAGCCGTTGAGCGCGGCGGTGACGAGGATCCACCCGGCGAACAACGCCGCCGTCGACAGGATCGGCCAGGATCGTCTCGGGAGGTCGCGCCGACGGATCACGCGCGCGAGCGTCCAGACTCCGAGGACGATCAGCGATACGTCGGAGGGCGTGATCGAAAGGCTCGTCGAGCCGGCGCTGAGCGTCACGTCGGGCTGGTCGGGCGCACGCACCAGAGAGATCAGGAGCGTGACGAGGAACGCGTCGAAGAGGGCGTCGTTCAGCGACCGCCTCAGGTAGGACCAGTACGAGGAGATCGCGCTCATGCGAGCGCCCGGGTCGCCCGGCGACGTCGGTACCGGCCCGCCAGGTCGACGGCAGCGGCTCCGGCGAGGAGGCAGGGGATGAAGTCCCACGGCACGCGGTAGCGGGTCGCTCCGACGAAGAGCACCGCAAGCGCCCACTGGTAGCCGAGCAGCAGCAGCGAGAGCGCAGCGAGGCGGCGCGGCACGCGGAAGATGCCGTACAAGGCCAGCAGAAAGACGATGCCGATGAACACGGGCTCGACCGTGTCGCGCAGATCCGTCAGCCAGCCGACGGCGTCACTGCGCGTCGGCGGCGGCGACACAACCGGGTTCCAGAGCATCAACGACGCCTGCGCCGCGAGCTTGCTCTTCTCGCCGGGATGGTGAGCCCAGAAGCTCAGCACCTTCCGCTGGTAGAAGCTCACCTGTGCGCATTCGTCGACGCTGACGATCTTTCCCTGGCGGCGGTAGAGACGGCCCGCATCCTGTGCGCTCGGCGGGTACGACGCCGGGCAGCGGGACGTTGTCGATCCACTTGCCCTGTCGGAGCGTCCTGAGCGTGAGGCTGTCGTTGGCCTCCCAGAGCGCTCGTGAATCGGTCGTCAGAGCGAAGCAGCCGACGTCGACCCGGTTCCGGATCACCCACGGAGAGAGCACGAGGGCGCAGACGGCCAGCACGAGCCCGAGCAGCGCGAAGGCTCGACGGCTTGGCTTCCAGTACCAGAGGAGGAGCGCCGCCGACGAGCAGCGGCAGTGCGGTGAGCCTGACGTTGCTCAGGATCGCGAGGCCGAAGACGGCGCCGAGCGCCGACGGCGAGCTTCGCCGAACGGCGCTCGAGCAGCGCAAGCGAGAGGGCGAAGATGCCGGCGGCCAGGAGCCCGTCGAGAATCTCGCGGTTGACGTGAACGTCGTGCCAGAGCGAGTACGGATGTAGGCTCACGAGCAGTGCTGCGCACACGCCGGCCCAGGCCGGGAGCCAGCGCCGCCCGATCTCGTACACGATCAGCGACGTCGCGATCGCGACGAGGATCTGGCGCTCCGCCGACCACCTCCCACGAGCGTCCGAGCGACCAGTAGAGCGGGATCAGGAAGAAGCTGTAAAGCGGCTGCGTGTAGGCGCTCGGGTGTCCCGGGATGAATCCGAACGTGCCGCTCGCCAGATACGTGCGCGCGATGTCGTCGCTCTTCTCGCCGAACGTGAACGGTACGAGGATCGCTCCGCGCTGCTCCACGAGGACGACGAGTCGCGGCAGGGCGACCGCTAGGGCGACGACCGGATAGGCGTATCTGCGGCGGTTCGCGAGCTCGGTGGCGAGACGGCCGAGTGCGTGCGTTGCCACGGGCAGCAGTGTACGGGCCTGTCCCGACTGACCTCTAGGATGACGCGGTGGAGATGCTGAAGCGGTCCCCGGCTGCACGATCGCCGGGCAGGCTCCACCGGCGTGACTGGCTCGTCGTGCTGTTCGTCGGCGCCGCATTCCTCGTCTCTTGCGCGGTGGCCCGTGGGGGCTTCTTCAGCGCCGTCGATCCTGGTGACGTCGGGCGGTACCACGACTTCGCCACGCTGATGCAGAAGGGCCAGCTGCCGTACCGGAACTTCTACATGGAGTACCCCCCGGGTGCGATCCCGACGTTCCTCGCCCCGCTCCCGTTGTCCGCGCTCGCGCACTACAACCTCGCGTTCAAGTTCACGGTCGCAGTCGCGGGGCTCGCGTTGGTCCTGGCGTGTGCGATCGGGCTGCGGCTGCTCGGCGCCGATCGGAGCCGGACGTTCGCGACGTACGGGCTCCTGGTTGCCGCTCCCGTTGCGTTGGGCGCGGTGGAGCTCAACCGCTACGACCTGTGGCCGGCGCTCCTCTGCGTCCTTGCACTCGTCGCACTGCTTGCGGGTCGGTCGCGACTCGCCTTCGGCCTGCTCGCGCTCGGCTGCGTGGTGAAGATCTTCCCGCTCGTCGTGATGCCCGTCGCCGTGCTGCACGTGTATCGGACATTCGGGCGCAAGGCTCTCGAGTCGGCGCTGAAGACGTTCGCTGTGGTCTTCCTCGTCGCCGTGGCTCCGTTCGCGGCGCTTGCGCCCGGCGGCCTCTGGTACAGCGTCTATACACAGTCGATCAGGCACCTGCAGCTCGAGAGCCTCGGCTCGTCGATCCTGCTCGCGGCGGATGCCGCCGGCGTCTATTCGGGGAAGATCGTGGCCGGCAAGCCCGGCTCGCTCGACCTCTCGGGCACGCTGCCGAACGCGCTCGGCAGCCTGACGCTCCTCGTCTTCCTCGCAGCGCTCGCCGCCGTGGTCGTCACGTACTGGCGCGCCGAGGAGAGCAACGAGGCGCTCGTGGTCGGCTTTGCCGCCTCGGCGACTGCATTCGTGGCGTTCTCGAAGGTGATCTCGCCGCAGTTCCTCGTCTGGCTCGTCCCGCTCGTGCCACTCGTCGCACGCCGGGTCGGCCTGGTCGCATCGGCAGTGCTCCTCGCGATCCTGATCACGACCCAGATCGAGGTCGTCTACGAGCACCCGCTGCGCGCATTCGGGTGGCCCGTGTGGGTGCTGCTCGCACGGAACGGCCTGCTCGTCGCCCTCTTCGCGATCCTGCTGGTCGCCTTGTCCGCGCATGTTCGCCGGCGTGATCCCGCCCCGTCGTTGTCTGGCTCTGCCTAGCCGACGGAGAACGAGACCGTTGTTCTCGTCGGCGAGCTGAGCGTCACGGCGAGGTCGATCACGCCCATGCCGGTGCCCTTCGCCGCGCGCAGGACGGTGAGCCCCGACGGCCTGCCGGCAGCGGCCGGCAGCGTGCACGTCGAACCGGTCGCGCACCGCGCGGTGATCGAGTCGACGGTGACCCGCGAGGAGCTGTGCAGCCTTAGAGTCCAGCCGGCACCGTGGCCTCGTCCGTCGGCGACGGTGACGGGCACCGAGACGCGTGCGCCTACGACCGTCACCGGCGCTGCTCTCACGCGCAACACCCCGGGAGAGAGAGTCAGCCCCACGCCGATCGGCCCCGCCGCGGCAGGCGCGGCCGTGAAGAGGATCAGGGTCCAGCCGATCAGCAGCCGCCGCATGGGTCTCATTTCGCCTCGCAACGGCCCGCGGGCCAGTCCCAACGCGCGACTCGTCCCGTCCCCGCGCCGGGTGAACCGTCCATCACCCTTCTGTGAGTCGCCGCCGCTCCGTGGGGGTCAGGCGTGACCGACGCCGCGCGCGTAGAACATGTTCCAGAGCGGGCGGCCGAGCAGTGTCAGCGGATAGGGCTCGAACGTCTCGAGCGACAGCGCACGGCCGAGCAGCTCGAGCCAGGACGCGCGGGGTCGCACGTGGTCGCCGCGGTCGTGCAGCGCGAGCGACCTGGCGAGACCCCGCTCGGCCGGCAGCTCGAGATCGAGCACGTGGACTGCACCACTGGGCGCGAGCAGCAGCGTCGCCGCGCCGAGCACCGCCTTCACGGCTTCGTCATCCAGGTGATGCAAGAGGCTGTTGACGAGGATCAGGTCGTAGGGGGCTCCACCCTCCGGCAGCCCAGCCGCGGCGTCACCGACGACGAAGCGGTCCCCGTATCGCCGCCTCGCGCTCCTGATGTACGCGGGATTCAGGTCGATCCCCACGTACCGCGTGTCGACGAACTGCGCCGCGTTCGTTCCCGGGCCGCAGCCGACGTCGAGCACGCTCCGCACGTCGGCTTCCTCCAGGAAGCGACCGACGGGGGCGAACTTCTGACGCTCGAACGGCAGCTGCCAGGCGCGGTAGACCGCGCTCAGATCCCAGAGCCGCTTGATCATGGCTGCCAGCGGACGTCGAAGTGGTCGACCAGCTCGTGAGCGGGGTACAACGCGTCGAGGCGATCGAGCAAGGGCTGGTCGAGCGTCGGCGAGAACGACGGGGTCTGGTTCACGACGATCGCGGTGATGTGATGCCGAGCGATCGCATCGAGCACGAACCTGTCCCGATCCTGGACCGGTGTGAGGAAGTCGTAGATCATCGGCGTCCCGTTTCTGAGGTTCGAGAGGTAGTAGACCTCCGGCGCGTCCGGACCGGCGAACGTGTAGCCGTTCCGCGCGTGCAGGGACAGAAGCGCTGAGATCTGCCGGTAGTGCTCGGCCTCGGCGACCGGCACGTAGATGCGGCCGCGAACGTCGTCGGCGCGCGCGAGGCCGGGGTACCGGCCCTCGAAGGCGTCGACGATTCCCGCCGCGCCCGGTGTCATGAAACGCGCGCCTGCCACGAGGTACGCCCCGAGGACGACGAGCAGGAGGGTCTCCCGGAGCAGGCCGCGCGCATTGAGAAACGCGACGCCCGTGAGCGCGGCGAGCGGCAGTACGTAGAGGAAGTAGATCCACGAGCCGAACGGGAACTGAACGAGTGTCGTGAATGCCAGGATGATCAAGAGCAGCGCGAGCAGCTCCTGCTCTCGCTGCCGTGACGCGGGCCACGTGCGCCGCAGTGCCAGCACCGCCCACGCGACACACAGCACCGGAACGGTCTCTCGAAGCGAGTTGAAGAAGAAGTCGAACGCGGTGGTTCTCGTGGTGAGCACTGCGGCGCCGACGAAGAGGGCGGCGACCGCAAGGGCGAACACCTTCCCGGCGCGCCCGCGGATCAGCGGCGCGACTGCGAGGAGCACGAGCGGCACGGCGGCAGGCAACCACCGCGGCCCGAGCGGCGGGAGTGCCGCGTACTGCAGCCTGAGCCCGGGTGACTGGCCGAGGTCGCGAACCAGAGAGCCGACCGAGCCTGTGACCAGGTAGGGCACGAGGAACGCCAGGAGCGGAACCGCCGCCCCACCGAGCAGAGGACCGACGTCGGAGATGGCCGTCCGGACAACGGCGGCGGTCGGCGGATTCGTGCGGATCGCGATCAGCGCCACGCCGGAGAGCGCTGCCGCCACCGGCACGAGGAGGGCGACGAGCTCGCCGTGTCCGAGCCGGGGCCAGAGAACGTCGAGAACGGAGCCGAAGCAGAGCAGCGCAAGAACGAAGATGCCGGCGGCCCCGGCGGTGACGCGCCGGAGTGCGGGGCGCGTTCCGAGTTGCGGCCGGATGAGCAAGAAGAGCGCGGCCCCGGCGAGGTAGTACAGGCCGACGACCTTGACGGCGATCGAGAGACCGCCCATGACCCCGGCGATCCAGAGCCACCGTTGCTGCCGTGACTCGAGCCAGCGCACCAGGGCAGCGACGCCGAGGATCGCGAAGTACAGGTTGAACCAGGACGGCATCGCGGCCGAGTAGTTCGGAACGCTCCAGATGACAATCGCGACGGTGAGCACCGCCGCGACGAGCGGCGGAGCGATTCGCGTCGCGATGTAGAACGTGGCGATCACGAATGCGACGAAGAACGGCAGCATCGCCACGCGGAGCCAAAGGAGATCCGTTCCGAAGAGCCAGAAGACCCCTGCATCGAAGAACGTCAGCCCGCCGGTATAGGTGTCGACGAAGTCACGGTGCGGCAACTGACCCTGCAGCACACGCTCGGCCATCTGCCCGAGCGTCCCTTCGTCCCAGGGAAACCAACGCCGATCCAGCGTTGCGAGCAAGACGAGCGACGAGAGGCCGACGGTCGCGGCGAGCAGGAATCCGTAACTCCAGCCGCTCGCGTCTCGCGCGAGGGGCCGTGCGGCACCGCGGGCCGCGATCACGAGTCGGCCTTTCGGCCGAGCACCGCGTACTGGGCGCCGAGCGGGACCCGGGCGAGCCGGTCCTCGATCCGTTCGGCGAGCCGGCTCCGCAGCGGCAGGAAGGTCGTGTAGACCGACCGCACCTGTTCGAGGCCGGCACTCTCGAACAGCGAAGCCACGCTTCCGGAGCGAAGTAGGCGAACGCCGGAGTCGAATGCGACGCGCCTCACGACGAGACGAGTGAGCGGATTGAGCGGGTTGTGCTCGAACACCACGGCGAGACCGCCCGGCCGCAAGACCCGGGCCAACTCCGCCACGAAAGTCGCGTGATCCTCGGCGGGGAGGTGATGCATGACGCAGGCGGCGAAGGCCACGTCGAACGTGCCTGCCTCGTGCGCGACGCGATCCGGCTCGGACACGGAGTACGACACCTCCGGGTGCTCGGCCCGCGCGACCTCGAGCTCCGCCACGGACACGTCGGTCCCGGCGACCGAGCCGAAGCCGCGCGTGAGATAGCGGTCGACGAGGCCGATCCCACAGCCGACGTCGAGGATCGAGAGCTCGGACGGGTCGCCGAGCAGGCGGCGCGCCGATCGTTCGAGCAGCGTGGCTTTCCGCTCGGCGAAGAACTCGACGTCCTGTCCAACGAACGCAATCGCCTGGTCGACCTCTTCGCGGTACGAGTCGGCGTGCGAGTCGAACTGAGAGCTCACCGGAGCGAGGGCCCAGGCGCGGACCGATCGCCGAAGCCGATCTCACGGTCGATCAGATAGAGCGGACGCGCTTTGACCTCGTCGTAGATCCGGCCCAGATAGATACCGAGCACGCCGAGGATCAGGAGCTGCAGTCCGCCGAGAAAGGCGACGAGCACGACGATCGTGGCGGTCCCCGGGATCGGGAAGAGCCCGGCGATCTTGATCGCGATCGCGGCAACTCCGGTCGCGATCGCGAGGAGGGAGACGACGAGGCCGACGCGGAGCGAGAGCACGAGCGGCGCATTCGAGAAACTGACGACTCCGTTCAGCCCCAGCTGCAGCAGCTTGCCGAACGGGTACTTCGACTGCCCCGCGTGCCGCTCCTCGCGGACGTACTCGACGCCTGTCTGGCGGAAGCCGACCCAGCTGACCATGCCTCGAAGGTAGCGATGCCGCTCGCGCATCCCGCTCAGAACTGTCAGGACACGCCGATTGATGAGACGAAAGTCGCCCACGTCCACGGGAGCGTCGAGGTCGGAGACGACGCGGAAGAACCGGTAGAAAAGGGCCGCACGCAGCCTGCGGAGAGTCGGCTCGCCTTCACGCCTGCGCCGGACGGCGAAGACGACGTCATACCCCTCGCGCCAGCGTTCGACCAGCTCCGGGATCACCTCCGGCGGGTCCTGCAGATCGCCGTCCATGATCACGATCGCGTCACCCGCGGCCCGGTCGAGACCCGCGGTGATCGCGACTTGGTGCCCGAAGTTTCGAGAGAGCAGCAAGACCTTGTAGCGCGGGTCTCGCTCGGAGAGGAGCGCCATCAACACGGGCGTCTGATCGGTGCTGCCGTCATCGACGAGGATCACCTCGGCGGGCTCGTCGATGGAGTCGAGGACGGTCGACAACCGCTCCTCCAACTCGCCGAGGCACTCCTGCTCGTTGTGGATTGGGACAACGATCGACAGCAATGGAGGTCGGGATCATAGAAGGGCCGCCCGTCGGCTGTGCCGCACGAGCGGCGGGCCGACACAGTGACCCATCCCGCGAACGGGATAGGCTCCTCGCCCAATGACACGACCGACGATCACGCCGATTCGCCTCGTCGTCGTGTTCGCTGCCGTGGCGGGCGTGGCGTTGCGCGTCTGGACGTACCGCATGGTCATGGGGACGCCCAACGGCGACGAGGCGGTCGTCGGGCTGATGGCCCGGCACGCGTCGCACGGGGACCTGACGACGTTCTACTGGGGGCAGTCGTACGGAGGACCTCAGGAGGCGTGGCTGACGGTTCCCGTCTTCTGGCTCCTCGGCAGCACCTGGCCGGCGCTCCGCCTGGTGCCGGTCGCGTTGACGATCGTCGCGGCCGTGCTCGTCTGGCGTGTCGGTCTCCGCACGATCGGCGAGCCCGCGGCGACGGTCGCGGCCGCCCTCCTGTGGGTCTGGCCGCCGTTCGCGGTGTTCGAGCTGATTCACCAGCAGGGCTTCTACGCCAGCGATTTCGTCTACCCGTTGCTGCTCCTCTTGCTCGCGCTGCGGTTGGTCGAGCGCCCGGACCGCTGGCGTGCCGCGGCGTTCGGATTCGTCCTCGGCCTGGCGCTCTGGCAGTCGGTCCAGATCGTCACCATTGCCGTCGGACTGGTCGTCTGGATCGTCTGGAAAGCGCCGAGAGCGCTCCGTCACCTCGGGATCGCGCTGCGCGGGAGCAGCGCTCGGTGCTCTTCCGTGGCTCGTCTGGATCGCGACGCACGGCCGGTCCTCTCTGACGCAAGGCCAGGGTGGCACGCCGTTCCGCAGTCTTCGCCTACTGGCTTCGCCATACCTGCCGATGATCGCCGGGCTTCGGGCCCCTTTCTCGGGCAGGCTCCTCCTGCCTTCGGCCGCCCTCACCTACGCGATCTACGCCGGGTGCGTCGCCCTCTTCGTCGTCGCCGGGTGGCGGGCCGCCGTCGACCGGTGTCGCTGCTCTACGTCGTCGCGGCGCTGTTCCCGCTCCTCTACGTTCTCGCGCCCTACACCTCGGGAGTGACCGGCAATCCTCGCTACCTGATGGTGCTGGTGCCCGTGCTGGTCTTGCTCGTCGCTCAACTCGCCAGGAACACTGCGAGCGCTGCGGCCGTGATCGCGGTCGGCTGCGTCCTCTCCGTCGTCACGCTGCAACGGATGAACGACTGGTTCACCGGCACGCCGCATCCGACGAACCAGGTCCGGGGGCTCGGCGCGCGTGACGTGGTTCAGCTCGTGCCCCGTCACCTCGGCGGGTTCGTCTCGGAGCTGGACCGGTTGAAGCTGAAGTACGTCTACACCGACTACTGGCTCGCCTATCGCCTCGACTTCGACACGCGCGAGCACATCGTCGCGGTCGAGAACCGGCTGATCGGCATGACGATTCAGGATGGGAAGGCGTTGCCCACGCTGCTCGACACTCGCTACGCGCCCTACGCGCAGGCCGCTAAGCGAGCGGACCACGGCTTCATCTTCTACCGCAAGCTCGTCGGCAGCGCGTCCGTCGTTCCGTTTCTGGAACGTCACGGATACCGGCGCTACCCGGCAGGGTCGTTCGTGATCTACGCGCGGCCTCTCGGCTCCGCGCGCAAGTGAGTGCTACGCCCTGGCCGTGCGCCGGCGGAGGCGCGGGAAGAGGACGAGGAGGACGAGGAGGGAGACGATCGAGACCGCGGCGACCGCGGCGAAGATGGTCGCCAGGTGCTCGCAGCTCGACGAAGCCGGGTACGTTGGGCCGCTGAGGTGAAGACCTGCTTGACGTTCGCGGAGGAGACCGAGAACGATCGCGTGGTCGTCACCGTCTTGCCGCCCCGTGCCTGCAGGGTGATCGCGGCGCGGTAGCGGCCTGCGCCGAGTCCGGTCTTCAAGAGGAGCGGGTAGTCGATCGCCGTCTTCGGCAGGAACGTATCCATCGCGAAGGTGAGCTTCTCGACGAGCTTCTTGCTCGAGTCGAAGACGGAGACCCGGCCGGTCGGCTTCAGG
>CAVRIK010000002.1:0-14391 GCA_963721235.1 uncultured Thermoleophilia bacterium | reverse complement strand
CCCCAGCCCAGGTCCGGGTTCGTTCGCCACGGTGACGACCGCGAACGCCGAGGATCTACGGGTTGAGCTCCGTGATCCTTGCGGGGTCGTCGATGGTCGAGGCGCGGACTCCGTGGATGAAGCCGTGCCAGAAGGCGTCGTCCGCGTTCGCCGAGTCTGCGCACCGCTCGATCCGGCTTCGCATGCCGGCGTGCAGGATCCTGTCTCAGACGACGTCCGGAATGAGCCCCATCTCCGTCACTTCAGCAACGGCTTGCGGGGTCGCTCCGACGGCCCATGAATGGCCCGCCAGCAGGCCGAGCTCACCGGGCGTGTATTCCTCGTGTTTGTCCATTTCCTGGCTTAGTTCCCGCTTCTTCGTGGCAGCAGGAGGTGACCGTCGACGATCGCCTGGGCGATGTCGACGAGCTTGTGACGCCCTTTGCGGGCGTGATCGCGCAGGAGCTCGAAGGCGCCGAGCTCGTCGACCGAGTGACGTTCCATCAGAATCCCCTTTGCGCGTTCGATCGTCGCGCGCCGGGCGAACGCGCCTTCGAGATCCTGGTACTGGGCGAACCGCCGCAGCACGATCTCGATCGAGTTCTGCCACTCCAGCGGTTCGCCGTCGGTGATGTGAGCGAAGACACCGCGCTTGGCGGCTTCGACCACGAACTCGGGATCCGGTGCGTGAAGGAGCACGACGACGGGGCAGGTCGCTTCATGAACGATCTCCTCGATCAGCCGGAGCGCGTGGGCGGAGCTGTCGCCCAGTCCGACGAGCGCAACGTCAGGTCGCTCGCGGGCGGTGAAGGCACCAACTTCGGAGACGACGATCTGCGGAGCGATCACTTCATGGCCGAGGCCGGCGACGATCGTCGCGACGTCGGCGAGCCGGTCCTGGCGCTCGTTTGCGACGAGGACGCGCAGCTGTTTGGTCATTTCGCTACGCACTCGACGCTTCTACTGGGATACGAGTCACGGGCCAGAGGTCGAGCACCGGCTGGGTGTTCGAGTGGATGCGGTCGTAGGTTCGTTGCGTGGCAGGGCTCCGAGCAGCGTGGTGCAGGACCTGTTCGTCGACGCCGAACCTCAGTGCCATCATGGTCACCAGGGGCGCGGCACCCGGGCCCTTCGCGGCAATCATCTTGATCGAGATCGCTGCTGCCTCGAGACGTTCACTGAGAGTTGCGTCCACCGGACTCATGACCGTCACCGTTGGCTCTGCGTGAGTTCGATGACGAAGAACCGGTCGGCTGCAGCGACTACGACGTCCTCGCCCTGATGGCCCGGGACGACGACAAAGCCGCCGCGCGCCCGGCGGTGCTCCAGCGCCTGGGCCGGGATGGCGGCGCGGCAGCCCGACTGTCCGCATTCACAGTGGAGATCGCCACGCACTTGCTTGCGGTTTGCGGTTCGGCGTGCCTGACGCAGTCCCGCGGTGCCGCGCGACGGCGGCCGTTTCGGGCGTGCTCCGAACCTCACCGTGCGCTGCTCGACCTGTTGCATGCTGCGGCCTCCTCCAAGCGACGTATGCCGGCTGCGTCAACCGACGTGGCGGCTTACTGCCGACCGAATGCTGGGGCCTGGCGCGCCTCCGGCCGGGGAGTAGGGCCGAACGCAACCGAAACGTTATCAAGATGTGAGGGAACCGGGCCGTGCCGGCCGCCCGATCTCGGATGAGGCGTTTCCGAGCGCGGCTCAGGCCGCTACCCCCTTTTTACCGATGCGCCAGATCCGACTTGAGAGTACGGTTCTCTGTGCTTGGCCCTAGCCATCCGGTCGAGCATGCGCCTGACCCCAGCATTCGGTCGGCAGTACGCCGTCCCGCCGGCATCGAGCCGGGCACTCGGCTGTTGGAGGTAGGCACCAGATGCAGCACGCCACAGAGCAGCGAGTGCGGGACGTAGCGCCGCGGCCAAACGCCGCGCGTCGCAGAGCGCGCCAAGAGGGCGACCGACACTAAGGAGAAGAGCTATGTCTCGCTCGATCAACAAACGCTGGGCGCTGTTTGCAGGGCTCATCGGCATCGGAACGCTGCTTGCGCTCGTGATCGGTCTCGGCGTCTTCGCCGGCGCCGGAGCGGCCGCGAGCTCGGCGCCGCCGACGAACACGGATCCGCCGACGATCACCGGCACGCCGCAGGAGGGCCAGACCCTGACCGGCCACAGGGGCCAGTGGAGCGGCAGCCCAACCGACTACAACAACTACTGGGTGCGCTGCAACAGGAGCGGCGGCAGCTGCGCGAACATCAGCGGCGCGACCAACAACACGTTCGTGCTCACGAATGTCGACGTCGGCAAGACGATCCGCTTCAAGGTGCGGGCCCAGAACGCGGACGGCAACACCTTTGCATCGTCCGTGCCGACAGCCGTGATCACGATTGCCACGAAGCCTGCGCCCGCGACCGGCTGCCCGACCGGCACCGGTCCCGTTCAGGTGGCCAACGTGAGCTCGCCGGCGCGGCTGCTCATCGACCAGCAGCAGAACAGTCCATCCGTAGTCAACCGCGGGACGCAGCAGTTGATCGTCCGCTACCACGTCTCCGCCTGCGGCGGCCGATCGGTGCAGGGAGCACTGGTCTACTCGACCGCCGTCCCGTTCAACCAGTTGTCGATCCCGCCGGAGCAGGCAACCGGCAGCGACGGCTGGGCGGAGCTCAACCTTCAGATGCTCCGCGGCTTCCCCGTCAGCTCGAACCAGCAGCTGATCGCGATCTTCACCCGGGCACGCAAATCCGGGGAAGACCTCCTCGGCGGCATCTCCACACGTCGCCTCTTCTCGGTGCAGGTCAACCTCAACGGCTGACGACACCACGCTGCCGGGGCTCGTCCGAAAGGGCGGCCCCGGCTGCCTGTCGCCGATGTTTCGTTTGCTTCGTCTTCCGACAGAGCGAAGTATCGTCGACCCTGAAAGGGCGAGTCGGGAGGTCGAACATGCACTACCGCGCCCCACGCTGGTTCGATCGAAAGGTCATGAATCCGCTCATCGCCGGCCTGACCAGGCTCGGTGTGAGCTTCTGGGGCTCGCGCATCCTCGAGGTTCGCGGACGGAAGAGCGGGACGCCACGTCACAATCCAGTCAACCCACTCGTGCATGAGGGGCAGCAGTACCTCGTCGCTCCGCGCGGTCACACCCAGTGGGTGCGCAACTTGCGAGCGTCGGGCGAAGGCGCGTTGTTGCTCGGGTCGCGCAGAGAGCTGTTCACCGCCGAGGAGCTTCCCGACGCTGAGAAAGAGCCGCTCCTGCGGGCGTACCTACGCCGCTGGAAATGGGAGGTCGGCCAGTTCTTCGACGGAGTCGGCCCCGAGTCTGACTCCTCCGAGTTCGTCCGAATCGCAGCGGACCATCCGGTGTTCAGGGTCGCGACAAGGTCATGACCCGTTGGTCCCGTGACGGGGTATGTGATACTTTCATATGACGATGGCCAAGCTGCTTTCCGTGTCGATCCCCGACGAGCTCATGCGTGAGGCTGAGGCGGTCGCGCAGGCGCGGGGCACGACGAAGAGCGAGCTTGTGCGAGATGCACTACGGCGTCAGGTCGAGCTCGAGCAGCTCCGCGAGCTGCAGCGCTACGGACGCCGGCTGGCCGAGGAGCGCGCCATCGGCCCAGACGACGCCGAGGCGCTCGTCGACGAACTGCGCGCCGGACCCGCCTGAGTCTCCGCGTTCTCTGTGACACCAACGTCCTCGTCTCGGCGTTGATCGCCAACGGGCCGCCGAGTCGTGTTCTCGAAGAGGCGGTCGACGGCAGGATCGAGTTGCTGCTCCCTCTCCTCGTTCTCGACGAGCTGGATCGGGTGCTGGGCGACAAGCTCGGCTTCGACGGAGATCGCATCCGGGACGCGCGGCGGCTACTGGAACGGATCGCGTCCTCTCAGCCCAGCCGGCCGGAACAGGTCGTCTCGGTCACAGGAGATCCAAGCGACGACGTGATCCTGGCCTGCGCCATCGAAGCGGGCGCGGACATCCTCGTCACAGGCGACAAGAAGCATCTGGTGCCGGTCGGCGAGTATCGCGGAGTCCGAATGCTCACCCCGCAAGCGCTTCTCGCAGAGCTGCGAACGCACGAATGACGAGCTCCACCGACGGCGAGCCGACAGCCGCCACGGTTCGCACGCTGTGGTTCGGATGAAACGGTGATGGAGCTAGGCGGACTCGAACCGCCGACCTCCTGGGTGCGATCCAGGCGCTCTCCCAACTGAGCTATAGCCCCGAGCCGGGGTCAGTGTAGCGCCGGGCGGGATCGGGTACGCGACCGGACCTTTACGGGATTCTCACAGTTCCCTCATCCGCAGGCGAGACACCTTAATGACCCGCCCAGTCAAAGGAGAACGGATGACACGCAGAACGAATCTCTTGGCGCTGCTCGGTGCTGCAGCCGTGACGGTGCTCGCCGTCGCCGGCTTCTCGAATGCGGCGAGCACTGCCGTGCCCTCGAACACGGAGCTGCCGAAGATCACCGGGACGTCGGCAGAGGAGGGACAGACGTTGACCGCCAGTTCCGGGACCTGGACGAGCTCGAGCTCGCTGACGTACGCGTACCAGTGGCGGCGTTGCGATGCGCAGGGCAACGGCTGCTCGAACATCTCGGGCGCCGACTCGTCGACCTACCAGCTGCAGACGACCGACGTCGACCACACCGTTCGTGCCCGAGTGACGGCGACGAACTCGGACGGCTCGGCGACGGCGGACTCGGCTGCGACCGCGGTCATCAAGGCGAAGACCGCGCCGCCGCCTACGACCGTGAACGGCTGTCCGACGTCGGGCTCCGGCACCCTCGACGTCGGCTCGATCTCGCCGCCTGCGCGGCTGCTCGTCGACGGGCAGACGGTCTCACCGACGGTGATCAACCGCTCGTCGGCCGACGTGACGCTGCGCTTCCACGTCTCGGCGTGCAACGGCCGCTCGATCTCCGGTGCGCTCGTCTATGCGACCGCCGTGCCGTACTCGCAGTTCTCGATCCCGCCCGAGACGGCGACCGGCTCCGACGGCTGGGTCACGCTGACCCTGCACCAGGACCGCTTCTTCCCGGCCTCGTCGCGCCAGCAGCTGCTGGCCGTGTTCGTGCGTGCCCGCAAGTCGGGCGAGCCGCTGCTCGGCGGCGTCTCGACCCGCCGGCTGGTCTCCTTCCCCGTCCACCTCTAGGAAGCTCGCGCGTGCGCGTCGCCCGTTCGGCGGGCGGCGCGCACGCGTCGACGGCTCAGGCCTGGACGAGCGAGCCGCCGTCGACGAGATAGGCGGCGCCGGTCATGAAGCTCGACGCGTCGGAGGCGAGCAGCACGACGAGCCCCTTCAGCTCGTCCGGGTGCGCCATGCGGCCGAGCGGGATCAGGGTCGCCCACGCCTGCTTCAGCTCCTCGGTGGGGTGCTCGGTGACGCCGCCGCCGATCAGCGTGCCGTAGAAGGGGCCGGGGCAGATCGCGTTGACGAGCACGCCGTCCGGTGCGAGCTCGAGCGCGGCCTGGCGGACGAGGTGGATCACCGCGGCCTTGCTCGCGGCGTAGCCGTAGCAGACGAGCGGCTCGGGCCGGAGCCCGGCGTTCGAGGCGGTGACGACGATCCGGCCGGAGCCCTGCCGCCGCATGACCCCGGCGGCACTTCGCATCGTGTGCATCACGCCGGTCAGGTTGACGCTGAGCACCTTGTCCCAGTCCGACCGCTCGATCGTGTCGAGTGTCTGACCGTCGGGAACACGGAACCCGGGGACGGATGCGAGCCCGGCGTTCGCGAACACGACGTCGATTCCGCCCTGCGCTTCGGCGACGTCGTCGAACAGCGCCTGCACACGAGCTTCGTCGGTGACATCGACCACGAACGAGCGCGCGTCGCAGCCCTTGGCGACGAGCCGCTCGGTCGACGTTGCGAGGCGCACCTCGTCGACGTCCGCCAGGGTGACCCTGGCCCCGCACTCTCCCAGCACCTCTGCCATTGCGAGCCCCAGCCCGCTCGCAGCGCCCGTGACGACAACGCGCCGTCCGCGGACGTCGAACAGCCGGAGCAGCGCTTCTGCAGCAGAGTCGTTTGTCGCCGTCAATGTGCCTCCTTGGGTGGGAGCCGATCGAATCACGCCGGGCCGGCTGCCGCAATCGTCTCGGGGGCGTACGATCGGCCGATGCGCGAGCCCGCCTTCACCGAGACGCTGCAGATCGCGCTCGTGGTGCACGATCTCGAGGCGGCGATGCGGACCTACGTGCACGAATACGGCATCGGCCCGTGGGCGATCTACGAGTTCAACGGCGACAACGTTCGGAACATGACTGCAAACGGCCGGCCGCTCGAATCCGCCTGGCGTCTCGCGCTCGCCCGCGTGGGGCAGGTGCACTGGGAGCTGATCCAGCCACTCGACGACCGCAGCACGTATGCCGAGTTCCTCGCGGAGAAGGGCGAGGGGGTCCACCACATCGGCGTCGCAGTCCCGAGCTTCGATCGGGCGATCGCCGCCGTCTCCGAGGCGGGCCGTGAGGTGGTCCTCGGGGGCGAGTACAACGGCGTCACCTTCGCGTATCTCCCGACCGGCGGCGATCTCGGCGTGATCACCGAGATCTTCGCGGGCGCGCCGGGAGCAGGCCAGGAGCCGGATTCCGTCTATCCCTGAGCGCGTTTTTACGGGTTCCTAACAGTTCCCTCATCCATCCCGGGAAGGCACTTGTGAATCGCCCAGTGAAAAGGAGATGGGATGACAAGGAAACTGAATCTTCTCGCGCTGCTCGGCGCCGCGGTCATTGCCGTGCTCGCCGTCGCCGGATTCTCGGACGCGGCGAGCTCCGCAAACCCGGTCAACACCGCGTTGCCGAAGATCACGGGCACGTCGGCGGAGGAAGGTCAGACCCTGACGGCGAGCTCGGGCACGTGGACGAGCTCGAGCGCGCTCACGTACAAGTACCAGTGGCGGCGGTGTGACACGCAGGGGAACGGCTGCTCGAACATCTCGGGCGCCGACACCTCGACCTACCAGCTGAAGTCGACCGATGTCGGCCACACGGCTCGCGTGCGCGTGACCGCGACCAACTCGGACGGCTCGGCGACGGCGTCGTCGGCCCCGACAGCGGTCATCAAGTCGAAGACCGCGCCACCGCCGACCACTGTGAACGGCTGCCCGGCGTCGGGCTCCGGCCCGCTGAACATCAGCGCGATCTCGCCGCCGGCGCGGCTCGTCGTGGACGGGCAGTCCGTGTCGCCGTCGACGATCACCCGGGCCTCGAGTGACGTGACCGTTCGATTCCACGTTTCGGCGTGCAACGGGCGCCCGATCGTCGGTGCGCTCGTCTACGCGACCGCCGTGCCGTACTCGCAGTTCTCGATCCCGCCCGAGACGCCGACCGGCGCCGATGGGTGGGCGACGCTCACGATGCATCAGGACCGCTACTTCCCGGCCTCGTCGCGCCAGCAGCTGCTGGCCGTGTTCGTGCGGGCCCGGAAGTCGGGTGACGCGCTGCTCGGAGGGATCTCGACCCGCCGGCTCGTGTCGTTCCCGGCCCACGCGTAGGGAGTGCGACCGCGCGTGCCGCCTAGGATACGGCGGTGCGCGCGGTCGTTCTCGACGCCGACGGGCTGCCAAAGCTCGCCGACCTGCCGGAGCCGACCGCTCCGGGTGAGCTCGTTCGCGTCCGTGGCTGTGGGCTCTGCGGCTCCGACGTCGAGAAGCTCGGGCATGCTGCGGCCGGCACGGTGCTCGGGCATGAGATTGCGGGCGAGCTCGAGAGCGGCGCGCGCGTCACCGTCATGCATCGCGTTCCCTGCGAGACGTGCGAACGCTGCCTCGCCGGCCATGAGTCCACCTGCACGGAGTTTCGCCGGTTGCGGATCGCGCCCGGCGGCTTCGCCGAGCAGCTGCGCGCGACGCACTGCGTGCCGCTCCCGGATACGTTCGGAGACCACGACGGCGTCTGGGTCGAGCCGCTCGCCTGTGTCCTGCGGGCCGCCGAGCTCGTCCCGCGCGGTCGCGTGCTCGTGGCCGGCTGCGGTGCGGTCGGCCTGCTCTGGGTGCAGGTGCTGGGCCGGCGCGGAGACGAGGTGGTCGCGATCGATCCCCGCGCGGAGCGGCTCGTGGCGGCGCAGCGGCTCGGTGCGCGGTCCGACTCCGATCCGGTGGGCGGAGCCGTCGTCACCGCAGCCGCCGGGATCAACGATGCGCTGCACCGGCTCGAGCCCGGCGGCACGCTGCTCGTCTTCTCGGCGCCGGCCTCGGACGTGCCGACGTCGCTCGACGCGGTCTACCGCAACGAGCTGCGGGTCGTCGGCTCCCGCTCCGCGACACTCGAGTACTTCCACGCTGCGGCGGCGCTCCTGCCGGAGCTCGTTCTTTCCGAGGTGACCGTGCTGCCCCTCGAGCGGTTTCGCGAAGGCGTCGAGCTCTACCGCGGCGGCGGCGCGCTGAAGGTCGTGTTCACGCCGTGAAGGCGGCGCGCCTGTACGCACCGGGCGACCTGCGCATCGAGGACGTTCCGAAGCCCGAGCCGGGGCCGGGCGAGGTGCTCGTGCAGATCGAGCTCGCGTTGACCGACGGCACGGATCTGAAGACGTTCCGCCGTGGCCACCCGGTCCTGCTGACGACGTCGCCCTCCCCGTTCGGGCACGAGTTCTGCGGGCTCGCCGACGGGCGCCGGGTGGTCGCCGCCAACTCGGCGCCCTGCGGTGCGTGCGAGGGATGCGCACGGGGAGAGCAGTGCGGCGACCTGCAGTTCCTCGCCGGGGCGTACGCGGATTGGCTCGTCGTGCCGGAGCGCATCGCCGCGGTCAACCTGTACGACGTGCCGGTGGGGGTCGCGCCCGAGGTCGCCGCGCTGCTCGAGCCGCTCGCCTGCTGCCTGCGCGGTGTCGAGCGTGCAGGGATCCGGGCGGGCGACTCCGTCGCGGTGCTCGGTGCCGGACCGATCGGGCTGATGCTCTGCGCCTGCGTCGCCGACGCCGGCGGATGGCCGGTGCTCGTCGGCGGTCGCGAGGAACGGCGCGCGCTCGCCGAGCTGTTCGGGGCGGAGGCGGGCGACGGACGCGGGGCGGACGTGGTCGTGGAGGCGGCCGGGGCGGAGCAGGCGTGGTCGGACGCGGTGGAGCTCGTTCGCCCGGGCGGGACGGTGGTGGCTGTTCGGCGGGCTGCCGCGTGACGCGCGTCCGCCCGTCGACGCATTTCGGCTGCACTACGAGGAGCTGACCGTCCGCGGCTCGTTTCACCACACGCCCGCGACCGTGCGGGCGGCGCTCGCGTTCCTCGCGAGCGGTGCGTATCCGTGGGAGCGTCTCGTCACGCATCGGATCTCGCTGGCCGAGCTGCCGGAGCTCTTCGCGGATCCGCCGCGCGACCTGCTCAAGGCCGCGGTCATCCCGTGAGCCGTGCAGGCGAAGGAAGCTGGCCCTGCGAGGCAGAACTCTTGGTGACCTAAGCGCCTAGTCGTATCGCGCACCCCGGGGAGGCAGAGCGCGGCGGCCGAACTGCGGGCTTTCGGCCGTGAATCCTGGCCGGGCAGGGCCAGTACTTCGATGGTACTCCTCTCAGGGGATTTGGGCGAGCCTGCCGCTAGCCGAACAGCGTCAGCTCGGGCTCGCGCTCGCCGCGCAGCACGGCGAGGTCGACAAGCGCCCACGTGAGGCCGCGCTGCTCGGCGAGCGCCGTCGCCTGCGGCTTGATCTGCTGCGCGACGAGGATGCCGCGGCAGGCGGCCCTGGCGGAGTCGACGCGGATGCAGTCGAGGTAGCGGGTCAGTTGTTCGACCGCGTCGATCGTCCCGACGCGCTTGATCTCCACCGCGACCCAGCCGTCGTCGGCGTCTCGGCACATCAGGTCGACCGGCCCGACGTCGGTCGGCCACTCGCGCTTGACGAGCCGAAGCTCGGGCTCGATGTGCGTCGGGTCGTCGGCGAGCAGGAGCTGCAGGTCGCGCTCGACGCCGTCCTTCTCCAGGCCGGCGGCCTCTCCCATGTCGTGCACGACGTCGGAGAGCACTTCGACCAGCCTGATCTCGAGCCGGTCCTCGCTGCGCCCGGCGCGCTTGCGGACGACGACCACGTCGCCCGAGTCCTCGATCACGGTCGGCGGTGTCATCCAGTTCAGCGGCTTGTAGCCGCCGGCGTCGGCATGGACGAGCACCGAGCCGTCGTCCTTCAGCATCAGCAGGCGGGTCGACTCCGGCAGGAACGCGTTCAAGCGGCCGGAGTAGGAGACCTCGCAGCGGGCGACGATCAGACGCATGGAGGCGAGGACACTACTGTCCCTTTCGGACAGGCTTGCTGTTCTCGGCTCTTCTGCGGGAGGATGGGTCGATGAAAGGATCGAACATCGGTTTCGCCCTGTATGCGAGGGGCGAGGCGCCGGGGACTCTCGATGCGCGGTGGTCGTACGAGAACGCGTGGGGTGGCTCGGGGCAGGCGACCGGCGGCCCGGAGCAAGGCTTCGCCGGGCGCTACCGTATTCGTTACTTCCACGAGAACGGTGAGTTCTCCGACGAGTACGACCTGGAGATCGAGAGGGCCGGCGACTGCTACGACGTGAGATGGCTGGTCGACGGTGTGATCGGCGCGGTCGGTGTCGGCATGGAGGTCGGAGACCGGCTCGCTGTCGGATGGCGAAGGGTCGCTGAGTAGCGCGAGACTGAGGTCACGTATCGCAGTTGAGGGCCTCACCGAAGACCCCTCGGTCAGACCAGATCATGAGGTGCCGTCGTCCGTGACCGTCAAGAGATTACGGACAACTCGAGGTAGTAGGCTCCGCCCAGCGTGCGGGTCCAGCGAATCGGTTACATCGGAACGCGGACGCGCGACGTCGATGGGATGACGCGCTTCTTCCGCGACGTCCTCGGGCTCGAGCCTGCGGGTCGGGGTGACTCGGTGACCTTCCAGCGCCTGCCCACGCATCGGCGCGATCTCGTCGAGGTGTACGCGCCGGAGCACAGCGACATCCGGATGATCCCGGACGAGGCCGATTTCGTCGTCGCATTCGTCGTGGACGACGTCCGAGCGGCGCTCGCCGAGGTGCAGGCCGCCGGTCTCGAGCTCGTAAACGAGCCGGTCTGGGCGGCGGAGGCCTTCGGTGATCCGGGCCTCGGCGAGTTGGCCTGGTTCTGGGTGCGCGCGCCAGACGGGCGCATCTATGTCATCGAGCAGGTTCCCGACTGACGATCCAAGATCGGGGACACGGCGGCCACGACGACTTCAGAGCTGACGCCGAGGGTCGTGACGACCGTGTGATGGCGGATCGTCCACTGGTCGAGGTCGAGGCGATCCATGAGCCTGACGGGACGACAGCCGCCGACCAGCTCTGGGCGGAGCGACCACAGGCTCTCCCAGATGCGGGTGACGCCGCGCGCTTCCACCGCCGTTCCAGGTGTGAGGCTGACGAGGCAGAGCAACCCGCCCCGCATGACCAGGCGTCGTGCCTCTCTGAGAACAGTGCTGATGTTCTCGTCGCTGAGGAGGTCGAGCACGTACGTGGCGATGAAGCGGTCGAAGGCGCGGTCTGGGAAGGGGAACTGGAGCGCTCCGTCGCTGAGACGCGTTTCCGCGCGCGACAGGTAGGCAGTGAGGCGACGGCGGGCGAGGTCGTGCATGTGCGGGCTGACGTCGATGCCCGTCTACCGGCTGTCGGCGGGCAGGTACCGGCGCAGCAGCCGTTCGGCAAGAGCGCCGGTACCGTAACCGAGCTCGAACACCGCATGCGCGTGCTCGACGTCGGCGTGCGCCAGCAGATCGCTGATCGCCCGATGCTCGAACACCGCCTGCACGTCCTGACCGCGGCCGATTCGGTCGTACACGCCGCGCGCCTGCGCAGCAGTGAGAAAGCGCTCTGATCGGGGCCGGCTCATCCCGCAGAAGTCTGCACAAGCCGGACCCTTTGACACCCGTCTGAATCGAGGCGGCTACGCGGAGCAGTTCAGGGGCTTGTAACCACCGGCGTCTGCATGGACGAGCACCGCGCCGTCGTCCTTGATCATGAGGAGGCGGACGGACTCCGGCAGGAAGGCATCGAGCGTCCCCGTGTACTTCACCTCGCAACGGGTGACGATCAGGCGCATGGGACGGCACCCCACTGGCCGTTTCGGACAGTTCTTTGCGCAGGATTCAGGTACGTCATTCGCGCAACCAGAAGACGGATTGAACGGGCCAGAGAGTCGGCGAAGGGTCGAACCGGCACTCGAAGATGAGTCCTGCATCCCCGCCGTCGCCCGAGACGACGTGCCGCCACGTCCGTGGCAAGCCGTCCGGGGCATCCACGCGGAAGAAGTGGCTTCGCGAGGGCTGACCGAGCCCGTCCAGATGTTCGTGCGTTCCAACCAGTGCCGGCTCCGACTCCAGACGGACGCCGGTCTCTTCCCGTACCTCGCGGATCGCTGCTTCGATCAACCCCTCGCCCCGGTGAACACCACCCGCGGGAACCTGGGTTCCTGCGTCGGGATGGTCGCGATGTTCGAAGACGAGGAGGCCGTCTGCCCGCTCGACGTAGACGACGACTCGCTCCCTGCGGGGCACGCGAAGATCGTAGGTCGCTCCGCTCTGACTTGCAGAGCGAAAGGTGTCTGACACCACCGGTGTCAGACACCGGGTCAGCGTGCTCCCGCGGCGACAGAGGCCGTTTCGGACATGTCCCAGGGACTGTCCCCGGGACATGTCCGGGTCGGCCGTGTCTGCGAGGAGCGCTAGGCGCGGCGGATCAGGGTCAGGCCGTCGCGGACGCTCAGCAGGACCTGCACCGTGCGCGGGTCGGCTGCGACGTGCTCGTTGAAACGCGCGATCGCCGGCGTGCCGTCGACCACGCGCCCGCCGGCGAGCGTGTTGTCGGCGACGATCAGCCCTCGCTCGGCGAGCCGTGGCACCACGGCTTCGTAGTAGGAGACGTAGCCGCCCTTGTCCGCGTCGATGAAGACGAAGTCGAAGTCCCCGTCCAGCGACGTCAGCGTCTCGGCCGCCGGACCGACGTGCAAGGTGATCTTCGAACCGTGCGGCGAGCGGTCGAACCAGCGCTGCGCGAAGGCGGCACGCTTCGGATCGAGCTCGCACGCGTCGATGCGGCCGCCCTCGGGCAGGGCGGCTGCCATCGCGAGCGCCGAGTGGCCGCTGAACGTGCCGATCTCGAGCACGCGCTGCGGCTGCGCGATCCAGACGAGCAGCTCCAGGAAGCGCCCGGCGACCGCGCCGGTGAGCATCCCCGCCTGACCGAGCTCGCGCGCCGTCTCCGCCGAGAGCTCTGCGAGCAGCGGATCGTGCGGCGATGTGAGCCGCTCGGTGTACGCCTCGATCCGCGGGTCGACCACGTCCACTAGCCACGCTCCACGCGCGAGCCGCCGACGATCGCGTCACCGCCGTCGTCGAAGCGCACCCAGGCCTTGCCCTTGCCGTCGTAGTCGGGAGACCAGACGACGAGCGTCGCGTCGCGGCCGGACACCCGCACCTGCTCCGTTCCCTCGGGCTCGATGCCGCGCCAGACGCGCACGAAGGGGTTCTCCTCCCACTCGCGGCCGATCGTCGTCTCGTCCGTGTGCCCCGGCAGCACGCGCCGGTCGTGCGGCATCGGCATGTAGACGTCCATCACGGCGTCCCTGATCTGCTGGAAGTCGCCGCCGCCGACCGCATCCTTGAACAGCGTGTCCCCCGAGAAGACCGCATGGTCGTTGATCACGAAGCAGACCATGTCGTCGGAATGCCCCGGCGTCGGGATCGCGTCGATCCAGAGGTCGCCGGTCTCGAGCGAGTGGCGCACGACAGGCACCCCGAGCTCGCTCTCGTGCGCGACGTGATCGGGGTGGTCGTGCGTGCGCAGGACGTGGGTCGGCGTCACCCGCCACTCCTCGGCCGCCCGGAGCAACGGCTCGAGCGGCGCCCCGGAATCGACGAAGACGGCGGTGCCGCCTGCCTCGTCCGCCACGAGGTAGGCATTCGAGAGCCAGCGGGAGTCCATGCTCCGGGCGACCAGCACGTCGTTAGGCTAGCCGTGCACCCCGACCGCGAGGAGAACGAAACGACATGCCCGGGCTGATGGCACGACTCTCATTGATCTTCAAGGCCAAGTTCTCGAAGGCCCTCGATCGGGCCGAGAATCCGAGCGAGACCCTCGACTACTCCTACGAGGAGCAGCTCCGCCAGCTTCAGAACGTCAAGCGCGGCATCGCCGACGTGACGACGGCCAAGAAGCGGCTGGAGATGCAGTACACGACGATGCAGCAGCAGGTCGAGAAGCTCGACGGCCAGGCGCGGCAGGCGTTGCAGGCCGGCCGCGAGGATCTCGCCCGCGAGGCGCTGACCCGCAAGGCGGCGGTGGAGGCGCAGCTCGAAGGGATCATGCAGCAGGGCCAGCAGCTGGAGGCCCAGCAGCAGAAGCTCGTCGACGGCGAGAAGACGCTCTCGGCGAAGATCGAGGCGTTCCGCTCCCAGAAGGAAGTGATCAAGGCGCAGTACTCCGCCGCCGAGGCGCAGGTCCGGATCGGC
>CAVRIK010000001.1:0-1680576 GCA_963721235.1 uncultured Thermoleophilia bacterium | reverse complement strand
CCCGACCACAAGCGAAATCTGAGAGTTAGCGGCGGGATGACAAAACACGAAACCCCTGGGCTAGCAGGGGTTTCGTGTAATGGGCGGTACTGGGCTCGAACCAGTGACCCCCAGCTTGTCGAGCTGGTGCTCTCCCAACTGAGCTAACCGCCCAAAACATGCCTATTTGCAGGCATTTATGTGTTTCTATCGTGAGAAATGCTCTCCCAACTGTTGGAGAGCGACCCCAGAATACAGTCAGCAGGCTCGCGGTCTACTAATGCGCTATGCCTGACCCACGCGAGCGGTTTCCTGAACCGCGTGCACAAGTTCGATTCTCCTCAGGGCATCAGCACTCGACGAGAACTCTTCGACTTCTACGACTACACCGTTTGGATCGAAGCTCCTTATGATGTCCGTCTGGAGCGCGGACTTCACCATGCCGGTCAGAACACATTGGATCGCTCGCTCAACGACTGGCTGTTAACTACCCGCAAATCTCCGTGATCGTGAAGGCCCGCCGGGGCGGGCCTTCGGTGTGTGATCGGTTTTAGCGATGTTCGCGTTAGGTCGGGCAGTAGGCGTTGGTGATGCCGAGATGCCCGATGAATGTCGTGTTCGGGAACTGGAGTTCCGACATGAAGGGTGGCCCGGTCGGAGCGACGTACCCGGACAGCGTTCCGGTGCGACCTTCGCCAAGGGTCGCTTTGATGTAGCCCGTTCCGCTGAGCAGGATGGCGCCGCGAGGCGATCGCAGCACGAATGACCCGTCACCCGAGAACGTCGCGCTGACAGGTTTGCCCGCGCGACAGTCGACGTACGCGAACCTTGGCGACGTACTTGACGCTGTCAGGTAGGCATTCCCGCCCTGGTAGGTAACCGGCAGCGTGAACGCCATCGCGCCCTTCGCGGTGAGCCCGTCGTAGCTCAGATTGACGGAGAACGAGCCCAACAAGCGGTGTTCGAGGACGATCCCGGCACCCTGAACGAGCAGCGGGGCCGGCTTGGCGACCACGATGGAAGACACGAGCGGATAGTCGCCACCAGCCGGGAGGGTGAACACATAACCGTCAGCGCCCTCGATCGCGAGCTGGAACCCAAAGCCGACCGCGTCGCCCGGTGCGAGGCTGAAATCGTGAGCATTGTCGGCGCTGTCGAGTGGATGCGCGAGCTCGAAGTACGTCTTGCCGCCGGCGACTCCGTAGACACCAGCGCCGTCCATCGTCCCACCCACGTCGGTGTCCCAGAAACCACAGAGCGATCCCGCCGGACAGGGTGGCAGGAAACTCCGGACATTGTCGATGAATCTCCCTGGAGGGAGATTCCCGGGAGGGAGCATGGACGGGCCGAGTACGAGACCGTCATCGCCCTCCTCGACAGACGAGCCGTCGTGGTCGTTGTCGAACCAGAACGCGACCATGCTCTGAGGGACCGGGCTGTCGACGGTGACGGCCAGGTAGAGATTCTTTGTGTCGTTCATGACCTGAAGAGTGGCCGGGACGGTCAACCCTCCCGGAAGGTTCGCCGCGAATGACAACACGCCGGCGCCGTTCCACTCTCCCGGCGAGACCACGCCGTCAATCGTCGCCGTTCCGAGACCGGTGAGTGTGACACCCCCAGGGTCACCGGCAGCCGCGCTGGGTTGACCGGCTGCCGCGCTGGGTAACACGATGATCACCGCAACCAGGGTTGCCATGACTACCAGGCCTTTGACGGTGACGACCTGCCGTACCAAGTTCAAGGGCGCTCTCACTACCGCCACCCCCTTCTGCCCCGACGCGCGTCAACACCGAGAAGACACCCTTCGGGGCGTCTAAGAGAGAGGCCATCCTCTCGCCTGTGTCACGCCGCCACATCGGAGCCCACCACGATCGGCGTGCTCGGTTCTACCGACTCTGCCGTCACGCCGTGACGCCACGGGGCAGCGCCGCCACAGAACTCGCCTACCACATGTACTTGGGCACCGAATCGCCGACGAGCATGATGACGTGCCGCGTCGCGTCAATGCTCGCTGCGTCCCACCTGGTGTCGACCGTCGCCGCGGATCGCGTACCCGCGGCCGAGAGCCGGACCGACGACGGGCCAAACAACCCGGTCGCGATGGCCATGAGCATGAGCAGCCCGATCAGACGCACGACGCGCATCTACACCACGAGCGTGCGCCCACGAAATCGAAGGAGCGTCATGTCTACGAAGACCAGGACTGATCTGATTGAGAGCGCCGGCGGGGCGCGGAGCGAGCCCGGAGGGCGAGCGCAGCGGCCTGCCGGCGGCGAGCCGCTCGAGATCCCGGACGCGATTCGCGATCGTCTTGCCGACGAGGTGATCGACGAGCTGCTCGCCGGCGCCCGCACCGAGGAGGAGATCGTCGGGCCGGGCGGTGTGCTCGCGCAGTTGACCAAGCGGCTGGTGGAGCGGGCGATGTAGGCCGAGCTGACCGAGCATCTCGGCTACGAGCCGCACCAGGAGCCGCCTGGCGGCGCCGGCAACACCCGCAACGGCTCGACCGCGAAGACGCTTGCGACCGAGCACGGGCCGGTGCGGATCGAGACGCCGCGCGATCGCAACGGCAGCTTCGAGCCGCAGATCGTCCGGAAGGGTCAGCGGCGCTTCGAGGGCTTCGACGACAAGATCCTCGCGCTCTACTCGCGCGGGCTGTCGACGCGCGATATCGAGGCGCACCTGGCCGAGATCTACGGCGTCAAGGTCGGCCGCGACCTGATCAGCCGCGTCACCGACGCGGTCATGGACGACGTGCGCGAGTGGCAGCAGCGGCCGTTGGACGACGTCTACCCGGTCGTCTTCCTCGACGCGCTGGTGCTGAAGATCCGCGAGGGCGGCACCGTCCAGCGCCGCGCCTGCTACCTCGCCCTCGGCGTCACGGTCGAGGGCGAGCGCGACGTGCTCGGCATGTGGTTCCAGGAGACCGAGGGCGCGAAGTTCTGGATGCAGGTCCTCAGCGAGCTCAAGCAGCGCGGCGTCGCCGACATCCTGATCTGCTGCGTCGACGGGCTGAAGGGCTTCCCGGAGGCGATCGAGGCGATCTACCCGAAGACGGTCGTGCAGACGTGCGTCGTGCATCTGATCCGCCACAGCCTCAAGTACGTGCCGCGCCGCGAGCGCGAGCAGGTCGCCCGCGACCTGAAACCGATCTACACCGCCGTCGACGCCGACGCCGCCCAGGCCGCGCTCGAGGCGTTCGACGAGAAGTGGGGCGCGCGCTTCCCGGTGATCACCCAGGCGTGGCTGAACGCCTGGGAGTACGTACCCCGTTCCTCGCGTTCCCGCCCGAGCTGCGTCGCGTGATCTACACGACGAACGCGATCGAAGCCCTGAACCGGCAGCTGCGCAAGGCGATCAAGACGAAAGGACACTTCCCCAACGAGGACGCCGCCCGCAAGCTCATCTACCTCGCGATCACCAACGCCGTGCCGGCATGGACGCGAACGCGGAACTGGACGACCGCCCTGCTCGCGTTCAAGATCCACTTCGGCGACCGGCTACCCGAGTGAACCGCCTACACAGAAAATCGGACTCCGACGGTCTGGATGGTGGCGAATGAGCCGAGTGAGCCGACCAGCCGATCTACTTGGCGGGCGGTCGAGAAGACGGTGACGCGCGCTTGCTTCGGATTCCAGCTTCGCCACGGGGAGTCGCTGTCAATCACTTCCGGGTCGCCGACGAACTCGGGCAGGGAGCTGGTTAGGAGCGGCACCCCGCCATACCCACCGTCCTCCTGGCTGCCCAACGATATGAAGGGAACCGTCCGCGGCGCGCCAGCCGCCACCGTCGGGCGGAGAGGGTGATCAGAGGGCAGCGGATCATTGCTCGCGACGACCCAGAATCTCGCCCTCTTTGGCAGAGCGGTAGCCGGTATGCGGAGAAGGCGGAAAAAGCCAAGGTTGCCGCCGCTCCGCGCGTCGCAGGCGGCCGGTCCAGTCGAAGGGTCGAAGCACCCCCCGAGCACCTTCGGTCGTACCGTGATCGTCACCACGTTGCCGCGAGCCGTGAGCCGCCCAATGCCGAGATCGCAGCATGGCCCGTATGTCGTCGCCTGGACAACCAGCAGACTCTGAGTGAGGAAGTCGACGTCGAGGGACTGACTGACGTTCTCGAGGGCCTGGCTGAGCGCCCCGCGCGTGAACGGGATCGTTTCGGCCAGCTGGCTGGCATTCGAAATGACAGACACGTTCCACTGCCGGGGGTTCCAGTTCCAACCATGTGTCGAGGTCGGCCCGATCGGCTTTGCCGCGCCGGAACTCGTGAAGTCGCCGGAGAACTGCGGAACAGCCGGAGCCACCTGGTTGAAGCCAAACGGCGTCTCGTCGCCCGGAAGCAGATGCCAGGGAATCGCACGCGCCTGAGCCGGACGCGGGGTTGGGCCAAAACCACTGCGGAGGCCACTGAGGACCTTGTCTGTCAGGACGCTGAACGAGCAAACCCCTGCAAAGTCACTCTTGTTCTTCGCAATCACACTGGCTGGGATCGCCCCGGTCGAAACTACGCAAGTGATATGTCCCATCTTCCGCCGCTCGGGCCGTTCGCGAAGATCAACCGGCTCCCACTCGCCCCCGGCTTGCAGGCATCCGCTCCGCCTTTGCCGTAAACAACGTTGTCCTCGTCGGGCGCACCTGGATTCGGTGTCGCGATCCCGTCGCTACGCCGGTTTGCGAAGTGACCCGTCCAGGTGATCTTCCTGAACCCGCCGCTCACCCCCGGGAAGCTGGTCACGACGACCGGCATGTTCGCGGCGGGAGGGCTGTCAGCTAGCGGGAGATTCAGGACAGGTACCTGCGCCCAGACGCGCCGAGTCGCGGCACTAACCGTGGGCGCAGATGGGCTCACCGTGATCAGCGCAACATCGTTGTCGTCGTCGACCGAGATTCCGGTCACTGCTAGCAACGGCCTCGAGCTTTCGGCCGGATCGGCGACCTCGTACTCGAACGGCTCGATCCCGATCACGTTCTCCGCATACGAGCCGGACGGAACCGGAGGGAATGAATAGACCTCGAAGCAATGCTTCGCGCTGATCAACTCAGTCGCCGAGATCTTTGAAGCGGTACAGAGACCGTTCCAGCCAGCCGCCGATCCCTTCTGGCGCGCGAGCAAGTGCACGGCAGACCGTTCGGAGAGCTTGACGAGCGCCGGCGGAACCCGGTCTGGCGTCGTGACTATCTTCGTCTGCCGCGCAGCGACACCCGAGCCTGTCGTAAGCGCCAGAAGAGCGACGACGAGCAGAACAAGCACTCGGGCGCCGACTATCAGCGTCGCCCTCGCCAGGTTGAACGTAATGGCCCCACGCCGCATCACGCAGATCTTCTGTCTCGCGAGGGCCGCGAGCAAGCGCAAAGCGGGCAGGGTTCTTTGCATCCAAGTCACGACATTCGGCTGCGACCCCTGCTCGAGCTGGCCGTTCACAGGCCGCAGCCCCCAACACGACGACCGGGCGTGCGTGACCCTCGCCGCCCAGGTCAGGCCCCGGCCGGAGATTGTCACGAGACCCGCCCAAGACTCAACATACCGAGCGAGACTTGGCTATCAGTCTGATGCCTGGTGGCGATTGGGCGACTCTGGCTCTCCCAAGTCGTCAAGCCACTCGTGAGCGGGCCTCTCGGGTCGGCGTGCCGACCGCGGAATCGTCGATCCGCCGGAGCTACGGCGATCGCCACACGGTGGCTGCAGCGCTACCTCGACGTTCGCGGCGACGCTACGACCGACGAGGCGATCTCGTGGCGGCGGCACTACGGGAGCTCGGCGACCACCCCCACGGAGTCGCGCTAACGGCGCTTCGGGACATGGGCCGAATGGGCGTCTGGTGGTGGCTGAGTATCGGGCGCAGCGTGAGCTGGGGCCGGGTGGTGTCAGCACCGCGGCGTTCGGATCGCCGCCCGGCCCCTTTTGATCTTCAGCTCGCCACGCACAGCTGGAGGTTCACCGGATCGTGGGTGTCCAGAGCACTGCCCGATATTCGCCGGTAGCGGTAGTGCTGTAACCGGCACTCTGACCCCACAAGTTCACGTCGACTGCAGAACTCTGGTCGCCGCCGAGGCTGGGGAGCGTGACCAACCCGGCGCGTCTCGTCCATGAGCCTGCCTGCTTGAAGTACTTGTCGCCGACCTCGCCAACTACTTGGCCGAAGTTGTTCATCGCAAACGGAAGGAGTGCGCCGAGATCGGTCATTCCGCGCTCCTTCGTCCAGAGGAAGGCATGAGCGCCGCCTTCCGCCAGCGTGCTCTCTCCGACCACTTGACCGAGTTCATTTACCGCTTGGGCGTAGGCCTGACTCCCTCCGAGCGTGCCGAGATCGATCATCCCGCCTCGCGCCGTCCACGAGAACGGGTGCACGCTTCCGTCGGCTCTGTAACTCGAGCCGACGACCTGGCCGCTGTTGTTGATGCCAGCGACAAAGGCAGCCGAGCCGCCGAGCGTGCCGAGATCGATCATCCCGCCTCGCGCCGTCCAGAGAAACGGATGCGTCCCGCTGTTCGCTGTATCGCTGTTACCGACAACCTGGCCCCACTCGTTGACGAAGGAGGCAGCGCTTGTCCAGCCGCCGAGCGTGCCCAGATCAACGATGCCACCCGCCCTCGTCCACAAGGCGGCGTGCGTCGAATCAGAGGTCTCGGCGTACCCGACGACCTGACCACGGTCACTTATGTCGCGAGCATCGCTCGATCTGCCACCGAGCGTGCCCAAATCGACCATCCCATCCTGCCTGCTCCAGAGAAATGCGTGCGTGGCGCTAGGCCCCTGGATGTAGCCGGCCACCTGCCTCGAATCGTTCACTACCCGACCAAAGCTTGTCGGGTAGCCAGGCAACGTGCCCAGATCGGCCATCCCGCCCTGCTTCGTCCACAGGAACGCGTGCGTGCTTCCCTCCTCGGTCGTGCTGTATCCAACAACGTCGCTCCAATTGTTGAGCGCCATCGCCCAACTGATCGAGCCGCCGAGCGTGCCCAGATCGACGACACCGCTCGATGCCGCCGGCATGACCGCCGAATCACTCGACACCGAACGCGGCGCTACGCCTCTCACGGAAGCGGGACCGCTCGCAGCCAATGACAGCCCCACAACCGCGACAAGTGCTAGCGCGAACAACAGCCTCTTGCTGTTCATCACGCGCCTCCCATTCGCATAAGCCGAACCGTGACGGTTCCGAACCTCAACTTCTCCCACTCCCACAAACTTTGGGAAACGGCAGTAGGCCACGAGAGTCGTCAGGGATGCCACTCATGCGGCTTTTGGCATCTGGGAAGGGTCGAGCAGTGAGCAGGCTCGGTGTCAAGGCTCGAGCGTTCGGGTCGGGGCCCGGCACAGGGTCACGGGCCGGCTTGGTGGCGCATGGATCAGCGAAAGCGCTGATTCGATCCGGCTTCGCGGCACAGCCGAGAGCGGTGAGGCCGAGACCGGCCACTAGACGCGCCGGTCTCGGCACTCAAACGCTAAGAGACAACGCCGCAGATCGCGGAAACCGTCACCTGCCGCGTCGCCCAGGTGCTGGTGTTCTTCACCATCACGCTCCAACCGTCATCGATGGTGTTGCCCTGGCCGTCCTCGGCTGATGACGCGTACACCTTGATGTCGTCCGGAGTCTCGATGTTGAACCCCCCGCCGAACACCTTGTTGCCGGTGGAGCACTTGACCGTCACCCACGTTGTGACTCCATGCGGCACGAACTCCTGATGCACCACGTGCTCGTAGCCGGAAACGCCTGGCGGCCCCTGAGCGCCAGCCTGGTTCCACGAGATTGCCGTCTCGCCTCGCAGGCAGTGGGCGCTCGACGGGTCGATCACGCGCAGGACACCGCCGACCCTGCCGTAGCAGCCGTGGATCGTCCCGCTCGAGTCCGGGATCATCGCGTACCCCGCTACTACGATCGCGCTTGCGCTGAGCGCGACGAGCACTAGTACAAGCGCTCGCCTCTTCATGGGAACCCCCTCTCCTTACGCCTATGGCGCAATAGTGCGTTCCTGCGGCAACCAGTTCATCAGCGCGCCAACTGAGCGACGTTCTCCGAACTACTGATGCACGCGAACCGAGCGCTCGTCGTCTCTCTGTCAGGCGTGGCCTCTAGCTGTCCGCCACGGACGGCTAACGAAGGAGTTGACAATTCGTCAGTCAAAGGCGCCAGAGCTCTGGCTCTCCCAACAGTTCAACAGGATCACGCTTACCAATGCGTCCACTCGAATCGGCTAAGTCCGATCGGAATCTCCACGGCACCCTGTTCGGGCACCGACACCAAACGCCTGCCGCGTCACGTCTCTGCACAGAACCTCGACCCCCCGAGGGGACGCGCGACTTACATTGAGGCGAACCAATCCAGCATCTCGGCCTTGATGCGCGCGGCGCGATCTCCTTCAGGAGGCGTCGAGCTTCGCCATCGCTCGAACACATCACTCGCGAGGTCTCGAGGGACATCAAAGCTCAGATCCGTATGCAGGTCGAGAAACCGAAGTCCGTACCACACTGTCATCGTTCGATACGTCAGCCTTCGTCCCGGCGGGAGAGGAAGCGCCTCGAACAACCGGAGCGCATCTTCGAAAGTCTCTTGTTCCGCGAGCGAAGAGGGGGGAAGAAACGCCCTCCTCGTTGCGGCTGCGGCTCCGATTAAGCCAATGGACTTACAGATGCGATTGCCACGTCCGGTGAGGTCGGCGTACCCCGCTTGGACACGCTCGAAGAACCCGCCATCGACGATGTGGCTGAGGAACGGCTCGTCGAGTGATTGGGCAGCGGCGAACATTGAAGCCGCAAGTCCAAGCGACCTGTTTTGAAAGTGAGCTCGCCGTAGCCATCTTTCGCTCCAAGGTTGACGGAGGAACGTCGAGATGTTCGCGGCGCCTTCTTCCACCCCACGAGCAGCGGCGACTGCGAACAGCAGCGCCGACATGGGATCTCGCTTCCTCAGCGTTCTTCGCCAGCCTTTATGGTTGAAGGGCCTAAGGACTGGCACCGCCGACGCGCGAACCAAGTGTTGGCAATGCGCTTCCCGAAGTCGCCGCGCAATCCCGTACCAATCCCAGGGATCCATCGGGCGGCGCTGGGACTCTTCTACGAGCCGACCACGCTCGCTCGACGAGCCAAGATGGCGGCTCTGCGCGGGCCGAACCGAGGGGCCGCGCGTGCCGTCCCGCTGTACACTCCGAGCCGCACGCTTGACTCTGCCCCGCCGTTTCGTTTATTTATACTGAACAGTGAGCGCAAGACAGGAGCCGCGTCCGGCCGTGGGGTTGATTGGACTCGGCAACATGGGCAGCGCGTTCGCAGAGCGCCTCCTCGACGCCGGCTATCAGCTCGTGGTCCACAACCGGAGCCGCCGGAAGACCGAGCCCCTGACCGAACGGGGCGCGGCCGTAGCGGAGAGCGCCGCCGACCTTGCCGGCGCTGTCGACATCGTGCTCACCTCGCTCTCTGACGACGACGCGTTCGAGTCCATCGCGGCTTCTGTGATCGCGGCCGGCAGGCCGGGAACTGTCCTCGTCGACATGAGCACGGTGTCGCCGAGCGCTTCGGCGCGAGTCGCGGCGCTCGCCGAGCGGGCATCGGTCCTCTACGTGCGCGCTCCCGTGAGCGGCAATCCCAGCGTCGTGCGGGCCGGAAACCTCTCCTTCATCGTCTCGGGCCCGAGCACCGCCTTCGAGCGCGCCGAACCGGTGCTGCTCGCGATCGGGCCGACCATCCACCTGGTCGGCGAGGCGGAGCAGGCGCGGATCGTCAAGCTTGCGATCAACCTCGTCATCGCAGGCCTCGCGCAGCTGATGTCCGAGGCACTCGTTCTCGGAGAGGCTTCGGGGGTCTCCCGGGCTGCGCTGCTCGAGACGATGGGCAACTCGGCCGCCGGCGCGCCGTTCGTGAGGTACAAGACCGAGGCGCTGCTGCACGACGACTACTCGGCCACCTTCACCACCAACCTGATGGAGAAGGACGTCGACCTCGTGCTCGAAGCGGCCGAGGCCGCCCACGTCCGGCTGCCGCTGGCAGGAGAGATCAAGGCGCTCGTGCGCTCCGCGATCGAGGCGGGCTACGGGGACGACGACTTCATGGCGCTCTTCCCCCATCTGCGGAGCGAGTCCGATCAGGAGGTATTGCGATGACGATGCGAAGCAGGTCGGTCGGCTCGCCCGACGCGACGCGCGCGGTGGACTGGGAGCAGCGGATCGACTTCCCGAAGCTCCGCAGCGATCGCTTGGCGCGGGCAAAGGAGGCGCTCGACGCCTCCGACCTCGGCGGGCTGCTCCTGTTCGACCCGAACAACATCCGCTACGTCACGAGCACGCACATCGGCGAGTGGGCGCGCGACAAGAACGCCCGTTTCGCGCTGCTCCCGCGTGGCGACGACCCGATCCTCTGGGACTTCGGCTCCGCGGCGCGCCATCACCAGCTCTTCGCCCCCTGGCTCCCGCCTGAGAACTTCCGCGCGGGCGTCGCTCCGATGCGCGGCGCGATGCCGGTCGAGACGGGCATCCCCGACCGGCTCGGTGAGCGGATCGCGCTCGAGCTTCGAGAGCGCGGGCTCGCAGGCGAGCCGCTCGGTGTCGACATGGCCGACCTCGTCACGATCGAGGCGCTGCAGCGCGCCGGCGTGCAGGTCACCGACGGCTCGCGGGTGATGCTCGAGGCGCGCAAGATCAAGACGGCGGAGGAGATCGCGCTGCTCGACCAGTCGGCCGGGCTGGTCGACGCGGTCTACGAGGAGATCTACCGGATGCTACGGCCGGGCGTCTACGAGCACGAGATCGTCGGGCGGGCACACCAGCTGCTCTTCGAGATGGGGTCCGAGCAGGTCGAGGCGATCAACGCGGTCTCGGGCGACCGCTGCAACCCGCACCCGCACGTCTTCTCGGACCGGCTCCTGCGCCCCGGAGACCAGGCCTTCTTCGACATCATCCACTCGTTCATGGGCTATCGGACGTGCTACTACCGCACGTTCAACGTGGGCGGGGTCAGCTCGGCGCAGCTCGACGCGTACAAGCGTTGCCGCGAGTGGCTGGACGCCGCGATCGCGCTCGTCAGGCCGGGGATGACGACCGACAGGATCGCCGAGGTGTGGCCGACCGCCAAGGAGCTCGGCTTTGCCGACGAGGAGACGTGTTTCGGCCTTCAGTTCGGGCACGGCATCGGCGTCGGCCTCTACGAGCCGCCGATGATCTCGCGCGTGCACTCGCTCGACCATCCCGTCGAGATCGAGGAGGGAATGGTCTTCGCGCTCGAGACGTACTGTGCGGCGACCGACGGCCGTTCGGCGGCGAGGATCGAGGAGGAGGTCGTCGTCACGGCCAGCGGCTGCGAGGTGATCACGCGCTTCCCGGCCGATGAGCTGCTCGTCGCGGGGAGGACGTACGTTCGCGGCGCCGACCTGCTGGCCGACGGTGCGGCCGGTGGCGACGGAGTCGCCGGCGGGGTGGCCGCGTCGGCGCTGGTGGGAGCCGGCCCGGGCGCATGAGCTCCGACACCGGGACGCGGTACCTCGCGGACGGCCTGCCGTCGTACCGGCTCGTCCGGCGCGAGGACGTGCAGCTCGCAGATGGGCTTCCGGGCCGCTCGAGCAACCTCGAGTCGTGCCGCCTCGTCGGCGGATCGCTCGGTTCCACGCACATGGCGCTGACGCTCGTCTCCCTGCGGGGCGGGCACGTCGACGCGCACGTCCACTCGTTCGAGACGGGCTTCTACGTGCTCGAAGGCGAGCCCGTGCTCTATCTCGACGGCCGCGGCGTGACGCTCGAGCCCGGCGCCTGCGGGGTCGTGCCGGTCGGCGTCCCGCACGCCTACCGGTCCGAGGCGCCCGCGTTGTGGATCGAGATGGCAGCGCCGCGCCCTCGCCTGGACGGGAGCGACACCTTCTTCCTCGGTCCGGCGCCGGAGGCCCCGCCCGAGCGCCTCGACGTCCGCGACCCGCGCAACCGCAACCTGTTCCTCCTCGGTGAGGGCCAGATGGACCTCGACGTCCTGAAGCGTGGTGCCGCCGTCGGCGCGCCTACCGTCTCATCCAGCATGGCGACCGCTGTGCTCGCCTACAGCGGCATTGCGGTGAAGATGCTCGTCGACCAGCGCCTCGACGCGCAGCTGCACACGATGTTCATGGTCGACTACCAGCCCGGCGCGGTGGCGCACCCGCACGATCATCCCTTCGAGGAGTCGTACTACATGCTCGAAGGCGAGGTCGATGTGGTCGCGGACGATGACCGCTACACGCTGCGTCCGGGCGATGTCTTCTGGACCGCCGCCGGTTGTGTGCACGCGTTCTACGAGGTGCAGGGCGGACGTGTGCGCTGGCTCGAGACGTCGGCACCGGGACCTCCGCCGCGGCACTCGTACCGCTTCGAGCGCGACTGGGATTACCTCGCCGAGCGGCTCGCCTCCGACGTGGGCGCCGCGTGAGCATCGGCGAACGCGTGCTCGACGACCTCGGGCTGTACACGCGGATCTACCGCCAGATGCTTCTCATCCGCGGCTTCGAGGAGCTCGTGCAGTCACTCTTCCTGAAGGGCGAGGTGTACGGCACGACACATCTGTACTCGGGTCAGGAGGCGGTGGCGACCGGCGTTGCGAGCCTGCTCGAGGGGCGCGACCGGGTGGCGGCCACGTATCGCGGGCACGGTCACGCGCTCGCGGTCGGCGTCGACCCGCAGGCGCTGCTCGACGAGATGCTCGGACGCGCGACGGGAGTGAACGGCGGCCGCGCCGGGTCGATGAACGTGACGTCGCCGGCCGATCGCCTGATCGGCTCGTTCGGGATCGTCGGCGGCAGCATCGCCGCCGCCACCGGGGCGGCACTCGCGCTCTCGCGCACCACGGGCGGCGTTGCCGTCGCGTATTTCGGCGACGGCGCGATGAACCAGGGGTATGTGTTCGAGTGCCTCAACTTCGCTCAGGTGCAGAGGCTGCCGCTCGTCCTCGTGTGCGAGAACAACGGCTACGGCGAGTACACGCCGTTCCGCTCGGTGACCGCCGGAGAGATCCGCGCGCGCGCCGAGGTGATGGAGGTCCCCGCCGAGACCGTCGACGGAATGAGCGTCTGGACCGTTCGCGAAGCGGCGGCGCGCGCAATCGACCACGCACGCTCGGGCGGGGGCCCCGCATTCCTCGAGGCGCTGACCTACCGCTTCTTCGGGCATTCGCGCAGCGACCCCGGCGCCTACCGCCCCGAGGGCGAGCTCGACGAATGGAAGACGCGCGACCCGATCGTCGTCCTGCGCGCACAACTCGAGGACGAGGGAGCCGGCACATCGGCCCTCGACGAGCTCGAGCGCGAGGTGCGCGAGGACCTCGAGCGGATGCGCGAGCGCGGCCTCGCCGCCCCGTTCCCGTCCGGGCGCACCGTCGGCGAGTTCAAGGAGTAGGGCGCAGGTGCCGGCCGAGCTGACGATGCCGAAGCTGTCCGACTCGGAAGCGGACATCGTGATCGTCCGCTGGCTGAAGGCGCCCGGCCAGGGGTTCCGACGGGGCGAGGGGCTGATGGAGGTCGAGACGGACAAGGCGACCGTCGTCTTCGAGGCCGAAGACGACGGGACGCTCGAGGCGATCCTGGTCTCCGAGGGCGAGTCGGCGGCCGTCGGGCAGCCGATCGCAAGGCTTGCAGGAGACGGGGCCGCAGCCACCGTCGAGCAACCGCCCGCCCAAGGCGAAACGAACGGCGCGCCTCCGGCCGGCGTGCGCCCAAATGCGACACCGGTCGCGCGCCGGACCGCAGTAGAGCTCGGCCTCTCGCTCCACGACGTCACCGGGACAGGCCCCGGCGGAAGGATCACGAGGGAGGACGTCCAGCGTGCGGCCGCGACTGCGCCGGTGCGGCCGGTGGAGGATGCCCGCGGGGACGTCACCGTCGTCGAGCTGACGGCGACGCAGGCGACCATCGCGCGTCGCATGACACAGTCGGCCGCGGAGATCCCGACCTTCACCGTCTCCGCCGATGCCGACGTGTCGGAGATCGTCGCGCTGCGCCGCGGCGCGCGCGAGGAGTCGCAGCACGCGCCCTCGTTCAACGACTTCGTCGTCCGGGCCGTCGCACTCGTGCTGCGCGAGCTCCCTCGCTTCAACGCGTCGTACGTCGAAGGCAGGATCGAGTGCTACTCGCGCGTCAACGTCGGGGTCGCCGTTGCGGCGAATGACGCGCTGCTCGTCCCCGTCGTCACCGACGCCGACCGGAGGAACCTCGCCGAGATCGCGGCGGAGACGCGGCGGCTCGCGGACGGTGCTCGCAGCCGTTCGCTCCGGCTCGAGGAGCTGCGCGGGGGCACGTTCACGATCTCGAACCTCGGCATGCTCGGCGTGCGCTCCTTCACCGCGATCGTCGACCCGCAGCAAGCCGCGATTCTCGCCGTCGGTTCGATGCGACGCGCGCCGCTGGAGGACGATGCACGACGGGTCGTCTTCCGCGACGTGATGACGCTCACGCTGAGCTGCGACCACCGGGTCGTCTACGGCGCCGACGGCGCCCGCTTCCTGTCCCGCCTCTGCGAGCTGCTCGCGCGGCCGCTGGTGCTCGCCCTCTGATGCCGCCGATCGCCTTCCGCACCGCGATCCGGGATGCCCTCGACGAGGAGCTCGCGTTCGACGAGCGGGTGATCCTCTTCGGCGAGGACATCGCCGCCGCCGGCGGCGTCTTCGCCACGACGCCAGGCCTCTACGAGAAGTACGGTCCGCAGCGCGTCTTCGACACGCCCATCTCCGAGCTCGCGCTCGCCGGCGCCGCGTTCGGATCGGCCGTGACCGGGCTTCGTCCCGTTGTCGAGATCATGTTCGGCGACTTCCTCACGCTCGCGATGGACACAGTCGTCAATCAGGCGACGAAGTACTGGTTCCTGACGGGGGAGCAGGTGAGCGTGCCGCTCGTCTTCCGCTCGGTCGTCGGCGCCGGCGGCCGGTTCGGCGCGATCCATTCCCAGATGCCGGCCTCCTGGTTCATGGGCGTTCCCGGCCTGAAGATCGTCGCTCCCTCGACGCCGGCAGACGCGAAGGCGCTCCTCAAGGCCGCCGTCCGCGACGACAATCCGGTGCTCTTCTTCGAGCACAAGCGCCTGTACGGGCTCGAGGGAGAGGTGGACGGCGCCGTCGGCAGGCTCGGCGAGGCGGCTGTGGTTCGCGAGGGCAGTGACGTCACGCTCGTCACGGCCATGAAGAGCGTCCACGACGGTCTCGCTGCAGCGGAACGGCTCGCGGGGGACGGCGTCTCTGTCGAGGTGATCGACCTGCGCACGCTGCGCCCGATCGATGTCGACACCGTTCTCGCTTCAGTCCGGAAGACGAACCGGGTCGTGGTCGTCGAAGAGGGACCGCTGACCGGCGGCTGGGCCGGCGAGGTGCTCGCCAGTGTCACCGAGCAGGCGCTCGGGCATCTCGACGATGCGTGGCGGATCGCGACTCCGAACACGCCGATCCCGTACAGTCCTCCGCTCGAAGACGCGTTCCTTCCCGGGACGGATCGCATCGTCGCGGAGATCCTGCAGCGGCTACGGTGAGAACGTGACCGCGACCGAACGCAGCTTCGAGTCCTCGAAGGTCGGGAGCCGGCTGCGGCAGGAGCGGGAGCGGCGCGGCATGAGCCTGCGCGAGCTGGCGCGCCGCGTCGGCGTCTCGCCCAGCCTCGTCTCGCAGATCGAGCTCGACCGCGTCAACCCCTCGGTGAGCACGCTCTACGCCCTCGTCTCGGAGCTCGGGATGACGATGAGCGACGTGTTCGGCGACGGAGCGCAGCCGGCGCCCCGAGTCCGCCGTTCACACCCCGACGGCGACGACGGTCTCCTCACGCACCCCGACGCTCGACGCGTGATCAACCTCGCCTCCGGAGTGCGCTGGGAGCGCCTCACGCCGCGCAGCGACCCCGATGTCGAGTTTCTCCACGTCATGTATCCGGTCGGCGCGGAGTCGTGCCCGCACGACGCGCTGGTCACCCACGGCGGCCGTGAGTACGGCTATGTCACGAGCGGAAGGCTGGGCGTCCGCGTGGGCTTCGACGAGTACGAGCTCGGCCCTGGTACGTCGATCGTCTTCGACTCCTCCTCGCCGCACCGGCTCTGGGCGATCGGCGACGAGCCGGTGCATGCGGTCTGGGTCGTGATCGGCCGTGTGGCCGACGCGCGCGCCGAGGCAGGAGGGCCCGCCGACCCGTCCTAGGACGTCGCGGGAGCCTCCACCGGGTCGCCGCGGTGGCGCGCGCCGCGGAACCGCGCGAGCAGCTCGGGTGACTGGTAGAGCAGGAGTGCGAGCAGGATCAGCGCGCCGATCGCCATCTCCGCGTATTCGGTCGGCTGCTGGAAGAACGGAAGGACGTTGTTGATCTCGGTGAGGAAGAACGCTGCCAGGAGCGTCCCGAAGAACGACCCCTTCCCGCCGGCGAGGCTGGCACCGCCGAGCACGGCGGCGGCGATGCTCTCGAGCGCCTGATTGCCGATGATGGGCGAGCCGACCTGCACCTCGGCCGCGAGGTAGAAACCGGCGATTGACGCCATGACCGAGCAGACGACGAATGCGAGGATGACCGTGCGGCCGGTCGACATCCCGAGCCTGCGCGACGACGTCTCGTCGAGGCCGACGGCTCGGAGCGCGAGGCCGGACCGCGACCGGTACAGCCACAGGTCGGCGAGTGCAGCGAGAACGACGACACCGATGAACGCGAGTGGCATCCAGCCGACGCTCTTGGTCAGGCCGCTGGTCAGGTCGGTGTTGATCGCGCCCTGCGGATAGGAGCGAAGCCAGAGGGAAGCTCCCTCGAGGATGCTGAGCGTGCCGAGCGTCGCGACAATCGACGGGAGCCGCAGCACCCGGATCAGAAGTGCATTGAAGAGACCCGTGGCGATGCCCACGCCGACGAGGGCGAGCGAGCCGGTCACCAGCGCGAAGCCCGAGGTCGTCGGTGTCAGCGTGAACGATGCGATGACGACGCACAACGTCATGAGCGCCGCGACCGAGACGTCGAAGCCGCCGACGAGGAGCGCGACCGCTTGGCCCATCGAGACGATGATCAGCGGCATCGCAGCGAGGAGCATGCTGCTCAGATTCTCCTTGCTCAGGAACGCGGACGAATGCGCGTCCGCATACACACCGAGGGCGACGATCAGCGCCGTCATCAGCACGAGCGGCAGCCAGCCCCGCGTCACGCGCGCGCTCCTTCATCCTCGCGGACGGCGGGCGTGGCACCCGCGCGCGAGCCGACGATCGCCTCGATGATTCGCCGCTCCCCGAGCTCGTGGCCCGGGATCTCCTCGACGATGCGCCCGCGCGACATGACGATGACGCGGTCGCAAAGGCCCGCGAGCTCGAGCGGGTCGCTCGACTTGACGACGGTGGCGATTCCTTCGTCCGCCTTCGCGCGCAGTGCCTCGTAGATGTCGAAGCGCGCACCGACGTCGACGCCCTGCGTGGGCTCCTCGGCGAGAATGACCTTGACGTCTCCGCGCAAGAAGGGCCGGATGAGCGACACCTTCTGCTGGTTGCCGCCGGAGAGCGACTGCACGGGCTGTTCCTCCGACGCCATGCGGACCCGCAACCGCTCCACCAGCCCTGCGATTGCGCGCCGCTCGCGGCCGCGCAGGACGATTCCGGCGCGGGCGAGTCGCCCCAGCATCTGGATGGTCGCGTTCGCGCGGACGCTCAGGACGGGGAACAGAGCCTCGCCGCGCCGGTCGCCGCTGAGCAGGACGACTCCCGCGCGGAGCGGTCCCGCCGGCGAGCGCCTGTCGAGCTTCACACCGTCGCAGGCTGCGCTGCCGTTCGCGGGCTCGACGCCGGCGAGCGCTCGCAGGAACGGCACCTGGCCGTTGCCCTCGGCGCCCGCAATCCCGAGGATCTCCCCTTTCCTGACCTCCAGATCGACCGGACCGAAGCGCTCACCCCGCAACCCGGACACCGCGAGCACGACGTCTGCCTGCTCGGGAAGCGCGGGTCGCTCCGGGAACGCCACGATGAGCGGCCGGCCGATCATGAGCGTGACAAGCTCGTCCTCCGAGACCGACGCCGCCTCGAACGTTCCCTGCCCGACGCCGTCGCGGAGCACCGTGACGCGGTCCGCGACCGCGAGCACCTCGGGAAGGCGGTGGCTGACATAGACGACGCCGACTCCTGCCCGCACCTGCTCGAGCACGAGCGTGTGGAAGCGCTCGACGTCCTCCGGTCCGAGTGCCGTGGTGGGCTCGTCGAGGAGCAGCACCCTCGGCCGGGTCAGCAAGGCCTTCGCGACCTCCAGGAGCTGTCGCTCGGCGAGAGGGAGCGAGCCTGTGAGGGGAGTGATGGGGATGTCGAGGCTGAAGGTCGCGAGCGTCTCCTCCGCCCAGCCCTGCATGCGCCCGTACGACGGCCGCGCGTCGGCGGGCACCGCGAGGTAGAGGTTCTCGGCCACCGAGAGGTCGACGACGTGCGAGTAGTCCTGGTAGGCGATGCCCAACCCGAGGCGCCGCGCCGCGGCGGGTGAGTGATGTGTGAGGCGGCTCGCGCCGATCTCGACGGTTCCCTCGTCGGGTGCGAGGAACCCGCTTGCGATTCCGAGCAACGTCGATTTCCCGGACCCGTTCTCCCCGACGAGGGCATGGATCTCGCCCGCGCGGCAGTCGACGCTGACGTCGCGGAGCGCCTGGACCGCTCCGAACGCCTTCGACAGCCCGCGAACGGACAGGACGTCGGATGTCACGGGCCCGGGATTCGACATTGCAGGATTCAGCTTCTCGTGAGCGATCCTCCTATGGATACATCTGATGGAGAAGGCTGAGCGGGATGAGCGAGGTCGGGGAGGCCGTAGGCGGATACCCCTTCGTGCACATGTCCCGCTTGGACTGGTTCTGCAGCTCGATCGGGAGGACGATCGTGGGCGGGATCTTCGCCCCGGCGAGCTTCATCATGTCGGCGGTCAGGGCGATTCGGATCTGCGAGTTGCCCGCTGTGTAGTAGAAGACCTTGAGGGCCGGGTCCTTCAACTGGTCGGCCAGGCAGCCCATGGCAGACTCGTCGGTCCGGTAGGTGAACACGCCCTTGTAGGGGATGCCGGCGGCCTTGTACGCCGCGTAGCCGCCCTGCGACATGAAGAGCGCGTCCTCGTAGCTGATTCCCTTGAGGTCCGGGTACTTCGCGAGGATGCCGGCGACGATGCCCTGGACCTTCGACGGATCCCAGTTCGTCGGCTCGTTCGCGACCACCTTGATCGAGGAATTGAGCGCGGCCTGCTCGCACTTCTGCCAGCCGAGCGACAGCGGGTTCCCAGGGAAGCCCCCGAGGAAGGCGATGTTGCCCGACTTGACCTGCGTGTTCATCACGTACGCGAACGTCTTGCCGAGCTTGCACGTGTCCTCGCCGACCACTGTCGTGTAGTTCGACCCCGGGCCGCTCACGTAGCCCCAAGCGTAGGTCGACACGGGGATTCCGGCCTTCGTCGCCTGCTGGAAGACCGGGATCATGGCGTCGCCGAAGTCGGGGTAGGTGACGATCGCGCTCACGTGCTGCGCGATCACCGACTTGAAGTCCGCGATCGCCTGGTTCAGGTCGGAGTGTGCGCTCCTGTAGATGATCTTCCCGATCTTGGGATACGTGAGCGCCTGGAGGATGAACTCCATCTTCGACATCTGACGGTAGGTGTTCTCGCCGAAGCCCTCGACGTACGCGACGGTGAGCTTGCCGCCCGTTCCGGTGCTACAGCCGTTGTTCTTCCAGCACTTCAGCGCAAGCGCATAGTCGACCGTCTTCGGCGACCGGCCGAAGGCGGCGAGGGAGATGTTGCGCGCCGTCTTGTTCGCCGGTAGCAGCTTCGCCTTGAAGAGCGTGTGCGCCAGGGTGGTCGACGGCGCCTTGTAGATCTCGCCGAAGCCGCTGCCGGTGCCGACCATGGCACCGCCCTTCCCCACGTAGCCCGAGGGGCCCGTGACGGTCGAGTGTGCCTCCCGAGCGGCGCCACTCGCGGCCGCGATCAGCGCGATCAATGCCGCAGTCGCGACAAGCAGCACCGCAAGGATCTGGTGCTTCCTTCTCATCCGTGACTCCTTCCGTCGGTTCATCATTGACCTTCTTCGAGCTGGTTTCGACCCTGTCCGCCTACGCGCCGCCGGCCGTTCGAGGTGTCGGCGTGACGACTCGCAGGCCCCAGGAGAGGACGGCGGCAACGCGGTCGCCCGAGACGACCATCCCCGCGATGATCGCGATGCCGAAGACGATGTACTGCATCGCCGACGAGAGCCCCATGATCAGGAGCATCTGCGTCAGCAGGGTGAGAGCGAACGCGGCGATCCAGGTGGACGTCGCGCTCGCGAGCCCGCCCGAGAGCGATGCACCGGCGATCACCACCGCCGCGATCGGCGCGAGCAGGTACGCCGAGCCGAAGGCGGGGTCGATGCTGAAGCTCACGCCCGCGAGCAGCACCGCTGCTACCGCATAGAGCGTGCCGGCCACGGTGTAGGCCAGCACGACGTACGTTCGGACGTGGAGGCCCGCCATCCACGCCCCTTTCGGGTTCGCGCCCACAGCCTGGAACCGGCGACCGACCACCGTGTAGCGAAGGACGAGTGCAACCAGGATGGTGATCGCCGCCCCCGTCCAGAAGACGCTGCTGACTCCGAGCGGCTTCGCGGTTGCCCACGACGACAGCCCGTTCGGCACGTTCGGGCGGTTGGTCACGACGTCGCGCGAGTACTTGCTGCTCCAGGCGAGGACGATCAGGCCGACCGCCAGCGTGACGATCAGTGGGTTGAGCCTCAGCAGACCGACGAGGACGCCGTTGACGAGACCCACGAGCACGCCGACACCGAGAGCGACGAGGATCGCGCCGGGGAGCTTGTGGTCCGAGCCTGCTCCGATCCCAGCGACCAGGTTTCCTGCGGCGGCCATCACCCCGGGTGTCGACAGGTCGATGCCACCTTGTATGACTACGAGCATCTGGCCGAGCGAGGCGATCGCGAGGACGGTCGCGATCGGGAGGATGTACGAGAACGAGGTGTGCCCCAGGGCATCCGGCGCTGCGATCGCAGCGATGACGAGGAGTGCGCCGGTGGCCAGCCACACCGGCAGGAAGCGTGCGGCGACCGTGGCTGTAGAGGCCAGTCGTCGAACGCGGGCGGCCGCGAATCGTCCCCTCGGGGGCGGCGATGGAGGACTGGCCGCGACCACGGGACATTCTGACCAGGTCCAGCGAACAGTGTCAATGATGGCTTAACGATTCGCGGCGTTTCGGCCGTCGCCGTTGACGTCACCGGCCACAAGCGTTTATGGTCGCTGTACATGCGGCGGCGCGCGAACCACCGCACCGAATCCCTGTCTGAAGAGGCGAAGGAGTAGGCATGAGCTCGCAGCGGCCGTGATCCGCAACGTCTCGCGCGTCGGCCTGCGGCCCGACCGATGCTCGGAGCCGGCGAGCACCACAAGTCCGTCACTCGGCCCGGCAGTCTCATGCGGAGCCCGCCGGCCACAACAAAGGAGATCCGAAAGATGGCGAGCAAGAGCGTCGTTGTCGTTGGCGGAACGCGTGGCCTGGGGCGCGAAGTCGCGCAGTTCTACGCCGACCAGGGACGCAACGTCGTGATCACCGGCCGCGATGCGTCCGGAGCGGAGGCATGCGCCGCGGAGATCGGCGCCACCACACGCGGCATCGGACTCGACCTCGCAGAGCCGCTGACGCTCGCCGAGCGGCTCGCAGACGTTGGCGATGTCGAGTACCTCGTCCTCGCAGCCATCGAGCGCGACAGCAACTCGGTGATGGACTACGACATCGCGGCGGCGATGCGACTCGTCACGCTCAAGCTCGTCGGCTACACCGAGGTCGTCCACACGCTCCTGCCGAGGCTTGCCGACGACGCGGCGATCCTGATCTTCGGCGGCCTCGCCCGCGACCGTCCCTATCCAGGCTCGACGACGGTCACCGCGGTGAACGGCGCGGTCACGAGCATGGTCCGGACGCTGGTGATCGAGCTCGCGCCGAGGCGCGTGAACGCGCTTCATCCCGCGATCGTCGGCGACAGTCCGCAGTGGCGGGACATGCCGGCCGAGCGCTTTCAGGCGCTCGTCCAGCGCACGCCGACAGGCCGGCTCGTGACGATGGCGGAGGTCGTGGACGCCTCGCGCTTCCTGCTCGAAAACGGCGGAGTCAACGGCCTCAACCTTGCAGTCGACGGCGGGTGGCTCTGCATGTGACCTGGCGTGCGCACGGGTGCTCTCGATCAATCCACACCCGCCCGTCTACATCGACAGCTGAAATTCTCAACGAGGAGGCAAGATGACCGACACCAACCCGCACGCCGAGGACTTCGCTCCGGGCCGGCCGATCGTCTTCCGTAACGGCATCGTGATCACCGTCGACGCCCCCGGTGTGATCCTCAGCGGCGACGTGCTCATCACGGGCGACACCATCACCGCGGTTGGCGAGGCTCTGCCCGTGCCCGACGACACCGTCGAGATCGACGCGGCCGGGGGCATTCTGATGCCCGGCATGATCGACACCCACCGCCACATGTGGCAGACGGCCCTGCGCGGCTACGGCGGTGACTGGGCGCTCAGTCAGTACTTCGTCTTCTACTACCTGCAGCATGGGCACGTCTTCCGCCCCGAGGACATCTACGCGGGCAACCTGCTCAGCGCACTCGAGTCGGTCGACACCGGAGTCACGACGACGCTCGACTGGTCGCACGCGCTGCGAACGCCGGACTACGCGGAGGCGGCGCTGCAGGCGTTCGCCGAGATTCCCGGCCGTTTTGTGCTGGGCTACGGCAACTACCTCGGGGGCGCCTGGGACTGGATGAACACCCCCGAGTTCGACCGCTTCGTGGCGCAGCACTTCTCGAGCCCGACCGACATGCTCGGCCTGCAGATCGCCTTCGACGTGACCGGTGCCGACGACTTCCCCGAGAAGGCGGCCTTCGAGAAGGCTCGCGACATGGGGCTGCGCGTCACAACCCATGCCGGGGTGTGGGGCGCGACGACCGACATCGGCATCGACCAGATGTACGACGCCGGATTCATGACGCCCGAAATCACGTACGTGCACGCGGCGACCCTCAAGCCCGAGAGCTACCAGAAGATCGCCGCGACGGGAGGCACGGTGTCGGTCGCGTGCGAGAGCGAGCAGAGCGCGGGCCAGGGGTATCCGTCGACCTGGGAGCTGCGCAAGTACGGCATCCCGGCCTCGCTGTCGATGGACACCAGCGTGTGGTGGAGCGCGGACTTCTTCTCGGCCATGCGCGCCACCCTGAGCGCCGACCGGTCCCGCGACCACCTCGAGGCCCACGCGAGGAACGAGACAATCACGGCCAACCGCCTCCGAGCCGAGGACGTCGTCTGGATGGCGACCATGGGTGGCGCGAAGACGCTCGGCCTGGAGAGCTCGATCGGCTCGATCGCCCCGGGCAAGAAGGCCGACCTGCTGCTGATCAAGAATGACCAGTCGCCTGCCATGACGCCGATCCTCCACCCCTACGCCCACGTGGCGTACCAGGCAGGTACCGCCGACGTTCACACTGTCGTCGTCAACGGCCGCGTGCTCAAGTACGACGGCACCCGCATCGACCTCGACATCGGGCCGGCGCGGGATGCCGTGGCGAAGTCGGTCGAGTACGTGCGCTCCCAACTCGGGGATCAGGCCTGGGAGGAGGGCATGCACCCGGTGCTCGAGCCCGAGGCCGAGATCGAGAACCCGTACAAGTACACCGAGGGCACGGCGAAGGTCAAAGCCCAGTCCTGAGCGAGCTCGGGGGCGGGATCGGCGCATCCCGGTTCAGATGATTCCCGCGGCACCGCCGGGCCGGCCGGCCCGGCGGTGCCTGTCACGTCGGACGAGGGCCCGATCGTCGGCCGGCTTGCTGTCTTAATAAAATGTAAGATTTTGAGATGCCCCACAACGCCCGTCCGATCCACGAGGTGAAGGCTGCGTTCTTTCGAGCGCTCGGCCATCCGGCCCGGGTTCGGATTCTCGAGCTCCTGCATGACGGGGAGCGGTCGGTGGGCGCGCTGCAGGCCGACCTCGGTCTCGACTCGGGCGGCACCTCACAGCATCTGGCCGCGTTGCGGCGGATTGGCCTCGTCACCCCTCGGCGGGAAGGAACGAGCGTCTTCTATCGCGTCGGCGACGAGCGGACATTCGAACTGCTCGATGTCGCGCGCGAGATCCTGACGCGCCAGCTGGCGGACCAGCAGTCGCTTCTGCGCGAGCTCGAAGCGGAGTGAGCTCACGGCTTCAGGTGCTCGCCGCCGCCGCGCTGGGTGGCTTCGGCTTCTGGGCGCTCGCGTCCGGCACGACTCTCGGTTCCGGCTTCACCGGGGGGCTCACCCCGCACTTCGGGGTCGATGGGTTGACGGCGTTCTTTCTCGGTCTCCTCGGCCTGGTCGCCGCTCCGACCCTCGCGTTCGCCTCACGCTACTTCGCGGCCTCGCGGCGCGGCCGTGTGAACTCGGTCCTCACCGGCGTGTTCGTGCTCGTGCTCGCCGAGGTGCTCTGCGCGCGCGACCCGATCACGTTCCTTGCCGGCTGGGAGCTGATGACGCTGCTGCCGGCAGCGATCATCCTTGTCTCACGCAGCGACGAAGAGGCTCGGCGCATCGTCTTTCTGTACCTGGCGATCACGCATCTCGCCGGCGCCTGCACCTGGGTCGCAGTGCTGCTCGCAGCGCATGTCGGGGCCTTCGGGTCGAGCGGCGCGGTCGCACCGGGCTCGGGCGTGCAGATCGCGATCGCGATCGCGGCTCTCGTCGGGATGGGCACGAAGGCCGGCCTGATGCCGATGCACAGCTGGCTGCCCCGCGCTCACCCGATCGCGCCGGCGCCGGTCTCGGCTCTGATGAGCGGTGTGATGATCAAGGTGGCGATCTACGGTCTTGTCCGCGTGCTCGTCGACTGGCTCGGGCCGTTGCCCATCTGGTTCGGCGTGCTCGTCCTTGCGCTGGGTGCGCTGTCAGCGCTGGGAGGCGTCACCTATGCGCTCTTCCAGCACGACCTGAAACGGCTGCTGGCATTCCACTCGATCGAGAACGTGGGGATCATCGTTCTCGGGCTCGGCGCGTGCCTGCTGCTGCGGGCGAGGGGCGCCGACACGTGGGCGGCGATCGCGCTGGCGGCAGCGTTGCTGCACACGCTCAATCATGCGGTGTTCAAGGCGCTCCTCTTCCTCGGCGCGGGCTCGTTCGAGCGTGCCGCAGGCTCGCTGGGGCTCGACCGGCTCGGGGGCCTGTTGCGGCGGCTTCCGTTGACCGGCGGCGCGTTCCTCGTCGGGGCGCTGGCGATCGCCGGTCTGCCGCCTTTGAACGGGTTCTCCTCCGAATGGGTGACCTTGCAGGCGCTCCTGCATGTTCCGGCAGCCGGCCATCTGGGCGACGGGCTCGCCGGCGCACTGGCTCTCGCAGCGCTGGCGGCCACGGCGGCGCTCGCGGTTCTCTGCTTCGTGAAGGTGACCGGTCTCGTGCTGCTCGGACCTCCTCGCAGCGAAGCAGTTGCGGGCGCTACCGAGCGTCCGCTGCCGATGTGGGGAGCGGTCTGTGTGCTCGCGGTCACCTGCTTCGTCTTGGGGGCGGCGCCGGGCCTACTGCTCGGCTCGCTGGTGTCACTGGCACCGTGGCCGGCCGTCCTGCCGACGAGCATCGGTCTCCACCTGCCGAGCACCGGGTCGCTCCCGACGCTCGGAATCGCAATGACCCTCGCCGCGGTCACCGGCGTGCTCGTGCTCCTGCGCACTCACAGGGCCGCGGCGCTCGCGCCCACGTGGGCCTGCGGCCAGCTCGTCGAGCCCGCGCTGGGATGGACGAGCGCCGGCTTCACCAAGCCGCTGCGGCTCGTGCTCGAAGGAGTCCTGCGACCCGAGCGAACGATCGCCCTTCGCGCGTCGGGCGGAACGGTTCAGGAGGTTTCCTACAGCGGCCGGGTACCGCAACTCCTCGAGGAGCAGGTCCTCGCACCGGCGGTGCGGCTCGCGCTGGGCGGGGCCGCGCACGCCCGCCGCCTCCAGAGCGGTCGCCTCGGGACCTACGCCGCATACCTGGTCGCGCTCGTGCTCGTGCTGCTCGTGGCAGCCAAGGTCGGGCTGATCGGATGAGGGTCGTGTCGATCGCCGTCGAGCTCGCCGGCGGGATCCTGCTGGCGCCGCTCCTCCCGGGCTTCATCCAACACCGAAAGGCCCGCCTGCAGGGACGCCGCGGGCCGACGCCGCTACAGCCCTACCGGGAACTGCGGCGGCTCTGGGGCAAGAGCTCCGTCGACGTCACAGGCGCCGGGATCGTGTACAGGCTCGCGCCCTCGATCACCGCCGCAAGCCTCGTGCTGGCGGTGCTGCTCGTCCCGGTGGCCGCCGGCGCGCCGTCGCTCGGCGTTGGACGTGACGCGCTCGCGCTGCTCGGAGTGTTCGCGCTCGGCCGCTTCGCGACGGCAGCCGCATCGTGGGATGTCGCGAACGGCTTCGCGCTGATGGGCGCGAGCCGCGATCTGATGATCGCGGTGTTCACCGATGCGACGTTCGTGCTCGCGGTCGCCGTCGCCGCGCTCGTCGCACACACGACGAACCTGTCCTCGATGATCGCCGGCACGGCCGGCTCGGCACCGTGGTCGAATCCTGCGCTCGGTCTGGCAGCCGTCGCGTTTGCACTCGTGATCGTCGCCGAAACCGGCCGACAGCCCGTCGACAACCCCGACACGCACCTCGAGCTGACGATGATCCACGAGGGGCCGCTGCTCGAGTACGCCGGGCGTGACCTGGCGTTTCTGCAGTGGGCAGCGGCAGCCCGCCACTGGATCGTCCTCGTGCTCGCCGCCCAGATCTTCGTGCCCCACGCGACAGATGTCTGGGGGCAGTTGGCGGCGCTGCCGTTCGTCCTTGCCGCGCTCTGTGCGGGGCTTGCCGTCCTCGAGACGCTCACCGCGAAGATGCGCGTCCTGCTCGTGCCGCGCTTGCTCGCGGTCGGAGCGGCGGCGGCGCTGCTCGGGATCGTCTCCTGGCTGGTGCAGATCGCGTGAGCGGAGCGCTGGTGTGGCTGCTCGTCGGTCTCGGCCTTGCCGTCGTGATCGTTCGGAGGCGTTCGGTCGCCGTGGGGCTGGTCACGGTGCAGGCGCTCATCCTCGCCGGCGCGGCCGCGCGCGCGCCGGGTGGGAACGATGTCTTCGCCGCCTGCGCGCTCGCGGCACGCGCTTGCGCGCTCGGCGCGCTGCTGCTCTTCGTCGTCTCGCGCACGCGCGAGCCACGTCCGGTCCGCGCCGGTCTCTCTCCACTTGCGCGCGGGGGAATCGCGGTCGCGCTCGCGCTCGCGCTGACGTGGCTCGTCCCGGTGATCGGGCTGGACTCCAGAAACGTCGAGCGCGGCGTGCTCGCCCTCGTCGCGTTCGGAGCGGCGACGGTGGTGCTGCGGCGGGCGACGCTCTTCCAGGTGCTGGGGATCGTGCTCGCCGAGAACGGACTCGCCCTGGCCGCGCTTCAGCTCCCGAAAGGCTCGTCGTTCGCAATCGAGTTCGGGGTGGCCTTCGACCTGACGCTGATCGCGCTGGTCGCGACCGTCTTCCACGAGCGCATCTTCGCGGAGTTCGGCGCCGGCGACTCGGCCGTGCTGAGGACATTGCGTGAGTAACCGCGAACTGCTCGCACTCGCCGCAATCGGCGCGCCGGCCGTCACCGCGCTCGCACTCGCGCTCGTGCCGCGGCGTCTCATCGACGCCATCGCGAAGACCGGAGGCGTGCTCGCCGCCGTCGCGGCCGGCGCACTCGCCACGGTCGCGCTGACGGCGCCCGGCAGCCCGCTCGTGGAACGCTGGCTCGTCGTCGATGCCGCATCGGGCCTGTTGATCGCGGTCATCGGCTTGGTCGGGCTCGCGAGCGTCCTCGCATCCGCGGGGTACCTGTCGTCGACGACCGACTCGCTGCTCCTTCCGAAGCACCGGTCGCGGGCGTTCTACGGACTGCTGTTCGCATTCTGGGCGATCCTCGCCGCCGTTCCGGTGATCGGGAACCTCGCGGGAGCCTGGCTGCTCGTCGAAGCGACGACCGCAGCCTCGGCCCTGCTCGTTGGATTCAGCGGCCGGCCGGCCGCACTGGAGGCGGCCTGGAAGTACCTGATCCTCACCTCGCTCGGTCTCGGCTTTGCTCTCCTCGGCATCGTGGCGCTGGCCGCGCAGTCGACGGCAGGCGGGCTCGATGCGCTCTCCTGGCGTGACCTTTCGGCGGTGCAGCCCGGACACGCAACCCTGGTCGCCTACCTGCTCCTCCTCGCCGGGCTCGCCTCGAAGATCGGTTGGGCGCCGGTGCACAACTGGCTCCCGGACGCGCACTCCGAGGCGCCGGCCCCTGTCTCGGCGCTCCTCTCGGCAGCCCTGCTGCCAACGGTCCTGCTCGTCGCCTGGCGTTCGAGCCAGGCGCTGACGCCGGTGCTCGGCGAGTCGACCACACACGGGCTGCTGGTCGCCTTCGGTCTGCTCTCGCTGGCGGTCGCAGTTCCGTTCCTCTGGCGCCCACTCCCGTGGAAGAGGCTGCTCGCCTACTCGAGCCTCGAGCACATGGGCGTCATCGCCCTCGGGATCGGCTTCGGGACGCCGCTTGCGCTCGCCGGGGTCGCCGTCCACATCGCCGGCCACGCGGTGGCCAAAGCGGCCGGTTTCTATGCCGCGACACCTCTGCTCTCGCTCGATCCGCGCGGGAGCGTGCGAGCGAGCCACGGGGTCCTGCGGACCCAGGCCGGGCTGGGGTCGATGCTCGGCGGCTCGCTTGCGGCCCTCGCAGGTCTCCCCCCGTCGCCACTCTTCGTCAGCGAGGTTCTGATCATCGCGGGCGGGTTTGCGGCAGGACGCCCCTGGACTGCAGCTGCGGCCGCCGCACTGCTGGCGCTCGGGTTCCTCGGTCTGGCGCACGCCCTGATCGAGACGACCGCAGGTCGAGCCGCGCCGGCCGAGACACATCGGCCGGCAGGCCTGCGCGTCGTTCTTGCGCTCGGAACCGTGGCAGGTGTGTTGCTCCTCGCCCTCACGGCGGCTGCGGTGCTTCTGCCTGATAGCGCGATCGCGCACGCACTTGTTCGAGGCGCCGGATGAGCGAGTACCGCTCGAGAGTCGCCGCGTCGCTCGAGAGCGGCGCGCGCTTTGCCGGCTTGCATGCCGGCGGCGATGTCGTGCGCACGGCGCTCGTCGCGCCAGACGGAGCGATCCACCTCGAAGCGGTGCCGGTAGTCGAAGGACGCGTGCCGTCGATCGTCGACCTCGCCCCGGCTGCGGACTGGGACGAACGTGAAGCCGCCGATCTCTACGGCGTCCGCTTCGACGGTCACGCGCCGCTGCGTCCACTGGTCGAGCACGATCTCGATCTCTCCTCATGGACCGTGCCGGTGGTCGGCGACGACGCCTACCAGGTCGCGGTGGGCCCGATCCACGCGGGCGTGATCGAGTCCGGCCACTTTCGCTTTCACGTCGTCGGCGACCTGATCCTGCATGTCGACGCACGGCTCTTCTACAAGCATCGGGGCCTCGAACGGGCAGCGGAAGGGCGGACGTTCGCGGAGGCCGCTGCGTACGCCGGCCGGGCCTGCGCGGCCTGCGCGGTCACCAATTCGGTCGCCTACGCACAGGCCTGCGAGCAGATTCTGGCGCTTCGTCCGAGCGCACCTGTCGCCCGTGCTCGCACGATCCTCCTGGAACTCGAACGGCTCTGGAACCACCTCAACGACATCGGGGCCGCCTGCGCGGGTGTCGGGCTCGCCGCCGGGAACATGCGCTTCAGCGCGCTCACCGAACGCGTACGCCGCCTCAACGCGCAACTGACGGGTCATCGCTTCCTGTTCGGCTCGATCGACGTCGGCGGCAACCGCGTTTCGTTCGAAGTCGACGGCGCACGTGGCGAACTTGCGGCGATCCGCGCGGAATCGGAGAGCGCCTGGCGGGAACTGCTCTTCAACGCTTCGTTCAGCGACCGTCTGCCGCAGATCGGGATCGTCACACCTGAGGTTGCGCTGGAGCTCGGAGCGGTCGGGCCCGCCGCGCGGGCGACCGGGATCGTCGACGACGCGCGGGCAACCAGCACCGCGCTTGCCTACGACGGGTTCAGGACGATCGTTCCACACCGCGCCGCCGGGGACGTGCAGGCACGACTGGAGCAGCGCGCGCTCGAGGTACAGCAGACCTTCGACCTGCTCGCCTCGCTGCTCGACAAGCCGGTCGTCGCAGCGTCGTGCGAACCGGCTCGAGACGGACGGACGATCGGCGCGGCACGCGTCGAAAGCCCGCGCGGGGCGACACTCTGCATCGTCGAGCGCGCGGGGGACCGCATCGGCCGCCTGCGCCTGCGCACCGGTTCGTACGCCAACTGGCCGGTTGTCGCCCACGCAGCGGCAGGCAACCTCCTCCCCGATTTCCCGTTGATCAACAAGAGCTTCGAGCTCTGCTACGCCTGCGCCGACCGCTGATGCTGAAACTCCTCAAGGACCTCCGCCGCCTCCGCCTCCAACTCGCCCTACCGGCTCCGGGCCGCGGACGAAGCCTCGCCGTCCGTCACGTCGACGCCGGATCGTGCAACGGCTGCGAACACGAACTGACACTCACCGCCGGCCCGCACTACGACCTCGCCAGATTCGGATTCAGCATCGTCGCCTCCCCCCGACACGCCGACGTGCTGCTCGTCACCGGGACCGTGACAACACGCATGCACGCGCCGCTGCTCGCCGCCTACCACGCCATGCCGGAGCCCCGCCGCGTCGTCGCACTCGGCGACTGCGCGCTCGGCTGCGGCGTCCTCGGCCTGGTTTCCGAGCTCGCCGGCCCGGTCGAGGACATCCTGCCGGTCGACCTCCGCGTCCCCGGCTGCCCACCGGCACCTGAGGCAATCACGGCCGCTCTGAGCGAGTTGGCTGAAACTGACGGCCGCAACACCAGTGCTGCACAGTCGGGCAGGTGAACGGCTGGTGACGATCCGGCGACGCGGCGGCGAATCGCCGCACGAGGGCAGGGCGAGGTCGTAGTATCGGGGAGCTTGGTTCACGACTCTTGGGGGTGACCATGACCAAGCCAATCCCGGACGGGTACCACACCGTCACGCCGTACCTCGCGCTGGACGACGCGGCCGAGGCGATCGAGTTCTACAAGCGCGCGTTCGGCGCCAAGGAGCGCGTCCGCATGCAGGCGCCCGACGGCAAGATCGGGCACGCGGAGCTGGAGATCGGAGACTCGCTCGTGATGGTCTCCGACACGTTCCCGGACGCGACCACCCGCTCGCCGCACGACCTCGGCGGGACGAGCGCCGGCGTCTTCCTGTACGTGAGCGACGTCGACGCGGTCGTCAAGCGGGCGGTCGGCGAAGGCGCCGCGGTCACGATGGAGGTCGCCGACCAGTTCTGGGGCGACCGGTTCGGGTCGATCGTCGACCCGTTCGGCCATTCGTGGTCGATCGCGACGCACGTGGAGGACCTCTCGCCGGAGGAGATCGCCGAGCGCGGCAAGGCGGCCATGGCCGCCATGGGCGCGTCCTAGGGCCGGTGTGGGGAGCGGCGGCTGCTGCTGCCGCTCCCCACCGCGTCCCGGCGTGGCAACTGCCGCGAGCGCTCTGCGGGTCGAGGCTCGGGCGCGCCGGCCTGCGCTGCTGCGAGGTCGGCCGCCGCAGTGGGCCTGAGCAGTCGTCCACCGAAGATCACGGCGCAGAGCGCGAACCAGGCCCAGCCGAGCGAGAGACCGCCGATCACATCTGAGAGCCAGTGCAGGTCGAGCAGCACGCGGCTGCCGGCGACTGCGACCGCGACCGCAACGGCGACGGCTATGACGAGCTGCCGCAGCGGAGCCTGCAGCGACCGTCCGATGATCAGTGCCGCAGCAGCGTAGAACGCCGCGGCGGTCGCCGAGTGGCCGCTCGGGAACGACGGCCCGAGGGTCGCAGCAGCCGGATTCAGCGTCGGGCGGAGGCGCCCGACGAGCTCCTTGACGCCGAGCATGGTCGCCTCCATGCCGGCCAGCACGACGAGCAGGAAGAGAACCGACCAGCGGCTTCGCTGCCGGATCGCCTCGACGAGCACGAGCAGCACTGCGAATACGACGACGATCCTGATGTTGCCGAGATCGGTGATCGCGTTCAGGCCGCTGGTCGAGGCCGAACCGCGGTGGTCGTGCCCCCACGCCGCGACGGAGTTGTCGACGTGCTGGATGCCGGCAGCCCGCCGGACGAGGACAGCGAGGATCCCGAGCACGAGACCACCGACGACCGTCACGGCGAGCGCAAGGGTGAGAAGCAGGCCCGTCGCGACCGAGGGGTCGAGCCGGCGCGCGACGAGGCGTCGCAGGCGCGCGTGCTCACGAACCGCCTCACCGGCGGCTCGCGCAACCTCTGCCGCCGGTCGCTCCGGCATCGCGGCCGAGCGCGCATACCAACGCCCGGCAGCGAGTGCCAGAAGGCCGGCAGCGAGCGCTGCGATCAGGTCGGCGAGGAGCGGCATGAATCGAATGGTGCCCGACGAGAGAGCGACCGGGCGGCAACGATGTTTCCGATTTCGGCAAACGAGAAACGAACCAGCTCGCCGGGTCGGACAGAGAAACCAATCGATCTCGCCAAGTCACGACCGGCACGACTTCCACATGTCGGTCGAAACCATCAACCGAGCGGAGCACTTCCGCGCGCGCCCGGACACCGGTCGCGACGCCACCCTGGCATTCCCCGTGCTCGACAAGGAGCCGGGCCGAGTCGGGCGCCGCCTGGCGACGTTGCCCGGCGCCGGCCATCCGGTCTGGACCTATCTCTGCGGGGTGCTGATCGCGTTCGCCGTGATCGCCGCCCTCTCGATCGCTGCGGGGCTCCTCGTGACCGCTGCCCTGCTCCACGTCCACGGCGTGGCTGGTGCGGACGACAGCCTGGCTCGCTACCTGGCCCACCACCGTTCGAACGAACTCACGGAAGCGTCTCTGATCGGCTCGATCATGGCCGGCGGCGTCGTGTTGCCGATCGTCGCCGGCATCGCCGCGCTGATCGCTCTCGTCGCAAAGCACTGGCGGCTGGCCGGGTTCCTGATCTTCGCGCTCGCAGTCGAGTCAGGCTCGTACCGCGCGACGACACTCGTCGTCCACCGTCATCGTCCGGAGGTCCACCGGCTCGAGCAGCTCCCGGTGGACGCCAGCTACCCATCGGGGCACACCGCTGCGTCGATCGCCGTCTACGGGGGGCTCGCCCTGCTCCTCACGTCGCGGATCAGGAACCGCGGCGCGCGAATCGCGATCTGGGCCGCCGCCGCGGCGATCCCGGTGTTCGTCGCGTTCTCCCGCATGTACCGCGGCATGCACCACCCTGCCGATGTCGCCGGCGGCGCGCTGCTCGGCATCGCCGCGCTGAGCGCGCTCGTCCTCGTCAGCCGGGCCGCAGGGAGCGCCGCGAGATGACGAAGGTCGCTGTCCTCGCTCACGCCGGCAAGTCGCTCGGTGGCGGCCTGCCCGAGCTGCGGCGCGAGCTGGAGCGCCAGGGAGTGGCCGATCCGCTCTGGATCGAGGTGCCGAAGAGCCGCTTCGCGCCGAAGCAGGTGAAGCGTGCCCTGGCCGAGGGGGCCGAGCTGGTCTTCATCTGGGGCGGCGACGGCACCGTCCAGCGCAGCGTCGACGCCACGGCCGGCTCGGGCGCGGCGCTCGCGATCCTCCCGGCCGGCACCGCGAACCTCCTGGCGGCCAACCTCGGCATCCCGAAGGACATCGAGCAGGCTGTCTCGATCGGCCTGCGCGGGGAGCGGCGGAAGCTCGACGTCGGCCGCTTCAACGGCGAGCGATTCGCCGTGATGGCCGGTGCCGGCTTCGACGCCGCGATGATCCAGCAGGCGGACGGGACCCTCAAAGACCGGCTCGGTCGCATCGCCTACGTCTGGACAGGCTCCAAGAATCTGCGTGCAAAGCCGTTCAAGGCGAAGATCGAGGTCGACGGCGCGCCGTGGTACCGAGGCGCGGCAAGCTGCATCCTCGTCGGCAACGTCGGTCGCCTCTTCGGCGGTGTCGAGGTGTTCGAAGACGCGCGCCCCGACGACGGCCGGCTCGAGGTCGGGGTCGTCAACGCCCAGGGGATCGCCGACTGGGCCCGCACGCTGGCCCGCACGGCAGCCGGTCACGCAGAACGCTCGCCGCTCGTCCAGGCGACGTCGGCAACGAAGATCGAGGTCGAGCTGAACCGCAAGGTTCTCTACGAGATGGACGGCGGCGACCGGGAGAAGGTCAAGTCCTTCACGGTCGAGGTGCAGCCCGCTGCGATCACCATCTGCCTACCAAAGGAGGAGTGGCAGCACAGTGGCAACGGCGCAATCTGACTCTCTGTCGCTCCGCCGCGCCCGTTCGTCCGGCGAGAGACTCGTCAACACGCCTGTGTTCGGGGCTCTCTCGCGGGCCGGTTTCGTGGCGCGTGGGCTCATCTACGGGATCATCGGCCTGCTCGCGTTCGAGCTGGTCGCCAGGCTCGGCGGCAAGATCACGAACCAGCAGGGCGCCCTGCGGACCGTCGAGCAGCGCTCGTTCGGTCACGTCCTGCTCGCGCTGCTCGCAATCGGGCTGGGCGGATACGCGCTCTGGCGACTGTTCCGGGCGCTCCTGGGCCACGGCCGTGAGGGAACCGACAGCGGCATCGAGCGCCTCGGCGCGTTCGGCAGCGGCATCGTCTACGCGCTGATGTGCGTGGTCGCGATCCAGATCCTGAGCGGCCCCGGCACGTCGGGAGGCGACGCGCAGAAGACGGCGACCGACGTCTTCGGCTGGCCCGCGGGGCGCTGGCTCGTGGGCGCGGCAGGGCTCGTCCTGGCGGCCGTCGCCGTCTATCAGTTCAGCCGCGGCGTCGGGCACAAGTTCCTCGACGACTCGAGGACCGAGCAGATGCCGCGGGCCGTCAGAACCTGGTTCACGATCCTCGGCACGATCGGCCATGTGGCTCGCGCGGTCGTCTTCGCGATGGTCGCCGTGTTCCTCCTCAAGGCTGCCTACGACTACAGGGCGAATGAGGCGCGCTACCGACGCATCTAGCGAGGTCCCGAGCGTGCAAGAGACAACGGCCGAGCTCGTCCTCGGGCCGATGCTCCGCTACGCAGGCACAGAGAGTGCGACGTTCTGGGTCGAGACGAGCGCGCCGTGCGAGGTCGAGATCCTCGGGCAGCGCACACCGACGTTCACGGTCGAAGGCCACCACTTCGCGCTGTTGCTCGTCGACGACCTGTCGCCCGACAGCATCACACCGTACGACGTCCGGCTCGACGGCGAGCTCGCCTGGCCTCCCGACGACGGACGCCCGCCACCGGTCGTCCACACCCGCGACAACGAGCGGCGCGCACGACTCGTCTTCGGCTCCTGCCGCCGCGGCGACCGGCAACCCGTCGACCTCGGTCGTGCGTGGCCCGAGGACGTCAAGGCACTCGGGATCGACGCACTGTGGACGTACTCGAAGCAGCTTCAGCGCGGCGAGCTGGAGTGGCCCGACGCGGTCCTCCTGCTCGGCGACCAGGTCTACGCAGACGAGGTCTCGCCCGAGACACGCGAGTTCATCGAGACGAGGCGCGGACGGAACACGGAGCCGATCGAGCAGGTCGGGGACTTCGAGGAGTACACACGGCTGTACCGCGAGTCCTGGTCCGAGCCCGACATCCGCTGGCTGTTCTCGACGGTGCCGACCGTGATGATCTTCGACGACCACGATGTCCACGACGACTGGAACATCTCCTGGCTCTGGGTCGAAGAGATGCGCCGGAAGCCGTGGTGGGAGGCGCGGATCACGGGCGCCTTCATGGCCTACTGGGTCTACCAGCATCTCGGCAACCTCTCGCCGCCGGAGCTCGAGGAGGACGGCGTCTTCCCCCAGGTCGAGGCCGAGCAGGACGCCGGGCCGCTGCTACGGCGGCTCGCCCGCTCGTGGGATCGCGAGTCGGCGGCGACCCGCTGGACGTTCTACCGCGATTTCGGCGACACGCGCCTGCTCGTGCTCGACTCACGTGCGGCGCGAGTGCTCTCAGACGGGCGTCGGCAGATGATCGACGACGACGAGTGGGACTGGGTCGTCGACCACTCGAGCGGAGCGTTCGACCACCTGATCATCGCGAGCACGCTGCCGGTGTTCCTGCCCATCGGCATCCATCACCTGCAAGCGTGGAACGAGGCGCTGTGTGCGGGCCGCTGGGGACGGCTCGCCGCCACCCTGAGCGAGCGGCTCCGGCGCGGAGTCGATCTCGAGCACTGGGCTGCGTTCAACCGCTCCTTCGAGCAGCTGTGCGATTGGCTGCGGACGATCGCGCGCGGAACCGAAGGCGCCGAGCCGCCCGCGTCGATCCTGGTGCTCGGCGGCGACGTGCATTGCGGCTCGGTCAGCGAGGTCGATCTCGGCGTCGGGAAGTCGTCCCGCGTCTACCAGCTCATCTGCTCGCCGTTCCGCAATCCCCTCTCTGCGAAGGAGCGGTGGATCGTGCAGGCAACCGGATCGCGTATGGCCGCGAAGCTGTTCGCGTTGCTCGCCAGGCTGGCGGGAGTCGCGCCGCCGTCGGCGAGCTGGAGCCCGATCCGCGACGCGACGTTCGAGAACACGCTCGGCGAGCTGGTCCTGAAGGGCCGCGCCGCGAGCGCGACGTTCCGCCGGAGCCCGCGAGAAGGTGAGGACGCCGAGCTGCTCGTCGCAGAGGAGCCGCTGGCCCTCTCCGACGAGAGCGTCGTCGTGTGAGCGCCTCCCGCACGATCCGGGCGGACGGCCGATTCACACGGGGCCGGCGCTGCCGTCCGCGTCGCGCAGGTACTGGTGCACGAAGGCGATCGTCATGCTGCCCTCGCCGACGGCCGCCGCGACGCGCTTCACGGGGCTGTAGCGCACATCGCCGCAGGCGAAGATTCCCGGCACGCTCGTCTCCAGGAGATAGGGATCCCGGTCGAGTTGCCACCGTCCCGCCGCCCGCACGTCCGGGCCCGTGAGCACGTATCCCTTCGGGTCGAGCGCGATCTCGGGCGGGAGCCAGCCGGTCTCCGCGTCCGCGCCGATGAAGATGAAGAGCCCGCCCGACTCGAGCCGGGTGGTCTCGCCGCTCGCATTGTCGACCACGTCGATCGCCTCGAGCGAGGTGTCGCCGTGGGCGGCCGCGACCTCGGTGCGGTAGAGCACGCCGATGTTCGAGCGCCCCGCGAGCTGGTCGACCAGGTAGCGGGACATGCTCTTCTCGAGCGTGTCGCCGCGATGGAGGATCGTCACGCTCCGCGCGTGGGCCGAGAAGAAGAGCGCGGCCTGGCCGGCCGAGTTGCCGGCCCCGACGATGTGGACGTCCAGGCCGTGGCTGTTCGCCGCCTCGCTGCGCGCGGCGCCGTAGAAGATCCCCTTGCCGGCGAGCCGGTCGGCCCCTTCGATCGACATCCGCCGCCACGACACGCCGCAGGCGAGGATGATCGTCCGCGCCCGCAGGACGTCGCCGCCGTCGAGGTGCACGTGCCGCGTCGGAGCGTCGATGCGCGAGATCGACCGGGTGACCAGGATCTCGGCCCCGAGCCTCCGTGCCTGCTCGAGCGCGCGGCTCGCGAGCTCGTCGCCCGACACGCCCGACGGAAAGCCGAGGTAGTTCTCGATGCGCGACGACGTGCCCGCCTGCCCCCCGGGCGCCTCCCGCTCGACGACGATCGTCCGCAGGCCCTCGGAGGCGCCGTAGACCGCGGCCGCCAGGCCGGAAGGGCCCGCACCGACGATCACCGCGTCGTACTCGGCGGCGGCGGGCTCCGTGGCGATCTCGAGGAGCTCGGCCACCCGGCGGAGCCGGGGGCGCACGACGGTCTTGCCGTTGACCACGCGCAGCGCCGGATAGTCGCCCGCGGCAGGCAGCCCTCCCCACCACTGCTCCGCCTCGTCGGGCACGTCGGGTTGGAGCCATTTGAACCTGATCTGGTTGCGGTCGAGGAAGCGCCGCAGTTCGGCGCAGGAGGCATCCCAGCGGTGCCCGAGGACGATCGCCCGGAACGGGGCCGGCGCCGAGACCAGGGCCTGCAGGCCTCTCGGCCCGCTGATCCGCTCGCTCGCGAGGCGGCCGACGTGCTGCGCGAGCTCGGGCGCGACCGCGGCGACGGCGTGGTAGTCGTTGGCCTCGATCCGGATCACCCGTGAGGCCTCCGCGGCCCGGAGCCCGGCGGGCTGCGGCGTGCCGAGCGTGATCGACACCTCCCCGAAGAGGTCGCCGGGCCGGCGCTCCCCGAGCACGCGCTCGACGCCGTCGACGACCTTGACCACCTCGAGCCGCCCCTCGAGCACGCCGAAGAGCGCCCGCCCGTCCCCGTCGTGGACGGCGTACTCGCCCGGGCCGAGGGAGACGTCGGCGGCGACGCGGCAGAGGCGCTCGCGGTCGGCCGGTTCCAGAGCCGCGAACGCCTCGAACTCCCCGATCTCCTCGACGGTGACCATGATCGGGGCAACGCTACTTCGCCGGCTGACGCTCTGCCTTCGAGACTGCCGATTGCGCTCTTGGGCAGCTTCACCGGCCGAACTTGCCAAACATCCAATTACCTCATCCGAGGGTGTGCTTGCGGCGCCCGGGCGCCGACCAAGAGGCACACATGACGGGCAACCAGAGCCCGTCCTCAGGGATGTCCCTCCTCGCAGGGTCTGCGGCGCAGCCACTCGAGGACGAAGAAGCGATCACGAAGACGGACGGCGGACCGTCGCAGTTCGAGCCTCTCGACGAGGCCCTCCGCGGCGTGCCCGAGTCGCTGCAGAACTCCCTCGTCTTCCGCCTGGCGACGCGTGCGGTGCAGGTCGGGTGTGTCGTCTACGGAGCGTTCCTCCTCTACTGGGTGTGGCTCGCGAAGGACTTCACCGCGGCGCTCCTGCTGCACGACCCGGTCTTCTACGCCTATTCGATCCTCGTCACGGGCTACGTGTGCGTGCGATTCCTGCTCGCGCCGCTCTACCGCCCCGCCCCCGACATCGGGTACCGGCCGAAGGTGTCGATCGTCATCCCAGCGTTCAACGAGGAGGACGCGATCGAGCAGACGATCGAGGCGATCCTCGCAAGCGACTACCCCGCGGACTCGCTCGACGTGGTCGTCGTCGACGACGGCTCGACCGACGGGACGTGGGAGCGCGTCCTGGCCGCGCGCGAGCGGAACCCGTCGGTCGTGTGCATCCGCTTCGCCTCGAACCGCGGCAAGCGCGCGGCGATGGCCGAGGGCATCCGCCGGTCGGAGGCGGAGATCTGCGCGTTCGTCGACTCCGACTCGGTACTCGAGCCCGACGCGCTCGCACGGCTCGTCGCGGACTTCGGCGATCCCCGCGTCGGCGCGGTCGTCGGGCACGCCGACGTGCTCAACAAGACGAACAACTGGCTCACGCGCATGCAGCAGGTGCGCTACTACGTCGCCTTCAGGGTGATCAAGGGCTGCGAGTCGCTCTTCGGCGCGGTCACCTGCGCTTCCGGCTGCTTCTCCGCCTACCGCCGCGAGGCGCTGCTCGCGATCCTCGACAAGTTCGAGAACCAGCGCTTCCTCGGCCGCCAGTCCACGTTCGGGGACGACCGGGCGCTGACGAACTACGTGCTGCGGACCTGGCGCGTCACCTACCAGTCGCGCGCGGTCTCGCACACGATCGTGCCGGAGCACGTGCGCCAGTTCGGCCGCCAGCAGCTGCGCTGGAAGAAGTCGTGGCTGCGCGAGTCGATCCACGTGTCCCGGTTCATCTGGCGCAAGCACCCGGTCGCGGCGGCGATGACCTACATGGGCGTGCTCTTCCCGTGGGTCGCGCCGGTCATCATGGTGCACTCGCTCTACTTCCGGGCGCTCGGCAACGGCAGCCCGCTCTTCTACCTGATGGGCGCCTACGTGATGGCCGTCCTCTACTCCCTCTACTACGCCGTCGTGCGCCGCAGCCCGCTCTGGTGGCACGGGGTCACCTTCGTCGCGATCTACATGGCCTTCCTCGTCTGGCAGACCTACTACGCGCTGCTGACGATCCGGAACACCGCGTGGGGAACGCGCGCCTCGACCCACGGCGGCGGTGGAGACGCCGTCACGGTCGTCGGGCCGGCGCCGTTCCCGACGGAGCCGCTGACGTGACCTACCCGGAGCGGCTCGTCCCGGCTCGGCTCCGCGGGTCGTTCGAGCTCGTCCTCGGGCTGCTGATGATCCCGCTCTCGCTGGCCCCGATCGTGCTCTACCTGACGAAGACGCCCGAGGGCTACCTGATGTACCTGCGCGGAAGGTACGCCCTCGCAGCGCCCGCGACCGCGCGCCTCGATCCGGCCGACCGCGCCGACGCGCAGGCCGCCTTCAGCCGGTTGCCGGTCGACGGGGTGCCGGTGCTCGTCTACCACGGGATCGGCCGGACGTGGGGCGACACGCGTGACAGCCGCTTCGTCGTCTCGCGTGCCCATTTCGCGGAGCAGATGCGCGCACTCCAGGACGCGGGCTTCCAGGCCGTCGACAGCGCCGACCTGCTCCGGTTCATCCGCACCGGCGATCGCTCGCTGCTCCCCCGCCGGCCTGTCCTGATCACCTTCGACGACGGCCGCACCGACGCGATGCTGCAGGCGACGCCGATCCTCGAGGCGACCCACCTGCGCGCCACGATGTTCGTGACCGGAAAGGACGCGGGCTCGGGGAGCATCTACTACGCGAGCTGGGGCCAGCTCGGCCGCTACGCGGCCGGCGGCGTGTGGGAGCTCCAGAACTACACCTACGACCTCCATCAGGTGATCGACGACGTCAAGGGGCTGCAGCCGCTCTCGCAGCTCGTGCGCCTGCAGCCGGGAGAGACGCTCCAGCACTATCGCGCCCGGATCGGTGCCGACCTCGACCACGACGCACGGGCGATCGTCTCGCACGGGGGCGCACAGCCGATCGCCTTCTCGTATCCGTTCGGCGACTGGGGCCAGCATGCGCGCGCCGCCGGCGTCGCCGCAGCCCTCCAGGGCGTCCTGCGCAGCCGCGTCCGGATCGCCTTCGACCAGGACCACCAGTCGGGCTGGCGCTTCTCGATGCCGGGCGACGACCCGATGCACGTCCACAGACTGCAGATGCGCGACTGGACTGCGAGCGAGTTCCTGGCGCGCCTACGCGCCGCGGCGAAGCTCAGCCAGACGACCTACCGCGAGCGCGGCCTCGACGTGCAGGTCGACCGCCGCACGCTCGTCGCCGCGGCGGTGGCGGCGCCGTGCGCGCCCGCCTCGGACGTGCCCGTCGCGAGCGCCTCCACGACCGCGAAGGTGGTCGCCCTCTCGTTCAACGGCGGCCTTTCGCCCTACACGCCGCAGCTGCTCGACGTCCTGAAGCGCGACGACGCCCACGGGACGTTCTTCGTCCTCGGACGGACGGTGCCGGCGCGCTCGCGGGTGCTCGCCCGGATGCTCGCCGAGGGTGACGAGATCGGCAACGCGACCTGGAGCGGCAGCCATGCCGCAGCGCTGACCGAGGACGCGCTCGCGACGGAGCTGAAGCGCACGAACGCCGAGGTGCAGGCCGTCGTGCCGTTCCGGCCCTGCCTGACCCGGCCGCCGTACAACGAGGGCACTGCGCGCCTTGCCCGGGTCGCGCGCAGCCTCGACCTGACGACGGCGCTCTGGTCGGTCGATCCGCACGACCAGTCGCTGAGCGACCCGGCGGTGATCGCGCGTCGTGTGCTGCGCGACGTCGAGCCGGGAGCGATCGTGCTGTTGCACGACGGCGGCAGTGGGCGCTGGGCGACCGTCCAGGCGCTGCCGCGGATCCTGGACGCGCTCCACCGCCGGGGCTACCGCGTCGTCACCGTGTCCCAGCTCCTGACGCACGACTGGGGACCGGCCCAGGCGGTCGCCCCGTGAGACGCGCGCTGATCGTCTCCACGAGCGTGCTCGCCGTCGCAGGCGCGTCGATCGCTGCGCCGCGGGGGGCGGCGGCGGGCACCACCCAGGCCTGCGCGTCGGGCCCGAGTCTCGTCCGGTTCGTGCGCACCCCACACCGGCCGAGCGGTGTCGTCACCTGGCGGGCGCCCCGCCGGCTGCCGGCCGGCGCGGGCGGCTACCGCGTCTTTCGGAACGGCCGCGTCGTCGGTCAGACCCGCCTTGCCCAGCGTCGGATGCGCGTCACCTTCAGGCCGGGCCGCCTGCTCAGGTTCGAGGTGCGGATCGCGCTGCGCACCGGGCGGCTCACCTCGTGCAAGGCCCGGCTGACACTGAAGCCGCCGTGGCAGGCCCCGGGCGCGCCGGGCGACCTGGTCGCCCAGGCCGGCAACGACACGATCGCGCTCTCCTGGCAGCCGGCGGCGCGCGGCGACGGGGCGCTCAACGGCTACCGCCTGTTCGTCGACGGCCGCGTGCTGCGCCAGGTCGCGACGACGACCGCACTCGTGACACTGTCGCCGCTCCACGCCCACACGGTCGCGGTTGCCGCCGTCGACACCCAGGGCACCCTGTCGCCGCTCTCGAACACGGTCTCGGTCACGCCCGGGCACGCGCCGCCGACAACCCCCGGTCCGCTCGCCGCGGCAGCCGCCGGCCCGAGCAGCATCCGGGTCACGTGGCCCGCGTCGACCGCGTACGGAGGCGCACGCGTCTCCTACCGTGTGCTCCGCAACGGCAGGGTCGTCGGGCAGACGACCGGAACGGCCTACGTGGTCGGCAACCTCGCGCCGGGCACGGGCTACTCGTTCACGGCCGTCGCGGTCGACTCGCTCGGCTACTCGAGCCCCGAGAGCGGGGCCGCCACGGCGACCACGGACGCCCCCACGAAGTCGACAGGCTCCGTTCACGCCTTCCTGCTCGCCTCCACCGGAGCGAGCTTCCGCGACCTGCAGGCGCACTACCAGCAGATCGGCACCATCTACCCGACGTACTACGACTGCCTCGGCAACGGCACGTTCGTCGGGCACGACGACCCGCTGGTCACCGCCTGGTCCAGGCTGCGCGGCATCCGGGTCGAGGCCCGCTTCGACTGCCAGTCGACGGCGACCCTGCACGCGCTCCTCGCCGACCCGGGCGCCCGCGGCGCGGTGATCGCCCAGATGGTCGCCCAGGCGAACGCCTCCGGCTGGGACGGGATCAACATGGACTTCGAGGACGGCGCCGCCGCCGACCGCGCGGCGTACACGCGGTTCATCACCGAGGCCGCCGCCGCCCTCCATGCCGCCGGCAAGACCCTGTCGGTCGACGTCTCGGCGAAGACGAGGGACGTGCCGAACCACCCGCGCTCGACCTTCTTCGACTACGACGCGCTCTCCGCTCAGGCCGACACGCTGTTCGTCATGTGCTGGGGGATCCACTGGCGCACGTCGGGCCCGGGCGCGATCGACGCCTGGCCGTGGGTCTCGCAGGTCGCGGGCTACCTCTCCGCCCGGCCGAATCGCGCGAAGTACGTGCTCGGGTTCGGCATGTACGGCTTCGACTGGCCGGCCGGCGGCGGGGGGATCCACCCGGGGACGCCGCTCGAATGGGACGACATCCAGTCGCTGCTCGCCCGCACCGGGGGGCAGGTCGTCTACGACGCGGCTCAGCACGCCCCCCACTTCACCTACACCGACGGCTACGGCGTGCCGCACGACGTCTGGTTCACGGACGCGCAGTCCCTGGGCGAACGGATCGCCCTCGCGCACTCGACCGGCGTCGGGATCGGCCTCTGGCGGCTCGGCGACGAGGATCAGTCGCTCTGGGCGGATCCGCTGCTCGCGCCGGGCGCGGCGTGGTGATCGCCGCGGTCACCGACGCTGCGCCGCGGCGTACTCGGCGGCCACGTACCTCGGCACGCACATCGCCCAGGCCCCCTCGACGAGCTCGCGCATCTCCTCGGCGTCGAGCGCCGCGAGGCGGGCGTGCAGCCAGTGGAAGCGTAGGTCCGCTTCGCCCGGCAGCGAGAACTTCTCCGGCTCGGCCTCGACCTGCACCTGCCGCCACTCCTTCGGGAAGCCGAAGCCCATGGTCGACCCGTCCGCGGAGAGGGAGAGGTAGACGATGCTGCCGATCCGGAACTTGACGAGACCGCGGACGAACGCCTCGCTGCTGCGCGGCAGCGTCCTCGCGAGGGCGCGCACTTCCTCGGCCGTGACGGGCACTGCAGCGCAGGATACGAATCGACCGCGCCGAGGCGCCGACCGTCACGGAACTGCGCCAATTCTGCACCGTTAGCGAACGGACACTTCCCCCCGCGCCGGACGGCGGCTACCAAGGAAGGACACCACCTCGTCCTCGACCGAAGGAGCCGACTCCATGCGCAGAATCGTCCATCCGATCCTCCTCCTCGCGGCAGCCCTGTCGCTGCTCGCCGTGCCGATCGCGAGCGGCGCGTCGCCGGACCTCGTCGTCAGCCAGGTCTACGCCGGCGGGGGAAACGCCGGCGCGACCTACGCCAACGACTTCGTCGAGCTGTTCAACCGGGGCAGCGCGTCCGTCGACCTCACCGGCTGGTCCGTGCAGTACGCGACCTCGTCGGGCACGAGCTGGCAGGCGACGGCGCTCGCGGGCTCGCTCGCACCGGGCCATCACTATCTCGTCGCCCTCGCCTCGGGCGGGACGAACGGCACGGCCCTGCCGGCGGCGGATGCGACGGGCACCTCGAACCTCGCGGCATCCGGGGGCAAGGTGGCACTCGTCGCCGACGCGACCGAGCTCACGTGCGGGGCAACCGCCGGGAGCTGCAGCTCGGTGGCCTCCGTCCGCGACCTCGTCGGCTACGGATCGGCCACCGACTTCGAGGGCGCGGCCGCGCCGGCGCTGTCGAGCACCGCCGCTGCGATCCGGGGATCGGGAGGCTGCGACGACACCGATGCGAACGGAACGGACTTCACGACCGGCACCCCGGCTCCGCGCACGACCGCGACCGCGGCGGTGACGTGCACCGGGACACCGCCGCCCGGCGGCTCGGGCTCCGGCGCGGCGAGCGTCGACCTCGACCTGCAGTCGACGCTCTCGATCGCGCTCGAGAAGCCGTCGCTGAGCTTCGGGAACGCTTCGCCGGGCGACTCGCCCGCGCCGCTCACCGACCGCGTCACGGTCACGAGCACGAACGCCGCGGGCTACACGCTGGGCGCCCACCGCAGTGCCTTCGCACCGGCCGACCTCCCGCTCGGGCTGGCCGCGGCCGCACCGGCGGGCGGGACGCTCGGGCCGGCGCTCGGCGGCGGCGCCCGGGCGGCGCTGCCCATTCCTCCGGCAGCCGACCTCCTCGTCGGCACGACGGCCGCCCCGAGTGCTCCGGCAGGCGATGCCTGGCCCACGAGCCTCGCCTTCACCTCCCCGCTCCCCACGCTCGCCTCGGGCCACTACACGTCCACGGTCACCTTCACGGTGATCGCACGGTGACACCGGCCCTCTCGCTCGCGGCGGCGGCCGGCGCACTCGCGCTCGCAATGGTCGCGCCGGCCCCGCCGCGACCGTCGCTGACCGCGTCGCCCAGCCGCGTCGTCCTCTCGGGTGCAACGAGGGCCCGGGTGCGCGTCGTCGCACCTCGTGGTGTGCAGCTCGTCGACGTCGCGCTCACGCCGTACGCGCTCGACCTGCGCGGGCGCCCCCGCCTCGGAGGAGCGGCCCGGGCGCCCGCGTGGGTCTCGGTCCGGCCGGCGCGCCTGCGCGTCGGCCCGCAGGGAGCGGTGGTCACGCTCGCGGCGAGCCCGCCGCGCGGAGCGGCGCCGGGAGACCGGCCGTTCGCGCTCGTCCTCACGACCCGGCGCGCCGCCGGCCGGGGCGTCGTCGTCCGTCTGCGCATCGGCGTCTTCGTCCTGGCGCGCGTTCCCGGGAAGATCGTCCGCCGGCTCGTGATCGGGCCGGTGCGCGTGCACCGAGCAGGGCGCGCGCACGTGCTGTGGCTCGCGATCCGAAACGCCGGCAACGTCGCCGAGCGGCTCGCACTCGGCCGGCTCCAGCTGGCCGTCCTCCGCCGCGGCCGGGTCCTCGCCCGCCTTCGTCCGCCGGGACGTGAGCTGCTGCCTCGCGGGCGCGGGCTCGTCGAATCACGGCTCCGCGGGACGTTCCGCGGGCCGGCGACGGTGCGGGTGACCCTCGGCGCCTTCGTCCATCTCTACCCGGTGCGCCTGTGATCGGGGCACGTCTCGGACCGCGCAGCTCAGAAGATCTCGGCGCACCAGGGCTCCACACCGGTGCGGAAGAGCTCGTCGGCGCGCGCTGCCGCGCCCGGCGTCAGCTCGTCGACGAGGAGCGCCCGGGCGAGACCTGCGAAGTCGAAGCCGCCGAGGTACACCGAGCCGAGCTGGGCGACGTCGAGGCGGAGGTCGGGGTCGGCGTCCGTGCGCTCGGCGCCTCCACTCGAGACCCGCCAGCGGCCGGCGTTCACCGGCAGCAGCGCGTCGGCGACCTCCAAGACGACGGGCTCGGCATCCGCATAGGTGCGGGCGGCGAGCGCACCCGGCAGGTCGACCAGGCGCAGCCACACGCCGTCATTGAGCGTGAAGTTCATGCGGCGCGGCTCGGCGAGCAGCAGGAACAGCGGATGGTCGAGCGGCAGCAGGTCGGCTGCGAACTCCGACGTCCAGTCGAAGTCGAGGAGCCAGCGCCACAGCTCGCGCGTCGCCTCCGGCGTCGGCGTGATCACCTCGGCGATCGTCACGACGCCCTTGCTGTAGCCGTTGTGCCAGTCCTGCTTCACCCGGTACAGGGCGTAGCCGGCGGGCTCGCCGTCGAGCTCGAGCAGCGCGCGGTTCAGTGGCCCTCCCTGCCGGCGGGCGGGATCGTCGAAGAGCCTGCGCGTCTCCCACCACTCCTTGCTGCGCGAGAACAGGCCCGGGCGCTCGAGGAGCACCTGGTCGTAGAGCGCCGGGAACGTGCTCGCGGCTTCCGCCGCCTCGACCAGCCGCACCGTGCCGCGCGGCTCGAAGGAGCGCGCGAAGCGCGACCGGTCCTGGGCGAGTCGCAGCGACCCGATTCGCGATGCGAGGCCGTACCCGAACCGGCCGTAGATCGTCGCCTCCGACGCCCACAGGTAGGCGACGAGCTCGCCGCGCGCGCGGCAGTCCTCGAGCTGCGCTCTCATCATCGAGGTCAGCACGCCGCGGCGGCGGTGGGTCGGCAGCACGCCGACCACCGTCACGCCACCCGCCGGCACGGTCGCCCCGCCCGGCACCGACATGCGATACGTGAAGGCGCCGGCTCCGCCGACGATGCGGTCGCCGTCGAACGCGGCGTGCATGCGCTCGACCTCGATCCACTGCGCGAACCGCTCGGCGTCCTCGACCTGGTTCTCGTGGCCGAAGTAGTGGCTGATCGCGTCGAGCGCGTCGCGCAGCTCCTCGACCGACGTGCAGGCCCGAACCTCGATATCCATTTCTCTACCCTAACCGCTCGAGCGGCGCGTACTCGAGCATCAGCCGGCGCTCGCTCCCGTCCTCGAAGCGCACGGTGACGACGCCGCCCACCTCGATCTGCGTGACGATCCCCGTCCCCAGCGTCGCGTGCCGGACCGTGTTCCCCGTCGAGAGCTCGGGCAGGTCGTCGCGCGGCTTGAACTCGCGCTGCACGCTCCGGCGGCCGTACTCCGACCACGACGCAGGCCGGAGCCGCTCGCGCTCGACGCCCGTCTGCGGCAGCTCGTCCAGGAAGCGCGAGGGCAGGTTCGCCTCGCTCCTACCGAACAGGTTGCGGCGCATCGCATGGGTGAGCACGAGTCGCTCCTGCGCGCGCGTCATGCCGACGTAGCAGAGGCGGCGCTCCTCCTCGAGCGAGTTCTCCTCGATCGAGCGCGCGTGCGGAAAGATCCCCTCCTCCAGGCCGATCATGAAGACGGCGCGGAACTCGAGGCCCTTGGCGTTGTGCAGGGTCATCAGCGTCACCTGGCCGCCGTCGTCCTCGTCGCGCAGCGCATCCTGGTCGGAGTAGAGCGAGATCTCCTGCAGGAAGCCCGACAGGGACGGCTCCTCGGCTGCTGCGTCGTACTCGCGTGCGACACCGACGAGCTCCTCGAGGTTCTCGATGCGACCGCTCGCCTCGATCGTCCGCTCTGCTTCGAGCGCCTCGAGGTAGCCGGTGCGGTCGAGGACCGCCTCGACGATCGTCGCGACGTCCGCGTCGTTCGCCGTCGCCATCAGCGACTCCATCACGTTGCGGAACTGCGTGACCGCCCGGCCGGACGCCGCCGCGACGCCGGCCTCCTCGACGTGGGCGAGGGCCTCCCAGAGCGAGCTCCCGAGACCGTCCGCGTAGGTCACGAGCCGCCCGATCGTCGTGTCGCCGATCCCGCGCCGCGGCCGGTTGGCGATCCGCATCAGCGACACCGCGTCGTAGGGGTTGTCGATCACCTGCAGGTAGGCGATCGCGTCCTTGATCTCCGCCCGTTCATAGAAGCGCGGTCCCCCGATCACCTGGTAGGCGATCCCCTGGCGCACGAGCACGTCCTCGAGCACGCGGCTCTGCGCATTCGTGCGGTAGACGACGGCGATCTCACGCGCGCTGTAGCCCTCTTCGATCCGCGCCGCGATCTCGACCGCGACGAAGCGCGCCTCCGAGTGCTCGTCCTCGGTCTCGACGACGCGAACGAGCTCGCCCTCGCCGAGGTCGGACCAGAGGTTCTTCTCCTTGCGCTCGCGGTTGTGGGAGATGACGTTGTTCGCGGCGTGCAGGATCGAGTTGGTCGAGCGGTAGTTCTGCTCGAGCGGGATCACCTTCGTGTTCGGGAAGTCGCGCTCGAAGTCGAGGATGTTGCGGATGTCTGCCCCTCTGAAGCCGTAGACCGACTGGTCCGGGTCCCCAACGGCCATGATGTTTCTGGACACGTCGACGAGCAGCTGCAGCAGCACGTACTGCGCGTGGTTCGTGTCCTGGTACTCGTCGACGAGCACGTACCGGAACGCCTTCGCCCACTTCGCGCGCGCCTCCGGGAAGCGCTGCAGGACGTCGACGGTGAGCATCAGCATGTCGTCGAAGTCGACGGCGTTCGAGGCGAAGAGCCGGCGCTGGTAGAGGTTGTAGACGTCGGCGACCGTCTGGTCGTAGAAGCTCGCGACGCGCGTCGCGTACTCGTCCGGCCCGACCAGCTGGTTCTTCGCGTTCGAGATCTGCGAGTGGATGCCGCGCGGGACGAACCGCTTCGGGTCGCGCTCCAGCTCCTCGAGGCAGGCCTTGACGAGGCGGACCTGGTCGGCCTGGTCGTAGATCGTGAAGTTCGACCGGTAGCCGAGGCGCTCGGCCTCGCTGCGCAGCATGCGGCCGCAGGCGGAGTGAAACGTCATGATCCAGATCGCCCGCGCGATCGGACCGAGCGTCCGCTCGACGCGCTCCTTCATCTCGCCGGCGGCCTTGTTCGTGAACGTGATCGCGAGGATCTCGTTCGGCTTCACCCCGCACGCGGCGAGCAGGTGCGCGACGCGATAGGTGAGGACACGCGTCTTCCCGGAGCCGGCGCCGGCGATCACGAGCAGCGGCCCCTCGGTGGTCAGGACCGCCTCCCGCTGCGCGGGGTTCAGGTCGGCGAGATAGGTCTCCGGCTGCGTGCTGGCCACGTAGCCCGAGAGTAGCGATCAGGTGAGCCGGTCGAGCTCGTCCTCCAGCCAGGCCCTGGCTGCCTCGAGCAGGTCCGGATCGGACGACTTGAGGACGACCTCGACCTCCGATCCTGCGGCATCGAAGCTCGGATAGGAGCCGACCAGCACGCCGGGCCAGCGCCCGGTCGCCTCCACGAGCGCGGGCGTGATCGTGGACTCCCGGGTGCGGTAGCGGCGCCGCCACGACCCGATCGGGCGGGCGGCACGCAGCTCCCCGGCGTAGCGGTCGAACATGGCCGCCATCTCGCTCGGCAGGCCGGGCAGCACCCAGGCGTTGTCGAGCTTGAAGCCGGGAGCGCCGCCGAGCGGGTTCTCGAGCGGACGCGACCCGCGGGGCAGGGCCGCCCAGCGGGCCGCATAGTCGGGATTGCGGGTGAACCGGCTGCGCAGGTCGGCTGCCAGCTCCGGCACCTCGACCTGCGGCACGCCGAAAGCCGCGGCGAGCGCCTCGCGCGTGATGTCGTCGGGCGTCCCGCCGAGCCCGCCGGTGACGATCAGGTGGTCGACGAGCGGCGCCTCGCGCCGGACGAAGGCGACGATGCGCTCGAGCTCGTCGGGCACCGCAGCCGACAGGACGACCTTGACCCCGAGCTCCTCGAGGCGCCGTGCGAGCCACGACGCGTTCGTGTTCTCGGTGTCACCCGACACCACCTCGTTCCCGATCGTCAGGATGGCGGCGTGCACACGACGAGTATCCGCGAGATCGACGTCGAACGTGACGCTTCCGACCTGGTCGAGCTCGCTCGGGAGACTTCGCCGACCCTGGTGGTCAACGTTGCGTCGTTCATCCATCGCATGCGCACGGTGCCTGAGCGGTCGCGGGCCAAGGCCTGGGTCGCCGAGATCGACGGCCGAGTGGTCGCCCGAGCCGACTGCTTCCTCAGCCTGTTCGACACGAGCTCGCGCATCGCCGGCCTGTTCGTCGCCGTGCGGGAAGAGCAGCGTGGGCGCGGAATCGGCTCTGCGCTGTACGAGACGGCGCTGGCGCACGCGCGCTCGATCGGCGCCGAGCAGCTGCTCGTCGACTTCCACGCGAACGACTCGGGTGTTGCCTTCGCCGCGAAGCGCGGCTTCAAGGAGGTGCGCGCCGAAACCGAATCCGCGCTCGACCCACGCTGCGTACAGGAACTGCCACCGGAAGGAGTCGACCTGAGGCCGCTCAGCTCCGTCGACCCGCGCGACGTCTACGACGTTGACATTGAGGCGACGGCCGACATGCCGTCGACGGAAGCGTTCGAGGGCATGGCGTACGAAGAGTGGGAAGACCACGTGCTGCGGCATCCGCTGTACAGCCCGGAGGGCAGCTTCCTCGCGTTCGTGGACGGTGAGGCGGCAGCGCTGTCGCTCCTCACCACCGACGCCGAGAGCGGGCGCGCCATGAACTGGATGACCGGAACCCGCCGCGCCTACCGCGGCCGGGGGCTCGCACTGGCGGTCAAGCTCGCGTCGATCCACTGGGCCGCGGAGAACGGGATCACGCGGATGCTCACCGTCAACGACGCGACCAACGCCCCGATGCTCGCGATCAACCGGCGGCTCGGCTACAAGCCGATCGGCCGGCGCGTCGAGTTGCTCAAAGCGGGAACGGCTTCTTCGCAAGCGCCGCCAGCACCTGCGAGGTGACCCAGACCGGCGTCGTCAGGTACTTCGCCGAGTAGCGATAGCTGCCGTCGGGGCGCCGCAGCCCGGCGAGGTAGCGGAACGCCGTGCGCGGCGGCTTCTGGCCCGCGGCGACGAGGCCCTGGATCGCCCAGGCGGTCGACTGGGCGTCGGAGCCTCGCCCGCGCGTCAGCTCGAAACCGCCGTCCGGACGCTGGAACGAGCGCAGGAACCGCACAGCCCGGGTGACCGGCCGGCCGTGCACGCCTGCGACCCGGAGCGCCTCGAGCGCCGCCGCCGTGTCGTTCGAGTCGGCCTGCCCGTTCCGGAACCAGGCGAATCCGCCCGCCTTCGTCTGCTGCGCGAGCATGAACCGGGTGGTGGCGGGCGTGGAGCGCCCGAGCGCGAGCACGCCCCAGTACGTCGAGTTGAGCGTCTCTCCGATCTGTCCGCTCGCCTGCACGCGGAGACGCGCGAGCAGGGCCTCGTTTCGCTCCCCGAGCGCCTGCTCGGCGAGGGCGACGATCGCGAGGTCGTTCGACGTCTGCAGCGACGGCTCTTGCGACCTCAGGTAGGCGAGCGAGCCCGGCGACGTCCCGCCGGCGGCACGCAGGCCGAGAACCGCCCAGGAGGTGAGGAGCGCGTCGGCGGAGCCGCCCGGCTCGGCGTACGCCCCGCCCGCAGCATGGCCCTGGACGAAGGACACGGGCGACACCGCGAGCGCCGCGGCGGCGACGAGCGGTGCTAAGCCCACACGACCACCGTCCGCAGGCGCGAGCCGTAGCGGTCGAGCATCCGCCGCAGCTCCGGACCCGCGGCGAGGGCGATCACGACGTTCCCGGCCGCGTGCGAGGTGTCGAACCAGAGGCCGCGGCCGAGGACGGCGACGAGCGACGGCAGCGTGTGCGGCGCGAATCCCCACCAGAGCCACACGTCCATGCTCGCGCTGAAGGCGAAGCCGAGGACGGCGCTGAGGCCCGCGAGCGCCCAGCGGTTGCGGAGCGCCGGCCCGAGCAGCGCACCGGCGGCCCCGCAGGCCCCCCACCCGAGCATCTGCTGCGGCGTCCAGATGCCCTGGCCGAGGAACAGGTTCGAGACGAATGCCGCCAAGGCTCCGGTCGCGACGCCCGCGCGCAGGCCGAGGGACGCTCCCGCGACGATCGCGATCACCGTCACCGGCTGCACGCCCGGCACGGCGGCGAAGAGCACGCGGCCGGCCGCCGCCGCCGCCGCGACGGTCGCCACCACGGCGAGCTCGCGGGTCGAGTCCGTTCCCGCCTCGAACCAGGCGACCCCCGCGACGACGAGCGCGATCGCGCCGAGCGCGGTCGCGAGCGCACCGTCGTGCACGACGAGCGCCGCGACCAGCAGCACGAGAGCGACGGCGACCAGCCTACGCACGCACGCCCTCCCGCACGTCGAGCTCGACCACGCGATCCGCGACCTCCGCCGCCCAGGGCAGATCGTGGGTGACGACGAGGGTGCCGCGGACGGCGGCCTCGGCGCGCAAGAGCCGCGCGAGCTCGACCTTGCGCTCGGGGTCGACACCACGCGTCGGCTCGTCGAGCACGAGGAAGTCGGGGTCGGTCGCCAGCACGGCCGCGAGCGACAGCCGCTCCCGCTCGCCCGCGGAGAGATCGCGGGGATGACGCTCGGTGTGGTCGCCGAGCCCGAGCTGGGCGAGCGCGTCCCGCGCGCGTTCCTCGCCGGCGCCGAGCGCGACCTCGTCGAGCACGCGCTCCGTGACGAGATGGCGGCCCGGGTCCTGCGCCAGGTACGCCGCGCGCAGGCGGGTCGCCTCGCCCGCATCCGGCTCGAGGAGCCCCGCGGCGATCTGCGCCAGCGTCGTCTTGCCGACGCCGTTCGGCCCGACGAGCGCGACGATCTCCCCGCGCCGGACCTCGAGCGACGCGTTCTCGAGCACGACGCGCTCGCCGTACGAGAAGCGCACGCCGCTGGCCCGCGCGACGACGTCGGGTGCATGCGGCAGATAGAGCGGGCGCTGCTCGGCGAGCCACTCGAGCGCCGGCCCGCGCGCCGCATCCAGCACGATGCGACCGCGGTCCATGAAGAGCACGCGATCGCAGTGCGCGAGCGGGCGCGCCGGGCGCTGCTCGGAGACGAGCACGGCGCACGGCAGGTGCTCGATCAGGTCGAAGAACGCCTCCGCCCCCTCTGGATCGAGCTGCGACGTCGGCTCGTCCAGCAGGAGCAGCCTCGGCCGAAGCGCAAGCGCCGACGCGAGCGACACCCGCTGCAGCTCGCCGCCCGACAGCTCCGACGTGAGGCGGCCGGCGAGCGGCTCTGCGCCGACGAGCGCGAGCGCCTCGTCCACGCGCGCCCAGATCTCGTCCGGCGGCACGCCGATGTTCTCGAGGCCGAAGGAGATCTCGTTCGAGATCTGGGCCATCACGACCTGGTCCTCGGGGTCCTGGAACACCGAGGCGACGATCCCGGCCAGCTGCGCCGGCCGCGCCTCGCGCGTGTCGATGCCACCGACGACGACGCTGCCCGAGAAGTGGCCGCCGTGGAAGTGCGGGACGAGGCCGGCGAACGCGCGGAGGAGCGTCGACTTCCCCGAGCCGGACGGGCCGAGCAGCGCGACGTGCTCGCCCTCCTCGATCTGCAGCGAGACGTCCTCGAGCACCGGCGCGCCCGCGGCGTACGCGAAGCCGAGCCCGTCGACGCGCGCTAGAGCCACAGCGCACCCACAGCGACGATCAGCACGGAGGCGACGAGCGCGAGCCGGTCGAGCCAGTTCCAGGGAGCGCGCGGAGCGCGCGTGCGTCCGGCCCGGCCGTAGCCGCGCGCCTCCATCGCCTCGGCGAGGTTGAGCCCGCGCTCGAGCGAACCGGCGAGGAGCGGCGAGAGCCGGCGCATCGCGCTGAGCTGGACGCCGCGTCCGTGCAGCGCCAGGCGCAGATCGCGGGCGTCGCGCTCGAGCAGCGGGACGAGGCGGGTCGCGAGCGCGACGGCGACGGTCGAGCGGCGCGCCCAGCCGGCGGACGCGAGCAGCCGGTCGTGGTCGAGGAGCAGCGCGTAGACCGCGAACGCGAGCCCGACCGCGACGAGCCGCAGGGCCTGGAAGAGCCCGTTCGCGAGCTCTTCCGTGGTCACGTCGAGCCGGCCGAGGACCGGGACCGTCGGGCCGGTCCACAGCGGATGCGACCCGATCACCTCGACGAACGGGGTGAGCAGGAACACGGTCAGACCGGTCAGCAGCGTCCCGACGAGGTACGGCCAGCGCCGGCGCGCCGGTGCACGAAGCGCGGCGAGAAACAGCACTGCCGCGATCAGGGCGACCGACCAGATGTGCGTCGCGAGCAGCGCCGCGACGGCGAGCGCGGCGAGCAGGGCGGCTGCGGGCGCTGCGCTAATACCGATACCTCAGTGCGTGCTGGTTCCGTGCCAGCCGCTCGGCGACCGCGGTGCCGAGCTCGAGCAACGCTCCAGCCCGGAAACGCTTGATCCGCGCGGTCTGCGGCGGCAGCTTGCCGCCGATCACGATGTAGTTGCGCGGCGACGCCTTCGCGTTCACGACACCGTGCACCTGCGCGGCGATCCGGGCCGCGAGCCGGCGATCCGCGCCGACGACGGTCGTCTTGCCCGGGAGGCCGTGCAGGAACGGCTCGGGGTAGGCGCCGACGACGAGGGGGACGCTCATCGCCGCCCCGCTCCAGCTCCGGTAGTCCCACCAGATCACGTCGCCGGGATGCACCGTCACCTCGGTGGCGCTGCGGTCCCCCTCGATGCCGTCGACGAAGAAGAACCAGTCGTGCTGGCCCGTCAGCGAGCCCGAGACGCCGTCGATCGACTGCAGATAACGGCCGCCGTACCTCGTCGTCACCTTCAGCTTCCGCTCGACGACCTGGATCCCGTCGAGGCCGGCGGGCACCGAGCCCGCATAGAGCACGTCGGCGCCGCGGTCGCGCGTCACCCACAGGGTCGCGGTGCCGTGGCGCCGCCCGCCCCCGCCGCAACCGGCGAGGGCGAGCGCGAGCGCGAGGACGACCGCGGCCCTCACTTCACCGCGTTCGAGCGGACGGCGCCCGGTGCCGTCGCGCGTACGAGCACGCCCGGGTGCGGCCCGGGGCACAGGGGCGTGCCGACCGCGCCGGTGACCGACTTCCTCGAGCCGACATGCCAGGTCAGGCCGCTCACCGCCACGGCCTTGCCGTTGTCGTCGAGGGCGGCGGCGGTGTAGCAGCCCTTCGCCGCGGCCTTCACCTCGAGGGTCGGCGGGCCTCCTGCGGGGCCGAAGGTCGCGTAGTACCAGAGCACATGGTCTCCGTCCTTCAGCACCACCTTGTCGGCGCCCACCGGCGGCGAGACGTCGTCGACCTTGAAGACCCAGCCGCTGTCGGCCGTGCCGCCGAAGCGCCCGACCTGGTCGACGTAGTTGCCGAAGCTCGACTCCGTCACGTGGTAGTAGAGCTCACCGAGAAACGATGCCTGCTCGAGAGCGTCGAGCGCGTTTCCTGCCGTCACCATGACTTCGGTCGGGGCGAAGAGCGTCCGTGTCTTGCCTTCGACGCGAACGTGGACGGTCGCCGCCGTGGCGGTCGCGGGCAGCACCGACGAGAGGACGAGAAGCACGAGTAGCCGTCTGGCCACGATTCCTCCTTCCGCGAGGGGATCGGTATGGAGGACGACCGGCAGGTCTTCTGACTCGAGGCTCCCCCTCCGCCGCCTTCCCAAGCTCGCGCTCAGTGGCGTCGTGGCGGAGGGCAACTCCCCTTACAGCGGCGGGACCGTCCCGGACTTGCACCGGGTTCCCTCACCGTTCGCCCGTTTCGAGGCGAATATAGCCGCCGCGGCCGCGAACGCGCGCTCTAAGCTACGGCCATGGAGCACGGCGAGATCACGGACCGCCAGCTCGAGGCGCTGCTTGGGCGGCTCGACCGGGTCGTCGAGGAGCTCGCCCGCCTGAACGCGCGCGAGGAGCGCCGCGAGGAGCTGACGGTGATCGCGCACGAGCTGCGCAACCTGAACGAGTCGCTGCAGGCGATCACCTACGCCGCCCTCGGCACCCAGGGCCCGCAGGTGCGCCGCCGGCGCACGGGCTAGGAGTCAGCCGGCCAGGCGAAAGACGTCGCCGGAGGTGACCGACACGAGATAGAGCTCGCCTCCCACGTCCTCGCCGAACCCGGCCAGCCCGGGCACCGTGAACGGCTCCCGGCGCATCGAGGTCGCTCGGCCGTTCACGACCCGGAGGCTCCAGACCGTCCCGGAGCAGTAGTCGCCGTAGAAGTACCGCCCGGCCGCTGCCGGCACCTGCTTGCCGCGATAGACGAATCCGCCGGAGACGGAGCAGCCGGCCGGGTGCGGGTACTCGACGATCGGCGGGACGTACCGCCCCGCCGTGAGCAGCGGCGTGCCGGTGTCGTAGCTGTGCCTGCCTTCGAAGCGCTTCCAGCCGAAGTTCGCCGGACCCGTGACCCCGTGGCGCAGATAGTCGATCTCCTCGTACCGGTTCTGGCCGACATCCCCGATGTAGAGATCACCGTTCGCGCGGTCGAAGGAGAAGCGCCACGGGTTGCGCAGGCCGTAGGCGACCAGCTGCCAGCGGGCGTTCGCCCTGTTCACGTTCAGCCGCATGATCTTCGCGAACGGGCGGTTCAGATTCTGGCCGTTGTCCATCGGATCGCCCGCGTCGCCTCCGTCGCCGTTTCCCCAGTAGAGGAACCCGTCAGGGCCGAACTGGAGCTGCCCGCCGTTGTGGTTCGATGCGAAGTCCTTGACGAAGACCAGGAGCTTGGCCGTCTGGGGATTCCCGGTCGTCCCGTCGGAGAGATAGCGGACGACCCGCGTGTCACCGTTCCGATCTGTGTAGTCGACGTAGAACCGGTGGTTGCTCGCGTAGCCCGGGTCGAATGCCATCGAGAGCAGTCCCTGCTCGCCCCCGCTTCTGACGAGCGAACGGATGTCGAGAAACGGCGTCCTCGAACCGCGCACCATGATCCGGCCCGCCTGCTCGACCACATACAGCTTCCCGGGCTCGCTCGGGGTCGCGGTCGCGTACACCGGCGACTCGAAGTGCCCGATCTTGACGATGCCGAGGGCCGCCGTGCGCGCCGAAGCGCCACTGTGCCCAGCGGCGCCGATCACGGCGAGACCGGCGAGCGCCATGACCACCGCGAGCCGTCTCGATGCGCCGCCAGATCCGGTGTCTCGACCGCAGGTGCGACGCCGGCGCACGAGCTAGCTCGCGGGGAGCGTGTAGAGGTCGAGCACGCCGGAGGTCGCGTGGTCGTTCGCGTTGCCCTCGCCGACGGCGACGTGGCCGTCGGCGACGATCGGGCTCTGCCAGTGGACGGAGCCGAACGGCAGGTTCGCGACCTCCCTCCCACTCGTCGGCACGTAGACGTGCACCGCGCCGTTGACGGCCACGTAGAGCAGGTCGCCGGCGATCACGGGCGAGGTCCCACCGATGTGATTCGACCAGACCGTGTGGAGGCGGCCGTCACGGAGCAGCAGGGCCATCGTCCCGTCGTCCGAGGCGACGAACACCCACTTCCCCTTCCAGACGGCCGGCGCGCTGAAGAGCATCGCTCCTCCCGGCGTCGGCAGAGTCTGCAGCTCGCCGCCGGTGCGTGCGTTCACGCCCGGGAGCCGGTGCAATTGCAGGAGCCGCAGCTTGCCGTCCTTGCCTCCCTGCACGGCGTAGCCGCCGTCGAGGAGCGCCGGGCTCGTGGAGCCCAGGTCGAGATCGGTCGTGTTCAGCCGTTGCTGGTCGACCGGCGTCCAGTGGCGGAGCATCCGTGACGCATCCGGCGAGAGGACGATCACGCTGTCGCCCCAGTCGGTGCTGCCGTTGAAGGGCGCGTTGCCGGTCGCGACGACGAGGTTCCCGTTCGCGGGATCCACCGCGGCGCCGTTGCGCGACCAGATCGCGGAATCGCTCGAACCGCAGGTGCTCGGGACGATGAGCTCGTGCCGGTTGCTGCACAGCGAGTTCCAGACGTGCGCGATCCGCCCGCTGCTCTCGGACATCGTCACGACGTGGCCCTGGTACGGCGGCGCGTCGCCGATGTACCCGCCCGTCGTCGCGATCACGAGGCCCCGGGAGACGTTCAGCGAGGAGGTGATCTTCTCGTGGGTCGGATCGCGGGTGATCGTCGTCGTCCACAGCAGCTTGCCGTCGGACAGACGAAGCTTGCGAATCCGTCCGTCCGGGGCAGCCGCATAGACCGCAGTGCGACTGGTGGACGCGGCGGGTGTCGCGTTGGTGATCTGCGCGGAGCCCGCGTACCGGCCGTAGGTCGCCGGCGTGAAACGCCAGATCACCTTGCCGGTGGTCGCGTTCAGCGCCTCGGTGCGGCCGTACGTGGTCGTGACCACGAACATCCCGCGGACGTAGATCGGCGAGGAGTCGACGGTCCCGTCGAGGTGCACCTGCCGTCGCACGAGCTTCGAGATGTTCTGCGCGGTGATCTTCGTGTCGGGAGAGACGTTGTGGCGGGCTGCGTCGTAGCCGAAGCGGCCCCAGTCCGTGTTCGGAGCGCCGGAACGCGCCGCGGCCGGGACGACTACGACGAGCACCGCCGCAACAGCGAGCAGCAGTCTCAATGCGCCGCGAGATCCGGTGTCTTGACCCAGGGACCGGGCGGTGTCAGCAGCGACTCGGCCTGCAGGTAGGCGAGGCCGGCGAGCGGCAGGTCGCTCCAGCGCTCGAAGCAGAAGTAGCGGCGCCGCCAGTGCGGGAAGAACTTGCGGTTGAAGCTGTGCAAGCGCTCGACCTGGAACAGCCGGTCGGCCTTCAGGAGACCGAAGCGCACGACGCGGGTGAGCGCGCCGGCGTCCTCGTCCGCGCGCAGGAAATCGGCGAACACGGCGAAGTTCAGCGACACCTCGGTGACGTTGTGCTCGCGGGCCCAGCCGACCGCCTCCGTGATCAGGTACTCCATCAGGCCGTTCGGCGTGTCCTTCCGGCGCCGCATCGAGGCGAGCGAGTAGCCCTCGCTCGCCGGTGAGGGCACGAGCTGCAGGAACCCGCCGACGGAGCCGTCCGGACCGACGGCGACGGCCAGCACCGTGTCCGGATACCGGAACAGCGCGTCCATCGCCATCGTGAAGCCGCGCTCGGGCCAGGCGCCCCGCCATTCCTCGGAGACCACGCGCAGCTCGGCCCGCAGGTCGTCGTCGGCCTCGGCGGTCGAGAGGACACGCACCTCGTAGCCGCTCTTCTCGAGCCGGCTCACCGACTGGCGCACCTTCCTGATCGCCCGCCCCTCGAGCGTGAACTCGGACGGCTTGATCACCGCCTCGTCGCCGAGGTACATCGACTTGAAGCCGATCGAGGCGTAGTCCTCGAGCGCCTCGTTCGAGGCGCCGGCGATCGCGACCCGCCAGCCCTTCGTGTGCGCCACCCGGAGGAACTCGCGCATCAGCTCGCCGCGCTCGTGCTCCTCGCCGATCGGGTCACCGGCGACGAGGGCCGTGCTCCCGAGCACGCGATAGGCCAGGAACGACCTGCCGCTCGGGGCGAAGAAGTAGCTCTTGTCCCGGCGCAGCGCGAAGTAGGCGAGGCTGTCCGAGCCGTGCCGGTGGACGAGCTCGGCGGCCCGCTCGCGATCCTCCGCGCAGGGCGGCACGACCGGCAGCGGCCTCAGCCAGAGCCAGAGCGCACGGAACCCGAGCGCGACGACGAGCAGCAGTGCCGCTTCCTCGATGCGGGTCGAGACGTCGTCCGTCTCGTAGGTCGCGACCACGAAGAGCACGGCCGAGAGGACGAGCGCGGCCGCGACCTGGACGAGCGGCAGCACCGTCGCAGGGTCGCCCGGCGCGACGAAGTGGCGGCGCGAGCGGAAGAGGGCGACGAGCAGGAGCAGGTGCACGGTCGCCTCCTCGACGTCGAGGCCCTTCGCGAGATGGGCGAGCGCCGAGGCGATCACGATCGCGACCGCGAGGTACCAGGCACGCCGCTTGCGGCGGGCGAGCCCGCGCGAGAAGAAGATCATCCCGAAGCCCAGGGCGAGCGCGGTCGTGCGGGCGGCCTCCGGCACCCCGGGCGGCAGCACCCCGCCGACGAGGCGAACGCGGTCGGCCGCCTCGGGGGTCAGTGCGGAGATGATCGAGATCAGGCCTGCGGTCGCTGCGAACCAGGCCAGCAGCACAGGTGTCGCCGGGCGACGCACACCCGGAGGGTAGCGCCGCGCGAGGGCGCCTGGTCACCCTCGAAAGAGGGCTAGTCGTGCAGGAGGATCCGCCGGAGCTCGTCCTCCTTGCCCGGCTCGAGGATCGCGAGCACCTGGTCGCCCACCTCCAGCTGGGTCTCCTCGTCCGGGATCTCGGCCTTGCCGTCGCGGACGACCGAGATCAGACGGGCCCCCTCGGGCAGCCGCAGCGCGCGCACGCGCTTGCCCTGGCAGTTCGCTCCCTTGTCGACCGTCACCTCGACGATCTCGAGATTCTCCTTGCGCAGCTCGAGCAGCTGGATCAACCCGTGCTCGGGCACCTCGTGCTCGATCAGGCCCATGATCGCCCCGGTCGCGCTGACGGTCGGCGAGATCCCGAGCAGGTCGAAGTACGGCTGGTTGCGCGGGTCGTTGATCCGCGCGATCACGTTGCCGACGCCGTAGCGCTCGCGCGCGAGCTGGCAGATGACGATGTTGTCCTCGTCGTCGCCCGTCGCGGCCACGAGCAGGTCGGGCGGCCGCTTGATGCCGGCACGCTCGAGCACGAAGAGCTCGGTCGCATCGCCCCGGATCACCTGGTGCTCGAACTCCGCCTCGAGCTTGTCAAAGCGGTAGGCCTTCTGCTCGACGAGCGTCACCTCGTGACCGGTGCGCAGGAGAGTCCGCGTCAGGTTCGCGCCGACCTTGCCGCCGCCTGCGATCAAGACATACATCAGACGGGGGTCTCCTCGGCCTTGCGGACTGCGCCGACCAGCGTCTCGATCGCCGCCGACGTCGGGCAGACGATCCGCAGGCCGCGTGTCGCGTAGAACTGCGCGCGGGCCGGATCGAGCACCCGCACGATCACCGTCGGCACCTCGAACTGCTTCTGCGCCGCCTGGGCGATCACGAGGTTCGTGTTGTCGCCGTCGGTCGTCACGACGACCGCGTCGGCGTCCTCGATCCCGGCCTCGCGCAGGAGCTGGAAGTCCATGCCGTGACCGACGAGGAAGCCGCCGGTCCACTGCTCGCCGAGTCGCCCGAGGGCGTCCTCGTTCTCATCGCAGACCGTGACGTCCCAGCCCGACCCCTGCAACTGCTGCGCGACGGCCGAGCCGACGCGCCCACACCCGATCACGATTGCCTTCACAGCGGCGCAGCGTACTCCGCTCGCCTAGGTCGCCGCCAATTCCTCGTCCATGACGGTCTGCGGGAAGGCGACGATCAGCACCTCGCACGGCGCCTTGCGCAGCACGTAGTCGACCGTCGGCGAGAAGAACCTGGACTGGCGCCGCCAGCGCGGCGCCGAGCCGAGCACGATCAGGTCGGCGTCGAGCTCGAGCGCGCGCTCGACGATCGCGGCGCCGATCGCCCGCGCCCGGACGATCGTGCCCTCGACCGTGACCGACTGGTCCGCTCCCAGGAGCTTCGCTTCGGCCAGTACGGCCTCGGCCCGCTCGTCCTCGTCGTGGAGCGGCGCGTCGAGCGGCAACTCGAGCGGCACGCGGATCACGCATAGGGCATGCACCTCCGCCTGGGGATCGCTCGCGAGCCTGATCGCGGTGGCGAGCATCTCCTCTCCGATGATCCCGAGCTTCATCGGCACGAGGATGGTTCGGAAGGTGAGCGCCGCCTCGACCGGCCGCTCATCGGGCGCGACGACCCGTTCCAGCAGCCCCTCGCCGTGGGCGACGCGGACGCCGACGAAGACGACGAGGCCGATCGCGAGCCAGACCGGCCCGGCGTAGCGGGCGGCGGGATGGGTGGCGAGCGCGATCACGAAGACGGCGGCGGTGCCGAGCGCCCCGACGATCGCGGGCAGGGGAACCGCCGCACCCCGAATGCGCACGTCGAACGGCGCCCGGTAGGGACGGACGAGGTCGGGCTCGCTGACCCGCAACTTGATCACCGCGAGCTGCGCGGCGGTGAACGCGATCAGGACGCCGAACGAGAACAGGCTCGCGAGGTAGGCGACGTCGTGGCGAAGGAAGGAGGTGGCGATCACGAGCCCCGACGAGATGAGCGCCGCCGAGACGATCGCCTGCGGTGAGACATGCGCTCGCCGGCTCAAGCGCCCGAAGCTGCGCGGCAGCTGACCGTGCTCGCCGAGCGAGTACGCAAGCCGGGCGAAGCCGGAAATGGACGTCGTCACCGCTGCGAGCAGGATCAGCGCGCCCGTGATCCCGACGTAGAACTCGAGCACGCCTCCCAGCCCGCCGGGAAGCTCGGCGCCGATGCTGTGCGCCACGCCGAGCAGCGGCGCGCGGATCCAGCGCCCGCCGAGCTCGGTGTCGGGGCCGGGGAACGCCGAGAGCGCGACGACGGCGATCGCGACGTACATCGTCACGACCGTCGCAATGCCGCCGAACACCGAGCGCGGCAAGTCGACACCCGGCCGGCGCGCCTCGGCCGCGAGGTTCGCCACCGTCTCGAGCCCGGTGAAGGCGAGCATCGCGAGCGGCAGCGCAAACGCGAGCGAATGCCAGGTCGGATGTGTCCCCAGCGAGGTGCCGTGGGTCAGCGCGTGCGGCGAGAACACCAGCAGGAGCCCGAGCACGACGAGCAGCAGCTGCGTCAGCAGGTCGAGCGCGGGCACGAGGATGCCGACGCCGTAGAGGGACGGCCGCCGGACCACCCGGAGCAGGGCGACAGCGGCGATCACCGCGACCGCGACGACGACGTCCCACGGGTTGCGGTCGAGCGCCGAGACGCCGAGCGCGCCGGAGAGGTAGTGCGGGAGAAAGAGCGCCGAGAGGGCGATCACGATCAGGTAGTCGAGGAAGAGCGCCCACCCCGTGAGGAACCCCGCCAGGTCGTTCGACGCCCGGCGCACGAACGTCGCGGCGCCGCCGGTCTCCGGGAGCGCGGCCGTGCCCTCGGCGTACGAGAGCGAGACGATGAAGAAGAGGGCGCCGACGGCGAGGAGGACGAGCGGTGTGAGGCCGAGCGCGTGGGCGGCGACGATCCCGAGCGCGAAGTAGATCGACGACGCGATCTCGCCGTAGGCGACCGAGAAGAGGGCGCGCGCGTCGAGCTCGCGACGCAGCCCCGGCAGCTTGCGGGCCACTAGGCCTTCCTCCTCAGCATCAGCAGCCGCCCCGCGCCGGCCGCGATGAAGAGCACGCCGAGGATCAGCCCGACACCGAAGCCGTGCAGGAGCGTGATCGTGACCATCGTCAGCCCGAGCAGGATCATCGCCAGCGCCAGGAACGTCACGAGGCCGTGGTAGGTGCTCACTTGAGTGTCCTCCCCGCTGCGACCATGACCCGCGACGGCGAGTGCTTGAGGACGAAGTCGACGGTGCCGCCGAAGATCGTCCTGTGCCGGCCGCGCCGCGCGCCGAGCACGATGATCTCCGCGCCTCTCCGGTCCGCCTCCTCGATGATCGCCCGGCCGGCGTTTCGCGCCCGGACGACCCGCTCGACGACCCGCACGCCGTAGGGGTCTGCGACGGCGCGCGCCTCGTCGAGCAGCTCGTCGGCGTCATCGAGCTGCTCGGTCAGGTCGGCGTCGAGCGGCAGCTCGAGCGGCACCACGACGACGCGAAGCAGCACGATGCGGCCGGCCCGCTCCGTCGCGAGACGCGCCGCGAGCTCGACCGCCTCGCGGGACTCGTCACCGGCGACGATGGGCACGAGAATCGAGCGGTACTCGAGCGCGAGCGCAGCGCCCAGCGGCACCGGAGCACGCATCGTCGTGGTGAGCGGCAGGTGCTGTGAGCGCCGGTAGAGCACGTAGAAGACGAGACCGGCTGCGAGCCAGGCGAGGCCGGCATACCGCGTCGGCGCGTCCTGCACGACGACGACGAGCCAGGCGGCTCCGGTGCCGAGACCGCCGACGATCGCGAACAGCGGCCAGTCGATCCCATTCACCTTGAGGCTCGGGCGCGCCTCCCATGCGAGCTCGTCGCCCCGCGCGCGCACGCGCAGAGCGACGATCGACGCGTGCGCGACCGTGAACGACAGCATCGCGCCGAAGGCGTACATGCGGCCGAGGAAGTCCACCTTCCCGGAGAGGACGAAGATCGACGGGCCGATCGCGCCGAAGACGATCAGCGCGAGCCAGGGCGTCTTCAGTTTCGGATGCAGCCTCCGGAACACCTCCGGCAGCTGGCGGTGGCTCGACATCGCGTACGTGATCCGCGAGGCGCCGATCACGCCGGCGTTCGTGGCGATGAAGAGGATCGTCGCAGCCAGGATGCCGACGTAGACCTTTGCGACCGAGAGCAGGTAGCCGTGCAGGTCGAGGTTCTCGACGAGCCCCAGCACCGGGTCGTTCTTGAAGCCGTGCGGAGGGCTCTGTCCGAGCTGGGTGACGTACTCGCCTCCGACGTGGACGACGGGCATGGCGGAGAGCGCAATCCACGGCAGGGTGAAGTAGATGGCGAAGACGGCGATCGCGACCCACGAGATGGCGCGTGGGATCGAGCGCACCGGGTCGCGCGCCTCCTCGGCGAGGTTCGAGACGGTCTCGATCCCGGTGTAGGCGATCATCGCCACCGGGATGGCGAGCAGGAACGCACCCCAGGTGGGCGCGACGCCGAAGTGCACGTTCGCGCGCAGGACGTGCGGGTGGAAGATCAGGACGAAGCCGAGCAGCACGAGCAGCAACTGCGTCGCGAAGTCGATCACGGCGAGGACGATGTTGAGGTTCGCGGCCTCCTTGATCCCGACGATGTTGATGCCGACGAGCAGCCACGTCAGCGCGATCCCGACGACGATGTCCCACGGGTTCGTCCGCAGCGGCTCCCAGAAGATCGACAGGTAGTGCGGGACGAAGATCACCGAGATCGCGACGGTGATCACGTAGTTGAGCATCTGCGCCCACGCTGCGAAGAACGAGACGAGCTCGTTGAAGGCATGCCGGGCGAAGCTCGACGACCCGCCCGCCTCCGGGTAGCGGACCGTGCCCTCGGCATAGGTCGCGGCCGTGGCCGCGAAGATCAGGCCGCTGATGATGAAGACGACCGGCGTCAGGCCGAGCGCGATGCCCGCTGTCAGGCCGAGCGCGTAGTAGATCGACGAGCCGACGTTTCCGTAGGCCGTCGCGAACAGAGCGGGCGCCCCGAGGACGCGCTCGAGCCCGTGACTCTGTCTCCGCCGCCGTGGCACGACGGCGAACACTACGCCCGCTAGCGGAAGAGCTGGTACGGGACTGACGAAAGCACCACGTGCGGCTCGAAGAGCAGGAGCCGCTTGATGTAGAGCGCACGCTGGTTGTGGAGCACCCGAGCCCACCCGCGCACGACCATCTCCGGCATCACGATGTTGACGACGGTGTCCGGCTCCGCCGTCAGCTCGCGGATGTACGCGCGCAGAGGCGTCCTGATGTCGCGGTACGGCGCGTCGCTCAGGTCGAGTGGCAGCGTGAGCCCCGCGCGTTCCCACTCGCCCCGGAACCGGTTCGCATCCTCCGTGTCGAAGGCGAACGAGACCGCCCGGACGTCCTCGCTGCCCAACGACTGCGCGTAGCTGATCGCGCGCATCGCACCGGCGTGGACGTTGGCGAGCAGCACGCGAACGACGAGCTTCTTCGGCGTGTGGCCCTCCGGGCCGCGCCGCGTCGTCACGACCGGGACGTCGGTGACGACGACCCCCGGCTCCGAGATCAGCCGCAGCTTGAGCCGGAACGAGGTCCGCCCGGCAGCCGAGAGGAGCGACTGCCGCTTGAACTGCTCCGGGATGACGACCGTGACGAAGTCCGACTCGCCCCGGGGAAGTTGCCAGACCTCCTCGAGCAGCGCCTGCATCCGCCCCTCGCCGGTCTCGAGGATCTCCAGCCTCGGCTCCTCCTGGGCGAAGTTCCACCAGCGCGGCCGGATCCCTGAGTCGGTGTGCTTCCCCGGCGCGAGCAACGCGCGGATCGGGCGGTCGCTCTTGATCGTCCGCGCGTACCAGAGAGCTCCTTCGGTGGCCACGTCGATCGACTCGACCCAGAGGAGCGTCTGGTTGGTCGGGTCGCGCGCCGTCCGGACGGCGCTGACACCGGCCCTGAGGCGGCGCGCGAAACGGCGGTAGTGGCGGTTGATGCCGAGAAAGGCGAGCACGAGCAGCGGGATGGCGACGATCACGATCCACGCCCCTTCGGCGAACTTCGTCCAGACCACGATCAGCGTCACCAGACCGGTGGCGCTCGCGCCCACCGTGTTGATCGCGCCCTTGATCTGCCAGCCTTCGTCCCTCGTCCGCAGCCAGTAGCGGATCATCCCGGCCTGCGAGAGGGTGAACGCCGTGAACACCCCGATCACGTACAGATGGATGAGCGAATTGACGTTCGCGTTGTAGGCCCAGAGGAGCGCCGACGCGATCCCGGCCAGGACGACGATCCCGTTCGAGAACACCAGGCGGTCGCCGAGGTTCGTGAACTGCCTGGCGAAGAAGCGGTCGCGGGCGAGCAACGCAGCCAGCCGCGGAAAGCCCTGGAACGACGTGTTGGCAGCCAGCACGAGCACGGCGAGCGTCAGGACCTGGATCGCCCAGTACATGAAGGCCCCCGCCGATCCCGCCGGGAAGACACCGCGGGCAATCTCGGACAGGACGGAGGGTGTGCCGGTCTCCGTCGGCACCGCGTGCATGTGCACCGCGAGCCAGGAAACGCCCACGAACATCGAGATGGCGATCGTTCCCAGGATCGCCAGGGTCGTAGCCGCGTTGCGGCCGTGCGGCTTGCGGAAGGCGTTGACGCCGTTCGCAATCGCCTCCACGCCGGTGAGCGCCGTGGAGCCCGAGGCGAAGGCCCGGAGCACGACGAAGATGGTGACGGCGCCGACGCCCGCCGTCATCGGATGAGGCACGACCGCCCTCGGGCACGTCCCGCTCGCGCAGCGCGCGAAGCCGGTCGCCAGCAGGACGAAGATGGACGTGACGAACGCATAGGTCGGCAGCGCGAACAGGGCGCCCGCCTCCTTGACGCCGCGCAGATTGGCAAAGGAGATCAGAAACACGCAGACAAGCGACAGGGCCAGCTCGTGCCCTCGCAACGCCGAGACGGCGGACGTGAGCGCGAGAACTCCGGCCGCGACCGACACCGCGACCGTCAACACGTAGTCCGTGAGCAGTGCGGCTGCGGCGACCAGGCTCGGGAGCCTGCCGAGGTTCTCCTTCGAGACGACGTACGCGCCGCCCGAGGTCTGATAGACGAGCACGGTCTGCCGGTAGGAGGCGACGACGATCGCAAGCAGGACTGCAATGGCAAGCGAGATCGGGAAGACGTCGTGGACCGCGCCCGCCGACGCGGCGACGAGAACGACCATGGCGGCCTCGGTCGCATATGCGACCGACGACAGCGGGTCAGAGGCGAAGATCGGAAGCGCGAGCCACTTCGGAAGGAGGGTCTCCTCCATCTGATCGGACGCCATTGGGCGGCCGACGACGTATCGCTTGATCCGGGGCAACGCCCCGGGACGCTACCCCTACACGGCGACGGCGGCCGAGGCGGGTTGCAGCACGATCGTCTCCGTGGGCGCGTTGGTGAGGATCCAGGCGAGTTCCTTCGCGCTGAACCCCGGTGCGGGAGCAACGATGCGGTCGAACCGCTCGACCTCCCAGAGCCGGCGCAGGGCGTGTGTGAGCGATCGGCCCTTCTCGATTCGGGCGTCGACCGGAACACCGGCGCGCAGCGCGGCGAGCTCGACCGCTTCGAGCAGCGGCACGGCGACGGCCACCTGGTCCTTCCGCGGCGATTCCTCGGCGTACTGGAGCGGCACGACGAGCAGGTAGGCGGCGACGAGCGTGGCCGCCTCGGCGCGGGCGATCCTGATCGCCGCGTCCAGCACCGTCGGATCGAGGGCGCCGGAGAACGGGACGAGGATACGACCCTGGCCGGCGTACCGGGCACGTGGTCGGCGCGCCCGCACGACGAGCACCGCGGCGCCCGCAGCAACGACGATCACGGCCGCGACGACCAGCCCCACGGTCACCGGCGCTCCTCCCGGTCGGCACGGTTCGCGATCACGCGGATGTCGACGCCGGGCAGCTCACGGACGAGCGCGGAGACCAGCGACCCGCGCAGGATCTCGCGGCGGCGGCTCTCGTCCGGGGTGCCGACGAGCACGTAGGTCGAGCCCCGCTCGCCGACGACGCGCTGCACGGTCGTCACGAGGTCGTCCCCCTCCTCCTCGAGGAAGTGCGCACCGAGCACCACCGCCAGCCGCCGGAGCGCCGCGAGCTGGACCTGCTCGTCCTCCTTCAGCTCCCGGCCTCGCCGGCGCACCCAGAGGGCATCGAGCGGCGCACCGAGGCGCTCGGCCGAGCGCCAGGCCCGCCTCAGGATCCGCTGGGAGCGCGGCTCCGGCGTCACGAGCGCGAGCACGCGCTCGGCGACTGCCTGGGCGCTGAGCGGGTCGAGCACGACCGCCTGCCTCCGCGCGCCCACGCCCTCTGCGACCTCACGGAGCGCGAGCTCCCGCAGCGCCGAGAGCCGGTCGGTGCGAAAGAAATTGTCGAGTGCCACGCCGGCGCGCTCGGGAGCGTAGACCTTGCCCGCGCGCAGCCGCTGTTGCAGGGCCTCCGGGGTCAGGTCGACGAGCACGACCTCGTCCGCACCTTCGAGCACCCGGTCCGGGAACGTCTCCCGCACGCGGACGTCGGTGAGCTCGGCGATCGCGTCGTTCAGGCTCTCGAGGTGCTGGATGTTGACGGTGGAGATGACGTCGCTTCCAGCGGCCAGCACCTCGTCGATGTCCTGCCAGCGCTTCTCGTTGCGTGCCTCCGGCACGTTCGTGTGCGCGAGCTCGTCGATCAGCGCCAGCTCGGGAGCGCGGCGGACCACCGCGTCGACGTCCATCTCCTCGAGCTCGAGCCCCCCGTGGCCCGAACGGAGCCGCGGCACTTGCTCGAGCCCCTCGGCGAGGGCGGACGTCTCCGGGCGGTCGTGCGGCTCGAGATAGCCGATCACGACATCCCGTCCCTCAGCGTGCGCCGACCGGCCCTCCTGCAGCATCCGGTAGGTCTTCCCGACCCCCGCCGCCATTCCGAGCAGGATCCGATGGTGGCCACGCACTCACGTAACCCTCTACGCCCCGAGCACGTTGTGCACGATCAGGTCGATCAGCTTGATCCCGACGAACGGCAGGATGACGCCGCCGGCCCCGTAGATCAGCAGGTTGCGGCGCAAGAGAGCCGTCGCCCCGATCGCGCGGTACTTGACGCCCCTGAGCGCGAGCGGCACGAGCGCCGGGATGATCAGCGCGTTGAAGATGATCGCCGAGATGATCGCGCTCTTGGGGTCGCCGAGATGCATGACGTTCAGCTTCTGCAGCGGCCCGCGCTCGCCGGGCTGCGTGGCATAGGTGTAGGCGAACATCGCAGGGAGGATCGCGAAGTACTTCGCGACGTCGTTCGCGATCGAGAAGGTCGTCAGCGCGCCGCGCGTGATCAGGAGCTGCTTGCCCACCTCGACGATCTCGATCAGCTTCGTCGGGTTCGAGTCGAGGTCGACCATGTTGCCGGCCTCCTTGGCGGCCGACGTGCCCGTGTTCATCGCGACGCCGACGTCCGCCTGGGCGAGCGCGGGCGCGTCGTTCGTGCCGTCGCCCGTCATCGCGACCATGCGTCCCCTCGACTGCTCCTCCTTGATCAGCGCCATCTTCGTCTCCGGCGTCGCCTCCGCGAGGAAGTCGTCGACGCCCGCCTCCTGTGCGATCACTGCCGCGGTGACGCGGTTGTCGCCGGTGATCATCACCGTCCGGATGCCCATCCGGCGGAGCTCGTCGAAGCGCTCCTCCATGCCGCCCTTGACGATGTCCTTCAGGTGGACGACGCCGAGCGCCCAGTTGTCGCGCGCGACGACGAGCGGCGTGCCGCCCTGCTCCGCGACGCCCTGGACGAGCCGGTCGAGGTCGTTCGGCGCGCTGCCGCCCTGCTCGGCGATGAACCTCTTGACGGCGTCGCCGGCCCCTTTGCGGATCAGTGTGCCGTTCATGTTCACGCCGCTCATCCGGGTCGTGGCGCTGAACGGGATGAACTCGTGCTCACCGAGCTCGCGCTCGCGGAGCCCGAACCGCTCCTTCGCAAGGACGACGATCGACCGCCCTTCCGGCGTCTCGTCGGCGAGCGAGGCGAGCTGGGCAACCTCTGCGAGCTCGCGCTCGTCGACGCCGTCGACGGGCAGGAACTCGGCCGCCTGGCGGTTGCCGAGCGTGATCGTGCCGGTCTTGTCGAGCAGGAGCACGTCGACGTCGCCGGACGCCTCGACGGCGCGGCCCGACATCGCGAGCACGTTGCGCTGCACGAGCCGGTCCATGCCGGCGATGCCGATCGCCGAAAGGAGCGCGCCGATGGTCGTCGGGATCAGCGCCACGAGCAGGGCGATCAGGACGGTCTGCGACGTCGGCGTCCCGGCATAGATCGCGTACGGCCGAAGGGTGGTCACAGCGGCGACGAAGGTGATCGTCAGGCCGGCCAGGAGGATGTTGAGCGCGATCTCGTTCGGCGTCTTCCGCCGCTCGGCGCCCTCGACGAGGGCGATCATGCGGTCGAGGAACGACTTGCCGGGCTCCTGGGTGACCTCGATCACGAGCCGGTCGGAGAGCAGCTTCGTGCCGCCGGTCACTGCCGACCGGTCGCCGCCCGCCTCGCGGATGACCGGTGCGGACTCGCCGGTGATCGCCGATTCGTCGACGGAGCCGACACCCTCGGTGATCTCGCCGTCGGCGGGGATGACCTCCCCCGCCACGACGACGACGACGTCGCCGCGCTGCAACTCGGCCGCGGGCACCGAGCGACCGTCGAGCAGCGATGCGTTCGTGGTCGTTCGCGTCGCGCGGAGCGCGCTTGCCTGCGCCTTGCCGCGACCCTCTGCGATCGCCTCGGCGAAATTGGCGAAGAGCACGGTGAGCCAGAGCCACACTGCGATCGTCGCGACGAACCAGAGACCGCTCGTGTCGCCTCGAACGAGGTTGAGAACGAGGATCCCGGTCGTGATGACGCTGCCGAGCTCGACGATGAACATCACGGGGTTCCGCACCTGCGAGCGCGGATCGAGCTTCGGGAACGAGTCGCGGATCGCGGCGAGGACGAGCTCGCGCGAGAAGACGCTGCCGCGGGCACCGGCCATTGGTTACCTGCCTCCAAGGTGGTCGAGAGCGAGATTCAGCTCGAGGACGTTGACCCCGGGCTCGCCGAGGAAGCCGAGGCTCCGTCCGTCGGTGTTGTCCTCGATCAGCTTCTGCACCGTTGCCAAAGGCAGGTGACGGACGGCCGCGATGCGCCGGGACTGCAGCGCCGCATTTGCCGGCGTGATGTCGGGGTCGATCCCGGAGCCCGAGGTCGTGACGGCGTCGACCGGGATGTCACCGATCGTCAGGCCGGGGTTGTACGGGCCTTCGAGCTTGAGGATCGCACGCGCCGCAGCCTTGACGTTCTTCGCGAGATCGGGGTTGGTCGGACCGAGGTTCGCGAACGTCGTCGCGCCGGCGTTGTAGGCCGGAGCGGTCGCCGACGGGCGCGGATGGAAGTACCTGGGCGCGGTGAAGCCCTGCGCGGCGAGACGCGACCCGACGACGACGCCGTTGCGCGTGATCAGGCTGCCGTTCGCCTTGTTCTTGAACGCGACCTGCGCGAAGCCGGTCATCACGATCGGGTAGACGAAGCCGAACAACAGCGTCGCCAGGACGATCACGATCACGGAGCGGACGAGTGTGCGCATCAGTGCATCAACCCCTCGACGATCGGCCCGAGCGTGAGCGCCGGGAAGATCATCAAGCCGGCCGTCAGCGCGATCACGCCGACGAGCAGGACGACGAACGTCGGACCGTCGGTCCGGAAGGTGCCCGCGGAGGCCGGCACGATCTTCTTCTTGGCCAGCGACCCTCCGAGGGCGAGCGCCGCGATCAGCGGCACGAACCGGCCGAGGTAGAGGGCCACCGTGCCCAGCTCGGCCGAGAAGCTCGTGGCGCCGAAGCCCGCGAACGCACTGCCGTTGTTGTTCGACTGCGAGTCGTAGGCGTAGAGCGTCTCGGTGAAGCCGTGGACACCGCTGTTGTAGATCGAGGCGAGGCCCGAGTGGGTCGAGATCGAGATCGCGGTGAGGGTGAGCACCATCGTCGGCACGAAGAGCGCACCGACCGCGGCGATCTTCATCTCACGAGCCTCGATCTTCTTCCCGAGCCATTCGGGCGTCCGCCCGACCATCAGCCCGGCGACGAAGACCGCGATCAGGATGTAGAAGAACATCCCGTAGAGACCGGAGCCGACGCCGCCGAAGATCACTTCGCCGAGGAAGAGGTTGACGAGGGGCACGGCGCCGCCGGCCGGTGTTTGGGCGTCGAAGCCGCCGTTGACCGAGCCGTTCGAGGCGTCGCTCGTGGCCACGGTCCAGATCGACGTGTTGGCGAGCCCGAAGCGAACCTCCTTGTCGGCCATGTTGCCCCCGGACTGCCCGTGACCCTGCGTGAGGTTGACGCCCGACTGCCGCAGCACCGCGGAACCGTGCTGCTCGGACGGGAGGTTGACCGCGACGCCGATCGCGAAGACCGCGAACATCGCTGCGAACACCATCCAGGCATGCCGACGCGCCAGCACGAGCTTCCCGAACATGAAGACCTGCGCGGCCGGGATCAGCAGGATCGAGAGCATCTCGATGAAGTTCGACAGCCCGTTCGGATTCTCGAACGGCACGGCGGAGTTCGAGTTGTAGTAGCCGCCGCCGTTCGTGCCGAGCTGCTTGATCGCCACCTGGGTGGCCACCGGGCCGCGCGCGATCGTCTGGTCAGCGCCGGCCTGGAGCGTCGTGGCCGTCGCATGTGCGTGGAACGTCTGCGGCACGCCCTGCCAGATCAGCAGAGCGGCGACCACGATCGCGAGCGGCAGCAGGATGTAGACGAGCGAGCGGTACAGGTCGCGCCAGAAGTTGCCGAGCCGGTCGCTCGAGCGCCGGGAGATGCCGCGCACCACGGCGATCAGCACGGCCATCCCGACCGCCGCCGAGACGAAGTTCTGGACGGCGAGGCCGGCCATCTGCGTCAGGTACGACATCGTGTACTCGCCGCCGTAGTACTGCCAGTTGGTGTTGGTGACGAAGCTGGCGGTGGTGTTGACCGCGATGTGCGGCGCGACGCCCTTCAGGTGATCCGGGTTCAGGAAGAGGTGCCCCTGCAGGCGCTGGATCGCGTACAGGACCGCGGTGAAGCCGACACTGAAGACGAGCACGGTCTTCGCGTAGGACTTCCAGTCCTGCTCGTCACCGCTACCGCGGCCGAGCAGCCGCAGCAATCCACGCTCGACCGGATCGAGCTGCTCGCGTGAGTAGGCACGCGCCATGAACATGCCGAGCGGGTAGCCGAGCGCGACGAGCGCAGCCCCGTAGAAGAGGATCTGGGCGATGCCCTGCGCGCTCATCTCGAGGGCCTCCGGGCCCGCACGAGCACCGGCAGGCGCGCGACACCGCGCCGAATCTGCTCACGGCCGTTGAAGCTCAGACCGAGCAGGAGCAGCACGAGGAAGACGACCGCGGTGGCGTCCATCAGAGGCGCTCCCCGCGAAAGAGGGCGTAGAGCAGATACGCGAACACGAGCAGCGCGACGACGAGCCCGAACGCGTCGGCGGCCGACAGCGACATCAGACCTTCTCCATCGCGTACAGGAAGGCGAAGCAGAACGCCAGGCAGACGGCGGCGACGCCGAGTGCAGCCACGTCGTACATCAGCGAACCTCCAGCTTGTCGAGAACGGCTTGCAGCAACGACTCGACTTCGTCGGCTTCGGTGAAGAGGCAGCTGCCCGGGCTGGTCAGGAGCTCGTTGACGGCGAGCATCCCGAGCGCCGGCACCGGGGCGTCGTCGAGCAGGCGCGCCTCGATCTCCTCCAGGAGTGCCGCGTAGGGGCGGAGAGCCGTGACCCGCAGCGGCGCTGCGCCGGGCAGCTTCGAGCCGCGGAGCTCACCGAGCACGCCGTGCAGCGAGCGGGCGCAGAGCTTGCGCTCACGCGCCGAAGTCAGCTCGGCGACGCGCCAGGAATAGCGCGACTCGAAGCCGTGCCCGATCCAGTAGTCGGCCGTGCTGCGCGCTCGCCGGCGTTCGAGCCAGGCGCGCGGATGAGCGATCGTTGCCACGCCCTCGAAGGTAGGCCCCGACGAATCAAGGCATCCTCAAGGTCGCCGCCGGGCGCCTTAAAGCTTGCTCAAGATTCCGTCGGGTCGACCAGCCGGTAGCCCGCGCCCGGCTCGGTGATCACGTACTGAGGCCGAGACGGGTCCGGCTCGATCTTCGCGCGCAGATGCGAGACGTAGACGTGCAGGTAGTGCGCCTCCACCTGGTAGGCCGGGCCCCACACCTCGCGCAGCAGCATGCGGTGCGTGAGCAGCTTGCCGCGGCTCTGTGCGAGCACGCGCAGCAGGTCGAACTCGTGCGGCGTCAACTTCACGCGCTCGCCGTTTCGCGTTACGAGCCGCTCCGGGACGTCGATCCGCAGCCCGCCGACCTCGAGCACGGGACCGGGCTCCGGCGCGGAGCGGCGTAGCACGGCGCGAACGCGGGCCAGCAGCTCCTCGACGCTGAACGGCTTCGTCACGTAGTCGTCCGCTCCCGCGTCGAGGGCGGCGATCTTCTCCCGCTCCTCGCCGACCGCGGAGAGCACGATCACCGGCGCCTCCGACCACGTGCGCAGCTCCCGGCACACGTCCGTGCCGCTGCCGTCGGGCAGCACCAGGTCGAGGATCACGACTGCGGGCGGATGGGCCGCCGCCACGGCGAGCGCAGACTCGGCGGTGTCGGCGGTCTCGACGTCGAAGCCGGCGCCGCGCAGCGTGGTCCCCAGCGCGCGCAGGATCTGCGGCTCGTCGTCGACGACGAGAATCCGCTGCTTCACGCGGGCAGCTCCGCCGGCACCTCGACGACTGGCAGCGCCAAAGCGAACGTCGCACCCTGGCCGGGTCGAGACTCCGCCCAGAGCCGGCCGCCGTTCGCGGCGGCGAACCCGCGCGCGATCGCGAGCCCGAGGCCGGCGCCCGACCGTTGATCGCTCCCGCTGCGATAGAACGGCTCGAAGACGCGATCGAGCTCGTCCTCGTCGAGCCCAGGCCCCTGGTCGACGATCCGCACGATTGCCTCCTGCCGCGTGGCGGTGATCCGCACGTGCACGTGCGCCTCGGCCGGGGAGAACTTCAGTGCGTTCTCGACGAGGTTCGCGAGCACGCGCTGGATCTGCACGGCGTCGACGTTCACGAGCGGCCCCTCCCCCACGATGTCGACCCGGTCGCTGCCCGGGAGATCGTGGACGGCGTCACGGACGAGATCGTCGAGTGCCCACACCTCGGCGTCCGGCTCCGCTCCACCCGCCTCGAGCCGCGAGAGGTCGAGGAGGTCGCCGACCAGCCGCGCCAGCCGCTCCGCGTCGACGGCGATCGTGTCGAGCAGGACCCGGCGGTCGTCGTCGCTGAAGACGAGCGTCTCGTTGCGAAGCGCGCCGATCGCGGTCGTGATCCCGGTCAACGGCGAGCGCAGGTCGTGCGAGACGGCCCGCAGCAGCGCCGTCTTCACCAGGTCGCTCCGCCGCAGCGTCTCGGCCTCCAGCGCCTCCTGCTCGAGCCGGCTGCGGTCGGAGGCAACCGCGAGCAGCGCGGCGAGCGCCGGCAGGAAGCGGTGGCGGACGGCGAGGTTCGGGTCTGCGTTCGCCGGCGTGTAGAGCGTCCCCACCGTCCTCCCCTCGACCTCGAGCGGGATCGGCGCGTCGCTGCCCCGTCGCCGCTGCGGTCCGAGCTCGACCTCGGCGCGGTCGATGCCGAGCACGTGCGCCGCCTGCTCGCCGACCCAGCCGAGCTCGGTCTCGAGCGGCCGGCCGCCGAGGAGGTGCGTGGCGATCTCGGCCAGGAGCGATGCCTCGCGCTCCCGCTGCTCGGCATCCGCGGCCCGCCGCCGGCTGCGGGCCGCGAGCTCGCTGACGACGACCGCCGTGGCCGAATACGCCAGGAGGGCGAACCAGTTCGTCGACTCGGCCAGCGTGAACGTGTGCACCGGAGGCAGGAAGAACCAGTTGAAGGCGAGCATGCTCGCAACCGCAACGGGGAGCGACCAGCGGCTACCCCACGCGATCGCCACGGGCAGCACCGCGAACACGTAGAGCACACCGAGGCTGAGAATGGGCGCGAGCGGGTCGAGCGCCCAGACGAGCAACGTGGCGGCGGTCACCGCCGCAGCGGACCCCGCGAGCTTCACGGCCATGCCGGGACGGTAGCCCGTCAGAGCCCGGCGCGGTTCACGAGCTGCCGAAGATCCCGAAGCCTCGTCCGGGGGGCGGCGCGATCAGTTCGAGGACGTCGTCGACGGTGATGATCCCGATCGGATGCTCGTCGCCGTCGACCACGGGGACTACCGTCAGGTCGTAGTCGGCCATCGTACGGACGATCTCGTCGAGATCGGCGTCGGCGGTGACGCGTCGGGTGTGGACGATCAGGTCGGTGATCGAGGTGTCGGGGTCGGCGCGCACGAGGTCGGCGAGTGCGACAGCACCTCGGTAGCGACGGTGAGTGTTGATGGTGAAGATCCAGGTGAGCGCGTCGCTCGGCGCTGAGTCCCGGCGGACGCGGTCGAGAGCTTCTTGTTGGGTCGCCTGCGTATAGACGGCGACGAAGTCGGGGCTCATCAGACCGCCGGCCGTCAGGGGCTCGTAACCGAGCAGCGTTCGTAGCCGACGACGTTGAACCGGTGGAAGCAGCTCGAGAATCCGCGTGCGCCGGTCCTCGTCGAACTGGGCCAGGAAGTCGACGGCGTCATCGGTCTCCATCCGCGCGACGAGGTCGCCGATCTCGCGATCGTCGCGATCTTCGCTGAACTCGAGCTGATGGTCGTCACCGAGCTCCTCGAACAGGTCGGCTTCCAGTGCCGGGTCGTGTCGAACCGCGGCGATGATCTCTTCGCCCTGGCCGTGCGGAGCTGCTTCGACCAGGTCGGCGAGCTCGGCGGGATGGAGCCGTGCCAGCTTCGGGTGCGGGACGCGCAGCTGAATCGTGGGGATGTGCCCGGTGAAGGGCTCGAGGCTCGCCCAGTCGAGGAAGCCGGAGACGCGAACGCGGGGCGCCAGCTGCCGTGGCAGCAGGCGGCGCAGCAGGCTCTGCGCACTGACGTCGATGCCGACTACACGCCACCAGCCTTCGACCCGGGCGATCTCGATCTCGTTCGCGCGCACGAGTCGGGCGCCGTCGACGTTGATCAGCTGCCGGTCGAGCAGGTCCTCGCGGAGCAGCAGCTCGCCCTCTCGTCGCTCGAATGGCTGCAGATCGAGCCGGGCTTTCGTGAGGACGATCCGGCCGTGTTCGATCTCGCCGATCCGCTTGGCAGGGATGTACACGTTGCGGCCCGCAACCGTCGCAACTGCGCCGCTGATCGGCGGATACTCCTCTTGACCCAGGTGGGCGAGCAGATCCTCGATCCGGCCGAGCTTGCGGCCGTCGGCGTCGGTGAGGTCACCACTGACGACCAGCGACAGGTGAAGGATGGCCGGTGCCGACGTCATGGCGCAAGATAGGTGACGACGAGGGCGATCGACATCACGCCGACCACAACTGTGATGAACCAGCCTGCTGTCGAAAGAATCGGGCCGCTGGCCAGATCGCCCAACAGGCCCTTGCGGCGGCTCAGCAGCATCACGAAGACGAGGATCACCGGCAGAAGAAGACCGTTCACGACCTGAGCCAGGAACATGACGCGGATCAGCGGCAGACCGGGAATCAACACGAAGACGGCGGCTGCTCCGAGAAAGAACGCGAGCAGCCCGTAGAAGGCCGGTGCCTCGCGGGGGCGGAGATCGAGACCGCGCTCGAGGCCGAGCGCCTCGGTCGTCGCATAGGAGCTCGTCAGGGGGACGACACCGAGGCCGAGGAACGCAGCACCGAGCAGGCCGAGCGCGAAGACGGTCTCCGCTGCGTTCCCGGCCAGCGGGCCGAGCGCCTTCGCTGCGGCAGCGGCGTCCGGGATGCTCCGCTCGCCATGCGCCCACAGAGTCGCCGCGGCCGCGATCACGATGAACGCGGCGATCGAGTTCGTCAGCAACGCACCCAACCCGACATCGAACCTGGAGGCCCGCAGGTCCTCCGGCCCGAGACGCTTGTCCGCGCAGTACGACTGGATGAACGCCTGACCCCAAGGAGTGATCGTCGTTCCGACCGTCCCGACGACCGCCAGCAGATAGACCGAGGTCACCTGTCCATGCGGCGCGACGAGATAGGCGGCGCTCTTCCCCCAGTTCGGATCTGCCAGGATCGCCGAGACCACGTAGGCGACCGACACGCCCGCTCCAACCGCCAGAAAGACGTACTGGACGCGCAAGAACCCGGCCCGGGCGAGCAGCAGCCCGATCACCGCGACCGAGATCACGACAGACACGACGACCGGAACGCCGAACAGGGACAGCGCCGCACCGATGCCGGCGAACTCGGCCAACGTCGTGCCGAAATTCGCAACCAGCATCGTCGCGATGGCAAGCGCGGCCCAGCGAATCCCGAAGCCCTCTCGAATCAGATCCAACAGGCCACGTCCGGTTGCGAGGCCGAGTCGGGCACCGACCTCCTGGGTGACGAACAGCGCAGCCATGCTGGCGAGCACCACCCAGAGCAGCGCGTAGCCGAACTGCGCACCGACCACGGAGTACGTCGTGATCCCGCCCGCGTCGTTGTCGGCGAAGCCGCTCACGAGACCCGGCCCGAGCACGGCCAGGAACGCCAGCTTCGGAAACCGAGCCCCTGCGACCCAGCCGGAGCCGGGCACGGTCAGGCGACGGCGCCTACGCCGTGGCCGAGCACCGAAGATCTGCAACCACTTCTTCATCCGCGTCGAGCCAGGAGCACGCAGACGAAGACGAACGCCTAGTGGCGTCCGGACAGCGTCGCGCGCGCATGCACGAGTCTTCGACCCGTACTGCCAGGTGTCACCGGCTCACCCCCGCGCGTCGCTGCCATGACCGTGGAGTCTACCCGGCCCCGGCAAGAAACTGTGCCGCTGCGCGGGGACAAGCCCCCGCGCAGCGTTCAGTCTCCGTTGACCGCGACTCCTAGTGGATCGAGATGAGCAGCGGGATGATCAGGATCGCGACGATGTTCGTGATCTTGATCATCGGATTGATCGCAGGGCCCGCCGTGTCCTTGTACGGGTCACCGACGGTGTCTCCCGTGACCGATGCGGCGTGCGCCTCGGAGCCCTTGCCACCGTAGGCGCCGTCCTCGATCGACTTCTTCGCGTTGTCCCAGGCGCCGCCCCCGGAGGTCATCGCGATCGCCAGGAAGAGCCCCGTCACGATCGTGCCGATCAGCAGCCCGCCGAGCATCTTGACGCTGATGATCCCGACCACGATCGGGAAGCCGATCGGGATCAGCGCCGGAGCGAGCATCGACCGGATCGCCGAGCCCGTGACGATGCTGACCGCACGGCTGTAGTCCGGCTTCTCCGTGTAATCCATGATCCCGGGGTGCTCGCGGAACTGGCGGCGCACCTCCTGCACGACCTGACCGCCGACGCGGCCGACCGCCTGCATCGCGAGTGACGCGAACAGGAACGGCATCAGGCCGCCGATGAAGAGGCCCGCGATCACCCAGGCGTCGGAGAGGGTGAAGATCGTCGGGAGCCCCTGGTCGGCGAGCCCGGTCGTGTACGAGTCGAACAGGATCAGCGCAGCCAGTGCCGCCGAGCCGATCGCGTAGCCCTTCGTGACGGCCTTCGTCGTGTTGCCGACGGCGTCGAGCGGGTCGGTGATCGCGCGCACGCCCTCGGGCAGGTCGGCCATCTCGGCGATCCCGCCCGCGTTGTCGGTCACCGGGCCGTAGGCGTCGAGCGCGACGATCAGGCCGGTCATCGAGAGCTGCGCCATCACCGCGACACCGATCCCGAACAGGCCCGCGAAATGATGCGCGACGAGAATGCCGGCGACGATCACGATCACCGGCGCGGCCGTTGCCTGCATGCCGATCGCAAGGCCTTCGATGATGTTCGTCGCGTGGCCGGTCTGCGATGCCTTCGCGATCGCCTTCACCGGGTTCCAGCGAGTACCGGTGTAGTACTCGGTGATCGCCACGAGGAGGAAGGTGACGATCAGCCCGACGATCGCCGAGAGATACAGGTCGGTGAAGCCGTAGCGGCCGCCGTCGAAGCCCATCGTGACCGGGATGAACCCGGCTGCGGACAGGATCGTTGCGACAAGCACGGCCTTGTAGAGCGCGTTGATCACCGCGTTCTCACCCCGGCCGAGACGCGCGAAGAACGTGCCGATCACGGATGCGACCGCGGAGACACCGCCGAGAGCCAGCGGGTAGAGGTACAGCTTCGCGTCCGGGAAGTGCGTCCCGAGGAGCATGACCGCGACGGCGGTGACCGCGTAGGTCTCGAACAGGTCGGCGGCCATGCCGGCGCAGTCGCCGACGTTGTCGCCGACGTTGTCGGCGATCACGGCTGCGTTGCGCGGATCGTCCTCGGGGATCCCGGCCTCGAGCTTGCCGACGAGGTCGGCGCCGACATCGGCGGCCTTGGTGAAGATGCCGCCGCCGAGACGGGCGAACACCGAGATGAGAGAGCCACCGAAGGCGAGCCCGACGAGATCGTGGATTGCCGACGAGGGCGTGTGATTCAGCCCCGCGGTGAGGAACCAGTAGTACCCGGACACGCCGCCCAGGCCGAGCCCGACGACGAGGAGGCCGGTGACGGAGCCTGCGCGGAACGCGACGTTCAACGCCGGCGCGAGCCCGTTGCGAGCGGCCTCGGCGGTGCGCGCGTTCGAGCGCACCGCGACGTTCATGCCGATGAACCCGGCCGCCGCCGACAACGCGGCGCCGATCAGGAAACCGAACGCGGTGCCCCAGCCGAGCTTGTCGTAGACGCCGAGCAGGATGAACGGTGCGATCGCCACGACCGCGATCGTCGTGTACTGCTTCTTCAGATACGCCGCGGCGCCCTCCTGGACCGCCGCGGAGATCTCGCGCATCCGATCGTTCCCGGCCGGCTGCTTGAGCAGCCACCAGATCAGGTACAGCCCGTACGCCACGGCCACGCCGGCACCGACGAGACCGACGAGCACGGCGTGATGCATGAACCAATCCATCCGTTTCGCTCCCTCACAAAGTCAAGCGCCGAAGGGCTTCGGCGCGGGCGATTATGTATCACAAGCTCCGGAGGGAGCCTAAGGGTTCACAGCGTCGGCGTAGGCGAGCTGCAGCCTGGTCAGCACGAGGGCCAGGTCGTCCGCGACCTCCCCCTCGAGCTGCGGGAGCAGGGCGGCCAGGGCGTCGATCGCCCTGCGGGCCTCCGGAAGATCACGGCGCTCGAGCTTGGCATAGGCCAGGCTTGCGATCGTCGAGGCGGCCGAGAGGAGGAACTGCTCGACGCCGACCGACGCCAGCTGCTCCTGCAGCGCCTCGAGGTCGATTCCGTCCTCGGGCTCGTCAGCCATCGGTCGCCGACCCTGCGGGCTCTCCGCTGCGCACCTGCTCCGAGTAGATCTCCTCGAGGCTCGCACCCTCCTCGAAGCGGGCGATCTGGCGCTCGGCGGCGTTTCGCTCGGGGACGTTCAGGAACGGCGCTGCGCCGATCTCGGTCGCGACGGGCGCGACCCAGTCGAGGAGCTGCTCGATCCTGGCCCGCGCCGGCACCGGCTCGCCCTGGACGAAATCGAGCAGCTCGCCGCCGAGGCCGTAGCGGATCGCGCGCCAGAGGTTCTCCTCGAGCAGGCGATTCGGCAGGCTGGGCAGCGGCTCGCCCTCGTCGAGCGCCCGCGCGCAACGAGCGGCCAGGCTGTAACAGAAGGCGGCGAGCGACTGAGCCTCGGCGAGGTCCGGCTGCCCGTCGGCGATGCGGATCTCGACCGTCGGGTAGGCGAGGTGAGGGCGAACGCTCCACCAGATCTGCGTGTGCTCGGTGATCGAGCCGGTGCGGTAGAGAAACGCGACGTAGTCCTCCCAGCCGCGCCAGTCTCCGTAGACGTCGGGGATCCCGCAGCGGGGGAACATGCGCGTGAACACCTCGGTGCGCGCCGAGTGCAGGCCCGAGTTGACCGACTCGACGAAAGGCGAGCTCGCCGAGAGCGCGAGCACCTCGGGCAGGAAGTTGCGCAGGGCGTCGTGGACGGCGATCGCACGGTCGGCGCCGGCGATCCCGACATGGACGTGCAGCCCGAAGGTGTTGTTGCGCCAGACGACGTAGCGCAGGATCTCGTCGTTTCGCCGGTAGTGAGGCGTGTCGATGATGCGCTGGTCCTGCCAGCGGCTCCACGGATGCGTCCCGGTCCCGCCGAGCGCGATCTGCAGGTCGCGTGCGCTGTCGCGGATCTGGCCGCGGCGCTCCTGCATGGCGACCGCCGCTTCGCCGAAGTTCTCGCAGCGGCCCGTGCGCACCTCGACCTCGGAGGCGATCAGCTCACCGACGATGTTCGGCGCGAGGTCCGTCTCGAGTGCCGCGGCGTAGAGCTCCTCGAAGCGATCGACGAGCTCGAGCGTGTGCGGGTCGAGCAGGGCGAACTCCTCCTCGACGGCGAGCGTGAAGTCGGTGCCGGCGTCGAAGTCGTCGCGGCTCCGCGCGATCAGCTCCTGCCAGGAGACGCGTTGCTCGTCGCCCATTTCGCCGAGAGGGTAGCCGTGCCGGGCGGCTAGACAGGGGCGAGCAGACGGCGGGCGACCCCGGCCCACGACCAGCGATCGACGACGGCCCGGCGTCCGGCTCGTCTCAGCAGGTCGTGCTCGGCGGCCGGCAGCGCCAGCAGCTCGGCGAGCTTGCGCGCGAGATCCGCGGCGTCCCCGCGCTCGAACGAAGCGAGGTGGCGGAGGTGCCCCGGATACTCCTCCTCCAGTCCGGCTGCCACCTCGGCCAGCCCGGAGTGCCGCGCGACGAGGGGCGGCGAGCCCGCCGCCGCAGCTTCGGCCGCGACCATGCCGAAGGCCTCCGGGAAGATCGAGGGCACGACGGTCGCGTCCGCGAGGGGCAGGAGGTGCACCAGGTGGCGATGCTCGAGCGGGCCGGTGAAGAGCGTGCGCGGCGGCGCGGCCGCCTCGAGCGCAGCGCGGTAGGGCCCGAAGCCGACCACGACCAGCCGCGCGTCGATCCCCTGCATCGCCTCGAGCAGCACCTGGACGCCCTTCTGCTCGATCAGCTTGCCGAAGTAGACGACGAGCGGTCCGGGCTCGGCGAGGAACGCGGCCAGCCGCGCGTCGTTGCCGTCGTCGGGCAGGCGCTCGTCACCGAGGTTCGGCCGATCGGCCCGCGCCTCGTCGAGGAGGTCTGCGAGCGCCGCCGGGCGATCCTGCAGGACGAACTCGTCGATGTCGACTCCCGGCGGCACCTCGACGACCGGCTCGACGTGGCCGACGACCTGCTCGAGCACCTCGCGGATGTGGTCCGAGCCGACGTACGTCGCCTCGGCGCCGGTAAGCGCCTCTCGCCCCCACTCGCCGAGCTCCGGACGGCCGCGCATCGAGTACTCGAGCTCGGATCCGTGCGCCTTCACGCGGAACGGGGCGCCGCTCGCGGCGCCGACAGGGCCGCCCATCAGGACGTGGTTGGCGAACACCAGGTCGGCCGGGAGCAGCTTGCGAAGCGCCGCAGCGTTCGCGTCGACGTAGGCGCGACGCTCGCTCGCAGTGAAGTCCTGCAGGAACTTCGGCTCGAGGCCCTCATACCGGTCCATGACGAACACCGGCAGCAGGCGGCCCGGCAGGTCGACGGCGACCGTCGTCGCGCCGCCGAGGTCGTACTGCTCCGGCGCGCGCTCCTGTGAGACGACGACGATTTCGTGGCCGGCGCGGCTCCATTCGCGAGCGAGGGCACGCGTGTAGACGTTCGACCCGGTCCCTCCGAGGAGGTAGCCGTGCCAGAGCAGGATCCGCACGTCGCTGAGGCTAGGCCAGATGGAAGTACAGCGCGTGCAGGAGCTCGACCGCGGGGTTCGAGGTGTGCACGGTCACGTCGCCCGGCACGTCGAGCAGGCCCTCGGAGTAGTTGAAGATGATCCGCACCCCGGCGTCGACGAGATCGTCGGCGACCTTCTGGGCGGCTCCGGCCGGCACTGCGAGCACGCCGACGACGATGTTCTTGTCGCGCACGACATCTTTGAGCCTGCGCTCGTCCTCGACGGTCGTGCCGCCGACGTCCGCGCCGATCATGTTCGGGCTGGAGTCGAAGACCGCTGCGATGTTGATGCCGTGCTCGGCGAAGATCGGCGAGCTCGCGATCGCCTGGCCGAGCCGGCCGGCGCCCACGAGCGCGATGTTGTGCTGCCCCTGGGTGCGAAGGATCTTTCGGATCTCGGAGAGGAGCGAGTCGATCGAGTAGCCGACGCCTCGCTTGCCGAACTTGCCGAAGTTCGAGAGGTCCCGCCGGATCTGCGTGGCGTTGATGCTCGTATAGTCGGCGATCTCCTGGGAGGAGATGCGGTCCTTGCCCATCTTCTTCGACTGCGTCAGCACCTGCAGGTACCGCGACAGGCGTGCGGCGACCCCGACGGTGAGCCGGTCGGGAGCCTCGCCGGGAACGGGTGCCTGCAGCATCACGCCGCATTGTGCCCAAACGCCCGCGACCACCCGCACGGTTGTCGCGAACTACGACGCGGGTGACAGTTTTCGGCGCAAGGCGGCCTCGTCGACGTAGTAGACGAACGCCCGCTCGCCGTCGATCTCGACCACCGGCAGCCATTCGCGGTAGGTCTGCTCGAGCAGGTCGTCGCCGGTGATGTCGACCGCCTCGTAGGGAAAGCCGGCGCGATCGAGCACGCCGCGGGCGCGCTCACAGAGCGAGCAGTCGCGCGCGTGGTAGAGGACGACCTTACGGATAGAGCCCGCGGGTGACGGTGGCCTCGGCGACGCGCTGCACGGCGAGACCGTAGGCGGCCATGCGCATCGAGACCTTGCGATCCGTGTACGTCGCCCACGTCTCGTCGAAGGCGCGCCGGACGATCTCGTTCAGGCGGGCATTGACCTCGTCTTCCTTCCAGAAGTACTCCTGCAGGCCCTGCACCCACTCGAAGTACGACACGACGACACCGCCTGCATTGGCGAGCACGTCGGGGAGGATCAGGACGCCGTTGGATTCGAGAATGTCGTCGGCGGCGGGCGTGAGCGGCCCGTTCGCTCCTTCGACGATCACCTTCGCCTTCACGTCCGGGGCGTTCTCCTCCGTCACGACCTGCTCGAGCGCGCAGGGGGCGAAGACGTCGCAGTCGATCGTGACCAGCTCCTCGTTGGTGATGCGGTCGCCGCTCTTCAACTCGGAGAGCGACCCGCCGGACCGCTTGTGTGCGAAGGCGGCCGCGACGTCGATGCCATTCGCATTGTGCGCCCCACCCGTGGAGTCGGAGATCGCCACGACCTTCGCGCCCAGCTCGCTGACGAACTTGGCGAAGAACGAGCCGACGTTGCCGAAGCCCTGCACTGCGACGGTCACACCGTCCATCGCACGTCCTTGCTTCTCGAGGGCGGATTCGAGGCAGAAGAGGCTGCCGCGCGCGGTCGCTTCCTCACGGCCGAGCGACCCGCCGATCGTCAGCGGCTTGCCGGTGACGACGCCCAGCACCGAGTGGCCCTTGTTCATCGAGTACGTGTCGAAGATCCAGGCCATCGTCGAGGCGTTCGTTCCGACGTCGGGAGCCGGGATGTCCTTCTCAGGTCCGATCTCGTTGATGATCTCGGAGGTGAACCGGCGCGTCATGCGTTCGAGCTCGCCGCGCGACATCTTCTTCGGATCGCAACTCACGCCGCCCTTCGCGCCACCGAACGGCAGTCCCATCAACGAGCACTTCCACGTCATCCACATCGCGAGAGCCTTGACCTCGTCGAGCGTGACGTCCGGGTGGTAGCGGATGCCGCCCTTCGACGGACCGCGTGACACGTTGTGCGTGACGCGGTAGCCGCGGAACGCGCGCACCGAGCCGTCGTCGAGCGATGTCGGGATCGACACCTCGACGGCCTTCTTGCACTCCTGCAGCACGTTGACGAGGCGTTCGTCGATCCCGAACGTCTCGGCAACTCTGTGGAGCTGCTGCTGTGCGAGGCTGAACGGGTTCTCGCGAAGGTGAGACTCGGGGGCCGTGGTGGCCATCGAGTACTGAGCCTACTCCACTCTGAACGAGACCTGCGCGCGGCTCGGTTTCGCGTCGAGCGGCAGGGTCGGCCAGGCGGCGATGCGAAGCTCGTAGGAGCCCGCAGGCAGCCGTGCGCTCGTCGGGCCACGGCCGGTGATCCCGAAGCTGTAGGAGCCTGGCAAGAGGTCGCGCAGACGGGCCATGACGCCGAGATACCGGCCGCTCGCCGAGTAGAGCAGGATGTCGAGGCGCGAGACCGCCTGGATCTGCAGGCCGTGATCGTGGATGAGCCGTCCGGCCTGCACGCTGAGAACGGCCGGATTCGTGTCCGAGGCCTTGAACAAGGCCCGGTCGATCGCGACGCGACCGAGCAGCGTGTCGGGAGCGGGAGCGAAGCCGAGCGCCCAGGGAACCCGCAGCGTCTCCGAGCCCGACGGCGCGATCTGCACGACGCCGGTGACGATCCGCGCCTGGGGAGCCGAGGCGGCGCGGACCGTGACGCGGACCCGCGCCGCGCGGCCGGCACGCAGCACGAGGTGATTCGGGACGACGGTGAACTTCAGCGCCTCCGACTCACCGCCGGCGACTGCGCTGACCGACAGCTGCAACCGCCGTGTCGACACGTTGCGAACGACGAGCGAGCGCGTCGCGTGCCAGCGCGCTCCCTGCCAGATCCCGAAGCCGAGCGTCGTCGGTTGCGCGGCAACCTCGCCGACCGCCGACGCACCGAGACGGAACGTGCCGGCGCCGACAGCCGTCGCGGGCGCGCCGCCGTTCTGCGCGTACCCGACGAGCAGGCTGTCGAGCGACGGCCCGTCCAGGCTCGGGCGCATCTGGGCGAGGAGCGCCGCCGCGCCCGCGACCGTGGCCGCCGCACCGCTCGTGCCGTTGATCGTGCCGTAGAGCGGCGACCCGTCCGGCGCCGCACCCGGCTCGGCCGTCGCCAGCGCGATCCCGGGGGCGGCGACGTTCGGCTTGATCCCGCCGTCGAAGGCGAGCCCGAGCGACGAGAAGCCCGCCACCTGCCCCCGCCTCGTGTTCGCATTCGCGTGCGCGGCGCCGACCGCGATGCCGACATCGATGCCTGCGCGCCTGGCGGCGAGCAGCTCGACGGCCGCAGCCGTCGGCACGACGACGACAGGCGCCGTCTCGTCCTCGGCGACCCGGAGCGCTCCTGGCGGAAGCGAGGCGCCGTAGAGGACGACGGCGGCCGCACCGGCTCGCGACGCGGCGATCGCTGCGGCCTGCGGGTTCTCGCCGGCCGGCACGACCACGGCCCGGCCCGCGACCAGGCTGTAGCCCTTCGCATCGAAGTAATCGACGCTCTGCGAGCCGGCCAGGCCCCTCGTCGAGCGAGGCGTCGCGACGCGGAGGCTCAACGAATGGGAAGGAGCCACCGCACCGAGCAACGGCACCTGCTCGTCCAGGATGACGTCGAGACCGCGCCGCAGCACGACTCGGACGCGCGGCAGGTCGGTGCGGGAATCGGTCGCGCCGACGGCAAGGGCGCCGGGAGCCCCGGCCGGACCGGCGATCGATCCGAACGTCGGGCCGGCAGTTCCGTCGTTGCCGGCAGGCGTGACGACGAGCGTGTTCAGATCGAGGGCGCCCTGGACCGCCTGCGCCTCGGGACCGTCGGTGAAGGCGGCGTACGGCTCGACCACGCCGAGGAGCGCGACACGCACGGCATCGTGCGCATCGCCGTCGCCGTTCGGGTCGACAGCCCGGTCGAGCCCCGCGATCACCTGATCCGTGCGGGCGAAGACGATGTCGCGTCCGTCGGCGCCGGGCTGCCAGCCCGCGACGCGGATCGGCAGGAGCGTCGCGCCCGGCGCGACGCCGTGCAGGCCGCCCGGCCCGCCCGCGCCGACGAGGATCCCGGCGAGCTCGGTGCCGTGGCGCTCGGTCTGCGAGGGATCCTGCGGATCCGCATGAGCCGTCGCGTCCTCGCCGTGGTCGACGATGTCGATCCCCGGGAGGACCTTCCCGCGCAGGTACTGGTGCGATTCGTCGACGCCGGTGTCGAGGAGCGCGATCGTGACGCCGCGCCCGTCGAATCCCGGCAACTCGGCGTCGGCACGGTGGCCGCTTGCAGGTCCGAACGCGGTCGATGCGATCAGCTTCTCCGAGACCGAAGCGGGAAACGCCGCCCGGACGGGGAAGACACCTGCCACCTCCGGCATCTGTCCGAGCAGAGCGATCGCGCGGGGATCGAGAGCTGCTGCGAACCCGTCCACGACACGTGTGTAGCTGAAGTCCGGGCGAACGGTGACACCGAGTGCCGCGAGCTTGGTCAGCACCTGCTGCTGTGCTGCCAGGGCCTGCGTCGACCACGAGCGCTCCTGGGACTCCGTCGCGTAGCGAACCCTGGCGAGCCGCTGCGCGACCGACGGCGCGTTGAGGAGCACGATCGAGCGCTGGCCCGCGAGCGTCGCCGCGCGCGGCTCCCCGACGAGCCCGAGCCAGCTGACCACGGCCGGTCTGGCCGTCGTGTCGCGCCCCCGGGCGACGACCGTCGCTCCGAGCGCGACCGCCAGGGCCGCCACCCCGAGCACTGCGGCGCTACGCAGTGGGATGCGCATCCAGCGAAAGGTAGTCGGGATACGGGACGGGCTCGGCGTAGCGTGCGGCCGAGGCGATCATCGCCGCGTTGTCGGTGCAGAGCGCGAGCGGGGCCAGCGCCGCGCCCGGCAGCGCCGCCCGCAGCTCGGAGTTCGCCGCGACGCCGCCGACGACGGCGATTCGCTCCGCGCCCGTCGCTTCGATCCGCTCGACGAGCGCCCTGACGATCGCCCGCTGATAGCTCGCGGCGAGATCGGCCTTCCGCGCCTCGAGCTCCTCCGGCTGCAGCCCGCGCACCTTGTAGAGCAGGGCGGTCTTCAGACCGGAGAAGGAGAAGTCGAGCCCGGGCACGCGCGCGACCGGGAAGTCGTAGGCCGAGGGATCGCCCTCCTTCGCGAGCGCATCGATCTCCTTGCCGCCCGGATAGCCGAGCCCGAGGAGCCGGGCGCCCTTGTCGAAGGCCTCGCCGGCTGCGTCGTCCAGGGTCGTCCCGAGCACCCGGAAGCCGCCGCGCTCCTCCACGTCGACCAGCATCGTGTGCCCGCCGCTCGCGAGCAGGCACGTGAACGGGGGCTCGACGTCGAGCGGTCGCAGGTACAGCGAGGCGACGTGACCGTGCAGGTGATGAACCGGGATCAGCGGCAGCCGGCGCGCCCAGGCGAGCGCCTTCGCCGCCGAGACGCCGACGAGCAACGCCCCGATCAGACCCGGACGGTAGGTGACGGCGACGGCGTCGGGCTCGCGGCCGTCGAGCGCCTCCGCGAGCACGGGCACGATCAGCTCGAGGTGACGCCGGCTGGCGACCTCCGGCACGACACCACCGAACCGGGCATGCAGCTCGTCCTGCGACGCAACGACGCTCGAGACGATCTCGCCGTCGCGGCTGACGAGCGCGGCTGCGGTCTCGTCGCAACTCGTCTCGATCCCCAAGATCACGCCATTTCGCCTTGCGAAATGGCTAGTGACGCTTTCTTCTCCATCCCGAGGCAGTATGGGTGCACCGGCCGGGGCAATCTGGGTCTATGCGATTGGTCGCAGACGTTCACGAACGGCAGTCCGGCATCGCCGCCGAGCTCATGCGGCTCGGGCTCGACGTTGAGGAGCGCCGGCTCGAAGCGGGCGATTACCTGCTCGGCGACGTTGCCCTGATCGAGCGTAAGAGCGTCCCCGATCTGCATCAATCGGTTTCCAGAGGCCGCTTCTGGGCTCAGGTCGGGAAGCTGCGCCGCGCGACTCGTTGGCCATACCTCCTGATCGAAGGTCGATCCTTGTACGACGGCTGCCTGTCCGCCGAAGCGGTGCGCGGCGTTGTCATCGCCGTTTGCGACCTCGGGATCACGGTCTGCCGCAGCGAGGACGTGCTCGATTCGGCGGCGTGGATTCGCCGGATAGCAGCACGCCGGGACGCAGCACCGGCTCGAGATCGGCCCGTCTATGCCCAGCGACCGAAACGAAGTGTTCAAGACTCGCCTTCGGAACAGGCACTGTCGGCAGCAAGAGGCGTCTCCGTAGCGACAGCCCGTGTCCTGCTCGCTCGCTTCGGCACGCTCCTGAATGTCCTCTCGGCGTCGGAGGTCGAGCTTGAATCGGTCACAGGCGTCGGCCCCGAGAAAGCCACCGAGATCAGAGCGCTCGCTACTGGCATTAGCCATTCCGGCATCAGCCGGAATGGCCGGCATCTCTCCACATGATCAGCGCGTCCTCCCGGTTGTCCGTGTAGTAGCCGCGGCGGACGCCCCGCGGCTCGAAGCCGAGCCGCTCGTAGAGCCTGATCGCGGCCTCGTTCGAGACTCGCACTTCGAGCGTGTAGCCGCGGCGCTCGTCGTCGTGGGTCAGCGCGAAGAGCTGCTCCAGCAAGGCCGTCGCGACGCCTCGCCGCTGGTGCGCCGGATCGACCGCGACGTTCATCACGTGCCACGCGTCGACGTACCGGGAGTTGATCACGTAGCCGACCAGGTCGCTGCCGTCGAACGCACCGAGACAGATCGAGGTGGGCTTGGCGAGCTCCGACGCGAACATCGAGCGCGACCATGGCGTCGGGTATGCGCGCTGCTCGATGGACTCGATCGCGTTCACGTCGTCGAGGTCGAGCCTGCGAATCTCGAGCGCGACGGCGGTCACGACCGCGGCCTCGCGTCGGGGTCGCGAACGTAGAGCGGCTCGACGAGCTCCGCGGCCCCGAATGGTCCGGCGCGCTCGAGGAGCAGCAGCGGGATCCGGAAGATGAGCAGGGTCTGCGTCCGGCGGGATCGTCGCCCCCCGTTCCTCGAACAGCGCGCGGTAGCGGACGGCACCGTCGCCGACAAGGGTCTGTCCGGCGACGTCCAGCTCCTCCGGCTTGCAGACCCGCGGCCCGGTGGTGAACACCTCGCCCCGGCGCGCGTCGAGCACCGGCGTTCCCCCCGCGAACGCCTCGAGGGTGGACGCGCCGGCCACGGGGACATCGAGCGCGAGCGCCAGCGTGCGCGCCATCGCCAGGCCGATGCGGATGCTCGTGAAGCTCCCCGGCCCGCGGCCGACGACGATGCCCTCGATCGCGGCCGGGTCGTCGACCAGGCGATCGACCGCGACCAGCAGGTCGCCGGCACGCGCGGCACGCTCACGGCGGCCCGGGGTCGCGGCGCAGACGGCCCCGAAGGCCGTGGCTGTGTCAAAGGCCAGGATCACAGTCGATTCTCACGCTCCGGTGCGACTCGTCGACGTGCTCGAGGGTAACGACGGCGCGGGCGGCGGGGAGCCACTCGCCCCCGTGCTCCGGCCACTCGACGAACGCGATCGTCCCGTCGAAGTAGGGCTCGAGGTCGCCCCATTCCTCCGGATCGAGCCCCGCGATGCGGTACAGGTCGAGGTGGGCGACGGGCACCGCGGCCTCGTAGCGGTGGCCGATCGTGAAGGTCGGGCTGGAGACCGGCCCGGCGACGCCGAGGGCGCGTGCCGCGCCTCGCACGAACGTCGTCTTGCCGGCCCCGAGCTCACCGGAGACGGCCACGATGTCGCCGGCCGTGAGGCCACGCGCCAGCTCGGCGGCCAGGGCCTCGGTTGCCTCGGGTGAGCTCGTGAACGTCTGCATCGATCCCAATGGTGTCTGACACCAGGGTGTCAGACACCTCGTCGGCTCAGAAGAGGCCGAGCTGGGTCGGTTGCTGCGGCACCGGGACAGGTACGGGGACGGCCGGCGGCGCCGGCGCAACCGAGCGCCCGAGGAGCGCGGGGATCCGCGCGAAATCTGCTTCGAGCACCTGCAGCATCCGCGGTGTGTAGAGCGCCGCGGCCGGATGGAAGATCGGATACAGGGTGACGGGGTTCCCTCCGAGCACCACCTGCTGCTCGCGGCCGTGCACCTGCGTGATGCCGTTCGGCCTGCCGGAGAGCAGCTTGGTCGCGAAGTTGCCGAGCGTCGCGATCAGCACCGGCTGGATCAGCTCGATCTGCTTCCAGAGATGCGGCTCACACGCCTCGATCTCCTCGGGCTGCGGGATCGCGGTTGCCCGGAGGGCGGCACTTCAGGACGTTGGCCACGTACACGTCCTCGCGCGTCAGCCCGATCCCCTCGAGCAGCTTGCCGAGCAGCTTCCCCGCGGCGCCGACGAACGGCACGCCCTGCTTGTCCTCGTGGAAGCCCGGCGCCTCGCCGACGAACATCAGGTCGGCGGCCGGCGACCCCGAGCCGAAGACGACCTGCGTCCGGCTCTGGGCGAGGGCGCAGCGCGTGCAGCCGGCGGCGACGTCGCCGTAGGCGAGCAGGGACAGGGAAGCGTCAGCCGCAGCTGCCACAGGACCCGCCGCAACAGCCGCCGCCACCGAAGCTGGGCTGTCCGGAGGTGCCGTGCGCTGCGAACGACATGCTGAACTGCTTCGCCACCTTCGCGTTGCCGCAGTCCGGGCACTTCGGATCGGGATCCGACATGCCCACGAGCTCCTCGAAATGGGACTCGCAGCTCATGCAGACGTAGTCGTAGATCGGCATCGGTCAGACCCTAGCAAGCGGCCATCTTCCCGCACGGCCCGGACGGAGGAGCTACGCTTGGCGGTGCCCGGTATCCGAGAGGAACTGGAGCACGACATGTTCAGAGACGTCACCGTCATCGGCGCCGGCCGTGCCGGCTCGGCGATCGCTGCGCGGCTCCGCGAGCGAGACGTCGCCGTGCGCGAGGACGGGGAGCTGCGGCTGCTCTGCGTTCCGGATCGCGCGATCGCCGAGGTCGCGCGGTCGATCGAGCCCGGGCCGTGGGTCGCCCACGTCTCGGGGGGCACCCCACTCGCCGCGCTCGTTCCGCATGTCCGCCGCTTCTCGGTTCATCCGCTCCAGACACTCGTCCTCGCGCGCGGCCCCGAGCAGCTCGACGGAGCCTTCGGCGCCGTGACCGGCGAGGACGACGAGTCGCGCGAACGGGCGGTCTGGCTCGCCGAGACACTCGGTCTGCGCCCCTTCGAGCTCGCCGACGACAAGCGGGCGCTCTACCACGCCGGCGCTGCGATCGCCTCGAACTTCCTCGTCACTCTCCATCGCGTCGCGTCCGATCTCTTCGAGGAAGCCGGCGCTCCGCCCGAGGCGCTCGTGCCGTTGCTGGAGCGAACGATCGAGAACGGGTTCGAGCTGACGGGGCCGGTCGTCCGGGGCGACTGGGAGACGGTCGAGCGTCACCGGGCGGCGCTGCGCGGCTCCGGCTTCGAGCAGGCCTACGACGCCCTCGTGGAGGTGACGCGCGCATGAAGGTCGTCCGGACGATTGCCGAGCTCGATCTCCCGCGGCACGGCGTTGTGGGGCTCGTGCCGACGATGGGCGCCCTGCACGCGGGCCACACGGCGCTCTTCCGCGCTGCGCGTCCGGAGTGCGACGTGCTCGTCGCCTCGGTCTTCGTCAACCCGGCGCAGTTCTCGGAGGACGCCGACCTCGCCGCCTACCCGCACGACCAGGAAGGCGACCTCGCGGTCGCCCGGGCCGAGGGCATCGACGTCGTCTTCGCACCGGTCGTCGAGGAGATGTACCCACCCGGCTTCGCGACCTGGGTCGACCCCGCGGGGGCGGCCGAGGGTCTGGAGTCCGACCACCGCCCGCAGCACTTCCGCGGGGTGGCGACCGTCTGCCTGAAGCTGCTCAACATCGTGCGTCCGCAGATCGCGTGGTTCGGGCGCAAGGACGCACAGCAGGTCGCCGTGGTGAAACAGCTCGTGCGCGACCTCAACCTCGATGTCGAGATCCGGGTCGTCGACACCGTCCGCGACGACGACGGGCTCGCGTTGTCGTCGCGCAACGCGCTGCTCTCCCCGGCCGAACGGGCGCAGGCGCTCGCGATCCCCCGCGCGCTCGCAACCCGCGATGCCGGCGAGGCACGCAGCATCCTCGCCGACGCGAAGCTCGTGCCCGACTACGTCGAGATCGCCGACCTCGACGGCCCGACCCTGGCGATCGCCGCCCGGGTCGGCTCCGTGCGACTGATCGACAACGTCCCGCTCCCGAAAGGAGAACGCTCGTGACCACCCGCCCTCGCACCCCAGCACCCGGCACGCCGGCCCCCGGAAAGCTCGCGCTGCCGGAGCTCGGAGAGATGAAGCGCCGCGGCGACCGGATCGTGATGATCACCGCCTACGACGCCCCGTCGGGCCGGATCGCGGATGCCGCGGGCGTGGACATGATCCTCGTCGGCGACTCGGCTGCGATGGTCGTGCTCGGCCACGACTCGACGGTGCCGGCGACGATGGACGAGCTGATCATGCTCACGCGCGCGGTGAACCGGGGTGCGCGCAGGCCGCTCGTCGTCGCCGACATGCCGTTCGGCTCGTTCCAGATCTCGAACGAGCAGGCGCTCGAGAACGCGATCCACTTCGTCAAGGACGCAGGCGCGGACGCGGTCAAGCTCGAAGGCGCCGGGCCGATGCTGCCACGCGTCCGGGCGCTCACCGGGGCCGGGGTGCCGGTGATGGGGCACATCGGGCTGACCCCGCAGACGGCGACGATGCTCGGCGGCTTCAAGGCGCAGGGGCGCACCGCCGCCAAGGCCGTGCGGCTGTACGAGGACGCGTTGGCGCTCCAGGAGGCCGGCTGCTTCGCGATCGTCCTCGAGGCGGTTCCGACGCCGGTCGCGGAGGCGATCACCCGTGCGCTCCAGATCCCGACGATCGGCATCGGGGCGGGCGCCGGCTGCGACGGGCAGGTGCTCGTGTGGCACGACCTGCTCGGGCTCTACGAAGGGCACGCCCCGCGCTTCGTGAAGCAGTACGCGGAGCTCGCGCCGGTCATCCAGAAGGCGGTCGAGGAGTACGCCGCCGAGGTGCGCGACGGCGCATTTCCCGCGGAGCAGCACACGTACTCGATCCCCGAAGAGGAGCTTGCGCTCTTCGAGGAATCGCTTGCGGAGGTTCGCGCCGGTTAGTTCAGGAGCTCGTGGTCGAGCGCCCAACGGACAACGTCTGCACGGGAGTCGGCGGCCAGTTTGCGCATCGCATTCGCGCGATGCATCTCAGCGGTCCTGACGGAGATGCTGAGCCGGTCCGCAATTGCCGTGTTCGTGTACCCGTACGCAAGGAGCGTCGCGACCTGCCGCTCGCGGGGCGTGAGGGTCGTGGTTGTCGTCATGGGCCTACCCTGCGCTGCCGGGGAGGTCTCGGCATCAGCAGCCTCCACGTTCAGGAGCGGTAGTTATTACGGGTTGCGAGGCTTTCCGGGCGAGCTAGCGGCTAGGCGGCGAGCGCGATCCCGATCAGCGCCGGCACAGCGATCGCGAGTGCGCAGGCGGCGCCGGCACGCGACCACGTCCAGCCGTGCACCGCTCGCACCCCGATCACGAGCAGCACCGCCGCCCAGAGCAGGAACCCCAGCTGGAGCGCGTCGAAGACGCGCGTGCCCGCTCCGTGGTCGCTGCCGCCTGTGCGGAAGAGCGCCTCGCCGTAGAGGGCCAGCTTGACGGGCCAGAGGACGAGCGACAGGGCGATCGGCGCCGCGGCGAACGCGAGCACGTGGCGGGAGCGGCGGTAGCTGCCCTGCGAGCCGAGCGCCTTCACGCCGCCGTGCAACAGGGCGCCGAAGGCGAAGTAGCCGAATGCGCCGTAGAGGCTGCCCGCGAGAAACGCCCAGACGGCGACGAGCAGGACGTCATACGATCCGTCGTCCATGAGGGTGCCGGCGGTCGTCGTCGTCAGCACGGTGGCGATGCCGGCGAGCAGGACGATCGCGAGGACCGGCTCCGAGCGGTCGGAGACGGCTTCCTTCGAATCGTCGCGCAGCGCGACGAACACCGGCCGCGGCCGTTGCAGCACGAGCAGCGCTCTCAGCCACCAGTCGCGCATCAGCCGGGCGTGGTCACGACGCTGCCGTCGTGGCAGCGGTACTCGACTTGCCCGAGCAGGCCCCCTCGCTGCGAGACGGGGGCACGCCCGTCGGGACAGATCGTGTGATGCCGGTTGTTCCAGGCCGCGGCCATCCCGGCGACGAACACCACGAGACAGGCCGCCCCGAGCACGAGCAGCACCGTTCGCTTGCTCTGCCAGTTCACGCGGCGACTGCGCTGCGCTCGAGCAACGGCCGCAGGAACTGCCCGGTGTACGACTCGGACACCTGCGCGACCTCCTCGGGCGTTCCGACCGCCACGACCTCGCCGCCCGCCTCGCCCCCTTCGGGCCCGAGGTCGACCAGATAGTCGGCCTGCTTGATCACGTCGAGATTGTGCTCGATCACGAGCATCGTGTTGCCGCCGTCGACCAGCCGCTGCAGCGTCTCGAGCAGCTTCTCGATGTCGGCGAAGTGGAGGCCTGTCGTCGGCTCGTCGAGGATGTAGAGCGTGCGCCCCGTCGAGACCTTACAGAGCTCCGCGGCGAGCTTGACGCGCTGCGCCTCGCCTCCCGAGAGCGTGGTCGCCGGCTGGCCGAGCGTCATGTAGTCGAGACCGACGTCGTGCAGGGTCTGCAGGCGCCGCCGGATCTTCGGGATCTTCGAGAAGAAGGCGAGCGCCTCCTCGACCGACATCTCGAGCACGTCGGCGATCGTCTTCCCCTTGAACCGGACCTCGAGCGTCTCGCGGTTGTAGCGCTTGCCCTTGCACGTCTCGCACGGCACGTAGACGTCCGGGAGGAAGTGCATCTCGATCTTGATCTGGCCGTCGCCCTTGCACGTCTCGCAGCGCCCGCCCTTGACGTTGAACGAGAACCGGCCCGGCTTGTAGCCGCGCACCTTCGCATCCGGTGTCAGCGAGTAGAGCTCGCGGATGTGCGTGAAGAGGTCGGTGTACGTGGCCGGGTTCGAGCGCGGGGTCCGCCCGATCGGGCGCTGGTCGATCTCGATCACCTTGTCGAAGACCTCGATGCCGTCGACACCTCGGTGCTCGCCGGGCCGCACCCGCACCCTGGACAGCTGGTTGGCGAGCGCCTTGTAGACGATCTCGTTCACGAGCGTCGACTTGCCGGAGCCCGACACGCCGGTGACGGCGATGAACTTGCCGACCGGAAAGTCGACGTCGATCCCCTTCAGGTTGTTCTCGGCGGCGCCGAGCACCGTGAACCACCCGTTGTCCTCTGTGCGGCGCCCGGGCACCTTGATCGCGCGCACACCGGCGAGGAACTGTCCCGTGATCGACTTCTTGTTGCGCTGCACCTTCGCAGCCGTGCCCTCGGCGACCACGTGGCCGCCGTGCTCGCCGGCGCCCGGCCCCATGTCGACGAGCCAGTCGGCGACGCGCATCATCTGCTCGTCGTGCTCGACCACGACCACGGTGTTGCCGAGGTTGCGCAGCCGTTCGAGCGTGCCGATCAGCTTGTCGTTGTCGCGCTGGTGCAGCCCGATCGACGGCTCGTCGAGGATGTAGAGGACACCCACGAGCTGCGAGCCGATCTGTGTCGCGAGCCGCAGGCGCTGCGCCTCCCCACCGGAGAGCGTCGCCGAGGCACGATCGAGCTGGAGATACCCGACACCGACGTCGTCCAGGAAGGTCAGGCGCTCGCGAATCTCCTTGACGATGCGGTGTCCGATCAGCTCCTCGGTCTCGGTGAGCCCGAGCTCGTCGAGGAACCGCAGCGCACGGGTGATCGAGAAGCGCGTGAACTCGTGGATGTTGAGCCCGCCGACGATCACCGCCAGCACCTCCGGCTTCAGCCGCGCGCCCTTGCAGACCGGGCAGGGCCGAAACGACATGTACTCCTCGATGCGCTCGCGCTGCGTCCCGGAGTCGGTCTCGCGGTAGCGACGCTCGAGCGACGAGACGATTCCCTCGAAGTCGATCATGTACGACCTGCGCCGGCCCATCCGGTTTCGGTACTGCACGTACACCTTGTCGCCGCCGGTGCCGTACAGGAAGTAGTCCTGTTGCTCCGTCGTGAGCTCCTGCCACGGCACGTCGGTGGGGATCTCGTACCGGTCGGCGATCGCCTGGATCACCGACTCGTAGAACCCGGAGCCGCCGACCGCCCACGGCACGAGCGCACCGTCGTCGATCGAGAGCGTCGCATCCGGTACGAGCAGGTCGGGGTCGATCTCCTGCTGCGCGCCGAGGCCGGTGCAGCGGGGGCACGCGCCGTGGGGCGAGTTGAACGAGAAGACGCGCGGCTGAAGCTCCGGCAGCGAGACGCCGTGCTCGGGGCACGCGAAGTTCTGGCTGTAGGTCGTCGTCTCGCCCGTGTCGACGAGATCGACCGCCACGAGGCCCTCCGCGAGCGCTGCCGCGGTCTCGACGGACTGCGTCAGGCGCGTCCGCAGGTCCTCCTTCATCACCAGGCGGTCGACCACGACCTCGATCGTGTGCTTGAACTTCTTGTCGAGCGCCGGCGGCTCGTCGAGGGTGTGCTGCTCTCCGTCGACCTTGATGCGGGAGAAGCCCTCGTTGCGGAGCTCCTCGAAGAGATCCCTGTACTCGCCCTTGCGGTCGCGGACGACCGGCGCGTTGACGGTGAAGCGCGTGCCCCCCGGGAGCGTGAGGATCTGCTCGACGATCGAGTCGATCGACTGGCCGGAGATCTCCCGGCCGCAGACCGGGCAATGAGGCCGGCCCACCCGCGCGAAGAGCAGGCGCAGGTAGTCGTAGATCTCGGTGACCGTGCCGACCGTCGAACGGGGGTTGCGGGACGTCGTCTTCTGGTCGATCGAGATCGCCGGGCTGAGACCGTCGATCGAGTCGACGTCGGGCTTCTCCATCATCTGGAGGAACTGCCGTGCGTAGGCGGAGAGCGACTCGACGTAGCGGCGCTGGCCTTCCGCGTAGATCGTGTCGAAGGCGAGGCTCGACTTCCCGGAGCCCGAGAGGCCGGTGATGCAGATGAGGGCGTTCCGCGGGAGCCGGACCGTGATGTCCTTCAGGTTGTGCTCCCGGGCGCCGTGGACTACAAGCTCGTCGGCCGCCATCGAGAGCGCCATTGTACCTCGCGAACGTGTGTTCGTACAGGGCTCGATCGCGTGGCGGGAACGAGTTGGAGGCGTAGATTCCGGCGGGTGACCGTCACAACGCGCGACCGTGACCTGCGCATCGTCGCCGGGGCGATAGCCGTCTCGTCGATCGGCGACTGGGTCGCCATGATCGCGCTGTCGCTGCGAGCGAACGAACTGTGGCACGGCGCAGGGGTCGCGGTGCTGCTGATCTGCCTCTGGGCGCCGCTCGCCGTGCTCGCGGGCCACGTCGGTGTGCTCGTCGACCGAGTGGAGACCCGGGCACTCGCCATCTGGTCGGCGGTCTTTCAGGCGGTGGTGGTCTGCGCCCTCGCCTTCGCACATTCGCTCGCTGCGATCCTCGCGCTGGCGCTCGTGCTCGGCGCCGGCGTGGCGGTGTCGCAGGCGTCGGAGTTCGCCCTCGTCCCGCTGCTCGCCGGCTCGCGGGAGATCGGTCGCGCGAACGGCCTCGTCGAGTCGGCGCGCTCGGTCGGGTTCATGGTCGGGCCGCTGATCGGCGGAGCGCTGGCTGCCGGTGCCGGTGTTCGCATCGCCCTGTTCGCCGACGCCGTGACGTTCCTGTTGATCGCCGCCGCCCTGCTCGCGCTGCCGGTCCGACGTCGAATCGTTCAGGCGCCGGGCGGCGTCAAGCCTCGCGCACGTGACGGCCTGGAGCTCCTCCGGGCCGAGCGCGTGCTCGCGATCGTCCTCGGGGCGGGCGCCGTGACGCTCGTGTTCATGTCGGCGTCGATCCCGGGCGACTTCGCCTACGTGGCGCAGCTGGGCCGTCCGGACGCGGGGATCGGCATCGTCCTGAGCGTCTGGGCGATCGGGATGATCGCCGCGTCCAATGCGATCCCGCATCGAATCCCGGTATCGGCCGTGGCGACCGCCACACTGCTTGCCGCCGCCCTCCAGGGCTTCGCCAAGTTCATCGCGCCGTTCTGGACCGTCTTCTGGTTCATGGTCGTCTGGTGGCTGATCGGGGGCATGGGGCACGGCGTGAAGAACACCGGCTTCCGCACGCTGATCCACCAGCGCGTCCCGCCCGAGCAGCACGGCCGCGCGTTCGCCGCGTTCAACGGGATGCGCAACACGGCCGAGCTCGTTGCGCTCGCCGCCGGGGGTGCGCTCGTGACGACCGTCGGCGCGCGTGGAACGCTGTGGATCGCCGGTGGTGTTTCGGCGGTGGCGGCGCTCGCAGGCGTCGTCGCGCTCACGCGTCGAGGCGAGGCTCGAGTCGCGGTGGCCGACTAGTCTAGGCCTTGCGCCAGCGGCCGAACAGGAGACCGCCCAGCGTGAAACCGAGGCCGAACGTCCCGAACGCGAAGCCGCCGATCGCGACGCCCTTGCGCCAGGCCGAGAGGCGCTGCCAGCGGCCGAGTGCCTCGCGCTCCTCGCTCGTCAGCTCCTCGCCGCGGCGCTGCTTGCGCAGCGCGCCCCCGGCGCGCAGACCGAGGTAGAGGTCGTCGAAGATCTCGGTCGACTGCTCGTCCGCCATTCCGGTCACTGTATAGCCTGCTTCGGCTTTGGCTACTCGCATCCTGCACGTCTCCGACCTCCATTTCGGGGCCGGAAACGACCCGGTTTCCGGGCCGGCACTCGCAGGATTGATCGAACGGCTGGCTCCGGAGCTCGTGATCGCGAGCGGCGACCTGACGAACCGCGGCCGCCGGACAGAGCACGAGCAGGCCGGTGCGTTCCTGCGCGGGCTCGGGCTGCCGGTGCTCGCGGTGCCGGGGAACCATGACATCCCGTACACGTTCCCGGCCCGCTTCACCGCGCCGTGGCGGGAGTTCGAGCGCCAGTGGCAGACCACCGAGCCGGAGCTCGCAGGCGAGCGTGTCCACGCCGTCGGCCTCAACTCGGTGCGGCCCTGGCGGCACCAGTCGGGCGGCGTCAGCGAGGCGCAGCTCGCGCGCGTGACGAGCAGGCTCCGGCACGCGGCCCCCGGCGCACTCCGCGTCGTCGCGCTCCACCACCAGCTGATCGGAGCGCCCTGGCGATCGCGGAAGAAACCGGTGGCGCACCGCAACGACGTGCTCGCGAAGCTCGTCGACTCGGGCGCCGAGCTGATCGTCGGGGGCCACATCCATCAGGCGACCGTCAGCGAACGGCACGAGTTCGAGGTGGTCGCCGCCGACGCGCGCGGCGTCGTCGTCGCGATCGCCCCCGGGCTCGGGCAGCCACGGCCGCACCGCCTGGGCGAGGCGCGCGGATGCCTGGCCTACGCGGCCGACGACCGGTCGCTCACCGTCGAGACCTACATCTGGCGCGAAGGCGACTGGGGACTGACGGCGGTGCGGACGTTCCCCCGCGCCACTGGAGGCGGGCTGACCAGGTCGCGATGACGCTAGCCGACCTCAGCGGCTTTGCCGTTCAGCTCGATGGCGTCGCCGAGCGCCGCCGTGACGGTCTGCTCGAGTGGCGGTACCGGGGCCGCTTGGTTGCCCGGCAGCTCGACCACAGCCACGTCGTGATCCGCGCGTCGTTCGAGTTCCGAGACTTCTTGCAGCAGGCGTTCCCCGACACGTTCTCCGTGCCGAAGCGCTACACAAAGCACATGATGATCGTCGCCGACCTCGAGACCGGCAATGCAGATGCCATCGAAGACGCCATCATCGGCGCCTGGGAGCTGCAGTCCGGAAGGTGAACTTGGTTTCGCCGAAGGCGAACCAAGTTCATGTCGTAAGCGACCGGCGAAGCGCCTAGGACTCGAAGCTGGTTCCGGCTTCGCCGGCAACCAGCTTCGCCCCACCAGAGGCCGGCGGTACGATCGATGCTCCGCAACAGCCCGCACTTCCAGGGAGGCGACCGGATGAACGACAGACCGAAGTGGCAGGTCGCGCGCCTCGACGACATCGAGCGGCGCGGGAGGGACATCCCGGTGCGTGAGCACCTCGGGATCCACGCATTCGGAATCAACGCGTTCACACCCGGCGAGGACGGGCTGCTGATCAGCGAGCACGACGAGTCCGGGTCGGGCCAGGAGGAGCTGTACATCGTGCTCGACGGGACAGCGAGCTTCGAGGTCGACGGCGAGACGATCGACGCACCCGCCGGGACGTTCGTGTTCGTGCGGCCGGAGGCACGGCGGAAGGCGACCGGGGATGGGACCATCCTCGCGCTCGGCGGTGTGACCGGCGAGCCGTACCAGGCGATCGACTGGGGTGAGGCGTGGTCGTTCCACAGCGAGTCGCTGGTTGCCTACGGCGAGCAGCGCTACGACGACGCGCTCGCAGCGGTCCGCGGCGGCCTCGAGCGCATGCCGGACCACGCCGGCCTCCATTACAACTACGCGTGCTTCGCGACGCTCGCCGGCGACACGAGCGACGAGACGTTCGACCACCTCAGGCGGTCCGTGGAATTGTTCCCCCGGTTCCGCGAGCAAGCGCGCGTGGACGACGACTTCGCCGCCGTACGCCACGATCCGCGGTTCGAGGAAGCCCTTCGCTGAGCCGGGCGGCGGCTCAAAGACGTCGTTCTAGACCGTGTGAGAGCCGCGGCGCAGGTTGCCGACGACGCCGACGAGCACCGCCGCGATCACGACCGCGAGGACGAAGCCGATCAGACCGCCGATCAGCAGGCCCGCGATCAGGGACGCGGCGATCCCGATTGCGAGCGTCAGCCAGATCGGCATCGGGTCCGCGCCCGGATGCACGAGGCGTCCGAGAGCGCCGATGATCAGCCCGGCGACGATCAGCCCGATGATGAACATGCGAAGGATGGTGTCCGGCACGTCGGACGGAGAAACCGACCAGGAAGGTTTCGCCCCGGTCGTCGCCGCGAGATCGGGCTCGGCGACGACGAAGCCCCCGGCGTCTTGCCGCGTCCCGCAGGGCCAGGCGTCAGGGAACAACCCTGCGCATCACGCAGTTCCTCTTGCCCTTGGGGCGGAGGTAGTCGAAGCCGGCCCGCTCGTACAGGGACCGTGTGCCGTTGTAGAGGACGGATACCTTCTGGCCGCCGGTGTCGTGCGGGTAGCCCTCCACAACTCCGCCGCCCGCCTGCGCGATCAGATCGACGGCCCCACGAAGGGCGGCCTCCGTCACTCCTTGGCGCCGGTACTTCCTGTCCACGAAGATGCAGGTGATCCGGTAGTCGGGCGGCCTGTCGAGAGCGGCCTCGTACTCCTTACGGTGGTGGATGTTCGGCAGTTCCTCCGGGGGCCCGTACTGGCACCACGCCACTGCCTCGTCACCGTCGAACACCAGCGCAGCGTGTGCGCGGCCCTCCTCGACCAACCGCTTCTTGAGAGCGCGGTTGCCCTCGGCGGTGAACGTCTTCTCGCCATGGAAGGTGTGGAACCAGGTGCACCAACAGCCACCGAACACGCCGTTGTGCCGCTCGACGAGCCGCGCGAACGCCTCCCAGGTACTCGCATCGAGCGGCTTGACCACGTAGTCCGTCATGGGGTCTCCTCGGCTCTCGTGCCGGCAGCGTAACGCGGCGCTTCGCGAGGCGTGAGCGGCAAAGGTCGAACGGGGAAGCACCCTTCGACGATCGGTTGCGAGGTTTCCCCGATGACAACCTGGCCGCGGAGGGGGACGTTTGCGGGGACGAAAGGAGTTCTCGTGTCCACTCGTCAGGGTAGGCGTACCCGAATCGCGCGCCGCCATGCCCGCCACGCCCGCCACGACGCGCAGGCGCTGCGGGAACGTCCCTCCACGCACGTCCGACAGCGCAGCATCTACGAGCCGCACCCGGACGCCAGCCCGGTCTGAATCCACTCTCCTCGACGGCGTGAGCCGGACGATCACCGTCAGGCGCTGACGGTCGGCGAGCTCAGCTCGAGGTGTTCGCCTGCAGGGTCTTGCAGGCGGGCGCGTCGTTGAACGCCTGCTCGATCTCTCCGGTCGGAAGCGAGCGAAGCTCCTTGCCGGTCGCGGTCATCTGTTCGCGCATCGTCGCGATCGTCGACTTGATCGTCGAGGCCTGTGCGCTCACGGTGCCCGACGGATTGTCGATCGTCCGTTGGATGACCGCGACGTCGTTCTGCAGCTGGCCCTTCAGTTGCGTGAGCGCGTTGCGCGCCTCGGTGCTGGCCGTCGTCGTCGGCGTCTCGAGCCCCTTCAGCTCCTTCGTCAAGGTGCTCGTCGCCGCCTTCGCGTCGGCGAGAGCCTGCTCGACCCCCGTCTTCGTCGGGCTCGCCTGCACCGACTTGCCGGCCGAGACGACCGAGGCCCGCCATTCGTCGAGGGCGCTGCACACGCTTCCGGCCCAGGCGAGTGCCGTGGCGCTCGACTCCGTCGACGCCGTGGAGGTCGTCGTCTTGTCTCCGTTGCCGGAGCTGAATGCCTTCACCGCCACGACGACGACGATCACGCCTGCCGCACCGATCAGCAGCAGCTTCAGGTTCCTCGACATGCTGTCAGGAGATCGGTCCTGCGCCGCGAGCACGTCACCCAAACGGGGTGATCACGTCGGTTTCCCCCGCGAGCCACGAGACGGCGCTACGCCCGCTCGTCGAGCGCGGCGCGCTTGGCCGCGAGCTCCTCGTCGCTCAGAACGCCGGCCCGATGCAGCTCCCGGAGCATCCCATCGAGACGGGCGCGCTCGAGCTTCTTCGGGTCCGGGCGGAGCGCATCCGGGTCGATGCCGAGCTTCTGCAGGCGCGTGCGCTGTTGCCCGACGCCGAGCCCTCGGTCCGGGAACGCGAGCGCGCCCGGCCCCCAGATCGGGCGCTTCTGCACGAAGCGCCGGTAGGCGGCGACGAGCCCCATCGCGATCCCGAACGAGAGGAACGAGATCAGGTAGCCGTTGTCGTGGGAGATCGCGTTCCCGACGACCGCGCCGACGATCGATCCCGTCAGCCCGATCGAGATCGTCAACCAGATCGGCATCGGGTCGGGCCCGGGGATGGCGAAACGCGCCAGTCCTCCGGTGACGAAGCCCGAGAGGAGGATCGCGAGGACGAAGCCGACGCTCATACCCGCTCCGCCGCCGGCGAGGCCGGGGCCTCGGCGAAGGCCGCGAGCTCGCGCCGTAGCTCCTTGATCTCGTCGCGCAGCTTCGCCGCGTACTCGAAGCGCAGCTCCTCCGCTGCCTGGAACATCTCCTCTTCGAGCGTGATCGCGAGCTTCTCCAGCTCCTCACGGCTCATGCCCTCGGCCTTGTCGCCGCGGCGGCGGCGCGAGCTCGGGACGTGCGGCTGCTCGAGCGAGAGGAACTCGGCGATGTCCGACACGCCCTTCGTGATCGAGAGCGGCTTCGTGCCGTGCTCCTCGTTGTAGGCGAGCTGGGTCGTCCGGCGGCGGTTCGTCTCCTCGAGGGCGCCCTTGATCGCTTCCGTCTGCTTGTCGGCATACATGAGCACGCGGCCGTCGACGTGGCGTGCCGCCCGCCCGATCGTCTGGATCAGCGCGGTCTTGCCGCGGAGGAAGCCCTCCTTGTCGGCATCGAGGATGGCGACGAGTGACACCTCCGGCAGGTCGAGCCCCTCCCGCAGGAGGTTGACGCCGACGAGCACGTCGTACTCGCCGAGCCGCAGCTCGCGGATGATCTGGATCCGCTCCAGGGTGTCGACCTCCGAGTGGAGATAGCGCGTCTTGACGCCTGCTTCGAGCAGATAGTCCGTCAGGTCCTCGGACATCTTCTTCGTCAGCGTCGTGACGAGCACGCGTTCGTTGCGCTCCTCTCGATGCCGGATCTCGTTCAGGAGATCGTCGATCTGGTTGCGCGTCGGCCGCAGCTCCACCTCGGGGTCGACCAGGTACGTCGGCCGGATCAGCTGCTCGACGACATTCGTCGACTGGCGCAGCTCCCACGCGCCCGGCGTCGCCGAGACGAAGATCGCCTGCGGCACCTTCTCGAGGAACTCGTCGAAGCGCAGCGGACGGTTGTCGAGCGCGCTCGGCAGGCGGAAGCCGAAGTCGACGAGCGTCTGCTTGCGCGAGCGGTCGCCCTCGTACATGCCTCCAACCTGCGGCACCGTCTGATGGGACTCGTCGACGAACACGACGTAGTCGGACGGAAAGTAGTCGAGCAGCGTGTGCGGCGCGGATCCGGCAGGCCGGCCGTCGAGGATCCGCGAGTAGTTCTCGATCCCGTTGCAGAAGCCGAGCTCGCGCATCATCTCCAGGTCGTACTCGGTGCGCTGCCTGATCCTGTGCGCCTCGAGCATCATGCCCTTCGACTCGAAGTACTTCACCTGCTCCTCGAGCTCGTGGCGGATCTCGACCGCGGCACGCTCGATCGTCGGCGCCGACGTGACGTACTGCGTCGCCGGGAAGACGGTGATGTGGTCGAGCTTGGAGAGCACCTCGCCCGTGAGCGGGTCGAAATGAGAGATCTGCTCGACCTCGTCCCCGAAGAACGAGACCCGGTAGGCGGTCTCCGAATGCGCCGGCTGGATCTCGATGATGTCGCCCTTCACCCGAAAGCGCCCCCGGCCGAGGATCGTGTCGTTGCGGGCGTACTGGATGTCGATCAGCTTGCGGAGGACGAGGTCGCGATCGGTCTCCTCGCCGGTGGCCAGGAAGACGATCTTCTTCTCGTATTCCTCGGGCGAGCCGAGACCGTAGATGCAGGAGACCGAAGCGACGATGATCGTGTCGCGGCGGGAGAGCAGGTTCGACGTCGCCGCATGCCTAAGGCGGTCGATGTCGTCGTTGCGCGAGCTGTCCTTCTCGATGTAGAGATCGGCCTGCGGGACGTAGGCCTCGGGCTGGTAGTAGTCGTAGTACGAGACGAAGTACTCGACGGCGTTCTGGGGGAAGAACTCGCGAAACTCGTTGCAGAGCTGAGCAGCGAGCGTCTTGTTGTGCGCGATCACGAGCGCCGGACGCTGCACCTGCTCGATGATCCAGGCCATCGTCGCCGTCTTGCCGGTGCCCGTCGCGCCGAGGAGCGTCTGGTAGCGCTCACCCGCCCGGATCCCGCCCGCGAGCGCCTCGATCGCCTGCGGCTGGTCGCCCGTCGGGACGTACGACGACGATGTTTTCAACGCTGGCACGCAGGGACAGGGTATCCAGCAGGAGCGTCCGGACGAGGCGCCCCCGCAGCGACGGCTACCCTGCTCCGGTGCGCCGGCTGGGACTCGCCGTTGTGGCGGCACTCGTTGTCACCGCCCATGCTCAGGCGGCGACGTTGACCGTCGCCCCTCGCAACTTCTCGCCGGCCCGGGCGACGTTGCAGGTCTCCGCAAAGCTCTCACTCGAGCGCCAGGTCGGCGTGCGGCTCGTCAGGCGGAACGGACGTGCGGTCGGCTGGATCATGGCTCCGTCCCGGCGCCGCACGCTCGCGATCGGCTGGGAAGGGCGCATTGGGGGCAGGCGCGTTCCGGACGGCAACTACGAGGTCCGGCTCGTCTACCGCTCGAGCATCCTCGCGAGCGTGCCGCTGCGCATCGACACGCACCCGCCCGACCTCTACGGCCTGCACGCCGACAACGGCGACACGCCGTTCGCCGGGGACAACGCTCTCCTGACGACGATCAGCCCGAACGGCGACAACTTCAGGGAACGAGCCAACATCTCGTTCCGGCTCAAGGAGCCCGCCACGATCACGATGGAGGTGACGCGCACCGTCAAGGTGCCCAAGGCGTTCTACACGCTGACCGCCAAGCTCGGCCGCGGACTGCACACGCTGACCTGGGCGCCGGCCTCGAACCTGAACCCGCGAACGTACCTGGTGCGGCTCACCGCCGTCGATCGCACGGGCAACCGCATCGTCTACGGCGCGCCGAACGCGTTCGTCGGACGTCACCCACGAGGGGTCGTCGTCCGCATCCAGGGCGTCGACGCCGGCTTTGCGAAGCCCAGCTACCTGCCGGGAGACATCGCCCAGATCCACATCGCGACCGATGCACAGTCCCTCACCGAGAGCGTCTTCCACTCCGGGCCAGAGCAGGTCGTCACCTACGCCGACAACCAGTTCGCCGGCGTGGAGGTCGACAGCGAGCCAACGACGCTCGACTGGTCGCGGTGGCGCAGCGTCCAGCACACGATCCTGTTCCAGGTGCCGGATCTGCCGAGCGGCCTCTACTACGTCCAGTTCACCGCCGCCGACGGACGGGTCGGCTACGCGCCGTTCGTCGTGCGGCCGGTCATCCTCGGGCAGACGAGCCGCGTGCTCGTGGTGCTGCCGACGAACACGTGGCAGGCCTACAACTTCCAGGACGTGAACGGCAACGGCTACGGCGACACGTGGTACGCCGGCCCGCCGAACCGCACCGTCAACCTCGGCCGCACGTACATCGCCCGCGGCGCGCCCCCGCGCTTCTACCGCTACGACCTGCCGTTTCTGCACTGGTTCTACTGGTCCGGCAAGCAGGCCGAGTTCATCTCCGACTCCGACTTCGACAGCATCGCCACCGGCGACCAGCTCGCGGCCAGCTATGACCTGATCGTCTTCGAGGGTCACGAGGAATACGTGCTGCCCCACGAGTACGACGTCGTCCAGCGTTTCCGCGACCTCGGCGGCAACCTGATGTTCCTCTCGGCGAACAACTTCTTCTGGAAGGTGCAGAAGCGCCCCGGCAACACGCTGCTCAAGATCGGCCGCTGGCGCGACGCCGGCCGGCCGGAAGCGGCACTCATCGGTGTCGAGTACCGCGCCAACGACGACGGGCAGCACCAGGGTCTCTTCACCGTCCAGAACAGTGCGGCCACGCCGTGGCTCTGGGCGGGCACGGGACTGACCGACGGGTCGACCTTCGGGCAGTTCGTCGGCGGCTACGGGATCGAGATCGACGCGCTCGCGCCCCAGTCACCGCCGGGGACGACCGTCGTGGCGCAGATCCCCGACCTGCTCGGACCGGGTCTGACGGCGCAGATGAGCTACTACGAGACACCGGCGGGCGCCAAGGTCTTCGCCGCGGGAACGCTCGACTTCGGCGGGTCGGCCACGTTCTGGCCGGTGAAGCACATCCTCGACAACCTCTGGGCCCGGCTCTCCCAGCCGTGACCTCGTGACGGTCTAGTCGCCCCAGTCGAAGTCGCGGGAGCGCGACCAGAGGTTCTCGTCGGACGGCTGCTCGGCTTCGGGCGCCGGGGCGGCTGCCTCCACGGTCGCATCCGCATCGGGGGACGGGCCCGGCTCGTCGATGAACGTGTCCTCGGTGGTCGGCCAGTCGAGCGACGTCTCCTCGGCTTCGATCCCGGCGACACCGTCCATCGTCTCCTCGATCCGCGCCTGCTCCTCCGTCTTGAAGAGCGGGTGGTTTTCGAACGGATCGTCCGACATGTACTTCTCGAGCGGCATCTCGTGCTCGAGCGCCGCGTTGCGCCGCTTCAGCTCGAGATGGTCCTGAATCACCTGCGCGAACATCGACGGCGCGTCGACGGCCATGAATTCCTCCTGCTCTGACGCCATTTCTCTCCGCCGCGGCAGTTTAGACGATCTTCGAGGCAGCCGACTCGGAAGCCACGGCGACCCGGTTCCTGCCCGCGCGCTTGGCCTCGTAGAGCGCCGAGTCGGCGGCCGCGAGGAGCTCGTCGAGCTCCTGACAGTCAGGATAGGCCGCGACGCCGAAGCTGGCCGTCACCGTCACCTCCTCGCCGTCAGGCATCTGCAACGTGCAGGCTTCGATCGCCGCCCGCGCGCGCTCGGCGAAGATGGCACCGCCGGCCGAGCCGGTGTTGGTGAGCACGAGCGCGAACTCCTCGCCGCCCCAGCGCGCTGCGACGTCGCTCTCGCGCACCGTCTCGTGCAGGACGGCGCCGAAGGTCTGCAGAACCTCGTCTCCGGCGGCGTGACCCCACCTGTCGTTGACGCGCTTGAAGAAATCCAGATCCGTGAACACGACGCAGACCTCGTCGCCGTAGCGGGCCGCACGTGAGAGCTCGGAGCGGAGCGTGTCCTCGACACTGCGTCGGTTCGCGAGCCCTGTGAGGCTGTCGATCATCGCCTGCTGTTCGACGAGGCGATGCAGCCGCGCGTTCTCCAGCGCGACGACCACCTGGGCGGCGAGTGAGGCGACCGTCTCCACCTGCTCGGCGTCGAACGAGTTCGATGCGAGGACGAGCTGGCCGAAGTCGGAAGACCCGACCCGGAGCGGGAACGCGATCCGTTCCGCGCCCGCGTCCGGATCACCGGTCCGCGCGAGCTCCCCGTGCGGGCCGAGCACCACGCCACCCGTGGCCTCGATCGACTCGACCGCCGACTCGACCACGATCTGAATGAGCTGTCCCTCGTCGTGCGTCGCCATCAGCGCTTCGCCGAACCGCGCGGTCGCGTCGCGCATGCGACTGCGCTCCGTCTCGAGCTCGGCGAGCCGCTGCTCGAGCTGGGCGGCCATGTGATTGAAGGCGCTGCCGAGCTCCGCGAACTCGTCGCGCCCGCGCACCTCGACGCGCTCCCCGAGGCGTCCGTGGGCGATCGCGTTGGCGGCCTCGGCGAGCCGGCGGAGGGTGCCCACGATCGATCGTCCGAGCAGGTAGGTGACGATCGCGAAGAGGATCAACGATGCGGCCAAGGCCATGAAGAGCCGGGCTTCGGACGAGCGGCTCGCCGCGTCGATCGAGCTCTGCGGCACGAGCACCGCGAGGACGAGCCCCTCGGGACGCGCGAGGTGCGCCGTCTGCAGGCCGCGATAGTCGCTGCCGGCGACACGGAAGCGGGCGGCGCGGCCCGGTCTCGGCGGGAGCGCGCCGCCGCTGCCGATGCCCGCGACGATCCGGCCGGAACGCGCGGCGACCAGGACCGCCGACGGCGGGAGCCCGGCGCTCAGCGCACGCACGAGCCGGGCATCGACCGGGACCGGCACGACGACCGAGCCGAGCACGGTTCCGTGCGCGACAACCGACGCGGCGCCGGGCCCGCCGGCGCCGAAGCTGAACCGTGCACCGGGATGACCGGCCGCGAACCTCGCCAGCGCACGCGCGTCGTGCCGACGGAGAGCCTGCTGCAGTGCCGGATCGCCCGCGAGCCGTCGCGCCTGCGCGGTGGCGTCGTCCAGCCGGGTCGCGTAGGCGGCGACCGCGCCTCGGAGCCCGGTGTCGATCGCGGCGTCGACGCGACTGGTCTCGCTGCGCCGGGTCAGCGAGTCGTAGCCGTAGAACGCCACTGCGAGCGGCAGGAGCGCCAACAGTGCAAACCACGTCACCAGTTTGAGCTTGAAGCTTCCCATTCGTCCTCAAGTCATCGGCCCGCCCTGCCGATACCCTCCTTTGGAGTCGTTGTCGGCCAGAACGGGGGAAAACATGAGGGGGGCTTTGGCGCAGATCGCGGCGGGAGCACTCGCCTGCTCCGTCGTGGCCGGCCTGCTCGTCCTGCCCGGCCATCTGCTCACCTCCGCCCGGCCGAGCGCCCCCCTGCGGCTCGAGGCCATTCAGGCGCCCGCAGTCGTGGAGGTTGCGCCGGCCCCCGCCGTGCCGAAGCACCGCACGGCCGTGCCCCACGCGCCGAAGCCGGTCGTCCTCGTTGCGGCGCCGCCGGCCGCCCAGCTCGCGAGCGTCGTCGTGCACCATCCCGCTCCGATCGTCCCGCACCCCGCTCCCGTCCCGCACCAGCCCGTGACGGCTCCCAGCACCTCCCGGCCCGGTCCGGCCGAGCCGGGCGCCACGCCGGCGCCTTCCCCCGCGCCGTCGCCGACGCCCGCCCCAGCCCCCGTGCCCCCTCCCACCCCGCCGCCGGCGCCCGTCCCGGCTCCGGCAGCCGGCGAGACGCCGGCTGCCGTCCCGCCCCCGGCGCCCCCGCCGGCACCGCCCAGGTCGCAGTCGACCGCCACACCGACCGAGCCGACCGTGCTGTCGCGGATCCTCGCCTCGGCGCTCGAGTCGTCCGGCCCAGGCCCGACGGGCTCCGGCGACCCCCGGCGCGGCTGTGACCCCGGCGGCCAGGAGAGCAACGAGAGCCAGGGCAGCCAGGACGACCCGCACGCCCAGGGCAATCCGGCCGCCCCGAGCAACGCGAGCTCCCCCGGCGACCAGCAGGGACGAAGCAGCGCCGCGCAGGACTCGAAGGACAGCTCCGGCCGCCGCAGGTGACGCCGAAAGGCACAATGCGGCCATGCCCCGCCTGAAGGTCACTCGCGGGCTCGGCCCGGTCACCGCCGCGCTCACCGCGTACGACATCTGGCGCCGCCTCCCGCCGAGGCAGCGGCGCTGGCTCGCTCAACAGGCGCGCTACCACGGCCCGCGCATCGCGAAGCAGGCCCTGGAGGCTCAGCGCAGCCGCCGGCGGCGCTGAACGATCCCTCGACCGGGATCTAGACCGTCAGCGCGTCGCGCGCGATGCGGTCCTGCTCGATCAGGTGCGCCGTCGGATAGCCCTCGGACGGGCTCGCGCGCCACGGACGGCCGACGAAGCGCACCGGCGCGCCGCCCGACACCTCCTCGAGGCGATGGCGGATCGAGCGCCACGGGCCCATGTTCTGCGGCTCCTCCTGGGCCCACACGATCTCGCCGAGCGACGGATACGACGCGACGAGCGCGGCGGCCGCTTCCGTCGGAAACGGGTACAGCTGCTCGATGCGCGCCACCGCGACCGTGCTGGCGGAGGTGTGGGCCTCGTGCCCGACAACGTCGTAGTAGATCTTGCCGCTGCACAGCACGAGCCGGCGCACCATCTCCTTGCCGCCGCGCGGGTCGTCGATCACCGGCTGGAACGCGCCCTCGGCGAGCTCGGCCAGCGTCGAGGTCGCGTCCTTCAGGCGCAGCAGGCCCTTCGGAGTGACGATGACGAGGGGACGTGCGGTTGCGTCGAGCGCCTGCCTGCGCAGGAGGTGGAAATACTGCGCCGCCGTCGTGCAGTTGACGATCCGCAGGTTCTCCTGGGCGCCGAGCTGCAGGAAGCGCTCGAGCCGCGCGCTCGAGTGCTCGGGGCCGTTGCCCTCGTATCCGTGCGGCAGGAGCAGCGAAAGCCGTGACGTCTCGCGCCACTTCGACATGGCGGACGAGATGAACTGGTCGATCACGATCTGCGCACCGTTCGCGAAGTCGCCGTACTGGGCCTCCCAGAGCACGAGCGCTTCGGGAGCGGCGACGGAGTAGCCGTACTCGAAGCCCATGCACGCGAACTCGGAGAGCGGCGAGTTGTAGACCTCGAAGGACGCAGCTGCTTCTTCGAGGTGCTGCATGGGCGTGTACGTCTCGCCGGTGTTCACGTCGTGCAGCACCAGGTGGCGTTGGGCGAACGTGCCGCGCTGCACGTCCTGACCCGTGAGCCGCACGGGGATGCCGTCGACGAGCAGCGACGCGTACGCGAGCGTCTCCGCGTGCCCCCAGTCGATGCCGCCTTCGCTCATCGCGGTGCGCCGCCGCTCCAGCTGGCGCGCAAGCTTCGGATGCACGGTGAACTCGTCCGGCGTCGTGAGGAGCGCCTCGTTGAGCTCGACGAGCTTCTCGGCGGCAACGGCGGTGATCGCCTGAGCCCCCGTCGAGCGCGGAATCGCGCCGTCGTGCTCCTCGATCGGCGGCTCGCCGAAGGAGGCCTTCAGGCGGTCGTGCGCATCGCGCAGCATCCCCTCGACCTCCGAGACGAACGCGGCTGCCTCGTCGCGGGTCAGCACGCCCTCCTCGAGCAACTGCTCCTCGTACAGCTCCCGCACCGACGGGTGCGCGTTGATCTGCTCGACCATCAGCGGCTGCGTGTAGGCGGCCTCGTCCTGCTCGTTGTGACCGAACCGCCGGTACCCGACGAGGTCGATCACGACGTCCTGGCCGAAGCGGCGCCGGTAGGCCATCGACAGTCGCACGGCGGAGATCGAGGCCTCCGGATCGTCGGCGTTCACGTGGATGATCGGAACGTCGAAGCCCTTCGCGAGATCGGACGAGTAGCGCGTCGAGCGTCCCTCGTTCGGATCGGTCGTGAAGCCGATCTGGTTGTTGGTGATCAGGTGCAGCGTGCCCCCGGTCGAGTAGCCCTCGAGATCGTGCAGGTTGAAGGTCTCGGCGACGATCCCCTGTCCTGCGAACGCGGCGTCGCCGTGCAGCAGCACGGGCAGCGCCACCGACGGGTCGTCGGCGCCGTTTCGCGTCGAGCGGTCGGTCTGCTCCGCCCGCGTGCGGCCCTCGACCACCGGATCGACAGCCTCGAGGTGGCTGGGATTCGCGACGAGGCGAACACCGACCTGGCCGTTGGACGTCGTGCGCGTGCCGTTGGCGGCGAGGTGGTACTTCACGTCGCCGGTGCCGCCCTCCGGATCGACCGCGACGGCCTCGATCGTCCGCTCGCCCTCGAACTCACGGAGGATGTGCTCGTAGGGCATCCCGATCGTGTGCGCGAGCACGTTGAGCCGGCCGCGGTGCGCCATGCCCAGCACGACCTCGTGAGCGCCCGCCTCGGAGGCGAGCTCGATCGTCTCGTCGAGCATCGGGATCATCACGTCGAGCCCCTCGAGCGAGAACTGCTTCTGACCGAGGAAGCGCTTGCGCAGGAAGCGCTCCATCCCCTCCACCTCGCAGAGCCGCCGGAAGAGCGCCGTCTTCTCCTCGGCGGCGAGCGGCTGCCGGTACCGGCCGGACTCGATCGCCTGGCGCAGCCAAACACGTTGCTGGTGGTCGGAGAGATGCTCGAGCTCGTAGGCGATCGTGCCGCAATAGGTCTCTGCCAGCTGAGGCAGGACGTCGGCGAGCGTCTCGCCCGGGACGTGCACGCGCAGGACCGACGCGGGAATGCGCGCCTGCAGGTCCGGCGTGAGCTTCGGCTCGAGCCGCATCGGCTCGAGCGACGGGTCGCCGACGGGCTCGGACCCGAGTGGGTCGAGACGGGCCGCGAGGTGCCCGTGGGTGCGGTGCGCCTTCACGAGCGCCATCGCTGCGGCGACGCCGCCGAGCAGTTGGGCGTCCGGCTCGGCCCCGGCCTCCGCGACCGCCACCGCCGCCTGCGCCTCGGGCGCGGGCCGCCCGGCGTGGCCGTTGCCACCCACCGGGGCCGCGGGGATCTTCTCGAGCAGACGCGCGATGCCGGGGTGGCTCGCCACCAGCCCGGAGTCTCCGCTCTCGAACAGCGCACGCCACTCCGACGGCACCGCTTCGGGATTCTCGAGGTACTCGTCGAGCAGGGTGCGCGCGTAGCCGGCGTTGAGGCCGTCGACGTCGTGCGTGCTCATCCCTGTGTTGTACCAGGGGCGTGCGGGCTGTCCTCCTTGCTCTCGGCCTAGAAGAGCGGGTGGTGCGTGAGGACCTGGATCGCGGCCCCGGCGACGAAGGCGATGCCGACGACGGCGAAGGCGGTCTTGATCAGGCGCTGCTGGTCACGGCTCATCACGGTCGCGACGACCAGCATGATCACGGCGGCGGGTGCGAGGCGGAACGGCCGGTAGAACAGCTCGAACGCGCCGAGGAACAGCGCGCCGGCGGCGAGCAGGCCGGCGACTGTCTCGGCCGGGCGGGTCGTGCGGTCGCCTGTGGTCGAGGTCACGGCGCGACTCTACCGCGCCGCGCACGCGTGGCGCGGACGCTGTCGCGCGTCCCGTGTGGCCCGCCGCGCCGCGGCCGTGGGCTCGAGGGTCGCCGCCACGGCCGCCAGACGGAGTAGTCGTTCGGGTCGATCCCCGGCTCCGGCTCGGCCCGGATCGCATACCAGACGACGAGCGCGAGGTAGACGATCGGGATCTTCAGGATCAGCATCATGAAGATCAGCTCCCACGCTTGATCCGACATTCACGGAGTGTAGGAAAACCGCAGGTGCCCGCGCAGGCTTCGAGCGACCTTAATAGAGGGCATAGCTCGAGACCGTCAGCGCGCTCGGCGGCTCGACACCGCGTGAGAGCAGCAGCAGGCCGGGAACCGGGGCGAGCCGCAGCCCGGCCGCCAGCGCGACCTCGACCAGCGCCCGCGCCGACCCGGGGACGCGGACCCGGATCTCGCCCTCGGCGCGCGCGAGCTCACCCGCGAGCGCGGCGGCGGCGGCCGCCGGGGTCGTCCCGGCGACGGGCCCGATCTCGCCGCCGGGGAACGCGTACGAGTAGGCGTCTTCCCAGTCGGTTCGGCGTGCGTGCCGGGCCCAGTGCCGATGGTCGACCTCCCGGTCGAAGCCGTAGGCGAGCTCGTCGATCGCTCCGGTGTCGGCCCGGCCCCGCGCCGCCGTCGCGTCGATCCGCGGCTGGCCGAAGAACGTCAGCACCGGCGTCGCAGGCACGAGGCCGCGCCGCCCGTAGAGGACGTTCGACACCGGCTGGATCGCGTCGGTCATCGTTCGCCGGCGCTTCGCTTCGCCCCAGACGGCATCGAGGAGCGCCGGTCCGGTGCCGCGCCCCTGGGCCGCCGAGGCGACGAAGAGCGACGCCAGGAACCAGTCGTCGCCGCGCGTCCACGCGGAGCAGTAGCCGACGATCCGTCCCTCCTCCTCCGCGACGACGGAGGTCCCGGTGCGCCTGATGTGCCCCTGGAGGCTCGTGAACACCTCGAGCGACGGCGCCGGCGGGTCGAAGCCGTGGGGCACGAAGACGCTGCCGATCGCGTCGTTGAAGATCGCGTGAAGCGCCGGCAGGTCGCCGTCGGTCGTGGGGCGAAGCTCCACGACCGCGACGATACGTCATCAGTTGATGGCTGCCCGGATCAGCAGGTTGAGCCCCAGACCGAGCACGAGCCAGACGACGACGGTCAGGATGAGCCATCTCGGGGGCATCTAGCCGGCCGGGACGGTCAACGTGACGACGTCGTTGTTCGTGATGAAGGGCGTGGTCGTGACGCTCCAGCCGGCGTGTGCCTCGAAGGTCGCAGAGCTCCACCCGACTCCGCCGCCGGTCCGCCAGGCCGGCCCCGCGTGACACGAGACGAGCCCACTCGTGTCGCAGCCGTGCGCCGCGATCGAGATGCTCGTGATCGTGCCGTAGTGCTTGCAGTAGCTCACGACCAGGTAGTGCCTGATGTTCGCCAGGAACGAGACGCTGGCCGAGTGGGCGGCGGTGATCTGCGTGCACCCTGTCCAGCCTCCGGTGTTGTTGCAGCCGATGCCGCAGGCGACCTGGGGCGGCTCCTTGGCCACAGCCACGGCCGGCAGGACCAGCGCCGCCACGATCCCGAATAGAACAAGAGCCTTGCGCACGTGCTCCTCCTTTCGTTGTCTTCATCGACAACGGTACGGCGAGAAACTGCGCATGTCTGTGCCGAGTGCGTGCCGGTAGCGTGACCCTCGTGGAGAGCGCTCCGAATGTGGCCCCCCTGGACGCTTCCGAAATCGGCGACGTGCGCGCGCTGCTGCGCGCATACGCCGCCTCGCTGCCCTTCGAGCTCGACTTCCAGGACTTCGACCGGGAGCTCCGCGAACTGCCGGGCGCCTACGCCCCGCCGGGCGGCGCACTGCTCGTGGCACATCTCGACGGCCTCGTCGCCGGGTGTGTCGCGCTGCGGCCGCTGACCGGAGAGAGCTGTGAGATGAAGCGGCTCTTCGTCTCCCCCACGGCTCGGGGAACGGGTCTCGGCCGCCGCCTCGCGACCGCGATCGTCGCCGAGGCGCGACGCCTCGGCTACCGGCGGATGCGGCTCGACACGACGCCCGGCATGGAAGCCGCCCAGGCGCTCTACGAGGAGCTCGGCTTCGAGGAGACGGCCCCGTACACCCACAACCCCGTGCCCGGAACGCGGTTCCTCGAGCTAGAGCTGTGAGACCTCGGCGCGGATGCCGTCGAAGTCGGCGTCGCTCTGCGCCAGCCCGCGGAACGACGGATCGAGCTCGATCGCGCGGCGCAGCCCGCTGAGCGCGGCCTCGCGTCTCCCCGCAAGCGCCTCGTAGCAGGCGAGGTTGTAGAGGAGCGTCGGGTCCTCACGTTGCGCCAGGGCCTCGCGGAGGGTCTCGGCGGCGCGAGCGCTGTCGCCGCTCTCGTAGAGCGCGTGCGCGCGGCGCTGGGCCTCCCACGCGGTCCAGACTCCGACGAGGCGGCGCAGCTCGACGATCGGCTCGACGTGATCCTCCACGCGGAGGTCGCAGATCCGGTCGATGCCCTCCCGTGACTCGGCGGCCGCGCCGACACGCTCGACGACGACCGCCGCGGACTGCTGCCCGCGCCTGTCGCCGCCTGCAGCCTGACCCGCCTCGAGCGCTGCGAGCAGCCGTTCGACGAGCGGCCCGACGGTCTCCTCGTAGGCTCGGGCCATCCCGTCGGCGACGGCCGGCCCGGCCAGGATGTTCCCCTGCACCGCAAAGCCCGCGCCGACCCGGTGGCCGGCCCAGTCGAGGCACTGCGCACCCGTGAACGCGGCGGCGCGACCGTCGGCGGCGACCACCCCGAGCTGGCGGGTCTCCCTGCCCTCGTCGTCGGCCAGAACCCGCTCGAGCGCCTCCTCCGGAGACGCGCCCCGTGCGAGCTCGTCGAGCGCCCGCGCTCCGAACACGGCCACACCGGCGGCCTGGGTCGCGACCGCCCCGACGCCGGCACGCGCCCAGGGGACGACCGAGCCGACGGAGAAGTAGCGCGACTGGACGGCGCAGCCCACCTCGCCGGCCGCCAGGTCGGCCGCGACGATCGAGAACGTGCTCTTGTGCCTCGCGACGCTGATGCCCGCACTCTGGCACGACAGCCGGGCCTCTGCGCGGGAGCGCACGCGCGACGCAGCCCCGGGAAACGGAACCGCGCCGTGCGTTCTCTCCCGTGTAGACCCGCCGAGTGATGCCGGAGCCGCGCCTGCGGCTGCGCGACTCCGGCGACCACCAGGGAGTCATACGAGGCTAGAGACGCCGGTTCGCGACGCCGGTTGATCGACGTCGGTGATGTACCTGATCGAAGATCTATGCGATCGACTCGCGCACTCGCCGGCCGGCGGACGCGGAACGCGCGGACTCGACGAATGCCCCTGCGTCGCTCGAGAGCGGTTGCAGCCTGCTCCAGACGGCCACGATCGTCCGCGGGGCGATCACGCCCGCAGCGAGCTCGGCGACCTGCGTCTCGGCGCGCCGTTCGTCCGTGGCGAGACGCGGCAGCACCGCCGCACCGAGGCCGGCCGCCACGAGCCCCTGCACGCCCGCGCCCGTCTCGGCCTGCAGGACGAAGTTCGGCTCGATGCCGTGCGTGCGAAGCTGCTCCTCGACGTGCTCGCGTGAGGGCGCGTGCGCGACGAGCGGCAGGCGTGCGAGCTCGTCACGCGTGATCGGCCGGCGCTGCCGGGTGAGCGGGGCTCCCGACTGCAGCATCACGACGAACGGGTCGACGCAGAGCGCCGCCGCGTCGAGCGGCCCCTTCGGGAGCGGAGTCGCCGTGAGCGCGAGGTCGAGCTCGCCGCGCACGAGCGAGGTCAGGAGTGCCGCAGTCGAGGAGTCCTCGTTCAGCGTCACCGGCGCCCCGTAGACCCGCAGCAGCGAGGGAACGAGCCGCGCGAGCAGATCGGGAGTCGCGCCGACGCGCAGCGCTGCGTTGCCGTTCCCGTCGAGTGCGGCGAGATCGGCCTGCGCGGCACGGACGCGCGCGATCACCGCGTCTGCGTGCGCGAGCATGATCTCGCCGGCGTCTGTCAGCGCCAGCGGGCGTGTGCCACGCGACCGGTCGATCAAGCGCTTGCCGGTCAGGTTCTCGAGCGCCGCGATCTGGTGGCTGATCGCCGACTGGACGTAGCCGAGGCGCGTCGCGGCCCGCCTGAACGATCCCTCCCGCGCGACCGCGTCCAGGGCGACGAGGTGCCGCAACTCGACTCCCGACCACCATTCGCCCGCCATTTCAGGTGTGACGACCGATACGAACGACAGGCCGTGAAAGTCCGGATGCGTAACGCCCGCTTAACACGGATACTCAGGCTGCGATGACCGAGACGATCGAGATCGACGTCCCCCGGCGGGGCATCGGCAGCGACCTGGCCGAGACGCTCGCAGCCCACGGCCTCCACGCGGAGGTCGTCACGAGCGACGAGCGGTGCGCCCTGCGCGTGCGCTTCGCCACCGACGAGCACGAGCGGCTCGTCGACCAGGCGGTGCACGCGATCGAGTCGTATCTCTCGGAGCGGATGTTGCCGCTCGTCGTGCAGCGCGCGGACGGCAGCGCCGTCGTGCGCCCGCCGGGCGACTGAGCGGACTGCAGAAAGAAGAAGCCCCCTGGTGGGGGCTTCTCAGGTGGACCCAGCCGGGCTCGAACCGGCGACCTTCGCGCTGCCAGCGCGACGCTCTCCCAGCTGAGCTATGGGCCCGCGAAGCCGGGACAGTGTAGCCCCGAGCTCGTGATCCCGCGCCCAGTTGATCTTCGTCTGTTGGTTGTTCCGGGGCGGAGCGAGCCGCAGTTGGACGCCCGTCCTCAGCACCGACAACTCCCGTGGCAAGAGGTAGCAGTCCCCGGTCGCCTGGCAGTACGCGGCGATCGCGTCGATCTCGCCTTCGCCGTACCGGCGCGGAACGTACCCATTTGGGCCGCGTCGATTCGTGCGGCACATGATGGAAACGACGGCGCCTCGCCTGACCGCCCATTTGCACTGGACACGAAGCAGTTGCGGCCGCAGGTCGAACACGAGGTCGTAGCGTTCGTCACCGAGCGGCCTCGATACGCCCACACCGTGCGTCATCGCTTCGAAGGCAATCGCCTGTTCGGCGAGCGCGCCCTTCTGATCCGTCGTCAGCACGGACAACAGCGTACGCCAGTTGACGGACGCTGCCCGCCGCAGAATCGACGTGCCCGAACTAGCCCGTGGCCGCTTCGACCGTCTCGTGGGGAACGTCGTCCCACAGGTCCTCGAGGCGGTAGAACTCGCGCGCCTCGGGGGTGAAGACGTGCAGCACGACGTCGACGTAGTCGCCGACGATCCACGTCGCCTCCAGCTCGCCCTCGACCGAGCGCGGGAGCGCGCCGTTCTCCTGCTTCAGCCGTCCGTGCACCTCGTCCCAGATCCCCTTCGTCTGGCGCGGGTTGCCACCGGTCGCGACGACGAAGTAGTCGGTGTAGGCGCAGACGGGCTGCATGTCGAGGATGACGATGTCGCGGCCCAGCTTGTCCTGCACGATCGCCGCGATCCGGCGTGCCTGTTCGAGTGGGCTCAAGCCGCTGAAGTGTACCCGTGTCTACGAGTCATACAGGCCCTCGCGGCGGATGATGTCCGCGACTGCGGACGGCACCTCGTCCTCGACGAACCGTTGCCGCAGCGTGCTGGAGGCCACCGGCGTCGGCTCGATCTCGAAGAACAGCACGCGCTCCGGCTGCGCGAGCTGCGCGAGCACGCGCTCCAGGCGTTCGCGCGGGAACCCGGGGCGGGTGGCGACTCCGACGCGCGCCCGGCGAATGACCTCGTCGGGCTCCTGCCAGGTCAGGAAGTCGCAGAACTGATCGGCGCCGATCAGGAAGATTGGATCGGGCCACTCGGGATGCGCGCGCAGCGTGTCGACCGTGCGTGCATGCTCGTCGAGCCGCACGTCGTCGTCCGGGAAGGCCGCCCGGGCCAGCCGGAGCCGGACGTCTGGTGGCGTCTCGACGTGCTTGTGACCCGGATCGGCCGCGACCAGCACGACGAGCTCGTCGAGGCCGAGCTCGGCCTTCGCCCGCCGTGCGAGCTCGACGTGCCCACGATGCGGGGGATCGAACGCCCCGCCGAACAGCCCGATCATCAGGCCAGCTCGAATTCCTCGTCGCCGATCTCCACGGTCACACCGTCCTTCGCTCCCGCGGCGCGCAGTGCGCGCTCGAGCTCTTCGTCCGACGGCGGCGTTCCGAGCACGCGGAAGCCGTCCTCGGTGCGCAACAGGCGCCAGCCCCGCGCTCTCGGCTGCGGACGGTAGACGAGGAAGTCGGCGAGCTCGTCGTCGCTGCGTTCCTCGTCCGCCGGGGCGGGAACGAGCACGAAGAGCCTGCGGCGAAAGTCCTCGAGCCCCTCCCCGGTCGCGCACGAGACCCGGAACACGGCCACGATCCGTGGATCCTCGATCGAGAACGCCGGCGCGGGCTCGAGGTCGATCTTGTTCAGCACGACGATCTGCGGCCGCTCGTCCAGGCCGGCACCGTAGGCGCCGAGCTCGGCATCGATCGTCCGCCACTGCTCGTCCGGCGTCTGCGACGCGTCGATCACGTGGATCAGCAGGCGGGCTCGCTCGAGGTGCGCGAGGAACTCGTGCCCGAGCCCGACTCCTTCGCTCGCGCCCTCGATCAGTCCCGGTACGTCGGCGAGCACGAGCTGCCGGCCGTCGGGCGCCTCGACGGTGCCGAGCACCGGCTGCAGGGTCGTGAACGGGTACTCCGCGACCTTCGGTCTTGCGTTCGAGATGCGCGAGATCAGCGACGACTTGCCCGCGTTCGGCAGTCCGACGAGCGCAGCGTCGGCGAGCAGCTTCAGGTGCAGCTCGACATCCCGCTCCTCCCCCGGCGGACCGACCTCCGCGAAGCGCGGCACCTGCCGCGTGGACGAGACGAAGCGGGCGTTTCCGCGGCCGCCGTGGCCGCCCTGCGCGAGGACGACCCGCGCCCCCGCGTGAGCGAGGTCGGCGATCAGATCGCCGGCGTCGGTGAACACCTGTGTGCCGACCGGGACGCGCAGCTCCGCGTCGTCGCCGTCGGCGCCGTGCTTGCGCGCGCCGCGTCCGTTGCCGCCGCGCTCGGCCTTGATCCACTTGCGCCTCTGCAGGCCCGAGAGGTCGCGCAGCGACGGATCCGCGAGCAGCACCACGTCGCCGCCGTCGCCGCCGTCGCCGCCGTCCGGGCCGCCCTTGGGGACGAACTTCTCGCGACGGAACGACAGGCCGCCGTCGCCGCCCTTCCCGGCCTGCACGTGCAGCTTCGCGCGGTCGCTGAACATGGGCGAACCGTAGCGGGCGGCTTCGCTCCGTCGGTTCGGGCGAGCCTGGGCACGGCCGCGCGGGGCGTGACCCTCGGTCGGGACCACGTTTCGCAGTGCGGGGCGCTACGCCGACGGCTCGACGACCGACACGAAGCGGCGCTCGCCGCTCGTGCGGAACGAAACCGTGCCGGGACGGATCGCGAAGATCGTGTCGTCGCGGCCGATCTCGGTGCCGGGGCCCGGGCGGAACTTCGTGCCGCGCTGGCGGACGATGATGTTCCCGGGCTGCACGATCTGGCCGTCGAAGATCTTCACCCCGAGATACTTGGGGTTCGAGTCGCGACCGTTCTTCGAGGAACCGAGGCCCTTCTTGTGTGCCATCTAGGCGTCCTCCTCCTTCGTCTTCAGCGCCGACTCGAGCGCGGCGAGGGCGCCTTTGCGGGCCGCGTGCGCCTGCTCGTACGCGAGAGCCGCTTCGAGCATCGGCCGGTTCCACGTCTTCGCGCCGGCGGACACCTGCGCCACCGTCATCTCCTCGTACCCGGCCGGCATGCCCTTGACGTGGTCGTCGGACGCAGCGGCGGCCTCGACCTTCGGCGCCGCAGCCTCGGTCTTCTTCCCGGCCGCGCGCTTGGGCGCGCCGAGCGAGATCTCGATCCGGGACGTCGCCGCCCGGAAGCCGTTGTGGCGCTTGTAGCCGGTGCGCTTGCGGTACTTGCCGATCCGGATCTTCGGGCCGCGCTCGTGCGCGAGCACCTTCGCCGTGACCGTTCCGGTCCCGAGGAGCACCTCCGGCGAGAACGTGGCGCCCTCGTCCGTCTTCACGCGGTCCACGACGAGATACTCGCCCTCACGGACGCGGTACTGCTTGCCGCCCAAACGGATGATTGCGTAGTCCATCAGCATGATGCTCGCGGGCATTGGCCCGCCAAGCGGTCGCCAGTGTAGCGACTGCGGCTGTTACTCGTCCAGCCCCCACTGGCTCATCGGCGTGTAGTTCCAGTCCTCGTCGCCGTTCTCGGAAGGAGGGCCCTCCTCGACGGCGGCCTCCGTCTCGGGCTCGGCCGTCGCGACCGCTGTCCCCGCCGGCTTCTTGCGGCGGTTCTTCCCGCCACGCGAGCCTCGACGCGTCTTCTTCTTGACGGGAGCGGCGCCGTCGGCGCCGTCCTCCTCGCCGCCGATGTTCCGGTCGGGCAGATGGATCACGGGGCCGGCCGGGAGCGCTTCGGGCTCGGCGGCCTCCGGCTCGAGCTCCACGACGGGCTCCAACTCCGGTTCCGGCTCCGGTTCCAGCTCCAGCTCCGGCTCGAGCTCCGGCGCGGCCTCGGACGCGGGCTCGCCGCCGTTCCCGGCGGCCGCCGCGGCGGCGGGCTTCTTCTTGCGGTTCCTGCCGCCACGCGATCCGCGCCGCGTGCGCTTCTTGGCCACGGCGGGAGCGCCCTCCTCCCCCTCCACTGTTGCGGGCGCGTCCTCCTCCGTCTCGCCGACCCCCCCGGCGTCGGGCTCCAGCTCCGGGCCGGACGAGGGCTCCTCCTGCGGCTCGCTCCCGGCCACCGCACCGTCCGCCGCCTCCGCGGCCTCGCTTCCTCTGCTGCGGGTGGCGGTTCGCCGGGCGCGCGTCGGCTTCTCGGCCTCCGCCTCCGCGGTCAGCGGCTCGTCGCCGACCTCGGACGGAGCTACCAGCTCGGCCCAGGCGAGGCCCTCCGTGACGGCGGTGACGGTGACAGTGACCTTCTTGCCCACGAGCTTCGCCGCGTCTCCGACGACGATGTCGACCTCGCCGAGCCTGCCGGTGCCGGCATGCGGATCGTGGAGCCCGACCTCACCGAGCTTCACCTCGACCTGCTGTCCGATCTCGACGGGGAGCTGCGGCGCCACCTTCTCGAGCGTGCCCTGGTCGAGCACGCGCAGGTGATCGAGATGCTCGCCCTCCACTCCGATCAGGAAGAAGCGGCGCTTCGTCGTCTCCTCGAGCTCGCGCAACCGCGCTCCGCCAGGCCCCGCGAGCAGCCAGGCGATCCTGGCGGAGACCTCGACCTTGAACGCCTTGTCACGCGACCCGGGAGTGACCAGCGAGCGCAGACGACGCTCGACGTCGACCGCCGCTGTGTGCTCGGAGATGACGATGCCGTCGCCGCCGCAGGTCGGGCACTTCTTCGTCATGACCTCCCGCGGCCCGTCGGTGACGTTCTGGCGTGTCATCTCGACGAGGCCCAGCGGCGAGATCTCGACGACGTAGGTCTTCGTCCGGTCGCGCTCGAGCTCCTCACCGAGGGCCTGCTCGACGGCCGCTCGGTTCTTCGGGCTCGCCATGTCGATGAAGTCGATGACGATGATGCCGCCGATGTCGCGCAGGCGCAGCTGACGGACGACCTCCTTCACCGCCTCGAGATTGTTCTTCGTGATCGTGTCCTCGAGCCGCGCGCCCGACTTCTTCGACCGCGAGCCGACGAAGCGGCCGGTGTTGACGTCGATGACCGTGAACGCCTCGGCGTAGTCGAAGATCAGGTAGCCGCCGGAGGGGAGGTCGACCCGTCGGTTGAGCGTCGAGCGGATCTCCTGGTCGACGCCCATCGCCTCCATCAGCGGCTCGCGCTCCTTGTAGCGCGTGACCCGCTCGGCCATGTGCGGCGAGGTCTTCTTCAGGTACCCGACGATCCGCTTGTGCGTGCGGTCGTGGTCGACGAGCAGCCTTTCGAAGTCGCCGGTGAAGAGATCGCGCACGACCCGCAGCGGCAACTCGGCCTCCTGGTAGACGAGCGACGGCGCCTTCGCCTCCTTGGCCTTCGCCTCGATCGAGCGCCACAGCCGCTGGAGGAAGTCGAGGTCGCGCTCGATGTCCTCGGCCGATGCGCCCTCGGCGGCGGTGCGGACGATCACGCCCCCCTTCTTCGGCGCGTGCTCCTTGAGCACCGCCTTCAGCCGAGTCCGCTCGTCGTCCTCGAGCCGGCGGGAGACGCCGAGCCCCTCGCCGTGCGGGACGTACACGACGAAGCGGCCGGGCAGCGAGATCTCGGTGGTGAGCCGCGCTCCCTTCGTCTTCATCGGATCCTTCACCGCCTGGACGAGCACGTTCTCGCCGCGCTGGATCAGATCCTGGATCTTGCGGGCGCCCTTGCGACCTTCAAGCTCCGGGCCGACGATCTCGTCGACGTAGAGGAAGCCGTTCTTCTCGAGGCCGATCTCGACGAACGCCGCCTCCATGCCGGGGAGGACGTTGTCGACGACGCCGAGGTAGATGTTGCCGGCGATCGACCGGCGCTCCGGCCGCTCGAGGTAGACCTCGGCGACCTTGTCGTCCTCGAGCACGGCGACGCGCTTCTCGCCCGCATCGACGGAGACGAGCAGCTCGCGCTTGGCCTTCGGGAGCGGCGCCCGCTTCGCCGGCGTGCGCCGGCGCGTCTGCGTGGACGTGCGCGTCTTCCGCTCCGTCTTCCGCGGCTCGGCCTTCGCCACGGCGGTGGTCGTCGCCGCCTCGGCTCCGGCCGTCGCCGTCGCACCGCCGCCCGCGGCCGTGCTCTTCTTGCGGTTGCGCCCGCCGCGGGTCCCGCGACGGCGCTTCTTGGTGTGGGTGGTGCTCGATTGTCCGTCGGTGTCCGCCGGTTCGGCGGGCGCCTCGACGGTCAGCGGTTCAACTTCGGGAAGCTCCGGGGCGCGCGTAGGCGGCGCCTGATCCTCCGACTTCTTGCGTCGGAAAAACGACAATGGCAAACGATCTCTCCTGTGAGGAGCGCACGCGCAGCCTCGCATGACACGGGCGCGCGGCGCTGTTGATTGGGAAAAGCCTTGGCATAGGCCTTCCCCCAGGGTATCAGTGGTTTCTCAGGCAGCCTCGGCGGCGGGCCGGAGCTTCGCCCGGCGCGTCCGGATGGCGCGGAGCCGCTGGGCGAGCCGGGCCCAGGCCCAGGGCTCGACCTCGACGTAGCGGACGGCCGACTGGCCCCGCGTCGTCTCCAGGTACTCGAACCACGCATCCGCTTCCTCGATCAGCAGCAGCTCCTGCGCTTCCTGGTGTCCTGTCAGGGCCATGCCGGCTCACCTCCAGTCCTCGCACGGGGGAACGGTGTTTCCCCCGTGAGCCCCCTTCTTCCGGGAGCCGTTTTGCGGAGCCTAGGACCTGATCCGGACGGACACCGCGACCGGACGCCTCACGGCGGACGCGCCGCCAAGCCGTCACGTCCGTCCCAGCCGAACTTCGAATCGCTCAGGTAGAGCGTGCCTCGAAGAGGCGCACGGCGGCCTCGCCGATCGCACGCGTGCCCGCATACGCCACGCCGCCCTTCACGGCCCAGCCGGCGAACGGGACGACACCGAGCAGCTCACGCGCGATCGCGCGGAACCCGAACCCCGCCCCGACGACACCGAGCAGCTCGACGCCCGTGGCCCTGTCGACGGGCTGACCGAAGGCCAACCCGATCCGCAGCACGAGACGCGCCTGGTTGAGCGTCAGCAGGGGCATGTCGACGCCCGGGATGAAGACCGCCGCGCCGATGATCCCGTTGCGCTTCGAGAAGATCCGGATCAGCTCCTCACAGAGCGGTCCCCGCAGCACCGGCAGCCGTGCCGCGAGCGAGGTGCCGTCCTCGCCGAGCCGCCGCGCGACCGCCGCGGCGATCTCCTCGACGGGAAAGCCCGACCCGGGCGGCACGCGCACGAGATCCGTCGCAAGGACGTAGGGGACCGTCTCGGCGTCCGTGACGGCGATCACCGGGATGCCGGCGCGCGAGGCCGCGTGCAGCGCCTTCTCTTCCGGAGCTCCGACCCAGATCAGAGCCGCCGCGTGCTCGGCGCGCCCCTCGACGACTGCGGCCGCGTCCCCGCCGGCGCGCAGCTCGCGCGCAAGCAACGGGACGAGCTCGCGTGCCCCGGCCACCGCGAGCGGCCTCGGATCGCCCGCGCCGCGACGCACCTCGCGCACGAGTGAGAAAAGCGAGCCCGGCCCGAGCTTCGACTTGCCCCTGCTCATGCCCGCCGCCTGCCGGGACGCCGGAGATAGATCGCCTGCAGGACGCCGATCGCAAGGAAGTTCGTGATCATCGACGAGCCGCCGACCGAGACGAACGGCAACGGGATGCCCGTGATCGGCGCGATCCCCATCGTCATCGCGGTGTTCACGAACACCTGGAACAGGAACATGAACGCGATGCCGCCGGCGACGATCGCGCAATAGAGGTCGCGCGCGACCGTGACGACCTTCAGCGCCCGCCACACGACGAGCAGATAGAGCAGCAACAGCATCGACGCTCCGAAGAAGCCACGCTCCTCGGCCAGCGACGCGAAGGCGAAGTCCGTCGCATGCTCCGGCAGGTAGTTCAGCCTGGTCTGCGTCGCGCCGAGGACACCGCGCCCGCGCAGACCGCCCGCGCCGACCGCGGTGATCGACTGCCGCAGGTTGTAGGTGGCGCCCTGCGTGTCGGTGCTCGGGTGCGTGAACCCGGTGAGGCGCGCCGCCTGGTACGGCTTGAGGACGTTCACGCCGGCGGCGGGCAGCACCCAGAGGACGGCGAGCGCGGCCGCGACCGTCAGCGCCAGGAGCACGGCGAGGTGCGACCAGCGCACGCCGGCGACGAACAGGACGGCGGCGAGCGCGGCGGCGTAGACGAGCGCCGTCCCGATGTCCGGCTGCACGAAGACGAGCACGATCGGCACGAGCCCGTAGCCGAGTGCCGCGAGCGGAGCGCGGGGCGAGGAGATCGAGCGTGCGCGCTCGGCGAGGAAGCCTGCGAGCACGAGCACGAACAGCACCTTCCCGAACTCGGACGGCTGGAACGTGAAGAAGCCGACGTCGATCCACCGGCGCGAGCCGCGCGTCGCCGCACCCGCAGCGAGCACGAAGCCCATCACCGCGAGCGTCCCGAAGTAGATCGGCCGGCGGAAACGCCGGTACGTGTCCGGGTCGATGAAGAGCACGACGACGAAGAGCAGCACCCCGACCGCCACGTACAGGCCCTGCCGGGTCGCCGCGGAGCCGCCGGCGTCGTGCTTCGTGATCCCGTCGATCGCCCACAGCCCGTAGCCGACGACGCCGGCGAGCGCGAGCAGCAGCACCCAGTCGAGGCGCCGCAGGACGCCCCCGAGCCCGGCAACCTCCGCCTGGCGGCGGTTGCGCAGCCCACGGGCCCTGGTGTCGACCGCCTCGATCGCCATCAGTCTGAGGCGTGCTGGGTCGTGGTGGCGGTCTTCTTGAAGTACTGCTCGAAGACCCGGAGCGCGGCCGGCGCGGCCGCGGTGCCGCCGTGGCCACCGTTCTCGATCACGGCGCAGACCGCGATCGTCGGCTGGTCGTACGGCCCGTACCCGCACCACCACGACTGCGTCAGGTTCTGCGGGTAGATGTTGCCGGGGAGCGTGACGTTCTTCTCCGCGCTGCCCGTCTTGCCCGCGATGTTGACGGGGAAGTTGCCGAACACGCCCACCCCGGTGCCGAACGGCGAATGCGTCGCCTCGTCGAGTCCCTGCTGGACATAGCGCAGGGCCGTCGGGTCGACGCCGCTCGCCTCGGCGGGCTGCGCGCCGAAGCGGCGCAGGACCCGGGCGGGCTGCCCGTTCGGGCCCGTCAGCTCGACGTCGCTCGCGAGATGCGGTGTGACGAGCTTGCCGCCGTTCGCGATCATCGCGTAGAGGCGCGTCATCTGCAGCGGCGTGACGAGGATCTGCCCCTGCCCGATCGCCATCTGGATCGAGTAGCCCGGTTTCCACGTCCGGTCGAGGACGCCGTAGCCCTTGCTCGCCGGGAACCTCTGCCGCAGGTACTCCGGCGTCGGGATCAGGCCCTTCACCTCCGGGCCGATGTCGACGCCGGTGAGCTCGCCGAGGCCGAAGCGGTTCGCCCAGCCCTGGAGCGGATGGCCACGGTCCGGCGGCAGGTTGTAGAACCGCTTGCCGAGCTCGTAGAAATAGGTGTCACAGGACCACGCGAGGGCGGTCTCCAGGTCCATCGACTGGTGGATCAGGTTCGTCCAGTTGTTGAACGTCTGCCCGTAGGCCTTGAAGTCGGGCGAGCAGAGCAACTGGTCGAAGGGATGTACGAGGCCCTCCTGCATGGCGGCGAGCGCGGTGACCGGCTTGAAGGTCGACCCAGGCGGGTACGCGGCGTCGATCGCGCGGTTGATGCCCGGGTAGTTCAGCTGAGCCGCCCTCTTCGGGTCGATCACCGGAGCCAGCTTCGACCGAACGGGGTGCCCGACGTAGATCGACGGCTGGTAGGTCGGGTACGACGCCATCGCCAGCACCGCGCCGTTCCGCGGGTCCATGGCCACGATCGAGCCGCCGTCCGCGTGCGCGCCCTCGAGGCCGGCGTGCGCGAGGTTGATCCCGTACCGCAGCGCCTTCTCGGCCGCGCGCTGGAGGCCGATGTCGAGCGTCAGGCGCAGCGACTCGCCGGGGCTCGGCTGGGCGACGAGCGTCGCCTGCCCCTTCGGCCGTCCACGCGAGTCGACGGTCACCTGCGCAGTGCCGTTCCTGCCCCGCAGGTAGGTGTCGTAGGAGGACTCGACGCCCGCCTGTCCGATCGAGTCCGTCGGCTGGTACCCGGCCTTGCGGCGCTGCTTGTACTCCTGCTCGGTGATCTGGCCGACGTAGCCGAGCACCTGGGCGGCCAGTGACTGGTACGGGTACTTGCGCAGGTAGCTGTCCTGCGTCTGCACGCCGGGGAACTCGGAAGCGTGCTCCTCGAGGTAGTAGATCTGGTCCTGCTTCAGCCCGCGCTGGACGACGATCGGCGTCAGCGGGTCGGACCCGTGCTGCTTCAGCTGCGCGACCATCCCCTGCACGGAGATGCCCGTGACCATCGAGATCGCCTGCAGCTCCTTCAGCTGCGCGTGCCACGTCTTCGGCAGGTCGGCCGGCCAGAGCTCGAGTCTCGTGCCAGGCACGTTCTCCACGAGCACCTTGCCGCTCCGGTCGAGGATCGGCCCTCGCGGCGCCTCGAGCCGGAGCGTCCGCACGCGGTTGTCGTTCGCCTGTGCCAGGTAGCGGTCGCCCGAGAGGACCTGCAGCGCCCAGAGGCGAAGGAAGAGGACGGCGAACACCCCGAGCGCGAGGAACGCCAGGATCGCGACGCGGAGGGCCATCTGCGGCGTGAGCCGGTAGGGCTCCGCCGTCCGGGGGTCGCCCGGGAGAAAGCGGCCGCGGCCGCCGGCCGTGCTAGCCAAGGAGACGCACCTCGCGCACCCGATCGCCGAGCTCGAGCGGCGGGAAGAGCCTGCGGATGAGCGTGTACACCGGCAGGGTCAGCAGCAGGTTGACGAGCACCGCGAGCGGCACGCCGCGCGCCACGAGCCCCGCGGGCGCCGGCTCGCCCAGCACGAACTGGAGCACGACCTGGCCGAAGGCGTAGCAGACGGTGACGACCGCAACCGAGAGATAGGGCGCGTGGAAGCGGTCGCGCGCGGTCGTCTCGCCGTAGCGGCCGATCCAGAAGCCCCCGACCGTCAGCAGGAGCGACGTGACCCCGAGGGTGCCGAGGGTCGCGGTGTCGATCAGGAGGCCGGTCATGAAGCCGGCCACCGCCCCGAACACCGAGCCGCGCAGCAGCGCGATCGAGAGCAGCGCCACGACGACGATGCTCGAGGCGCGGAACGGTCGGTACTCGGTCAGCACGGCGAGCTGCAGCAGCGCGGCGACGAACAGGACGAGTGCGGCCTTGACGGCGTCCATCACCGGTTCGGGACGAGGACGATCACGGACTGCAGCGACGAGAAGTCGACGAGCGGCGAGACCTGGATGTTCTTGAAGGCATTTACGTCGTTGTTGCTCTGGCTCTTCACGGATCCGACCGGGATGCCGCGCGGGAACATCGAAGGCAACGCGCCCGTTCCGAGCGTGCCGGCCGTGATGATCGTGTCGCCGACGTTGACGTTCTCGTCCTTCGACACGCGGTCGAGGATCAGCACGTCGCTGCCGCCGCCGCCCCGCTTGATCACGCCGACCGCACTCGGATGGGTCAGGTCGGCCGCGGTCACGGCGCTCTGGTCGTCGGTGAGGAGCGTCACGCGTGCCTCGCCTCCGACGACGCGCGCCACCGTGCCGACGAGGCCGCCGGAGGTCGAGACGACGACGTTGCCGGCCTGCACGCCGTCGTGCGAGCCCGCCGCGATCTCGACGCTCTGGTCGATCTCGCTCTGCGGGTTGATGACCACGGCCGCCGGCACCTGGTGGAAGTCTGCGATCGATGCCGGGCCGTGGTAGTGGAGCGCCGCCTTCAGCTGCACGTTCTCCTGGACCGCTCCCTCGTCGAGGATCAGCTGCTGCCGAAGAGCGGCATTCTGCCGGCGGAGCTTCTTGTTCTCGGACTTCGCGTCGATCAGGCCGCGCGTCCAGCTTGCGGCGTCCCGGAACGGGCGGGTCACGCGGTCGGCGGCGACCTCGAACGGGCGCAGGATGGTGGCGGCCTCGCCCTGCACGCCGTCCAGCGCGCTCGACCGGAAGGAGACGGTGATCAGGACCAGCGAGAGCAGCACGAGGCCGACCACGACGATCCGGCGCTTCAGAGCGCTGGAGCGACTCGAGGGATAGCCGGAGGAAGCGGTGCGCTGGACCGAGGAGCCCAGGACCGCGAGGCGGACGGTCCGGTTGCGAGGCACTCGGGGGAGCGTAGCCGCAGCGCCGGGAGGATCGCAGTCCCGGCGCTGCGGCGCGCTCTCAGACGCCGGCCTTCGACACGTATCGGCCGAGCACCACGTCCCAGCCGCTCGTGTAGCCCTGGAACTCCTCGTCGGCGCGGTCGGCGAAGCTCTCCCAGCCGGCGTGGGTGAGCACGACCCGTGTCCCGCCGCCCTCGGCGGAGAAGGAGACCGCCACCTCCGTCGGCGGTTTCTCGGGGTTGACCCGCCAGCGCAGCCGGAGCGCCGACGGCGGCTCGTATTCCAGCACGTCGGCCCACTCGAACCGCTCTCCGCCGGCCGTCTCGACGGCGAGGCCTCCGACCCGCCAGTCGACCGAGATGACGCCCTTCCGAAACGAGTGGGTCTCCATCGGCCACCAGTCCTGCAGACCGGCCGTGAAGACCTCGAACGCCCGCTCGACCGGCACGTTGACGTGGATCTCCTTCCGGATCACCAGATCCTCGGCGTCGATCATCATCTGTCACCGTCCTTCCCCTCGGCCGCCGTCTTGTAGGCGTCGAGTGCCTGAGACCAGAACCGCTCGAAGTAGGCGCGCAGCTCAGCGAGGCCACGCGGCGAGAGCTCGTAGATCCGCTTCGTCCCCTCGCGGCGCTCGTGCACGAGCTCCGCCTCCTTCAAGACGCGCAGGTGCTGCGACACGGCCGGCCGCGAGACCGGCAGCCCGTCGGCGATCTCGCCGACCGACCGCGGCCCCGAGCGCAGCCGCTCGTAGACCGCCCGCCGCGTCGGGTCACCGAGCGCGTTCATGACCCTTTCGTAAGCCATGACTTACGTAAGTGTAAACTTACGCTATGCCGGCGTCAAGCTGACTTCGCCCCGGTCGATCTGCTCGACGTCCTGCTTGCGAACGGTCACGACGAGCACGACGAGCGCCGCGAGCAGCATCGCGGCGCCGACGGCGAACGCGACGTGGTAGCCCTGCGTCAGCGCGTCGTTGCGGACGGCGACCGACGTGACCAGGCGATCGTTCAGGACGCTGCTCGTCCGCGAGGCGGCCAGCGTCGAGAGGATCGCGAGCCCGAGCGCGCCGCCCACCTGCTGGGAGGTGTTGAAGAGGCCGGACGCGAGCCCGGCGTCCTCGGTCCGGACGTTCGTCGTCGCGAGCAGCGTCAGCGGCACGAACGTCATGCCCATCCCGATCGAGACCACCACGATCGTCGGCAGCAGGTCGTGCACGTACGTCCCGGCCGCCGGCAACCGCGCGAAGTAGAGGAGGCCGGCCGTGCCCATCGCAATGCCGATGAACACCACGGCCCTGATCCCGATGCGGCGGATCAACGCCTGCGATGCGCCCGCCCCGACGATGATCCCGAGCGTGAACGGCACGAAGGCGAGACCAGCCTTCAACGGCTTGTAGCCGAGGATCTCCTGCATGTAGAGCGACGCGAAGTAGAACATCGCGAACAGTCCCGAAGCGACGAGGAGCATCGCGACGTTGCTGCCCGAGAGCGACCTCATCCGGAAGATCCCGAGCCGGATCAGCGGCGCCTTCGAGCGCCGCTCGATCGCCACGAACGCCGCGAGCAGCACAAAGGCGAGCGCGAAGAGCCCCGCGGTCTTGCCGGAGCCCCAGCCGTAGCTCTGTGCCTTGACGATCGCGTAGACGAGCACGAGCAGGCCGCCCGTCACGGTCACGGCGCCCGCAGCGTCGTACGTCTCGGGCCGATCCTCGGCGCGGGAGTTCGGGACGAAGCGGAGCGAGAGCAGCGCTGCGGCGATGCCGATCGGCAGGTTGACGAAGAAGACCCAGCGCCACGAGAAGGTCTCAGTCAGGAAGCCGCCGATCACGAGGCCCGCAGCCGCGCCGCCGGCCGCGATCGCGCTCCAGACGCCGAGCGCCTTCGTGCGCTCGGCGCCCTCGGCGAAGGTGGTGGTGACGATCGCGAGTGCAGCAGGCGAGACGAGCGCGCCGCCGAGCCCCTGCAGGGCCCGGCCGGCGATCAGCACGTCGGACGACGTCGCGAGGCCGTTGATGAGCGACGCGGCGGTGAAGACGACGATGCCCGCGATGAACAGGCGCTGACGCCCGAGCAGGTCGGAGGCGCGGCCGCCGAGCAGCAGGAAGCCGCCGAACATGAGCGTGTAGGCGTTGACGATCCACTGCAGGCTCGTCGGCGAGAAGTGCAGCCCCCGCTGGATCGACGGCAGGGCGACGTTCACGATCGTCGCGTCCAGCACGACCATGAACTGGGCGATGCAGACGAGCACGAGCACGAGCCAGCGGTTCGGCTCCGACCTCACGAACTACCTCGCTTCCCCCGACGACGACGATTTCGGCCCCACGCTACCGATCGAGCGCGTGCACCAGATCACAGGTGCAACACGGTCGTCGTCAGGATCGCGCTCGGAACGAAACCGAGCTCGGTATTGATGTGACGCATCGCGCCGTTGTGCTCGGCGTTCATCGTCGAGACCGTCTCGACTTCGGGCCGCTCAGCGCGCAAGCGGCGCAGCGACTCGACCTTCACCGCGCGGGCCAGCCCGAGTCCGCGCGCGGACGCCACGACGCCGGTGTCGTCTGTCGACGCCGCGACGGACCCCGGCGACACGCGCAGATCGGTGAACGCACCGATCTCGTCCTGCCCGTCGAGCGCAACAGTGACGCGGACCTCGCGGCCGCGGCGCACGGCTGTCTCCTCGACGTTGCGGACCTCTTCCACGGTCATCGGCGGGAACTCGACGCCGTCGGGCGCAGGCGCGTCGTTCATCGCATCTCGCGCGCGGGCGAACGACTGGACGAGCTCCTCGGGCGCCGCGCCGATCCACGAGAGCAGGCGCCATCCCGCGGGCACGACCGGCTCGGGGAGCGTCGCGGCCCGCACGTCGAGCACCGCGCGAACGTCACGCTGATCGTCGTTCGCGCCGACCTCGGCGGCGAACGCCGCGCCCGCCTCGTCCCAGTGGTGGCCGAAGAGCGACTCGACGCCGAGCTCGCGGGCGACATCACACACGGCTTCGAGCAGCGCCTTCCCTATGCCCCGGCGCCGTAACGCGGGCTGAACCAGGACCTCGGCGTAGACGACTGCTGGGCCGTGTACCTGGAGCACAGCCGAGCCCGCGAGCGCACCATCCTCGTTGACGACCCAACGTCTGCGCACGGAGCCCGCCGGCCAGTGCCGGTAGTAGGCAAGCGACAGCTCCGGCTCGCGGAACGCCTCTCCAGGCGGTGCGCAGGCTTCCTCGAGCGCATGCAGAGCGAGGAGCTCCTCGTCGGCTGCCGTCGCCGCGTCGAGCTCACGAACGCGCATGACGGGCTAGTAGCGGCGGCCGTTCCGCGAGCGCGAGCGCGGACGTGCGCGCGCGCTGCGGTGGATCGCGTCGAACTCCTCGAGGCTGCGCCCCGAACCGACGGCGACGCACGTGAGCGGCGACTCGGCGAGGTGCACGGGCATGTGGGTCTCGTGGCGCAGGCGCTCGTCGAGGCCTTGCAGCAGGGCGCCGCCGCCGGCGAGCACGATGCCGCGGTCCATGATGTCCGCGGCGAGCTCGGGCGGGGTCTTGTCGAGGGTCGACTTGATCGCGTCGATGATCTGGTTGACCGGCTCCTCCAGCGCATGCCGCACTTCCTCACTCGAGAGGATCACCGTCTTCGGCAGCCCACTCAGCATGTCGCGGCCGCGCACCTCGGCCTGGACCTCTTCCTTCATCGCGTGCGCCGAACCGACCTCCAGCTTGATCTCCTCCGCCGTCTGCTGGCCGATCAGCAGCTTGTACTCGCGCTTGATGTGGTTGATGATCGCCTCGTCCATCTCGTCGCCGCCGACGCGCAGCGACTGCGAGACGACGATTCCGCCGAGCGAGATCACGGCCACCTCGGTCGTGCCGCCGCCGATGTCGACGATCATGTTGCCCGTCGGCTCCGCGACGGGCAGCCCGGCCCCGATCGCTGCCGCCATCGGCTCCTCGATCAGGTACGCCTTCCGCGCGCCCGCCGAGAGCGTCGCCTCCTCGACGGCGCGCTTCTCGACCCCGGTCACGCCCGACGGCACGCACACGACGACCCGTGGGTGCGCAAAGCGGTGCTGGTGGACCTTCTGGATGAAGTGCCGGAGCATCTGCTCGGTGACGTCGAAGTCCGCGATCACGCCGTCCTTGAGCGGCCGGATCGCGCTGATCGTGCCCGGCGTGCGGCCGAGCATGCGCTTCGCCTCGAGCCCGACGGCGTGCACCTCGCCGGTGCGCTGGTCGATCGCAACCACCGACGGCTCGGAGAGGACGATGCCCCGGCCCCGCACGTAGACGAGCGTGTTGGCGGTGCCGAGGTCGACCGCCATGTCGCGCCCGCCGAAACCGGTGAGGTAGCTGAAGATGCCCATGGCCACGCGACCCTAGCCGAACCCGTACGTACCCGGGAATCGCGACCCGAGCAGGCGCACCAGCAATGCGCCCGGCAGGCCGACGACGTTCAGGAAGTCGCCGTCGATCCGCTCGACGAGGCTCGCGCCCAGCCCCTGGATCGCATACGCCCCCGCACGTCCCTCCCACTCGTCCGCCGCGAGGTAATGGGCGAGGTCACGAGGGGTCAGCGTGCGGAAGGTGACGAACGTCGATTCCGTGTGCAGCTCCTCCCACGCCTCCGTTCGCAGGCACAGGCCGGAGCAGACCTCGTGGGTGCGGCCCGAGAGGGTCTCGAGCATCGCTTCGGCTTCGGTCGCGTTCGCCGGCTTGCCGAGTAGCTCCTCGTTCAGGATCACCTCGGTGTCGACGCCCAGCACGGGCCGGTCGCCGCCGTCCACGGAGCGCGCCTTGCCCGCCGCGCGCTCGAGCGGCGAGGTGCCCGGTGCTTCGTGGAAGTCGGGCGCGACGACCTCGAACGGGATCTTCAGCTGGGCCAGGATCGCGCGCCGCTGAGGAGACGTCGACGCGAGGACGAGCGGATCGGCGCTCATCTCCTGCGCGCGGCCCAGATCTCCTCGCACGGCCACTTCTTCGCCCACTCCGCCGTGACATACGCGTAGTAGTGATGCGTCTCGGCATCGGCGGGTGCCTGAATCTCGATCAGCCGCTCGATCTCGAAGCCGTTCTCGCGCAGCAGGTCGATCCACTTGCCGTGCGGGAGGTGGAACTCGACCCCGCCGTCGGGCCACTCGAAGCGGTGCATGCCGAACTGGGGGTGGACGAGGTGCTCCTTCGCCGGGACCTCGTCACCGGAGCAGAGGATCACGAGCGTCGAGTTGCGGAGGAAGACGAGCCGGCCGCCGGGCCGCAGGAGGCGGGCGGCCTCGGGGATCCAGCGGTACGGATCGACCCAGATCGACGCGCCGTACTCGGAGACGACGAGGTCGGCGCAGCCGTCCGGCAGGCCGGTCACCGCGGCGTCGGCTTCGACCAGCGGAAACTCGATCCCCGTCTCGGCCATCAGCCGGCGTGCAGTCGCGAGCTGGGCCGGCGTGATGTCGACGCCGACCGGCCGGGCGCCTCGCTTCGCGAGCCACGCCGAGAAGTAGGCGGTGCCGCAGCCGAGCTCCACGACGTCGAGCCCGTTCACGTCCCCGAGGACGTTCAGCTCGGACTCGTCGATCCCCCAGATCCCCCACGAGATCTCGTCGAGCGCCCAGTTGCCCGCGGCGTGCTCGTCGGTGTACTCGACGTTCGACTGGGCCCAGAGCGCTGCGTTCTTCGCAGCGTCGCTACGCCAGTCCATCGGGGAACCAGATCCCGATCTCGCGCTCCGCCGACTCGGGCGAGTCGGAGCCGTGCACGAGGTTGTCCGGCATCGCCAGCGCGAACTCGCCGCGCAGGCTGCCGGGGTCCGCATCGGCCGGGTTCGTCGCGCCGATCGTCTTCCGGCACGTGGCGATCGCGCCTTCCCCTTCGAGGACGAACGCGAGCGTCGGGCCCGAGGTGATGAAGTCGACGAGCTCGCCGAAGAACGGCTTCTCCGTGTGCTCGGCGTAGTGGGTCTCGCCGGTCTCGCGGCTCGCCTGCACGAGCCTCGCGGCGCGGAGCTTCAGCCCACGGCGCTCGAAGCGCGCGAGGAGCTCGCCGGCGAGGTTCCGCGCGACGGCGTCGGGCTTGGCGAGGATGAGTGTGCGCTCGACGGCCATGCGGCCGCGGAGGTTACCGCTAACGGGCCCGGCGCGGAGGGCGCTTGGCCTGAGTGAGCGGTACGGCGGGAGCATCCTGATCGATCGGCGTCTCGCAGTACGGGCACACCTGCCACAGCGGCTCGAGCGGGCGGTGGCACGTGACGCACGCCTGGCGAAGCTTCGTCGTGCAGACGGGGCAGATCAGGAAGTCCTCTTCGATCTCGGCTCGGCAGACGGGGCAGCGCAGGTCGGCGCCGCCGAGCCGCTTCTCCATCGCCCTGATCTCGAGCTGCCGCTCGCGCACGTCCTCGACGTACTCCGGCGGCCGGAACAGCATGTAGATCAGCGCCCCGATGAACGGGATCAGCCCGAGCATGGTCGAGAGCCACACGAGCATGGAGTCCTCGATCCGGCGCTTCGCGTCCTTGTGCACCCAGTAGATCGTCGCGATCCAGAAGACGAACACGAAGAAGACCGCGAGGTTGCGCGTCACATACCACGTCGAGGAGTGGAAGAAGTCGTGCACGCTGCTGAAACTCGCGGCGATCACAGGAGGATTCTCCCTAGTCCGTAGCCTGCAGCGAACGCGAGCCCGACGAAGAGCGCCAGGAGAAAGAGGGCGAACAGAAGGACGCTGATGCGGTCACCGGAGCGCGACATCGTATGCATTTCACTCGTCGGAAGTCAGGTCGGCAAGGAGGTAGAGCGACCCGGTGACGAGGACGCGCTGCCCGAGACCTCGCGCACGGCGAAGCGCGTCGCGGGGCCGGTCGCAGATCTCGACCTCGGCGAACCACGGCCGCGCGCGCGCGGCCACCTCCCCCGCGCCCAGCGACCGCTCGTTCGACGAACGGGTGGCGACGAGTGTCGGTCCGGCACGGCCCAGCCGCTCGAGGATCCCGTCGGCATCCTTGTCGCCGAGAATCGACGCGACGACGACGTACCCGCCGGGGTCGGGCAGCCGCTCGAGCAGCCAGTCGACCGCCTCCGGGGTGTGCGCGCCGTCCCAGACCTCGCCGCCGCGGAGCTCGAGCCGCCCCGGGAGCGACACCTCGGCGAGCCGCTCGACCGGACGGCCGAGAAAGGCCTCCGCAGCCTCCCGCGCACCGCCGATGCGCACCTCCGTTCCGGGCACGAGCCCCGCGAACTCAGCGTCCGGCAGCACCACGGTTGCGCCGGGACGTGCGACCGCAAGCTTCTCGGCGGCGATCTCCTCGCGCGTATCACCGAGCACGTCGGTGTGCTCCAGCGCGACGTTCGTGAGCAGGACGACCGGCGCATCGATCACGTTCGTCGCGTCGTGGCGACCGCCGAGGCCGGCCTCGATCGCAGCGGACTCGACCCGGCGGGCCTCGAAGTCGGCGAACGCCGCGGCGGTGACGGTCTCGAACTGCGTCGCACCCACCGCCTCGGCCTCGGGACGCACGCGGGCGACCGCCCGCTCGAACCCGGCGGCGTCCGTCTGCAGGCGCTCGTGCCAGCCCGAGACGTGCGGCGAGGTGTAGGCGAGGCCGCCGATCGTCGCGGCGATCCGCCGCGCGGCCGTCGACTTGCCCTTCGTCCCCACGACGTGCACCGACCGGAAGCTGCGCTGCGGCTCGCCGAGCCGGGCGAGCAGCTCCACCATGCGCTCCGTGCCGAAGCCGTCCCGGGGCCACGGGCTGAGCGTCTCGAGCCAGTCAGTCGCCGATTGCATCGAGCTCGCGCCGGTATCGCTCCAGCTTCTCACGCTCGGCGGCAACGACTGCGGCCGGCGCGTTCTGCACGAATCGCTCGTTCGAGAGCTGCTTCTCGGCGCGCTCGATCTCCTTGCGGAGACGCGCGCGTTCCGCATCGGCGTTGCCGTTTCCCTTCGCGCGCTCCGGCCTGACAACCGCGGCGAAGATGCGCTGCTCGTCTCCTGCGAGGGGCGGCACGACACCCGAGCGACGGAACATCTGGGCGAGCTCCTGGACGCGTTCGAGCGCACCCGCTTCCGACTCGTCCCCGGCCTCGGGCCACGGCGCGACCATCAGCCTCGTCTCGCGGTTCGGCAGGTACGACCAGATCTCCTCGGTCACATGCGGCATCACCGGATGCAGCAGCTTCAGGAGCCGTTCCAGGGCGGCGGTCGCGGTCGCACGCGCGTCCGCGTCGCCGTCGTACAGCCGCAGCTTGACCGCCTCGAGATACCAGTCGCAGAAGTCGTCGAAGGTGAGGTGGTAGAGCTCGTCGGTGAGGTGGGCGAAGTCGAACTCGCCGATCAGCCGCTCGACGGCCCGCTGGGTCTGCGAGAGCCGCGCGAGGATCCAGCGCTCCTCGAGCGACGCCGGGCGCTCTGCGGGCTCCGCGCCCTCGCACGACGTGACGATGAGCCGCGCGGCGTTCCAGAGCTTGTTCGACAGCTTCGCACCCTCCTCGAGCGCCGAATCCGAGAAACGGACGTCCTGCGTGAGCGAGTTCTTCATCAGGCCGTAGCGGGTCGCGTCCGTGCCGTGCTGCTCGATCAGCTCGAGCGGGTCGATCCCCGTCTTGAGCGACTTCGACATCCGCCGTCCGTCGCGTGCGAGCACGGTCGTGTGGATCACGACGTCCCGGAACGGGATGTCGCCCATCAGCTCCAGACCGGCGAAGATCATCCGGTTCTCCCACAGACGGATGATCTCCCGCGCCGTCGTCTGCAGGTGGCCGGGGTAGAAGTACGCGAGGTCGGGGGTCTCCGCCGGCCAGCCGAGCGTGGCGAACGGCCAGAGCGCGGAGGAGAACCAGGTGTCGAGGACATCGGTCTCGCGGGTCAGCTCCGGCGACCCGCACTCGGCGCAGGCCGACGGCTCGTCCTCCTCGACGGTCAGGTGGCCGTCCGGGCAGGTCCACACGGGGATCTGATGGCCCCACCAGATCTGGCGCGAGATGTTCCAGTCGGGCGCGTTCTCGAGGGAGTCGATCGCGAAGCGGTGCTGGCTCTCCGGATGGAAGACGATCCGACGCTCGCGCAGCGCCGCGAGAGCCGGCTGCTTGATCTCGTCCATCGCGCACCACCACTGCAGGGAGATGCGCGGCTCGATGCGGGTCTTGCAGCGCTCGCAGACCGCGACGCTGTGGCGGTAGTGCTCGCGCCCCTCGAGCCGGCCACGCTCCCGGAGCCAGTCGAGTATGCGCTCGTCCGCCTCCTTCTGCGTCAGCCCTTCCAGGCCCTCGGCGGTCACGCGGCCGTCGGGGCCGATGCAGCTCGGCTCCGGCAGCCCGTGGTCACGTCCGATGGCGAAGTCGGTGGGGTCGTGCGCAGGCGTGATCTTGAGAGCGCCGGTCCCGAAGTCGCGCTCGACGCGCTCGTCGGCGATCACCGGCACGCGGCGCTCGACCCAGGGCACCACCACTTCCCGCCCGATCAGGTGCTTGTAACGGTCGTCCTCCGGGTGCACCGCGACGGCGACGTCGGCGGGAATCGTCGCGGGCCGGACCGTGGCGATCGCGATGTAGCCGTCGCCGTCCGCCAGCGGGTAGCGAATCGTCGAGAGCGTGTCGTCGACGTCGACATGCTCCAGCTCGAGATCGGAGAGCGACGTCTCGTGGTGCGGGCACCAGTTGATGATGCGGTTCGCGCGGTAGATCCAGCCGCGCCGGTAGAGATGCACGAAGAAGCGCATCACCGCGCGGATGTACTCGTCGTCCATCGTGAAGCGGGTGCGCCGGTAGTCGAGCGACGCGCCCATCCGGCGGAACTGGCTCAGGATCTTGCCGCCGTACTCGTGCAGCCAGGCCCAGACGCGCTCCTCGAACGCCTCGCGGCCGAGCTCCTGGCGCGACGTGCCCTCGCCGACCAGCACGTTCTCGACGACGTTCTGTGTCGAGATGCCGGCGTGGTCGTAGCCCGGCTGGAAGAGCGTGTTGTAGCCCTGCATCCGCTTCATCCGGATGACGGTGTCGCCGATCGCGAGCTGCAGCGCGTGGCCGGTGTGCAGCTCCCCGGTCACGTTGGGCGGTGGGTGCGCGTCCACATAGGGGGTCCGCGACGGGTCCGGATCGGCGTTGTAGAGGCCCTCGGCCTCCCATGTCTCCTGCCAGCGCTCCTCGACGCCCCGCGGCTCGTATCTGGGCAGCATCTCGACTGTGCGGTCTCCGTTCATCGGCGGCCCATGCTACGCGTGCCGGAGCCCCTCTCACCTCGCTGCGGCATAGCCCTGCATCCCACGCGGGCTCGCCGCCGCGATGAGCTGGTCGCCCTCGCGCGCGACCGCGCCGACCCGCCCGAGCTCCCACGGCCCGGTCACGGTGACGTCGTGGCCGCGGCGGCGCAGCTCTGCGACCGCCGCGTCGCCGAGCCGTGACTCGACGGCGAGCGAGCGCGCCGCGAAGCCGCGCGGGTAGAACGACGAGATCAGATGGTCGGTGTGCCACTCGGGCGCGTCGATCGCCTCCTGCAGCCCGAGCCCGCGGTCGACGTGGCGCACGAGGACGTGGAGGGCCCACTGCTCCTGCTGATCGCCGCCCGGCGTCCCGTAGGCCAGCCACGGCTCGCCGTCGCGCAGCACGAGGCCGGGCGAGAGGGTCGTGCGCGGCCGCGTGCGCGGGGCGAGCGAGGACGGCAGGCCCTCCTCGAGCCAGAACATCTGTGCGCGGGTGCCGAGCGGCCAGCCGAGCTCGGGGATCGTCGGCGAGCTCTGGAGCCAGCCGCCGCTCGGCGTCGCCGAGAGCAGGTTCCCGAAGCGGTCGGCCACGTCCAGGTGAACGGTGTCGCCGCGGGTCGGCTCGCCGGCACCAAGTAACAGACTGTTACTTGCGACGAGCTGCGGCAGCCTCCCGAGCCCCGGGCGCAGCTCGCCGCTCGCGTCCTCGCCGATCAGAGGGCGGCGCTCGTCGGCGTACTCCCGGGAGAGCAGGTGATGCAGCGGTACGTCTCCATCACCGTAGTTCGCGTCCCTGTCCGCAAACGCCAGCTTCGCCGCCTCGGTGAGCACGTGCACGAGCTCCGCCTCGCTCAGCGATTCGAGGTCGAAGCCTTCGAGCAGGCGGAGCTGCTGGAGGCCGGCCGGCCCCTGCCCCCAGGCGGCCGTCTTGCACACCGTGAGGCCGCGATAGTCGACGGTCGCGGGCGGCTCGAGCGTCGCGCGCCACGACGCCAGGTCGTGCCCGGTGAGGAAGCCGTCGTGCTCGCGGCTGAACCGGTCGATCTCCTCGGCGACGAAGCCTTCGTAGTAGACGCGGCGCGCGCTCTCGACGGTCCCGTCGGACTCGTCGAGCAGCCGCCGCCAGGTCGCGGCGAGCTGCGGGTTGCGGAAGCTCGAGCCGGGCCGCGGAGCGGGCAGGTAGAACGCGGCCGACCCCGGCCAGCCGCGCAGCAGCAGCTCGGCGCGCTCGATCGTCGCGGTGATCCCCGCCACGACCGGGTACCCCTGCTCGGCATACCCGATCGCGTAGGCGAGCACCTCGTCGAGCGGCCAGGTCCCGAACTGCTCCAGCAGCAGGAGCCAGCCGCCGAACGAGCCGGGGACACACGCAGCCTCGACCCCGGTGCCCGGCACGAGGAGGTGGCCGCGCGAGCGGAAGGCGTCGATCGTCGCCGCCCGGGGCGAGACTCCCTGGGCGCAGAGGACGAGCGGCTTGCCGGACTCGGCGGGCCAGAAGACGGCCGGCAGATCGCCGCCGGGACCGTTGAGATGCGGCTCGACGACCTGCAGGACGAACCCGGCGGCGCAGGCGGCGTCGAACGCGTTCCCGCCACGCTCGAGCACCGCCATCCCCGTCTGGGTCGCCAGCCAGTGCGTCGAGGCGACCGCACCGAACGTCCCGCGCAGCTCCGGGCGGGTCGTGAAGCTCAGGTGCGCGCCCAGTCGGCGCCGACGTGGTCGAGGATCGTCGTCAGGAGCTCGAACGAATGCATCACGTGCTCGTGTGCGAGGACGCGCGCGCCGGCGACCGAGCCTGCGGCCAGGGCCTGCCGGATCGCGCGGTGCTCGGCCTGGTTGCGCTCGTAGAGCCGCTCGAGCTCGTCGTCGACCGGGGCCCAGACGGTCGGCCCAGAGAAGGTGCGCCGTGCACCCTTCGCCACCGACTCGATGAACGGCACGTCGGCGACCCGATAGATCACGTCGTGGAACGCGTGGTTCGCGCGCATCCAGTCCGACATCAGCGAGCGCCGGTCGCCGCCGGGCTCGCGTGAGCGGACCTCCTTGGTCAGCCGCGCGAACCGCTTCTCGCACTCCTCGAGCTCGGCGAGTGCCTCGGGCGTCCACTTGCGCGCCGCGAGCTCGGTGACGAGCGCCTCGAGCTCGGCCCGGACGAGGAACGCCTCGCGCAGATCGTCGTGCGACAGGGTGCGGACGCGGACGCCCTTGTTCGGCTCGAACGAGACGAGCCCGAGCGCCGCGAGGCGGCGCAGCGCTTCCCGCACCGGTGTCCGCGAGACGCCGAAGCGCTCGGAGAGCTGCTCCTGGCGCAGCACCGATCCGGGGGCGAGCTCGCCGGAGACGATCGCCTCCTCGATCACGACCGCGATGTCGTCCGCTTTCGTGCTTTCGAGGCTCATCTTTCTGCGTCCAGCCTACGGCTCATGAGAGTAGATCGTACGCCGAGACGGTCAGGAAGTCCTGCAGTGGCACCGACAGCGCGACGTCCGCGAAGACCTCCTTGGCTGCGTCGGCGGCGTCCACGGCGGCGATCTCCTTCCGGACGCGCTCCTCGTCGAAGCGGCCGGCCTGCACCCACGACCACACCTGGGCGCGTGAGATCTCGGCCGTGGCGGCGTCCTCCATCAGGTTGTCGATCGCCGCTGCGCCCACCCCCTGGAGCCACGCGTCCAGGTACCTGACTCCGACGCTGACATTCGTGCGGAGGCCCTCGTCCGTGATCTCGCCGCCGGGGATCTCGAAGTCGACCAGCTGCTCCGCTGTCACGTGCACGTCGTCGCGCCTGCGCTCGACCTGGTTCGACCGCTCGCCGAGCACCGCGTCGAACTCCGCCGTCGCCACCGGCACAAGGTCTGGATGCGCGACCCACGTCCCGTCGAAGCCGGCCCCCGCCTCGCGGCGCTTGTCCTCGGAGACCTTGGCCAGCGCGATCGCGTTCACCTCTGCGTCGCGGCGCGACGGGATGAACGCGGCCATGCCGCCGATCGCATGAGCCTTCCGGTCGTGACAGGTCTTCACGAGCAGCTCCGAGTAGGCATGCATGAACGGCACCGTCATCGTCACCTGTGCCCGGTCGGGAAGCACCGCGCCCATCTTCTTGATGCAGCTGAAGATGTAGTCCCACCGCCCGGCGTTGAGCGCGCATGAGTGGTCGCGCAGCTCGTAGAGGATCGCGTCCATCTCGTACGCGGCGAGAATCGTCTCGATCAGCACGGTGCACTTGATCGAGCCGTGCGGCAGCCCGAGCTCGCTCTCGGCGAGGGCGAACGCCGTTGCCCAGAGCCGCGCCTCCTCGTGCGACTCGAGCTTCGGGAGATAGAAGTACGGGCCCGTTCCGCGCTCGAGCTGCTCGTGCGCGTTGTTGAAGACGACGAGCCCGAAGTCGAAGAGCGATCCGCTGACGGGTGCGCCGTCGACCAGATGATGTCGCTCGACGAGGTGCCAGCCGCGCGGGCGAATCATCAGCGTCGCCGTCTCCTCGTCCAGCCGGTAGCTCTTCTCGGCGGAGTCGAACTCGAGCGTCCGCCGCACGGCGTCGTGCACGTTGCGCTGCCCGTCGCGCACGTTGTCCCACGTCGGCGAGTTGGCGTCCTCGAAGTCCGCCATGAACACCTTCGCCCCCGAGTTGAGGGCGTTGATCATCATCTTCCGCTCGACCGGGCCGGTGATCTCGACCCGGCGGTCCTGCAGGTCGGCAGGCGCCGGCGAGACGGTGAAGTCCTCCGGCGCCCGCACGAACTGCGGCTGCTGCCCCCGCCGCGCCGCCCGCGCGGCGAGCAGGCGCTCGCGTTCGGGATTCAGCTCGCGGTGCAGGCGCTCGACGAACCCGAGCGCCTCCCGCGAAAGCACATCGGCATCGGCTTCGGCTTCTAGGCGAATTGCGCTTCCTCCGTCGAGCCGTGGAGCGCCAGCGTGGACGAGTCCTTCGACACTGCCTGCATCACCTGGTCGAAGTATCCCGCACCCACCTCACGCTGGTGCTTGGTGGCCGTGTAGCCGTCCGGCTCGAGGGAGAACTCGCGCTCCTGCAGCTCGACGTAGGCGCTCATGCCGCGGTCGCGATAGCCGCGGGCGAGCTCGAACATGCCGGCGTTCAGCGAATGGAAGCCGGCGAGCGTGATGAACTGGAACCGGTAGCCCCACTCGCCGAGCTGCTCCTGGAAGCCCGCGATCTCCTCGTCCGAGAGCGCTTTCCGCCAGTTGAAGGACGGCGAGCAGTTGTAGGCGAGGAGCTTGCCCGGATACTGCTCGTGGACGGCCTGTGCGAACTCCCGCGCCTCCCCGAGATCGGGCGTCGAGGTCTCGAACCAGAGCACGTCCGCGTACGGCGCGTAGGCGAGCGACCGGGCGATCGCCGCCTCGAGCCCGTCGGTGACGTGGAAGAAGCCCTCGCTCGTGCGCTCGCCGGTGACGAACGCAGCGTCCTGCTCGTCGACGTCCGAGGTGAGGAGCGTCGCGCTGAGGGCGTCGGTGCGCGCGACCAGCACGGTCGGGACGCCGAGCACGTCGGCTGCGAGCCGCGCCGCCGTCAGGGTCCGGATGAACTGCGACGTCGGCACGAGCACCTTGCCGCCGAGGTGGCCGCACTTCTTCTCCGCCGCGAGCTGGTCCTCGAAGTGCACGCCGGCGGCACCGGCCTCGATCATCCCGCGCATCAGCTCGTAGGCGTTGAGCGCTCCGCCGAACCCGGCTTCGGCGTCCGCGACGATCGGCGCGAGCCAGTCCGTGCCGTTGTGGCCCTCGGCCCAGTCGATCTGGTCGGCGCGCAGGAGCGCGTTGTTCAGGCGGCGCACGACCTGCGGCACCGAGTTCGCCGGGTAGAGGCTCTGATCCGGGTACGTGGAGCCCGCGAGGTTCGCATCCGCCGCGACCTGCCAGCCCGACAGGTAGATCGCCCGCAGACCGGCCTTCACCATCTGCACGGCCTGGCCACCCGTCAGCGCACCGAGCGCGCTCACGAAGCCGCCCTCCGAGAGGAGCCGCCAGAGCCGCTCCGCGCCGAGCCGGCCGAGCGTGCACTCCGGCACGACCGAGCCGCGGAGACGGACGACGTCCTCGGCGCGGTAGCTCCGGACGATGCCCGCCCAGCGCTCCTCGTGACGCCACTGGGCTTCCAGCTGAGTCGTCTGTTCTTGGATCCGACCTTCGATGTTCACTGAGCGCTCCCGGGTGGCTGACGATGTTTCAGGATCCTAGATACCGAGAGATTCCCCTGTCAAACGGAGAAACAGCCGAAACAGGGTGGACTTCGGATCCAACATCGGCTACGCTCTGGATCCGAAAGGAGCCGAGAATGGCAGAAGCCACGTACGAGATCGCCGAGCAGGGCACCGAGGAGCGCGCGCCGAAGCCGCAATGGGAGCTGGCCGAGTGCACGTGCCCCGACTACTGCGAACGCGACCACGAGCTCGATTAGCACCGCCGACCGGACGGGTCAACGCGCGGTCCAGCCGAGGTCGATCGGCACCGGGACGCCGGTGATGCCCCGGCCCCCCGGCCCGAGCAGGAAGGCGACCACGTCTGCGACCTCCGCAGGCTCGAGCAGCCGCTTCACCGCCTGACGCTCGAGGATCACCTCCTCGAGCACCCGCTGTTCGTCGAGGCCGTGCGCACGCGCCTGGTCTGCGATCTGCGCCTCGACGAGCGGCGTCCTGACGTAGGCGGGACAGACCGCGGTGGCGCTGATCCCCACCTCCGCCCCCTCGAGCGCGAGCGTCTTGACGAGACCGAGCACGCCGTGCTTGGCCGAGACGTAACCGGCTTTGAACGGGGACGCAGTGAGCGCGTGCGCGGAGGCGATCACGCAGATCCGGCCGTCGCCCGACGCCGCCAGGCGTTCCCAGGCATGGCGCGCGAGCAGGAACGGTGAGGTCAGGAGCAGGGCGATCAGCCGGTCCCACTGCTCCTCGGGGAACTCCGCGACCGGCGCGACGTGCTGGAAGCCGGCGTTCGGGACGATCGCGTCGAGCCGCCCGAAACGATCGACCGCCTGCCGGACGACGAGCTCGTTTCCCTCACGCGTCGTCAGATCGGCATCTTCGACGTCGACACCGTGCACGGCCCAGCCGTCCGCCTCGAGGCGGCCGACGACGGCGGCGCCGATGCCGCCGCGCGCGCCCGTGACGAGCGCCGCGCGCCGCGTCCTCACGCGTAGTGGCGGAAGACGACCTCGGCGACGCAGACCGGCTTCTCGCCGCCCTCGCGCTCGACGACCGCCGTCATCGTGACCTGGCCCCCACCCTCGATCTCCTCGACGGCCACGACCTCGAACGAACCGCGCAGCCGCGAGCCGACCGGCACCGGCGACGGGAACCGGACCCTGTTGAGGCCGTAGTTGATGCCCATGCGCCCCTGGCGCGGAACGACCTCGGACGACATCACGGGGATCAGCGAGAGCGTCAGGTAGCCGTGGCCGATCGTCGTGCCGAACGGACCGCCCTTCGCCCGCTCGGGGTCGACGTGGATCCACTGGTGATCGCCGGTCGCCTCCGCGAACGCGTCGATCTTCTCCTGCGGGATCTCGATCCAGCTCGAGGGCCCGAAGACGTCGCCCGGCTTCATCCGATCGGCCCGACGCGCACGACGGTCGCCGCCCAGGTGTAACCGGTGCCGGCCGAGAGCAGGAGAACGGCGTCCCCGTCCTTCACGCGGCCCTCCCGCACGGCGCGGTCGAGCCCGAGCAGCGAGTCGACGCCGCTCATGTGCCCGGTGTCATCGAGGTACACGGCCTGATCTTCGCGCATTCCGAGCTCCGACAGCAACGCCTGGAACATCGAGCGCTTGGTATGCAGGGGACAGACGAAGGCGAGCTCTCTCGGCGTCAGCCCCGAGCGCTCGGCGGCACCATGCGCCGCGGCGACGAAGTTCGGCAGGGACTCCTGATCGAGGCCGCCCTTCATCTCGACAGGATCCTGGACATCGAGAAAGCCGTAGCCGCCGGGGTCGACCGAGCCACCACCCGTGATCTTGACCTGGAGGGAGTACGCGCCGTTGGTGATCGCGTGCGAGCCGAGCACCTCGTTGCGGTCGGCATCGCCGACGAGCAAGCCCGCGACCGCACCGTCGCCGAAGTTGAACATGAAGCGCGACCTCTGGTTCTCGTAGTCGAGCAGGTACGACTCGCGGCACGCTGCGACCACGAGCACGTTCCGGAGCTCCGCCTCGGCGCGGAGCAGATCGCGGGCGACGCGCAGCGCGATCGGCGTCCCGTGCGACACGTTGTCGTACTCGACGGCAAAGGCGTTCGTCGCACCGACGCGGTGGGCGATGTGTGGCGCCGCCTGCCAGACGGAGTAGTCGCGCCACATCGAGCCGTAGTACATGACGACGTCGACGTCCTTCGGATCGAAACCGGTCTCGGCGAACAGGCGCTCGACCGCGCGAACCGAGAGGTCGCTGACGTGCTCGTCCGGCGCGGCGACGTGCTTGCCCCGCAGCCCGAACTTTTCGACGATCACCGGCTCCGGGATACCGGAGAGCTCCGCAACCTCGGCAGCGGTCATCCACCGCTCCGGCAGGTACGAAGCGGTCGCAAGCAGCCCTACCCGCCTCATTCGTTCTTCGCCTCGAGAATGCAGCGAACGATTCGCGCGAGTTCGTCGGACACCCGGCCCGGTATCGGCTCGCCGTCACCCCAGAGAATCCAGCGCATCCCGACCAGCTCACCGAGCCCCATCAGCGCATAGGCCGTGACCTCGGCGTCGATCCGGCCGATCTCACCGGATGCCATCGCCTTCTCGAGAGCGGTCACGTATCCCTCGGCGACTCGGTCGTAGTGATAGCGGAGCATCTCGGGGGCGACGAACTCGGACTGCCGGATGATCCGATACAGCGCGGGATGCTCGGAGGTGAAGCGGAAGTAGGCCTGGAAGCCGAGAAGCTCGGCCTCGAGGCGCGTCGAGCCTGCCGCTGCGCCCTCGCTCATCGCCCAGCGGATGCGACGGTTCAGGTCGCGCATCAGCTCGACGAAGATCGCCTTCTTCGAATCGAAGTAGAGGTAGAACGTTCCGGTTGCGACTCCGGCGGCTTCCGCGACCTTGACGATCGATGCGTCTGGGAAGCCGAGCTCGCCGAAGACTGACTCCGCCGCGTCGAGCAGTCGCCGACGCGTGTCGAGCCCCCGCTTCGAGAGCGGCCGGCCGTCGACGTTCGTGATCGCCGCCTCGGTCACGCGTGCACCTTCAGCTCGGATTTCTGGATCTTGCCCAACGAGTTGCGGGGGAGCTCGTCGACGAACGTGAACGACTTGGGCACCTTGAAGCGTGCAAGCCGTACGAGGCAATGATCGCGGAGCTCGTCGCGGGAGACCGGCCCGTCGACGACGACGAAGGCGGCGCACACCTCGCCCCACCGCTCGTCGGGCACGCCGATCACCGCGACGTCGGCGATCGCCGGATGCTCGTGCAGCACGGCCTCGATCTCGGCGGGATAGACGTTCTCGCCGCCGGAGACGACCAGCTCCTTGAGCCGGCCGCGAATCCGGTAGTTGCCCTCGTCGTCGCGCTCGGCGATGTCCCCCGTCGCAAGCCAGCCGTCGCGAAAGGCGCCGGCCGTCGCCTGCTCGTTGCGCCAGTAGCCGGCGAAGACGTTCGGCCCGCGCACGAGGAGCTCACCGTCCGCCGACAGGTCGCAGGCCACGTACGGGTACGGCTTCCCCGCGTAGCCCGCCTTCCGGCGCGCGTCCTCGGGCGGTAGGCAGAGCACGTTGGGCGCCGCCTCGGTGAGGCCGTAGCCCTGCACGATGTCGACGCCGCGCGCCGCCCACACGTCGAGCAGCGCCTCCGGCATGGCTGCGCCGCCGACGACCGCGAGCCTGAGCGAGCCGAGATCGGCCTCCGCGAACCGGGGCTCCTGCGACATGAAGAGGTAGTTCGCAGGCACGCCCATCATCGAGGTGACGCGCTCCCGCTCGATCAGCTCGAGCGCACGCGTGGGGTCGAAGCCACGCTCCAGCACGACCTTCGCGCCCTTCCACCAGGCGAGGATCGACTGCACGTTCCACCCGCCGCAGTGGAACTGAGGAAGCACTTGCAGCACGATGTCCTCGGGCCTGATCCCGGTGGCGAGGTCGAACGAGAGGTTCGTCCAGAAGCAGTTCGCGTGCGTGAGCAGTGCGCCCTTCGGCTTGCCGGTCGTCCCGGAGGTGTAGATGAGGAGCAAGGGATCGTCGTCCGAAGCTCGCGATTCCGACTCGCCGGGCGAACCGGAGTCGAGCGTCCGGGCCGGCCGCACGCTCGCGAGCTCGAGCGCCGCCTCGCCGAGCTCGCGGTGCTCGTCCTCGACGAGGAAGACGGCGGGCTCGGCGTCGTCGAGCTGGAATGCGACCTCGGCCGGCGCGAGCCGCCACGAGATCGGGTGCAGGATCGCGCCCGCCTTCGCGCAGGCGAACATCAGCGCGACGTGCTCGCCGGAGTTGCCGGTGAGGGTGGTGACGCGGTCGCCGTGCGAGAGGCTGCCGGCGAGCTCGTCGGAGCGTGCGTCGAGCTCGGCATAGGTCCAGGTTCGCCCGCCTTCGTCGATCGCGATCCGGTCCGGGGTGATCCGGGCGCGGTCGCAGATGATCTTGTCGATGGTGTGCTCGTTCATCCGAGAAACTCGTTGATGATCCTGACGGACTCGGCCGGCTGCTCCCAGAAGAACAGATGCCCGGCTCCGGCGATCAGCTCGACGCGGGCGCCCGGGATCCGGGCGGCCAGCACGTCGGCGTTGCGGTGGTCGACCACGTTGTCCGCGGTCCCGGCGAGGATCAGCGTCGGTGCGGCGAGCTCGGCCTCGACGCCCTGGAACCCGAGCCCCGCGGCGGCCTGGGCCTGCCAGCCGGCCGGATCGGGCGGGCTCGCGATCCTCCGCGCGACGAGCTCGTCGACGAGCTCGGCCGGCGGCCGCTCGCCGAGCGCGTTCTCGACGAAGCGCCGGAGCGCGACGTCCGGGGCGAGCGACGGTGCCTCGGCGAAGAGCCGCACGGTCACCTCCGGCATCGGCACCGACCCAGGCCCACCCGGGGTCGTGCAGCAGAGGACGAGCCGGTCGAGCCGCTCCGGCGCAGCGGCCGCGAGCTCCTGCGCGATCATCCCGCCGAGGCTCGCCCCGACCACGTGCGCGCGGCCGATGCCCGCCTCGTCGAGGACCTGCAGCGCGTCGCCTGCCATCTCTCGAGCGGTGTAGGGCCCCTCCGGCTTGTCGGACTCGCCGATGCCGCGATTGTCGAACGACACGACGCGGTGCCGCTCGGCGAGCCCGGGCACGACCGGTTCCCAGCCCCAGCGGCCGTAGCCGAGGCCCTGGATGAGCAGCACCGGCGAGCCCTCGCCCACCGACTCCCAGACGATCTTCACGCCGCCTCCTCCTGTGTCGCGGGCCGGCGCAGGATCCGGTCCAGCCGGACGCCGACCTGGCCGATCCGTGTCAGCCCGCCGGGCACGAAGAAGACGACCAGGATGAACAGCACGCCGAGCACGAAGAGCGGCTGCTGCAGCGGCGTCCGCAAGATCGAGGGCAGATTCGACACCGCCTGCGACGACGAGAGATCGCCGAGCCGGTGGTCGGCGTACGTGTAGAGGATCCCGCCGATCATCGCGCCCCAGCGCGAGCCCGTCCCACCGATCACGACCATCAGGAGCAGCGTCAGCGTGAAGCTCGCCGTCGTGACCTCGGTGTTCGCGCCGCCGAACAGCAACAGGTAGACGATGCCACCGGCGGTGGCGAGCAGCGATGCGAGCACGTACGACATCAACTTGTACGTGTACGGCTTCAGCCCGAGCACCTGGACGCGCAGCTCGTTCTCCCGAATCGCCTGCCAGACGTGTCCCGGCGAGGAGTTGACGGCGAAGCGGACGATCGCGAACACCGCGGCGGCGTACGCGAGCGCGATCCAGTAGAGGTGCTTCGTGTTGAGGATGCCGACGGTCCAGGCAGGCAGCTGGTGGTAGTCGACGCCGAAGCCCTCCTCTCCCCCGTCCACTTGTAGGGGTTCTTGAGCGCGAGGATCGACCCCGCCTGCGCGAAGGCGAGCGTCACCATCGCGAAGGCGATGCCGCCGACGCGCAACGACACCGCGCCCAGCACGACGGCGAGCACGAGCCCCACGAGCGCGGTGAACGCGACCGACGGCCAGAAGCCCCAGTGCCAGCGGGTCATCGCGATCGCGGCGATGTACACGCCGACCGCGAAGTAGAGCGCATGGCCGAACGACAGGAGCCCCGTGAAGCCGAAGAGCAGGTCGTAGCTCAGCGCGAGACCGCCGAAGAGGAGACAGAGCGCCAGCAGCTGGAGCGTCCCCGGAGTGCTGAGGCCGTCCTGGAACACATACGGGATGTCGATCGTCAGCCTCGGCAGGAACGCGAGCGCGATCACGATCGCAGCGGGAACGGCGAACCGCTTCACGCGAAGCTCCCGGACAGGCCCCCGGGGCGCGCGATCAGCACGATCCCGAGCAGCAGGACGACGCTGAGATCGCCGAGCCCGGAGGACGCGTAGTAGTTCGCGTACTGCTGGACCAGGCCGACGATCACCGCGGCCCAGGCCGTGCCGCGAATCGAGCCGAGGCCGCCGATCACGACGACGATGAAGGCGAAGATGACGAGCGACGTCCCCTGCTGCGGATCGACGGTCGTCGAATAGAGCGTGTACAGGACGGCGGCGATTCCCGCCGCGAGGCCGCCGATCGCAAAGACGAGCGTGAACGACTTGCGCACGTCGATCCCGAGCGCGGTCACCATGGCGCGGTTCTCGACGCCCGCGCGGACGATCAGCCCGTAGCGCGTCCGGCGCAGGAACGCCTCGAGCCCGAAGAGGACGGCGATCGCCGTCGCGATCTCGAGCCAGCGGTCGTTCGGGATGTGGGCGCCGAAGATGGTGGTGGTCTGGCCGATCCACGCCGGCGCCGCGACGACCCGCGCATCGCTCCCCCAGATCGCCGTCACCAGGGCCGTCACGGCCAGCGCGAGCCCGACGGTGACGAGCACCTGCTCGATGTGCCGGCCGTAGAGCGGCCGGATCAGCACGAGCTCGACGAGCGCCGCGAACACCGTGCCGACGATCAGCCCGACGAGCGCGGCGATCAGGAACCGTGGCAGCACCGGCACACCGCCGAGCTTCGACTCGGTGAACCAGAGGGCGTACGCCGTGACCGTCAGGAAGACACCGTGCGCGAAGTTCAGGACGCCCATCAGGCCGTAGATCAGGGACAGCCCCGAGGCGATCAGGAAATACATCGCGCCGAGGCCGAGGCCCGTGATCGTGAGCAGCAGGAACGTGCTCATCCGCCTGCACCCGAATTCGTCATCCGACTCCCAGCATGCGGTGGATCATCGGCTTGTCGTCCAGCAGCTCCCGGGCGGGACCGATGTGCACGATGCGCCCGGTGTCCAGCACGACCGCGTGACGCGCGACCCGCTGCACGACGCCGAGGTTCTGCTCGACGAGCAGCACGGTCGTGAGCTCCGACACCCGCTCCAGCACCTGAGCCACTTCCGTAACGAGGAGGGGCGACAGCCCCTTCGTCGGCTCGTCGACGAGCAGCACACGGTTCTCGTTCAGGAGCGCACGGCCGATCGCGAGCATCTGCTGCTGCCCCCCGGACAGCGTGCCCGCGGCCTGCTTGCCGCGTTCGCGCAGCTCCGGGAAGAGGTCGTAGACGAGGTCGTACCGCGGCTCGGCGTCCCGCTCGGCGAGGCGAAGGTTCTCCTCGACGGTCAACGCCGCGAAGACGTCGCGATCCTCGGGCACATACCCGACGCCGCGACGCACGATCTTGTGGGTGGGCACCCGGCGGATGTCGTCGCCCGCGAGCTCGATCGCGCCCCGCCGGTCGACGAGCCCGAGCAGGGCGCGCAACGTCGTCGTCTTGCCGACGCCGTTGCGGCCGAGGAGAGCCGTTACTCCGCCCTCGGCGACGTCGAACGAGATCCCCTGCAGGACGTGCGACTCGCCGAGGTACACGTGCAGGTCGTGGACGGACAGGAGCGGCATTCCTAGAGCTCCTCTCCGAGATACGCCCTGCGGACGGTCTCGTTGCTCATGATCGCGTCGGGCGTGTCGACGGCGAGCAGCCTGCCGTGATGCATGACGGCGATCCGCTCCGCGAGCCCCGTCACCACCTCCATGTGGTGCTCGACCATCAGGACCGTCTTTCCCTCGTCTGCATGCACCGACCGGATCAGCTCGACGAGCTCGGGGACGTCCTCCATCGAGACGCCGGCCATCGGCTCGTCGAGCAGGAGCACGCGCGGCCGGCCGGCGAGCAGCATCGCGAGCTCGAGCTTGCGCTTGTCGCCGTGCGAGAGCAGGCCCGCCGCCCAGGCGTCGCGACCCGCGAGACCGACACGCGCGATCGCCCAGGTCGCCCGCTCGAGCGCCTCCTTCACCGCCGTCGCCCGCCGCCAGATCCGGAGCGTGCCGCCGAGCGCCGCCTCGGCCGACAGCCGGACGTTCTCGTGCACGGACAGCAGCGGGAAGACGTTCGACACCTGGAACGTCCTGCCGAGCCCGGCGCGCGCCCGGCGGTACGGCGGGTGCGCGGTCACGTCGACACCGTCGAGCTCGACGCTGCCGCTCGTCGGCCGGTGCAGGCCGGAGACGAGGTTGAAGAGCGTCGTCTTGCCGGCCCCGTTCGGGCCGATCACGGCAAGCAGTTCGCCCTCGCCGACCTCGAGCCCGACATCGGCGACGATGGTCGCGCCGCCGATGTCGAGTCCGAGGCCCCTGGTCGCGAGGATCGGAGATGCGCTCACGCGCTGATCGTCCAGATGCCTGCGGCCCTCAGCCCTTCATCGCCACGATGGGCGGGGCCGTGTCGTACGGCGTGGCCGTGCCGAGCACGTTGGCGACGAGGCGTCCGTTCTTCTTCACCAGCGCGACGCGGAACATCGGCTGCAGCATGGCGTGATCCTGCGGCCTGATCGCCTGGAAGCCCTTCGGGGCGAGGAACTTGTAGCCCTCGAGAGCGCTGATCATCTTGTCGACGTTGTAGTCGCCCTTCTGCAACGCGTGCACGAGCAGCTGGGCGAGCACGAAGCCGTCCGGCGTGAAGAGGTCCGGCACCTGACCGCGCTTGCGCAGCTGCTGCACGAGCCACGTGTTGACCTTGTTCTTCGGGGCCGTGTAGACGTAGTGCGAGAGGAAGTGGATCTTGGTCGCCTGGTCGCCGAGGGCTGCCCAGGTTGCGCGCTCGGCGAGGCCGGTCACGACCTGCGTGCCCGCGAACACGTTCTGCTGGTCGAGCGCCTTCCACATCGCTCCGGCGGTCGTGCCCGCCCAGGCGACGAAGATCAGGTCGGGGTTCGCGTTCTTCGCCTGCTGTGCGAACGGCGTGAAGTCGGTGGCGGTCAGCGGCACCGAGATCTCGGAGACGTTGTGGCCGCTGAAGAACGCCTTCACCGCCAGGTAGTTGCCGTGACCGAAGACGCTGTCCTGGTCGAAGACGACCACCTTCTTGCCCGTCGTCTTGCCGAGGAACGACTTCGCGTCCAGCACGTCCTGAATCGTCTGGCGGCCGGCCCGGAACGTGTACTTGTTGATGCCGGTGATCGCATCAGCGGCCGCCGGGCCGGAGATGTAGAGCACCTGGTTCTGGGCCGCGATCCCGGCCATCTGGACCGCGACGCCCGAGCCGCCGGTGCCCATGAGGATCTTGACGCCCTGGCCGATCAGGGCCTTGGCCTCGGTGACGCCGGTGGCGGGATCGGCCTTGTCGTCCTGGTAGGTGACGTTGATCGTCTTGCCGTTGACCTTGCCGGTGCCCTTCGTCGCGTACTGCAGGCCGTACTTGAAGCCTTCGAGCTCCTCGGCGCCGTAGGCCCCGAGGATGCCGGTGCGCGGATAGATGAAGCCGACGTTGTACGAGGCCGTCGCGTGGTGCGAGCGTGCCGCGACCGTGGCCGTCCCGGCGAGCATCGTGAAGAGCGCAACCCCGAGCAGGACCTTCGTGAAGCGATGACGCATGAACGCATCCTCCTGGTGTGATGTGCCCGAACCTGAGACCCGATTCAGGTGTGAGTTATGGCCGTTTGGATACGACGTGTCAAGGCCCCGCGAAGTTGGCGGGCCCCTGCGGCCGGGCGTCTCGGGCAGCTCGAAAGGTGTCTGACACCGTGGTGTCAGACACCGTCGGAGTCCGCTACGCGGACTCCTCGGCGAGCTCGTCGGGCTCGATCGGGTCGGCTCCGGCGCTCGTCACGAGCGTCGGCTTGAGGCCCTTCTCGATCGTCTCCTTGGTGATCACGCACTTGGAGACGTCCTTGCGCGAGGGCAGCTCGAACATCACGTCGAGGAGGGCGTTCTCGATGATCGACCGGAGGCCGCGTGCACCCGTCTCACGATCGAGCGCCTTGTCGGCGATCGACCACAGCGCATCGTCGGTGAAGACGAGGTCGATCGAGTCGTAGTTGAAGAAGCGCTGGTACTGGCGGGTGAGCGCGTTCTTCGGCTCGGTCAGGATCTGCACCAGGTCCTCGCGCTTGAGCTGGTGAACCGCGCTCAGCACCGGCAGGCGCCCGATGAATTCCGGGATGAGCCCGAAGTTGAGGAGATCCTCGGGCATCACTTCCGCGAGCAGCTCCGCGCTCGCGGAGTCGCGCTTCGACGAGATGTCGCGTCCGAAGCCGACGGCGTTCTTGCCGACGCGCTTCGCGATGATCTTGTCGAGGCCGGCGAACGCCCCGCCGCAGATGAAGAGGATGTTCGTCGTGTCGATCGAGAGGAACTCCTGGTGCGGGTGCTTGCGCCCGCCCTGCGGCGGCACCGAGGCGACCGTTCCCTCGAGGATCTTCAGCAGCGCCTGCTGGACGCCTTCGCCCGACACGTCGCGCGTGATCGACGGGTTGTCCGCCTTGCGCGCGATCTTGTCCACCTCGTCGATGTAGATGATCCCGGTCTCGGCCTTCTTGATGTCGAAGTCGGCCGCCTGGATCAGCTTGAGCAGGATGTTCTCGACGTCCTCACCGACGTAACCTGCCTCGGTGAGCGCCGTCGCATCGGCGATCGCGAACGGCACGTTGAGGATCCGCGCGAGCGTCTGCGCGAGATGGGTCTTGCCGCAACCGGTCGGGCCGAGCAGCAGGATGTTCGACTTCTGCAGCTCGACCTCGCCGTCCTCGACGCCCATCTGGACGCGCTTGTAGTGGTTGTAGACGGCGACCGACAGCGTCCGCTTCGCCTCCTCCTGAGAGACGACGTACTCGTTGAGCGAGGAGTAGATCTCCTTGGGGCGCGGGAGGTTCTCGAGGTCGAGCGAGGTCGGGGTGGTCAGCTCCTCGTCGATGATCTCGTTGCAGAGATCGATGCACTCGTCGCAGATGTAGACGCCGGGACCGGCGATCAGCTTCTTGACCTGCCGCTGCGACTTGCCGCAGAAACTGCAGAGGAGCTGCTCGTTTCCTTCACTCGCACGCGCCATCCCGTTCTCCTTTTACCCCGTTTTGGCCTCAGCGGCTAGAGCGGCCGTATTAAGCGGCGGCCTCAGTGCGGACTGTGTCGCGGTGTGTGATGACAGAGTCGATGATCCCGTAATCCACGGCTTCGGTCGGGCTGAGGAAGAAATCTCTCTCCATATCGCGTGAAATCTCCTCCTGGGTCTTGCCAGTGTGCTCGGTGTAGATCTCCTCCAGACGCCGCTTGAGACCGATCACCTCGCGGGCCTGAATCTCGATGTCGGTGCCCTGGCCCTGGAACCCGCCGGACACCTGATGGATCAGGATCCGTGAGTTCGGCAGCGACATGCGCTTCCCTTTCGCGCCGCCGGCCAGGAGCAGCGAGCCCATGCTCATCGCGATCCCGACGCAGATCGTCTGCACGTCCGGCTTGATGAACTGCATCGTGTCGTAGATCGCGAGCCCGGAGTAGACCGAGCCGCCCGGCGAGTTGATGTAGAGGAAGATGTCCTTGTCAGGATCCTCGGACTCCAGATGCAGGAGCTGGGCGATGATCAGGTTCGCGATCTGGTCGTCGACGGGGGTCCCCAGGAAGACGATGCGCTCTGCCAGCAGGCGCGAATAGATGTCGAAGGCGCGTTCGCCGCGCGAGGTCTGCTCGACGACCATTGGGACTAGCGGGCTCATTGCTCTACTCCTTGCTGCCGGGGGTCCACAGTTTCGGTGACTCGGCCGGTTCATCCTTCTCCGGCGTCCAAATCGATTCGCGCGCCTCGTGGAGCTCGGGCGCGATCGGCTGTACCTCGGCCGCGATGCGGTCGAGCGCCTTCTTCAGGCGGATGTCGTCGCGCACCCGGTCTGCGCCGCCGGCGGCGACGAAGGCCTCGATGTCCTCGTCGCTCTCACCGGCCGCCCGCAGCTCCTCGCGGATCTCGTCATCGGTGACCTCGATCCCGAGCTGGTCGGCGACCGCCTCGAGCACGAGCTCGCGGGAGACCGACATCGTGGCCTCTGCGCGAAGGCGCTGCTCCAGCTCCTCGGGCGTCTGGCCGGTGAGCTGGAGGTACGTGTTCGCGTCGATGCCGCGCTCCTGCAGGCTGCGGGCGAGACCGCTGAGGAGCTCGCGCGTGCGCGACTCGACCAGCGGGCCGACGGCGGTGAAGTTCGTCCGGCGAACGAGCTCGTCGATCGCGGCTGCCCGGAAGAGGCCCTCGATCTGGTCGTCGATCTGCTCGCGCAGACGTCCTTCGACGTCGGCGCGCAGCTCGGCGAGCGTGTCGAACTCCGAGGAGGCCTTGGCGAGCTCGTCGTCGAGCGGCGGCAAGACGCGCTCCTTGACCTCGTTCAACGTGACCGTCGCCTTTCGCGAGGAGCCGTCGCCGAGCTCGTACGCGATCTCGCGGCTCTCGCCGACGGAGAGGCCGCGAACGCCGTTCTCGACCTCTTCGACGAGCCGCTCCGAGCCGAGCTCGACGATGTAGTCGCGCTGGGCCGTGCCGTCCTCGGCGACGAGGTCGATCACGACGGTGTCGCCCTCCTGGGCGGGGCGGCCCTCGACCGGGACGAGCTCGGCGGCGATGCGCTGCAGCGTCTCGAGCTCGGCCTGGACGGCTTCCTCGGGAACCTCCGCCTCGGCCTTGGGGACCTCGAGCTTCGTCCAGTCCGCCGGCTCGGGCTTCGGCTGCACCTCGACTGTCGCCGAGAAGCGCCAGTCCTCCTTGTCGGAGGTCGGCAGGTCATAGTCGTACTCGGGCTGCGCGATCGGGTTGAGGCGCGCCCGCGCCGCCGCGTTCCAGAACCAGCCGCCGATGTGGCTGTCGACCGCCTCCGCGTAGACGCGCTCCCGGCCCACCCGCTGGACGAGCAGCGGCATCGGCACCTTGCCCTTGCGGAAGCCGGGAATGCGGACGGTGGCGGCGAGGTCGGTCGCGGCATGCTCGACGGCGTGGTGCACGTCGTGCGCCGGCACGTCGACGGTCAGCTTGACCTTGTTCTCGGAGAGCTCCTCGACTTGTGCCGCCATCGCTGAGGCCATTGAACCAGACCTGTACCTTCAGGCGTGGTGGACGCAGAAGCCGCGATCAGGGCCCGTCGGACGCACAAACAGTACGGATCGGCGCCGGTCGATCTCGAGACGCTGCTCGAGCTCGTCGACCTCGCACGCCACGCACCGAACCACAAGCTGACCCAGCCCTGGCGGTTCCGCGTGCTGGGGCCGGAGGTTCGCGCGCGGATCGAGGAGCTCGCGGGCGAGAACGAGGCGCTGAAGCTGCGGCGCGCACCGACGCTCGTGCTCGCCACCGCCCGCCTCTCGGGCGATCCCCGCACCGACGAGGAGGACCTGCACGCGACCGCGTGTGCGGTGTATGCCGTCCTGCTCGGGGCGACGAACCGCGGCCTGGCGTCGTACTGGCGAACACCCTCGTGCTTCACCGAGGACCGGATGCGCTCGGCGCTCGGGCTCGCCGCGGACGAGCGCGTCGTCGCGCTCGTCCATCTCGGGCCCGCCGTCGGCGAGCCGCCCCGGAAGGAGCGGCTCGCTCTCGACGACGTGCTCGAGCTCCTGCCGTAGCGCCCGCTAGGGGCTGACCGGTGCAGCCACCGGCGGCGTCGCGGGCGGCGTCGCCACGGACGGCGCCGTCTTCCCCGCGTTCTTGAAGCTCTGGCGCAGCGCAAAGACCGCCGCACGGGCCTTCAACACGCCAGCACGCATCTCGAGATTCGAGGCCCGGATCTGCAGGTTGGCCTCCCGGACGAGCGGCCGGATCTGCTTCGGCTTCAGGCCCGCGGCGTGCGCCGCCGCGATGTCGGCATGAAGCTTCGCCCGGTCGGCGAGGCAGACGGAGAGCAGCGAGCGCCAGTCGCCCGTCAGCTTCAGGATGTCGATCCTCAGCTTCGCCTTTGCCGTCGCCTTGTCGGAGCCGACGAGGGTCTGCGCATCGTTCTGCAGGGTCTGAGCGTCGGCGAGGACGGTGTCGTGCTTCGCCTTCACGTCGGTCTGCAGCTGGGTGATGTCGGCCTGGATCGTCGCCAGCGGGTCGTCCGCGAGCGCCGCGACGGGGACGATCACCGCAACGGCGACGGCCAGGGCCATCAGGTAGAGGAACTTGTGCATCAGGGGGTTTCTCCTTCGGTTCTTCGCTTCGATGGTGACGGGCGCATCGTGGGTCGACCGCGTCAGCCGTCCATCTCGCCGGCGTAAGCCGTGCGTAAAAGGTCACTGACTGCCTGAGCAACTGAACGCCGCCAGCGCGACGAGAACGACACTGAGTTCGGGAATGAAGCTCCTATGACTGTCAAGTGATCAGCTGGGCTGGACGTTCTGCATGACGCGGTAGAGGTGGCGGGCGAGGTAGCGCTTGAGCATGCGGACGGCGTCGCGCGTGCTTTTGCCTTCGGTGACGCGGCGGGCGATGTAGAGGCGTGTTGCCGGGTCGTGTTGGCGGCGGTGGAGCACGATCGTGTGCAGGGCGCGGTTGAGTTGACGGTCTCCGCCGCGGCTTAGTCGGTGACGCGTGGTCAGGCCGCTGGAGGCCGGGACGGGTGCGACGCCGGCGAGCCGCGCGAAGCAGGCTTCGGAGTCGATGCGGTCCTGGTGTGACCAGGTGACGATCAGTTGCGCGGCGACGATCGGTCCGACGCCAGGCTCATCGAGGAGTTGAGGCACGGCGCGCGGATGTGCGTGAGGATCTCGCGCTCGAGCGTTTCAGCCTCCCCGGTCGCGGCCTGGATGCGGCGGGCGAGTGTGCGCAGGACGAGGATCGTGGCCAGCTCGCCGGGTGTGCGCGAGCTCGAGCGGCGGAAGCGGCTGCAGCGCTTAATCAGCTCGCCGAGCGGCAGCCGCCGCAGCTCGCTGCGGAGCTCGTCCGGCGCGGTGACGATCACGCTGCGCAGCTGGACGAGAGCGACGCGTCGGGGATCACCTCCGCCTCGACCACTTCACGTTGATGGTCTCGCGGAACGAGATGCTGCGCCGCGAGGCGACCCGAGCGAACGACACGGGAGGATGGGCGGCGAAGACCGTGGACGCGGTCTTACCCGAGCTTGCAGCTAGTCGGTACGCGACGCATCTGGATGCGGAACGCCTCACTGGTGACGAAATCGCAGCGCAGATACGCGTCTCCCTCACCTAGCCCCTGCCTGCGGGTGTGTTCCGGGATGACCCTCGAACAGAGACCGAATCAGATTCGCTCTCTGAATCTGATTCGCGAGTTTCTCGGGAGGCGGTTGACAGCTCGAAACTCGTGAATCTGGTTCGGCTGCGCCGAATCAGATTCAGTGGCGTGGGCCGGTTTGGGGATGACGCCTGGCCGCTCAGGCGAGCGAGCTGAGCACGTCTGCGAGCTCGTCCGGCTGCGTCAAGAACGGCGAGTGACCCGAGTCGAGCTCGATCACACGCGCACCGTGGGCGCTCGCCGTGCGGAGTTGCCAGCGCGGGTCGACTGCGGCATCCCGCAGCGTCGCAATGACGACGTCGCCTTTCCCAAACGGTGCGGGCACCGGCTCAAGCCGCGCTTGCCGCCGGAGTTGCGCGAAGGCCCAGTCCGACTGGACGCGCGAACAGTCGGGGTACATCCGCGCCGCAGCAGTGTCCGCGTCGGGCCAATAGGAGCGGTTCAGGGCGTCGCGCACGGTTCCGCCGAACCCCTTGGCGAAGCACTCGTCTATCTCGCGGCGGCAGAGCGGCGGCAGAGCGGCGAGGTAGACGCGGGCGCGAGCCTCGATGTGCGGGATCGTGAACCCGCCGAGCGAATGTCCGACGACGATCGCGTCCGGCTGTCGGCCGACAACCCGGGCATAGTCGAGCGGGGTTAGCCCGACCTCCTCACACGGCAAGTCGGGCGTCGCCACCAAATGGCCGCGATCCGCGAGCTCCCTGGCAAGCCACCGGAAGCACCAGCCGCCGTGCCAGCCTCCATGTACGAGCACGAACCGTGCCATCCGTCGAGTATTCACCACCCGAAGCTCGCCACTCCTGCTGACGCACGCGGACGGATCACGGCGCTGAGCTGGGCGAGCGTCATCACGTCTGATGTCGGCGGCTCGAGACCGCGGTTGCAAGTGCAGGGCTTCGATCACGGCGAGTAGTTCGCCGTGAACCTTCGCACCCGGAAGCGGATCAGCGTCGTGCCACACGCCAACGCCTGGTCGCTACTCGCCCCGTAGCGGTTCGAGTGCGGGCGAGAGGAGTCGAACCTCCAAGAGCCGAAGCCCACCGGGACCTAAACCCGGCGCGTCTGCCAGTTCCGCCACGCCCGCGCGGTCCGGCACAGCGTAATGCGTGCTCAGGCGCGCACGCGGACGGCACGCGAGGCGCCGAGGGGCTTGCGCGACGCGTCGAGCGCCGTCACGGAGACGAACCGCGGCCGGCCCGCGATCCTGATCGTCGTCTCGAATCCCCTGGCGGGGGCCGTCTTCACGACGGCGAGCGCGCCGGCCGCGGGGCCGGCGGACACGCGCCAGTACGCCGTCTTGGTGCTGCCGTTCCAGCTCGCGTAGACGCTCGTGCTGCTCGCATGCCGGACCGCGGCGACCGCCGGCTTCGTCGCCGGCTTGCCCACCCATTCGTCGCGAAACGCGCGGTAGTTCCACGCGCCGCCGTCGAACTTCGCGTCGAACCGGACGTCGCCGCCCGGCCCGAACTCGGTGATGTAGGGCTCGGTCCCCCAGCCGACGAACACCGCGTCGCCCTCGAGCACCTGCGCGTTGCCCATCGCAACGGCGGCGACCGGGTCGGGATGGCGATAGTCCTGGAGCAGGTCGGCCCGCATCGCGCCGAGATCGAGACCAAGCCGGATCGCGCGCGACTGTGTCGACGAAGGACCGGGCCCGTCGTCGAAGAGCGTGATCGTGCCGTCGGTGTGTGCGCGCGCGTCGTGCTGGTACATGAACTGGGCGTTCGGCCCGAGCTCGAAGTCGCTGCTCCTGCCGGAGAGCCGCCAGAGCACCTGGCCGCTCGACCGGTCGACCTTGTACACCGCCGACGTGTTCCTGGCACAGATGAGGAGGTTGCCGTCGAGGTCGACGTCGACCGAGTTGACGTGGAAGTAGTCGAACGGGTCGAGGACCGGTGCGTAGGTGTCCGTGATCGGAACGTGGTCGAGGCTGTGCCACTCGAACAGCACGCGTCCCGTCTTGACGTCGATCTCCTGCACGATCGAATCGAGCACCGTGCCCGACGCAGGCCCGCCGACGGCCCTGAGGTCAGCCTGCACCGAGTTGTAGACCGTGATCAGCGCGGTGTTCTGCGGCGTCAGCAGGAACTCGTGGACGTCCGCCTTGAAGCCGTTGCCCGCCTGCACGCGCGCGACGGTCCGGTAGCTCTGGTCGACGATCACCCCTTCGCCCTCGCCGGTGCCGATCTTCGAGATGACCCCCTCCCACCACGTCAGCACCGGCTTCCCGCCGAGCACCTGGCGCCGGAAGTTGATCGCGACCGTGTCGAGCGGCCGGAAGAAGACGACGTTGCCGGCGTTGTCGACGATCATCGGGCCGCGCTGGCCCGGGCCGTTCAGCGACGCGACGAACACGTAGCCGGGAGCCTCGTGGGCGAGGGTCGAGACGGTCAGCGTCGGCGGCCTGAGCGCGGGCTCGCTGCGGTACGAGGCCGTCCCGACCGGCGCCGAGCCGGTCGCGAGGGAGCCGCGCGCGAACCGCGGCAGAGCGAGCGCGGTGAGCGCGGCCCCGGAGGCCGCCAGGAAATCCTTGCGCGACAGGCTCGATGCCACGGAGGCGATTCAAACACGATCCGGGGCACCGGCGCGGCAACCTGAGGACAAGCCGCAACGACGGCGGAAGGTGGATGGCCCCGGGTGGAATCGAACCACCGCACGGAGCTTCGAAGGCTCCCGCTCTGTCCTCTGAGCTACGGGGCCGAGCAGGTGAAGCCTAGCGAGGGTGGCGAACGGGACTCGAACCCGCGACCACCGGGACCACAACCCGGGGCTCTACCAACTGAGCTACCGCCACCGTGCGCCGCCCATCGTAGCGGCGTCTCGTCGAGCGGCTACCGCGGCACGACGGTCACGGTGGCATGCGCGGGGCGAGCCGCCTTCGCGCTCACGAAGACCGTCGCCTTGACCGGACGCGAGCCGGTCGAGACCTGCCAAGCACAGGTCACCACGCCCTGCGCGAACCGGCGGACGAGCACGTGCAGCTTGGCGCCGCCGACCGAGGCCGCACAGCCCGTGCTCCCCTTGCGCAGCGGCGCGAGCGAGGGAGCGAGCACGGCATGCGCGCGCAGGACGAGCCGGCCGGCACGCTCGCTGACGCGCAGCTTCTGCAGGACGATCCTGCCCTGTCCGGGCTTCGGCGAGCCCGCAGGCCCGGCCGAGCCGGAGTCGTCGCTCAGGCCGAAGTCCTGTGCCCACACGGTCACGCCGCCGGCCGAGACGGCTGCGCCGGCACCCGTGACGACGTAGGCGGGGTTCTCGATGTTCGCGCGGTGGCCGGGCGAGCCCAGCCAGGCGGCGAGCGCCGCGGCGGGGGTGGCAAACCCGGCGGCGATGTTCTCGCCCCAGCCGCCCCGGTAGCCGCACGCCGCGATGCGGTCGGCTGCGGTCCGGGCGACCGGCGGCGCCGGGTCGTCGTGGCCCATGTAGCCGTAGGTCGCCATATGCCGGGCCTTCCAGACGGCGGAGGCCGAGAGCGCCGGCGACACCTTCAGCGCCCGCAGGCCGAGCGCCGTGCGGTGCTGGTTGACGAGCCGCACGACCTCGGCTGCGAAGGCGGCGTTCGCCGGCCGGAATCCGGCCCCGGGGGTGCAGTCGCCGACGACGGCGGCGGGCGAACCGAGCGGGACGAGCACCAGGGCCGCGGCGCACGCCGCGAGCAATGCTGGGAGGGGCCGAGCCACGAGCCGCGCAACCCTAGCAAGCTCTCCCGGACGGCGACCCGGTTGCCCTCGCGCATGCGCCCGGGAGGATTCGAACCTCCGACCAACGGCTTAGAAGGCCGCCGCTCTTCCACTGAGCTACGGGCGCGCCCCGTGAGGGTACCGTCGTGCCTGGCTAGCCCGGTTCGGGCGGCGGGAGCTCCGTCTGCGGCGACGCGCCGCGACGCATGGCGAACTGGTCGCGCACGATCACCTGCAGGGTGCCCGCGACCGGGATCGCCGCGAGCGCGCCGATGATGCCGGCGAGCTCGGCGCCGACGAGCACCGAGATGAGGACGACGAGCGGCGAGAGCTGGACCGTGCGGCCGTAGATCACCGGCTGCAGGAAGTGGTTCTCGAGCTGCTGGTAGACGATCACGAAGACGACGGCGACGATGCCGGCAGGGACCGAGTGCAGGAACGAGACGATCGCGACGATGATGCCCGCGATCGTCGCCCCGGCGAGCGGGATCAGGTCGAGAAACGCCACGAGCAGGCCGAGCGCCACCGCATAGGGCACGCCCATCACGAGCAGCACGACCGTCATCGACGTTCCGGCGATCAGGCTGATCAGGATGTTGCCGGTGATGTAGCCGCCGACCGTCCTCGAGACCTCCTCCCCGACCCGGCGCCAGCGGGGCTGCGACTCCTCCGGGAAGAGCAGATACGCGCGCTCGACCCAGCCCTTCCCCTCGAGCAGCATGAAGAACGTCAGGAAGACGATCGTCACCGTCGCGGCGATGATCGTGATGATGCTCTTCGTCACCGACAGAGCGGCCCCCGACAGCCCGAGCACCTTCGTCGCTCCGCCCGTCTTGACCTGCTCCTGCACCTTCTCGACCACGTGGTACTTGCGCTCGAGGAACCCGAGGCGGCCGCGTCCTTGGGTCAGGTCGTGGACATAGCCCGGCGTGGCCTGCACGAATCCGTTCACCTCGTCGATCAGCTTCGGGATGAACGTCGCGCCGACCGCGGCGACGACGATCGCCACGATCACGTACGCGATCACGATCGCAGGCCCTCGTGGGATCCGGCCGCGCCGCTCGATCCAACCCACGAGGGGATTCAGCGCGAGCGCGAGGAAGAGCGCGATCACGACCCACGCGAGGATGTGGCGGGCAATCCAGAGCACCTCGAGCGACACTGCGACCCCGAGCACGATCAGGAGCACGCGCAGGATCGTGCGGGTGCGCAGGTCGACCACGCGTTCCGGCGTCATCGCCTAAGGATCACCCGGCGATCGGACGTTGGTACGGTGCGCCCGGTGAGCCTCCGCACCGCACCGGTGACCGAGCACGCGGCACTGCCGGGCGGCGGTGCGGTCACGGTCTGGGTCGGCATCCCCGACGACCCGTACATCGACGACAAGTCCGCGCTCACGACCGTCGACGTGCAGCTGCACGAGGGAGGCGCGGTCCTCGCGTCGCTGTCGACCGTCCTCGAACCGGGGCAGGCCAGCGAGGCGCTGGCGCTCGCACGCGAGGTGAAGGCCGCACTCGAGGCGGGCACGATCGGCCTGCACGCGGACGACCTCGAGCCGTTCGCCGACCGGCTGCGCTAGCCGCCGGGCCGGCGGTCGTACCGAAGCGGCGGGGAGCCCATGGCGCGCTGGATCCGCTCGTCAAGCTCGTGCATCGAGCGACTCTTGTCTTTCCCGGATTGAGATTGCACCGTGAGCCGTCGCGAGCGCGGGCTTTGCCCGTGCTCGCCCACACGAGGTGCAACGTGTCGGAGAGGGGGCTCGTGGGGGAGAACCGAAGGTGCTCCCCCACGACAAAGCGGGTGGCGGGAATCGAACCCGCGTAATCAGCTTGGAAGGCTGGAGCTCTACCATTGAGCTACACCCGCGTTCGCCGACTAGGTTAGCGACCGGTGCTGCTCGCTCACACGCATTCGCCGTACGCGTGGCAGGCAGACGTCGACACGACCGTCGTCGTGCCGGTGCTCTCGCTGCTCTACCTCTTCGCCCTCGGCAGGCTGGGCGCCCCTCGCTGGCGGATCGCCTGCTACGCGGGCTCGATGACGTTGCTCGCGATCGCGTTCTGGTCGCCGCTGCACCACCTCGGGCTGCACTACCTGCTGACGGCGCACCTGCTCCAGAACGTCGTCCTGGCCGAGTGGGCGCCGCTCCTCGCGGTGCTCGGGGCGTCGGCGCCGATGGCCGAATGTCTCGCGCGGCTCGAGTGGTGGCGGCTCGTGACGCACCCTGCAGTCGCGCTGCCGGTGTGGCTCGGCAACTACTACTTCTGGCACGTGCCGGCGGTGTACGACGCGGCCCTGCGGCACCAGTCGTGGCTGATCCATCTCGAGCACGGCTGCTACTTCGCCACGGGCATCCTCTTCTGGTGGCCGCTCGTGCAGGACGTTCCGCGCCGGCTCGCCTCGGGAGCCCGTGCCGCCTACGCGTTCGCGGCCTTCGTGCTCGCGGCTCCGCTCGGCCTGCTGCTCGCCCTGCTCCCCAAGCCCGCCTACGGCTTCTACGTGCACGTCCCCCGGCTGTGGGGGCTCTCGCCGCTCGCCGACCAGCAGATCGCCGGCGTCACCATGGCCGCCGAACAGGCGATCGTCCTCTTCGTCGTCTTTCTCTACTGGTTCCGGCGGTTCCTGGCCGAGGAGGGCGCTATTTGAGACAGCCGCTGATCAGATCGAGGTCGGGCTGGCTCGGATGCACGTGCCAGAGCAGGACGGCGTTCTGGTTCTGGTCGAGGACGTCGTTGACGCCGACGTTCTTGGCCGCGAACCGGCGGTAGGCGGCGGCGACGTTGTCCGCGTCGGCGACGGTCCTGCCGAAGACGAGCGTCACGAAGTTGTCGCTCGTGTGCACCTTCAGCGCGCCGCCGGTGGACGTGCTCGCGACGAAATCCAGGTTGCCGCCGAGCTGCACGGGCTTCGCCGCGAGGCAGGCCTTCGTCTTTCCGAGCGAGTAGTTGTGCGGGGTGCTCTGGCCGCAGCCTGCCAGGAGGGCGGCAAACGCCGTTCCGAGAGCGAGCATCCGCTTCACGGCGGGTCAGTGTACGGGTCGATTCGGCGACGTCGGCCAGGTCGCTACAGTTCCCCGCCGTGCCGGACGCCGATCAGCGCCTCGAAGGCTATGCACGCCTCACAGTCCGGGTCGGCCTGAACCTGCAGCCCGGCCAGATCCTGGGCATCAACGCCCTGATCGAGCACGCGCCGTTCGTCCGTGCGATCGCGCGCGAGGCCTACAGCGCTGGCGCGAAGTACGTCGACGTCCTCTACACCGACCAGCACGTCCGGCGCGCGCACATCGAGCTGGCGGAGGAGGAGCTCCTGGGCTATTCGCCCCCGTGGCTCGTCTCTCGGCTGCGCGAGCTGGGCGAGCTCGGCGGCGCCCTCTGCGCGATCGCCGGCAATCCGGAGCCCGAGCTGCTCGCCGACCTCGACGGGGCGCGCGTCGGCAAGGCGCGCATGCGCGAGGTTGCCGAGGAGTCGCTGAAGCTGACCGACGGCCTGTGCAACTGGACGATCGTCGCCTACCCCAACGAGGGGTGGGCACAGACGGTGCTCGGCGAGCCCGACGTCGAGCGTCTGTGGGACGCGGTCGCCCAGGCCGTGCGGCTCGACCAGCCGGACCCGGTCGCCGCCTGGGGCGAGCACATCGGCCGCCTGCAGGGCCGGGCGGCTGCGCTGAACGAGCGGCGCTTCACAGAGCTGCGCTACCGCGGCCCAGGCACCGACCTGACGATCGGGCTGCACGCCGACTCCGACTGGCGGGCGGCGCTCGACAAGTCGAACGGCATCGAGCACGTCGCGAACATGCCGACCGAAGAGGTCTTCACCACCCCCGACGCCCGCCGCGTCGAGGGCACCGTCCGCTCGACGTTGCCGTTGCAGATCCAGGGCAACATCGTTCGCGGCCTCGAGGTGCGGTTCGAAGGCGGACGCGCCGTGGAGGTGCACGCCGAGACGGGCGAGGAGGTCCTGCGCACGCACATCGCGACCGACGACGGCGCGACGCGGCTCGGAGAGGTCGCGCTGGTCGACGGGCACTCCGCCGTCGGGAAGACCGGTCTTGTCTTCTACGACACCCTCTTCGACGAGAACGCCGCGTCGCACATCGCACTCGGCGCTTCGATCCTCCAGGCGGTGCCGTGGGCCGCGGACCTGACATCGGAGGAGCGCCACGAGCGCGGCGTCAACCATTCGTCGATCCACACCGACTTCATGATCGGCTCGAACGACCTGGAGGTCGACGGCATCACGACCGACGGCGAAGCCGTCCCTCTCCTTCGCAACGGAGATTGGCAACTCTGAACCTGGGGGGAGCCATGTTTCCCCCGGTAGCCCCCTTCTTCCTGCTCCAGAGATTCGGCAGCCGATGCGTGCGCCTACACTGTCGCCGCGACGGGACGTAGCTCAGCCTGGTCAGAGCGCCGCCTTTGGGAGGCGGAAGCCGTCGGTTCGAATCCGACCGTCCCGACTTAGACCGGCGAAAACCGGGGGGCTTCCCCGCCCGATCGCTTCGACTTCGTGAGCGAGGCAGGGTTTCCCGTCGCGCCCGCGCGGCGCCGGCGTCCCCGGCTCGGCTATCTGATGGCCGCCGTCGCAGCGGTCCTCTGGGGCCTCAACGGCGGCGTCTCGAAGACGATCCTCTCGACCGGGCTGTCGGCGGAGCGCCTCGCACAGGTCCGTTCGCTCGGGGCGGCCCTCGGGCTCGTGGCGATCCTCGCGCTCGCGGCGCCCCGGCGGCTGCGGCTGACGTGGCACGAACTGCCGTACGTCGCGACCTTCGGGATCGCCGGCCTCGCGTTCGTCCAGTGGTTCTACTTCCTGGCGATCCACCGGCTCGCGATCGGTGTCGCTCTCCTGATCGAGTACCTCGCACCTCTGCTCGTGGCGCTCTGGGTGCGCTTCGCCTACCACGAGCACGTGCGGCGGCGAATCTGGGTCGCGCTCGCGCTCGCCCTGGTCGGCCTCGGGCTGATCGTCAACGTGTTCGGCGGCGGCGCGTCGCTCTCGACCGCGGGGATGATGTTCGCGCTCGGCGGTGCGTTCGCCTACGCGCTCTACGTGCTGCTCGCCGAGCACGTCGTCGGCGACCGCGATCCGGTGTCGCTGCTCGCGTGGGGCTTCCTGTTCGCGTCGATCTTCTGGGCGCTGCTCGTCCCGTGGTGGTCGTTTCCACCGCACGTCCTGACCGAGAGCACGTCGCTCGGCGGCAACTTGCACGCACACCACCTGCCGGTCTGGCTGCTCGCGGGCTGGATGATCGTGTTCGGGACGATCGCTCCGTTCTTTCTGCTCGTCAGCGCGCTCCGTCATCTCAGCGCGACGACGGTGGGGATCGTCGCGATGCTCGAGCCCGTGGTGGGGGCTCTCGTCGGCTGGGCGTGGCTGTCCGAGGGGCTCGGCAGCGTCCAGCTCGCGGGCGCGGTGGTTGTGCTGGCGGCGATCGGCCTCGCGCAGACCGCCCGCTGACGGCTACTCGCGCTCGAGCAGAGAGCGCAGCTCGGACAGCTTCTCGCGTCGGAGGTCGTCCCGCTCGCCGCGCTCCACCCGCTCGATCAGGTCGCGAACGAGCGGCGCGAGCTCGACTGGGTTGAACGGCTTGGTGACGTAGTCGACGCCGCCGAGATCGATCCCGCGGGCGCGGTCGCGCAGCTCGGCGCGCGCCGTCAGGAAGACGATCGGGATCGCCTCGGTCCGGCCGTCGTCGAGCAGCTCCTCCGCAACACGCCAGCCGTCGAGCCCGGGCATCATCACGTCCAGCAGGATCACGTCGGGACGCTCGGCGCGCGCCCGCTCGAGCCCGGTCGGCCCGTCGGCGGCCTCGAGCACCTCCATGCCCTCTGCCTCCAGGTTGACCCGGCAGAGGAGCCGGATCGGAGACTCGTCGTCGATCACCAACACGCGCGTTGCCATCCCGCCCGTTATCCCTCCTTCGTCGAAACCGACACCGAATCGTCCTCCGCAGCCGGAAGCTGGAACGCGAACCGCGACCCTCGTCCCTCTTCCGAATCGACCCAGATCGTGCCGCCCATCTCGCGGACGAGGCCCTGGGCGATGAAGAGCCCGAGACCCGTGCCCTGTCCGCCGCCCGCCTTGTAGAACTTCGCGAAGATCCGCTCCCGTTCGGAGGCCGGGATGCCGACTCCCTCGTCTGCGACCGCGACCTCGACCGCGTCGCGGCGCCGCTGCGCGGACACGCTGACGACGCCGCCGTCCGGCGAGTACTTGACGGCGTTCGAGACGAGCTGTTCGAGCACCTGCCTCAGCTTTTCCGGGTCGGCCCGCGCGGCGAGCGGCTCCGGCCCCACGTCGGCGACGAGCCGGTGGCCGTTGACCGACGGGCCGGCTGCCGTCACGACCTCCGTGACCACCGATCCGACGTCCGTCGGCACGAGCGAGACGTTCACGTCACCGGTATCCAGACGCGCGACGTTGAGCAGCGCGTCCACGATCGACGTCAACCGGGCGGTCTCGCGGGAGATGAACTGGGTGAAGGTGCGCCGCTCGGCCTCGCCGAATGCGATGTCCTCGCGCAGCAGCGTCTGCGCGAAGCCGTAGATCGTGGTGAGTGGCGCGCGCAGCTCCGCCGAGATCGTGGAGACGAAATCGGACTTCATCTGCTCCACGGCGTGCTCCGACGAGATGTCCCGGAAGGCGAAGATGCGTCCGGCGACGACGCCCGCAGGGTCGCGCATCACGGCCTCCGACAGCGACAACCAGACCTCCCGGTCGCCGCTCACGATCGCGATGTGACGGTTCGTGCCGCCGTGCTCCGACTCGAGATCGCGCTGCAGCACCTGGAGCGGCGTGCGGCCGATCGCCTCGGCCGCGGGCACGCCGGTGATCTCCTCCGCGGCGCGGTTCCAGAGGACCACCTGCCCGTCGCGGTCGACGGCGACGATGCCGTCGGCGATGTTGGCGAGGATGGCGACGCTCTGCTCGCGCTCGACCGCCACGTGCTGATACAGCTCGGCGTTGGAGAGTGCGACGGACGCGTTCGCGGCGAGCGCTGCGAGCGCCTGAGTCTCGTCCTCCCGCCACCTTCGCGGGGCCAGCGAATAGACGGAGAGCACCCCGTACAGCGCGCCCTCCCGTCCGGCCAAGGGCACCCCGAGGTAGGCGCGGTGGCCGAGCGCGAGCAGCGCGTCCGACTCGGCCAGGCCCTCGTTGAGGCTCGTGTCCTCGTACGCGACCGGCGCGCGTGACTGCACGACGTCGCCGGCGACCCAGCCGGTCGCGGCGGAGCGGGCGCCGAGCGCCTGTTCCGCTCCGTCCCCGACCGCGGCCGTGATCACGAGGTCCTCGTCCTCGAGAGCTGCGAGCGCCGCGGCGTCCACCCCGAGCAGGGCGACCGCCTCGGTGACGACGGCCTCGAGCACGGCGACCGGGTCGAGCTCGGTCGCGAGCAGGCTGCCGGTGCGCGCAAGCTGCTGAGAGAGCGAGCGGGCCGTGCGTTCTGCTTCGAACAGCCGGCTGCGGTCGAGCGCCCCGCTTGCTGCACCGGCGACCTGGTTCGCCAGCTCGAGGTCGTCACGGGCGAAGTCGCGCTCCTCCGTGAAGAGGACGAGCACGAGGCCCGCCACTTCGCCGGCCACGGGGATCGCGAGCAGCGCGGCGAACGGCGCGGCGCGCCAGGCAGCGTCGAACCGTTCGTCGTCCGCGATGCGGCTTGCCGCGAGCAGGTGCCCCTCGAGCGCGGCCGCGTCGAGCGCGCGGGGCAGCTCCAGCTCGCGCACGGCGTCGGGCAGCGCATGGCCGCCGACCAGGCCGAGCCCGGCGGGCGACCGCACGAGCACCGCGGCCGAGTCTCCGCCGAGCGCCTCGGCCGCCGCCTGGGCGGCCGCGTCGTAGGTCTCGGGCAGCGACAGCGGTTCGCCGAGCAGCGAGGCGATGCGATAGAAGCCACGCTGGACGCGTGCCTGCCGCGACCGCTCGGCGAAGCTCTCGGCGTTGCGCAACGCGAGCGACGCGAGCGACGCGAACGCCTCGAGCAGCTCGACGTCGGCCTCCGAGAAGGTGCGCGTCGCGTCGCGGATCCCGACGCCGAGGACGCCTCGTGTCTCTCCGGCCCACACCATCGGCGCGACGAGAGCGCGGGCAAACCCCTCGTATGCCGGGTTCGGCACCGGAGCCGCCGCCCGCTCGAGCGCTGCACCGGACAGGCCGTGCTCGGGCACGAACTCGAAGCCGACGAGCCCCGCGTCGAAGCCGTGCACCGCGGCGCAGCGAAGGACACCCCGCTCGGGGTCGACGAGGTAGCAGTCGGCCGCGTCCGCACCGAGCAGCTTGGTCACCTCCTGGACGAGCCGCTCGAGCACCGCCTCGATCTCGAGCTCACTCGTCACCACCTGGGCGGCGTGCAACAGCGCCGCCTGCTGGTCGAGCCGCCGCCGGTTCTCTGCCAGCAGGCCGGCGGTGCGGAGCGCGGCGTCGACCTCTCGCTCGACCGTGTCGACCACGAACTGCTCGCCCGGCGAGAGGTCACGATCGGCGACGACGTGTGCGCCTCCTTCGACGGAGATCGAGACGGAGCCCAGCCTCAGCGCGTTCCGCAGCTCGTCCCGCGCGACGCTCAGCACTGCATCCGGATCGAGCTGCGTCCGGATCCGGCGGGCCACCTCCCCGATCAGCTGCTCCCGCGCCAGCGCATCGGAGAGCGCCGTCGCCGAACGGATCCGCTCGAGCGCGAGCGCCGCCTCCGACGCGATCGCCTGGAGCACGGCGAGCTCGTCGGCCGGGAAGGTCCGCTTCGCGTCCGTCGAGGCGAAGACGAGCACGCCGATCACCCGCTCGTCCGCGATCATCGGCACCCACGCGCCGCTGTGCGCGCCGACCTGGGCCGCCAGCCGGGGGCTGACGCGCGGCGAGCTGCCGATGTCGTAGACGGTCACGGGCGCAGCATCGAAGACGGCGCTCGCGATACCGGACGGCTCGTTGCGAAGGTCGACGGTCACGTCCGCCCACCAGGCCGCCGGCTCGCCGTTCAGCTCCGCGTACACGCCGGTCGCAGCCTCCCCCGCGTCGTCGACGGCGACGACGCCCGCGAACCCGACCCCGAGCAGGCCCGTGACCCGGCGCACGAGCGGCCGCGCGGCGTCGACGGGCGAGCCGGCCCGGGCGAGAGCATTCGAGATGTCTGCAACCGTCTCGAGCTCCCGGTCGCGAACCGAGGCCCGCGCCTCCGCCTCGCGCGTGCGCCCGATCCCCCCCACGACCATGGCCCGGTCGCGCCACCGCGCGAGCAGCAACGCCGCGGGTGCGAGCGCCGCGAGCGAGGCGGCGAGGGCGAGCCACAGATGGCCGCCGAACGGCCGTTGCTCGTCCACCACGAGCACGCCGAAGATCCCGGCCGCGACCGCGATCCCCGGGAACACGAGCAGGACCGCCCAGTCGATCACGTATGCCCGACGCCGCTCGCGCCAGAGGACGGGCAGGATCGCGCCGGTCACCGCGGCGTAGGCGGCGGCGAGGAGCAGGAGCGGCACGCCGTTGAGGAGGACTGCTTCGGTTGTCTGGCTCACGGCACGTTCACCATCTGGGCCGCTCAATCGTACGCGGCGCCGGTGGACCGCGCCTGCCTTGTAAAGATGGGCCTTCCGGCCTATTCCATCCGGCGGCCCGCCCAGCTAGCGTCTCGTCACTGGGCGATGCGATCCGCGGCGGTCGTTCCTGGCCATGTGCCGCGGTGAGCAATCACGAAGGGCCCGCTGCGACGACCCCCCGAGCAGCGGGCCTTCTCGTTTCTCGGGCCGGTACGCTGGCCGCGTGGTCACGAAGGTCCTGCTCGCGTCTCCCCGCGGTTACTGCGCCGGTGTCGAGCGCGCGGTCGAGACCGTCGAGAAGGCGCTCGACCTGTACGGACCTCCGGTCTACGTGCGCAAGCAGATCGTCCACAACCTGCATGTCGTCCGCGATCTCGAGGCGCGTGGAGCGGTGTTCGTCGACGAGGAGACGGAGGTGCCGGAAGGTGAGACCGTCGTCTTCTCGGCGCACGGCGTCGTCGCCGTCGGTGCATGCGAATGCGCAGGCGCGGCGCCTGAACACGATCGACGCGACCTGTCCGCTCGTCACCAAGGTGCACGTCCAGGCGAAGCGCTACGCCGCGGACGGCTACCTGGTCGTGCTGATCGGCCACGAGGGTCACGAGGAGGTCGTCGGGACGATGGGCGAGGCTCCCGACTCGATCGTGCTCGTCGAGTCGGTGGACGACGTCGAGCGCCTCACGTTCGCGCCCGGGTCGCGGCTCGCCTACGTCACGCAGACGACCCTCTCGGTCGACGAGACCGGCGAGATCATCACGGCGCTCCGCCGGCGCTTCCCGGACATCTACGCGCCGAAGAAGGAAGACATCTGTTACGCCACCTCCAACCGCCAGTGGGCGGTCAAGGAGATGCTGAACGAGATCCAGTTGCTGCTCGTGATCGGCTCGCGCAACTCGTCGAACTCGAACCGGCTGGTCGAGACGGCGCGCGCCGCGGGGATCGCGGGGCATCTGATCGACGACGAGACGGAGATCGACGAGAGCTGGCTCGAAGCAGTCGAGGTGGTCGGCGTCACCTCGGGGGCCTCGGCGCCCGAGAAGCTCGTCGAGCGCGTCTGCGAATGGTTCCGCCGCCGGGGCGTGACCCGGATCGAGCCGTACCGGCTCGTCGACGAGGGCGTCGAGTTCCGCCTGCCGACCGAGCTGCGCCGCGAGCTCGCCCTCGCCGAGAGCCAGGATTGAACCTGGTTGCCGGCGAAGCCGGAACCAGGTTCGCTCAGGACGTCGACGGGGGCGGGCTCGACCCCGCGTCCACGGGACACTTGTCGGCCCGGTAGTCACGGAAGCGGTAGGACGGCAGGATCCACGTCCACTTGCCGTGGTCGGCGACGACGTGGACGGTATGCACGAGCTTGAAGCCGCCGGCGAAGCCGAGCCGCACGTGCACCGCCTTGCTCTGCACGAACGATCCGTCGCCGAGCCCGACCGACTCGTTGCCGATGCTCACCACCTTCGTCGAGAGCGGCACCGTGAGCACGGGCGACCGCCGTTCGCACTGCACGTATTCGGCCGACGGCGCGACCTTCTGGTCGACCGGGTGCAGGTCGTTCCACGCGGTGTCGTAGCGGTTGTGCACGATCTGGTCGACGACCTTGACGGCGAACGCTCCCGGGTCGTCCTTCGGCTGGGCGTTCGAGCTCCCGCACCCCGCCGCGGCGACGGCGACGAGGAGGAGCGCGACCCGCCTCACGCTTTCTCGATCCGCAGCTCGCCGGGCTCGACCGAGACGGCCAGCGTCTCCGCCGCCAGCCGGTCGCGGTAGCGCTCGATCAGGGCGGCGTCGGGCAGCCAGAGCTTGATGCGATCGGTGATCGCGAGGCCCGACTCCTTGCGCAGGACGTTCACCTCGTGCACGCGGTCGAGCAGCTTCGCCTCGAGCACGAGCTCGTCGTCCAGCGCCGTGTCCAGCGCGACGGTGACGCCGTCCTCGCTCGCGACCGCCCAGCCGGCCCGGCCGACGCGCTCGACGAGCACCTCGTCCGGCTCGAGCAGGTGGCCGTCGACCTGGAAGCGTCCGCCCTCGAGCTCCTCGAACTCGCCGCGCTGCAGGCTCTCGCGCACCTGGCGAAGCGCCGGGCCGAGCTTGGGCCCCAGCACCGGCAGGTTCGGCTTGACGCGCAGGTCGGACGACTCGACGTCGCCGAACTCGACCTCCTTGACGCGCAGCTCCTCGGCGATCTCGTCGGCGTGGTCCACGGCGCGCTCGGCCCCGGCGACCACGAGCCGGCGCAGCGGCTGACGTAGCTTCAGCTGTGACGCCGAGCGCGCCTGGCGGCCGAGCTCGACGACGCGCCGCACCTCGGCGATCTCCGCGAGCAGCGCACGATCGGGCTCGACGGGCTCCGGCCACGGCGCCAGGTGCACCGACGCCGGGCCGTCCTGCACGAGGTTCCGCCACAGGTGGTCGGCGAGGAACGGCATGACCGGGGCGATCGCGCGCAGCGACTGGACGAGCGCGAACCACAGCGTCCGGAAGGCGGCCTCGTCGAAGGAGTAGAAGCGGCGCCGCGAACGGCGGATGTACCAGTTCGAGACGTCGTCGACGAATGACTCGAACGCACGCGTCACGTCGGTCGTCAGCGTCGCCTCGTATCCCTCGGTCGCCTCGGCGACGAGCTCCTTCGTCCGCTCGACGAGCCACCGGTCGAGCGGACGCAGCTCGACGTCGGGCTCGAGCCGCTCCCACGTGGGCGCAAACCCCTCGATGTTGCCGTAGTCGACGAGGAACCTGACCGAGTTCCAGAACGTCAGCAGCTTGCGCTTGACCTCGTGCGCCGGCCCGAAGCCGAACAGGAGATTGCGGTCCGGCGGCTGCGCGCAGTACTGCCAGCGCATCACGTCGGCGCCCATCTGGGCGAATGCATCCTCGGCGGGGATCGTGTTGCCCCACGAAGCGTGCATCTCACGGCCCTGCTCGTCGAGCATCTTCTCGTAGGCGAGCACGCGGTTGTACGGCGAGCGGCCGACGAGAGCGACGGACATGAAGAACTGCGAGTAGAACCAGAGGCGGATCTGCTCGCGCATCTCGGACACCCAGTCGGCGGGGAACCACTGCTCCCAGTACGCGTGATCGGGCAGATCGGCTTTCGTCAGCCCCCGGGCGGCACCGGTCGCGTAGCCCTCGGGGATCCACTCCGGGCTCTCCCAGCCGAGGGTCGAGAACGGGACGATGCCGGCGTCCAGCCACACGTCGCCCACCTCGAGGATCCGGTCGACGGTCTCGCCGCAGGCCTCGCAGCGGATCGGCACGCGGTCGATCCACGGCCGGCGCAGCTCCTCGAGCTGTTCCAGCCCCTCGACGGCCCGCTCGGCCAGCTCCGCCTTCGAGCCGATGACGGTCAGATGCCCGCACGAGCACGGGTAGAGCGGCAGCGGCAAGCCGTAGTAGCGGCGCCGCGAGATGTTCCAGTCCCCCATGTTCCGCAGCCAGTCGTCCATGCGCTTGCCCATGTACTCCGGCACCCACTGCACTCTGGCGTTCTCCTCGAGCAGCTTCGGCCGGAGCTCCTCGACGGAGATGAACCAGTCGTCGGAGAGGCGGAAGATGAGCGGCGTGTCGCACCGCCAGCAGTGAGGGTAGGCATGCGTGTAGAGCCCGGCCTCGACGAGGAAGCCCGTCTCGCCGAGCCGCCCGATGATCTGGTCGGCGGACTCGGTGGTCGAGAGCCCGTGCAGCCAGCCGTAGTCGTCGTAGAAGCGGCCCGACTCGTCGACGGGTGTGAGGACGGCCAGGTCGTGGACCTTGGACAGCTCGAAGTCCTCACCGCCGCAGCCGGGGGCGATGTGGACGATGCCGGTGCCCTGGTCCATCGTCACGTCGTCCCACGGGATCACGCGATGCTCGACCTGCGAGCCGGGAGGGAGATCGTCGAACGGGCCGCGATACCGCCAGCCGACGAGATCCGAGCCGCGCAGCTTCTCGGCGTACGTGTCGTCCGGGAAGAGCTTCACCGCGACCCACTCGCCGTTCTCGCGGCGCCCGTACTCCTCGCCGGGGTGCACCGCCGCGGCGACGTTCGCCGGCAGCGTCCAGGGTGTCGTCGTCCAGACGACGACGTACTCGCCCTCCCGGTCGAGCAGCGGGAAGCGAACGTAGAGCGAGGGGTCGGCTCGGTCCTGATAGACGCCCGACTGGGTCAGCTCGTGCTGGGAGAGGGAGGTGCCGCACCGCGGGCACCACTCCGTCGAGCGGTGGCCCATGTACAGCCAGCCGCGCGCGTTCACGATCTGCAGGAACTTCCAGATGTACTCGATGTTCGTGTCGCTGAAGGTGAAGTAGTCGCGGCCCCAGTCCATCCACTGGCCGAGGCGGATCGAGCCGCGGGTCAGCGCCGCGGACGAGTTGACGACCACCTCGCGGCAGCGGCGGGCGAACTCCTCGAGCCCGAACTCCTCGATCTCGCGCTTGGAGTTCAGCCCGAGCGAGCGCTCGACGCCGACCTCGATCCAGAGGCCCTGGCAGTCGAAGCCGTTCTGGTAGCGCTGGTCGTAGCCGCGCAACGCCTTGTACCGCTGGAACACGTCCTTCAGCGTGCGGCCCCAGGCGGTGTGGACACCGAGCGACGAGCGGTTCGCGGTGACCGGCCCGTCGACGAACGACCAGCGGGGGTTGCCCCGGTTTCGGTCGCGCAACTGCTCGAAGGTACGCTCCCGCTCCCAGACCTCGAGGATCTCGAGCTCGAGCCCGGGATGGTCGGGTTTGTCCGGAAGCGGCGTGAACATGCGTCGATCGTAGCTTCAGGGAACAAAGGTTCTCGGGCCGGCGTTGACTCCCGCGGAAGACATCTGAGAAAGGAACCAATTGGCAACCAATGCGACAACCGACACCTTCGAGAGCGAGGTCCTGAAGTCCGACGGCAAGGTGATCGTCGACTTCTGGGCCGAGTGGTGTGGCCCGTGCCATGCCGTCTCTCCCGTGCTCGACCGGATCGCCGACGAGCATCAGGTGAAGGTCGTGAAGGTCAATATCGACGAGCAGCAGGATCTCGCGCAGCGCTACGGCGTCGCCTCGATCCCGTTCATGGTGCTGTTCGAGAACGGCGAGCCTCGGGCCTCTGCCATCGGCGCCATGCCGAAGGGCTCGCTGGAGAAGGCCCTCGGGCTGGCGGAGAGCTAGGCGGAGGCTTCGTCGAGGTAGGTCAGAAAGGCCAGGTGCTTGGCGAGGTAGCGCTCGATCGCCGCGACGCCCTCGCGCGCCAGGTCGTCGACCCACGTCTCCCCGAGATCGTCCTCGATCAGATGCAGTGTGCCGCGGTCGTCCATTTTCCGGATGATCGACGGCCGCCCGGACGGGCACATGAGCCGATCGGCCCATCTTCCCGTCCCGGGAAGCCCACGGAGAACGGCGGCCGTGGCGGGGGTGCGGCTCGAGCCGCGCGCGCTACGGCTGCTGCTGCCGCGCGACCCAGTCGCCTAGCACCAGATCCTGGCCCGGGAACGCCAGCTCCGGCAGCTCGTCGGGCCCGAACCAGCGCAGCTCGTCGACGTCGTCGGCGGCCACCGGCTCGCCGTCCCCGCGCACGAGCCACGTGACCGAGAAGACGTACCGGTCGCCATACGGCTCGATGTCGATCCGCAGCAGGTGCAGGGGCTCGATCTCGAGCCCCGTCTCCTCGCGGAACTCGCGGCGCAGGCCCTCGGCCGCGCTCTCCGTCTCGTGCAGGAAGCCGCCGGGGAGGTCCCAGAAGCCTCGACGCGGTTCGCGCCCGCGCCGTGCGAGCAGCACGCGGCCGTCGCGTTCCAGGATGCCCTGCACGGCCGGAATCGCGTTCGCCCAGTACTCCTCCCCGCACGACCGGCACCTGAGGTGGTCGTCGCCCGGGGCGAGATCGCCGCCGCAGCGTGCGCAGAAGCGCCAGTGGTCGAGCGCGCCCATCGGCACATGATGGAGAATCCGGCGATGTCCAGGGTTGTGCTCCTGCACTCGGCGCTCGGCGACTCGCGTCTCTGGCGCCGCCAGATCGAGGCTCTCCGTCCGAGCCTCGAGGTGGTCGCGCCGGACCTCCCCGGCTGGGGCTCGACACCGCTGCCGACCGAGCCGTTCTCGTTCGTCGACGTCGTCGCGGCCGAACTGCCGGCCGCACTCGTCGGCAACTCGTTCGGCGGCGCGGTGGCCCTGCGGACCGCGCTCGCGCATGCAGACCAGGTGGAGCGGCTCGTGCTCGTTGGTGCAGGTCTGCCGGCCTGGGACTGGACGGAAGAGCTGCGCGCCTACTTCGCGGCGGAGGCGGAGGCGATCGACGCCGGCGACCTCGATGCCGCCACGGAGATCAACCTCGAGTTCTGGGTCGCGCCCGGCCACCGCGACGAGGTGCGTCCCCAGCAGCGCCGCGCACTCGAGCTGCAGAGCGCCCACGCGGAGCCCGAGGTGCTCTGGCCGGAGCTGACGCCTCTCTCGTCGCTCCGGGTCCCCACGCTCGTGATCGTCGGCGAGGACGACAAGCCCGACTTCCTCGCGATCGCACAGCACCTCGCCGAGGAGATTCCCGACGCCGACCTCGTGCTCGTTCCGGGCGCCGGCCACCTCGTCGGGATCGACCAGCCCGAGGAGCTGAACGCGCTCCTCCTCGAGTTCCTGCTCTCCTAGCTCTAGCGGAGGATGCCCGTGTGGCCGAGCGAGTACCGGCCCGGCTGCGGCCACACGCAGAGGCCGTGCGGGCCGTAGCCGACCGGGATGCGCGCCAGCAGCTTTCCGTCGCGGGTCGAGATCGCGTACACGACGGCGTTGTAGCGGCCGGACAGCCACAGCACCCTGCCGTCGGCGGAGACCCCGCCCATGTCGGGGCTGCCGCCGCCGGAGATCCGCCAGGTGTGCACGACCTTGCGGGTGGCGAAGCTGAGCACCGAGATCGAGCCTTCGCCCCGGTTCGAGACGTAGAGGTAGCGGGCGTCGCGGCTCGGGTAGAGGCCGTGCGCGCCGCGCCCGGTGTGGATGAACGAGACGACGCGGAAGCTCCGCGCGCCGACGACCCAGACGCCGTTCGACACCATGTCGGCGACGTAGAAGACGCGCCCGTCAGGGGAGAGCTTCACGTCCTGCGGCATGCCGAGGCCGCCCCCGGCGCTGACGACCTTGACGACGCGCTGGTGCGAGACGTCGAGCTCCAGCAGCTGGCCCGAGAACTCGCAGCTGACGAGCGCCTTCGTCCCGTCGGCGGTGAAGTCCATGTGGTCGACCCCGCGGCAGGGAGTCGAGACCGACTTCACGAGCGCGAAGGTGCGCGGATCCCGGAAGTCGAGCCGCGCGTTCCGCTCGGCCACGACGATCGCATAGCGCCCGTCGGGCGTGAAGTACATGTTGTACGGATCGTCGACGGGGATCGTGCGAGTCGGCTTGCCCGTCTGCGGGTCGAGCTGTGTGAGCGTGTTGCCCGTGTCGTTCGTGACGTAGAGGTGCTTCAGGTCGTAGGACGGGACGACGTGCTGTGGCAGGCCCCCGACCGCGAAGTGGTCGACGACCTTGAACGTGTGCGGGTCGATCACGTCGACCGTGTTCGACTGCGAGTTCGGCACGTAGACGCGCTGCAGCGCGGTGCGCGCGGCCCCGGTCAGATTGCCGGGGGTGTCGGCGGCGTAGACGTTGTGCGCGTCGACCAGCTTGGGCACGGCGGCCGTCGTCCGGCGCGTGGGGACGAGCTCCGAGACGGTTGCGACCGTGCCCGAGCCTTCCCGCCCGCCGGCGAGCAGGATCTTCCCCGGCAGCCCGACGGCGGCGAGGTCGGAGCGGGCGGAGCTCAGCATCCCCGCCGGCACCACCTTGCGCGCGAGCGGGTCGACGGCCTCGATCGACGCGGTCGGCGTATCGACCGTCGCCCCCCGGCCGCCGATCACGTACACGTGGGTGCCGAGCGCGGCGGCCGCCGCGTGCGTCGTCGGGCTGGGCAGGCGCCCGATCCGGGTGGTGCGGCCGGTGGCCGGGTCGAAGGAGAGCACCGCGTCGCTGGCCGTCCCGGCCGGAGTCGAACCGCCGGCGATCACGACCCGGCCCGACACCGCGGCGACGGCGGCGTAGCGCAGCGGCACCGGCAGATGGCCGACGACCCGCGCCCGGCCGCCGGGGCGCCAGCGGACGATCGTGTTCAGCCAGTTCGTGCCCGTGTAGCCGCCGACGACGTACTCCGCCCCACCGAGGGCCGCACCCGCCTGGTCCGAGCTCGGGGCGGGCAGCCGGCCGACGGTGGCCGGCGCGCCCGGTGCGAACCGGATGATCCCGTCGAGCTGACGCACCCCGTCGCCACCGCCGAACAGGTAGACGGCGCCGCCGAGCGCAGCGGCGGTGGCGTCGTGCAGGGCGAGCGGCAACGGCGAGGTGCGGCCGCGGGCGCGGACGAGAACCACGTTCGAGGTCGACGTGTCGGCCGCCGTGAGCCCGCCCGCGAGGATCGCGCCACCGTGCCACGGCGCCGAGGTCGCATCCTGGACGGGCGCGGTGAGGCTTCCCAGCACGTGCTCGGCGACGTCGACGGGAACCGTGCGCACGACCGGGTCCTGCTTCGCGATGCGCTGGGTGCTCGTCGCGGCGCGCCTGGCGGACGCACCGCAGCCGGCGCCGGCCGCGACCACCACGAGCATGAGCAGCGCGAGGCTACGCGTGGACATCGAGCGTCCCCGCGTTGAACTCCGACCCCTCTTCTGCCTCCCAGGCCGCCCGCACATATCTCTTCGTCCCGTCGGCGGTGCGACACAAACCCTGGAACCCGAGCGAGTCGATGTGGGTGACATGGCCGTGGCAGCGCAAGCCGCTCGGCAGGAACTCGAGCTCGAAGGACGTGGCGAGCAGGCCGCGTGGCTCGACGAGCAGGTCGGCGCGCATCAGCACCCGCTGGTCGCCGTCGCCGGTGGCGACGACCGAGACGAGCTCCCGCGTCGGGCCGGCGTTGCGCGAGATGACGCCGACGAGAGAGTCGTGGAAGGTGCGCGCGTTCCAGGGACGCGGATGGAAGGGGAATGCGACGAGTGCGAGCACGATCACCACTGCGGCGCCGGCGCCTCCTGCAGCAAGCGCCGGCGCAGGGTCGAGCCGCACGCGCCGTGCGGTCAGCGTCACGACGACACCCGCAGAGACGGCCGTGAGCGTCAGCAGCCAGACGCTGCCCCGGTCGGTGCCGCTCGCCAGGCCGTGCACCGTCGCGGCGCTCCAGACCGCGAAGTTCGCGTAGTGGAAGGCACGCCACCGCGCGTACGGCATCCGGTCGCGCAGGCGGTTCGTGACCGCGAGCGCGAGCAGCAGCTCGGCAGCGACGATCCCGAGCGCGACCCACAGCGGTCGGTAGGAGGACGCGAAGGGCACGACGACGGCGGTCACCGAGAAACGCAGGTACGAGTCGATCGCGATCGTCGCGACGTGAATCGCGATGAAGGTCCCGACCAGGATGCCGCCGAAGCGGTGCACCTCCTCGAGGGCGAACCGCGGCCAGCGCTCGAGCTTCCGTCTCGACGAGAGCGTCAGCCCGAGCGAGACGACGATCGTCAGCAGCACGTACGCGACGACGCCGGCCGCGCGCGCGGCATACCAGTCGACAGGGCTCGACGTCAGATGCACGGCGCGGCCTGGAGTGCGTCCGTCCAGCCGGGCGTCGCGACGACCTCGGCGCCGACGAACCGGCCGGGAAGCCCGCGGCGATGAAGCCAATCCGGGCCGGCCGCACCGTGGAGCAGCGCCGCCTTGGCGGCAACGTCTGCAGCCAGGCAGGTGGCGGCGCAGACCGTCACCTCCGACCAGGGAGTCTCGGCCGGCCGGCCGGTGCGCGGGTCGATCAGGTGGTGCTGCGCCTCGCCGCCACGCAGCCAGCGCCGCCGCGTCGTCCCGCTCGTCGCCAGCCCCCCAGCCGCGCGCACGGCATCGCCGCCGCTCAAGGCGACGTCGACCGCGCCCCGCGTCGCGAGATCGCCGCCCGCGGACACGAACCCGTCGCCGTCGAGGAGCGCGGCTGCACGGTCGACCGCAAGCGCTTTGACGACGCCGTTCAGGTCGAGTTGCACGCTGCCGGCCAGGCGCAGCACGGGCCCGAGCCGCCACAGGCCGCCGCCGGCGCGCGCGGGCGCGGCCGGCTCGTCGCTGTCCAGGCCGAGGGCGAAGTCCCGGTCGTAGCCTGCTGCGACGACCGCGGCGCCGACGCGAGGATCGACGAGCCCACCTGTCTGGTCGGACGCCCACAGCGCGGTGTCGAGGACGTCGCGGAAGAGCGGCGACATCGCGCCCCCGCCCGCCCTGTTCAATCTCATGAGCTCGCTCTCCGGCCGGAAACGGCTGAACACCGCGTCGTAGCGGTCGAACAGGGCGCGCACCCCGCCGAGCACCGCCGGAGACGCCCCTTCGACGACGACCTCGCACCCCATCGAGCGGAAGACCGCGCGACTCACGAGGGCGCCGATCCGATGCCCGGCGGAGCCTGAGCCGGGGCGAGGATCCCCGCCTGCAGCTGGTTTCGCCGGACCACGTCGACGAACGGCGCCGGAGGCGAGAGGTCCGTCACGCCGTGCTTGTGATGCCCGGGGAACTGGGCACGGGCGAGCGCCATCGTCGCGCCGAAGACGACGACCCCGCCGCCGAGCAGGATGCCGCGGGCCAGACGGACGCGGCGGCGAACCGGTGCAAGCCGGGACGTCATCGATCCGAGCCTAGGTCGGCGAAGGTAAAGCCGGGATGAAGACTCAGCCAACCCACGCCAGCACCGCGTCCGCGAGCCGTGGCCAGGCTTCGGCCGCCCAGTCGCCGAAGGCGAGATCGGTCAGGCAGCCGAGCGCGATCCCGGCGACGGGATCGATCCAGAGGAAGGTGCCGGTCCTGCCGAAATGGCCGAACGTCTGCGGCGAGTTGCGCGCTCCGGTCCAGTGCGGTGCCTTGGCATCGCGAAGCTCCAAGCCGAGGCCCCAGTCGTTCGGATCCTGGCGCCCGAACCCGGGCAGCACGCCGCCGAGCCCGGGGAACTGCACTGCAGTCGCCTCGGCGAGGGTCTCCGGCGCGAGCCGGGTGGGCGACTGGAGCTCGCGCGCGAGCGCGAGCAGATCGCCGAGCGTGCCCTCGACGCCCGAGCCGGCCGAGCCGTGCAGCTCGGCGGTCGTTCCCTGCCAGACGTGGCCGAAGTACTGCGAGAACGGCATCTCGGCGCGCTGCTCGACCAGCGCGGCCGCGACCTCGAAGCCGTAGTTCGAGTACACGCGCCGGGCCCCCGGGCGCGAGATCGGCGGGCCGTGGTCGAACGGCAGGCCGGACGCGTGCGCGAGCAGATGGCGAAAGGTCGAGCCGGGCGGCCCGGCCGGCTCGTCGAGGTCGACAAGGCCCTCCTCGGCCGCAACCAGCATCGCAACGGCCGTCGCGGGCTTCGTCACGGACGCCCAGGCGAATCGACGCTCCACGTCGCCGTGGGCTCCCTCGGCGGCACCGGTCACTGCGACGGCGACGTGCTCGCACGGCCAACCGTCGACCTGGCGCAGGACCTCCACGAACGGCGAGACTAGCGAGCATGGAGCGGCGGCTGATCTCCTCGGGAGCTGCGTTCGAGGCGCGCGTTGGCTACTCACGTGCCGTCAAGGTCGGCGATCGCGTCTGGGTCTCGGGCACCGCGCCGATCATGCCCGGCGACGCCGACCCGCCCGCGACGCCGTACGAACAGGCTCGGGTCTGCCTCTCGATCATCGAGCGTGCGCTGATCGAAGCCGGTGCGTCGTTCGACGACGTCGTGAGAACCCGCATCTACGTCACGGACGCCGCGCACATCGACGAGGTCGGCCGCGCGCACGGCGAAGCCTTTGCGCGGGCGCGGCCGGCGACCACCGGCATCGTCACCACCCTGCTCGACCCGCGCTGGCTCGTCGAGATCGAAGCGGAAGCGGTGATGGGTTCGTGAGTGACGCGGTTCGAACCGCGACATACTTGGTTCTGTGAAGCAGATCTTCCCACCCTCGATCACGGGCAAGGGCGCCGAGGGGCTGGGCTACGGCCACGCCAGCGTGCTCGAGCACGCGTTCGGCTCGAGCGACCCGTACACGCTCGGCGTCGAGGAGGAGTACATGCTGCTCGATCCCGAGACGTGGGACCTCGTGCAGCACATCGACTCCGTGCTCGCGGCGGTCGAGCACGGTGAGCATCGAAACCGCATCCACGCAGAGTTGATGCAGTCGGTGCTCGAGGTGACGACTCCGGTCTGCCGGAACGCCGGCGACGTCCTGAGCTCCCTCGCGCAGCTGCGCGGCTACGTCGCCGAGATCGCCCGCTCCGAGGGCTGCCGCTTCGGCTCCGCCGGAACCCACCCGTTCAGCCTCTTCGAGCGCCAGCGGATCACGGCTCGTGACCGCTACCGGCAGCTCGTGGACCAGCTGCAGTACATCGCGCGCCGCGAGCTGATCTTCGGGATGCACATGCACGTCGCGGTCGACGATCCGGAGAAGGCGATCCAGGTGATGAACGGACTGCTCGTCCACCTGCCGCAGATGCTGGCCCTCTCCGCGTCGTCGCCGTTCTGGCGCGGCGAGCCGACGGGGCTCGCCTCGAGCCGGCAGATGGTGTTCGCGGCCTTCCCACGCTCGGGCCCACCGCCGCGCTTCAAGGACTACGCCGACTACGCGGAGGTCGTCGGCCAGCTCGAGCGCACCGGGTGCATCGCCGACTACACGCACATCTGGTGGGACATCCGCCCGCATCCGCGGCTCGGGACGATCGAGATGCGCGTCTGCGACGCGGTGACGCGGCTCGAGGACGTCGTCGCGATCGCAGCGTTCTTCCAGGCGATCGTGAAGATGTACTGCGACCTGTACGAGAGCGGGAAGCCGATCCCGACCTGGCACCGGCTGCTGACGACCGAGAACAAGTGGCTGGCGGCGCGCTACGGGCTCGAGGCGCCGGTCATGGACCTCGCCACCGGGCGCCGCAACCGCGTTCCCATCGCGCAGCTCGTGCGCCGCACGCTGCGCGACATCGAGCCGCATGCACGCGAGCTGGGGTCGGAGCGCGAGCTGGAGGGCGTGCGCGAGATCCTCGCCCGCGGCAACGGCTCCGATCGCCAGCTGCGCGTGTGGAACGCGAACCGCGACATCGTCGAGGTCGTGCGCGAGATCTCGGTCGCGACCGAGGAAGCAGCCGTCAGCGCACCGGCAGCGGGCTGACGCGGCTCAGTTTCACCGATCGCGAAGCGCTACGACAGCTTCCAGAGCCGCCCTGCCGGCGAATAGCCGAGCGCGACCGCCTTGCCCGGGTCGCGCTGCGCAACCCGCTGCTGCGCGAGGTCGAGCAGGGCGACCGTCTTGCCGTCGGCGACCGCAAGCTGCTGCCGGTCGGGCGAGATCGCCGCGCGTGTGCCGTAGCCGAGGCTCCAGGAGGGCAGGTCGACGCGGAACGCCTTCGTCACGGTGCGCGTGACGATGTCGATCCCGACGACGCGGCCGTAGCCGGGGCTCACGGCCCAGAGCGTGCGCGAGCCGGGCGCGAGCGTCATCGCCCACGAGGACGCCGAGCCGTAGTCCCCCGTACCGGGCAGGTCGATGCAGCGGGCCGTCGCGGCCCTCAGGTCGAGCTCGTGGATCATCGCGCCGCCGTTCGAGCCGAGGTAGAGCGTGAACAGGTAGCGCCCGTCCGGCGAGGCGAGACGTGCGAAGGGCGAGCCCCAGATCGTCCCGGACTCGTGCGGGTCCTTGAGCGGCGTCGCGGCCAGCTTCCCGGTCGCGAGGTCGAGGAGCCGCACCTGGTAGCCGCCTCCCGAGAGATAGTGGATGAGAAAGAGCCTGTCGCCGCGCAGCGCGTCGAAGTCCCATTGCCGACCCGGGATCACGAGCTCGCGTGTCCCGCTCGGGGCCGCGATCACGACCGTCGTCGCGGCATCGGGCGTCAGCCGGAAGCCGACGGCGCGCGACCCGTCCTGCGAGACCCCGGCAAGGCGGATCGTGCGGGCAAGAGCCACGGCGTGCGTTCGCGCGCCGGTACTCGCGTCGTACCATTCGAGCGTCTTGTCCGCACGGTGGACGAGCACGTCCCCGGCCACGAACCCGCCGGGCAGCGTGAACCTGAGCGCACCGGTCCGGAGGTCGACGACCTTCACCGGACGGAGCGCCGCGGTGCGGAAGCCGAGCAACGTCCCGTGCGCAAGCGCGAACTGGCTTGGCGCGCAGTTGAGCGGCGAGCAGGCCGCCGCCCGGGCGGCGCCGGGAACGAGCAGCGCGACGAGCGCGAGGAGCAGCAGCAATCGTTTCATGGAGAGGTATACGGCGGCGGGACCGCTCGAGGTCCCACACGCGTATGGACCTCGTGAACGCTTTCCGTCGTACAGTCCAGGGGTGTCGGAGCGCGCCTGGATCAGGGGTGCCCAGCGCGGGTCGGTCGCCGACCTCGAGCGGCTCTTCCGCGAGCACTGGCCGCGCGCCTACCGGGCCGCGCTGCTCGTCACCGGCGACGCAGCGGCCGCCGAGGACATCGCGCAGGAGGCCTTCCTGGCCGCCGTGCGCCATCTCGACCGGTTCGACCGCCGCCGGCCGTTCGCTCCCTGGCTGCACCGAATCGTCGTCAACCGGGCAATCGACTGGACGCGCGCGCGCAAGCTGCGCGCCGAGGTCGAGCTGGGCGACACCGTCTCCGCCCCGCCCCTGCCCGAGGTCGACGGCTCGGCCCTCGGCCGGATCGGCGACCTCGCGCCCGAGCACCGCGCCGTGGTCGTCCTCCGCTACGTGCTCGAGTACACCCCCGGCGAGATCGCGGAGCTGCTCGATCTTCCCCGGGGCACCGTCAACTCGCGGCTGCGCCGCGGCCTCGACCGCCTGAAGGAGCTGGAGGCGTGAACGCAGCGGAGGAGCGCACCTGGGAGACACTTCGGCGCGCGTACGAGGAACGGCCGCCGCGCCGCTCCCGCCGCCGCGGACTAAGTAACAGTCTGTTACTTGCGGCACTCGCGGCGGTGATCGCCGCCGCCGTCCTCTCGCCTCCCGGACGCGCCGTCTTCGAACAGGTGCGCAAGGCGGTCGGGGTGGAGCACGCAGCGCAGGCGCTGTTCTCGCTCCCGTCGAACGGACGACTGCTCGTGGTCTCGGCCGGTGACGGCGGCGTCTGGATCGTGCACCCCGACGGCCTCAAGCGCAGGGTCGGCTCCTACGACGATGCCGCGTGGTCGCCGCACGGGCTCTATCTCGTCGCGACGCGGAGAAACGAGCTCGCCGCGCTCGGCCCGGAGGGCGGCGTCCACTGGACGCTTGCCCGGCGCAACGTCCACTACCCGAGCTGGGAGGGGACGCGCACCGACACCCGCATTGCCTACCTCGCCGCCGGCGGGCTCCGCGTCGTCGCCGGCGACGGAACGGGCGACCACCTGCTCGACCGGAATGCGCAGGATGTGCCCCCGGCGTGGGACCCGGCCCGGCTGCATGTCGTGGCCTACGTCTCCGGCGGCTCGGTCGTCCTCCGCCGTGCGACCGGGCCGGTCCTCTGGCGTGCGCCCGTCGGCGTGCTGCCGACCCGCCTCGAGTGGTCCTCCGACGGGCGTGACCTCGCGGTGGTCTCGGCCAGGCGCATCGTCGTACTGAACGCGAGCGGCCGCGTGCGCCGCACCGTCTCGATGCTCGGCGCGCAGTTCCTGCGGGCGGCGTTCCGCCCGGCCTCACACAAGCTCGCGGTCGCGACCCGATTCGCAGGCCACAGCGAGGTGAAGCTCGTGGACGTCGACCACCCGGGGACGTCGAGGCTGCTCTTCGCCGGCCCCGGCGTGTTCGGGGACATCGCCTGGTCGCCCGACGGCAGCTGGCTGCTCGTCGCCTGGCCGACGGCGAACCAGTGGGTGTTCCTGCACGGCTCGCACGTGCAGGCCGTGGGGAACATCCGCGAGCAGTTCCCGCGCGCCGACCACCTCGGACCGCTCCTGGAGCTCTCCGGCCGCTGGTGCTGTCAGTAATCTCCGCCGCGTGCTCGAGCCCGGCGACCGCATCCCCGACGCGCAGATCTTCCTCGGGCCCAACGAGCCCCTGACGATGCTCGAGCTCGTCGACGACGGGCCGAAGCTGCTCGTCTTCTACCTGTTCGACTGGTCCTCGACCTGAACGAACGAAATGGAGCTCCTGCGTGACAGGAGAGCCGAGTTCGACGAGATCGGGGTGCAGCCGGTCGGCATCTCGCGCGACTCGCCCTGGACGCACATCGCCTGGACGCAGGCGCTCGATCTGAACTTCGGCCTGCTCTCGGACTTCAACGGCGACGTCGTGCGCGCTTTCGGCGTCGGGTTCGAGTTTCGCGGGTTCCGCGACGTCGCCCGCCGCACCGCGTTCCTCGTCGACGAGACCGGGGTCGTGCGGGCCGCCTGGGAGTACGACAGCGGCGACGCCCCGGACGTGGACGAGTGGCTCGAGGCCGGGCGGGCCTTGAAACCCGACGGCACATCTGGCTAGATCTCGCGCATGGACACACCTTCCGAGGGGTCGGTCGCCGCCGAGCGCGGAACCGGCGCCATCACATACGCACTGCTCGCGGGGGTCGTGGTCGTCGCAGCGATCTTCGCCTTCTCGACGAATGCGCTGCCGAACCACTGGTACGCGGCCTTCAAGACCGTTCACGTCGTCTTCGCGGTCGCCTGGATCGGCGGGGGTCTGATGCTCACGATCCTCGCGCTTCGGGCCCAGCGTGAGACGGACCCGAAGGCCGTGGTCACGGTCGCCCGCCAGGCCGCGTTCGCCGGCGAGAAGATCTTCGCCCCTGCGGGCCTCGTCGTCTTCCTGATGGGGATCGCGATGATGATCAACACCGACTGGGGCTGGGGGAAGTTCTGGGTGGTCGCCGGCCTCGTCGGCTACGCCACGACGTTCGTCACCGGCATCGCCGTGCTCTCGCCGCTCGCGAAGAAGATCGAGGCGTCGGCCGAGCAGAACGGGCCGGAGCATCCGGCGACGATCGCGCTGATCGACCGGATCCTCCTGATCGCGCGCGTCGACGTCGCCGTGCTGCTGCTCGTGATCGTCGACATGATCACGAAGCCGTTCAGCTAGATCAGCAACTCAGGAACCTGGTTCGCTTCGCGAATCAGGTTCCAATGTGATCGGGGCCGTCGAGGCCCCGATCACATTCCCATTGCGTGATAGCCGCTGTCGACGTAGAGCGTCGTGCCCGTCACGTTGCGGGCGCCGTCTCCGAGCAGGTACTCGGCGGCTGCACCGACGTCGTCCGCATCGACGTGGCGGTGGAGCGGCGAACGCTCCTCGACGATCGACTCCATCGTCGGGAAGCCGGCGATCGAGCGCGCCGCGAGGGTGCGCACGGGGCCGGCGGAGATCGCGTTGACACGGATGTTCTTGTGGCCGAGATCCCAGGCCAGGTACTTCACCGAGGAGTCGAGCGTCGCCTTGGCGACACCCATCACGTTGTAGTGGGGCACCGCGCGCTCGCCGCCGAGGTAGGTCATCGTGACGATCGACCCGCCTCCGGCAGCCTCCATGAGCGGCTCCGCGGCCCGCGCGGTCGCGACGAGCGAGTACGCGCTCACGTCGATCGCCATCCAGAACCGGTCGCGCGGCGTATCGGTGAAGCGGCCCTCGAGATCCTCCGCCGCAGCGAACGCCACCGAATGGACGAGGATGTCGAGCTTCCCACCGAACACGTCTCCGACCTCGGAGAAAACGCGGGCGATCGCCGCGTCGTCGCGGACGTCCAACTCGGTGACGAGCGGGCTCGAGACCGACTCGGCCAGGTCGCGAACGTTCTTCTCGATTCGCTCACCCTGGAACGTGAACGCGAGCTCGGCGCCGCCGGCGGCGAGCCGCTGCGCGATCGCCCACGCGATCGAACGCTTGTTGGCCACTCCGAGAACGAGCGCGTGCTTTCCCTCGAACATTCGGGCCGACTCTAACCGTGTTCGGCTACTGTGCGGAACCTTGCGTCGCCTCTTCTTGCTCTCGGCGGTGTTGGGGCTCGCGGCGGCGGCGTCTGCCTCGGCCGCCCTCACTCCGGTCCGCCGCCCGGTCGGCGAGACGTCGTTGCCGCGTGTCCGCGCGGGCGTGATCCACATTCCACCCGCGCACACGCGTGGGCTGACGCGCGTGATCGTCCGTCTCGCCGCGCCGCCGCTCGCTGCGTGGAGCTCGGAGCGCTCGGTGCTGTCCGCCTCGCGGTCGAACCACCTCGACGTGCATACGGCAAGCTCCGTCGCCTACCTGGCGAAGCTCGCCCGCCTCCAGCGGGCTGCCGTCGCCCAGGTGCGCGCGGCGATCCCGCAGGCGAGAATCCAGGAGCACTTCGCGATCCTGCTCGACGGCTTCACCGTGCAGCTGCCCGCCAGGTCGCTGCCGACGCTCCTGCACGTCAAGTCGGTCACGAAGGTCTACCCCAGCCTCTCGTACTCGGCGACCATGGACCGCGGCCCGAGCGTGATCCACGCGACGGATCTCGAGGCGGCGACCGGCCAGAAGGGCGAAGGCATCAAGATCGCCGTCGTCGACACGGGCGTGGACTCGTCGAGCCCGTTCCTCGACCCGGCGGGCTTCTCCTACCCGCCGGGCTTCCCGAAGGGCGATCCGAAGCTGACGACGCCGAAGGTGATCGTTGCGCGGGTCTTCCCCGGGCCGGTGCGCGACCAGCTGAGCAACAAGGCGTTCGACAAGTCGGAGCCGCACGGGACGCACGTGGCGGGGATCGCCGCGGGCGACGAGAACACGACCGCACCGGCCGGCAGCGACCATCCCAAGGTGACGAACCTCTCCGGCGTCGCGCCCAAGGCATGGATCGGGAACTACCGCGTCTTCACGGTCCCCACGCCGCTCGGCCATCAGGCGAACACGCCCGAGATCGTCGACGCGTTCGAGGCCGCGGTGGCAGACGGGATGAACGTGATCAACTTCTCGGGCGGCGGACCGCAGACCGACCCGGCGAACGACGCGATGTACGAGGCAGTCCACAACACCGCGCTCGCGGGCGTCGTGCCGGTGATCGCAGCGGGCAACGACCGCGAGGACTTCGGCCTCGGCACGGCCGGCTCACCCGGCTCCGCCCCCGACGCGATCACGGTCGCGGCAACGTCTAACTCGCACGTCTTCGCCCCGGCGCTGTCGGTCGTCGGCGGGCCGCCGTCGCTCGGCGCCGTCCCGATCCAGGGAGCGGCCGGGGCCAAGCTGCCGGGCGCGTGGTCGACACTCGACCAGCAGATCGTCGACGTCTCGTCGATCATCGGCACCGACGGCAAGCCGGTGGAGTCGCACCTCTGCGGCTCGGCGGCCGATCCCAACACGGGCAAGGGCACGCTGCCGAAGGACTCGGTGGCCGGCAAGATCCTTCTCGCCTCGCGCGGCAGCTGCTCCTTCGTCTCGAAGGCCGAGCGAGCGGTCGCGGGCGGTGCGATCGGCCTGATCCTGATCGACAACCGCTTCGGCGAGGCGAACGCCATCCCGATCCCGCTGCCGCTCCCGGCCGGGATGATCTCCGACCTGGACGGCCAGGTCCTGCGCGCCTACCTGGCGGCGAACGGCGGCCAGGGGACGATCCGCGTCACGAGCAGCATCCAGGAGATCCAGACCAACCGTGCGGGCGTGATCACGAGCTTCTCGTCGGCCGGCCCCACCGACTTCGGGCACGAGCTGAAGCCGGACGTGTCCGCGCCGGGGCTCGACGTCCTCTCGTCGACGGGGGGCCAGACGTTCTCGGTCTACGCCGGGACGTCGATGGCGACGCCGCATGTCGCGGGCGCCGCGGCGCTGCTCCTGCAGCAGCACCCGGGCTGGACGTCCTGGCAGGTCAAGTCCGCTCTGATGTCGACCGCAGGCCCCGCCTGGGACGACACCGCGCGCACGCACGAGGCCTCGGTGCTGCTCGAAGGCTCCGGGCTCGCCAACGTCCTGACGGCCGACGACCCGAAGGTGTTCACCGACCCGCAGTCGCTGTCCTTCCAGAAGGTCGACGTCTCGACCGGAGCACAGCGCTCCTCGCTGCTGCTGACGGTCTCCGATGCCGGCAACGGAGCCGGCAACTGGACGGTGTCGCTCGCGCCGCAGTCGCAGACGACCGGTGTCCAGATCGACGTGCCCGGCACGGTCACGCTGGCGCCCGGAGCCGACGTTGCGATCCCGGTCGTCGTGCGCGCCGCAGCGGACGCGGGCACCGGTGAGAACTACGGCTTCGTCGTCCTGACGCAGAACGGCGTGCAGCGGCGCGTCCCCTACGACTTCCTCGTCGAACGGCCGGCGCTGCGCGGCCTGACCGCCGTGCCGTTGAAGGGGCTGCAGACGGGCGACACGGCGACGGGGACGAGCAAGGTCTCGGTGTACTGCTGTCCGCTCGCGCCGTTCGGCCCGCCGCCGGACTACTCCGGCCCGACGATGAACGAGGACGGCTCCGAGCACCTCTACTCCGTCGACGTGAACGAGCCGATCGTCAACCTCGGGGTCTCGGTCCTCGCATCCGGCCCGGGCGCGCTGATCGATCCGTTCGTGCTCGGCTCGAAGGACGAGAACGACGTCCAGGGCTACGCCGGCACCCCGACCGACGTCAACGGCCTGACCTACGACGCGAACATCGACATCGGGGCCGCCGGCGTGCAGTTCCCGCGCCTGCAGCGCTTCTACGTCGCCGTCGACTCGCGTGCCGATCCGTTCACGAACAGCCCGCAGAAGGGGAAGTACCTGCTGAACGCGTGGGAGAACGACCTGACTCCGCCGGCCGTGCGCATGTTGACGACACGCGTCAGCGCCGGCCGCCCACTGCTCGTGGCTCAGGCCGTCGATCTCCAGTCGGGCGTCGACCCGCTCTCGCTCGTCATCAACTACCGGAACGCGCTCGTCGGCGCCTCGGCGTACGACCCGAGCTCCGGGCTCGTCCTGTTCGGTCTGCCGGCGGCGGCGCCCAGGCTGAACGCCGGGACGACCAAGGCGATCGTGACCGCCTCCGACTACCAGGAGGCCAAGAACATCAACACGGTCGGGAACGACATCTATCCCAACACCGCCTTCCTGCAGTCGAAGCTGACCGTCGTCGACGGGCCGACGGTGACGTGGGTCGAGCCGCCGGCGCACGTCTGCGCGCTGAAGAGCGACCGCCTGGTCGTCGTCGCCGGCGCGACGAAGAAGATCGAGAACGTCACCTTCACCATGGGGAACCACCGCATCGGAGTCGACAAGACCGGCCCCGGCGGTGTGTACTCGGTCGCATGGAACACGAAGGGGCTCAAGAAGGGCAGCCGGCAGCTGCTCGCGACCGTGACCGACGCGTCGGGCCACACCGCAACGGCCGGCCGCGAACTGAAGATCTGCAAGTGACCTCGGGTTCCTGGGGCGCCGCTCTCGGTGCGGCGCCGGAGGGGACAGTGTGACCGACACGGCCCCGGAAGGCGACACGCCGAGAGCGGCGCCAGCCGAGCCCGAAGGCGGGCTCCGCCCGCCGGGAGGGCCCGGCGGCCAGGGACGCGAGGTAGCTGTTGTCACCGGCGCCTCGTCGGGCATCGGGGCGGAGCTGGTGCGCGCGCTGCAGGCCAGGGGCACACGCGTCGTCGGTCTCTCGCGGCGCCCGTCGGACGCCGACGAGCACGAGGAGTGCGACGTCTCCGACCGCGCCGCGGTCGACGCGGTGGCGGCCCGCGTGCTCGCACGGCATCCGCGCATCGACCTGCTCGTCAACAACGCGGGCATCGGGGCCCGCTACAGCTTCCTCGCCGCAGGCCCGGAAAGGATCGAGCAGGTGATGCGCGTCAACTACCTCGGCTCGGTGTGGTCGACGCTCGCGTTCCTCCCCGGTCTCGGCGAGGGGTCGCACATCGTCAACCTCGTGTCGGTCGCCGGCTCGGTCGCCGTCGGGCCGTACTCGGCGTCGAAGCACGCGCAGCTCGCGTTCTCGCGCTCGATCGCCGTCGAGCTGGCGCCGCGCGGGATCGTCGTCCACACCGTCAACCCCGGGTTCGTCGAGACGGAAGGCTTTCCACAGCACGAGCGCTTCCCGGGTGCACTCCACCGGATCGTGATCGACCCGCCCGTCGTCGTCGAGCGGGTGCTCGGGGCGATCGACAAGGGCAAGCGCGAGATCTTCGTGCCGCGCTGGTACCGCCCCGCGGCCTGGGCGCAGGCGCTCGCCCCGGGGGCGCTCGCTAGCGTGAGAGCACGTACCAGCCGACGACGGCCTCGTACCCCTTAGGGACGAGGTTGCGCGCATGCTCGCGCTGCGGGCCCTCGCAGCCGGCGAGGTCGAGGTACGCCTCGATGTCACGCGGCTCGCGCACGACCTCCTGTCGTCGCAGCACGAGATTGTTCGAGTCGAAGAGGCCGCGCAGGTCCACGTCGGCGAGCAAGCGCGTCGTCGAGGGATCACGCGCGTGCTCGAAGCGCGTCAGCTCGATCGACGCGAGCGGTTCGTTGGGCGCAAGCTGGTCGGCGACGAGGATCAGGCCGCCGGGCTTGGTCACACGGGCGAGCTCGGCGACGAGCAGCTCGGGCCGCCGCGTGTGATGCAGCGTGCGGAGCGTTGCCGCGACTTCGAAGGAGAAGTCGTCGAACGGCAGATGCTCGCCGTCGCCGACGATCACCTCGACGTTCTCCGGGGCGTCGGCCCTGGCACGCGCGGCCGACTCTTCGTCGAGCTCGAGGGCGACCACCTCTCGTGCGCGCGGCGCCACTGCGAAGGCGAAGGCGCCGGTCCCGGCACCGACGTCGAGGACCCGTTCGTCGCCGGTCAGCGGCAACAGGTCGACGAGGCGAGCCTCGAGCGCAGCGGCACGCTCGGCCTGCAGCGCCGCCCGCCGGTCCGCCGCGCTCATGCCCGTCCGACCACGACGCGGCGGGCCCGCGCCGGCGACGAATCGATGCCGCAGGCGAGCTCGTAGGTGAGGGTGCCGGCGACCCGCGCGTGCTCCTCGAGCGGCAGCCCGGGGCCGACGATCGTCACGGGAGTGCCGGGCTGCACCTCCCGGCCGAGCTCGACGGCGGTTGCGTCCATGGACACGGCACCGATCACTTTGCACGTTTCTCCGTCGACGCGCACGTGGGTCCCGGTCAGATCGCGGCGGAAGCCGTCCGCGTACCCCACCGGCAGGATCCCGATCCACGTGTCGCGCTCGGCGACGAAGAGCCGGCCGTACCCGGTCGACTCCCCGGCGCGCAGGAGCCTGGACTGTGCGACCTCGCTCGTCCAGGAGAGCACCGGCACGAGGCCGTCCTCGGCCGGATCCCCGCCGAACGGCGACAGTCCGTAGAGGGCGATCCCGCAGCGGGTGGCGTCGAACCGTGACTCGGGGATCCGCAGGGTCGCAGCGCTGTTCGCGACATGCCGCGTCAGGCCCGCGACCTGCTCGGTCGCCGCCCGGAACCGCTCGATCTGCGCGCGCGCGAACTCCGCGTCCGAGTCCGCGGTCGCCAGATGCGTCATCACGCCGACGACGTTGCGGGCCGGCGCCGTCAGCTCCGAGAGCCCCCACCGGCCCATGCCGGTGTCGAGCTTCACGTGCACCGGGACGGCTTCCGGGATCTCGCCGGTCGAGACGACCAGCTCGAGCGCCGCTTCGCGGGCCGCGGCGATCTCGGGGCTCGGCACCGGCCCGAGCACGAGCACGCGCGCCTCGGGCAGCTCGGCGCGCAGGGCGAGCGCCTCGGGGAGGGTCGCGACGCACAGGGCCTGCGCGCCGGCGGCGAGCGCTGCACCGGCACAGTCGACCGCCCCATGCCCGTACGCGTTCGCCTTGACGACCGCCCAGACCTCGGCTCCGCCGGCTGCGCGCAGCAACGTCTTGACGTTGCTGCGCAACGCCCCCAGGTCGATCGTGAGCTCGGATCTCACTGCAGCGGCGCGCGCTGCAGGCCGTGACCCGCGAGCGCGCGCTGCAGCGCCGGGAGCAGGTCCGAGGCGACCGCTCCCGGCTGCGGCTCGACGAGCTGGGCTGCGACGCCGTGCGCGACGGCAGCGGTGGCGGCCGCGACCTGGGCCTCCATGCCCTTCGCGAGAAACGCGGCGACGATCCCCGTCAGGACGTCACCGGTGCCGGCGGTGGCGAGCGCGGGTGTCCCGTAGCTCGCGACCAGCACGCCCTCGCGCGGAGCCGCGACGATCGTGTCGGCCCCCTTGAGCAGCACGACCGCGCCGAAGCGCGACGTCGCGCGCCGCGCGGCGTCGAGCCGGTGTGCGTCGACCTCGCGGCTCTCGACGCCCAGGAGCCGGCCGAGCTCCCCGCTGTGCGGTGTGAGCACCGTGGGGGCAGCCCGCGCGAAGGGCTCCAGCTCCCAGAGCGCGTCGGCGTCGAGGACGACCGGCAGGTCGAGCCGCTCCAGGAGGATGCGCACGAGCTCGACCGTGCCGTCGCTCCGCCCGAGGCCGGGCCCGATCGCCACGGCGTCGGCCTTCTCGGCGGCGGCGAGGATCGCATCGGCGGCACGCGGCAGCAGGCGCCCCGAGGAGTCTTCCGGCAGCGGCCGCTTGACCACCTCCAGCAGCGCCGTCTCGAGCACCGGCAGCGTCGACTCGGGCGCCGCGACGGCCACGTAGCCGGCGTCCGCCCGGAAAGCGGCGAGCGCGGCGAGCATCGGGGCGCCCGTCAGCCCGCGGGAGCCGCCGACGACGAGCACCGAGCCGGCCGAGTACTTCGTCGACCTCGTCTCCTTGCGCGGCACCTCGAGCAGCGCCGAGGCCGGCACGAGCGCGTGCTCGTGCTCACGCGGGCGCAGGCCGATCGGAGCGATCTGCACCGACCCGGCGTGGAACCGCCCGGGCGCGATCGCGAGACCAACCTTGGCCGCCCCGAAGGTGACCGTCGACGCCGCCCGCACCGCGACTCCCGGCACCTCCCCCGTGGAGGCGTTCACGCCGGACGGGACGTCGACGGCGACGACGGGCCGGCCGCTCGCATTGACCAGCTCGATCATGCGGGCGGCGTCCTCGCGCGGAGCATCGCTGAGGCCGATGCCGAGCAGCGCGTCGACGATCACGTCGGGCGCGCCCAGATCGCCGACACCCTCGACCACGGTCACCTCGCGCCCGGCCTCGCGCAGCACCCGGGCACAGACCTTGCCGTCGCCGCCGTTCATGCCGTGACCGCAGACGACGGTCACCCGGCCCGGGTACTGGCGCAGCACGTGCTCGGCGACCGCGGTGCCGGCGCGCTCCATCAGCTCCTCCATCGGCCCGTGGTGTGCCTCCTCTGCGCGCCGGGTCTCCTCCGCCGTCAGAAGCGGCTGGAGCCTCATCATGCGTCCGCCACCACGGCGACGGCGGCGGCGAGCTCCCGCGAATGCGTCATCGAGAGCTCGATCCTGGCGGCGCCCACCTTCTCGGCCCACTGCGCCGTGCGTCCCGTGAGGAACACGCCGGGCTTCGGACGGCCGCGGATCTCGATCTCCTTCCACGTGAAGTAGACGCCGGACCCGAGCGCCTTGCCGACGGCTTCCTTGGCGGCGAACCGCCCCGCGTAGTGCTGCGGTGGGTTGGGCTTCGAGTCGCAGTACGTGCGCTCGGCCTGGGTGAAGCAGCGCTCCTTGAAGCCGTCTCCGTGACGCTCGAGCGCACGCCGGATTCGCTCGATCTCGATCAGGTCGACCCCGACCCGCATCAGAGGTTTGCTTCGAGCCAGTTCGGCAGCTGCGCGATCGAGGAGACGATCCCATCCGGCTGGACCGGCGAGCGTTCGACCTCGTCCGGCCGGAACTTGCCGGTGCGCACGAGGATCGTCTTCATGCCGAACCGGTGCGCGCCGAGAATGTCGCCTTCGAGGTCGTCTCCGACCATCCAGGTGATGCTCGGATCGGCGTCGATCGCCTCGAGCGCTGCGGTGAAGTAGGCGCTCGAGGGCTTGCCGAGGACGGTCGCCTCGGTCTCCGCCGCGTATTCGAGCCCGGCGACGAACACGCCGGTGTCGAGCCGCGGGCCGTCGGAGGTCTGCCACCACCTGTTCTTGTGCAGGCAGTAGAGATCGGCCCCGGCTTCGAGCTCGTGGAATGCGCGGTTGAGGTTGAGGTACGAGAAGATCCGCCCGACCTCCTCGCCCTCGTCGGCGCCGCCGATGAGCACGGCTTCGACGTTCATCCCGACGAGCTGGAGCCCCTCCAGGTCGTCGAGGATCCCCGGCATCGTGAGTGCCAGCACGCGCTTCCCGCTCAGCTCGCGCGAGGCGACGGATCCGGTCGTCTGCAGCTCGTCCTCGGCGATGTCGAACCCCATCAGCTGCAGCTGCTGAATGAGCTGCTGCCGCGAGAGGGTCGTGGAGTTCGTGACGAAGCGCAGCCGGTGGCCCGCTTCGCGCAGCGTCCGCACCCCCGAGACGGCCCCCGGGATCGGCACGCCCGAGACGTGCAGGACGCCGTCGACGTCGAGGAGAATGGCCGCCATGGAGATCGAGTCTATTCGCTCGGAGATCGCGTTCAGGTTCTCCCGGTCGAGCGGGCCGGGCGGCCAGCATGCGCAGAAGAGCTCGACGCGCGTCGAGGCGTTGTTCGACGTCGAAGACTCGGCCGGGCTGAGCGCGGCCGAGCGGCGCCGCGTGCTCGAGCGGATCGGCCCGGTCGTCCGGGCGATCGCACAGGACGAGCGGTCGCAGCTCCGAAACCGTGAGCTCGCGACGGACCGGATCGTCGAGCAGCTGCGCGAGGCGGTGAAGGTACGCCGCCCGCGGCAGCCGACGAAACCGACCACCGCGTCGAAGGAGCGCCGGCTCGACGAGAAGAAGCGTCGCGGCCGGACGAAGCGGCTGCGGCGCGACCTCGACGACTAACCTGGGCCGCCGTGGACGAGTACCAGGTCATCCTCGACCAGGCTCGCGCGAGCATCGCAGCGGGCCGGACGCCCGACTGGTCGGTGCTCGAGCGGCGCGTGCGTGCGGTGGCACTGCGTCCCCGCGCCGAGGCCGATCCCGATCGCGAGGCGCGGGCGCTCCGGCAGCTCGGGCTGCTCACCTCCGTGCAGCGCGCCCGGGCGCGGCTCGCAGCTCCGGCCGGCGCGGAGCGGGCGGCGGCCCGTCCGGGGAGGGCGGCCGCGCTGCGCGAGCGGCCGACGATCACCGGGAACATGGAGGTCCGGCGGGAGACCGCTGCCGGCAGATACGTGCTCTCCTGGGACGCCGCGCCCGGCGTGCTCGAATGGGCGGTCCGGCTCAGCGAGCGAAGCGATCCGCGGGGCGGCTATGTCGTCTGCGAGGAGCGGACGCTATCCCCGGGCGCCACGTCGGTCGAGCTGGCGCTCGGCGCGAACGCGCTGCGCGTGCACCTGCTCGGACGGGGACGCGGCGGCAAGCTCGTGCGGCGCGCGGTGCTCTCGCCGCTCACCCCGGCGACGTGGGGCGCGCGCTGGCAGCGACGGGCCAGCGCCGCCTGAGCCAGGGGGCGTCGAGCACCCGAGAGTGCCGCGTGCTCCGGCTCGGCGCTGACCGTGCGACGCCGGAGGGGACACTGCCGAAGCACGGCCCCGGAAGGCGGTGTGCGGTCAGCGTCGAGAGCGCGGCGCCCGGAGGCCGGCTTCGCCGGCCGGGAGGGCATCGCGCGCCCGGTGCGCGCGGCTAGAGCTGGCGGCCGGGGCGGTCGAAGCGCGAGTCGACGCCGTAGCGGGCGGCAAGCACGCAGACGGCGATGATCGCGATGAGGAAGGCGATGGCGGTCATGCCCGAACCATGCCTTGCAGGGACTATCAGCGCAAATCGTGATATTGTTCATTTCAATTATGGAATCTGATAGTTGGCTCGGCGTCGAGCTCCGCCACCTCGCCGCGCTGCAGGCGGTCGCCGAGGAGGGATCGTTCGGCCGGGCCGCGCAGCGGCTCGGCTACACGCAGTCGGCGATCAGCCAGCAGATCGCGAGGCTCGAGCACATCGTCGGCGAGCGGCTCGTCGAGCGCCCCGGCGGGCCACGGCCCGTCTCGCTCACCGAGGCCGGGCAGCTGCTCCTCCGGCACGCCGAGTCGATCGTGGCACGGCTCCAGGCCGCCCAGGCCGACCTGCACGCCCTGCGGGCGGGAGAGGCCGGGACGCTTCGGATCGGCACCTTCCAGTCGGCGGGCGCACGCGTGCTGCCCGAGATCATGCGGCGCTTCACGACGCAATGGCCGCAGATCGAGGTGATGCTCGAAGAGCACGACGACGAGGAGATCGCGGCTGCGCTCGAGCGGGGCGAGCTGGACGTCGGGTTCGTGCTGCTCCCGATCGGCGACGCGCCGCTCGCCACGGTCGAGCTGCTGCGCGACCCCTACGTGCTCGTCGTCGCCGCCGGATCGCCCCTCGCCGAGGGGTCGCCGACGCTGGCCGAGATCGGCCGGCAGCCGCTCGTCGGCTTCCGGCCGGGCGCGTCGACGGCCCCGATCGAGGCAGCGTTCCGTGCGGCGCGACTGGAACCGCGCTGGGCGTTCCGGTCGAACGACAACCAGACCGTGCAGGGCCTCGTCGCCGCGGGGATGGGCTGCGCGATTGTGCCGCTGCTCACCGTCGACACGGGCGATCCGCGGATCGTCGCGGTCGACCTGCGTGGAGCCGTCGAGCCGCGCGTCGTCGGCATCGGCCGCCACCGCGACCGGTATGCCTCACCCGCGGCGCGAGCCTTCGTCGACACGGCACTGGCCGCCGAGGCGACCGGCCGTCGGACCGACGGCGCTACTCGACGGTGACGGTCTTCGCGAGGTTCCGCGGCTGGTCGACGTTCAGCCCGCGCAGCCGGGCGATGCGGTAGGCGAGGAGCTGCAGCGGCAGGATGGCCAGTGCCGCCTGGAGGAACGCCGGCGACTTGGGCACGTAGATGACGTCGTCCGCGTGATGCTGGATGTCCTCGTTGCCGTCCGTCGCGATCGCGATCACGTGCGCGCCGCGCGCCCGCGTCTCCTGGATGTTGGAGACGATCTTCTCGTAGACGTGGATGCGCGTCGCGACGACCACCACCGGGGTGCCCTCCTCGAGCAGCGCGATCGGGCCGTGCTTCATCTCGCCCGCCGAGTACGCCTCGGTCGGGATGTACGAGATCTCCTTGAGCTTCAGCGCGCCCTCGAGCGCGACGGGCAGGCCGATGTGCCGGCCGAGGTAGAGGAAGAACGGCTTGTCGTAGAACCGCTGCGCGATGTCCTCGATCGGGTGGTCCGCGTCGAGGAAGCGCTGCATCTTCGACGGGAGGTCGTACACCTCGTCGAGGATGAACTCGACCTCCTCCTTCGGAAGCGTGCCGCGGCACTGCGCGAGCTTGAGGCCGATCAGGAACAACAGCGCGACCTGCGCCGTGAACGTCTTGGACGCGGCGACCCCGACCTCGAGGCCCGTTCGCGTGTAGAGCACGGAGTCGACTTCACGCGTGATCTGCGAGCCCATCATGTTGGTGATCGCGACGGTGCGGGCGCCCTTCTCGCGCGCGAGCTGCATCGCCTGGATCGTGTCGCGCGTCTCGCCGGACTGCGAGATGCCGATCACGAGCGTGCCGGGGTCGATCACCGGGTTGCGGTAGATCCATTCGCTCGCGACGTCGGGCTCGACCGGGACTCGCCCCCACTCCTCGATCGCGTAACGACCGACCACGCCGGCGTGGTAGGCCGTGCCGCAGGCGACGATCACGATCCGCTTGAGCACGCGCAGCTCGTCCTCGGACATGCCGAGCCCGTCCAGCACGAGGTGACCGTGGCGGACGCGGTCGCCGATCGTCTCGGCAACGCCCTCGGGCTGTTCGAAGATCTCCTTGAGCATGAACGTCTCGTAGCCCGACCGCTCCGCGGCGTCGTCGTCCCAGTCGACCTCCAGCACGTCGTGCTCGACGGCTTCGCCGGTCACGGCGTCCGTGAAGGTGACCCCGTCGGGAGTGATCGACGCGATCTCCCCGTCGTTCGGGAACTGGACGCGGCGTGTCTCGGCGAGGAAGGCCGCGAGATTCGACGCGAGGAAGTTCTCTCCCTCGCCGAGCCCGACGACCATCGGCGTCTGGTGGCGCACGCCGACCAGATGGTTCGGATGGTCGTGGTGGATGAGGACGAACGTGAAGTGGCCCTCGAGCCTCGCGTACACGGTGCGCATCGCCTCGACGAGGTCGCCGTCGTAGGCGTCCTCGAACAGATGGACGACGACCTCGGCGTCCGTCTCCGACGAGAAGGTATGACCTGACGCCTGAAGCTCGTCGCGCAGCTCGCGATAGTTCTCGACGATCCCGTTCAGGACGATCGCCATCTTGTCGTCGTCGCAGGGCGTCAGCGGATGCGCGTTCTGCTCGGTCACGCCGCCGTGCGTCGCCCAGCGCGTGTGGCCGAGCCCGGTGGTCGAGACCGAGCCGTTCGACCCCGCGGCCTCCTTCAGGAAGGCGAGATTCCCGACAGCGCGGACGTACTCGAGGCCGTGCTCTTCGAGGAGCGCGATCCCGGCCGAGTCGTAGCCCCGGTACTCGAGTCGCTGCAGTCCTTCGAGGAGCAGCGGCTTCGAGGGCCTGCGGCCGACATATCCGATGATCCCGCACATCCAGAACCTCCTTCTACGCCGAAACGCCGGAACATGCCATCCCCCGAAAGTCCTCTGGAAACGCAAAAGCCCGGCTGCGGGCCCGTTCCTGCCTCGGAACGGTCAGCCGAGCTCTCGGCGAACGAGAGCCGCGATGCTAGCACAGGCCTCCCGCGCCACCTCGCCATTCTCCGCCTCGGCGAGGATGCGGATCAAGGGCTCGGTGCCCGAGGGGCGCACCAGGACGCGGCCCTGTCCCTCCCATTCCCGGTTCAACCGTTCGACCTCGTCGAGCACGACCGGCGTCAGTTCGCGCTCGGCGACCGGGACGTTCTCCTTCTGCTGCGGCCAGCGCGACATGATCGCGGCCGCCTCGCTCAGCGTGCGCCCCTTGAGCGCGCCGCACAGCAACAGTCCCGCGGCAAGTCCGTCACCCGTGACGTGGTCGCGGAGATAGATCACATGACCGGACTGCTCACCCCCGAGGACGGCGCCCTCACGCTGCAGCGCCTCGAGCACGTAACGGTCGCCGACGTCGGTCGTGTGGACGCGGATGTCGTGCTCGCGCATCAAAGCGTGGAACCCGAGGTTCGTCATCACCGTCACCGCGACCTGTTCGACCTGCTGGTCGAGTGCGAGGATCGCCACGATCTGGTCGCCGTCGATCGCTTCGCCCCGCTCGTCGACCGCGAGCATCCGGTCGCCGTCGCCGTCGAACGCGATGCCGAGATCGAAGCCGCCGCCGACCACCGTCTTCTGCAGTAGCGCCAGGTCGGTCGCGCCGCAACCGACGTTGATGTTCGATCCGTCGGGCGCGTCTCCGATCGCGTGCACCTCGGCGCCACAGCGTTCGAACGCCTGCGGGGCGAGGCCCGAATACGCGCCGTTCGCACAGTCGACAGCGATCCGCAGCCCGGACAGGTCGACTCCGAAGCGCTGGAGGATGTGCTCGAGATACGAGTCGGTCGCGACCGGGACATGCTCGATCTGCCCCAGGTCGATGCCCGGTGCGGCCGCGAGCAGCTCCTCGATCTGCTCCTCGGAGGCGTCCGAGAGCTTGTGCCCCTGGGAGTCGAAGAACTTGACGCCGTTGTACTCCGGCGGGTTGTGCGACGCCGAGATGACGACCCCGAGATCGAGCGCGAACAGTGCGACCGCGGGCGTCGGCAGCACACCGCCGAGGATGCAGTCGCCGCCGGCGGAGACGACCCCGCGCGCGAACGCCTCCTCGAGCTCGACACCGGACGCGCGCGTGTCACGCCCGACGAAGACCTTCGCCGCGCCCGTCCAGAGCGACGCAGCGCGACCGAGCCGCTCGACGAGCTCGGGAGTGATCAGCTCGCCCACGACGCCGCGCACCCCGTCGGTGCCGAAGAACTTGCGTGCCACGATGGAGCGCGTTAGCGCTTGCTGAACTGCGGCGCCTTGCGCGCCTTGTGCAGACCGGCCTTCTTGCGCTCCACGATGCGCGCGTCACGCGTCAGGAAGCCGGCCCGCTTCAGCGGGACCCGCAGCTCGGGATTCACTTCCACGAGCGCGCGCGCGATGCCGTGCCGCACGGCCCCCGCCTGGCCCGAGGGGCCCCCGCCGTGGACGCGGACGCGAAGGTCGTACTGCCCGTCGAGGCCGGCCGTCTTCAGCGGTGCGGTCGCAAGCATCCGGTGAACCATGCGCGGGAAGTACTCCTCGATCGACTTGCCGTTCACCCACGTGGCGCCGTCTCCGGGCCGCAGGATCACGCGCGCGACCGAGGTCTTGCGCTTACCGGTGCCGAGATACTGAGCTGGAGTCGCCATTTACACCTCGAGAGGGGTCGGTTCCTGAGCCTCGTGCGGATGCTCCGGGCCTGCGTAGATCTTGAGCTTGGTGAGTTGCGCGCGCCCGAGCTTGTTGCGGGGGAGCATCCCCTTGACGGCCTTGCGCAGCACCTCGGTCGGCTGGCGCTCGAGCTGCTCGCGTAGCGTCCGTTCCCGCAGCCCACCCGGATAGCCCGAATGCTTGTAGTACATCTTCTCGTCGAGCTTCTTGCCGGTGACCGCGATCTTCTCCGCGTTCACGACGACGACGAAGTCGCCGGTGTCGACGTGCGGCGTGAAGGTCGGCTTGCCCTTGCCGCGCAGGCGGTCGGCGATCTGCGTCGCGATCCGGCCCAGGGTCTTCCCCTCGGCATCCACGAGATACCAGTCGCGCGCGATCTCGCCGGGCTTGGCGTTGTAGGTCTTCATACGGAGAAAGGGCGGACTCTAGGCGTCCGCCGGGGCGGATGGTAGCAGCGCAGGGCCGTTTCCGGCCACCCCGCCGTCACGGCCCCACGAGAGCCCGGAGCGATCTCCTGAACTCGGCCGCGCCACCGTGGGCGGGGTGGCGGACGTACACCCCGCCGAGCGCCGCGTGGGCGACACGGCCCACGGCGATCACGCGCCTGCCGGACGCGAGCTCGTCGGCAAAGCACCGGCCGGCCGCGATCTCCGCCCGGGTCGGCGCGCGGTTCGAGGCCTCGGTGCCGGGATGCGTCGGCACGACGTTCCAGAGCAGTACGCGGTCGGTCAGGCCGAGCTCCGCGAGCACGCGCTGCACGATCGTCGCGGTCGCCTCGGCCGGGCCGGTGCCCGTCAGCTGGCGCTCGGAGGTGAACGGGATCCCCGAGACGCGCGCGCCGCGGTACCCGGGCGCCTCGCCGACGAGCAGGAGGGGGGCCTCCGTCCTCGCCTCGAGGTAGGCCGCCAGACGCTCGCGCCGGAGTGCGGCGCCCGCGCCTTCCCGGTAGAAGTTGGTGGTCTGCCCGATGCGGGCAGCCCTGAGCCGGTCGATGAGCGAACGCATCCAGATCCGCACTCTGACGGACGGCGGGCAGCGGCCGCCGGAGATCGCGCATGCCGTCGCCGAGTTCCTCGACGGTGCACAGCGCACGCTGCTCGTCTCGCAGTACGACTTCAACCTCGGGCCGGAGACCGCGGCGATCGTCGGCGACGCGTTCCGGCGGGCGGCGGCCCGCGGCATCACGACGCGGTTCACCTACAACGTCGACCACGGGCTGCCGATCCCGGTGCCTCCGCCGCCGGAGCCCGACGTGCAGCTGATCGCCTCGCTGCCCGTGGACGGCAGGCCGATTGCCGGGATCCCCGACCTGATGCATCACAAGTACGTGGTCCGCGACGACGAGGACGTCTGGACCGGCTCGATGAACTGGACCGACGACTCGTGGTCGCGACAGGAGAACGTCGTCGCGGTCGTCCACTCCGAGGCGATCGCCAAGGCGTTCCGCATCGACTTCGACCAGCTCTGGACCACGCGGAATGTGATGAAGAGCGGGTTCGTCGACCCCCGGTGGGACGACGGCATCCGTGCCTGGTTCACGCCGGGCCACGGCGAAGACCTGTCGATTCGGATCGCCAAGCTGATCCACCGCGCGAAGCGGCGCGTGCGGATCTGCTCACCGGTGATCACGACGGGCCCGGTGCTCGGGACGCTTGCGCAGGTGATCGCCGACGGCCGGGTCGACCTCGCGGGCTGCGTCGACCTGACGCAGGTCCGCGACGTGATCCGTCAGTGGACGGTCAACGACAACATCTCCTGGAAGCTGCCGCTCCTCGAGCGCGTGCTGACCGGGCCGTTCACGGGCAAGGAGTCGACCCCATACGGCCAGGGCACCGTGCACGACTTCATGCACGCGAAGGTGTGCGTCTGCGACGACACGATCTTCGTCGGCTCGTTCAACCTCTCGCGGAGCGGCGAGAAGAATGCGGAGAACGTGCTCGAGATCGAGGACGCCGCGATCGCGGAGCGGCTGGCGTCGTACGTCGACGAGGTTCGGGCGCGTTACCCGGCCGTCACCATTGCTGCCAGTGCACCAGCTCGTCCTGCGCCCGCTGCCGCTCCCTGAGCCGCGACCCGGACGGCGGGTCGTCGCCGGGCTTGCCGATCAACGCGAGCCCGATCGGGACGACGTCCTCCGGCAGGCCGAGCAGCTCGTCGAAGATCCGCTTCTGGTCGGGGTGACCGATGAACGCGCTCGCAAGTCCTTCGTCGATCGCAGCGAGCAGCACGAGCATCATCAACGCGCCCGCGTCGACGAACCAGTACGGCACCGGCCACGTCACCTCGGTCCCGCCCGTCGCCGCGAGCTTGTCGGCCTCGTTGTAGCGCGCGTGATAGAGCGCCTCGTTCGCGGAGAGCACGAGCAGCACGGGTGCGTCCGCGATGTAGTTGCGCCCGCGGCGCGAGTAGTGCTCGTCGCCGAACGCCCGCGCGATCGCCGACCGCTTCTCCGCGTCCGTGACGACCACGATGCTGCCGCCCTGACTGAAGCCGCCGGAGGGTGCGCGCCGGATCACGCCGACGATGCGCTCGATCTGCTCCGCCGGAAGCGGGTCGGGCAGGAAGGCGCGATGCATGCGTCGCCGGCCGAGGATCTCGCGGAATTCCACAGCCGACACCGTATATCGTCGGTCGCATGACCAGATTCCAGGGGAAGACAGCGTTGGTGACCGGCGGCGCGAAGGGCATCGGCGCCGCGACCGCGAAGCGGCTCGCGGCGGAGGGCGCGACCGTCGTGGTCGCCGACTTCGACGCCGACGCCGCGGCAGAGACGGCGCAGGAGATCGGCGGACAGGCGGTGCGCTGCGACGTGACCAAGCGCGCAGACGTCGACGCGGCCGTCGAGGCGGCGGCGGCGCTCGGCTCGCTCGACATTCTCGTGACCTGCGCGGGGATCATTCGCGACAACCTGCTCTTCAAGATGACCGACGAGGACTGGGACGCCGTCATCGACACCCACCTCAAGGGGACGTTCTACGCGGTGCGGGCGGCGCAGCAGCACATGGTCTCGCAGCGCAGCGGCAAGATGGTGCTGATCTCGTCGACCTCGGCGCTCGGCAATCGTGGGCAGACGAACTACTCGACGGCCAAGGCAGGCCTGCAGGGGATGACCAAGACGCTCGCGATCGAGCTTGGGCCCTACGACATCAACGTCAACTGCGTCGCGCCGGGATTCATCGCGACGGCGATGACCCAGCAGACCGCCGACCGGATCGGCGTGCCGTTCGACAAGTTCATGGAGGCGGTGTCCGAGCAGGTGCCGTTGAAGCGCGTCGGCCAGCCGGAGGATGTCGCGGGACTGATCGCCTACCTCTGCTCGGACGACGCGAGCTATGTCAGCGGCCAGGTCGTCTACGTCCGCGGCGGCCCCTGAGCGCAGTCGCGCTGCGCAAGCAGCGCGTCCACAAGGTGTCTGACACCCGCCGGTGTCAGACACCGCGGCGACCCCTCAGCCGCGCCTCGAACAGGTGTCTGACACCGTCCGGTGTCAGACACCAATGCGGTCGCCGACCACGTCGTAGGCGACGTAGTCGTACGCCAGGCACGGCGAGCCCCGGAGCTCTTCGCGGAGCATCGTGAAGAGGACCGAGTCCCGGCGCGGTCCGCCGTCACCCGACTCCAGGCGCGCGCGCAGCACGCCCTCCTGCGTGTAGCCGAGCTTGCGCGGGATCGCCAGGCTCCGCTCGTTCAGCGGCTCGACCTGGATGTCGATCCGCTCGAGGCCGCAGAGCTCGAAACCGACGCGCGTCTGCACCGCCGTCACCTCGGTCGCGATTCCCTGGCCGATCGCGTCGGCGGCGACCCAGTAGCCGATCTCCAGCGAGCCCTCGCCCCCTCGCGCGTGGAAGCCGCTGCCGCCGAGCTGCTTCGTCTCCTCGCGGTTGAAGATGCCGTACGGGAAGTTCGTGCCGAGGTCGAACTCGCCACGGAAGCCGCGAAGCAGCTGCACCTTCTCGTCGAGCGTCTGCGGCTCGAACCTGATCCAGGGCATCCACGGACGAAGATGCTCGATGCTGCCGTCGACCGCCTCCTTGAGCAGCGCCGCGTCGCGCGGGTCGTAGCAGCGGATCACGAGCCGGTCGGTCTCGATCCGATAGGGCGGGATCGCGTTCACGACTCGTAGCGGAGGGTCCACTCCGCGAGGAACGGCTCGGCGATCCGGTATCCGTGGTCGGTCCTCACCACGAGCTCATCTTCCCCGAGGGCGCGGATCGCCTTGCGGACGGTCGCGTCCGAGGGGAGATTGTGCCGGCGGCGGTACTCCTCGCTGATCGGCCGGTTCGGCTCGGCGGCGAGCGCCTGCAGCACGAGGCGCTGCCCGCGGGCGGCCTTGTCCCAGATGCGGCTGAAATGCGCGTTCTCCGAGCGCAGGACCGCGGCGAGAGCGCCGCCGACGTCGTCTGCCGTTGCGCTGAACCCCTCCGGCACCTCCTCCCAGAGGAAGTAGCAGAGCTCCTGGGTCGCGTACGGATGGCCGTTCGTCACGGCGAGCACGCCTTCGACGAGCGTGCCGTCGATCCGCCGGTCGGTGCGATCGAAGCACTCGACGATGAACGGCGCGAAGAGGTCCGGGCGGATCACGCCGAGCTCCATCTGCTTCGCGCTCCGCCAGAAAGGCTCGTTCTCGTCGTTGAAGAGGCGGTGCATCATCGCGCGCTTGCTGCCGAGGTAGATGTGCGCGACCTCCGACTGCCGCTGGAACACGCTCCGCATCAACGCCGGCAGGTGCGGATCGATCTCGACCACCTCCTGGAACTCGTCGAAGACGAGGGCCGCACGCTTCTTGCGCTCGGCCGCGATCTGCGCCGGCAGCTCGAACAGCCGCTCGAGCGTGGCGTCGACATCCTCGCGCGCGTGCCCCGCCTCGAAGCTGAAGGTCACGGAGCCGGTGTTCGGGTCGAAGAGGATCCGCGGCGTGATGCGAAGCCCGCCGAACAGCGACCCCACCTTGTCGCGCGCCCGCACGCCCGCAGGGGCCATGTCCTCGTAGATCGACGCGGCGAGCTTCTCGGCGAGCTTCTCCTTCGACGGCGTGGCGAGCAGGTCGACCTGCGCGACGAGGACGTCGCCCGCCGCCAGGAGGTCGCGCGTGATGCGCCAGACGAGCGACGACTTGCCGTAGCGGCGGGGGGCGAACAGGACGACGTTCTGGCCGTTGCGGACGTCGGCCGTCAGCTCGCGGGTTTCGGCCTCCCGGTCGGTGAAGGCCTCGTCGAAGGCCAGGTCGCCGTAGCGGAACGGGTTGCGGGAGGTCCGGGGCACACGTGGATCGTACCAGTCGGCACCGTGCCATCTGGCACGATGCCAAACGGCACGGTCACTCCCACTCGATCGTCGCCGGCGGCTTCGAGGTCACGTCGAGCACGACCCGGTTCACCGTCGGGATCTCGTTGATGATCCGCGACGAGACGAGCTCGATCAGGTCGTAGGGCAGGCGCGCCCAGTCGGCGGTCATCGCGTCCTCGGAGGTGACCGCGCGGATCGCGATCGGGTAGCCGTACGTCCGCGAGTCGCCCTGCACGCCGACCGAGCGGATCGCGGGGAGCACGCAGAAGCTCTGCCACAGCTCGCGGTAGAGCCCTGCCTTGCGCACCTCCTCTTGCAGGATCGCGTCCGCCTCGCGCAGCGTCTCGAGCCGTTCATCGGTGACGTCGCCGATGATCCGGATCGCGAGCCCGGGGCCGGGGAAGGGCTGGCGCCAGACCATCCGCTCGGGCATCCCGAGCTCCTCGCCGACCCGGCGCACCTCGTCCTTGAAGAGCAGGCGCAGCGGCTCGACGAGCTTCATCGTCATGTCATCGGGGAGCCCGCCGACGTTGTGATGCGACTTGATCGTCTCGGCGACGCCGTCGGTCCCACCGGACTCGATCACGTCGGAGTAGAGCGTCCCCTGGACGAGCCACCGGACGTCGCCGAGCTTCCGAGCCTCCTCTTCGAAGACGCGGATGAACTCCTCGCCTATGATCATCCGCTTTCGCTCCGGATCGGTGACGCCCGCGAGCCTGGAGACGAACCGCTCCTCGGCCTGAACGTGCACGAGCGGCACGTGGTAGAGCCCGTCGAACGTCTCGACGACCTGCGCCGCCTCGCCCTTCCGCAGCAGGCCATGGTCGACGAACACGCACGTCAGCTGGTCGCCGACCGCCTTGTGCACGAGCAGCGCAGCGACCGCAGAATCGACACCGCCCGACAGGGCGCAGAGGACGCGTTCGCCGCCGACCTCGGCGCGGATCCGCTCGACCTGCTCCTCGATCACGGCGGCCGGCGTCCAGGACGGCGGCGCGCCGGCAACCTCGTACAGGAAGTTCTTCAGGACGTCCTGGCCGTGTGGCGTGTGGACGACCTCGGGATGGAACTGGACTCCGTAGAGCTTCCGCCGGACGTCCTCGAAGGCGGCGACCGGCGTGTGCTCGGACGTCGCGACGATGCGTGCGCCCGCAGGTGGCTCGACCACCGTGTCGCGGTGCGACATCCACGCGGTCTGATCCTCGGGCAGTGTCGCGAAGAGCGCGCCCTCGCTGGTGCGCATCCCGACCTTCCCGTACTCGCCGGCCCCGGTCTTGTCGACCCGTCCGCCCAGGTCGAGCGCGAGCAACTGGGCGCCGTAGCAGATTCCGAGCGTCGGGATGCCGAGCTCGAAGATCTCCGTGTCCAGCTTCGGCGCGCCCTCCGCATACACGGATGCTGGCCCGCCGGAGAGGATCAACGCGGCGGGATTGCGTTGCCGGATCTCACCCGCCGTCGCACGATGCGAGATCAGCTCCGAGTACACGCGCGCCTCGCGCACGCGCCTCGCGATCAGCTGCGAGTACTGCCCTCCGAAATCGACGACCAGCACGGGCCGCTCCTCTGGCAGCGGCACCGGGAAGTGCAGGACCTCAGCCGCGCCGGTAATTGGGAGCGTCCTTGGTGATCGTGATGTCGTGCGGATGCGACTCGCGCAGCCCCGCGCCGGTGATGCGCACGAAGCGCGCCTGCTTCATCGCGTCGATCGTCGCCGCGCCGCAGTAGCCCATCGCCTGGCGCAGGCCGCCCACCACCTGGTGCAGGACGCCGGCGAGCGGCCCCTTGTAGGGCACGCGCCCCTCGATGCCTTCCGCGACGAGCTTCTCGACGTCCTCGACGTCGCCCTGGAAATACCGGTCCTTCGAGTAGCCGCGGCGCATCGCGCCGATCGAGGCCATCCCGCGGTACTCCTTGTAGCGCTCGCCGCGGGCGAGGATGACGTCGCCGGGCGACTCGTCGGTGCCGGCGAGCATCGACCCCAGCATCACGCAGTCGGCGCCGGCTGCGATCGCCTTCGCAACGTCGCCGGAGGACGTGATGCCGCCGTCCGCGATCACCGGCACGCCGTGCCCTGACGCGGCGTCGGCCACGTCGTAGATCGCCGTGATCTGCGGAACACCGACGCCGGCGACGACGCGGGTGGTGCAGATGGACCCCGGCCCGATCCCGACCTTCAAGCCGTCGGCACCCGCGTCGATCAGTGCGTCGGCCGCATCCGCGGTCGCGATGTTGCCCGCGATCACCTCGAAGTCGCCGCTCAGGCCGGCGATGCGCGCGACCATGTCGATCACCCCGCGCGAGTGCCCGTGCGCGGTGTCGACGACGAGCACGTCGACGCCCGCGGCGATCAGCGCCTGCGCGCGTTCGTATGCGTCGACGCCCACGCCGACCGCGGCGCCGACACGCAGGCGACCCCGGGTGTCCTTCGTCGCCTGCGGAAACTCGACGCGCTTCTGGATGTCCTTGACGGTGATCAGGCCCTTGATGCGCCCCTCAGCATCGACGATCGGCAGCTTCTCGATGCGGTGGCGATGCAACAGCTGCTCTGCGTCGGCGAGAGTCGTGCCGATCGGCGCGGTGACGAGCCCCGTCGAGGTCATCAGTACGGAGACCGGCTGCTCGTGATCCCGCTCGAAGCGGAGGTCGCGGTTCGTGAGGATGCCGACGAGCCTGCCGTCACCGTCCGTGATCGGCACGCCGGAGATGTGGTAGCGCTCCATCACCTCGAGCGCCTCGGACACGAGCGCGTCCGGAGCGAGCGTCACCGGCTCCACGATCATCCCCGCCTCCGACCGCTTCACCTTGTCCACCTCGGCGACCTGCCCCTCGATCGAGAGGTTCCGCTGCAGGATCCCGAGACCGCCCTCACGTGCGAGCGCGATCGCCATACGGGCCTCCGTGACCGTGTCCATCGCCGCGGAGACGACCGGCACCTCGAGCACGATCGTGCGCGTCAGCCGCGTCGCCGTCGAGACCGCATTCGGCAGCACCGACGATTCGCCGGGCACGAGGAGGACGTCGTCGAAGGTCAGGCCCTCCTTCGCGAACTTGGCGGGCAGGGTCGTCTCCAGCGGGTCGAGCCCGAGCTTCTCGACGTCCATCCGGGAAAGGTACCGGCGCCGGCGGATGAGGGTCACGCGAGCTCGTCAGGCCTGGACGCGCTCGAGCTCGGTGAGCTCGACGCCGGCCTGCAGCCGGCCCGCCTGGCGCGGGTCGAACCGTCCGGCCCCGACCTCGAGCGTCGAGGCTGCGCCGGCGGCGACGGCCGCCCGCAGCGACTCCTCGTGGGCCCGCCCCGCGTGGCGTCCGGCGAGATAGCCCGCGAGCAGGACGTCCCCGGAGCCGACCGTCGAGACGGGCTCGACGCGCGGCGCGATCGCCCGGAAGCGGCGCTCGTCGCGATCCTCGCGCAGAAGCGCGACGCAGCCCAGCTCGGTCGTGATCAGCACGTTGCGCGGGCCCATCTCGGCGAGGGTCTCGAGCCCGATGCGGAAGTCCTCGTCGTCGTGGAACTCCTGCCCGACGAGCGCCTCTGCCTCGCGCTGGTTCGGCGAGACGAGGAACGGCTCCGCCTCCACTCCGAGCCGCAGCGGCTCGCCTTCGCTGTCGATCACCGCGAGGATGTGCCGCCGCGCGAGCTCGTGCACCGCCTCGGCATAGAAGTCGTCGGCGACGTCCCGCGGCAGGGAGCCCGCGAACACGACGAGCTCCGCCCCCTGGGTGAGGTACCGGAGCTTCTCGAGCAGCGCGTCGAGCTCCTCCGGGAGCACCGCGGGCCCCCACTCGTTGATCTCGGTGTAGGTGCCGCCGGTCGGATCGACGACGGCGGTCGACGTCCGTGACTCGCCGTCGATGTGCACGAAGTCGTTGAGGATCGCCTCGTCGGTCAACTGCTCGATGATCCGCGTGCCCGTCTGCCCGCCGACGAGCCCGCTCGCGACCACGGGGACGCCGAGCGCCTTCAGCGCCCGCGCGACGTTGATGCCCTTGCCCCCGGCGAGGGTCAGGCCCGCACTTGCCCGATGCCGCTGCCCACGCTGGAAGTTCGGCACGGTCAGCGTGCGGTCGACCGCCGCGTTGAGTGTGACGGTGACGATCATGAGAAGAGGTGGGCGAGGTGGTGCAACGTCCTTCCGGCGTACCACCCTAAACGGCCCCCGAGACCCGGTTTGTTAATGCTGCGGGAAGCGACGAGGTCGCGTGTCCCCACGAGGCGCGTGCCCGCACGGATCTCGACCCGCCCGAGCACCGCACCCTGCCGGACGGGCAGCGAGACGGAGACCGGAGCGACGACGGTCTCGGTCAGGGGCGTGCCGAGCCGGGCGACGGTGAGCAGCGGCCGCGAGGCCACGAGCGTGAGCGGAGCACGGCCGAACGGCGCGCGCACCTCGGCGTACGGGCGCCCGAGGGCCACCGCCGGGACGAGGCGGAACTGGCCGAGGCCCCAGATCAGGAGCGACTGCAGATCGGAGTTCCGCTCGGACCGGTTCGGCGAGCCGAGCAGCGTCGCGTAGACCGTCACGCCGCGGCCGCGCGCCGCGGCGACCTGGCACCACCCGGCAAGGTCGGTGTGGCCCGTCTTGACCCCGATCGTCTGCCGGTACTGCGAGAGCAGGTCGTCCCAGGTGTGCAGCGTCCGGCCGCCCGAGATGGTCGCGGTCTCCTCGCGGACGGTCTCGCGGATGAACCGCGTGCGCATGACGAGTCGCGCGAGCGCCGTGATGTCGGCCGCGCTCGAGTAGGCGCCGGGCGCATCGAGCCCGTCGGGGCGAACGAAGTGCGTGTCGTGCAGGCCGAGCTCTGCCGCCTTGGCGTTCATGAGGCGCGCGAACGACGCGAAATCGGGCGCGAGGGACAGTGCGAGCGCGTCGGCCGCGTCGTTCGCCGACTGGATCAACGCGCCCTTGAGCAGGTCGCGAACGGTCATCTGCTCGCCGCTGCGCAGGTCGATCGAGGACTCGCCGACGGCCGCGGCGCGCGGATCGACGGTGACGACGTCCGTGAGCCTGTGGTGCTGCAGCGTCAGGAGCACCGTCATCAACTTGGTCAGCGAGGCGATCGGCAGGTGCGCGTGGGCGTTCGACGACGCCAGGACCTCTCCGGTCCGCGCGTCCTCCACCAGGTACGCCGAAGCCTCCACCGGCGGCGCGCCCGCCTCCGCCCGGGCGGCCGCGGGCAGGCTCGCGGCCGCGGCCACGAGCCCGACGAGGCACAGTGCCCGCTTCACCCGAGCCTCACCTGAGCCGGATCCTCTCGCCGATGAAGAGCGAGGTGGAATGCACGCTCGGATTCAGTCGCACGATCGTGGCCACCGGCACCCCGGTCTTCGACGAGATCACGGCGAAGGTGTCGCCTGCCCGGACGACCCAGAAACGTCTTCCGGACGACGCCCCGGCGGCCGTCGTGACCGGCGTCGTCGCGACGACGTGCTTCGGCGGGGCGGCCGGGCCCGCCGAGGGCGTTCGCGCCGAGCCCCCCGCCTCCAGCCCGGCGCGGATCAGGACGACCGCGATCGTCGCGGCGAGCAGGAACGCCGCCGGGGCGACGTAGCGGCGCCAGTCGTCGGGAAGCACTACCAGCCCGAGGCAGCCCAGATCTCCTGCTTGAGCCGCGCCGCCTCGGCGCCCGCGGCCTCGCGGTAATCGGAGCCGCTCTCGCGAAACGCGTAGTTGACCGACCGGGAGGCGTTGACGAGCGCACTCGCGGGCCCGCTCTGGAACGCCCGCGCCAGATCGGCGACCGACCCGCCCTGGGCGCCGACGCCCGGGAGGAGCAGGATCGAGCGCGGCATCAGCTTGCGGGCTTCGGCCACCGCGCGCGGGTGCGTCGCGCCGACGACGGCGCCGACCGAGGTCAGGCCGACCTCGCCGACCGTGCCTTCGCCCCATTCGTCGACGAGCTGGGCGGTGTAGTGCCACATCGGGCGCCCGTCCTTGAGCACGGCGTCCTGCAGGTCGCCGCTCGCGTTCGACGTGCGCACGATCACGAAGATGCCCACGCCGCCGCGGCGCACCGCACCGAGGAACGGCTCGACCGAGTCGCGGCCGAGCCAGGGGTTGACCGTGAGCGCGTCCGCGCGCGGCGGGTCGCCCTCGAGGTACGCCTCCGCGTACGCCCTGGCGGTCGACCCGATGTCGCCGCGCTTGCCGTCGGCGATCACGAGCAGGCCCGCCCGGCGGGCATAGACGCACACCTGGTCGAAGGCCGCCATGCCCGCCGGGCCGAGCGCCTCGAAGAACGCGAGTTGCGGCTTGACCGCGACCGCGTGCGGGGCGACGGCGTCGATCAGCCCGCAACAGAAGCGCGCGACGTCGCCGCGCAGTTCGACCGGCAGCAGGTCGACCCTGGGGTCGAGCCCGACGACGAGCTGCGATCGCTTGCGCTCGACCTCGGCTGCGAGCCGGTCGGCGAAGGTGATCGTCGTCGCCACGGCCATCGGCTCGAAAGGTAACCAGAACGGCGGAGGGCGGCTCGCGCCGCCCTCCGGGACATCTTCGCTGGAGCCGGTCGGCTACCCCTTGAGAGCGGCCTTGAGCTGGCTGCCGGCCGAGAACTTCGGCACGGTCGTCGCCGCGATCTGCACGCGCTCTCCCGTGCGGGGGTTGACGCCCTGGCGCGCCGCACGCGCCGACGGCGAGAACTTGCCGAAACCGGTGAAGTTCACGGTGTCCCCGGCCTTCAGGGTCTCGGTCACCGTCTCCATGAATGCATCCACGGCCTTGCCCGCATCGCGAGCCGAAAGCCCGCTCTTCGTGGCGACCTTCTGGATGAAGTCCTGCTTGGTCAACGAACATCCTCCTGCGTCGGGGACTGGGGATCAGACCTTGCGGGAAACCCTAACAACGGAGTCGGATATCGCTCAACCATGCGGATTTGCGGGGATTTCGAGCAATTCGGAAGCCCGGAAGAGCGGCCAGAGCCGCACCGCATGGCGCGCGAGCTCGTCGACGCCCCCTTCCTCGCGGTCGACCACGCAGATCGCGTTGGCCACACGCAGGCCGGCCTCGCGGAGCGCCGAGACGGCCTCGAGCGCCGCGCCGCCGGAGGTGACCACGTCCTCGATCAGGCAGACGCACTCCCCCGCCTCGCTCAGGCCCTCGAGCCGGTTCGCGGTGCCGTAGTCCTTCGCCTCCTTGCGGACGATCAGGAAGGGCAGGCCGGTCTCGAGCGAGGCGACCGCGGCGAGCGCGACTGCGCCGAGCTCGGGCCCGGCGAGGCGGTCGGCCTCCGGCTCGTGCTCCCGCACGGCATTCGCGAGCGCGGTGCCGAGCGAGCGGAGCAGATCGGGGCGCGTCTCGAACCGGTACTTGTCGAGGTAGTACCTGGAGCGGCGCCCGGACCGCAGGACGAAGTCGCCCTCGAGATAGGCCGCTTCGCGCAGGCCGCGCGCGAGCTCCGCGCGGTTCATGCCGGCGAGAGCAGCTCGTGTGCGATCGGCAGCAGGCGCTCCGCCTCGGGCGTCCCCTCCGAGTAGGACTGCATCGAGCCGTCCTCGGCATAGAGATCGACGCGCTCACGGCGCCGGGCAGCACGACGGCGCACGAGCACCGAGCCGGCGAGCGAGCCGGCCGCGAGCAACATCCCGGTCACGAGCTTACGCGGGGGCATCCTCACCCTCCTCCTGTTTCTTCGTCCGCCGCCGCGGCTTCGGCGCCGGCTCGGGCTCCGGCTCAGGCGTCGCGGTCGCGGCCTGCTCCGCCTCCGGAGCGGCACCCGTAACCGCGCGCAGGCATGTCTTGAGGTCGTAGAACACGAGCCCCACGGTCGGCTCGGGGGTGGTCGTCGCGGCGATCAGGCGGTCGCCGTCGCGCACGACGAAGACGCTGCCCGAGGTGGTCGCGGCCTCGAGCTGGGCGACCCCGGGGCGAAGTCCCTCCGCGGCGTCGAGGAGCCGCCTCGCCCCGTCGGCCAGCCGCCGGGCGGCCTCCTCGCTCGGCAGGTTCGAGCCGGTCAGGCTGCCGTCCGCTGCGATCACGACCACGTCCTGCACCTGGGGCGAGATCTCGGTCAGGTCGGCGATTGCCTGGGTCGCGTCCATGTGGGCGAGCATACTGCCGCGAAGTGAAGAGGGTCATCCGTAAGTACTTCGCCGACCGAGGCACTCACCTGGCGGCGATGATCGCGTACTTCGCGCTTCTCTCCTTCGTGCCGCTGCTCTTCCTCTCGCTGGCCCTGCTCGGCCTCGTGCACCAGGCGGACGAGGGCTCGTTCTTCGTGCGTGAGCTGTCCAAGACGTTCCCGAACACCTCGCTCGACTCGATCCTCCGCGCGGTCCGCGCGATCCAGGCCAACGCGACCGCGCTCGGCCTCGTCGGCGCGGCGTTCCTGCTCTGGTCGTCGTTGTCGTTCTTCAGCGTCCTCGAGAGCGCGTTCAACATCGTCTACGGCCGGCCGAACCGCGGCTTCCTGCACGGCAAGGCACTCGCGACGATGATGATGGTCGGCTCGCTGATCGCCCTGTTCGCGTCGCTCGTGATCGGCTCGATCGGGCAGGAGGTGCTGAAGCGCTACGTCGGCTTCGACGGCAACGCCACCTCGGCCCGCGTGGTCGCGATCGCCGTCTCGGCTCTCGGCCTCTTCGTCTTCCTCGCCTCGGCGTACTACGTCCTGACGAACGCGGACGTGACCCTGCGCGAGGTGCTGCCCGGGGCGATCACGGCCGCGGTGATCCTGGAGGCGACGTTCCAGGGGCTCCCGGTGTACGTCCAGATCTCCAAGCACAACCCGGTGCTGCAGACGCTCTCGGGCCCGGCGATCCTGCTCGTCTGGCTCTACGTGATGGCGAACGTGATCGTGCTCGGCGCCGAGGTCAACTGGTGGCGCGCCGGCCGCGCGGAACCGTCAGACGAGCTCGAGTAGGGCGCGCGCGGCGAGCGCGCGGTGCGAGTGCCCCGCCTTCCACACGTCGCCGAGCTCCGCCACCGTGCGCATCTCGCCCTTCGGCACGAAGACCGGATCGAAGCCGAAGCCCTCGCTCCCGGCCGCCTCGTGCGCAATCGTCCCCTCGAGCACCCCGGTGCCCCGCACCTCGCGACCGTCCGGCGAGAGCGCCACGAGCTCGCACACGTAGCGCGCGCGCCGGTCCCGGCCGGCCGCCGCGGCGAGCGCGCGCTCGACATGGCGCCCCTCCGCCCAGCGGGCGGTGAGGACGCTCGGGCCGCCGTCGAGCGCGGCGAGCTCGATCCCGGAATCGTCGGCCAGCATCCACCGGTCGTGAGGCCCGACCTCCCGGCCGTGGCGGACCTTGATCCGCGCGTTGTCGAGAAACGTGAGCCCGTCCTCCGGCGGGAACCCGCCGCCCTCGAGCAGCTCGAGGTCCCACAAGGGGAAGAGCGCCTCGAACTCGGACAGCTTGTGGGGGTTGCCCGAGCAGACCGTCGCCTTCAGCCGCGCCACCTGACCCCGATCACGTAGTCCAGATCGGCGAGCTGCGACACGACCTCCGGGTCGACCTGCGGTAGCTCCATGCGGACGATGCGCCGATCGGGGCCGTCGGTCACCTCGAGGTCGTGCACGTCCTCGAACTGGGCCAGGAACGGCCCGACCGGCTGCCCCGCCCGCAGCTCCACGACCAGATGGTGCTCGCGGGGCTTGATCCGCTCGATCACCTGGTAGGCGAAGATGCGCAGCGGCCAGAGCGCCGCGATCGTGAGCACGGTGGTCGCCAACGCCGCCGCATACCAGCCTGCGCCCGCCGCCATCCCGATCGCCGCCGCGACCCAGAGCGACCCGGCGGTCGTGAGCCCGCGGACCGACAGGCCCTCCCGGATGATCGCGCCCGCGCCCAGAAAGCCGATTCCCGTCACGATCTGAGCAGCGATCCGCGTCGGGTCGGCGCGCACCACTGCCCCGCCGCTCGTGAGGAACGAGTGGAACCCGTACGCGGAGATGATCGTGAAGAGGCTCGAGCCGAGCGCGACCAGCAGATGGGTGCGAATGCCGGCGTCGCGGTCGCGAATCTCGCGCTCGACGCCGATCGCGGCGCCGAGCGCCGCCGCGAGGACGAGCCTGGCGGCGACGTCGACATCGCTGAGCGTCGGGATTGCGCTAATCGCGAGGTGCAGCGACCGCCTCCTGCTGGAACTGCCGGAGATCCTCGATGCCCGCGGCCGCCAGATCGAGCAGCTCATCGAGCCGCGCGCGCTCGAAGGGCACCTTCTCCGCCGTCGACTGGACCTCGACGAACCGGCCGTCGCCCGTCATCACCACGTTCACGTCGACGTCGGCGTTCGAATCCTCCGAGTAGTCGAGGTCGAGGAGCGACACGCCGTCGACGACGCCGACCGAGACGGCGGCGACGGATCCCGTCAGCGCCTTCGAGAGCCCGAAGTGGTCGAGCGCCCGCTGCGCCGCGACGTACGCGCCGGTGATCGCGGCGCAGCGCGTGCCCCCGTCCGCCTGCAGGACGTCGCAGTCGAGGTACACCGTGCGCTCCCCGAGGGCCTCGAAGTCGACCACACCGCGCAGCGCACGGCCGATCAGCCGCTGGATCTCGACCGTGCGACCGCCCTGCTTCCCGCGCGCGGCCTCGCGGTCGGTGCGGTCGCCCGTCGATGCAGGCAGGAGCGAGTACTCCGCCGTCATCCAGCCGCGGCCCGACCGGTACAGCCAGCGGGGCACGCCGTCCTGGACCGTGGCCGTGCAGAGGACCTTCGTCTTGCCCTGCGACCAGAGCACGACGCCGTGCGGCTGCTCGAGGAACGACGGATCGGCGTCCACCGGACGAAGCTCATCGGGCCTGCGCCCGTCGCTACGGCTCATGCGACCGCCTCCAGTTCGCGCACCTCGACGCGGACGACGTCGTCGAGCGGCAGCTGCAGGAAGCGCTCACCGAGCGTGCGGAAGAGCGCCGGGTCGCCCGTCGTCAGGAAGCGATACCGGCCTTCGCGCGCCGTCTCGTTGTCGAAGCCCTTTCGCGCGAGCGTCTCCGCGACCTCACGCGCGGTCTCGTCGGCGGAGAACACGAGCGTCACGTCGCGACCGAAGGTGCGCTGGAAGACGGGACGAAGAAGCGGGTAGTGCGTGCAGCCGAGAATCACCGTGTCGCAACCGGTGTCCTTGAGCGGCCCGGCGTACTCGCGCACCGCGGAGAGGATCTCGTCGCTGTAGGTGTCGCCCGCCTCGATCAGCGGCACGAGCTTCGGGCACGCGACGGCGGTCACGCGTGCGCCGGCGTCGAGCGTGCGCACGAGGCTCTCGTAGCGTCCACTCGCGACGGTCAGTTCCGTGGCGAGCAGACCGATGCGCCGGTTTCGCGTCGCCTGCACCGCGGCGTGCGCCTCCGGGACGATGACGCTCACCACCGGCACGCCGAGCTGCTCTTGGAGATCCGGCAGCGCGACGGACGTTGCGGTGTTGCAGGCGACCACGACCATCTTCACGCCCTGCCGTTCGAGGTAGACGCCGATCTCGTGTGCGAAGCGCCGCACCTCGTCGCGGCTGCGCGGGCCGTAGGGCAGGCGCGCATGGTCACCGAGGTAGACGAAGTCCTCGTGGGGCATCGTGACGAGGCACTCGTGGAGAACGGTGAGGCCACCCACTCCCGAGTCGAAGACGCCGATGGGCCTGGAGTCGGGCATGGCGCGATTCTAGGGAGAGGGGTACCTTGTCGCTGGTGAGGCGCCTTCTCGCCATCGTCGCCGCCCTCGTGCTGTGGGCGGCGCCGGCCCAGGCGCTCGGCACGAAGACGGGGTTCCAGACGATGCCGGACGGCACCAGGATCGCCTACGACCTCTACGAGCCGGATGGGCCGGCACCTGCGGGCGGCTGGCCCGGCGTGATCGTCCTCCACGGTCTCGGCGGCTCGAAGGACTCGGTCGCCCCGATCGCGCAGGCCTTCGTCTCGCACGGGTACGCGGCTCTCGCCTATTCGGCACGCGGGCACGGCACGTCGACCGGGAACATCGAGCTCGCGGGCCCGACCGAGACCGCCGACGAGCGCACCATGTTCACGTGGTTCACAGGCCTGCCCGAGGTGAGCAATACGGAAGTCGGCGCGTGGGGCATCTCGTACGGCGGCGGCCAGACGTGGAACGGCCTCGCCGCGGGCATCCCCTACAAGGCCGCCGAGGTGGTGGAGACGTGGACCGACCTGTACTCGGCGCTCTGGCCGCAGGAGGTGGCGCGCAAGGGAATCGTCACCGGGCTCGCGGTTGCCGTCGCGCCCCGCTCGCCGCTGATCACGCAGTATCTGAGCGACGCGGAGAACTCGACCAACATGAGCGCGATCAAGGCGCTCGCCGACGCGCGGTCTGCCGCGGCCCATCTGACCTCGATCAAGACGCCCGTCTACCTGTTCCAGGGCCGCGTCGACTACGCCTTCGACGTCTCGCAGGCCACGAATGCCTACGCGAAGATCGCGGGGCCGAAGCATCTGTACATCGGGCAGTTCGGTCATCCGCCGTCGACCTTTCCCGGCCCCGACATCGACTACGTCATGGCCCAGGGCGTCGCCTGGTACGACCACTACCTGAAGGGCATGCCGAACGGCGTCGACAGGTCGAAGCCTGTGACGATCGCGGCCGCCACGGGCACCGGCAGGACCTCGTACGCCGGTCTCCCGAAGACGAAGATCTTCGGCGTCGGCTTCCCGGGGAAAGCGCTCAGACGCATCGGCCCCACCTTCCACGGCCCGCTCGAGACGTTCGGCGTTTCGCTCCTCAAGGTGAACGTGGCGAGCGTGTCGCACTATCCGCACCTCGTCGCGGTGGTCTTCGCCGGCAAGCGCGTGGTCACCCACGGCGCGCTCGTGCCGAAGAAGGGGCTCAACACGATCCGGCTCGCGAACTACGTGCAGTACCTGCCGCCCGGCACGCGACTGACGGTGCAGCTCGGCCCCGACGGCGGCGCGGGCGACTTCGCGTACGGCGGGAGCACGGGCGGCTCGATCTCGGTCGGCGCCGCGTACCTCTCGCTGCAGGTGCTCGGCGGGGCGGTGACGACGGTCAAGGGCTACCGGTAGCCCACGCGCGGCCCCTCCTCGTATCCTTGGAGGGTGGCGGCCGCGGTGAGGATCGGGACGTGCTCCTGGGCGGACGACGCCCTCTCGAAGTACTGGTACCCGCCCGGCACCCCGCCGCGGGAGCGGTTGCCCTATTACGCCGCGCGCTACTCCACCGTCGAGGTCGACTCGACCTACTACCGCGTTCCGACCGAGCAGATGGTGCGCGGCTGGGCCGAGCGGACACCGCCTGGGTTCGTCATGCACGTCAAGGCGTTCGGCCTGATGACGCGACATCCGGTGAAGCTCGAGCAGGTGCCGCCCGAGCTGCGCGACGGCCTGCCCGTCGACGCGCGCGGGCGGGTCGACCGGCCGGACCGCGAGAGGAGAGGGGCGGTCTTCCAGGAGTTCCTCGCCGCGCTCGCGCCGCTTCGCGACGCCGGCAAGCTCGGCGGCATCCTCTTTCAGATGCCTCCTTACGTGGTGTGGAAGCCGTCGTCGCTCGACTACCTCGAGTGGGCGCGCGACCAGGTCGGCGACGACGCGTTCCTGTTCGAGCCGCGTCATCGCTCCTGGTATGCGGAGGACATCCGGGGCGGGCTCCTGCGGTTCCTCGAGGAGCGGAGAATGACCTGGGTCGTCGTCGACGCCCCGAAGGTCGAGGCGGCCAACGTGCCGGCCACGCTCGTGGCGACGACCACGCCGCTGGCGTACGTGCGCTTCCACGGCAGGAACGCCGGCACCTGGAACGCCCGCGGCGGCTCGGCCGCCCAGCGCTTCGACCACCTCTACCTCGAGGAGGAGCTCCGCGAGTGGGTGCCCCCACTGCGCGAGCTCTCCGGTCAGGCGGAGGAGGTATATGCGTTCTTCAACAACAACAACCAGTCGAACGGCGTCGCCCAGGCGCCGGCCGGCGCGCAGCTGCTGCGGAAGCTGCTGGAAGAGGAGCGGGTCCCCACGGCCTGATGCGGGTGCTCGCCGTCACCCACGGGCCGCTCGTGCGGCCCGAGCTCTTCGCGGACGTGATCGCGGAGGACGGCCACGAGCTGCGGGAGTGGGACATCCGCCTGCAGGGCGCGCCCCCGCGCGCGTTCGACGCGGTGATGGTCTTCGGCGGCGACCAGAACGTCGGCGACGAGGTACGGCACCCCTGGCTGCACGACGAATACGAGGCACTGCGCCACTGGGTGCGCGAGCGGACGCCGCTGCTCGGGGTCTGCCTCGGCGCCCAGACCCTCGCGCACGCTCTCGGCGCACACGTCGCCCCCGTCGGTGCGACGCTCGCAGGGTTCTACGAGTCGGAGCTGACCGACGAGGGCGTCGCCGACCCGGTGCTCGGCGTGCTGCCGCGCCGGTTCGAGGCGCTGAACGCGAACGCGTACCGCTTCGAGGTGCCCGACGGCGCGACCGAGCTCGCGCGCGGACCGGTGCCGCAGGGCTTCCGGGTCGACGACTCGGCCTGGGCCGTGCAGTTCCATCCGGAGGTGCGCCGCCACCAGCTGCTCGGGTGGTTCCGCGACGAGCCGGAGCTGCCGCGGCCGCTCGTCGAGCTCGAGGCCGAGCTCGACGCGAAGCTGGCCGCATGGCAGGAGCACGGCCGCCGGCTCTGCCGCGCGTTTCTCGCGACGGCGGTTTGACGGCCTCAGGCGACTAGCGCTCGACGGGCAGATCGTCGTGGCGCGACCACTCGTGCCACGAGCCGACGTAGTTGCGCGCGTCGTAACCCAGGGCGCGCAGCATCTGTGCCGCCATCGCCGAGCGAGAGCCGCTGTGGCAGTAGGCGACGACCTCGGCGCCCGCCGCGATGCCGATCGCCGCATCGACCTCGGCCGGGTCGAGCTGGAGCAGCCGGTGAACGTCGACGTGTCGCGCGCCCGGGATGTGACCCTGCCGCGGGTCGCACGGCTGGCCGTGCGACCCGTCGTACTCCTGCATCGAGCGAACGTCGACGATCGCCACCTCGCCGAGCCGGGCGGCGAGCTCCTCGATCGCGATGTCCGTCACAGCGCCCGCACCACCGCGACCTCGGCTGCGACCGACGGCCGCCGCTCGAGCTCCGCGAGCCACTCGGCGATGCGCCCGGGCAGCTCCACGCCGAAGAGGTCGCGCAATCGGATCGCCCACGGGACGTAGGCAATGTCCGCGAACAGGCTGTGCCCCACCTCGAGCGCGTCCAGCCTCCCGGCCAGGTCGTTGTCCTCACCGCGGCGAAACGCGTAGTAGTCGTCCCCGAGGTTGCGGTCGAAGCGATGCACGAGGAGGCGCGCCCGTGCGCGCTCGCCGAGATCGGCGGGCAGGAGCGGCGGCTCCGGATGGCGCTCGTCGAGGTAGGCCATGATCACCTCCGACTCGGGCAGGACGAAGCCGTCGTCCAGCACCGGCACGCGGCCGCTCGGCGGGTTCAGGTCGATCACCCACCGCGGGCGGTCACTCAGGTCGACCGGCACGAGCTCGTGAGCGAGGCCCTTCTCGGCGAGCACGATCCGGACGCGGGCGCAGTAAGGACACCGCGCGGCGTCGACCAGCTTCACGGCTGGAGCCCCATCAGGCGGGCGATCTGCTCGTAGAGCTCGGCCGCGGGCGGCAGCTCGGCAGGCGTCTCCGCCGTGCGCGCGATCCGCCGCACGTCGTCGCGCGAGGCCCCGGTGAGACGCGAGACGAGCGTCGGATTGGCCGCGAGCGCGAGCTCGTCGCCCTTCGGCAGCTCCCCGTACCAGGTCGGCACCGACAGGTACTCGTCGACCATCCGGCCGCGCTCGTAGATGCGGAAGCGGACCACCTCTCCCTCGAGCCCGAGCGCGATCGTCACCGCGCCGAGGCGGTCCGACAGCTCGCGGGCGAACCGCCCATGCGCCTGGCGGTCGCGGTCGAACACCGGGTCGGCGACGCGGATCCAGCTGTCGGTGTTGCGGACCTCCGGCGCCTCGAGCCGGGGGATGAACTGCGCGACCGCGCGCTCGACGGAAAGCTCGTCGTCGCTCTGGACGTGTGTGACGGCACGGGACTCGCCCGCGTCGTGGTCCTCGAGCCGCGCCCGAAGCGCCTCCAGCGGCGTGGCCAGGAACTTGGCGTGCTCCTCGAAGCCGAGGCGCGACCACACGACCCGCGCCTGTTCGTTCGACGTCACGACGTCGAGGCTGACGAACCTGGCGCCCTGCTCGGCGGCGTGCCGCGCGCATTCGCCGAGGAGGGCCTTGGCGACGCCCTGCCGGCGGGCGCGCGGGCGAACATGCACGAACTGGATGTGCGCCCGCCCGCGCTCGGTCGCCTCGATGCGCGCGACGCCGAGCACACCGTCACCGTCCTCGGCGAGGAAGACGCCGCCGGTGCGGATGTCGTCGATGGTGTCCTTCCATTCGTCCGCCCAGGTCTCCGGGTCCTCGATCTCCCACGGCACCTCGCGCTCGAACTCCTCCCAGAGCTCTCGGATGGCGCCTTCGTCGGCCTCGGTCGCCGGACGGATCGTCATGGGCGGGTCAGCCAACCCGTGAGGATGTAGTGGGCGGAGAGGTTCTGGAACGGATGCAGGCGCGGGCCGAGCTCGGTCACAGCGACACCGTAGAGACTCTCGGCCGCCTTGCGGAGCGCCAGGTCGCCTGCGGGCCAGGCGTGGGGGCGGGCGAGGTGCCGCGCGAGGAACCACTCGGCCGTCCACGGGCCGAGCCCTCGCAGGGCCGTGATCCGCGCGCGCACCTCGTCGTCGTCGAGTGCCGCCAGCCCGTCGAGATCGAGGTCGCTGCGCGCGAGGCCGACCGCGTAGGCCGCCTTCTGCCGCGTGAAGCCGACCTCGACGAGGACCTGTTCGCCGGCGGCCGCGACCCGGTCGCGGCTCGGGAACGCCCAGGCCTCTCCGACCGCGACCCCGAGCCGCTCGACGAGGCGGTTGCGGATCGCCGCCGCGGCGAACAGGGAGATCTGCTGCGCCGTGATCGACGTGATCAGCGCCTCGAACGGGTCGGGCTGCAGCGGCGGGCGAAAGCCGCGCAGCCGCTCGACGATCGGGGCGAGCAGCGGGTCCTCCCCCGCCCAGGCAGAGAACCGCGGCAGGTCGAACGGCGCCCCGAGCAGGTGCAGGACGACGGGGCGCGTCTCGTCGTCGAGCGGCTCGACGTCCACTCCGCCCGGGCGTGCGGCGATCCGCACCTCACGCCCGCCGACGGCGCGATACAGGGCCTCGTCGACCAGCCGCGATGCGAGGTCGGTGCCGAAGGCGCGAAAGCGCCCCGTCGAGAGCTCGAAGTCGTACGGGGAGGGCAGAGGCAACAGCACGTGAGTCAACGCGAGCGAGCTTCGAAGAGGTGTCTGACACCCACGGTGTCAGACACCCAGCGCAGCAGCGACGTCGTGCAGCGTCTCGAAGCGCTCGTAGGGCCGGCCCTGCTCGCCGAGGTAGCGGGCGAGCCCGTCGCGCGCGAACACCCGCTCGGCCGCGAGCGCGGCGCAGCGGTCGGAGTAGCCGTCGCCCACGAACACGTAGCGCTCGCCGGCGAGGGCGCCGCGCTTGCAGGCCTCGCCGCAGCTCGCGCACACCGCCTCGTCCCGCCAGACCGGCCGCCAGCCGTCCGGCCGTGCGTCGAGCCGGTTCGCCCGCACCTCGACCTCGATCCGCTCGCGGGCGAGGACCGGCTCGATCAGCTCGTGGAAGCCGCTCGAGAGGATCACCGGGGATGTCCCGGCGGCGAGGGCGGCGAAGCCCGCGCGCATGGTGACGTGGTCGCGCACCCAACCGACCGCGAAGTCGAGCGGCAGCTTGATCGTCGCAATCTCCGCTGCGATCACCTCGTGCAGGGTCAGCCCGGCGCCGAGCACGCCCTCCATGTGCTCGTAGACCTCACGGTCGCCGAACTCCTCGAGGAGCATGTGGAGCCCGTCGACCTCGGTGCAGGTCCCGTCCCAGTCGAGAACGAGCCGCACTTAGAGGTGCGAGGTGACGCCGGCAGGATCGTCGTCGGTCGTCCGTCCGTCCGGAGACGGCTCCTCGGCCCACGAGTACATGTACCTGCCGTCGTCGAGGTCGGCGGCGAGCGCTGTCAGCCGCAGCGGGTGGAACGTGTCGCACATCACCGCGTACTCGTGCGTCTCGGTCATGCCGAGAGACTTCTCGGCCAGCCCGGGCTGCGGGCCGTGCGGCAGGCCGGACGGGTGCAGCGTGACGGAGCCGACCTCGATCCCCTTGCGCGAGGAGAAGTTGCCGTCGACGTAATAGATCATCTCCTCGCTCTGGAGGTTCGAATGGTGATAGGGGATCGGGATCGCCTCCGGGTCGAAGTCGAGCTTGCGCGGGCAGAAGGAGCAGATCACGAAGTTCGGCCCCTCGAAGGTCTGGTGCGACGGCGGCGGCATGTGGATGCGGCCCGTGATCGGCTCGAAGTCGTGGATCGAGAACGTCCACGGATAGACGTAGCCGTCCCAGCCCACGACGTCGAACGGGTGGTAGTCGATCACGTAGGTCTGGTAGCCGCCGCGAACCCTCACCTTGACGACGAACTCACCGCGGTCACGGTGCGTCCGCAGCTCGGTCGGCGGGTGAATGTCGCGGTGGTAGAACGGCGCGTGCTCCATCAGCTGCCCGTGCTCGTTCCGGTAGCGCTTCGGGACCGTGATCAGACCCGGCGTCTCGAACACGAGGTAGCGCTGCTCTCCTGCCGGCGCGAAGCGGTACGTCGTCCCACGCGGGACGACGATGTAGTCGCCGTCCTTGTACGGGACATCGCCGAAGATCGTCTCGAGCGTGCCCGAGCCTTCGTGCACGAAGATGACCTCGTCCCCTTCGCCGTTCCGGAAGAAGTAGTCCATCGTCTCCGTGGGCCGCGCGAGCGAGATCTCGACGTCGTCGTTCCACATCAGAAGCTCGCGGCCGGTGATCGCGTCGCCGGCGGGCGGCAGGTCCCAGGTGCGGAGGTGGCGATGAGCGTGCGCGTCGGGCACCCATTCCTCGCGCACGATCGGCTCGAACTCCCCGAGCTCGATCACGCGGCACGGCGACTGCAGGTGATAGAGGATCGACTCGAGGCCCGAGAAGCCCTCGAAGCCCATCACCTCCTCGGTCAGGAGCGTGCCGTTGTCGCGGTGCACGATGTGGCGCTTTCTCGGCAGGTCGCCGAGTCGCTGGTAGAACGGCATTCATGGAGGATATCGCCGGGCGGATCGAGCGGGAGGTTGCCTCGTGGGAGGGGATCACGACGCACGCGCACCGCTTCGGTGGGGTCGAGTTTCGGCTCGGGCGGCGCGAGATCGGGCACCTGCACGGCGAGCGCTGGGCCGACCTCCCGTTCCAGAAGGGGATCCGCGACATGCTCGTCGAGACGGGACGCGCCCAGCCGCATCACGTGCTGCCGGAGACCGGCTGGGTGTCGCGGCAGATTCGCGGCGAGGAGGACGTCGGCGAGGTGATCGAGCTCTTCCGCCTGAGCTATGAGCGCGCGCGTGTCGCCCAGAACGTGCGCGATTCACGCAGCTAGTCCGGGCCAGGCGGGACGCGGCTGGTGACAGAACGGCTATGCGGAGCGGTCAGCCGACGAGTTCGCCGAAGCGCTCGGCCGAGACGTTTCCACCCGAGATGACGATCCCGACCGACGGCGCTTGGACGATCCCCTCGAGGACGGCGGCGATGCCCACCGCGCCGCTCGGCTCGACGACGAGCTTCAGCCGCTCGAAGGCGAACCGCATCGCGGCGACGATCTGCGCGTCGGTGACCGTGAGGATCTCGTCGACGAGCCGCGAGGCCACCTCCCACGTCAGCTTCCCCGGCGAGCTCGTCTGGAGGCCGTCCGCGATCGTGCGCGGCACGTCGATCGCGACCGGCCGCCCCGCCTCGAACGAGCGGCGCCAGTCGTCGCCTGCCTCGGGCTCGACGCCGACGACGCGGCGCACGCCGAGCTCCTTGGCGATCGTCGCCGAGCCGGCGATCAGGCCGCCGCCGCCGACGGGCACGACGAGCGTGTCGACCACGCCCGCGTCCTCGAGCAGCTCGAGCGCCGCCGTTCCCGCCCCGGCCATGACCAGCGGATCGTCGTACGGGCGCACGAGCTCGAGGCCGCGTTCCGCCGCTAGGGCGGCGCCGAGCGCCTCGCGGTCCTCCGCGTACCGGTCGTAGGTCACGACCTCGGCGCCGTAGCCGAGGGTCGCGGCGAGCTTCGAGCGCGGCGCGTCGGTCGGCATCAGGATCGTGGCCCGCGCCCCGAGCAGTTGCGCCGCGAGCGCCACCGCCTGCGCGTGGTTCCCGGACGAGTAGGCGAGCACGGAGGTCCCCGCGGGCAGCGAGGAGATCTTGTTGTAGGCGCCGCGAAACTTGAAGGCGCCGGCCCGCTGCAGGCACTCCGGCTTCAGCACGATGTGCTCGCCGAGCGTGCGCGAGTGGACGACCGGGGTCCGGTGGGCGACGCCTTCGAGCACGCGCGCGGCGGCGCGCACGTCGTTCGGGCCGATCACGTGACGGTGTTCCGAAGCACGCCGATGCCCTCGATCTCGAGCTCGACGACGTCCCCCCGCTGCAGCCAGCGCCCGTCGCCGTGCTCCAGGATGCAGCCGCTCCCGACGGTGCCCGACCCGATCACGTCTCCAGGCCTGAGAGCCGTGTTCACCGCGGCCTGCGCGAGCAGCGCGTCCCAGTGGTGGTACATCGCGCTCAGATCGCCTCGCGACCGTTCCTCTCCGTTGACCCGCGCGACCATCGCACCGGCGCTGCCGTCGAACTCGTCGGGAGTGACGAGCACCGGGCCGAGCGATGTGGCGAAGTCCTTTCCCTTCGCCGGCCCGAGCCCCACGCGCATCTCCCGGCGCTGCAGGTCGCGCGCCGACCAGTCGTTCAGCACCGTGAAACCGCCGACCGTCCCGTTCGCCCCGATCACCGCGGCACACTCGAGCTCGTAGTCGAGCTCCTGCGTCCCCTCGGGATACGGCACGGCGTCCTCCGGGCCGAAGATCGCCGCCGGGTTCGAGAAGTAGAAGACCGGGATCTCGTACCACTCCCGCGGCACCTCCGAGCCGCGCTGCCTGCGCGCCGTCGCGACGTGCTCCTCGAACGCCATGAAGTCGCGTACCGCCGGCGGGTGCAGGACCGGCGGCCGCAGGTCGACGTCGGCGAGCGCGTACTCGGCGTGCTCGCGCGCCGACCCTCCCCCGGTGAAGAACGACTGCAGCGTCTGGGCGGCGAGCTGGATCACCTTGTCGCCCTCGATGCGCCCCGGCCATCCGCGCTCGAGCGCGAGCTCCCTGGGCGTGAACATGCAGAGCTTCACGGCTCCGTATGGACTATCACGTCGGCGATGTCCGGCCGCTCGCGACGGATGCGCTCCTCGATCTCGCTGGCGCGCCTGTGCGCCTCGTCCAGCCGGTGCGTGCCGTCGAGCCCGAGCGTGAGGAACGCGACGAGCCCGTGGGTCGTGTTCAGGAAGCGAAGCTCGCGCGGCTCGCTGCCGGTCGCCTCGCGGACGATCCGACGGACGAGCGCGGAGCCTCCCGCCACCACCTCGTGGGCCTCGGTCGCCTCGGCGAGCGGCTCGAGATGCGTCTGCACGCCGGCGATCTCGGGCACCGCGGCGCAGATCGCCGTCTCGAGCTGCTCGGCGATCGCGTGCGCCTCGTCGAGCGAGAGCTCGCCCGGCAGCTTGACGTGCAGCGACAGCTCGGTCCTGCCGTCGACGGTGACGAGCGCGAGGTTGTGCACCTCACGCACCTGCGGCACGGCGAGCGCGGCGGCATGCGCGCGCTCTCGCAGGGTCGCGTCCTCGATCGGCTCGACGTGCACGACGATGTCCGCGTTCGGGAGCGCGCGCTCGACCGCGGCCTCCACGGCGTCTGCGGCGGCGTGCCCCTGACCGACCGCAGCGCCCGGCGCGACGCCGATCACGATGTCCGCGAACTGCCGGCTGCCGGCCTGGCGCATGCGAATCCGTCGCACCTCGACCGAGGGGCGCAGCTCACCGATCGCCGCGAGCGCTGCGGCTTCGGCCTCCGCCGGCACCCGGTCCATGAGCACGTCGACGTTGACCTTGATCAGCCGGGCGGCGGCGAGCAGGACGAGCGCGCCCACGAGGAGCGCAGCGATCGGGTCGCCGTCCTGGTAGCCGTAGTGCGCGAAGACGAGCCCGGTGAGGACGGCGATCGAGCCGAGGAGGTCGCTGCCGAAATGGACCGCGTTCGAGGCGAGCGCCGCGCTGCCGTAGCGACGGGCCGTCCGCGAGGAGACGACCATGCGGCTCAGGTCGATCGCGATCACGACGGCCAGGACGGCGAACGCGTACCAGGTGACGTGCACCCGGGCGTGCGTGATGCCCGCGAGCCGCTCGATCGCCCGTCCCGAGATGTACAGGCTGACGAGCGCGAGGAAGCCCGCCTCGGCGAGCGCCGACAGGTGCTCCGCCTTGCCGTGCCCGAACTGATGCGTGACGTCCGCCGGCCGCGCGGCCACCCGCACCGTGAAGTACGTCAGCAGGGCCGCGACGAGGTCGGTGCCCGAGTGCGCGGCCTCGGAGACGAGGCCGAGGCTGTGCGTCGCGAGCCCGACGGTCAGCTTCAGGACGACAAGGACGCCGGCCGCGGCGACCGAGAGGAGCGCCGAGCGGCGTTGTGGCGTCATGCGAGCCCGGGGCGCGCGACCCTAGAGGTTGCCCCGGAGCGCCTGCTCGCGCTCGATCGCCTCGAACAGCGCCTTGAAGTTGCCGTCGCCGAAGCCGCGCGCACCGTGGCGCTCGATCACCTCGAAGAAGAGCGTCGGCCGGTCCTGCGCCGTCTTCGTGAAGATCTGGAGCAGATAGCCGTCGTCGTCGCGGTCGGCCAGGATCTTCAGCCGCCGGAGGTCCTCCCAGCTCTCGTCGATCTCGCCGACGCGGTCGGGCGTGTCCTCGTAGTAGGCGTCCGGCGTCGTCAGGAAGACGACCCCGCGGCGCTGGAGGGCCTCGACGGTCTGCACGATGTTCGAGGACTGCATGGCGATGTGCTGCGCGCCGGGCCCCTCGTTGAACTCGAGGTACTCGTCGATCTGACTCTTGCGCTTGCCCTCGGCAGGCTCGTTGATCGGGAACTTCACCTTCCCGCGGCCGTCGGTCATCACCTTCGACATCAGCGCCGAGTACTCGGTCGAGATGTCGTCGTCGGAGAAGTGGATCATCTCCGTCATCCCGAAGACCTGCTCGTAGAAGCCGACCCAGTGCTCCATCCGCCCGAGCTCCACGTTCCCGACGATGTGGTCGACGGCGAGCAGTCCGACCTCGTCGTCGACCGCCCCACTCGGCTCCTGCGCGACGTAACCCGGCAGGTACGCGCCTTCGTAGTCGGTGCGGCCGACGAACGTGTGCACGACGTCGCCATACGTTCCGATCGTCGCCAGCTCGACCCGGCCGAAGTCGTCCCGGACGACGTGCGGCTCGACGACCGCAGTGGCGCCGCGTGCCACCGCCTCGTCGAAGGCGGCCTTCGCATCCGGCACGCGCAGCGCGATGTCCTTCACGCCGTCCCCGTGCTTGTACGCGTGCCGGCCGATCTCGCTGTCGCTGCGAACCGCGCTCGTGAGGACGAGGCGGATCTCGTTCTGCTCGAGCACGTAGCTCGCTCGATCGCGAACGCCCGTCTCCGGGCCGGCGTACGCCGTCCGGTGGAAGCCGAACGCATGCTCGTAGTAGTAGGCGGCCTGCTTCGCGTTCCCGACCCACAGCTCGACGTGGTCCCAGCCGTCGAGCGGCATGAAGTCCTCAGTCATGAGTTTGAGTCTATCGCCGCCGTCGCAGGCGTTCCCGCCGCGGCTTCGGCGGCCGAGACCTCGTCGAGGGAGCGGCGCAGACGCTGCTCGTGGACGAAGCGAACGGCGATCAGCCACACCAGCGCGGAGACGCACGCGGCCGCGAAGAAGGCCGGCCGGATCGCGTCTGCGAGCCCGGCGCGGGCCTGCTCCGGCAGGCGATGGACGCTCGAGAGCTCACCGGCGCCGACACCGGCCGGCAGCCCGTTGTTGACGATCACGCCCATGACCGTGACGCCGAGGGTGGCGCCCATCTGACGGCCGAACTGCGTCAGGGCGGTCGCCGAGCCGATCTTCGAGCGCGGGACGGCGTTCTGCACCGAGATCACGAACACCTGCATCATCGACCCCATCCCGATCCCGGCGATCACCATGTTGCGCGCCGCCTCGGCGTTCGTGGTCGACGTGCTCATCTGCCACAAGAGCAGCATCCCGATCGTCAGGACGATCGGGCCGAGGATGACGTTCCAGCGGTAGTGGCCCGTGCGCGAGATGAGCTGACCGGTGAGGAGCGACGTCGTGACGGCGCCGAGCGTGAGCGGCGTCAGCACGACGCCCGAGGATGCCGCGGAGGTGCCGATCACGCCCTGCACGAACAGCGGCACGTACGAGATCGTCCCGAACATCACCATCCCGACGAGCGCCATGCAGGCGACGCTCCCTGCGACGATCGGATTGCGCAGGATCTCGAAGGGCAGGATCGGCTCCCGCGCGCGCCGCTCGACGACGCCGAACGAGGCGAGCAGCACCGCGGAGACGGCCAGCGCACCGAGGACGTGCGGGCTCGTCCAGGCGTACTGGCGACCGCCCCAGACGAGCCCGAGCAGGAGCGCGCCGGTCCCGGCGGCGAGCAGCCCGGCGCCGAGCCAGTCGATCGAGTGATCGGTGAGCGGCGCGCGCCGCGGCATCGTCAGCGAGATCACGATCAGCGCGACGCCTCCGATCGGCAGGTTGACGAGGAAGACCCAGCGCCAGCTCGCGTTGTCCACGATGAACCCGCCGACCGCCGGCCCGATGATCGACGACGCGGCGAACACCGACCCGATCAGGCCCTGCCACTTCCCCCGGTCCCGCGGCGGCACGATGTTCCCGATCACCGCGAGCGACAGCGGGAAGAGACCGCCCGCACCGATCCCCTGCACACCACGGAAGATCACGAGCTGCGTCATCGAGTCGGCGGCGCCGCACAGCGCCGAGCCGATCAGGAAGACGGTGATCGCGAACAGGAAGAGGTTCTTGCGCCCCCAGACGTCGCCGAGCTTCCCGTACAGGGGCACTGTCACCGTGGACGTGAGCATGTAGGCGGTGAACACCCACGAGTACTGCGTGATGCCGCCGAGGTCGCTGACGATGCGCGGCAGCGCCGTCGCGACGATCGTCTGATCGAGCGCCGCCAGCATGAGCGTCACCATCAGCCCCGCGTAGATCGCGAGGATGCGCCCGATCGTGTAGTTGTAACCGGGCGGCTGGCGGCGGAGACGCTCGCGCACGTGCACGACTATTAGTCAACCAGCTCAAGTAGAGGCTCAATCGCCGGGTGGCTCCGGCACGGGACGTCGCGACCGCTCGACGAGCACCGCGCTCAGGATCGCGACGCCGCCGATCACCTCCCACCGCGTCAGATGCTCGCCGAGCAGCAGCAGGGCGAAGACGACCCCGAAGAGCGGCTGCACGTTGGAGAAGAGCGATGCCCGCGATGGGCCGACGCGGCCGATCGCCGTGAACCAGAGGATGTTCGTCAGGAAGAGCGGACCGAGCACGGCGAACGCGAAGCCGGCCCACATCAGCGCGCCGAAGTGGAAGCTCTGGCCGGCCGTCTGGCGCGCCCCGGCGAGGGCGAGCGGGATCCAGCCGAAGAGCAGCACGAGCGAGCTGATCCGAAACGGCGAGTAGCGGCGCATCAGCGGCGCGATCAGCACGGAGTACCCCGCCCAGGTCACCGCCGTCAGGACCGCGAGCCCGTCGCCGACCAGCCGCCCCGAGAACCCACCGGAGCCGGACGCCACCATCGCGACACCGGCCAGCGAGACGATCGTCGCCACCCAGAACCCGCGCCCCATGCGCTCCAGCCCGACCACACTCGCGAGCACGCCGATGAAGATCGGAGTCGTGCCGAGAAACAGCGTCACCGTCGCCGCCGAGGTCTTGTCGATCCCGTAGACGAAGCAGAGCTGGTTGCAGAAGATGAAGAGGGCGGCGAGCAGCACGAGGCGCAGGTCCCGGAGCGCGATCCGAAAGCTCCCTTCGCGGGCGTAGGTGAACGCCCAGAACAGGACCGTCGCACAGGCGTATCGAGTCGTCGCGTACGCCAGCGGCTGAAAGCCGTGGGTCAGCACGTACCGCGTCACGGTGGCGTTCAGCGCCCACAGGAGGACCGTGCCGAGGAGCATCAGGTCCACGGGGCTCACTCGGCGCACTTGCGCGACACTAGCGCTAGGCTCTCGCCCGATGGATCGCGAGCCGACACGCGACGACGTCGACGCCCTCGTCGGACCGGCGACGCCACACTTCGCGTACCAGATTCGCGCGCGGGTTCGCGAGCTCGTCGCCGAACTGCCCGCCGAGCACGCGGTGCGCCGCTATGCGGAGGTGCAGATGGAGCGTCTCGACGACCTCGGCCATGCGTCGTCGAAAGCCGACGAAGGCCCACGTGAGTCACCCGGCCGCATCGGGTGGGACGAGATCCCGTCCTCGGCCCCGGTGGACAAGCCTCTACCGCGACGCGCTTGAACGTCTTCGTGACGGGCGGCTCGCGCGGGATCGGCCGCGCGATCGCCCTCCGGTTCGCAAGCGCGGGCGCAGAGCGAATCGCGATCGGCTACCTGCGCAACGACCGCGCAGCCGAGCAGACCGCCGAGGAGCTGCGGGCGCTCGGCGCCGGCGTCACGCTCGTCCGCGGCAATGTCACCTCGGACCGGGTGCTCGGCGAGGTGGCCGCGCTCGGGCCGCTCGACGTGCTCGTCCACAACGCCGCGACGGGCGTGATCCGTCCTGCGCTCGAGACCGAGGACAAGCACTGGGACTGGACGATGAACGCGAACGCGAAGGCGTTGCTGCAACTCGCACGGGCAGCCGCGCCACAGATGACGGAGGGCTCGTCGATCGTCGCGATCTCGTCCCTCGGAGCACAACGTGTGCTCGAGAACTACGTCCTGATCGGCACCTCCAAGGCGGCGCTCGAGGCGCTCGTCCGCTATCTCTCCGTCGAGCTCGCCCCGAAGATCCGGGTCAACGCCGTCTCCGGCGGAGTCGTCGACACCGGGGCGCTCGAGCACTTCCCGAACCGCGAGGCGATGCTCGCCGCCGGCGCCGCGAATCCGGTCGGCCGCCTCGTCACGCCCGACGACATCGCGGGCGCGGTCGCCTTCCTCTGCTCTCCGGCCGCCGAGATGATCCGCGGCCAGACGCTGGTCGTCGACGGCGGCTTCTCACTGCTCGTCGGCGGGGGAACGCCGACCTGACGACAGGCCCCTAGCGGCGGAAGACCCGCCCGAAGAGGTCGGCGGCGACGTAGCCGGCCATCTTCGGGTTCTCCTGGAGCCGGCGCACCGAGTACTGGTACCAGTGCGTCCCGTACGGGACGTAGACGCGAAGCCGATGGCCGGCCGCCACGAGCTCGTCGGCGCGGTCGGGCCGCACGCCGAGGAGCATCTGGAACTCGTAGCGCTCCGGCGGAAGGTCGCGCACGATCCGCAGCGCCTCGCCGATCAGGAGCTCGTCGTGCGTCGCGATCCCGACGTAGGCGCCCGCTCGGACGAGCGCCTCGAGGCAACGGCTGAAGCTCGCCCGAACCTCGTCGGGGTCGTGGTAGGCGATCTCCTCCGGCTCGATGTAGATGCCCTTGCAGAGCCGCACGTTGTCGAGGCCCGCGAGATCGCCTGCGGTGCGGCGCAGGTAGCTCTGCAACACCACGCCGACGTTCTCGTGGCCGTCGCTGCGCAACGACCGGAACAGCTCGAGCGCGCGGTCGGTGGTCGACGAATCCTCCATGTCGATCCGCACGAAGTTGCCGCGCGCGGCCGCGTCGGCGACGACGGCCTCGAGGTTCTCGCGGCAGAGCTCGTGATCGAGCTCGAGGCCGAGCCCGGTCAGCTTGACCGAGACGTTCCCGGCGAGGCCCTCCTTGTCGAGGCGCGCGAGCACGTCGTGGTACTGGCCCGTGATCGCACGGGCCTCGTCGGCGTTCGTGATCTCCTCGCCGAGCACGTCGACGGTCGCCAGCTTCCCCTTCGCGTTCAGCCGCCGCACGACCCGCACGGCGTCGTCGAGCGTGGGGCCGGCGATGTAGCGCGACGAAAGCCTCTGGACGACGGGCTTGGGGACCGCCGGCAGGAGCCAGACGATCGTGCGGTCGAGAACGCTCACGGGCGGGCGGGATGGTATGCCAATCCGCTCACCGGCACCGCGGCCCTCAGCACATGGCCGGCTCGCTACGACTCGCGCATGAACCCTTGGCGGGCAGCGCTGACGAGCGCCACCGCCTCGGGGAACAGCACGCGCATCGCATCGCGCATCGCGATCGACTGCTCTTCGCTCCCGCCCTGCACCTGAATCTGGGAGAGCGCTGCCGCCGTCAACTCGACGGCGGTGTTGAGGGTCAGCGTCGCGAACTGCTCACGCTGGGCCTCCTGCACCGATTCCGCCTGCTGCTCTGCGAACTCGCGCAATCCGCGGAGGAGATCCTCAGGGTCGCCGCCGAACGGGAATCCGAATCCACCTTCAGACATGCGACCAAGTTAGCGCAGCTCGACCAGGTAGCCGCGCTCGACGTCCTTGACGAACTCGTCGACCGCCCCGGTCGCCGAGCGGATCGCCGTGGAGAACGGCGAGGACAGCTCGCCGAGTGCGCGTTCGAGGGTGAGCGTCGCGACGCCGACCGCATCGAGGTAGGCCGGCGTGGCGATGCGCGGCGGCGCGCCGATCACGCGCTCGAGGGCGAGGGCAGCCTCTTCGGCCTCCTCGATCCCGGGCGGCTGTTCGACCATCCGCACCTGCGCGAGCTGCGAGCGCAGGGTCTCGAGGTCGCCGCCGCCGGCGAGGTCGCCCGCGAGCTCGCACATCGCGACGATCGACGCCGTGTCCCGCACGTCGTCGCGGCGCTCGACCGGCCGTGCGTCCCCGTCGAGGACGACCCACCGCCGTTCCTCGCCGCCGCCGAGTGCGACCAGGTAGAAGCGCCGCCCCCGCGAGGGCTCGGCGGCGAGCACGCCGGCCACGTCGCCGTGGGCCTTCGCGGCGACCGCAATCCGCCCCAGGTCCTCCTGCAGCGCCATAGAGTCAAGCGTATGGATGCGAGAGCCCTGTTCGCACCGCTCGGCCCGGGCTACGACCGTTGGGGCGCCGTCCTCTCGTTCGGGCAGGACCCGCGCTGGCGGCGCTTCCTCGTCTCCCGGATCGACGCCGCCCCGACCGACACCGTGCTGGACGTCGCCACGGGCACCGCCCTCGTGGCCCGCGAGCTCGCGCGCCAGAAGGACTGCTACGTCGTCGGCGTCGACCAGAGCCCGGAGATGCTCGAGGAGGGCCGGCGGCGGCTGGCGCTCGCCGCGGCGACGCGCAAGGTGCGCCTCCAGGAGGGCGACGCGCGCCACCTTCCCTTCGAGGACGGGCAGTTCGACGCGCTCACATTCACCTATCTGCTGCGGTACGTGGAGGATCCGCCGGCAGTGCTGCGCGAGCTGGCGCGCGTCGTGAAGCCCGGCGGCTCGATCGCGGGACTCGAGTTCGGTGTCCCGACCGGCCTGTGGCGCCCGCCCTGGGAGCTCTGGACGCGCGTCGGGCTGCCGGCCGCCGGCCGCCTGATCGGCGACGGCTGGCACGAGGTGGGCGCCTTCCTCGGGCCGTCGATCAAGAGGCACTACCGAGAATGGCCGCTGCCGCGCCTCCTGCAGGCCTGGCGCGAGGCGGGCATCGAGAATGTGCAGGCGCGGCGACTCAGTCTCGGCGGCGGCGTGGTGACGTGGGGACGGAAGAGGTAAGGCCGGCCTTCTACGCGCTCGGGCGCGGCGGGTGGCGCGACTACGCGACGCTCCTGCACCCGCCGTACACGCTCTGGCACCTCTCGTACGTCGCGGTCGGGGCGGCGCTCGCACCGCACTTCCACCTCGACCGGATGCTGTGGGCCGTCGCGGCGTTCTTCCTCGCGATGGGCGTCGCCGCGCACGCGCTCGACGAACTGCACGGCCGCCCCCTGCAGACGAAGATCCCGGGCGCCGTGCTGGTCACGATCGCCGGCGTCAGCCTCGCCGGCGCCGTCGCGATCGGCGTCGGCGCCTCGGTTGCGTGGGGCTTTGGCCTGCTCGTCTTCGTCGCCGTCGGCGCAGTGCTCGTTCCGGCCTACAACCTCGAGGTGGCGCTGCACACCGACTGGGGCTTCGCACTCTGCTGGGGCGCCTTCCCCGTGCTCACCGCCTACTTCGTCGAAGCTCAGACCCTCCACGTCGCCGCGGTCGCCGCAGCGGCCTACGCCTTCGCGCTCAGTCTCGCCCAGCGGGCGCTCTCGACACCGGTGCGCGAGGCGCGGCGCGTCCGCTCGACGACGGCGGGCACCGAGCCGCTCGAACGTGCGCTGCGCCTGCTCACGTGGGCAGCAGTGCTGATCGCCGTCGCGCTCGTGGCGGCGCGCCTACGATGACGGAATGACCGCCGCCGCCGCCGTCGCCGTCCTCGCAGCGGGCATCGCCGTGCTCGCCGTGATCGCGAGCGCGCTCGTCCTCCGCAAGGTCCGCGCGCATCAGCAGCTGCTCGAACGAGAGATCGAGCGCGGCAAGAGCGCCTTCGACGAGGTCGTGGCCCGTGAGCTCTCAGAGCAGGCCTTGCAGCTCGAGCAGACGCTCGCGCGCCTCCGCGCCGATTCCCTCTCCCAGCTCGCAGAGGAAGAGCGCCGAATCGCAGAGGAGCGGCGCCGCGACGTCGCCGAGCGCGAGCGGCTGGCCACGGAGCGGCTCAGCGAGCAGCTCGTCCGGGCGCAGGCGGCGGTCGAGCAACGGCTGGCCGACTGGGCGGCGGACGTCGGCAAGCTCCAGGAGAGCCTCGCGGACGACGTGAAGCGGGTCGAAGCGCGGCAGCAGGCGTTGATGACCGAAGCGAGCGCGAAGATCGGCCAGGACGCCGAACGGCTTCAGTCCTCCGTCGAGGAGCAGCGGCAGCTCGTGACGAGGCTGCGGGCCGAGCTCGCACAAGCCGGTCAAGAGGTGATGAAGCAGGCGTACGCGGAGCTCGAACAGCATGCGGCGGAGCGCCGGCACGCGCTCCACGACATCGCGGACCGGCTCCGCAAGCGCGAGACCGACCTCAAGGAGCTCGTCGACCGGGAAGGGAACGAAGCGGCGCAGCGCATCCAACTCGCGCTCGGCGACATCGAGCGCCGGCAGGTCGAACAGCTCCAGCGCATCATCGGCCGCGAGACCGCGCGCTACACCGAGGCTGCGTCCGCACAGTTCGACACGACGATCCGGAGCGCGCGCGAAGCAGCTGCACGCCGTCTCAGCCGCGAGCTCGACCTGGCCGTCGAGCGGTTCGCGCGCGAGGCGGAAGGTGTGCTGACCGAGCGGCTCAATCACGTGAGCGACGCTGCAGCGGCCCGGGTCGAGGAACGCCTCGCCCGTCTGCGGTCCGCGCTCGAGCGCCAGCGGGACGACGCTCTGAGCTCACTCGAGGAGCGCGCGCACCAGGTCGAGTCGGGACTACGCGAGCGTTTGCACGAAATTGCGGCAGATGCCGAGTCCGAACGCGCCGTCCTGGAGACCCGTTTGCAGGACCTGAACCGTAGGCTGGACGAGCTCACCGCGCGCGCGTAATGGTTCTGTATAGACGTCCAACTTCCGCAGGCAGGGTTCGTCTAGGAGAGAGCGAAAACCCGCACACCATGCCGCAGACGATCGAACAACCCCAGTCAGAGCGCGAAAAGGTGGAGTCCTGGCGGCTCCACGTGCTGATCGAGGCCGGCTACCCGCTGCCTCTCGCGGAGAAGCTCGCGCACTCCGACGCCGACCTGCATCGGGCCGTCGAGCTCACCCGCTCCGGCTGCACGTTCGAGACCGCCGCCGAGATCCTGCTGTAGCGACAGGCGCGTCCAGGCGTGAGCATCGCTCGCGCAAGCCAGCGCGACTGACCTCGCAAGTCAGGTACCTGGTACCTGAGGTACCAGGTACCGATCCGTCGAACCTTCGTCCGGGGTCATTGCGAATCACTCGCGCAGGCAGGTTCCTTTGACGCGCTCTCGCGACTATGGGGAGTGTTGGCCTGCTCTCGCGAGCCATGCCTCGAACGCGTCGCGGCCCTCGCGGACGAGTGGCTCGTCCTGAACGCCAGCCATCGCGTCCTCGCTCGTCAGGTCGAACGTGGTGAGATAGGGCATCCAGGGCGCAACCGCTGCTGCCATCGCGTCGGCGATCAGCCGCCTCGCGTCCTCCCAGCGCGCGATGTCGAGCGCATAGAGCGGCTCGCCTCGCACGAACGCCGCAATCCGCGCACGCTGTGGCGGCCGAACCGGCACCCCGGGTTTCCGCTCGCGTGGTTGTCGACGACAACCACCTCAGCGGCCCCGCCGGCCAACAGCCCGCGCGCAGCGGCCGCGACCTCCGCCTCCATCTGCGCTCGCCCCTCGCGCCAATACGCCGGATCAAAGGCGAGGATTGCTCGCCAGTCGTCGAGCTGGGAGACCCCCTCCATGTCAGCACTCAAGGCAACGCGCATCCGCCCAACACTAATCGCCGACGAAAGCGACAGACAACCCCACCGTCAGCACTCGAGCTAGGACTTCGATGCGTTCTTGAGCACTCGTCGCAGTTCCCGCGATAGCTGCTTTGCCTCTCGCCGGCTGAGCGCCGCCATGATGTGCTTGGTCGCGTCGTTGACGATCCTGACAGTGCCAAGCTCGTCGCGCCCAACACTGAACTGCCGATAGGGCAAGGTCGGTTCGGTCATGCCTGGTGAGATCGGCAGAAAACCGCGGTCGCTTTAGTGTTACTGCAGCAGGTCCGGTTCACCGGGTGTTCCAGCGGCCGTTCGCCCACACTCGCGCAGGTGTGGCTCCCGCGGTTCAAGGAGAGCTTCGAGGCGTCGACCGCGATGCGCTGGGTGTCGCTGCGGCTTGGACGAGGGCTGCTGCGAGTCCGACGGCCTCGGCTCGTGTCAGCTGTTCGTCTGCCGTGAGTGAGCGCCAGGTGTGGAAGTCGACCACGTGGCGGAGGGCGGCGCGCAGGAGGTGTCGTCGGCGTCCGCGGCTGTTCCAGCCGACCGTCAGTGTCGCCGCGCCTTCGGCCAGAAAGTCCTGGAGCGGGGTGACGGTGGGCTGCAGAGCGTCGACGAGGTCGAGGTCGCGGAAGACGTTCGCGAGCATCGGCTCGGATCGCTCGTAATAGGCGTAGAGCTCGTCGAGCGCGTGGGCGAGCCGGTCTTGGGGGCGCTCGATCGAACGCCAGGCGTCCACGTCGGGTAGCGGGTTGGCGGTGAGCCAGTGGCTCGAACAGGCGCGGTAGAGCTCGGCCTCGGCCGAGGCCCAGGTCGGCGACGAGAGCGGACAACTCGCGGCCCGCGACCTCGCCGTCATCCCCGCCATGGTCCCTCATGGTCTCGTCAACACCGGCGACGAAACGCTCAAGGTGGTCGGCTTCTTCTCGGAGGCCGAGGTCGTCTCGAGCTTCGACGAGCCGATCCAGCCGATCGGCGCCGCCGTCCTCACCCAGGGCGCACCGGCACCCGTCTCGGCCTAATTCACTGTCCGCCTGCGCGGCGGCGGGGCAGCCGACCCTTGCCGCCGCGCGTTGCCTACGGCCACTCGCGGACGCGCAGAACTCCGAAGTATCGCCCGCCTACGTCGACTGCTCAGGGACATTGCCAACACCGGCGCATTCGAGAGCAACACGCCCACTAGGCTAGGTCTGCTCTGCGAATTCAAACTCGAGAGGAGGAGCGGCGGATGCTGGTGAACACCATCTTGGTGATCCTGTTACTCGGTTTGGTGGGCTTGGGAGGGTGGTTTGTCATTCGAGCGCTCAGCAGCCGTCGCCGCTAGAACCCGCGCTGCGCTCGGGCGTCATTTGCCGAACACTCCCCCAGCCGACCCAACTGGTGTCTGACACCACGGTGTCAGACACCCTTTCGCCCTCGCGCTCGGGGTGCATCGCGGACCACTCGCGCAGGCGAGCCCGGGTTAGGGTGAGTGAGGTGGATGACGTTTCGACGATTCCCGAGCCGGTGCGGCGTCTCGCGTTGCATCCTCTGGTCGAGTTGCCGGTGCCGTCGTCGATGGAGCGGATCGAGCAGAACGGGGTGGTGATCGTGATCACGCCTTTCCCGGTCGCGCAGATGGTCGAGCCGCTCGATCTTGCTCCGGGTGATGTCGAGGTGGCGGTGGCGGCGATGCGAGCGATTGGGCGGACACGCGGCAAGAACGTGCTCGGCTGGTGGATCACACCGGAACAGGACGTCTACGCGCGTCCTCTGGAGGCACTTGGTCTGGTGAACGAAGACGGCGCCGGTTTCGAGGCGATCGAGCGCCCGATGGCCTTGGTCGCGCCGCCGCCTGTCTCCGGCGGCATGGATGTCGCGGTGAGGCAGGTCGCCACGTTCGAGGAGTTCGCGGGCGGTGTGCGCGTTTCGATGGAGGCGTTTGAGATGCCGACGCACGCGCGCGCCGAACTGGAAGCGGGCCTGGAGCAACGGTTCGAGGAGTCTCAGGATCCACACAATCCGGGCCGTGACTTCGTCGCTCTGATCGGAGGACGTATCGTCGGGTCCGCATCGGCGGTTGCGGCTGCCGCGGGCGTCAATCTCTTCGGGGGCTCCGTCCTGCCGGCGGCGCGTGGCCGCGGGGTCTATCAGGCGCTGCTCCGTGCACGCTGGGACTTCGCTGTGGCGCGAGGAACGCCGGCGCTGACGGTGCAGGCAGGACGCATGTCGACGCCGATCCTCGAGCGGTTCGGGTTCGTTCAACTCGCTGCCGTTCGCGTTTTTCTCGACAAGCTCTAGAGAGCGCTTCTGGCGTCCGGAACGCTGGCGCAGGCGGGCGTGGCCGTCTGTGGTCCATCGCGCCGCCGGGGAATGAGATCAGGTACCGCGTCATCGCAATCCCTCCTCGTTTGGGGCTCCGCTCACTCTGCCACTGGGAGAAGCGGATCGCGGAGCGTCAGCCGAACAGGAGGGTGGCGGCGGCCGTGAAGACGAGATACGCGGCAACCACGGCGTTCACGATCATCCCTGTGGTTCCCAGGCGATGCTCACCAAGGCGACGCGCACGGACGCCGAGCGCGATCCCCGTGACAGCGGGCAGCACCATCAGCGCGAGCAGGAGGACAGCTGCGACGTAGCCCCACACACCGGCCTCGGTGAGCAGTTCTTGTTCGCCGAGGTCGAACACGACGAACTGCAGGAACGTTCCGATGATCCCAGCGACGACAGCCGCGGCCACCGTTGCGGCCACCATCAGCAGCGACTGCGTCGCCACGCGCCTTCCCGGCTCCTCCGGGAGCGAAAATCGGCGCCGCCAGGATGAACCGACCGGAACGGCCACAAGTTCCTCCTTCCGTCACAGTGTCACGCTCAGCGACGGCAATTGCCTCAGGGGGTTCGCTGATGCGCCTGCACGCAAACCCTGAAGCAAGGATGCGCACCGCCCGGCTCCCCTCCCCCTGCTCCGACCTAGGCCCAATTGTCCGTCAGCGTCCTCCGTGCCGCGGCGACGGTGTCCGCCCCGCTCAGCTGGCTGAGGTCGGCCCGCAATTGCGCGATGGTGCCGCGCGTGTTCGCGATCCACTGGCGCTCCCCGGGCGCCGCCCGCGTCGTGCCGCAGCCGAGACAGGCAGCGATGACGACGAGCGCGACGGCCGCGCGCATGGCGCAAATCTGCTTCACCGAGTGCCGTGGCGCGGCGAGGGGCTGTCGGTGCGGCCGCTAGCATCGACCGCGTGAAGGTCGAGGCGATGGAGGTCGAAGGGCGGAAGGTCTACACCGTCCGCGGCTTCAACAGCGGCGTCGCGCGTTACCTGGGCAAGCTGCCGACACTTTGGATCGAGGGCGAGGTGACCGAGCTGCGCCGTCAGGAGCGGTGGGCGTCGGTGTTCTTCACGCTCAAGGACCCGGAGGACGGCGCGACACTGCCGGTCCAGATGCCGCGCGGGCAGTTCGACGCTCTCGAGCTCGGCCTCGCGGAGGGCGAGCGCGTCCACGTCTTCGGGCGTGCCGAGCTCTACGAGCAGCGGGGTGAGCTGCGGCTGAAGGCGCTGACGATCGAGCGCTTCGGGCTCGGCGCGCATCTCGCCGCGCTCGAGCGGCTGAAGAAGCGGCTCGCCGGGGAGGGCCTGTTCGACGAGAGCCGCAAGCGCTCACTGCCCCGCTTCCCGCGCCTGATCGGGCTCGTCACCGGCAACGACGCGGCGGCGAAGCGCGACGTGCTCACGCACATCGTGCAGCGCTTCCCGCCGGCCAACGTGCTCGTCGCGGAGACCTATGTGCAGGGACCGCGCGCGGCGGGCGCGATCGCAACGGCGATCGGCGATCTCTGTGCACGCGGCGCCGACGTGATCGTGCTCGCGCGCGGCGGCGGCAGCTTCGAGGACCTGCTGCCGTTCTCCGACGAGCGCGTCGTTCGCGCAGTCGCCGGGTGCGTCGTGCCGCTGGTCTCTGCCGTCGGGCACGAGCAGGACACGCCCCTGTGCGACCTGGCGGCCGATGTGCGGGCCTCCACGCCGACCGCCGCGGCCCGGCTCGTCGTCCCGGACCTGGCCGAGCTGCGCGAGCGCCTCGAGCGCACGCGCGACTCGCTCCACCGCAGCGCGCGAGTCGCCGCCGACCGGTCCGCGCAGCGGCTCGCTACGGACCGCGACCGGCTCCAGCGCGCGCCCCTCCTCGCGCTCGAGCGTCGTCGCGCCCGCCTCGACACCCTGCACGCGCGGCTCGGAGCGCTCAGCCCACTGGCGGTCCTCGACCGCGGCTACGCGATCGTGCGGCGAGGCGACGCCGTCGTCCGGGCTGCAGCCGAGGTCGCTCCGGGGGACGCGATCGACGTGCGCGTCGCCGACGGGCGCTTTGGAGCCACCGTTGGCTGAGCCGACCTTCGAGGAGGCGCAGAAGGAGCTGGAGTCGATCGTCGAGCGGCTCGAGCGCGGGGACGCGGGCGTCGACGAGCTGACGAAGCTGTGGGAGCGCGGCGAGGAGCTCTACCGCATCTGCGCCGCGAAGCTCGACAGCGTTCGAGGGAAGATCGAAGAGCTAGCGAGAGCCGACCAGGGAACGGGCTAGCTCCTCGCCGAGGAGCACCAGGTCGTCGCCCGCGAGGGCGGGCCGGCCGGACAGCGCATGCGCGGAGACGCCGGCCGCGACGACGCCGCCGAAGAGCTCGCACCGAACGCGGAGGCGCGCACAGCGCCGGACGACCTCGCCCGGCGCCTTGCCCTCCAGGGTCGTCGCGTCCACCTTCCCCTCACCGGTGACGACGAGGGCGGCGGCACGCGCCCGCTCGTCGAAGCCGATCGTGTCGAGCACGAGCCCGGCGCCCTCGACGAGCGTTCCGCCGAGCGCCGCGAGCGCGGCCCCCAGCCCACCACCCGCGCCCGCGCCCGGCAGGTCGCGGTACGGCGCCAGTTCCTCGAGCGCTGCGAGCCGGGCTTCGAGCAGCTCGACCACGCCGGGAACGGCCCCCTTCTGCGGCCCGAAGACCCGCGCCGCGCCGCGCTCGCCGAGCAGCGGGTTGCGGACGTCGCAGAGAACGCGGCAGGGCAGGCCGCGAAGCCGGTTGCCGACGACGGCGCGCAGCGAGGCGCCGCCGTCGACCGTCGCCGTTCCGCCGACGCAGACGAGCAAAGCCCGCGGGCGTTCGGCCAGCACGGCGAGCAGCAGCTCCCCGAGCCCCGCGCTCGTCGCGCGAAGCGGGTCCCGCTCGTGCTCGGCAAGGAGGGGCAGACCGATCGCCTGGGCGGACTCGACCACCGCCGTGCCGTCCTCCAGCACGAGCCACCGGGCCACAACGGGCCGCCCGAGCGGGTCGCCGACGGTCGCCGTGAGCCACGTGCCGCCGAGAGCCGACTCGATCACGGCCGCCGTCCCCTCGCCTCCGTCGGCGACCGGCAGCTCGTCCACGACGAGACCCGGGACGCGGCGCAGGCCGGCGGCCAGCAGCGAGGCGGCCTCGAGCGGCGAAAGGACGCCCTTGAGGCTAGCCGGAGAGGCGAGAGCGAGCACGCGGAGGCTCCTCGAGCGCCTGTTCGGCGGCCTCGACCGGCTCGTCGATCGTCTTCAGCATCGCGTAGGAGAGGCCCTCGCGCGCGAGGAAGATCAGGCCGACGCCGACGCCCACCGAGGCTTCGATCGCCTGCAGTCCGATCCCGAACGCGAACCCGCGTGCGTACGGAACCCCGTAGTTGACGAGCGGGAAGGCGATCGCGATCTGCACGAGCCCGAAGTTGCCCGGCCACAGCGGGAAGATGGTCGCGACGTTGATCAACACGAGCACGAGGCCTGCCGTGGAGAGGGGTGTGTGGATGTGGAACGCGAACATCGTCGACCAGACTGCGAGCAGCTGGCAGAACCAGCCCAGGCACTGGAAGGCGGACGCGGTCGCGGCGGCAACGGGTGAGCGCATCACCGCGAGCCCGAGCCGGGCCCGCACGAGCAGCTGCCGCACCGGGCCGAGGCCCTCGAGTGCATCTCGGTGCGCCCGGCGCGCCAGCAGCATCGCAACGAGGAACAGCACGATGCCGAGCGCAAGCACGAGCACGATCGACGTCAGCGCCCAGCCGGGGATCTTCGCGGTCAGCAGGACCCAGACGACGAGCACCGTCGCCGGGAACACGTCGAACATGCGATGCGCGAACACCGAGCCGATCAGCGTGGCCGTCGCGCCTCTGCGCCCCGGCAGGCGCCGGCGCAGCACGGCGACGCGAGCGAGCTCGCCGACGCGGCCCGGCAGCACCGCGTTCGCGAACAGCCCGACCGAGAACGCGGAGAAGACGAGCGGGAAGCGCGGGCAAGGCGGCTCGAGGGACTGCTTGATCGTCGTGTCCCAGGCGAAAGCGCGCGCAAGCACCGACAGCAGGTTGAGCGCGATCGCCGCGATCACCCAGCGCCAGCGCACGACCGTAAACGCGTCGTGCACGAGATGCCAGTTCGGCCCGTGATAGACGAAGAGCGCGACCGCGGCCCCGAGGAGCGGGATGACGAGCAGCGCACGCCAGCGGCCGTCGCGCAACATCAGGCGACGACCTCCTCGTAGGTCTCCTCGAGGCGCCGGGCGATGTCGTCCCAGGCGTAGTTCGCGAGCGCATGCGCGCGCGCAGCGCGTCCCATCTCGACACGGCGCGGCTCGTCGGAGAGGACGTCGACCACGGCCGCCGTGAGCGCTTCGGAGTCGTTCGGAGGCACCAGCCGCGCGGCCTCGGGCGTCGCAACCGCCGCGTAGCCGGGGATGTCGGAGGCAACCGACGGCGTCGCGCACGCGAAGGCCTCGGCGAGCACGAGCCCGAAGCTCTCGCCCCCGAGCGCCGGTGTGACCGACAGCTTGGCGCGCGCGAGCTCGTGCGTCCGCACCTCGTTCGGCACGATTCCGAGCACGTCGATGCCTGCCTCGTCGACGCGCAGCCGCGCGTTCAGCAGCCGATACTGCAGAGGATCCGTCCCGATCACGCGCAGGCGCGTTCCGGTCGCCCGGTGAATCTCCGGCCAGGCGCGCAGCAGCGTCGGCAGGCCCTTTCGCTGGTCGTGGCGGCCGACGAAGACGACCGTGTCGTCGCGGTCGGCGGGGTCGGCGCGCTCGGGGATCAGCACGCCGTTCGGGATCACGCGGTAGTCCCCGGGCAGCCAGCGCGCGGCCGACTCCGCGGCCATCGGCGAAACGGCGATCCGCACGTCGACCCGGTCCATCAGGAACCCCCAGAAGCGCAGGGCTGGGCCCATCCACCCGAGGTCGCCGTGCGCGTGGTGGGTCACGACGATCGGACATCGCGCGAGCGAGATCGCCGCGACGCAGATGGCCGGCGTCATCGGCTCGTGACAGTGGATGACGTCGAACTGCTCCTCCTCGAGCGCCCGGCGGATCCGCGGCACCGAGCGCGGCGAGAGGACGATGTTGGGCAACGAGCCGTTCGCAGGCACGACCACCGACCGTCCCACCGGGATGATCCCCTCGGGCAACGCGCCGTGACGGCCGGTGCGCGGGTGCAGCAGGCGCGTGAAGAACCCCGCCGGGTCGTTGCCCATCAGGATCTTCACGTCGTGACCACGGCGGCGCAGGGCCGCCGCCTGGTGCTCGGAGTGCTCGACGACTCCGCCCCAGTACGACCACGAGAAGGGCACGACGATCCCGATCTTCATCGGAGACCCGCTCCGGCGCCCGAGAGCGCGTCCTGGAGGCGCTCGGCGCCGAGCTCGACCGTCTCGTCGTCGACCGCGAGCGAGAGCCGCGCCCAGCCGGCGCCGCTCGGGCCGAAGCCCTCACCTGGCGCGACGGCGACGCGGTGCTCCTCGAGCAGGCGCTCCGCGGTCAGCCCGCCGGGCAGGCGGAACCAGACGAAGAACGTGCCTTCGCACACCGGAGGCTCGGGCAGCACCGCGGCGATCGCGTCCCGGCGGCGCTCGTAGGCTGCCACCCGGGAGTCGACCGAGCCCTGCGGCCCTGCGAGGGCGGCGATCGCCGCGCGCTGCAGCGGCTCGAAGATGCCGACGCGGTTGTGGTCGTTGAGCAGGTTGATCCGCTCGACGATCTCGGCGTTGCCGACGACGAAGCCGATCCGCCAGCCCGCCATCCCGTAGGTCTTCGACATCGACCACATCTCGACGCCGACCTCCTTCGCCCCCGGCGTCGCCAGGAAGCTCTCCGGGCGCCGTCCGTCGAAGACGATGTCGATGTAGGCCGCGTCGTGCACGACCGCCCCGCCCGTGCGCCCGGCCCAGCGGACGGCGTCCTCGAAGATCCCCGGCGGGGCGCAGACCGCGCACGGGTTCGACGGATAGTTGAGGTAGAGCGCGGCCGCCCCGGGCGCGGCCGCGAGATCGGGCGACCAGCCCTCGTCGGGCCGAAGCGGCACGGTCTCGAGCCGCGCCCCCGCGAGCGCCGGCCCGGACGGGTAGTCGGGGTAGAACGGATCCGGCAGCAGGATCCGCTCGCCCTCGTCCGCGAGCGAGAGAGCGAGCTCGACGATCGCCGTCTTCGTCCCGGGCACGACCGCGACCTCCCGTTCGGGGTCGAGCTCGACGCCGTACACGTCGCGGTAGCGGGCGGCGAGTGCCTCCTTCGTGCGGGCGAGCCCGCGGATCGGCGCGTAGCCGTGCACGTCCGTGCGGGCGGCGGTCTCGGCGAGCGCCTCGACGACGTGTGCTGGCGGCCCCACTTCGGGGTTGCCGCGACCGAGGTCGACGAGCGCCGGCCCGCCCGCTGCGGCAGCGGCAGCGACCCGGCCGAGAAGCGCGACGAAGTACTGCTGCGGCAACCGATCCAAGCGTTTGGGTCTGGCGCGCACCGCGTTGGACTCTAACTAGGGTGCCACCGTGAATCTCGTCGAGGCATTGGCCGGGCAGATCGGCCCGCGGACGGCGGGCAGCGATGCGTCGGCACGGGCGGCCGAGACCGTCGCCGAGGCGTTTCGCGCGCTCGGCCTCGAGGTGCGGTTCCAGGAGTTCCAGCTGCTCGCCTACGAGGCGGACGAGCCGCTGCTCGAGGTCGAAGGCGAGCGCTGGGCCGCCGGGCCGTGCATGTACGCGCACGCCTTCGACGGCGAGGGCACGGTGCGCCGGATCGGCGCGACCAGGGCGCCGGTGGGAGACGCGTTGCTGCCGAACTTCGCCGTCGTGGACGCGGGCGGCCGCGAGGTCGCGCGGCTCCTCACGAGCCCGTTCTCGCGCGGGGCGATCCCGTTCATGTCGACCCATACACACATCACGACGCCGCCCACCGCGTTCGTCTCCCGAGCCGACGCGGAGCGGCTCGCGGACGGGCTGCGCGTGCGCCTGAAGGTCGGCGGCCGCTTCCTGCCGGGACGGTTGGAGCGGAACGTGATCGCCGACATCCCAGGCCGCAGCGACGGGCACGTCGTCGTCGGCGCGCACTACGACTCGGTGTGGCACGGACCGGGCGCGATCGACAACGCGTCGGGCGTCGAAGGGGTGCGCCGGATCGGCGAGGCGCTCGCCCAGCGCGACCTCGAGCGTGGCGTCCGGCTGGTCGCCTTCGCCGCGGAGGAGATCAAGCTGACGGGCTCGCACTACTACGTCGACGAGGCGCAGCTCCGCGGCGAGCTCGACCGCGCCGCGGGCATGGTGAACCTCGACTGCATCGCCTTCGGCGAGAAGCTCAACCTGCTCGCCACGCCGAACGCGCTGCTCGACCGGGCGACCGGGCTCGCGCGCTCGCTCGGGCTGCTCGACCGCTACGAGCTCGTCACAGGCCCGGCGACGGGCGGCATCGACTCGCACTGGTTCGCCGCCAACAAGATCCCCGCCGTGACCGTGCTGCACTTCCCGTACGACGAGTACCACCTGACGGGCGACGTGCCTGCGCTCCTCGACGAGCAGCAGTTCGAGGACGCCGTGGCTCTGGGCCTCGCGCTCGTCGAGTCGCAGGTGGCCGACCCCGTCATCTAGAGTCGGCGCATGTACGAAGAGGGCCTCGCCGAGCTGCACACCCATCTCGGCGGCTCGGTCGCATCGGACATCCTCTGGAGCCTGGCGCACGAGCAGGGCATCGCGCTGCCCACGCGCGACTACTGGGAGTTCGACCGGCTCGTGACGGTGTCGGATCCCCGCGGCGTTCCGGATCTCGACTCCCTCGACCAGATCTATCACCTCACGGAGCTGATCCAGTCGTCGCCGCTGGCGGTCGAGCGGAGCGTGCACGCCGCGATCGGGGGCGCATACCGCTCGCAGCGGATCACGACCCTCGAGCTCCGGTTCAATCCGATGAAGCGCAACCGCGGCGGCGAGCGCGACCTCGACCACATCATCCTCGCGGCGATCCGCGGGCTCGATCTCGCCTCGCTCGAGTACTCGCAGGTCCGCGCGGGCCTCATCCTGATGATGGACCGCACCTTCACCGCCGACCAGAACATGGTGATCATCGAGAAGGCGGTCAAGTACATGCCGCGCGGGGTCGTCGGCGTCGACATCGCCGGCCCCCGCCCGCACGGCGCGCGCTACGACTACACGCAGATCCGCGAGCACGTGGAGCTCGCGCGCGACGCGGGACTGGGCGTGACGATCCACGTCGGCGAGGAAGGCGGCGACCACGGCGTCCAGGAGATCGCCGAGGTGGTCGAAGCGCTGCAGCCCGACCGCGTCGGCCACGGCATCCTCGCCTCGCGCGATCCGGGCCTGATGGAGACGATCCGCGAGGCGGACATCACGCTCGAGATCTGTCCGACCTCGAATCTGCTGACGAAGGCGCTGGCGAGCGAGGACGAGGTGCGCGACACGTTCCGAACGTTCGTCGAGCACGGCGTGCCGTTCACGATCGCGACGGACGGCCCCGAGATGATGCGCACGCACCTGCGGGACGAGTTCGAGCTGCTGATCCGGATCGGCGCGCTCGACGAGAGCGAGCTCCGGCTGGCCAACGAGCGCGGTCACGACGCCTCGTTCGTCGCCAGGCGGGCCCATGCCCGCGCCTGATCGCAGCGGGCTTCGCCGGGCGGCAATTTCCTCAGGCGGCACTTAGGCCAGACCGGCTACCGTCCCGCCTCGATGGAACTCGGTCTGCGCGGCAGGACGGCGATCATCTGCGGAGCCTCGTCCGGGCTCGGCCTCGCCTCTGCCGAGGCGCTCGCAGCGGAGGGCGCGAACGTGGCGATGTTCGCGCGGCGCCGGGACATCCTCGAGCGCGACGCAGACCGCATCGGCGCGCTCGCCGTCCGGGGCGACGTGAAGAACGGCGCCGATCTCGGGCGGCTCGTCGAGCGCACGGTCGAGGCGTTCGGCGGCATCGACATCCTCGTCTGGAACTCCGGCGGCCCTCCCGCGGGGAAGGCTTCGGCGATCACGGACGACGACCTCGAGGCCGCGTTCGAGCTCCTCCTGCAACCCGCCGTGCGGCTGGTGCGGCTCGCTCTCCCCTACATCCGGCGGAGCGAGGCGGGCCGGATCGTCTTCATCACGTCGGCGACCGTCAAGGAGCCGACGCCGCAGCTGGCGCTTTCGAACGCGCTGCGGCCCGGCCTCACGGGCTGGGCGAAGACGCTCTCGCGCGAGCTCGGGCCCGAGGCGATCACCGTCAACTGCGTCGCGCCGGGCCGCATCGACACGCCCCGGATGACCGAGCTGTACGGGACGGGCGGCCCGCCGCCCGACGAGCTCGCGCAGATCCCGCTCGGTCGCCTGGGCACCCCGGCCGAGTTCGGCGACGTCGTCTGCTTTCTCGCGTCGGCGCGGGCCGGGTACGTCACCGGCACGACCGTGCTCGTGGACGGCGGCAGCTCACGCGGGCTCGTATGAGAAGGCACATCACCGCGGGCCGGCTGCTTGCGCTCGGGCTGGTCCTGTTCGCCGTCGCGCTCGCGCTCTACGTCTTCCCGTCGAACCAGTACATCTTCCTGCCCGACAAGGCGCACCCGGTCGCACCGCTCGTGACCGTGCAGGGTGGACATGACGCAGTTCAAGGCGGCGTCTACTTCGTGGACGTCGTCGTCCGCAAGGCGACGATCCTCGAGAAGCTCTTCGGCGGACTGCACGAAGGAGCCGACCTGTACCCGGCGAGCGCGGTCAACCCGCCCGGCGTCGGCGACCAGCAGCGCCGCCAGATCGACCTGCAGGACATGCGGCACTCGCAGCAGGTCGCTGCGGCCGTCGCCCTTCAGGCGGCCGGCAAGCACGTCGTGATGCGGCCGACGGGAGCGCTCGTCGACCAGGTCGTCCCGGGGATGCCTGCGGTCGGCAAGCTCGAGCCCGCCGACGTGATCGTCGCCATCGACGGCAAGAAGGTGCGCAGCCCTCGCGACGTGTTCGTCGCGATGTCGGCGCACAAGATCGGCCAGTCCGTCTCGTTCGCCGTCCGGCGCGGCACGCGGACGCTCGTCGAGCGGATGAAGACGGTGACGTCCGGCGGCAAGCCACCCCGGCGTGCGGTCGTCGGGATCGTCGTCGAGCCTTCCCTCGACATCCGCCTGCCGTTCCCGGTCAGCATCGACGCCGGAAACGTCGGCGGGCCCTCCGCGGGCCTCGCCTTCGCCCTCGAGGTGCTGCAGAAGCTCGGCCGGAACGTCGTCCACGGGCACAAGATCGCCGCGACGGGCGAGATCTTCGCCGACGGATCGGTCGGCCCGATCGGCGGGATCAAGCAGAAGACGATCGGCGCGCGCGAGGCGGGTGTGGACGCATTCCTCGTCCCCGCTGGGGAGAACGCCCGCGATGCGCGCAAGGAGGCGGGCGGGCTCCGGATCATCCCTGTGGAGAGTTTTCAACAGGCGTTGCGCGCCCTGGCGACACTGCGTTAGCCGACGAGAAAACGGCAGGTTTCGGCGGATTCGAACTTGCCGGAAAATGCACGTTTTCCGTTTAGGCAAGCCCTTTTCGGCGCCTCCGCCCGGTCGTAGCATGGCCCAGCCCAACCCCCCGCTCGAAGCTCCCGGAAGGACCCCCGATGACCCGCCAGAACGCTCCGACCTGCGACGATTGCTACTTCCGCCGTCACGCCCTCTGCGCGATGGCCCCGGAGCGTCCGTGTCCCACCTTCCGCGCGGCGACGCGCACCCTCCAGCCTCCCCTCCAGCCGCGCCTCGTGCCGCTCGCGGGCGTGCCGGTGGCGGCAACGGCGGCCGTCGCCTAGGCCGGCCGGCCTAGGCGGCGACGGGCAGCACGGCCGCGAGCCGGGCGACGCCGTCGCGGATCTCGTCGAGCGAGACGAAGCTGAAGGCCAGCCGCGCCGTGTCGGGCGGGCCGCCGAAATCCGAGCCCTTGACGAAGGTGACGCCGGCCTCCTCGGCCCTGACGAGCAGGTTCGAGGCGTCGACGCCGCCGAGCTCGAGCCAGAGGAAATAGCCGCCGGCGGGCCGCGTCGTCACCACGCCCGGCAGGTCCTGTGCGAGCGCGGCGAGCATCGCGTCGCGGCGCGCGCCGAGCAGGCCGTTGACCCGCTCGAGGTTCGGTTCGAAGCTGCCGCGTCGCACGAACTCGTTCACCGTGGCCTGGCCGAGCAGCACCGGAGTGATGTAGGTCGCGGTGGCGGTCGTCTCGATCTCGCGTGCCAGCGCCTCCGGGAAGACGAACCAGCCGACGCGGAGGCCCGGTGCGATCGTCTTCGAGAACGACGAGCTGTAGGCGACGTGGCCGCCCGAGAGGTCGAAGAGCGAGGGCAGCGGCTCGCCCTCGTAGCGAATCAGCCCGTACGGGTCGTCTTCGAGCACGAGCAGGTCGTGCTCGAGGGCCAGCTCGACGATGCGCCGGCGCCGCTCTTCGCTGAGCGTGCGGCCGCTCGGGTTCTGGAACGTCGGGATCAGGTAGAGGAAGGCGGGCGGCGGGCCGTCCCGGAGAGCACGCTCGAGCGCGTCGGGGTCGAGCCCTTCGTCGTCGCAGGCGAGCAGGTCGACGTCGGCGCCGAGCTCGTGCAGGATCTTCAGCGGCCGGTCGTAGGTGGGCAGCTCCGCGAGCACGCGCTTTCCCGGGGCGAGGCGCTGGGCGAGGAAGACGAAGCCCTGCAGCGACCCGTTCGTCAGGAAGACGCGATCCGGCGCCACCCCGTGCCGGTCTGCGATCCACTCGCGGAGCGGCTGGTATCCGGAGGACGAGCCGTAGGAGAGAATCGTCCGGCCGTCGCGCTCGAGCGCCACGCGCGCGCAGTCCGCCAGTTCGTCGACCGGCAGGCACTCGGGGGCGGGCACGCCGCGCGCGAACGAGATCGTGCTCATCGGGCCAGGTTACCGACGGAGCCGTACGCTTTAGCCGCCTCTTAGGCATGAAGGACACAATGCGCCTATGACAACCCGCGTTCTCGTCGTCGACGACGATCCCGCCGTGCGTTCGGCGATCGCCCGCGCCCTCCGGGTGGACTACGAGGTCGGCGAGGCGGTGGACGGCGCCGACGCGCTGGCGCAGCACTCTTCGGCGCCCGCGGACGCGATCGTCCTCGACCTTCTGATGCCCGAGATCGGCGGCCTCGACGTCTGCCGCTCGCTCCGTCACCGCGGCGACCCCGTCCCCGTCCTCGTCGTCACGGCGCGGGACGCCGTCGACGACCGGGTCGAGGGGCTCGACGCCGGCGCCGACGACTACCTCGTCAAGCCGTTCGCGGTCGAGGAACTGCGGGCGCGCGTGCGCGCCTTGCTGCGCCGCACCGGCGCCGGCAACGATGCGGTGCAGTTCGGCGACCTGACGCTCGACGTCACCACCCGCGAGGTGTATCGGGGCGAGCGCCGCCTGCAGCTGACGCGCACCGAGTTCAACCTGCTCGAGCTCTTCATGCGCAACCCGAAGCAGGTGCTCACGCGTTCCCAGATCTACGAACGCGTGTGGGGCTACGACTTCGGCGCCACGTCGAACGCGCTCTGGGTGTACATCGGCTACCTGCGCCGCAAGCTCGAAGAGGGCGGCGAGCCGCGCCTGCTGCACACCGTGCGCGGCGTCGGCTACGCGCTTCGCGAGGAACCGTGAGCTTCCGGCAACGGCTGATGCTGCTCACCGCGCTCGCGATCGCGGTGACGGTCGCGGGAACCTCGGTCGCGGTCTGGATCGTCGCCAAGCACGAGCTGTACGCGCAGCTGGACCAGACGCTCGCCGTGCAAGCGCAGGGAAGCGACCACGGCCCCTTCGGCGGTGGCGGGAACAATCTGACCCTCACGATCCACGCCGACGGCGATCGCACCGGACAGCTCGCGATTCCGGTGACCAAGCGGGCGCTCGCCGTCGCGAAGGGCACCGCCGACGGGTACTACACCAGCACGACGATCCAAAAGGCACGGTGGCGGGAGATCGTCGCTCCGATCGCCGGGCCCGGCGGCGGAGCTGTGATCTCGATCTACCCGCTTGCGCCCACCGCGCACTCGCTCGCACGCATTCGCTTCTGGATCCTCCTGGTCGGAGGGATCGGAATCGCACTCGCCGCAGCGTTCGCGGCGCTCGTCGCCACGGCGGCGCTGCGGCCGGTCAAGCGGCTGACCGCCGCCGCCGAGAACGTCGCGGCGACCGGCGACCTCTCCGAGCGCGTCGCGGTGTCGGGCCACGACGAGCTGGGCCGGCTCGCGACGCGGTTCAACTCGATGCTCGAGGCGCTTGAAGAGTCGGTCGGCCGCCAGCGGCGGCTGGTCGCCGACGCCTCCCACGAGCTGCGCACCCCTCTCACGTCGACCCGGACGAACATCGACCTCCTCCGCGAGGGTCGCCTGCCCGAGGATGAGGCCCGCCGCGCCCTCGACGAGGCGGCCGTCGAGCTCGCCGCGTTGACGACGCTCGTCTCGGATCTCGTCGAGCTCGCCCGCGGCGAGGAGCGCAAGCTGCGGGTCGAGGACGTGCAGCTCGACGACCTCGTTGGTAGCGCGGTCGAACGAGCGAAGTCGCGGGCGCCCGACGCGACCTTCGTCACGTCGCTCTCGCCGACCGTCGTCCGGGCCGACCCGGTGCTGCTCGAGCGTGCCGTTCTGAACCTGCTCGACAACGCCGTCAAGTACAGCCCGCCCGGCGCGCCGATCGAGGTGACGGTTCGCGATGGGGAGGTCGTCGTCGCCGACCACGGCCCCGGCGTCGCGGAGGAGGACGTCTCGCGGATCTTCGACCGCTTCTACCGCTCGGCGGGCGCCCGCTCGAAGCCGGGCGCCGGCCTCGGGCTCGCGATCGTGCGCGAGGCGGCGCGGGCGCACGGCGGCGACGCAACGGTCGAGAGCTCTGCGAGCGGCTCGAAGTTCCGGCTGACGCTGCCCGCGGCCGTGTGAGCAGCCGAATCGGTACCTGGTACCTGATCAGGTACCAGGTACCTGCGCGGCGGCGACCACGAGCTCGGCGACCTCGGTCGGCGTCGTGCCGACCTTGATCCCCACCGCCTCGAGCGCCTCCTTCTTCGCAGCGGCGGTGCCGGACGAGCCGGAGATGATCGCGCCCGCGTGCCCCATCGTCTTGCCGGGCGGCGCCGAGAAGCCGGCGATGTACGAGAAGACGGGCTTCGACATCTGCTCGGCGACGTAACGCGCGGCCTTCTCCTCCTCGTCGCCGCCGATCTCGCCGACCAGCACCACGTACTCCGTCTCGGGGTCGGCTTCGAACTTCGCGAGCACGTCGATGAAGCTCGAGCCGACGACTGGGTCGCCGCCGATGCCGACGATCGTCGAGTTGCCGAGGCCGCGCTGGGCGACCTCGTAGCCGATCTGATACGTGAGGGTGCCGGAGCGCGAGACGAGCCCGATCGAGCCGGCGGCGAACACCTCGGCCGGGATGATCCCGACGTTCGCCTTCCCCGGCGAGAGCACACCCGGGCAGTTCGGGCCGATCAGAGTGACACCCTTCGGGCGGCTGTAGGTGTAGACGCGCAGCATCTCGTGTGCCGGGATGTGCTCCGTGATGCAGATCACGGTCCCGATGCCCGCATCGACCGCCTCGTAGATCGCATCCGGAGCGAAACGCGCGGGGACGAAGATCAGCGACGTGTTCGCACCGGCCTCGGAAACCGCGTCCGCCACCGTGTCGAAGACGGGCACGCCGTCGACGTCCTGGCCGCCCTTGCCCGGCGTCACGCCGGCGACGAGCTTCGTCCCATACGCGCGGTTGCGCAGTCCGTGGAACCGGCCCTCCGACCCGGTCAGGCCCTGGACGACGAGCTTCGTCTCGTTGTCGACGATGATCGCCATCAGACCTTCACGCCCTTCAGCACGACGGTCGGCAGGTCCATGAAGCCGCCGGCGATGCGGTCGGCGAGCAGGGCCCGGACGCGGTCGGCGTCATCGCCGGTGCACCCGACGCGCGCCAGCCACGGCTCGATCTCGAGCGGACGCTCGAGGAAACGCTCGTCGGCCTGCTCGAGGCCGGCGAGCTCGAAGAAGTTCCGCCACTCGGCGATGCTGTAGTTGCGCACGTGGCTCGGGTCGCGGAGCCGGTCCGCCTCTTCCGAGGCGGCGCTCACGAAGGTGTTGTCGCAGATCACGACGCGACTTGCTGCCACGCGCGCCATCTCCTGCACGGCGGCTCCGACGTCGGCGAAGTGGTGGGCGGCGAGGCGGCAGACGACCGCGTCGAAGCTCGCATCCGCGAACGGCAGGTCCTCGGCCGGAGCGGTCGTGTCGGCGCGCATGCCGGGCGCGGGGTCGACCGTGACGACGGTGGCGCCGCGTTCGCGCAGCACCCGCGCCACGTGGCCGCCTCCTGTCGCAACGTCGAGCACCGTCACTCCGGGCGCCGGTTCGCACCACTCGACGGTGAGGTCGAGATCCTCGCCCGACGCATGGATCGCGCTCGTCCGGTACGCCTCGGCGCGCTCGCTCCACACATCGGTCATGCGGCGAGCTCCACGGCCTTCTTCGCCGCATCGAGCATCGTCGGCGAGACGTGCAGGTTCGGCGGCGCAGCGTCGGCGAGAATCCGGCGCCCCTCCTCGGCGTTCGTGCCGTCGAGGCGCACGACGATCGGAATGTCGATCTTCATCCGGTCGAGCGCCTCGAGGATGCCGCGCGCCACCTCGTCGCAGCGGGTGATGCCGCCGAAGATGTTGAAGAAGATCGACTTCACCTGCGGGTCGCGGGTGATCACCTCGAGTGCATCCACGACACCTTCGGCACTGCCGCCTCCGCCGAGGTCGCAGAAGTTCGCGGGCTTGCCGCCCGCCACCACGACGACGTCCACCGTGGACATCGAGAGACCCGCGCCGTTGCCGAGTATCCCGACCGAGCCGTCGAGCTTCACGTAGGTGACGCCCTTCTCGCGCGCGAACGCCTCGAACGGGTCGGCGGCGCCCGGATCGCGGAACTCCGCGATGTCGGGGTGCCGGTACAGCGCGCTGTCGTCGACCGTGAACTTCGAGTCGAGCGCCTTCACGACCCCGTCGGGGGTGACGATCAGCGGATTGATCTCCGTGAGCATCGCGTCGCATTCGACGAAGCACCGGTACAGCTTCCCGATGATGTCCGCCAGCTGCTTCTGCTCGTTCGGATCCTCGACGCCCGCGCCGTAGACGAGTCTGCGCGCGATCCAGGGCTGGTACCCCTCGAGCGCGTCGACATGCAGCCGGACGAGCGCGTCGGGATCGTTCGCGGCGACGTCCTCGATCTCGACGCCTCCCTGCGTGGTGAACATGAAGAGCGGCTGCTTCGCGCCCCGGTCGAAGGTGATCGAGAGGTAGTACTCCTTCGCGATGTCGGAGGCCTGCTCGATCCAGAGCTTTTCGACGACATGCCCGCGGATGTCGAGACCGATGATGTCCTTCGCCTTCTGCTCCGCGTCAGCGGGATCCTCGGCGAGCTTGACGCCGCCCGCCTTGCCGCGGCCGCCGGTGAGCACCTGAGCCTTGACGACGACCTGCGTGCCGAGCTCCTCGGCCGCGGCGCGCGCCTCCTCGGGCGTCGTCGCCAGGCGCCCATCGGAGACGGGGATGCCAAAGCGCGCGAAGAGCTGCTTGCCCTGGAACTCGAGAAGGTCCATCGGCCGCGCAATCTAGCCACGGCGCTAACCTCGGCGTCGGTGGAAGCGATCGTCGTACAGGAGCTGCGCAAGCGCTACGGCGAGGTTCAGGCACTCGACGGCGTCTCGTTCAGCGTGCGCGAAGGCGAGGTCTTCGGCCTGCTCGGCCCGAACGGCGCGGGCAAGTCGACGACGGTTCGCGTCCTCGTCACGCTGACGCACGCGGACGAGGGCACGGCCGCCGTCGCCGGGCACGACGTCCGCCGCCAGCCGAACGCCGTGCGGCGCTCGATCGGCTACGTGCCGCAGGACTCCGGCGTCGACCAGTACGGCACGGGCCGCGAGAACCTGATGCTCCAGGGACGGGTCCAGGGGATGAGCGGCCGGCGCCTGCGAGAGCGTGCCGACGAGCTGCTGGAGCTCGTCGGGATCTCCGAGGCGGCGGATCGCGTCGTCAAGACCTACTCCGGCGGGATGCGGCGCAGGCTCGACATCGCACTCGGGCTCGTCCATCACCCCAGGGTGCTGTTCCTCGACGAACCGACGACCGGCCTCGATCCCGAAGCACGAGTCGGGATGTGGGCCGAGGTGTCGCGCCTCGCCGAGGCCGAGTCGCTGACCATCCTGCTCACGACGCACTACCTGGAAGAGGCGGACCAGCTCGCCGACCGGCTCGCGATCGTCTCCCAAGGGAGGATCGTCGTCGAGGGCACGCCGGCGGAGCTGAAAGCGAACCTGCGCGGTGACGCGGTGCACATCGAGCTCGCCAACGGGCAACTCGACGAGGCGAGGCTCGTCCTCGGGCGGACGGGCGCCGAGCCCGAGGCGGTGCTCGGAGAGCGCACGCTCGTGGCGCGGGTGCCGGACGGCGGGGCCGCGCTGCCGGGGATCCTCGGCGCGCTCGACGCGGCGGGAATCGGCGTCGCCACCGTCGCCGTCTCGCGACCGTCGCTCGACGACGTCTATCTTCACTTCACGGGCAGGGACTTCACCTCGGAGGACCGCGGCGAGTGACAGTCGTGCGGCATACCTGGTTCATGACGGTTCGCCAGGCGCGCAACCTGATGCGCGAGCCGATCTGGATCGTGCTGCTCCTCGTGCAGCCGATGGTGTGGCTCGTGCTCTACGGACAGCTCTTCCACAACGTGACGCGGCTCGGCGGCTTCGGAACGACCTCGTACATCACGTTCCTCGCACCGGCGATCGTCGTCATGAACGCGTTCTTCGGAGCCACGTGGAGCGGCATGTCGATGATCAACGACCTCGACCACAAGGTGATCGAGCGGTTTCTCGCGACGCCTGCGTCGCGCTTCTCGCTCGTGCTCTCGCAGATCGTGCGCTCCGCGCTGACGGCAGCGATCCAGGCGATCATCATCCTGCTCGTCGCGACGGCGCTCGGCGTGCGCATCCACACGGGCGTGCTCGGCTGGCTCGTGATCATCCTCGCGGCCATCCTCGTGAACAGCGCATTTGCCGGGATCTCCCAGGCGATCGCCCTGCTGACCCGCCGGGAGGCGACGATGATCGCGGTCGCGAACTTCATCGGGCTGCCGCTGCTCTTCCTCTCGACGACGATGATCGCGCGCTCCCAGATGCCGGACTGGATGCAGTCGACTGCGAGCTTCAACCCGGTCGACTGGGGCGTGAAGGCGGCGCGCGAGGTCGTGCTGCCGGGGACCGACTGGAGCATCGTCGGCACCCGCCTCCTGCTCCTCTTCGCGCTCTCGGCACTCACCGCGGCGTGGGCGACGCGCACGTTCCGCGCCTACCAGCGCAGCCTCTAGCCCGCCTCGATCACGCAGATCGCCTGGCCCGTGGTGACCGGCTGCCCCACCGCGATCGCCAGGTCGGCCACGACTCCGGCGCGGTGAGCCGTCACCTCGTTCTCCATCTTCATCGCCTCGACGATGCAGAGAACCTGCCCGGCCTCGACGGCGTCCCCCTCCGCCACGCGCACCTGCAGGACGGTGCCCTGCATCGGGCTCGTCACCCGATCCGACGCGCCGCCGCCGGCACTCGACGCCGCCCGCTCGCGCCTGCGCCGGGCGAGCTCGCGATACGGCGGCTCGGGCACGAGCACCCTCACCTCGACCCGACGCCCGTCGACCTCGGCGAAGGTCGTGCGCTCGACCGTCCCACCGGTGACCGGGGCGACGCCGCGCCCCGGCTCACCGTCCAGCTCCTGCACCCGCGAGGCGAGCAGCTCGGACTCGACGATGCCGTGGCACGTCTCGCCCGCGCGAAAGCAGGGATGCGACAGAAGCGCCTTGTGGAAGCCGATCAGCGTCTTCACCCCGCCGATCTCGAACTCTCCGAGCGCACGCAGCATGCGCCCGATCGCGTCATCGCGGTCGGCGCCGCGGACGATCAGCTTGGCGATCATCGGGTCGTAGAGCGGCGAGATCTCCGAGCCCTCGCGCACGCCGGAGTCGACGCGCACGCCGGGACCGCCCGGCTCGCGGTAGACCGTGATCTTCCCCGGCGAGGGCAGGAAGCCGTTCGCGACGTCCTCGGCGTTGATCCGGCACTCGATCGCATGCCCCTGCAGGCGGATGTGGTCCTGGGTGAACTCGAGCCGCTCGCCCGCGGCGATCTGCACCTGGGCGCGCACGATGTCGACGCCGGCCACGACCTCGGTGATCGTGTGCTCGACCTGGATCCGCGTGTTCATCTCCATGAAGTAGTAGGAGCCGTCGGGGGCGAGCAGTCCCTCGATCGTCCCCGCCGAGCGGTACCCGGCGGCGCGGGCGGCGTCGATCGCGATCTTCCCGATCCGCGTTCGCAGCTCGGCGCCCACGGCCGGGGACGGCGTCTCCTCGACGAGCTTCTGATGGCGGCGCTGGATCGTGCAGTCGCGCTCGCCGAGGTGGATGACGTTCCCGTGCGCATCGGCGATGACCTGCACCTCGACGTGGCGCGGATCCTCCAGATACCGCTCGACGTACACGGAGGCGTCGGCGAAGTACGCCTGCCCCTCCCGCTGGGCGGACTCGAACGCCTGGACGGCCTCGCCGGCCGACCGCACGACCTTCATGCCCTTGCCGCCGCCCCCGGCCGCCGCCTTGATGATCAGCGGGTAGCCGATCTCCTCGCCGAGCGCGACGACGTCGTCGGCCGAGCCGACCGGGTCGGTGGTGCCCGGGATGATCGGGACGCCCGCCGCCTGCATCGCCCGGCGCGCCTGCGTCTTCGATCCCATCAGCTCGATCGCCGCCGGCGGCGGGCCGATCCAGACGAGGCCGGCCTCCTCGACGGCCCGCGCGAAGGCAGCGTTCTCGGCGAGGAAGCCGTAGCCCGGATGGACCGCCTCGGCGCCGGCGCGGGCGGCCGCGTCGAGGAGCTTCTCGACGACCAGATACGTCTCAGCGGAGGTGTTGCCGCCGAGGGCGAGCGCCTCGTCGGCGTAGAGCGCGTGCGGCGCGAGCCGGTCGACGTCGGAGTAGACGGCGACCGACGCGATGTCCATGTCACGCAGCGTGCGGAAGATGCGGAGAGCGATCTCTCCGCGGTTGGCTACCAGGACTTTGGCGAACACACTCCGTATTCTCCTTACGGATGAGCTTCGCCGATCAGTTGACCGTCGCCCGTGCCGTCGCGGTCCCGGTGGTCGTCGCGCTGTTCGCGATCCCCTTCCCCGGGCACAACTACTGGGGCACGGCGGTGTTCTGCGCCGCGATGGCGACCGACTGGTTCGACGGGCGGATCGCGCGGCGAAGCGGACGCACGTCGTCACTCGGCTCGCTGCTCGACCCGGTCGCCGACAAGCTCCTCGTGATGACGACGCTGATCGTCCTGATCGACCAGGGTGTCTTCCCCGCGTGGATGGTCGCCGCGATCGTCGCCCGCGAGCTCCTGATCTCCGGGCTGAGGCAGGCGGCGATCGAGCGCGGTGTCGTGATCGCCGCCCGCGACCTCGGCAAGCTGAAGACCTGGGCCCAGGCGATCGCGGCCGGGGTCGGCGGCCTCGCGGCGGCCGGCGTCTGGGGCACCCGGGCCGCCTGGTGGGCGCTCCTCGTCGCGCTCCTCCTGACCTGGATCTCCGGGCTCGACTACGCCAGGGCCGCCCCGCGGGTGCTGCGGGGTCGCCCCGCGGCCACGCCGTAGCCGCTACGGCTCGAGGGATTCCTCGAGCCCTGCCTGCCACCACGGATCGACGGCCGGCGCAGGGCTCGCCAGCGCTGCCGCGATCGCGGCGGCGACCGGCTCCGGCTGCTCGGGCGTCAGCTCCACGTCCATCGCCGGCGAAGCCTACTCAGAGGCCGAACCAGCGGGCGCGCCGGCTCGAGCCGAACTCGACCTTCTCGGCCGCGAGCGCGCCGGACGGCCCGCGCAGCTGTCCCGTCGGCTTCGGGCCGGAGAAGAAGTCGATGTCCACGCGGCCGACCCGGCCGGCGCCGAACTCGACGTAGCAGCCGCCGCGTCCGTCGTATGCGGCCGGCGGCTCGTCGCCCCGGAGAGCAGCGATCACGGAGGCCGCGACGACACGCGCCGCACCCTCGGCGAACACGCCCGCCTTCGGGACGCCGACCGTGGCCACGTCCCCGATCGCGTAGACGCCGGGCCAGCGGGTTTCGAGCGTTTGCGAGCTGACCGGGACGTACCCGTCTTCGGTCATGCCGCTCGCGATCACGACGTCGGGCGCGCGATGCTTCGGGACCCCGAGGAGGAGGTCGAACGAGAGCTCGCTGTCGTCGTCGAGCACGGCGACGCCGCGCGCGGAGTCCACCGCTGCGATTCGACGGCCGGCGACGAACTCGATCCGCCGTTCGGCGAACGCGTCGACCAGGGCCGCAGAGGTGTCCGGCGAGGGCGGCACGGGTGTCCCGAAGGGCAGCACGAGCGAGATCTCGCAGTCGTCGCGCACGCCGCGAGCCGTGAGGTAGTCGTGCAGCAGCAGCGCCGCCTCGCTCGGGGCCGGCGGGCACTTGAACGGCGCTGCGCAGACGCCGACGACGGCACGGCCGCCGGAGAACGTTGGCAGCACCCCGGCCAGGCGCTCGGCACCGGCGACGGAGTAGAACTCGCCGGCCGCGGCGAGCCCCGGCGTCGCGTCGAGGTCGTAGTCGGCGCCGAGCGCGAGCACGAGGACGTCGGCTTCGTGAACGCCGGCGTCGGTCGTCACGCGTCGTGCGTCCGGATCGATCGCGGTGACCGTCTCCTGGAGCACGCGCACGCCGGGGCTCGAGCTTTCCCGATAGGGGATGCGCACCTCGTCGAGCCGCTTGCGCCCGAACAGGACGTCGAGCTTCGAGTACCCGAACACGAAGGCGTCGTTCTTGTCGATCAGCGTGATGCCGACCTCGGCGCCTGCCTCCTCCGCCAGCGTGGCGGCGAGCTCGAGCCCTCCGAAACCTGCGCCGAGGACGACGACCCGCAGCACCGGCGCCTAGAGCGGAATGTTGCCGTGCTTGCGGGGCGGGCGGGGCTCGCGCTTCGTGATCGCCGTGCGCAGGGCGTCGATCAGCACGGGCCGTGTGCGGCGCGGTTCGATCACCTCGTCGACATAGCCGCGCTCGGCGGCCGTGTAGGGGTTGGCGAAGCGCTCCTTGTACTCGGCGATCAGCTCCGCACGACGCGCATCGGGGTCCTCGGCGTCAGCGAGCTCGTGCCGGAAGATGATGTTGACGGCGCCGTCCGGCCCCATCACCGCCACCTCGGCGCTCGGCCAGGCGAAGTTGAAGTCGGCCCGGACGTGCTTCGAGCTCATCACGTCGTACGCCCCGCCGTAGGCCTTACGCGTGATCACGGTCAGCTTCGGCACCGTCGCTTCGCAATAGGCGTAGAGCAGCTTCGCGCCGTGCCGGATGATCCCGCCCCACTCCTGTGCCGTGCCCGGCAGGAAGCCGGGGACGTCGACGAACGTGACGAGGGGGATGTTGAAGGCGTCGCAGGTGCGGACGAAACGGGCGGCCTTCTCCGACGAGTTGATGTCGAGCACGCCCGCGAGCGCCTTCGGCTGGTTGCCGACGACGCCGATGCTCTGGCCGCCGAGCCGGGCGAAGCCGCAGACGATGTTCTCGGCGAAGAGCGGCTGGATCTCGAGGAACTCGCCTTCGTCGACGACCGCCGTGATCACGCGCTTGATGTCGTACGGCTTCGTCGGCTCGTCGGGCACCAGGTCGTCGAGCTCCGGCGCTTCGCGATCGATCGGGTCGCTCGGCTCGTCGAACGGCGCGGGATGGGCGTTCGACTGCGGCAGGAAGCTCAGCAGGTAGCGCGCATCTTCGAGCGCCGACTCCTCGTCGGGGGCGGTCAGGTGCGCCACGCCCGACTTCGACGCGTGCGTGACCGCCCCGCCGAGCTCCTCGAACGTCACCTCCTCGCCGGTGACGGTCTTCACCACGTCGGGCCCCGTGATGAACATGTACGACGTGCCTTCGACCATCAGGACGAAGTCCGTCATCGCGGGCGAGTAGACGGCGCCGCCCGCGCAGGGGCCCATCACGAGCGAGATCTGCGGGATCACCCCCGAGCTCTGCACGTTGCGCCAGAAGATCTCCGCGTACCCGGCCAGCGAGACGACGCCCTCCTGGATGCGGGCACCGCCGGAGTCGTTGATCCCGATCAGCGGGCAGCCGTACTTGGCCGCCATGTCCATCACCTTGCAGATCTTCTCGGCGAAGACCTCGCTCAGCGAGCCGCCGAAGACGGTGAAGTCCTGGCTGAAGACGAACACTCGCCGCCCGAAGATCGTGCCGTACCCGGTCACGACCGCGTCGCCGTAGGGGCGGCGGTCGAGCATCCCGAAGTTCGGCTCGCGATGGCGCACGAAGCGGTCGAGCTCGACGAACGACCCCGGGTCGCAGAGCCGCTCGGCCCGCTCGCGCGCGAGCAGCTTCCCCTCGGCGCGGTGCTTCGCGACCGACTTCGGCGACCCCGCGTGCCGCGCCTCGTCGCGCAGCTCGGCCAGCCACTGCAGCTTCTCCTCGGTGGTCTCGTGGCCGCGCTTCTCCGTCTGCGCCATGGGAGGCCAGCCTATAGCGCACGCGTAGAGTCCTTCCATGGAGCCGATCGACCGCGCGACGGTCTGGCCGTACGACGAGCACGGCGAGCCGGGCGAGTTCGTCTACCAGCGCTATGCGCATCCGACCGGCACGGCCGCGGAGCGCGCGCTCGGTCGCATGGAGGGTGGCGAAGCGCTGCTCTACGCGTCGGGCACCTCGGCGGTGACCGCCTGCGTCTTCGCCTTCTGCCGTCCCGGGATGACGGTCGCGCTCGCCGAGGGAGCCTATTTCGGCACCGGCGTGACGCTGGCGCAGTTCGAGCCGTGGGGGCTGAAGGTCGTCGAGTTCGACCAGACCGGAGCCCCGCCCGCGGGGGCCGACTGCTCTGGCTCGAGGCGCCCGCGAACCCGTTGCTCACGCTGCCCGACTGGGAGGCGGTTCGCGCCCATCCGGGCTTCGTCGTCTGCGATGCGACCGTCGCGACGCCGATCTTCCTGCACGCGCTCGACGAGGGCGCCGACGTCGCCTTGCATTCCGCGACGAAGTACCTCACGGGTCACTCGAACGCGATGCTGGGGGCGACCGTGACGCGCGACCCCGAGCGCACCAGGGCGCTCTACGACGCCCGGCTGCGCATCGGCCTCGCAGCCTCGCCCGACTCCGCAGCCGCGCTGTTGCGCGGCCTGGAGACGCTCGAACTGCGCGTGCGCCGCCAGACCGAGACCGCCCGCGCGCTGGCGGAGCGGCTGGAACGCCACCCCGCTGTGCTGCGTGTCCGCTATCCCGGCTTCGGCGGTCTCATCGCCTTCGACGTGGCCGACGATGCGGCCCGCGAGATCGAGACGGCGACCAGGCTGATCGCCAACCAGACGTCGCTCGGAGGCGTCGCCTCGTCGATCGAGAGCCGCTGGCGCTGGGAAGGCGATCGCATCCCACGCGGCCTGCTGCGCCTCTCCATCGGGGTCGAGGACGTCGAGGAGCTCTGGGCCGACCTCGCGGCAGCCCTCAACCGCTGATTCGGAGAGGAAGACGAGAGAGAAGCCGGAGGAGGGACTCGAACCCACGCACTCCCGATTACAAATCGGGTGCTCTACCAACTGAGCTACTCCGGCCAGAGAACACGGAGTGTAAGCGAGTCTGTGTTGTCTATTTTGGACACGGCCCGTCCGAGGCTTTCGGGACGCTAGTCCGGTGCGTCATCCCAAGGATGTCGAGGTCTGCGACTCTTCGTGTCGAGCCGGCGAGAAACGGCCAGCGCAAGCGCGTCCGGCTTGCGGCGGCTTACGAGATCGGCCGGGTCGCGATCGACCGACTACTGGAGGACCTGGCGACCCTCCTGGTGCGTGAGGATCTTCCGCTTCACGCGCTGCAGGGCGTTGTCGATCGTCTTCGTGTCGCAGCCGAGGTCCTCCGCCATCTGCTCGTACGACGCGCCCTCGAGATACAGACGGAGCGCATCCGCCTCGAGCGGCGACAGCGTCGTCGACAGGCAGCCGACCAGCGACTGCAGCTCCTCGGTGGAGATCACGCACACCGACGGATCGTTCACGTTCGGACCGGGGAGCGCGTCGCCGAGCGTGCAGTCGTCGCCCTCCTGGCCCGCGGGCGTGTGGCTGAACGAGACGTACGTGTTCAGCGGCGCGTGCTTGAACCGGGTCGCGGTCTTGATCGCCGTGATGATCTGGCGCGTCACGCACAGCTCCGCGAACGACCGGAACGACGTCTCCTTGTCCGGGCGGAAGTCGCGCACCGCCTTGTAGAGACCGACGAGGCCCTCCTGGATCAGGTCCTCCGAATCGCCGCCCGCGAGGAAATACGAGCTCGCCTTCAGCCGGACGAACGACGTGTAGCGGCGCATCAGCTGGTCCATCGCGGCGCTCGAGCCGTTGCGGGCCTTCAGGACGAGCTGCAGATCCTCAAGCTCTCGTTGAGCCTTCTGGGGTGACTTGAGAGCGACTGCGGTGCGGACGGACACGGCGAATACCCCCGGTATTGGGACGTTTTTCGGTGAGTCTTCCTTTCGGCACCGCCGAAGTCTCACCCTGAGGTTGAGGTGAATCTAGCAAGGACCCGCAAAGAGCACAAGCCCCATTTGCACAGGACCCGCTTACTCCGTCGAGTCGGCGCCGCGGCGCAGGCGCTCGAGCCGGGCCCGCGTCTCGGGGTCGAGCTTGCCGGCGAGCCCCTCGGGCCGGTCCTCGCGGTGCTCGGCCGGCCGGAACTCCCGGAAGAACGCCTGCGACGAGAGCTTCGCCACGTTGACGCCTGCGGCGGCGGCCACGGTGGCGTCGCTCGTCACGAGCAGCACCCGTGCCTCCTCACGGTGGTCAGCGGCCAGGCGCTCGAGCAGCGTGTCGGCATCGGCCGCGAAGCGGACCTCGAGCGGCCCGCGCGTCGCATCCTCGCCCACGCCGTCGAAGACGACCACCCCGCGCGCGCCCCGTACCGCGACGTAGCTCGCGAGCGCGTCGACGAGCTCGCGTGCATCGGCGAACGGACCCGCGTGCAGGAGGTTGTAGCCGTCGAAGAGGTACAGCTCAGCCACGTTGGCGGCGCGCTTCGTACAGGAGCACCGCCGCTGCGACCGACACGTTGAGCGACTCGACCGCGCCGGCCAGCGGGATCGAGACGAGCCCGTCGCACGTGCGCCGCACGAGCGGCCGCAGCCCCTTGCCCTCCGCGCCGAACACGAGCGCAACTCCGCCGGAGAGGTCGGTGTCCCACATCGATTGCGTCCCTTCGTCACCGGCGGCTCCGTAGATCCACAGGTCGGCGCCCTTCACCTCCTGGAGATACCGCGCCAGATTGGTCACGACGGCAATGGGAAGGTGCTCGACGGCGCCGGCCGAGGCGCGGGCGACGGCGGGCGTGACGACGGCCGAACCGTGCGCCGGGACGACCACGCCGGTCGCGCCGGCGCCTTCGGCGCTGCGGCACACGGCGCCGAGGTTCCGGGGGTCGGTGACGCGGTCGAGCACGGCGAGCAGCGGCCGCTCGGCGGCGGCCAGCTCGTAGGCGTCGGCGTAGCGATACGGCTCGACGAGGGCGAGCACCCCCTGGTGGTCGCGCGTCTCCGCGCGCTCCGCGAGGTCGCGGTCGGCCTTGGTCTTCGGACGAGCTTCGGCGAGCCACGGCTCGGTCTTGAGCGCCCGCTCGGTCGCCCAGACCTCGAGCACCTGGCGCCTCCCACGCAGGGCCTCGCGCACGGCGCGGCGGCCGTAGACGAGATCAGGGCTCACGAATCAGGGTGTAGCCGCCGCCGGGCTCGTCGCGCATCTGCCAGCCCCGCGCCGCCAGTTCGTCCCGCAGCCGGTCGGAGGTCTCGAAGTCTCGCTCCGACCGCGCTGCGGCGCGGCGCTCGGCCAGGGCGAGGACCTCGGGCGGCGCCTCGTCCCGCTCGGCGAGCGACTCCAGACCGAAGATCCGCAGGCCGCGCCGCAGCAGCCCGAGCTGCCCGGCCGAGGCCCAGTCGTGCAGGACGGCCAGCGCCGCCGGCGTGTCGAAGTCGTCGTCGAGTGCGGCGGCGAACGCGCCCCAGCCCACCTCGTCGTGCTCTGCCCCGACGAGCGTGAATGCATTTCGAAGCGTGTCCCGCCGGGCTGCCGCCTGCGCCATCGTCTCGGACGAGAAGTCGATCGGCTTGCGCCACGAGGCCGTGAGGAAGAAGACGAGCACCGTCTCGCGACCCCACTCGTCGAGCGTCTCGCGGATCGTCGCGACGAGGCCGCTCGACTTCGACATCTTCTCCCCGGTGAAGCGAAGCATCCCGTTGTGGGCCCAGATCTGTGCGAACGGGTGACCGAGCGCCCGCGACTGCGCGACCTCGTTCTCGTGGTGGGGGAAGACGAGGTCGAGCCCGCCGCCGTGGATCTCGAACACCGGGCCGAAGATCTCCTCGGCCATCGCCGAGCACTCGATGTGCCAGCCGGGCCGGCCACGGCCCCACGGCGAGTCCCACCAGGTGTCCTCGGTGACGGGCTTGTTGGCCTTCCAGAGCGCGAAGTCGCGCGGGTCCTCCTTGAGCGCGCTCGGCTCCTCGCCCTGCTCGACCTGATCCGGCCTCTGACCCGAGAGCCGCCCGTAGTCGGGGAAGCTCGCCACGCGAAAGTAGACGTCGCCGCCCGCCACGTAGGCATGCCCCGAGTCGATCAGCTCTTCGATGAAGTCGACGATCTGCGGGACGCTCTCGGTCGCCTTCGGCAGCCGGTCGGGCATGCCGAGGCCGAGGTCGCCGGTGTCCTCGAGGTACCACTCGGTCGCGCGTGAGGCGAGTGCGGCGCTCGCGCCCGGCGCAGCGTCGTAGATCTTGTCGTTGATGTCCGTGATGTTGTGCACGAGCTGCGCTTCATATCCCGTCGCACGCAGCCACGAGCGAAACCACATGCCGACCACGAACGGCCGCGCATTCCCGATGTGCGCACGTGCGTACACGGTCGGCCCGCAGACGTACATCCGGACCGGCCCGGGAGCCGGAGGCAGCTCGACGAGCGAGCGGGTGTATGTGTCGTAGAGGCGCACGCTGCTCAGGGTAGTGCGCGGCGGACTGCCTCGTCGCGCGGCAACGCCCGCAGCACGGCCCAGAGCTCCGGCCCGCGCTCCCGGCCGGTCAGTGCGACCCGCAGCGCCCGCAGGTCGCCGCCCACCGCCTTCAGCTCGCGCACGACCGCCCTCGCCTCGTCCTTGCCGAGCACCTCTGGAAGCTGGGAGCGGAGCTCGACGAACCGCGCCAGCGTCTCCGGGCTGCGCGACGGCCCGTTCGGTGGCGGGTCGAGCACGGTGCGTGCGAGCTCTCTCGCCTCGACCAGGTCATGTGCGCCACGCATGAGCGCGGCCGCCTCGGGCGGCACACCGACCCGGGAGGCAAGCGCCTCGTCGTCGAGGCTGCCGACCACGCCGACCGAGAGCGACCGGATGCGTTCGAGATCGAGGTGCACGTCGTGCCTCGGCAGACCGAGCTCCTCGAGGTACGCGCGCACGGCCTCGGCCGGATAACCGGCTTCCCTGAGCGAGGCGACCGTTGCGCCGTCCGCCCGCTTCGAGAGCTTCTTGCCGTCGGATCCGACGACGAGTCCGTGATGCACGAGCTGCGGCGGTTCGGAGCCGAGCGCCCGGTGCAGCCGGGCGTGCAGCTCCTCGTTCGCCCGATGGTCGGAACCGCGAATCACGTGGGTGATCGCGAAGTCGATGTCGTCGACGACGCTCGCGAGATGGAATGTCGGCGGCCCTTCGTCGCGCCACAGCATCACACCTTCGAAGCGCTGGGGCAGGCCGGCCGCACGAGCCGCTTCGAGGTGCCGGCCGGCGCGATCGCTCTGGCGGACCGGCCCTTCGCTCCAGTCGATCCCGAGCCAGCGCAGATCCTCGAGGATCGCCTCCTCGCCGCCGGGCACGTTGCGAGCGGCGTCCGTGTCGTCGATCCGCAGCAGCAGCCAGTCGCCGAACAGGCGGTTCGCGACCGCGCTCATCGCGTTGCCGACATGCAGCGTCCCGGTCGGACTCGGAGCAAAGCGAACGCGGATCATGCCGCGACGTTAGTCCGCGAACGCGACACGCGTCACGCCCTTGCGCGGAATGAACCGCGCGAGCACCGCACCGACGACCGCGACGGCGGCGCTGACCCAGAACGCCGCGACGAAGGCCGACTCCGCGGGAATCCCGGTGTGCCCGATCGTGTCGGCACTGACGATCGCGGCGCCGACCTGACCACCGATCACGGATCCGATCGTGCGCATGACCGTGTTCATCCCGGTCGCGACGCCGGTCTCGGACGGCTTGACGGCGTCGATGATCAGCTTCGCCATCGCCGCGAATGCGAAGGGAACGCCGATGCCGACGCCGACCATCGCGAGCGAGATCTCGAGCGGCTTGTCGTGGAGCACCGCGAGCGAGGCGATTCCAACCGCAGTGAGGACGAGACCCAGGACCAGCGGGAGCCGCGAGCCGTAGCGCGCTCCGAGACGCCCGGCCGCCGGGCCTGCGACAAACCCGAGCACGCCGGCCGGCAGGAGATAGAGGCCCGTCGCCGTTGCGGAGAGGCCGAAGCCGTAGTCGACGCGGCCACCGGGCTCGGTCTGCATCAGCGACGGTAGGAGCACGAAGGCACCGAACATCGCGAAGCCGGTGAAGATCGCCGCCAGGTTGGTGAAGAGCACGGTGCGCTGCACCATCATCCGGATGTCGACCATCGGCTCGGGAACGCGCAGCTCGAGCCGCACCCACGCGACCGAGAGGATCGCGCAGGCGAGAAACAGGCCGACGACCCGGGTCGATCCCCACCCCCAGACCGGGCCTTCGGTCAGGCCGAGGAGCAGGGTGACGAGCACGCCGGAGAGGAGCAGCGCACCGGCCGGGTCGGGCTTAGAAGGGGTCTGGACCGGCGACTCGGGCACGAACCGCCAGACGCCGACAACGGCCGCGCCGACGAACAGGGCGCCGACGATGAAGATCCACCGCCAGGACGCGTAGTCGACGAGCACACCGGAGAGCACGAGCCCGATCCCACCGCCGACACCCAGGATCGCGGAGACCATCCCGACGCCGGAGCCGACCTTGTCGGGCGGGAACTCGTCGAACACGATCGCGAACGAGAGCGGGAACACCGCGCCCCCGAAGCCCTGAATCGCACGAAAGGCGATCAGCGACCAGATGTTCCAGGCGAAGATCGCCGCGACGCAGCCGACGAAGAACACGAGCAGGCTGAGGAGCAGGAACCGCTCCTTGCCGTACTGGTCACCGAGCTTGCCCAGTACCGGCGTCGCGACTGCGGAGACGAGCAGGAACGCCGTGAACAACCACGTGACCCACCCCGTCGAGGTGTCGAAGTCACGCTGCAGGCTCGGCAGGGCCGGGACGATCATCGTCTGCTGGAGGGCGTAGGCGAGGCCGGCAAGCGCAAGGACGGCGAGCGTCACGTTGTAGTGCTGTCGCGCCTCCCCCATCTCGGGACTTTATCCAGCGGACCACGGTGCCGATGAAGCAAGCCATGCGTTCGCTGATCGGCATCTGCGCTCTCTTCGGCTCGATCGCCGGGGGCTATGTCCCGCTGCTCTGGGGCGCTTCCGGCTTCTCCCTCGTCTCGCTCCTCTTCGGCGCAGCCGGCGGAGTCGCCGGCGTCTGGCTCGGCGTGCGTCTCTCCACCTGAGCGGCGCTCCGACCGGCAATATCCGCCTCGTGGCGGCAATCGTCAGCAGCGCCCGCACGGCCGTCGGCTACCTGCGCGCGCATCCGCGGCTGACGAAGGCGATCCAACTCGCGCTCGTCGTCGCGATCGTGGGCTTCTGCGCCTGGGCGGTCCGGGACCAGTGGTCGAAGGCCGCACCCCTGCTGGAGAACGCGCAGCCGGGCTACCTCATGCTCAGCCTCGTGGCCGTCGCGCTCTACTACCTCGTCTTCATCCTCGGCTGGATCCGCATCCTCGAGTCCTGGAACATCGACATCTCGTATCGGGTCGCGTTGCAGGCCGAGATGGTCTCGATGCTCGCCAAGTACCTGCCGGGGGGGTTGTGGACGCCGGCCGCACGCACGTTCGCGCTGCGGCGCTATGCCGGCATCACCGACACTCCGGCCGTGCTCGCCTCGATCCTCGTCGAGGCAGGACTGTCGGCGATCTCGGGCGTGATCGTGTTCGTCGTCAGCCTGGCCTGGGTGCGGGGTGTGAACGCACCGCTCCTGCCGCTCCTCCTCTTCGCACTGGTCCTGGCGCTCGCCCTCCACCCGCGCGTCTTTCGGCCCCTCGCCGAGCGGCTCTTACGACCGTTCGGCGCCCAGTCGGTCGAGCCCGTCCCGTTCTCACAGACGGTCACGCTGCTCGTCTTCTACTGCGGGACCTGGCTGATCGCAGGGCTGGCGGTGTACTTCATGCTGCGCAGCCTCGGCACCGACGTCGGTCTTCGCACCATCCCGTATCTCGGCGGGGTCTCGGCGGTCGGCGCGATCGTCTCCGTGCTGGCCGTGTTCGCTCCCTCCGGGCTCGGTGCGCGCGAAGCGTCGATGTACGGCCTGCTCCTGGCCGTGACGACGGCCGGCCCTGCGCTCGGTGTGACGCTGCTGAACCGGCTCGAGATCACGCTCGTCGAGGTGGTGCTCTTCGCCGCGGGGGTCGTCTCCTGGCGGCTCACGCGGGCCGCACGGGCGTCCTCGTGACGCCCGTGCGGCCCGGAGCTTTCCCTGCCGGTGCTAGCCGACCGCCAGAGCGTTCAGGTACGGCAGACCGAAGTACGAGCTGTAGATCCAGTTCTTCGTCCGCGAGCTGACGAAGTAGGTGTTGGTCGGAATCAGGTACGGCACGACCGGCGCGTACTTCACCATCAGCTCCTGGTCGAGCTTCGCGTACGCGGCGGCACGGGCCGACCCGGACAGCGACGCCGCCCGGTCGAGGCCCTTGTTGAACGACGCGTTGTTGAAGTACGTGTAGTCGTTGTTGTTCGCAGCCTGGATCTTGCGGCCGTCGAACAGCACGTTGAAGTAGTCGAACGGGTCGAAGTAGTCGGCGCACCAGCCGCCGTTGGTGACGAAGTTGTACGTGGTGCCCTTGGTCTGGATCACCTGGTAGTAGTTCGTCGCCGGGGTCGGCACGTCGTTGACCTTGAACCCGACCTGCTTCAGGTTGAACTCCGCAACCTGGGCGCGGTTCGTCGCCGAGGAGCTCGTCGTGTGGATGACGTTGAGCGTCGGCGCCGAGTCGATGGCAGCGCCACCGACCGACTTCGCCTTCGCCACGTCAGCACCCTTGAGCGCGTAGGCGCTGAACGGCTTGTAGCCGGGGATGCCGGGGACCAGGATCTGGTCCGTCCGCTTCCCCGCATAGGCGCCGAGCAGCCGCACCTGCGCCGGGCGGTCGATCGCCCAGTTGACGGCCTTGCGCACGTTGACGTCGTTGAACGGCGCACGGGCGGTGTTCATGCCCATGTAGTTCACGCACGACGTCGAACCGACGAAGAAGCGGCCCTTGTTCACCCCGTACTGCGTCCCGAGGCCGGCCGTCGCCGTCGGCGGCAGGCCCTCCACGTCGATGTCGGCCTGCCCGGCCTTCACCTGCAGCAGCGACTGATCGACGTTCACGTTCGGCGTGAACACGATCTGGTCCGGGTTCGCCGGACGGTCGCCCTTGTAGTACGGATTGCGTGCGAGCACGAGGCTACGGCCCGGGTTGCGGCTCTTGATGTAGTACGGGCCTGCGGCCGGGTAGGTGTTCAGACCCTGGCTCGAATAGGCCATGTTCGGCTTCACAGCCGTGAACCACTGCATCGAGAGGATCGAGACGAAGGTCGCGTTCGGCTTCGTCAGCTTGAACGTCAGCGTCTGGCCCTTCGCCGTGATCCCCGAGATGTGGGCGCTCTTGCCGGCCAGGAACTGCGTCCCACCCACGATGACGTTCTGCAGGTCGAGGTTGACACCCAACGGCGAGCCCATCTTCGGGCTCAGGATCCGCTCCCACGCCCGCTGATACGCAGCCGCAGTCACCGGCGAGCCGTCCGAGAACTTCAGACCCGACCGGATGTGGAACGTATACGTCTTCCCGTCCGCCGACACCGTCGGGAACGCCGTCGCAGCCTGCGGATACAGCTGGCTGCCCGCCGCACCGGTCTTCTCCGGGAAGCTCACGAGCTGCATCGCAGTCGTGAAGAGCATTCCCCAGTCGTCGGTGCGATACGCCAATTGCGGATCGACGAAGTCGAAGTCCGCGTCGTGCATGTTCACTCTCAAGGTTCCGCCCTTCGCCGCGACCGCGTGGCGCGCCCGCTGATTCGCGGACGTCGCCGCCCCCACGGTCGTGGCGGCGACGAGCAACGCAGCTCCCAGGACGAGCATGAACAGGGAGAGCATCTGCTTCCTGCGCATCAAGACTCCTTCCGCATGGCTAGTGAAGACTCGAACAAGGGCGGAGACGGCCGGCCCGCGGAAAAGTCGGAACCTATTGAACCTTTCGATTTATGCCACTGCCGCGGGAGATATGCCGGCCGTCAGGTCTGCACGGCGGCGCGATCGCCGGCGTCGATCGCGAACCCGATGAAGCGCTCGACGACGTCGCTCACACGCCGGTCCCGGTTCCACGCGAGAGCGATCAGCCTGGGCGGCTGGTCGTCGAGCGTGAGCATGCGCAGCCGGCCCTTGGCGGACGCCTCGAGGTCCGCCTCGACGGCCAGGCGCGGCACGAGCCCACAGCCGAGACCGACCCCGGCGAGCGTGAGCACCGAGCGGTAGTCGGCGAGCCGGGTCACGACCCGCAGCTGCGCGCCGGCAGCCGCCAGGGAGCCTTCGATGAACTGTTGCGACCGGCAGCGCTCGTAGGTGACGAGCGGGAGGTGCGACAGATCCTGAGCGCTGAGCGGACGCTCGAGACGGGCGAGGGGATGATCGTGGCGCACGACGATCGTCCACGGGTCGCGGAGCACCTCGATCGTCTCGAGCTCTGCGTGAGAGACCGGCAGGAGCACGAACGCGACATCGAGCTCGCCGGCGACGAGCAGCTCGACGAGACGCTCGATGTCGGCGTCCTCCCTCAGCGACGTGGCGACCGGGACCGGCTCCTGCAGGAGGCGCCGGAACAGACCGGGCAGCAGCGTCTGGGAGACGCTCTGGAACGTTCCGATGCGCAGGACGGGCGAACCGTCGTCGCGTGCGCTCGCCAGATCCGCACGCGCGGCACTCAGGCGCGCGTTGATCACCTTCGCGTGGTCGAGCAGCAGCTGGCCTTCGGGCGTGATCGCCACCTTTCGCGAGCCTCGGAGCCGCGTCACGAGCCGCGCTCCGACGAGTCGCTCGAGCGTCGCGATCTGGCCGCTGATCGCCGACTGGCTGTACCCCATGCGCGCGCCCGCGCCGCTGAACGATCCTGCCTTGGCGATCGCCTCGAGTGCGGCCAGGTGACGGAGCTCGACGCCGTGCCATGAGCCTGCGTTCGTCTCCATAGGGCGTTCGACGGAGAAATCGACCGCGGGTTGCCGAGTTATCTCCAGTCTCGATCTTGCCGGCGCGAGCAGGAGGGTGAGACCGCCGAGGAGGAAGAGGATTCCCGGCGGCCCCACCTGGGTCCCGTTCGAGCGAACTAGACAGTTGCGCACGCGCGCCCGGCGAGCAACGCGAGCCTGCGATAACCCCGTTGCGAGATTCAGTTCGGGGAATGAGACGATGTCCACCTTGGCGCTCCTGGAGGTCGACACCCCGCACGGCCGCGCGAACGTGCATCTGCACCCCGCCAAGGAGCCGAGAGCGGCGCTCGTCCTCGGCCACGGAGCGGGCGGAGGCGTCACCGCGCGCGACCTGGTCGCGGCCAGGGACGCGGCGCTCGCGGAGGAGATCAGCGTCGCGCTCGTCGAGCAGCCCTACCGGGTGGCCGGGCGCCGCTCTCCGGCGCCCGCGGGCCGGCTCGACGTCGCCTGGACGACCGTCGTCGAGTCCCTGCTCGCGGACGAGCTGCGGGGGCTGAAGCTCATCGCCGGCGGACGGTCCTCGGGCGCGCGGGTCGCCTGCCGCACGGCCGGAGCCACGGGCGCCGTCGCCGTCGTGTGTCTCGCCTTCCCGCTACAGCCGCCGCGCCGCAAGGGCGGCGCCGCCGCGGTGAGCCGCCTGGACGAGCTCGAGGCGGTGACCGTCCCGACCCTCGTCGTCCAGGGCGAGCGCGATCCCTTCGGCATGCCGCCGCCGGGTGAGCGGCGCATCGTCGTCCGGGTCGCCGGCGACCACAGCCTGCGCGGCGACCTTCCAGCAGTCGCCGCGGCGGTGCGCGCCTTCCTCCCCACCGTCGTCTCCTGACCGCGCACGCGGCTCCGGCCCTTGTCTAGGCTCGGCGTCGTGAGAGAGCCGCTCCTCGCCTGGTACCGGGAGAACGGGCGCGACCTCCCGTGGCGGAAGACGCGCGACCCGTACGCGATCCTCGTCAGCGAGGTGATGCTGCAGCAGACGCAGGTCGAGCGCGTCGTCCCTCGGTGGGTGTCCTGGCTCGTGCGCTGGCCGACCGTCGAGGCGCTCGCCGCGGCGTCGCCTGCGGAGGTGATCGTCGAGTGGCAGGGACTCGGCTACAACCGCCGTGCGGTCAACCTGCACCGCACCGCGCAGCAGGTCGCCGCATCCGGTTGGCCGGACGATCTCACCGAGCTGCCCGGGGTCGGCCCCTACACCGCCGCGGCCGTCGGCAACTTCGCCTTCGGCAGAGACGTGCTCCCCGTCGACACGAACGTCCAGCGGGTGCGGGAGCGCACGGGCGAGGTCTTCGACGCCTCGTGCGCGCAGGCGCTCTTCGATCTCGGTGCGACGATCTGCCTGGCGCGCATCCCACGTTGCGGCGAGTGCCCGCTCGAAGCGCGGTGCCCGTCACGCGGCCGGCGCTACGAGCCGCTGCGCAAGCAGTCGAGCTTCGAGGGCTCCTTCCGCCAGCGCCGGGCGATCGCCCTGCGCGCCGTCGCGGCGGGCGAGCACCCGGCCGACGGCGAGGCGCTCGTCTCGCTCGAGCGCGACGGGCTCGTCGTGCTGCGCGACGGGGCTCCCGCGCTTCCGTCCTAGCCGAGCGGCAGCAGTGCGCCCTCGTGCTCGAGCAGGAACCGCTTGAGCGGCAGCCCGCCGCCGAAGCCGGTCAGCGAGCCGTCGGCCCCGATCACCCGGTGACAGGGCAGCACGACCGGCAGCGGGTTCTGGCCGTTGGCCGCGCCAACTGCACGAGCGGAGTCGGGACCAAGCCCGATCCGGCGGGCCTGCTCGCCGTAGCTGACCGTCTGCCCGTACGGGATCGTCGCGAGCGCGAGCCAGCACCGGCACTGGAAGTCGGTGCCGCCGATGTCGAGCGGGAGGTCGAACGCGGTCAGTTCGCCTGCGAAGTAGGCCTCGAACTGCGCTGCAGCGTCGTCGAGCGCCGTGCAGCTCGCCTCGGGAAGCCCCTCCGCCGACCACCGCACACGACTCAGTCCCGCCTCGGTGGCGACGAGACCTAGAGTCCCGATCGGGGTGTCGACGCTGCGGCTCGGCATGGTTCGACTATTGAAACGCGCACCCCGGCCGGAGTGTGAGATCAGCGGCGTTCGAACGCGAGGCGAATGCCGAGGCCGACCAGCACTAGAGAACGGAGTGCTGCACCCAGACGTTCGGCTCAACATGCGTGCCGGCGCCGCCGTGCACCACGAGCGGCGCGAGCATCCCCGGCACGACATATGTCCCGTCCTCCGGGAACGCCATGCCTGTCCACTCCTGCCAGTCCGCCACGGGCGCCTCGATCAGCATCGAGTGCGGCGCCGGCGCAACGATCGTGCCGCCGACGCGCTCGTGCGTCCGCAGCCACGGATCGAAATGCGACCCGTCGTCGCGCCGCCAGGCCGCGTAACGCTCGATCGGGATCAACGGGTACTGCGCCTTCAGCGTCGGGCGCACCGGCGCGATCACGCTCGCATGCCCGCCCTCGGCCGCGGCACGGCGGATCGCGGCGATCAGGAGCTGCGGCACGCCCTGGCCGCGCCGCCTCGGTTGCACGCTGATCGCGAGCAGCGAGACGACGTTCCCGCCGCCGGCGTCCATGCCGCGCTCGAACGCCTCGTCCCAGCCCTGGGGCAGCTCGACGCCCTCCACCGGCAGCGAGAGCGCGTGCACCTCGCCGACGAGCTCGTCGCCGTCGACCGCCGCGAGCTGGAACGCGGGGAACTCGTCGTAGAGCCGCCCCCAGTAGCGCCCACCCATCGCGTTGTGGAACATGTACTCGGGGAAGTCCTCGAACTCGCCGCGCCGCTCGCGCAGGTCGGGCCGGTCGGCATATCGGACGAGCTCGATCACGCGCGCTCGAGCAATGCCACCGCGTGCGCGGCCAGGCCCTCGCCTCGTCCGGTGAAGCCCAGATGATCGGTCGTCGTCGCGCGCACGTTCACCTCGCCGCCGCCGAGAGCCTCGGACAGCCGCCTTCGCATCTCGTCTCGATGAGCTGCGATCCGCGGCTGCTCGCCGATCAGGATGCAGTCGGCGTTGACGAGCCTCCAGCCGGCCTGCTCGACCTGCCGGTAGGCCTCACGAAGCAGCTCGAGGCTCGATGCATCGTGATAGCGGGCGTCGTCGGAGGGGAAGAGCGACCCGATGTCTCCGAGCCCTGCCGCGCCGAGCACGGCGTCGACGAGAGCATGGGCGAGCACATCGCCGTCGGAGTGGCCGGCGAGGCCACGGTCATAGTCGAAGCGAACACCGCCGAGCACGAGCGGCACGCCGCGCTCGAGCGCATGGGCGTCGACGCCGATCCCGACGCGAACCGTCATGCGACGGCGCCCGGCAGCTCGTCGAGCGAGCGAATGCGGATCGCCTCCGCCGGAGGCTCCTGCAGGTAGCCCCACGGGCCGCGCTTCACGTGGACTCCGATCATCCCCGCGGCGATCGCCGGCGCGACGTCGTTGTCCACGCGATCGCCCACGTAGGCGATCTTCCCAGGCTCGACCCCGGCGAGCTCGACGACGCGTGCGAAGAACGCCTGCTCGGGCTTCGCCACTCCCCAGCTCGCCGAGGAGCCGACGAAGTCGACATGCGTCCTCAGGTCGTCCTCGACGAAGGTCGGCGTGTTCCCGGAGGCACCGACGCGGTATCCCGACGCCCGCAGCCGCTCGAGCGCGGGCAGCGCGTCGGGATACCAGTCGTCCAGCGTCCACGTCGACGGCGGATGCTCGACGCCGAGCACCTTCCACACCTCGTCGTGATGCCGGTCCTGGGCGATCAGGGCGCCGAGGACGCCCATCAGCGTGAAGGGCGAGACGCCCGCGACGTGCGCGGCGCGTGTCCACATGTTGGTCTCGTCGACGAGCGTCTCGCCGACGTCGAACACGACTACCTCGACAGCCATCCCGCCACCCGTTCGAGATCGGCGCGCGTCGTCACCTTGAGGAGCCGCTCGTCGCCCCGGACGACCTTGATCCGGCCGCCGTTCGCCTCGACGAGGGACGCGCAGTCCGACCCCTCGCCGCCTTGCAGGGCCGCCCGCAGCGCAGAGGCGACGAAGCACTGTGGCGTCTGGACCGTGACGAGCTCGTCGCGCACGAGCGTCTCGTGCACGGCCTCGTCGCGTACCCGCTTCACCGTGTCGACGACCGGCAGCCCGGGGACCGCGCCGTCGAAGCCCTCGCCGAGGGCGCCGAGCACGCGCTCGATCACGTCCTCCGGCAGCAGCGGGCGCGCCGCGTCGTGGACGAGGATCACGGCCACATCGTCGGGAACCTCCGCGACGCCCGCCCGTACCGACTCCGTGCGCGTCTCGCCGCCGGTCACGCACGCAGTCACCTTCGACGTCCCGAGCTCCTCGGCGAGGAGGATCGCGGGCTCCTCCCACTCGGGCGGCGCGACGAGGACGACGGCGTCGACGCGGTCGCTCTCGTCGAGCCGTCGCAGCGGCTCGGCGAGCAGCGGCAGGTCGCCGAGGCGAACGAACGCCTTCGGCCGGTTCTCACCAAGCCGCTCCCCTCGCCCGGCGGCGACGAGGACGGCCCAGCACGTGTCGCTCAACGGGTGGCGGCGGCCCTTCGGGTGGCGGGCTTCTTCGCCGCCGTCGTCGTCTTCTTCGCCGCAACCGTCTTCGCCGCAGCAGCCTTCGCGGTGACGGCTTTCGCGGGTGCGGCCTTCGCCGCCGCCGCCTTCGCCGTCCGCGCGGCAGGCGCTGCCTTTGCGGTCGGCGCGGGCTTCTTCGCAGACGTCTTCCGCTCGGCCGGGGCGAGCTTCGGCTTCGCGCCCTCGGTGAGCGTCAGCTCGAGCCACTCGAGGGCCTCGTCCTCGCTCATGTTCTTCGCGTACATCAACTCGGAGGCCAGGATCTTCTTCGCCTTGACGTACATCTGCTTCTCGCCGGTCGAGAGGCCCTTCTCGCCGTCGCGGAGCGCGAGGTTGCGCACGACCTCGGCGAGCTCGTAGATGTCGCCCGTCTTCATCTTGTCCCGGTTGTGCTTGAAGCGGCGGTTCCAGTTCTTGGGCATCTCGGTGCCGCCGGAGGTCAGGTACTTGACGACCTTCTTGACCGCTTCCTCGTCGATCACCTTGCGCAGGCCGACGCGCTCGGCGTTGTCGGCGGGGACGTTCACGGTCATGTCGTTGTGCAGGATCTTGATCGTCAGGTACTCGCGCTTCTCGCCGAGCACCTCGCGCTTCTCGCGCTTCACAACCGTGCCTGCACCGTGGTGCGGGTACACCACCTTGTCACCGACCTTGTACAAGCTTCTCCTCCGGTTCCGTCTGTAGTCACAGAAAGTGCCGGGGGCCTCGAAAAGGCTCCACCGGCGGGAACGACAGGGTACCAGAAACCCTGCAAATACGCCATTTTCGCGAAAATGCCTGCTAGTCGGCGGAATCCGCCAGAGCGGCCCCGAGGGCCTGCCTGAGCGTGTCCACGCCGGGGCCGACCAGTGCGGAAATGCCGAATTTGCGACATTCCTCCGCCCGGCGGTCGGTCTGGGTGGCCGGGCGAAGCCTCCCCGTGAGCCCGATCTCGCCGTAGGCGGCGACACCCTCGCGCACGGGGATCCCCCTGGCCGCCGAGGCGATCGCGAGAGCGATCCCGAGGTCTGCTCCGGGCTCGTCGATCCGGACGCCGCCCGCGACGTTCACGAAGACGTCGGCGCCGCCGAGCGGCAGGCCGGCGTGCCGCGAGAGCACGGCGACGATCATCGCGAGGCGCTTCGGGTCGACGCCCGTGCCGACGCGGCGAGGCATCGCCAAATCGGTCGGAGCGACGAGCGACTGGATCTCGAGCAGGAGCGGCCTCGTGCCCTCGAGGGCGCACGTGACGGCGGCGCCCACCTCGCCGCCCTCCGTCTGCCCGAAGAGCTCGGACGGGTCCGGGACACCGAGGAGGCCCGTGCCCGTCATCTCGAACACGCCGAGCTCGTTGGTCGACCCGAACCGGTTCTTCACGGCACGGAGGATGCGGTGAGCGTGATAGCGGTCACCCTCGAACTGGAGCACGCAGTCGACGAGATGCTCGAGCACGCGCGGACCTGCGACCGACCCGTCCTTGGTCACGTGGCCGACGAGGAAGGTGGCGACTCCGCTCTCCTTCGAGACGCGCAGCAGGCGGCTCGCCGCCTCGCGCACCTGCGAGACGGAGCCCGGCGCAGAGCCGATCTCCTGCGACCAGAGCGTCTGCACCGAGTCGATCACGCAGACGTCGGGGCGCTCGCGCTCCAGCGTCTCGCAGACGACGTCGAGCTCGGTCTCGGCGAGGATCTCGACGTCGCCGCAGCCACCGAGGCGCGCGGCACGCAGCTTCACCTGTGCCACGGACTCCTCGCCCGTGACGAGGAGCGCCCGCCGCTCGCGCGAGATCGCGCCCAGCGCGTTCAGAAGCAGCGTCGACTTGCCGACGCCGGGCTCTCCCCCGACGAGCACGACCGACGCGGGCACGAGCCCACCGCCGAGCACGCGGTCGAGCTCCGGGACGCCGGTCGAGATGCGCGAAGACTCCTCCGCCACGACGTCCACGAGCCGCAACAGCGGCCGCGACCGGGCGGCGGGCCCGGCGCCACGCCCCGGCACGGGCTCGGCCAGCATCGTCCCGAACTCACCGCAGCCCGGACAGCGCCCGAGCCAGCGGCCGGACGACATTCCGCACTCGGAGCACACATGCTGGACGGCAGCCGGTTTCGCCATGGGCGAGTGACGGTACTGGTAGGTCCCGACGGCAGGCGTGCCGGCTCTGGAACGATCCGTCCCCAGGAGCTACAGGCAGATCTCGACGTGGAGACTCTCGCGGAGGCCGAAGCGATCCTCGGTTAGGTTTGCGGTGCATGTCGCGCCGCAAGCTACGGTCGCAGGGCAAGGTGGTCGAACGCTGCCGGGCGATGCGCGTCGAGCTGCAGGCCGCGCTCGCGCGGCTGCCGGCGGAGTCGAACGACCGCGCCGTGGTCGACGCGGTCTGGCGCGGCGAGGCGCTCGGCACGCTCCTCTGGGCGCTGCAGCTCGCCGAGCTGCCGGCGTACGACCGTCCGTTCGACCCCGAGACGGTCGTCCTGGTCGAGCCGGACGCCGGCACGCTGCGCGAGGCCGAGGACGTCGCGCTCGAGTGTGAATCCGCCCGCCTGTGGCACTGGCGCGCGCGCACAACCGGGCTCCAGGCGGCCGGCAGGCTCGAGCTGCCGGCACGGTACGCCACGTTCGACCAGCTGATCGCCGCGACGGCGATGCGCGGGTACGAGCAGGGCGTCCTGCCCGCCCCCCTGCGCGGCGACTTCCACGCCTACGGCAAGGTCTACCGTCACCTGACGCCGGAGCAGCAGGCCGAGGCGCACTCGATCGCCCTCGAGCGCCACCATGCCCTGGGCTGGCTCTGCGGGGCCGGCACCGACTGGGACGACGTCCCGCTCGACACGTGATATCGACTTCTCTATTGTCCTCTCCATGACGGAGCGCATCGCTGCCTATGCCGACCTGATCGTGCGCGTCGGCGCCAACGTCCAGCCCGGCCAGCAGGTCTTCGTCACCGCCCTCGTCGAGCACGTGCCGCTCGTCCGCGCCGTCACGGAGTCCGCCTACGCCGCGGGCGCCCGGAACGTCGATGTCCGCTACATCGACCAGCACGTGCGCAAGGCGTTCATCCGGAACGCCCCCGACGAGGACCTCTCCGCCACGCCGCCGTGGGAGCTGGCCCGAACCCGGGCGCTCCTCGACGGCGCAGCGGTGATCCAGTTCGCCGGCGAGGCCGAGCCGGAGCTCTTCGCCGACCTCGACCAGAGCCGCGTCGGACAGGCGCGCCCGATCGAGGGAATGAAGGTGTACCTCCGGGCGGTGAACGAGCGGCTGATCAACTGGACGATCGCCGCCTTCCCGACCGAAGGCCAGGCGCTGCAGGTGTTCGGCGAGCCCGACCTGGAGCGGCTCTGGGAGGCCGTCGCGAAGTCGGTGCGGCTCGACGAGCCGGATCCGGTCGCGTCGTGGCGCGACCACGTCGACAGGCTCCATCGCCGCTGCGCGCAACTCGACGCCTTGAAGCTCGACGCGGTCCGCTTCTCGGGGCCCGGAACCGAGCTCACGATCGGCCTCGTGCCCGGCGGGCGCTGGGTCGGCGGTGGGATCGAGACGCGAGACGGCATCGCACACGTCCCGAACCTCCCGACCGAGGAGGTCTTCGCCTGCCCGGATTGGCGACGGGCCGAGGGCAGCGTCCGGTCGACCCGCCCACTCGCGCTCGGCGGCACCGTCGTCCGCGACCTCGAGCTGCGGTTCGCGGGGGGCGAGTGTGTCGAGGTGAAGGCCTCGACGGGCGCCGACGCCGTGCGGGCGCAGATGGACGGCGACGCTTTCGGGCGGCGGCTCGGCGAGGTCGCGCTCGTCGACGGCGAGTCGCGCGTCGGCCAGACGGGGCTCACGTTCTTCGACACGCTGTTCGACGAGAACGCCACGTGCCACATCGCCTACGGCTCGGCCGTCACCTTCGGGATCGACGGCCTCGAGGGCCTCTCGCCCGAGGAGCTGCGCGACCGCGGCATCAACGTCTCCTCGGTGCACACCGACTTCATGATCGGCGGGCCGGAAGTGGCGGTCGACGGCGTGACCGCCGAGGGGAAGACCGTGCCGATTCTGAGGGAGGACACATGGCAGCTGACGTAGACGAACGCCTCACCCGGTATGCAGAGCTGGCGGTGCGCGTCGGCGCGAACGTGCAGCAGGGGCAAATCGTGTTCGTCATCTCCCAGATCGAGCATGTGCCGCTTGCGCGCGCGATCACACGCGAGGCGTACGCCGCCGGCGCGCGCTACGTCGACGTCTCGTACCGCGACCAGCACGTGCGCAAGGCGATGATCGAGCTCGGCCCGGACGAAGCCCTGACGTACGAGCCCGCGTGGCTGAAGACACTGGCCGAGAGCAACGCCGACCAGGCGCTGATCGCGACGACCGGCGATCCGGAGCCCGACCTGCTGTCCGATCTCGACAGCGAGCGGGTCGGCCGGGCGCGGATGAAGGGCATCGCCGAGATCTACCGCCAGCAGCTCGTCGACCGGAGCAGCAACTGGACGATCGTCGCCTATCCGAACGACGGCTGGGCGGAGAAGGTCTTCGGCGAGCCCGACGTCGAGCGCCTCTGGGCTGCGGTTGCCGACTGCACCCGGCTCGACCAGCCCGACCCCGTCACCGCGTGGCGCGAGCACATGCGGCGGCTCGAGGCGCGCGGCGCCGCATTGAACGAGCTTCACCTCGATTCCCTCCACTACCACGGCCCCGGCACCGATTTCCGGGTCGGCCTGCTCCCGAACGCACGCTGGATGTCGGCCCTCTTCCGGACGAGGGACGGCATCGAGTACGTCCCGAACATGCCGACGGAGGAGGTCTTCACGACCCCCGACTGCCGCCGCGCGGAAGGCACGATCCGCTCGAGTCGCCCGCTCGCCCTGAACGGCGAGATCATCGAGAACCTCCAGCTGACGGTCCGCGAGAGCAAGATCGTCGAGGTGGACGCCGACAAGGGCGCCGGGATCGTGCGCGGCCAGCTCGAGAGCGACGAGCGGGCCGCCTACTTCGGCGAGCTGGCGCTCGTCGACGGCACGTCCCGGGTCGGCCAGACCGGCATCACGTTCTTCGACACGCTCTACGACGAGAACGCGACCTGCCACATCGCCTACGGCTTCGGCATCCCCGAGGTCTTCGACGGCGACCCCGGCGAGGGCATGAACGTCTCGACGGTGCACACGGACTTCATGGTCGGCGGCCCCGAGCTCGAGGTCGACGGGGTGACGAAGGACGGGACGACGATCCCGATCCTGCGCGAGGACACGTGGCAGCTACCGGAGTGACGCACGAGGCACGCATCGCGCGGTATGCGGAACTGGCCGTGCGGGTGGGCGCTAACGTGCAGCCGGGGCAGCTGGTCGAGGTGATCGCGCGGGTCGAGCATGCGCCCGTCGCGCGCGCGGTGACTCGCGCGGCCTATGCGGCCGGGGCGCGCTACGTCGACGTGCACTACTCCGACCAGCATGTTCGCCGCGCGCTGATCGAGCACGCAGCGGACGACGTCCTCTCGTGGACGCCGCCCTGGCTGCTCGAGCGCGCGGTCGAGATCGGCGACGAGAACGCCGCGATCGTGGCGCTGACGGGAGACGCCGAGCCGGAGCTCCTGGCGGACCTGCCGGGCGAGCGGGTCGGCAGGGCGCGAATGCTCGAGCTGGCGCACGAGAACAACCGCCAGGTCAACGAACAGCTGAACAACTGGACCGTGGTCGGCGTCCCGAACGAGGGCTGGGCGAAGCAGATCTTCGGCGAGCCCGACACCGACCGGCTGTGGGAGCTCGTGGAGTTCTGCGTGCGGCTCGACGAAGACGACCCGGTCGCCGCGTGGCGCGCCCACGTGAAGCACCTCGGCGCGCGCGCACGTGCGTTGAACGAGCTGCAGGTCGACCGGCTGCGGTTCACGGGGCCCGGCACCGACCTGACGATCGGGCTGCTGCCGGAGTCGCGGTGGCAGGGCTGCGAGTCGGAGACGGCGGCCGGCATCCCGTACGTCGCAAACATGCCGACCGAAGAGGTCTTCACGACCCCCGACTGCCGCCGGACGGAGGGCTTCGCGCGCTCGACGCGCCCGCTGGCGCTCTACGGACAGGTGGTCAAGGGGCTGGAGGTGCGCTTCGAAGCGGGCCGCATCGTCGACGTGCACGCCGACGAGGGAGAGGACGTGGTCCGCGGTCAGCTCGACACGGACCCGCAGGCGCCGTTCCTCGGCGAGGTCGCTCTCGTCGACGGGTCGTCGCGCATCGGCAAGGCCGGCGTCACGTTCTTCGACACGCTGTTCGACGAGAACACGACCTGCCACGTCGCCTACGGCAGCGCCTACGCGGAGGCGGTCGAAGGCGGAGTGATCGACGGCGTCAACGTCTCCACGGTGCACACCGACTTCATGATCGGCGGGCCGGAGGTCGCGGTCGACGCGGTGCTACGCGACGGCAGCGAAGTGCCGCTCCTGCGCGACGACGTCTGGCAGCTGGTGTCTGACACCTGAACGGTGTCAGACACCCTCTAGCCTCAGTCTTCTGTTTCTGCCACCGGCGGCGCGTCCGGCGCCGCGGAGACGCCGATCACCTCCGGCGGCGCGGGCGGCACGACCGTGATCTCGACCTCTTCGTCGTCCTTGCGGGCGACCAGGATCGTCGAGCCCGGCTCGAGCTGCCGGCCGAGGACGAAGTCCGCCAGCGGGTCCTCGATGTAGCGCTGGATCGCACGGCGCAGCGGCCGGGCGCCCATGGCCGGGTCCCAACCCTTCTCGACGAGCAGGTCCTTCGCCTCCGGCGTCAGCTCGATCGTCACCTCGTGCTCGGCCATCTGCACGCGCAGGCGGTTCATGAGCAGGTCGACGATCTGGAGGATCTCCGGCTTCGCGAGCTTCGGGAAGACGATGATCTCGTCGATGCGGTTCAGCAGCTCGGGGCGGAAGACCTTCTTCAGGTCGCCCATCACGCGAGCCTTCATGTCGTCGTAGGTCAGCCCGTCCTCGTTCGACATGTTGAAGCCGAGGGAGACGTTCTTCGAGATCGACGCCGAGCCGATGTTCGACGTCATGATCACGATCACGTTCCGGAAGTCGACCTTGCGGCCCTGGGAGTCGGTGAGCTTCCCGTCCTCGAGGATCTGCAGGAGGATGTTGAACACATCGGGATGCGCCTTCTCGATCTCGTCGAACAGGACGACCGAGTACGGCTTGCGCCGCACCGCCTCGGTGAGCTGGCCGCCCTCGTCGTAGCCGATGTAGCCGGGAGGCGAGCCGACGAGCCGGGACACGGCGTGCTTCTCCATGTACTCCGACATGTCGATCTGGATCATCGCGTCCTCGTCGCCGAACAGGAACTCGGCGAGCGTCCTGGCGAGCTCGGTCTTGCCGACGCCCGACGGTCCGAGGAAGATGAACGAGCCGGTCGGCCGCTTGGGGTCCTTGATCCCGGCGCGTGCGCGGCGGATCGCCTTGGAGACGGCGATGATCGCCGCGTCCTGCCCGATCACGCGCTTGTGCAGCTCCTCCTCCATCCGCACGAGCCGCTGCGACTCCGCCTCGGTGAGCTTGAACACCGGGATGCCCGTCCACATCGAGACGATGTCGGCGATCTCCTCCTCGCCGATCTCGGGCTGCTCGGTCTGCTCCTCGGCGCGCCACTGCTCCTCCAGCTCGCGCTTCTTCTGCGTGAGCTTGCGCTCCTTGTCGCGGAGTGACGCAGCCTTCTCGAACTCCTGGTTCTCGATCGAGGCTTCCTTGTCCTTGCGGACCTTCTCGATCTCCTCCTCGAGCTCGCGATACCGCGGCGGCGCGCTCATCGTCTTGATGCGCATCCGCGACGCAGCCTCGTCGATCAGGTCGATCGCCTTGTCGGGCAGGTGCCTGTCCTGGATGTACCGGTCGGCCAGTGTGGCCGCTGCTTCGAGTGCCTCGTCGGTGATCTTGCACCGGTGATGCGCCTCGTAGCGGTCACGGAGCCCGCGCAGGATCTGCACCGTGTCGTCCGTGGTCGGCTCCTCGACGCGGATCTGCTGGAACCGGCGCTCGAGTGCGGCGTCGCGCTCCAGGTACTTGCGGTACTCGTCGAGCGTCGTCGCGCCGATCGTCTGCAGCTCGCCGCGGGCGAGCGCGGGCTTGAGGATCGAGGCGGCGTCGATCGCGCCCTCGGCGGCGCCCGCACCGACCAGATTGTGGAGCTCGTCGATGAACAGGATGATGTCGCCGCGCTGGGTGATCTCCTTCATCACCTTCTTGAGGCGCTCCTCGAACTCACCGCGGTACTTCGATCCGGCGACGAGCGCCGCGAGGTCGAGCGTGTAGATCTGCTTGTTCTTCAGCAGGTCCGGCACCTGGTTCGACGAGATGCGGGACGCGAGCCCTTCGACGACGGCGGTCTTGCCGACGCCCGGCTCTCCGATCAGCACGGGGTTGTTCTTCGTGCGGCGGCTGAGGATCTGCATGACCCGCTCGATCTCGGTCTGCCGGCCGACGACCGGGTCGAGCTTGCCCTCCTGCGCCTGCTTGGTCAGGTTGCGCCCGAACTGGTCGAGCAGCTTGGAGCTCTTGCCCTTCTCGCCCGAGGCGCCGGCTGCGCCGCCCTGGCGGCGGCCGGGCCCGGAGAGCATGCGAATGATCTCGTTGCGGATCTTCTCGGCATCGGCGTCGAAGTCGAGCAGGATGCGCGCCGCGACGCCTTCGTTCTCGCGCACGAGCCCGAGCAGGATGTGCTCGGTCCCGATGTAGTTGTGGCCGAGGGACAGCGCTTCGCGCAGCGCCAGTTCGAGCACCTTCTTCGCCCGCGGCGTGAACGGGATCTGCCCCGTGGTGACCTCGTCACCCTGGCCGACGATTCTCGCCACCTGCGCGCGCACTTCCTCCACCGTGATGTCGAGCGACTCGAGCACCCGCGCGGCGAGACCTTCCTCTTCGCGCAGCAATCCGAGCAGGATGTGCTCGGTCCCGATGTAGTTGTGCTTGAGAGCGCGCGCCTCGTCCTGCGCGAGTACGACGACCTGGCGAGCCCGTTCTGTGAACCGTTCGAACAAGTTGAGACCTCTCTTCCGCCCGAGGGGCGGCGCGAAACGATTGCCCTTTCCGAGGCGCTCATCGTACTCCCCTCTTCGGGTGTGCCGCCGTGACACACCTGGGGGATCCTCATTTTCCGGCCGAATCCGGCCTGAAAGGCCCGGCGGCCCGGCTCAGGGGCCGTGGCGCTCGCGCTGGGCGGGGAACAGGATCACGTCACGGATCGAGTCCTTCCCGGCGAGCACCATCGTGAGCCGGTCGATGCCGAGGCCGATCCCGCCCGTGGGCGGCATCCCGTAGGAGAGCGCCTCCACGTAGTCCGGGTCTCCCTGCTCGGCCTCCACGTTCCCGCCGGCCCCCTCCTCGGCCTGCATGGCGAAGCGGGACGCCTGCTCCTCGGCGTCGTTCAGCTCCGAGAACGCATTGCCGAGCTCCATGCCGCCGACGTAGTACTCGAACCGCTCGACGATGCGCGGATCGTCGTCGGTGACGCGTGCGAACGGCGAGAGCTCGATCGGGTAGTCGTAGAGGATCGTCGGCTCGATCAGGCGCGGCTCGACGTAGGCCGTGACCGCCTTGTCGACGAGCTGCGACCAGGTCTGGTCGCGCGAGACGTCGATCCCGCGGTCCTCCAGGCGCTGCTTGAGGTCGTCGAAGTCCCGGGTCCAGAGGTCGAACGCCGCCAGCTCGTCGACCAGCCGCATCCGCTTCCACGGAGCCTTCAGGTCGACCTCGTGCCCCTTGAAGGTCACCTTCGTCGTGCCCAGAGCCTCGAGCGCGACGAACTCGATCAGGTTCTCCATCCGCTGCATCGTGTCCTGGTAGTCGGCGTACGCCTCGTACCACTCGAGCATCGTGAACTCCGGGTTGTTCTTGTACGTGACGCCTTCGTTCCGGAAATCCTTGCCGAGCTCGTAGACCTTCTCGAGCCCACCGACGATCAACCGCTTCAGGTAGAGCTCGGTTGCGATGCGCAGGTAGAGATCCTGGTCGAGCACGTTGTGATGCGTGATGAACGGCTCGGCGAACGCGCCGCCGTAGCGCGGCTGGAGGGTCGGAGTCTCGACCTCGACGAAGCCCTCGGCATCGAGATAGCGGCGGATCGCCGAGACGATGCGGGCACGCAACAGGAAATCGCTGCGCACCTCCTCGTTCATCAACAGGTCGAGGTAGCGCTTGCGGTAGCGCTGCTCGATGTCGGTGAGCCCGTGGAACGTGTCCGGGAGAGGCGAGCGGTTGCGCGAGAGCAGAACGAGCTCGTCGACGAGCAGAGACGGCTCGCCGCGACGGGACTTCGTCGCCCGGCCGGTGACGCCGACGACGTCGCCGAGGTGCACGTCCACCTCGCCGGTGCGCGCCTGCGGGCAGAGGAGCTGGATGCGGCCGCTGCGGTCGACGAGATCGAGGAACACGAGCTTGCCCATGTCGCGCCGCGCCATCACCCGCCCGGCGAGCCGCCGCGGCTCGGCCCCTTCCTCGCCCGGCTCGACCGTCTCGGCCTCGGCGTGCACGCGCGCGATCTCGTCGCGATCTGGGAACCGTTTCGGCGTCTGGCTCACGGCCACTTGACCATAGCCCAGGCGTGCGGCCCGTTCTCGGGCGTCGACCCCTCGCGCACGACCTCGAACCCGTTGCTCTCGTAGAACGGCAGGTTGACGGCGCTGTTGGTGAGGAGGACGGCGGGGACCCCGTCCCGCGCAGCCGCCTCGAGCCCGGGCCGGAGCAGCGCCGAGCCGACCCCCTGCCGCTGCGCCGAGGGATCGACGCCGATCCCGGCGAGGTACCAGTGGCGGCCCGGCATCGCCTCGGCCCGCAGGGCCTCGACCGCGCCGCCGTAGGAGAGGAACGGCCCGGTCGCCGTCCCGAGCCGGAGCGGCGTCGTCACGAGCGCCCGCAGCGTCGGCCCGACGCGCATCGCGGGCCGCCCCGGCGGCATCCACCGTGCCGCACCGAGCACCGGCCCGGCCGTCGCCCACACGTCGGCCGCGGTGACGTCGAAGCCGACCCGGAAGAGCCAGGGCAGGACCCGGGCTCGCCGCTGCGGGTCCGGGATCAGCCAGACCCACGCGGGGTCGTCCTGGAAGGCGCGTGCGAGCATCTCGCTCGCTTCGCCCAGCCTCGCCCGCTCGAGCCGCACGATCTCCATCGCGCGAGCGTAAAGGTGTCCGACACCAGGTGTCAGACACCCAGCCGGGTCAGGCGGCCTTGATCTCCATGATCTTGAATTTCAGCGAGCCGCGCGGGGCCGTGACCTCGACCACCTCGCCCTTCTTCTTGCCCATGATCGCCTTGCCGACCGGCGACTCGTTCGAGAGCTTGTTCTCGGCCGGATTCGCCTCGGCGGAACCGACGATGTGGTACTCGAAGGTCTTGTTCGCCTGCAGGTCGCGCAGGCGGACGTGCGAGCCGATCGAGACGGCGTCCTTCAGGATCTCCTTCTTCGTGATCACGCGGGCGGAGAGCAGACGCTCCTCCAGCTGGGCGATCTTGTGCTCGAGCATCGCCTGCTCGTTCTTCGCGTCGTCGTACTCGGCGTTCTCGGCGATGTCGCCGAACTCGCGGGCGACGCGGATCCGCTCTGCCACCTCGCGGCGCTTGTCGCCGCGCAGGTGATCGATCTCCTGCTGGAGCTTCTTGTACCCCTCGGATGTGAGGATGACTTCCTTCAACAGAACTGCCTCCTGACCCCTCAGAAACGGGCGGGAATGGTAGCGACCGCGTCAAGTCGGCCGCAACTCGGCCCGGCTACCCTTCACGGCGCGTGAACATCGACCTCAAGGACACCTGGTTCCTCGGGAGCGTGGAGATCCCCGGACGGCTCGTGCTGGCCCCGATGGCAGGCGTCTCTGTGCAGGCATTTCGCCGCCAGGGCCGCCGCTATGGGGCCGGTCTCGTGTGCTCCGAGATGGTGTCCGTGGCGGGGATCCAGCACCGGAACGAGCGGACGCTCGGATACCTCCGCGTCAGCTCGGACGAGCATCCGCTCGCGATCCAGATCTTCGGCTCGGACCCCGCGGCGATGGCCGAGGCGGCACGCATGGTCGAGGCCGCCGGAGCGGACATCGTCGACCTCAACTTCGGCTGCCCCGTCAAGAAGGTGACGAAGACCGGAGCGGGAGCCTCCCTCCTCGACGACCCCGAGCACGCCTGCCGTCTCGTCGAGGCGGTCGCCGAGGCGACGCCGCTCCCCGTCTCGGTGAAGATGCGCCGCGGCGTCGAGAACGGCTCGCGGACCTGCCTGGCGGTCGGGCCCCGCCTCGTGGAGGCGGGCGCCGCGTCGCTGACCCTGCATCCACGCTCGGCGAAGCAGATGTACACCGGCACGGCCGATCACTCGCTGACCGCCGAGCTCGTCTCGCTCGTCGCCGTCCCGGTGATCGCGTCGGGCGACGTGACGTCCCGGGCGCGCGCGCAGTCGGTGCTCGCGACGACGGGGGCGACCGCGGTGATGGTCGGTCGCGCGGCGCAGGGCAACCCGTGGGTGCTCGCCGAGTTGCTGGGTGAGGACCGCGAGCCGTCGCGTGAGGAGGTCGTCGCCGAGCTGCTGCTCTTCATGCGCGAGACGGTGCGCGAGCTCGGCGAGCAGCGCGCGTCCGGCTTCCTGAAGAAGTTCTACGGCTGGTACCTCGGGCGCGGGCGCTTCCCGCGGCCGTTCAAACAGGAGCTGGTGCAGCTCGCCACGCCGGCGGAGGTCGAGCAGCGGCTCCTCGCCGCCGCCCCCGGCGCGCGCTTCATCTTCGAGCGCCTCCTCGCCGAAGTGCCCGACCCGCAGGACGAGGTCCTCCTCGACTCGCTCCCGATCTCCATCTACGGCGGCGGCTAAGAACGAGGCGCCCGCGATGAGTCTCGTCACGGGCTCCAGTCTGTAGTTCGGAACGATCAACGCACTCGAGGAGGGGTCATGGCTGCTACCTACACCTTCGACGTCTTTTCCAGCCTGGATGGCTTCGGCTCGGCGAGCGGCGGCGACTGGGGCGGCTACTGGGGCAAACAAGGCCCTGAGCTCCTCGACCACCGCCTCGCGCTGTACACCGAGGAGCAGCGGATGGTCTTCGGGGCCAACACCTATCGGCTCTTCGCAGCGATGCTGGCCTCGAGCACCGCGGAGTCCGACGTGAGGGATCCGTGGGTCACCCGGCTGGTGAACCTGCCGGCGACCATCGTGTCGACCACGCTCGAAGGCCCCCTCGACTGGCCAGACGCGACGGTGGTGGCCGGCGACGCCGTCGATGTGGTCGCCCAGCTCAAGGAGCAGTCCGAGGTGCCCTTGCGCTCCCACGGGAGCCTGTCGATGAATCGGGCGCTGATGGCCGCCGGCCTCGTCGATCGCATCCAGGTGACCCTCTTCCCCGTGATCACCGGCCAGAACGGATCCGATGCGATCTTCCAGGGCGCGGCCGACTTCGACCTCGAGCTGATCGAGAGTCGAACGCTCGACGGCAACATCCAAGAGCTCACCTACCGGCCCACTCTGCATGTCCATGGCTGAGTCCGTCAGCCGCGAACGCCTCCTCATGACGTTGCAGAGGAACAGCGAAGCCGGTTGACGGCGAAGCCGGGACCAGCTTCGAGTCTGAAACGCTTCGACAGTCGCTTACGACATGAACTTGGCTTCGCCTACGGCGAGAACCAAGTTCATCACCTCTGGGCTGGGCGAACGCCTTTACGCCTGGTTGCGCTCCCACACGAGCCTCAGCCCCTGCAGGGTCAGCTCCTGGTCGACGGCCGTGATCGTCTGCGAGTGCGGCGCGATCAGGTCGGCGAGGCCTCCCGTCGCGACGACCGGGGCGTCGAGAGCGCCGAGCTCCGCACGGATCCGCCCCACGATCGCGTCCACCTGGCCGGCGAAGCCGTAGACGAGCCCCGACTGCAGCGCAGCGGTCGTCGTCTGGCTGATCACGCGCTCGGGGGCCTCGAAGGGCACCTTCGGCAGTCGCGCGGCCCGGGCGAACAGGGCGTCCATCGAGACCTCGATGCCCGGCGCCAGCACACCGCCCGCGAACTCGCCGGCCGCATTGACGACGTCGAAGTTCGTCGACGTGCCGAAGTCGACGACGACGGCCGGCGCCCCGTGCCGTGCACGCGCGGCGACGGCATTGGCGATCCGGTCCGGCCCCACCTCGCGCGGGTCGTCGTAGCGGATGACCATCCCCGTCGGCACCCCGGGCCCGAGCACGAGCAGCTCCGTGCCCGCCCAGCGCTCGGCAAACGCCTCGTATTCCCGCACGAGCAGCGGCACCGAGGAGCAGAGGACGATCCCGTCGAGCGTGGCCAGGTCGACGAATGCCCGCAGCAGGACCGCGAGCTCGTCGCCCGTGTGCGTGCGATCGGTGCCGACCCGGAACTGCTCGGTCAGTGTGTCGCCGTCGAAGAGCCCGAAGACGGTCTGCGTGTTCCCGACGTCGATCGCGAGCAGCATATGGCTATTGAACCTGGTTTCCGCGCAGCGGAACCAGGTTCACGTCTTGGACGCCCGGCTTCAGACAGGAACCTGGTTTCGCCTGCGGCGAGAACCAGGTGCCACCTAGAGGTCTTCGATCTCGCTCCGCCCCTCGCCGATGCGCTTGGCGAGCGCTTCCGCGGTGAGCACGGGCTCGTCCCCGTCTCCGCGCAGCTCTTCGATCGTCACGTCGCTCGAGGTGTACACCTCCGCCCGCGGGATCATCCGCGTCGGGCGGTTCTTGTCCCACACCCACACGTCCTCCATCTTCAGGTGGAAGAACGGATAGTTGGGCTGCGGGATGTACTGCATGTCGAGCTTGTTGCACAGGTAGGTCGCGTCCTGGGTGAGGACGCAGTACCGGAAGAGGGAGAAGACCGCCGCGTACTCCTTCTTCAGGCGCAGCTCGGCCTCGGCCTCGAACTCGTCGAGCTCGTCGAGGTGGCTCACCCCGACGATTGTAGCCCTGCGAGCACGGCCTGGACCGTGCCGAAACCGGGGATTCTTCGTGACGGAGCGAGCTCGGCGAGCGGCTCGAGCACGAACGGCCGCTCGGCCAGATGCGGGTGCGGGACGACCAGGCCGGGCTCGTCGATCTCCTCGTCGCCGAAGAGGAGGAGATCGAGATCGATCGTCCGCGGGCCCCAGCGGGGCCCGACCCGCCGACGGCCGAGGCGGCGCTCCACGTCGAGCAGCAGAGCGAGGAAGCCGCGCGCGTCGAGCGGCGTCTCCACCTCGGCGACCGCGTTCAGGAAGCGCGGCTGCTCGACGTAGCCCCACGGCTCGGTCTCGACGATGCTCGAGAGGCGGCGGGCGCCCACGAGCTCGGCAGCCCTGCGGATCAGGGGCTCGCGGTCGCCCAGGTTGGAGCCGAGCCCGACGTAGGCGACCGTCAAGGAAGCTCGACCGTCACCGCGGAGTACTCGACCGTCAACCCGGCGGGCTCGACCTCGGGCTTGCGGACCCGGACGCGGACCCACTCCGGCGAGAAGCGCTCCAGCAGCAGGGCGGCCGTGCGCGTCGCGAGCGCCTCGAGCAGGTCGAAGCGCTGTGCGCCGGAGAGCTCGCGGATCGCGCTGGCGACCTGCGCGTAGTCGACTGCCTCGTCGAGCCGATCCGACGCCCCGCGGGCGCCGACCTCGAGCTGCACGTCGAACAGAAAGAGCTGGCCGAGTCTCTGCTCGTCCTCCTCGACGCCGTGGTAGCCGAAGATGCGCAGGCCGGAGAGCTCGACGATCATCCGGCGACCGCCTTCGCGACCGCGAGCGCCTCGACGTGCTCGCGCACGTCGTGGACGCGCAGGATCGTCGCGCCGCGATCGAATGCGCTGACCGCGCCGCCGACAGACGCCGCGGCCGACGCGACCTTCGCGTCCGGGTCACCGGTCACCTTTCCCAGCGAGCTCTTCCGCGAGAGGCCGACGAGCAGCGGTCGCCCGAGCGCCGCCAGCTCGTCCAGCCTGCGCAGGAGCTCGAGGTTGTGCGCGACGGTCTTCCCGAAGCCGATTCCGGGGTCGAGACAGACGAGCTCCTCCCGCACGCCCGACGCGACCGCGAACGCGAGCCGCTGCTCGAGAAACCGCTTCACGTCCGAGACGACGTCCTCGTAGGTGGGGTCGATCTGCATCGTCCGCGGCTCGCCCTGCATGTGCATGAGGCAGAGGTAGCAGCCCGCGTCGGCGACCACCCCCGCGAGCTCCGGGTCTCCCCGCAGGGCCGTCACGTCGTTCACGAGCTCGGCTCCGAGCTCGAGGGCGCGCCGGGCGACCGGCGCCTTCGAGGTGTCGACCGAAACCGGCGCGCCGTCCAGGTCGAGCAGCACCTGCTCGATCCGTGCGAGCTCCTCCTCCGCCGTCACGCCCTCGGAGCCCGGCCGGGTCGACTCGCCCCCCACGTCGACGATCGCGGCGCCGCAGTCGAGCATCCCCCACGCCGCCGTCACCGCCGCCTCGACGCGCAGGTGCACCCCACCGTCCGAGAACGAATCGGGCGTGACGTTGATCACCCCCATCACGGACGGGGCCGGGAAGCGCTGACCGATCGGCGCACGGACCTTTGACACAACCGAATAATGGCCTGATGGACCCTGGTTGGCGTTATCTCGGCGGCATCGCGAGGAAGTTGCGCTGGACGATCGCGGGCGCCGCCGTCTCCGGGCTCGCCTGGCAGGGCGCCGCGATCGCGGCCCCGCTGCTGATCCGGCACGCGGTGGACTCGGGGATCGTGGCCGGGAGCAGGTCGGCCCTCTGGTGGTCGTGTGTAGGCCTGGTGGCGCTCGGCGCCGTCGAGGCCGTCGCAGGCGGGAGCCGGCACTACTTCGCGATCCGCAACCGCGCGCTCGCGGACGCGAGCGTCCGCGACTCGATCTTCCGCCGAGCCCTGAATCTCGATGCCCGCTACCACGACCGGGTCGGCGCGGGCGAGCTCATCTCCCGCGCCTCGAACGACGCGGAGCTGGTCGCCCGGCTCTTCGACGCGATCGGGCACACGGTCGGCTACATCTTCACCGTCCTCGCGGCGACCGTCGTGCTGCTCGCGATCGACTGGCCGCTCGCCCTCGCGGTCCTCGCACCGCTGCCGCTGCTCAGCTTCGGCTTCGGGCGCTATTCCAGGCGCTACGCCGAGCGCACGAAGGTGAACCAGGAGCGGCTCGGCGAGTTGACCTCGCTCGCCGAGGAGACGATCGCGGGAATCCGCGTGGTGAAGGGAATCGGTGCGGGCGATGCGCTCGCCGGCCGTTTCCGCCGCAAGTCGGATGAGGTCGTTCGCACCGCGCTCGACGTTGCGAACGTCGACGCCGTGTTCCTGCCGGTGCTCGAAGCGCTGCCGCTCATCGGGCTGCTCGTCGTGCTCTGGTACGGAGCCCATCGCGTCCTCACCGAACAGATCACGGTCGGCACGTTCGCGCTGTTCGCGTTCTACCTCGTGCTGCTCGTGAACCCGCTGCGCACGATCGGCCAGCGCGTCAGCACCGTGCAGCGTGCGGCCGCGGCGGCGCGCCGTGTCGTCGACGTCCTGCACGCCGAGCCGGCGGTCGTCGAATCGCCTGGAGCCCGGTCGTTCCCCGGGCGCTCCGACGTTCGCTTCGACGACGTGCGCTTCGCGTACGGCGACGAGCGGCCGATCCTCGACGGCTTCACGCTCGAGATCCCCGCGGGCACATCCCTCGCCCTGGTGGGCAGCACCGGCTCCGGAAAGTCGACCGCCGCCGCGCTGCTCGCGCGCTTCTACGACCCCACGGCGGGCTCGGTGACGATCGGGGGAGTCGACGTGCGCGAGCTTCGGCTCGACGAGCTGCGACGCGGGGTCGGCCTCGTCTTCGAGGAGACCTTCCTGTTCGGCGACACCGTGCGAGGAAACGTCGGCTTCGGTGCGCCCGAGGCCGATGACGACGCGATCCTCCGCGCGACCCGCCTCGCCGGCGCCGCGGAGTTCGTCGAGCGGCTCCCGGACGGCTACGAGACCGTCCTCGGCGAGCGTGGCTTCTCGTTGTCCGGCGGCCAGCGCCAGCGGATCGCGATCGCGCGTGCGATCCTCACCGATCCGGACGTGCTGATCCTCGACGACGCGACCTCGGCCGTGGACGCGACGAAGGAGCACGAGATCCGCGCGGCGCTCGGCGAGGTGATGGCCGGGCGCACGACGCTCGTGATCGCCCATCGGCCCGCCACGATCGCCCTCGCCGACCGGGTGGCGGTCGTCGAGGACGGGCGGGTGGTCGAGCAGGGGCTCCACACCGAACTGGTCGCCCGCTCGGCCCGCTATCGCGAGCTGCTCGCGCTCGCCGAGCGGGAGGCGGCCTGACGGATGAAGAAGACGATCGGCCCCATCCTGCGGCCGCAGCGGCGACTGATCGTGCTCGCGGGGCTCGCGATGATCGGAGCCACGGTCGTCTCCCTCGCCTCGCCGCTCCTCGTGAAGGTGGCGATCGACCGCGGCATCGAGAAGCACGACGCGCATGCGGTCGATCTGATCGCCGTCCTCTTCATCGCGCTCGTGATCGTGCGCCCGCTGCTCGAGCGCGTGATCGTGCTCTGCAGCGCGCGCGCCGGGGAACGGTTCCTGGGCGACCTGCGCGTCGCGGCCTACGAGAAGCTGCAGGCGCTCTCGATGCCGTTCTTCGAGCAGACCCGGGCCGGCGAGCTCGTCTCTCGGTTGACGGCGGACGTCCAGACGCTGACGACCTTCACCCGGCTCGTGCTCGTCGAGGTCGTCGGCTCCGTGCTCCTGTTCGTGGTCTCGATCGTGATCCTGGTGCTGCTCTCGCCGCTCCTCTCGCTGGTGATGCTCGTCTCGGTGCCGGTGCTCGTGTGGTCGTCGCTGCGCTACGGCAAACGCTCGCGGCCGGCCTTCCTGGCGCTGCGCGACCGCGTCGCCGACACGATGTCGTCGCTCCAGGAAGGGCTCGCGGGTGTTCGCGTCGTGCAGTCGTTCGGACAGGAGACCGATCGCTACGCGTCGTACCGGACGCGGTCGAGGGCGCAGGTCTCCGCCTGGAAGAACATCTCGCTCGTCAACATCGGCTTCTTCCCGGCGATCGCCTTCGCCCAGTCGCTGGCGCTCGCCGCGGTGCTGGTCGCGGGCGGCTACCTCGAGGAGCACGGGCAGGTCACGGTCGGAACGATCGTCGCGTTCGCGCTCTACCTCATCTCGCTGTTCGATCCGATCGCCCGGCTGGGCGACTGGTTCAGCGAGTTCCAGTCGGGTCGTGCGGCGCTCGCGAAGATCGCAGCACTCCTCGAGGAGCCGGTCACCGTCCCGGGCGGCACGGCGGGCCTGCCCGAGCGCGGCGCGCTGGCGGTCGAGCACGTCAGCTTTGCCTACAACGGCGGCGCGCCGGCGGTCGACGGAGTCTCGCTTCGCATCGAGCCCGGCGAGCAGCTCGCGCTCGTCGGCGCCACCGGCGCCGGGAAGTCGACGCTCGCGAAGCTGCTCGTGCGGGCGTACGACCCGAGCGCCGGGCACATCACGTTCGGCGGCGTCGACCTGCGCTCGCCGCAGCTCGGCGAGCTGCGGCGTCGCATCATGTTCGTCCCACAGGAGGGGCATCTCTTCTCCGGGACGATCACGGACAACATCAGGCTGGGCCGTCCCGACGCGGGCGACGAGGAGACGCGAGAGGCGTTGCGCCGGATCGGAGCATTGGAGCGCTTCGAGAACCTGCCGGGCGGGCTCGCCACCGACGTTCGCTCGCGCGGCGTCCGGCTTTCGAGCGGCGAGCGGCAGCTCGTCTCGCTGGCCCGGGTCGCGCTCGCGGATCCGTCGGTGATCGTCCTCGACGAGGCGACGTCTTCACTCGACCCGCAGACCGAGGCGGCGGTGGAGCAGGCGCTCGCGCTGCTCTCGCAGGAACGCACGATGATCACGATCGCCCATCGGCTCTCGACCGCCGAGCGGGCCGACCGCGTCGCGCTGATGGAAGCGGGCCGGCTGGCCGAGGTTGCCTCCCACGACGACCTGGTCGCCCAGGGCGACCGCTACGCACGCCTGTGGGCGAGCTGGCAGGCCGGTCTCGTGGCCTAGCGGAGGGGCTAGAGGACTTCGGGAGGCGGTGAGCTGATCCCCGGCTCCCACGCGTCCCAGAGCGCGTCGACGTGCTTGAGCGGGAAGTGCCGGATGACGAGCTTCCACTCGGTCGTCGGTGTCTGGATCGACGCGGCCTGGTGCAGGGTGAACCCGTCGCCCTCGATGCTCTCGAAGTCCATCGGCTCGTCGGGAGGGGACAGCGAGACGTGCTTCAGGCCGACGTCGTTCGCCCAGACGTAGACGTTCCCGCCGTGCTCGATCACGTACTCGCGCACGTCGGGCGCCGCCACAACCGTCACATCGGCCACGCCGTCAGCCTAGCGCTTGCCGCGCAACATGTTCCCGAGGCGGGTCATGAGCGACGGCTTGCCCGCGTGCCAGGTCGTCTCCGGCGGCGCGGGCTGGAACGGTGGGAGCGCGCCCGCCTCCCCAGCTGCGAGCTTCAGGGTGACCTCGCCCGGATAGATCGCTCCGACCTGCTCGCCGGCGACGTAGAGGACCCGCGCCGGGTCGCCGGACTGCACGGCCAGGCCGTCGAAGATGTCCGCGTCCTTGTCGCCCTCGACCTGCGCGACCGTCCCGACCCCGGACCCGTCCGAGCTGAGCACCGTCCACCCCTGTTGGATCTGCAACCAGGAAACGGGATCCGCCACGCCGGCACCGTAGCAGCGGCCTTCACCGGCCTCCCGCAATCGCCGTCCGGGGCTATGCTCGGGTCTGGATGGGGACCGACGCGCTACAACCCGACGCGCTCGAGGCCTCGCCGGCGATCTTTCCGTCCCCGACGCTCGATCGCCTGACCCGGGCCCATCCCGCCACACCGGCGGTTCTCTTCCTGCCGGCCGTGGCGATCCTCGGCGTGCTCGCCGTCGAAGGATTCGGAGCGCTCGCCACGCTGGCGGCCGCGGCCGGCGGCTATGTCTTCTGGACACTGTGCGAGTACTGGGGCCACCGCACGGTCTTCCACTTCGAGCCCGACCACGGCCTCGGCAAGCGGGTGCACTGGATGATCCACGGTGTCCATCACGACCATCCGAACGACCCGCGCCGCCTCGTGCTGCCACCCGCGTTCTCGGTCCCGCTCGCACTCCTCTTTCTCGCGGCTTTCGTCGGTGTGCTCGGGACGCCGCTCGCGTGGGGCTTCGCGGCGGGCTTCTACCTCGGCTACGTCATCTACGACACCCTGCACTTCCTGCTGCACCACACGCATCCAAAGGGGCGGATCGGCCGCCGCCTCCGTGAGCTGCACATGCGACATCACTTCGAAGACGACGAGAGTGGATTCGGCGTGAGCGCGCCGTGGTGGGACATCGTGTTCCGGACGCGCCCGCGCCGCCGGGGCGCCGGCCGGGCCCGGCCGGGTAGCAACGCCCCCTCTTCCTGAACGCCGCCGATGGCGACGATGCGCGACCTCGACGAGCTCGCCCTGGCGATGCCCCAGGCGGCCAGGGAGATCTCGGACGACGGCCGCCCGGCCTACCTCGTGCACGGCAAGGCGTTCTGCCTCCAACGCAGCCGTCGCCCCGATGCCGTCGATCCCGAGACGGGCGAGCGACTCGACGACGTGCTCATGTTCCGCGTCGACGGGGCCGAGGCGAAGGAGCTCGTGCTCGCCGATCCGCGCGGCATCTTCTTCACGACACCGCACTTCGACGGCTACCCCGCGGTGCTGATCCGCATTCCCGACCTCGCGCGCCTCGACCGGGACGAGCTTCGCGAGACCGTGGTCGAGGCGTGGCTGACGCGCGCACAGAAGCGCGTCGCGAAGGCGTGGCTCGCCGAGCACGATCAGTAGCGCGGGACGACGAAGAGCCCGGCGATCCCGACGGCGAAGACGACGATCGCGAGGATCGAGTCGGGCCCCAGCCGGAGACGGCAGCGAAGGGGCCGGATGACGACGCCCATCGCGAAGATGGCCGTCAGGGCGACACCCAGGGAGGCAAGCCAGGCGTTCTGGCTGCCGGCAGTCGGCAGCACGGGCGAGCCGGCGAGCAGGTCTGCCGGCAGGAACAGGCAGAGCTGGAAGGCGTTGCCGCCGAAGATGTCGCCGAGCGCGAGCGCGTGATCGCCGAGTCGAACCGCCGCGATCCCCGAGCTGAGCTCCGGGAGCGCCGTCGCGCCGGCGAGGATCGTCGCCCCGAAGACGACGCCGTTGATCCCGGCCCGGTCCGCGAGGGAGTTGCCGGTCGTCGCCAGGGTGACGCCGGCGGCCAGGGTGACGGCGCAGGCGCCGGCGAAGATCCCGGCGACCTGGGCGGTCGTGCGGGCGGCAAACGGATGCGGCTGCGTCGGGTGTGGGTCGCGCCGGTGGCGGCGCCCGGGATGCGCGCCTTCCATCGTGATGCTCCAACGGGGCTGCTTGCGCACCCTGTTGATCACGTAGAGGCCGATCGTCCAGACGACGACGATGCCGATCGACGCCGGGCTCACCACGCCCGCGACGGCCGTCGACGGCGAGAGGAGCGCGCCCATCAGGACGCCCGAGACGACGAGCGTCACGAGCAGCCCTTCGAGCACCGGGCTGAGCGCGCCGACGAGGAAGGTCAGAGGGCGCTTCGGGCCGACGGCGATGTCGCAGACCACGAGCACCATCGTCTGGACGGCGATCCCGCCGATCAGATTGCCGGCCGCGAGGCCGAGGTTCCCCTGGGCAGCGGCCGTGATCGTGATCGCCACCTCCGGGAGGCTGCCCGCCACGGACAGGAGCAGCAGGCCGCCGAGCTCCTCCCCGAGACCGAGGCGCGCATCGAGCGCGTCGGTCGACTTCGAGAGAGCCATCCCAGCCGCCCACGTGGCGACGGCCGCGACGACGAAGAGTACGACGAGAAGCGGCGAGGCGAGCGCGGTCACGTGAGCCGTCTAGCTGTCGAGCCGCGCGCGGATCGCCGCGCGGATGCGGTCGGCGACGACCGGCATCTCCTTCTCCATCTGCTTGAACTCACGCTGGAACATCACGATCAGCCGCATCGGCTGCGTTGCGACGACGGTGGCCGTTCGCCGCTCCGTCTCGATCAGGCCGATCTCTCCGAAGAAGTCGCCCGGGCCGAGCTCGGCCACGCGCACGCCGGCCTGCCTGACCTCCGCCGAGCCGTCCTCGATGACGAAGAACTCGTGCGCGAACTCACCCTCCTTCGCGAGCTCGTGCCCCTCGTCGACCGAGATCTCGTCCGTCCACTGGGAGAGCTTCTCGAGCTCCTTCTTCGAGAGCCTCGAGAAGAAACGGACGCCCTCCAGCCGCTTGAGATCCATGGCGGCGATGATGACAGCCGCGGCCCGGCGAGACAAACGCGGGCCGGCAGCGGACCCGAGTCGAGCCTAGCTCGCCTCGGGCCGTCATCCTCTGGCGATCGAGACCAAGGCCTCGATCGCACGAACCCGAGTCGAGCCTAGCTCGCCTCGGGCTCTGGCGGCTGCATGGCGGCGCCGCCCGGAAGCGGGAACGGGCGCGGCTTCGCGGGGGCGGGCCGCCGCTCCGGCTCCGTGGCGGGCTCGGCCTCCTCGGCGTCCGGGGCGGGGAAGACCGCATCCTCCTGCTCGCCGGCGAGCAGCCGCTGGAACTGCTCCTTGTCGATCGTCTCGCGGTCGATCAGGATCTGCGAGATCCGGTGCAGGTCGTCGATGTGCTCGCGCAGCACGCGCGTCGCGAGGTCGTGCCCCTCCTCGATGATCCGGCGGATCTCGTCGTCGATCTCGCGGGCGACCTCGTCGGAGTAGTCGGGCTCGTGGCCCATGTCGCGGCCGAGGAACGGCATGCCGGTGTCCCGGCCGAGCACGCGCGGGCCGAGCTTCTCGCTCATGCCGAAGCGCATCACCATCTGCTTCGCGGTCGCGGTCACCTTCTCGATGTCGTTCGCGGCACCGGTCGTGACCTCGTTGAACACGATCTCCTCCGCCGCGCGGCCGCCCATCGTCATCGCGATCTGCTCGAGCAGCGCCTTCCGCGTGGTCAGGTACCGATCTTCCGTCGGCAATGAGATCGTCAGGCCGAGCGCCTGGCCGCGCGAGACGATCGTGATCTTGTGCACCGGGTCGGTGTTCTCGAGGAAGTGCCCGACGAGTGCGTGACCCATCTCGTGGTACGCGGTGATCCTCTGCTCCTTCTCGGAGAGCAGGCGGGCCTTCTTCTCGGGCCCGGCGATCACGCGCATGATCCCTTCCTCCAGCTCCTCCTGCTCGATCACCTTCTTGCCTCGCCGGGCGGCGAGCAGCGCGGCCTCGTTGACGAGGTTGCGGAGGTCCGCGCCCGTGAAGCCCGGCGTGCCGGCCGCGAGCGAGTCGAGGTCGATCGACGAGGCGAGCGGCTTCCCCTTCGAGTGCACCTCGAGGATCTTGCGGCGGCCGTTCCGGTCGGGCCGGTCGACGACGATCTGCCGGTCGAAGCGGCCCGGGCGGAGCAGCGCCGGATCGAGGATGTCGGGCCGGTTCGTCGCCGCGATCAGGATGATGTTGTCCTTCATCTCGAAGCCGTCCATCTCGACGAGCAGCTGGTTCAGCGTCTGCTCGCGCTCGTCGTGACCGCCTCCGAGGCCGGCGCCGCGATGGCGGCCGACCGCGTCGATCTCGTCCATGAAGACGATGCACGGCGAAGCCTGCTTCGCCTGCTCGAACAGATCGCGCACGCGCGAGGCGCCGACGCCGACGAACATCTCGACGAAGTCGGAGCCGGAGATGGAGAAGAACGGGACGCCCGCCTCACCGGCGACCGCGCGGGCGAGCAGCGTCTTGCCGGTGCCGGGCGGCCCGTAGAGGAGCACGCCCTTCGGGATCGAGGCGCCGAGCGCCTGAAACTTCTTCGGGTTCTCGAGGAACTCCTTGATCTCCTGCAGCTCCTCGACGGCCTCGTCGACGCCGGCGACGTCCTTGAAGCCGATCTTCGGCGAGTCCGGCGCCATCCGCTTCGCACGCGACTTGCCGAAGCTCATGACCTTGGAGCCGCCGCCCTGCACCTGGTTCATCAGGAAGATCCAGAACCCGATCAGGAGGAGGAACGGCAGGAACGACCCGATCAGCGCGGTCCACGAGAAGCCGCCGGTCCCCTTCGAGTCGAAGTTGATCCCCTCCTTCTGGAGGACGTTCTGGAACTGCACCTGCGACTGGTCGCTCGGGTAGTGGACGGTCGTCGACTTGCCGTTCGCGAACTTGACCGTGATCGCGCGCTTGCTCGGGTTGAACTCGACCGTCTGGAAGCTCTCCGGTGAGCTCTTGGCGAGCGCGATCACATCCGAGTAGGTCCGCTTGACCGCGTTCGAATGCTTCGGGATCAGGGTCTGGCTGGCGAGCCAGACCAGCAGGACGATCACGATGAGCGGGAAAAACGCGCTGCGGAAGAAGCGATTCACGACGTGTCTGTGCTCAGGGTAGCCAAGTGGCTCCGCTCCGGGTCAACGGGATAATCCTTCCGTAACCAGGCCGATCAGGCCCCCTCCGGCATCAGATCGGCGTGCAGGACGCCCACATACGGCAGATTCCGGTAGCGCTCGGCGAAATCGAGGCCGTAGCCGATCACGAACTTGTTCGGGATCTCGAAGCCGACGTAGCGCACGGGCACGTCGATCTCGCGGCGGTCGGGCTTCGTCAGGAGGGCGCAGATCTCGAGGCTCGCCGGCTCCCGGGACTCCAGGTTGCGGAGCAGGTACGAGAGGGTGAGCCCGGAGTCGATGATGTCCTCGACGACGAGCACGTGCCGGTCCTCGATGTTGATGTCGAGGTCCTTCAGGATCCGCACCACGCCCGACGAATCGGTCGCGGCGCCGTAGCTCGAGATCGCCATGAAGTCGATCTCGCAGGGCACGGTCAGGGAGCGCATCAGGTCCGCCATGAAGAACACCGCGCCCTTGAGCACGCCGACGAGCAGCAGCTCGCGTCCGGCGTAGTCGTTCGAGAGCTCCTGGCCGAGCTCGCGGATCCGCTCCTGCAGGCGGTCCTCGTCGATCAGGATCTCGCCCACTCCGCGTTCCAGCTCAGTCTGCGACACGAGTCGCCGTCACCCCCTCGGCCTCGACGATCCCCGGAACCGCGACGACCTCGTCGCCGCGGACGACGAGCGGCCAGCCTTCACGGTCGGAGCGTGGGATCTTTGCATCGACGAACACATCCTGGACCTTCTTCGAACGGCCCACCAGCCGGTCGCCGGGCCGCCACCCCCGTACCTTAAGCCCCGGCACCCGCGACTCGATCCGCCAGGCGCCCCATTCGACGGTGCCGTCGAGGTCGCGCGGCCCCGGCTCCAGCCAGACCCGGTCGTACTCGCGGACGACCTGCAGCCCCGCACCGAGGTCGATCCGCTTCGAGCCCGCGGGAGACCCGAGCAGCTCCACGAGCTCGGGCGGCATCGTCCGGCGCTCGTCGAGCACGTGCAGGAGGTTCCGGCGCGCGGCCGGATGGATCCGCTCGAGCAGCGGCAGGATCTCGTTGCGGATCAGGCCGCGCACCGTGTCCGGATTCGAGGAGTCGTTGCGCCACTCGAGGCCGCGCTCGCGGCAGAACGCCTCCGTCTCCTCGCGCCAGACGCAGAGCAGCGGCCTGACCACGCCGTCGGAGCGCCGCACCTCGATCCCCTTCGTCGTCCCTCGGGCGGCGAGCCGGTAGACGACCGTCTCGACCTGGTCCGAGAGCGTGTGACCCGTCGCGCGCAGGCAGTCGACGCGAAACGAGTAGCGGACGTCGCGCAGCGACGCCTCATCGGTACAACGGGCAGCAGCCTGGACGACCTCGGCGTCGAAGCGCTCGGCGCACCAGGCCGCGTCCGCATCGGACTCGTCGCCGCGGAGACCGTGGTCGACGTGCAGCGCCGAGACGCGGTAGCCGAGCTCGCGAAGCGCGTGGTAGAGACACGTCGAATCGGCTCCGCCGGAGACGAGGCACAGCACCTCACCTCCCGGCGCGATCAGATCGTGCCGGCGCACGTGGCTCTCGATCCGCGCGAGCAGTTCCAGAAGCCCATTCTGGCACGCGCCGGGTCAAAACAGAATGCTTCGGTACTCGAGCGCCTTGCGCATCCCGATCGCGTCGTAGAGCGCGATCGCGGCGGCATTCTCGCTCCGGACGAACAGGGTCACGCTGGGCGTCGTCTCGAGCAGGAGCCGGCAGAGGTCGCGAAGCCCGCGCGCGCCGTTGCCACGGCCGCGCGCCCCCGGATCGACCCACACCTGCTGGATCTGCACCGCCTGAGGCGTCCACGCCGACGCCTCGGCCTTGAAGAGGACGACGCCGTCCTCGAGCCACACCCACGAGCGGCCCTCGTCGATCTGCGCCGACGTTCGCCAGCGGAAGCTGTCGGGATCACGGGCCAGCGGATCGATGCCGAGCTCGAGCTCGTGCGCCGCGGCGCAGGCGGGGACGAGCCGGTCGAGATCGCGCGGCGTCGCGGCCCGCAGCCCGCTGCCGCCCGGCGCGGGCGGCTCGTCGATCGTGTAGACGGGCTGGTGCGGCCGGTCCTCGCGCGGCTCGGGGAACGAGCCGCGGGCGGCCTCCCACAGATCGGTGACGGCGCCGGACTCGCCGATGATCATCCGGGAGCGCAGGTGGCCGTCCACCCGCGCGAAGACCCCGCAACCGACCCCCGACGGCACGAGGTTCGCACCCGCGTGGCAGAGCGCGCTCAGGGCCCCGTCGGGCCGCTCGACCGCCAGGAACCTCCCGAGGCCGCGCCGCGCCACGTCCTCCAGGAAGACACGCTCCACCGGGCTCTGCGCGCAGAACGCGAGCACCTGGTCGCGCGTCGGTTCGATCACGTCCACTCTGCAAGTCTCCTACAGACGGCCTTGTATAGGCTGGCGGCCGTGCCGATCCACGTTCGTGCCGAGCCGGGAGACTACGCGGACGCCGTCCTGCTGCCGGGGGATCCGCTTCGGGCCAAGTACATCGCCGAGACCTACCTCGAAGACGTCGTGCAGCGGAATGCCGAGCGCGGCCTCCTCGGCTACACGGGCACCTTCAAGGGGAAGCCGGTCTCGGTCCAGGGCACGGGCATGGGCTGTCCCGGCGCGACGATCGTCTTCGAGGAGCTCGTCCAGCTCGGCTGCAAGCGCCTGATCCGGGTCGGCACCTGCGGCGGGCTCCAGCCTCACCACCAGCTCGGCGACCTGATCGTCGCGCTCACCGCCGTCCCGGCCGACTCGACGGCGATGCATCTCGTCGGCAACGAGCCCCACTGCCCCACCGCCTCGTGGTCCGTCATCCACGGTGCCGTCCACACCGCCAAGCAGATCGGCCAGGAGCTCCACGTCGGCCCGATCGTCTCGAGCGACGTCTTCTACAACCCCGACGGGGGCCAGTACGAGCGCTGGTCGAAGCGCGGCGTGCTCGCCGTCGAGATGGAGGCCTCCGCCCTCTTCACGGTCGGCGCGATCCGCGGCGTCGAGACGGGCTGCCTGCTCACGGTCAGCGACATCGTGGTCGAGGGCGAGTTCAAGCGGATCACGGACGACGACCTGCGCGCGTCGGTCGATCGCATGACCAAGATCGCGCTCGACGTCGCGATCGCGGAATGACGCCGGGGCGCGGTTCCGCCAGTAAGAGCTAGCGATTTCGCGTGAGCGAGATCGCGGGCACCGTCTTCCTGGTCAATCCGGCGTCGGACGGCGGCGCCACCGGCAAGCGCTGGCCCGAGCTCGCCCACCGGGCGGCGCGCCTCGGTCTCGCCGGCGAGACGCTGTTCTCGGAGCGTCCCGGCCACCTGATCGAGCTGGCGGCGACCGCGGCCGACGGCGGGGCGAAGCTCGTCGTCGCAGTCGGCGGCGACGGCACGCTGAACGAGGTGGTGAACGGGATCGCCGGCCGCGACGTCGAGCTCGCGACGATCCCGATCGGGACCGGCATGGACTTCGTCCGCACCTATCGGATACCGACCGGGTTCGACGACGCCGTCCGGGTCGCCCGCGACGGCACGGCGCGCACGATCGACGCCGGCCGCGTCCGCTTCCGCACCTGGGCCGGCGAGGAGGCCGAGCGCTGGTTCGCGAACGTCGGCTCGGTCGGCATGAGCGGCGCCGTCGCCCAGCGCGTCAACGGGATGTCCAAGGCGCTCGGCGGGAAGGCCACCTTCTTCTACGCGCTGACCCGCGTGTTCCTCGAGTGGGAGAACACCGAGGTGACGGTGCGCATCGGGGACACGGAGCGTCGCGGCCGGATGCACGACGTGATCGTCGCGAACGGCATCTGGCACGGCGGCGGGATGATGCTCGCGCCCGGCGCGAAGCCCGACGACGGGCTCTTCGACGTGGTGCTGATCGGCGATGTCAGCAAGCTCGACTTCCTCACGACCGCGCCGAAGATCTACAAGGGCAAGCACGTCGAACACCCGAAGGTCGAGGTGCTGAGAGGACCGCACGTGGAGGTCGACGCCGCAGAGCACCTGCCGATCGAGCTCGAAGGCGAGCAGGTCGGGACGACACCCGCCGCCTTCGAGATCGTGCGCGGCGCCCTGCGGGTGCGCGTGCCTACTGCTTCGGGGTAGCGGCCTTCTTCACGCGCGACGAGGACGTCGCGCGCCTGGCGCCGCCCTCGAGCTTCGCGATGCGCTTCTCGAGCAGCGCGATCCGCTTCTCCATCGCCTCGAGCCCGCGCACCCGCTTCGAGAGGTCGTCGACGCGCTCCTTCAGCTGCATCGCGCTCTGCAGCACACGGTTCGCGGTCGGATACTGCGAAGCCTTGCCGAGCACCTCCTCGCCGAGCGACGTGAGACGGTCGATCGTGCTCTTCGTCATGAGGTTCCTTTCGCCGTTTGGTTCACACGGGCCACACCGGAAGTATCGCCGAGAGAGCCGAGCCGGTTCGAGCCGTACCCTTGTTCGCATGATCGTCGCGCACCTCGACCTCGACGCGTTCTTCGCCGCCGTCGAGGAGCTGGAGCAGCCGGAGCTCCGCCGGTTGCCGCTCGTCGTCGGCGGCGACCCACACGGGCGAGGAGTCGTCGCGACCTGCAACTACGTCGCGCGGGGCTTCGGGATCCATTCGGCGATGTCGGCGGCGGAGGCGCTCCGCCGGTGCCCTCAGGCGGTCTTCGTGCGACCGCGGCACTCGCTCTACAGGGACTACTCGCGAGAGGTCTGGTCGCGGGTCCGCGAGATCGTCCCGACCGTCGAGCAGGCCGGCATCGACGAGGGCTACCTCGACCTGGGCGAGGTCGCGCCCGTGTTCGACGACGCGCGTGCGCTCGCGGAAGCGGTGCAGGCGGTCGTGCGGGCGCGCACGCGGCTCTCGTGCTCGCTCGGCGTCGCCACCTCGAAGGTGGTCGCGAAGGTCGCCTCCGACCGGCACAAGCCCGGCGGGCTGACGGTCGTCCGGCCGGGCCGGGAGGCCGCGTTCCTCGCCCCCTTGCCGATTCGGATCCTGCCCGGCGTCGGCCCGCGCGCGGAGGAGCGCCTGGCCCGGCTCGGGATCGAGACGATCGGCGACATCGCCGCGCTCACGGACGACGATCTGCGGCAGGCCCTGCGGGGGAAGGTCGGGCGCGAGCTGCGCGACCGCGCGCGCGGCATCGACCCGCGGCCGCTCGAGGTCTCGACGGAACGCATCTCGGTCTCGCTGGAGGAGACGTTCGCCCGGGACGTCGGCGATCCGGAGCGCCTGCACGACGAGCTGCGGCGCATGTCGGCGCGGCTCGCCGAGCACCTCCGTGGCCGCGGGCAGGTCGCCCGCACGGTCACGACCAAGGTTCGCTACCCGGACTTCGCGATCCGGACCCGCTCCACCTCGCTCGCGGTCGGCACGGACGAGGCCGGGCGGATCGGCGAGCTGGCCTGCTCGCTGCTCGACCGCGCCCTCCGCGACCGTCCCGGGCCGCTGCGGCTCGTCGGCGTCGGCCTCTCCGGGCTGGAGGAGCACGTGCAACTTTCGCTGCCCGCTCTCGTCTGAATCGTTACCTGCCCTTCGCAGGTTCTTCACCATTTCGGGTGGGCACGCCAGGATTTGCGAACTACTGTGAGAACACGATGACCATGCGGCATCCGACGAACATCCACGAGCACGTCGCCAAGCGAGTTCACGTGCTCATGCAGCGGGCGGGCGTCCCGTACGAGATCGAGCAGCAGGTCTGCACGTCCTGCGCCCGGGTCCTCGACGAGAAGCCCGTCAAGCGCGCCGCCGCCTAGCAGCGCGGCGCCGCTTCGGCCCCGGCCGGCACCGCCGGCCTGGTCGGCGTGACCGCCTCGACAGGTGCAGAACCGAGGTGCCGAGCACGCCCGCGGCGAGCAGCCACCTCGCGCGCCCGCACGCCGCCCCGGTCGTCGCTGCCTACGGCGACGACCTCAGAATTCGTGCGCACTCCGCGAGAATCTCTCCGGCGGAGCCGTGCAGCACGAGTGCGGCGCGCCCGTCGTACGGCGTCGGCTCCCGGTTGACGATCGCGAGGCGTCCGCCGTGCGCCAGCGTCTCCTCGGGGAGGCCCGCGACCGGCCACACCTCGAGGGACGAGCCGACGACGAGCAGGAGCGCGGCGTCCTGGGCGAGCGCCGAGGCGCGGTCGAGCGCGGCTGCCGGCAGGAGCTCGCCGAACATGACGACGTCCGGCTTGAGCACGCTCCCGCAATCGGCGCAGCGCGGCACCGGCAACAGCTCTCGCAACCGTTCGCGGCCCTCGCGCCGCCCGCAGGTGAGGCAGCCGGCCGTCGCGATCGAGCCGTGCACCTCGATCACCTCCCGCGACCCGGCTCCGGCGTGCAGCCGGTCGACGTTCTGCGTGATCACCGCCTGCACGAGCCCCTGCGCCTCGAGCTCGGCGAGTGCGCGATGCGCTGCGTTCGGCTGCGCGTCGGCCAGAACGTCGAGCCGCCGGCCGTAGAACTCCCAGACGCGCTCCGGGTCGCGCTGGAAGCCGTCGATCGATGCGACCTCGTAGGGGTCGTACTCGGCCCAGATCCCGGTGGGGCTCCGGAAGTCCGGGATCCCGCTCTCCGTGGAGACACCGGCGCCGGTCAGCACGACGCACGGCTGATTCCCGGCGATCAGTTCTGCGAGCATTGCGCCCTCGTGCACGGGTTCAGTTTCGCAACCGAGGTGCGCGTCCGCTTCGCGGAGACCGACGCGCAGGGGATCGCCCACAACTCGAACTACTTCGTGTGGTTCGAGGTCGCCCGGGTCGACTATCTCGAGCTGCACGCGGGTGGCTACCAGAAGCTGCGCGACCTCGGCATCGAGGCGGTCGTCCTCGAGACGCACGTCCGGTACCTCGAGCCGGCCCGGTTCGACGACCGCCTGCTCGTGCACGCCCGCTGCCTCGACGTGAAGGGCGCACGCTTCCGCTACGAGTACGCGATCGAGCGGGCCGGCGCGCTGATCGCCGACGGTTGGACGGCGCACGCGACGGTCGACGCCGGTACGTTCCGCCCCACGCGGGTCCCGACCTGGCTGCAGGAGGCGATCGCTAGTGCGGAGCGGCTGCGGTCGTCGTCGGGGTCGTCGTCGTAGCGTCCGTCGTCGTGGTCGCACCGGTCGTGGTCGTCGGCGTCGTGGTGGTCGTCGCCGCGTGCTTCGCCTTCTTCTTCGGGCCGACCCGCACGAGCTTGGGCGTCGCGCGATAGCTCGAGTACCACTTCTCGTCGGAGAGCAGCTTGCCGCTGGCCGAGTAGACCGTCCGCTCGACGGAGGTGGACTGCGCCGGCACGCCCGGATCGTCGACGACGACCTGGCCCGGCTTCAGCGTCGCATCGACAGTCTTCGTCACCGGCGGCGGCGCGACGACGACGAGCGGCGCGCTGACCGTCTCGATCCGGCGGTGCTGAGGAGTCCCATAGAGGGCAACGGTGAGCGACGAAGGCCCGACGAACGTGCGCAGGAGCAGCCAGTGCCCGGTGTCGTTCACGAACTTCAGGTCGGTGTCGGGATAGTTGACGGTCGCGTCGCGCCCGAGCGGATAGTGCGAGATGTAGAGCGAGTGGTTCGTGCGCGCGGTGATCCGCAGTCCGGCCTCGTAGGCGGCATTGAAGACGGTCGTCGAGACCTGGCAGACCCCGCCGCCGAGGCCGGTCTGGAGCTCGCCGTTGACGATCACCGGCGCCTCGAGGAAGCCCTTGGCCGCGGAGCGCTCCCCGGTCGTGCCGTTGAAGGAGAACGTCGCGCCGGGCGCGATCAGCTTGTTGTCGACGAGGTGCGCGACGAGCTGCACGTTGTGGATGCGGTTCGGATCGCCGCCGTACACGGTCTCGTAGCTCCCGACCGTTCCGGTGATGCCCATCGCGCGGGCGGCCGCGGTCGTGCGGGCCGGCAGCTGCGTCGAGAAGGAAAGCGTCGCGACGCGGTTCACCGGCCGCGAGGCAGCCGCCAGCACGGCGGCGACCGAGCGAGGGACGTCGAGGGTGAGGCCGGGGGCCGACGGGACGACGCTGATCGCGCCGCCCGAGACCGCGAAGGTCGCGTCTTTCGCCGGCTGATCGAGCCTGCGCTCGAGGCGCGCGAAGAAGGCGTCGGCCGCAGGCCCGACGAGGCGCATGGTCTCGAGGTCGAGAAGCTTCGCCAGCCGCCAGCGCGGGACACGCAGGCGGGTCGGCCCGGCGATCATCGTCACCGGGCCGGAGATGATCCGCGAGGCGCGCTGCTGGGCGGGGGTCAGCGAGGCGACGGTCACGCGCGGCGCGTCGACGCGCACCGGAAGCGCGACGGGCGCCCTGGAGAACGACGCGAGCGAGTCGACGAGCAGCGGGCGCGCAGCGGCCCGGTCGAGGATGCGGCCCGTCTTGCCCGGTGCGATCGTGATGTGCAGCCCATGCCGGACGAGCGCGGCCTCGCGGTGCGGTGCATCGACGGCCTTGCCCAGCAGCCCGAGCTCGTAGTCGATCGCAGCGCGGTAGGAGCGAATCGGCGGCGCGAGCTCCTGCGGGAACAACTGCAGTTCGAGCCGGCGGTAGCCTCGGACGACGCCGAAGCCGCCGCCCTGGCGCGAGGCGGCGGCGACAGCTGCGGCCCAGTCGACCTCGACCCCCATGGAGCGCGGCGTGATCCGGAAGGTTTGGTTGCCGGCGACGAACGTCACCGGCACCTCCTCGAACTGCGCCGAGCGCCGCTCGAGCAGCGTCCGGGCCGCCTTCGGGGTCAGCCCACCGACGTCGATCCCGGCGATCCTGGTGCCGTCGGCGAGCCGGCCGGGGGAGCCGGCGAAGAAGAGCGGGACACCGACCGCGAGCGCCCCCACGGCGAGCGCGAGGATCGCGATCCTGGCCCGGAAGCGGGAGCGGGCGACCGAGCGCCCGCGGACGGCCGAAGTCGAGGCAGCCACGGCCTGCGCCATGGTAGCGGCGGCTCCGGGCCCCGCCCGCGCGTCTCTAGAAGACGAACAGCTCGACGCCGCCGGAGACGTTCAGCTCGATGCCGGTGACGTACGAGGCGAGGTCGGAGCAGAGGAACGCGATCGCGTTCGCGATGTCCTGGGGCTCGCCCGGACGCTTGAACACCGTCCGGTTGGCGATCCGCTCGTTCATCGCCGGGTTCGCCATGTGGAACGCCTCGGTGCCGATGATCCCCGGCACGATCGCGTTCGCCGTGATCCCGTGGCGGCCGCCCTCCATCGCGAGCGTCTTCGTCAGCCCGAGGACTCCCGCCTTGGTCGTCGAGTAGGAGGCCTGGCCGAAGCCGCCGAGCGTCCCCGCCACCGAGGCCATGTTGACGATACGACCCCATTGCCGTTCCTGCATGTGCGGCCAGACGGCCTGCGCGCAGTTGAACGCCCCGGTCAGGTTGACGCGGAGGTCGCGCTCCCAGAGCTCAGGGCTCTGGGCGGGGAACTGCCCGACGTGATCCAGCGTGCCCGCGTTGTTGATCAGGATGTCGACCGAGCCGAGCTCCTCGACCGCCCGCGCCACGGCGCCGGCCACCTGCTCGCGGTCGGTGACGTCGCAGCGGACCGCGATCGCGCGGCGACCCATCGCGCGGATCTCCTCGGCCGCGGACTCCGTCCCCACGAGGCCCTGCGTACGCGCCACCGTGGCGAGCGGCCCGTAGGCGTCCGTCGCCTCGGTCAGCTCCGACTCGACGAGGAGGTCGGCGATCACGACGTCCGCGCCGGCCCGGGCCAGCGTCAGCGCGTCGGCGCGGCCGAGGCCGCGGGACCCACCCGTGACGAAGGCGACCCGGCCGGAGAGATCGATGTCGATTGCCACCTCGACGAATCTACCCGCGCGGGAGGAAGATTTCCTTGGCGATCACGAGCCGCTGGATCTGCGACGTGCCCTCGTAGATCTGGAAGAGCTTCGCGTCGCGCATCAGCTTCTCGACGGGGTACTCCTTCATGTAGCCGTAGCCGCCGAAGACCTGCACTGCATCGGTGGTCACCTTCATCGCCGTGTCGGCGGCGAAGCGCTTCGCGAAGGACGAGTACAGGGTCGCCCGTTCGCCCCGGTCGAGCATCCACGCCGCCTGCCAGGTGAGGAGGCGGGCCGCCTCGATCTCGGTCGCCATGTCGGCGATCATGAAGTTGACGCCCTGGTGCATCGCGATCGGCACGTCGAAGGTCACCCGCTCCTTGGCGTACTCGACGGCGAGCTCGTAGGCGGCCTGAGCGACGCCGACCGCGCCGATCGCCGTGCCCGGCCTCGTGAAGTCGAGCGTCTGCATCGCCAGCTTGAAGCCCTGGCCCTCCTCGCCGAGCCGGTTCGCGGCGGGGACGACGACGTCCTGGAGCGCGAAGGCCGACGTGTCCGTCGCCCGCTGGCCCATCTTGTCCAGGTGCTGTTCGATCGTCACGCCGGGCGTGTCCATCGGGACGATGAACGCGGAGATGCCGCGGTGCCCCTTCGACACGTCCGTCTTCGCGAAGACGACGGTCCAGTCGGCATAGCCCGCGTTCGTGATGAAGGTCTTCGAGCCGTTGAGGACGTACTCGTCGCGCCGGCGTTCCGCGGTCGTCTTCAGCCGGGCCACGTCCGAGCCCGCCTCGGGCTCCGAGAGCCCGAAGGAGCAGAGGATCGGCGACTCGATCAGCGGCGGCAGCCACCTCGCCTTCTGCTCGTCGGTGCCCGCGATCACGACCGGGCCGGCGCCGAGGCCGTTCGCGCCGATCGAGGTGCCGATGCCCGTGCAGCCCCAGTTGATCTCCTCGCCCACCAGCATCCCGTCGAAGGCGTTGAGGCCGAGCCCGCCGTACTCGACGGGGACGTGCAGGTTCATCAGGCCGACGGCGTGCGCCTTCGCGATCACCTCGACCGGGTGGCGCATCTCGACGTCGTGCTCGGCCGCGACCGGCCGGATCTCCTTGCCGGCGAACTCGCGCGCGAGAGCGCGCAGCTCCTTCTGCTCATCCGTCAGGGCGAACGAGACGCCGCCCGCGACGGCCTGCTCTGTGGCGGCCATGTCAGCTCCTGTGGTGAACGACGAGGGTGTTGATTGACGAGTCAATCAGGGTAGCTGGCAGCGGCGCCCCTGGCAACCGTTGCAGGCGAACGGAGCGCCTGCCGCGGCGGTAGTGTTGCCCTCGTGGACTTCGACCTCACCGACGAACAGCGCCTGATCCAGGAGACGGTTCGCACGTTCGTGGACGAACGGGTCCTGCCCGTCGCGATCCAGAACGACATCGACCACAAGCTCGACCTGGAGCTGATCGAGGGCATGGCCGAGCTCGGGATCCTCGGCATCGTGATTCCCGAGGAGTACGGCGGCGCGGGGCTGGACTTCGTGGCCGAGGCACTCTCCTGCGAGGAGATCGAGCGCGGCGAGGCGGCGTTCCGAACGCTGATCTCCGTGCACGTCGGCCTGAACTCGCTGTCGCTGCTCAAGTACGGCTCCGAGGAGCAGAAGCAGCGCTGGCTGACGCCGCAGGCGAAGGGCGAGAAGCTCGCGTGCTTCGGCCTGACCGAGCCGGGCGCAGGCTCCGACGTCGCCGCGATGCGCTCGACCGCGCGCCGCGAGGGCGATGTGTTCGTTCTGAACGGCCAGAAGAACTGGATCTCGTACGCCTCGGTCGCCGACCACGCGCTCGTCTTCGCCAAGACGGACCCGGCGGCCGGCCACAAGGGCATCAGTGCCTTCGTCCTGGAGAAGGGCATGAAGGGCTTCACGACACAGGACACCGAGCACAAGCTCGGCATCTGGGCGGGCTCGACCGGCGAGCTCTTCTTCGAGAACCTCGAGGTGCCGGCGGAGAACCTGATCGGCGAGGAGGGCCAGGGCTTCGAGATCGCCATGCACTCGCTCGACCAGGGAAGGTTCACCGTCGCGGCGGGCGCCTGCGGGGTCGTGCGGGCATGTCTCGAGCGGTCCGTCGGCTATGCCCGCGAACGCGAGACGTTCGGCCAGCCGATCGGCAAGTACCAGTTCGTGCAGGACATGATCGCGAAGATGGTGCTCGGCTACGAGACCTCGAAGCTGCTCGTCATGCAGGCCGCGTGGATGAAGAACGAGGGAAAGCGCAACACGCGCGAGACCTCGCTCGCGAAGTGGCATGCGACCGAGTCGGCCTTCGAGGCCGCGCATCTTGCGATCCAGGTGTTCGGCTCGTACGGCTACTCGGGTGAATACGGCATCGAGCGGTACTTCCGGAACGCGCGCGCGCCGATCATCTACGAGGGCACCACGCAGATCCACAAGATGATGCAGGCCGAGCATGCGCTCGGGTACCGCCGCCTGAACGGCCGCGGCGGAGAGGCATCGCCGATCTGCTCCTGGGCGCCGGCGCTCGCGCCTGTGCACCAGACCGCTTAGGCGAGGTCGCCCCCCGACCAGCGCCAGGCTGCACGCGTTGCGCAGAGACCGGCGCGCACCGGATTGTCGACGACATACGCGCAGGCGGTCGCGAGGTGCTCCTCGTCGCGCACGACCTGCGCGTGAAACCGCTCCTGGAAGAGGTGGCCACGCCGATCGTGTCGCGCGTTGAACGTCTGCGCGTAGCGTCCGTTGAGAGTGTGCATGCCGCGCGTCATCGCCTCGCGCTCGCAGAGCAGGATCAGATGGAAGTGATTCGTCATCAGGCAGTAGGCGAGCAAGCGCCAGTTGGCGATCGTCGTCGAGAGGCGGAGGAAACGAATGAACCGGCGACAGTCGAGCTCGTCGGTCTGGATGGCGCAGCCTGCGACACCGCGGGTCGTGACGTGGAACGCACCGAAGTCGGGCAGGTCGAAGCGGGCAGAACGGGGCACGAGACGACGCTACCGCGCGGGCGCGACCACCGCATCGGCTCGCCGAGCCGTGTCCCCGCCGGTCATGTCCCGGGGACTGTCCCCTGGACATGACCCCTACGAACTAGGCCTCGCCGTCCCAGTAGTCGACCGCGTCCGCGAGCCGGAAGAGCTTGCCGGGCGGCCACGCTCCGACCTTCTCCGAGTCGGGGTACACCGAAGTCGCGACCGGGCAGCGATTCGACCAGATGAAGACGCGCACCGTTTCGTCCGTGCGGTTCGTCACCTTGTGCGCGCCCGCCTCTCCGGTCGGGAAGAACGCGCAGTCCCACGGCCCGAGCTCCTGCTCGCCGTCGGGCGTGCGCAGCGTCGGGCGGCCGGCGAGCACGACGAGCCACTCCTCCTCGGCGTTCTCGTAGTGATACGGGCAGATGCTCTGGCCGGGCGGGAGCTCGTAGACCGACAGGCCGAGCTGCTCGCCGCCGACGAGCGGACCGAGACGCGCATACCCGGTGCCGTAGCCGGGGGGATCGTCGGTGTCGTGCTGCACGCCTGCGGTGAAGAGGTTGACCTCGCTCATTCCTCTCCCTCCCAGTACTCCACCGGCTCGCCGAGCCGGCCACGATGCTGGAAGCCCGGCCCGGAGACCTTGACCTTGCCGCTGTCGGGATACACGCAGGCATCGCCGTACGGCGCGGCGCTCGACGGCATCGCGAAGCGCGCGGTCGAGTTGCCCGCGTTGCGGACGGCATGCGCCCCCGCAGCGCCGGCCGGGAAGCACGCGACGTCCCCGGCGCGCAGTGCGCGCTCGCCGTCCGGTGTGCGCAGGGTCACCTCGCCGTCGACGACGATCAGCCACTCCTCCTCGTTGAGCTCGAAGTGGTACGGCCAGGTCGCCTCGCCCGGCTCGAGCTCGTAGACGCCGCACCCGGTGAGCGACGCGCCCAGGTCGCCCCCGAGCGCGGCCGCGCTGAATCGATGCCCCGCCGGCCCCTCGTCGTAGCCGGCGAGCGGGTGCGTGAGCAGGTTGACGATCTTCGTCATGCCGCGAGCCCCGCATGTGCGACGTCGACCACCGTCGCAACAGCCCGCTCGACATCGCGCTCCTCGCCGGGCAGCTGCCCGAGCACCCAGCCGGTGAGGATCTCCTCGAGCGCTCCGTAGACGATCCAGGCCGCCAGCACGGGATCGCAGTCTGCGCGCACCTCGCCTCGGTCCTTCGCCGCCTCGATCATCCGCGTCAGCCCGAGAAAGACGGCCCGGATCTCGTCGACGCGGCCGCCGACGTCCGGACTGCGTGCGATCTCGCGCACGAGCACGCGGATCGCCTCGGGCGTGACGAGCCACGAGCCGAGGTAGAAGCGGGCAAACCGGCGTAGCTGGGCACGCAACGGCGCTCCCGACTGCTCGATCTCCCGCGTCTCGACGACGAGGGTGCCCCACGTGTCGCGGAAGATCGTCTCGAGCACTTCCTCCTTCGAGCGGAAGTAGTGGTAGAGCAAGCCGTGCGCCACACCGGCCTCCTCCGCGATGTCCCCGACACGCGACGAGTGGAATCCCTTCCGCGCGAACACGCGCGCAGCCGCGTCGAGCAGCTCTCTGCGCCGGTCCATGGTCTGCTCCGCCAACGTCCACCCAGCATAATCGTCGCCCATGGGCTCGCTCTCCGGCATCACCGTGGTGGACTTCACCCGCCAGCTGCCGGGACCGTTCGCGAGCCGCGAGCTGCTGCGCCTCGGCGCCCGCGTGGTGAAGGTCGAGCCGCCGGAAGGCGACCCGATGCCCGAGGGCTGGTACCGCGCACTGAACGACGGCAAGGAGATCGTGTCCTGGGATGCGCGCACCGAGCCGGCTCCGGAGGAGCTGGCCGGCGCAGACGTCGTGCTCGAGGGTTTTCGGCCCGGCGTCTGGGAGCGGCTCACGGTCCCCGTGCCGGACACGGCCGTCCTCTGCTCGATCACCGGCCACGGCACCGCCGGGCCGCGCGCGCAGGACGCCGGCCACGACCTGAACTACCTCGGCTATGCGGGCGTCCTCGCGGACACCGCGCCCGCCGTGCCGCCGGTGCAGATCGCAGACCTGGCGGCCGGCGCGCAAGGCGCCGTGATCGAGATCCTCGCTGCCCTGCTGGAGCGCGAGCGCTCGGGACGCGGCGCGCACATCGTCATCTCGATGACGCGCTCCTCACATCACTTCGTCGCGCACCGGCTGCGGGGCGATCCCGTGCCGCGCCTGCTCACCGGCGGCGTTGCCTGCTACCGGATCTACGAGACCGCCGACGGCCGCCATCTGACCGTGGCGGCGCTCGAACCGAAGTTCTGGCGGAATCTGTGCCTGCTGCTCGAGCGCCCGGACCTCCTCGAGCGGGCGTTCGAGCCGGAACTGCCCGAGCTCGCCGAGCTGTTCAGGTCACGGCCGCTCGACGACTGGCGTGCGTTGCTCGAGGGGAAGGACACCTGCGTGGGACCGGTGCTGACGCTCGTCGAGGCGGCCGACGAGCTCGCGTGAACGCTCTCGCCGCCCTCGCATTCGCGCTCTTCGGGATCCACGTCGGCGCCCAGCGCGTGCTGCCCGTCGGCTACGCGCCCGCCTGGCGCCCGGACGGGCAGCGGATCGCCTTCGTCACCCGCGGCGACCTCTGGGTCGCCGACGCCGACGGCTCCCATCGCGGCAGGCTGCTCGACGACGCCGACCAGCCCGCGTGGTCGCCGAACGGGCGACGGCTCGCCTTCACGCGCGGCGGATCCGTCTGGACGGTGCGCGCGGACGGGCTCGACGCGCGGCAGCTCGGGCCTGGGTCGCATCCGGCCTGGTCGCCGGACGGGGAGCGGCTCGCGTTCGACCGGGGCGGCCGGGTGATCACGGTCCGCTGGTACGGCGGGAACGCCCGCATCGCCGGCGCAGGCGAGGATCCGGCGTACGGGCCGAACGGGCAGCTCGCGGTCGTGCAGGACGGCCAGATCGTCGTGCGCGGCAACGTGGTCGGCAGCGGCACCGAGCCGGCCTGGTCGCCGTCGGGCAGGCTCGCCTGGACGAGCGGCGACACGATCTACGTCGACGGTCGCGCCGTGCACCGTGGCGAGCAGCCTGCCTGGCGCCCGGCCGCACGCGTGCGCGAGCTGCTGCCGGACTTCGACCAGCGCCCGCCGACCGACCTGCAGATCGCCGGCGGCCCGGACCGGTGGCTGCTCGGCTTCACGTCGCTCGTCGACAACATCGGCCGCGGGCCGGCCGTGCTCGCCGGGGCCCGCGCGCCCGGCCAGAAGCGCATGACCGGCACCCAGCGTGTGCGCCTCGCAAACGGCAGGGTGCGGACCTACGACCACGTGGCGCGATTGCGGTACACGAACTCCCCGCCGCATCACCACTGGCACCTGATGCGGTTCGACAGCTTCGAGCTGCGAACGCTCGACGGGCACGTCCTCGTCCGCGACCGCAAGAGCGGCTTCTGCCTCGCCGACCACTGGGGCGCGGCGCCGGGCGTCTGGCCGGGCCGTCACCCCCACTTCCTCGGCGACTGCGGTCAGTATCGCCCGGAGGCGACCCGCGTGGTGATGGGCACCACGCCCGGCTACACGGATCGCTACCCGGCGTTCTTCCACGGCCAGAACGTCGACATCACCGGGGTCGCCGCCGGAACGTACGACCTGACCCATCGCGTCAACGCAGGAATGGAGCTGCACGAGCTCCGCTACGACAACGACGCCGCCTCCGTGAGGATGCGCCTCACGTGGCGGAACGGCTACCCGAAGGTGCGTGTCCTGCGCAGGTGCCCCGCGACGGCGAGCTGCTGAAGCCGCCCCTGCGCATGCCAGGCCGCGAGCGCGAGCACGAACACCGCGCCCGCGACCATGAGCAGGGCTTGCGCTGCGATGCCGAACGCCACGGCGTCGTTCACGTGCACGCCCGAGGCGACCAGGATCGCCGCGCCCGCACCCGCCTGCATCGCGGCACCGGCGGGCGCCACCGGGAGGACGGCGGCGGCCGAGGAGGCGCACACGAAGGCCAGCGCAAGCGCGAAGTCGACGCCGAAGCCGAGCGCGGCGAGCAGCACGAAGACCGCCAGAGCGCGCAGCACCCACGAGGTCACGACGGCGGCCCACGCCCAGACGGCCTCGCGCGGCGGGGTCGCGTTGTCGCCGACCCAGCGCGCGAGCTTGAAGCGCGAGAGCACACCGACCCGCGCGAGCCGTGGCAGACCGACGACCACGGCCCCGGCGGCGACGCCCGCGACCGCCACGACGACGAGCCCGAGCTGCATCCAGCCCTGGACGTGCGCGACCGCGACCGCAACCGATGCGAGCGGTGCCAGCGCCGCGCTGTCGAGGAGACCGAGCAGGAACAACGAGAGAGCGACGGCTCCGAGGCTCACGCGGCGGCGCCTGCACCTGCGCACGACCGCGACCCGAATCACCTCGTCGAGGCGCCCCGGCAGGGCGATTCCCCCGACCGACGCCGCTCCGCCTGCCGCGGCGAGCGTGAGCACGGCCGGACGCTGCCCGCTGCGGAACAGCCGTTGCCAGCCCCAGGCCTTGGCGGCGTACGCGCCGAGCAGGATCAGCCCGGCAAGCCCGACGAGCCAGAGGTTCGCGTGCCGGAGCGGCCAGCCCGAGCGCGCGAAATGGCGCACGACGAGGGCCGTCACCACGAGAGCCGTGAGGACGAAGAGGATGTTGAGGAGGCGCTTCAGAAGGCGGGGCAACTACCGGGTCATCGGCAGCTGCACCCTTACGTTGTATCCGACTTCTCACCCGACCGAGGGAGCATGCGCTCCGAGATGCCCCCGAGAGCCGACGTCAGCTCGCTCGGGATCACCCAGACCTTGTTCGCGTCGCCCTGCGCGATCTGGGGCAGCACCTGGAGGTACTGGTAGGCGAGCAGCTGCGGATCCGGGTTCCCCTCGTGGATCGCCTTGAAGACGGTCTCGATCGCCTGGGACTGGCCTTCCGCGGCCAGGATCGCCGACTGCTTCTGGCCCTCCGCCTTCAGGATCGCCGCCTGCTTCTCTCCCTCGGCGGTCAGGATCGCCGCCTGCTTGACGCCTTCCGCCTGCAGGATCGCCGCGCGCTTCTCACGGTCGGCGCGCATCTGCTTCTCCATCGTGTCCTTGATCGAGGGCGGCGGCTCGACCGACTTGAGCTCGACCCGGTGCACCCGGATGCCCCACTTGTTGGTCGCCTCGTCCAGGTTGCCTCGGAGCTGGTCGTTGATCGTCTCGCGTGAGGTCAGCGTCTGCTCGAGCGTCATCCCGCCGATCACGTTCCGGAGCGTCGTCACCGCGAGCAGATCGATCGCGTTGACCGGGTTCGCGATCTCGTAGGTCGCGGACTTCGGGTCGGTGATCTGGAAGTAGATGACCGTGTCGATGCTGACGACGAGGTTGTCCTGCGTGATCACCGGCTGCGGCTCGAACGACACGACCTGCTCGCGCAGGTCGAGCAGCGGCTTGACGCGGTCGACGAAGGGAATGACGAGCGTCAGGCCGGGCGACAGCGTGCGGGAGTAGCGCCCGAGACGCTCGACGACGCCGGCCCGGGCTTGTGGGATCACACGCACGGTCTTCGCGAGTGCGACCAGCACGAAGAGCACGATCACGATCGGCAGGATCAGCAGCAGCACGGTTGTCGGCCCCCTATTCGGCGACGAGAGCGGTCACGCCCTCGATCTGGATGATGGCGACGGTCTGGCCCTCGGTGAACACCTGGCCGTCCAGGTACGCGCGCGCCGACCACTCCTCGCCGCCGATCCGGACCCGGCCGCCGGCCGAGTCGACCCGGCGCGTCACGATGCCCTTCCGGCCCACCAGAGCATCAGTCCCGGTGCGCGAGAGCGCCGGCATGCGGACGTGACGGCGGGCGATCGGCCGCAGGAACGCGAGCGACGCGACCGAGCACACGACGAAGACGGCGAACGACCCGATCCAGCCGGCGCCGAGCAGCGACGCGACTGCGGCCGCGAGCGCCGCGAGCGCGACCGGCCCGAGGAAGAAGAGCCCCGGCGTCAGCACCTCGCCGATCGCGAGCGCGACGGCCGCGACGACCCAGATGAGCCAGCTCACGCTGGTGACTGTAGATGGTCGAGGCCGAGTGCGGCAGGAAGCGCGCCGAGATCGTCCAGCCGCTCCAGGCCGTCCGGATAGCGCCGCTCGCGGTCGACGAGGATCGCGCGCATCCCGACGGCGAGCGCGCCCTCGACGTCGTCCTCCACCGTGTCCCCCACCATCACGGCCTCGCCCGCCTCGACCTCGAGCAGCTCGAGCATCCGGCGGAAGATCGTCTCGTGCGGCTTCGTCTTGCCGTGCGCCCGGGACGTCAGCACGGCATCGACGACCAGCTGGTGGTGCGCGACGAACTCCTCGAGATCGCGCGCCGTGTTCGAGAGCAGGCCGAGCTTCAGGCCCGACGCGCGCAGCCCCTCGAGCACGGGCAGCGCGTCGTCGTACAGCTCGAAATGGTGGGCATGCGACCACGCGCCTTCCATCTCGACGGCGGCCGCGTACGTGGCGCCGGTCCCACCCATCCCCTCGATGATCCGCTCGGTGAAGAGCACCCAGATCTCCTCGTCGTGGTCGAGCTCGGGATGCCGCTTCAGCGTCGCGAACGCCGCGTGCCGGGCCTCGTCGTAGCGGGTGGGATCGAGCTCGAGCCCGTGACGCCGTCCGAGTCGCACGTACCCCTCGGGCCCGAGGTCGGGGCCCGGCCGCGCGATCGTGAAGTCGACGTCGAAGACAACGGCCCGGAGCACGGGCCGACGATAGCCTCCCGCGGTGACCGAGCCCCGCACAGGCACCCTGGCCGCCTTCTCGAGCCGCGACTTCCGGCTGCTCTGGGGCGGTCAGACGATCTCGTTCGTCGGCGACGCGGCGTTCGTCGTCGCGCTCGGCTGGCGCGTGACCGAGCTGACCGGCAAGGCGAGCTCCCTCGGCTTCGTGCTCGCGCTCGAGTCGCTTGCGATGCTGACGACGCTCCTCTTGGGCGGGGTGCTCGCCGACCGCTACTCACGACGGCTCCTGATGATCGGCTCCGACCTCGCCCGCGCCGCGGTGATGCTCGTCTTCTTCTCGATCGACGCCACCGGCCATCTCAGCCTCGGCATCGTGTTCGCGCTCGCCGTGTGCTTCGGCCTCGCCGACGGCTTCTTCCAGCCCGCGTTCGGCGGGATCGTGCCGCTCGTCGTCGAGCAGCCGATCCTGCCGTCGGCCAACTCGTGGATCGGCGTCGCGCGGCAGGGCAGCGCGATCGTCGGCCCGGCGATCGCAGCCGGGCTCTACGGAACTGCAGGCCCGACCGTCGTCTGGGGCATCGAGGGCGCCTCGTTTCTCGTCTCCGCCGGCGCGCTCTGGCTCGCCCGGCCGCGCGCGATCCAGCCGAGCGCGCAGCTCGGCCTGCGCAAGGAGCTCGCAGCGGGCTTCCGGTACGTGATGAGCGTGCCGTGGATCTGGACCGGCATCGCCGCTGCGACTGTGATCCTGATGCTGGCGATGTCGCCGTTCACCGCGCTGCTGCCCGGGGTCGTGCAGTCGCACTACCACCGCGGCGTCGGCGCCTACGGTCTCCTCTTCAGCTCGATGGCGGCCGGGATGGTGGCCGGATCGCTGATCTGGGCTCGCTGGCATCCACGCCGGAGGAGGGTCGCGATCTGCTTCGCGGCCTTCGGGATCAACGACCTCGGGATCCTCGTCGTCGCGCTCTCCCCGTGGTATCCGCTGGCGGTGGCCGCGGTCGCCTGGCGCGGCCTGTGGATCGGGATCGGGATCGCGGCCTGGCTGACGCTGATCACGGAGCGCGTCCCGGAGCACCTGCTCTCCCGGGTGACGAGCATCGACTTCTTCGGTTCGATCGGCCTGACTCCGGTCGGCTTCGTGCTCGCAGCCGTCGCCGCCACGGTGATCGCTCCCACGACGATCCTCGCGGTCGGAGGCGCCCTCGGGGCGATCCTGTGGTTCGTCCCGCTCACCTGGAGCAGGGTCCGAGTCGTGGACTGAGGACGCGGGGGAAACACCGTTTCCCCCGCGCAAATCGGGGTGCGGAGATTTGAACTCCGGACCTCTCCGACCCGAACGGAGCGCGCTACCAGGCTGCGCCACACCCCGAGACGCGAGACAGACTAGCGGCTAGGCCAGGAACTCCAGCGCCGCCCGCGCGCACACCTCCGGCCGTTCGCCGATCAGGAGGTGCCCGCAGTCGGCGATCACCCGCAGCGGCGCCCCGAGCCGCCGCGCGTACTCGAAGCCGTCCTCGACGGGCACCTGGCGGTCACGTGCGCCCCAGAGGACGAGCACGGGGCAACGCACCCGCTCGAGGTCGCGCCGCGGGTCGTCGGCAGCGAGGGCGAGGCCCGCCCCGATCGCGTCGGTGTGCAGCAGCGGGCCTCGCAGGAAGCCGTGCACGGCGCGCTCGGAGAGCAGATCCGGGTTCGACACCTCGAGCGGCCCGAAGACGAGCCGTCGCAGGAGCCGCGAGCCCGCGATGCGGTGGACGCGCCGCCCGGCGATCCGCCCCGGCTGGACGAGGCCGACGAAGGCGATCAGGAGCTCGGCGCGCCGCGTCGAGCTGGAGATCCCGGCGGCCGCCGCGAGCACGACCCGCCGCACGAGCCCCGGATGGCGCTCGGCGAGCCGCAGGGCGACCACGCCCCCGAGCGAGTGCCCGAGCACGTCCACAGGCCCGTCGAGGAGCGGGACGAGGGCATCGGCGAAACCGCGGAGGGTGGTCGTCGCCGGCAGCGGCGAGGAGCCGCCGTGGCCGGGCAGGTCCGGGACGATCAGGCGCCTGCCCGCCAGGTGGGGCTGCAGCTCGGTGAAGTTCCACGCCGCGCCGCCGAAGCCGTGCACGAGGAGGAGCGGCGGCCCCTCGCCGCCCACGAAGGCACGGATGCGCGTCCCGCGCCACTCGTAGACCCGCTCTCGGAGACCGGGCAGAAGATCGGTCGCATCCGTCACCCGGATCGATTATGGTTGGACCACTGTGAGCTCGACGGCGACAAGGCGGGGGGCATGAAGAGCCCCGCCCTGCGCCCAGACCAGCTGGAGATCAAAGCCCGCTAGCGCATCGTGCGCGGCGGGCTTTTTCGTGGAAGGAGCGAAATGGCCAATCACCTGACGCCCGACGAGCTTTCGAAAGAGGTCGGGATCGACCGGGAAGAGGTGATCAGGATCTGCCTCGAGGAGCACGTGCCGATCTACCAGGGAAAGATCGACAAGACGCTGTTCCAGGCCCAGCTCCACGCGCTCGGAGCGTTCCCGGCGTCGCACTGAGCCGACGAGCGCCTACTTGCGGGAAGAGGCGGCGGCGCGCTTGCGCGGTGCCGCCTTTTTCTTGCCCGCGTCCGCGTCGCCCGCGGCCTGCCTCTTCGACGCGGCCGCGACCGACGCCTTGAGCGCCTCCATCAGGTCGACCACCGGGGCGGGCTCCTCCTGGACCGGGAGCTCGAACTCCTGGCCGGCGAGCTTCGCCTCGAGCAGCTCGCGCAGCGACTCGCGGTATTCGCTGCGCAGCTCCTCCGGCTCGAACGGCGCAGCCAGCGAGGAGATGATCTGCTTCGCGAGCTCGAGCTCCGGCTTCTTGACCTCGGAGCCTGCAACCGCCTCGTCGATCTCGGCGTGATCCTTGACGTCCTCGTGCACGAACAGCGTCTCGAGCGCGAGCGCGTCGCCCATCGGCCGGATCAGGCACAGCTTCTCCTTGCCGGAGAGCACGAAGCGGCCGAGCGCGGCGACCCCCGCATCCTTCATCGCCTCGAGCAGCAGCACGTACGGGCGGCGCTGCGCCTCGGCACCCGCGGGCACCAGGAAGTAGGTCCGGTCGAAGTAGATCGGGTCGACCTCTTCGAGCCGGACGAACCGGCCGATCTCGATCGACCGGGACGTGTCGTGCTGCTCGATCGCCTCCAGGTCTGCTTCCTCGACCATCACGTACTGGCCCTTGGCGACCTCCCAGCCCTTGACGAGCTCGTCGGACTCGACGTCCCGCTCGTGGACCGGGCACCAGCGCTTCTGCTTGATCGGCGAGCCGCACTCGCGGTGGAGGAGCCGGAAAGAAATGTCCGACTGGCGGGCAGCCGGCTTCGTCGCCGGCGAAAGGCCGACGGGGATGCTGACGAGACCGAAGCTGACGGAGCCGTTCCAGGTTGTGCGCATCTGCAGGGGAATCCTAGCGAGGGCGGGTCTATTTCGCCCTCGCCACCCGTGTTCCTCCGGCTAGATTCCCGCTCGTGGCCCGCGCCCGCACGATCGCGAATCTGTGGCGGGACGCGGTCGCGGCCGCGCACCCCGACCCCGCCTACCTGCACGAGGTCGACGGCGACTGGGTCGAAGTCACCTGGGCCGAGGCGGCTCGAGCCGTCGACGAGCTCGCCAACGGCCTGCTGGCGCGCGGCGTGCAGAAAGGCGACGCCTTCGGCCTGCTCGCGCGCACCAGCCTCGAATGGTCGCTCTTCGACTTCGCCCTCGCGCTGGTCGGAGCGGTCGGCGCGCCGATCTACGCCTCGAGCTCGCCCCGCGACACCCACTTCGTCCTCGAGCACTCCGAGGCGGTTGGCGTCCTCGTCGAGGACGACGACCAGCGGGCGAAGGTTGCGGGCACGGGCGTCCGGCACGTGATCGGTTTCTCCGATCTGGAGGCGCTGCGCGAACAGGGCCGCGCGTACGCGGCCGAGCACCCTGAAGCGCTCGGCGAACGTGCGAGCTCGATCGACGAGGACGACCTCTTCACGTTCATCTACACGTCCGGGACGACCGGCCCGCCGAAGGCCTGCATGATCCGTCACCGCAACTACTACGCAATGGTGCAGAAGGGCGACGAGCTCGACGACCGGCTCACCGAGCCGGGCGACGTGATGCTGCTCTATCTGCCGCTCGCGCACAACTACGGCCGCCTGCTGCACCTGTCCGCCGCCTACACCGGCTTCACGATCGCGTTCCTGCCGGACCCGCTGCGCGCCGCGACCGAGCTTCCGCGCGTGCGCCCGCACCTCTTCCCGAGCGTGCCTCGCGTCTACGAGAAGATCCACACGGCGGTCGTCGGCGAGTTCGACGAGCAGACGGGAGCGAAGAAGGCGATCGTCGACTGGGCGCTGCGCGTCGGCTACCGCGTCTCGCGGCTCCGCCAGGCCGGACAGCCGGTGCCCGCCACGCTCCTCTGGCAGCACCGCCTCGCCGACCGGCTCGTCTACTCGAAGGTGAAGGCGCGGCTCGGAGGGCGCCTGCGGGTCGCGAACGCCGGCGGCGCGCCGCTGTCGCGCGAGATCGCGGAGTTCTTCCACGCGCTCGACATCCTCATCCTCGAGGGCTACGGCCTGTCCGAGATCACGACCGCGGCGACCGTCAACCGGCAAAACGACTTCAGGTTCGGCACGGTCGGCAAGCCGATGCCGGGCGTCGAGCTCGCGTTCGCCGAGGACGGCGAGATCCTCATCCGCTCCGACACGGTCTTCGCCGGTTACTACCGCGACAGCGAGGCGACGAAAGCGACGCTCGACGAGGACGGCTTCGTGCACACCGGCGACGTCGGGCACCTGGACGAGGACGGGTTCCTCGTCATCACCGACCGCAAGAAGGACATCATCGTCACTGCCGGCGGCAAGAACGTGGCGCCGCAGAACCTGGAGAACGAGCTCAAGGCGCACAGGCTGATCTCGCAGGTGCTCGTCGTCGGCGATCGCAAACCGTACGTGGCGGCCCTGATCACGGTCGATCCCGGGTCGACGCACGGCATGAGCGACGTGGACGTGCGCAAGGCCGTGCAGGGCGCGGTCGACAGCGTCAACGCCGAACGGTCACGCCACGAGCAGATCAAGCGCTTCACCGTGCTGCCGCGCGAGTTCACGCTCGAAGCGGACGAGATGACGCCGACGCTGAAACTTCGCCGCGCGGTGATCCTCGATCACTTCGCCCGCGAGCTCGCCGACCTGTACGCCTGACGGCTCGATGCCGTCAGGCGTACGCAACCTGGTTGCCGGCGCAGCCGGAACCAGATTGCTGCGTCACACCAACGCAAGCGATGCGCCTACGACATGAACCCGGTTTCGCCTGCGGCGAAAACCAGGTTCAGGCTCGATGCCGTCAGGCGTACGCAACCTGGTTGCCGGCGCAGCCGGAACCAGATTGCTGCGTCACACCAACGCAAGCGATGCGCCTACGACATGAACCCGGTTTCGCCTGCGGCGAAAACCAGGTTCAGGCTCGATGCCGTCAGGCGTACGCAACCTGGTTGCCGGCGCAGCCGGAACCAGATTGCTGCGTCACACCAACGCAAGCGATGCGCCTACGACATGAACCCGGTTTCGCCTGCGGCGAAAACCAGGTTCAGGCTCGATGCCGTCAGGCGTACGCAACCTGGTTGCCGGCGCAGCCGGAACCAGATTGCTGCGTCACACCAACGCAAGCGATGCGCCTACGACATGAACCCGGTTTCGCCTGCGGCGAGAACCAGGTTCAGAGGATGCGGCGCGCGCCGACGTAGGTCGCCGCGTACCAGCTCTCGTCGAGGCTGGAGATCTTCACCACGTCGCCCGTGTGCGGCGCGTGCACGAACTGGCCGCCGCCGATGTAGATGCCGACATGACCGAGGCCGTCGAAGAAGACGAGGTCGCCGGGCTGCAGCTGGTCGCGAGAGACGGGCACCCCGTAGCCGTACTGCGCGTACGACGAGTGCGGGAGCGAGACACCGACCTGTGCGTACGACCACATCACGAGGCCCGAGCAGTCGAACCCGCCCGGCGCCGCGCCGCCCCACACGTACGGGGTGTTGAGCTGCGACATCGCGATGTTGGCGACATTGCTGTGCGTCGGCGGCGGCGCGACGACCGTATCCGCCGCCGGTGCGATCGCCGACACGCCGACGACGGTGCTCGCCTGCTGCTGCACCGCAGCGCGCTGCTGCGCGGCCAGCCGGGCCTGCGCCTCACGCGCCATCTGCAGCTGCCTGGCGGCGTCGGCGGCGACGAGCTGCGCGATCTGCCCCTTGATCGAGGAGAGCAGCCGGTCCTGCTGGCCGATCTTCGACTCGATCGACTGCTTGGCGGCCGCGCGTTCCGCGACCACGCGCGCCTGCGACGCGCGGGCCTGCGCAAGCAGTTCACCGTGGCGCTTCACCGCGGCCCGGAACGACTTCACCTGCGAGAGGATGTTCGTGTCGAGCGCGGTGACGCTCTTCGCGCTGTCCATGCGGTTGATCATGTCGTCGAGGCTCTTCGCGCCGAGAATCACCTCGAGCGTCGACGCCTGATCCGTCGTGTAGAGAGTTACGAGGCGCTTCGCGATCGCGCGCTGGCTCGCCTGAAGGTTGTTCTTCGCGATCCCGAGCTCGTGCCGGTTCTCGCGGAGATCGCGCTGGATCTGCGCGAGTTGCGCGTTCGCGGCGTCGTACTGCGAGCGCGCACGCTCGAGCGAGTCGGAGAGCTGCTGCAGCTGCCCCATGACCTGTTGCGCCTCCGCCCGCTTCGACGTGATCGAAGGGTCCGCAAATGCCGGGACTGCCGCCAGGAGGGCGATACAGATCCCTGCGAGAACGTACGGCGCCTGCCCCAACCTACGAATAACAACCCCCGGTTCGGGGGCGGGACGGGCGCACCGGGTGGGGCCGGTACGTCACGAGAGGGGAGGTTAGCAATGTGTTCGGATCAGCGTCAATGTGGTTCACCCGCAAACATGCGCAAAACTTGTTCTTTTCTGCACGAACTACCCTAGACCTCCTCCTGGACTGTGGTACGGTCCACCCTCGTGCTCGGGCAGGCACACACGCCGCACAGGCGCATGTTTCCGTTCGCCGTGATCGCGCTGGCGGTGTTGATCGCGCCGTCGGTCGTCGGTGCCAATCCGTCGCGGAGCACGGCATCGTTGCAGGCGAAAGACGCCGCCATCGTCGCGAAGTCCCGGGCCGCCGTGCTCGACCTGTATTCCCTCGACCAGCAACTGGCGGCGACGCACGCGCGGCTGTCGGCGCTGCGAGCCCAGGCGCGGTCGCTGCGTTCCGAACGGCGGAGCCTGCGCCACCAGCTCGCGATCGCCAGGCGAAGCACGCACATCTCGCAGGCACGCGTCGCACAGCGCCTTCGCGTGCTCTACGAGGAAGGAAACGTCGAGCCGCTCGAGATCGTGCTCGGCTCGAAGAGCCTCGACGAGGCGCTGACGAATCTCGACAACCTGAGTCGTGTCAGCAACCAGGGCGAAGACATCCTGCGCGAGCTCGCCGGCGCCCGCAGGTCGATCGCCACCGCTTCTCGTGGGCTCGCCGTGCGGAAGGCCGCCCTCGAGGCGGCCACGCGCGCCGCCGAGTCGACGGAGTCCTCGCTGGCGCGGGCAGTGGCAGAACGGAAGGCGTACGTCTCCTCTCTCTCCACGCAGCGCCGGCTGACCGAGCAGCAGATCGCGGCGCTCGTCGCCGCGGCACGGGCCGCGCAGGCTCGCAGCGCCGCGCCGGCAACGGCCGGCGCGACCACCCGCGCCTCGCTCGCCTCTCCGGTCTCCGCGTCGCCGCCCGGCGCGCTGCCCGGCCGCACGCTCACGGTCACGGCCACCGGCTACGCGCTCCAGGGCCGCACCGCGAGCGGTCTCCCCGTCGGCTGGGGCGTCGCCGCTGTCGACCCGTCGGTGATCCCGCTGGGCACGCACATGAACATCCCCGGCTACGGCGAGGCCGTGGCGGCCGACCGCGGCGGGTCGGTCGTCGGTGCCGCGATCGACCTGTGGTTCCCGTCGGTGGCGCAGGCGAACGCCTGGGGACGCCGCACGGTCACGATCGTCTTGCACTAGAGGCGCGCGGCTAGACTGACGTCCGGTCCCACGCCCAGGTAGGCGAACTGAGCGACGTAGCGAACACCACTCAGGTACCCCGGGCGCGAGTCCTGCTCGTGGACGACCACGATCTGTTTCGCACCGGCCTGCGCAACCTGCTCGAGGAACAGGGAGTGCAGGTGGTCGGCGAGTGCGACAACGGGACGGAGGCGCTCCACGCGGTACGCGAGGTTGCGCCCGACGTCGTCGTGATGGACCTCAACATGCCCGGGATCAGCGGCGTCGAGGCGACCCGGCAGATCTCGATGATCGCGCCGCTGACCCGCGTTCTCGTGCTGACGATCTCGGACCAGGACAGCGACGTGATGGACGCCATCCTCGCAGGAGCCTGCGGTTACCTCCTCAAGGACTCGTCGATCACCGAGCTGATCAGCGGCATTCACGCTGCCTCCGTCGGCGAATCGCTCGTGTCTCCGTCGATCGCGTCGAAGCTGCTGCAGCGCGTGCGCGCGTCCAGCGCGTCAACGCGCGAGGCCGAGTTGATCCAGTCGGAGCTGTCGGACCGCGAGATCGAGGTCCTGAAGCTGATCGCGAACGGCAAGGACAACGGCATGATCGCGCTCGAGCTGCACATCAGCCCGAAGACGGTCAAGAACCACATCTCGAACATCCTGATGAAGCTGCAGATCGACAACCGCATCCAGGCTGCGGTCTACGCGGTTCGCTCCGGGCTCGTCTAGCGCTAGGCGCGGGCGGGTGAGCCCACGCGCAGATCGTCCGCGCGACGGCGCAGGTCGGCCAGCAGCGCGCGCAGCTCGGTCAACTCGAGGTCGATGGCCTCGAGCCGCCGGGCGACGTCGCCGAGCTGTTGCGCCTTGCCGATCGTGTCACCGGTCTCGATGCCCTGGCTCAGAGCGATCAGGTGCTGCTCGAGCCGCCACCGCTCCGCCTCGAGCGAGAGGGCGCAGGCATAACCGTCGGTCAGCGTGCGCTCGATCTCGGGGAGGTCACGAGTCGACGTGCCGACGAGGGTCGAGATGCGGTCGAGGAGCTCGCTCACCTGCCCCGATTCTCAGGACGAACGGGCGGCCCGACAAGGGCCGGGCGGCCCATTCCCCGGCCGGCCGAGGCCCAGCCCGCCGCGGGGCCGGTCACAATGGCCCGGGTGCGGAGAGGACTTGCCAGAGGACTTGCCGCCGGCGCGCTCGTGCTGCTGCTCGCGCCGGGCGCCGGCAGCGCTTCGAGGCTCCCGCTGCCGGCCAGGCTCGCCCAGGCGCTCGCCGTGCCGGGCTACTCGAAGGAGGCGTCGGCGGCCGTCGCGATCGACCTCGGCTCCGGCAAACCGGTGTTCTCGCGGAACCCGGATCTGTCGCTCGCGCCGGCATCGAACGAGAAGCTGGCGGTGACCTTCGCGGCGCTGCGCGAGCTGGGTGTGACCTATCGCTTCCGCACCGAGGTCCTCGCGCGCGGGCACCAGCAGGGGACGACCTGGTACGGCGATCTCTTCCTGAAGGGATTCGGCGATCCGACGCTGACGTCGGCCCAGGTCGGTCGCCTGGCGGCGCAGGTCGCCAGGCGGGGCATCTTGCGTGTCACGGGCCGCGTGCTCGGCGACGAGTCGTGGTTCGACACCCGGCGCACCGCACCCGGCTGGAAGGCGGCGTTCTTTCTCAGCGAGTGCCCGCCGCTCTCGGCGCTCGTGATCGACCGCGCGTTCTACGACCGCCATGTCGCCTTGCTGCCCGCACTCGCGGCCGCCGGCACCTTCCGCCGGCTTCTGCGGGCACACGGCGTCTCGAGCGGCGCCGCCGGGCTCGGACGGGCGCCGGACGCAGCGCTTGCGCTGGCTCAGGTCGAGTCCGCGCCGCTCCCGGCCATCCTCAAGGAGATGGACCGCGAGAGCGACAACTTCACCGCCGAGCTGATGGTGAAGGAGCTCGGCGCGGAGGTCGGCGCCGGCGGGACAACGGCCGCCGGTGCCGCGATCGTGCGGCGCGATCTCGCCGCGGCGGGAATCCCGCTCGCGGGTGTGCGCATCGTCGACGGCTCGGGGCTCTCGCTCGACGACCGGATGACCGCGCGGGCGCTCTCGGCGATCCTCGTCACGTCGTGGAGCGACCCCGAGCTCCGTCGGCCGCTCTGGGCCGCCCTGGCCGTCGCGGGCGTGAACGGGACGCTCGAGCATCGCATGCAGCTGAGACCGGCGCGCGGCACCGTGCACGCGAAGACGGGCACGACCGACGAGGCGTCGGCGCTCTCGGGTTATGCGGGCTCCCGCTTCGCGTTCGCCGTGCTCCAGAACGGCCGGCCCGTCGCGACGAGCCCGGCGGAACGTGCCCAGGACCGGTTCGCGACCGCGCTCGCCTCCGTGGCCGGTGCCTAGGCCCCCTGGGGCTCGCCCACGAGCGACTTCAGGTCCTCCTCGGTGAGGAGCGGGACACCGGCCTTCTCCGCCTTCGCGACCTTCGACCCCGGGCTCTCGCCGACGATCACGCCGGTCGTCTTCTTGGACACGTTGTCGGACACCTTCGCACCGAGCGCCTCCAGTGCAGCCCGGGCCTGCTCGCGTGAGAAAGACTCGAGCGTGCCGGTGACGACGTATTGCGTGCCGGTGAGCGGGCCCTCGACCGGACGATCCTCTTCACCCGCCTCGAACCGAAGACCGAGCGCGCGCAGGTCGGCGACGAGCCGCCGGTTCTCGTCGTCTGCAAACCACTCGGCGATCGCCTCCGCCCGCTCGGGGCCGATCCCCTCGCACTCGATGATCTCCTCCTGCGTCGCGCCGGCGAGACGGTCGACGCTCGCGAAGTGACGGGCGAGGTTCTGTGCCGTGACCCAGCCGACGTCCGGGATGTTGAGCCCGAACAGCACTCGGCGAAACGGGATGCCCTTCGAGGCCTCGATCGAGTTGATCGCGTTCGTTGCCGACGTCTCGCCGAAGCCGTCGAGCTCGAGCAGTTGCTCCTTCGTGAGCCGGTAGAGCTCCGGCAGCGACCGGACGAGGCCGAGCTCCCACAGCCGCCGCACGAGCTGCTCGCCGACGCCGTCGATGTCGGCGGCTGCCTGCACCCAGTTGATGAGCGACTCGAGCCCGCGGGACGGGCACGCGCGATTTGGGCAGCGGTGCATGGCCTCGCCTTCGGGCTTGACGATCTCCGTGCCGCAGAGCGGACAATGGCTGGGCATCCGAAACGGCTTCGTTCCCCGCCTGTGCGGCCCGGCGGGGCCGACGATCTGCGGGATCACGTCTCCCGCCCGCTGGACGATCACGTCGTCGCCCTCGCGGATGTCCTTGCGGTTGATGTCCTCCTCGTTGTGCAGCGTCGCGCGCGAGATGGTGACGCCGCCGACCTCCACCGGCTCGAGCAGCGCCCACGGATTGAGCGCACCTGTGCGCCCGACGCGGATCAGGATCCGATCCAGCCGGGTGGTCGCCGTCATCGGCGCCCACTTGAATGCCCGAGCCCAGCGCGGGCGCTGATGGAGCGCGCCGAGGCGCCGCTGCTGGGCGTAGTCGTCGACCTTGATCACGATTCCGTCGATCTCGTAGTCGAGCTCCGTGCGGCGCCGCTCCCACACGCGGCAGCGCTCGGCGAGCTCCTCGACCGTCTCGAGACGCTCCGCAAACGGATTGATCGGAAACCCGTGCCCGCGCAGCCATTGCAGCGTCTGCCAGTGCGAGGTCAGCGACGCCCCCTCGTGCGCGCCCACGCCGTAGGCCCAGAACGAGAGCGGGCGCGCCGCAGTGATCGAGGGATCCTTCTGCCGCAGCGAACCGGCTGCGGCGTTGCGGGGGTTCGGCGTCGGCTTCTTCCCTTCCTCGACGAGCCGTTCGTTCAAGCGGCGAAAGCCCGAGAGCGGCATGTACACCTCACCGCGCACCTCGATCAGCTCCGGCGCCTCGTCGCCGAGCATGCGCAGGGGAATCGCCGGGATCGTGCGCAGGTTGGCCGTCACGTCCTCGCCGACCTCGCCGTCGCCCCGTGTCGCGCCGCGCGCGAGGACCGCCGTCTCGTAGGTGAGGTTGATCGCCAGACCGTCGATCTTCGGCTCGAGGACGTAGGCGATCGCCGCGCCGTCGCCGAGCCGCTTGCGAACGTCGTCGGCCCACTTCTCGATCGCCTCGTCCGTCGTCACCTTCTCGAGCGAGCCCATCGCCGTCAGATGACGCACCTTCTGGAACCTGGCGGATGCCGGCGCCCCGACCCGCTGCGTCGGCGAGTCGGGAGTGACGAGCTCGGGATGCCGGCGCTCGAGCTCCGCCAGCTCGTCGTAGGCCTGGTCGTACGTGGCGTCGTCGATGGACGGGTCGTCGAGCACGTGGTACTCGTGGAGCCAGCGGTTGAGCAGGTCGCGCAGCTCGGCGGCCCTAGACGAGCTCAAGGAGCTCCTCGGGGCGATCGACGATCACATCGGCCTCCGTCAGCTTGGCGGCTTGATGAATGCGGCCCCAGCTGACGCCGATCGCGTACAGGCCGGCGGACTTCGCAGCCTGCATGTCGAAGGGCGAGTCGCCGACGTATGCAGCCTCGCCGGCGGGTGCGCCGAGGCGTTCGAGCGCGAGCAGCAGCGGCTCCGGATCGGGCTTGTGGCGCGCGGTCTCGTCTCCGCCGACGACGGTCTCGAAGAGATGCTCGAGTGGCAACCTCGCGAAGGCGAGCTCGACCGTGACGCGCCGCTTCGCGGTGACGATGCCGAGCCGGTGGCCACGCTCGTGCAGCTCCGCGAGCACCGCGTCCATGTTCCCGCAGTAGTCGAGCGTGTCGTGCAGCGGCTCGTTGTGCGCGCGGTAGACACGGACGAGCTCGTCGACGCGGTTCGGGTCGAGCGCGACCATCTGGGCCTCGAGCCCGGGGCCGCCGACGGCCTTCATCAACTCGTCGTCGCTCCACTCGCCGCCGACGACGGTCTCCGCTGCATGCCGCATCGACGCCAGGATGATCGCTCCTGAGTCGATCACCGTGCCGTCGAGATCGAAGAGAACGACCGGAAAGCGCACGCGCTCGATCGTAGCGAGCGGTCAGCCTCTCCTACCGCCGCAGCGTGACGCGCAGCTGCTCGAGGAAGGGGCGGCGCTGCGGCACGAGGAACCCGGCGAGCCTCGCGGCCTCCTCCTCGCTGAGCGACACGGCTGCGTCGGCCGAGTCGACGTTCCAGATGCTGAAGCGCACCTGGGGCGCCGTCTCCTCGTCGCCGAAGTAGCGCGAGACGCGCAGAGCCTTGGCGTGGTCGCCCGCGACGCCGGGGTGCGGCGCGAAGAACTCCACCAGCTTGCGCCGCTGCGGCAGCGCGCACCAGGGGCAGTAGCGGAACCTGTCCTCGACACCGTTCCCGCAATGCCGGCACGTGTGCACCCTGTGATCTTCTGCCCCGCCGCCCTCGAGTTCAACCCGTCGGGGTCAGACCCGCGGCCGTGTCCCCTTCGGACGCGTCCCTGGGTCTGACCCCGGACGTGTCTGGATAGGACACGCCGGTCAGGTACAGGCCGTGCGGCGGCGCCGTCGCACCCGCCTCGGCGCGCGGGCGGCCCTCGAGGAGCGGTGCGAGCTCGCGGCCCTCGAGCATCGTGCCGACGAGTGTCCGCACCATGTGGCGGAGAAACGAGTCGGCCGTGATCTCGAACGCGAAGATGCTCTCGCCGAGCTCGACCCAGCGGGCCGTCTTCACCTGCCGCACGAAGGTGCGGTGCTGGGTCTCGGTCGGCGTGAACGCGCGGAAGTCGTGCGCGCCGACCAGCGAGCTCGCGTTCTCGTTCAACGCCGCCAGGTCGAGCGGGCGCGGCCACCACAGCGACCGTCTCGCCTCGAAGACCGAGCGCTCGCGGCGCGGCCGGACGCGAAAGCGATACGACCTCGACACGGCGTCGAAGCGCGCATGGAAGCCGTCCGGCGCCTGCTCGGCGCTCCGCACGGCGACGTCGTCCGGCAGCACGGCGTTCAGCGCCTCGGCGGCACGCTCGGGCGGCGGGCCGCCCAGGACGTTCAGCGAGACGACGTTCGCGAGGGCGTGGACGCCCGTGTCGGTGCGGCCCGCGACCGCGAGCTCGTCGAACAGCTCGTAGAGCCCCGCGATCGCCCCGCACAGCTCGCCTTCGATCGTGCGCTCGCCGGGCTGCCTCGCCCAGCCGCGAAAGCCCGTGCCGTCGTATTCGATCGTTAGCTTGAGGCGCGGCACCTCAGGTTGCCCTCGCCGTCGCCGTGTCCGTCAGGCGGGCCTGACGTCGCTTGTAAGGACTTCCTGATGCTCTAGTCACTTGGCATCCTTCATTTATACTATGGATGGGTGACGACCCTCGAGCATCACTTCCTCCTGCAGCGCGTGCAACCCGCGATGGTCGGCCTGATCGACGGATCGCTGTCGACCCTCGCGCCCATCTTCGGGATCGCGTTCTACACGCACAAGCCCCATGCGGCCTTCGTGGCCGGGCTCGCGACCGCGATCGGTGCGGCGATCTCGATGGCCTACAGCGAGGGCCTCTCGGACACCGGCGAGCTCACCGGGCGCGGCAGGCCGGTCACGCGGGGCGTGATCACCGGCGCCGGCACGTTCGTCGGCGGGATCCTCCACACGCTCCCGTTCCTGATCCCGAACTACCACGTCGCGGTCGTCACGGCGGCGACGGTCGTGGGGTTCGAGCTGGTCGGGCTGGCGGTGATCCGCTGGAAGTTCTTCGAGACGAGCTTCGCGAAGTCGCTACTTAATCTCGTCGTCGGCGGGACCGTCATCGCCGTCGTCGGTGCTCTCGTCGGCTCCGCCGGCTGACTCCACCTCGGCCGCGGGCTCCTCGGCCTCGGGCTCCTCGTCCGCCTCCGTCGCCTCCGCCTCCGCCGGCTCTGCGACCGCGGCCGGCTCGGGCGTCCGCTCCTCGCGCTGGGTCGCGACGTACTCCTCGTCGACGAGCTCGAGATAGGCCATCTCGGCGGCGTCCCCCGGGCGCGGCCCGATCTTGACGATCCGCGTGTAGCCCCCCGGCCGGTCCTTGAAGAGCGGGGCGACGTCGGCGAAGAGCTTGTGCACGACGTCGCGCGAGCGCAGGAACGCCGTCGCCTGCCGGCGGGCGTGCAGGTCGCCGCGCCGGCCGAGCGTGATCATCTGCTCGGCGATCGGCTTGACGGCCTTCGCCTTGGTGACGGTCGTCTTGATGCGGCCGTGCTCGATCAGCGCACCGGCAAGGTTCGAGTAGAGCGCCTTGCGGTGCGCCGAGTCGCGGCCGAGCTTCTTTCCTGAGCGCGCGTGCCGCACGTTCTACCCCTCCGCGCCGTTCCCGCCGCCGCGCAGGTTGAGGCCGTGCTGCTGGAGCGTCTCCTTGACCTCTTCGATCGACTTCTTGCCGAAGTTCGGGATCGCAGCGAGCTCGGACTCCGACTTCGTCACGAGGTCGCCGATCGTCTCGATGCCGACGCGCTTCAGGCAGTTGTAGGAGCGGACACCGAGCTCGAGCTCCTCGATCGGGAAGTTCTCCATCCCGCCCGCGAGCGAGACGCCCGGCGCCTCGCCGTTGCCGTCGGCCGAAGCCGCCGCGGACTCGCCGTAGCCCTCGATCTTCTCCAGGTCGGTGAAGATCGCCAGCTGGCGGATGAGGATCTCGGCGCCCTGCGCGATCGCGTCCTTCGGATCGATCGAGCCGTTGGTCGTGACGTCGAGGATCAGCTTGTCGTAGTCGGTGCGCTGTCCGACGCGCGCCGCTTCCACGTCGTAGGCGACGCGGTTGATCGGCGAGAACATCGAGTCGACGGGGATGACCCCGATCGTGTGCGCCTGGCCACGGTTGCCCTCGGCCGGGACGTACCCGCGACCGCGGCCGATCGTGAGGGTCACCTCGAGGCGCCCCTTGGACGAGAGGTTCGCGATCTCGAGCTCCGGATTCAGGATCTCGAGGTCGGCGGGCGCCTCGATGTCGGCGGCCGTGACGGTTCCCTCACCGCGCTTCGTCAGCCGGACCTCCACCTCCGGCGACTCGCCGTGGAGGATGCAGACGAGCTGCTTCAGGTTCAGGATGATGTCGGTGACGTCCTCGCGGACGCCCGGGAGCGTCGTGAACTCGTGCGCGACGCCCTCGATCTTGACCGAGGTGACCGCGGCGCCCTCCAGCGAGGAGAGCAGCACCCGGCGCAGCGAGTTGCCGAACGTGTAGCCGAAGCCGCGATCGAGCGGCTCGATGACGAAGACGCCACGGTTCTCGTTCACTTCCTCGTGCGTGATCTTCGGCACCTGGAAATCGGTCGCGCGTACTGCCAATGTGTGTCCTTTCCTTTGCGAGCGCTAGCGGAGTCTTCGCACTACTTCGAGTAGAGCTCGACGATCAGCTGTTCGGAAACCGGGGTGTCGATCTCGGCACGCTCCGGCCACTTCAAGACGGTGCCGCTGAGGCCGTCGTGGTCTGCCTGCAGCCACGGGGCGACAGCGGCGGTGAGGTCGGTCGCGTCGCGGACGATCTGCTCCGCGCCGGACCCGGTCTTCAGAGCGACGAGGTCGTCGGGCTTGACCTGGTAGCTCGGGATGTTCACGCGGCGGCCGTTCACCGAGAAGTGCCCGTGGCGGACGAGCTGGCGTGCCTGCGCGCGCGACGCCGCGAAGCCCAGGCGATAGACGACGTTGTCGAGACGGGTCTCGAGCATGCGCAGCAGGTTGTCGCCGGTGATCCCGCCCTGCTTGTTGGCCTTCTCGTAGTACGTGCGGAACTGCGTCTCGAGGAGGCCGTAGTAGCGCCGCGCCTTCTGCTTCTCGCGCAACTGCAGCAGGTACTCGCTCTGCTTGATGCGGCCGCGGCCGTGCTCACCCGGTGGATACGAACGGCGCTCGATGGCGCACTTCTCGGTCAGGCAGCGCTCGCCCTTGAGGAAGAGCTTGATCCCCTCCCGCCGGCATTGCTTGCACTTCGGTGAACGATCGCGAGCCACTACACACGCCTCCGCTTCTTCTGGCGGACGCCGTTGTGTGCCTGCGGCGAGACGTCCTTCACTCCGAGAATCTCCAGGCCCGCGGCCTGCAGCGAGCGGATCGCCGTCTCACGACCCGACCCGGGCCCCTTGACGAACACCTCGACCTTCTGCAGACCGTGCTCCATGCCCTTGCGGGCGGCCGCGTCGGCGGTCACCTGGGCCGCGAACGGCGTGGACTTGCGCGAGCCCTTGAACCCGGCCGAGCCGGCGGACTCCCACACGATCACGTTGCCGTCCTTGTCCGTCAGGGCGACGATCGTGTTGTTGAACGAGGTCTTGATGTGCGCCTGGCCGATCGCGATGTTCTTGCGGACACGGCGGCGTGTGCGACCGCGCGTGGTCGCCGCTCTGCGAGGAGGTGCCATTACTTCGCCTTCTTCCCGCGACCGACGGTCTTCTTCGGGCCCTTGCGCGTGCGGGCGTTGGTCTTCGTGCGCTGGCCGCGCGCAGGGAGGTTGCGGCGGTGCCGCAGCCCGCGGTACGCGCCGATCTCGGACAGCCGCTTGATCGCCTGGGTGCGCTCGCGGCGCAGGTCACCCTCGACCTGCTCGTTCTGGTCGATGTAGTCGCGGAGCTTCGCAACCTCGTCTTCGGTGAGGTCGCGAACCTTCGTGTCGCGCGAGAGGCCGAGCGCGTCGCAGATCTTCTGCGCCGTCGGCTGGCCGATGCCGAAGATGTAGGTCAGCCCGATCTCGAGCCGCTTCTGATTCGGCAGGTTGACGCCTGCGATACGTGCCATGTGTCCTGATCTACCCCTGACGCTGCTTGTGACGAGGATTCGTGCAGATGACCATGGTGCGACCGTGCCGCTTGATCACGCGGCAGCGCTCGCACATGGGCTTCACTGAAGGTCTGACTTTCATTCAGAGTCTTTCGAGAACGTGGTGAGGGCGCGCGCGGCTAGACGCCTCGCAGCGCGGGTCGTCATGGTACCAGGACCCCTCCGCCGGTGAGGATTCTCGGGCCGGAGGCGGTCACGGCCACGGTGTGCTCGAAATGGGCGGCGAGCGACCCGTCCGTGGTGGAGATCGACCACTCGTCGTCGTGGATGTAGACCTCCGGGCCGCCGGCCGTGATCATCGGCTCGATCGCGATCGTCATGCCCTCCTTCAGCTCAGGCCCCCGGTAGGCCGAGACGAAGTTCGGCACCTGGGGGTCCTCGTGCATCGACCGGCCGACGCCGTGGCCGACGAGGCTCCGGATCACGCTGTACCCGGCCTCCTCGGTGACCGTCTGGACCGCCTGCGAGATGTCGCCGATCGAGTTGCCGAGGCGGGCTTCCCTGATCCCCGCCTCGAGTGCGGCCTTGCAGGTGTCGAGGAGGCGCTGCGCCTCGGGGGAGATCGACCCGACCGGGAACGTCCAGGCCGAGTCGGCGACGAACCCGTCGAGGGTCACGCCGACGTCGACCGAGAGGACGTCGCCGTCCTCGAGCTTCAGCCCGCCCGGGATCCCGTGGACGACCATCGAGTTCGGGGAGAGGCAGGTGGCCGCCGGGTAGCCCTTGTAGCCCTTGAACGTCGGCCGGCCGCCGTGCGAGCGGATGAACTCGTCGGCGAGCGCATCGAGCTCGCCCGTCGTGCTGCCGGGCTGCAGCTGCTCCTCGATCAGCGCCAGCGTGTCGGCCACGACCTTGCCCGCACGCGCCATCGTCTCGATCTCCTGGGCGGACTTCCGGATGATCATGCGACGACCCGGAGGGAATCGGAGACCTCGGACCAGACCTCTTCGATCGAGCGCTCGGCGTGCAGGGGGACCAGCTTGCCGGAGACGCGGTAGTGCTCGACGATCGGCTCCGTCTCGGCGTGGTAGACCTCGAGGCGTTTCTCGATCACCTCGGGCGTGTCGTCGGCGCGGCCTTCGAGCTGCGCGCGGTTCAGCGCCCGGTCCATGCCGACCTCGTCCGGGACGTCGAAGAACAGGATCGCGTCGAGCCCGCGGCCGATCCCGCCGAGCATCGCGTCCAGGGCCTCGGCCTGCGCCAGGGTGCGCGGGAAGCCGTCGAGCACGAATCCCTCCTGGGCATCGGGCTGCGACAGCCGCTCCCGGATCATCTCGATCGTCAGGTCGTCGGGAACCAGCTGCCCGGTCTGCATGATCTCGCCGACCCGTCTGCCGAACTCCGTGCCCGCGGCCTGCGCGGCGCGGAACATGTCGCCCGTGGAGACGTGCGGGATCCCGTACTCGGCGGCGATGAGCTTTGCCTGCGTGCCCTTGCCGGCCCCCTGGGGGCCGAGCACGAGGAGATTCACCGCATCACCGTAGGAAGCCTTCGTAGGAGCGCATCATCATCTGCGACTCCATCTGGCGCATCGTGTCGAGCGCGACGCCGACGACGATCAGCACCGAGGTGCCGCCGAGGGCGCGTGAGGTTGCCTGGGAGAAGCCGAAGTGCTTGATGAAGACCGACGGCAGGACCGCGACGACGGCGAGGAAGAGCGAGCCAGGCAGCGTGAGCCGCGTCAGCACGCGGTCGAGGTACTGCGCGGTCGGCGGGCCCGGCCGGATGCCGGGGATGTAGCCGCCGTACTTGCGCAGGTTGTCGGCCTGGTCGACCGGATTGAACTGGACCGCGGTGTAGAAGTAGGTGAAGACGATGATCAGCCCCGCCTCGACGGCGAGATACGTCCACGACGACGGCGAGAAGTGGGTGTTGATCCACGTCTGCGACGACGGGGCGAACGACGACACCGTCTGCGGGAGCGCGAGCAGCGCCGCCGCGAAGATGACCGGGATCACGCCGGCCATGTTCACGCGCAGCGGCATGTAGGTGGCGCCGCCCTGGGTCTGGCGGCGCCCGACCATGCGCTTTGCGTACTGGATCGGGATGCGCCGCTGGCCCTCCTGCACGAAGACGACCGCGACGACGATGCCGATCGCGATCAGCGGGAAGAACAGCTTCTCGACCGCGCCGCCGTTGAGCCAGGCGTTGATGCCCTGGGGCATGGACGTCAGGATCGAGGCGAAGATCAGGAGCGAGATGCCGTTGCCGATGCCCCGCTTCGTGATCAGCTCGCCGAACCACATCAGGAGCACGGTGCCCGCCGTCAGCGTGACGACGATCAGCACGAGGCGGCCCGGGTTGGCCGGCAGCGCGCCCTCCGTGTGGAAGAGGTACGCGTAGCCGGTCGCCTGCGCGGCCGCCAGGAAGACGGTGAGGTAACGGGTGTACTGGTTGATCTTGGCGTACCCCGACTCGCCTTCCTTCTGCAGCTGCTCGAGCGTCGGGATGACGACGGTCAGGAGCTGCAGGATGATCGACGCGGTGACGTACGGCATGATCCCGAGCGCGAAGATCGAGAACCGCGACAGGGCCGAGCCGGAGAAGAGGTTCAGGAGGCCGAGGAGCGAGCCGCCCTTGCCGTTGAAGAAGCTCTGGATCTGAGCCGAGTCGACCCCCGGCGCGGGCATCCACGAGCCGAGGCGGTACGCGGCGAGAATGCCTGCAGTGAACAGGAGCCGGCGCCGGAGCTCCGGGACCCGCCACGCGTTGGCGAGCCAGGACAGCAAGACCTAGGAGCCCTCGCCTTCCGCGGTCTCGGCGGGAGTCGTCTCGGCGGGCTCGGCGTCCTGGGTCGCGTCCTTCGTCCTGCCCTCCGGGCGCCGCTTCAGGTTCTTCGGCTTGCGGGCCTTCGGCTCCTTGAGCACGGTCAGCGTGCCGCCGGCCGCCTCGACCTTCTCCCGGGCCGTCGCCGAGGCGCCGTGCACCGTGATCGTCAGCTTCTTCGTCAGCTCGCCCACGCCGAGCAGCTTCACGTCCTTGCGCAGCGAGCGGATCAGGCCCTTCGCCTTCAGCGACTCGGGCGTGACCTCCTCCCCGGCGTCGAAGCGGGCCTCGAGGTCGCGCAGGTTGACGGGCTGCGAGTACGTGCGGAAGGGGCCGACCGGCATCGCATCCGCGGACGTGTTGCCGCGGAGCTTGGCGGTGCGCATGTACAGCGGCATCTGGCCGCCCTCGAAGCCTGCGCGCATCGCATGTGAGCCCGCGCGCGACTTCTGGCCCTTGATCCCGCGGCCGGAATACCGCCCCTTGCCCGAGCCCAGGCCCCGGCCGATGCGCTTGCGCTCGGTCCTGGGTTGTGCGGGCTGCAGGTTGGACAGGTTCAGATCGCCGGCCATGGTCTAGGACTCCTCGACCTTCACGAGATGGCGCACCTTGCGCAGCATGCCTGCGAGGACCGGACTGTCGTCGATCTCGTTGGTCTTCCCGATCCGGCCGAGGCCGAGCGCCCGCAGCGTGCCGCGGTGGCGCTCCGACTGGCCGATCTGGCTACGCACCTGCGTCAGCCTCAGCTTCGACAACGGTGCTCACCTCCTCGGCCTCCGGAACGGGGCGCTTGTACGGGAGGACGTCGCTGATCTGCTTGCCGCGCGACTTCGCGACTTCCTCCGGCCGGCGGAGCTGGCGCAGTGCCTGCTCCGCAGCCTTCAGCATGTTGATGGGATTCGTCGTCCCGAGCGACTTCGCGAGCACGTCCTTGATCCCGCCGAGCTCGAGCACCGCGCGCACGCCTCCGCCGGCGATCACGCCGGTGCCGGGCGAGGCGGGCCGCAGGAGCACGCGGGCCGCGTCGAACCGGCCGAGCGACTCGTGCGTGATCGTCTGCCCGTGCTTTGGCACGGTGAACATGTTCTTCTTCGCGTCGTCGACCGCCTTCGAGATCGCCAGCGGCACTTCGCGCGCCTTGCCGTAGCCCACGCCGACGCGGTCGACCTCGTCGCCGATCACGACGAGCGCCGTGAACGAGAAGCGGCGGCCGCCCTTGACGACCTTGGCGACCCGGTTGATCTCGACCACGCGTTCCTTGAGCTCGCGGGTCTCCTGCACGTCGATTGCCACTAGAACGTCAGTCCTCCTTCGCGTGCGCCGTCGGCGAGCGCCTTGACGCGACCGTGATACAGGTAGCCGCCGCGGTCGAAGACGGCGTTCTCGACGCCGGCCTTCTTCGCCGCAGCCGCGAGCCGCTTGCCGACCTCGGCAGCCTGCTCCGTCTTGTCTCCCGTGAACGACTTCGGCAGCTCGAGCCAGGACGCTGCGGCGAGCGTCCGGCCGGCGTCGTCGTCGATCAGCTGCGCGAAGACGCCGCGGTTCGAGCGGAACACGAGCAGGCGCGGACGCTCCGCGGAGCCGCGGATCTTCCCGCGCACGCGGCGATGGCGGCGGAGGCGAGCTTCGCGAACCGACAACGTGCTCATGCCCCGCTCCCGGCGCCGGCCAAGCCGGCGCCTTCGCTCTTGATGAACTCCGTCGAGCCTACGTTCATGCGCGCTTCCCGACCTTCCGGCGCACGTACTCGCCCTCGTAGCGGATTCCCTTGCCCTTGTACGGCTCCGGCGGGCGCACCTTGCGAATCTCCGCGGCCGTCTGGCCGACAGCCTGCTTGTCGATGCCCCGGACGATCACCTGGGTCGGGATCGGCACCTCGAACTCGATGCCCTGGCGCGGCTTGATCTTCACCGAATGGGAATAGCCCACCTGCAGCTCGAGATCGGCTCCCGACAGCGCTGCGCGGTAGCCGACGCCCTGGATCTCGAGCCGCTTCTCGAATCCCTGCGTCACGCCCTCGACCATGTTCGCGATCAGCGTCCGCGTCAGGCCGTGCAGCGCGCGATCCTCGCCGCGCTCGGTCGGACGGGTGACGGTGATCACCGACTCCTCCTGCGCGATCTGCATCCGCTGCGGCACGTCCTGGCGCAGCTCGCCCTTCGGCCCGGACACGGTCACGCGGCCAGGGTCGATCGAGACGATCACGCCTGCAGGAACTTCAATTGGCCTTTTCCCGATGCGGCTCACAGCTCGACTCCAGCCGTGCCGACGGGAAAAGGCCTAGGGGTGTGGTTGCGCAAGTTCATACGGATTCTCTCTCTAGCCATTTGCGGCGCAAATGGCTACCAGACGTAGCAGATGACTTCGCCGCCGATGCCTTCGGCCTCGGCGGTGCGGCTCGTGACGACGCCGCGAGAGGTGGACATGATCGCGATGCCCATGCCGCCCAGCACGCGCTGACGGCGGTCCTTGCCGGCGTAGATCCGCCGGCCCGGCTTGGACACGCGCTTGAGGCCGGAGAGCACGCGCTCGCGGCCGCGCCCGTACTTGAGCTCGACGACCAGGGTCGGGTGCGTGCCCGCGTCCGAGACGTGGAAGTCGCGGATGTAGCCCTCCTCCTTGAGGATGCGGGCGATCTCGACCTTCAGCTTGGAGGTCGGCATCTCGGCGTTGTCGTGCAGCGCCTTGTTGGCGTTGCGGATGCGCGTGAGCATGTCGGCGACGGGATCGGTGAGCACGGTTCCTCCTACCAGGAGCTCTTGGTCATGCCGGGGATGACGCCCTGGTGGGCGAGCTCCCGCAGGCAGATACGACAGAGCCCGAACTTCTTGAAGACGGCGCGCGGACGGCCGCAGCGGTTGCAGCGCGTGTAGTTGCGGACCTTGAACTTCGCGGGCCTCGCGGCCTTGACTCTCAGCGACTTCTTCGCCATTTACCTGCTGCCTCCATCGGCTGCGAACGGCAGGCCGAGCGCCGTGAGCAGCGCGCGCGCCTCGTTGTCGTTCGTCGCGGTCGTGGTGATCGCGACGTCGAGGCCGCGGATCTGATTGATGCTGTCGTAGTCGATCTCGGGAAAGATGATCTGCTCGCGGATGCCGAGCGAGTAGTTGCCGCGGCCGTCGAACGAGTCCGGGCTGAGACCGCGAAAGTCGCGGATGCGCGGGAGCGCGATCGAGACGAGCCGGTCGAGGAACTCCCACATGCGGTCGCCGCGCAGGGTCACCTTGACCCCGATGGGCATCCCTTCACGGATCTTGAACTGCGCGATCGACTTGCGCGCCTTGCGAACCTGCGCTCGCTGGCCGGCGATGATCGTCAACTCCTCGAGCGCGGCATCGATCTGTTTCGCGTCGGTCTTGCCCTCGCCGACGCCCATATTGAGCGTGATCTTGTCGATCGTCGGCGACTGCATGATCGAGGACAGCTCGAGCTGCTCGCGCAGCTCTGCCCGGAGCTCGTCGTTGTAGCGCTGCTTGAGGCGCGGTGTGTAGGTCTCTGTCGCTGCCATCACTTGTCGATCTCCTGGCCGCAGCCGTCACGCTTGCAGACGCGAACCTTGACCTGCCCGTCCTTGCCGTCCTTGAAGCGGTAGCCGATGCGGGTCGGCAGCTTGCACGTCGGGCAGACGAGCATGACGTTCGAGACGGGAACCGCGGCGGCGAGCTCCAGACGGCCGCCCGGAGCGATCTGCGTACCGCCCATGCGGCTCGCGTCGCGGATCGGGCGCGGCTTCTGGTGCTTCGTCATCTGGTTGAGGTTCTCGACGATCACCTTGCCGTCGCGCGGGCGCGCGTCGAGGATCCGGCCCTGCTTCCCGCGATCCTTGCCGGTCAGCATCTGGACGGTGTCGCCCTTCTTCAGCTTGAGTGCAGTTGTCATCTTCTCAGAGCACCTCTGGAGCAAGGCTCACGATCTTCATGAAGTTCTTCTCGCGCAGCTCGCGGGCGACCGGCCCGAAGATGCGCGTCCCACGCGGGTTGCGCTGTGCGTCGATGATCACTGCCGCGTTCTCGTCGAACGAGATCAGTGTTCCGTCGTCACGGCCGAACGGCTTCTTCGTCCGCACGACGACGGCCTTCACCACTTCCCCCTTCTTGACCGTCCCTTGTGGGGCGGCGGCCTTGACGGTGGCAGTGATGATGTCCCCGACACGCGCGTAGCGGCGCTTCGAGCCGCCCGCAACGCGGATGCAGAGTAGCTCACGAGCACCCGTGTTGTCGGCGACCTTCAGGCGAGTTTCCTGCTGGATCACTTGGCCTTCTCGACAATCTCGGCGAGCCGCCAGTGCTTCTGCTTGGACAGGGGCCGCGTCTCGACGATCCGCACCGTGTCGCCGACGCCGGCGGTGTTCGCCTCGTCGTGAGCGTGGAACTTGACCGTCGACCGGACGACCTTCTTGTACTTCGGATGGCTCTTGATCACGTCGACCTTGACCACGATCGTCTTGTCGCCCTTGTCGGAGACGACCACGCCGCGCCGCTCCTGGCGCCGGCCGAGCTCGGACTCCGGCTTGGCGGTGCGCGTGATCGGCTTGCGCTTCGCGGGCTTCTCGCGCACGAGCTTCGTGCGCGTCCGGCGCGCGGAGCGCGGGACGTGCTTCAGCGAGCGCTGCTTCTTGGCAGGCGCTGCGGGCTCGGACGCCTCTGCTTCGGCCGCTGGAACCGTGTCTGACACCTCTTCGGTCTCGGCCACGGCCTCGGGCTCGGCCACCGCCGCCTCGGGCTCCGGAACGGTGTCTGACACCTCGGTGTCAGACACCTCTTCGGTCTCGGCCACGGCCCCGACCTCGTCGGTTGTCTCGTTCTGCTCTTCGTCCGCCATCGCTCAGCTCTCGACCTTCTGCTTGTTGGAGTTCCTCTGGTGCTGCGTCGTCAGGATGCGCGCGATCTCGCGCTTTGCCAGCTTCAGGCGCGTCGTGTTCTCGAGCGCGCCGGTCGCGGCCTGGAAGCGCAGGTTGAACAGCTCCTGACGCGTGTCGGCGAGCCGCAACTCGAGCTCCTCGTCGGTCAGGTCGCGCAGATCTCTAGCCCGCAAAGAGATCACCGCCCTCGCGCCGGACGAACTTCGTCTTGATCGGCAGCTTCTGGCCGGCCAGGCGGAGCGCCTCTCTCGCGAGCGGCTCCGGGACCCCGGACAGCTCGAACATCACGCGCCCCGGCTTGACCACGGCCACCCAGCCTTCCGGGGAGCCCTTGCCCTTGCCCATGCGCGTCTCCGCCGGCTTCTTCGTGAACGGCTTGTCGGGGAAGAGGTTGATCCAGACCTTCCCGCCGCGCTTGATCTTGCGCGTCATCGCGATCCGGGCCGCCTCGATCTGCCGGTTGGTGATCCAGCCGGCCTCGAGCGCCTTGATCCCATAATCGCCGAAGTGCACCGTCGTCTGGCCCGTCGAGGTCCCCCGACGGCGGCCGCGATGCATCTTGCGGAACTTGGTCTTCTTGGGCAGCAGCATCAGCTGTCAGCCTTCTTCTTGCGGGGAGCGGCCTTCGGCTTCTCCGCGGCGGGCGGCGACTCCGGCGGCGACTCCGGCGTCGCCTCGGGCGGAGCCTCGGCGGCGGGCGTGTCGACCTTCGGCTCCTCGGGAGCGGGGAGCGGCGGAGCCTCCTGGACGCGCGAGCGGCCGGACGAGCCGCCGCGCGTGCGCGGTGCGCCCGGGCGGGTGCCCGCCCCGCCGCCGCCGGGGCGGTTCTGGCCGCCGCGCTGGCCGGGACGGCCGCGGCGCACGGGGCCGAGCCCCTCACGATCCTGGCTTCTGTTGCGGCCCGACTCGCGCGAGGCCCCGAGGCCCTCGGTGACGCCGCCGCGGCGGCGCGCCGTGTCCTGGTCGCCGAGCCGGGTCTCCTTGCCGCCGCCGGGAACGCCGCCGTAGCCCTCCGGCATGATCTCGCCCTTGTTGATCCACACCTTGACGCCGATGCGGCCCGTCGGGTGTCCGCGCCTCGACGAACCCGTAGTCGATGTCGGCGCGGATCGTGTGCAGCGGCACACGGCCCTCGGAGTACTGCTCCGAGCGGCTCATCTCCGACCCGCCGAGGCGGCCCGAGCACTGCACCTTCACCCCGGCTGCTCCCGAGCGGATCGCCGACGCGAGCGAGCGCTTCATCGCGCGCCGGAACGACACGCGATTCTGCAGCTGCTCCGCGATCGACTGCGCCACGAGCTTGGCGTCGAGCTCCGGGCGCTTGATCTCGTTGATGTTGATGTGCACGTTCTTCTGGGTCATGGCGTGCACTTCTTTGCGCAGCGCGTCGACCTCGACACCGGACTTGCCGATCACGATGCCGGGGCGCGCGGTGTAGATGTCGATCGTGATCCGCTGCTTGTCCTTGCGGATCAGGATGTCCGACAGCCCCGCGTGCGACAGCTTCTTGAGAATGTGCTCGCGGATCTTGATGTCCTCGATCAGCGCGCCTGCGAACTCCTTCTTGCCGACCATCCAGTTCGACTTCCAGTCGTGGATGACGCCGACACGCAGACCGCCGGGATGAACCTTCTGTCCCATCAGCTACCTGTCTCCCTGCGCTTCCGCGCCTTCGGCGCCGAAGCGCTAGAGGTCTCTAGTCCTTCTTGCTGTGCAACCTGGATGGTGATGTGGCACGTCCGCTTGCGAATCCGGGCGACGCGTCCGCGGGCGCGTGCGCGCCAGCGCTTCAGCGTCGGGCCCTCGTCGACGAAGACGGCTGCGACGACGAGCTCGTCGCCGTTCCAGTGCAGCTCCGGGTTCGACTCGGCGTTCGCCACGGCCGAGCGGAGGACCTTCTCGACCTCCACGGCCGCGGCGCGCTCGGTGAACGCGAGAATCGGTGCGCGCCTCGGGCACGCTGCGCCCGCGGATGTTGTCCGTGACGAGCCGCGCCTTGCGCGGCGAGATGCGGACGAACTTCGCGGTCGCCTGCACGGTGCGGGCATCGACAGCGGCCATCAGCGCTTCTTCACCTGCGTCTTCTGGTCCCCGGCATGGCCGCGGAAGTGGCGGGTCGGGGCGAACTCGCCGAGCTTGTGCCCGACCATCTGCTCCGAGATGAACACCGGCACGTGCTTGCGGCCGTCGTGGACCGCGATCGTGTGACCGACCATGTCGGGGAACACCGTCGACGTCCGCGACCAGGTGCGGATCATGTTCTTGGAGCCCGAGTCGTTCATCTTCTGGATGCGCGCGAACAGCCGCTCCTCGACGAAAGGCCCCTTCTTCGAAGATCTACTCATGAGGGGTTACCGCTTGTCCTTCCCGCGGCGACGGCCGCGCACGATCAACTTGTCGGATGCCTTGTGCTTGGAGCGGGTGCGCTTGCCGAGCGTCGGGACGCCCCACGGGGTGACCGGGTGCCGGCCGCCCTTCGACTTGCCCTCGCCGCCGCCGTGCGGATGGTCGACCGGGTTCATGGCGCTGCCGCGGACCGCCGGGCGCTTGCCGAGCCAGCGGCTGCGGCCGGCCTTGCCGATCGTCACGTTCTGATGCTCGACGTTCCCGACCTGTCCGACCGTCGCGCGACACGTGAGCAGCACGCGGCGCATCTCGCCGGACGGAAGACGAAGCGTCGCGTAGCCGCCGTCCTTCGCGACGAGCTGCACGCCGGAACCTGCGGAGCGCGCCATCTGGCCGCCCTTGGCCGGCTGGAGCTCGACGTTGTGGACGAGCGTCCCGGTCGGGATGAACTCGAGCGGAAGCGCATTGCCCGGCTTGATGTCGGCGTCGCGGCCCGACTGCACGATCGAGCCGACCCGCACTCCCGCCGGCGCGAGGATGTACGACTTCGCGCCGTCGGCGTAGTGCAGGAGCGCGATCCGCGCCGAGCGATTCGGGTCGTACTCGATCGCGGCCACCTTCGCCGGCACGCCGTCCTTCGTGCGCTTGAAGTCGACGATCCGGTAGCGGCGCTTGTGGCCGCCGCCCTGGTGGCGCGTCGTGATCCGCCCCGTGTTGTTGCGGCCGCCCTTCTTCGTCAGTTTCTCGGTGAGGCCCTTCTCGGGCTTCGACTTCGTGACCTCGGCGAAGTCCGAGACGGACATGTGGCGGCGGCCCGGTGACGTGGGCTTGAAGCGACGGACTGGCATTACAACTGCGCTCCTTCGAAGATCTCGATCGTGTCACCGGCGCGCAGCTGCACGACGGCCTTCTTCCATGCCGGCCGGGTTCCCTTGAAGGCGCCGCGGCGCTTCGGCTTCGCCTGAACCTTGATCACGTTGACGCGCTCGACCTTGACGCCGAAGAGCTCCTCGACGGCCTGGCGGATCTGCGTCTTGTGCGCGCCCGAGTGCACGCGGAACGTGTAGCTCCCGCGCGTCGTTCCCGCGTAGGACTTCTCGCTGAGGATCGGCGCGAGGACCACCTGAGAGGCGTGCATTACTGCGCCCTCCCCTGGACGAGCGGCAGCGCGGCCTCGGTCACGAGCAGCGAGCGCGCCCACACGAGTGCGCCGACCTCGAGCTCGCTCGGCCCGATGATCGCGACCCGCTCGAGGTTGCGAAAGCTCCTTCTCAATGCATCCTCTTCATGGAGCGCGATCACAACAAGTGGCAACTGAAGGCCAGAGCCCTCCAGGAGGCCTCTGGCTAGTTTCGTGGACGGCGATTCGAACACGCCTGCTGAGACGACCGCAATCGACCCTTCAGCGGCATGACTGGCCAAAGCCGACCGAAGGGCGGCTTTGGCGGACTTCTTGTTCACCTTCTGGATGAACTGGCGCGGCACCTTGGCGAAGGCGTGCCCGCCGCCGGTGAACTGCGGCGCCCGGATCGTGCCCTGACGGGCGCGGCCGGTGCCTTTCTGGCGCCAGGGCTTCGCGCGGCCGCCCGAGACGAGCCCACGGCTCTTCGTCGCGACGGTGCCGGCGCGGCGTGCGTTCTGCTCCGCGCGCACGGCCTCGTGCACGAGGTGCGGCTTGACCTCGGCCGCGAACACGGCCTCGTCGAGCGTCACAGTCCCGCTGTCACCCAGTCTGGGGGCCGTCGGAGTCGCCATCTAGCCGCGCACCTCCACGATGCCGTTCTTCGGGCCGGGCACCGCGCCCTTGACGAGCAGCAGGTTCCGTTCGACGTCCACGTCGTGCACGGTCAAGCCGAGCTGCGTCACGCGCTTGCCGCCCATGCGGCCGGCCATCTTGATGCCCTTGAAGACGCGCGACGGAGTCGCCGACGCGCCGATCGAGCCCGGCTTGCGGATGTTGTGCGAGCCGTGCGAGCGAGGGCCGGAGCCGAAGTTGTGGCGCTTGATCGTGCCCTGGAAGCCCTTGCCGATCCCGATGCCCGCGACCTTGATCTTGTCGCCGGGCTGGAAGATCTCGACGGTGACGGCCTCGCCCTCGACGGCGCCGTCGATGCCGCCGCGAAACTCGACGAGCTTGCGGTGGGCGCCGACCTTGAACTTCGCGAGATGGCCGAGCTCGCCCTTCGAGAGCTTGCGGTCGGCGACGGCGTCGAACGCGAGCTGCACGGCGTCGTAGCCGTCCTCGCCCGCGAACTTCACCTGCACGACGGGGCACGGCCCTGCCTCGATCACGGTCACGGGGGTGACTCCCCCGGTCTCCGGGTCGAAGATCTGGGTCATCCCCAGCTTTTTGCCGAGAATCCCCTTTGGCATTACGACTTGCCCCTTGGCAAAAAGCTAGTAAGAGCGTCGAGGCTCAGTCCCATCGTCTTCCTAGAGAAATGCGAAGCATTTCTCATAGCTTGATCTCGATGTCGACGCCCGCCGGGAGATCGAGCCGCATCAGCTGGTCGATCGTCTTCGGTGTCGGGCTGAGGATGTCGATGAGGCGCTTGTGCGTGCGCACCTCGAAATGCTCGCGCGAGTCCTTGTCCTTGAACGGGCTGCGGATCACGCAGTAGACGTTCTTCTCCGTCGGCAGAGGGACCGGCCCAGTGATCGTCGCACCGCTGCGCTGCGCGGTGTCGACGATCTGCTGGGCCGACCGGTCCAGCTGTTGGTGGTCGTAGCCCTTCAGGCGGATCCGGATCTTTCCCTGTGCCATGACGGTCTGCTCTCTTCCTACTTGACGATCTCTGTCACGACGCCGGCGCCGACGGTGCGGCCGCCCTCGCGGATCGCGAAGCGGAGGCCCTGGTCCATGGCGATCGGCTGGATCAGCGTGATCTCCATGTTCGTGTTGTCGCCCGGCATGACCATCTCCTGGCCCTCCGGCAGCGAGACCGCGCCCGTCACGTCCGTCGTGCGGAAGTAGAACTGCGGGCGGTAGTTGTTGAAGAACGGGGTGTGGCGGCCGCCTTCGTCCTTCGACAGCACGTAGACCTCGGCCTTGAAGTGCGTGTGCGGCGTGATGGAGCCCGGCTTCGCGAGCACCTGCCCGCGCTCGACCTCCTCGCGCTTGATGCCGCGGAGCAGCGCACCCGCGTTGTCGCCCGCCTGGGCGTAATCGAGCGACTTCTGGAACATCTCGAGACCGGTGACGACCGTCTTCTCCACCTTGTCGTGGATGCCGACGATCTCGATCTCGTTGCCGACCTCGATCTTGCCCTGCTCGACGCGGCCGGTGACGACCGTGCCGCGACCCGTGATCGTGAACACGTCCTCGATCGGCATCAGGAACGGCTTGTCGGCGTCGCGCACCGGCTCCGGGATGTAGGAGTCGACCGCGGCCATCAGCTCGACGATCTTCTCCTCCCAGGCCTCGTCGCCCTCGAGCGCCTTGAGCGCCGAGCAGCGGACGATCGGGATGTCGTCGCCGGGATACTCGTACTTCGAGAGCAGCTCGCGGACCTCGAGCTCGACGAGCTCGAGCAGCTCCTCGTCGTCGACCATGTCGGCCTTGTTGAGCGCGACGACGATGTAGGGCACCTCGACCTGGCGGGCCAGGAGGATGTGCTCGCGCGTCTGCGGCATCGGGCCGTCGGCGGCCGAGACCACGAGGATCGCGCCGTCCATCTGGGCGGCACCCGTGATCATGTTCTTGATGTAGTCGGCGTGGCCCGGGCAGTCGACGTGCGCGTAGTGACGATTGTCCGTCTCGTACTCGACGTGCGACGTGTTGATCGTGATCCCGCGCTGGCGCTCCTCGGGAGCGTTGTCGATCTCGGCGAAGCTCTTCACCTGTCCGCCCCCGCCCTTCTTCGCGAGCACGCTCGAGATCGCGGCGGTCAGCGTCGTCTTCCCGTGGTCGATGTGCCCGATGGTGCCGACGTTGAGGTGCGGCTTGGTGCGCTCGAACTTCTGCTTGGCCATTCCCTTCCTTCCTTTACTTAGGATCCCGAACCCTGTTCGGTGATCTCGGTCGCGATCGATGCCGGGACGTCCTCGTACCGGTCGAACTGCATGGTGAAATCTGCGCGGCCCTGGGACATCGACCGCAGGTCGGTGGCGTAGCCGAACATCTCGCTCAGCGGGACGCTCGCCTTGATCACCTGCGCGTTGCCGACGGGGGTCATCTCCCCGACCCGGCCGCGGCGGGAAGCGAGGTTGCCCATCACGTCGCCGACGTAGTCCTCGGGCGTGGTGACCTCGACGGCCATCATCGGCTCGAGCAGCTTCGGCTTCGCGCGCTTCATCGCTTCCTTGAACGCCATCGAGCCGGCGATCTTGAATGCGCGCTCGCTCGAGTCGACGTCGTGGTAGCTGCCGTCGATCAGCTCGACCTTGACGTCCACGACCGGATAGCCGGCGAGCACGCCGCTGCCCATCGCCTCGCGGATGCCCTCGTCGATCGGCTTGATGTACTCCTTGGGGATCTTGCCGCCGACGATCTTGTCGACGAACTCGTAGCCCGCGCCCGGCTCCTGCGGCAGCAGGTTGATCACGGCGTCGCCGTACTGGCCCGAGCCGCCCGTCTGGCGCACGAACTTGCCCTGGACGCGCTCGGCAGGCTTGCCGATCGTCTCGCGGTAGGCGACCTGCGGGCGGCCGACGTTCGCGTCGACGTTGAACTCGCGCTTGAGGCGGTCGACGATGATCTCGAGGTGGAGCTCGCCCATCCCCGAGATGAGGGTCTGGCCCGTCTCCTCGTCGGACTCGACGCGGAAGGTCGGGTCCTCCTCCGCGAGGCGCGCGAGGCCGTTGCCGAGCTTGTCCTGGTCGGCCTTCGACTTCGGCTCGACCGCGACGGCGATCACCGGGTCCGGGAACGTCATCGACTCGAGCACGATCGGTGCGCTCTCGACCGCGAGCGTGTCGCCCGTCGTCGTCGACTTGAGCCCGACGCCCGCGGCGATGTCGCCGGCGCCGATCTCCTCGCGCTCCTCCCGGTGGTTCGCGTGCATCTGGAGGATCCGGCCGATCCGCTCGGTCTTGCCCGTGGTCGTGTTGAGGACCCGGTCGCCTGCCTTGATCTTCCCCGAGTAGACGCGGAAGTAGGTGAGCTTGCCGACGTACGGGTCGGACATCACCTTGAAAGCGAGTGCGCTGAAGGGCTCGTCCGGCGAGGCGCCGCGGGAGAGCTCGGCCTCGGTCTTCGGGTCGATGCCCTGGATCGCGGGCACGTCGAGCGGGCTCGGCAGATAGTCGATCACGGCGTCGAGGAGCGGCTGCACGCCCTTGTTCTTGAACGCGCTCCCGAGCAGCACCGGCGTGATCTCGTCGGCGAGCGTCGCGGCGCGGATCGCCCGCTTCAGCATGTCGGCGGTCACCGAGGACTCGTCCTCGAGGTAGGCGCCGAGCACCTCGTCGTCGAAGTTCGAGACCGCGTCGACCAGCTGGTGGTGGTACTCCTGCGCCTGCTCGGCGAGCTCCGCCGGGATCTCGGTCGTCTCGAACTCCTGGCCGAGGTCGTCCTTGTAGACGATCGCCTTCATCTCCACGAGGTCGATCACCCCACGGTGAAGGTCCTCCTGGCCGACCGGCAGCTGGATCGGGATCGCGTTCGCGCCGAGCCGCTCGACCATCGACTGCACGGCGGCGAAGAAGTTCGCGCCGGTGCGGTCCATCTTGTTGATGAAGGCGATCCGCGGCACCTTGTACTTGTCGGCCTGGCGCCAGACCGTCTCCGACTGGGGCTGGACGCCGGCGACCGAGTCGAAGACGGCCACGGCCCCGTCGAGCACGCGCAGGCTGCGCTCGACCTCGACCGTGAAGTCCACGTGCCCGGGCGTATCGATGATGTTGATCCGATGGTTGCGCCACGTCGCGGTCGTCGCCGCCGACGTGATCGTGATGCCGCGCTCCTGCTCCTGCGCCATCCAGTCCATCGTGGCAGCGCCCTCGTGGACCTCACCCATCTTGTGGGTGCGGCCCGTGTAGTAGAGGATCCGCTCCGTCGTCGTGGTCTTGCCCGCATCGATGTGGGCCATGATCCCGATGTTGCGGACGCGGTCCAGCGCCACCTCTGCCTCTGTTACAGCCAACGTTCTCCTGTCCTTACCAGCGGTAGTGGGCGAAGGCCTTGTTGGCCTGCGCCATCCTGTACATGTCGTCTTTGCGCTTGTAGGCGTTTCCCTGCTGCTCGAGCGCGTCGAGGATCTCGCCCGCCAGCTTGTCGGCCATGTGCTTCTCGCGCCGGTCGCGTGAGTAGGTGACGAGCCAGCGCAGCGCGAGCGTGCGGCCGCGGCGCTGTGGCACCTCGACCGGAACCTGGTAGTTCGCACCGCCGACGCGGCGCGACTTCACCTCGAGCACCGGCGTGACCGTCTTCACGGCCTGCTCCAGCACCTCGACGGGCGGGCGGCCCGTCTTCTCGCCCACGCGGTCGAGCGCGCCGTAGACGATCGCCTCCGCGGTCGACTTCTTGCCGTCGCGCATGACGCGGTTCATCAGCTGCGTGACGAGCTGGCTGTCGTAGACCGGGTCGGAGATGACCGGACGCGGCGTGATCTCTGCTCTGCGCGGCACTAGGACGCGCTCCGCTTCGCGCCGTACTTGGAGCGGGCCTGCTTGCGGTCGGCGACGCCGGAGGCGTCGAGCGCCGCCCGGATCACCTTGTAGCGGAAGCCCGGGAGGTCCTTGACGCGGCCCCCACGGACGAGCACGACCGAGTGCTCCTGCAGGTTGTGGCCCTCGCCGGGGATGTAGGTGCCGACCTCGAGGCCGTTGGTCAGCCGCACACGGGCGATCTTGCGCAGCGCCGAGTTCGGCTTCTTGGGCGTGGTCGTCGACACGCGCGTGCAGACGCCGCGCTTCTGCGGGGCTCCCGCGAGCGCTGGGGTCTTGGTCTTCGCAGGCTTCGACTTGCGGCCCTTGCGAATCAGCTGATTGACGGTGGGCATCCTGAGACGAGGTCTCCTCTTGCGGGTCGTATGCAGACGGAAAGGCAGGGGGAGCGCACGAATGCTGCTCCCTCCGAGCCGGCGGGCATGGTACCGGACCCGCTTGGGGCCTGCAAACGTCGCTCGGCGAACGGCACACGGACGGGGTCAGACCCCGGACGTGTCTGAGCTGGACACGGCCGGCGAGGCTACCCGAGCGAGAGATACGGGAGCCAGTCGGTCAGGTCGATCGTCGCCGGCTGGGGTGTCTGGTCGTGCCGGCAGGTCAGGCTGCCGAGGCTCTGGTTCTGGCGGCGGCGAACCCAGACGGCGAAGGCGGCATCGCGCTCCTGAGCGACGAAGGCGCGGCGCACGGAGGGCAGCGCCTGGGCGAAGGGGAACGCCCCGAGCGGCGCCGTCTCCCCGAGCGCGGTCACCTTGACGCCGTCGATCTTCACCGTCTCGCCCGCCTGCAGCGAGAGCAGCCGGCCGGGCGCGAGTCCCGTCAGGGCGATCCCGCTGCGCAGGTTCCCGAGCCAGGGCATCGGCTTGGCGGCCCGCACCGGGCGGGCGGGCGTCGCGGAGTAGGTGTCGTACCACTGGTGGAGCCCCGTCGAGCTCGGCGCAGCCACGCGCAGGGTCGACTCGATCGCCCGGCGCCGCAGCTCGTCCGCGAGGATCATCCGCGCGAGCGCGGGCGTGGCCCGGGCGCGCGCGAGCGCCGCGAGATAGGCGGAGCGACTGCCGCCGAAGTGGTCGAGGATCGTGTCGACCTCCGCCTGCACGACGAGCTTCGGGTCGACGTGCGAGGCCTCGACGAGCACGGCGTGTCGGAACTCCGCCGAGTAGGCGACGTCGCGGTCGCCCGTCAGCCGGTTCAGCGCGGAGACGTCGCTCGCGAGGAGCCGGGTCGAGCCCAGCAGGCAGAGGGTGCCCGCGGGCAGCGTGGCCCCGACGTCGAGCGACTGGTCGAGGGCCTGCCCCGCGAGCGCAGGCGCATCACAGAGCGAATGGTCTCGCGTCCACAGCCAGACGCACGCCGCCTTCGGCTTGTCCGGATCGTTGCCGGCCGGGTTGAACGCCGCCCAGCCCCACGACCAGACGCTCGCGAGGTGGAGCTCCGCCGCCACCTGCTTGGAGGCGATCGCCTCCCACTTGACGACGTCGAGCCATTTCGACAGCGGCTGCAGCCCTTCCCGGCCGCCGGCCTTCGGCGTCGAGCTGAAGGTCAGCATCATCCCGAGCCTGTTCGTCGGCACGCCGATCTGGATCAGGTCCTCCATGCGCGTGCGCATCGTCGCCCGCAACCGGCGGCTCCCGGCCACGGCGCCGAGCTTCGAGATCTGCGGCCCCGAGAAGTAGACCTCGGGGACGATGTCCGCCACCTGCGCCGCGGTCTGCCACCACGCGTCGGCGTCCGCGTCGTGGGTGTACGGCCGGTTCGAGAGCAGGAGGAAGGGCCGCGCGCCTCGCTCGTTCAGGCGCTGCAGGTAGGCGAGCACGTTGGCGCGATACTGCGCGGTCGTCGCGGTCCACGGCGTCGGCAGCTGCGCTCCGAAGAGCTCGTTCTCCGCGATCAGGGGGTGGTCGCAGCCGGAGGACGTCACGGCGGTGTCGAACAGCTTGTCGGCGCGCGCCTGGATCGTCGAGGGGTCGGCCGGCTTCGACGGCGTCCCGACACGATTGTTCAGGTAGAGGTCGAAGAACACTGTCTGGGCGCCTTTGGCCCGCAGCTGCGGCGGAACGATGAACTGCGACGCCGCCGCGACGATCCCCGGACGCGCGAAGATCGTCGACCAGAAGGGCACCATCCCGTCGGCGTAGTCGACCCAGAGCGGCTGCGCCTGCGGCAGGCCGCACGGCAGCGGGAGGGGCGCCGCCGGCCCGCTGCCGCGGGCGACGCCGGCACCCAGTGCGAGCAGCGCCCCCAGCACGACAACGACCCGCCTCACAGCGGGTCGTTGTAGCAGGCCCGAACGGTGTCTGACACCCGTGGTGTCAGACACCGCTGGCAGTTCAGTCGTCCAGCGGGCTGTCGACCTCGGGCGTCTCCGTGGCCTCGCCGGCCTCGTGAGTCGACGCGCCGTCCGCGCCGGGCTCGCCGCCGAAGCTCATGTCGAGCCCACCGAAGTCGACGGCACCGCCGTCCTGGCCGATCTCCTCGAGCGCCTGGAGCAGCGTGTCCCGCTCGTAGGCCTCGCGGACGATCGGCTCGCTCGGGGAGATCTCGATGTTCCGGTACCGCTTCAGGCCCGTGGCCGCCGGGATCAGCTTCCCGATGATCACGTTCTCCTTCAGCCCGAGCAGGCGGTCGATCTTGCCCTCGATCGCGGCGTCCGTCAGCACCTTCGTCGTCTCCTGGAAGGAGGCGGCCGACAGGAACGACTCGGTGGCGAGCGATGCCTTGGTGATGCCGAGGATGAGCGGCTCGTGTGTCGCCTTCTCGCCCTTCGCCTTCACCTTGGCGTTCTCGCGCTCGTAGATCGCCTTGTCGACGAGCTGGCCCGGCAGCAGGTCGGTGTCGCCGTTCGCCTCGACGCGGACCTTCTTCAGCATCTGGCGAACGATCAGCTCGATGTGCTTGTCGTGGATCTCGACGCCCTGGCTCTTGTAGACCTTCTGCACCTCGCCGACGAGGTACAGCTCCGTGTCCGTCGAGCCCTTGAGCGCGAGCTTGTCGGCGGGGTTCTGCGAGCCCTCGTTGAGCGGGTCGCCGGCTTCGACGACCTGGCCGTTGGTCACGAGCAGCCGCGTGCGCCGCGGCAGCTGGTACTCGACCGGGTCGACGAGCTCGCCGTCGGGCCCGACCTCGGTCGGGTGGACCGCGATCTTCGGCCCGCGCTCGGTCTGCTCGATCTCGATGCGGCCGCCGATCTCTGCGAGGACGGCCGCGCCCTTCGGGTTGCGTGCCTCGAAGATCTCGACGACACGCGGCAGGCCGTGCGTGATGTCCGCGCCGGCGACACCGCCGGTGTGGAACGTCCGCATCGTCAGCTGCGTGCCCGGCTCGCCGATCGACTGCGCCGCGATGATGCCGACGGCGTCGCCGATCTCCGCCATCTCGCCCGTCGCCGGGAAGATGCCGTAGCAGGTCTTGCACACCCCCGTCTCGGCACGGCACTTGAGCACCGAGCGGACAGGGAGGGGGTAATCCTCGCCGAGCTCGACCTCGAGCTCCTCGAGCAGCGCGAGCGTGACCGTGTCGCCGCGCTCGGCGACGAGCGTCTTGCCGGGCTTGCCCGACGAGAGCGGCTTGTAGACGTCCAACGCGACCACCCGGCCGAGCAGCGACTTGTTCAGGCCGTCGGCGGTCCGGATCGGAAGCGCGACGTGGTCTTCGGTGCCGCAATCGTCCTCGCGGACGATCACGTCCTGCGAGACGTCGACGAGACGCCGCGTCAGGTAGCCCGAGTCCGCGGTGCGGAGAGCGGTGTCCGCGAGGCCCTTGCGGGCGCCGTGCGTCGAGATGAAGTACTCGAGCACCGACAGGCCTTCCATGAAGTTGGCCTTGATCGGGCGCTCGATGATCTCGCCCTTCGGATTCGCCATCAGGCCGCGCATGCCGGCGAGCTGGCGGATCTGCTTCATCGACCCGCGGGCGCCGGAGTTGGCCATCATGAACACCGGGTTCAGCTCGTCGAAGTGGTGCTCCATCGCGGAGGCGACCTCGTCGGTTGCCTCGGTCCAGATGTTGACGATCGTCTCGTGGCGCTCGTCCTCGGTGATCAGGCCCATGTCGTACTGGCCGTGCACCTCCTCGACGCGCTTCTCGTAGCCGGCCAGGATCTTCTCCTTGTCCGGCGGGATGACGATGTCGTTCTTCGAGATCGTGACCCCGGCCCTCGTCGCGTACTTGAAGCCGAGTGTCTTGATCGTGTCGAGAACCGGCGCCAGCGTGTGCGCGCCGTAGCGGTCGGAGAGCGACAGCACGTACCGGTCGGTGTCCGCCTTCGCCAGCGTGCGGTTCATGAAGTCGAAGTCGAGCTCCTCGTCGGGCGGCAGCAGCTCGTCGAGCGCGCGGTACACGGCCGAGTTGATCAGCACGCGACCGGGCGTCGTCAGATGCAGGTCCTCGTTGAAGCGGAACTCGATCGGCTCCTGCAGCCCGACCGCCTTCATCTCGAGCGCGACCTCGATCTCGTCCGCCGAGTCGAAGCGGCGCGGGTGCGGCTTCAGCTTCGAGGACTCCATCGAGGCCAGGTCGAGGTGGGAGTAGGTCAGGTAGTAGATGCCGAGCACCATGTCCTGTGTCGGGGTCGCGAGCGGGCGGCCCGACGCGGGCGACAGGATGTTGTTGGACGACAGCATCAGGATGCGGGCCTCGGCCTGCGCCTCCGCGCTGAGCGGAAGATGCACGGCCATCTGGTCGCCGTCGAAGTCCGCGTTGAACGCGTGGCACACGAGCGGGTGCACCTGGATCGCCTTGCCCTCGACGAGGATCGGCTCGAAGGCCTGGATGCCGAGGCGGTGCAGCGTCGGTGCGCGGTTCAGCAGCACCGGATGCTCGGCGATCACCTCTTCGAGCACGTCCCAGACCTCGGGCGTCATCGAGTCGACGTACTTCTTGGCCGCCTTGATGTTCTGGACGGACTTCCGCTCGACGAGCCGGCTCATGATGAACGGCTTGAAGAGCTCGAGCGCCATCAGCTTCGGCAGGCCGCACTGGTGCAGCTTCAGCGTCGGGCCGGCGACGATCACCGACCGGCCGGAGTAGTCGACGCGCTTGCCGAGCAGGTTCTGGCGGAAGCGGCCCTGCTTGCCCTTGAGCATGTCGCTGAGCGACTTCAGCGGGCGGTTGCCCGGGCCCGTGACCGCGCGGCCACGACGGCCGTTGTCGAACAGCGCGTCGACGGCCTCCTGCAGCATGCGCTTCTCGTTGTTGACGATGATCTCCGGCGCGCCCAGGTCGAGCAGCCGCTTGAGGCGGTTGTTCCGGTTGATGACGCGGCGGTAGAGGTCGTTCAGGTCCGACGTGGCGAAGCGGCCACCGTCGAGCTGCACCATCGGGCGCAGCTCCGGCGGGATCACCGGGATCGCCTCGAGGATCATCCACTCCGGGCGGTTCTGCGACTTGATGAAGGCCGACACGACCTTCAGGCGCTTGATCGCCCGCTGCTGCTTCTGGCCCTTCGACGTCTTGATCGTGTCGCGGAGCGTCGCGGCCTCGAGGTTCAGGTCGAGATCGCGAAGCAGGTCACGGATCGACTCCGCGCCCATGCCGCCGCGGAAGTAGACGCCGAAGCCGTACGGCGACCCGAAGCGGTCCTTCAGCTCGCGGAACAGCTGCTCGTCGTTGACGACCATCTTCGGCTCGAGGTCGCGGAAGAGCTGCCACGTCTGCTCGAGGCGGCGCACCGAGTCGACGGCGGCCTCGCGCGTGTCTTCACGGCGAGACTCGATGTCGAGGTACATCTCGCGCACCTTCAGGGCCCACTGGATCAGCGAGTCGAGATCCTCCTTCTGGATCTTCCCGTCGGTCCGCAGGCAGAGGTCGTTCGTGAGCTCGCGGATGTCCTGGCCCTCCTCCCAGGTGTCGACGGCGTCCTTGAGGATGCCGTTGCCGAGGTCGCGAACCTTGTCGAGGTTCTTCATGTCGACCTTGGCCACGTAGCTCGTGTCGTCCTCGTGGATCTCGTCGCCGGTGAGCAGCGCGTCGACGATGCGGTGGATGTGCTTCGTGATCGCGCCCTTCTTCGCACCGGCCGCCTTCTCGAGCTCCTTCTCGAGCGGGAGAATCGCCTCCAGGATCTGCTCGGCCGCGACCGCGACGTTCTCGAGCTCACGCGGCGTGAGCTTGCGATCGTCGCGGATCGCCGCGTTGCGGACGAGCTCGCGAATCTTCTTCGCGTCCTCGGTGGTGATCTGCGGGACGAGCTCCAGGAAGAGGCCGCCCACCAGCTTGCGCGCCTCCTCGAGCGGCGGGAGCACCTGCTCCTCCGCCCAGGTGGCGAGACCGCGGGTCCAGAAGTCGTCGTCCTCGTCGAAGCCCTTCTCCTTGCCCTCGGCGAAGAACGCGCGCCGGCGGGCGAGCCGCTTCTCGAGGTCGGCGAGCTGCTCGTCGCGGTCGACGTAGATCTGCTCGGACTCCGACTTGACCTTGTCCTCGAGGCCGTTCAGGTCCTTGGCGCGCGCCTCGTTGTCGACATGCGTGACGATCGAAGCGGCGAAGTAGAGCACCTTCTCGAGCTCGCGCGGTGCGATGTCGAGCAGGTAGCCGATGCGGCTCGGCACGCCCTTGAAGAACCAGATGTGCGAGACCGGCGCAGCCAGGTCGATGTGGCCCATGCGCTCGCGACGCACCTTCTGCCGCGTCACCTCGACGCCGCAGCGCTCGCAGATGATGCCCTTGTAGCGGACGCGCTTGTACTTGCCGCAGTAGCACTCCCAGTCCTTGGTCGGACCGAAGATGCGCTCGCAGAAGAGACCGTCACGCTCGGGCTTGAGCGTGCGGTAGTTGATCGTCTCCGGCTTCGTGACCTCGCCCGACGACCAGTCGCGGATCTGCTTCGACGACGCGAGACCGATGCGGATCGCGTCGAACTCATTGATGTCGATCAAGTGACTTCTCGCCTACTTTCTTGGTCGTCGGTTCTTAGTCTTCGATGTCGAGCGGGACGTCGTCGTCGGCAGCGCCCACGGGCTCGGCGTCCTCGTCGTCTTCGGGCTCGTCGCCGTCGAGCTCGATCGCGTCGAGATCGACGAGCGCCTCGTCGGCCGGCAGGACGAGCTCGCCGTCGGTGTCGACGCGCTCCTGGCCCTCCTCGGCCTCCTGCGCCGTGGGCTGCCTGGCGGCCGCCCGCAGCGAGCCGGGCGAGAGGTCGATGCCGAGCTCCTCCGCGGCGCGGAGCAGCTCGTCGTCCTCCTCGCGCACCTCGACCTCGCCGCCGTCCTCGGAGATCACGCCGACGTCGAGCGCCAGCGACTGCATCTCCTTGAGGAGCACCTTGAACGACTCGGGGATCGAGGGCTCGGCGATGTTCTCACCCTTGACGATCGCCTCGTATGCCTTGACCCGGCCGACCGTGTCGTCGGACTTGATCGTGAGCATCTCCTGCAGCGTGTATGCGGCGCCGTACGCCTCGAGCGCCCACACCTCCATCTCACCGAAGCGCTGGCCGCCGAACTGCGCCTTGCCGCCGAGCGGCTGCTGCGTCACGAGCGAGTACGGGCCTGTCGAACGCGCGTGGATCTTGTCGTCGACCAGGTGGAGCAGCTTGAGGATGTACATGTAGCCGACGGTCACCTCCTGCTCGAACGGCTCGCCGGTGCGGCCGCTGAACAGGCGGACCTTCCCCGAGGCCTGGCGGCCGAGCGGAGCCTTCGCGTCCGTCAGGATCTTGATCGGGCTGTCCGGGTTCTGCTTCGACCAGAGGAGCAGCGACGAGTCGACGTCCTCGACCGTGGCGCCGTCGAAGACGGGCGTGGCGATCGGGGTCGGCTTCGGCCCGTTGATCACGCGGCCGGCGTTCCCGTCCATCGGCTCGATCTCGTCGCTCGCGAAGACGCCGTGCGCCGCCGACCAGCCGAGATGCGTCTCGAGGATCTGGCCGATGTTCATGCGGCTCGGCACGCCGAGCGGGTTGAGCAGGATGTCGACGGGGCGCCCGTCCTCGAGGAACGGCATGTCCGCCTCGGGGACGATCTTCGAGATGACGCCCTTGTTGCCGTGGCGCCCGGCGAGCTTGTCGCCCTCGGAGATCTTGCGCTTCTTCGCCACGTAGACGCGGACGAGCTCGTTCACGCCGGGGCTCAGGTCGTCGCCGTTGTCGCGCGAGAACGTCTTGACGTCGATGACGACGCCGCCCTCGCCGTGCGGGACCTTCAGCGAGGTGTCGCGGACCTCGCGCGCCTTCTCCTTGAAGATGGCGCGGATCAGCTTCTCCTCGGCCGTCAGCTCGGTCTCGCCCTTCGGCGTGACCTTGCCGACGAGCAGGTCGCCCGAGCCCACCTCGGCGCCGACGCGGACGATGCCGCGGTCGTCGAGGTTTCGCAGCGACTCCTCCGAGCGGTTCGGGATGTCGCGGGTGATCTCCTCGTCGCCGAGCTTCGTCGAGCGGGCGTCGATCTCGTACTCGTGGATGTGGATCGAGGTGAGCACCTCGTCCTTGACGAGCCGCTCGGAGAGCACGATCGCGTCCTCGAAGTTGTAGCCCTCGAACGGCATGAACGCGACGAGCAGGTTCGCACCGAGTGCGAGCTCGCCGTGGTCGGTCGAGGAGCCGTCGGCCAGCACCGCGCCCGCGGCGACCTTGTCGCCCTGGCGCACGATCGGCCGGTGATGGATCAGCGTCCCCTGGTTCGAGCGCATGAACTTCGTCAGCTCGTACTCGTCGCGGGTGCCGCGGCCCTCGACCACGACGCGCGTGGCGTCGAGCTCGACGACGGTGCCGGCGTTCTTCGCGACGACGACGTCACCGGAGTCGACGGCGGCGCGATGCTCCACGCCGGTGCCGACGAGCGGCGCCTGCGGGATCATCAGCGGCACTGCCTGCCGCTGCATGTTCGCGCCCATCAGCGCGCGGTTCGCGTCGTTGTGCTCGAGGAACGGGATCATCGCCGTGGCGACGGAGACGATCTGCGCCGGCGCGACGTCCATGAAGTCGATGTCCTTGGCGGAGGCGATCACGGCCTCGCCCTCGGACGAGCGGCAGAGCACCTGCTCGTGCTCGAACTTGCCGCTGCGGTCGACCCGCTCGGAGGCCTGCGCGATCGTGTACTGCGCCTCCTCAGCCGCGTCGAGATAGAAGATCTCGTCCGTCACCTTGCCGTTCGTGACCTTGCGGTACGGCGTCTGGATGAAGCCGAACTCGCTCACGGTCGCCATCGAGGCGAGCGAGCCGATCAGGCCGATGTTCGGGCCTTCCGGCGTCTCGATCGGGCACATCCGGCCGTAGTGCGTCGGGTGCACGTCGCGCACCTCGATCGGTGCGCGCTCGCGGGTGAGGCCGCCGGCGCCGAGCGCCGAGAGGCGGCGACGGTGCGTGAGGCCGTCCAGCGAGTTCGTCTGCTGCATGAACTGCGACAGCTGCGACGAGCCGAAGAACTCCTTCAGCGCGGCGACGACGGGCCGGATGTTGATGATCGTCTGCGGGGTGATCGTGTCGACGTCCTCGGTCGTCATCCGCTCGCGGACGACGCGCTCCATGCGGTAGAGGCCGACGCGGAACGCCTCCTGGATCAGCTCACCGGTCGTGCGCAGGCGCCGGTTGCCGAAGTGCTCGTACTCGTCGAGCTCCTGGCGGATGGGATCGCGGTTCATGCTGATCCCGTCGGCGGCGTAGTCCTTCGACTCCTCGGTCAGGCCGATCGCGTGCGGCATCGAGACGAGCTTCTGGACGAGCGCGAGGATGTCCTGAGTCGTCAGGACGCGCGTGTCGTCCGGCACGTCGACGCCGAGGCGCTGATTCAGCTTGTAGCGGCCGACCTTCGTCAGGTCGTAGCGCTTCGGATCGAAGAAGAGGGACTTGAGCAGGTTGCGCGCGTTGTCGAGCGTCGGCGGCTCGCCGGGGCGCTGCTTCTTGAAGACCTCGATCAGCGCCTCCTCCTCGCGGGTGGTCGCGTCCTTGTCGAGCGTCTTCTCGATGAAGTGCGAGTTGTCGAAGAGCGCGAGGATCGCCTCGTTCGTCGACGTGTCGAGCTTGAAGCCCGTCGTCGGGTCCTCGGCCGGCAGGGCGCGCAGGAGCGTCGTGATCGGCAGCTTGCGCTTCCGGTCGATGCGCGCGTAGACGACGCCCTTCTTGTCGATCTCGAGCTCGAGCCACGAGCCGCGGCTCGGCATCAGGTTCGCGGTGAAGACCTGCTTCGTCGCGTCCTTCGGCTCCATCAGGTAGGCGCCCGGCGAACGGACGAGCTGCGTGACGATCACGCGCTCGGTGCCGTTGATGATGAACGTCCCCCACTCCGTCATCATCGGGAAGTCGCCCATGAACACCGTCTGCTCGCGGATCTCGCCCGTCTCCGTGTTCACGAAGCGGACCGTCATCGAGAGCGGCGCCTGGTAGGTGAGGTCCTTCTCGCGGCACTCCTGAATGGAGAACTGCGGCTCCCCGAAACGGTATTCGCCGAACTCCACCGCGAGCGTGCCGGTGTAGTCCTGGATCGGTGAGATGTCGTCGATCGTCTCCCGGAGCCCTTCGCTGAGGAACCAGTCGAAGGACTCGCGCTGGATGTCGATCAGGTTGGGGAGGTCGAGGACGTGCTTGAGGCGGGAAAAGGAATGGCGCGCGCGAGGCGCTGTGACCGTCTTGGCCAAGTAGAACAGCCTCCCTTACTGGCTATGAGGTGAGGAGCGAAGCAGAGATAGAAAAAGGGTGAAAAAGGCGTGCGGAGGTTGACGTAACCGGACGTCGGCGCAACCCCCCACGATAGCGGAGGCGTCCCTCCAGCCGCAAGCGTGCGGCGAGTGACCCGCTGGGCCGACCGGAGAAAGGTAGCAAACCGGGGTGGTGGGCGGCCCGGAGCGGGGCCGCCCACCACCGTTCTCGGCTTATCTGTGCGACTTCAGGGCGTCGTACCCCGTGTGCGCCCCGCCACGGGCGTGGACGCTCCTGGCGGTGAGCGTCGCCGCTCCGCCGGCCGCCCCGGCGCACGAGGTGGCCTTGACACGGGCCAGATCGCCGACGTTCGGGCCCGTCAGCGTGCCGCTGCCCTCCCATTCGACGCGCGTGGATGCGTCGACACCGATCGTCACCGTCTGTCCGACGAGGGACCGGCCGGCGTCGCTGGCCCGCTGGACGGCCAGGGTGAACGAGCTCGCGGAGACCGAGGCAAGCGTGCCGCGGAGCTGCAGCCGCCCGCAGTCCGTCGGGGTCGCGGTGGTGGTAGTGGTGCTCGACGTCGTCGTCGTGGTCGTGCTCGTCGTCGTCGACGCGGTGGTGGACGAGGAGCGGTGACGGTCGCCGCCGTGGCCGTCACCGTGGCCGCCGTCGGCGAGCGCGAACGAGGAGCCCGCGCCGGCCACGGCGAGCGCGAGCAGCAGAGCCTTCAGCTTCATTCTTCGACCTCCTGGGCTTGAGGGTGTGCCTGTGCCACTCAAAGACGCCCACGGGGCCAAAACCTTGCCTCCAAAGAATGCGTGAAGCCGGGCGGCGCGCCCGGCTTCACGGTCCTGACGAATCGAGCCCTCGGGCTCTCTACTTGATCTCGACCGAGGCGCCTGCCTCCTCGAGCTGGGCCTTCACCTGGTCGGCCTCCTCCTGGTTCACGCCCTCCTTGACCGGCTGGGGAGCCGAGTCGACGAGGTCCTTCGCCTCCTTGAGGCCGAGGCCCGTGACCGCGCGCACGACCTTGATCACCTGGATCTTCTGGCCGCCTGCCGCGGTGAGGACGACGTCGAACGCCGTCTTCTCCTCCGCAGCAGCCTCGCCGCCGCCGGCCGGCGCGCCGCCGGCCGCCACCGCCACCGGAGCGGCCGCGGTGATGCCCCACTCCTCTTCGATCTTGTTCTTGAGCTCGACCAGCTCGAGCACGGTCATGCTCCCGAGCTGCTCGAACACCGTGTCAACTGCTGCCATCTCTAGCTCTCCTCCTGGGTTTCATCACGCAGATCAGCCTGCGGCTGATCCGCTAGCTCTTCCTGAGATTCGGTTTCTGGCGCCACCTCTAGCGGAGCCGCCGAAGGCGGATCTGCTGCTTGCAGTTGCTCGACCCGAGCCTCGAGCAACCCGTAGAGGTTCTGCAACGGTGCGTTCACGAGCGCGGCGATCGCGGAGAGCGGCGCAACGATCGCGCCGAGCACCTGGCCGCGCAGCACGTCGATCGCCGGGAGCTTCGCAAGCTCCTCGACGCTCGCTGCGGAGATCTCGCGGCCCTGCATGATGCCGCCGCGGATCTCGAGGACCTTCGTCTCGCGCGCCGAATCGGCGAGCGCCTTGGCGACGGCGACCATGTCGCCGTCGGCCTCGATGAACGCGATCGCCGACGGTCCCTCCAGAAGCGCCAGCAGCGCATCCGTCCCCGCGGCCTCCGCCGCGCGGCGCGTGAGGGTGTTCTTGACGACCGACAGCCTCGCGCCGTTCTCGAGCAGCCGCCCGCGCAAGGCGTCGATCTGGGGCATCGTCAGTCCGCGGTAGTCGGCGACGAAGAGCGTCTCCGCCCTGCGGAGCCGCTCCGTCAACTCGGCGACGACGCGTTCCTTGTCCTCTTTCTGCATGTCATTTCCTCCGGAAATGACTAGGCCCGCTTCGAGGCGGGCCACGGAGCCGGGAGCGTTCCGCCCCGGCTACTCGCCCCACCTCGGCTGGGCTTCTGCCTTGCGGCTGCCAGCGGTCTTCGGCGGTTCTAGTCGAGATTAGGCGCCTACTGTAGCTGCCTCACTTGCCGAGGAGCTGTCGAGCTCCTCGGCGATCGCGCGGGTCCGGGTCGGGTCGACGTGGATCCCGGGGCCCATCGTGGAGGTGAGCGTGATCTTCTTGATGTACCGGCCCTTCGCGACCGCCGGCTTCGCACGCACGATCTCGTCGATCAGGGCGGCGTAGTTCTCGACGAGCGCCCGCTCGTCGAAGGAGCGCTTGCCGATCGGGATGTGCACGTTGGCGCCGCGGTCGGTGCGGTACTCGAGCTTGCCCGCCTTGGCATCCCGGACGGCCTTCGCCACGTCGAAGGTGACCGTGCCGGTCTTCGGGTTCGGCATCAGCCCGCGCGGGCCGAGCACGCGGCCGAGGCGGCCCACGTTGCCCATCTGGTCCGGCGTTGCGATCGCGACGTCGAAGTCCGTGAAGCCCTCTTCGATCCTCTTCGCGAGGTCGGCCGAGCCGACCACGTCGGCGCCCGCCTCCTCGGCCTCGCGGGCCTTGTCGCCTTCGGCGAAGACGGCGACCCGCTGCTCGCGGCCGGTGCCGTGGGGGAGCATCAGCGTGCCGCGCAGCTGCTCGTCGGCGTGGCGGACGTTGAGCCCGAGGTTCATGTGCACCTCGACCGTCTCGTCGAACTTCGCCGCCGGCTGCTCCTTGAGCAGCCGGACCGCCTCGACCGGGGTGTACAGCTGCTCGCGGTCGATCGCTCCGCGCGACTCGCGATAGCGCTTCCCGTGCTGAGCCATCAGTTGTCCACCTCGACTCCCATGCTTCGGGCGGTGCCGGCGATCACGAGCATCGCCTGCTCGACGTCGCGCGCGTTCAGATCCTGCATCTTCGTCTCGGCGATCGACCGGAGCTGTGCCTGCGTGAGCCGCCCGACCTTCGTCCGGTTCGGCTCCGAGGACCCCTTCTCGAGCCGCAGCGCCTCCTTGATCAGGACGGCAGCCGGCGGGGTCTTCGTGATGAAGTCGAAGCTCCGGTCCTCGTAGACCGTGATCTCGACCGGGATGATGCGGCCGTTCTCCTGCGCCGTCTGCGCATTGAACGCCTTGCAGAACTCCATGATGTTGACGCCGTGCTGGCCGAGCGCAGGGCCGACCGGCGGCGCCGGGTTCGCCTGCCCGCCCGGGATCTGCAGCTTGATCAGCGTGAGAACCTTTTTCGCCATCTCAGTCCTTTAGTCGAGCTTTTTGACCTGGTCGAAGCCGAGCTCGACGGGAACCTGGCGTTCGAAGATGTCCACCAGCACCTTGAGTTTCTGCTGGTCGGGGTTGACGTCGACGATCTCGCCGTCGAAGTCCGAGAGCGGCCCGGACGTCACCTTGACCGACTCGCCGAGCGTGTACTCGATCGTCGTGCGCGCGCGGTCGCCGCCGGCGTTCGCCCCGGTCTTGAGAATGCGGTCGACCTCGGGCTGCGAGAGCGGGACGGGCTTCGAGCCCGCACCCACGAATCCGGTCACGCCCGGGGTGTTCTTCACGACCGTCCACGCGTCGTCGTTCAGGTCCATGTTGACGAGCACGTAGCCCGGCAGGACGCGCTTCTCGGCCTGCACCTTCTGGCCGTCCTTGGTCTCGATCACCTGCTCGGTCGGCACGACGACGCGGCGGAAGCGCACGCGCTGCCCCATCGACTCGATGCGGTGCTCGAGGTTGGCCTTGACCTTGTTCTCGTGGCCGGAATAGGTGTTGACGACGTACCAGCGAAACATTGGATTCCTTACTGACCGAGGAAGAGCTTGGACACGACTTGCTTCCAGATCTGGTCGTTGAGGTAGAGGTAGGTGCCGACGACGACGCAGGCGACGAGCACGACGACCGTGCCCTGGATCACCTGGTTCTGCCCGGGCCACTCCACCTTCTTGAGCTCCGCCCACGACTCGGCGACGAAGTTCGAGCGGCGGCGCTCGTCGGCCGGGCCCGGCGGGTGTGGCTGCTGGCGTGGCGCCGTTGCCATGACGTCCCTAGCGCGTCTCCCGGTGCGGGGTGTGCGAGCCGCACCAACGGCAGTACTTCCGGAACTCGACGCGGTCCGGCGTGTTCCGCTTGGACTTCATGGTCTGATAGTTCCGCCGCTTGCACTCCGTGCAGGCGAGGGTGATCGCAACTCTGACTCCGGTCTTGGCCATGTCTCTTCTCTAAGAGTGAAATGGGACGACCCCGGGCACGCTGACGCACCGCCCTGGGGCCGCGGAAGTGTAGCGGGACCCGCGCAGATCCATCGGCCCGGCTCGAAAAGACCCGCAAACCTGGGCAATCGCTATTCTCAGCCGGTGCGCTCTCTCGGGGTCGGCGGCCTTGCAGCGTGCGCGGCAGCGGCTGTCGCCGGGTTGAGCCCCGGCGCCGCCGGCGCCGGCGGCGCGGCACCGGTCTGCGTCGGGACCGGGCTGCTCGCGACGCAGTCGCCCGGCTCGAGCATGCCGACGGCGGTCGGGCCGGCGCTCCTCGGCCCGAGCCGGGCCGGCACGTCGCTCGACTCCGCGACGGACCCCGCGGCCGGCCTCACGGCCGGGAAGGTCTCGCTCGGCATCGCGGGCTGCGTCGACCCGCAGGGCACACCCGGCGGCACGACCCTTCGTTCCGGGCCGTGGAGCCTCTTCGGCGGCGCGATCCGCGGCTCCACGCTGCAGGTCGATCTCGTGCCGCGCCCGGCCGACGGCTCCGGCTGGTGGCTCCGGGGCAAGGACGTGAGCCTGATCGTCGGAGGCAGGCAGGTCACGCTCGGCCGCGGTGACCAGGTCGCCGTCGGCACCTGGGCGACGCTGAGCGCGCGGACCGAGCCCGCACCGCTCCCGGCGGGTGCGCCGCTCCGCTGGTGGCGATCGCTGCTCGAGCTCGACCTCACCCGCGCCCACGCCGGGTTCGCCGCCGGCACCACCTTCCTGATCGGCTGGGTCGCCGCAGACCGCGAACCGCTCGCCGCGCCGGCGGTCGCGGCACCCGCCGTGACGACCCCCACGACGGCTCCGGCGACGACCACGAGTGCGTCGCCGCCACCGCCGGCCGCTCAGCCGGACCAGTCACCGGCCCCGGCGGGCCACACCGCTCCGCAGGCGAAGCGGGCACCGCACGAAGCGGCGAATCAAAAGTCGGTGAAGCACAAGGCGGCGAAGCACACGGCGGCGAAGCGGGCCGCGCCGCTCGTCGGCCGGCCGCTCGGCGTGACGCCGTCGCTCGGGCCGGGCCTGCGGACGTTCCCGGTCGTCGGCGACGTGGCCTGGGGCGACACCTACGGCGCCGAGCGCAGCGACGTCCCCGGCGGCTGGCACCACGGCGACGATCTCTTCGCCCCGCTCGGGACGCCGGTCGTCGCCGTCACGGACGGCACCGTGTTCGCCGTCGGCTGGAACAGCGTCGGAGGCTGGCGGCTCTGGCTCGTCGATGCCGCGGGCAACCAGTACTACTACGCCCACCTCTCCGGCTACAGCGCACTCGCACGCAACAACCACCGCGTGCGGCGCGGCCAGGTGCTCGGCTTCGTCGGCAACACCGGCGACGCCGTCACGACGTGGCCGCACGTGCACTTCGAGGTGCACCCGAACGGCCTCCTCTATCTCGGCTACGACGGTGCCGTCGACCCGACGACGCTATCTCGCCTCCTGGGCCCGGATCGCGCGCGTCGCGGCCGTGCCGCCGCCGGTCGCGCTGCCGGCCGGCGCCCCGCGCGGCCGGGGCGCGCTCGAGGACTTCAGGGCGCTGCTCGCCATCCGGCCGATGAAGGTCGACCGCAAGCTCTCGCCCGTCGCCGCGAAGCCCGTCCGGCCGGCGGCACGCCGGCTCAGCACCGGCGCGACCGCGGTGTCGGCGGCGGTCGCCCGGGTCGGGCCGCGGAGCCACGACGGATACGCGGCCGTCATCGCCGGGATCGTCCTCCTCGGCGGTGCCCTGCTCGCCCTCGCCTACACGGCGCGCGCGGGCCGCAACGAGTAGATCTTCATCCTGGTGCGTTGATGCTCAGGTCGGGTGCGGGGGCGCCGAGTTGGCGGGCGAGCATGAGCGTGTTCCAGACGTGCCAGAGGTCGGTGAGGCGGCCGTCGGCGTCGTAGCGGAAGAAGTGCATGTGGGGAACCTCGATGCTTGTGCCGTTGACCGGAAGGCTTGCCATAGGCCCGATCCGAAGCGGTCCTTGGTGGCTACCGCTCATCGTCGAGCGACAGGCCACGACGTCTCCTTCGCAGATGATGTCGTGGACGTTGAAGCGCAGGTCGGGGAAGGCGGAGCGCAGGGTCGAGATCACGTTCTTGAGGTGGGCGACGAGGTCGATTCCGTCGGGCTCTTGGTGATCGACCGCGCCGGGTGCGAGTGCGTTGTCGACGTAGGCGAGGTCGCCCTGGTTGAACATGCGCTCGAAGCCTTCGAGCGTGCGCGCCTTCAGTTCTTCGGTGGTCACATCACCATCTCCTTGGAATATCGTTCTAATAAATAGAACGCTATACTAAGATGATGCAGCCCGTCAAGACGAGGAAGCAGCTCGCGGCCGAGGAGACGCAGCGGGTGATCGTCGAGGCGGCGTCGCGGCTGTTTCTCGTGCACGGCTATCACGCGACCTCGATCGGCCGGATCGCGTCCGAGGCCGGCGTCGCGGTGCAGACGATCTACAACGCCGTCGGCTCGAAACGCGAGCTGCTCTCGCGCGTGCTCGATTTCGCCGCGGCCGGTGAGCGTTCGCCGGTGCCGGTGCCTCAGTTCATGCGCGAGCGAGCTGAGTCGGAACCGGATCCGCGCCAGGTGATAGCGCAGCTCGTCGAGTTCTGGCGCGGCGCGCTCCCGCGGACCGCGCCGGTGTTTCGGATCATCCGCGAGGCCGCCGCGGCCGACCCTGAGATCGCTGTGCTCGAGCGCGGCCGCGCAGCGCAGCGGCTACGCAACTACCGACAGGCCGCGCAACTGTTCGCAGACCGCGAGGCTCTGAGACCAGGGATGACGGTCGACGGTGCAGCCGCAGCGATCTTCGCGATCGGTCACCCTGAGACGTATCGCGCGCTGGTCCTCGACGGCGACTGGGACGACGATGCCTGGGCCAACTGGCTACAAGCGACCCTTGAGGCGGCACTCCTCAGAACAGTGTGAGGCTCCACTGATAGCGGGCTCGCATGACCACGCAGGAGGTCATGTTGTCTACGGAGAAACGGGAGCGGGTAGGCTCGAACACCGACCTTCGGGATCTGGGCCAGTCGACGCCCGGCGTCGACGGCAACCGCCTCGTGATAGCGGCGGGTGGGCTCGAACACCGACCTTCGGGATCTGGGCCAGTCGACGCCCGGCGTCGACGGCAACCACCTCGTGATAGCGGCGGGTGGGCTCGAACCACCGACCTTCGGGTTATGAGTCCGACGCTCTAACCAGCTGAGCTACGCCGCCCGGCCCGGTCATTTTAGCCATGGATCGCGGCGCCTTTCCGCGCACCGTGGCCTAGCCCTCCGAACGGGTTCAGCTAGCCGAACTGTGGTCGCAAAAAGCGGCTGCGGGAGGGATCATGCGTCGACGGGCCGAGCGTGTCCCGGGTAGGCAAGTTTGGGGCCGCTCCCAGATCTGTCTCGACCCGCGAGCGGTGAGACGCGCTCGGCCCGTTAGGTTCCGCTGCCGGCGAGCGCCTTAGCGGCGCCCGTCGCCGAGCCAGTCGCGCCAGTCGCCGGTTGCATTCAGAGGTGGCCGCATGCCGGTTCTCGTCCTTTCCCGCAGATTGCCGGCTCATCTTGCCCCTTCAGTGGCGCGATGTCGTCACCTGATCGAGTGAAGTTCGATCCACGGGGATGCAGGCGACGGCGAGGAAGAACCAGGCGGCGGCCAGGACGAGCATCGGCACCTCGACGACCGAGAGCCACAGCTCGCTCGCGTCCTCCAGGTGGAGGATCCCGATCGAGACGAGGGACGCGAGCCACGCGACCGAGACGAGCGCGACGGCGACTCTGGGCGGGGCGGGCTCGACGGCGCCGATCCGGGCGTGGCGTTGGTTCTCGTAGGCGAGCAGCTTCCGCAGGCGCCGGGTGGCGACCCAGCGCCGGAGCCGGTGGCCGCGGGTGCGGTGGAGCTCGACGCGCTCCTCGGCGGAGTCGATCAGCGAGCGGAGATAGAGACGCCCGAACTCGGCCCGGCCCGAGCGAGAGCGAACTGGCGGAGCCATCGCGTTCAACATATCGCTCCTCGCAACCGGTCGATCACCGCGGGCAAGCCTTCACCGCCGGCCCGGAGCTTCCTCTCGGCGCCCGCGCGCCGGCCGCTACTGGACGTCGCTGCCCGGCCAGGTGTCCGGGAGCAGGTACCCCTCCGGGAACGGGTCGCCGGGGTCGACGTAGAGCTCGAACCGCCCGGTGATCCATGCACTGCCGCGGATCGCCGGGACGATTGCGGGCGTTCCCGCAACGTCGACCGTGGCGGCGATCCGGCCCCGGAAGGTCGAGCCGAGCACGGAAGCGTGCGTCATCGCGTCACCGGTGTTCATCAGGCCGCGCGCGTGCAGCGTGGCCATCCGGGCGGAGAGACCCGTGCCGGTGGCGGAGCGGTCGAGCCGGCCGGGCGCGACGACGACCGCGTTCCGGGTCACCGCGCCGACGCCCTGCCACGGCTGCGCGATCTGCACGATCGAGACCCCGGCGATCGCCGGGTTCTCCGGATGCACGCACGAAATCTGTTCGCGCGCGGCGGCGCGGATCAGCTCGCCTGCGCGCGAGAGGTCCCGAGCCTCGTCGGGCTCGAGCGCGAACCCGAGCGCCGAGGCGTCTGCGATCGCGTACCACATGCCACCGAACGCGACGTCGACCTGGAGCGTCCCGAGCTCCTCGACCTCGAGCGGCGCATCGAGCCGGGCGACGAACGACGGGACGTTCGTCAGCTCGACGCTCTCCACCCGGCCGTCGCGGCATGCCGCGCGCACCTCGACCGGACCGGCCGGCGCCTCCAGCCTCAGGACCGTCTCGGGCTCGGTCAGCTCGACGAAGCCCTCCTCGAGCAGGACGGTCGCGACGCACATCGTGTTCGAGCCAGACATCGCCGGGTACTCGGTCGGCTCCATGATGATGAAGCCCCAGGCGCAGTCCGGACGGGTCGCCGGCACGAGCAGATTCGCGTGGCTCGCGACGGAGCCGCGAGGCTCACGGAGGAGGAAGCGGCGCAGCGAATCGTCGGCCTCGAGCGCACGCATCTGCTCGAACACGGAAGCGCCGGCCGGAGGCGGGACTCCGGCGACGACGACGTTCCCCACCTCGCCGCCTGCGTGGCAGCCGATGACGGTGATCGCCCGGCGAGCGCGCATCGCCGGGCGACCTTACCGTCTCGAGCCTCCGGGCCTAGCTTCCCTTCGTCGGGTAGACCGGCGGGAAGACGAGCGACTGCCACGAGCTCGGCATCTTCTTGATCATCCCGATCTTGTTCATGAAGCTTGCGTAGCGCATGAGCCCGAGCGGGCGGGTGGTGTAGGTCAGCCCGGACGCGCCGAGCCACTGCTTGTACTGCCGCCAGGTCGGCACTCCGTCCGAGTCCTCCTGCAGAAGCTGCGCGACCTTCGTCGGGTTGGTGTTGATGAGCTTGATCGCCTTCTGCACGTCGTCGAAGAAGGTCTTCGAGAACTGCGGGTACTGGTTGTAGAACTTCGTCGTCTCCCACGCGCTCAGGAAGGAGCTCGCGCCGAAGTACTGGTTGCTGCGCGCGACGATGTGCGCGCCGCGCACCTTCTCCTGGAGCTGATAGGGCGGCGAGGTCAGATGCGCGTCGATCTGCCCGGTCAGGAGCGCCTGCATCGCCGCGGGGTGATCCATCGAGATGATCGACGAGTCGAGCGCGTGGGCGTCGCCGAGCTTCACCTGCGCCATCTTCTTGAGCACGACGCCCTGGATGGATGTCGGGCCGGGCATGGCGATGCGCTTGCCCTTCAGGTCCGCCACCGTCTTGATGTTCGGGTCTTTCGCCATCAGCCAGAGGTCGCCCCAGTCGAGGCCGGCGATCATCTTCCAGTCGACCCCCTGGGCCCAGCCGAGGATCAACGGGCCTGTGCCGCCGGCGCCGATCTGGATGTCGCCGGCGATCACGCCGTTCGTGATCGCCGCACCCGACGAGAGCACGAGCCAGGAGAAGCTCGTGCCGGGGAACTGCTTCTCGAGCGTCTTCTGGGTCTTGAGCACGATCAGCGGCGCGTAGCCGATTCCCGGCTGGTACCCGATCGTCACGTGCGATGGTGCGGCCGCCTGCCGGTGTGCGGTTGCGGTCGTCGCACCGAGAGCCGCCAGTGCGGCGAGCGCCGCAACGGCGGGCAGCCACCGATTTCTGAGCCTGGTCATCTCGACGTCCTTTCCATGTGGCAGATCACGACGTCTTCATCCCCCACCGCACGATCGTCCGGCGCTCGAGCGCCGCGAAGAGCGACTCGAAGGCCACGCCGAGGGCGGCGATCGTCACGAGCCCCGCGAAAACCCGCGGAGTGATGAGGTAGAGACGCGCGTTGTTGATGTAGTTGCCGAGGCCGCCTTTGCTGCCGGCTACGCCGAAGACGAGCTCCGCGGCGATCACGGTGCGCCAGCCGAACGCCCACGCGGTCTTGAGGCCCGAGACGGCGTGCGGGAGGGCGGCAGGGACGAGCACGTCGGTGATCACGCGGATCCGCGACAGGCCGATGTTGCGCCCGACCGCGACGAGCGTCGGGCTGACGGTCTTGAAGCCCGTGCTGAGGTTGATCGCAACCGGCCAGATCGTCGCGTTCGCGATCGTGAAGATGATCGCGTTCTCGTTGATGCCGAACCAGAGCATCGCAAGCGGCAGCACTGCGACTCCCGGGAGCGGATTGAACAGCGAGGTGAGGAGCGAGAGCAGGTCGGCGCCCATAGTCGTCAGCGTTGCGAAGATCGTGAGCACCACGGCAATCGCGATGCCGATGCCGATGCCCTCGAGCAGGATCCGCAAGGTCGTCCACGTCGGGCCGGCGAGCGAGCCGTTCGTCCAGTCCTCCCACAGGGTCGACGACGTCTGCCACGGCGAGGCGAAGAGCAGCTGGCTGACATGGCTGAAGCTGACGTACGCCTGCCACACGCCGACCAGCAAGGCGAGCAGCAGCACGTGGCGCAGCGGCGGCGGCAGCGCGCTCCAGCGCAGCGGGCGCCTCGCGCGAAGCGGCGAGGCGCTAGTCGAAGCCGCGGTCACCGTCCGGCACCTCCTCGCGATCGACGGCGAGCAGCGCGCGCAGGCGCCCTCGCATCTCGGAGTACTCCGGCGTCTCGGGCCCGCCGAGGCTGCGCACGTCCACGATCTCGACCACATGTGAGGGCGCTTCTCCGAGCACGACCACCCGGTCGCCGACGACGAGCGCCTCCTCGATCGAGTGCGTGACGAAGAGGAGGGTCACCTCGGTCTGCTCGACGATCCTGTTCAGCTCGAACTGGAGCCGCTGCCGGGTGATCGCATCGAGCGCCCCGAACGGCTCGTCCATGAGCAGGATCTGCGGATCGAGCGCAAGCGCCCGGGCGATCGCGACGCGCTGCTTCATCCCGCCCGAGAGCTCGTGCGGATGGCGGCCGGCCGCCCTCTGGAGGTGCGTCAGCTCGAGGAACGCCCGCGCCCGCGCTTCGGCCGCACGGCGCCGGTGGCCGTTGACGCGGAGCGGGTAGGCGACGTTGTCGAGCACCGTTCGCCAGGGGAAGAGCTGGTCGAACTCCTGGAAGACGACCACTCGATCGGGCCCGGGGGCGAGCGTGGCACGTCCCGACATCTCGATCACGCCTCCGATCGGCTCGACGAACCCGGCGATCGCCTTCAGGAGCGTCGACTTGCCGCAGCCCGACGGCCCGATCACGACGATGCGCTCCCGCGGCCACACGTCCAGGTCGATGCCGTCGACCGCGAGGTGGAAGCCGGCGGGGGTGTCGTAGCCGAGGCGGGTCCCGGTCAGCCGCAGGAGCGGCGCGCCGGCCGGCTGCGGGCCGAGCAGGCGTTCGCCGTGGACGGCTGTGGCGGCCACGGCATCACATTAGACCCGGCTTATCCCTGTGATTAGCTGCTTTCTACGGATTCGCGTACGGCAAACCACGCTCGGGGAGCCGTCCGCCCGCCCGCCTACCCTGACCGCTCGATGACGGACCCGGAGCTGTGCTGGCGGTGCCCGACGCCCATGGCGTGGGTCCACGGCACCTGGCAGTGCCCGCGCTGCAAGTTCAAGCTCGGCTGCTGCGAGGGCGACCCGCAGACGGCCTGCGACATGTCGCGTGAGCCGGGTCAGCCGGAGCTGAGCCCGAGCACCGCCCGCACCTGACGGGCAAGTCCGGACGGCGAGAGCGGCCCCGCCGGCAGCTCGACCGTGAAGCTGATCCCGCCGCCCGGCAGGCGGTTCTGCCAGTTCGCGGCTGTCCCGTCGAGCCAGCGGTGGTGGTAGTAGCGAAGGCCCGCGAGCCGCGCATACCGCCGCCCCGCCCGCGAGCTGCGGCCGTAGGCCCAGACGAGATCGAGGTGCTGGTGGTACCAGATCGTGTAGCGCGGGTGGATCCGCGCGACCAGGACGCGAACGAGACGCGTCTCCGGTTCGGACCACGGCCGCGGCCCTGCGGCGTAGACCGACCACGGTGGCCCGAACGGCCGCCAGCCGGCGGGAAAGTTGCGGTTCAGGTCGACGCCGTCCGCGTTCTGCCGCGTGCCGTGGGCGAGGCCGTCGGGGTTGACGGTCGGGACGAGCCAGAGATCCTCGTGCGGGTGGGCCTTCCGGAGCGCCGCGATCACGGCCAGGCCGGCGCACTCGTCGCCGTGGATGCAGCCCACCACGAGCACGCGCGGCCCCGGGCCGGATACATGGACGAGCCGGATCGGTCGGTGCTGAACCGAATAACCGAGCACGACGCCGATCGCTAGGGTCGAGAGCATGGCGGTGATCGAGGCCATCGACCTGCGCAGGACCTATCGCACGTCCACGGGGGTGCTCCGCCGCCGGCCGCTCGAGGTGGAGGCGGTGCGCGGCGTCTCGTTCGCGGTCGAGCAGGGCGAGCTGTTCGGGCTCCTCGGGCCGAACGGCGCCGGCAAGACGACGACGATCAAGATGCTCATCACCCTACTGCTGCCGACGAGCGGCCAGGCCCGGGTGCTCGGCCAGGACGTCGTCGAGCACGCGCGGGACGTGCGGAAACGGATCGGCTACGTGTTCGGCGGCGACCGCGGCCTCTACGAACGCCTGTCGGCGCAGGACAACCTCCGTTACTTCGCCGAGCTCTACGGGGTCTCGGGCCGGGCGCAGAAGCTGCGCATCGACGAGGTGCTCGAGCTCGTCGGCCTGAAGGGCCGGGAGCAGGAGCGGGTCGAGGGCTACTCGCGGGGCATGCGGCAGCGCCTGCACATCGCGCGGGGGATCCTGCACGACCCGGAGGTGGTCTTCCTCGACGAGCCGACGATCGGCGTCGACCCGGTCGGCGCCCGTGAGCTGCGGACCACCATCTCCGGGCTGATCGACTCGGGCAAGACCGTCCTCCTGACGACCCACTACATGTTCGAGGCGGACGCGCTGTGCGACCGGATCGCGGTGATCGCCAAGGGCGAGATCGTCGGCGCGGGCACGCCCGCGGAGCTGAAGGCCGGCGTCGGCGAGGGCCGCGTCACCGAGATCGAGGTGTTCGGCGTCGACGATCCGACCGTCGCGCGCCTGCGCGCGCTCGACGGCGTGACGGCGGTGACCGTCGAGGAGCGCGACCAGAAGCAGGTCCTCGTCGTGCAGGAGAGCGGGGCGAGGGAGCTGACGGCGCCGCTCCTCGCCGAGCTCGAGGCCGTCGAGGTCGGGCGCGTGTCGACGCGCGAGCCGACCCTCGAGGATGCCTACGTCGCCCTGGTCGAGGCGTGAGCGCGCTCAGGATCGTCGGCAGCGGCTTCAGGACGAACCTGAAGATGCTCGGGACGTCGAGCTTCTTCCTGCTCACGTCGGTCGTGCAGCCGATCATCTTCGCGACCGTCGCCTTCTACATGTTCCAGTCCGGCGGCCGTGCCGGGACGCTGCTCTACGCCGCCCTCGGGGCGGGGATGATGGGGGTCTGGTCGACGACGCTCTTCGGGTCGGGCGGGATGATCCAGTGGCAGCGCTGGCAGGGCACCCTCGAGCTCGGGGTCGGAGCGCCGCCCTCGATGACCCTCGTCTACCTGCCGTTCTCGCTCGCGAACGCCTTCACGGGCATGTACGCGCTCGCGGCGACACTCGTGTGGGGCCGCATCGTCTTCGGGGTCCCGCTGCACCTCGTCCACCCGTGGCAGTTCGCGCTCGCCCTGCCCGCGACCGTGATCTCGCTCGGGCTGATGGGGCTCGTGCTGGCGTCGACGTTCGTGCTCTACCGCTACGCCAACGCCCTCTCGAACCTCCTCGAGTACCCGGTGTGGATCGCATCCGGGCTCCTCTTCTCGACGGCGATCCTGCCCACCTGGACGCGGCCGATCTCGTGGGCGCTCCCGCCCTACTGGGGCGTGCTCGCGCTCCGGCACGCGGCGCTCGGCGGTGACGTGTGGTTCCCGCTCGCGATGGTGCTCGCGCTCGGCCTCGCGGCGCTCGGCATCAGCGTCTTCACGTTCCGCTGGTTCGAGACGGCGGCCCGGGCGCGCGCGACTCTCTCCCTGACATGAGCACCGGCGCCGTGCAGAAGTGGTTCTCGATCTTCTTCGTCGGCGGGTTGATCGCCTATCGCGGCCTCTTCAACTGGATCCGCCCGGCGATGTACATCCCGACGATGCTCGGGAGCCCGCTCTTCCAGCTGATCTTCTTCACGAAGCTCGGCGAGTACGCCAACGCGCAGTCGGCCGACTTCTACATCGTCGGCAACTCCGTCCAGGTCTGTGCGATGTCGGCGGTGTACGGCATGACCATGGCGGTCGCGAACGAGCGTTGGTTCGGAACGCTCGGGCCGCTGCTCGCCTCGCCGGCCAACCGCGCGGCGGTCTTCCTCGGCCGCGGCGTGCCCGTGCTCCTGAACGGCCTGCTCGTCTCGACCTTCACGTTCGCCGTCGGCGCCCTGCTGCTCGGCTTCCGGCCCGGGTGGAACGCCGTGCCCGCGCTCGCGGTCATCCTCGTCGTGACCGTGTCGTCCTGCACGTGCTTCGGGATGCTGCTGGGGTCGATCGGGCTGCGTGCGAAGGACTTCTTCTTCGCGGCGAACCTCGCCTACTTCCTGATGCTGCTCTTCTGCGGCGTCAACATCCCCCTCTCCGTGCTGCCGGAGTGGATGAGCGCGGTCGGCCGTTGCCTGCCGCTGACGCACGGGATCGCAGCCGCCCGCGAGGTCGCCGGCGGCGCCTCGCTCGGCGCCGTCTCGGGGCTCGTCTGGACCGAGGCGGGGATCGGCCTCGCCTACGCGGCAGCAGGCTTCGGGTTGTTCCGTGTGCTCGAGCGCGAGTCGCGCCGGAGCGCCGTGCTCGACGCGTACTAGGGACGGCGCCGGACCTCAGGCGATCAACTGGTCGCGCAGCGCGCGGGCGACCGCCTGCGTCCGCGTGTCGGCGCCGAGCTTGTCCATCGCCTTGCGAATGTGGGTGCGGACCGTCTCGGCCGAGATGAAGAGCCTGGCGCCGATCTCCTCGTTCGAGAGGCCGTCCGCGAGCAGCCGCAGGACGTCGCGCTCCCGGCGCGTCAGCTCGGGGCGTTTCGTCCCGGCCGGGCTGGAGGCGAGGGTGCCGGCGAGCACCGGGTCGACGTAGGTGCCGCCGGAGGCCACCGACCTGATGGCTCGGAGCAGGTCGTCCATCGGAGCCTCCTTGAGCACGAAGCCGCTCACGCCCGCGTCGAGCCCCTCGGTGAGGAGCGCCCGGTCGCCGTAGCCCGTGTAGAGGAGGATCGCGGTCTCCGGGGTCGAGCGGTCTGCGCGCTGTGTGAGCTCGATGCCGCCGAGCCTCGGCATCCGCACGTCGATCAGCGCGACCTGCGGCTTCAGCCGCTCGATCTGCCCGAGCGCCTCCTCACCGTCGCGGGCCCGGGCGACGACCTCGATCCCGCCCTGCGCGAGGAACTCCGCCACGGCCTCGAGCACCGCGGGATGGTCGTCCGCAATGAGGCAGGTGATCTTCCCGGGGGAGGAACTCACGGCTCTCCTCGAAACGGTCTCCGGAGCATCCCCGTTTCGGGGGATAGGCACAACACACCTCTAGGGATACAGGTTCCGGGAGCCGATGCCAATAGTTGTCATGGTACTTCGAACGAGATGAGCACCCGCCTCCACCCCCCGCGGCCGCGCTCCGGCCTGTCCGGGCTGGCGCAGCAGCGCGAGCTGATCGACGCCGCGATCGCCGTCAACGAGGCTCCGACGCTCGACGAGGCGTTCCAGGCGCTCGCCGAGGCCGGGGTCGCGCTCCTGGGGTGCGAGCGGCTCGTCGTCGTCTCCTGGAACGACGCCCTCAGCCTCGGCACCGTGCGGGCCGACACGGGGCCGTCGATCGGAGAGTCGGTCCCCGCGACGCCCGGCTCCGCCGAGGCGATCAGGAGCGAAGCCGTCTATTCGGGCGCGCCCCGCGTCGAGGGCTTCTCGCTGAGCCTGGCCGGCTCGCTGCGGACGATGTCGTTCGTCGTTCGCGTGCCGCTGATCACGGCGAGCGGCACCGCGACGTTCCACGCTCTCTGGGAGGAACCGCTCTCGGACGAGGAGGCGGCCGAGGCGGCCGAGCTCCTGCGCACCCTGACCCGCCTGACGTCGATCGCCGAGCGCTCGCTCCGCGAGGGCGAGCAGCTGAAGCTCGACTCGGTGCTCGACGGCGTCGCCGACGGAGTCATCGTCTGCACCGCCACGACGGCCACACCGAATGCCGCCGCGCGCGCGCTGCTCGCCCTCCCGCCGAACGTCGATTTTCGAACCGCGCTCTTCAACCCGCGCCACCTGGACGGCACGCCCTTCGAGCTGACGCCGGTCGTCGGGGCGCACACGATGGCAAGCGGTCGCGGAGGTCGCTTCCGGATCAGGGTCACGGCGCTCGACGGCCGCGAGCTCGTGCTCGACGGCAGCATCTCCCCGGCGCCCGGCGGGGCGGTGATCGTGTTCCGCGACGTCACCGCCGAGCACGAACGCGCGGTCCTGAACGAGCGGTACCTCTACGCACTCTTCAACTCGATCCCGATCCCGTTGACGGTGGCCGACGCGTCGACCTACGAGCTCGTCTCGGTCAACCGGGCCTTCCTCGACCTGATCGGCTACGAGCTCGAGGAGATCGCCGGGCTGACGCCGCCGTTCCCGTGGTGGGAGCCGGACGAGCACGAGCTGTCCGGCTTCGAGCCCGGCACGGCCGCGCGCCGCGTCTACCGGCGCAAGGACGGACGTCCGCTCCCGGTCGAGGTCTTCCCGCACGCCGTGCACGGCGACGAGGGGAAGCCGGCGTTGCTGCTCGGCGTGATCACGGACTTGTCCGAGAAGCGCCGCCTCGACCAGCAGCTCGTCCAGAGCGGGAAGCTCGCCGCGATCGGAGAGCTCGCGGCCGGGGTGGCACACGAGATCAACAACCCGCTCTTCGCCATCCTCGGCCTCACGGAGTTCCTGCTCCAGGAGGCCGAGCCCGACTCCAGGGCGCACCAGCGCCTCGTCCTGATCCAGCAGACCGGGCTCGAGATCAAGGAGATCGTCCGCGCCCTGCTCGACTTCGCCCGCGAGAACGCCGAGGAGCGCCAGCTCGTCGCCCTCGACGACGTCATCCGCTCGACCGTCGACCTCATCCGCCGGACGAACGCCCACAAGGCGGTCGAGCTGGTCGATTCCTACAGCGACGACGGCGTGCTCGTCAGCGCGAGCCCCAACCAGCTCAAGCAGATCTTCCTCAACCTGATTGCGAACGCACGGCAGGCGATGCCGAACGGGGGCAGCGTGAACATCCAGGTGCACCGCGACGGCGAGCACGTGCTGGCCGTCGTCAGCGACGACGGGCCGGGAATCGAGCCGACCGCGCTCGAGCGCATCTTCGAGCCCTTCTTCACGACCAAGCGGCTGACCGGAGGGACCGGGCTCGGCCTCTCCGTCAGCCTCGGCATCGCCGAGTCGCACGGCGGGACGCTGACGGCCGGCTCGGACTACGGCCACGGCGCGTCGTTCACCCTGCGCCTCCCGATCGCGAAGGAGGTCTCGAAGTGACCCACATCCTGGTGATCGACGACGAGGCGGTGATCCGCAGCCTGATCGTGGAGATTCTCGAGACGGCCGGGCACAGCGCGACCGGCGCGGAGAGCGCCGAGCGCGCCCTGAACCTGCTCGAGACCGCCGAGTTCGACCTCGTGGTGAGCGACGTCGTCATGCCCGGCCTCTCCGGGCTGGAGCTGCTCGAGATCGTGCGAAGCCGCCGCGCGTCACTGCCCGTCGTGCTCGTGACCGGCGCGGGAACGTACGACACCTTGAGCCAGGCGCTGACACGCGGCGCAGCCGGTCTCGTGACGAAGCCCTTTGCCCACGCGGACCTCCAGGCCGCGGTCGCAGACGCCCTCGAACGCGCCGGCAGAAGCCGCGACGAGATCCGGGAGAGGCTGCTCACGCCGACGCTCGCGAGTGCGCTCGCGAACGCGATCGAGGCCCGCGACCCGCTGCTGCACGGGCACTGCGAACGGCTCGCCACGCTCGCCGTGCGTATCGCCGAGCTGCTCGGATTGAGCTCCGACGAGGTCGAAGCCCTCCGTCTCGGGGCCATCCTCCACGACGTCGGCAAGATCGGCATCCCGGACCGCGTCCTGCTCAAGCCCGGGCCGCTCGACCAGGAGGAGCGCCGCATCGTCGAGACGCACCCGGAGATCGGCGACAAGCTGCTCGAGCCGCTCGACGTCCTCGCCGCCGCGCGGCCGATCGTCCGCCACCACCACGAGCGGTGGGACGGAGCCGGCTACCCGGATCGCCTGGCAGGGACCGCCATCCCGCTCGGGGCACGGATCGTCGGCGTTGCCGACTCGATCGAGGTCATGTCGTCCCGCCAGCTGTACCAGCGGCCCCGCACGGCGGAGGAGGTCAAGCAGGAGCTTCGCGCGCACCGCGGCGCGCAGTGGGACCCGCAGGTGGTCGACCTCGCCCTCGCGCTGATCGAGACCGGAGAGCTTGTCCTCGGCACCGATGGGCTCCGCCTGATCGAGCCGGCGCCGCCGCCCGCCGCGGGGCGGGGAGTCGCAGTGCTGCTCGTCGAAGCGGACGACGATCACGCGCGCCGCGTGAGCGAGGCGCTCGAGCACGAGCTCGACGGCGCCGTGATCGCCCGCGCAACGAGCGTCGCGCACGCGGCCGAGCTGCAGAACGGATTCGCGTGGTCGATCGCCGTCATCGCCAACGAGCTTCCCGACGGCGCCGGTGTGGAGGTGCTCGACGCGCTCCGCGCCGCGAGCCCCGCGCTGCCGGTGGTGATGCTCACGGGCCGGGACACCGAAGAGACGGTCGAGGCGTTCCAGCATGGAGCATCCGACTACGCCGTCAAGGGCAGCTCGTACGACGAGCTCGCCGTTCGCGTGCGGGGGCTGGTGGCGGCATGAGCGCCCACATGCACGATCCGACCTGTCTCGTCGCGGACGACCACCCCGCACTCGTCTCCGCGATCTGCAGCTATCTCTCCGCGAACGGCTTCGACATCGTCGGCTCGGCGCCCGACGGGCGGCGCGCGGTGACGCTCGCGTCGGAGACCCACCCCGAGCTCGCGCTCGTCGACTACCGGATGCCGCGCCTCGCCGGCAGCGAGCTCGTGCGACAGCTGAAGGAGACCTCCCCCGAGACGGCGATCGTCGTCTACACCGCGGACGCCGACCAGGTCGTCGCCGAGGAGGCGACGCAGGCGGGAGCCGTCGCGCTCGTCCTCAAGGAGGCACCGCTCGCCGATCTCGTCCGCGCGCTGGAGTCCGCGCACGCCGGCGTGTCGTACCTCGATCCGGCACTCCAGCAGATCGCTCCGGGCGCACAGCTCACCGAACGTGAGCTCGACGTCCTCCGGCTGCTCTCGGAAGGCCTCCAGCACGAGCAGATCGGGACCCGCCTCGGCATCACGTCGGAGACGGTGCGGAGCCACCTGCGGAAGGCGTCCGTCCGGCTCGGTGCGACGACCCGCACCCAGGCCGTCGCAACCGCGCTGCGACTCGGCCTGATCGCGTGACCGCTCCGTTCGAACGGCAGCTCGAGGTCGCTTCGCTCTCGGGCGAGGTCGAGGCAGTCATGCAGGGAATCGTCACGCGCCTGATGGAGTTCGACGGCGCCGACGGCGCCTCGCTCTCGACGATCGACGACGAGTTCGCCCACTTCAAGGTCTGCGTGGGAGCGGATGCCGAGCTTCAGGGCAGAACGCTGCAGCTGACGGCGACGCTCGGAAACGAGTGCCTGCTTCGACGCGACGTCACCGTTCTCCGGGCGACGACCGGGCCGGAGGTCGCGCGCTGCCTCACACCCGGCGCAGGAGCGATCGTCCTCGCGCCGATCGAATACGACGGTGCCGTCCGCGGCGTCCTCGGCGTCCGCAGCGGCGACGCGCTCGCCTTCGACGGCAACGAAGTGGAGACCCTCGGGCTGCTCGCCCGCGCGGCCTCGATCGCGTTGCGAAACGCGGAGCTCGTCGACCGGCTGGCGCAGCGTGAGCGGCACTACCGCGAGCTGCACGTGCAGGCGGCCGACGCGATCCTCGTCGGCGGTCGCGACGGCATCCTCACCGACGCCAACGAGGCTGCGGCGGCACTGCTGTGGTACTCGGTCGAGGAGCTGCGGGGCAGGCAGGTGCGCGAGCTGATCGACCCGGACCGGTTGGAGGACTTCGAGGCGCGCCACGCGCAGCTCGTCGCCCGCGGCGAGCTGCGCGGCGAGCAGACGTACCGGCGCAAGGACGGAGCGCCGCTCGAAGCGGAGTATTCGGGCAGGGTGCTGCCGGACGGCCGGGTCCACGTCACGCTCCGCGACGTCAGCCAGCGCAAGCGCAACGAGGAGCGCCTCCGGTCGAGCCTTTCCCGCCTGCACGAGATCGTCCGGACGCAGCAGGAGATCTCGGCGCTCGAGCTCGACCCCGAGGCCGTCACGGCGACGATCGTCGCCCGCGCTCAGCGCCTTGCAGGAGCCGACGGCGCGGCGGTGCAGTGGTTCGAGGACGGTGACTCGGTGCTGAAGCACGGCTCCGGGATCGCCGCACGCCACGTCGGCCTGCGTACCGACAGGCGCTCGAGCCTCGGACGCCTCGCCGCGCGCACGGGTGAGCCCGAGTACGCCGCGGACACCGCGACCGATCCGCGAGTCGACCGCGCCGCGACCACGACGATCGGGGCGCGGTCGCTGATCTGCGCCCCGCTCTACCGCGACGCCGAGGTCGTCGGCGCGCTCTCGATCCTCGGCACCGAGCCGGAGGCATTCGACGAGCTGGCCGTGGAGACGACCCGCTTGATGGCCGAGTTCGTCAGCAGCGTCCTGCGCAACACGAACGAGCTCGAGACGCGGCAGAGGCTCGTCGAGGAGCTGCGGGAGAGCGAAGCGCGCTTCCGCGGGGCGTTTCACGCGTCGTCGCTCGGGATGGCCTTGACGACGCTCGACGGAGACTTCGTCCAGGTCAACGACAAGCTGGCGGAGATGCTCGGCTACAGCGTCGACGAGCTGTACGGCCTCGGGGTGCGCGGAGTCACGCATCCCGACGACCTCGAGGTCGACCTCGAACGCGCAGCGCAGCTGCGCAACGGGGAGATCGACTCCTACCGGCGCGAGAAGCGCTATCGCCGCAAGAACGGCTCGACGCTCTGGGCGGAGCTGACCGTCTCGCTCGTCGCCGGCCACGACGGGGAGCCGACGCACGTCGTTTCGCATGTTCAGGACATCACCGCGCAGCGAGAGGCGAACCTGCTCTTCGCCGCGACGTTCGAGCGCTCGATCGTGCCGGAGCTGATCGCGGACGACGAGCGCCGCATCGTCGACCTGAACCAGTCCGGAGCCGAGCTGCTCGGAGTGTCGCACGAGGAAGCGGAGGGGCTGATCGTCGACGACCTACTGCCGGACGCTCCGGTCGCGGAGCTCTGGGAGGCCTTCCTTGAGACCGGCGCGCTCGAGGCCGAGGCGACGTTGCACCGGCCCGACGGTTCGATCCGCCTGATCGAGTTCACCGCGACGGCAAACGTCCGGCCCGGGCGGCACATCGCCGTCGTCCGTGACCTGACGCGCCAGAAGGAGCTCGAGGGGCAGCTGCGCCAGGCCCAGAAGATGGAGGCGGTCGGCCGGCTCGCAGGGGGCATCGCACACGATTTCAACAATCTGCTGACGGCGATCTCGGGCTACAGCGAGTTCCTCATCGAGGGCGAGACCGATCCGCGCCTGCGACGCCACGCGGAGGAGATCAAGAAGGCAGCCGCGCGCGCAGCGGCGCTCACCGGGCAGCTGCTCGCGTTCAGCCGCCGCCAGATGCTGCAGCCGCGCGTCGTCGACCTGAACGCCGTCGTCTCGGACATGGACATGATGCTGCGCCGCCTCATCGGCGAGGACATCGAGCTCCTCACGATGCTCGATCCCGAGCTCGGCGCGATCCGCGCCGATCCGACGCAGATCGAGCAGGTGATCGTCAACCTCGCGGTCAACGCACGCGATGCGATGCCGGGCGGCGGGTCGCTGACGATCGAGACGGCCGACATCGCGGTCGACGACGAGCGCCGGGTCGAGTTGCGCCTGACGGACACCGGCGTCGGCATGACCGAAGCCGAGCGCAACCAGCTCTTCGATCCGTTCTTCACCACGAAGGAGGGCGGGACGGGCCTCGGGCTCGCAACGGTCTACGGCATCGTCGAGCAGAGCGGCGGCACGATCGAGGTGACCTCGGAGCCCGGGCTGGGCACGTCGTTCCGCATCCTCTTCCCGTGCGTCGCGGACCGGGCCGAGGAGGCCGAGCCGAACGCCACGGCCGCCGGGCCACGAGCCGGAATCGAGACGGTTCTCCTCGTCGAGGACGAGCCGGTGGTGCGCCGGCTGGTTGCCGAGATTCTCGAGACGAACGGGTACACCGTCCTGCAGGCCGCGGACGGACCGTCGGTGCTCGAGGTCGCACGCCGCCACTCGGGCGCGATCGATCTCCTCCTGACCGACGTCGTGATGCCGGGGATGAGCGGACCGGAGGTGGCGCAGTCGGTGACGTCGATGCGCCCGGGCACGCACGTGCTCTACATGTCCGGCTACACCGACTCGGCGATCGACCGCCACGGCGTGCTCGAGCCGGGAATCGCCTTCCTGCAGAAGCCCTTCAGCACCGACGACCTGACGCGCAAGGTGCGCGCGCTGCTCGACGACACCGCGGCGCCGAAGACCTGAACCCTCCCTCCGGGAAACCAGGTTCAATCCCCCTTTGTGCTCCCGCCGGTCCTTCGCGACAACCGCAACTTCCGCAACTACTTCATCGGGCAGGCGGTCTCGCTGCTCGGCGATCAGATCAGCCTGATCGCGCTGCCGCTGACCGCGGTGCTCGCGCTCCACGCGACGCCCGGCCAGATGGGCGCGCTGACGACCGTCGCGCTCGTCCCGAACCTGATCTTCTCGCTGCACGCCGGCAGCTGGGTCGACCGTCGCGGCGGGCGGCGGCAGGTGATGCTCGTCACGGACGTCTGCCGCGGCCTCCTGATCGGGACGGTCCCCGTCGCCTATGCGCTCGGCCACCTGACCTGGGCGCAGCTCTACGTCGTCGCGTTCGGCTCCGGCCTGCTCTCGGTCTTCTTCTACGTCGCCTACGGCGGCTTCTTCCAGACGATCATCGAGCGTGAGGACTACGTCACCGCCAACTCCTTGACGCACGGGAGCCGCGCCTTCTCCTTCCTGGCGGGCACCAGCATCGGCGGCATCCTCGTGCAGGTGCTGCGAGGGCCCTACGCCCTCGCGATCGACGCGCTGTCGTTCCTGTGGTCGGCGTTCTTCCTCGGCCGGATCCACGCGGTCGACCCTCCGGCCGGACCGGAGGACACGGGTGGGATCATGGCCGGCGCACGCTGGATCCGCGGCAACGCGATCATCCGCGCGGAACTGCTCGGCGTCGCGACCCTGAACTTCTTCAACTTCATCTACTTCGCGCTGTTCCTGCTCTACGCGACGCGCTCGCTCCACGTGCAGCCGGCCGCGCTCGGGCTCGTCCTCGGCGCCGCATCCGTCGGAACGCTGCTCGGCTCGGTCGTCACCGGGCGCATCTCGCGCCGGCTCGGGGTGGGGCCCGCCTTCCTGATCGGCTGCTTCCTCTTTCCCGCGCCCCTCATCCTCGTCCCGGCCGCCGGCGGGCCGCACTGGTTCGTGCTCGCCTGCCTCTTCACCGCCGAGTTCTTCTCCGGCATCGGCCTGATGCTGCTCGACATCCTCGCGGGCTCGATCAGCGCCGGTCTCATCCCGCGCACCCTGCGCTCGCGCGTCTCGGGCGCGTTCATGGTCGTGAACAACGGCATTCGGCCGGTCGGGACGGCGGTCGGCGGCGTGCTCGGAACGGCGATCGGCCTGCGGCCGACACTGTGGATCGCGACCGTCGGTGCCCTGTCGGGGATGCTGTTCCTGCTCCCCTCGCCGATCCGCAAGCTGCACGACGTCCCGGAGGAGGCGCCCGAATGAACGATCCGCTCTCGCTGTTCCACGAGTGGGTGGACGGGGACCAGATGGCGATCGCGACCGCGACGCCCGACGGCCGGCCGTCGGTGCGCATGGTGCTGCTGAAGAGCGCAGACGAGCGCGGCTTCACCTTCTTCACCGGCTACACCTCCCGCAAGGGGACCGAGCTCGAGGCGAACCCGCGGGCTGCACTGCTCTTCCACCGGCCGGAGATCCAGGTGCGGGTCGAGGGCCGCGTCGAACGGCTCACGGCCGCGGAGTCGGACGCCTACTGGGCGACCCGGCCGGCCGCCTCCCGGCGAAGCGCGGCGGCCTCGAGGCAGTCGCAGCCGCTCGCCTCCCGCGCCGAGCTCGAGGCGGCGGTGGCGGCCCAGCCCGCCGAGCCGCCGCGCCCGGAGCGCTGGGGCGGCTACCGCCTCGTGCCCGACACGTTCGAGTTCTGGCGGCACCGCGACGACCGCCTGCACGAGCGTCACCTGTATAGGGCATGCGACGGCGGCTGGGAGTCGTTACTCCTTCAACCGTGAAGCTCCTCGCCGCCGCAGCCGTCACCTTCGCCCTGACCGGCTCCGCCGCCGCGCCGGCCCCGACCCTCGGCGGCTGTCCGGTCTTCCCTGCGTCGAGCGTGTGGAACCGCCCGGTCGACAGGCTGCCCGTCGCGGCGAACTCGGCGACGCTGATCCGCTCGATCGGCGTCGGCGACGGCGTCCACGCGGACTTCGGCAACGGGCTCTACGACGGCTCGCGGATCGGCATCCCCTACGTCGTCGTGCACGGCAAGAAGACGCCGAAGGCACGCGTCGCCTTCGACTACGCGGACGAGAGCGACAAGGGGCCGTACCCGATCCCCGCCGGTGTGCCGATCGAAGGCGCGCCGGCGCACGCGAACGAAGGCGACCGCCACGCGCTGATCGTCGACCGCGACACATGCAGGCTCTACGAGCTCTACGCGCTGCGGCGCCGGGGCTCGGGCTGGGCCGCGGGCTCGGGCGCGGTCTGGAACCTGCGCTCGAACGCGCTGCGCCCGGCGGGCTGGACCTCCGCCGACGCAGCGGGGCTGCCGATCCTCCCCGGCCTCGCCCGCTGGGACGGCGACGCGTCGACCGGACGCATCGATCACGCCCTGCGCCTCACGGTGGAGCGAACGCGGCGCGCCTACATCTATCCGGCACGCCACTACGCGAGCGACTCGACCGACCCGTCGCTCCCGCCGATGGGGCTGCGGGTGCGGCTGAAGGCGAGCGTCGACATCAGCCGGCTGCCGCCGCAGGCTCGGATGGTCGCCCAGGCGATGAAGACCTACGGCCTGATCCTCGCCGACAACGGGTCCAACTGGTACGTCTCGGGCGCGCCGAGCCCGCACTGGTCGAACGACCAGCTACACGCGCTCGGGAGCCTCACGGGCTCCGACTTCGAGGTGGTCGACACCTCCAAGCTGCGGCCGTAGCGAGACCGTGAAGGTCGTGCCGCCCGGACCGCTCTCGGCCCGCACATTGCCTCCCATCGCCGTCGCGAGCTGCTTGACGATCGCGAGCCCCAGGCCGCTCCCGACCGGACGGTCCTTCCCGACCTTGTCGTAGAGGTAGAAGCGCTCGAACGCGCGCGGGACGTCGTCTGCGGGGATGCCGGGCCCCGTGTCGGCGACGACGAGCCTCCCCGGCTCGGCCCCGACCGTGACCGAGCCGCCCGCAGGCGTCTCGCGCAGGGCGTTCTCGACGAGGTTCGAGGCGACCTGCAGCAGGCGGTCGCGGTCGGCCTCGACCCAGGCCTCGGTTCCCGTCGCGCTCAGATCGACGCCGAACTCGCGCGCCGAGGCCTCGTGGCGGGCAACCGCCTCGCGCGCGGTCTCGGCGAGATCGACGGGCTCACGGCGAACCGAGAACTCGGCGCGGTTCATGCGCGCGAGGTCGAGGAGGTCGCGGACGAGCCGCTCCAGGCGGCCCGCTTCGAGCCCGATCACGCGGGCCGCCTCGTCCGGGCCGAACGCGCCGTCAGCGAGGCCCTCCGCGTAGCCGCGGATCGCCGTCAGCGGGGTCTTCAGCTCGTGGCTGACGGAGAGCAGGAAGTTGCGCTCCGCCTCGCGCGACGCAGCCAGCTGCTCGGCCATCTGGTTGAACGCCACCGACAGCGCTGCGAGCTCTCGCGAGCCGCCGGTCGGCAGCGGGTCGTGCCGCTCGTCCGCCGCGAGAGCGCGCGTCGCGTCGGCGACGCGGCGGATCGGGCGAACGATCGAGCGGGCGACGAAGAACGAGACCGCCGCGGCGAAGAGGACGCCGGCGAGCCCCGCGAGCAGGAGGTCGCCGAGGAACGGACGCCAGGCCGCCGCGCGCAGGCTCGCAGGCCGGAGGAAGATCAGCCCCAGATGCGGCAGCGTGCGGTAGGAGTACAGCTGGCGCGCGCCCTGGTAGGTGGTCTGGCCGTCGCTCGACCGGTTGACGTCGGGCACGAGCGCGGCGAGGCTCGCGCGCGGCTGGATGATGATCCGCACGCCGCCCGAGAGCGTGTTCTGTGTCTTGTAGTTGACGTTCTGGCGGCGCTGGAGCGCCAGGTCGTCCGCGCGCCGCGCGAGGTTCACCGCCTGCGAGTGGTCGACCTGACGGCGGGTGAGCACCGCGCCGATCGCGATCGTCAGCACCAGGGTGAGCGCGAGCGCGGCCAGCGTCGCCGCGAACAGCCGGGCGCGGAGGCTCTTCACTGCGGCATCGCCTTGTAACCCGTCCCGCGCAGCGTGCGGATCAGGTCGGGCCGGCCGAGCTTGCGGCGGAGCTGTGCCACGTGGACGTCGACCGTGCGCGTGCCGCCCGGATACTCCTGTCCCCAGACGCGGTCGAGGAGGACGTCGCGCGACACGACGACACCGGTATTCGCCATGAAGAAGGCGAGCAGGTCGAACTCCTTCGCCGTCAGCTCGACGGGCCTTCCGTCGACGGTGACGTCGTGCGACTCCTTGTCGAGCACGACGTCCCCGAGCGAGAACGAGTTGCGGCGATCCTCCGGCTCGGTGCGGCGGAAGATCGCCTTCATCCTGGCGACGAGCTCGCGCGGCGAGAACGGCTTGGTCAGGTAGTCGTCGGCGCCGACCTCGAGCCCCACGATCCGGTCGGGCTCCTCGTCCCGCGCGGTGAGCATCAGGATCGGCACCTGCGAACGGGCGCGGATCTCGCGGCAGATCTCGAAGCCGTCCTTGCCCGGCAGGCCGATGTCGAGCAGCACCATCCGGATCTGGTGGCGGTCGAGCTCGACGAGCCCGTCCTCGCCGGACCGCACCCAGACGACGCGGTAGCCGTCGCGGGTCAGATAGCCGCGGACGAGCTCTCCGACGGAGGGCTCGTCTTCGACGAGGAGAATCGTCCCCGCCATAGTCCGCAGAAGGCTATTAGAAGGACGTGGCGCGCACGCGCACGGCCGCGCCGCCGTCGATCCGCATCGTGACGACGGCCATCCTCCGCCGCAGGTCGCCGGGGGTGGCAGGCAACCGGTCGATGACAACGAGGGTCTGAGGCGAGAGCGGGATCACGACCGGGCTCCCGAGCTCGCGAACGGTGATCTGCGTCGCGGAGGCCTGGACGATGCGACCGCGGTCGAGGATCAGGGTGTGCGGCGTCTTGCCGATCTTGCGGTTGATCTCCACGTGCGTCCACTGCCCCGGGACGTGTGGGATCGGCGGGATCTTGGGCGCCTTGCCGGGCCCGGCGAGGGCGGCGCCGGCGCACGCGCAGGCGAGGGAGAGCAAGGTGAGGACGAGGGCGAGCCGGCGCATGGGCTGACTATCCCCCGTTGGGGTCACGGCGTGGTTGCGCGTTCGTAAGGCGGACGTAAAACGCGGAGCCGCCGGCGCTCTCGCCGGCGGCTCCCCGAGGCCACGTCAAGCCCTCGCGCTCTAGGTCGGTGGGTCAGTTGGCACCTTTGCCCGACCTCACCCGTCAATGTGCCTTCGACCTGCGCTCTCGGCGGGAATCCTCGCTTTCCGGCCGGACAGAGCCGGCCGGGTGGTCGCTTCCGGCTGCGGTTTCGAGCTGCGCGTGCCGGCTCCTGCTACCGTGAAGCCACTGAGCGCCGTCCGGTGCTCGTGAGATCTGGCTTCTCGTTCCTCCTTTTCAGGCGTATCGAGTCTCTCGCATCTCGAAACCCTGCTGCAAAACAAGGAGTAGAACGACATGCCCCAGTCCTTCCAGGCGCTCGGCGTGAGCGCACCCGTCGTCAGGGCGCTCGCCGCGCGCAACATCCACCGGCCCTTCGCGGTCCAGGAGCTCGTGCTCCCGGATGCGCTCGGGGGCCTCGACATCCTCGCCGAGGCGCCGACCGGATCGGGCAAGACGCTCGCATTCGGGCTGCCGCTCGTCGAGCGCACCGCCCCGACGGGCGCACAGCCCGCGGCGCTCGTGCTCGTCCCGACACGGGAGCTCGCGACGCAGGTCGCGGACGACCTGAGGCCGCTCGCCGAGACCAAGGGCCTGCGCGTCGCGACCGTCTACGGCGGCGTGTCCGTGGGGCCGCAGGCGAAGAAGGCGCGCGGCGCGCAGGTGCTCGTCGCGACGCCCGGCCGCCTCAACGACCTGCTCGAGCAGCGGCTGATCAAGCTCGACGCGGTGCGGACGCTCGTCCTCGACGAGGCCGACCGCATGCTCGACATGGGCTTCAAGCCGCAGGTCGACCGCATCCTCCGCACGGTGCCGCGGAACCGGCAGACGCTGCTCTTCTCCGCCACGCTCGACGGCGGCGTCGCCGAGCTGGCCCGCGCGTACACCTCGAACGCCTCGCGGTTCCGCGCCGAGCTGCCGGGCGACCGCCGGCCCGGGACGATCGAGCACACGTTCGTCCCGGTGACCCCGGAAGGGAAGCTCGACCGCCTCGTCGAGCACCTGAACGCCGAGCGTGGGCTCGCGCTCGTCTTCGTCCGCACCAAGCACGGCGCCGACAAGCTCGTCCGCAAGCTCGCCCGCGAGGACGTGCCGGCGGTGGCCATGCACGGCAACCTCTCGCAGAACCAGCGCGAGCGCGCACTCGCTCGCTTCGAGTCCGGCAAGGTGCCGACTCTCGTCGCGACCGACGTCGCGGCGCGCGGCCTCGACATCGACGACATCACGCACGTGATCAACTTCGATCCGCCGCACGGCGACGAGGACTACGTGCACCGCGTCGGCCGCACCGGCCGCGCCGGGCGAAGCGGCACCGGGATCACGTTCGTGCTCCCCGAGCAGCAGCACGACGTCGGCCGGCTCGCGGAGCGGCTCGGCCACGGCGAACAGTTCGGCGCCGCCGGACTGAGCACGCCGACGAAGCCGCGCACCCAGTCGCGGCAGCGCCGCCGCCGTCCGCGCTGAGGCTGGCCCTCCCGGGGCTACGATGAGGTCGTGTTCGGCCGGCGCGCGGGAACGACGGGAGCCTGGAGCGAGCGACTGCTCGCGCTCCTCGTCGTCGCCACGGCGCTCGCCGCGGTCGACCAGTGGGTGAAGCTCGCCGTCCCCACCCCGGCGTGGGCGATCCATCACCGCTCCGCTCTCTGGTTTGCGAGCTCCTGCGTCGTACTCGTCGCGGCGCTCGCCCTGACGCGGCTCCCCTCGCGGGCCGTCTCGATCGCCGCCGGCATCTTCAGCGGCGGCGTGCTCGGGAACCTGCTCTCGGCCTCGAGCAACGGCCTGAACGTCCCGAATCCGATCGTCGTCATGCACGGGATGGGCGGCGTCGCGTTCAACCCGGCGGACACGTTCGTCGAGGCCGGCAACATGGCGCTCGTCTCGACGCTCTTCTGGCTCGCCCTGCGGCACCGGCGCGAGCTCGGCGCCTGGCGGGCGGCCCGTCTCGAGGCGCTGCAGAGCCGCTTGCCGTCACGCGACCGGCACTGACCTACTCCTCCTCGATCAGCTCCTGGAGCTGCGACTTCGTCTTCTCGAGCCCGGCGAACGCCTTCGAGAGGCCCGAGGCGAATGTCCGCACCTTGGCCCGCTCCTGGTCCGCCTTCGCCGAGAGGACGGCGAGCTTCTCCTTGTGCTCTCTCGCCTCCTGCCGGGCCTCCTCGACCTCACGGCGCGCCTCGTCCAACTGCACGGCGAAGTCGGAGATCCGGTCCTGGAGCGAGGCGAGGAGCTCCGCCGCGCCCGCCACCGCTGCGGCGAGCTCGCCGAGCTCGCCGAGCTCGCCGCTCTCGGCCGCCTTGCGAGCCTTGCGCGACTGCGCGGGCGTACGGGGCGGCGGGAGCGGCTGGGGCTCGTAGCGCGGCTTGGCGGGAGCCTCCGGAGCAGGCGCTGCTGCCGCGGGCGGCGGGGACGGCGCCGGTGCCTCGATCGTCTCGAGCTCGAAGGTCGGCTCGGGCTGCGGCGGCGGAGGCGGAGGCGCCGCGACCACCGGCTCGGGCGCCGCGACGGGCGGCGGGGGCGGCGGCGGTGGCGCGGCCGTGTGGTCGTTGAAGATCCGGCTCTTCAGGAGCGCGTTCAGCGCGTCCGGGGCGATCAGCACGAACTTCGTCGTCGGGCCGGCCAGCTCGCGCAGCGCGGCGAGCCGCGACTCCGCCGCGTCGGCCACGGCGACGACAGTGCGTCCTCCCTCCTTGCCGAGCGGCACGGCGCCGAGCTCCTTGGCCTCGGCGATCGGGAGCAGCGTGTGCGCCATCGGATCGATGGTCAGGCTGTGGCGCGCGCGAAACTCGAGCTCGTCGGCGCCTGGCTCGGCGGCGGTCGTCTCGGCGGCGGTATCGGCGGCGGGTGTGGTCGTTGCCATCGTGAAGCTCGAGGCTCTCTCGATGCATCGGCCGCCGGGGCGGCCGCCTGCCGCCCCAGATCGAGTGATTCGGAAGAAGAGCCCGGAGGGCTAGGGCGCCGGCAGCTCGCGGAAGAGCAGCACCGTGTAGGCGAAGTCGATCGTCGGGAACCACGGCGGCTGCAGGTAGGAGAGCGAGGCGTCGTAGTTGTAGACGCGGGTGGCGTACATGCTCATGTAGCCGCCCTTGTTGGTCGCGGTCGAGCCGGTGAAGATCGCCGTGTTCTTGCTCTGGCTCGAGCTCGACGACCGCCACTGGCCGGTCTGTGCGATCGTGGCGGCGCGCCAGTTGAGGTTGTTCGGCGCCCACTGCGCGACGATCATCTCGTTGCCTGCGATCAGCCCGAGCACGTCGTCGCCGGTTGTGACGTAGTCGATGTTGTTGCCGATGACGATGTCCTGGGCGGAGGCGACGGTGACGCGCCCGTTGACGCAGTTGCCGGTGATCGACGGGCTGCCGCAGGTCGAGGTGCCGCCCGAGACGACCACGTCCTGCTGCGAGTAGATGGCGCCGTTCGACGGGACGTTGTAGGTCGTCGCCGCGCCGCACGTCGGAGCGGCGACGTCGTCCGCCTTGCCGCTCGTCAGCGAGCACTTGGAGATCTGCACCGTGCCGTCGCTCACGAACGTCAGCCGCCAGGCGGCCGCCGTCGCGTCGTTCAGGTAGATGCCGGAGAGCTGCGCAGCGCGCGAGATGTCCGTGAGGGACGTCGTGAAGTTCGAGAACTGGATCGGCTGCTTGATCACGGTGCGGATGTTCGCCGACGTGTACTTCTTCGCGCCGTTCATCATCGTGGGGCTGCCGGTGACGCTTCCCTCGGCGTAGAGGTTGCCGTAGGCGGTGCCCTGCGTGGTCGATCGAGTGCTTGATGCCGCTCGAGTCGATGCCGGCGTAGATCTTGCCGTAGGTCGTCGCGGTCGAGCCGTAGCTGATGTTGGCGTTGGCGAGCATCTGGAAGTCGGCCACCGACGACGGCCGGATCTGCTCCTCGAGGATGCGGTAACCGGTCGTCGTCCCGGTCTTGCGCCCGGTCGCGACGATGTCGACGATCTGCGAGCTGGCGCTCGTCCCGGTCACCTGCAGGTTGAACTCGTACCCGTTCCCGAGCGAGCACCACTGGTCCTTGCCGTTCGGATACGTCCACGTGAGACCGTAGGTCCACGTCGCAGGCGCGGGCGTCGAACTACACGAGCTCGAGACGACCGGGTTCGTGCCGGCCTTGCGCGACGACTCGCCGGCCGCGACATCGTGCAGGTAGTACTGGTTGTCGTCGACGAGCTTCGACACGTAGTTGTCGAGACCGGCCTCCGCCGCCTGCAGCGCCGCGTCCTTCTGAACGGCCTGGGTGCTCCGTCCCTCGTCGGCCTGCACGACGTCGATCAGCAGCGTCGTGACCAGCGCGAGGATCACGGTCAGGAGCACGATCAGCACCATGGCGCTGCCCTGCTCGTCCTGTGAACGGCGAATCAGCTTGCTCAGCATGTGGGGGTCCTCAGGTTGACGCTCTGGGTGTAGGTGGTCGCGCCGTCGCCCGGCGACGCCTTCGGCGTCAGCGAGAGCGACAGGTCGACCCGCGCGACCTCGGCCGGCGTCGTCGTGACGGCGTCCGACGCGTCGTAGTAGGTGAAGGCGCTCGCATTGGTGGCCGAGCCGACCAGGGTCTGCCAGCCGCCGAGCGCCGGCAGCGTCCACGGCGGGCCGCCGGTGTTCGTGCTCGTCGCGAGTGCGCGCTGGAAGCTGCCCCCGCTCAGCTGATAGGAGACCTGGCGCAGGTGGTAGGGAGTCAGACGGTCGGGCGAGGTGAAGGTGATCTGGGTCGCGGTCGCCGTCGTCACGGGCGACGTCGTGTTGTTGCAGAGCGCCTGGCGCAGATCGCTCGCGAACGTGTTGAGCGCGGCACGCGCCTCGGTCTGGAGGCTGCTCTGCTCCTGGGTCCGCCCGCTGCGCGACACGGTCACCGAGAGCAGCTCGGCGAACATCGCGACGAGCACGCTGAGGACGGCGATCGCGGCGATCATCTCGACGAGCGTGAAGCCACGTCTCGCCGCGTCAGACGGTGCCGGACTTCGCTCAGCATGACGTCACCGTGATGACATCCGAATTCGACCCGGCGGCGATATTCGTGATGCTTGCAGTCTTGTTCTTCGCGCCCCTGGTGCCCTTGACCGAGTAACCGGATCCGACCGGCACATTGCCCGTGAACGTCGCGACGCCGGACGAGTTGGTCGTCGCCGTCAGCGTCGGATTCGTGCTGCCGAGGCCCCAGGGGCCGCCGGAGACCGTCACGGTCCAACCGCTGCACGGCGTGGTCGCGCGTCTTCTGGACCGTGATCTGGAGCGTCGCGAGCACCGCGTTGGTGAAGGAGAACGTCGAGGTGAGGTTCGTGGGATACCCCGGCGCCGACGGCACGTTCGCCGCCAGCGAGTTGCCGTAGAAGCTGCCGCCGGAGACCGCGACCGTATAGCTGAGCCCGGGCACGAGCGGCTCGCCGTTGAGGGTCGTCACCGCGAGCTGCGTTCCCGAGTAGGCGAAGGTCTGGGTGCCGCGCGGGGAGGTGACCTTGACGATCGCGGTGACCGGCGTAGGTCGTACCGTCGGAGTTCTGCAGGGACACGTAGATCGTCGCCGGCTTGTAGACGTCGACCGTCACGGCCTGTGTCTGGCTCGGCGCGAGGGCGAAGTGGACGCCGGAGGCGGGCGGGGTCGTGTCCTTGAACGGGACGTAGCCGCTCGCCGTCGGAACGGTCACGTCGTAGTACTGACCGCTCCCGGTCGGAGTCAGCGCCGCGAACGTCACCTGGCCGGAGTTGTCGCTCGTGTCGCTCGCGGAGAAGCTGTTCGGCCCTGCCACGTCGACGTCGTAGTTCGGGACGACGCTGTTGTTGCCGATGTCGACGACGGTCGCGACGATCTGGCCTTCGCTCTGCGAGGCCTTCACCGGCGGCGCGATGTAGGTGACGTCGCGCGCGAGGAGGTGGCCGTCGCTCGAGCGCGTGACGGTCACCGAGACCTTCTTGTAGTTCGCGTACGACTGGTAGCTGAGCGGCGTCGGGTCGTTGACGTAGGTGATCTTGGTCGTCCGCGTCGCGGAGAGACCGTTGAGCGTCAGCGTGGTCGTCAGCGGGACCGTCCCCGGCGGGTTGCCGGCGGTGTTGCCGATGTCCGAGTACTGGAGGTTGCGGATCTGCTCGATCTGGGTCGCCGCCGCCTGCTGGGCGAGCGTCTTCTGGCGCGAGCGGTTGCTGGCCTTCAGCGCCGAGAGCAGCAGGACGATCATCGCGCTCGCGACGATCGCGAAGATCATCATGGCGAGCACCACCTCCATCAGCGACTGGCCGGATTCGTCGGCCGAGCGCGCCCGGGCACGCCGGAGCAGCGCCCGCGAGTGCGCTGCCGCCGCATGGAACGCGCAGTTCATGTCGCCCGTATCGGCAGCGCCGGCGCCGGGCTTGAGTCCCGAATGCGGGATCGGGCGGAGGTGCGGCCGCTAGGCCGTGGCGGGCGCTTCGGCGCTCGTGTGGTGGCGGTCTTCCAGGAAGGCGCCGACCATCACGGGGTCGAAGTGCGTGCCGGCGGCGCGCGAGAGCTCCTCGAGCGCCAGCTCGGGCGGCAGGGCCGCGCGCCAGGGCTGTTCGCGTGTCATCGCGTCGTAGGCGTCGGCGACGGCGAACACACGCGCCGGGAGAGGAATCGACTCGCCCCGCTGGCCGCGCGGATAGCCGGTGCCGTCGAACCGCTCGTGATGGCTGCCGATCACCTGACGTGCGATGTCGTTCAGCCCCGGCACGGACGCCACGATCCGCTCGCCGAGCAACGGGTGCTCGCGGATCTCGTCCAGCTGCGGCGGAGTCAGGGCGGTGCGCTTGAGGAGCACGGAGTCGGAGACGGCGAGCATCCCGATGTCGTGGAGGCGGCAGCCGTACTCGAACCGCGGGTCGTCGAGCAGATGCGGAGCGACGGTGGCGGCGAGCTCGAGCGAAATCTGTGTGACGCGCTCGGTGTGGTCCCGCGTCTCCGCGAACTTCCCGCGCCGGTAGTCGCGCAGCTCGAAGGCGCGCACGAGCGCCTGGACGACCGTGCTCGCAGTGACGAAGTCGATCGCGCTCGGCTCGCTGGCGCCGGGCAGGGCGATCGAGGCGTTCGAATCGGGCTGCACGCAAACTTCTTCGGCATCTCCTGCTCCGTTCCTCGATCCCGAATTCGAGGCAATAGGGATCGTCCGAATCGGGGATGGCGCCGACGGCCCCGATTTCCGCCCTCAAGGTTGGGCTAGCGACCGCCGATACGTCGGGACATGAACATCGACGACCTGTTGACGCGCACGGTCGAAGCCGGCGCGAGCGACCTCCATCTGAAGCTCGGCCGCCCTCCGATGGTCCGCATCGACGGCCGGATCGAGGCGATGAGCGACATCGCGCCGCTGCGCAACGACCAGCTGGAGGCGGTGCTCGAGCACACCGCAGCCGCCGTGCCCCACCGCCTGGTCACGTTCCGCGAGACGGGCGAGCTCGACACGTCGTACGAGACCGCCTACGGTTCGCGCTTCCGCCTCAACGCGTTCCGGCAGCGCGGCTCGATCTCCTTCGCGTTCCGGTACATCTCGAGCATCATCCCGAGCTTCGCGGAGCTGCACATGCCCGCCGGCATCAAGCAGCTCGCCGAGCTGCAGCACGGCCTCGTCCTCGTCACCGGCGCGACCGGTGCGGGCAAGTCGACGACGCTCGCCGCGATGGTCGATCACATCAATCGAACTCGCACCCAGCACATCGTCACGATCGAGGACCCGATCGAGATGCTCCACGCGGACAGCGGCTGCATCGTGAACCAGCGGGAGATCGGGATCGACACCGTCGGGTTCCACGAGGCGCTGCGGCGCGCGCTCCGGCAGGATCCGGACACGATCCTGATCGGCGAGCTGCGCGACCAGGAAGCGGCGACGACCGCGCTGCAGGCGGCCGAGTCGGGCCACCTCGTCCTCTCGACGATGCACACCGTCGACGCTGCCGAGACGATCAGCCGTCTCGTCGAGTTCTTCCCCGACACGAAGCAGCGGATGGTGCGCTCGATCCTCGCCGGCGTGCTGCGCGGCGTCATCTCGCAGCGGCTCCTGCCGCGCAAGGACAAGGGCCGGATCGCGGCCGTCGAGGTGATGGTGTCGAACGAGCGGATCGCCGAGCTGGTCCGCGCCGGCAACGTCGAGGAGATCCCGACGGCGATCGACGAGGGTGGGTTCTACGGCATGCAGACGTTGTCTCATGCGCTGATCGAGCTCGTCCTCGCCGACCTCGTCGACCGCGAGCTCGCGGCCGGCGTCGCCCCGAACCGACACGACTTCATGATCGCCCTCGGCCACGCGGAGAAGCTGCGCGCGAACGCCGGTCCCGAGGACGAGGCGCTCGCCGAAGCTCAGGCCCCCGAGCCGGTCGCCGAAGAGCCCGCAGCGCCGCACGCCCCGAACGCGCTGCGCGTCGCCAGCTAGCCGGTCGGTGCCGGTGCCCCCCGTGCTCGCCGCACTCGTCCTGGTTCCGGGGCTTGCGATCGGCAGCTTCCTCAACGTCGTGGCGGCCCGGGTCCCCGAGCGGCGGTCGGTGGTCCACCCGCGTTCGGCCTGCGGAGCCTGCGGAACCGAGATCGCGTGGTACGACAACATCCCACTGCTCTCTTATGTGCTGCTGCGCGGCAGGTGCCGGAACTGCAGTGCGCGGATCGGCATCGTCTACCCGCTCGTCGAGGCGACGACGGCGGTTCTCATCGCCGCGTGCTTCCTGCGCTTCGGGCTCACGCCGACCGCCCTCGTCGAGTCGATCTTCTGCGCGACGCTCGTCACCGTGTCCGTCACCGACCTGCAGCGCAGGGTGATCCCGAACCGGATCGTGCTGCCCGCGGCGGCCGTCGTCCTCGTCGGGATGACCCTGGCCGTGCCGTCGCCGCAGTGGGCGATCGCAGCGGTCGGCGCGAGCGCGTTCCTGCTCGTCTTCGCCCTCGCAGTTCCCGGCGGGATGGGGATGGGTGACGTCAAGCTCGCGCTGCTGATCGGGGCCGGCCTCGGGCGCACGACGCCCGTGGCGATCATGGTCGGCCTCCTCGCGGCGCTCCTGCCCTCGCTCTTCCTCCTCGCGCGCCACGGCCGGCAGGCCCGGAAGATGAAGATCCCCTTCGGTCCCGCGCTCGCCTTCGGGGCCGTGGTGGCCCTGTTTGCAGGAGACTTCCTGCTCAGCTGGTACTGGTCGATCGGGGGCTGATCTGGCCGGTTCAAGTATTCCGAGGGCCCGGCCGATGAGGACTACAAGATGTCGGTAGAGACGCACCAGCCGGAAGCTCAGTTCGCGCCCGCCGACGGCGGCGGAGGCGACATCGAGACGGCGCGTGAGCTGGCGGCCAAGTTCCGGATGCCGCTCGTCGACCTCGCGGTCGTCGGCATCAATCCGGAGGCCACGAAGCTCATCCCGCTGAAGGTGCTCGAGCGCGTCGGCGCGATCCCGTTCGCGTTCACCGACGGCGTCCTCTCGGTCGCGATCACGAACCCGGAGAACATCCACGCGATCGACGGGCTGCGACTTGCGACACGGCATCCCGTCGAGTTCGCGATCGCCCCCGAGGAGGACGTGCAGCTCGAGATCCGCCGGCTCTCGCGCGCCAACGAGGCGTTCTCGAGCGTCGTCGACGAGGATGTCGTCGCCGTCGACGAGGACGCCGACGATCTCGAGGCAGAGGACGGCATCACGGACGGGCCGATGGTGCGGCTCGTCAACTCGATCATCTTCCAGGCCGCCGAGGAAGGCGCCAGCGACGTCCACTTCGAGCCGCAGGAGGACGCCGTCGTCGTCCGGTTCCGCGTCGACGGCGTGCTGCACGTCACGCAGCGCGTGCCGCGCAAGCTCCTGTCGGGAATCGTCACGCGCCTCAAGGTGCTCGCGAAGCTCGACATCGCCGAGCGGCGCAAGCCGCAGGACGGGCGCATCTCGCTCGACGCGGCGGCCGCCGGCCGCCTCCTCGACGTCCGCGTCGCGACGCTCCCGACCGTCGAGGGCGAGTCGGTGACGATGCGCCTGCTCGACAAGTCGCGCACGCCCCCGACGCTCGAGGAGCTCGGTCTCCTGCCCGAGATGGGCGAGGAGTTCTACGAGATCGTGAAGCGCCCCACCGGCGCGCTGCTCGTCACCGGCCCCACCGGCTCGGGCAAGTCGACGTCGCTCTATGCGGCGCTGGCCGAGCTCAACCGCCCCGAGATCAACGTGATCACCGTCGAGGACCCGGTCGAGTATCGCCTCGCCGGCATCGAGCAGATCCAGATCAACAATCGCGCGGGCCTCACGTTCTCGTCGGCGCTGCGCTCGATCCTCCGCTCGGATCCCGACGTCGTGATGGTCGGCGAGATCCGCGACGTCGAGACGGCCAAGATCTCGATCGAGGCCGCGCTGACCGGGCACTTCGTGCTCTCGACGTTGCACACGAACGACGCGCCGAGCACGATCACGCGCCTCAACGAGATGGGCGTCGAGCCTTTCCTGACCGCCTCCGCTCTCTCGGCCGTCCTCGCCCAGCGGCTCGCACGGAAGCTCTGTGCGAGCTGCGCCGAGGAGTACCGCCCGAACGAGGCCGAGCTGCGCGCAGCACGCGTCCCGGAGCACGAGTTCGACGAGTACCTCTCGCTGAACCTGCGGCGTGCCAGCGGCTGCCCGCGGTGCTCGAACACGGGCTACAAGGGCCGAGTCGGCGTCTTCCAGCTGCTGCGGATGAACGACGGCCTGGAGTCGCTCGTCGCGACCGGCGCGAGCCGCGACGTCCTCGAGGCTGCGGCGATCGAGAACGGCATGCGCTCGCTCTGGAGCGACGGCCTCGAGAAGGTCAAGACGGGCGTCACGTCCGTCGAAGAGCTCGCCCGCGTCCTCGTCTAGGTCCCCTGTTAGCACGCACCGGCCAGGCCGGCAAGAAGATCACCCTTCCGGGGGTGGGCCGGCAGCGCGCGAGGGGCGATATCGGGAGGGCAATGATGTTCCCTCCCAAGGAGAAGTATATGGATCGTTTGCGGCAGCGCCTCGCCCAGGAGGAGGGCTTCACCCTCATCGAGCTCCTGGTCGTGATTGTCATCATCGGCATCCTGCTCGCGATTGCCGTCCCGTCGTACCTCGGTTTCCGCGATCGCGCCGCCGCACCTGCTCGCGATTGCCGTCCCGTCGTATCTCGGTTTCCGGGATCGTGCGGCTCAGAAGTCGGCCGATGCCGACATTCGCGCCGCCCTTCCCTCCGTGGAGGCCTACTACGGCGACAACGGCGACTACACGTCGATGAGCACCACCAACCTGCGCTCGACGTACGACTCGGGCCTCAGCCCGAACGTCACGCTTTCCAGCGTGACTGCGACGACGTACTGCGTGGGCGCAACGGTCGGCAGCAAGTCGGCCAGCTTCAAAGGCCCCGGCCAGACCGCCCCGTGGTTCGGGAGTGCGGACTGCTCCGGCACCGGCTCCGCGACGGCTCCGTAAGTCGAGCCGTTTGATCGATCGCGAAGGGCGCGGCTCGCCGCGCCCTTCGCTGCTCTTCGGCTGGGAGGGTCGAACAGAGCTTCCCGTCACCCCTAAGGAGAACTGAAATGGATCGTCTGCGGCGGCGCATCACACAGGAGGGAGGCTTCACCCTCATCGAGCTCCTGGTCGTGATCGTGATCATCGGCGTACTGCTCGCGATCGCCGTTCCGTCCTATCTCGGCTCCCGGGATCGTGCGGCTCAGAAGTCGGCGGACGCCGACATTCGCGCCGCCGTTCCCTCGGTCGTGGCGTACTACGGCGACAACGGCAACTACACGACAATGAGCGTCACCAACCTGCGCTCTACCTACGACTCGGGCCTTAGCCCAGACATCACGATCACGGTTTCGGGGACCGCTCCGAACGAGACGTTCTGCGTCGGCGCGACGGTGAACAGCAAGACGGCCAGCTTCAAGGGCCCGGGTCAAACGGCGCCCTGGTTCGCCTCCGCGGACTGCAGCGGGGCCGGCTCAAACACGGCGCCATAAGCAGGCGAATCCAGCGCTCTCACCCCTTCCGCAAAACCCTCAAGTCCCCCCGCGCCGCTGCCGATAGGAGACCCGACATGGACACCACGAATCTCTCAATCGACGATCTGCTTCGCCGCGTGCACGACCTGGACGCGTCCGACCTGCACATCACGCCGGGCGCGACGCCCGTCATCCGCATGCGCGGACAGCTCGAGCGGCTGCGCGACCTCGACGAGCTGACGGCGGAGGACACGCGGGAGCTCATCTACCGCATTCTGTCGACCCAGCAGCAGAAGGTGCTCGAGACGAAGCGCAGCGTCGACTTCGCGTATTCGCTGCCCGGAGTCGCCCGCTTCCGCGTCAATGCCTTCTTCCAGCGCGCCACCGTCGGTGCCGCGTTCCGCCGCATCCCGACCGAGATCAAGTCGCTCGAGGAGCTCGCCCTCCCGGACAAGCTGGCCGAGTTCGCCAAGAAGCCGCGTGGGCTCGTCCTCGTCACCGGCCCGACCGGCTCGGGCAAGTCGACGACGCTCGCGGCGCTGATCGACATGATCAACCGGTCGCGGACGGAGCACATCCTGACGCTCGAGGACCCGATCGAGTTCCTGCACTGGCACCGCAGCTGCGTCGTCAACCAGCGCGAGATCGGCAACGACGCGACGACGTTCGCGGACGCACTGCGCGCAGCGCTGCGCCAGGACCCGGACGTGATCCTCGTCGGCGAAATGCGCGACCTCGAGACGATCGCAACCGCGCTGACCGCGGCCGAGACCGGTCACCTCGTCTTCGCGACCCTGCACACGCAGAGCGCCCCGCAGACGATCGACCGCATGATCGACGTCTTCCCGGCCGAGCAGCAGGACCAGATTCGCGCCCAGCTCGCCGGCACGCTCCAGGGCGTCGTCACGCAGACACTGCTGCCGACCGCCGACGGCCGCGGCCGCGTCGCCGCGCTCGAGATCCTGATGCCGGACGACGCCGTCCGGAACCTGATCCGCCAGGGCAAGGTCGAGCAGATCTACTCGGTCATGCAGACGAGCACGGGCACGGGCATGCAGACGATGGAGCAGGCCCTCGCCGACCTCGTCCTGCGCGGCGTCGTCACCCAGGATGCTGCGGTCGCCCGCTCGAGCCACGCGGAAGCCTTGCTCGGCCTGATCAGCCGCGGCGTCACACTCAGCAGCGGCCGTGCGCCGCAGCCCCCCTCACTGCGAGTTGCGGAGGCCTAACCGATGAACCTGAAGCAGGAGATCAAGCTGTCCGACTTCTTCCGCCGCCCGGCGGGGAACGGCGGCTCCCCGAAGCCCGCCACGGCGAAGAACGGCCGTGGGCGGAAGACCAGCAGCGGCCCGACGACGATCGTCGGGCTCGAGGTCGGGACGTCGCAGATCGCGGCGGCCGTCGTCACCAACAACGGCGACAAGCATCTCGTCAAGCTTCATCGGGAGCCGCTGCCGACCGGCGTCATGTCCGGCGGCGAGGTTCGCGACCCGGTCGCGCTCGGCGTCGCCCTGAACGACTTCTTCACCCGCTACGACCTGCCCCGCAAGAACGTGCGCCTGGGGCTCGCGAACAGCCGCGTCGGCATCCGCCAGATCGACATCAGCGATGTCGAGGACGAGACACAGCTGCCGAACGCGATCAGCTTCCGCGCTCACGAGAAGCTGTCGATCCCGATCGACGAGTCGGTGATGGACTACATCATCGAGGAGAGCAACGGCGAGGACGGCACACTGAATCGCTCGGCAGTCGTCACCGTCGCCTATCGCGAGTCCGTCGACCGCTATCTGACTGCGACCACGACCGCGGGCCTGGACGTGATGGGGATCGACTTCGAAGCCTTCGCGCTCCTGCGCGCGCTCGCGGAGCCGGCGCAGCCGACCGACGAGCCGGCCCAGACCGCCGTCGTGGCGGTGTGCGTCGGCCACGAGCGGACGACGCTGGCGGTCTCGGACGGAACGACCTGTTCCTTCGCGCGCGTGCTCGACTGGGGCGGCGGGAACCTGACGAACGCCGTCTCACGCGGAGCGAAGATCTCGCCGTCCGAGGCGGAGGACGTCAAGCGCGAGCTGACGCTCGAGCCGGGCGGCGAGCCGCCTGCGAGCCTCGACGCCGCCGCGGCCGAAGAGGTTCAGCACGCCGTCAAGACGGAGCTGGGAGTGCTCGTCCGCGAGCTCCTCTCCTCGCTTCGCTTCTACCAGTCGCAGCCCGGCTCGCTGGCGCTGCGCGAGATCCTCCTGTCGGGCGGCACGACCGCGATGCCCGGCTTCGCCGCCGAGCTCCAGCGCGAGCTCGGCGTCCAGATCGTCGAGGGCAACCCCCTCTGCCGCGTCGCGGCGGATGTCGAGGTCCCCGAGACGCTCGGATCGTTCGCTGTGGCAATCGGACTTGGAATCGAGGACTAGATGAAAGCCGTCAATCTTCTCCCGCCGGACTATTCCGGCCTTCGCCGGGCCGGCTTCGGTGATCGCTTTGGGACTCACCCCGTGGCCGTCGGTGGCGCCGCCGCCGCCGTCGTGGCCGTCGCCGCGCTCGGCTTCGCCTGGAACTCGGCGTCGTCGACCGCCTCCTCGAAGCAGGCGCAGCTCGCCTCTCTCGAGGAGCAGCTGTCGACGGTCAAGAAGGCCGCCGTGCCGGCGGGGCAGGGCGTGCAGGCACGCCTCACCCAGATCAGTGCCACGGACGCGACGCGCGTCTCGTGGGACGGGTTCATGTCGCGGCTCGCCCGCGTGCTCCCCGAAGACGTCTGGCTCACCGGTCTCGTCACGGCGAACAGCTCCACGACCGCGCCGGCGACGCCGGGTGTCTCGGCCGCCGGATTCACCATCACCGGCTACACGTACTCGCAGAAGTCGGTCGCGCGGCTGATGCGCCGGCTCGAGCTCCTCCCCTGGCTGAACGGGATCCAGCTCCAGTCGAGCCAGCTGACCGTGATCGGCCCGAAGTCGGTCTTCCAGTTCACCATCACCGGCGGAGTGAACCCGCTCCCCGCGAAGGAGGCATCGTGAACGCGCTCGTGACGCGGATTCGCAGCTCGCGCCAGGCGTCGGCCGCGGTCGTCGCCGGCGGCATCGTCCTCTTCGTGCTCGTCGCGTGGGTCCTCGTCGTCTCGCCGAAGCGGGCCGACGCCTCGCATGCGACCGCGCAGGTCGAGGCCACCCGGACGCAACTCGTGATCGCAACCCGCCAGGCTGCGACGGCACGCCGCACGAAGGCGATCGCGACAGCCCTGCAGCGCGCACTGCCGCAGGGCACCGACGAGCCGGGCATCCTCGACGACCTCCAGGCCGCTGCCAAGCGCTCCGGCGTCATCGTGTCCACCGTCACCCCGAACGCCACTGCGACGCTGACGAACGCCGTCTCCCTCACCGTGACCGTCGAAGGGCACTACTTCCAGATCCGCGACTTCCTGCACCGTCTGCGGACGCAGGTCAAGGTTCGGAACGGCAACAAGGTGACAGCCGCCGGACGCCTGTTCGACGTCACCGGCGTCAACATCACGCAACCGACGGCCGGCTCGCCGACCCTCGCCGCCACGCTCTCCGCGAACGCGTATCTCTTCGGCCCGGCGGCAGCGCCGGTCACGCCGACGGACGCGACGTCGACGACGACAACGGAGACGACACCCGCCGGCGCGACCGCGGCAGGGAGCAACTGATGGCGGTCGCAACCGGGACACTCCGCCGCCAGAAGAAGCGCGAGGCCGCCGACGCGGCGGCCCGCGAGCGGCGCTCGCGGATGATGCTGATCGGGCTCTCCGTCGTCCTCCTGATCGTCGCCGTGATCGAGGTGCCGCGCATGCTCTCGAAGCACGGCTCGTCGACGGCGACAACGGCTCCCGCCACGTCCGCCGCCCCCTCGGCGGCGGTTCCCGGTGCTGCGCCGGCGGCGCTGAGTCCCGCCGCGGTCCGGGCGAAGCTCGCCCTGATCGACCGCCGGTTCGCGGCCAAGGATCCGTTCGAGGCGCAGCTCGGCCAGTCGTCCGCGACCGTCTCGGCGCGCCAGCCGTTGGCGACGCCGCCGGCGGTCAAGACCTCGCACTTCGCCGCGAAGGACCCGTTCAAGGCACAGCTGGGGCTCGCATCCGGCGACGCGGTCGCGGCGGTTCCCGCCCTGGCCACGGCTCCTCCGGTCCACCAGGCGGCGGCAAGCGTATCGACCAAGGCCCCGACGAGCGGCTACATCGTCGTCCTGCGCTCGCTGGACACGAAGGCCGCCGGGCTGAGCGAGCTCAAGAAGGCGCACGCCAACGGGTTCCCGTCGGCGGAGCTCCTCTTCTCGTCCAAGTACACGACGCTGCGACGTGGCTACTGGGTCGTCTACGTCCGGTACCCGACCGCGAAGGGCGCGACCGCCGGCACGGCGCGGGCCCACGGCCACGGCTATCCGTCCGCCTACCGGCGCATCGCGAAGCCGTGACGCCGCCGACTCACGTGACCCCGACACCCAACCGATAACGAGGACGAGGAAATGGCTTCGTATTCATACTCTGCGATCGACGCCAGCGGCATCGAGTCCCGCGGCTTCCTGCACGCCCCCGACCTCGACACCGCCCGCGACCAGCTGCGCCAGAAGGGGCTGCTCGCCCGGACGCTGCTCGAGCAGAAGGCGGCGTCCGGATCGACCGCCGGACGGCGGTTCAAGAAGGTCACGCCGAAGGCCCTCCAGGTCTTCTCGCGCCAGTTCGCCACGCTCGTCCAGGCGGGCGTCAGCATCGTCTCGGCGCTCGTCATCCTCGAGGAGCAGACCGAGGACAAGAACCTCGCCGTCGTGATCGCGGACATCCGCGAGGACGTCGAGAGCGGCGTCGTTCTCTCGCGCGCGATGTCGCGCCATCCGAAGGTGTTCAACCGGCTGTACGTCGCGATGATCGAGGCGGGCGAGGCGTCGGGAACGCTCGACGTCGTGCTCGACCGTGTCGCGGTGCAGATCGAGAAGGACACCAAGATCAAGCGTCGCGTCAAGAGCGCGATGGTCTACCCGATCGTCGTCCTCACCTTCGCGACGCTCGTGCTGATCGGGATGCTCCTCTTCCTGATCCCCGTGTTCGTGAACATCTTCAAGACCCTGAACGGGCAGCTCCCGACGCTGACGCAGATCGTGGTCGACGCGTCCAACTTCCTGCGCGGCTACTGGTTCATCGTCTTCCCGCTCGCCGGTATCGCGATCTTCGCGCTCCTCAAGTACAAGCAGACCGAGCAGGGACGGGCGGTCTGGGACCGGTTGAAGCTGCGTCTGCCGATGAAGGTCGGCGACGTCGTCCTGAAGGTCGCGATGGCCCGTTTCACGCGGACGCTGTCGACCCTCGTCTCGGCCGGCGTCGACATCGTCAAGGCACTCGAGATCACGGGCTCGACGGCCGGCAACACCGTCCTCGAAGAGGCGCTCGTCGAGGTCCGCCGCCGCGTGCACGAAGGCGCGCGGATCGCGACCTCGCTCGAGGAGATCGCGATCTTCCCGCCGATGGTCAGCCAGATGGTGAAGATCGGCGAGGAGACGGGAGAGCTCGACCGGATGCTCGGGAAGATCGCCGACTTCTACGAGGACGAGGTCGACGCGTCGGTCGCGGCGCTCACCTCGATCATCGAGCCGATCATGATGATCGGCGTCGGCGTGATGGTCGGCATCATCGTCATCAGCATGTATCTGCCGATGTTCAAGATGCTCTCGCTGGTGAAGTAGACGACGACTCGATCGACGAGCGGCGTCCGCCCCAGGTCGGCGGGAGCCGTAGACCGTAGAGCTCCTCCCGAGGGCCGCTTTCGTCGAGCGGCCCTCGGCGCGTTCGGTGCTTCCCCCGATGCTCGCCGGGCTCGCCGGCGCAAGCCTGTGGTCGGGATCGCGGCAAGAGGAGGTGGGCATGGCCGGAAGCAAGGCGCGGCTGCCACCGCGGTGGTTCATCAAGACCTTCTGGCGCGTGCACCGACGGGTCGTGAGGACGAGCCGAGGCCGCAAGGGGCTGTGGCCCCCACGCCCGGGCAAGTGGGGCGCCCTGCGGCTCACGACGACCGGCCGGCGAAGCGGCGAGCCGCGGAGCGTGATCCTCGGCTACTACGAGGACGGGCCGAACCTGGTCTCGATGGCCATGAACGGCTGGGGCGCTGCCGAGCCGGCCTGGTGGCTGAACCTGCAGGCGGACCGTCAGGCGGTCGTCGAGCTGGCCGGCGGGATCCGAGCGCGAGGTGAACGGCAGGGCCGCAGTCGGCGAGGAGCGCGACCGGCTGTGGCAGCGCTGGCGCGAACTGGACAGGAACCTCGACGCCTACGCAGCGCGTCGGCCGCACGAGACGGCGGTCGTCGTCCTCGAGCCGCGCGCAGCGGCCCGCTGACCCTCGCGTGGGGCTTGGGCGGCGGAGGGAATCTCCGCCGCCCAAGCCTGTTCGACTACTGCCGCGCCATGTGAACGCGGAGCTCGGCCTCGTCGTCTCTGATCAGCTCGCCGCTGATGTCGACCGTCACCTGTTCGATCGTGCCGGTGAACGCGAACGGCGAGGGGTAGTCGGAGGTGACCGGGGAGCCGGGGTTGGCGCCGCAGGTCAACGCGCCCGGGTTGATCATGAACGGGGTCGTGACCGGTATCTCGGCCGCCCCGACGAGCTCGCCGTCCACGTAGAGCTGCCCGGTTCCCGGTGCGCCCTTCCCTGCCTGCAGGTCGGGCTCGCCCGTGGGCTCGAACTCGAAGCGCAGCTCGTGCTTTCCGGGGGTGATCCCATTCTCGGAGTGGACGCCGTAGAGGCCGCGGCCCACGTAGTTGTGGACCCAGTGGAGCTTCCCGTCCTTGAGATAGAGCGAGTAGCCGCCTGCCGCCGTGCCCTGGCAGAGCAGCACGCCTTCGGCCCCGGATTCGGGGATCTCGACCTCGGCCGTGATGCTGTGCGGCCGGTTCAGGATGCGTGGCCCGGCAAAGAACGGGATCGACTGCGTGCCCGGCCTGTAGGTGTAACGGTTGCGCGGCGGTGCCACGAGCGGCTTCTCGGACACCATCCGGGCGAGCCCGCTGCCGTCGATCGGCATCACGTCGTACTTGCCCGCCTCGACGTACCAGGTGCCGATCAGCTCGATCAGCTTGTCGCGGTGCTGCTCGGCGACGTTGTGGTTCTCCGCGAAGTCCTCCGCCACGTGGTAGAGCTCCCACCCGGTCGCGTCGAGCTCGACGAGCTTCTCGGCCGGGATCGCCTCGCCGAAGCCGACGCCCGCCTCCGTGAAGGAGGGGCCGGGCCACGGACAGACCGCCCGCCAGCCGTCCTTGTAGATCGAGCGGTGACCGAGCATCTCGAAGTACTGCGTCGACCGCCGGCTGGTCGCGGCCGGATCGTCGAAGGTGTGGGCGAAGCTGACGCCGTGCAGCGGCGCCTGGGTGACGCCGCGGACCGCCGCGGGCGGGTCGATCCCGAGCGCGTCCAGCACGGTCGGGACCATGTCGATGATGTGCGCGTACTGCGTCCGCACCTCGCCCGTCGCGGACACGCCCTTCGGCCAGCTGACGATGAAGGGGTCGCTGACGCCGCCGCGGTAGGTCTCCCGCTTCCAGCGCCGGAACGGGGTGTTGCCCGCGAAGGTCCAGCCCCACGGATAGTGGTTGAAGTGCTTGGGGCCGCCGATCTCGTCGATCACCTTCAGGCTCTCCTCGAGCGACTCCTGCGCGTTGTTGAAGAACTGCGCTTCGTTCGTCGTGCCGGTCGGGCCGCCCTCGGAGCTGGCGCCGTTGTCGGAGATCACCATCACGAGTGTGTTCTCGAGGAGCCCTTCCCCCTCGAGGTAGTCGAGCAGGCGGCCGAGCTGGTGGTCGGTGTGGCTGAGGAAGCCGGCGAACACCTCCATCATCCGGCTGTACAGCTTCCGGGCCGGCGCGGGCAGCGTTCCCCAGTCGGGGACGTCCGGATCGTGCCGCGACAGCTCGGCGCCCGCGGGAACGATCCCCAGCTCCTGCTGGCGGGCAAAGGTCTGCTCGCGGTACGCATCCCAGCCCTCGTCGAACTTGCCGGCGTACTTGTCGGCCCACTCCTTCGGCGCATGATGCGGCGCGTGCGTCGCGCCGAAGCAGAGGTGCAGGTAGAACGGCTTGCCGGGGTCGACCTGCTTGGCGTCGGAGATGAAGCCGATCGCCTTGTCGACCAGGTCCTCGCTCAGGTGGTAGCCCTCCTCCGGCGTGCGCGGGGGCTCGACCTGATGGTTGTCGTAGACGAGGTCCGGATACCACTGGCTCGTGTCGCCGCCGAGGAAGCCGTAGAACCGCTCGAAGCCGCGGCCGAGTGGCCAGCGTGTGTACGGGCCCGCCGCCGTCTCCTCGTTGGACGGCGTCAGGTGCCACTTGCCGACCATGAAGGTGTTGTAGCCATGCTCGACGAGCATCTCCGAGAGGAGCCCGTTCTCGAACGGCATGATCCCGTCGTAGCCGGGGTACCCCGAGGCGAGCTCCGTGATGCAGGCCATACCGTTGCTGTGGTGGTTGCGGCCCGTGACGACGCAGGAGCGGCTGGGCGAGCAGAGGGCCGTCGTGTGCATGTTCGTGTAGCGCAGGCCCTGGGCCGCGAGCCGGTCGAAGCTCGGCGTCTCAATCGGGCTGCCGTAGCAGCCGAGCTGCCCGAAGCCGGTGTCGTCCAGCACGACGAAGAGCACGTTCGGGGCGTCCTGCTTCGCGCGCACGTACGCCGGCCAGGCCGGGCTCGACTCGTCGGCCGTCCTGCCGATCACACCTGGGAACGGCTCGCCCTTCTTGTACTCGCGAATCGCCATCTTCGACCCTCCTGGGTGGAGAAGTACGGTGGCGCGTCCGAGGTGCGGGCGCGTCTGGTGCAAGCGAACAGGCCGGGCCGCTCGCGATCATCGCCCCAAGGGGATGAAGCGCGGACGCGCGCCGTCACGAACACTCGGGTCGAGCATCATGACCGCGACCTCGCCGCAGAAACCATCGCGTGATTCGCGCGCGCGTCGCGCGGCGTCGGCGGCCCAGGGCCGGCGCAACGCGCTGTCCGAGCGCGGTCGGCTCTGGATCGAGAACCAGAGCCCGGCTTCCGCGACGGGCACGACCATCGGCTGCATCCGCCGGTACCAGGCAGCCGACGGCCAGCTGTACGCAGTGCTCGCGGCGGCCTACTTCTTCCTCACGATCGTGCCGCTGCTCCTCGTCGAGGCAACGTACGTCTACGGCGACCCGACCGCGCTCGCGACGCGGCTCGAGAGCCGTCTCGGCCTCACAGGCGAGACCGCGCGGTTGTTCGAGACCGTGATGGTGGGCGCAGGCAATCACAAGCTCTCGGCGACCCTGATCGCGATCGTCAACCTCTTCTTCTTCGGGCTCGGCTTCGGGCGCGTCCTGCAGCTTGCGCACGCGCGCTCCTGGGGACTGGACCTGCGCAAGCGGGCGGTGAGCGACCAGTTCCGCTACTTCGAGGTGCTGGCGGCGCTGGCGCTGCTCACGCTTCTCTTCGTCGCTCCAGACGCGGGCCCTGCGCGGACAGCCCTCCTGGATCGGCTGGGCGCTCGACCTGGTCTGGCTTGCCCTCCTCGTCGCCTTCTTCGTCTGGGCGCCGTGGGAGCTTCTGCACCGACGGGTGCCGTGGCGGGCGATACTGCCCGGAGCGGTCTTCACGCTCCTCGGCTTCATCGGCATGCGACTCATCGCGTCGCTTCTCCTGACCAACTGGCTCGGCTGGTACTCGAGGACATACGGCGCGCTCGGCATCGTGATGGCGATCTTCTTCTGGATCGTCATCCTGACCACGATCCTGATCGTCGCCGCCGCACTCTCCCCCGCGCTCGCCGTTCGTCACGAGTTGCGCGCTGCCTCGCGCGGCGGCCGGCCGGGGCCGCCACCATGAAAGCCGTCGACTAGGAGCCCGCGCGGGCCGCTGACCCTGTGCGCCCGAGCGCGTCGAGCACGCGCAGCGGCAGCCGCGCTGCCCCCGTCTGCTCCCCCGGAGCGCCGAGCTCGCCGAGGAGCAGACGCTCGACCGACCGCCAGAGGAGCTCCGTCCGTGCGACGCGCCAGCTCGCGCGCGGCCAGCGGTCGAGCGCATGCTTGAGCTTCCACGACGCACGATGCAGCGGAGCGACCGCGTCGTCGAGCGCGACGCCGTACGCCTCGAGACCGGCGGCATCTCCGGCGAGCAGCCGCAGGATCGACTCCGCCGCGAGCTTCGCGGAGACGAAGCACTCGTACATGCCGTCGCCCGAGACGGGGTCGATCAGCCCGGCCGCGTCACCCACGAGCAGGGCGCGCTCGCCCGCGATCGCGGTGCCGGGCCGGCGGAGCGGCAGCCGGTGGCCGCGCAGCGACTCCAGCGACTCCGCGTCGATTCCGTGTGCCTCGCAGAGGCGTGCGAGATGCTCGCGGAGCCGCGGCCCCTCGCTCTGCCATGCGCCGACGCCGACGTTCACGTGATCGCCCTTGGCGAACACCCAGCCGTAGCCGCCGGGAATGTCCGCCAGCTCGACGACCGCCCGGCGTGCGTAACGGTCGCGCGCGACGACGCCGTACGCAACGTTGCCCTCGTACGCGACCCCGTGCACGATCCCGCCGCCGAGGCCGAAGGCCCGCGCCGTGGTGCCGTTCGCGCCGTCGGCGCCGACGACGACGTCGGCCGGCGCGTCCAGCGGGTCGAACGTCGTCCCCTCGCGCACCTCCACCCCACGCTCGCGCGCGGCGTCGAGCAGGAACGCGTCGAGCCGCCGGCGCTGCGTCATCCGGATCACGGGCTTCCGGGCGCGGCGCGTGACCGAGTCGCCGTAGCGGAACCGCAGCTCGACGAGATCGACCTCCTCCTCGACGACCGGCGACGGATCGACCGGGCACTGGAGGAAGGCCCGTGTCGTCAGCCCGCCGCCGCACGGCTTGTCGCGCGGGAAGGTGGCCTTGTCGACGAGCAGCACGCTCGCCCCGGCGTCGGCCAGGCGGTAGGCCGTCGCCGACCCGGCCGGGCCGCCGCCGACGACGAGCACGTCGAAGCGCTGCACACCGCTGAGGCTACAATCCCGGCCGCACCAGGGGGTGTGCCCGAGCGGCCAAAGGGAACGGGCTGTAAACCCGTCGGCTCAGCCTACGGAGGTTCGAATCCTCCCGCCCCCATTCATTCAATCACCATCATCATCATCCCATCACTCATCGTCATCGTCGTCATCATGATCAGGGCCGTTCCGAAATAACACCAGACTGCCGGACGGGACCGGCGGTTCGAGTTCGCCCTCGGCGACCGGCGGCTCGCCTGCGCGCAGTGCTCAGGAATGTTCCCTGAAGTGTTAGTGCTAGATGGCCATCTCTTTGATGGCGGAGAGTCGTTGGCGGACGACGCGCGCTAGCGGGACGATTGGCTTGAGCTCGTAGAGGTCGAGCGCCCCCTGCCAGGCGGCGACCGCTTCATCGCGGCGGCCGGCCGCCTCGAGCACCTCGGCGAGGTCGACGAGGGCGTCTCCTTGGTTGCCTGGCGAGTCGCTCCGGCCTGCCCACGCCACTGCTTCGCGTGCGAGGCGCTCCGCATCGGTGTGTTCACCTCGCGCGGAGCAGACGAGCGCCTGCGTCTGCCGCCAGATCCCCTCAGTCCTGACGTCCTCGAGATCGCCGAGTTCGCGGCCCCGCTGGGCAAGCACTTCCGCTTCGTCGTAGTCGCCGAGCCTGCACAGAACACGGCCGAGCATCGGCGCGTAGGACGACAGCTCAGCGAGGTTCCCGATCGCCTCGAGAGCAGCGCACGCGTCGCGTAGATACCCGGCCGCCGCCTGGTAATCGCCGGTGACGAGGGCGATCTCCCCGAGCCACTCCCCGCCGGTTGTGTAGCCGAGCTCACGGAGACGCTCGTCCGCGGGAAGCGCAACCGCCCAGGCCTCCTCGATCCGGTCGAGCATCGCGAGCAGCAGCCCTCGCAACAGCAGCCCGCCGGGGGAGGCGTGATCGGCGAGCACAGCGTCGAGAGTGGCGAGCGCCTCGCCCGCCGGCCGCGGCCCAAGCGCCAGCGGCGCCGCAAGCATCATCGTTTGCCAGCCGAGCAACGGATGCCCGGCGCGGCCAGCGTGCAGCATCGCACGCTCCATCGCATAGGCCCAATCCTCGTACGCAGCGCGCACGTTGGCCGCCCAGGCGAGCGCATACCAGACGTGCGAGAGGCCGTCGTCGTCCCCCAGGGCCTCGAGCAGCGGCAGCGCCTCCCGAGCCAAGCGCTCCGCCTCGTCCGACGAGTACCCACCACTGGTGAATCGTGTCGATGCGGCGACCGTGCGAGCGAGTGCGACATCGGCCGCGTCTTCGCTCGCTGCCGCGCGTTCGGCGGCGCCGCCAGCAACCATTTCCGCTCGCGCGAGATCGGTCCAGTAGAGGGCGTCCGCGAGCTTGATCTCCAGGCGCAGGTCGAACCGGTGCGAACGAGTCAGCGATAGCGCACGGTCGAGCAACCCTGTCGCCGTCCGCCAGTCGCCGCGCCAGAACGCACGCTGGCCCGCGACGCCCAGACGATCACCTGCCGCGAGTGCGATCCCCTGGTCGGGACGGCCGAGCTCGTCGAGGTAGCGCGCCGCCTGCTCGAGGTGGTAACCGGCGATGTCCTCCAGCTCGACGAGGTTCTCGCCGTGCTCTTCCAGCCAGGCCGCGAAGCGACCGTGCAACTCGGCGCGGAGCGCCTTCGGGAGGGCGTCGTAGGCGGCGTCGCGGATCAGAAGGTGGCGGAAGCGGTATGCATCCTCGCGCGGAAGCTGTGGCCGCTCGGGACGGACGAGGCCGCGCCGGACGAGGGTTGCTAGCCGTGGCAGCACCTCCGCTTCCTCCGGCGCCAGCGCCTGGACGGCGCCTCGGTGGAAGAGCTCGCCCTCCACCGCTCCCCGCTCCAGCACCTTCCGCTCCGGCTCGTCGAGCTGGTCGAGCCGCGCCGCGATTAGCGCGCGCAGCGTCGGCGGAACCTCGACTTCGCCAACGCTCTGGTCGCTGAGGGCGACCATCTCCGTCAGGAAGAGCGGGTTGCCGCCGGAGGCGCGGACGACCCGCTGCCGTACTTCGTCCGAGACCGCCTCCCCGACAAGGGCCCTCGCCTCCTCCTCCCGCAGCGGCTCCAGCCGCAGCGTCGCCGGCCAGCCGCTCCGGCGGTCGAGCAACTCCGGCCGCGCCATGCAGAGGAGCAGCAGCGGTGCGCCCGTGGAGAGCAGCGCCGTTGACTCTACAAGATCGAGGAAGGTCTCCTCCGCCCACTGGATGTCGTCGAAGCAGACGACAAGCGGCGCCTGCTCCTCGAGCAGCTTCCGAAACGCCCAGGCGATCTCATCGGTGCTCGACACCGTGTCGCTCTCGCCGAGCAACGACCGGATCGCCTTCGCCGCTTGCGCGTCGCTCGGCACAGCGGCGAGCTGCTTCACCACCTCAATCACGGGCCAGTAGGTGATCCCCTCGCCGTAGGCCAGGCAGCGACCGCGCACGACCCGCGCCTCCACGTGCGCGATTGCCTCAGCGACCAACCGCGACTTACCGACCCCCGCGTCGCCGACGACCGTGACGAGCTCGCAGCGGGTACCGGCGAGCGCCCGCTCCCACGCGCCCTCGAGCTGCGCCAGCTCCCGCCTACGACCAACGAACCGGGACGTGTGCGAGCGCTCCCCTACCTCGCGGACCGCAACGAGCGAACGCGCCGCGACCGGCTCGCGCTTGCCTTTCAACTCGAGCAGCCGCTCCTCACCGACCTCGACCGCAGCCCCGACGAGACCCAGCGTCTCCGCGCCGACCAGCACTTCCCCCGGCTCCGCCGCCTGCTCCAACCGCGCGGCGACGTTGACCGCGTCCCCGGTCGCAAGCCGCTCCTGCGTCCCGGTCACAACCTCGCCTGTGTTGACGCCGATCCGGCCGGCAATACCGAGCCCGGAAAACGCATCACGCATCGCGGCCGCGGCTCGGCACGCTCTCAGCGCGTCGTCCTCGTGCGCCACCGGAACACCGAAGACCGCCATCACGGCGTCGCCGATGAACTTCTCCACGGTGCCGCCATGGAACTCCACGATCCCCTTCATCCGCTCGAAATACCGGGCGAGCAGCGCACGCAAAGCCTCCGGGTCTGTCGATTCGCCCAGTTCCGTCGACCCAGTGACGTCGCAGAAGACGACGGTGACCGTCTTCCGCTGCTCCCGCTGCAGGCCACCCCCAACCAGCGGAGCGGCGCACTCCTCACAGAACTTAGCGCCGGTCCGGTTGTCGTGACCGCAGCTCGCGCAAACGTGCACAAGCCGAGGCTAGACCATCGCCACCCACGCGCCTAGCGACTTCGACCACGCACCTTCACACATGGTCGATGAGCTGTACGAGCGTCCCTCACGCCCGAGGGCGGAACGGGAATCGAGATGACAGTGCTCCTGGCGAGCGTCTTCTCGTCGAAGCTACTCACTCTCGGCACCTCTGACGCTCAAGCGCCGCTGAGCAGACTGACCCCTTACAGCTCGCCAGCCCGGTCGAGACCGCCAAGGCGAGCACCAGAGCGGTTTTTGGAACTACACGCAGTTATTGGAACCGTCCCTATCGGACAGTTGCACTAACTGTTGCACGGTTTCGGAGCGGTCTTCGGGCCGCCGCGACTGTGCCGGAAGTCCTCGCCATGAGCGGTCCGCGTCGGACAGTGGGCATACGCTCCCGGACGCGGCTCGGCTCAAGACGCTGTTCAGGCAGATCGTCGAGCATCCCGCACTTGCTTTGCGTGGTCTACTCCTCAAAACTCTTGTCCAGTAGAGTCTAGTGCGCTAGAGTTTATGACATGGGAGACTTCGTCGGCAGGAAACGTGAGCTGAAGCGGCTGGAGGAGTGTCTTCAGGTCGTGAAAGAGACGGGCGGCGCGCAGATCGTGTCGGTGCGCGGACGTCGTCAGGTCGGGAAGTCGCGGCTCATGGAAGAGTTCATCAAGCGCAGTGGGGTCAAGGCCGTCTTCTACGTGGCCTCACAACTGTCGGCCGACGAGGAGCTTGACGCGTTTCGCGAAGCGGTTGCATCTTCGCCGACCGAGACGGCGGCGCTCGCCGCTGCGGGCGAGCTCGGTTCGTGGCAGGCGGGTCTGACATTGCTCGCGAACGAGGCGACCAGCGACGAACCGATCATCGTCGTGATCGACGAGTTCCCATACCTGTCCGCGTCCTATCCGCCGATCGAGGGAGTGCTGCAGACCCTTTGGGATCGCACCCTGGAGCACAAGCGCCCGCTGCTGCTGATCCTGGTCGGCTCGGACATCACAATGATGGAACATCTGAGCGAGTACGGGCGGCCGCTCTACAACCGCACCGTCGAGCAGGTGATCGACCCGCTTTCGCCTGCGGAGATCAGGCAGATGCTCGCCCTCGACGGGCGCGCAGCCCTGGAGGCTTACCTGGTGCTCGGCGGTTTCCCGCGCCTCGCCACTCGGTGGCGGCGCGGCGACGACCTTTGGAAGTTCCTCAAGCGCGAATTGACGGACGCGGAATCCTCGTTGATCGTCGTCGGTGAGCGGATGCTGGCTGCCGAGTTCCCCGCCGACCTGAAGGCGCAGAGCGTTCTTCAGGCAATCGGGTCCGGCGAGCGGACATTCACCGGCATCGCGCATCGCGCCCACGTCTCCGACCAAACCCTGCTGCAAGCGCTGACGGCGATGGAAACTCAGAAGCGGGTCATCGTCAAAGCGCTTCCCTACTCCGCTGTTTCCCGCCCGAAGCTCAGCCACTACTACGTCGCCGACCCGTACTTGCGCTTCTGGCTGCGTTTCATCCACGGTCAACTTCCGACGATCCAGCGCGGCCGTGGAGACGTCGTGCTTGCACGGATCAAGCGTTCATGGCTCGACTACCAGGGCCTGGCAATCGAGCCGGTCGTGAGCAGCGCTGTCGAGCGCCTGCTTCCCGACGAGCGTTTCGGCGACGCACTCTTCGTCGGCAGCTACTGGAACCGCGACTCAACCGTCGAGATCGACCTCGTCGGCGGCCGCGAGCGTGATTTGGCAGATCCCGTCGACTTCGTCGGCTCGATCAAGTGGCGCGGCCGGGCTGTTTTCGACCGGAGTGACTTCGCGGCGCTCACTGCTCACCGTGGGGTCCTGCCAGGCACGACCTCCGAAACCTTGCTCGTCGGCGTCTCAGCAACGGGCTTCAGTACAGCGGGTCTCGACGTTGAGCTGACGGCTGAAGATGTTCTGGCTGCCTACGAGCGCCCCATCCCAAGCGGCTGACGCCGACGGGACGAGAAGGGTACGCCGTCGCACGATGACGCGCTGTACCCCGTGTCCAGCAAGGCCCCGGAAGCCGAGCCACTGCACCGCGAAGCGACACCGCCACCGCGCCAGGCGGAGAACTACTGCGTACACAGGCTCGCTGAGGGCAAGTACACGGCCGACTTGCTCGAAGGGCGCAAACCCTGTGGCAGACCGTCACAGCGAGAACAGTGCAACTGTCCCATTCATTCTTCATTCATTCATTCCAGTTCCGCCGGCGCACCGCCGGTGAATGCGAGGCCCAAGCCTGCCCGGCATTGCCTCGAGTGAGATACTCCTCGCTCACCCTCGACAAGGAGTTCCAGTGTCAGCAGATGAGAACACCCGCCTCGCCCAGAGTGCATATGAGGCTTTCGGTCGGGGCGATATGGCGGCGCTCGGCGAGGTGATGGCGGACGACATCGAGTGGGTGAGTCCCGGCGATCCCGACGCCGACCCGAACGCCGGAACGTTCAACGGCAAGGAAGCCGTCCTGGGCTGGTTTGGTGGTCTCGCATCGACTCTCGACTTCACGACGTTCGAGCCACGAGAGTTCATCGCCCAGAACGACAAGGTGGTGTCGCTGGTGTACGCCGAGGCGACGGCTCGGAGCACCGGTCGCGTCGTTGTCAATCACGAGGCACACGTGTGGACGTTCCGGGATGGGAAGCTCGCCCGATTCCAGATCTATCTCGACACCGCAGCGGCGGCTGCCGCCCACCGCGTCGACTAGCCCTGCTCATCGGCAGAGCCCTCGACCTACCGGAGCCAACGGCAGGGCCGTTCCCGGGAGGAGTGCTTCCTGGTCGGTCACGTCCAGAGATCACTCTCGCCGCCGACAACGAGATCGGCGACTCCCGCTGGGCGCACGCCCAATCGAGCAACTGTCTGATTGGCATTGGACGGCTGACAGCGAGCGCGCGCCCTGCCAGACTTCGCCGATGGACACGCGTGCCCGCGCAGAGCTGCACGACCTCGCCCGGCGCGACGACGAGCTCGCCACGGCGGGTGCTCGCCTGACCGAGCTGGAGACGGCCGTCGCGCGGATTCGCGACCGCGTCGAGGCGATCGACGCGTTCTTCGCCGCGTATCCGGAACGCGACACGCGCGCCCGGGCGGCTATCGCCTCGGCCGAGGAGGCTCTCGAGCAGCGCCGCAGCGAGCTGGCCGACGCGGAAGGCGACCTCGCTGCCGTTCGCAGCGAGGAGGAGCGCGGGCTCGCGGAGAAGGCTCTCGCCCGCGCGCGGGACCATGTCGCAGTCGCCGAGTCCGCCGTCCTGCGAGCCCGCTCCGCATACCAGGGGCTCGAGAGCGAGGCGGCCGAGTTGCCCACGCAGCTAACGAGCCTGGAGGCGGAGGCGCGGGCCGTCGCCGGCGAGCTGGCCGGGCTCCCCAACCCGGGCACAGGCCTCCGCGGCCTCGGCGAGTGGGCATCGCGTGCGCACGCGGGGCTGTTCGTCGCGCTCAGCCAGCTCGCTGCGCAACGCGAGCAGCTGATCCGGGAGGCGAACGAGCTCGCCTCGATGCTCCTCGGCGAGTCGACCTACGGCTCGACGATCGCGCAGGCGCTCCGCCAGGTCGAGGCGCAAGGCTCGGCACGCTAACCTGTCTTCGCTGCCCTCTTAGCTCAGTTGGTAGAGCACCTCCATGGTAAGGAGGGGGTCGACGGTTCGAGTCCGTCAGAGGGCTTCATCGAATCTGGCGTCACTGAGTCGTTCCGATCACTGTCACGCGCGCCGAGCAGCCTGCTCCGTCGATTACGTCGGCCGCGTGGCCGCGAGGAGGCGAGCGCTCATCGACCCAAGAGCAAGCGCAACGGTCGGAATCATCAGAAGCAAGACCAATCCGCTACCTAGATTGTCGCTGACTGCGTACGTTGCGAGGTCGGGCGCACCGCTCTTGTGGAAGTCCGTGACGAGGCCGGAGTCGTAAGGACCGCCCGCATTCGCGTAGGTCACGGTCACCCAGACGATGAACACGGCCAGGCCGCCGACAAGTCCACTCCAAAGCGCCGCGAGAGTGCCTGTCCGTGAATCGCGGGCACGGCGTCCCGCGACGGCGGCAACTACGGCCGGACCGAGGAGCGCGACGAGGAGCGGAAGGAACACCCATCCCTTGAGGGCTGACGGCGGCGCGATACCAAGGAGCCAGCCGACTCCCACGGCAAGCCCGCCCACAAGGCCGTAGTGACGCGCCGCAGCTGATCGTTGCGTCTCGCCTCGGGAGAGAAAGACCGTGAGCGCGGCGTAGGTCAGAAGGGTTGCGAGGAAGACGACAATTGCTCCCCAGACGTTGGGCTCAGACCGTAGTCCGGGGTACTCGACGAGACCGTAGCCAACAAGCGCGAGCGCGATCCCGGCGCAGCTGAGAACGACGACCCGCAGCAATGCGCCGCCTGGCTCGCAGGACCGGGCGCGGATGCGCACTGCAGCCCACGCACAGCCGAGACTGAACTGCCAGCGTTGTTGCCGTCCCTCGACTTGATCGAGTTCAACGAGCATTGCTTGCGCCCAGTCCAACCGGTCAGCCGGCAGACCCTGCACTGCGAACTCGAGCAACAGCCGAGCCCGATCGCAGTCGGCTCCACCACGGATGCGAAAAGCCCGCACGATTGCCGGAACCGCGACTGTCGCCGCGAGGAGCAGAAGCGCTACGACGAACAGCGCGGCTATGACGCACCCCCAAGCTCGGGCCGACGCCGGTTTCGCGGCTGCGCGACCGAACGAGTCGCGAACGTCGCTGCGTGCTCGAGGCCACTCGACGTCAGGCGATAGAGATGCCGAGGCGGCCGACCGAGCGGCGGGCTGTCCTCCCACTTCGCCTCCAGCAGATCACGGTCGCAAAGCCGCATCAGGATCGGATACAGCGAACCGGACCGCAGCCCGACTTCCAGCCCCAACTCATAGCCATACCGCCACGCCGGCGGATCCGCCGTCAAAGCGTCGAGCACCTTCACGGTCTGAGGAGAGAGGCGGCGAGATCGAACCAACATTCGTGTAACTCTACCTATGTAGAGATCAAGGTCAAGACGCAAGCCGGCCGCTCGCCGACGCGGACGCCTGGCACGCGACCTCGGTTCGCTCCTGTGGTGCGCCTTCGGGCACGTCGGCATCGACGTCCACGCAGAGTCCACCGGCGCTTCGGTCACTTGCCAATCTGGAAAGTACGTGTTATACTTTCCAATATGGAAAACACGACGGAACCTCACACTCCCAGCGCGGCCGAGGCTTCGGCAGCGCTGAACGACGCTGAGGAGGCGCGGTCGACTCTGGCTCAGAGCACCAAGATGCCGTCCTGGTTCTTCGCGTCGATCGGCGCCGCGATCGCCGTTCAGATCGCCTCGACGGCCGTTGGTGTCGCAGACCCTTCCCCGTTGACGCTGGCAGCCCTCGCAGCCGGCATCGCGATCCTGGCAGCCGTGGCCGGGGTGCAGCTGGCGCGCTTTCAGCAGCTCAACGGAGTCCGGCTAGGCGGCCTCCTCAGCCGCGTCGTACTCGGCACCGGGACGCTCGCGTCGGCCTCGTACGCCGTCGCGGCTACAGCGGCAATCTTAGGGGCCTTCGACAAGCGGTGGTGGCTGGTCGCGACCGCATCGATCATCGGCGGCGCCCTGTACGCGCTGAACGGGCGACGCTGGCTCCGTGCCTACCGGACCGAGCCCGCGTCGCACGCGCGCGGGGAATCGCTTGCATGGCTGGCACTGCTCACTGTCGCGGCACTCGCCGGCCTGGCTCTGCTGCTGCTCTACCGCTGATGGCCGAGCTCGACACGCACGTCCTCGCACCCGCGCGCCTGAAGCTCATGATCACGCTCACAGCTGTCTCCGAGGCCGAGTTCTCCACCATCCGCGACGCCCTCGAGGTCAGCGACTCCGTCCTCTCCAAGCACCTCGCCGCACTGGAGACCGTCAACTACGTCAAACGCCGCAAGGGAGTCCATCGCGGACGGCGCACCACCTGGATCTCCCTCACACCCAGAGGACGCAAGGCACTCCAGGCGCACGTGGCCGCCCTGCAGGAGTTGATCGGCGGCATGGCCTAGGAGTGTCCCGCTTGCAGAGTTGTGAACGTTGAGGTGATATCTGGCCCTCCTTCGACGCTGTGGGTCTTCCCGAACTCACGCTCTAAGGAGGGCGCGGATGGATCTGCACGCTAGCGCCCAGCGATGAATGGGCAGGCGTGCGCAATTACTTTCGACCAGTCACATCGCCTCTATCCGTGAGCAGCGGGCCGACGAGCCGGCTGACACGTTCCGGATCGGTGATCGCGTCAATCTCGAAGACGCGGCCGCCTCTTACGGTGAACGCCATGAGCGAGAACGGGCGTCCATCGACGGTCACGACGACACCAGCCCCGCCGTTGACGACGACAGGGTGGAGCGTCGCAGCGGGGTTCGCGAACATCAACGCTCGGCCGGCAACTGCGGCTGCACCCTCGACCCTCGCGGTGAGTGCGCGCTCGACACCGCCGTCTGAGCGGAGGACGACGTCCGGGTCGAGAACCGAGACCAGCGCCTCGAAGTCGCCGCGCCGCGCAGCGGCGAAGAACGCGTCGATGACCTCGCGCTGCGCCCCGACCGAACCCTCCGGTGTAGCGGCGATGCGAACGCCGCAGCCGTGCGCACATACTCCGGACCAGTCTCACCAGCTGTTTTCGCTCAACTGAGCCATCTGTGCAGCTCAGGCGGGTGTGCTGACGACGGACGGTCGTTCGCACGCCGGCAGCTCGCCGTTTCGAGAAGCCCGCGGGAGTCGGACTGACGCTACTCGAAGGAGTCGGCGACGATCTGTGGCCAGACAGCGGTGAGGGATGTGTTGAGGGTGCAGCGTGCGATTGGGCGGCCGCGCTCTTCGTTGTCGATCGGCATGGAGATGCGCGCAACGATGCGGTAGTTGTGGCAGATGCCGGCGGCGTCTGTGCGGGTGAAGTTGACCAGCAGCGCTTGTCGTCCGCTCGTGTTGGGTCGCCAGTAGCGGAAGCTGACATGCGCGGAAGCGACGGGTGGCAGGCCGCGGCCGAGTACCTGGAGGGCGCCTGCCTCGCCGTAGTTGTGGGCGATCACGACGTCGATGCCTGTTGTGTGGCGTTCGACGGTGCGTACGAGGCCGGGCCAGCCGATCTCGTCCTGGTAGTCGCCGCGCGCGGCGATGACGCCGAGCCGGACGGCCGTCCCTTCCGGCAGCACCGGCAGCGTGATCGGCAGAAGCAGAAGGCTGACGGCGACGTAGGCGACGCCGACGGCCCAGAGGCGCCGCCTGGTCGCCCAGCGGTCGAACGGGATCGCACCCGCTGCGAGCGCGAACAGGATGGAGGGCAGCCCGTAGTAGGACTTGCCGCCGAGGACGAAGTAGGCGACGACCGTGCCGGCGACCGTCCAGCCCACCGGCCGCACCATTCGATCGCGCACAAGGAAGACGACGCCCGCGACCGCGACCGGGACGGCGACGATCTGTGTCAGCAGAAGCACGTTCGTGACGTACTGGAGCCGCGTCTCGTCGCTGCCGCTCGCTGGCGGGTTGAGGAACCAGTGCACGCTCACCCAGCCGTGGCCGGCCTCCCAGACCAGGTTCGGCACCAGCAGCAGTCCGGCGATCGCGACCGCGAGCGGGAAACCCCAGGAGCGCAGGACGTCCCGCCGCCAGACAAAGAACGTCGCGATCAGGAGAACAAGAACGACGGCGAGCGAGTACTTGGTCTCGAGCCCGATTCCCGCCGCGATCCCGAGCAGCAGCCAGGAGCCGCGGCCGAGCGCGAGCCGCAGCGCCAGCCAGAGCACGATCATCGTCGTCAGCTGGTCGAAGGAGATCGGCTGGAACAGGTCGTTTGTCGCGAGCACGCCGGGCGCGAACGCGATCGCGATCGCCGCGAAGATCTGCGCACGCCGACCGCCGCCCAGCTCGCGCGCGACCAGCGTGCCGACCACGACCGTGCCCGCGCCGGCGAGGATCGGGAAGCAGCGGAACCCGACAAGCGACCAGCCGTACAGCGTGCGCGCCAGCGCCGAGACGAGCGCCGTCACCGGCGGGAACTCGACGTAGCCGCCCTGCAAATGCCGGCCAGCGACCGCGTAATAGAAGGTGTCGCGATGCCAGCCGTACCGGTCAGCGAACGCGAAGTCCAGCGCCGTCTTGAGCGCCACCACCACCGCCACCGGTCCAAGCGCGAAAGAACGCACAATTGAACCGTCAACGAGACTCGCCGTCTCGTCAAGCAGAACGACGCTCGGGCCCAGGCCACGTTAACCCGCGTTGGGGAGTGGGCGCGATTTCAAGGCGATGTCTGCGAAGCTACGCGGCCGCCCATCAGCGGATCGAGCCCAGGTTCCCCTAACGCGGATGACCCCAGATACGTGGGCGCGTCGCGACGCGGTCTGAGCACTGCTGCGCGGTTCGATCGTGCTGTGTTCAGGTACTCAGGAGGCGAGCCGCTTGGTAAAGAACGAGAGGATCTCGTCACGGGCGGCGATCGTGGGTTGACCCGCTTCGTCGATCAGGTGGGCCGTCACCACGCTGTGCGGGGTTGCCACGTGCTGTTCGAAGAAGGGCGCAGTGTCGGGGTTGGCGGCGCCATCGGGGAGCACTCGTGCGATGAACCGCTCACCGAGCGCCTGCGAGTAGGCGGCGAACCGCTCGGCCCTGCAAAACCGGTCGCCGTTGAAGCGGTAGGCCATGACGGTCAGGTCGTCCCGTTCGAGACGCTGTCGAACAGCAGCGAGATCCTGGGGAGCGATCTCCAGTCCAGCGGGGTCGTCCAGCGGAAGCGCGGGCTGCGACAGCACGGGTGCAAGCATCGAGGGCTCGAGCATCATCGTGAGCGCGAAGTTGCCCGTGAAGCACATCCCGATCGCGCCGACGCCCGGACCGCCGCACTCCTCATGCGCACGTCTCGCCAACGACCGGAGCCATTGAGTCACCGGGCTCGACTTGTTGGCGCCCAACGCGCAGAACTCGGCGCTGACGCAGGCGCGTTGAAACGTGGCGGCGCCCTCTTCGGCCCCAGGGACGGCACCGTCACGGCCGAACAGCGAGGGCATGTAGACCGTGAATCCTGCGTCCCGCACCCAGCGACCGAAGCGAGCCACCTGCGGGCTGATGCCCGGCATCTCGGTCATCACGATCACCGCCGGTCCGGTGCCCGCCACGTAGACGACCTTCGCGACGCCGTCGAGGGTGATCGTGCGGGGGTCGAAGTCTTCGAGCGGGTCGTCGACGTGCATGGACCGTGTCGGCATCCTCGACCTCACCTTCTCGTTTCAAAAAGGGCGACTGGCGCGAACAATATGTACGGTCGCGTCGATACTGCGTGTCGCTAGAAACATCGCTCGATCAGCCCGAAGAACGGCTCGGTGAACGCGTGCAGGAGCTCTGTCATGGCAAGCCTGGCGAGGGCGAAGACGACGAGGAGCTCGATTACGCGCTTGGCCGCCGACAGCTGCCTCACCGTGGCTGAGGTTGTCGAAGACTGCGAACGCGTGCGTACCGCACTCGGCATCGAGCGCTGGACGGTGATCGGACAGTCGTTCGGTGGGCACCTCGCACTTCGGTATGCATTGCGCTGGCCCGGGCACGTTCACGCGGTCGTCTTCGAGAACCCCAGCTTTAACGTCGACTCGACCAGCAAGACTCCCCGACGAACTATGGAGCCGCGCCGCACGTCACGCTGCGGACTTCTTCAAGGATCCGCAGTTCTACGAGTCGTTGCTGCCGGAACTCTCCCGGCTCGAGCCGCCGGCGCTCCTCGTAAAGGGCGCGAACGATCCGATCCCGAGCGCACTGGAGATCACGGCGTTCGAACAGCGAGTCCGCCGCGGCCGGACGAGTACGCCGACGCCATTCTCACCTCCATCCGATCCAACTGATCGGACGAGCCCGAGAGGTCGGAGTTCCATCCGCGTCCGTAGCGTCTCCCTCTCGAAGTGTGGAGCCTCTCGACCGGCTGACGTTCTTGGTGGCTAGACGGCTGCCGGCGTGGGCCCAAATGGGCTGTGCCGCAGTCGGGACGTTGGAAGGTCGTTGGAAGATTTCCCTGGACGCATAGGGACGCAGACGGATCGACACGGACGGCAGAAGTGCTTGGTTGAGGGAAAATGGCTTGGTTGAGCAGAGGGCATCAGCGCCGTCCTCTCCATGATAAGGAGGGGGTCGACGGTTCGAGTCCGTCAGAGGGCTTCACAAAAGGCCAGCAAATGGCCTTTTTTGTTGCCTCGTCGGCGTACGTCCATCACTCGATCGTCCCCGCAGGCGTCTGACTGCGTCGAATACCTCCTATGAACGGAGGGGCTCGATCGGTCGAGGCTTACCCGCTCGAAGGACCTCTCACGGCTGCCGCGGCGAGTCGTAGCCTGAAACTTCACCGGTCCGGCTCAGAGCACGAGCACGTTCGCGAAGACCTGCCATGCGAGCAGGCTCTTCGCGACGAGGCTCAGCCAGAGATACCAGCGCTCGCCGTAGCGGTAGTCGCGCCAGCGTCCGACTCGCTTGTATTGCAGGGCCTGGTTCACCGCGAAGCTGTTGAACAGAACGAAGAGCGAGACGAAGATCGCATAGACGAACGTCGGCGGTGCATGTCCACGCTCTGCCGAGACACCGATCTGCACCGCGATGGCGATCCACGCCACGGCGCCGACGATGCAGCCGAGCACGAACGGCAGCCAGCGCGTGCGCGCACGGTCCGGCGGGTTGAGCAGCTCCATCAGCCAGCCGAGGAAGATCATCGCCGCGTTCGCGGCGAAGAGGGCGAGCAACGCGACGTAGTCGGCGATGCCGGTCAGCATCGCGATCAGGACAACCATCACCGATGCCGACAGCGAATACTCGAGCCAGCGGAATGGATTGACGCCCGCTGCGAGAGCTCGCTCGTAGCGGGCGCGGAACGGCGGCAGCGCGACGAGCGCGTGGTCGAGCGCCGCGAGCAACAGGAATGCACCGACGAGCGGGCCGATGCGGAGGTCGAAGAGCAGCTCCTGCTTCGGCAGCCGACTTCCCGGCGGGCCCTCCATGAAGGCGCCCGTCACCGGCAGCGAGAAGTCGGTCGAGAGCGCGAGGATCACCGCCGCCTGCGCTGCGTGGAGCGCCGCGAGCAGGGCATTGCCACGACGAAGACGATTCGTCATGGAGCGACCACGTTGCGGCCGCCGTTGAATGGGCCTTCGATCTCGCTCGTGATCCAGCCGCCGTAGAAGCCGCCTTCCTGGGCTTCGACCCGCTCACCGTCGAGCGTGCATTCGTCCATCGGGCCCGGGTAGAAGGCGACGGCGTCGCGGATCGCCTCGAATCCCGGTGAGGGATCGTGGTACGTCCAGGCTGCGCGCTCGACCCGGCGGCCGTCGCCGCCGATCGCGTCGAAGTACGACGCCGCTCCCTTCCACTCGCAGAAGGTGGTGCGGCCGCGAGACGGCTCGAGCAAGCCGGGGGCGACGTCCTCGAGCGGCACGTAGTAGACGGGCGGATGGCTCGTCTCCAGGACGCGGTGCGCCCGCGCCGTGTCGGCGATCACAGTGCCGCCGAGCACGACGCGGACGCGCTTGCCGGAGGGCTCGACGCGCGGCGGGCGTGGATAGTTCCAGACTGATTCGCGCATCGATCCACCTCCCCCGCTACTGCTTCGGCGGGATGAGCACCTTGTTGATGACGTGGATGACGCCGTTCGAGGCCTTGACGTCGGCCTTGATGACCTGGGCGCCGCCGACGTACACCTTGGTGCCGGAGACGCGGATCGGGACCGACGCGCCTTCGAGCGTCTTTGCCGACGTGAGCATGGACGCCTGCGCGGCGGCGACGTTGCCCTTGACGACGTGGTAGAGGAGGACGGCCTTCAGCTGCGCCTTGTTCTTTGCGAGAGCTGCGAGGGTCGGCTTCGGCACCTTGGCGAACGCGGCGTCGGTAGGCGCGAACACGGTCAGCGGGCCCTTCCCGGACAGGGCGCCTGCGAGGCCGGCCTGCTTGACGAGCGAGACGAGTGTCTTGAACTGGCCGGCGGCGACAGCGGTCTGGACGATGTTCTTCTGGGCCGTGGCTGTCGTGGTCTTGGCGGGTGAGGCGGCCGCGATCGAGGTGGCTGCTGCGAGTGCCGCGGCGGCGATGGCGATTGCTGCTCCTGTCTTCTTCATGTCATTTCCTTTCGGTCTGTGGCCGCCTACGCGGCGGGGATCAGGACTCGGTCGATGACGTGGATGACGCCGTTCTCGGCCTCGACGTCCGTTTGGATCACGGTGGCGTCGTTGACGGTCACGCTGCCGTTGACGGCGATCCGGAGCAGGCCGCCCTCGACGGTCTTCTGCTCGCTGTCGTGGGTGATCTGGGCCGACGTGATCCGGCCCGAGACGACGTGATAGGTCAGCACGCGGGCAAGCGCGTGCGGGTCTGCGAGGAGGCCCTGCACGGTCCCTTGCGGAAGCGCTGCGAAGGCGTCGTCCGTCGGGGCGAAGACGGTGAACGGTCCTCCGGCGGCGAGGGTGTCGCCGAGACCGGCGGCATCGACGGCGGCGAGCAGGGTCTGGAATGTCCCTGCCTCTCGTGCGGTTTCAACGATGTTGTGCGGCATGTTCTTCGTTCCTTTCTGGCCGACGTTCAGGCCGCCGGCCGGTCTCGTCTTGTATAGAGTCTGTCTCGTGTCTGTCTAAGATAGCCGGAATGAGTCGCTGCCGTCAAGTGTTTGTTTAATGTTTGTATGATCATGTCCATGGCGACGGACTCTGGGCAGCTTCGAATCGGCGAGTTCGCGCGCCGGGTGGGCGTCACGCCCGAGCTGCTGCGCGCGTGGGAGTCGCGGTACGGGCTCACGCGGCCGGTTCGCTCGCCGGGTGGCTTCCGGCTCTACTCGGCGGCCGACGCCGCTCGCGTGGAGCGGATGCGGCGCGGGCTCGAGCAGGGTCTCTCAGCCGCGGAGGCCGCCCGTGCCGCGCTCGACGAGGGGCGGCCGTCCGAGGGTCTGCTCGAGGACCTCGCCGCCCGCTTGCTTGCGGCGATCGGCCGCTACGACGAGGCCGCCGCGCACTCGGTGCTCGACGAGAGCCTTGCTGCGTTCGGCCTGGAGGAATCGCTGCGCCAGGTCGTGCTGCCCACCCTGAAGCAGGTCGGCGACGGCTGGAGGCGCGGCGAGATCGAGATCAGCGAGGAGCACTTCGCGAGCAACCTGATCCGCGGCAGGCTGCTCGGGCTTGCCCGGTTCTGGGGCCGCGGAACGGGCCCTCTTGCTCTTCTCGCCTGTGCACCCGGTGAGATGCACGACATCACCCTGCTCGCGTTCGCGCTCGTCCTGCGCTCTCACTCGTGGCGGATCCTCTTTCTCGGCGCGGACACGCCGATCGCAACGCTTGCCCGCGCGGCCGAGACGACGCGGCCGGCGCTCGTCGTCGTCTCGAGCTTCGACCCCGCCCTGCTCGAGGCGGAGGCCACGGGCCTTCGCCGGCTGGCCCGGGCGGTGCCGCTCGCGCTCGCGGGCCCCGGCGCAACGGACGAGTTCTCCATCCGGCTTGGCGCCCGCCGCCTGGACGGAGATCTCGTCGCGGCAGCCGAAGAAGTTGCGCGGACGTGACCGTGTCCGGCCGGCAGCGTCCGCTGATCCTGCTCACCGGCGCCACCGGCTACATCGGGGGCCGTCTTCTGCACGCGCTCGAGGCGCGCGGCGAGCGAGTTCGCTGCCTCTCGCGCCGCCCGGAGTACCTCTCGGCCCGTGTCGGGCCTGGAACCGAGGTTGTCCACGGCGACGTCTTGGGCCCCGAGACCTTGCGCGCGGCGCTCGAGGACGTCGAGACGGCTTACTACCTCGTGCACTCGATGGGGTCGGGCGGCTCCTTCGCCGAGGCTGATCGCGAGGCAGCTTCGGCGTTCGGGAGCGCGGCGCGCGCCGCAGATGTTCGCAGGATCATCTACCTCGGTGGGCTCGGGGAGGGTGATCTCTCCGAGCACCTCGCCTCGCGCCAGGAAGTTGGCGGCATCCTGCGCGGGTCGGGCGTCCCGACGATCGAGTTCCGCTCATCGATCGTGATCGGCTCGGGGAGCGCGTCATTCGAGATGCTGCGCGCACTCGTCGAGCGGCTGCCCTTGATGGTCACGCCACGCTGGGTGAAGACGCGCACACAGCCGATCGCGATCGAGGACGTGGTCGCCTTCCTGCTGGAGGCCCTCGACTACCAGCCGGACGGAGGCGAGGTGTTCGAGATCGGCGGCGCTGACGTCTGCTCCTACCTCGACCTGATGCAGGAGTACGCCGAGCAACGCGGTCTGCGGCGACAGATGATGCCGGTTCCGGTGTTGACGCCACGGCTCTCGAGCCTCTGGCTTCATCTCGTCACGCCCGTGTACGTCGGGGTGGGGCGTGAGCTCGTCGACAGCCTGCGCAACGAGACAGTCGTCAACGACCGGCGAGCGCTCGAGGTGTTCCCCGTGCGCCCGCGGAGCTCGGCTGACGCGATCGCGCGGGCGCTTGCGAACGAGGACATGGAGATCGCGGAGACCCGCTGGTCGGATGAGGCGTCCACACCCAGCCCCGGATTCGGCGGCGCACGCTACGGGTCCAGACTCGTCGACTCACGCAGCGTCACGGTGCCGTGCCAACCCGCAGCGGCGTTCGCTCCGATTCAGCGAATCGGAGGTCACACGGGCTGGTACCTCGGCGACCAGCTCTGGGAGTTGCGCGGCGCACTCGACGTGCTCGCGGGCGGCCCGGGCTTACGACGCGGCCGCCGCGACCCCGTCGGCATACAGGTGGGCGACACGATCGACTTCTGGCGTGTCGAGCGCTTCGAACAGGATCGACTGCTCGGGCTCGTCGCCGAGATGAAAGTGCCCGGTCGTGCATGGCTCCAGTTCGAGGTCCAACCAGACGACAAGGGCGGCTCGATTATTCGGCAAACGGCCATCTTCGACCCGGCCGGTGTGCCCGGTCTCGCCTATTGGTACACGCTTTGGCCGCTCCACAGCTACATCTTCGGCGGAATGCTGCAACGGATCGCAGCTACCGCGGTCGGATCAGGCGGCTGAGCCGCCGGCGTCGGCCGCGAACGGAGCCGTGCGCTCCATGCAGAACCGCCAGAGCAGCGCCGCCTCGCGGGTCTCGTCGGGCCGACGCGTGCGGCCCAGGCGATGCTTCGCCCGCGCTCGCCGGTCGAGGAAGAACAGGCCGCTGAGACCCGCGGCGTCCGGGGCGGCCGCGAGCCAGACGATCGTGTCGGCTCCTTCCCAAGGCGTCCGGAGCAGCGGCCCGACGACGCGGCTGAAGCCGGGAAGCGCGGTTCGGAGCCCTGGGGTGTCGGCCCAGCCGGGATGCATGGCGTTGACGGTGACGCCGGTGTCGAGCAGCTCTCGCGTCCACTCCTCGGCCAGCACGACCTGTGCCCGCTTGCAGCGCGCGTATGCCTTGGTCCCGTCGTAGGCGGCGGGGTCCGGGTCGAGAGCAGCGACGTCGAGCGGCTCGGTGTACATGCCGCCCGATGCCACGACGATCACGCGCGACGGTGCCGACGCCTCGAGCAGGCGCCGCAGTGCACGGGTCAACAGGAACGACGACAACACGTGGGTCGCGAACGTCAGCTCGTTGCCCTCACCCGTGACCGTGTAGTCATGGGTGAGCGCGCCGGCGTTCAGGACGAGCACGTCGAGGCGGTCGTGCGTTGCGGCAAAGCGGGCCGCGAAGGCCGCGGTCTCCGCGAGGGACGAGAGGTCTGCGAGGTCGGCCTCGACCGCAGAGCCTGCCGCGGCGGAGATCTCGCCGCGGGCGCGTTCAGTGCGCGCCGGGTCGCGCCCGACGATGCAGACGTGCCCGCCCAGCGCCGCGATCGACTGGGCGGCCGCTCGTCCGAGGCCCGAGGTCGCCCCGGTCACGACCGCCACCTTGCCGTCGAGACGGAGCGACTCCAGCGGCACCCAGTCGAAGAGACGCCGCCGCGCGTGGTAGCCGATCCGGGTGAAGCTGCCAAAGACGCTCGCCTCGAGCGTCCGGTCGACGAGGTTCGCCGCCGGCGAGGGCGTCACTGGTTCAGCGCCGTCTGCATCCCGAGCGTCGCGCGGGCCCCGACCCGATTGAAGATGCGTTGCATGATCGGGTCGAGCAGCCGACCGACCCCACCGAACGCAAGCGTCGCGTCGTAGTGCACGACCGACCCGTCCCCGGCAGGCTCGACCGTGACGGTGTCCCTCGAGACGAATCCCGGACGCCGCGCCTCGAGCACGACCCGTCGCGGTGAGTCGTATTCGACGATCTCGTAGCGGAGCGGCACGTCACGCCCTCCGAAGCGCGCGACGAGGTCGAACACGGAACCGGGCCCGATCGGCGCCTCGCCGACCCGGCGGGCCTCGCTCACGCTCGGGTCCCAGAGGCGGGCATTGGCGAAGTCGGCCATGTAGGCGAACGCCTCGGCTTGCGGAAGCGCCGACTCGATCCTCGTGACGTAGCGGGCCATCTGCCCGAAGCATAGCAAAGGTCTGTTCAGGTATTGTCTAAGATATGAAGACGAGGATCGCAGTGATCGGCACGGGCATCTCCGGCCTCGGAGCGGCCTACGCGCTCTCGAAGGCCCACGAGGTCGAGCTGTTCGAGCGCGACGACCGCGCCGGCGGCCACTCGAACACGGTCGAGCACATGGTCGCGGGCCGGACGCTCCCGCTCGACACCGGCTTCATCGTCCACAACGAGGACACCTACCCGAACCTGGTCCGCCTCTTTCGCGAGCTCGGCGTGCGCACGCAGCCGTCGGAGATGAGCTTCTCGGTCGCCTGCGACCGGCACGGCCTCGAGTACTCGGGAAGCCGCCCGCCGCTCACGCGGCTGACGCTCGAGATCGCCCGCTTCCTGCGCCTCGGGGGCCGGGCGCTCGACGACCCCCGCTGCGCGGAGTGGAGCCTCTCCCGCTACGTCGCCGAGGAGGGGTACTCGCCGCGGTTCCGTGACCACTTCCTCGTCCCGCTCTGCGCCGCGCTCTGGTCGACCGCTCCCAGCCAGACGCTCGACTTCCCGCTCGTCTACGCCGTCCGCTTCTTCGCCAACCACGGGATCCTCGGCTTCCGGCGCCTGCGCTGGAAGACGGTCACCGGCGGCAGCCGGACCTACGTGAGCGCCCTCTCCGAGCGGCTGCGCATCAACCTCTCGACCGAGGTCCGCTCGATTCGCCGCCTCGACGGCGGCGTCGAGCTGCGGCTCGCGGGCGACAAGCTGCGCCGCTTCGACGGCGTCGTCGTTGCAACCCACGCAGACCAGGCGCTGCGCCTGCTCGAAGATCCAAGCGAGGTCGAGCGCCGCCTGCTGGGCGTGTTCGGGACGACCCAGAACGACACCGTACTCCACACCGACGAGCGCTTCCTGCCCCGCCGCGTCTCCACCCGCGGCTCCTGGAACTACCAGCTCCGCGACTGCGGCTGCGACGACGGCCGCCCGACGATGACCTACTACCTGAACAAGCTCCAGCGCCTCGACGAGGACGAGCACTACTGCGTCACGCTGAACCGCACGGCCGAGATCGCCCCGGAGCGGATCATCCGCCGCTTCTCCTACCGCCACCCGCTCGTGACCCACGAGTCGATGCGCGCCCAGCCCGAGCTGCCGCGCCTCAACGGCCCGCGGCGCACCGCCTTCGCGGGCGCCTGGCAGGGCTACTGCTTCCACGAGGACGGACTGCGCTCCGGCCTCGCCGCCGCGGCGGCCTTCGGAGCGACGTGGTGAGGTCCGCGCTCTACACCGGCACCGTGATGCACGCGCGCAAGACGCCGAAGGAGAACGTCTTCCGCTACCGCATCTGCTTCTACCTGCTCGACCTCGACGAGCTGTCCGAGCTCGACCAGCGCCTGCGCCTCTTCGGCTGGAACCGAAGAGCCGTGGTCAGCCTCCACGACCGAGACCACATGAACGTGCGCGCCTATTTGGCCGACCGCGGAATCGAGGCCGACCGGATCCTGCTCCTCACGAACCTGCGCGTGCTCGGCTACGTCTTCAACCCGGTCAGCTTCTTCTACTGCTACCAGGACGGCGAGCTCGCCTGCATCGTCGCCGAGGTCAGCAACACGTTCGGCGAGCGGCTCCCCTACTTCCTCTCGCCCGCGAACCAGGAGACGGGCGAGCGCCGGCTCTCCTATCGTCACGACAAGAAGCTGCACGTCTCGCCGTTCTTCGGCCTCGACCAGAGCTACCAGTGGTGGTTCTCCGAGCCCGGCGAGCAGCTCGACGTGCGGATCGACCTCAGCGAGGGCGTTGCGCGGCCGTTCTTCGCCACGCTCACCGGGCGTCGGCGCCCTTTGACCGACGCGACCCTGGCACGGGCGCTGCTCCGCTATCCGCTGATGCCGCTGCAGGTGACCGTCCTGATCCACCTCCAGGCGGCGAGGCTCTGGCTGAAGCGCGTTCCGTTCTTCCACAAGCCGCCGTTCGTGCCCGGTGAGGGATCGGTGAAGAGGTGACCGAGGTGCTGCGCGAGCTTCCTGCCGGCCGCCGGATCGGGGCGCGCCTCGCCGAGAGCGCCGCGGTCCGCGCGCTCGGCCGGATCGAGCACGGCGCGCTCGAACTGCGGCTTCCCGGCGGGCGCGTGTACCGGGCGGGGACGGGCGACCCGATCGTCGTCACGGTCACCTCGAACGACGTCTTTCGCCGGCTCGCGCGGTCGCCCGGCCTCGGCTTCGGCGAGTCCTACGCCGCCGGCGACTGGCACACCGACGACCTGCCCGGCCTGGTCGCGCTCGTCGTTCGTAACCTCCAGACGTGGCGCGCCGGCTCGCGGCTCGCGCGACTCGACCGCCACCGCCCCCACGTCTCACCGCGGCAGGGCCTGCGCAAGGCGCGGGCGAACATCCAGTACCACTACGACCTCGGCAACGACCTCTACCGGCTCTTCCTCGACGAGTCGATGACCTACTCGTGCGCGCTCTGGCAGCAAGGCGACACGCTCGAGCAGGCGCAGCAGCGGAAGCTGCGGGCGATCTGCGAGAAGCTCCGCCTGAGCCCCGGCGACCATGTGCTCGAGATCGGCTGCGGCTGGGGCAGCTTCGCGCTGATGGCGGCCGGCGAGTACGGGGCGCGGGTCACCGGCGTCACGCTCTCCCTGCAGCAGCTCGAGCTCGCCCGCGAGCGCGTCGCGGCGGCCGGCCTCGCCGACCGCGTCGAGATCCGCCTCCAGGACTACCGAACGCTCGAGGGTCGGTTCTCGAAGATCGCCTCGATCGAGATGCTCGAGGCGATCGGCTACGCGCAGTACCCGACCTTCTTCGCCGCGTGCGACCGGCTGCTCGCCCCCGGCGGCCTGGCTGCGATCCAGGTGATCGGGATGCCCGACCAGCGCTTCGAGCGCTACCGGCGCAAGGAGGACTGGATCCAGCGCTACATCTTCCCCGGCTCGCTGCTGCCGTCGCTCGAGGCGCTGCAGACGGCGATGAGCCGCGCCTCCGGCCTGATGGTCGTCGGGCTCGACGAGATCGGGCCGCACTACGCGGACACGCTGAAGGCGTGGCGCGAGCGGTTCTTCGCGAGCCTCCCCGCGGTGCGCGCGCTCGGCTTCGACGACCGCTTCATCCGGACCTGGGACTTCTACCTCGCCTCCTGCGAGGCACTGTTCAGGACACGCGCGATCCGCGACATGCAGCTCGTCCTCGGCCGGCCGTTCGAGGAGCCCGCATGACGAGGATCAAGACCGTCCGCGAGCGAACGAGCGTCCCGAGCCGGCTCGCCGGGATCGTGGCCGTCGTCGTGCCCCCGCTCGGGCTCGTCGCCGCGGTCCGGCTGCTCTGGGACCGCGGCGTCCATCCGGTCGACCTCGTGCTGCTCGCGGTCTTCTACGTGGCCTGCGGGCTGGGGATCACCGTCGGCTTCCACCGGCTCTTCACGCACAAGAGCTTCGAGACGAGCGCGCCGATCCGTGCGTTGTGGGCGATCCTCGGGAGCATGGCGATGCAGGGGCCGCTCACCCAGTGGGTCACCGACCATCGCAAGCACCATGCGCTCTCCGACCGTCCGGGCGACCCGCATTCGCCGCACGCCGGGCACGGCGACTCCCTCGTCGAGCACGTCCTCGGCCTGTGGCACTCGCACATCGGCTGGCTCTTCTCGACCAAGGGCCTCGAGCGCGGCGTCGAGTACGGCCGCGACCTCTACGAGGACCGGCTCGTGCGGAGGATCGACCGTCTCTACCTGCTGTGGGTGGCGCTGACGCTCGGGCTTCCGTTCCTCGCCGGCTACCTCGTCGGCGGGAGCTGGCAGCGGGGCCTCGAGGCGATGATCTGGGCCGGCCTCGTTCGGATCTTCCTCTTCCAGCACGTCACGTTCTCGATCAACTCGATCTGCCACTTCTTCGGCGAGCAACCGTTCCGCACCCGCGACGAGAGCCGCAACGTCCGGCTGCTGGCGATCCCGTCGTTCGGCGAGTCGTGGCACAACGGCCACCACGCCTTCCCCGCCTCGGCAGTCCACGGCCTCGAGCCCGGCCAGCTCGACCTCTCGGCGCTCGTGATCCGTGGCATGGAGAAGCTCCGCCTCGCGTCCGAGGTCAAGCGCCCCGATTCACAGCAGATCGAGCGACGACGAGTCGTGGTCGAATGACCCGCCGCCTGGCCGTTGCGCGCCGGCGGCGAGCGAATGGCACAGGATGAGCCCCTGACCCCGGCAACGAACGACCGCAACCGCTGGCTCGGTCTCGTCGCGCTGACGATCGGCGTGGCGATGATCATCGTCGACGCGACGATCGTCAACGTCGCGATTCCGTCGATCATCCGCGACCTCGACATCGGGATCACCCAGGCCGAGTGGGCGAACTCGATCTACTCGCTGGTCTTCGCCGCGCTCCTGATCAGCGTCGGCCGCATCGGCGACGTCACCGGCCGCCGTCGCGTGTTCATCTGTGGGCTCCTGGTCTTCCTCGGCGCGAGTCTGATCACCGCGCTCGCGCCCTCGGGAACCGTCCTTCTCGCCGGCCGCTTCCTCCAGGGCGTCGGCGGAGCGCTGATCCTCCCCTCGACGCTCTCGATCGTGAACGCGACCTTCCGCGGGCGCGAGCGGGCGATCGCCTTCGGGATCTGGGGCTCGGTGATCGGCGGGATGGCGGCGCTCGGCCCGCTCGCCGGCGGCTGGTTCGTCACCAACCTGAGCTGGCGCTGGGCCTTCTACGTCAACCTCCCGATCGGAGCGCTCGCGCTCGCCGGCGCCCTGCTCTATGTCGGCGAGAGCCGCGATCCGGACGCACGGCCGGGATTCGACCCGCCCGGCGTCGCGCTGTCGACCATCGGCTTCCTCGGCGTCGTCTTCGGGCTGATCGAGGGACAGACCTACGGCTGGTGGACCGCCCAGCGGGACTTCCTCGGCCTCTCACCCGGCGGGCTATCGGTGATCCCGTTCGCCTTCGCGCTCGGCGTGCTTTCGCTCGCAGGGTTCGTCCTCGTCGAGCGGCGCCGGACGCGGGCAGGGAGGCCGGTTCTCGTCGACTTCGCGCTCTTCCGGATCCCGACCTTCCGCTACGGCAACGTCGCGGTCTTGATCGTCGGGCTCGGCGAGCTCGGGCTCGTGTTCGTGATCCCACTCTTCCTGCAGTCGGTGCTCGGGCTCTCGGCCTTCGACACCGGGCTCGTGCTGGCCGCCCTCGCCGCAGGAGCGTTCCTCGCCGGCGGGCTCGCCGCGCCGCTCACCCGCCGAATCGGGCCGCACCGGGTCGTGCAGCTCGGTCTCGCGATCGAGGTCGTCGGCATCGTCGCCGTCGGCCTCACCTTCTCCGCCGACCGCCCCGCCTGGCAGTTCTGCCCGCAGCTCTTCGTCTACGGGATCGGCGTCGGCTTCGCGACCGCGCAGCTGACGAGCCTGATCCTCGCCGACGTGCCGCGCGCCCAGTCCGGAGAGGGATCGGGGATCCAGAGCACGTCGAGGCAGGTCGGCTCCGCGCTCGGGATCGCGATCCTCGGCACGGCGCTCACGACCGGGCTCGCCTCCGGCACCCGCACCCGCCTCGAAGCAGTCCCCTCGATCCCGCCACCGCAACGCGCAGCGATCACGGCCGCCGTGGAGCGGAGCGGCGGCGCAGTGCTGCCCGCCTTCCGCCGCTCGCCACAACTCCAGCCTGCAGTCGCGCCGGTCGAGGAGGCGTTCGTCGCGAGCGCGCGACGAGCCGCCTTCATCGCCGCCGCGTTCGTCCTGGTCGGACTGGCCGCCGCGTTCAGGCTGCGGCCCGGCGGGCAAGATGAGCCCGCGCCGGGGGCGGCCTAGGTTCAGAGCAGCGGACATGCCCGTGACAGCCCGCCGCGACCACTATCGCGCCGAGCACGGCTGCGACCCGGGGATCCCTTTCTGGGTCGGCGCCCCGGCCCGTGAGGGCCGGGGCAGTACGTGGTCTAGGCAGAGACGGGCGCCGATTTGATCTCCGATGCGCCTTCCGGCTCGCGTCGCTCGGACTGAGGAAGCCACTGGAGCCATTTGGGCAGGTACCAGTTCCAGTCGCCGAGCAGCTTCATCGTTGCCGGCAGGAGCACGGCACGGACGATGGTGGCGTCGATCAGGATCGCGGCGGCGAGCCCGACGCCGAACTGCTTGAAGAACGGCGCCGAGAGGGTGCCGAAGACGGCGAACACGCAGACCATGACGATCGCCGCGCTGGTGACGACGCCGGCAGTCGATTTGATCCCGTGCCGGACTGCCTCGTCCATGTTGGCGCCGCGGTCGTACGTCTCGCGGATGCGACTGATGATGAAGACGTGGTAGTCCATCGAGAGGCCGAACAGGATCACGAACAGCAGCAGCGGCACCACCATCTCGATCCCGTCGGCTGAGCTGACGCCGAGCAGGCCCTTGCCGATGCCGTGTTGGAAGACGAGCACGAGCACGCCGTAGGCGGCGGCGACCGAGAGCAGGTTGAGCAGGATCGCCTTGGCTGCGATCACGATCGAGCGGAAGGCGACCAGCATTAGCGCGAACGCCAGCAGGAGCACGAACGCGATGACCGGCGGCAGGTCGGACTTCAGCTTGTCGGCCGAGTCCTTCCAGGAGGCCGTCGTCCCGGTGACGCCGGACTCGGTGTTCGCCAGGCCGCCGACCGTCGCCGGCACGATCGAGTCGCGCAGGAGGTGGAAGGCGGCGTTCGAGGCAGCGTCGGTGCCGTTGCCGGCGATCGGGACGGTGATGTTGGCGACCGTCGTCTGCCGGTTGACGTCGACAGTGATCGGCTCGTACATGCGGCCGCTGGCGAGCGCCCGCCGCTCGAGCCCGGCGATTGCCGTTCGCACGGCAGGCGCGTTCACGTCCGGCGCCTTGACGACGACGTTCGCGGGCATTGCCGAGCCCGGAAATGCCTGCTGCATGCGGTTGTAGGTCTTGATGACCGAGAGCGACTTCGGGAACGACTCCGTTCCCTGCGGCGCGATGTGCAGCTGCAGCGCCGGCGCAGCGAGCGCCAGCAGCAGCCCGGCGGCGACCGCCGCCGAGAGGAGAGGCCGGCGGAGGACGCGCTCGACGATTGCGCCCCAGATCCGGCCCTCGCCGTCATCGCGGCGGAGCCGGCCGACGAGCGGGACGCGGAGCCGGTCGACCTTGTCGCCGAGCCGCGAGAGCAGCGCCGGGAGCACGGTCAGCGAGCCGAGCACGGCGGCCGCGACGACGAGGATCGTGGCGAGGCCGAGCGACTCGAAGGTCGCGTCGCCGGTTAGGAACATGCCGGCCATCGCAGCGATCACGGTCAGCCCAGAGATCAGCACGGAGCGGCCGGAGGTGGCGGCGGCGACCTCGAGGGCGGCGGCCGAGCTGCGTCCGGCGGCGCGTTCCTGGCGTGCGCGCTTCAGGTAGAACATCGAGTAGTCGACACCGACCGCGAGGCCGATCAGGAGCACCATCGCCTGCGCCTCGAACGCGACTGGGAGCAGGTGGCTCGGCAGCGCGATCAGCCCGAACGTCGCGAACACGGCGGTCAGACCGAGCAGAAGCGGGATCCCGGCCGCGACGAGTGCGCCGAAGGTCAGCAGGAGGATCACGAGCGTGACCGGCAGCGAGAGCATCCCGGCCTTGCCGAGGTCGTGCCCGTACGCCGTCTGGATCTCCTTCTGGGCGCTCGCGAGGCCGAACTCGCCGATCGTGAAGCCGGGGTGAGCGCGTTGCGCGGCGGCGATGCTCGCGACGACCGGCTGGATCTTGTCGGCGGCCTTGTCGCTGTCGCCGCGGACGTCGAACAGGACGAGCGCGGAGTGCCGGTCCTTCGAGACCGCGCCTCGGCGGACGTTCTGCACGTCTGCGAGCTTCGAGACGCGCGCGGTGATGTCGCGGATCGCCGCCGTGAAGGCGGGGTCGCCGATGCGGACCGCCCGGCTCTGGACCAGGACGTTCTCGCCCGCGGGCTGCTGGAACCCGGCGTCCAGGATCTTCTGCATCCGGCCCGACTCGCCCGGGCCGGACGCGTTCTGATCGACGTTCGTCGTGCCGACCACCCCGCCGAGCGCGAACGCGACCGCGACGAATGCGAGCCAGCCGAAGGTAGCGGTCTTCCAGTGGGTCGCACTCCAGCGGCCCATGCGGGCAGCAAGACCGTGGTGTTGTGGGAGGGACGTGGGTGTCGGAGTGCTCATGGTGACCGTCCTTTCGCTGATCGAGTCGATGCCTTGACGCTAGGAGCGGTCTGTTGAACGGGCGTCGTCGCGGGGTCGTGTTCGCTCTCCGACCTGGCGACGATCTCGGCTCCTACTCAGGTAGGAGGCGCTCCACAAACAGGAGGAGTACGGTCGTTTGCGTGAGCCCAACTTGGTCACTCGCCCGGCGCTACTGGTTTGACATCGCGGTCGTGATCGCGGCGCTGGCGAGCGTGCTCGAGGTCGCCTTCGAGCACCCCGGCCGGAACATGCCGAGCACAACAGCCTGGTTCACGATTCCGGCGGTCGTCGTCACCGTGCTCGGGCTGCTCGCTTGGCGACGCTTCGAGTTCGCCGCACCGGCGGGGTTGTGGGTACTTGCGGCCGCGGCCGCGTTCGTCGACGGGCGGCTGATGGTCTCGACCCAGGCCGTCTTCATCGCAGGCCTCGCAGCCGCGTTCCTGCTCGGCAACCAGCGCGACGCCAACCGCGGGCGCATCGGGCTCGCGATCGTGCTCGGCGGCTGCGCCATCATCGTCTACAACGACCCGAAGCACTCCGCCGGCGAGCTCGTCTTCACGCCGATCCTGTTCGCGCTCGGCTGGCTCGTTGGGTTCGCGCTCCGGGAGCGTGCAGCGCAGGCCGAGGCAGCCGAGGCGCGGGCGAGCCACGCCGAACGCGAACGCGAGACGGCCGCCCGCATTGCGGTCGCCGAGGAGCGAGCGCGGATCGCACGCGAGCTGCACGACATCGTCGCGCATGCGGTTAGCGTGATGGTGCTCCAGGTCGGGGCGGTCCGGCACAGGCTCCCCGACGAGCTCACAGACGACCGCGACGCACTCCAGGACGTCGAACGCACAGGACGCGCAGCGCTGACAGAGATGCGGCGCCTGCTGGGCGCGATGCGCAGCGACCGCGAGGACCTCGAACTGACACCCCAACCCGGTCTCGGCAGCCTCGAGCCGCTGCTCGACCAGATCCGCCGAGCCGGGCTCGACGTCGACCTGCACGTGGAGGGCGACCCCGTGCCGCTCCCCCACGCGATCGACCTCTCCGCCTACAGGATCGTCCAGGAAGGACTGACGAACGCGCTCAAACATGCCAACGCCAGCCATGCCGACGTCGTCGTGCACTACCAGCCCGACGAACTCCAGATCGACGTTCGCGACGACGGCGACGGCACATCGACAAGCGATGGACTCGGTCACGGACTCGTCGGCATCCGCGAACGCGTCAAGCTCTACGGCGGCCAGATGAACGCCGGCGCCGCCAACGGACGCGGCTTCCTCCTCACCACCCGCCTGCCGCTCGTCGGAGCCGGCCAATGAGCGTCCGCGTTCTCGTCGCCGACGACCAGTCGATGGTACGCGCCGGCTTTCGGATGCTCCTCGCCGACGAAGACGACATCGAAGTCGTCGCCGAAGCAAGCAACGGCCTCGAAGCAATCGAGAAGGCCGAGCGCTTCCACCCGACTGTCGTCCTGATGGACATCCGCATGCCCGAGCTCGACGGCCTCGAAGCGACGCGGCGCATCCTCGCCGCCGATCCCGCAGCACGGGTCCTCATCCTCACCACCTTCGACCTCGACCAATACATCTACGAAGCGCTCAAAGCCGGTGCGAGCGGCTTCGTGCTCAAGGACGACCCGCCCGAGCAGCTGATCGCGGCGATCCACACGGTCGCGGCCGGCGACGCCCTGCTCTCGCCCGCGGTCACCAGACGCGTCATCAAGCAGTTCACGCACATCCCGCGCCCCACGCCACCGCCGGAACTCGACGCACTCACAGCACGGGAACGCGACATCCTCCGCCTCATCGCCGAAGGCCTGTCAAACGCGGAAATCGGAGAACGCCTCTACATCAGCGAGACGACCGTGAAGACCCACGTCACCCACGTCCTCCAGAAGCTGAACCTCCGCGACCGAGTCCAAGCCGTCGTGCTCGCCTACCAGAGCGGCCTCACCGATGCCGACACAGCCGTTGAGCGAGGCGCCGCGCCGACATCGCATTGACTCACGCCCGGGACAGGGACAGGTACGCGGCTCCTCGGGTCACTCGGGGCGCGTCAAGAACTCCAAAGAGGTCACCAAGCCGCATAGATCAACGGAAACAACGTGGGAACCGCGACTCCCTAGACCCGCCGACGATCGCTTCCGCCTCCATGGTAAGGAGGGGGTCGACGGTTCGAGTCCGTCAGAGGGCTTTCCGCGGTTTGCAGGGTCGCTTTCCGTCGGCTTCCTCGCGGCCGCCGAGGAGATCGCGACCGACGGCACCTTCAGCCGGTTCGCCAATTTGCCGAACGTCGACGCCATCTTCGGCAGCTGACGGCGACTGCGGGGCCGAACGGAGGACGGCAGCCTGCGCCGGCGTTGCGGAACGACGCCTGGCGACGATCTACGTCGGGCCGAGGCTCGGGGTCACGGGTTCGCCTCCCGGCCGCGGTTCCTTGAGCTCGACGAACAGCACGTGTGTAGGGGTGTCTCCGATGTTTTCTCCGCTGTGTACCTGTGCGTCCAGCCATCGCACTTCGCCCGCCGACAGGGAGGCATCTCGACTCTCGCCGTTCTCGGCAACGAGACGACGGGAGAACGACGAAAGGGTGTACATGACGCTGTCTGGATGCTGGTGCGGCTGCGTTGCCTGTCCGGATTCGTCTCGGTACTCCAGGACCCGCACACGTTCGTTCTCGAAGATCACCTTGTACTTGTCGGGATCGGTGACCGTCGGGTCCGCCACGGACATACATGCTCCTTTCGTCGTTTGCGCGTCATCGCTCTTGAGGCGTCGCCCCGGCAGACCGGTGGACTACGGCATCGACACGATGCTCCGGGAACCTACCGCAGGTACCGAGCTCGACGGCAAGCTGCTGGGAACACTGAGGAAACACCAGCGCGGGCACGGGCGGGCACGCGCGGTCACCCGTCTTCGGGCAATTCCTTCTCCTCGGGACCGCCGTTGCGGGGGTCCGACCTTCGCCGACGGAGCCATCCGTCAACGAGTCCTTACGGACGAATGCGGATGATCGCCTTTCCTGCGACCCTGTCGGTCGGGTTGAGGGCCGCGACGGCATCGTCGAGGGTCGAGACGGTGCCGATGTTCGTCCGCAGTCGGCCGTCCCGCACTCGCTGGACAACCTCACCCAGTTGGCCACGATCGGACTCGACAACGAAGTCGATCGCCAGGCCGTCAGCGGGCCGCGCCTCCGGCGGCCCGACGACGGACACCACTGTTCCTCCGGCCCGGATCAGACCCGCGGACCGCTTCCCGATGTCGCCGCCGATGACATCGAAAACCAGGTCGACGCCGCCGACGTCCTCCAGGGCGTCGTTCTCGAGGTCGACGAACTCCTGCGCACCGAAGTCGAGCGCCGTCTGACGGTCGGCAGCGCGCCCGGTGCCGATGACGTAGGCGCCGGCCTCACGTGCGAGCTGCGTCACCATCGACCCGACTGCGCCGGCCGCGCCGTGGGCGAGGACGCGATGCCCCGCCTGAAGGCGGCCGTGCTGGAACAGTCCCTGCCACGCAGTGAGGCCCGAGATCGGCAGGCTCGCGCCCACCGTGAAGTCGACATCGCCCGGCAAGGGCGCGAGGTTGCGTGCCTCGACCGACGCGTACTCGGCCAGGGTGCCGTCGCGAGTCCAGTCGGTGAGGCCGAACACTCGCTGTCCCACCGAGAGTCCCGTCGTGCCGTAACCGAGGGCGATGACCACTCCGGCCAGCTCGTGCCCAGGGATCGACGGTGTGCGGTCACGGTCGAGGCGATCGACCCAGGTCGAGGGCCACGCCATCTCAGTCGGGACGAATCCCGACGCATGAATCTGAACGACGACATCGTTTATCGCTGCCCGCGGCTCGGGCCGCTCCACCAGCGTCATCCCCGCCGCTCCCGCAGCCTGGTCCGTCACCACGATCGCCTTCATCGTCCGCCTTCCTGTGTCGAGTCCTCGCCTTTAGCCGACTGGGACAGCCATACCCAAGAAGATGATCGGTTAGGCGCCGAATCCGCAGGGCTTTCGTCTCGGCTCTTCCGCCGGAGCGCCGCGTTTCGACCGGCGAGGTGGCACGGGGGCCGGCCACGAGTAGAGTCGGGCGGGTCGTGGCGTTGTTGCCGGAGACGCAGTATGTGCTTAGCGGCGGGCACCAGATCGCGTACCAGCTCGTCGGCGATGCTGAGCGCGACATCTTGGTCGTGTCGCGGACGACGACGCCGATCGACCTGGTCTGGGACGACCCGATCGCTGCGCGTGGTCTTCGGCGCCTGACCGGATTTGCCCGGCTGATCATGTGCGACCTGCGCGGCTGGGGCTCGTCGGACTCGATCGACAGCAAGCGTCTCCCCGCGATGCAGGCGTGGATGGACGACATCCGGGCCGTCCTCGACGCGGCCTCATCGGAGCGGGCGACGATCGTCGGCTTTTCAGAGTCGGCGCTTCCGCCGATGCTGTTCGCCGCCACGTTCCCCGACCGCACCTCCGGGCTCGTCCTGATCAACGCCTTCGCGCGCTTCCTCCGGGGTCCCGAGACGGAGTTCGGAATGCCGGAGGAGACGGCCGAGCAATACGTCGAGCTTTACGGGACGATCGCCGGTCGAGGGGCGCTGGTCGAGTACATGGCGCCGAGCCGGGCCGGCGATCCGGCCTTTCGCCGCTGGGCCGCCCGGAGCCAACGGCTCGGCGCAGGCCCCGGCACGGCGTCCGCGATCTACGAGGTCTTCATGCGGACGGACGTCACCGGCCTCCTACCTAGCATCCGCGTCCCAACATTGATCGTCCACCGCCGGGACGACCCGCACGTCCGAGCAGCCCATTCGCGATTCCTCGCCGACCGGATAGACGGCGCACGCCTGGTCACGCTCGCCGGCGAAGACAATGAGTGGTTCTCCGGCGAGATCGATGCTCTCTTCGACGAGATCGAGCAGTTCGTCACCGGCATTCGGCGCGCGCCGCGATCGGAGCGCGTGCTCGCGACGATTCTCTTCACCGACATCGTCGCCTCGACTGAACACGCAGCGAAACTCGAAGACGCCGCCTGGCGGATCGTGCGCGAGGCGCACGACGAGCTCCTGCGCTCGCATATCGAGAGCTTCGGCGGCCGCCTCATCGACACAGCCGGCGACGGAGCTCTCGCGACCTTCGACGGTCCAGCTCGTGCGATCTCGTGTGCTTGCGGCATCAGGGACGCGGCTCAATCGCTCGGCCTGAGCATCCGCGCCGGCTTGCACACGGGCGAGATCGAGCTGCTCGAGACCGGCATCGGCGGGCTCGCAGTCCACGTCGGCGCGCGCGTCGCCGCTCTCGCCGAGGGAAACGAAGTCCTCGTCTCGGGATCCGTACCGCCTCTCGTCGCCGGGTCCGGGATCCGGTTCAGCCCACGCGGAACGCACACACTCAAAGGCGTCCCGGATCAATGGGCCGTATTCCGCGTCGACGGCGGCGCCTGAACGGTTGATGGCCAGAGCGGAGTTGCTCCCCCGAGCTGTGCGTGCTCGCCTCGAGCGAGAGCGGCTTCAGCGCAGCCGCTCCACACGCGGGTCATCACCTTCTGACGCCGCACAACCGGCAGCGTCCCTGCGACCGGCGGCGTAGGATCGAGCGGTGCGGCTGTACTGGCGGCCTGGAACAGCGTCGATGGCGCCGCATGCGGCGCTCGCCGAGATCGGCGTCGACTACGAGCTCGTCCGCATCGACCGGGAGACCGCCCAGACCGATCCCGCCTATCTCGCGCTCAACCCGACGGGCGTGGTGCCGACCCTCGTCGACGGCGACCTCGTCCTCACGGAGTCTGCGGCGATCCTCCTCTACCTCGCCGACCGCTTCCCCCAGTCCCAGCTCACGCCCGAGGGCGACGGTCGGCCGCAGTTCTACCGCTGGCTCGTCTTCATGACGAACACCGTCCAGACGGCGATGCTCCGCTTCTTCTACCCCGAGCGCTACGGCGGCGGGAGCGTGTCTCACGTCGCCGCCGCGGAGGCGGGACGTCACTTCGACCTGCTCGACCGCGAGCTCGAGGGACGCGACTGGCTCGTCGGCGAGCACCGCAGCGCGGCCGATCTGTTCCTGTTCATGCTCGTCCGGTGGGGGCGCCGCCTCGAGCCGGCGGCGTGGGAGCGCGACAACCTGCGCGCCCACTTCCGGCGCACGCTCGCGCTGCCAGGGGTGCGCCGCATGGCCGCCGAGCAAGAGCTCGAGCTGCCCGACTGGGCCTCGTAACGGGACCGCCTCAGGAGGCGTCGACCGAGAAGAGCCGCCAGCTTCCGGGCACGCCGGCGAGCTCGTGCTCGCCGCGCTCCCGGAACTGGATGCCCGAGCCCGCGACGATGTCCTTGACGGTGCTCGACACGAGCACCTCCCCCGGCCGCGCCGCCGAAACGATGCGCGCCGCGAGGTGGACGGCGATGCCGCGAAGACCCTCCTCGGAGCGCTCGATCTCGCCGGTGTGGACTCCGGCCCGCACCTCGATCCCGAGCCGGCGGACGGCGGAGACGATCGACGACGCACACCGGACCGCGCGGGCGGGACCGTCGAACGACGCGAAGACTCCGTCGCCGGCGGTGTCGATCTCCTGACCGCGGAAGCGCGCGACCTCCGCCCGGACGAGCCGGTGGTGCCGCGCGAGCAGATCGGCCCAGGCGCGGTCGCCGGCGGCTGCGGCCCGGGCGGTCGACTCGACGATGTCGGTGAAGAGCAGCGTCGCCAGGACGCGGTCCGGCTCCGCCTCGCCGTCGGCGTCGTCGACGAAGCGCCCGATCTCGTCGAGCACCGCCACGCGGTCGCCCTCCCAGGGCAGGTGGTCGTTCCCCGGCAGCGCGATCAGCTTCGCGCCGGGGATGCGCTCGCCCATGAAGCGGGTCGCGGCGCCGAAGAACTCGTCCTCGCGATAGAGCACGAGCGTGGGCACGCTGACGGTCGGGAGCACGTCGCGGACGTCGATCTCGGCGTTCATCTGGCGGATCGCCTTGTTCGCCGCCGGGCTCGCGCCACGGACGATGTAGGAGACGTACCACCGGAGCGCCGCCGGGTCCTGCAGGATGTCCGGCCCGACGCGGCCGAGCCACTCGCGCGTCACGGCCGAGGCCCAGTCGTCCTCGTCGGCGGTCGCGAGGCGTCTCTGGAAGTCGGCGTCGCCCAGGCCGATCGGGTAGTCGGGCGCGTGCATCGTCCGTGCGAAGGCGCCCATGAGGACGAGCGCCCGCGCCCGCTCGGGATGGCTGGCGGCGAAGAGCGTCGACATCGCGCCGCCCTCGGAGACGCCGAGGATCACCGCGCGCTCGGAGCCGACGGCGTCCATGACCGCGCGCACGTCGTCCATGCGCGTCTCGAGGTCGGGCAGGCGCTCCGGCGAGACGCGATCCGAGAGACCGGTGCCGCGCTTGTCGAAGAGGATCAGCCGCCCCAGCGACGCCAACCGCCGGTAGAACGCGGCGATCTTCGGGTTCTCCCAGCCGGGCTGGAAGGAGCAGACCCAGCCGTTCACGAGCACGAGGTCGACCGGCCCCTCGCCGACGACCTGGTAGGCGATCCGGACGTCGCCGCTTCGCGCGAAGCCGACGTCGCCCTCGACCGGTGGCACGCCGAGCGGCGTGCGCTCGCGCGGCCGCTCGTCGGCCGGCTCGAGGCTCGCGTCCTGGCGCAGCATCAGCCGCTCGAGCTCCCGCAGGCTCGACGACGGCCCCATCCCGAGGTCGTCGTCGAGCCGCCGCCGGTACGCCTGGTAGGAGGCGAGAGCCTCGGCCTGACGGCCCGACCGGTAGAGCGCGAGCATGTGCTGCGAGCGGAGCCGCTCGCGCAGCGGGTGCTGGACGACGAGCGTCTCGAGCTCGCCGACGACGTCGCGCTCGTGGCCGAGGGCGAGGTCGGCGTCGATTCGCCACTCGAGCGCCGTCAGCCGGAGCTCCTCGATCCGCGGCGCCTCGTTCGCCGCGAACGGCTCCGAGAACTCGGCGAGCGCGTGGCCGCGCCACAGGGCGAGCGCGCTTCCGAGCAGCTGCCGCCCCTGCCCCGCATCGTCCCGGGCGAGGGCTTGCCGGCCGTCGGCGACCATCCGCTCGAAACGAAGCAGGTCGAGCTCGCCGTCGCCGACCTCGAGCGCGTAGCCGGCGCCGCGCGTCTGGAGACGTGGCTCGGGCAGGAGCTTCCGGAGCTGCGAGACGTGGATCTGGACCATCTTCACGGCCGAGTCCGGCACATCCTCGCCCCAGAGCGCGTCGACGATCTGGTCGCGGGCGACCGTCCGGTTCGCGTTCAGCAGGAGAAGTGCGAGCAGCGCCCGTTGCTTCCCCGCCGGGACGCGCAGCGGTCCCGATTCGGCGAATGCCTCCAACGGTCCCAGAAGCCGAAAGTCCATCGTGCGAGTGGACGACGCTACCACGCCCGGCCCGCCGTGCCCATGCGCGCCGGCCCGCGCCGCGGGCAGGGCCGTGCGTGCAGCGCGCGGGCGGGCCGGCGCAGCAGTCGCCATCTCAGTGGAGCCTCGGCTCGATTCCGAGCGCCAGGGCGCCGAGGTAGTCGTAGGCGCGGTTGGCGCCGAGCGGGTGCATGAACGCGGTCGCGCGGACGTCGCGAATGGCGCGCGCGAGCGGGTGGCCGTTCAGGTAGCCGGCGCCGCCGGAGAGAGCGAGCGCCCGCTCGACGACGCGGACGGCGCCCTCGCCGACGAACGTCTTCGCGGCCTGGGCCTCGGCGAAGAGCGCCACCGGGTCGGCCGGCTCTCCGGAGACGAAGCTCTCGTCCAGGAGCGCCGCCGCGCGGGCGAGGATCGCCCGGCAGGCCGCGAGCTCGATCGCGCTCTCGGCCACGAGCGTGCGCGTGCGGCCGTCGTCGACCGCGCCCCGCCGCGCGATCGCCGCGGCCGCCTCGGCGTGCGCACCCTCGGCCACCCCGAGCGCGACGGCGGCGTGGAAGAGGCCGCCGTCGAGGTTGCGCTCGACGTAGCCCGCCGAGCTGCCGGCCGCGAAGCCGCCCCGGAGTGCGCTCGCCGGCAGGCGGACGTCCTCGAACGAGACCGAGTTGCTGCCGGAGCTGCGCATGCCGAGCGCATCCCAGTCGTCGTGGACGACGACGCCGGCGGCGGCGGTGGGGACCATCGCGTAGCCGTACGTCTCGCGGTCGTCTGCGTCCAGGTACGTGACGGCGGTGAAGAGGATGTCGGCCGCCGGCGACATCGTGCAGAAGATCTTCCGGCCGGAGACGATCCAACCGTCGCCCGCTCTCGTCGCCCTGGTGGCAGGCCGCGTGAGGTCCTGGCCGGGCTCGCTGATCGCCGTGCCGAGGACGAGCGCCTCCCGGGCGATCTGCTCGAGCGTCTCTCCGAACGCCGCGATCCGGCGCTCGTTTCCCGCGGCGACGGCGGCCTGCCAGCGGCGCAGCAGGCTCGAGACGAGAACGAGGTGCATGTTCACGCCGAGCGCGAGGCCGGCGTCGCCGCGGGCGAGCCTGCTCGAGGCGACGAGCAGGTCGTGGAGCGAGCCGACGCCGAGCCCGCCGAGCTCCTTCGGGATCGGCGCCGTCAGATAGCCGCTGGCCCTGATCGCCTCGAGGCTTTCGAAGGGGAAGCTCCCCTCACGGTCGTGGGCCGCCGCACGCGGCCGGATCTCGTCGGCCAGCGCCTCGGAGAGCTCGACGAGCGCGCGGCCGCTGTCGGTGTTGGCAGTCAACTCGAAGATCATGGTCGGTCCCCTCTCGATCGGCCCCAGGCGAACGCGGACAGACTCGCCCAGCCGAGTTGGAGCGAGCCTGGCGGCCGGTAAATGTCCGGTAGTCCGCGACTCGGGCGTCAGCCGTCGGCCCCGGTGAGAGCCGGCGCGCCGCGCGTCCGCAGCGGCCGCCGCACGAGCGCCAGCGCCGACACGCCGAAGCACAGGCCCATCGCCACGCCGAGGGCGCCGTAGCCGCCCGCGGCCAGCGCGGCGCCGCCCGCGCTCGAGCCGACGAAGTAGCCGAGCTGCATCGTGGCCGCCCGCAGGCTCGTCACGGTCGGGCGAAGCTCCGGCGACCGGGACAGCGCGAACGCGCTCGAGACGAGCGTCCGTCCGCCGGCGAGGCAGGCCGCCGCCGAGAACAGAAGCGTGCTCGTCGCGACGCCCGGCCGCACGGCACCGAACGCGGCGTCGCTCAGCGCGAGCAGCAGCGAGAAGGCGACCAACAGGCCGCGCGCCTCCACACGCACAAGCCTGCGGGCGCTCAGGTTCCCGACGACGTACGCGCCTGCCGCGGCCGCAAGCAGCAACCCGGTCGACGCAGTCGAGACCCCGTACGACTCGACGAAGAGCGCGCCCGCGAAAACGAGTGTGCCCGCCCAGGCGCCGTTGGCGGCGACCTCGGCCGCCAGCCAGGCCGCAAGCGTCCGGTCGGCGAGCACGTCCCGGACCGGCGCACGATCCGCACCGGCCGCCGGCGACGCGGGACGCCGCGCCACGAGCACCGCCGCCGCGATCGCCGCCACAAGCGGCAGGGCGAGCCAGCCCAGACGCCAGCTGATCCCACCGAGGAGCCCGATCAGCGGCATTCCCACAATCCATGCGCCGGGCTGGCCGATGAGCGCCCACGACAGGACCCGCGCCCGCAGCTCGGGCGCGACCCACTCCGCAGTCGCGAGGGTGCCCGCGGTCGTCAGGACGCCGACGGCGGCGCCGACCGGAACCTGGGCACACAGCAGGACGGCGAAGCTCGGCGCCGCAGCGCTCGCCGCCGAGCCGGCCGCGAGCAGCGTGGAGGCGACGACGAGCTGCCGGGTGAGCCCCACCCGCGACGACAGGGGGCCGAACATCAGCGCCGCGACAGTGGCAGCGAGTCCCGTGACCGTTCGCAGCTGACCCGCCGCCGCGGTCGACACGTCGAGCTCGCTCGCCGCCTCGACGAGCACCGGCGACATCACGATCACCGCCGCCTGAGCGGCGAAGAGACACAGGAACAGGGTGACGCTCACGCCCCGGTGCCCCTTCGCCGATCTCTCCGTGTCCCCGTGCCCGCTCATCGATTCCCTCCTTCGTCGATGTCCGCCCAAGGAGAGCCCGACCCGGTTGGGCGGAGGCAGGTCCGCAGTAAGGGCCGCCCTCCCCGCCGCGGGTCTCGGCAGCTACCGGTCGCTTACCGCGCACGTAACCGGCCGGCAACCACCGTGGTGTCAACTCCCGCCAACCGCTTCGGCGTCCGGCCGGGCGACGAGCAAGGAGGAGCACGATGAGCACGACCACGGAGGCGATCCGCAACGGCGTCGACACTGCGCAGCTCTACGGCACGCTCGACGCGATCAAGGCGGATCCCGCGCTCGCGCGGTTCCAGTTCCGCGCACGCAACCGCTGGATCGACGGCGCCCACAACCGCACGACGATCCGCGACTTCTACGCAGCCCGGCAGGAGGACACCTCGCGCACCGGGGAGTTCGTCCTCGACGCCGGGGAGCCGGCGATCCTGCTCGGCAGCGACACGGGCCCCAACCCCGCCGAGTACCTGCTGCACGCCCTCGCCGCGTGCCTGACGACGTCGATCGTCTACGTCGCGGCCGCACGGGGCGTGCACCTGACCGAGGTGGAGTCGACGCTCGAGGGCGACATGGACGTGCAGGGGGCGCTCGGGCTCTCCGACGACTACCGCAACGGCTTCGAGCGGATCCGTGTCTCGTTCCGCCTCGCCGGCGACGCGCCCGAGGAGAAGCTGCGCGACGTCGTCGCCCGCGCCCAGCAGCGCTCCGCCGTCTTCGACATGGTCGCGCACGGCGTGCCGGTGACGGTGGACGCGACGATCGCCTGAGCTCGCGCCCCCCGGCGGCCGGCGACACGCCGGCCGCCGGGCGCCCGGGGAGGAACGATGCTCCAGCCACTCCAGACCACATTCGAGACCGATCGCGACGTCGATCTCGTGCCCGACTTCCTCGACGCGCTGAGCAGGCTGGCGAGCAGCGTCGTCCTCGTCACCTGCTGGGTCGACGGCAGGCCCTGGGGGATGACCGTCACCGCCTTCTGCTCCGTCTCGACCACGCCGCCGACGGTGCTCGTCTCACTCGGAGAGGAGACAAGCGCAGCGCGAGCGATCAGCAGAACGGGTCGCTTCGGGGTCGGCGTCCTCGGCGAGACGCAAGAGGCGGCCGCCCGGCACGGCTCCCGCCCTGGAGCAACGAAGTACCTCGAGGACTTCGTCGATCCGGCGGCCCGCCGCAGCGCGAGCCCTGCTGTCGCCGACGTCCTCGCCCACCTCGACTGCGAGGTGATCGACACGATCCGGGCCGCGGATCACATTCTCTTCCTCGGACGCGTTCGTGCAGCCCACTCGTCCGGAACCGAAACGGCGCCGCTCCTCTACCAGAGGCGGAGCTTCCGGCGGCTTGGCAGCGAGTAGAGGAACCGGCTCGCGATGCGCCGTTCCGTCCACGACCCCTCTCTGAGCAATTCGACGTGTTCGCGCGCGCCGATGAGGTGGTTCTGGATGCTGCTCGCGGTGGCGGCGCTGCTCGCGGCTTCGTCACCGGCGCGCGCTCAGCGGCCGCGCCCTGACGAGGTTCCGCCTGCCCAGGTCATCACGGCGGTCGCTCCCGACGAGCTCAGTGTCTTCAACAACTACGCGACACGGTCCCGTACGTACTCCTCGCGGCGGGCGGTCGTCCACTATGTCGTCGTCGGGATCGACGCTCCGCCGCTGAACGACGACGGCGGCGACGGCGTCCCCGACTACGTCGAGCGCGTCGGCGACGCAGCCGACACCGCGATCGCCTACTACGAGCGCCGCGGGTTCGTCCCGATCGGCCCGGATCAGGGCGGACCGGACGCACGCCCCGATCTCTACGTCACGCGGTTCGCTCCGGGGTACTTCGGCGTGTCGATCCCGGCGGCCGACGCGGTCGGCGGCGCGTTCGTCGCGGTCTCGAACTCGCTCGACCCGAGCCCGGAGCAGAGCCTCGGCAGCCTCGACGCCACCGTCGCCCACGAGCTCTTCCACCTCGTCCAGTTCTCGTACTTCTCACCGGGGCAAGGCGCGCCGCTCCCGAGCTGGGTGCTCGAGGGCACGGCGGCGGCGGTCGAGAACAGCGTCTACCCGGAGCTCGCCGATCTCGTCACCACGCTGCAGCTGCGGCCGTGGTTCGCGGCGCCACAGATGAGCCTCATGTCGCAGGCCTACGGCGCGCAAATCCTCTGGCGGTATCTCGAGACGCACGACCCGCGCGTGCTACCGGCGTTCCTCGCGAGCGTCGCAGCGTCGATTCCCTCGAGCTTTGCCGCTCGCCTCACCGAGGTCTACGCACGCGTCGCGCCACGCAGCTTCACGTGGGCCTTCGCCGACTTCGCGACCTGGGTCGCCGAGGACTACGGAGCGCAGATCACCCCGCTCAAGCGCCTCGCTCCCGGCGGCCGCGCGACGGGACGGGTCGCGCCGCTGGCGATCGACTACCTGCGTCTGCCTCGCAACACGGGCTCGGTGACGCTCCGCTTCCATCGTGCGACGGCCGGCGTCCAGCTCACGATCGAGCGCGAGTCCGAATACGCCGGACGGCCACCGGTCTCGCAGCGCGTGCGTGGCCGCACGGTCAAGGGCGCACTCGTCTTCACGATTCCGCCGAGGCTCCGGCACGATCCCCGGGTCGACACGCTCACTCTCGTGGTCGCGAACGGACACGCGTCCGGCAGCGCTGACTACTCGCTCTCACTCGCTCGGAGCACCTAGCCGGCGGCGACCGCGGCCGCCGGTCTGGCACCGCCGCCTAGCCCGGCGAACTCGCGCTGTCCTCGCCGGGAATGAACCGACGCAGCGAGTCCGACGCCGGCACGAAGTAGTACGCACCGGGTGCGGCGGCATTCATCCGGGCGACAAACCGGTCCGCCGAGCCGGCGTCCCAGCGCGCCAGAACCGCGGCGATGTTGTTCGCCGGCGGCAGCGGCAGCGCCTGGAGCGCCTGCCGGTCTGCATCAAATCATCATGATGCTATGATGCTGGGATGGCGAAGGTGAGGACGACGCTGACGATCGACGAGGAAGTCCTGCGGGCGGTGAAAGTCCGCGGCGCCCGCACAGGCAAGGGCGACAGCCAGGTCATCGAGGAAGCACTCCGTCGCGAGCTCGGCCTCGACCTGCTCGCGCGCCTTTGGCAGCGAGACGAGTTCAGCGAGGAAGAGGCGCTCGAGCTCGCGGTCGAAGCGCAGCACAAGACGCGGCCTCGCCGGCGCTGAGTGCGAGCCGTCCTCGACCCCAACATCCTCATTGCCGCGCTGCTCTCCCCCAGCGGCGCACCTGCGCAACTCGTCAGCCGCTGGCTCGGCGGCGAGTTCGAGCTCCTCGTCTCAGATGGGCTGCTGAGCGAGCTCGAGCGCGCCCTCGCCTACCCGAAGCTCCGCCGTCGCGTTCTTGGGGACGACGCAGCCGAATTCGTCTCCTTGCTTCGCCTCGCGGCAATCGTCGCGCCGGATCCGAGCGCAGCTGCCCACCGATCGGCCGACCCGGGTGACGACTACCTGCTTGCACTCGCCGAGCACGAACGCGCCGTCCTCGTCTCCGGCGACCGACATCTGCTCAACCTCGCCGACCGACTCCCGATCCAGACCGCACGCGATTTCCTCGATCGTCTCGCGGACGCGTGACCCCAGCGAGCGGCTCGGGCGGCTGAGCCACGCCAGGAACCGCGACAACAACAGTGGCGCCCGTCACATGGCTCGAGCGGATTGCCGAGTGACCAGCGCGGCGGTGGCGAGCGCAATCAGTGCCCGTGGTGCGGCGCCGATACAGCCACGGTGGGCGCTAGGAGATCCTGCGGCGGTAAGCGGCCATGGCGAAGCCGTACGCGACGATCAGGATGCCGGCACACCAGGCGAGGGCGATCCAGATGTCGGTGCCGACCGGCTGTTGTGTGAACAGGTCGCGGATGGCGTTGACGATCGACGTCACCGGCTGGTGCTCGGCGAAGGCGCGCACGGGGCCGGGCATGGTGTCGGTGGGCACGAACGCGGAGCTGATGAACGGCAGGAAGATGAGCGGGTAGGAGAACGCGCTCACGCCGTCCGCGGACTTCGCGGAGAGACCGGGGATGACGGCGATCCACGTCAACATCAGGGTGAAGAGGATCAGAATGCCGGCGACCGCGAACCATGCCACCACTCCCGCCCCAGAACGGAAGCCCATCAGGAGGGCGACGAGCACGACGACCACGAGCGAGATCAGATTGGCGACCACCGAGGTCAGCACGTGCGCCCACAGGACGGACGAGCGTGCGATCGGCATCGACTGGAATCGCTCGAAGATGCCGCTCTGCAGATCCAGGAAGAGCCGGAATGCGGTGTAGGCGATGCCCGAAGCAATCGTGATCAGCAGGATGCCGGGCAGCAGGTAGTTCACATACGAATCCGACCCTGAGTCGATCGCGCCGCCGAACACGTAGACGAAGAGCAGCAGCATGGCGATCGGCATGATCGTGGTCGTGATGATGGTGTCCGGGCTGCGCGTGATGTGGCGCAGGGACCGTCCCAGCAGAACGGCGGTGTCGCCGAAGAAGTGATTGGTCATCGTTGTTCCTCACTCGTCCGTGCCGACCCTGCGGCCATTGCCGGCTCGCCGTCGTGGCCGTCGTCACCGACGACGGCAAGGAAGACGTCCTCGAGGGTCGGCTGCTTTTCGATGTATTCGACCTTGGCCGGCGGGAGCAGCTGCTTGAGCTCGGCGAGGGTGCCGTTGACGATGATCCGACCCTCGTGGAGGATCGCGATCCGGTCGGCGAGCTGTTCGGCCTCGTCCAGATACTGCGTCGTGAGCAGCACCGTCGTACCGTGCTCGGCGAGGTCCTTGACGGCCTGCCACACCTCGATGCGCCCCTGGGGATCGAGCCCGGTCGTCGGCTCGTCGAGGAAGATGATCGGCGGATTCCCGACGAGGCTCATCGCGATGTCGAGGCGGCGGCGCATGCCACCCGAATACGTCGACACCTTCCGCGCGGCCGCGTCGGTCAGCGAGAAACGACCGAGCAGGTCGTCCGCGATCGCGCCCGGGCCCTCGAGGTGCCGCAGCCGGGCGACCAGCACAAGGTTCTCCCGCCCGCTGAGGATCTCGTCGACGGCGGCGAACTGCCCCGTGAGGCTGATCGACCCCCGCACGTTCGCCGGTTGCCTGGCGACGTCGAAGCCGGTGACGCTGGCAGTCCCCGCGTCGGCCTCGAGCAGCGTGGACAGGATCCTCACGACCGTGGTCTTGCCCGCCCCGTTGGAGCCGAGCAGGGCGAAGATGGTGCCCCGCGCCACGTCGAAATCGACGCCCTGCAGCACCTCCAGCTCCTTGTACGACTTCTCCAGCCCCCGAACGTGGATGGCTGCCTCGGTGGTCATCCCTGCTCCCCTCGCTCCGCGTCCTCGATCGCCCTGGTCAGGCGAGCGCGTTCCTTGTCGATCCATTGCTTGCCCGTGTAGGCCTGAGCGAACGTCTCGGCGAACTCGACCGGGTCGTCACCGACGATCGCGCGCACAGGCGTGCCGTCGGCTGCGGCACGCTCCCAGAGGTCGGCGAAGTCGCCGAGCATCGTGACGCTGGTCTCGCCGTCCGTGACGCCCCCGTAGTACATGAGGTACCGCTGCAGAGCCTTCGCGACGGTGCCGTACGGCTCGGGGAGGGCCTCGATGCGGGCCTTGTACTGCTTGTACTGCTTCTTCTGCTCGAGCGACCCGGTGACCAACTCGATCCACCTTGCGGCCATGTCTATCTGCCTCCTTCGTGGAGCTGTTCGAGCCGTTCCGTGAGGAAGCTCCAGGTCCTCCAGAACTCTTCGAGGTAGTCCCGTCCCTGGGCGTTGAGGGAATACACCTTGCGTGGCGGCCCCTTCTCGGACGGGACCTTCTCCACGTCGACGAGGCCGCGCTGCTCGACCCGGATGAGCAGCGCGTAGACGGTGCCTTCCGCGATGTCGGAGAAGCCCTGGTCCCGCAGCCACGCCGTGATCTCGTAGCCATACGCAGCCCGGCCGGACAGGATCGCGAGGACGATGCCCTCCAACGTTCCCTTGAGGATCTCCGTCATCTGTTTGCCCATGGGACACCTCTCTTCCAGGTACTCAGTGTTACTGACTACCGGTACATAGTAACACTGATTAGCGGAGAGGCAAGTCAGCTTCGACCCCTGCGCCGAGGAAGCGGAGGACCGCCAGGACGCGTCGATGATCCTCGGTCGCGGCAGGTAGGCCCAGTCCGTAGCGCACGAGCCACGACGACGGCGTCCCGATGACAGTGCGCACCGCACGCCGCGTGGGCAGGCGTGCGCACACTTTTTCGAGTGACTGTGGTCGAGACAGTTACCGCTCCCGGACTGCGTAGGTCAGGTGGGTCACCCGCTGAGTCGGCTCCGCGCGGAGCGGCTCCAGGGCCACGCGGCCCGCGTCCACGCCCTCGAACAGGCGGATTCCGGAGCCGAACAGCACGGGTGAGAGCGCGATCGTGAACTCGTCGATCAGGCCGGCGTTCACGTACTCCAGGATCGTTGCGCCACCGCCCGCGATGCGCACGTCTCGGTCGCCGGCGGCCTCGCGGGCCTGGTCGAGCGCGGGCTCGATGCCGTCGTTGACGAAGTGGAAGGTGGTCCCGCCCGGCCGCTCCCAGGGGTCACGCTTCTCGTGCGTCACGACGAAGACCGGCGTGTGGAACGGCGCCTCCTCCGGCCATGCCTGCTCGCCGAGGCCGAACATGCGCTTGCCCATCACGCTCGCGCCGGTGCGCTCGAACGTCTCCCGCACGATGTCGTTGTCGCGCCCTTCCTCGCCGCCCTCGCCGAGCTTCAGGCGCTCCCGGAAGAAGCGCTGCGGGAAGATCCACTGCTGCAGTTCCATCCACTGCGCCATCCAGCGCTGCACATCCGGGTCGTCCGTTCGCTCCTCGGGCGCGATGAACCCGTCCAGCGACATCGTCACGCTGAAGAACACCTTTCCGGCCATCAGTCCTCAACTCCCTTCCGAACGATCTCGGTGACGTAGGCAGCCAGGTTGCTCAGGGTCTGCCGGCCACCCTCGATCGCGTGGTACTTCTCGACCGCCTCGTCGCGCAGCTCCTTGGTGGGGAACACCGTGCGCATCTCGATCCGGGTCGCCGCACCGTCGGGCGCGAACGTCAAGACCGACTCGAAGGCGTTCGGGTCGCCGCGGGACTCACCGTGCAGCAGCGCGATCCGCTCCGGCGGGACGATCTCGGTCCAGGAGATCCACTCCTGGTAGTCCGTCCCATCCGGTCCGTGCATCACGAAGTCCCACTCCCCGCCGACGCGGAACTCGAACGCCCGCGTGGTGGTGGTGAACCCCTCCGGCCCCCACCACCGCGACAGGTGCCGCACCTCGGTGAACGCCTCGAACACCAGCTCCCGTGGGGCACTTATGACCCGGGAGATCACGATCACGCGGTCGGCCGTCGCGGACTGCGCCGGCGCTCCTCGTCCCGTCGCGCCCATCAGCTACTCCTCCTGCCTGTCTGCTTGAGGTCCTGCACGTACTCGTCCAGCCGGCCGAAGCTCTCGCTCCAGAACCGCTCGAACCCGCCGGTCCACTCGTGAAGCGGTCGCAGCCCGCGGGCGTCAAGGCCGTACAGGCGCTGCTTGCCTGCCTTGCGGTCCCGCACCAGTCCGACCTCCCGGAGCACCCGCAGATGTTTGGACGCGCCGGGCTGGGTCATCCCCAGCTCCTGGGCCAACTCGGTCACCGGCCACTCACCCGCCCGCAGCAGTACCAGGATCTCCCGGCGCTGCGGCTCGGCGATCGCGTTGAAGACGTCCGACGTCGTCGCTGCTCGTGCCATCGGCTCAATCATATGCCGATATCGGCATACGTCAAGCCACTAAGACGCGCGCGTGTAGGTGAGATCGAAGTCGGGCTTCCACTCCGAGCCATCGGTCGAACTCTCCCAACGGCCCACAATCGTGTCGCGGTCATGGTCGAACGTGCCAGTGAAGCGTTGCGAGAAGTCCGGAGCAACTGCCCCCCGCTCCTGCGTCCAGACGTTGTCGATGAAGGTCATCTCATACACGCGCGCCACGCCGCGCGAGTCGAAATAGTGCTGGAGGTAGTCGGCCCCGGCGGCGTCCACGCGGCCGAGGGCGATCCAGGTGGCGGTGCCGACCGGCTGCTGTTTGAACAGGTCGCGGATGGCGTTGCCGATGGACGTCACCGGCTGGTGCTCGCGGCTCAGCACGGGGCGTCCGTCACGAGCGAGACGACAGACCCGGAAGAGGCATACGCGGAGTGGCCTGACGACTTCGAGCCCGTTCGCCTCCCCTGGCCACCCGCCTGACCACCACTGGTGTTGACGAGCGGCGCGCGCCGGCGCCGCTCGCCAACCATCGACCGTTGGAGCTGTTGGCCGCCTGGGTCAGGCTGCCTCTTTCTCCTTCTGGATCGAGGCGACCCACTGGCCCACCCACTCTCCGCCGATCTGCCGCGTGGCGACGTTGAGACGATTCCAGACGTTGATCGCGGCGATCACGAGCACGAGCGCGGCGAGTTGCCCGTCGTCGTAGTGGCGCGCGGCCTCGTCCCACACGTCGTCCGGAACGGGATCCGGGCGGTCGGCGAGACGAGTAGCCGCCTCGGTGAGCGCCAGAGCGGCCCGCTCGGCCTCGGTGAAGTACGACACATCTCGCCAGACCGCGACCGTGTTGATGCGCTCATCGGGTTCGCCCGCGTACTTGAGCTCGCGGGAGTGAATGTCGACGCACACGCCGCAACCGTTGATCTGGCTCGCGCGCAGCTCGACGAGACACAGCGTCGTCTCGGAGACGTCGGACTGCTTGACCGCGTTCCCCAGCGCCTGCAGCGCCGTCAAGGCGCCCGGAACCGTGAGTGCGGGGTTATCGATCCGTGCTTGCATGATGTTCCTCCTCGGGTTGATCATGGAACTCGTCTCCCGTACGACGAACGGCCGCGACGGCTGGGGACACCACTGCCGCTTCACGCTGCCTCCTCGAGCGCGAGCTCGGCCTCGACCGGCTGCACGGCCGGAGCTGCCTTCGGCTTGGACTCGACGAAGGCCGCAGCGATCGCCCCGCCAGCCAGCGCCAGGCCGGCCAGCGTGTAGAAGGCGACCTGGAACCCGTGCGTGAGCGCCGGGCCGCTGAAGGCGCCCACCGCATGGCTGTCGGCGTAGTGGCTCGTCGCGGTGGCGGCGATCGTGGTCACCGCGGCCAGCCCGACCGAGCCGCCGATCTGCCGGCTCGTGTTGATCAGCCCCGACGCGACACCGGCATCGGCCGGCTGCACGCCGGTCAGTCCTGCGATCGTCACCGGCACGAACGAGAGCGCGAGCCCGATCCCGCTGAGGATCAGACCAGGGAACACGTCCCAGAAGTAGTGTCCGCCAGCAGGCATCTGGGCGTAGAGCACACCGCCGGCAGCGGTGAGCAGGAGACCGGTGCTGAGCACGGGCCGTGCTCCCCATCGGGTGGTCAGCGCCTGGCCGACGTTCGAGGCGACGACGATCGTGACGGTGATCGCGATGAAGGCGACACCCGTCTCGATCGCCGAGTACCGCAGGACCTCCTGCAGGTACAGCGTCAGCAGGAAGAACTGCACGAACGCCGTCGCGCCGATCGTCAGCATCGCCGCGTTCGCCGCGGAGAGCGTGCGCAGGCGGAAGATCCGCAGGGGCAAGAGCGGCGCCGGCGAGCGTGCTTCGATCACGAGGAACGCCGCGATCAGAGCGGCGGCGGTCGCGAGCAGCCCGACCGTCACGCCGTCGCTCCAGCCGTGCTGGCTCGCCCGGGTGATCGCATAGACCAGCACCATCAGGCCCGCCGTGATCGAGGTGCCGCCGGCCACGTCGAAGTGCCGGTGCGCGAGCGCCGCCCGGCTCTCCCTGACCAGCCGCGGGGTGACGGCAAGGACGGCTGCGCCGACGGGCAGGTTGACGAAGAAGATCCACGACCAGCTCAGATACGAGGTGAGGACACCGCCGAGCAGCACGCCGACAGCGCCGCCGCTGCCGGAGGCAGCGCCCCACACGCCGAGGGCGATGTTCCGCTCACGCCCTTCGGAGAAGGTCGTGACGACGATCGAGAGCGCGGCCGGTGCGAGCAGCGCGCCGCCGAGGCCCTGCACCGCCCGGGTGACGATCAGCGCGCCTTCCGACCAGGCGAGCCCCGAGAGCAACGAGCCGAGCGTGAACACCGCGACGCCTGTCATGAACAACCGCCTGCGTCCGAGCAGGTCGGCAAGGCGGCCGCCCAGGAGCAGCGTCCCGCCGAACAGGATCGAGTAGGCGGTGATCACCCACTGCAGGCTCTCCTGAGAGAAATGGAGGTCGTGCTTGATCGCCGGCAGGGCGACGTTCACGACCGCGACGTCGACGATGACCATGAACTGCGCGGCAACGGTCACCGCCAGGACCAGCCAGCGCCTCCCCTCCGAGCTGGGCGCGATTGTCGCTCTCATCGGTTCCTCCTTGAACATTGGTTTCGTCAAGACGACGAACGCGCAGCGCTCGAAGGGACACCCGGCTTCAGAGCTCGGCGAACCGGCGCTCGAGGACGCGCCGCTCCGGCGGCAGCCGGCGACCAGTGCGCCGCTGACGGCGTCGAAAAGGAAGTGGTTGCCGGTGGCGACGACCACGAGCAGCACGAACGGCGGATAGAGCACTCCCGCCGCTCGCACGAGCGGGCGGCGAGCGTAGAGGAGCAGGCTCGCGGCGACGATCAGCGCATAGCCGATGTGCATGCTCGGAACGCCCCGACGGGTGGAACGAGCGCCGAGCTTCGACCCGGCCCGTCCTACTCGCTGCCGCTCGGCAGCGTGGGATGGTCGGTGGGATAGACGCCGACCGCAAAGCCGTACACGGTCTCGCCCGACCGCGGCAGCCGGTCGAACTCCGCCACGAGCTCCGCCATCCGCTCCCAGAAGTCCGACGCCTGCGCCTCCGAGATGCGGGCGTGCCTGATGAAGCCCCACAACTTCCCGTCACGGAAGGCCGCGGCGGACTCGCGCGCGGCGACCTCGAAGTCGTTGAAGTCCCGAGGGAGGTCGTCGCCGTCCGCGCTCCGCTCGACGCCGACGTAGAACATCCGGGCCGTGCGGCCGTAGAAACGCTCGTCGATCGCCCGCACCCGCCGGGTCCTCACCACCTGCACCAGACCGGCCTCGACGAGCACCTTGACGTGGTGGGCGACCGTGCTCTTCGGCCGCTCGAGCGCGACTGCGAGCTCGCTCACCGTGGCCGCCCGCTCGTGGAGCAGGCCCAGGATCGTGGTGCGGAGCGGATGGCCGATCGCCTTCACCTGGGAGGGCCTGGTGAGCGCGATCCGGTCGGCGAGGTCGTAGTCGGGGGGAGACGAGTTGCCGGCCATGGCGCGAATAGACTAACATCGTAGAATGTTCCAACTTAGTGGATCAATCGCTCAGGAGGACCAGAGATGACCGAGGTTCTGCTGTACCACCACGTCCAGGGGCTGACCGAGGGAGTCCGGTCGTTCGCCGACGAGTTGCGCCACGCCGGACACACCGTGCACACGCCCGACCTCTTCGACGGGCGCCGCTTCGACACCATCGAAGAGGGAATGGCCTTCGCGCGCGAAGCGGGGTTCGGCGCGCTGGCCGAGCGCGGGGTGGCCGCCGCGCAGGGGATCGGCCCCGGCGTCGTCTACGCCGGCTTCTCGTTCGGGGTCGTGGTCGCCCAGCAGCTCGCCCAGACCCGGCCCGGCGCCCGCGGTGCCCTCCTCATGTACTCCTGCCTGCCGGTCTCGGAGTTCGGGGACGCGTGGCCCGAGGGTGTCCCGGTGCAGGTGCACGGCAAGGAGGCCGACCCGTTCTTCGCCGAGGACCTCGAGGCCGCGCAGGCGCTCGTCGAGTCGACCGACGGCGCCGAGCTCTTCCTCTACCCGGGGGAGGAGCACCTCTTCGCCGACTCCTCGCTGCCGGCGTACGACGCCGCGGCGGCCGCATTGCTCACCGAGCGCGTGCTGGCGTTCCTCGACACCACCCGGGCCGACGAGGAAGGTTGACGGCCGGCATGCCCTAGTACGCCTGCGCCCAGACGGCGTGAGTCACCGCCGGCCGGCCGCAGCAGACGCAGGCGCCGGAGTGCGCCGACTGCGCATCGAGCGGCAGGCACCGGATCGTCGCGGAGCTGTCGTCCTTGACCCGCACCTCGCACTCCCTGCGACCGCACCATCCCGCCGCGACGAACCCGCCCGCTTCGCGCAGGTACTCGATCAGCTCGTCGTAGCTGCCCGGGCCGTGGAGCGTCCGCCGCTCCTGTTCGTCGCGGGCGAGGCGGAAGAGAGCTGCCTGGATGTCGCGCAGCAGCTCGCCGACCGCACCGGGCACCCGAGCGAGCGGGACCTGCTGCTTGTCGCCGGTGTCGCGGCGCGCGACCGTGACTGCTTCCGCCACGAGGTCGCGGCCACCGATCTCGATCCGCAGCGGCACGCCCTTCAGCTCCCACTCGTTGAACTTGAAGCCTGGCCGAACCTCCGGCCGATCGTCGACACGGACGCGAACGCCCGCCGCCCGCAACTCGTCGGCGAGGGCAGAGACGACCTGGAGCACCGCGGCGCGATCGTCGTCTCGGACGATCGGCACGATCACCACCTGCTGCGGCGCGAGGCGAGGCGGGAGCCGCAGCCCACGGTCGTCCCCGTGCGCCATCACGACGCCTCCGACCAGCCGCGTCGTCGCGCCCCACGACGTCGCATACGGATACTGCTCGCTCCCGTCACGGCCGCTGAAGCGAACACCGAACGTGCGCGCGAAGCCCTGACCGAGGTAGTGCGAGGTCGCGGCCTGGAGCGCCTTTCCGTCGCGCATCAACGCCTCGAGCGTGTACGTGTCGACCGCGCCGGGGAACCGCTCGCTCTCGCTCTTGCGGCCGCGCAGAACAGGGATCGCGAGCACGCTCTCGATCGTGTCGGCGTACACGTCGTGCAGGATCGTGAGCGTCTCGGCGACCGCCTCTGCCTCGGTCTCGTGCGCGGTGTGCCCCTCCTGCCAGAGGAACTCGCTCGTGCGCAGGAAGAGGCGAGGCCGCAGCTCCCAGCGAACGACGTTCGCCCACTGGTTGTAGAGCAGCGGGAGATCGCGATACGACTGCACCCAGCGGGCGTACGTCGACCAGATCAGGGCCTCCGAGGTGGGACGCACCGCGAGCGGCTCCTCCAGCTTCTTCCCGCCCGCCTCGGTGACGACGGCGACCTCGGGTGCGAACCCTTCGATGAGCTCTCCCTCCTGCGCCAGCACCGAAGCGGGGACGAGCAGAGGGAAGTAGAGGTTCTCGTGACCCGTCGCCTTGATCCGGTCGTCGAGCTCGCGCTGGATCGCCTCCCAGATCGCGTACCCGTACGGCTTGATCACCATCGCACCTCGAACCGGCGAGTTCTCGGCGAGGTCGGCACGGCGCACCACCTCGCCGTACCACGCGGGGAAGTCGCTCGACTGGGCGGGCAGAGCATTGGTGCTCATCGGGAAGCTCCCGCGAGCAGGGCAACTGCGAACATCGTGCTCTCCTTCGTAGACGTCTACCGGCGTTGACTGAGTCGGTTGCGGCGCTCCGGGCCGAAGCGGCGGGAGCGCCTACGCCGGGACGTGCACGAACGGCGGCCGCGGGTCAACCACCGGAACCGGCAGAAGCTCGTCCACGCGGGGCCGCAGCAACGTCATGCCCGGACGATAGCGGCTACGAGGCGAGCTCGAGGTCCCTCAGCGGGCGAAGCGGTCGACGAGGGCGAGCGCGGTCTCCGCGACCTCGAGCCACGTCGTGACGACGAACGGGCGACCCGGGAAAGGGACAGCACGCCTCTACGCGCGGACTTCTGCGACACGCCGCCGCAGGAAGCGGCGCTCGGGCTCGGTGTGCGCGAGCTCGAGGGCGCGTTCGTACTCGGTCCGCGCCTCGTCTGCGCGGCCGAGGCGGCGCAGCAGGTCGGCGCGTGTCGAGTGGAAGTACTGGTAGCCGTCGAGGTCGAGCCCGTCGACGAGGACGAGTCCCGCTTCCGTTCCCTCCGCCTCGGCCACCGCGATCGCGCGGTTCAGCTCCACGACCGCCGAGCCGGTCAGCCCCGCGAGCTCACCGTAGAGCGCCGCGATCTGCGGCCAGTCACGCGGCTCCTCCACGTGCAGCGACGCGATCGCCGCCTGGATGACGTACGTGCCGCGACCCCGCAGCGCGAGGGCCCGGGCAAGCGCCTCGCGCCCGCGGGCGAGCTGGGCGGCGTCCCAGAGCGAACGGTCCTGGTCTGCGAGCAGCACGAGCTCGCCATCCTCGAACCGCGCCTCGCGGCGCGCGTCGTTGAGCAGCATCAGCGCCTGGAGCCCGTGCACCTCGGGCTCGTCCGGCATCAGCTCGGCGAGCGCCGCGCCGAGCCGGAGCGCCTCCGCGGCCAGATCGACACGACCGCCGTAGCCCTCGTTGAAGATCAGGTAGACGACCGCGAGCGCCGCGGCGAGGCGCTCCGGGAGAAGATCGTCGTCAGGGACGCGAAACGGGATGCCCGCGTCCCTGATCTTCTGCTTGGCCCGCGAGAGCCGCCGCTTCATCGTCTCCTCGGGAACGAGGAACGCGCGGGCGATCTCCTCGGTGCGGAGCCCGCCGAGCGCGCGCAAGGTGAGCGCGACCTGGGCCTCGAGGCCGAGCGCCGGGTGGCAGCAGGTGAAGACCAGCTCCAGCCGCTCGTCGGGGAACGTCCTGTCCTTCATCTCGTCGTCCACGGCCTCGGGCACCTCGAGCAGGCGTGTCTTCTCGGCGAGCGTGCGCTCGCGACGCAGGCGGTCGATCGCGCGGTTGCGGGCCGTGATCGTCAGCCATGCGCCGGGGTTGGGCGGCGTGCCGTCGCGAGGCCAGCGCTCGGCGGCGACTGCAAACGCTTCCTGGGCGGCCTCCTCGGCGAGGTCGAAGTCGCCGAGGAAGCCGACCAGGCTCGCGAGAACGCGGCCCCACTCGTCGCGGAAGACCTGCTCGAGCAGCGCCTACCGCTCCACCAACGGCCGCACCTCGACCGCTCCGCCCATTCGCGCGGCCGGGATCCGCGCAGCGATCGCGAGCGCCGCGTCGAGATCGTCCACCTCGACCAGGAGGAAGCCGCCGACGTACTCCTTCGCATCGACGAACGGGCCGTCCGTGAGCAGCGTCTCGCCGTCCCGAACGCGCACGGTCGTCGCCGTCTCGACCGGCTGCAGCTGCTCGCCGCCGACGACCCCGGGCAACCGCCGGATCGCGAGGTACTCCTCGACGAGCGCCTCCTGTTCGTCCGCCGGGAGCCGCTCGAACGACTCGCGCGATCTGCCCGGGTAGTTCTGGAGCAGGTACTTCATGTCGACCTCCTTCGAAGGCATGTTCTCGCCTGTACGACGAACGTAAACGCGCCGGGGGGACAACTCGAGGGCACCGACGCGGCTAGAGTCGATCGGGGACGGCGCGCGTCGCGGCGTGCCGCTGCTGCGGTCGGTGCCATGTCGCTCCTGATGCTGATCGTGCCGATCGTGATCCCGCCGGTGATCGCGGCCTACTCGGTCGTCGGGGAGCGGGACCACGGAACGCTCGAGCCCGTCCTGACCGCACCCGTCCGAGCCTCCGAACTACTGCTCGGGAAGGCCGCGGCCGCGTTCGTGCCCTCGGTCGGAGTCGCGTACGCGATCTACTTCATCGCTGCGATCAGCATCCGGCTCGGCGCCGCCCAGGTGGTCAGCAGCGTCGTGTGGCATCGGTCGCGCTGGCGGTCGGCCTCGCACTCGCACTCCTCATCGCCGACATCGCCGCGTGGCGCGTGGCCTCACGCCTCTTCGACCGCGAACGCCTGATCAGCGGGACCGTGGCTGCGCGGCATGCGAGCGGCACGCCCTAGTCTCGGTCTCCGACGAGCGGTCAGCCCTTCGGCGAGCGCTGCTCCAGCGTGAGCATCAGCCGGCGCAGGAGCGCCTCGAGCTGCGTCTTCTCGCGCTCGGTGAGCGCTGCGCCGAGGAGGGCCTCCTTCTCGGCCTGCACGCCGATCGCCTCGCGGTGGAGCCGCAGTCCCTTGGGAGTCAGCTGGACGAGCACGCCACGACCGTCGTCGGGATCCCGGACGCGCTTGACGACGCCTGCCTTCTCGAGCTGGTCGACGCGGTTCGTCATCGCACCGCTCGAAAGGTCTGCGATCCGCGCGAGCTCGCCGGCCGAGCGCCGGTAGGGCTCGCCCACCCAGCGCAACGCGTTCAGGACGCGCCAGTCGCCGCTCGCGAGGCCGTACGGCTCGAGGGTCTCGTCGAGCATCTTCCGCAGCCGCCAGTTGATCCCCTGGATGCGGTCGACGATCCCTTCGACCACGAGGTCGATGGACTCCGGGAGCTCGTCGCGGATCTCCTCCAGGAAACGATCGACGTGGTCCCGCTCCGTGCGTCTCGCCATGCACAGGAGTCTCCCTCGCAAATGTCTTGACGTCAAAGGATCGACCTGTTACCGTCCCCAAACTAGTTTGAGGTCAAAATACATCGCCGGGAGGGCCGCATGACCGCCACGAAGACTTCCTACTCCGTCAGCTCGCTCGAAGACGCCTCGGCGCGGGCCGCCGAGCGTGGCTTCGGGCTCGGAGACGCGCCCGGCCCGGACAGCGGACGGGGACGCGTGTACGTGCGTCGCGATCTCGACATCAACTCGTTCGGCGTGAACGCCTTCTTCCAGGCGAAGAGCGGCGCGATCGTGGTCGGCGAGCACGACGAGCTCGGCCCCGGCGCGAGCGGCCACGAGGAGCTGTACGTCGTCGTCGCGGGCGGTTGCGCATTCACCGTCGACGGTGAGGACGTCGACGCGCCCCAGGGCACCGCGGTCTTCGTTCGCGATCCGGCTGCGAAGCGCTCCGCCCTGGCGACCGAGGACGGGACGATCGTCCTCGTCGTCGGCGGCCGGCCCGGCGAGGCGTTCAAGCTGGGGCCGGGCGAGTCACTCGCGGGCTTCTTCCGCCTCTACCGGGACGAGGACTACGAGGGCGCGCTCGCCGCGTGCCGCGAGGCTCTCGCAGCGCATCCCGGCAACGCGCTGATCCTCTACAACATCGCGTGCCTCGAGAGCCGCCTCGGGCGCGCGGACGAGGCGCTCGAGCCGCTCGGAGAGTCGCTCGCCGCGTGGCCGCCGTACCGGGAGCTCGCCGTGGCCGACGAGGATTTCGCCTCTCTGCGAGACGACGCACGGTTCCAGGCGCTCATCGCCTGATCCGGGGCCTCCTCGGCCCGGCTTGTACGCTCGCCGTGTGCCCAGCCCCTCGGTGCTGCCCGGGACCGAGCCCGCGTGGTGGCTACGCGAGGCGGACGACGGCGAGCGGTCCGCACCGCTCGCGCACGACCTCGAGACGGACGTCGCGGTCGTCGGCGGCGGCTACACGGGACTGTGGACGGCCCTCGCGCTGCGCGAGCGCGACCCCTCGCTGCGCGTGGCGCTCCTCGAGGCGGAGTTCTGCGGGGCCGGGCCGAGCGGCCGAAACGGCGGCTTCTGTCACGGCTACTGGTCGTACCTCCCCACGCTGCGCGCGCTCTTCGGCGACGCCGCCGCGCTCGAGCTCTGCCGCGCGGGCGACCTGATCGTCCCCGGCATCCGCTCGTTCCTCGAAGAGCGGCGTGAGGACGCCTGGCTGCGCGAAGCCGGGATGCTCCAGGTGTCGACCACCCCGAGGCAGGACGCCGCGGTCGACGAGCAGGTCGAGGCGGCGCGCGCAGTCGGGCATCCCGACGAGGCGATCGCCCGGGCCGAGCCGGGGATCTCGCCGCGGTTCCGGCGCGGCGTCTTCTTCCGCGACGGCGCGACGGTGCAGCCTGCACGGCTCGTCCGCGCCCTCCGCCGGGCAGCGCTCGACGCGGGCGTCGAGGTGCACGAGCGATCGCCCACAGCGCTCCGCCGCGACGGCTCGCTGCACGCGAACGGGCGCGAGGTGAAGGCACGCGACGTGGTCGTCGCGACGAACGCCGCGGCGACCGACTGGCGCCCGATCCGTGGCCGCCTCACCGTGTTCGGCAGCTATGTCGTCCTGACCGAGCCGGTGCCCGACCTGCTCGCGGCGATCGGGTGGACCGGCGGCGAGGGGCTGATGGACTCCCGCATGTTCCTCCACTACTTCCGCACGACCGGCGACGGCCGGGTGCTGATGGGCTCGGGCTCCGGCCCGATCGGCTACGGGAACCGCATCGACCGCCGTTTCACCCACGACGCGCCGACCGCGGGGCGGGCGGAACGCGGGCTCCGCCGCCTGCTGCCCGGGCTCGCAGAGGCGAAGATCGAGGCGTCCTGGGGCGGCCCGATCGACGTCGCCGCCGACCACGTCCCCTTCATCGGCACGGTGCCGGGCCGGCGCGTCCACTACGCGATGGGCTTCTCGGGGCACGGCGTCGGCCCCTCGTGGCTCGCGGGGCAGGCCCTCGCCTCGCTCGTGCAGGGCCTCGACGACGAGTGGACGCGCCTGCCGCTCGTCCAGCGCGCTGCGGCGACCGTCCCGCGCGAGCCGGTCCGGCGCATCGGCGGCGGCGCGATCCGCGCGGCCGTCCTCGCCTGCGAGGAGGCCGAGGAGGAGGGACGCGAGCCGGCCGCCGTCGCCCGGGCGGTCGCAGCGGTGCCGCGGCTGCTCGGCCTGCGGCTCGGGCAACGCTGAAGAATCGGCCCTCTTTCGTGCGCAATGCGCATTTGAAGCGGATGTCAGTAGACGCAATGCGCAGAAATGCGTTAAACATCCTCCGTGGTGCCCACTCCCGACCGCGGCCGCGGCCCAGTCACCCGGCCACGGTCGCTCGATGCGACCGACCAGGCGATCATCGAGGCGCTCCAGCAGAACGGCCGCGAGCCCTTCCGCCGGGTCGCGGCGAAGATCGGTGTGGCAGAGGCCACCGTCCGCACCCGCTACGCGCGCCTCGTCGGCGACGACATCCTCCAGGTGACGGGCGTCACCAACCCGCTCGGGCTCGGCTTCGACGCGATGGCGCTCCTCGGAATCAATACGAGCGGCCCGCCCGATCCGGTGGCGGAGAGCATCGTCGCGTGGGACGAGGCGAGCTACGTGGTCGTCGCGGCGGGCCGGTACGACGTGCTCGTCGAGGTCGTCTGCGAGGACCGCGGTCACCTGCTCGAGGTCACGAACCGGGTGCGCGAGATCCCCGGCGTGATGAGCACCGAGACGTTTCTCTACCTGCAGCTCGCCAAGCAGGTCTTCGCGTGGGGCACCCGGTTCAGAGAGGAGCGTGAGTTCGCGTGAGCGCCGATGTCCGGCTCGACCACGTCGTCAAGTCGTTCGACGACGTCGTCGCGGTCGACGACCTGACCCTGGAGGTCGAGAGCGGGAAGTTCTACGCCCTGCTCGGCCCTTCGGGCTGCGGGAAGACGACCACCCTGCGCATGATCGGCGGCTTCGAGGAGCCGACGAGCGGCGCGATCTTCCTCGGCGAGAGTCCCGTGACCCGGCTGCCGCCGCACAAGCGCGACGTCAACACCGTCTTCCAGAGCTACGCGCTCTTCCCGCACCTGACGATCTACGAGAACGTCGCCTTCGGGCTGCGCCGGCGGCGCGTCAAGGGCGCCGAGCTGCGCACGCGCGTCGAGGAGATGCTTCGCGTGGTGGGTCTCGAGGGCTACGGCAACCGCAAGCCGCGGCAGCTCTCGGGAGGCCAGCAGCAGCGCGTCGCGCTCGCCCGCGCGCTCGTCAACCGGCCGCGCGTGCTGCTGCTCGACGAGCCGCTCGGCGCACTCGACCTCAAGCTCCGCAAGGAGATGCAGCTCGAGCTGAAGCGCATCCAGCACGAGATGCAGATCACGTTCGTCCACGTCACACACGACCAGGAGGAGGCCATGACGATGGCCGACTTCATCGTCGTCATGAACGGTGGGCGGATCGAGCAGCTCGGCGACCCGGCCGAGCTCTACGAACGCCCGAGGACGGCGTTCGTCGCGAACTTCCTCGGCGTCTCGAACCTGCTCGCCGGGACGATCGCCGGGCCGGATGCCGTGCGGCTCGACGAGGGGACGGTGCTCCACGTCGTCCCGTCGGCGCTCGACGGCCACACCGGCCCCGTGTCGGTCGGGATCCGGCCCGAGAAGCTGCGGGTCGACGGGGACGGCACGAATGTCGTCACCGGCGAGATCGTCGAACGCGCCTACGTGGGCGTCTCGACGCAGTACGTCGTCAACACCCCCATGGGCGAAGTGACGGTCTACGTCCAGGGAGCGGGGTCACACACGCCGGGCGACCAGCTCCACCTCTCGTTCGCGCCCGAAGCCACGTTCGTCGTCTCCCGATCTGAGGAGGATCGCTCATGACCCAGTCGTACACGCGCGAGGACCTGCTGCGGCGGGCACTCGCAGGGAGTGCCCTGCTGACGGTGCCCGGCCTGCTCGCCGCGTGCGGCGGCTCGAAGAAGGCGGCAACCACGACCTCAGCTGCGGCACGCGTGCTGCCGAAGTCGCTCACCTGGTCGAACTGGCCGCTCTACATCGACATCAACGAGAAGGCCAAGTCGCATCCGACTCTCGTCGCGTTCCAGAAGCACTACGGCGTGCACGTCAAGTACCTCGAGGACATCAACGACAACCCCAGCTTCTTCGGGAAGATCGAAGGCCCGCTCTCACAGGGGCAGTCGATCGGCCGCGACGTGATCGTGCTGACCGACTCCTCGGGGCTGCCGGGCCGCATGATCGAGCTCGGCTGGCTCGAGAAGCTCGACAAGTCGGCGATCCCGAACATCAAGAACCTGCAGCCGACGCAGCAGCACCCGAGCTGGGACCCGAACCGCGAGTACAGCCTGCCGTGGCAGTCGGGCATGACCGGGATCGGCTACGACCCGAAGCTCGTCGGCGGCGACATCACGTCGCTCAACGACCTGCTCAGCAACCCCAAGCTGAAGGGGAAGGTCACGATGCTCACCGAGATGTCCGACTCGATCGGCATCACGATGCTCGCGAACGGCGACGATCCGGCGAAGACCACCGACGCCACGTTCACGAAGGCGATCAACACGCTGCAGAAGGCCGTCGACTCGGGTCAGATTCGCCAGTTCACCGGCAACGACTACGCGCCGCTGCTCGCCAAGGGCGACATCTACGCGTGCCTCGCCTGGTCGGGCGACATGGTGCAGCTCCAGGCCGACCATCCAGGCCTGAAGTGGGTGCTGCCGGACACGGGCGGGATGATCTGGACCGACAACATGCTGATCCCGAAGGGCGGCAACGTCTTCGGCGCGTCGACGCTGATGAACTGGTACTACCGCCCGGACATCGCGGCGCAGGTCGAGGACTACGTCAACTACATCTGCCCGGTCGTCGGCGCGGACAAGGTGCTCGAGAAGACCGATCCGGCTGTGGCCAACAACCCCCTGATCTTCCCCACCCAGAAGATGCTGGAGAACACGCACTTCATGGCCCCGAAGGCGCTGCTGAACCCGAAATACCAGAAGCAGTTCCAGAAGCTGACCGGCGGGTGACCTGAGCCGATGTTCCACCGCCGCAAGCGGGCGATCCCGTACCTGCTGCTCGCGCCCGGGATGGGGTGGCTGCTCGTGTTCTTCGTGGTCCCGATGTGGTACCTCGCGAAGATGTCCCTGTCGCAAGGGCTGTTCCCGCTCTTCAGCTTCGACTGGGCGTGGAGCAACTTCAGCGACGCGATCTCGAGCTACCAGACACAGTTCATCCGCTCGGGCGAATACGCAGGAATCGCGACGGTGATCGCGCTCCTCGTCAGCTATCCACTGGCGTACTGGATCGCCTTCCGCGGCGGCCGCTGGAAGAACCTGTACCTGCTCCTCGTCATCTCACCGTTCTTCGTCACGTACCTCATCCGTACGCTGGCGTGGGAGACGATCCTGGCCGACAACGGCGTGATCGTCCACACACTCCAGCACGTGGGGATCCTCGGCCCGGACGGGCGTCTCCTCGCGACGTCGGCCGCCGTGATCGCGGGCATCACCTACAACTTCCTGCCGTTCATGGTCCTGCCGCTGTACGTCAGCCTCGAGCAGATCGATTCGCGGCTGATCGAGGCGGCAGAGGACCTCTACTCGTCACCCGCGCGTGCGTTCGCGCGTGTGACGCTTCCGCTCTCCCTGCCGGGAGTGTTCGCCGGCGTCCTGCTGACGTTCATCCCGGCGGCGGGTGACTTCATCAACGCGCAACTGCTCGGCACACCGCGCCAGTACATGATCGGCAACGTCATCCAGTCGGAGTTCCTGTCGGTTCGCGACTACCCGACCGCGGCGGCTCTCTCCTTCGTGCTGATGGCGGCGATCCTCGTGCTCGTCCTCATCTTTGCGCGCATCCTCGGCACGGAACGGCTGACGGTGGGCGCATGAGGTGGGTGCGCCGCCATCTGCTGACGGCCTACGCGGTCGTCGCGCTGATCTACCTGTTCCTGCCGATCTCGGTCGTCGTCGCGTTCTCGTTCAACAACCCGGCCGGCCGCTTCAACTACACGTGGCAGGGCTTCACGTTCAAGAACTGGCTGAACCCGTTCGGCTACCCCGGTCTCAGCGGCGCCCTCAAGGTGAGCATCGAGATCGCGTTCCTCTCGAGCCTCTTCGCGACCATCCTCGGCACGCTGATTGCGCTCGCGCTCGTCCGCTACCGCTTCCGCGGCAGCGCAACCACGAACCTCCTGATCTTCATCCCGATGACGACACCCGAGGTGGTGATGGGCGCATCGCTCCTGGCCCTGTTCGTCAACTGGAGGATCCCACAGGGGTTCGGGACGATCCTGATCGCGCACATCCTCTTCAACATCAGCTTCGTGGTCGTGACCGTGCGTGCGCGGCTCGTCGGCTTCGACCGCCACCTCGAAGAGGCTGCGATGGACCTGGGCGCGAACGAGTGGGTGACGTTCACCCGCGTGACCCTGCCTCTGATCATGCCCGGCATCCTCGCGGCGGGCCTGCTCGCCTTCGCGCTCTCGATCGACGACTTCGTGATCACCTACTTCAACGCCGGCGCGACGGTGACGTTCCCGCTCTTCGTCTGGGGAGCGGCGCGCGTCGCGACGCCGCCGCAGATCAACGTGATCGGCACCGCGATCTTCCTGATCGCGATCACCTTGATGCTCGCGAACATCCTCTTCCAGAACTACCGCTCTCGGAAAGGAGCCGTCGCCGCATGACACTCGACCTGCAGCAAGCCGCCCGGAACCACCTCTGGCTTCACTTCACGCGCATGGGCGCGTACGGGGAGTCCGAGGTCCCCATCATCGTCCGCGGCGACGGCTGCTACCTCGAGGATGCGAACGGCAAGCGCTACCTGGACGCGCTCGCCGGCCTGTTCGCCGTGCAGATCGGCTATTCGCACGGCGAGGAGATCGGACAGGCGGCGCTCGAGCAGATGAAGGAGCTGCCCTTCTACACGAACTGGTCGTACGCGCATCCACGGGCGATCGAGCTCGCGCATCAGATCGCACAGCTTGCGCCCGGCGACCTGAACCGCGTGTTCTTCGTCTCGGGCGGTTCCGAGGCGGTCGAATCGGCCTGGAAGCTGGCGCGTGCCTACCACGGCGCGCGCGGTGAACGCCGCTGGAAGGCGATCGCGCGCCGGACCGCCTACCACGGGACGACGATGGGCGCGCTCTCGATCAACGGCATCGCCGCGCTGAAGAACGAGTACGAGCCGCTCGTGCCCGACACGCTGCATGTGCGCAACACGAACCGCTACCACCGCCCCGAGGAAGAGACCGAGGAGCAGTTCACCGACTTCCTGCTCGACGACCTCGAGCAGACGATCCTCGCGACCGGGCCGTCGACCGTCGCGATGGTGATCATGGAGCCGGTCCAGAACTCCGGCGGGGCGTTCACGCCTCCGGCCGGCTACTTCGCCGGCGTGCGCGAGATCTGCGACCGCTACGGGATCCTCCTCTGCGCGGACGAGGTGATCACCGCCTTCGGCCGCCTCGGCGCCTGGTTCGCGTCGGATCTGTACGACATCCGGCCCGACCTGGTCACGTCGGCGAAGGGCCTCTCCTCCGCCTACGCGTCGATCGGCGCGGTGATCGCCACCGACCGGGTGTTCGAGCCCTTCAGCACCGAGTCGGCGATGTACTCGCACGGGATCACGTTCGGGGGACATCCCGTCCAGTGCGCGATCGCGCTCAAGAACATCGAGATCATGAAGCGAGAGCGTGTGGTCGAGAACGTGCAGGAGCACGAGTCGAGCTTCCGCGACGAGCTCGCGCAACTGCTCGAGCTCGACATCGTCGGCGACCTCCGTGGCACCGGGTACTTCTACGCGCTCGAGCTCGTCAAGGACAAGGAGACGCGAGGAGGCTTCACGCACGAGGAGTGCGAGACGCTGCTCCGCGGCTTCCTGTCGCCGCTCCTCTTCGAGCGCGGGCTGATCTGCCGCGCCGACGACCGCGGCGACCCGGTGATCCAGATCTCACCGCCGCTCGTGGCCGGCACGGCGGAGATCGACGAGATCGTGGGCATCCTCGGCGACGTACTCGCCGAGGCGCAGCAGCGCCTGCACGTCGGCGTTCGATGAGAGTCCTCGTCGTCGGGACGGGCGGCGTCGGCTCGGCGGTCGCACCGATCGCCGCGCGACGCCGCTTCTTCGAGCGAATGGTGTTCGCCGACCTCGACCCGGCGCGGCCGACGGCGCTCGTCGAACGGCTGGGCGACGAGCGGTTCAGCGCGGCGCAGCTCGACGCGTCCGACGCGGCGGCGATCACCGCCCTGGCGCAGGCGGAGCGCTGCGACGCGATCCTCAACGCGACCGATCCACGCTTCAACCCGCCGATCTTCCAGGCGGCGTTCGACGCGGGCTGCACCTACCTCGACATGGCGATGACGCTCTCGCAGCCGGGCGGCGAGAAGCTCGGCGACGCGCAGTTCGCGCAGGCCGGCGCCTGGCAGGAGCGTGGGCTGCTCGCGCTCGTCGGGATCGGCGTCGAGCCGGGGCTCTCCGATGTGTTCGCGCGCTACGCCGCCGACCATCTCTTCTCGGAGATCGACGAGGTCGGGATTCGCGACGGCGCCGATCTCGTCGTCGACGGCTACGACTTTGCGCCCACGTTCTCGATCTGGACGACGATCGAGGAGTGCCTCAATCCGCCCGTGATCTGGGAGAAGGAGCGCGGCTGGTACACGACCGAGCCGTTCTCGGAGCCCGAGGTGTTCGTGTTCCCGGAGGGGATCGGCCCGATCGAGTGCGTGAACGTCGAGCACGAGGAGGTGCTGCTCGTTCCGCGCTACATCGACTGCAGCCGGGTCACGTTCAAGTACGGGCTCGGCGAGGAGTTCATCGACATCCTGAAGACGCTGCACAAGCTGAACCTCGACTCGACCGAGCCGGTGCGCGTGCGCGGGGTCGAGGTCGCTCCGCGCGACGTGCTCGCGGCAGCGCTGCCCGACCCGGCGACGCTCGGGGACCGGATGCGCGGGCGCACGTGCGCCGGCACCTACGTGACCGGCACGGGCCGGGACGGAAAGCCGCGCGCGACCTACCTCTACCACGTCGTCGACAACGAGGAGTCGATGCGGCGCGACGGCTCGCAGGCCGTCGTCTGGCAGACGGCAGTCAACCCGGTGGTCGCACTCGAGCTGCTCGCCGACGGCGTGTGGCAGGGCTCGGGCGTGCTCGGACCGGAGGCGTTCGACGCCGTGCCGTTCCTCGAGCTCCTGGCCGCGCACGGCTCGCCGCACGGCATCGACGAGCGCACACCGTGAGGGAACGCGCCGAAGCGCTGCTCGCGCGCGAGCTCGAGCGCTTCGAGGCGACGCACCCACGCTCCCGGGAGCTGGCCGCCCGCGCGCACGGCTCGCTGCTCGCCGGCGTGCCGATGCACTGGATGGTGCGCTGGCCCGGCGGATTCCCGGTGTACGCGGCCGCGGCGTCGGGTGCGCACGTGCGCGACGTCGACGGGATCGACTACGTCGACCTCTGCCTCGGCGACACCGGCGCCATGACGGGCCACTCCCCGGAGCCGGTGGTGCGGGCGATCGCGGACCAGGCGGCCCGCGGGATCACGCTGATGCTGCCGAGCGAGGACGCGCTCTGGGTCGGCGAGGAGCTGACGCGCCGGTTCGGCCCGGCACGCTGGCAGTTCGCGCTCACCGCCACCGACGCCAACCGGTTCGCGATCCGGCTCGCACGCCTCGTCACCGGCCGGCCGAGGATCCTGGTGTTCAACTGGTGCTACCACGGCACGGTCGACGAGACGTTCGCAACCCTGCGCGACGGCGCGGTCGTGGAGCGGGAGGCGAATCTCGGGCCGCCTGTGCCGCTCGCCGAGACGACACGTGTCGTCGAGTGGAACGACGTGGCCGCGCTCGAGCGCGAGCTCGCTGCCGGCGACGTCGCATGTGTCCTCGCCGAGCCGGCCCTCACCAACATCGGCATCGTCCCGCCGGAGCCCGGCTACCACGACGCGCTGCGCGAGCTGACCCGCCGGCACGGAACGCTCCTGATCATCGACGAGACGCACACGCTCTGCGCGGGGCCCGGCGGCTACACCGCCGCCCACGGCCTCGACCCCGACGTGCTCACCGTCGGCAAGGCGATCGGCAGCGGCATTCCGTCGGCGGCCTACGGCTTCACGGAAGGGGTCGCGGCCCGCATCGACGCTGCGATCGGGCGTGAGGAGTCGGACGTCGGCGGTGTCGGCGGCACGCTCGCTGCGAACGTGCTCTCGCTCGCGGCGATGCGCGCGACGCTGGCCCACGTGCTCACCGACCGGGCGTTCGCACGGATGATCGCGCTCGCGGAGCGCTTCGAGCAAGGCGTCACCGAGACGATCTCGAGGGCCGGGCTGCCGTGGCACGTGACGCGGCTCGGCTGCCGCGTCGAGTACCTGTTCCGGGCCGAGCGGCCGCGCACCGGCAGCGACGCGGCCGCCGGCGGCGATCCCCTGCTCGACCGGCTGATCCACCTCTTCGCGCTGAATCGCGGCATCCTGCTGACGCCGTTCCACAACATGGCCCTGATGTCCCCGGCGACGACCGAGGCGGACGTCGACCGGCACACGGAGGTCTTCGCGGAGGCGGTCGCCGAGCTCCGCCGCTGAGCGCCCGCACGCGTCGGGCGTGAAGGAATCGCCCGCCCGTCGTCTGAGGCAGCATGAGGCGAGCAAGGGGGTCTGTTGCACTTGCCGGCGCCGGCACTCGAGCCACGGCGGCCGTGAGCGCGGGTCTCGTCACCCTGCGCCCTGGAGGACGGCCGTCGCCGCGTCGCAGCCGGAGCGAAGCGCAGCGTCGAGGCCGGCTCCGCGCGCGAGGGACAGGAGCAGCCCACCGGCGAACGCGTCACCGGCGCCGAGCGTGTCGCCGCATTCGATCGGCTGCACCTCCGCGCGCACCAGCTCCTCGCCGCAAGCGGCGAGGGCGCCCGCGCGGCCGAGCTTGACGCAGGCGACGCGATACGTGCGCGCGAGCGTGCGTGCCGCCGCCTCGGCTGCGAGCCCGGTCAAGGCACGGGCCTCCTCGGCGTTCGCGAGCAGGACGCCGGCGGTCGCCGTCGCCTGCAGGAACCGGTCGGCGCCGAACGACGCCACGAGCCCGGCCGACGCAGCGTCGACCGCGAGCCAGTCGGTGCGGGCGCGCTCGAGCGCAGCCTGCGCCGCGGCCGTCGCTCCCGGCTGCAACAGCGAATAGCCGGACACGAGGACGGCCCGGGCCTCGAGGGTCGCCGGCACGTCGTGCGGGGCGAGCCGGGCTCCCGCGCCGGGATCGGCGACGATCGACGAGCCGCCGACGACGACCACGCAGCCCGTCCGCTCCTCGTCGTCCACCGCGAGCAGAGGCTCGACACCGGCCGCTGCGAGCGCATCCGCCACCAGCCGCCCGGCTGCATCCGCGCCGACCCGGCCGACGACGGCAGCGTGTCCCCCGAGCCGCGCAACGGCGAGGGCGGCGTTGGCGGCCGAACCGCCCGCGCGCAGCTCGATGCGGCCGTGCACGCGACCGCCCGGGACCGGCGCCGGGAGCGACCCGTCGAGCATGACGTCACCGACGGCGATCAGGTCATACGGCACGCGCGCAGGATCCTACGCCGGAAGCTAGGCTCGGTACGTGATCGCCACCGCCCCATTCGGAAGCACCGGTCACGAGAGCACACGCACCCTCTTCGGAGCCGCGGCGCTCTCCTCCGTCAGCCAGGCCGAGGCGGACCGCACCCTCGAGCTGCTGCTCGAGCACGGCGTCAACCACATCGACACGGCGGCGTCGTACGGCGACTCCGAGCTGAGGCTCGCTCCCTGGCTGACGGAGCACCGCGACCGTTTCTTCCTGGCGACGAAGACCGGGCAGCGCGACCGTGCCGGCGCACGCGAGGAGATTCGCCGCTCGCTCGACCGCCTCGGCGTCGACCAGGTCGACCTGCTGCAATTGCACAACCTCGTCGACGTGATCGAGTGGGAGACGGCGCTTCGCGAAGGCGGCGCGCTCGAGGCCGCCGTCGAGGCGCGCGACGAGGGCCTCGTGCGCTTCATCGGCGTCACCGGTCACGGCCTGACGGTGGCGCGGATGCACTTCCGCAGCCTCGAGCGATTCCCGTTCGACAGCGTGCTCCTGCCCTACAGCTACATCCAGTTGCAGGACGGACGCTACGCCTCGGACTTCGAGGCGCTCGCCGCCGTCTGCGCGGAGCGAGGCGTCGCGATGCAGACGATCAAGGCGATCACGCTCGCCCCCTGGGACGGGCGCGAGCAGACGACCGCAACGTGGTACGAGCCGCTGCGCGAGCAGGCCGACATCGATCTGGCGGTGCACTGGGTGCTCGGCCGGCCGGGCGTGTTCCTGAACACGGTCGGCGACGTCGCGCTGCTGCCGAAGGTGCTGGACGCAGCAAGCCGGTTCGAGTCGCGGCCGTCCGACGAGGCGATGCACGGGCTCGCCGAGCGCCGGCACCTCGTGCCGCTGTTCTCGTAGCCGAGATGGCGGCGCCCGTCTCGGAGCTGTTCGGCCTCGAGGACCGGGTCGCCGTGGTGACCGGCGCCTCGGGCGTCCTCGGCGGCTCGATCGCGCGAGGCCTCGCCGGCGCAGGCGCCCGAGTCGGGCTTCTGGCCCGGCGGCGTGAGCCGCTCGACGAGCTCGCGCGGAGCCTCGGCGAGCGTGCGCTCGTCCTCGAGGCCGACGTGCTCGACGGCGGCCGGCTCGAGCGGGCCCGCGCGGCCGTGCTCGAGCGCTTCGGGCACGTCGACATCCTCGTCAACGCCGCGGGCGGCAACCTCCCCGACGCGACGGTGGGGGACCGGTCGTTCTTCGAGCTCCCGGCGGCCGCGCTCGACGAGGTGGTCCGGCTCAACTTCACCGGCACCGTCCGCCCCTGCCAGGTCTTCGGCGCCGCGATGACCGGAGGCTCGATCGTCAACGTCTCGTCGCTCGCGGCGCACCGTGCGCTGACCCGCGTGGTCGGCTACGGCGCCGCGAAGGCGGCGGTCGAGAACCTGACGCGATGGCTCGCCGTCGAGCTCGCACCGCACGGGATCCGCGTCAACGCCGTCGCGCCGGGCTTCTTCGTCGGCGAGCAGAACCGCGCGCTCCTCCTCGACGAGTCCGGTTCCCTGACCGCGCGCGGAGAGCGGATCGTCGCCCTGACGCCGGCCGGGCGCCTCGGCGAGCCCGAGGAGCTCGCCGGAGCCGTGATCTGGCTCTGCAGCGCCGCCGCCTCGTTCACGACCGGCGCCGTGATCCCGGTCGACGGCGGCTTCGACGCGTTCGCCGGCATCTAGGAGTCGAGCCGGTAGGCGCGGCGGACGAGGCCGTAGGCGAGCTCCCACGCGAGCCGGTGCGCCTCGTCCTCGCCGAGGAAGCCGGCCTCGGCCTGCCGGGCGAGCCAGCCGCACGTGCGCCGGCGCCAGAGGTCGTGCCGCGCCGGCAGCGCCGTCAGCGCGCGGGCGTCGTCGACGAAGCCCGCGAGGTTGTACAGCCCCGCGGTCTCGGTTACCCGGTCGAGGAAGCGGTCGATGCCCGCCGGACTGTCGTGGAACCACCAGGGGCAGCCGAGCAGGACCGCGGGGTAGTGACCGGCGAGCGGTGCAAGCTCCCGGCTGTAGGTGCTCTCGTCGAGCGTGAACAGGACGACGGTGAGCCCCGGGTCGTTCCCGCACGCCTCGAGCAGCGGCCGCAGGCCGCGCGTCCAGTCGGTCGCGACCGGGATGTCCGCGCCGAGGTCGCGCCCGAACCGCGCGGCGAGCGGCCGGTTGTGGTCGCGCAGGCTCCCGAGGTGCAGCTGCAGCACGAGCCCGTCGTCGAGGCTCATCCGCGCGAACTCGTTGAGCATGTGCGCCTCGAAGCGCCTCGCCTCGTTCTCGGAGACGCCGCCCGCGAGCGCAGCCGCAAACAGTGCGGAAGCCTCCTGCTCCGACAGCCGCGAGGTGTCGGCGCTGGTCGCCGCGTGATCGGTGGCCGTCGCGCCCAGCGCCTTGAAGGCTGCCCGACGCCCGGCGAGCACGTCGACGAACGTCGCGTAGTCGCCGATCTCACGGTCGGCGGCGGCCTCGAGGTCGCGGAGCGAGCCGCGCCAGCCCGCCGCGTCGAGCGCGACGACCGCGTCGGGGCGGAAGGTCGGCCGGATGCGGAATCGCGGCTCGGAGCCGGCGAGCGCGCGATGCTCTGCGAGCGTCGAGCCTGCGGCGTCGGTGGTCGAGAGGCACTCGACCCGGAACCGGTCGAGCAGGGCCGGCGGAGCGAACGCGGGCGCCGAGAGCTGCTCCTCGATCTGCGCGTAGATGCGCTCCGCGGACGCCGGGCCGAACGGCTCGTCGATCCCGAACACCGTCGCGAGCGTCTCGCGCAGCCAGAGCCCGGTCGGGGTCAGCGCGAACAGATGGACGTTGTCCGCGAGCAGCTGCCAGACGGCGCGGTCGTCGGTCTCGCCCGCGCCGAGCCCTGCGCGCTCGAGCGGGATGCCCTGCGAGTAGAGCATCCGCACGACGTAGTGGTCGGCCGTGACGAACAGCCGCCCGGGCGGGTCGAGCCGCGCCCCCGGCTCGGCGAGGAGCCTGACGTCGATGTGCCCGTGCGGACTGACGATCGGCAGCTCGGCGACACCGCGATACAGCTCGAGGCCGAGCTGCGGGCCGACGATGTACCGGTCGGCTCTCAGATCCGCCACAGCCCGAGCCCCGGGTTCGGCACGTAGGCGAACGGCTCTCCGTCGGCGGCGTCGCGCGGGTCGTCGGCGTCGAGCCGGAAGCGCTCGAGCGCCTCCCCGAGCGACAGGTAGCGAAACCCGACACCCTCGACGTCGGCGCGCGAGAGCTCGGGCCCGGGCGCATAGGTAACGGTGAAGCGGCCTTCGCTCGAGCCGTGGATCAGATGCGCGACGGCGGCCAGGTTCGCAGCCAGCTCCGGGTCGGAGCCCATCGCCCGGAGCGCCGCTTCGCGGCCGTGATGGCCGTGCCGCCGGATCAGCGCGTCGACGAGCGGGTCCTCGCCGAAGCGCGCGACGCCCGGGGCGACGACGAAGAGCTCCCCGCCGTCGGCCATGGCGAGCCGCGTGCGATAGATCGCCTTGTTCCCGAGCCAGGTGGAGCGGTATTCCGCCGGATCGAGGTAGGCGACACAGCGCCGAAACGGCGTGGCGACCGTCTCGATGTTCACGTCCGACGAAAGAGCGACGGCCGCCCGAAACGCATCGCCGCCCGCCGAGACGGTGCCGCCCTCGCCGGCGAAGACGCCGCGCAGACACGGGCCCTCCGGGCGCGCTTCCACGACCGTGAGGGCGAACAGCACACGGCAGCGCGGCTCCAGGAACCGGTCGAAGCCGCGGTCGAGCAGTCGGCGGACGGGCGCGTCCACCTGCCCCAGCGTCTGTTCGATCCCGTAGACGGCGCTCAGGAAATGGCTGCGCTGGATCGTCTCCGGCCCGCCGAGCCCGATCGTCACGTGTTTCGTGTAGCCGCCGAACCCCGCGACCTCGTGCGGCACGACCTGTCCGACGGAGACGACGAGGTCGTAGGAGCCGTCGACGAGCGCCGTGTTGACGGCGAAGGGCAAGGCCAGGCCGAGCGGCCGGCCGACGGCCTCGTCGACCTCCTCCGCGGACAGCTCGCCGACCGTCGTCACGTCGTCACGCCAGCGGTGATGCAACAGGCGCGCAGGATCGATCGCGTCGCCGAACATCAGCCGGCACTCGGCCGGCCCGAGCGGCCGGTGCGTCCCGAGTGCCGGCATGACGTCCACGCGCTCGACGTCACCGGCGAGCAGGCCGGCGAGCCGCGCGACGATCTCCCCCGCCCGCGACTGCAGCCGCGTCTGGTCGGGCGGGACGAGCAGCACGCGACGCGCGCCGGAGGCGGCGACCTCGCCCGCGAGGTCGTGGACGAATGCGGCGAGCTCGTGCTGCGAAACGCCGGCGGCCGTCCTCGACACGGTCCCAGGATACGGCGAGGGGCACGACTCGCCGCGGTCGTCATGCCCGGCGCCGCCGGCCGATCCGCTCGCGGCCGCTCTCTGCCGCCCGGGCTAGGCGTAGGAGGAGCCGCTCCGCCCAGTGGAACTCGAGCGACAGCATGCCCAGGCCGGCGGCGCACACGAGCAGGCCGGGCCCCGGGAGCACGAGCATCGCCACACCGGCGACGAGCAGCGCGAAGCCTGCCGCTGCGAAGCCGACCCGGTAGACGGCGTGCCTGTCGCCGTGGCGCAGCCTGCGCGCGCTGAGCCGCAGGGCGAGATCGGGGCGGTCCGCGGCCTCCCCCGCCCTCTCGTCGCCGGAGCGCTCAGGCAAGCGCAGCAGGCGCCTCGATGGCGAGGATCTTGAAGCGGAACCGTCCCTTCGGAGCCTCCACGAGAGCGACGTCGCCCTTGCGGCGACCGATCAGGGCCCGGCCGAGCGGAGACTCGGCCGAGATGCGTCCGGTTGCGGGATCCGCCTCCAGCGTTCCGACCAGTTCGTACACACGGCGCGCGCCGGTCTTGAGGTCGCGCAGGCGGACGCGCTCGCCCAGGTCGACCACATCGTTGCCGGGATCGGGCTCGGCGACCCGCGACGCGGCGAGCCGTCGCTCCAGCCGTTCGATCCTGGCCTCGAGCAGCGCCTGCTCCTCGCGGGCGGCGAGATAGTCGGCATTCTCGTTGACATTCGCCTCCATCGACACCGAGTGCCGGATCCGGTCGGTGATCTCCTGCCTGCCGATCGTTCTGAGACGGTCGAGCTCTGCGTTCAAGCGCACGAGTCCGGCCGGGGTGATCAAGGTCTCTCTCATCGCTCCTCCTCACCGAAGGCCGCTTCGCGGGCTCGCGTCACGGCGGGTTTCGGGGCAAGGTTGCCGCCGGCCGCGGACCGCCGCCATCGGGTCGAAGACCCATCTTGGGGAGCAAAGATGAGGTCCTGGGCCCATCGCGGCCACCCCGGTCCGTAGCGACACTTCCGAGCGAGATGAACGGGACCGTGCTCTGCGGTGTGACGGGCTCCGACGAGAGTCGGGGGGCGGCACAGCTCGCTGCGGCCCTCGCAGCCCGGCTCGGGCTGCGGCTCGTGCTCGTTCGCGTTGCCGGCGAACGGTCGCACGCCGAGGAGGGGCTCGACGCGCTGGCGGGCGACATCGGCGGGAATCCGGACGTCCGCGTTGCGCGCGGAAACCGGGTGGATGCGCTGGCGAAGGTGGCGGCCGAGGAGGGCGCCGACGTGATCGTGCTCGGCTCGCACGCACGCGGGCGCCGGCTTCGCTGCACTCTCGCCCGGGAGCTCGAGGCGGCGACCGCCGTCCCGGTGCTGATCGCGCCCCCGGCGTCTCGCGGCCGCAGCGGCGACCGCCTGGCATTGGCCGACGCAGCCCCGAGACGCTAGAACTGGATCCGGCGATCCTGCGCGATGGGCTTCTCACGGCTACCGCTGCTCTGGCGAGTCTTCGCGATCAACGCGGGACTGCTGCTGATCGGAACGATCGTGCTCGTCGTGTCTCCGAGCAGGATCCACGCCTCGGTCGCGGTCGTCGAGACGCTCGACCTGCTCGTCGTCTCGGCCGTGATGCTGGTGGCCAACCTCCTCTTGCTGCGGCCGGTGCTCTCCCCGGTCGACCGGCTGGTCGAGCGGATGCGGACGGTCGATCTCCTCCGGCCGGGGCAGCGACTCGCCGAACGCGGCGGGCCCGAGGTGGTGGAGGTGGTGCGTGCCTTCAACCAGATGCTCGACCGCCTGGAGGCCGAGCGGCGGGAGACAAGCCGCCGCGCGCTGGCCGCGCAGGAAGGCGAGCGGTTGCGCATCGCCCGCGGACTGCACGACGAAGTCGGCCAGGTACTGACCGGCGTCCTGCTGCAACTCGACACACTGGTGGACGCCGACCCCGGGCTCCGCAGGCGACGTGCCGACGAGACCAGGGACGCCGTCCGCCACGCGCTGGAGGAGGTGCGGCGGATCGGACAGGAGCTCCGGCCCGAGCTGCTCGAGCATCTGGGCCTGGTGAGTGCGCTGACGGCGCTGTCCCGCACGTTCGCCGACCAGACCGGGGTCACGGTCGATCGCACCTTCGCCGACGACCTGCCGAGGCTGTCCGAGGAGGCGGAGCTCGCGATCTACCGCGTCGCCCAGGAGAGCCTGACGAATGTCGCCCGCCACGCCCGCGCGGGCCGCGTCGAGCTGACGCTCGAGGCCGGCGCCAACAGCGCCGTCCTGCGCGTGGTCGACGACGGTCGCGGAATCGACGAGGACGCGGTCGTGAACGGGCGCGGTGGGCTTCGTGGGATGCGCGAGCGCGCGGTGCTGGTCGGCGGCGCGTTCGCCGTCAAGCCCGGACGCCGGGGCGGCGTCGAGATCCGGCTCGAGGTCCCCGCCGACGCGCCCTGATGCCGGTCCCGCTCGTCACCCGGATCCTGATCGCCGACGATCATCCGATCGTCCGCTCGGGGCTGAAGACCGTCCTCGACGCGCAACCGGACCTCGAGGTCGTGGCCGAGGCGAAGGACGGCGCCGAGGCCGTCAAGAAGGCGCTCGACGAGGACATCCACCTCGCCATCCTCGACGTCGCGATGCCGAAGCTGACCGGCATTCAGGCCGCCGACGAGCTGCGCAAGCGCAAGCCGGAGCTGAAGCTGCTGATGCTGTCGATGTACGACAGCGAGCAGTACCTCTACGAGGCGCTGCGGGCGGGCGCCTCCGGGTACGTGCTCAAGTCGGACGCCGACCACGACATCGTCGACGCCTGCCGCAGGACGATGCGCGGGCAGTCGTTCCTCTACCCGTCCGCGATCACGACGCTCGTTCGCGACTACGTCGAGCGTGACCACCCGGGCTCCCAGTTCGAGATCCTCACCCCGCGCGAGCTCCAGGTGCTGAAGCTGGTCGCCGAGGCGCACACGTCCAAGGAGATTGCGGCGGAGCTCGTGATCAGCATCAAGACCGTCGAACGGCACCGGCAGAACATCCTCGACAAGCTCGGCATGAGCGACCGCGTCGAGCTGACGCGCTACGCGATCCGCCGCGGCCTGATCCAGCCCTAGCCGAGGTCGAGATGGAGGCTCGGCCCCATGGCGGCAGCCAAGCCGGCGAGGCATGGTCGAGGCTCGAGAGTCGAGCCCGAGAGGAGTCGCATGAAGAGCACCGGTGCCGAGCCGCAGCTCCAGGTCGTCCGGCCGAGCTCGTCCGGCTGGGACGAGGCACGACAGGCGTGGAACCTGGCCGTCGACCAGCGGCCCGAGGCAATCGCCCTCGCCGGATCGGTCGAGGACGTCGTCGCGAGCGTCGAGCTCGCCCGAGCCCGCGGCTGGCGGCTCGCACCGCAAGGGACGGGCCACGGCGCCCTGGCGCTCGGCCCGCTGGAGGACACCCTCCTGCTGAGACTGGACCGGCTGCGCGGCGTCACGGTCGACCCGGAGGCGCGGGTCGCGCGGGTCGAGGCGGGCGCGGTCTGGCTCGACGTCGTCGAGCAGGCGTCCCGCCACGGGCTCGCGGCACTCGCAGGCTCGTCCCCCGACGTCGGCGTCGTCGGCTACACGCTGGGCGGCGGCCTGAGCTGGCTGAGCCGCAGGCACGGCCTCGCCTCGAACAGCGTCGTTGCGGCCGAGCTCGTGACCGCCGACGGGCGGGTCGTGCGCGTCGACCGGGACAACGAGCCGGACCTGTTCTGGGCCGTTCGCGGCGGCGGCGGCAGCTTCGGGGTCGTGACGGCGCTCGAGCTGCGCCTCTATCCGCTGGCCGAGATCTACGCAGGGATCCTCTGGTGGCCGATCGAGCAAGCTGCGGACGTGTTGCAGACGTGGCGGAGCGTGACCGAGCGGCCGCTCCCCGACGAGCTCACGACCGTCGGCAGGCTGCTGCGGCTCCCCCCGATCCCGGAGATCCCCGAGCCCGTTCGAGGCAGGTCGTTCGTCGTCGTCGAGGTGGTGCACGCCGGGAAGCCCGCAGATGCCGAGCCATGGCTGGCGCCGCTGCTCGCCCTCGAACCGGAGCTCGACACGCTCCGCCCGATGCCGGTCACCGAGCTGAGCCACCTGCACATGGACCCGGAGCACCCGGTTCCCGCCACCGGCGACGGGATGCTGCTCGCGGATCTGCCCGCCGAGGCAGTCGACGAGCTCGTCAGGGTCGCCGGCCCAGAGTCGGGGTCGCCCCTGCTGTCCGTCGAGGTCCGGCAGCTCGGGGGCGAGCTCGCCCGGACGCGGCCCGACCACGGCGCGCTCGCCTCGCTCGAGGCCGCCTATGCGCTCTACGCCGTCGGGATGGCGCCGACCCCGGAGGCGGCAGCGGCGTCGGAGGAACACGCGAACGCCGTCGTGCAGGCGCTCGCCCCCTGGGCGGCGCGTCACATGTACCTGAACTTCGCCGAGACGCGACGCGACCCCGAGACACTCTGGAGCGAACAGGCCTACCCGCGGCTCCTCGAGATCAGGAAGGCCGTCGACCCCACCGGCCTGATCCGCTCCAACCACCCGGTCACGGCGGCTCGATGAGGACCTCGGAGATGTCGCGCCCGATTCGCAGTGGCGGGCTCGCGCTGCGGCTCAGCCTCGAGTGCTCCATGTGCGGCTACGGGATCGTGCAGCCGGCCGCGCCCGACCGCTGTCCCATGTGCCAGCAGAGCGCGGCCTGGGTGCAGTCACGCCGGCAGCCGCGCGGCGACGGCGCGTCGTAGCACCGAGCACGCCCTCGACGGCTTCGCCCCGGCGCGTCTAAGTTTGTGCGGAGATGCGCGAGGTCAGCCTCAGGCTTCTCGGCGGCTTCGCGGCCGATGTCGACGGTGTAGGCGTCCCACCGACGGCGTGGCGGCTGAAGAAGGCGCGCGAGCTGGTGAAGCTGCTCGCGCTCGCGCCCGGCCACCGGCTCCATCGCGAGCAGGCGATGGACGTGCTCTGGCGGGACCGCGACCCGGCGGCGGCCGCGAACAACCTGCATCAGACGGTGCACGTGGCACGGCGCGCGCTCCACGCGGACGCGATCGAGCTCCGGGACGAGGTCCTCTCGCTGACGGCGGACGTGGACGTCGACCGGTTCGAGCTCGCCGCCGCGCACGCACGACGTGTCGAGACGCCGGCCGCCTACCGGGCCGCCCTGGCGCTGTACGGCGGCGAGCTGCTGCCGGAGAACCGCTACGACGACTGGGCAGAGCCCCGCCGGAAGGAGCTCGCGACGCTCGCGACGGCGCTCGAGGAGGAGTCGGCCGCGCTCGGCGCCCCGCGCCCGTTCGGCCTGCCGGTCGACGCGAGCTCGTTCGTCGGCCGGAGCCAGGAGCTCACGGAGCTGCGGTCGCTCCTCCGCCGCACGCGCCTCCTCACCCTGTCCGGCACGGGCGGGGCCGGCAAGACGCGACTCGCACTCGAGCTGGCCCGAAATGCCGAAGAGTCCTACGAGGCGGGTGCCGCACTCGTCGAGCTCGGTGCGCTCACCGACCCACGGCTGGTCCCGGACGCGATCGCGGCAGCGCTCGACGTGCGCGCCCTGCCGGCGCAGGAGCCGGTCGACGCGGTGATCGGTTTTCTCGCGCCGCGGAGGCTGCTGCTCGTGCTCGACAACTGCGAGCACCTGCTGACCGCGACCGCGAGGCTCTGCGACACGCTGCTCCGTCTCGCGCCGCAGCTGACGGTCGTCGCGACGAGCCGCGAGCCGCTGCGCGTGCCCGGAGAGATCGTCTTCCGCGTGCCGTCGCTCGACATCCCCGACCCGCAGCAGAGGCTGTCGCTCGACGAGCTGGGCCGGTACGAGTCGGTGTCGCTGTTCGCCGACCGAGCCGCCGCGGCCGCGCCGGGCTTCACGCTGAACGACGAGAACGCGGAGGACGTCGCACGAATCTGCCTCCGTCTCGACGGGCTGCCGCTCGCGCTCGAGCTCGCCGCCGGACGCGTCGGAGCGCTCAGCCCCGCGGCGATCGCGGAGCGGCTCGACGACCGGTTCCGTCTCCTGCGCACGGGGAGCAACGCCGCACCGACGCGGCAGCAGACGCTCTCCGCGACGCTCCAGTGGAGCCACGATCTCCTCGAGCCCGACGAGGAGGTGCTTTTCCGCCGGCTCGCGATCTTCGCGGGCGGGTTCCCCCTCGACGCGGTCGAGGAGGTCTGCGCGGCGGGCGGTCTGGACGTGTCGGAGATCGCGGACGGGCTCGCCCGGCTCGCGGAGAAGTCACTCGTCTCGGTCGAGGAAGGAGGACGGGAGCGACGCTACCGCCTGCTCGAGACCGTCCGCTTGTATGCGCGCGAGCGGCTCGCCGCTGCCGCGGAGGAGCCGGCCGTGGCGAGCCGCCACGCGCAGTGGGCGCTCGCGCTCGCCGAGCGGGAACGTGGCTCGCCGCGGCTGGATCTCGAGACACCCAACCTGCGCGCCGCGCTCGACACTCTGCTCGCGCGTGTGCCGCACGACGCTCTTCGTCTCTGCGTCGCGCTGTTGCCGTTCTGGCTGCGCCGAATCGAGTTGGACGAGGCGAGGCGCCGGTTCGCCGCTGCCCTGGCGGCGAATCCCGGGCGGACGCCGCTCGGCGCCGAGGCACTGCTCGCGGCCGCGGCGATCGAGTTGCGCAGCGGCACGCTCGCGGCCAGCCTCGCCCTCGCGGAGCGGAGCCACGCCCTCGCCTCGGAGATCGGCGACACGCACGTCGAATGGCGCGCGCTCCAGTTCCTCGGGGGGGTCGCTGCCGCAGCCGACGTGACCGAGGTCGCGGTGCCGTGGCTCGAGCGCGCGCTCGAACTGGCGCGCCGCGAGGGGTCGGCGGCCGGGGCGGCGATCAGCATCCACTCGCTCGGCGTCGCGGCCTGGATCGCCGGCGACCTGGCGAGAGCCGACGACCTCGCGGCACAGAGCATCGAAGCGTTCCGCGAGCTGGAAGGGTCGTCGGAGACGATCCCGTCTCCGCTGAACATCGCGGAGCTCCGCCTGAGCCAGCCCGGAGGACGCCCCGGCCTGCGGCATGTGTTCGAGGACACGCTGCAGCCGTTCGTCGAGATCTCGTGCAGTGCAGCCGTGAGCTACGCGCTTGCCAACCAGGCCGGCATCGCGCGCGTCCGCGGCGACCTCCCGCGGGCTCGCGCCCTGCTGGAGGAGGCGGCGGCCCGCTTCCAGGCCGCCGGCGACGAGGCCGGCCTTGCCACGGTGGTCGTCCGCAGCGCGTACACGTCGCTGGCCGAGGGCGACGTCGCGGCCGCGCACGAGCAGCTCGAGCTGGCCCTCGAGCTGCGAACCCGCCTGAGCGACCGGCGGGGCCGGGCACTCGTCCTCTCCGGCCTCGGGCTCGTCGAGACGATCGCGGGCGACTACGACGGCGCGGAAAGCGACCTCTCCGAGGCCCTCGACATCTTTCGGCGGGCGGGCGATCGCTGGGGCCTCGCGAGCACGCTCTGGCGCGCCGCCGACCTGGCCGTCGCCCGCGGCGCCCTCGAGGAGGCCGAGGCCGCTCTGCAGGAGGCTCTCTCCGTGCTCGGGCCGACGCAGCGCGAGCGCTGGCTCGCGAGCACGCTGGCCGGGCTTGCCGAGGTCGCTGTCCTCCGTGGCGACGCCCCGCAGGCGGCGGCGCTCCTCGCCGAGGCGCGCGAACGCTACGCCGCGCGGGACGACGCGCTCGGCATCGCAATGGTCGACGAACGGCTCGCGAGCCTTGCTGCTAAGGCGCCGCTAAGTGAGGCCAAAGACGCGCCGGATACGACTTCCCGGAAAGCGAGGAAAGGAACGAAGCGATGACTCAGACCTTCACCCCGGTGCTGGGGGAAGCAACTGTCCAGGAGCTCCGGGAAGCGGTGCGCGGACAGGTCTTGACCGCAAGCGACGAGGGCTACGCCGAAGCGAGCCGGATCTGGAACGGCGCGCACGACGGCCGCCGCCCGGCGCTCGTCGTCAGGTGCACCGGCGCAGCCGACGTGATCGCGGCGATCGGCTTCGCCCGCAGCAACCGTCTCCCGATCGCGGTTCGCGGCGGCGGTCACAGCGTGGCCGGGTTCTCGACGTGCGACGACGGGATCGTGATCGACCTCGCGCCGCTGAACGGCGTCCGGGTCGATCCCGTCGCCCGCCGGGCCACGGTCGGCGGTGGCGCCGTCTGGGCGGACGTCGACCACGAGACACAGGCCCACGGGCTCGCGACGACCGGCGGCCTCGTCTCGTCGACAGGTGTCGGCGGGTTCACCCTCGGAGGCGGCATCGGCTGGTTGATGCGCAAGCACGGCCTCGCCTGCGACAACCTCGTCGCAGCCGACCTCGTCACCGCCGACGGCCGGCTCGTCCACGCGAGCGAGAACGAGAACGCCGACCTCCTCTGGGGCCTGCGCGGAGGCGGCGGCAACTTCGGCGCCGTGACGCAGTTCGAGCTCCAGCTGCACACGGTCGGCCCGATGGTCTACGCCGGACCGATCTTCTACGCGGCCGACGCCGCTCGCGATCTGATGCACGCCTTCCGCGCCTTCACCGAGGATGCACCGGACGAGATCACCGGGCTCGTCAACCTGACGACGGCGCCGCCGCTGCCCGTGATCCCGCAGGAGTGGCACGGCAAGAAGGTGGCGGCACTGATCGCCGTCTCCGCAGGCCCGCTCGAGGAGGGCGAGTCGCTGGTCTCCGAGTTTCGCTCGGTGGCCGAGCCGATCGCCGACCTGCTCGGACCGATGCCGTACCACGTGATCCAGACGCTCATCGACCCGCTCTGGACGAGAGGGATCAACTCCTACTTCAAGGCGACGAACCTGTCCTGCCTCGACGACACGCTCGTCGACCGGCTCTGCGAGCTCCACCTCGCCGCTCCCGGGCCGCAGTGCGAGATCCATGTGCACCAGATGGGCGGTGCGGTCGCCCGGGTCGCAGACGGCGCGACGGCGTTTGCAGAACGGTCGATGCCGTTCGTGCTCAACGCCGTGACCGGCTGGCACGACGCCGACGCGGGACCGGCGCACCGCGAGTGGGCGCGCGAGGTCATCGGCGCGGCAGGAGACGCCTCGACCGGCCGTGCGTACGTCAACTTCCTCGGCGACCCGGACGCGGCGCGATCGTCCTACGGCGAGGAGACCTACGCCCGGCTCCAGGCGCTCAAGAGCGAGTACGACCCGAGCAACGTGTTCCGGCTCAACCAGAACATCGAGCCGCAGACGTGAGGTTCGCGGCCGGCCGGCCCTGGCGGCCGGCCGGCCACACCTCTGCCGGTAAAATCGGACAGTGGAACGCAAGATGGCAACGGTGGTCTTCGTCGACCTCGTGGACTCGACGGCGCTCGTCGCCGGCGCGGACCCCGAGGTCGTCCGCCGGCGGGTGAACAGCTACTTCGAGCAGGTCTCCGGCTCGATCGCGCGGCACGGCGGAACGGTCGAGAAGTTCGCAGGTGATGCGGTGATGGCGGCGTTCGGCGTGCCGCTCGCACATGAGGACGACGCGGAACGCGCGCTGCGGGCGGCACTCGAGATCGTGCCGAAGGTCGAGGCGCTGGGGCTCGCGGCCCGGATCGGCGTCGAGTCGGGCGAGGTGGTCGTCGAGGACGCGGAATCGACCTTCGCCACCGGCGAGGCCGTGAACCTCGCCGTCCGCCTCCAGCAGGCCGCGGAGCCGGGACAGGTCCTGCTCGGCCAGGGCGCGAGACGGCTGGCCGCAGGCGCGGTCGAGGTCGAGAGCGCGGGGCCGCTCGAGGTCAAGGGCCGGCCCGAGCCGCTCTGGACCTGGCGCGCGCTGCGCGTGCACGACGCGGCGCGGCTCCCGGCCGCGCCGCTCGTCGGCCGCGAGGCCGAGCTCGAGCTGCTCGAGAACTCGTTCCAGCGGGCGGTGCGGAACCGCGGCGCGCAGCTCGTGACCGTCTTCGGGGAGCCGGGCCTCGGGAAGACCCGCCTCGTCACGGAGTTCCTCGATTCGCTCGAGCGCGTGACGACGCTCTCCGGCCGCACCCTGCCCTACGGCGAGGGCGTGACGTACTGGCCGCTCGCCTCGATGATCAAGGCGAGCGCCGGCATCACCGACGACGACCCGGCGAACGACGCCTTCGAGAAGCTGCGCCTCAGCTGCGAGAGCGAGGCGGTGGCCGACCTGCTCGCGGTGGCGCTCGGCGTGCTCGGCGCCGCCGAGGGCGAGCATTCCTCGGCCGAGCTGACGTGGGCCGCCTTGCGCTGGGCCGAGCAGCTCGCCGACCTGCAGCCGCTCGTCCTCGTCTTCGAGGACGTCCACTGGGCGGAGGAGCCGCTCCTCGACCTGATCGAGCATCTCGCCCGGTCGCTCCGCAACGTCCCCGTGCTGATCGTCGCGGTCGCGCGGCCGGACCTCCTCGACACGCGCCCGTCCTGGGGCGGCGGCATTCGGCGCGCAAGCGCGATCGAGCTCGCACCGCTCGACGCCGAGGAGAGCGAGAGCCTGGCCGAGGCCCTGCTCGCGCGATCCGACGTGCCGGCCGCCCAGCGGGCGCTCGTGCTCGAGCGGGCCGAGGGCAACCCGCTCTTCCTCGAGGAGATCGCGCGCACGCTGCGAGAGCACGAGGCGCTCGACCGCATCCCCGACAGCGTGCAGGCGCTGATCGCCGCCCGCATCGACCGGCTGCCCGCGGGCGAGAAGCGCGTCCTCCAGAGCGCGGCGCTGATGGGGCGCGTCTTCTGGCGCGGGGCGCTCGACCGGCTCGTGCCGGATCTCGACGTCGATTCGCTGCTCGACGGGCTGCTCGACCGCGAGTTCGTCGTCCCGGAGGAGCGCTCGACGATCTCAGGCGATCGCGCATTTCGCTTCAAGCACGTGCTCATCCGCGACGTCGCGTACGCCGGGATGAGCAAGCTGCTGCGGGCCGAGGAGCACCAGGCCTTCGCGGCGTGGATCGACGAGCGCGCCAGGGACGAGCTCGTCGGGATCCGCGCCTACCACCTCGACCAGGCGGTTCTTCTCCTCGCGGAGCTCGGCGGTCGCGTGCCGGACGCGCTGGCGCATGACGCGGCGGCGGCGCTCGAGAGCGCCGGGCGCCGCGCCCTCCAGCGGGGCGGGTTCGTATCCGCCCGCCGGACGCTGCTCCGCGCCCTCGAGCTCGAGCCGACCCCGGGCCGCCGCTACCTCGCCGCGCATGCAGCCTGGCGGCTGTCGGACGTCCCGACCGTCCGCGCCGAGGCGGAGGACGCGCTGGCCGAGGCGCGTGCCGCGGGCCTGCCGGACATCGAGGGGCAGGCGCTCGTCCTCCTCGCCGACCTCGCACTGCACGCCGAAAGCGCGGTCGTCCGCGCCCACGACCTCGCGGACGAGGCACTGGCGATCCTGCCCGCGGACGAGACGGTCGGGCTCTACGACGCGAACGCGCTGATCGCGACGATCTTCTGGTGGCGCGGCGACGCCGCAGGCGCGACCCGGCACGGCGAGGCGATGCTCGAGCTCGCGCATCAATCCGGCCGTCCCGACCTCGAGAGCCTGGCGCTGACGCAGCTCGCGAGCGTGGCCGGCGTGCAGGGCGATGCCGCACGGTCGCTCGACCTGCTCGAACGCGCCGAGGCGATCGCCGATTCGAGCGGCAGCCGCGAGGCGAAGGCCTTCGCGCTCGCGGTCCGCGGGCGGCGCTACGGCGAGAACGAATCGGCCGAGGCCGAGACATGCCTCGTCGAGGCGCTCGAGATCTTCCGGGAGACGGGCGCCGCCGGCCGCTACGGCTGGACGCTCGCCAACCTCGGCGTGGTCTACGAGCAGCGCGGCGACATCGCCCTGGCGGAGAAGACCTACCGGGAGGCGGTCGGCGGCCTGCGGTCCACCCATGAGCAGGGGTACCTCGTCGAGGCGGAGCGGCGGCTGGCCGAGGTGCTCGTCAAGCAGGGCAAGGTCGACGAGGCCGACCGTGTCGTCGCCGCTGCACAGCGCCGCGTCGGGCGGGAGGACGTCTGGACGCGCGCGTCGATGCTCCACGCCGCCGGTCTCGTCCGGACCGCACAGGGGCGGACGGAGGAAGCGGCTGCGGCGTTCTCGGCGGCGCTCGAGATCGCCGAGCCGACGATGTACGCGATCCTGACCGACGAGATCCGCGCGTCGCTCGAGTCCCTGCGCCCCGGCGTGCCTGCTCCCTCTCCCTGAGTGTGCTCGCTGCCTGAACCGGCGCCTCGCCCGGGGCGGATCGGGCATGCTGTCGCGAGTCGCTGACCCGAGCCGACGAGGAGGTCGATGACCGGGGTGGAGAGTCCCGGGCCGGCGGACGAGCGCCGGCTCGCCGAAGAGCAACGGATCGCCCACGAAGGCGCCCTCGCGCGCTGGGCGGGTCACTGCGCACAGCACCCGTGGCGCGTGGTGGTCACCTGGCTCGGCGTCTTCGTGGTGCTGATCGGGCTGAACGCGGCGTTCCACGGGAAGCTGATCAACGACTTCAAGATCCCCGGCTCCGACACCCAGAAGGCGACGGACCTGATCACCGCCAAGTTCGGCGGCGAGAAGGGGGCCGCGCTGCGGGTCGTGCTCGCGGACCCGAGCGCCCGCCTCGACTCGCCCGCGCGGGCGGCGGCCGTCCGGCGGATGCTCGCCGCCGGCAAGGACTCGCAACGCTCCCTGGCCGAGAACCCGAAGGACCTGCAGAAGATCACGAGCCCGCTCTCGGACACGGGCCAGCTGTCCGACAACGGCCGGGTCGCGTTCTTCGACGTGCAGTACGACCGCAACGGCTTCCAGCTGCCGCGTTCCGGCATCGTCGCGCTGGAGGACCAGCTGCGCACGATCGCCGCTTCGGCGGGGATGCAGGTCGAGTTCACCGGTGAGGCCGAAAGCGCGCCGCCGACGCAGGGCCTGAGCGACCTGATCGGACTGCTCGCCGCGTTCGTGATCCTGCTGATCCTCTTCCGCGCTCTCGTGCCGACCGCGATCCCGCTCGCATTTGCGATCGTCGCAGTGCTCGGTGCGTTCCTGATCCTGTTCCTGGCCGCGCGCCTCACCCACTTCAACACCGTCACCGAGATCCTGGTCCCGATGATCGGCCTCGGCGTCGGCATCGACTACACGCTGCTGATCGTCACCCGGTTCAGACAGCTCCTCCACGACGGCCTGACGCCGCAGGAGGCCGCGGCCGCGGCCGGCGCGACCGCTGGGCGGGCAGTGATCTTCGCGGGGGTGACCGTGGCGATCTCGATCACCGGCCTGGCGCTGATCGGACTCGACTTCATCACGAAGCTCGGGATCGGCAGCGCGCTCGGCGTCCTGACGGCGGTGCTGCTCGCGAACTCGCTGCTCCCTGCCGTGCTGGCGCTGCTCGGCCCGAAGATCGACCGCGGCCGGCTGGGCCTGCGGGCGGTCGACGAGTCGCGCGACGGGCAGCAGCGGACTCCGGTCGCAGCCTGGGGACGATTCGTCTCGCAGCATGCGAAGACCGTCCTCCCGATCGTCTCGGTGGTGCTCGTGCTGCTCGCCTCACCGGTGCTCGTCGCGCGCCTCGGGCTGGCCGATGCCGGCACGGCTCCGCAGGACCAGACGACGCGCAAGGCGTACGACCTGCTGACGAGCGGGTTCGGGCCCGGCTTCACCGAACCCATCCCGGTCGTCGTCGACCTCCAGTCGGACCATGCCGCCGCGACGAAGATCCGGTCGGCGCTCGAACAGGTGCCCGGGCTGAAGAAGGTCGTCAAGCCGATCTACAACGCCAAGACCGCGCAGAAGGCATCGGTGGCGATCATCAACAGCTACGGCAGATATGCGCCGCAGGACTCGAAGACCGACGACCTGGTCGCCACGCTTCGCCACACCGTGATCCCGCGGGCACTCGCCGGGTCGAGCGCGCACGCGTACGTGTCCGGGACGAACGCCGCCTTCACCGACATCGGCCATCGGATCTTCTCGCGGGTGCCGTGGTTCCTGCTCTACATCATCGGCATCACCTTCCTCGTGCTGGCGATGGCGTTCCGCTCGGCGGTGATCGCGTTCAAGGCCGCGCTGACGACGCTCGTCTCCGCGCTCGTCGGCTTCGGCGTGCTCACCTTCGTCGTGCAGAAGGGATACGGCCTCGGCCTGATCGGCCTCGACCGGACCGGCCCGATCGAGAGCTTCGTGCCGCCGATCGCGTTCGCCATCCTCTTCGGGCTCTCGATGGACTACGAGGTGTTCCTGATGAGCCGCATCCGGGAGGAGCATGTGCACGGGTCGCCGACGGTCACTGCCGTCAAGGACGGCGTCGCCGGCGTCGGCCGCGTGATCGTCGCCGCGGCGCTGATCATGGCCTCGGTGTTCTTCTCGTTCCTGCTCTCGCCGGATCGCGTGTCCAAGGAGTTCGGCCTGCTGCTCGGGGTGGCGATCCTCACCGACGCGCTCCTGATGCGGATGACCCTGGTGCCGGCGCTCCTGACGCTCCTGCGCGACCGGTCGTGGTGGATCCCGCGCTGGCTCGACCGCACGCTGCCCGACATCACGATCGAGCCGCCCGGCGAACGGCCGGCCCGGTCGCGCCGTCCGGTGGAGCCTGCCGGGGCGCCGGCCGACTGAGCGGCGCATACTGGCATCGTGCTCCCGATCGCGATCCTCGCAGCCGTTGCGGTCCCCCTGCTCGTGGTCGCGTTCGTCGTCATGCGCCGATCCGCCGCGAGCGGCGAGCATCCTGCCTCCGAGACCGCGGCCGACCGGCGGCGAACGGAAGAGGAGTTCGAGGAAGCGGAGCGCTATCAGGCCGAGCTGCGCGAGGAGCGGCACCGCACCTCGTAGCGCTGCTCAGTCGCGGTTCGTGGCGGCGAGGCCGGCGAGCTCGTTCCAGCGCCCATCCACGTGTGCCTGGATCGCGTCCATCTCTGCCGGCGAGAGGTGGCCGAAGCGCCCCTGCGTCTCGAGGAAGTCGCGGATCGGCGCCGCGCGCTTCGGGCGCAGCGTGATCCGCCACTCTCCGTGGTCGCACTCGAAGAGCGGGAAGTAGTGTGACTCGACGGCCAGTCGCGCGACCTCGGTGGTGTTCGCCGTCGGATAGCGCCAGCCGGGCGGGCAGCCGCCCAGGATGTGCAGGAACCGAAAGCCCTCGAGCTCGGCGGCGCGCGCGACCTTCGCGCGGAAGTCCTTCAGCATCGGCACCGACCCGAGCGCGAGCGTCGCCACGTACGGGATCCCGTGAGCCGCCATGATCCGGGCGATGTCCTTCTTCTGACCGGCACGCGGGGAGCCTGCGGGCGTCGTCGTCGTCCAGGCGCCCTCCGGGGTCGCACCGGACTTCTGCACGCCGGTGTTCATGTACGCCTCGTTGTCGTTCAGCACGTAGATCAGGTCCTCGTTGCGGTCGGCGGCGGCCGAGACACCGGAGAAGCCGATGTCGGAGGTCGAGCCGTCCCCGCCCCAGACGACGACGGTCGTGTCGCCGAGCCCGCGCAGCCGCAACGCGGCCTTGATGCCGGACGCCTCGGCCGCAGCGGAGGCGAAGGGCGTAAGGTGCACGGAGACGCCGAAGGCGTTGACCGGATAGATGCCCGCGATGATCGTCCAGCACGACGCCGGGATCACGAGAACGATCTTCGACTGGGGCGACGCAGCTGCCAGGCCGCCGAGCACGTGCCGGACGTTGATCGCAGGCCCGCACCCTGCGCAGGCCGTGTGACCGGGCAGCAGGAGCTTCTCCTCCCCGACGATCTCGTCGAGCCACGCGGGCATCGCTACACCCCCTCCGGCACGTAGACCGGTGCATCCGCAGCCTGTGCGCTGCCGGACCGCGTCTGCTCGAGCGCCCACGCGAGCGTCGCGGGGGTCACGTCCACCCCACCCAGCCCGCAGATGAAGTTGCGGGACGCCCGCACGCTCTTCAGGTCGAGCGCCTTGACGTCGCTGCCGAGGGGACCGAGCGAGCCGAAGCCCGGCGCGCGGTCGATCACGCTGACGTACGACACGCCGCGGAGCGCGTCGGCGAGCGCGGCTGCGGGGAACGGCCTGAACGTGTGCACGCGGACGAGCAGCAGGTCGTCGTCCAGGTCGAGCAGCTCCAGCGCCGACTCCCCGATCGTCCCGATCGTGACGAGCGCGGCGGTCGCGTCGGGATTGCCGTGCAGCTCGAGCTCGCCGATCTTCTCGCGCCCGAACTGCGCCGAGAACTCGGCGGCGACGTCGGCGATCACGACCCTGGCGTCGTCCAGGGCCTCCGCGACGTTGCGCTGGAAGGCGAAGTAGTCGTTCGGCTGCGGCAGGGCCGAGAACGCCCGCGGGTCGGCCGGATCGAGCAGCCAGCCCTCGGGCGGGCACAGCTCGGGAAGGAACGCGTCGACCGCGTCCTGCTCCGGGATCTCGACGACCTCGGACGTGTGCGAGAGCAGGAAGCCCTCGGCGCAGACCAGCACCGGCAGCTGCACCGTCTCGGCGATCCGGTAGGCGCAGAGGACGCTGTCCAGCACCTCCTGTGCCGAGGAGCAGTACAGCTGGATCCACCCGGCGTCTCGCTGGCTCATGCTGTCGGACAGATCCGGCTCGATGCTCCACGGAGCGAAGACGGCGCGGTTGACGTTGACGACGACGAGCGGCACGCGCTCCCGCGAGGCACGGTGGAGCTGCTCGTGCGCGTACAACAGGCCTTGCGACGACGTCGCCGTGAAGGTCCGCACGCCTGCCCGGGCCGCCGCGACGACGTAGCCGAACATCGAGTGCTCGCTCTCGAGGTTCGCGAACTCGATGTCGTCCCGGCCGGCGACGAGCTCCGCGAGCCGCTCGACGATCAAGGTCTGCGGCGTGATCGGATAGCACGCGATTGCCCGGGCGCGCGCGAGCAGCACCGCGTAAGCGGCGGCGTCGTTGGCCGTCATGACCACGCGCCCACGCGGCAGCGTCTGGATCATGCTTCCACCGCCTCCATCGCGATCGCGTTGCGAACCGGACAGACGACCTCGCAGATGCCGCAGCCCTTGCAGTAGAGGTAGTCGACCACGACCGTGCCGTCGTCTCTCGTGATCGCCCCCTCCGGACAGAAGAGCGCGCAGACGCCGCAGGCGGTGCACTCGGCCATGACGACGGGCCGGTCGAGCGACCAGGTGCCCGTGTGGTTCCCGCGCGAGTCCGTCGTGCTGACCGGGAAGAGCGGCGCCCGTCCGTGCCGGGACGCCCGCGCAGGCGCCGGCTCGACCGGAGCATCGCCCACGAGCGTGTGCTGCCTCGTGCAGCGCTCGTAGCCCGCCCGGGCCGCGGCGATGTTCGCCTCGGCGAGGGCGCCCATGCGCGCCGTGACGGCCTGCTCCAGGTGCTCGAGCCCGCCGGGGAGGAGCCGCTTCACGGAGGCGCCGAGCACGGCGACGTTGCCGATCGGCCGGCCTTCCGAGGAGAGGATCCCGTTCTCCTGTGCGATCCGCGACGCCGGAACGCGCGCGATCTCGAACGGGCCCGACTGGGTGAACCTCGTCTCGCGATTCAGGATCACGAGGCCGCCCGGCCTGACCCGGCCCAGCACCTGTGGCGACGGCGGCGAGGGCGAGACGACGACGAGCACGTCGCAGTCCCGCACCTTGAAGCGCCGGTGGATGGGCGAGCGCTCGTCCCAGCGCAGCGACGCCGAGATCGGCGCGCCGCGCCGCTCGGCCGTGAACTCGGGAAAGCTCTGGACCCAGAACCCTGCGCGGGCGAACGTCTCGGCCAGGATCTGCGAGGCGAGCACGACCCCTTCGCCGCCCCGCCCGACAAGCAGCATCTCCTTCATCGACCTGATCTTCCGCCGTCGCCGCCGGCCGGGCATCGGGGAGATCGCCGAGGGCCGCTGCGTAGTCGGGACCGGCCGCCCCGGGACGGAGCGGCGTGCTCAGCCGTCGACAAGGACGCCCGAGACGGGACCGAGCGCCCGGGCGGAGCGGCGCGAGACGTGCGGCAGGCGGACGAGCCTGTGGGTGAGCGGGAGCCCCGCGTCGCGGCGTTGGAGCTGTTCCTTGCTGATCGGCTTCCAGAGCTCCTCGATCGCCCGAATCGGATCGTCCGGGATTTCGGCCTCGGCGAGCTCGAGGTGCTCGGCCCAGAGGCGGAGCCGCGTGTCTCGGGCGAGCTCGGGATCCTGCGAGACGAGGTTCAGCTCGGTGTCGTTGAACAGCGAGTGCTCGTTCAGGTTGGCGGAGCCGAGTGTCAGCCACGCGTCATCGACGATCGCGAGCTTCGCGTGGACGTAGATCGGATCGGCCAGGCGCCCTGCGCGCGCGAACAGCGTGCAGGCGAGGACACGCCCCGCATCGCCGTCGGCCTCGAGAAGGTGGCCGAGCATTCCACGCGTGTCGTCGGCGCCGCTGTTCGGCTTCGACGGCAGCAACAGGACGAGCCGGAAGTCGGGATGCGGCGGACGGAGAACCCTGTCGTGGAGCACTGCCTCGATCTCCGGCGACCACAGGAACTGGTTCTCGATGTAGACGAATCGCTCTGCCGCCTGCAGGGCGCGCAGGTACGACTCGAGGATCGTGAATTCGCCTCGCGGCTTTGCGTCGTAGATGCGTTCGGGCACAGTGCGCACGATCTGCAGCCCGACCTTCCCCGCGGGCTTCGGCAGCGCGGACGGCGCGAGCACCTGGCCCGTGACCTCGTGCCAGCGCAAGCGGAAGTGCCCCGCGACGTCGCCCACGGCAGGCCCTTCGATGCGGGCGCAGGCGTCGTGCCAGCCGACATCCGAACGAGCGGGATGGTCGTTCGAGTCGTAGCGGTCGCCCGACTCCGACGTGAGATCGATCCCGCCGACGAATGCGACGCGGTCGTCGATGACGATGGTCTTCTCGTGGTGGCAGTGCAGCGGGCGCTCGCGTGCGTCCAGCGCGCACTGGATCCTCGTGTTCTCGACCAGCTGTTCGCGCATGTGGCGCACGTCCCCACGCGAGGGCCGAAAGAGCGGCAGCGGCGCACCCGCCCAGGCGAGCACCCGTACGTCGACCCGCTCCGCGAGCTCGGCGAGCAGGTTGCGGAGGACGGGCAGCGACTCGCCCTCGCGTTCGAGCGCGAACCCCGGTGTGAAGTACCAGCCGGCGAGATGCACGTGCGACTGCGCGTCGCGGAGCGCCGCGGCAATCGAGGGCAGCGCCTGGACACCGTCGATCAGGATCTCGATGGCGTTTCCCGCCCGAGGGGGAAAGTCACCGTCGGCGAAGCCGCCCGCCGGGGGCTCGAGAGCGCCGGCCCACCCGATCCGCTCGAGCCGCCGCCGGTGATGACGGCGGATCTGCCGGGTGACCTGCTCGCCGACCCAGCGGTCGATCAGCCCCGCGGCGACGGCGCCGCGCTCTCTGGTCTTCGAATGCAGGTCGGTCACCATGGTCAATCCTCTCTCCGGAGACGCCTCCGCAGATGCCCGCCCGCGCCGCTCGCGAATCCCGTAGCCGGAACCGCCGGGAGCAAGCGGCAGTTTCCACGCAGCTCGATGTGGGCAACACCGATTCCGAGGCGGCTCGAGGGATCGACGATCCCTGTCGAACCGATCGAATCCCCCAGCAGGAGGAGGCCCCGAGCATGGCAACCCACACCACACCGAGCAGCGACATCCTGGCGGCCGAGCACGCCGACAAGCGCGCAGAGATCATCGCCCTCCTGACGCACGCCTATTGGCTGGAGATCGAGACCGTGATGAGCTACGTCGCCAACTCGATCAATCCGGACGGCGTCCGGGCGCAGGAGATCCGCCGGTCCCTCGAAGCCGACATCCAGGAGGAGCTCGGGCATGCGCAGCTGTTCGGGCGCCGCATCAAGGAGCTCTACGGCGTCGTGCCCGGCTCGCTCGACTTCCACGCCGAGCAGTCCGGCCTGCAGCCGCCGGACGAACAGACGGACCTCGTCCATGTGATCAAGGGCGTGATCGCCGCGGAGACCGGCGCGATCGAGCACTACACGCGGATCCTCGAGGCGACAGACGGCATCGACTGGGTCACCCAGGACCTGGTGATCGCGATCCTGCACGACGAGCAGCAGCACCGCCGCCTGTTCGAGGGCTATCTGCGCGAGTTCGAGCCCGGCGACTAACGGGTCTCGCCGTAGGCGAGACCGTGCCCGAAGCGGAAGAGCGGCTGCGAGGAGTCGCCCGGCACGTCGGGCTGCTGCGCGCGCACCGCGTCCATCGACGACGGGAGCTCGAACGGCAACCGTCCCTCGGGCGCGGAGCGGCCGAAGAGGACGTCGAGCACCGCCTCCTCGGACGCGCCGAAGAAGGCGACGACTGCCGCGCACGCGCCGGCGAGCTCGGGGATCACCGCGGGGCGCTCCAGATGGAGGACGAGCACCGTCGGCAGGCGGTGCGCGAGCTCGAGCAGCCGGCCGAGCTCCGGCTCCTTGAAGTCGAGGTCGCCGGCGTGGAAGACGTTCTCGATGAAGGTCTCGGTGCGCGGCTCGAACGGCGCATTTCGCCGGACGATCGCAACGTCGGCATCTTCCGGCCGCTCGACCACGTCGCCGTACGGCGCGGCCGCCGCAGCTGAGACTCCGTCGAGATAGACGCGAGGACGTCCTGTGAGCGGCAGCGTGCCGGCGTTCGTCACGAGCACGGCGCACCGGCGCTGCACGAGGTCACCGGCCGCGCGAAACTCGCTGCAGCCGCAGATGCGCTCGGCCTCGTCGGGGTCGACGTAGGGGCTGTCGAAGAGGCCCAGCCTGAACTTGTCGCGCAGCAGGCGGCGCGCCGACTCGTCGATGCGAGCTTCGGTGACGCGGCCCGCGCGGACGAGCTCGACCAGCAGCTCGGGCAGCGACTCGCCGCCCACCTGGTCGCAGCCGGCGTCGATGATCTTGACCAGCCGATCCTCGGCGCTGAGCGCCTCGACGCCCCAGCACTTGGCTCCGAAGACCGAGCCGTCCGGCATCGGCGCGTCGGTGATCAATCCCCAGTCGGTGCAGACCACGCCGTCGAAGCCGTATCGCTCGCGCAGCAGGCCCGTGACCACGTCGCGGTTGAACCCGAACCCGACCTCCTCGAACGGCGTCCCGACCGGGCGTCCGTAGTACGGCATGATCTGGGCGGTGCCGGCCTCGAAGGCCGCCTCGAAGACGCGCAGGTGGTAGTCGAACATCCCGCCCGGGTAGACCTGATCCTTGCCGTAGGGGAAGTGCGGGTCCTCGCCGTCTCGCTGCGGGCCGCCGCCGGGGAAATGCTTGGTCATGCACGCGACCGACAGCGGCCCGAGCTGCTCGCCCTGGAAGCCGCGCACGTACGCAGCGACGAGGCGGGCCGCATGGTCCGCATCCTCGCCGAAGGTGTGCGCGATCCGTGCCCAGCGCGGCTCGGTCGCCAGGTCGGCCATCGGATGGAGCGCGACGTGGATGCCGACGGCCCGGTACTCACGCCGGGCGATGTCGCCGAACTCGCGCATCGCCTCTGCGTCCCCGAGCGCTCCGAAGCCGATCGGCTCCGGCCAGTGCGAGAACTCGCCCGCCGACCAGCTCGCGCCCAGGTTCTCCGCGAAGCTGTGGCGAGGATCGGAGGAGATCGTGACCGGGATGCCGAGACGGGTCGACTCCGCGAGGCGCTGCAGGCGGTTGTGCCACTCGGCCTGCACCCGAGGCTCGGGCGCGTAGTAGATGTTGAAGTGGTTGAGGTGCCTGCCGGCGACGAGCTCCTCCGTGTTGCCGCGGAAGAAGTCGTTCGCATCCGCGATCAGCGAGCCGTCGCTGTTCATCAGGATCGGCGGATGGAACATCAGACCGGCCTTCTCCTCGAGCGTCATCTGAGCGAGCAGGTCTTCGACCCGCTCCTCGACCGGCCGCGTCGCGTCCTCATATGGATCGACGCGCCCGTTCCCGTTCAGATCACGGAAGCGAACGTCGTCGACCTGAGCGGTCATCGCGCGACGAGGACGTCGCAGTGCGACTCTTTGACCAGATCGGCGGCGGTGTCGGTGCCGAACAGGCGCCCGAGCGCCGAATGGTGGTGCGTCCCGACCACGATCGCGCACGCCTTGCGCTCGTCGGCCACCCGCAGGATCTCGCTCACCGGGTCACCGAGCCCCCACACCGCCTCACCCGAGCTCGCGGTCTCTTCGAGCCGGCGGCGCGCGTGCTCGAGCAGCGGCTGCACTTCGAGCGGCCCCTGCTCCGGGATCGGCGTGACCGGGCCGACCATCCCCGGCACGCCGGGACCGTACGGATCGACCCACTCGAACGGCATCGGCGCCACGACGACCACGACCACGGAGGTCTCGCGCGAGGCGGCCTCCTCGAGCGCGTACTCGAGCGCGCGATCGGACTCCTCACGGCCGTCGTAGCCGACGACCACCGGCCCCACCCGCTCCGCTCCCGGCATGTCGCGGCTCACGACTCCGTTCTAGCCCCTGCCGCTCCCGCCCAGTTCACCCAAACCGGATGAACGGCGGCGACCCGCCGGCAGGCAGCGTGCGGCCGATGAAGGCCCTCGTCCTGCTCGTGCTCGGGATCGCTCTCGTCGACGGGCTGAATCCCTCCACGATCGCCCCGGCGCTCGTGCTCGCGGTGCGACGGCGGGGCGCGCTGCTCGTCTCGTTCTTCACGCTCGGCGTGTTCGTGCCGTCGCTTGCGGCGGGAGTGCTCGTCGTCGCCGGGCCGGGCAGCCTGCTCCTCCACCTCGTGCCCCACGTCGGCCCGCAGGCCAAGCACCTGATCGAGATCGGCGCAGCGATCGCGCTGGGAGCGCTCGCCTGGATCCTCTGGATCCATCGCCACCGGGTCGCGAGCGGGATGTCGCGCGAGCCGCCCGGCGGAGCGCTCGGTGCCGCCGGCCTCGGAGCCGGGATCATCGTCGCCGAGCTGCCGACCGCCTTCCCCTACTTCGCGGCGCTCGCGGCGATCATCGCGTCCCATGCCTCGCTCGCGGTGCGGATCGAGCTCGTGGTGCTGTTCAACGTCGCATTCGTCCTGCCGCTGCTCGTGATCCTCACCGTGCGCCTGTTCGCCGGCCCGCGGTCGGAACACGTGCTCGAGGCGACGCGCAGCGCGTTGGAACGCTACGTCGGGGTGCTGGTCCCCTGTGTCGTCGGCCTGGTCGCCGCGGCGGTGTTCGTCGTCGGCGCGCTCGGGATCGTCCGCAGCTGAGCCCCGGTGCGCGGCGAGCTGACGACCGGGCTCACGACCAGCGTGAGGGTGAAGATCATCGGCGACCACGGCGGTCGTGCCCGCACCACTCACAGACGGCTGCGCGCCGGATGCGGCCGCAGGACGGGCAAGGGCGTGTTCGCCTCGGCGCGAGCATGCCTTTCGCGAGACCCAGCTGAGCCATCATCAGGACCGCACCGATCGCCAGCGTCGCGAAGAGCTCGGGGTGCTGTGCGAGCATCTGCATGATCGCCCTTCCTTTCTTGCGCGCTTCGAGACCTCGATTGAAGCGCGGCGTCAGCGCAGGAGAATCGTTCGATCCGGGTGATTCGCGATCGCGGACTGGGCGCTCAGACCGGCTGCACTCTCGGTGCCATGAGCGCACCGATCAGCCAGAACAGCGGGAAGATGAAGCCCAGGATGAACATCACCCAGTGCCCTTTCCGGACCGTCGTGACTCCGAGCGTGATCACGAGCACGATGTAGATCAGAGCTCCCAGACCTCCGAACACGAACCACATGATTTCGCCTCCTCGGCTGTCGTTCTTCAGATCGGCTCGGAGGGTGCCGGCGCGACGGCGCCGGCACCCTCCGGGCGTCAGGACCGAAGTGCCTTGAGCGAGCTGCCGTAGGTGGCGAGCCCGAAGATGATGAAGATGTCGAGCGTGAACATCGAGAGTGCCCAGAACGGGTACGCGGGCAGGAACATCAGCTGTCCGATGGCGTTCACTCCCGCGACCGCGATCGCGAACCACCGCGCCCACGTCGCGCCGCTGAGGAGCCCTGCCCCCGCCGCGAGCTGGGTGATCCCGAGGAGCATGACGATCCAGCCCCACGTCTTGAGGTCGCTGAAGACGTAGTGGGCGTTGGCCGTGTACACGTGTGAGGACGAGATGGCGAGGATGCCGTCGATGAAGTTCCACGTGCCCGCGAGGAACAGCAGGATGGCGGCGAACATCGCCCAGCCTGCTCCCCTGACGGAGACGTCGTCGTAGCCGTCCGCGGCGTAGGTCCCCTGTGCCGTTGCGGTGCTCATTGCGCCGTTCCTCCCTGAGTCGGTGAGTCGACGACCGGAGATCGGTCGCGCACACCCAGAGGAAACCGAGCGCGGCCCCCGGATTCATCGTCCCGTTGGGATGAGGCGTCACCGAGGGCCGGGCGACGGCCCCGAATCACCCCAACCGGACGACGTGGGGCCTTCCGCAAACCGGGATCCTCAACTGAAACACGACTCCGACAAGGAGGAAGAACACATGGCTGACCTGATCGCAATTGCCTACCCCGACGAGACGACGGCCGCGGCAGCTCAGGTCGAGGCGGAGAAGCTCGCCGACGACCTGATCATCCAGACGGACGCGATCGCCTCGATCGTGCGGGACAAGAAGGGCGACTTCAAGGTGTCCACGAACCATCACTCCGTGGCGGGCGGCACCTCCTGGGGCATGTTCTGGGGGCTGCTCTTCGGCATGCTCTTCTTCGTGCCGTTCCTCGGGATGGCCGTCGGCGCCGGCTTCGGCGCCCTGATGGGCAAGCTCAACAAGGACACCGTCGATCAGGCCTTCATCGAACAGGTTCGCGAGGCGATGAAGCCGGGCACCTCCGCGCTCTTCCTGGTCGTCGAGAAGGTGACACCCGACAAGGCGGTCGAAGCGCTGAGCAAGTTCGGCGGGACGGTCCTCAAGTCGTCGCTGTCGAAAGAGACCGAAGAGGAGCTGCAGAAGGCGCTCCACGGCGCCGACGCGCCGGATCCGGTCGGCGTCTAGCGAGAAGGAGGGAATACATGTTCAGACGGCGGAGACCACTTGCCAGAGCCGCGATGGTCGGCGGCGGGGCCTACGTGCTCGGGAAGCGAGCCGCACAAGGGCAGGCCCAGGAAGAGGCACAGAACGCCCAGATCGATCAGCTCCAGGGCCAGCAGGCCGCTGCCCCCGCTGCCCCCGCTGCCCCCGCGGGCGGCATCTCCGACGACCTCGTCTCCCAGCTCGAGAAGCTCGGGAAGCTGAAGGACGAAGGCGTCCTCACGCCCGAGGAGTTCGACGCGCAGAAGAAGAAGCTCCTGGAGGCGACATGAGCACCGGTGAGAAACTCCCGTTCGGCCCGATGCAGATGCTCGTGATCAGCTCCGACCAGGATCGCTTCACAGGTGAGATCCTCCCGGAGTTCAAGCGGCTCTCCGACGAGGGCCTCGTTCGCCTCGTCGATCTGCTCGTCGTCAGGAAGAAGTACGGCGAGATCGAGGCAATCCAGGCGAGCGAGCTCTCGATCGAGGAGGCCGAGGAGTTCGGAGCGCTCGTCGGCGCCCTGATCGGCGTCGGCGTGGGCGGCGAGGACGCTGCGCTCGCGGGCGCGGTGGCCGGCGCGGCCGAGCTGGAGGACGGCCATCTCTTCGACGAGGACGACGTCTGGTACCTCGCGGATGCCATCCCCGACGACGGCTGGGCCGCGGTGGCCCTGATCGAGCACCGGTGGGCGATCCCGCTCCGGGATGCGATCCTCGCCGCGGGCGGCACCGCCCTCGCGGACGAGTGGATTCATCCGGCGGATCTGGTCGCACTGGGGACGCAGCTGACCGAGCGCTACGCGTCTCCCGTCAGCGGCTGACGGCAGTGAGGGCGTGGGCGGGCGGCCGTGTGAGCGGTCACCCGCCCTCGTGCCGGCCTCAGCCGACGACCACGAGAACGACCGTCGCGAGCCCGAGCACGACCGTGGCGACTGCGAGCCCCACGGCGATCCGTTCGTCGAGCGGCGCATACCCACCGCTCACGAGCGCGTGCTCGACGCTGCGGTGACGCGCGAACCCGCAGATCGCGATCGCCACACCGAGAACGCCGAAGGCCGCGCCGAGGACGTGGTACGGCCACGCCGCACCTCCGGCGAGCCCGGGAGCGATGCGGCCGGTGCCGATCGCGACGGCCAGGGCCGTCAGGCCGCTCCGCCACCACGCGAGATACGTGCGGTCGTTCGCGAGCCGGGTTCGCCTGAGCGCATCTGTCGGCTCGGTGGTCATCCGGTTGGGATGATGTCACGCGGCGTCCGGGCAGCGAAGCTCCCGTCCACGATGGCAGTCGCCTTCCCTTCGGCGTTCCATCTGCTGGCAAAGCCGACGGGCGCTGTCTGCAACCTCGACTGCTCCTACTGCTTCTTCCTCTCGAAGGAGATGCTCTATCCGGGCTCGCGGTTCCGCATGGCCGACGACCTGCTCGAGGCGTACATCACGCAGCTGATCGAGGCGCACGCCGGCATGCCCGAGGTGACGATCGCCTGGCAGGGCGGGGAGCCGACCCTGATGGGGCTCGACTTCTTCCGCCGGTCGGTCGAGTTGACCGAGCAGCACCTGAGCCCCGGCCAGCGGGCCGTGATCACGATCCAGACGAACGGCACCCTGCTCGACGAGGAGTGGTGCGAGTTCTTCAGGGAGAACAACGTGCTCGTCGGGATCTCGATCGACGGGCCGCGCGAGATCCACGACGCCTACCGGGTCAACAAGGGAGGCAAGGGCTCGTTCGACGACGTGATGCGCGGCCTCGCCCACCTGCAAGCGGCCGAAGCCGACTGGAACGTCCTGACCACGGTGCACGCGATGAACGGTGATCGCGGCCTCGAGACCTACCGCTTCCTCCGCGACGACTGCGGCGCCAGGTTCATTCAGTTCATCCCCATCATCGAACGCGCGACCGCGGAGACCCAGGACGGCGCGCCCAGGACGTCCTGGCGCGACCGGCCGCTCTACGTTCAGCAGGGGTCGTACGTCACGAACCGAACCGTGAGCGCGGAGCAGTACGGGCGATTCCTGATCGACGTCTTCGAGGAGTGGGTCCGGCGCGACGTCGGCGAGGTGTACGTCCAGATGTTCGATGTCACGCTCGCGAACTGGGTCGGCGAGCCGCCCGGCCTGTGCGTCCATTCCGAGACGTGCGGATCGGCGCTCGCGCTCGAGCACACCGGCGATCTCTACTCGTGCGATCATTTCGTCGAACCGCGGTACCGGTTGGGGAACATCAAGGAGGAGCACATGCTCACCCTGGTCGCCTCGCAGCAGCAAGTTCGGTTCGGCCTCGACAAGCGCGACACGCTCCCGCAGTACTGCCTCGACTGCGACGTTCGCTTCGCCTGCCACGGCGGCTGCCCGAAGGACCGGTTCATCGAGACCCCGTCCGGCGAGCCGGGGCTCAACTTCCTCTGCGCCGGCTTCAAGGCCTTCTTCCACCACGTCGACCGGCCGATGCGAATCATGGGCGGGCTGCTGAGCCAGAACCGCGCGCCCTCCGAGATCGTCCAGCTCTACGCGGCCGAGGACGCGCGCCGCGGGCGAAACGATCCCTGCACCTGCGGCAGCGGACGCAAGTGGAAGCAGTGCCACGGCAGCGGCGAGCGCCAGGTCGCGGCGCCGAGGGCCGGCTGATGCCCGCCGCACGGAAGGTGCCCGAGCCCATCGACGCGCTCTTCGTCCAGAGCGCCTCGGCGTTCAGCGCGGACGACGGCGAGATCACGCTCCACGGCCTCGCCGACGCGACGGTCTATTTCGCGGACCGCCCGCGCCGCGAGGCCGGGCACCTGGCCTCCGAGCGCTTCCTCGAGCTCTGGCAGGGCGCGAAGGCGAGCTTCGCAGTCGAGGCGCCGCACGCGGTCCTCTCCTTCCTCGCAGAGCCGGCGGATGCCCTGGCCGACGTCGCCCTCGTTCTGCTCGAGCCGCGACTGGCCGGTCACGAGCTGACGTACCGGGTGGACGTGCTCAACGGCACGCTCCCGCCCACGGGCGGCGCCTGTTCGCTCTTCATCGACGCCTTCGGCCGCTCGCTCGCCCCGGTCTCGGTGCGCGGTGCGCGGCGCCCGCGGCGTGTCGCCGGGTCTCCGAGCTAGAGCCCGCAGTTCACTCGACGAGGAGATGTTGCCGGTGCGCGAGCGTGACCGCTTCGAGGCGGGAATGCACACCGAGCGCCCGCAGGATGTGACGAATGTGGTTGCGGACCGTCTCGACGCTGAGGTGGAGCGTCTTGGCGATCTCGTCGGTCGTGCGCCCATGCTCGAGCAGGCGGAGCACCTCCGCCTGACGAGGCGTCAGGTGGGGGTGCGCCGGCCGCGGCGGCTTCTCGTCAATGTCGGCGACCTGCCCGAACACACCGACGACCCGGTTCCCTTCGAGGAGCGGCACGCTGCTCAGCTCGACCCCGATGCGCTCGCCGTCGGCGCCGATCACGACCACCTGCCCGTCGTGCGGCCGCGGCGGGCCTGCGATGTTGCGCGCGAAGGTCTCCCGTGCCCGTCGCGTCTCCTCGGGTGCGACCACCGAGGTGAACTGCCGCCCGCGAACATCCCCGACGAGCCTGCGCGCCGCCGGGTTCAGCCAGCGGATGATGCCGGTCGGGTCGACCACGTAGCTCGGGACGCTGATCGACTCGAGGGCGCCTTCGACATCCCCGCCGAGCGATTGGAGGTCGGACGTCACCGCTCGATTGTGAGCCACCTGCTGCGGTGCCGAATCATCCCGACGGGATGACGGGCGAGCCCGGCCGCGCTGGTTCAGTCAAAGCGGAACGACCGCGCAGACCGTGGATGCGCGGCTTCCCGGAGCAGCGACCGATCCGCCTCACGCCGGTTCGAAGCCAAGGAGGAGAGCACGATGAGCAAGACGTTCAAGGGGACGATCAACATCGACATCAAGGACTCCGTCCCCGACTGGGAGCCGTACGCGCAGCCGGTCCCCCCGGAGGATGCGCCGAACGTGCTCTACGTCGTCCTCGACGACGTCGGCTTCTCCGCGATGGAGCCGTTCGGCGGCCTGATCGAGACACCGAACATCAAGCGGATCGCCGACCGCGGGCTTGTCTACACGAACTTCCACACGACGGCGCTCTGCTCGCCGACGCGGTCCTGCCTCCTGACGGGGCGCAACCACACCACGAACTCGATGGCCTGCATCACCGAGGCGGCCTCCGGCTTCCCGAACGCCAGCGGTCACATCCCGGGCGAGTGCGCGATGATCCCGGAGATCCTCGGCGAGCTCGGCTGGAACACGTACATGGTCGGCAAGTGGCACCTCTGCCCCGAGGACGAGATGAACATGGCGTCGACCAAGAAGGACTGGCCGCTCGGGCGCGGTTTCGAGCGCTTCTACGGCTTCCTCGGCGCCGAGACGAACCAGTGGTATCCCGACCTCGTCCACGACAACCATCCGGTCGAGCAGCCGAAGCTCCCGGAGGAGGGTTACCACTTCTCCATCGACATCACCGACAAGGCCCTGTCGTTCATCAAGGACGCGAAGGTGGTCGCCCCCGGCAAGCCGTTCTTCCTCTACTACTCCTTCGGCGCCGCCCATGCCCCCCACCACGCGCCGACGGAGTGGTCGGAGAAATACAAGGGCACGTTCGACATGGGCTACGAGGCCTACCGCGAGCTCGTCTTCGCGAACCAGAAGAGGCTCGGGATCATCCCCGAGCACGCCGAGCTCTCGCCGATCAACCCGTACACCGACCTGAAGGGCCCGCAGGGCCAGGACTGGGGCGCGCTGGACGTCGTCCGGCCCTGGGACTCGCTGAGCGACGACGAGAAGCGCCTCTTCGCCCGGATGGCCGAGGTCTACGCGGGCTTCCTCAGCCATGCCGACGACCAGCTCGGCCGCGTCCTCGACTACCTCGAGCAGTCCGGGCAGCTGGACAACACGCTGATCGTCCTCGTCTCCGACAACGGCGCCTCGGGCGAGGGCGGCCCGAACGGGTCGGTGAACGAGAACAAGTTCTTCAACGGCCTGCCCGACACGGTCGAGGAGGCCCTCAAGTACGCCGACGACCTGGGGACGCCGAAGACCTACAACCACTATCCGACCGGCTGGGCCTGGGCTTTCAACACGCCGTACAAGATGTGGAAGCGCTACGCGAGCTACCAGGGCGGCACGGCCGACCCGATGATCGTCTCGTGGCCGGCGCAGATCGAGAAGGCGGGCATCCGCACGCAGTACACGCACGCGGTCGACATCGCGCCGACGATCTACGAGCTGCTCGGGATCGAGCTGCCGGACGCCGTCAAGGGCTTCACGCAGTACCCGCTCGAGGGCGAGAGCTTCGCGGCGAGCCTGCACGACGCCGACGCCAAGGGCAAGCAGACCCAGTTCTACTCGATGCTCGGCACGCGCGGCATCTACCACGACGGCTGGAAGGCGGCGCCGGTGACGCCCGCGGCGCCGAATGCCTGGGGCGACTTCGCGAACCAGCGCTGGGAGCTCTACAACGTCGAGGCCGACCCGAGCGAATGCCACGACCTCGCCGAGGAGCAGCCGGAGAAGCTGCAGGAGCTGATCGCGCTCTGGTGGGCCGAGGCCGGCAAGTACGGCGCCCTGCCGCTGGAGTCGCGCGACGCGATCGCAATCCTCCTTGCGCCTCGGCCCCAGCTCTCGAAGCCGCGCGACCGCTACGTCTACTACCCGGACTGCGCAGAGGTGCCCGAATCGGTCACGCCGAACATCCGCAACCGCTCGTATGCGATCGCCGTCGAGGTGAAGATCGACACACCGGAGGCGAGCGGCGTCCTGTTCTCGCAGGGCTCTCGCTTCGGCGGGCATGCGCTGTACCTCAAGGACGGCAAGTTCAAGTACGTCTACAACTGGGTCGGCGAGTTCGAGCAGATCGTCGAGTCGACCAAGCCCGTTCCGACCGGAGAGTGCGTCCTGTCGGTCTCGTTCGAGAAGGAGGGCGATGCGATGCCGACCGAGGGCACGCTCAGCCTCTTCATCGACGACGAGCAGGTCGGCCAGGGGAAGATCAAGACCCAGCCCGGCAAGTTCTCGCTGGCGGGCGAAGGGCTGAACGTCGGCAAGGAGGGCGCCGAGCCCGTGACCGACGACTACCCCGGCAGCTCACCGTGGGCGTTCGTCGGCGGGACGATCCACCAGGCGATCGTCGACGTCGCGGGCGAGCCGTGGGTGGATCTCGAGTCCGAGCTCGCCGGGGCGTTCGCGCGAGACTGAGGAGGGAGCGCGGGCCGGGGCGTCGGGGCCCCGGCCCGCAGGCTCACGCAGTCTCGGCGATCTCGGCGCCGCCGGCGGTCACACCCGCGTCCGCCAGTGCGAGCTGGACCTCGTTGCGGGCGCTGTAGATGCGCCACTTGACGGTCGCGAGCGGGACGTCGAGCGCGGCCGCGATCTCGTTGTACGAGAGACCGACCACGTCGCGCAGCACGAGAGCTGTCTTCAGGTCGACGCTCAGCTGCTCGACGGCGATCCAGAGCAGGCGGATCAGCTCGGCCTGCTCGACCGGCGGCGCCGGAACGGCCGGTGTCAGCTCCGGCACGAGCTCGACGGGCTGCACGCGGTTCTTCTTCGAGCGGATGTCGTCGAGCACGACGTTCTTCGCGATCTGGAAGATCCACGTGCTGAGCTTCGCCCGGAACGCGTACCTCGGCAGTGCCCGCCAGGCGCGGATGAAGACTTCCTGGCTCAGGTCTTCGGCGAGCTCGCGGTCGCCGACCGAGCGCAGGACGTAGTTGAAGACGGGCACGTGATAGGCGCGCACGATCTCCGAGAACGCGTCGTCGTCGCCGCGCTGGGCCTTCTTGACGATGCCGGGATCGAGCTGAACGAGCATGCGTCCAGTGTCGATCCGGCGGGAGCGCGGCGTTCTAGCCCATCCGGGTCAATTTCGCGCCCAAGGCCCGAGCGCGCGACCTCGCCACGCATCATCCGATGAGGGTGACGACCCGGCACCCGGCGCGGGGTTCCATAACAGACGATGGAAGCCGCAGAGGCGAGCGCGCGCACCCCGGCCGCGACGGCCCCCGGCCGTGCCGGGCTCGTCCTCGTGTCGCTGATCCTCGTCGCAGCCGTCGCGAACCTCAATCTCTCCGTCGCCAACGTCGCTCTGCCCTCGATCGGAGCGGCGTTTCAGTCCTCGCAGACGACGCTCGACCTGATCGCGGTCGGCTACTCCCTGGGGCTCGCCTGCTCGGTCCTGTGGCTCGGCGCCCTCGGCGACCGCTACGGCCGCAAGCTGATGCTCATCCTCGGCGTGTCGCTCTCGATCCCCGCCTGCCTCCTGGCGGCGTTCGCGTGGAGCAGCGAAGTGCTGATCGTCGCCCGACTGCTCGGCGGGCTCTCGGCCGGGATGGCCTACCCGACCACGCTGGCGCTGATCACGGCGTTGTGGGCCGGCCCGGCGAGGACGAAGTCGATCGCGCTCTGGTCGGGCACCGGCGGCGCGATCGCTTCGCTCGGCCCGCTGATCGCGGGCGCGCTCCTGCTCGAGTTCTCCTGGCGCTCGGTCTTCGTGATCACGTTGCCGCTGGCTGCGGTCGCACTCGTGCTGGCGGTGCGCTACGTCCCCGCCCACGTGAACGAGACGAGCGACGCGGTCGACAACCTCGGCGGCCTCCTCTCGCTCATCCTCGTGGCCGCGCTCATCCTCGCGATCAACTTCGCGCCGGTGCCGAACAGGGAAACGCTCGTCCTCGGGCTGGCGGCGATCGCGGCAGCGGCCCTGGTCGCCTTCTACATCCGGCAGAAGCGCGCCGCGAATCCGCTCTACGACCTCGACGTCGCAGGCAGGCGCGTGTTCTGGGTCGCGGCCTGCGCGGGCATCATCGTCTTCGGCTCGCTGATGGGCGCGATGTTCATCGGCCAGCAGTTCCTGCAGAACGTCCTCGGCTACTCGACCTTCCAAGCCGGGCTCGCGATCCTGCCGGCAGCGCTCTTCATGGTGCTCGTCGCCCCGCGATCGGCCGGGATCGTGAACGCCCGCGGCGCCCGGTTCACGCTGCTCCTCGGCTACGCCTTCTGCCTGGCCGGGTTCCTGACGATGCTCCTGCTCTGGACCGACGGCATCCCGTACTGGAAGGTCGGCCTCGGCTACGTGCTGATCGGGATCGGCGTCGGGTTCGCAGGCACGCCGGCATCGCACTCGCTGACCGGATCGGTGCCGGTGACGCGCGCCGGCATGGCCTCGGGAACCGCCGACCTGCAGCGCGACTTCGGCGGCGCGATCATGCAGTCGATCTTCGGCGCCCTGCTGACCGCCGGCTTTGCCTCGGCCATGGCCTCGGCGATCGGCGCGTCCGGCCACTCCGTGACGACGACCGTCCAGAACCAGCTCACGATGTCGTACTCCAGCGCGGCCGCGGTCGCGAAGCAGCACCCCGAATACGCGAGCCAGATCACGGCGGCTGCCAAGTCGTCGTTCCTCCAGGGCGACCAGTGGGCGTACCTCGCCGGCATCGTCGCCATCCTCGCCGGCGCCGCGCTCGTCTACCTTCGCTTCCCGGGCAAGCAGGCGGAGGAAGACCTCCTCGCCTCCTACCGGGCAGAGGACTCTGCGCGGAAAGCGCAGGGCCCGCCGCCCGTCTCGCGGCTCGCGGTGGCGCCGTGACCTCCCGGTACGGCGAGCGGCCGACCTGGAGCCCTGCGCGGCCACGGCTCGCCCCGGCGAAGCTCGTGGTCACATGGCTCTCGGCCACCCTTGCCCTGTTCGTCGCAGCCTGGATCGTCCCGGGCGCTCACGTCAGCGGCTTCTGGGGAGCGCTTGCCGCCTCGGCCGTGATCGCGCTCCTGAACGCCATCCTCCCGCCGGTCGTCGCAGCGCTGCGGCTGCCGCTGACGCTGCTCTTCGGCTTCGTGCTCGTCCTGGTGCTCGACGCGCTGATGTTGCTCGCCGCGGACGAGGTGACCAACGGCAGGCTCGTCGTCGACTCGTTCTGGTCGGCGCTCGGGGTGGCGCTCGTCGCCGCGGCGGCCGGGGTCGTGATCGCGGTGATCATCGGATCGAACGACGACGACATGTACGCGTTCCGGGTGATCCAGCGGATCGCGCGGCGCTCGGGCGACCGAGAGCTGACGGATGCGCCCGGCATCGTCTTCCTGGAGATCGACGGGCTCGCCCTGCCCGTGCTCCAGCTCGCGATCCGCGACGGCAGCGCGCCCACGATGGCGCGCTGGCTGGCCGGCGGCTACCGCCTGGCCGAGTGGGAGACCGACCTCTCGTCGCAGACGGGCGCGTCCCAGGCGGGGATCCTGCTCGGATCGAACGAGGACGTGCCGGCCTTTCGCTGGGTCGAGAAGGAGACGGCGACGCTGCGGGCCTGCTCGGGCCCGGCGGACTGCGCGGAGATCGAGCGGCGCCTCGCTTCCGGCCGGGGGCTGCTGATCGACGGTGGCGCGAGCCGCGGCAACCTCCTCTCGGGGGAAGCCGACCACGTGATCCTCACCGTCAGCCGGCTGGAGGCGGAGAAGCGCTCGAACCCCGGTTACCGGGCGTTCTTCGCGAACGGCTTCAACGTGATGCGCGCGCTCGTGCTGTTCGGCTGGGAGGTCGTCCTCGAGGTGACGGCGTCGATGCGCGCGAAGCGCCGCGACGTGCAGCCACGCGGCCATCGCGGCGGCAGCTACCCGTTCCTGCGCGCCGCGATGTGCGTCGTCGTGCGCGACCTGATCGTCTACGGCGTCTTGACGGACATGATGAAGGGTCGCCCTGCGGTGTACGCCACGTTCTCGAGCTACGACGAGGTGGCGCACCACTCCGGCCTCGAGCGTGCGGACACCCTCGACGCGCTGCGCAAGCTCGACCAGCAGTTCGCCCGCATCGAGCGAGCCCGCCCGTATGCCGCACGCCCGTACGAGATCGTCGTCCTCTCGGATCACGGACAGACGCAAGGAGCGACGTTCAAGCAGCGAAACGGCTACGCCCTGCAGGAGCTCGTGGAGCGCTACCTCGAGCACGGCAGCGTCACGCACATCGCCGGCGGCGACGAGCAGAACGCGATGGTCGGGCACGCGCTTTCGGAGGCGAGCGGCCAGACCCCGAAGAAGCGCGCGAAGAACGACGTCTCGGACCGGGACGTGATCGTGCTCGGATCGGGAAACCTCGGCCTCGTCTACCTCATGGAGCAGCGTCGGCGGCTCACGCTGGAGGAGATCGACACGCTGCATCCGCGCCTGCTCCAGGCGCTGCGCGCGCATCCCGACATCGGCTGGCTGCTCGTCCATTCCGAGCGTCACGGGGCGGTCGCTCTCGGCCCACGAGGCGCCCACTACCTCACGGAGGGCCGTGTCGAGGGCGACGACCCGCTCGCGCCGTTCTCCCCGAACGCGCCGCAGCACCTGCTGCGCACCGACGGGTTCGCACACGTCGCCGACATCATGGTCGGCAGCTTCTACGATCCGGCCCTCGAGACGGGCTGCGCCTTCGAGGAGCTGATCTCGTTCCACGGCGGCATCGGCGGCCCGCAGACACGACCCTTCCTGCTCTTCCCCGACCTGCTGCCGCTGTCCGACGAGCCGATCGTCGGCGCCGCGAGCGTCCACCGTGTGCTCACGAGCTGGCGCCGGCTGCTGAACGAGCGGAAGCTCACCCCTTCGCCGAGACCACCCACCAGCCGCACGGAGGTTCACGCATGACTGCCACCGCAACGACCGCTCCCGCTGCGACGAAGCACATCCGCTGGCTGCACTGGCTCCTCATGGCGCTCGTGGTCGTCGTGATCGGTGCGATCGCGAACCTGTGCGGCTGGGACCTGAGGGGCTGGTTCGCCGACCTGTGGGACACGATCACGGGCATCTCGACCGCCGATCTCGTGGCGGCGGTCACGCTGAAGACGGTGCAGACGGCGGCGGCGGCCTTCGCCTACTACTCGATCCTCCGCTACGCCTACCCCGGCCGGGTCCACTGGTTGCAGATCTTCGCCACTTACGCGATCTCGGTGGGGCTCAACTCGATCCTGCCTGCGAACCTCGGCACGGCCGTGATGCTGATCATGCTGACGCTGATCATCCCGGGTGCGACGTTCGCCGGAATCCTCGCCGTCTACGCCGTGCAGAAGATCTTCTTCGTCGTGATCGGCGCGTTCCCGTACCTCTATCTCTTCCTGACGGTCGGCGGCTCGTTCGACCTCCAGTTCGGGTTCGTCAAGGACCACCCGTGGGCGGTCGCGGTCCTCCTGGTCGGCGGCGCGGTCCTGATCACCATGCTCGTGCGCATGTTCTGGCCGCGGGTCGTCAAGTGGTGGGACCAGGCGAAGGAGGGCGGCCAGATCCTCTCCCATCCGCGCGCGTACTTCCTCCGCGTCTTCACGCCGGAGGCGATCTCGTGGATCGCCAGCCTGTGCGTGATCGCGGTGTTCCTCTCCGCCTACAACATCCCCGTCACCTTCCACACACTGATGCGGATCGTCGCGGGCAACTCGATCGCGAACGTGACCTCGGTGACTCCCGGCGGCGCCGGCGTCACCCAGGCATTCAACGTCGCCTCGCTGAACGGAGTCACGACTCCCGAGAACGCCACCGCCTACTCGATCGCCCAGCAGCTCATCACGACAGCGTGGAATCTGATCCTCGCGATCGTCCTGATGGCCTGGGCGTTCGGCTGGTCGGGCGGACGGCAGCTCGTCGAACAGTCCTACAGCCAGGCGAAGGAAGAAGAGGCCAAGCGCAAGGCGGCACACCAGGCGAAGAAGGCGGCGAAGCACGCACAGGACCCCGAGCACGCCTGATCCGCAGACGGCTGCTGTGGAGCCGCCGCTCGCGATCACCTGGATCGGCCACGCAACCGTGCTGCTCGATCTCGACGGCACGCGGCTCCTCACCGACCCCATCCTGCGGCGCCGGATCGTCCACCTCCGGGCGCGGCGGCGGGCGCCGACCCGTGCGGAGCTCGGCCGGATCGACGCCGTGCTCCTCTCGCACGCCCACCGTGACCATGCCGACGTTCGGTCGCTGGCGCGGGTCGGTCGCGGCGTTCCGGTCGTGACGACACGGAGCGTCGCCACATCGCTCCGCAGGCGTGGGTTCCGCGGCACGGTCGACGCGATCGAGGAAGGAGAGGACCGCACGGTCGGGGGCCTCGCGGTGCACGCGACGCCGGCCGTGCACGGCCGCCCCGGCTCGGCGGTCGGGTTCCTCGTCCGGGGCACACGGACGGTCTACTTCGCGGGCGACACCGACCTGTTCCCGGAGATGGAGGGCCTCGCCTCCCCGCTGGACGTCGCCCTGGTGCCGATCTGGGGCTGGGGCCCGAGCCTCGGCGAAGGGCATCTCGACCCCGAGCGGGCGGTCGAGGCGGTGCGCCTGCTGCGGCCGCGAGTCGTCATCCCGATCCACTGGGGGTCGCTGCACCCGCTCGGCATGTCTCGCCGCTCCTTCCTCCGGGATCCCCCCGACACGTTCCTCCGGCTCGCCCGCGAGCGGGTGCCCGGAGTGGAGGTTCGGCTCCTCCAGCCGGGCGCGACGACCGGGTTCGCACCTTGACGGGCGCGGCGGCGGACAGTTGCATACCGTTGGACGAAGTTGCCTCGCAGCCCGAGGAGGGACGCAGATGAGCGCGAAGAGCGGGCAGACCGCGGAAGGAGCGCAGCCGCCGCCGAAGAAGGTGCCGCACCTCACGGTCGACGAGCGGATCGCCCGCGGCCGGGCCGCGCGCGAGCGGGCGCCGCGAACGAGCCACTCGGCGGTCGGCTCCGGCGAGCAGCGTGACGCGGTGGCGCTGCTCGAGGAGCAGGCCCCGTCGCGGCTCCAGGAGCTGCTGCCGATCCGCTACGGGCGCATGCTCGTGTCGCCGTTCACCTTCTTCCGGGGAGCGGCGATCGTGATGGCGTACGACCTGGGGTCGGCGCCCCGTACCGGCCTCACCGTGCAGCTCTGCGGCGACGCGCATCTCTCGAACTTCGGCGGCTTCGCCTCGCCGGAGCGCACATTCGTCTTCGACCTCAACGACTTCGACGAGACGCTCCCGGGACCGTTCGAGTGGGACGTGAAACGACTTGCCGCGAGCTTCGAGATCGCCGGGCGCGACCGCGACTTCACCGAGCTCGAGCGCGAGGCAGCGGTCCTCGAGGTCGGCCGCTCGTACCGCGAGGCGGTCCGGGCCTTCGCGGAGCAGAGCAACCTCGACGTCTGGTACGCACGGCTCGACTCGGCGACGCTCGAGACCGAGTTCCGCGCCCGGAGCGCCGCGAAGGAGGCCAAGGTGCTCAATCGCACAGAGGCGAAGGCGCGGACCAAGGACAGCATGAAAGCCTTCGCGAAGCTCACGGAGACCGTCGACGGCGACGTGCGGATCAAATCGGATCCGCCGCTCCTCACGCCCCTGCGCGACCTCGTCGAGAGTGGAACTGCGTCGGGGGACGTCGAGGCCGAGCTCCACGCACTGCTCCGCCTGTACCGGAGGACGCTGCAGGGCGACCGCCGGCTCCTGCTCGAGAGCTTCCGCTCCGTCGACCTCGCCCGGAAGGTCGTCGGCGTGGGCAGCGTGGGCACGCGCTGCTGGATCATGCTGCTGCTCGGTCGCGACGAGAGCGACCCGCTGTTCCTGCAGGTGAAGGAGGCGGGACAGTCCGTGCTCGAGCCGATGCTCGGCGACAGCCGGTTCGCGAACAACGGCCAGCGGATCGTCGAGGGCCAGCGGCTGATGCAGGCATCCAGCGACATCTTCCTCGGCTGGATTCGCAACAAGAACACGCTCGACGGCGTCCCGCGCGACTTCTACGTCCGGCAGCTCTGGGACTGGAAGGCGTCGGTCGACCTGGCGCTCATCCGGCCGCGCGGCCTCCAGCTCTATGCGCAGGCGTGCGGCTGGACCCTCGCACGCGCGCACGCCCGCTCGGGAGACCGCGTCGCGATCGCGTCGTACCTCGGCAAGGCCGACGTGTTCGATCGCGCCCTCGCCGACTTTGCGAGGGCGTACGCCGACCTCAACGAGCGCGACTACGAGGCGCTCGTCGCGGCCGCGCGTGAAGGCCGGATCGAGGTCCAGGAAGGCCTGTAGCCGGACTTCACGCCGTCGGCGGCGCCGTCCCGAGCAGGCGAATCACGTCGTCGGAGACCTCCGATGCGACCAGGTCGCCGCCGTAGGGCGCGAGGCCCTTCCTCAGGCGAGGCCAGTCGACGTCGGCGACGAGCGCGAAGAGCACCGCGCGGCCGCGCTCGATCGTGGCGCCGAACGTGCGCATGTGGTCGTCCGAGATCCCCCGGTCGAGCGCGGCGAAGCCCGCTCCACCCGCGAACCCGACGAGCGCACCGGCAACCGGGACGGCCAGGGCGAGCCCGAGCAGGAGCCCGATCGCCCCGCCGCTGACGACGCCCTCCCCCGCGGCGAGCTCACGGCTCTGCCGGAGCTCGACGCGCCCGTCGTCGTGCCTGAGGACGATCGCCGCGTCGTGGACGGCGAGCGCGTCCTCGCCGCCGAGCCTCTCGACCGCCTCGAGGGCCGACGTGGCGAGCTCCGTCGTGTCGTACGCGACGGCGATCAGGTTCGCGCCCGCCATCCCGCCGAATCGTCCCGTGTCGAGACACCGCCCGCTTCACCCCATCGGGGCGATGATCGCGAACCGCTCCCACGGTTTGCTCGGCAAAGTGGCACCGGAAGACCCAAAGCAGGCACCCGGCCGGCCGGCGGTCTCGTTCGCCGCGCCCGCCTGGCTTCGCGATCTCGGGCTCACCTCGTGGTTCTTGATCGGCTTCTTCGCACTCGTGTCGGCGGCCGCCTGGCTGCTCGGCACGGCCGCCACGATCGTCACACCGGTGATCGTCGCGACGATCGTCGCGACGGTGGCGATGCCCACGGTCAGCTCCTTGCAGCGCCGTCACGTGCCCCGGGCCGCGGGCGCCGTGCTCGTGCTGGCCAGTCTGGGCGCCGTCGCCTTGGTGATCGTCGTGCTCGTGATCGGTGGCATCACGTCCCAGCACGGGGACATCGCCAAGGAGGCCAACGCCGCGGCCGAGCACGGCCGGTCCTGGCTCGAGAGCCTCGGCGTCGACAAGTCGGGCGCAGCCGGTGCGACATCGAGCGTCCAGAGCGACGTTCCGAAGATCATCGCCACGCTGACCCGCGGGGTCGTGCACGGCATCCAGGGCATCACATCCGTCGTCTTCGGTCTTTCGCTGGCCTTCCTCAGCACCTTCTTCCTGCTCAAGGACGGCCCGTCGATGCGCCGTTGGGTCGACCGGCATCTCGGCGTCTCGCCGGCTGTCGGCGAGACGATCACCGGCGGCGTCATCCGCTCGCTGCGCGGCTACTTCCGGGGCGTGACGATCATCGCGGGCTTCAACGGCGCTGTCGTCACGCTCGGTGCCCTGGTGCTCGGCGTGCCGCTTGCGGGCACGATCGGCGTCGTCACGTTCGTCACCGCCTATGTCCCGTTCATCGGCGCGTTCGTGTCCGGAGCGTTTGCGGTCGTCGTCGCGCTCGGTGCCGAAGGCACGACCACGGCGCTGATCATGCTCGTGATCGTGCTGCTGGCGAACGGATTGCTCCAGAACATCCTGCAGCCGTTCGCGATGGGCTCGGCACTCGATCTCAACCCGCTCGTGGTGCTCGTCGTCACGATCGGTGCCGGCTGCCTGTTCGGGATGGCCGGGCTCGTGCTCGCGGCTCCGCTCACCTCGGCGGCCGTGCACATCGCCCGTGACCTCAGCGGCGCGCGGACACAGGTCGAGGTCGCCGCGGACGAAGACGCCCCCCTGCCGCCACCGACTCCACTGCACGCGCAGTAGCGCCGCCCCGACCTCAACCGGTGTGGGCGGTCTCCTTCGGCGGCCCCGTCTCGATGACGAGCCCGAGCCGCACCGCCTCCTCGATCGCCTCTCCACGCGTCGAGACGCCGAGCTTGCGATAGACCGAGATCGCCTGCGTCTTGATCGTGTTGCGTGAGAGATGGAGCCGGTCGCCGATCTCGCGGAACGAGAGATGCGTCGGCAGGAACGGCATCAGCCGCATCTCCGCAGCGGTCAGATTCGAGCCTTTCCCGAAGTCGAGCATGGGCATCGCAGCGAGCTCGTCCCGCAGCACCTCCGTCTGCTCGGCCAGGACGCCCAGGTCGGGTCGCCGGTCGAAGATGTCGTCGATCTCGGCGAGCAAGGCCTTGGCCAGGGTGAGGTCCCGCAGCGCCAGGAAGGTTCGGGCAAGCTCCAACCGCGTCTGGACGGCGAGCCAGGGGACCGCGTCGGTGAGCAGCGGGGTGAGCTTCAGAGCGCGGGTGAGCAGCGCCCGGGCGCTCGCCCAGTCGCCGTGGCGAAGCTGTGAACGTGCCGCCGCCGCGAAGGCGACCGCGGTGGGCGCGGACGCGTCGAGGGTCCCGCCCGCGAGGAGCCGGGCCAGCTCATCGGCCCACTGATCCGCGCCCGGGTGGTCGTGCGCGTCCTCCGAAAGGAGCATGCGCTGTCCGGTCGCGAGCACCTCGATCTCGGTGAACCCGCGCAGCCGTGCGTGCCTGATCGCCTCCGCGTACAGCTCGCCGGCCCGGTCGTTGTCGCCGACCAGCGTGTTGGCGACCGCGTAGACGAGCAGCGCCGAAGCGCGCCAGTCGCTCGTCTCGGGCAGCGACGCGACCGACGCTCCGGCGTCCGACAGCATCGTGCCGACGCCGTCGCGACAGAACATCGCGCGCAGCACGGCGATCTGCGCCGAGAGCTCGGGATCGCCGTCGCTGTTTCGCTCGGCGAGGTCGAGCCACCCGTCGGCCGCGTCGGCGGCGCCCCGCAGCGCCTGCACCCGCGCAGCTTGTACCGCAACGGCGGGGTGGCACGCAAACATGTCGTCGGCAAACCGTCCGAGCCAAAGCTCGACCGTCGCGACGCGACCGCTCCAGGACGTCGGCAGCGCGATCTCCGCGAAGATGCGGGCCGCGCGCTCGCCGTCTCCGACCTCCAGCGCCTGCTCGAGCGCAGATTCCCGGTCGCCGTGCAACTCGAGCCAGTCCGCCGCCCGGCCGCCCAGCTCGATCGCGAGCTCCGGCTCGGTCTCGAGGAGCTCGCGCCGCAGGAGATCGCGGAAGAGATGGTGATAGCGGTACCAGACACCGTCGTCGTCGAGCGGGACGAGGAAGAGGTTCGAATGCCGGATCGCCTCGAGCTCGTCGAACGAGTCCTTCCGCTCGAGGACCGCGTCGCAGAGAGCCCCGCACATCCGGTCGAGCACCGACGTCCGGCGCAGGAATCGCAACCGTTCGGGAGTCAGGCCCGCCGTGTACTCGCAGTGGAGATAGTCCGCGATGAAGCGGTCGTCGCCGGTGCCGAGCTCGGTGGCTGCCGCTCCGACCGGACGCCGCCGGCCTGTGATGGGCGTCTTCAGCGACAGGGTCGCGAGGTACAGGGCGCCGGCCCACCCCTCGGTGCGCTCGATCAGCTCGGCGAAGGCCGCATCCGACAGCCGTGTTCCCGTGCCGCGCAGGAGGAGCTCCGCCTCGCGACGCGTCAGGGCGAGCTCGGCAGTGCCGATCTCGAGCAGCGTCGTCGCACTGCGAAGCCTCGTGAGCAGCGGAGAATCCACCCGGCTCGAGAGAACGAGCGCGGAGCCGTCGGGAACATGGGCAGCCAGGATGTCCAGGAGCTCCAGCGAGTCCTGCTCTCGAACCTCGTGGCTGTCGTCGAGCACCAGCACGCAGTCCTCGGCCGCGGCGACCAGAGCCGCCACGCGCGGGACGATGGTCGTCCAGATCGACGGCCCAGGAGCGGTCAGGGCGTCGAGGAGGCGTGGGTCGACCGGGATGATCTCGTCGATCGCGGCGACGACGTGCCGCAACAGCACAACGGGGTCGTTGTCGCGGCGATCGAGCGAGACCCAGGCGAACGGACGGTCGTCGCGCGCGGCCCATTGGGCGAGCAGCGTCGTCTTGCCGTAACCGCCGGGCGCCACGACGGACACCGCACGCGCAGACCGGCCCGCCCTGAGACGGTTGACGAGCGCCGTCCTCGAAACGGCCCCCGGCCGCAGGAGCGGCGGGCGGATCTTCGCAGCGACGACGCCGAACGGCAGGCCGCGGTCATCCGCCTCGACGAGGACGGTCTTGGCGCCGGCACGACCGGAAAGCGACAATGACTTCCTCTCGGCTCGGGGTCCAGGAGCAGAAACAGGCTTCACCCTTTCAGGTTGAGAGGGAAAGGGACATGCGGGAATCCACTGATCTGACGCATGTGTCACTTGGGTCAGGATCTCGAGGTTGGCAGTCCTTCTTTCGTCCGATTCGGACGATGCCCCCTCGACCGGGCCGCGATTCGATGGGGCCGTGTCGACGAAAGCCACTGTCGGGGGCGGAGCCCCACTGAGCCGCGGCCGGCGGATCGCCGTCTGGACGCTGGTCTCGCTGGCATCGCTCCTCAGCCTGATCGCGATTCTCGCGAGCTGGGTCGACCGTCAGATGTTCGACGACCAGAACTGGACGAAGGCGAGCACGCAGCTGATCCAGGATCCGGCCGTCCAGGGCGCCCTGTCGGTGTACCTCGTCAACAGCCTCTACGAGAACGTCGACGTTCCTGCCGCAATCGCCCAGAAGCTCCCGCCGAATCTGAAGCCGCTCGCCGCACCGGCCGCGGCCGCGCTCCGCCAGCCCGCGACGGATGCTGTGAGGTTGCTGCTCTCGAGGCCGCGCGTGCAGGCGCTGTGGGTCAACACGAACACCGTCACGCATCGCCGGCTGATCGCCGTGCTGCAGAACAAGACGCGTGCCGGGATCACGACCGGCAAGGGCGCGGTCACGGTCGACCTCGGTGCGCTGCTCACGAGCATCGCACCCCAGCTCGGGCTGCCCGCGGCGGCGGTGGCGAAGATCCCTTCGGACACCGGAGTGATCACGGTCATGCGCTCGGACCAGCTCGGGACGGCACAGACGGCCGTCCGGGTGATCAAGGCGGTCAGCCTCTGGGTGCTCGTGCTCGTGCTGCTGATGTACGGCGCTGCGCTGTACCTCGCCGCCGGGGAGCGCCGCGAGACGCTCCGGAACATCGGCTGGGCGTTCGTGATCGTGGGGCTGCTGGTGCTCGTCGTCAGGCGCGCAGGCGGCAACTATGCGGTCAACGCGCTGACCACCGACCAGTACCACGACCCCGCGCACAAGGTGTGGTCGATCTACACCTCGGTCCTGCGGGACATCGGCTGGGCCGTCATCCTCTACGGCGCAATCGGCATCCTCGGCGCCGTGCTCGCGGGGCCGACGCGCGTCGCGACCGCGATCCGTGCCCGCATCGCGCCCATTCTCAACGAGAACCAGGGGATCGCCTGGGCTGCGGTCGGGCTCGCCTTCCTGTTGCTCGTGCTCTGGGGCGGCACGCACGCCCTGCGCACGCTGTGGGGCGTCGTCCTCCTCGGCGGGCTGCTGGCGCTCGGGGTCGCCGCCCTCCGGCGGCAGACCCTGGTCGAGTTCCCGAGCCGGCCGGAGACGCTGCCACCACCCCCGCCCCCCACCGAGCCGGCGCCCGTGTGAGACGGCCGCGGTGCGCATCCGCCCTCGCGGTCGCCGTCGTCCTGGCGGCGCTGCTCGCGGCCGGGTGCGGTTCCGGCAAGAGCAACGAGACGACGACGTCCGCGAGCGCCGCCGACTGGGCGAACGGCCTCTGCAGTGCCGTGACCACGTACCAGGCGTCGCTCACCGACGCCGCCAAGTCGCTGACCGGGAACCTGACGAAGACCGGCCTGCAGGACGCCGTGGACCAGGCGCAGGCCGCGACCGACACGTTCGTGTCGACGACGAAGAGCCTCGGCAAGCCGAACACGACTTCGGGCAGCAAGGCGAAGGAGACACTCGACACGCTCGCGACGCAACTCGACGAGGACGTGAGCAAGCTCAAGTCCGCGTCCGATTCGGGGGTGCTCGCGGGCATCTCGACTGCCACGGGCGCGCTGGCGACGGCGCAGACGCAGATCACGACGGCCTTCCACACGCTCGAGGGCCTCGACGTGCAGGGCGAGCTGGGGGATGCCTTCTCGCAGGCGTCCTCGTGCTCCTCGCTCACCGGCTCCTAGCACCGAGACCGCCGGCGTGACGCGGCAGGTGATCACGCGCGTCGTCCTCCTGCTCGTCGCTGCGGTCTCGCTCTACCTGCTCCTGCCGAAGGTGCTCGACGTGCTCTCGTCGTGGCCCGAGCTTCGCGGGATCGACCGGCGCTGGCTCGCGCTCGGGGTCTTCTTCGAGGTGCTGTCGTTCGTCGCGCTTTGGGCGCTGCAGCGGATCGCAGTGGGAACACGCAGCTGGTTCGCCGTCGGCACCTCGCAGCTCGCGGCCAACGCGGCGGGCAGCATCGTCCCCGGCGGCGGGGCTGCCTCCGGCGCGGTGCAGTACGGAATGCTCGTGCGCTCCGGTGTGCGCGGCGACCGGGTGGCGTCCGGCCTGACCGCGAGCGCCGCCGCGACGACTGCCGCCGTCCTGGCACTGCCCGTCGTCGCGTTGCTCGCCGGAATCGGCGACGTCGCAGCTCCCGACGGCCTCCGGAAGGTGGCCTATCTCGGCGCTCTGGCCTTCGCGCTGCTCGGGCTGGCGATCGTGGTGGCAGTCGTCTGGGACGGCCCGCTGCTGGCGCTCGGGCGGGGGGCGAGGACGGCGGCGGGCTGGGTTGGCCGGCGACACCGCCTCGAGAACCTCCCGGCCCACCTCCTGATCCAGCGGGACGGCATCCGGAGGGCGGTCGCCGTCCATCCCTTCGTCGCGGGCCTCGCCGCGCTCGGGAAGTGGGGCTTCGACTACCTCGTGCTGGTGTGCGTGCTCGAGGGGCTCGGCGCCCGCCCGGAGCCGGCGCTCGTGCTCCTCGCCTACGCCGCCGCGGCCCTGCTCGCCCTGATCCCGCTGACCCCCGGCGGGCTCGGGTTCGTCGAGGCCGGCCTGACGGGGCTCCTGATCCTCGCGGGCGTCAGCGCCGGTGACGCGGCCGCCGCCACGCTCGGCTACCGGCTCGTCTCGTACTGGCTGCCGCTGCCCGCAGGCCTCGTCGGGTACTGGCTCGGCCGGCGCCGCTACGGCCCGGGCGCACCGACGCCCGGCGCGAACGTCGTTTCCTCGCGCTGATCATCCGCCCGGGATGATGTACCGGGGCCGGGGGCGGCCGAGACTGCGCGAATGACCCACGTGCGTCAGGCGGTTCGTTCTCGCAGACGCGAACGTGGTCACATGCAGAATGCAGAGCTGAGCGACGTCGTCGTCTTCGACGTGCCGTCCTTGACGCAGGCCCGCGATCTCGTCTCGCGGCTCGACGACTCATGGGCCTGCCACGCCTACCGCGAGTCGAACATCACCTCGGTCAGCGTGTATCTCTCGCCCGCCCGCTACAACGACCTCGCCGCGCTGCTGCGCACGGTGGAGGACTGGGTGGCGTCCCGTGCGCTCGGCGGCATCATGTTCTGGCTCGACGGCCGGGGGTACGTGCTGCACGCCCACGACCCGGCGCTCGTGAACTCGCTCGTCCGAGCCGAGTAGGCTCTTCGCCATGAGCGACCCCATCGACGAGCTGCGGGCGGTCGCCGCCGCGACACCGCCGGCGCCCGAGGGGATGGCCGCGTACCTCGCGAAGGTGCGCGAAGGCGCCTTCGCGATCACCGACGCGGACGTCGACGGGCTGAAGGCCGCGGGCCTCTCCGAGGACGCGATCTTCGAGCAGACCGTGGCCACGGCGATCGGCCAGGGGCTCCGCCGGCTCGACCGGGCCCTCGAGGTGATCGGATGAGGCTCGCCGTCGTCGACCACGGTCAGGCGCCGGGCGAGGCCGCGGTCCTCGCCGAGATCCGCGAGCGCAGCGGCCGCGAGCCGCTCGGCGTCGTGAAGACCCTGCTCTACCGCCCGGAGCTCTTCGGGCTCCCCTTCTCGGAGGCACTCGACCACGCGATGCGCGGGCCTTCGGACTGGAGCCCCGGCGAGCGCGAGCTCTTCGCAGGGTTCACGTCGTTACTCAACCAGTGCCCGTTCTGAACGGGCTCCCACGGCGCAGTTGCGTCGTATGCGCTCGGTGAGGAGGTCTGGCAGGCGGTCGTCGACGACTGGCGCACCGCGCCGCTCCGGCCGGAGCTCGCAGCCACGCTCGTCTTCCTGGAGCAGCTGACCCTCCGCCCCGACGAGCTGACCTCCGCGCATGCCGACGCGGTCCGTGCGGCCGGGGTGTCCGACCAGGCCTTGCGCGACGCTGCTGCCGTCTGCGCGTTCTTCAACATGATCGTCCGGCTCGCCGACTCCTTCGGCTGGGACGTGCCGAGCTGGGACTCGCTCACACAGCGCGCGCCCGCCATGCTCGAGGGCGGCTATGCGCTCGGGGCGATCCGGAAGCGCTAGGACCGGGCGGCTGCGGTGGGTCACGCCGGTACATTGGCCCGATGACCAATGCGACGATGCAGACGAACCACGGCACGATCGAGCTCGAGCTCTACGACGAGGACGCGCCCAAGACCGTCGAGAACTTCAAGAAGCTCGCCCGGGACGGCTTCTACGACGGCGTGATCTTCCACCGGGTGATCGGCGACTTCATGATTCAGGGCGGCGACCCGACGGGCACCGGGTCCGGCGGGCCCGGCTATCAGTTCGAGGACGAGTTCAACGACCACAAGGTCGAACGCGGCGCGCTTGCAATGGCGAACGCCGGCCCGAACACGAACGGCTCCCAGTTCTTCATCGTCACGGCGGACGCCTGCCCGTGGCTCGACGGCAAGCACACGGTGTTCGGCCGGGTCGCCTCGGGGATGGACGTCGTGAGCGCGATCGAGCAGGTCGAGACGGGGCCGGGCGACCGGCCGCGCGACGACGTGCGGATCGAATCGGTCTCGCTCGCCTGATGACCGAAGGCCCTTCTCCGGAGCAGGCGCCCGACATCGTCTGCCCGCACTGCAAGAAGACGTTCAGCGCGGACCTGATCGACGGCTCGGCCGAGCGCTACCGCGGCTTCAAGTGCCCGCACTGCCGCCTGTTCGTCCCGGCGGCCAGGATCAAGTCCTAGCAACGAACCTGGTTGCCGGCGTAGCCGGAACCAGGTTCGCGTCTTCAGCGATTCGACCTGCCTCGGACATGAACCTGGTTTCGCCTGCGGCGAGAACCAGGTTCGCCGCCGTCAGACGCAATCCCGGAGCGCTTGCGCCTCCGGGAGGCTCTCGAGCTTCTTGAGCGTGTTGTTCTCGATCTGCCGGATGCGCTCCCGGGTCACGCCGAAGGCCTTGCCGACCTCCTCGAGCGTGCACGGCTGGCCTCCGGTCAGGCCGAAGCGCAGCTCGATCACCTGCCGCTCACGCTCGGGCAGCGACGCGAGCGCGGTCTCGATGTCGGAGCGGCGCAGCGTCAGCGATGCGGCCTCGTCGGGCGTCTCCGTGTTCTCGTCCTCGACGAAGTCCCCGAGCTCCGAGTCCTCCTCCTCGCCGATCGGCTTCTCGAGCGACACGGGGTGCTGCGCCATGCGCAGGATCTCGCGCACCTCCTCGGTCGTCATCTCGAGCTCCTCGGCGATCTCCTCCGGCCTGGGCTCGCGGCCGAGCCGCTGCACGAGCTGCCGCTCGATGTGCACGACCTTGTTGAGCTTCTCGACCATGTGCACGGGGATGCGGATCGTCCGAGCCTTGTCGGCGATCGCCCGCGTGACGGCCTGGCGGATCCACCAGGTCGCGTACGTGGAGAACTTGTAGCCCTTGCGGTAGTCGAACTTCTCCACGGCGCGGATCAGGCCGAGCGAGCCTTCCTGGATCAGGTCGAGGAAGCTCAAGCCGCGGCCGAGATAGCCCTTGGCGATCGAGACGACGAGGCGGAGGTTCGCCTCGATCATCTGCGTCTTCGCGCCCATGTCGCCGCGCTCGATCCGCTTCGCCAGATAGACCTCCTGGTCGGCGGTCAGCAGCGGCACCTTGCCGATCTCGCGCAGGTACAGGCGCAGAGAGTCGAGTGACGGCTCGACGGTCAGGTCGAGCTTGGGAGCGCTCTTGACCTCCTCCTCGACGAGCGGCTGCTCGTGCGGCAGGCGCTTGTGCTCCTCGCCTTCCACGAGCTCGACGCCGTGGTCGATCAGATAGGTGGTGAAGTCCTCGACCTGCTCCTTCGTGAGCTCGACTTCCTCGATCCCCTTGACGATCTCGTCGTAGGTGAGGAACCCCTTCTCCTGACCCGTCGCGACCAGCTTCTGCAGCTCTTCGACGTCGGGTAGAGCAATGTCGACAGTGAGCACGAGAGCACTACCTCCGGCTTTAGCGTGAGTTGACGGGGGGACCTACCAACACACCACGAGCCGGACACTCCGTTCCCTCCGGCTCACCCTCTGACGCGCTGATGCTACATCAGGATTAGCCGAAGAGGAACGAATTTTTCACCGGACCGTAAAGTCCTCCTTCCGCGCGGCTACCCTCCGGGCGTGGTCGCCCTCGTCGCCCTCGCGCTCGGCGTCGCCCGGCCGCCCGCCGCGTATGTCAGCGTCGGGTCGAGCCAGGGTGCCGCTCGCGATCTCCTCGTGGTGCTGGGGCGCTCACTGCGGCGCCCCGATCGCCGCCTCGACCCGCACGGCGACCGTCCGGCGCGGCGGCACGATCCACGTCGAGCTGGGGTTCGCGCCGAAGCGGGTTCAGGTCGCGGTCGCGGGAGTGCGGGAGCACGTGACGACGAGCGGACACGAGATCTCCTGGCGTGCCCGGCACGCGGGCGGGATGACCCTCAACGTGACGAGCGGCAAGGGGTGGGTCATCTACGTCGGCCGCCTGCGGCTCCGGTAGGAGCCCGCGGCACGACCCCTGGAAACCAGAAAGACGGCGTCGCCGCTGACGCCGTCTTTCGGAGCTTCGCCCTCCTGGCGAGGCCCCGCCGCAACGGGCCCAGCGCAGGTGACGGCCACACTCTAGAGCCCAGGGACTGCTTGATCCATCCCTCGTTCCGTGCTTGACCGCGTCGCTTGATTACGCTCCCTCGAACATGGCCGGGAGCTTCGCCGACCGCCTCCGCGCCGGGCCCCCGGTCGTCGCCGACGGCGGCCTGGGCGTCGTGCTGTCCGCGGCCGTGCCGGGGCTGCGCTGCCCCGAGGAGGCCAACCTCCGGGCTCCCGAGGCTGTCGTCGCCGTGCACGTCAGCTTCATCGACGCCGGGGCGGAGCTGATCGAGACGAACACGTTCGGGGCGAACCGCCACAAGCTCGCCCAGCACTTCCTCGAGGACGACTTCGAGCAGATCAACTCGGCGGGAGTGAAGCTCGCGCGCGACGCGCGGGAGATCACCGGCCGCGAGGTCTTCATCGGCGGCTCGATCGGCCCCGGCGGGGGCGCCGACGGGACCGGCTTCGCCGAGCAGGCCCGGATCCTGGAGGGCCGCGGCGCCGACGTCCTGATGCTCGAGACGTTCTACAACCTGCTGGAGCTCGAGGTCGCGGTCGAGGCCGTTCGCTCCGTCTCGCGCCTGCCGCTCGTGGCCCTGATGAGCTTCGACAGCGACGGCGTGACGATGGCGGGCGTCTCCGCGCGCGCGGCCGGCGCACGTCTCCGACAGCTCGACCTGGCGGCGTTCGGAGCGAACCACGGCCGTGGCCCGGCTGCCGCCCTCGACGCGCTCGCCGAGATGGCCGGCGCCGGCGCCGTCCTCGCGGCGCTGCCGAACGTCGGGCTCGCGACGATCTCCGGCTCGCGGCTCGCGTTCCCCCACGCGACGCCCGAGTACTTCGCGGAGTTCGCCGCTCGCGCGCGGGCCCTGGGCGCGCAGGTGATCGGCGGCTGCTGCGGCACGACACCTGCGCAGATCGCCGCGATTCGCAGCGCCGTCGACGAGAACCGCACCTCCCGAGCGGTGCCGCACGCACGCGATCGGCGGCACGACCCGCTCCCTGGCCGCACGGAGCAGCCGACCCAGCTGGCCCGCCTGCTCGGCGCCGGCGAGTTCGTCGTCTCGGTGCAGCTCGACCCGCCGCTCGGCGGCAACGCCGACGGACTGATCGACGCGGCACGACGCATCAAGGAGTCGGGGCTCGCCCAGTTCGTCGACGTCAACGACAACCCGCGCGCACGAGCACGGATGAGCGGGATGATGGCGTCCGTCGCGATTCAACGCGATACGGGCATCGAGGTGATCCCGCACCTGACGCCGCGCGACTCGACCCTGACCGGGCTCGAGTCGACGCTGCTCGGGGCGCACGCGGAGGGAGTCCGGAACGTCCTCGCCGTGACCGGCGATGCCCCCGAGGCGGGCGACTATCCCGGCACCGGCTCGGTCTACGACGTGGATGCGATCGGGCTCGTCCAGCTGTTGACGCGCCTGAACGAGGGCACCGACTTCCACGGGCGCGCGATCGACGCCCCGACGTCCTTCTTCCCCGGTGTCGCGGTGAACCCGACCGCGGACGACCTCGAGCTCGAAGCCGAGCGGTTCGCCGCCAAGATCGACGCGGGCGCGCGCTGGGCGATGACGCAGATCGTCTTCGACATGGCCTACCTCGAGTCGTTCCTCGACCGGATCGGCGGCTCACCGATCCCGCTCCTCGTCGGGGTCTGGCCGATCCGCTCGCTGGAGCTGGCCGTGCGGGTGCACAACGAGACGCCGGGCATCGTCGTCCCCGAGCACGTCCAGGAGCGCTACCGCGCCGCGGGCGCCGATGCGGCCGGCGTGGGCGCGGAGCTCGTGCGCGAGCTCGTGGCGCAGGCGCGCGAGCTCGCGGCCGGCGTCTACGTGGTCGCGCCGTTTCGGCGGCCGCTCGGCGTGCTCGACCTCCTGGCGACGCTGTAGGGCTAGCAGCGGCCCGTCGACACAGGGTGCTTCGCGCGGGCGAGCGCCGAGCGCACCGGCGCCGCCGGCACGCCGTAGCCCGCGCGCGCGCCGATCCGAGCGGCGAAGACGGTGGCCTCGACCTGCCCCTCGGCGTTGACGGCAGGGCCGCCCGAGTTGCCGTGCCGGACGAGCCCGCTGATCGCGGTCACCTCCCGCAGGGAGCCGCCCACGAGCACCTCGGCCGTCGCCCCCATCCGCCCGGGCCGCGCGTCGAACGGCCCGTTCTCCGGGTAGCCGAGGATCGCGACCGAGTCGCCCGAGTGCGCTTCGGCGATCGAGAGCGGAGCCGCCGCCAGGCCGGGAACACGCAGGACGGCGACGTCCTGCTTGCGGTCGACGACCAGGGCGCGCGCGGCGTGACCCCCCGCCTCGATGCCCGACGCGCCCTCCACGACGTGGGCGGCCGTCACGACGAGGTGCGGGCGCGCGACCCAGCCCGAGCCCTCGACGCCGAGCCCGCACGCGGTCGCGGTGATGCGAACGACGCTGGGCCGCGCGCGCAGCACGGCGGCGGAGGCGAGCGCGCGCGTGTCGGGCGGCGTCGCGGGCGGCGCCGGCCCCGCGATCGACGGGAACGGGTCGATGCGGGCGAACGCCCGGAGGACGGTGCGCGGGGGCACGATCGCGTTCAGCCGCTGGAGGATCAGCGACGCGCGGACCTCGTCACGCACCTTGGTCTGGCCGGGCAGCTGCAGCAGGACGGCGCCCGCGACCCACACGACAGCCAGCCCGAGCGCGGCGCCGGCCACGAGGCCGCCGATCGAGTCGAGCAGCCGGAGCGGCGGGATCAGGACGAGGCTGCCCCGCGCGAACGACCCGGCGACCGAGGCGACGCTCTGGAGCAGGGCCGCCCCGACGAGCGCGCCCGCGAGCCCCGCGAGCGGCGTGTACGGCGAGCTCGACCCGTTGTGCAGGAAGTGCGGGGCGAGCCGTGCGCCGATCACCGCGCCCGCGACGATCCCGGCGAGCGAGAGGGCGGTCACGATCAGGCCGCGCCTGAGGCCGGCGAGCGCCGAGACGGCGGCCACCGCCAGCACGATCCAGTCGGCCCGGCTCACCGGTCCACGTTAGTCGCGCCCCCGGCCAGTCCTCCGAGACTGCCCCGATCGGGCGACCGCTACACTGGCGCGCGAACCGGGGGCGTAGTTCAGCTGGTTAGAACGCCGGCCTGTCACGCCGGAGGTCGCGGGTTCGAGTCCCGTCGCTCCCGTTCACGAAGGCCTGGCAACAGTCCGTTCTCTATTCGAGGCATTCGAGCGCCTCTTTCACTGATGGGGTCTCGAGGGGCCGAACCACGCCCACGCTCGGTCGCGAGCAGGAAGAACACGTACTCGCGTCTCAGGATGTCCCTCGGAACTTCGCGGTGGTCACTCTGTTCTCTCCAATCGGGCGACGGAGCGGTCGCATCACTGCGCTACGACCGCTCCGCCGTCCTTCGCGGGGCTCCTACAGGCCCGCCTCGAGCGCCGGCGGCGCCGTGGGGGGCTTGGGTGTCTCGAGCGTCTCGCCGTGGTCGAGGCGGGGTAGCCACTCGAGCCATTTCGGCAGGTACCAGTTCCGCTCGCCGAGCAGCATCATCGACGCAGGCAGGAGGACAGCCCTCACGATCGTGGCATCGATCAGGATGGCGGCGGCAAGACCGATCCCGAGCTGCTGCAGCAGGATGATCGAGCCGCTCGCGAAGACGGCGAACACGAGCACCATCACGATCGCGGCGCTCGTGACAACGCCCGCCGTCATCTTGATGCCGTGTGCGACCGCGTCGCGTGTCGACAGCCCAGCATCTCGTGCTTCGCGGACTCGGCTGATGATGAACACGTGGTAGTCCATCGACAGCCCGAAGAGGATCACGAACAGGAAGATGGGCAGGAACGAGATGACTCCTCCGGTGTAGTCGAAGCCGATCATCCCCTTGCCCCAGCCGTGCTGGAACACGAGCACCAGGACGCCGTAGGCGGCAGCGACGGAGAGCAAGTTGAGAATGACCGCCTTCGCCGCAATCACCAGAGAGCGGAACGAGACGAGCAGCAGAAGGAAGGCGAAGACGAGCACGAACGCGAACACCAACGGCGCGGACGTCTTCATGCCGGAGCGGGTGTCCATGTCGATCGCGGTCGCGCCGGTGACGCCGTAGTCGACGTCATCGAGCGTGCCGAGCGCCGCCGGGACGATGTCGTTGCGAAGGCTCGCCACGCCCGACTCGGAGGCTGCATTGCTGCCGTTCCCGGCGAGCGGGACGGTGACTTTCTCGGCTGTGCCCCGCGCGTTGATCTCGGTGTCGATGGATGAGCGTGGCGGCGCTACCGTCGCAGCCGCCTGCCTCTGAAGGTCGGCCACCGCCGCCTGGACGTTGGTGGCATTTACGTTCGTGGCTTTCACAACGACGGTTGCGGTGTGCAGCTCGCTCGGGAACGCCTTCTCGATCCGGTTGTAGGTCTGGACTGCCTTGAGGTTCTGCGGGAGCGCTTCCGGCGTAACCTGCACGGTCTTCATGCCGACTGCCGGGAGCGCGATCGCGAGAAGTGCACCGCCGGCGACGACCGTCGAAAGGACCGGCCGTGCCAGCACGCGATCGAGGATCCGGCCCCAGACGCGGCCCTCGCTGTCGTCGCGCTGGAGGCGATGCAACAACGGGATGCGTCCGCGGTTGACGCGGTCGCCGAGCTTTGAAAGCAGCGCCGGGAGAACTGTCAGCGACCCGAGCATCGCGATAGCGACGACCATGATCGTGCCGAGCGCGAAGGACGAGAACGCGGGATCGCCGGCGAAGAACATCCCCGCCATCGCAACCATGACGGTGCAGCCGGAGATCAGGACCGACCGCCCCGAGGTCGCCGCTGCGGCCTCGAGTGCCGCCGACTCGCTGCGCCCGCGGGAGCGTTCCTCTCGCTCGCGCTTCAGATAGAAGAGTGAGTAGTCGACGCCGACGGCGAGTCCGATGAGCAGGATCACTTCTTTGACCTGCGCGTCGACGGCCATTAGATGGCTGGGGACGGCGATCAGGAACATCGTCGCGATCACGGACGTGAGCGCCAGCAACAGTGGAATCCCGGCGGCGAACAGCGCACCGAAGGCGATGAGCAGGATGACGAGGGTGACAGGCAGCGAGAGGAGGCCGGCCTTGCCGAGGTCCTTGCTGAACTGGCCCTCGACCTCTCGTGCCGAGCTGCCGTCACCGAATTCAGCGATCGCCAGCCCCGGATGTGACTTCTGCACAGCCGCGACCGCGTCCTCGACGGGCTTCGAGATGTTCTGTGCGTCTTCCGCGGAACTCTTGAACTCGAAGTTGACGAGTGCCGAGTGGCGGTCGGGCGAGATCTGGCTGGCGTTGCGGCGCGCGTAGGGCGAGTCGACGTCGCCGACGACGGTGAATGATCGGACACTGGCGAGGACGTCTGCGACGGCGACACGGAATGCACGATCGCCCGCGGTCAGCGTCTTGCTCTGGACGAGCACCGTTTCGCTCGCCCTCGGGCTGAACTCGCTGTCGATCAGTCTGGTCGCGTGACCTGACTCGCCGGGGATCGCGTCGTTCTGCTTGAGCTCGATCGTTCCTGCCGTCTTGCCGATCAGGATCGCGACGACGACGAGTCCCAGCCACCCAAAGATCGCGATCTTCCGGTGGCGTGCGCTCCAGCGGCCCATCCGAGCCGCCAGGTTGTTGTTCTTCAAGGGGGTCACAAGATGCTCCTTTCAGCTCTGCAGCTGGGGATCGAGGGATTCCGTGCCCGCGTGCTCATGGGCGGGCAGGAAGCGGAAGACGACGACGGCGGTAGTGATCGCAAGCGCTGCCGCGACGACGAGACCGATGCCCATCGCGTGCGTGAACGCGTTGCCGGCCGTGGCGAGCAGGCCAGAGGCGGGTTCGTGTGGGAGGTGGGCGGCGATCGCGGTGGCGGCGCCGACCGAGTCCTCCGCCTGGGCCTGCGCGTCGACGGGGAGGCCGACGAACGAGCCGTCCACGTCGTTGGAGTAGAGGGAGCCGATGAGCGAGCCGATCACGGCCACGCCGAGCGCTCCCGAGACCATGCGTGCGACGGTGTTGGTGGCCGAGGCGACGCCGGACTTGGCTGCCGGCACTGCGCCGACGACCGCGCTCGTCGCGGGCGCCATCACCCAGCCCATCGCCAGCGCGAGGCCGAAGAACCAGAGTGCTAGCGCGAGTGCTCCGGTCTCGCGCTCCCAGAGCGTCGTCAATGCAAGCACGATGGCGAGCCCGCTCAGCCCTGCTGCGACGACGCGTGCAACGCCCAGCCGCTCAGCGGCCTTGCTGGACGAGCCGGCGCCCATCATGAGTCCGAGCGCGACCGGGCTCATGATCGCGCCCGCCTTGATGGCGCTGTAGCCGTGGACGAACTGCAGGTACTGGGTCAGCGCGAAGATGCCGCCGAGCAGCGCGAAGAAGGCAACGCTCACAGCGATGGTGCCGACGCTGAAACCGACGCTGCGGAAGAAACCGAGGTCGAGCATCGGCTCGGCGACGCGGCGCTCCCACCACAGGAAGGCGCCCAGCAGGATAACCGAAGCGCTAAGCAGTCCGAGGATGAGACCGGAGGTCCAGCCTCCGTCGGGCGCTTCGATGATCGCGTAGACGAGGAAGCTGAACCCCGCGGTCGAGAGCGCAGCGCCGAGCACATCGAACGAACCGGGCCGAGGATCGCGGCTCTCGGGGACGTAGCGGATCCCGAGCAGAAGAGCAGCCGCGGCGAACGGCACGTTGACCATGAAGACGGACGACCAGTCGAACCACTCGAGCAGCAGCCCCCCGGTGAGGGGGCCGAGCCCGATCCCGACCGCGGCCAGCGCCGCCCAGATCGCGATCGCCTTCGCGCGCTCCTTACCGGTGAACACGTTGGCGATGATCGAGAGGGTGGCCGGCATGATCAGCGCCGCCCCCACCCCCATGGCCGCGCGCACCGCGATCACCTGGTCGGCTGAGTCAGCGACCAAGGCGCCGAGGCTCGCGACGCCGAAGATCGAGATCCCGGCCTGGAGCGCGCGCTTGCGCCCGAAGCGATCGCCGAGCACACCGAAGACGAGCAGTAGCCCGGCGAAGACGAGCAAGTAGGAGTCGACCATCCACTGCAGCTTCGAAGGCGATGCGTCGAACTCGTGCTGGAGGGTCGGCAGGGCGACGTTGAGGATCGTGTTGTCGAGCCCGATGATCACCAGGCTCAGCGACAGCACTGCGAGCGTCTTCCAACGCCGCGCGTACTGGACGGGGTCGATGGTCATCAGACCGTGCTCCTTTCGGGTTCGCGCAAGCCGGCGTCGCCGAAGGAGGCGCCGAGCTCCGCCGCGTAAGCGAACGGGTGGTGGAAGGCCGCGAGCGCGTCAGCGCCGAGCACGTCGATCTCGAAACGCTCGTCGAGCTGGGCGTCGTCGACAGCGACCTTGACGCGGCCAGTTGCCTTGTGCCAGAGGAGCGAGACGGCGAGGCCGTCGTTCTCGCGAAGCGCCAGCTCACTCCAGGCGTGGTTCGGAAAAGGTGTGTTCATAGCTCCTCCCTTTGAGTTGCGGCTGCGTAGCCCGGTCACGGGATCCGCACTTCGCTGACGGAGACGGCCGTCGTGCGCTCGGCGACGAAGAAGGGCAGCAGCGCGAGCGCGTTCTCCTCGCTTGCGGCATCCACCGTCCACCAGATCGAGTGGCCGCCAGAACCGCAGGAAGCGAGCGCGCACTTGCGCCGCAGCGAGCTCTCGAAGCCGGCGAAGGCGGCGAAGACGACGCCACAGTCGTTGGCCTCGTGGTGGTGGTAGAGCAGGTACTGAGGCATGCGCCGACCCTGCCGCAGCGCAGCCATCGCGACATCGGGCGGCGACCCTGGATCGGTCACCCTGATTTCTCGATTCGCCGCCCCTGATCTAAGGTGGACCGCAGGAAAGCAACAGATGGCAGGCGCCACCCACCTGGTCGGCCGTGCATCGGAGCTCGACTCGCTCGACCGGCTCCTCACGCAAGTCGGCGAGGGCCGATCCGCGGCCCTCGAGCTCGTCGGCGAGCCCGGCATCGGCAAGACGCGCCTCCTCACCGAACTGGCCGCCCGTGCAGACACGCGCGCGTTCCTCGTCCTGGCGGGCCGGGCCGGTGAGCTCGAGCTCGATTTGCCGTTCTGGGTCTTCGTCGACGCACTCGACGAGTACGTCCGCGGCCTCGACCCTCACCGCCTCGACAGCATGAGCAACGATGTCCGCGCGGAGCTCGCGACCGTGTTCCCCTCAGTGACCGGCCTCGCGACCGGGCGCAGGACCGCGATCCAGCATGAGCGCTACCGCAGCCACCGCGCCGTCTGCGTCCTGCTCGAGACGCTCGCGCAGACCCAGCCGGTCGTCCTCGTGCTCGACGACGTCCACTGGGCAGATCCGGCTTCGGTAGAGCTACTCGGCGCACTCCTCCACCGACCGCCGGCGGCGCAAGTACTAATCGCGTTCGCCGTGCGACCGCGGCAGATGGGCCAGCGGCTCAGCGCGGCAGTCGAACGGGCCCACCGCGCCGGCACGATCGCGCGCATCGAACTCGGCGCGCTCAGCCCGGACGAGGCGCGCGAACTGGTCGGCGACGAAGTTGACGCGACCGGCCTGTACGAGGACACCGGCGGCAATCCGTTCTACCTGGAGCAGCTCGCGCGTTCAGTGGAGCGTCGCGCCACGCCATCGACGGCCGCCGACGAGACTTCACTCGCAGGCGTCGACGTCCCAGCTGCGGTCGCCGCAGCCCTCACGGAGGAGCTTGCGCTGCTCTCCAAGGAGGCACGCACCGTCCTCGAGGGCTCCGCCGTCGCAGGAGACCCCTTCGACCCCGAGCTCGCGGCCGCGGCTGCCGGAGCCGCGGAGGCCGCGTCGATCGACGCGCTCGACGAGCTGCTGCGCCTGGATCTCGTCCGCCCGACCGACGTTCCCCGACGCTTTCGCTTCCGGCACCCGCTCGTCCGCCGCGCGGTATACGAGGCAATGCCCGGCGGCTGGCGGCTCAGTGCGCACGAACGCTGCGCCGACGCCCTCTCCCTCCGAGGCTCCCCCGCCTCAGCCATCGCCCACCACGTCGAACGCTCCGCACGTCAAGGCGACGAAGCCGCGGTCGCGCTCCTCCAACAGGCTGGAGAGACGGCGGCCCCACGCGCACCGGGGAGCGCGGCACGCTGGTTCGCCGCAGCCCTCCGTCTCCTGCCGGCGTCTGCACCTAGCGACCGCCGCGTCGAGCTGCTGCTTGCCCGCTCCGAAGCCCTCGCCGCCACCGGCCAACTAGGCGAGAGCCACGCAGCGCTCCTCGAGAGCATGAAGATCGTCCCGGCGGAAGCTGAATCGTTGCGCGTCCGCCTCACCGCTGCCTGCGCGCGCGTCGAGCACCTCCTCGGTCGATACAACGAGGCGCACACTCACCTCAAGACCGCGCTCGTCGGTCTCCGAGACCCCAACTCCGCGCAAGGCGTCGAGCTCATGATCGAGCTCGCCGGCGACAGCCTCTACCACGGCGAATACGACGCGATGCGCGTCTGGGCGAGCCGGGCCGTCGATGCGGCGACGCCGCTCGACGACGAGGCCCTGGTCGCAGCGGCGCAGGCGGTACGCGCCCTGGCGAGCGCTGTGGGCGGTCGCGCGGCCGAGGGGCAGACGTATTCCGGCGAAGCCGCGACCCTCATCGACCGTCTCTCCGACGACGACCTAGGACGCCGCGTCGACGCACTCGCACACCTGGCGACAGCCGAGTTCTACCTCGAGCAGTTCGCGGAGGCAGGGTCTCACGCCGAGCGCGCGCTCAGGATCGGCCGCACGTACGGCAAGGGCGATCTCTTCCCGCTCATCGTCCCCATGCTCGGAGGCAGCCTCTGGGTTCGGGGCAGGATGGCCGAAGCCGGCGAAGTTCTCGACGGCGCGATCGCAGCCGCTCGGCTCGTGGACAACCCGCAAGGTCTCGCCTGGAACCTCTTCAACCGGTCCTACGCAGCGTTCGCCGCCGGCGACATCGACGTCGCTCTCGCGACCGCGAAAGAAGCGTTCGATCTCGCGCAGGGGCTCGACCCTGGTCCCGTCCCCGCGCACGCGGCGGTCGCACTCGCCTACGCCCGCTTCGAAACCGGGCACCCGGAGCAGAGCGCAGAGTTGCTCGTCGAGCACGCCGGCGGAAGCGAGCTGCGGTTGATCGGAGGAGGTTGGAGGGCGAGATACCTCGAGCTACTCACCCGCTCCTTCCTCGCAGCGGGTCAGCGCGGCGACGCCGGGGACGCCGCGGCGGCCGCGCGGGGGTGTGCCGAAGCCGTGGGGCTCCCGATGGCGAGCGGCATGGCGGCCCTCGCCGCCGCGGCGCTCGATCTCCACGACGGCGCGCCTGCGGCCGCCGCCGAGAAGGCGCTTAACGCCGCGGCTGCGCTCGAGGAGGTCGAGAACGTCTACGACGCCGCGAACGCGCGGCTGCTCGCCGGCCGAGCGCTCGCTGAAAGCGGCGAGCGCGAGCGCGCAGCAGCCGAGCTGGAGCTCGCGGCGGCTGCGTTCAATTCATTCGGCTCGCACCGCTACCGACTGCAGGCCGAACGGGAACTCCGGAAGCTTGGACGCTCGATTCACCGCCGCACCCGCCCGGGCAAGGGAGACGGATCCGCCGTCGAATCGCTCACCGAGCGCGAGCTCCAGATCGCACGGCTCGTCGTCGACCGGAAGACCAACCCGCAGATTGCGGCCGAACTCTTCCTCAGCTCGAAGACCGTTGAAACGCACCTGCGAAACACCTTCCGGAAGCTCGGCGTCACGTCGCGCGTCGAAGTGGCACGCGCCGTCGAGCGCGCCGACCGCGCGCTGTAGGCCGCGGCCTAACTAACGGCCTCGGGGCACTCCGCTAGATCAGGCCCCTCGTCGGCGGATCTCAATAGCGGGGGTAAACCGCGGGCTCGAGTCCCGTCGCTCCCGCTCACGAAGAGGCGCGCGTTAAGGGAGAGGCGCCAAACCCGCGCCTCTCCCTGTTGGTCCCGGACGGCTTAGGCGCCAATCGCCTCGGCGATCGCCGCTGCAAGCAATTGGTGGCCAGCGGGCGAAGGGTGGATGTTGCACGTGCCGTCGGGCAACTTGATCAGCAGCCCGGCCGCACATGGGTCGCCGCCGAAAGCGGCCGACCGCCCTTGGAACGCCGCGAAGCCGTCCGCGACGACCCCGCCGTACGTCGTGGTCACGCCCGCGATCACCGAGTTGAGGAACACCGTCGTCGCCAGCTGCACGGGATCGCTGTAGTTGAGCGAGTAGTAGGTCAGCGCAACGATCGGCCCTCGATAGCCGGCGACCAGGCGCAACTGCCGATAGATCGAGCCGAGGTTCGTCGAGATCTCAGCCGCCAACCCCGCCAACTCGGCCGGTGAAGTGCAGCCGTCCGTCGTCGTCTCCTCGCAAACGAAGGCGTCGTTCGCGCCGATGTCGATCGTGATGAGACGCGTGTGCTTGTGGGCAGCCAGAAAGCTGAGCGCGAACTCCATCTGCGTTCCCCGGTACTGCACATGCAACGGATAGAGCGTCCGATAGCCAACCTGCGAACCAACCGAATTCTCACACCCATTGCTCTGCGCACCCGCAGTCAGCATGCTCGCGGTCGTCTCACCGGGACAGGACGCATTCCAGACTCGCTCATCGAGCTGCTGCGCCAGATACTCCGGGTATCCGACAAACGAATGCGCAACACGATACTTCGGCGAAGGAACCGCCTGCGGTGGCACATAGCCGAACGCGACCGAATCACCAAGTGCCAGATACGTGCCGTTGGCATCCGAACCCGTCACCGGATCCGCCGACGCCGCTCCGGCAGAAAACACCGCAAGCCCACCTACAAGCAGCAGCGCCGCTGCAACCCCGACCAGACGCCTCCGGATCCCGCTCGTCGACCGCATCACGCCTCCCTTCGAACGGTTTGGCCGCCTGTGCCAATCACGCGACGGCTCAAGGCTCCGACCCCATCTCTTACCCCGAGGCCGCCGCGGCTAACCGTCGCCGACCAGCAACGGGGGGTCGTTCGTGTTCGTTGTACGATCGGCGGCCGTGAGAGTGCTGCTCCGGCAGTGGCGTGACGACGATCGACGGCCGTACGCCGCGATCAACGAGGACCCCGAGGTGATGCGCTACCTGGGCGAGCCGCGATCACGGCAGGAGAGCGACGGCTTCATCGACTGGGCCAGCAGTCTCATCGCGGAACGCGGCTGGGGTCTGTGGGCCGTCGAGGTCGTAGGCGGAGCACCGTTCATCGGTGTCGTCGGACTGAACGAGACCCGCGTCATTCCAGGCGCCGTCGAAGTGAGCTGGAAGCTGGCCCGCGAGCACTGGGGACAGGGGTACGCGACCGAGGCGGCACGCGAGGCAGTGCGCTACGGGTTCGAGCAGCTCCGCCTCGACGAGATCGTCTCGATGACGGTGCCGGCGAACCTCCCCTCACGACGGGTCATGGAGCGGCTCGGGATGAGGCACGACCCGAACGACGACTTCGACCGGCCCGACCAGCCTCGCGAGCTGACGCGCCACGTTCTGTACCGGCTTCGTCGCTCTGAACTGTGATCGACCGGCAGCTCGAAACTCGTGACTCTGGTTCGGCTGCGCCGAATCAGAGTCAGTGGGAGTGTGACCGCCCAACGAGGATCGCATTTCGCGCTCGAGGGTTGGGACCTCCCTTCATCCCGTCGCGCGCGGCGTGATCGTGCAGGCGATGACGGTCTTCGTGTCGATCAGCTTCGCGAGACCGAGCGCTCGGGCCTGCTTGATCCTGGAGACCCGGTCCAGAGGCACCATCCGGCCGCCGAGCCGCGCGCGGTCGAGGAGGGGCTTCATCGCCGCGGGAGTGAGCGTCTGCCGGGCCAGGACGTTCGAGCCGATCTTTGCTTTCGCGCCCGGGACGACGAGCGTGAGATCGCAGGCGCCGTGATACGCCGCGTTCGGGTTGGGGATGCCGGCGACGTGGTCGTGGGCGCCGAAGCCGAGCGGCTTGGCGAAGGCGAGCGCGTGGAGCGGATGCGAGGCGGAAACCGGCGCGATCACGTAGAGAGAGATCGGGTGCATCGCGCCCGCCGGGGGAGGCCCGGTCGAGAGCTCGTGGACTGTCCCGTCGACCCACACACCGTCGCCGGAACCGGCATGGACGTGGCCGGTGGCGCCGGACGTGGCCGAGACGGCGAAGAGTGCGAGTGCCGTGACCGTGAGCGCGGAGAGGACTGTCTGACGGGTCATCGTTTCTCCCTTCGTGACGGGAAGCGCCGATCCGGCACGGGCGACCGGCTGCCGTCCGTTGCCGAGGCTAATATTGAATAGGGTGACACCCTAACCAATATGACCGCCGGCGACAAGCAAGTGCGGCGCGCCTATCGCGCACCGCAACGCGAAGCGGCCGCCTCACGCACCCGCCGCGCGGTCGTCCACGCAGCGAGAGAGCTGCTCGAGGAGCGCGGCTGGGCAGGAACGACGATTCGCACGATCGCCGAGCAGGCGGGCGTCTCACAGAAGACGGTGGAGGCGCTCTTCGGCACGAAGGCGGCGCTTCTGCAGGCGGCTGTCGAATATGCGATCCGCGGAGACGTCGATCCGCTGCCGATGCCGCAGCGCGAGGCGATCGCCAGGATCGAACACGCCGCGACCGCCGGCGAGATGCTCGACCTGCACGCGTCACACCTCCGCAGGGTCAACGAGCGATCGGCCCGGATCGCGTGGGTCGTCGAACAGGCCGCCGCCGGCGACCCGGTCGTCGAGGCGCTCTGGGCGCAGATGAACCGAAACCGCACCTTCGCCGTCCAGTGGGCGACCGGGCTGCTGCTCGCAAAGCCGGGACGAAGAAGGGGCCTGAGGCGGCGTGACGTCGAGGCGGCATTCTGGGTGGCGCTCGACTGGGCCACGTACCGCACGCTCAGCGATCACGCCCAACTCGAGGGGGATCGCTACGAAGCTTGGCTGCGCAGCTACTACAAGCTGATGTTCCTTCCGCACTGACCCTCCGGGCCGTGTGGAAGGCGCTACGCTCCAGCCGTGGCTGGCGTCCTGGCAGCCCTCGCGTCACTCATGGTCGCGCTCCAAGCCCCGGCCTCGCTGGTGGCGACCGCTGCGCCTCGAAGTCACGGCGCCCCGGCGAGGCTGACCCTGCGCGCGACGTTCGAGCTGCAGTGCGGGCGAGCCGCCGGCGTGACCGTCGGGCTGCCCGCGGCGATGGGCCTGCGGACGATCAAGCCCGCGGCCGTCACCGTGAACGGCGTCCACCCCGCCTCGGTGCGCACGTCGCATCACGTCGTTCGCGTGACCATGCCGCCGCCGCAGGGAATGATCTGCAACTCGATCGCGCCGGCGCCGCTCACAGTCCGCTTCAACGGCACCGCGGGTCTCGTCAATCCGGCGAAGCCGGGGTCATATGCCGTGTGGCTCCGGGCCCGCGGCGAGACCGCGTCCGGCCACCTGCGGATTTCCTAGAGATGAGAAACTCGGGGGAGGCCGCCGAACGGCGACCTCCCCCGGCTTGCTCAGTGCCCGCCGACGGCCCTGATATAGCCGCTGGACACGGTTCCCACACCGGTCACGTCGTCCCAGCCCATGCTCGTGATGAGCGAGGAGTCCTGGTTGAACGTCCGGATCGAGTAGAGGAGCCCGTTCGTCGCGTTGTAGCCGTTCGCGAAGTCGCTGCGAACGTTGCCCGCGTCGGGGTCCCTGCCAGCCTTCGGGTCGTAGAAGATGCTGCCCGTGCGCTGCGTCGCCTTCAGGTAGTAGATGAGCGGGTTGGCGAAGCCGATCCGCGCATTCGCGCCCTGCTGAACCACGGCCTGCACACCCGCAAGGAGCGGCGAGGCGAGGCTCGTTCCGCCGATGCGGTACTCGCCGTAGTGGACGCCGGGGGCGCCGAACACGCTCGAGAGGGCGAAGTTCTGCGTCTCGCCGATCAGCATGCCCGTCGTCGGGTCGGCGTCCATCCCGATGTCGGGCACGGCACGCCCGCCGGTCGGGTTGTGCTGCACGATGCCGTCCTGGTACCACGGCTGCGCGAAGATCTCGCTGAAGCCGCCGCCTGCGCCGTACTGGAACGGGATCGTCTCCACCCAGTTCGAGCCGACGAGGCTGTACTTCGCCGTGCCCCAGCCGGTCTCGAACGTCCGTGCGCCGTTGCTGCCGACGCCGAGCGACGAGCCGCCGACCGCGGTCACCCACGGGTCGCCGGCCGGGTAGTCCGGATGGGCGTAGCCGAAGGCGTCGTAGTCGTCGCCGAGGTCACCGGAGGAGTAGTAGAAGCCGATGCCCTGGACCGCGCCCTGCTCGAAGATCGAGTCGTAGGCGTTGACGAGGCCCTGGTCGATCGTGATGTAGAGCACGCCGCCGATCACGACAAACGTCGGCTGGCCCCACGAGTTCGTGACGATCGATGCGTCGTTGTCGGTCACGACCTGCGCGAGCTGTGCCATCAGGTCGTCGTCGTAGCAGCTGCGGGCGCCGTAGTAGTCGACCTTTGCGCCCGTCGCCATTCCGTGCACGGCCTCGACGTCGAGCGTCTGCTCGCCGTACCAGCCGTTGCCGCCGCAGTCGGCGACATGCCCGTAGTCGGGGTCACCCGGCTGCGGCTCCGCGACGCTGCGGTTCGAGAACTGGCCGCCCGCGAAGGCGGGGTCGCCGTGCCGCGTCGCATAGGTGTTCGCGTCCGAGAGCAGCGTGCTCGCGTTGAACGCGTCCGTGATCGCGACCGTCTGGCCAGAGCCGGTCAGCCCTGACCCGGTGACACCGTACGCGCTTCTGAGCTGAGACGGGATGTAGCCGCACGGCGCGTAGGGGAGCGTGCGCCCATGGAACTTCGGCAGCGTCGTCGCCATCTGCTCGCCGTAGTAGGCAGAGCAGGGCGTCGCGTTCACGAAGCCCGCCGGAGCGCCGAGATCCGCCTTCCGCACGATGTGTCCGACCGGGGTCAGGCCGCTGACGGTGAGAACGCTGCCGCCGACCGCCGACGGCACCGAGACATCGCTCGTCGGCGCCTGCACCTGCTTGCCGTTCACCATGAAGAGGCCGAGCTGGGTGCCGAAGGCCGCCGAGACGGCGGACGCGGCGCCCGTGACGGCCACGTAGTGGTTGTCGGGTCCGACGGACTTCACCGTCAGGCCTGCACCGGTGAGCCACGCCTTGACGGCGGAGACCTGTGCAGCCGTCGGGGCGAACTGACTGACGTACTGACTGTGGGTCAGGTAATGACGGTACTGGGCGCTGGACGGATCGGTGACCGCCTTGGCCAGCGCCGCGAGCGTCGTCGCATTGTTCGGCGCGAGCCAGACCTTGGCCGAGATCGTCTGCCCTGCGGGCACGGTTCCGGCCTGGGCGACCGGGCCGACCCAGCTGGGCTTCGATCCCGCCAGGACCGTGCGCCCCGGCGCCGCGCCACCGGCCCCGGCGACCGCGGCCACGAGGAGCGCCAGCGCAGAGACCGCGGCGGCTGACAGCGCCAGCCGACGAAGTGTGAATTTCACGTCTCTCCCTCCCTCTCGAATTCGATCTGACGTGATGCCTCACCAGTCTCCTCCTTTTCGACCCGGATTGCCAGGAGACCCGGCTCCTCGACGCGGGATTCCCGCATCGTCGACGGCCGCGCTTGCGGACCACCGATCGGCGCGGATGCGGCTATCATCCCGGCGTGTTTCGCGTCATGGGGGGAGTCACGCTCGGGGTTGCGCTCGTCTTTGCGGCGGTTGCCGTCGCAGCCGGGCCGCGCAACCTGGCGAACGACCTGAAGGCGTTCAAACGTGCGCACCACTCCTACGACGTGCTGCCGGCAGTGGCCGCACCGCTCGCACCGAACGTCGTCTCCTCGCGCCGGGTCGCCACCGCCGTCGACACGAAGAAGCACAAGTTCTACGTCTACGTGACGCAGATGAAGAACAAGTCCGCCTGCATCGTGCTGATCCAGGGCAAGGCGTACACCTCGCACTGCAAGCCGGTGACCCTGCTGTTCGAGACGGGACGCGAGACGACCTCCGCGACGAACGGCCTGATCGGCGGCGTGGCGCAGAACGACGTGAAGAAGATCGTCCTGACCGGCGGTTCGAAGAAGATGACGATCTCGCTGACGACCGACAACGGCTACCTCTGGGGCTGCCCCGCCCCGACGAGCTGCGCCAAGTGGGTCCGGACCGTGCTCGGGTACAACGCCGCGGGGAAGCTCGTCTCCCGCGAATCCGTGCAGTAGCCCGCCGAGGCTGCCTGCCCGAGCCGCCCCGCGCGGCCCGGTACCTTTTGTTAACGAGCCCTCAAGGCCCCGCGGGAGGCTGCCGATAGAACTCGGGTGAGCCGGGCCAGCGCCTTCCGAGCGATCGTCTGCGTGGCCGTCGCCGCGGCGGCGTTCGGGGCGAGGGTCGAGGGCGCACGCGCCTGGCAGACGGCGTTCAGAGCAGCCCCCGGAGAGACGGCGATCGCGCACGGGCAGCACCTCGCCCTGAGCGAGCGCGGAGCGGCCCGTCACGCCGCGGCCCGCCGGTCGGCGCTGCGCATCCTGCCGCTCCTGCGGCACGTCGGCGCTCGTCCGGCGCGCAAGGCGGTGCCGCGCGCGACGCACCCGTCGCCGCCTCCCACGGCGAGCGCCGCAACCCCGGCGGCGCCCCTGACCGTCCTGCCGAACGATCCCGACTGGTCACAGCAGTGGAGCCTGCGCCAGGTCGACGCACCCGCCGCCTGGGCGCTCGCGAGGACGGCGACACGGCCGGTCGTCGTCGCGGTCGTGGACAGCGGCGTCGATCCCTCCCACCCGGACCTGCAGGGCGCGCTCGTGCCCGGAGCGGACTTCGCCGACTCGACGGGGAGCACCGTCGACCAGTACGGCCACGGCACGATGGTCGCCGGCGTGATCGCGGCCCGCGGCAACAACGGCCAGGGCGTCGCCGGCGTGTGCTGGACCTGTCTGATCATGCCGGTCAAGGTGCTCGACGCGAACGGCACCGGCTCGGCGGCAAGCGTCGCAGCCGGCATCCGCTGGGCCGCCGACCACGGCGCGAACGTGATCAACCTGAGCTTCATCCTCAGCAGTCCCGACCCCGCCGTCGAGGCCTCGATCGCCTACGCCCACGAGCAGGGCGTGCTCGTCGTCGCGGCCGCCGGGAACAACGGCAGCGGCAACGCGACCTATCCGGCCGCCTACCCGATGGTGGTCTCGGTCGCGGCGACGGACGGAGCAGACCAGCTCTACCCGTGGTCGTCCTTCGGCTCGTGGGTCACCCTCGCTGCACCCGGGTGTGCCCTGACGACGGCGCTCGGCGGCGGGATCTCGAGCTTCTGCGGAACGTCGGCTGCAGCGCCCCTCGTGGCCGGCCTCGCCGCGCTCGGCTACCAGGCCGGCGCCGCCTCGGAGGCCCAGGTCGAGGCGACTCTCGAGCAGACGGCCAAGCCGCTCCCCGGGGCGGTCGTCGGCAGCGGCCGCGTGAACGCCTTGCAGTTCCTGCAGCGGCTCGCTCAGTGAGCCGAGCCGCAGGCGCCGACCGAGAGCCGACTGAGAGACGACGAAGGGCCCGCCGGAGCGGGCCCTTCGTGTCGTTTGGCTTACGTAGCGGGCGTGCCCGTTACGCGATGGCCACGCGCACCGTCTTGACGGACGGAGCGAGCTTCAGGTTGGCGACCCGAACCACATGGTTCGTCTTCACCGTCCGAAGCAGGACGTGATGCTTGCCGTTCTTGTAGACCAGCGTGATGCGCAGCTTGGCGAACTTCGCCGTGCTGTTCACGCGGGCGTTCAGGAAGCGGCCCTTCGTCGTGGAGACGACACGCGCCGAGACGAGCGTCATCTTCGCGACCTTCGCGACCTTCGCGACCTTCTTCGCCGCCGTCTGGACGGTCGGAGCCGGCGCCGTGACAGCAACCGGAGCGGCCGTGGAGTTCGTGTTCACCGAGGGCGTGCTTGTGCCCGGGGTGCTCCCACCGGAATCACCGGTGCCGCCGGTACCACCCGTGCCGTCGTTCGTGCCGCAGGTGGTGCCGGTCGCCGGATTGAAGTCGAAGTCACGCGTGATTCCCGGGCCACCGTTCTGGGTGCCGAGGTTCTCGACCGTGACGTTGACACAACCGACCGACGAATGAACAGCAATCGCGGCCTGACCGGTCTCAGGATCGGTGGTCAGGTCGATGTAGTCCGTGGACAGGCCATTCAGCTTCTGACCGGACGGGTCATAGCCGCCGAACGGGTTGAAGTCAGGGCTGATCTTCGGTGCCGAGCCCTGTGTTGCCTGTGCCGTGAACTCGACCGCGGCCTTGATCGGGTTGCCCTCGAAGTCGGTGACCGTCTCGACGCAGTACGCCTCGTTGGCCCCCTTCGGGATGCAGGTCAGGACCTTGCTCGGGGTGAAGTCGACTGTCTTCGTGATCTCAGCAGACAGCTTCGGCTTGCCCGAGTTGGCCGGATCGGCAGGCTGCTGAGCCGGGTAGACCGACTCGGCCTGGATCGTGGCAGTGCCGACGAGCGAGCCCGTGTAGACGTCGCAGCGCCCGTTGCCGTCGGGGGTGAGGTAGATGCCCTCGCCGTCCTCGTTGGCCGGGTTGAACTGCACGTATGCCTGGCCGTGCTCGTCCGTGTAGACGGCAACCTTGGTGTTGCCGATGGGCTGACTAATGGCCTTGCCGTCGACGCCGTAGCAGGAGTTGTAGCCCTCGCTGCTGTCGAGCGTGAAGGTATCCCAGTAGTCGTAGATGAACGGAGACTGCTCCGTCGTATCGACGCCGTAGGCGCCGGACGTCAGCCAGTTGCCGTAGTTGCCACCGATCGAGCCTTCGACGCCGGACGTGGTGTTGGCATCGAGAATCGGCACGACGGCCGGCACGTACGCCTTGTAGAACGGGGCGTACATGTTGTGCGGATCCCAGTTGTCAGCGGTGGTGCCGCCATAGACGGCGTCGCTGCGGTTGAACATCGCGCTCTTGTCGGCCTTCGAGAGCGTGCCGACGGAGTGATCAGCGCCTGCGTTCGTCAGGCCGACGTCGACGCGCAGCGCCGGCATCGGCGTGTCGTCGGCGTTCAGGTTGCCGTCGGAGAGCAGGGTCTCGAACGCCCGGATCGGGTCGAACGGGCCGTACGCGTCGTTGTAGACGCCGACCTGTCCGAAGATCGACGAGAACGGACCGAGGTCCGGATCGTCGCCCTTCGCGATCCCGTTGCAGCTGTCGACCGACTCGGTCGCACCGATCAGGTCGGAGCAGCCGCTCGAGAGCACATGGCCTTCGGCGTTCGTGGTGTCATCGTGGATGTCCCACCGCATGGGCGTAGAACCCGGATAGGTGCTGCCCAGCGTGTAGTCCTCCGCGAAGTGCTTGGCCAGCCAGACCCAGTCGGTCGGCAGCGTGATCGTGTTGGTGCCGGTCGCCGTGCCGGTGAAGTCATAGCCGGCGAAGTCGTTCCCCATCGGGAACGTGCCGGTGACCTGCACCTTCAGGAGGCCGGGCTGCAGGGTCTTCCAGTGGGTGACCGGATCCGCGATCGGGTCGAACGTACCGCTCCCGTTCGGGTCTCCGACCTTGTAGGCACCGACGTCACCGGACTCGGTGAGAACCGGATTCGAGTCCCACATCCAGATGACGTACAGATCCTGCTGGAAGATCACGTCTTGGCCGTAGATGAAGTTGAACCAATGGCCCAGGTCCAGCGAGATCGAGAACTTGATCCTCTCGAGCCCGGCCTTCTCCGAGGTGACATTGGTCGAGAAGCAGAAGCCGCCGTTTGCATTCCAGGTCACACCGACCTGGCGGGACGTCTGATCTCCGGTGCCGATCTGGAAGAACGGCGGCTGATCGGCTGCACCGCTCCAGTCGGACTTGTCGAACTCGCCGATGATGGGCGAGCCGTGGTTGTAGGACGAGCTGTTGAAGTTGGCCTCCGTGATGTCACGGTTGCCAAGTCCGAAGCAGCGCGTCACCTTGACCGTCTCGCCGGCCCACGCAACCCACGGAATGTTCGTGTTCTGCGGGTCGGCGGCATAGCTGCCGATCACCTGTGTCGAGCTCTTGGCTGCGGCAGTGCCCACTCCAACTGCGAGCAAGCCGACTGCGGCAACCAGAACTGCGAGCGTCCCAAAGACGCGGAAACGCATTCGAACCCTCCCCTTCTTCCTAGTTCAAGGACCTGCTGAAACGCATGAAAAGAAGACCACCTGTGGCAGGCGCCACAGAAAGATCAGATCGCGCTCCACCCCCTTCTTCTCCCAATCCCCGCGTCCGGCAGATGCCGTGCGGGCTCAGTTGATGTTCTAGATGGCGAGGGGCGCCGAATCAAGGGCTGGCCCGGGTAGGCTTTTCGGGGTCGAAACCTAGCCTCAGCAGGAGGTTTCAGCGCCTCCTGGGGCCTGCGGCTGGGACTTTCGGAAAACCCCCCGGCCGCCGCGCGCGATTCCGCGATGTCGCGACTACAGTTCGACCCGTGCGGCTCCTGCGCCTGATCCTGGTGGTCTTCGCCCTGCTCGCGGCCGCCGCGGCGAGCGGCGCCGGGGCGGATCCCAACGACCCGTTCTGGCCCCAGGAATGGGGACCGGGCCTGACCCGCGCCTCTGACCTGTGGCAGTACACGACCGGAGACCCGAGCATCGTGATCGCGGTCGTCGACACCGGGCTCTCGGGCACGCCGCAGCCCGACCTGGCCCACGTCGTCCCGGGCTGGAACATCGTCGGCGGGGACACCGCCACCGGAGACTCGTTCGGGCACGGCACGTGGGTCTCGACCATCATCGGCGCCCAGGGAGACAACGGCGTCGGCATCGCCGGCTACTGCTGGGCCTGCTCGATCATGCCGGTCAGGGTCGCCGCCGGCCGAGAGGGCGCGGTCAGCGGCAACATCGCGGCCGGCATCCGGTGGGCGGTCGACCACGGGGCGCGCATCGTCAACGTGAGCCTCGCGAGCAACCAGGCCGACCTGAACGAGTACGGAGCCGTGGAATACGCCCTCGATCACGGGGTGCTCGTCGTCGCGGCGGCCGGGAACACGGGCAACGGGACGCTGCTCTATCCGGCGGCCGACGGCGTCTCGCTCGGAAACGTCCTCTCGGTCGCAGGCACCGACGAGCACGACCAGCTCTACAGCTGGGCCTCGCGCGGGCCGTCGGTCGCGTTGAGCGCTCCCGGCTGTGCCGAGTTCCTCGACCCGTGGATCGGCCCCGCGTCCGCCTGCGGCTCGTCCTTCGCGCCGCCCGCCGTCTCGGGCATCGCCGGCCTGCTGCTCTCGCTCAGGCCGGGCCTGACGATGTACCAGATCGTCGGCGCGCTCAAGGCGACGGCGCACCCCGTGAACGGGATCGCCGGTGGCCGCGTGGATGCCTGGGCGGCCGCTCACTACCTCGGCCTCGTGCCGGAGACTCCACCGCCGCCGCCGGTGCCGCCGGTGACTCCCGCCGCCACCCCGTCTCCGGAGGTGCTCGCGACGACCGGTGTCGTCCGCCGCTCGGAGGTCGTGCGGCTCCCGCTGCGACCGGGCAGGCTCACGGTGCAGCTGACCGGCCCGGCCGCCAAGGACTGCTCGATGAGCATGCGCGTCGACGGGACCCTCTACGTCGACCTGGCCGGCGAGCGCACCGTGCACACGCTGACGGCGAACATCCGCCGCAACGCCACCTACGCGGTGAACGTTCGCTGCGGGTCCGTGAACCGTAAGGCCTACGAGCTCACCGCGGCCGGGTTCTTCTCGCGCTAGGCGCGCGAGGGGATGCCGTCACGGGGTGGCCGCGACGGCATCCCCCTTCCGCGCCCGCGCAACCAGTGCGCTCCCATTGTGGAGGGACGTCACGGTCTGCTCACACGCTCCGACCCGGACGAGCCCGCGCGACGACGCCCACTGGCCGGCCTCGAACCGGTTCCGGACGCCGAGCTTCCGGTAGGTGTTGGCCAGGTGGAACTTGACCGTCTGGTCGGTGACCCAGAGCAGTCTCGCCACCTCGCGATTCGAGCGGCCCTCGGCGACGAGGCGCAGGATCTCGATCTCGCGCCGCGTCAACCGGGTACGCACCTCGGCCCGCCGTTCGGCCAGCGCCCTCGCGGCGAGGCGGGAGATGTCCTCCACGCTCGTCTGCGAACCGACGGCCGCAAAGGCGCCGGCGGCCAATGCCGCCTCGACCATCGCCGGGTCGTCCTGCTCGACGAGCACCACGCTCACGAGCTTGGGACACCGCCGATGCGCCTTACGCAGCAGGCTGAAGGCCGAGCCTGCGGTGACGTCCTCACCCAGCGCGACGATCAACAGATCGCAACCGTGGATGTCTGCAAACTCGGCTGCCCGCCCGACCACCGCGGACATGCCGACAACTTCGATTCCATGGAGCGGCAGCAACCGCTTCGTGCGACGCTGCCGCAACGGGTTTGAGTCGATCACGACCGCCGTGGCGGCCTCTGTCGAATAGTCCTTGCTCATTTGTCCCACTCTCCCTTGGTCCCTTGCTTCGTCCCCACGTCTCGTCGAACTGCGCGCAGGCGCAGTTCGACCCCGTTTCAGGCCGAAGCAGGACTAGCCAGGGCACTCGAGCGAAAGCGCCCGCCGGTAGGCGAGGGGCGCTTCGACGAGCGATGCGATGCGAGAGGTGAAACCTGCGAGCAGAAGCACGAGCAGGCCGACGAGCGCGGCGACCACGAAGCCCGTACCGCCCCCACTGCTGCTGCTCGGGCTGCCGAACGCCGAGCGTGGGGTGTTCGGATCAGCGGGCGGTGCAAAGGGCGCGCGCGGGGGCAGCAGGTGCCTGGTCCCCGACGGCGTCGATCCCTGCCCGTCACCCTCGGTGGAGGGTGACACGATCTTCACGTAGTCGTCCTGCAACACGGCTGTGCCGAGCGGCAGCGAGGCCGACGCCATCTCCACCGCGGGCGTGACGGCGCGAGCTGCGACGACGCGGACGGCGCTCGGCCGGACCGCAGCCCGGGCGTGGCCCGGCGCCGGCGTCACGAGCCGAACCGGGGCCGCTGCCGCCACGGGCTCCGGCGTCGCCTGCGGTGTGGGAGTGACCGGCTCCGGGAGGTCGAACGACGACGGGCCGGGGGCGCTCGAGGCGACCGACAGCGTGATGCTCTGCTGACCGGAGGAGGCGGCGGGGGCCGGGGCAGACGAGCCGGCAGCAGCGGGGGTGGCGACGGAAGGAGTTGTCGGCGCAGGGGCGGGGGTCTGCGGCGCGGACTCCGAGCCTCCGCTCGTCGGGCCGGCCGACTCCGCCGGGCTCGTCGTGTCGGTCGGGCTCGTGCTCGAGCCGCAGCTCGTGTCGCTCGCAGCCGGCGCCGGATCGCTCGTCGCGGCCGGGTCGCTTGCCGTCGTTCCCGAGCTCGCCGTCGAGCAGCTACCCGACGTCGGGTCGGTCGTGCCGGTCGAGGAGGTCGTGCCCGGGTCGGTCGACGTCGAGTCGCCCGCCGGCGCCGCGGCCGGGTCGGTCGTCGTCGTCGCGCTCGAGGTGCCCGTCGTCGTCGGGTCGGCCGTGGGAGCGGGCGCCGGGTCGGTGGACGTCGTCGTGGTCGTCGTCGCATCCGGGCTCGAGGTGGCGGCGGGAGGCGACCCGGTGTCGGCCGCCGCCGGATACGCCGCGACGCCGACGCCGACGAGCATGGCGACGACGACGGCGAAGCGCGCCGCAAAACGACATTCGAGCCGGCTCAGGTCGAGCCTACGGGCCACCGCAATCTCCTCTCCACCAGTCCCCACGGCTGCCGTTCTCTCGCAACCGCAGTCCCCCTTCCCGGCAAGCCTCTCCCCTTTACTCAACGAGGCCCCAGCGAGAGAATACACCGAGGAGAGTCGAATGAACAAGCCCCGAAACCCTAGCCTCCCGTCCAGGGCGGAAAGGGTGCACTATGGGGGCGTCGCAAGCCCCTCGCGGGGCTGCTTGCGAGTGGAGCCGACAGTGGGGGGAGACAGTTCGATGCGTGTGAGGGTCCGTCGAGGTCTACGGGTCGCGGTCGCAGCTGCGATCGCCGTGGCGCTGGTGCTCGGGTTGGCGACACGCGGCGGCGCCCGCGTGGCGGACGTGTCCACCGTCTCGATCGGCGATGCGACGGTCGCGGTCGCCGAGGGACAACCGGCGAGCTTCCCCGTCACCGTCGACCCCGCGGCCACCTCCGACTTCCGGGTCTCGTACTCGACGAGCGAAGGGCTGACGGGCTCCTTCGACGTGCACGCGGGCGATCCGAGCCCGTTCAACGTTTCGGTGCCGACGCACGACGACGGCACGCCGACGGACGACCGGACCTTCACCGTCACCCTGACCTCGATCGACGCGATCCCGGACGACGCGAGCTCCGATCCGAGCACGGCCGCGCTCGGGACGGCGACGGCAACCGGGACGATCATCGACGGCAACTGGCAGATCCAGCCGATCTCGACCACGCCGTCCCCGCCCTCCGTCTCCGAGAAGGGCGGGCAGACGATCGACTTCACGGTCGCCCTGAACGGCACCGCTCCGACGAACCACGTGCTCACGGTCGACTACGCGGTGGCAGACGGTTCCGCCCACAACGGACGCGACTACACCGTCACGAATCCGTCGAACGGGAACACGTCGGGCACGCTGACGTTCGCTCCGGGAACGACGAGCGTCGACGTCCAGGTGAAGTCCAAGAACGACGGGCTGTTCGGCACCGACCGCGCGTTCACCGTCACGTTCTCGAACCCGCAGGGGGCCACGTTCGCGGGCGCGGTGCCGAACGAGCAGGCGACCGGCACGATCACCGAGGCCGACCCGGCGCCGCTGCTGGGCATCTCGCCCTGCACCGGCGGGACGGTCAACGCCGGGGGCGTCGCGAGCTTCCCGATCCTCCTCGGTGGAACGCCTCCCGCGACGACGCTGCCGGCATCGGTCGACTACACGACGGTCGACGACTCGACGATCGGCGGCGACTACGAGCCGGTCTCCGGCACCGCCGTGATCCCGGTCGGCCAGCGAGAGTTCGACCTCAAGGTGCAGACCGACGTGCAGCCGCCCGCAGGCGACCGGAAGTTCCACGTCCAGCTCTCGAACGCGCAGAACGTCCGGCTGAGCAGCGCGACCGCCTCCTGCACGATCCACAGCACCGCGAGCGGCGGCGGCGGGGGCGACCAGGGAACGATCGCGGTCACCGACCCCGCGCCGGTGAACGAACCGAGCAGCGGCTCCGTCCCGGTGAACGTCCAGTTGACCTTGACGCTGCCGACGCCGCTGCCGTCGAGCCCCGGGCCGGTCTCGGTCCACTGGCAGACGCAGGACGGCAGCGCGACCGCCGGCGTCGACTACACGGGGGCCTCCGGTGACGTGACGTGGCCGGCGGGCACGAGCGGCGACAACCCGACGCCGATCACGATCTCGGTCCTCGCGAATCCCGTCGAGGACCACGCTCGGCACGTTCACGGTCGCATTCAGCTCGAGCGACGCGACCTTCGTGGGCGGTGGCACGGCGACGATCACCATCGTGCCGCCCGGCTCCACCGTGCCGCTGCTCTCCATCGGCGATGCCTCGGTCGCAAAACATGCCGGCTCGGTCGGCGTCACGGTGCACATGGCTCCCTCGGCAGGGGGCCCGGTCACGGTCGACTACGCGACCGCGGACGGCACGGACGCGAACGGCGCGAAGGCGGGCACGAACTACACGGCGACGAACGGCACGCTCACCTTCGCAGCCGGCGAGACCACCAAGACGATCACGATCCCGATTCTCGCGAACGGGGCGGTCGAGCCGAACCGCGACTTCACGGTCAACCTCTCCAACCCGACCGGCGGAGCCGCGATCGCGAACGGCTCGGCGACGGTCACGATCCTCAACGACGTCACGACCACGATCATCCCGCCGGTGCTGAAGCCGAAGAAGTCACCGATTCAGACAAAGCCCGCGCCGCTGCCCGCGGCGCAGCCCACGAACCAGGGGAAGACGCACTTCGTGCTCGTGCAGATGCTGACGGGCACGAGCCACGTCGACGCGAAGGGGCGCGCGGTGTTCAAGATCGGCTGTCCTTCGATCGCGATTCGCACCTGCACCGGGAGCGCGGTCTTCGACATCGGCGTCAAGACGAAGGTCGGCAAGAAGACGGTGATCAAGACGATGCACGTGGCGCGGGGCACGTTCTCCGTCCACTTCGGCAAGACGGGCACCCTGACCGCCAAGCTCAACGCGGCCGGGCTCAAGCTGCTGATCGCCGCGAAGCGGATGAAGACGAAGGCCACGATCTCGTCGCACGACGCCTCCGGCGCCAAGGGCGTCACTGCCTGGCTCGTCTCGATGCAGGCGCCGCCGGCCAAGAAGGCAGTCGCCAAGAAGCCGGTCGTCAAGAAGAAGCCGGTCGTCAAGCCGGTCGTGAAGAAGAAGTAGCGAGCGGGCCGCCGGCTCGCCCGGGCGCTAGCCGAGCTTCAGCCCGAACGCACGGCGAACGTGCAGCGGGCCCTGTGTGACCCTGATCCAGCCGCGGGCCTTGGCGCCCCGCGACACGGTGCGCGGCAGGCGCCACGCGCAGCGCGCGAGGTTGCCGCGGAAGACATTGAGGACGACGCGCAGGTTGCGCTTTCCGAGGCGTGCTGCGCACTTGACGTGCACGGAGCCCGCCGGGCCGAGCCCCGACGAGGACACCTTCGTCGTCAGGGCGAGCCGCTTCGACCGGACGCCGGCATGCACTGCAGCGAGCCGCAGCGAGACCTGCGCGCCCTGCGGCGTCGTCGTCGTCGTCGCGCTCGGAGCGGTCGTCGTCGAATGCGTCGTGGTCGTCGAGCGCGAGGTGGTCGTCGCCGGGGACGTGGTCGTCGAGACTGTCGTCGTGGTCGGCGCCGGCGCGGTCGTCGTCGGCGGCGCCGTGGTCGTCCCCGGGGGCGTGCCCCCGCCGTCGGCCACGAAGCCGAAGTCCTGCACCCAGTAGACGGCCCCGTTGCTCGCCGTTGCGACGCCGACGCCGGTCGCGACGTACGACGGATTCTCGATGTTGGCCTTGTGGCCGGCCGAGTTGAGCCAGGCGGTCAGAACGGACTGCGCGGTCGTGAATCCCTCGGCGATGTTCTCGCCCCACGAGGCGTGATACCCGCAGGTCGCGACCCGGTCGGCTGCGGTTCGAGCGGGGGTCGGCGCAATGGGCGGCCCGGGGTCGTCATGCGAGAAGTAGTTGAACGCGGCCATGTGCCGCGCCTTCCAGACGGCCGAGGCCGACAGCGTCGGCGAGGTGACGAGCTGGCCCTCGCCGAGCCCGGCGCGATGCTGGTTGACAAGCGCCATCACCTGCGACGCGAGACTGCCGTTCTGGGCCGGCCACGAGGAGCCGGGTGTGCAGTCTCCGGTCTGGATCGCCGCGGCGACCCGGCCCGGGGAGGTGACGGCGAAGGCGGCGACGAGGCCGGCCGAGACGAGGGCACCGACGAGGGCGGCACGACGGGCTGTGGAGGGGAGGCTCACTGCGCTTCGTTCGATCGTAGCCCGGGGGGGTCGGCGACCCGGCCGGGCGTTTGTCAGACGGAGATGCTCAGGGTGACGCTGTGGGAATGGCCGCCGCCCGTCCCGGTGATCGTGATCCGGGACGGACCGCGGAGATGCCTGGCGCCGCTCGTCGTCAGCGTCAGGATGGAGGTCGAGGAGGTCGGGTTGGGCGAGAACGAGAGCGACATCCCGGACGGCGGCGTGCTGTTCGAGAGCGCCACCGAGCCCGAGAAGCCGCCGCTTCCGGTGATCGAGACGGTGAACTGCGTCGACCCGGTGGACGGGACGGTCGCCGAGGCCGGCGAGACGCTGATCGAGAAGTCGCCCGTCGCCGAGCCCGTCTGCACCACCAGGCTGGCCCCGACCGAGTGCACGAGCGAGCCGCTCGTGCCGGTGATCGTGAACGGGTACGAGCCCGCGGCGAGCAGCGCACCGGTCGTCAGCGTCAGCGTCGACGAGCCCGAGGTGAGCGACGCAGGGCTGAAGCCCGACGAGACACCGCCCGGAAGCCCGCTCACCGAGAGACCGACGCTCGCCGCGAAACCGCCCGAGCCGGTGATGCTGACCGTGTAGGTCGTCCCGCCCCCGGCCGTGACGGTCCGGCTCGACGGCGAGACGCCGACGGCGAAGTCCGCCTGGACGGAGGACTGGACGACGAGCGTCGCCGACGTCGTGCGCGTGAGCGATCCGCTCGTGCCCTTGATCGTGAACGGATAGCTGCCCACCCCGACGGCACCGGTCGTCGAGACCGTGAGGCTCGAGCTCGTGCCCGTGACCGACGCCGGCGAGAACGAGGCGGACGCGCCGCTCGGGAGCCCGGTCGCCGACAGCGCCACGGTTCCCGCGAACCCACCGGTCCTCGAGAGGCTGACCGAGTACGACGCGCTGCCGCCGGGCACCACGGTCTGGCTACCGGGGCTCACGGCGAGCGCAAAGTCCTGCGCCGGGGGCGGGCCGGACGAACCGGCCGCGAACGCACCGACTCCGTTCGGCGTGCCGAGGCCCGTCGGCCCGTCGAACCCGACGCGGGCCGTGCAGAGATAGGCCGGTGAGCAGAGCCCCGTGCTGCCGGAGGTGATGTCGTGCAGAAGGCCGGCGTTGCCGTAGAGCCCCGACGCGTCGTTGACCGCGCCCGTGTTCCCGGCGAGCACGTACGTCGCCGCGACGAGCGGCGACGCCAGGCTCGTGCCGCCGACCTGGAACCAGCCGGTCTGGCCGCTGTACGGGACCGAGTCGAAGACCGCCGCGCCCGTGCTCGGATCGGCGACCGCCGACACGTCGGCGATCGTCCGCCGCGAGCATCCCGTGTCGGTCTGCCACGACGGCTTGGGAACGTAGTGCGAGCAACCCGAGCCCGAGCCGTCCCAGGCCGTCTCGCCGAGATAGCTCCCGTCGGGGGCGAGCGACAGTGTCGTGCCGCCGACCGCGGTCACGTACCGGGACGCGGCGGGGAACTCGGTCCCGTAGCCGTTGTCGCCGGTCGACGCCGTGATCGCCACACCGGTGTGACGGAAGTAGTTGTTCTCGTCGGTCGTCTCGCCCAGGTACTCGCGCGCGCCCCACGAGTTGGAGATCGCGTTCGCGCCGAGCAGCACCGCCTCGTCCTCGGCCTTGCCGAGATCGCTTATGGACGCCGAGCTCGCCTCGACGAGCAGGATCTTGCAGTTCTGGCACACCGCATGGGCGGTCTCGACGTCGAGCGCGATCTCGAGCGCCCAGCCCGAGTTCGTCGCCGGAGGCGACGTGCCCCCGACCTGGTTCACCTTGCGGAAGCAGCCGTTCGCCGTCGTGCAGGGCGGCAGGTCGTAGTAGGCGTTGTAGGCGGCGAGGTCCGCCTCGATCGACGGATGGTCGTAGGCGTCGACGATCGCGATCGTGCCCGCGGTCGGCGCCGTCGTCGGCAGGTTGTACGCCGAATGGAGCTCCGAAGGCCCGAGCGCACCGGCGGGAGGCGACGAGCCCGCGAGCGGCGACCCGTTCGCGTTCGTGACGACCTGGGCCCCGCAGTTCGCCCACTTGCCGAGCGAAGAAGCACACACGCGCTTGACCGCCACCGGCCGCACCGCGCCCGGTGGGATGTCGGCAGCCCCGGTCGACGCCGCGCCGACGAGCACGATCACTGCCGCCAGTCCAAGCGCGGCGACGCGCATCCTCTTCAACCCTCTCCCCCCTCCGAAACGAATCGAGCACGAAGCTAGCACAGAATCTCCCGGATTTCGACGATTTCACCGGGTAGTCCTGCTCGCGAGACGGCCACGGCCGAATCGGTGAATCCCCCGAGGAGGCGGAGCCGGAAGTCGCGGAGGATTCAGCCATGAACGGGTCGGTCGGATGACCAGGCTCGTCGTCCTCGGCGCCGGGATCTCCGGCCACACGGCGGCCTCGTTCGCCCGCTCGTGGCTTCGCCGCGAGGACACCGTGACGGTCGTCTCGCCGAAGCCGGACTACAACTGGATCCCGTCCAACATCTGGGTCGGAGTCGGCCTGATGCGCCCGGCCCAGGTCACGTTCCCGCTCGCGCCGGTCTACGAGCGCCACGGGATCGAGTTCCTCCAGGCCGCGGCCCGGGAGCTCCACCCGGAGGGCGACGCGGACGACCCGACGCCGTACGTGACCGCCGAGCCGGTCGCGGGTGGGGCGGCGCAGCGGGTGCCCTACGACTTCCTGATCAACGCGACCGGGCCCCGCCTGCGCTTCGACAGGACCGTGGGCCTCGGCCCGGACGGTCACAGTCTTTCGGTGTGCACGGCCGAGCATGCCGCGCAGGCGGCGTCGGTGCTCGACGAGCTGGTCGAGCGGATGCGCCGGGGCGAGCACAAGCGGTTCCTGGTCGGCGTCGGACACGGCACGTGCACATGCGAAGGCGCGGCGTTCGAGTATGTCGTCAATCTCGAGTTCGAGCTGCGTGCGCGCAAGGTGCGCGACCGCGCGGAGATCACGTGGATCACCAACGAGTACGAGCTCGGCGACTTCGGCATGGGCGGCATGCACCTCAAGCGCGGCGGCTACGTGACACCCAGCAGCATCTTCAACGCCTCGCTCTTCGCCGAGCGAGGGATCGACTGGATCACACGTGCGCACGTGAACGCGGTCGAGCCCGACCGCGTTCGCTACGAGACGCTCGACGGTCACGAGAGCGAGCAGGAGTTCGACTTCGCGATGCTGCTGCCGCCGTTCTCCGGCGTCGGCCTCGCGGCCTACGACCGCGCCGGCACCGACATCACCGAGCGTCTCTTCCTGCCGAACGAGTTCATGCGCGTCGACGCCGACTACACGGCGAAGCCCTTCGAGCAATGGCGGGCGGCCGACTGGCCTCGCACCTACCAGTCGCCCGAGTACCGAAACCTCTTCGCGTGTGGGATCGCCTTCGCGCCACCGCACGCCATCTCTCGTCCACATGCCAGCCCGAACGGAACCGTGATCGCGCCGGCTCCGCCGCGGACGGGAATGCCCTCCGCGATGATCGGCAAGGCAGTGGCGCGCAGCGTGGTCGACATGGCCAACGGTGCCGCGTCGCCGACGCACACGGCGTCACTTGCAGAGCTGGGCGCGGCGTGCGTCGCCTCGGCGGGAGCGAACCCGTTCACCGGCACGGCAGCGTCGATGACCGTGTTCCCCGTCGTGCCGGACTTCGAGCGCTACCCCGACTACGGCCGGGATCTCGATCGGACCTTCGGCGAGATCGGTCTCGCGGGGCACTGGATCAAGATCCTGCTGCACCATCTCTTCCTCTACAAGGCGCGCCTCCGCCCGGGCTGGCGCATGATCCCCGAGTAGCCGATGAACGAGCAGACCTCCTACGTGACGAGACCGACCGGGCGAACGCTCTTCCTGCGGACGTTCCTCCCCTGGCAGCTCTGGCGGTTCGCGGCGATCAACCTGAAGATGATCGGGATCATCCGGCGCAGCCACCGGTGAGACGACCGTCGAGCAGCGAAGCCCGGGACCGGCCCGAGCTTCGCTGCCGTCGATCCGTGCGCGTGTCGAGGCTCAGGCCGTCGGGTCGGCCGCGGCTCCACCACCCTCGGTCGGCACCTCAGGTGTCGCCTGGGTCTCCGGCTCGGCGGGCGCAGCCGGAGCGGCCGGCTCCGCGGGCGCAACCGGAGCGACGGGTGCAGCCGGAGCGCTCGAGCCTCCCGAGCCGAACGACGACTTGAGGTCGCCGAGCGACTCGCCGGCCGACTGCATGTTCAGCCACGCGCCCACGCCGACTCCGATCGAGAGCACAAGCCCGATCCAGGCCCAGCTCGTCACGTAGTCGTCCGTGAGGACCTTGATCAGCGTGAAGAGCACGAGGAGCGCCGAGAGGAGCATCGTCACCATCGCCGGGCTGAGCGGGAGCTCGACCTTGACGTCGGCGAGCTGCGCCACCTCCCAGGCGAGGATCGCGAGCAGGGTCAGGCCGACGAGCACGCCCCAGCCGTGCCACATCTTGTTGCCGACCGAGAACGGGCCGACCGACACCTCCTGCCAGCGGAAGATGAACGAGTCGAGCAACAGCAGGATCCCGGCGCCAAGGACCACCTTCGAGCCGAGCGTGAGCTTGGAGAAGTCCATTGCACGTCCCTTCAGATCGAGAGCCAGATCAGGCAACGCCGATCATCTCACGCCCGTCGGCTGAGGTCAGGCCGCGCGGCGGCGCCGGCGCGTGAGGAGAACCGCTGCGCCGCCAAGCACGAGCGCGACGACCGTCGCGGCGACGAGCGCCCAGACGAGCACCCCGCTCCCGCCTCCCCCGGACGGCACCGCCTGCGCGGCGGGCAACGGTTTCCCGGCTGCCGCCGCGAGCGCCCGCACACCGTCGATCCCGGCCTGCACGAGCTGCGGGCCGCGCGTTCCAGGCGCCGGCAGACGGTCGACGATCCGCTGGCTCGCGGGAAGCGCCTTGCCTGCACGCGAAACCGCGAGGCCGTTCGGCATCACGACGAGCAGCCGGCCGCGGTAGACGAACTTCAGCTCCTGGCCGAGGAAGCGGGCGTACACCTTCGGCTTGCGGTAGAGCACGCCGACCGAGCCGAGGTCGTAGGTGCTCCCGATCAGGGCGACGCGGATCGGGTAGCCGTGCGCCCGTGCGAGCGCAACCGTTGTCGAGAGCCGCGCGGCATCGGCGGTCGAGATCCCGAGGTCGGGCGGCACGAACGTCGAGCGCGAGAGCAGATAGTCGCTCGCGGGGTCGCCGTCTGCACGCGCAAGCGGCACGGCGGCGAGCGCAGCCAGCAGAGCAAGGACGAGGACGCGCCTAGCCAAGGACCGACCTCAGGAGCACGGCGACGATCGTGACGGCCGCGGTGCCGCAGCCGAGCGCGACGAGCGCGGCGAGCAGGCGAACCTGGACGCTCATCCATTCGCCTTGTCGACGAGGAGCACCGTGAACGGCTGACCACCCCGCGGTGTGATCTCGAACGACAGCCCCCAGTGCCCGACCATCACGAGCGCGGGTGCCGCATGCGCGTAGGTGCCGGGCGAGCTCTCGGCGAGCCGGTAGGCCTGCGTGCCCATCTCCATGTCCAGCATCAGAAACGATGCAACCACATCGGCGCCGCTCACCGGCTTGCCGTCTCGCGCGATCCGCACCTGGAAGGTGTTCGGCACCGCCGCCCGGTTCGGCGCAACGGCGAAGGTCATCGTGTACCCGCTTCTGTGCACGACCGACGCCACCGGGCCCGGCCCGACGTGCGCGCTCGCCCCGCCGACCGCGGCGAGGGCCTTCGAGGGCGGCGCGAGAGACGAGAGCACCGCCGCAGCGAACACCGCGGCAGCCACGAGCACGGTCTCGCCGGTCACGAGCCGTCGCAGCAGACGAGCGGCGCCGGCGCCCGTCTCGGTTCTGGCGAGCCGCGGCTTCGTGCGCAGCAGGTTGACGGCGGCGAGCGCGATCGCCGCGAGCAGCAAGGCGATCTTCACGAGCAGGGCCTTGCCGTAGGACGTCTGCCAGAGCGACGCGAGCGTCGGCAGGTGCTCGAACGACGCGAGCGTTCCGGACAGCACGAGCGTCACGACCGAGACGAAGGCAACGTTCGAGAAGCGCGGGACCGCGACGGCGAGCCCCGCCGGCCGCAAGGCCGCACGCAGTGCACGCCAGAGGACGAGCAGGCCGACGAGACCGCCGACCCAGATCGATCCGGCGGCGAGGTGCAGCCAGTCGAAGACCAGCGACCAGCCGCGCGGAGCCGTCTGCGCCGCGTGGCCCGAGGCGCCGGGAACGAGCAGCACTGCCGCCGCCGCGAGCACGACACCGATCCCGGCCGCGAGCTCCGCCAGTGAACGCTGTTCGCGCTCGGGCCGGTCGATGCGAATTGCGAGGGCCGCCGCGGCGACGAAGAGCGCGAAGACGAGCCAGAGGTCGACGTACCCCCGGCCGAAGGCCGAGACGCGCACGAGCGGCACGAGCGCGCCGACCGCCAGCACGGAGCGCAGGGCGAAGTCCGCGGTGGCGAGCATGAGGTAGGCAGGGATCGAGACGAGCGCCACGGCCGAGCTGACCGCGAAGGCAACCGAGAGCGGGCGCAGGCTCGCACCGTCGACGTGGCGCGCAACAGGCCTCGCGATCGCGAGGCGAACCGCCGCGAGCCCGACCGCGACCATCACCGAGAGGAAGACGAGCCAGCGGGCGACGAGCAGCCGCGGCGTCGCCGCCGTCTCGGAGATCGACGGGATCACGAACTGCGGCGCCGGCCCCGGGTTCGGGCCGACGGCAAACGTGAACGCTCCGCGCACGGGATGCCCGTCGACCGAGATGGCGCGCCAGTAGACGAGGTACCAGCCCTCGACCACGGGCTTGAGCGGAACGAGCAGCGTGTCCGGATCGGTGGGCGAGCGGCGCGGCGATCCGGCCGTCTCCTGCGCACCGCCCGCATCGGTGACCGAGACGATCGCGAAGCGAGGCTCGACCGCCTCGCTGTAGGTGAGCGCCACCTGGCGCGGCGGCGTGTTCACCGTGACGCTCGCCTCCGGCACGGTGCGGAGCAGTGCTGCATGGGCCCACGCGGTCGCGGGAAGCACGAGCGCTCCCGCGACCGCGCCGATCAGGGCCAGCCGCTTCACGCGAGCGATCGCCTCCCGCCGGCGATGAGCGCAAGGGCACCGAGGAGCACGCCGACGGCACCGACCGCGAGTGCGATCACCGAGAGCGTCGAGCTGCTCCCGCCGCCGAGCGAGGAGCGCACGTCGATCGTCGGCGCGGGATTGTCGGACGACTCCGCACCGGACCAGTCGACGACCGAGCCGTCGGAGTACGTCTGGCGAACGCCGAACGTGTAGGTCTTCGCCGCCGACGCCTGAGCGAGGAAAGCGAACGTCGAGTCTTCACCGGTCGGCACGCTGCCGCCGCTCCAGACGACCCTGGTGATCACCGCGTCCTCGCCCGAGCCGGTCTGCTGCAGCTTGCGTGTCCAGCCGGGGGAGGGCACGAACGAGTCGATGCTGAAGCCGGCGGGCGGCGTGAGCTCGACCTGGGTCGTCGTCGCGTTCTCCTTCTCCGTCGGAACCGCGAGCGTGTAGAGCTGAAGCGTCTTCGCGACGCTGACCGCCGGGCTGACTCTCGCGTGCGCGAGCGCGGCGGCCGGCAGCACGAGCGCGGCGAGCGCCGCGAGGACGACGAGCTTCTTCACAGTTCTGCCTCCCTATTCATGGTTTGACGGCCAGCGTGAACGGGGCCGTGAGGATGTGGCCGTTCACCTGGCACTGCAGGAAGAGACGCCAGGTGCCGGCGACCGGGACGAGCACGCCGACGGTCAACTTCCCTGGAGTCGAGGAGCTGCCCGTCACCTTCGCAGCGCCGAGCACGCTCGAGCAGCCGGACGCGCCCGGCGCGCACACATGCGTGTGGAAGTAGTCGAGCGATCCCTCGCGGAAGAAGATCGCGTGCGCGAGCGCGCCGTACCACGGAGTGAACACCTCCGGCTTGCCGTCCGGCCCGGTGACGGTGACGTCGAGCGTGCCGGGCTGAATGGCCCTGAGGGCGGGCCGCCCGTGCAGCGTGATCCGGTAGCCGTCCACGATGTCCGTGGACGCGAACGCCGGCAGCTTCTGCGGCCGATAGGCACCCGCGATACGCAAGGACCCGAACAGCTGGAAGTTCGGCTGCTCGCCCGTCTTCGGATACGCGTCGACCACGACCCGGTATGGGCCGGGCTTCGTGAACGTGATCGTCTCGCTGATCTTCCCGCCGGGCCCCACCGGAGGATGACGGTGGATGATCGTCGCGAGATCCCGGCGGACGATGATCAGATGCACGCCGGTATGTGGACCGGGACCGCGCTTGAATGCGGTCAACGGCTTGCCGTTCGGCTGCGTGATCGTGAACGAGACGCGCGTCGGCTTGCCGGCCACGACCGGGGCCGACGGCCGGAAGCCCGTCAGCGCATACGTGTGCGCGGCACCGACTGTCGGGAAGTTCGACTTCGACGAGCCGCCGCAGCCGGCGGCGACCACCATGAGCCCGAGCAACAGGGGCAGCAGGCGCCGGGTCATCCGTCTCCTTTCGGGAAGAGGTAGCTGGGATGAGGTGCGACGTAGCCGCCGACCTCGAGCACGATCTGCGCATGCTTCGTCAGGGGAACCGCTCCCGGTTCGCCGAGCCGGCGCCGGCCGCCGACGAACACGGAGACGCGTTGGCGAAACGAGAGCAGCGCCGACGGCGTGAGCCGCCGCCCCCAGACACGGAACAGATCGCCGAGCGTGAGCCCGCGGCGCGCCACGTGCACGACACCCGTCGGTGCGCTCGTGCTCAGCGGATACGTGCAGCCACGGGGCCCGACGCCGATGCCCGGCGGAACGATCACGACCCGCCGCCGCGCGAAGAGCTCGATGTGCACGGCGAAGCTCTTGCCACCGCTCGTGCAACGCAGGGAGCCAATCCGACGGCCCGCGACGACCGCAGCGTTGTGCGCCGTGGGGTGGTAGCGCGGGCCGACGCCGATCGGCCACGGGTGCACGGGCGGCGGCGCCGCGATCACGAGGTTCCCCCGTGACCCGCGAACACGGTCGCAGCGGAGGCGATCCCCGCCGCGAGCGCGAGCGCGCAGACGCCTCGGCTCGCGGCGCCGGGCAGCGCCGAGACGACCACTCCATGGCGGAAGACACCGAGAAAGCCGATGCTCGCGACCGCCGCCGCGGCGCCGACGAGACCGGCGAGCACCAGCCGCCGCTCACCGTCGAGCCGAACGAGCGCGACTGCGACCGCCGCCCCGAGGACGACGCCGAGCCCGATCTGCACCCAGGCCGCCTGGCCGCTCGGCGCGTCGGCGACGCCGAACGTCACGAACGCCGTCAGCGCGGCCGCACCGGCGAGCACGCCGAGCACGAACGCGAGCGGCGGCCTGAGCCGCGGCCGGAGCTGCGTCGCGGCGATCGCCGAGACGACGAGCAGCGCCGCGGCGGCGAGCCAGCCCCAGGGCGACGGGCGGCGGTACCGGACGAATGCGCCGCCGATCGTCACGCGCTCCCCGTTCAAGCTCACGGGGAGGGCGAACCTCGCGACGGCCCCCGTCTGTCCCCCGTCGTACGGCGGTGGTGCGAGGCGATGGTCGTGCCACGTGAACGTCGAGCCGCCGATCCGCCGCCAGCCCTCACCTGCCCCGGTCAGCTTTGCGGCCTGCGCCGTGACGGAGGCCTCGTTGACCCAGGTGCCGGCAGTTCCGATCCGGAGCATCCGCTCGCCGAGGTCGCCGAGCACGACGAGTGTTCCGCGCGCGACGCCGATGCGCAGCGAGCGGTCGCCGTCGAGGATGCGCACGCTCACGCCCGGGAGCGAACGGGTCGCCCGGTCGAGCACGAGGCGGTAGTCGAGAGCGACGGTCGCCGCTTTGGGGTGCGCGGAAGCACCCGCGGGAACCGCGAGCGTGACGAACGCCAGAAACGGCGCGACCAGTCGCTTGCTCACTTCGGACCTCCTGTGCCCCGTGGGCGGCGCCCACGGGCTCGACTACCGGGACGGCAGCCGGTGCGGAGGCGCACGGCCCGCGTAGGCGCGGGCGAGCGGGGCCGGAGCGACGAGCGTGCTCGCGGCGGGAACGACAAGGGTGATCGTGACGCGACCAGGCCGCAGGCGCGTGGCCAAAGCGAACCGGAGCACCGCGCGCCCGACACGCAGGCAGAGCGTGACGACACCGGCGACGAGCGCCGCGACCGGGACGGCCCAGAAGCCGCCGTGCCCGAACACGCCGCCGACACCGGCCGGATGCCCTGAGGCGAGGAGCTCCTCGAGCAGCTCCTGCGTCGCATAGATCGCGACGAGCCCCACCCAGGTGAGGAGCCCGATCGTCAGCGAGGAAAGCCGGCTGAACACGCCTGCGTCGCCGGTCCGCAGCGCGTGCGCCGTCCGGCGGAGGAAGAGCGCGAGGCCGAGGCCGAGCGCGAACACGAACCACGGCGCGAGAGAGCCGAGATACGAGTGGCCCTGCGCTGCGAGCTCGGCATTCGCACGGCCGCCGTAGGCGAGCGTGTAGCGCAGCTGGTGGACCACGAGCGACGCCGCCGGGATCAGCAGCAAGCCGCTCCCGGCCGGGAGCCTGCCCCGCAACGACGGCGAGCGCATCTCGCGCACGCTACCGGACCGTCGGCTGCACGCGGTCGCGCGTCACGTCCGCGGGTGAGCTGCAGCCGACGAGCTTCAGGGCCATCAGGATCTCGTCGCGCAGCAGCTCGAGCACCGCGCGGGCGCCCGCTTCGCCGTCGACGGTGAGCCCCCAGAGCGGCGCGCGCCCGGCGAGGACGGCACGGGCACCGAGCGCGAGGGCCTTCACGACGTCGCCGCCGCGACGCACCCCGCCGTCGAGCAGCACCTCGATGCGTCCGTCGACCGCCTCGACGACCTCGGGCAAGGCGTCGATCGTCGCGGCGACGCCGTCGAGCTGCCGGCCGCCGTGGTTGGAGACGACGAGGCCCGCCGCCCCGTGTTCGCAGGCGAGCGCGGCGTCCTCGGCGGTGAGCACGCCCTTCACGATCACCGGCAGGCCCGAATCGGACGAGAGACGTTCGACGTCGTGCCACGAGACGGACTGCGACATCTGCGCGAACGCCTCGGCCGGCGTCACGCCACCCTGGCCGAGCGAGGCGACCGTGATCTCGGGCGGGATCGTGAAGCCCGTGCGGTGATCGCGCTCCCGGCGGCCGACCACGGGCGCGTCGACGGTGAGGACGAGAGCCGTGCAGCCCGCCTCCTTCGCCCGGGCGACGAGCTCGGCGGTCACGTGCGCGTCGCGGAAGACGTAGAGCTGGAACCAGCGCTGCGCCCCCGTCTCGGCGATCTGTGCCGCCGTCGACGTGGCGAGCGTCGAGAGGCACATCACGGTCCCGGCTGCGCGCGCTGCGCGAGCCATCCCGACCTCGCCGTCCGGGTGGGCGACGCGCTGGAAGGCGACAGGCGCCACGACGAGCGGGAGCGAGAGCGTGTGCCCGAGCACCGTCGTCTCCGTCGTGCAGCCCGCCACGTCCACCAGCACACGCGGACGAAGCTGCCAGCGCCGGAACGCAGCGACGTTGTCGCGCAGCGTCAGCTCGTCGCCGGCGCCGCCGGCGTAGTACCCGTGCGCGCCCGCGTCGAGCCGCGCCTCGGCCAGGCGCTCGTAGTCCCAGACGTTCAGCGGCGTCGGATCTGCCACGGCGCAGAGTCTCTACGGTGCTAGCGGCGCCTGCCGAACCAGCCGCCGCGCGGCGTCGCCGGCTCCTCGCCGAGCGCGCGGGCGCCGGCGACGAGATCGTCGGGCGTCAAGGACATCAGCGCCTCGTGCCCGAGCTGCTCGACGTTGCCCTCGCCGAGCCGCAGCGCCTGTGCGTTCAGCGCCTGCTCGAAGAGCGTCCGTGCGAAGCGCGCATTGCCGAAGCGCTCGTCGCGCTCGGCGCCGCCGAAGATCGAGCGCAGCGCCTCGGTCGTTCCCTCGCCGAGCGCGTACTCCGAGTCGGCAGCGAACCGCCCGAAGATCGCAACGAGCTCGTCGGTCGAGTAGTCCGGGAAGTCGATCTCGCGCGAGAAGCGCGAGCGCAGGCCCGGGTTGGACTCGAGAAACCGGCGCATCAGGCGCGGATAGCCGGCGACGATCACGACGAGCCGGTGGCGGTTGTCCTCCATCCGCTTGAGCAGCGTCTCGATCGCCTCGTCGCCGAAGTCGAGCCGCTCGCCCTCGCGTGCGAGGGCGTACGCCTCGTCGACGAAGAGCACGCCGTCGAGCGCCTTGCGGACGACGCGCTCCGTCTTGACCGCCGTCAGGCCCACGTACTGCCCGACGAGACCGGCCCGGTCGACCTCGACGAGCTGACCGCGCTTCAAGAGCCCCATCGAGCGGTACATCTGGGCGAGCAGCCGCGCCACGGTCGTCTTGCCCGTGCCCGGATTGCCGAGAAAGACGAGGTGCTGCGTCGTCGCGACCTCCGGGAGGCCGGCCTCCTGGCGCCGCGCCTGGACACGCAGGAACGCGACGAGCGCCCGCACCTGCTCCTTGACCGACTCGAGCCCCGGCAGCGCCTCGAGCTCGGCGAGCAGCTCCTCGAGCGGCCGTGCCGGCTCCTGCCGCCGCAGCACGTCGAGATCGAGCTCTTCCCCGATCTGCTGCCGCAGCTCCAGGCCGAGGGCTTTCAGGGAGTCCAGGGGATTCGGCATTGCCTGACCGTACCCATTAGCTTCCCCTGGGATGCCCCAGGGAGCGATGAAGCCGGCAGAGCTCCGGCGCTACGCGGACCTGATCGTCCGCGGCTGCATCGCGTTCCGGCGGGGCGACACGCTGCTCGAGCTGGTCAGCTTCGGTCATCGCGACCTCGCCGTCGCGGTCGCAGAGGCCGCCTACCGGGCGGGCGCGCTGGCCGTCGACGTCGCCTACGAGGACAACCGCGTGTACGCAGCCAGGATCCAGCACGCGCGGCCGGAGGCCCTCGGTCACGAGACACCCTGGAAGCGGGCGCAGTGGCGCGCCTTCGGTGAGGAGAGCGTCGCGATCGTCCAGGTGCTCGGCGAATACGAGCTCGACGTGGTGGCCGACCTCTCACCCGAGCGGGTCGCCGCCGACAGCGGCACCCGCAACCGGCAGGTGGCGCGGATTCGCCGCGAGGCACGGCTGCGGGGCACGATCTGCGCCTGGCCGACCGCCGCCTGGGCGCAGCGCGTCTTCCCGGCGCTCGACGCCGTCAAGGCACAGCGGAAGCTGGCCCAGGATCTGCTCTGGTTCTGCCGGATCGGCCCCGGCGACCCGCCGGGCCACAGGGGCTGGACGCAGCATCTGGCAGCCCTCCGCCGCCGCGCCGCACGGCTGACGAGGCTCGACCTCAAGGAGGTGCACGTGGTCGACGACGGGACCGACCTGCGTCTCCGGATTGCCCCGTGCTCGATCTGGCGCGGCGGCGGCGAGGAGGATCACTGGGGCCGCAGGATCGCGATGAACGTCCCGACCGAGGAGTGCTTCATCTCACCCGACGCCGCGGCGACCGAGGGTGTCTTCCGCTGCTCGCGCCCTCGCAGCTTCGGCGGCCGCATCATCGAGGGGCTCGCCGGCGAGTTCCGCGGCGGCAAGCTCGTGCGCCTCGCCGCCAAGCGAGACTCCGACCGCGACTGGCTCGCTCGCTTCCTCGCCGCGACGCCGAACGCCGACCGGCTCGGCGAGATCGCCCTCGTCGATGCGTCGTCGCGGATCGGCCAGACAGGCCGCATCTACTACAACGGGCTCCTGGACGAGAACGCCGCCGCCCACATGGCGTTCGGGTCGGGCTTCGCGAAGACCCGTACGGTGCCGATCGGTCGGAAGCGCTACGGCGTCAACCGCTCGAAGACGCACATCGACGTGATGATCGGGACCGACGCCCTCGAGGCCTTCGGCGTCACGCAATCCGGCCGCCGGGTGCCGCTCGTATCCGACGGAAGCTGGAGCTTTTAGCTATTATCGTTAATGAAGTTAATGATTCGCGTGGTTAACGATCCGATGACAATTGCCGGCAGGCTCCGGCCCGTGCTGCTCCGTCTCGCGCGCGAGCTCCGCCGGGAGATCCACTCCCTCGGCGTCACGGGAGGCCAGGTCTCGCTGCTCACGGCGATCAAGAACAACCCGGGCACCACGGCCGGCGCCCTCGCCGAGCGCGAGCGCGTCTCCGCGCCCGGGATGTCGGGGCAGCTCGTGCGCCTCGAAGCGGCGAACCTGATCGAGCGCACCCGCGCCTCGGACCGCCGCCGCATCGGCCTCTCCCTGACGCCCGAGGGCGAAAAGGTGCTGAAGTCGGTGCGCAAGAAGCGGACCGCCTGGCTCGTCGAGCGCCTCGAGCGCCTCGAGCCGGAGGAGCGGGAGAGCATCGAAGCATCGATCGACGCGCTGGAGAAGTTGCTGGGCGACGAGTAGTGGCACTGCTTCGAGTCGCGTCTGCGCGCACGTTCGCCTCGCTGAGGCGACATCACAACTACCGCCTCTTCTTCGCCGGCCAGCTGACGTCGGTCGCAGGCACGTGGATGCAGAACATCGCGCTGGCCTGGCTCGTCGTTCAGCTCGCGCCCCACTCGCGCGGCCTTGCCGTCGGCCTGCTCTCGATCTGCCGGTTCGGGCCGTTCACGCTGCTCGGCCTCCTCGCCGGCGTCGTGACCGACCGGCTCGACAACCGCCGCACGGTGATCGTCACGCAGTCGGTGCAGATGTTCTTCTCCGCCGTGCTCGCGGCGATCACGCTGCTCGGGCACGTGCAACTGTGGGAGGTGTATGCGATCGCCGCGCTCACCGGCACGGCGCTCGTCTTCGACGCGCCGTCGCGCCAGAACCTGACGTTCCAGATGGTCGGTCGCGAGGAGCTGCCCAACGCGATCGCCCTCAACTCGAGCCTCTTCAACACGGCCCGCATCTTCGGTCCCGCGCTCGCAGGCGTGATCATCGCGGCGTGGGGCGCAGGCTGGGCGTTCGCCGTCAATACGGTCAGCTTCGTCGCCGTGCTGGCCGGACTGCTCGCGATGCGCACGTCCGAGCTGTACCCGCTCGTCGATCGCCGCCACCCCACGTTCTGGCGCGGGACCCGTGAAGGCTTCGCCTATGCCCGCCGCAACCGGACGGTGCTCGTGATCCTCTCGATGATGGTCGTGTTCTCGTCCGTCTGCTTCAACTTCAACATCATCCTGCCGCTGCTCGCAAAGAACACACTCGACGCAGGCCCGCGAACGTTCGGGATCATCTCGGCGTGCTTCGGCGCCGGCGCGCTCATCGGCGCCCTTTCGGCGGCGATGATGTCGAACGCGCGGTGGCGCTTCATGTTCGCCGGCGCGGCCGGCTTCGGGCTCTGCGAGCTCGTGCTCGCACCGCTGCACTCGACCGCGCTCGCGGGCGCCGTGCTCTTCATCTGCGGCGCGTTCTTCACCAGCTACTCGGCGAACTCGAACTCGGCGATCCAGCTGGCGAGCGCCGACTACATCCGCGGCCGGGTGCTCGGGCTCTACTACTACGCCTGGAACGGCCTGGCGCCCTTCGGCGCGCTGCTCGTCGGCTTCATGTGCGACCGCGGCGGGACCGAGCTGGCGTTCTTCGTCGGCGGGGCGAGCGCCCTCGCGATGACGGCGCTCGGAGCGGCGGCGGTGAAGCTGCCTCGGGCTCCCACGCCGACGAGGCTCAGGGCCGAGCCGGCGAGCGAGCAGCTCGCGGCGTAGCGGCGGTCAGGCCGGCGTGACGGTGACGCTGCCGTCGACGAGGCGCACATCCCACGGCACGCCGAAGGCCTGGACGCCGTCGAACGCGATCGAGCCGAGCCAGCCCGGCAGGCCGGGCGGCGCGACGGTCTCGAGCGTGCGCGTCGCGCGCTCGGGCCGGAGCCCGAGCAGCACCTGCACGAGCAGAACGGCCGCCCCCGCGCTCCACGCCTGGGGGCGGGCCGCGCCCGGGTAGGCGACCGGGAACGGCGCCTCGGCGCGCCGCAGCCCGGCGAACACCTCGGGCAGCTCGAAGTCGAAGTGCGCGGCCGCCTCGAGCAGGCCGCGCGCGACCCGGCGTGCCTCCGGCCAGCGCCCGTAGCGCGCGAGGCCGAGGGCGATCAGCGAGCAGTCGTGGGGCCAGACCGACCCGTTGTGGTAGCTGATCGGGTTGTAGGCGGCGTCGCCGGCGGACATCGTGCGGATCCCCCAGCCGGACCAGAGCTCGTCGCCCATGAGAGCGTCGACGATCGCTTCCACCCGTCGCTCAGACACGATGCCGCTCCAGAGCAGGTGCCCGATGTTCGAGGAGAGCGAATCGACCTGCCGCTTCTCTCCGTCGAGCGCCAGGGCGAAGTAGCCGCCCCGCCGGTCGACCCAGTACGCCTCGTCGAAGCGGTCGCGAAGCTCGTCGGCCTCGCGGTCGAGGCGGTCGGCGAGCGCGGGCTCGTCCCACACATCGCGCGCGATCTCGGCGAGTCGCCGCTTCGCAGCGAAGACGTAGCCCTGCACCTCGCACGGCGCGACCGGCGTGGACGCAAGCCGCCCGTCGGAGAAGCGCTGCGAGTCGCCGGAGTCCTTCCACGACTGGTTCGGCAGCCCTCGGCTCGTTCGCCGCTCGTATTCGACGAATCCGTCGCCGTCGCGGTCGCCGTGGTGGTCGATCCAGTCGAGCGCCGCCAGCGCCGGACGCCTGAATCGCTCGACGAGAGCCGAGTCGCCCGTCCAGTGCCAGAGCTCGGACAGGAGGACGAGGTAGAGCGGTGTCGCATCGACCGACCCGTAGTACCGCGGGAACCAGGTTTCCGCGGCCTTGCCCCGTCGCAGCTCATGGATGATCTTCCCCGGCTCGGCGTCGATCGAGGGGTCCTCCTCGGTGGCCTGAAGCTCGGTGAGGGCGTCGAGAGCCGCGCGTGCCGGCTCCGGCCCGAGGGTGAGCGTCTGCAGCGAGGCGATGAGCGTGTCGCGGCCGAAGATCGTCATGAACCAGGGCAGGCCTGCGGCGGGCGGACCGCCCAGCTCTCGCAGCCGCAGCGCAGCAAGGTCCGCCACCGAGCGTTCGTAGGCGTGCTGCAGAGCGCCCCAGGAGGCCCGCAACCGTGGCACACCGCCACGCCAGGCTGCGAGGGATTCAGCGAGTCGCTCCCGCTCGTCGTCGAGGCGGTGTGCGAGCTGCAGGCGCCGCGGGCGCCGGACGCCGGCCGGCAGCGGGCCGACGTCGAGCCGCAGCTCCCACTCTTCCGCGGCGGCGAGCTCGACGTGCCAGGAGAGCCGGCTGCCGTCGATCGCCGCGGCGCGCGAGAGCTCGATCAGCGTTTCCGCCGTCCCTCCGCGCTCGGTGTCCGAGAAGAGCAGCTCCAGGCAGTCGTCGCCGACGCGAGGCTCTCCCGTGGGCGGCAACGGCCGCAGGTCTCGCGTCGCTCCGCCCGCCAGCTCGTGCTCCTTCACCGTGATGATGTCCGCGAAGTCCGCCGCCAGCTCGAGCGCGAGCTCGAAGGCGACCGGCTCGAGCGCCTGGTTTCGAACGGCCAGGTGATCTTGCATCCCGAAGCCGACAAATCGCTGCCGGCTGATCAGGAGCGCATTCTGGGGCAGGGTGCCCGAAGCCGGGTTCCGCAGAAAGAAAGCGGCCGAGAAGTACTCGACCTTGCGCGAGGTCAGCAGCAGCGGGCGCTCACCGTCGACGGTGAGCAGCAGCCGGGAGAGGTGGCGCGTGTCGTCGGCGAAGAGCCCGGCTCCGCTCTCTGCGACGTCGCCGAGCCGGTCGGAGATGCAGAAGGTCGATCCATCCGAGACCGTCAGCGCCACGAATTCATCATGGCCGATCCACGCAGCTCCCCATGCGGACCCCGTCTCGAACCGAGTAAGCTCGCGTTGACCGTAGGGGGCTGCAGCCTGGCAACGATCGAATTCGAAAAGGTCTCGAAGGTCTTCGACGACGGCACGCAGGCTGTCTTCGATCTCGATCTGGCGATCGCCGACGGTGAGTTGATGGTGATGGTCGGCCCGTCGGGGTGCGGGAAGACGACGGCGCTGCGCATGGTCGCAGGCCTCGAGGAGATCACGGACGGAGAGCTTCGCATCGACGATCAGGTCGTCAACGACCTGACCCCGAAAGAGCGAGACATCGCGATGGTGTTTCAGAACTACGCGCTGTATCCGCACATGACCGTCGAGGAAAACCTCGCATTCGGGCTGAAGCTCCGCAAGTTGCCGCGGGCGGCGATCAAGCAGCGCGTCAAGGACGCCGCGACGGCCCTCGAGATCGAGGAGTTCCTCGAGCGGAAGCCGCGGGCGCTCTCCGGCGGCCAGCGCCAGCGAGTGGCGATGGGGCGCGCGATCGTCCGCGAGCCACACGCGTTCCTGATGGACGAGCCTCTGTCCAATCTCGACGCCAAGCTGCGGGTGCAGATGCGAGCCGAGATCCATCAGCTGCAGCGCCGCCTCGGCGTGACCACCATCTACGTCACGCACGACCAGGTCGAGGCGATGACGATGGGCGACCGGGTCGCCGTCATGCGCGGCGGCCGCCTGCAGCAGGTCGATTCGCCGCAGGTGCTGTACGACCAGCCCGTCAACGAGTTCGTCGCCGGCTTCATCGGCTCGCCCTCGATCAACCTGGTCGAGGCCGAGCTGGAGCGGAGCAACGGCGGCCTCGCCGTCACGTTCGGCAACCACCGGCTCTCCCTCGACGACCGGGCCGCCAGAAACCGCTCGGGCCTCGCCGACTACGTCGGACGCACGCTGATCCTGGGCATCCGGCCCGAGGACATGGAGGACGCGAGCCTGCAGCCGGATGCCCCGGCGGACCGGCGGATCAAGACAGTTGCCGTCCTCACTGAGCCGCTCGGCGCCGAGGTGCTCGTCCACTTCGCCACCTCGGCGGTCGGAGTCGTCTCGAGCGCGGTCGAGGAGCAGGCGGCCGACGCAGAGGTGCATTTCGGCAGCGGCGCCGAGGAGGCCGAGGGCAAGACGCGTCTCGTGGCCCGCGTGAGCCCGAGGACACGGATCGCCGAGCGGCAGCCGATCGAGCTCGCCGTCGACACGAGCCGCCTGTACTTCTTCGATCCGGAGACCCGCGACCGGATCTAGGCGGGCCGGCCGCGCCGGCTGCACTGCGTCAGCCCTTGACCGCTCCGGCGGTCAAGCCGGCGAGGATGCGGCGCTGCAGCGCAAGCGTGATCACGATCAGCGGCAGCGTGACGATCACGGTGGCCGCCATGATCTCGCCCCACGGAATCTGAAACGCGCTCCCCGTCTTGCCCGTGAAGGTCGTGATGGCGACGGTGACCGTGTGCTTGTCTGGGGTCTCGGTGAACGAGAGCGCGTAGAGGAACTCCTGCCACGCCGCGATGAACGCGAGCAGGCCCGCGGTGACGAGGCCCGGCGCGACCAGCGGCAACATCACCTTGTAGAAGACCTGGAACGGGGTCGCGCCGTCGATGTAGGCGGCCTCCTCGAGATCCTTCGGCAGTGCGCGCATGAACGTCGTCAGGATCCACACCGTCAGCGGCAGCACGAGCACCATGTCGCTGAACACGAGCGCATACAGCGTGTTGTAGAGATGGAAGCGGTTGATCATCGTGTAGAGCGCGCCGAGGATCGCGATCTGCGGGAAGATCGTCATCGACAACATCATGTAGAGCGCCGTCGAACGGCCCCGGAAGCGGAAGCGGCCGAGGGCGTAGCCGGCGAGCGAGCCGAGGACGAGCGAGATGATCGTGATCGAGCCGGCGACGATCGTCGAGTTGATCAGCGCACGCTGGAAATCGCTGCTCGTGAGCACGGCACTGAAGTTGGACCACGTGGGATCGCTCGGCCAGTAGCTCACGGGCGTCTTGAACAGCGCGGAGTCCGGCGTGAAGGCGGACCGGACCGCCCAGTAGAACGGGAACCCGATGTACACGATGATGATCACGAGGAGCAGGTAGAAGGGAATGCGCTTCGCGAAGCGCCTGCTGCGGCGCCGCCGCACGCGAGCGCGCGCCTCGGTCCTCGCTGCGGCTTCCGCGACGGTGCTCACTGCTCTTCCACCCTGATGAAGGTCACGTAGATGACGACGAAGAGGGCGATGATCAGGAAGATCGCGACGCTGATCGCGGCGCCGTAGCCGACGTTCCCGACCGAGACGATCGTGTTCTGGTCGTAGATCGCCATGGTCTGCGTGTCGACGCGATTGCCGAAGAAGACGTAGAAGACGTCGAAGACGCGCAGAGCGTCGAGCGTGCGGAAGATCAGTGCGACGAGGATTGCGGGCCGGAGCAGCGGCAGCGTGATCTTCCAGAACTGCACGAGCTTGCTCGCGCCGTCGACGTCCGCCGCCTCGTACAGGTCGCTCGGGATGACCTGAAGCCCGGCCAGGAGCAGCAGGGCGACGAACGGCGTCGTCTTCCAGATGTCCACCGCGCACACGCTTGCGAGCGCGGTGCTCGGCTGCGAGATCCAGGCGACGGAGTGATGGAGGATGTGCGTGCGAACACCGAGGTCGTTGACCACGCCGAAGATGTCGTCGTACATCCACTTCCACATCTGGGCGGAGACCACGGTCGGGATCGCCCACGGAATGAGCATGACGGCGCGCATCACGCCGCGGCCCTTGAAGTTGGAGTTGACGACGAGCGCGATGATCATGCCGAGCACGAACTCGAAACCGACGGTGATGACGGTGAACTTCACGGTCGTCACGATCGAGTCGCGGAAGATCGTGTCGTGGATCAGCGTCCGGTAGTTCTCGAGGCCGATCCACTTCGTGGGCTCGAGCGCGAGAAACTGCTTGTCGGTGAAGCTCTGGTAGATCGTGACCGCGAGCGGGTAGAGCGCCACCAGTGCGACGACCGCGAGCGCCGGCGCCAGCATGATCCAGGCGAGACGCGTCTGCTTGCGCTGCAGCCGCCCCGACCGGCGCCGCTGACGGCGCGGCCGGCGGCCGGCGGTGGCGATGTCGTCGTAGATCCCGGGCGTGTCCATGGACGGTCAGAAGTGACGCCGCGGGAGGGACGGGCCGTGCCCGCCCTCCCGCGGACGTCGTGCTCCGAGTCGGGCTACTTGAGCAGGGCCTTCAGCTGGGCCGCCATTCCGGGCAGCACCGACGCTGCCGGTGTCCCGTTCTCGATCCGGTTGACGCCCTGGTAGATGATCTGCGAGCCCTGGGCGTAGTGCGTCTTCAGGAAGCTCGCGGGCCGCGTCGCACGTGCCACCGTCGCGATCGCCGGCAGCAGGTACGGGTTGGCCTTGACGACCGCCGGGTCCTTCGCGACCGACGGGATCGTCGGGACGTTCGTGTTGAAGATCGCGTCGTAGCGCTCGACGGCCGGGCTCGTCAGGTAGCGAACCCATTCGATCGCGGCCTGCTGGTGCTTCGAGTACTTCGACACGGCAACCTGCCAGCCGCCGACCGTCCCGACGGAGACAGCGCCGTTCTCGTTCGGGAGCACGGTGACGGCGAACTTCCCGTCCACCGCGGTTCCCTTGCTCGCGCCGTAGGCGTACGGCCAGTTGCGCATGAAGGCTGCATTGCCGTTGTCGAACGCGTTCCTCGCGTCCTCCTCCTGGTACGAGGTGACACCGCGGGGAGCGATCGTGCCGACCCAGCCGCGGATCATGTCAAGCGCCGCGGCGGCCTTCTTGTTGTTGATCGTCACGACGCCGTTGCGGATGATGTTCCCGCCGCCGGACGAGGCGATCCACTCGAGCGCGTTGCAGGTGAGGCCCTCGTAGGCGTTCCCCTGCCAGACGAACCCGTAGAAGTTCGGGTTGGTCGCCTGCTCGCCGTCCTGGATCTTCTTCGCCATCTGCCCGAGCTCGGTCCACGTCTTCGGCGGAGCCGAGTAGCCGTACTTCTTGAGCAGGTCGGTGCGGTAGTAGAGGATCCCGAAGTCGCCGAACCACGGCATCGCGACGAGCTTGCCGTCGACCGTGTCGTTCTGGATGATCCCCTGCGCGTGCAGCTTCGCCTGCGAGCCGAGCGCGGGCTTGAGGTCGACCAGGAACGGTGCAAACGCGCCCGGCCAGACGACGTCGAGCATCGCCACGTCGATCGACGACGAGTGGGACGAGAACGCCCGGGCGAGCTGCGCATAGGCTGCGTCGGAAGCGGTCGGGTGCGGGACGACCTTGACCTTGATCCCGGTCTGCGCCCTGAACTTCGCGGCGAGCCTGACGTCGCGCGTGTGGCTCGACCCGACGGCGTTGTCGCCGATGAAGGTGATCGTCTGCCCGCCGTACTTCTTCTTGATCGAGGCAGCGTTCGGCACAGCCGGCGGCACGACCGCGGCCGGGGCGACGACCTTCGACGGCTTCGTCGTTCCCGCCGACGCGATGCTCAGCGAGACGAGCAAGGCGAGCACAGCCGTTGCCCCTGCCATGAGAACCAGCACACGGGGTTTCATGTGGCTCCTTCCTTTCTGTTGGGCTCGGCCCGAGGGCCTGGGCGAAAGGGGGGTCGTTCGAGCCTAACACCCTGGCGTCATCTACGGTCAACATCAGTCTCTGCCCCGGCCTGCGAGAACTGAGACAGCCGGCCGTCGACCAGCTCGAGCACCGTGTCGAACCGCTCGAGACGAAGCGGCGAGTGGGTGATCAGCAGCACGCCGGCGTCGGCGGCTTCGCCGAGCAGGTCGTCGAGGAGCGCCGTCGCGGTCTCGTCGTCGAGATGCGCGGTCGGCTCGTCGAGCACGAGGAGCGGCGCGCCCGAGAGGAATGCGCGCGCGAGCGCGATGCGCTGCCGCTCCCCGCCGGAGACGAGCGCTCCCTCGTCCCCGACCGGCGTGTCGAGGCCGTCGGGCAGCGACTCGACCCAATCCCAGACATGCGCGCGACGGAGCGCCGCAACGAGCTCGTCCTCTCGGGCGTCCGGCCGCGCGAGCCGAACGTTCTCGCGGATCGTGGTCGCGAAGAGGTGCGCGTCCTGGCCCGCCAGCGCGACCGTCCGGCGCACGTCGTCCTGCGCATAGTCGCGCAGGTCGTGACCTGCGAGCGTGACGCGACCGAGCTCGGGATCCCTGAAGCGCACGAGCAGGTGCGCGAGCGTCGTCTTCCCCTCGCCGCTCGGGCCGAGGAGCGCGACGTGCCGGCCCGGCTCGAGCGTCAGGTCGACGCCGCCGAGCACCCACGGCTCGTCCGGCCCGTAGCGCACGTGCACGTCCTCGAGCCGGAGCACCGGCAGCTCCTCGAGCGCGCGGGGCGCAAGTGGGTCGACAACGGACGGCTCGCGCGCCGTCAGCTCTTCCAAGCGCCGGGCGGCGGCGTTCGTCGCGACGTACTGCTCCGCTGCGGCCGGCAGCGCGCGGACGCCTTCGAACACGGCGAGCGTGAGCAGGGCCAGCAGCCCGAGCAGCACGCCGTCGAGCGACCCGGAGCGCACCGCCGGCACCGCCGCGGCGAGCACAGCCGCCGCGGCGACACCGCCGAGAGCGAGCACGGCGCCGTCGCCGGCGCCCGCTGCGATCCCCTGGCGCAGCACGGAACGCCGGACGTGGCGCTCCGCCTGGGCGAGCCTGGCGAGACGGTCGTCTGCGGCGTCGTAGGCGACGAGCTCCGGCAGCGCGTCGAGCAGGTCGACGACACCGGCCGCGAGGACGGCCCGCTCCGCCGGGCGGCGCCGGGCGGCGGCACGCGCGAGGCCGACGACCGCGAGCGGGACCACCACGGCGCCGAGGGCGAGTGCCACGGCGAGCGCGAGCCCCGCCGCCGGTGCGAGCGCGGTCGTGACGGCGATCGCGCCGAGGGCGACGACGACTGCAGCAATCGGCGGTGCGATCACGCGGACGAGCAGATGCTGGAGCGCGTCCACGTCGGCGACGAAGCGGCTGAACAGGTCGCCGGTCCGCGCGCCGCCGACCTCGTCCGGCACGAGCGGCTCGAGGCGCCGGAAGAAGTGCACCCGCACCCGGGAGAGGTAGCGGAACGACGCGTCGTGCGAGACGAGCCGCTCGAGATAGCGCAGCACGGCCCGCGCGAGTGCAAAGAACCGAACGCCGACGATCACGACTGTCAGCGAGAGGATGTCGGGCCGCTCGGCGGCGCGCGAGATCAGGTAACCCGACGTGGCGAGCAGCGCTGCGCCGGAGGCGAGGGTCAGCGTCGCGAGCGCGATCGCGGCGGCGAAGCGGCGCTTCACGCCGCCTCCGCCGGCTCGAGCGCCTCGAGCCGCCCGTCACGCAGCTCGAGCACGCGATCCGCCGCCCGCAGCACGCGTGGGTCGTGCGTGGCGACGAGCACGGTCCGCGTGCGCGGCAGCGCCTCGAGCACGTCGACGATGCGCGCGGCGGACTGCTCGTCGAGGTGGGCGGTCGGCTCGTCGAGCAGCAGGAGCGGTGCACCGCGCAGGAGCGCGCGGGCAAACGCGACGCGGCGCTGCTCTCCCGCCGACAGCGTCTGCACGTCCGCGTCGAGGCGCACGGTGAGCCCGGCGGCGGCGAGAGCCGCGGCCAGCTCCGCCCGGCCGGCCGTGGGCGAGCCGAGCCGGACCGCATCGGCGACACTGCCCGGCTCGAGCAGCGGCCGCTGCGGCACCCACGCGAGCCGCCGGCGCCAGGCGGCAGCTCCGACGGTGGCGAGATCGACGCCGTCGACGGTCGTCCTGCCTTCGTCGGCGTCGACGAAGCGGAGCAGCAGCGCGAGCAGGGTCGACTTGCCGGCGCCACTCGGTCCGACGATCACGACCCGCTCGCCCGGCTGCAGCTCGAGCTCGACGCCGTCGAGCACACGACCACGCTCCGGGTACGAGACGCCGACGCGCTCGAGCCGCAGCACGCCCGGCTCGGGCGCCGCACCGGTCATCGGATCCTCTGCCTCGAGATCGATCAGCTCGAAGAGACGGCCTGCGGCGGCGAGCCCGTCTGCGCTCGCATGGAACTGAGCCGACGCCGTGCGGAGCGGTGCGTACAGCTCCGGTGCGAGCACGAGGATCGCGAAGGCCGGCGAGAGCGCGACGCTGCCGTGCACGAGCCGGATCCCGAGCTCGACGGCGACGACCGCAGTGCCGAGCGACGCGGCGAGCTCGAGCGCGAAGGCAGAGAGGAAGGCGATCCGCAGGGTCGACATGGTGGCGCGCCGGTAGTCGTCGGTATAGGTCGCGATGGCATCCGTCTGGACGGCGCCACGCCGGTAGGCGCGCAGTGTCGGCAGCCCGCGAACCACATCGACGAAGTGCGTCGCGAGCGTCGTGAGCGCCTGCCAGCGGCGCATCGTCGCGCGCTCGGTGGCCTTGCCGATCAGGATCCCGAAGATCGGGATCAGGGGCACCGTGCAGGCGAGCACGATCGCCGAGGTCACGTCGTGCAGGGCGACCCAGACGAGGAGCACCGGTGGAACGACGGTGGCGAGGGCGAGCTGCGGCAGGAAGCGCGCGAAGTAGGGCTCGAGCGCGTCGCCGCCGTCGAGCACCGCAGCCGAGACCTCCCCGGCCCGCAGCGCGCCGAGCCCGCCGGGGCGGGCGCGGACGAGCTGCGCGAGCACACGCGCGCGGAGCGCCGCAAGCGTCGTCGCTGCTGCCAGCGCGCCGCCGCTCTCGAAGGCCCAGCCGAGCAGGCCGCGTACGACGGAAACCGCAGCGAGGGCGACGAGCGGCCGGGTGAGCGTGCCGAGGCCCTCGTGCCCGAGGAACGCACCGGAGACGATGCGCCCCAGGAGCACCGCCTGCGCGACGATCGCCGCGGCCGACCCGAGCGCGAGCACGCCGCAGGCCCCGAGGTACCGGCGCACGGCGGGAACCTCCCGCACGAGCCTCGGGTCGAGCGGGCGCATGCCCTAGGTCGAAGTGCCGGTACCGAGCGGCGAGTGCGCGAGCGCCTCGAGCGGCGTCGCGGTCTCGCCCGTGAGCCGCGCGCGGAAGACCCAGTACGTCCAGCCCTGGTAGAGCAGGACGACGGGTGTCAGGACGACGGCCACGACCGACATCACGGTGAGGGTGTAGTGGCTCGAGCTCGTCGAGAAGATGGTCAGACTGTACGCCTTGTCGGTGCTCGAGACGAGCACGCGCGGATAGAGGTTCAGGAAGAGCGTGGCGGTGACGAGCACGATCGACAGCGCCGTCGCAGCGAACGCGTACGCGGTGCGGCCTGCGCGGGCGAGCGTGCCGGCGACGAACGGCAGCACGATCGCGGCGATCGGGATGATCCCGGGAACGATGCCCTTCTCGTGTGCGTCGACAGCGTTGATGTACGTCCACACGAGGAAGGCGAGCACGAGCACCGCGGCGACCGGCCCGGTGGCGAGTGCGGCGCGGCGCGCACGGCGCTGCAAATCGCCGTCGACCCGCAGGGTGAGGAACAGCGCGCCGTGGAACGTGAACAGCGCGAGCGTCATCAGACCGCCGAGCAGGGCATACGGCACGAGCAGGTCGAGCAGGTTGCCGGTGTACGTCCCGCTGCTGTCGATCGGAACGCCCCTGACGAAGTCGGCGAACGCAACGCCCCAGAGCAGCGCCGGCACCGCGCTCGAGACGGCGAGCAGCGTGTCCCAGCGGCTGCGCCACCTCGCGTCCTGCTTCTTGTTGCGGTACTCGATCGCGATGCCGCGCACGATCAGGCCGACGAGGACGAGGAACAACGGGATGTAGAACGCGGAGAAGACGGTCGCGTACCACGCGGGAAACGCGGCGAAGGTGGCGCCGCCCGCGACGAGCAGCCAGACCTCGTTGCCGTCCCACACGGGCCCGATCGTGTGCACGAGCGTGCCGCGCTCCTCCTCGGTGTGCCCGATGAAGCGCTGCAGGATGCCGACGCCGAAGTCGAAGCCCTCGAGCACGAAGTAGCCGATCCAGAGGATCCCGATCAGGAGGAACCAGAAGGACTGCAGGTTCCAGTAGCCGTGGGTTGCGGTGGCGGCGAGCATCAGTAGGTGAGGGCCGGGAGCTTGATCGGGGAGCCGTCCGCCGGCGCCGGGTACGTGCCCTCCGGCTCGGGCCCGGCCTTGGCGGCGCGGATCATCAGCAGGCCCTCGACGACGGCGAGCACGCCGTAGAGCGCGGTGAAGCCGGCGAGCGAGAGCCCGACCGACCACGGTCCGACGGTCGGAGAGACGGCGTTCTTCGTCAGGAGGAGCCCCTGGACGACCCAGGGCTGGCGGCCCATCTCGGTGAAGATCCAGCCCGCCAGGTTGGCGGCGAGCGGCACCGCGATCGCCCACACCGAGATGCGCAGAAAGCGCTTCGACCGCTCGAGCCGTCCGGGCACACGCGCCAGCCAGAGCCCGGCCGCCGCGATCAGGAGCGCGAGAAAGCCGAGCCCGGTCATGACGCGGAAGCTCCAGTAGTCGACGCCCACGATCGGCCGGTAGTCGCCGGGGCCGTACCTGGCGACGTACGCCGCCTCGATGTCGTTGATCCCCTGCACCTTCCCGTTCCAGGAGTTGTCGGCGAGGATCGAGAGCCCGTGCGGGACGGCGATCGAGACGAGCGACTTCGACGGGTGCGCCTGCCACGGGCCGATGTCGAAGAGCGAGAACGGCGCGCCGCTCTTCGTCTCGTAGAGCGCCTCGGCCGCCGCCATCTTCATCGGCTGCTGCTTCGTCATCAACTGGCCCTGCGTGTGGCCGAGCAGAAGCGTGGCGGTCGCCGCGACGAGTGTCGTCCAGAGCGCGATCCGCGTGACGACACCGAAGAGCGCGTCACCCGCATTCCTGCGCAGGTGCCACGCGGCGACACCGAGCACGAGCATCGACCCGGTCAGCCCAGCCGCCGCGATCGTGTGCCCGAACGCCCGGATCAGCGTCGAGTTGGTGAGGATCTGCGCGATCGACGTCATCTCCGCGCGCTCGGTGACCGGGTTGATCTTGTAACCGACGGGATGCTGCATCCAGGAATTCGCCGCGAGGATGAAGTACGCCGAGGCGGTCGTCCCGAACGCGACGATCCAGATCGTCGCCAGGTGGAGCTTCGGCTTGAGGCGGTCCCAGCCGAAGATCCAGAGACCGAGGAACGTCGACTCGAGGAAGAACGCGGCCAGGCCTTCCATCGCGAGCGGCGCGCCGAAGATGTCGCCGACGTACTTGGAGTACGCCGACCAGTTCATCCCGAACTGGAACTCCTGCACGATGCCGGTGACGACGCCGAGGGCGAAGTTGATCAGGAAGAGCTTGCCGAAGAAGCGCGTCAGTCGCAGCCAGCGCTCGTCGGCAGTGCGGTACCACGCCGTCTGGAACGCGGCGACGAACCAGACGAGCCCGATCGTCACCGGGACAAAGAGGAAGTGGTAGAGCGTGGTGATCGCGAACTGCCAGCGGGCGAGGTCGAGAGCGCTCACACCCGCAGGCTGCCGAGCGCCTCCCAAAAGCCGCATCGGTGGTTTCTGCTGATTAGGGTGGCGCGATGAGCGTGTACCGCACGCCGGACGAGCGCTTCGAGAACCTGCCCGGCTACGGGCACGAGCCTCGGTACCTCGAGCAGGACGGACTGCGGATGCACTACGTCGACGAGGGCGAGGGCGACCCGGTGCTGCTCCTGCACGGCGAGCCGACGTGGGCGTATCTCTACCGCAAGGTGATCCCCGAGCTCGCCGGCTCGGCACGCTGCCTCGCGCCGGACTACTTCGGCTTCGGCCGCTCCGACAAGCCCTCCGACCCGGGCTTCTACACCTACGACCGCCATGCCGAGTCGATCGCGCGCTTCGCGGCAGAGCTCGACCTGCGGGACATCACGCTCGTCGTGCAGGACTGGGGCGGCCCGATCGGCTTCCGCTTCGCCGTCGAGCAGCCCGAGCGGATTGCGCGCCTCGTCGTCCTGAACACCGGCATCGGCGCGCGGGCGCCGAGCGACGAGTGGCTGCGCTTCCAGGAGTTCATGCGCCGCGTCGGCACGGAGATCGTCGCCGGGCAGCTCGTGCGGCTGTCGCTCGTCCAGCCCGCGACCGACGAGGTGATCGCAGCCTACGACGCGCCGTTCCCGGTGCCCGAGTCGCGGGTCGGGATCGTGCAGTTCCCGGAGCTCGTGCCCACGTCGGCCGGGCATCCCAATGCCGCACGGATGCTGGCGGTGCGGGAGCAGCTGCGCTCGTTCGATCGCCCGGCGCTCGTCCTCTTCTCCGACGGCGACCCGATCTTCTCGCGGCGTGCCGCCGAAGTGATGGCGGAGCTCCTGCCGAACGCCGAGCTCGATCCGCCCCTCGCCGGAGCGGGCCACTTCCTGCAGGAGGATCAGGGCGAGGCGATCGGGCGGCGCATCGCCGCCTTCAGCCGCTGACCTTCAGATGAGCCCGGCGCGGGTCGCGTGCGTCGCCGCGCTCGCCCGCGTCGACTGCGACAACTTGCGCAGGATGTTCGCGATGTGCCGGTGCACGGTGTGCTCGCTGAGCACGAGCGTCGACGCGATCTCGCGGTTCGACATGCCGGTCGACACGAGCCGCAGCACCTCGGTCTCGCGGGCGGTCAACGGCGAGGCGCCGTGCAGCTCCGGCCCAGCTTCGCCGTGCAGGAAGCCGGCGAGCGCACGGAAGAGATCGCGCTGGTCGTCGCGCCACGGCAGGTGCGAGTCTCCCGCGAGGGGGACGAAGCGCGCATTCGGCAGCAGCGAGGCGAGCTCGCGCCCCCGGCCGATCGGCACGGTGCGGTCGCCGCGGCGGTGCAGCACGAGCGTCGGCACCGCGACGTGCGGCAGGACGTCGCGCAGGTCGGCGCCCAGGTCGAGCTCGAGGAAGATCGACGCCGCCTCGGCGCTCGCCGCCGCCCGCTGCATGCGCGTGTAGTGCGCGATCTCGTCGCCCGACGCGTGCGGATCGAAGAGGCCGGCCAGCATCTGAGCCCCCAGCCGCCAGTTCGAGCCGATGAACGCGATCAGCGACGCCCTGGTCGCATCCGGGATGTCGTGGCGCGACGCGTAGCCGCCGAAGTAGACGATCTTGTCGGTCGCTCCCGGCCGCCGCACGGCGAGCTGCGACGCGGCCAGGCAGGAGCACGACGAGGCGAAGACGACCGCGCTCCCGCCGACCGCGTCGATCACCGCCTCGAGCTGGCGGCTCTCGGACGCGACCGTCGGCCGCGGGTCGAGCTCGCGCGAGGAGAGCCCACAGCCGATCCGGTCGAAGCGCACGACGAGATGCGTGCGCGCGAGCTCGGCGTAGAAGGGCCGCTGGTCGGGGTCGGCCCACTCCTCCTCGAGGTGCGAGACCCAGCGCGGGCCGACGACGAGCGGCGGGCCCTCACCGTAGGTCGAGTAGGCGAGACGCCTCCCCTCGAAGTCGAGGTAGCGGATCTCCTGCTCCATCGGCAGAAGGCTAGTGGCCTGGACGGGCCATCTCGCAAAGATGGCCCGTCGAGCCGAGGCGGCAGGCCATGGCCCGTCGGCAGCATGGCCCTATGCAGTCCGAATTCGTCCAGGGGATCACCGTCCGGCCGCTCCGGCCGGGCGACGGCGCCACCGTCCAGGCGGTCTTCGACCGGCTCGGGCCGGCGTCGCGGCGGCTCCGCTTCGGGGGCGCGAAGAACGTGCTGCTCCCCGCCGACCTGGCGCTGCTCACGCGTGTCGACGCGGATCATCACGTGCTAGTCGCCTACGTCGAAGGCGAGCCGGTCGGGATCGCCCGGCTGGTCCGCGACGGCCGGGTCGGCGAGGTGGCGTTCGCGGTCGCCGACGACTGGCAGCACCGTGGCATCGGCACCGTGCTGATCGAGCGGCTCGCAGAGGACGCGCGCGCGGCAGGCATCGAGTCGTTCCGCGCCGACATCGCGCCCGAGAACGGCGCGTCGCGCGCCCTCCTGCGGCGGCTGCGGCTGCAGGCCGCCTGATTCGACTCTGATTCCGGCGAAGCCGGAACCAGAGTCGCGAGTCTTCCAGGGCGCCGCGGCCGCGGAACCCGTGAATCTGGTTCGGCTCCGCCGAATCAGGTTCACTTCGCAGGACATAGACTCGCCCGATGGCACACTCAGTCGGGTTGAAGATCGACCACGAGCTGCCGGTCGGGAACGTCGACATCAAGGTGATCGTGGAGCAGGACGGCGAGCGCCTCGGCGTCCTGAAGGCGAGCCGGGGCTCCCTGGACTGGAAGCCGGGCAAGGCCAAGCGCACATGGTCGCTCGAATGGGAGCAGTTCGACGCCCTGATGCGCGAGTTCGGGCATCCACCACGCTGATGGAGCAGCGGCTCAGCCTCGTCACGCTCGGCGTCACCGATCTCGCGCGTGCCCGCAGGTTCTACGAGGCGCTCGGCTGGAGCAGCGGCGCCGAGGCGGGCGACGACGTCGTCTTCTTCCAGGCCGGCGGGATGATCGTCGCGCTCTGGGACCGCGGCCGGCTCGCGGAGGACAGCGGCGTCGAGGACGGCGGCGGCTGGGGCGGCGTCACGCTGGCGCTGAACGTGCGCTCACCGGCCGAGGTGGACACCGTGATCGACGAGGCCCGCGCGGCCGGCGCGCGGATCGCCCGCCCCGGCGCGGCGACGTTCTGGGGCGGCTACTCGGGCGTCTTCGTCGACCCCGACGGTCATCCGTGGGAGGTCGCGCACAACCCGCACTGGACGATCGCCGACGACGGCTCGACGAAGCTCGGCTAGGGCGGCTTCTCCCAGACGGAGACGTGCTCGGTGCTCTCGGCGGTGAACGGCTCCCGCCGCCACCCGCTCCAGCGCTCGCGCAGTGTGAGCCCCGCGATGCGCGCCATCAGGTCGAGCTCGGCGGGCCACACGTAGCGAAACGGCACGGAGTGGACCTCGAAGGTGCCGTCGACGGCGGCGTAGTGGTGCGAGATCAGGCCCTGCGAGACGACGTCGTACTCGTCGAAGCCGAGCCTCGTCGGCGTCACCTTGAACGGCCGGTAGGTCTCACCGGGGGGCAGCCGCCGGAGGTCCGGCAGGCCGACCTCGATCACGAAGCAGCCGCCGGTCTCGAGGTGCGCCGCCACATTCTGGAAACAGGCGACCTGCTCGTCCTGCGTCGTCAGGTTCATGATCGTGTTGAAGACGAGGTACGCAAGTGAGAACGTGCCGTCGATCCGGGTCGTGGCGAAGTCGCCGATCGTGACCCCGATCTCCTCGGCGCCTGCCTTCGCCCGCAGTCGCGCGACCATCGCCTCCGAGAGGTCGATGCCGTGGACACGAACGCCGCGGCGGGCGAGCGGCAGCGCGATGCGACCCGTGCCGATGCCGAGCTCGAGCGCCGCGCCGTCACCGGCGAGGCCGGCGAGGAAGTCGACGACGGGGTCGACGACCGCGGGAGCGAACAGCTCGCCGTCGTCGTCGTAGCGCGCTGCGACCTCCTCGCCGAAATGGTCCTTCGGCATCCTCTAGGCAGCCGGAACCTGGGCGGTGCAGAACGCGCACCGCGTGGCGGCCTTCGGGATCTCGCTCAGGCACTCCGGACACGGGCGGGTGTCTCCTTCGACCGTCTCCCCGGTGCGCCGTCTCGCCGTCAGCGCGTTGACCGGCTTCACGACGAGGAAGAAGATCACCGCCGCGATCACGACGAAGGTGATCAGCGCGTTCAGGAACGCGCCGTAGAGGAAGTGGCTGCTGTTGATCGTGAAGCTCAGCGAGCTGAAGTCCGGGTTGCCGCCGATCGCAGCGATCAGCGGCGTGATCAGGTCGGCTACGAGCGCGGTGATCACCGCGGCGAACGCGAGGCCGATCACGATGCCGACGGCCATGTCGACGAGGTTGCCGCGGAGGAGAAACTCCTTGAAATCCTTCACGTCTGCCTCCTGTCCTGGGACGGCAGGATAAGGCCCTGCCAGGGCTCGAGTATCTCGCTTCCGTGGCGGGCCGTGTCCTCGGTCATGTTGAGCAGGCACGTCGTGTCGCCGCGCGCATAGGCCCACACGCCGTCCTCGCTTGCAAGCGTGCGGTATCCCTCTCCGAGCTCCTTGCGCCGGGAGATCAGCTCGCGCGTGTAGGGGAGGACCGTGCTGTCCTCGGCGTTGCGCGATGTGTCGTGGAGCGGCAGCCACGGGGCCCGCCACTCCTCGCCGCTGCGCGTCCACGGAAACGGCGTGCGCTCGGGGTCGCGTGGCGGTGAGGCGAGATCGAGGGTGCGGTCGGCCGGAACGGCACCGTCCTCGAGCCCGAGCTCGTCTCCCTGGTAGAGGATCGCGTTGCCCGGGAGCGTCAGGAGCAGGAAGAGCGCCGCCTTGTGCTTGCGCTCGTCGCCGCCCGCCCAGCGCGTGGCCATCCGCGAGTGGTCGTGGTTCGAGCCGAACCAGACCGGCTCGCGGCCCTTCGGCAGCTTGCGCATCGTCGTCTCGACGATCGGCCGCAGCTCGTCGATGTCGAAACCGGCGCGCACGAACGGGAAGTTCTGCGCGAGGTCGAGGTGCGCGTAGTACGCGAAGAGCCTGCTGAGCGGCACGTACGTCTCGCCCATCAGCGTCGGCTTCGGGATGTACTCGCCGGCGATCTCCTGCCAGCGGCGATAGATCTCGTGCACCTCGGGCCGCTCCCGCATGTACCTGACACCGTCTCGCAGTTGCCGGTCCTTGATCAGCCCGTGCGCGACGTCGATGCGAAGGCCGGCGACTCCACGGTCGAACCAGAAGCGGAGGATGTCGTCGAACTCGTCGCGCACCGAGGCGCTCCACCAGTCGAGGTCCGGCTGCTCGGGTGCGAACTGGTGCAGGTGGTACTGCCGCCGGCTCGGGTCGAACCGCCAGGCGGTCTCGCCTGTGAAGATCGACCGCCAGTCGTTCGGGACCTCCTCCGACCAGACGTAGTACTCGGGCCGGTCCTTGAACCACGCGTGCTCGCTCGACGTGTGGTTGGGAACGAGGTCGAGCCAGATCTCGATGCCGCAGGCGTCCGCTTCGGCGATCAGCGCGTCGAGGTCGGCGAGCGTGCCGTAGTCGGGGTGGACGGTGCGGTAGTCGGCCACGTCGTAGCCCCAGTCGACGTTCGGCGAGGGGTGCACCGGGCTGAGCCAGACCGTGTCGATGCCGAGCTCCGTCAGGTAGTCGAGCCGCTCCGCAATCCCTGGCAGGTCACCGATTCCGTCGCCGTTCGAGTCGGCGAAGGACCGGATGTAGACCTGGAAGATCACCCCACCCACGCCGGGAGAAGCTACCGTCCCCCGGAGATGACGCGCGCGCACAAGTTCGCGAACCTGCTGGGAGTGGTGCTCCCGTTCGTCGGGCTCGTCGCGGCGATCGGACTGCTCTGGAACACGTGGGTGAGCTGGAGCGACCTCCTGCTGCTCGCGATCGGCTACGTGCTGACCGGAGTGGGGATCACGGTCGGCTACCACCGGCTGTTCACGCACCGGGCGTTCCAGACGAAGCAGTGGGTGCGGTGGACGTTCGCGATTCTCGGCTCGATGGCGGTCGAAGGGCCGGTGCTCGCGTGGGTCGCCGACCACCGCAAGCACCATCAGTTCTCCGACGTCGAGGGCGATCCGCACAGTCCGCACACGGGAGCCGGCAACGGCTTCGTCGCCGCCGCGAAGAACCTGTTCCATGCACATGTCGGCTGGCTGTTCGTCGCCGAGGGCCGCGCCGAGATCGCGAAGTACGTGCCCGACATGGTCGCCGAGCGTGGCATGAGGACGATCCACAAGCTCTTCGGCGTGTGGCTCGTCGTCTCGCTCCTCGTGCCCGCGGCGATCGGCTACGCGATCTCGGGCACGTGGCAGGGCGCTTTGACCGCGCTCCTCTGGGGCGGCGCGATCCGCATCTTCCTGCTCCACCACGTCACGTTCTCGATCAACTCGGTCTGCCACTTCTGGGGCCGCCGGCACTTCAACACAGCCGACCACAGCCGCAACGTGTGGCTGCTCAGCCTGATCTCGTTCGGGGAGTCGTGGCACAACAACCACCACGCGTTCCCGACGTCGGCGTTCCACGGGATGCGGCGCTTCGAAGCCGCGTTGGATCCCGGCGGCTGGGTGATCACCGGGCTCGAGAAAATCGGGCTGGCCTGGAAGGTCGTGCGGATCCCGCGCGAGCGACAGGCGTCCAAGTCGCTCGCCGCGTAGCTAGTTGATCGACCAGGTGTCGCCGGAGCCGAGGAGCGCCTGCAGGTCGCCGTTGCCCCTGGCGTTCTCGAGCTGCGCCTGCACGAGCTCGTCGTAGCTGTCGCGCGGGACGTCTCTGAAGACGCCGAGCGGGACGACGCCGTGCTCCGCGTGGTTGATGCGTGAGAGCGCGAACGCAGTCGCGAAGTCGGTCTCGTCGTGGACGATGCCCGTGTCGCCGGCCGGCTCGCCGTGCTCGATGTAGAGGCGGTTGTCCTTCTCCTCGCGCACGAAGTCGAACGCACCGTCGTTGTAGATGTTGCAGTTCTGGTAGATCTCGACGAAGGCTGCGCCCTTGTGCGCGGCGGCCCGGCGCAGCACGTTCGTCAACCCCGGTTTGTCGATGTCGAGGGCACGCGCGACGAACGTCGCGTCCGCGCCGAGCGCGAGGCTCAGGGGGTTGAACGGATAGTCGACGCTGCCCATCGGGGTCGAGCCGGTCACCTTGCCCTGCTCGCTCGTCGGCGAGTACTGGCCCTTGGTCAGCCCGTAGATCTGGTTGTTCAGCATCAGGATCTTGATGTTCACGTTGCGGCGGAGCGCGTGGATCAGGTGGTTGCCGCCGATCGAGAGCGCATCGCCGTCGCCCGAGACGACCCACACCGAGAGGTCGGGGCGCGTCACCGCAAGGCCTGTCGCGATCGCCGGCGCACGGCCGTGGATCGAGTGCATCCCGTAGGTCTGCATGTAGTAGGGGAAGCGCGCGGCGCAACCGATGCCCGACACGAAGACGATCTTCTCGCGCTCGAGCCCGAGGTCGGGCATGAAGCTCTGCACCGCGGCGAGGATCGCGTAGTCGCCGCAGCCCGGGCACCAGCGGACCTCCTGGTCGGACTTGAAGTCCTTGGCGGTGAGCTTCAGCTCGCTGGTCACAGCAGGGCCTCCACGGCGTCCGCGATCTCGCCGGCCTTGAAGGGCTTCCCGGTGACGCGGTTGTAGCCGACCGCGTCGACGAGGTACCGCGCGCGGACGAGCTGCCGCAGCTGGCCGAGGTTCATCTCGGGGATCAGCACGCGGTCGTAGCTCGCGAGGAGGTCGCCGAGGTTCGCCGGGAACGGGTTGAGCCAGCGGAGGTGCGCATGCGCGACCTTGCCGCCGCCGGAGCGCACGCGCCGCACGCCTGCGTGCACCGGGCCGAACGTGCCGCCCCACGAGAGCACCAGCACGTCGGCACCCTCCTGGTGGTCGACCGGCTGGCTGCCGACCTCGATGCCGGCGACCTTGAGCGCGCGGAGCTGGGTCATCAGGTCGTGATTCTCGGGGTCGTAGGAGATCGAGCCGGTCTCGTTGGCCTTCTCGAGGCCGCCGATGCGATGCTCGAGGCCCGGCGTGCCGGGAATCGCCCACGGCCGCGCGAGCGTCTCCGGATCGCGCCGGTAGGGCTGGAACTCGCCGCCGTTCGGGGAGGCGAACTCGACCTCGATCGGCTCGAGGCTCGCGAGATCGGGGATGCGCCACGGCTCGGTGCCGTTCGCGAGATACGCATCGGAGAGGAGGTACACCGGCGTGCGATACGTGACGGCGACGCGCACCGCCTCGATCGCCGCGTAGAAGCAGTCGCCCGGCGTCCCGGCGGCGAGCACCGGCACCGGCGACTCACCGTTGCGCCCGAAGAGCACCATCAGGAGGTCCCCCTGCTCCGGCTTCGTCGGCATCCCCGTCGAGGGGCCCGCGCGCTGCACGTCGATCACGACGATCGGCAGCTCGAGCGCGACGCCGAGGCCGATCGTCTCCGACTTGAGCACGACGCCGGGACCTGCGGACGTGGTGACGCCCAGCGCTCCGCCGAACGACGCGCCCAGGGCGGCCCCGGCCGCGGCGATCTCGTCCTCCGCCTGGAACGTGCGCACGCCGAAGCTCTTGTGCTTCGACAGCTCCTCGAGAATCGACGAGGCCGGCGTGATCGGGTACGCGCCGAGGAAGAGCGGCAGCTTCGAAAGCCTGGACGCCGCGAGCAGCCCCCACGAGAGCGCCGTGTTGCCCGTGATCTGGCGGTACTGCCCGGGCGGCAGCTTCGCGGGCTTCACCTCGTACTGCACGGCGAAGGCCTCCGACGTCTCGCCGAACGCGTAGCCCGTGTTGAACGCCTTCAGGTTCGCCTCGGCGATCTCGGGCCGCTTCGCGAACTTGTGCTCGATGTAGGAGGTCGTCGACTCGGTGGGGCGGCCGTAGAGCCACGACATCAAGCCGAGCGCGAACATGTTCTTCGCCCGCTCGGCCTCGCGTGCGGTCACGCCCTCGATCTCCTTCAGCGCCCCGACCGTCATCCCCGTCAGCTGCACCGCGTGCAGCTGGTAGTCGGCGAGCGAGCCGTCCTCGAGCGGGTTCGCCTCGTAGCCCGCCTTCTTCAGGTTGCGGTCGGTGAACGCATCCGTGTCGACGATCAGCGTGCCGCCCTTCGCGAGGTCGGCCAGGTTCGTCTTCAGCGCCGCCGGGTTCATCGCGACGAGCACGTCGGGGCGGTCGCCCGGCGTCAGGATGTCGTGATCGGCGAAGTGGAGCTGGAAGCCCGACACGCCGGGAAGCGAGCCCGCCGGGGCGCGAATCTCGGCCGGGAAGTCCGGGAACGTCGCGAGGTCGTTGCCGGTCAGCGCCGTCTCGGAGCTGAAGCGCCCGCCCGTCAGCTGCATCCCGTCGCCGGAGTCACCCGCGAAGCGGATCACCACCGACTCCAGCTGCTCGACCGGCTTGGCCACTACCGGCCGTTATAGCACCGGGCTACGTGGGCGCAGGTGCGGGGTTTCCCACAAGTCGGCCATCCCGCATGGCGAGGCGCTGTGGCGCCCGCGCGGCGAGGTCCGAATCGTGCGTGGCGACGATCACCGTCGAGCCGTGCTCGGCCGCCAGATTCGCGAGCAGGTCGATGATCTCGCCGCCCGTCGCCGAGTCGAGGTTGCCCGTGGGCTCGTCGGCGAGCACGACGCGCGGCTCGACCGAGAGGGCCCGAGCGATCGCAACCCGCTGCTGCTCGCCACCCGAGAGGTGGGCAGGCAGGTGGTCGGCGCGCTCGGCGAGCCCAACCTCGCCGAGCAACTGCAGCGCGCGGGTGCGATCGCCGCCGGCCGGGACGAGCTTCACTTCGACGTTCTCGACCGCGGTCAGCGTCGGGATCAGGTTGAACTGCTGGAAGACGAAGCCGAACGAGCGCAGGCGCAGGTCGGCGAGCTCGTGGTCGGGCAGCGCGACGAGGTCGGCGCCCTCGAACTGGACGTCGCCGCCGCTCGGACGGTCGAGCGCGCCGAGCAGCTGCAGGAGCGTCGTCTTGCCGGAACCGCTCGGCCCCTCGAGCGCGACGAACTCGCCGGCCGCGATCTCGAGGTCGATGCCGTCGAGCGCGCGCACGGTCGTCGGGCCGCGCTGGAAGAACTTGGTGACACCGCGCAGCCTGTAGAGCGGCTCCACTACTCCACCGTCCTCAGCGCGTCGGCGGGGCGCAGGCGGGCGGCGCGCAGCGCGCCGACCATCCCCGCGACCAGGCCACCCAGGAGGGCAAGTGCAAACCCGATCGCGAGGATGGCGACGCCGACCGGCGCACTCAGCGAGATCGAGCTGCTCGCCGTGCGTGCCGTCTCAGCCCCCAGGCCGAGGAGATTGCCGCCGCCCGTGGTGGAGCTCGCGGAGAGCGACGGCCCGAAGGCGCCGATGGCAGCACACACCACGACGCCCAGGACGATGCCGAAGATGCCGCCGATCAGCCCCTGCGCGAGCGACTCACCGGCGATCTGGCGGACGACCATGCGCTGCGTCCAGCCGAGCGCCTTCAGCGTTCCGAGCTCGCGCACGCGCTTGCCGACCGACGACAGCGTGAGCAGCGCCGCGAGCATGAACGCCGCAGCGGCTGCGATGACCGAGAGCACGAACCCGAGATCGTGCGAGAGGTTCGACGCGTCGACGAGGGAGCCGGTGATCTTGTCGGCGACGTCCTTCGAGCTCGCGACCTGCGCGGTCGGGAACGCAGCCTCGATCGCCTGCTTCACCTGCGCGACGTTCTTGCCGCTCGAGGCACGGACGAGCACGACGTTGGCGAGCCCCTGCTGGTTCGCGAGCGTCTGCAGCTGCTTGAGCGGCAGGTAGACGTCGGCGCTCTGGCCGCCGAGCGGCGGGCTGACGAGCCCGACGACGACGAAGGAGGTGCCGTTCAGATTGAGCTTCGAGCCGACCTTCAGCGAATGCTTGGCGGCGTAGGTCTGCGAGATCAGCGCCTCACGTCCGCCTGCCGGCGAGAGATAGCGTCCCTTCGTCACCTGCGACGTGGTGACGACGCCCATCGTCGGATGCGTCTGGTCGACCCCGCCGATCGTGTACGCGGTGGTCGTGATGTTCGTCTGCGGCGGGTTCAGCACCTGGCGCAGCGTCTGGCTCGGCGTCGTGATGCGCGTCCGGAGCCGGCGCAGCGACGCCGGCAGGCACTTGGCGAACGCGCCGCGGTCGACGCCGCCGAAGCCGCCGCCGCCACCACCGAAACCGCCGCCGTTCTGGCTCGGGGTCGTGCTGGTGCCGTTCTTCGCAGCCTCCTTTGCGAAGCACGCCTGCATCTGTGCGAACTGCGCGGCGGTCGGGCGCGGAATGTTGCGCTGGATCTCCTGCGTCTTCGCCTGTGTCTTCAGCGTCGCGACGATCTTCGGCACGACGCCCTCCTGATGCTCGGCGAGCAGCGTCAGGCCCTGCGTCGCCTGTGCGACGCCGGCGATCGAGGCGATCTGCGTGGCGGCGCTCTGCTTGAACGTGAGCTGCGTTCCAGGCAGGAAGAAGTCGTGGACGAAGTGCGTTCCCGGCTTGCCGAGCTTCGAGAGATCCGTGACGACCGAGAGGTTCGACTGGATCAGATCGCGGTTGCCCCCGCCGCCGCCCGGGCCGCCCTGGAAGCCGCCGGTGTCCTGCTGCTGGGGCGCAAGCGTCACGGTCAGGTCGGTGCCGATCCCCGCGAGCGGGTCGAGCGTCTTGCGCTGCGCCTGGTCGAGACCGCTCGAGACGCCTGCGATCACGATCACGAGCGCGACGCCGAGGCCGAGGCCGAGGGCCGTCAGGATCGTGCGCGCACGACGCCGCACGAGCTCGTTCCTCAGATAGCGGAGGTAGAACACCACAGGGAGCAAACCAGTGCGCCCTGTGGAAACACTAAGAAGGATTCAAGCTCGTCACCTCTTCGTCACCCGGGGCCTACGCCGCTCTCGGTACGTTCGAAGAGCAAGCGACGAAAGGTGACCGATGATCCTGTACGACGATCGGATTCGCACGCTTCGCGAGAAAGGTCCGGAGCTGCTCGGCACGACACGCATCGCCGCGCTGGTCAAGCGCTACGAGGACGAGGTGACCTGCGCGCGCCGGGAGGCGTTCACGACCGGCCCGGTCGAGCAGCGGCGAGACTAGCCGACGGACGGGCCGTCTCGAGCTCGCCGCCGGGAGGGGGGATCGCCTCGCCCGGCTTTGCCTTGGTGCGCAGGGGCACCTCGCGCAGGAGCCAGGTCAGCGCGAACGCGAGCACCGAGACGCCTGCGGCCATGAGAAAGACCGGGTGCAGCGCGGCGGCAAAGGCGTCGGCGAAAGCGGTGTGCGCGGCCGGCGGCAGCTTGGCGATCCCGGCGGGATTGATCGTCTTCGGGATGTGGGTGCCCGGCGGCAGCCGGTCCGCGAGCTCGACGCGAACACGGTTCGCGAAGACCGTCCCGAAGAGCGCCACACCGATCGAGCCGCCGATCTGGCGAAAGAGCGTCGAGCCGCTCGTCGCGACGCCCATCATCGACGGGTCGACCGAGTTCTGGACGGCCAGCACGAGCACCTGCATGACCATCCCGAGCCCGAGACCGAGCACCAGGGCGAACACCGCCGCGACCCACGTGCTCGTGCCGGCGTGCAGCTGCGCGAGCAGCACCATCGCGATCGTCATGATCGCGGTCCCCGCGATCGGGAAGTACCGGTAGCGCCCCATCCGCGAGATCGCCTGCCCACTCGCGATCGACGTGACGAGCACGCCCGCCATCAGCGGTGTCAGCTGCAGCCCGGAACGCGTCGGGCTCGAGCCCTTCGTCACCTGCAGGTAGAGCGGCAGGTACGTGATCGCGCCGAAGAGCGCGAAGCCGACGATGAAGCCGACGGCGCTCGTCACCGCGAAGGTGTGGTTGCGGAAGAGCGTCAGCGGCAGGATCGGCTCGGCCGCGCGCGACTCCTGCCAGACGAACGCCGGCACGAGAATCACGCTCGCGATCATCAGTCCGATCACCTGCGGGGAGGCCCACCCCCACGTCGTCCCGCCGAGGCTCGTGAAGAGGACGATCGCGCCGAGGCTGGCGGCGAGCAGTGCCGCGCCGAGGTAGTCCATCCTGTGGCGCCGGGTCACCTCGTGCGCGTGGAACGTGACGGCGATCACCGTCAGCGCGACCGCCCCGACCGGCAGGTTGACGTAGAAGATCCAGCGCCAGGAGAGATGGTCGACGAAGAAACCGCCGAGCAACGGCCCGACGACGGTCGAGACGCCGAACACGGCGCCGAAGTAGCCCTGGTACTTGCCCCGCTCGCGCGGCGGGATGATGTCGCCGACGACCGCGAGCGTGACGACCATCAGGCCGCCGGCCCCGAGCCCCTGCAGCGCGCGGAAGCCGATCAGCTCCGCCATCGACTGCGACAGGCCACAGAGCGCCGAGCCGACGAGGAAGATCACGATCGCCGCCTGGAGGACGCGCTTTCGCCCGTAGAGGTCGCCGAGCTTCCCGTACAGCGGCCCGGAGACGGTGGCGGTGAGCAGATACGCCGTCACCACCCAGGAGAGATGGGAGATGCCGCCGAGGTCGCCGACGATCGTCGGGAGGGCGGTCGAGACGATCGTCTGGTCGAGCGCCGCCAGGAGCAGGACCAGCATCAGCGCCATGAAGATGGCGCGAACACGCGGCTGAGGCTGCAGGACGGTGTCCGTCACCTCGGGGATACTACCAACAGCTTGAAACTATTGCGACATGTAACTATTACTGTGACATGAGCGCCGCACCCGACACCGCGGCGATCCTGGACCAGCTCGGCCGGCTGCTCCGGGAGCTGACGCGCATGACCGGGGGAGCCGACGACGGGCCGGCGATGACGGCGACGCAGCGCATCTCGCTGATCGAGATCGCCGACGGCGGCCCGCTGCGGCTGAACGACCTGGCGGCCCGCATGGGCACGAGCGCCCCCACGGCGAGCCGGGCGGTCGACGTGCTCGACGAGCTCGGCCTCGTCGCGCGCCGCCCGGACCCCGGCGACCGCCGCGCCGTCCAGATCGAGCTGACTCCCGCCGGCCTCGCGCTCGTCGGCGAGCGGAAGGCCCGAGCGTCGGTCGCGTTCGAGCCCGCCGTCGCGGCGCTCTCGGCTGCCGACCGCGAGGTCCTGCTCGACCTGCTCGCGCGCATGACCGCCGCTCTCGGCCCGGAGAGGCCCCGCTAGCCGGACGCGTGCTTGAGCGCGGACTCGCGCCGCTGCGCCTCGGCGAGCGTGAGCGATCCCGAGCAGACACGGGCGTTGAGCTCGTTCTCGATCCGATCGACCGCGGCCGCACGCGGGTACGGCTCCGGCCAGAGGTTGCGCGGGTCGGTCGGGTTGCCGCCCAGCTCGAGGCTGATCAGGTGGTCCTCCTGGAACGCCGACGGCGGCCCGCGCAGCCCGCCCTGCCTGAGCTGCCGCGCCTTGAGCGCGTTGGTGTAGGAGACCGGCGGGCGCACGGTGCGCGTCCAGCCGCGCCTGCAGATCGTGGTGCGGATCGTCGCCTGGGTGACCGCCGGATTGAGCACGCCCGGCGTCAGGCGCCAGCTCGCCCGCACGACGGCGCTCTTCGCCCCGCCCGAGCAGCGCGGCAGAGCGGTGGCCGCGACCGTGAACGCGGCGGCGAGCAGACCGATCTCGACGAGTGACACACGCACTCGATCAACGGTACGAACGGCGGAGCCGGCCGCAAGTGTCCGAACCGGACCGTTACGAACTTGTTGCAGTGTCGCCGGCGAGCGCCCAGACGGCGACCGCGATCCACGGGACGCCGATCACATCGGTCTGCAGGCCGAGAAAGAGCACGGCGAGCAGCGCCGTCCCGACCCAGAGCCGCCTCCGCATCGTCGCCCGCAGCAGAACGAGCGACCACGCGACGAAGACCAGCGTTCCGAGCAGGCCGGTCTCCACGCCGAGCTCGGTGTAGGTCGACTCGCCGGCCCGAACGGCCACGTGCGTGCGCGCCGCGGTGACGCCGGAGTTGCCGAGGCCGAAGCCCCACGGATGGTGGAGCACCGTCCGCGTGCCGTCGCGCAGCGAGGTCAGGTGCTCGCTCGTCGACGACTCGTTCGCGCTCGTCGCGTCGTGCGAGGCCTGCGGATGCTCCTTCGCGATCTGCTCCTGCTTGCGCAGCTCGACCGCCGTGAAGTGCGTGCGCGGCCCGAAGTCGTCGTACCCCTTCACGAATGCGAGCCCGACCACCGCGACGACGACCGCCCACGCGAGCGGACGCGCCGAGCGGCGCAGCACCGCCCGCACGAGCAACACGAAGACGAGTGCGAGCAGCGCTGCGCGCGTGTGCGTCCAGAGGAGCGCGGCGAAGAGCAGGACCGCGAGCGGCGGCCCCCACCGCTTGCGAATCGGCACGAAGAGCAGCGCCACGAGAAGCAGATACGACGTTGCGAGCGGCGAGAGGAACGTCGAGGTCAGGCGGCGGAAGACGACACCGTTTCCCGCGTTGTAGACGAAGTTCTCCGGCAGCCCCGAGAGGCCGGTGTAGTCGAGACCGAGCTGGTCGGAGAACCAGCCGGAGGCGTGCCGCCAGAACGAGAGCGGCACGGCATAGACGTCGATCAGCCCGGCCGCGGCGACGAACGCCGCCGTCGCGAGCACCGTCTGACAGATGCGCGTCCGTTCGCGGTCGCTCAGCTGCAGACCGCGGCCGAGGAAGTACGCACCGACCGGCAGCAGGTCGTGGCGCGCCGCGTAGAGGACGCCCTTGTGGGTGGCGCCGCCGCCGAGCCACGACTGAGGGAGCAAGCCGTAGCAGACGACGAGCGCCCCGAACGCCAGTGCGAGCCAGTCGACGAGCAGCAGGGGACGACGGATGTTCGGCAGGACGAGCGCGAGCGCGACGACGAGCAGGACGTCCTTCCACGCCGAGACGAGGGTGAGCGTCGTCCCACGCACCCCGGCGCGCCACAGCAGCGCCATGACGAGGTTGTGCAGCGCCAGGCCGACGATCAGGACCTGGAGCGCCCAGACCGGCCTTCTCATGTCTTCGGGCCGACCGCGATCAGCGTCATGCCGGTGTTGAGTACACGCACGCTGTAAGGAAAGAGGGCGGCGAGCTCCTTCGGGCCGAGCGGGTCGAGCACGTCGTCGAAGGGGATCAGCCGCTCGCGCGCGCCGGCAGGCAGCCAGTGCACGAACGGAAGAAGCGTGTGCACCTCGAGCGGGAACCAGCGATTCGGCGTCGTCACGAAGACGCGGCCGGCGACACGGCACAGCTCGTGCACGAAGCGGCGCTGGCCCTCGCGCCCGCCGGCGACGTGCTCGACGACAGCGTTCGAGAAGCCCACGTCGAACTCGCCGTCGGCGAACGGCAGCTCGCGACCGTCCGCGCGCACGGCGCGCACCCGGGGAAACGCCGCCGCGAACCGGTCGAGCTCCGTGTGGCCGACGCCCGTGATCCGGTCCGGCCACGGATAGAGCGCCTCGAAGAAGTTGTCGGTCGAGCCGGCCCCGAACGGGGCGTCCGTGACGCCCACGTCGACGACCGTCGTCTCCGGCCCGGGCCGGAGCAGCTCGACGAAGAGGTCGAGCTTCCGCCGCCGGCTCCGCATGGACACGCGAGACGCGACCCGGCGCAGCATCGGCTGAGCCTACTTCTAGACTCGGGCGGAGATGACCGTCCGCGCCGAGCTGCGCCCGCAGGGGCCGTACTCCCTCCGCCTCTCCGGGCGTCACGCCTCCGACGCGACCCGGGTGGTGACGGGCGGCACCTACCGGGCGACGGTGCGCGTCGAGGACCGCCTCGAGCGGGTGCACGCGGTGCAGCGCACCGACGGGACGATCGTCGTGGCCGCAGCGAGCGACGCCGGCGTCGATCACGTGCGCTTCGTGCTCGGGCTCGACGACGACCACTCGGAGTTCCTGCGGCGCTTCGCCGCCGATCCGCTCCTCGGACAGACGCTGCGCCAACTGCGGGGCCTCAGGCCGATGCGCACCGGCACCGTCGCGCAGGCACTGCTGCGCGCCGTCGCAGGGCAGCTGATCCAGGCAAGCCGCGCGCGGCAGATCGAGCGCACGATCGTCCGGGCCGCGACCCCGGAGCACGGCGGCCTGCACGCGCCGCCGACGTCGGCCGATCTCGCGCGGTTCTCGCCGGCGCAGCTCGGGCGCCTCGGCCTCGGGGCACGCCGCGCCTCGTGCCTCGTCCGGCTCTGCCGCTCGTTCGACCTCGAACGGCTGAAGGAGCAGCCGTCGAGCGCCGTCGCCGCGCGGCTCGCGCGCGAGCGCGGGCTCGGCCCGTGGTCCGTGGGCGTCGTCTGCATCGAGGGCCTCGGCCGCTACGAGCACGGGCTCGCCCGTGACCTCGGTCTCGCGAAGCTGGCCTCGGCGCTCTGGGGCCGGTGGGCCGAGCCGGAGGAGGCCGACGCGCTGCTCGAGCCCTACGGCGAGTGGGCCGGGCTCGCGAGCGTCTATCTGCTGGCGGGCTTCGGCCGTGGTCTCATACCCTTGCCCCATGTCGCAGCGGCCTGACCTGCACGTCGTCGACGACCCGGCAGCCGCCGTCGCCGCGCTGCTGGCCGAGCAGGCCGGCCGCGGCGGGTCGATCGTGCTCACCGGCGGCGCTTCGGTCGGCGACGCCTATGCACGTGCGGCCGAGCTCGAGCCGGACTGGAGCGAGACGACGCTCTGGTGGGGCGACGAGCGCTGCGTCCCGCCGGACGACGAGCTCTCGAACTACCGCCTGGCGAAGGAGACGCTGCTCGACCGGGTCGCGACGGCGCCGCGCGCCGTGCACAGGATGCGGGGCGAGGTCGAACCGCCGGCGGCCGCGGACGAGTACGACGCCGCGCTCGCGGGCGTCGAGCTGCAGCTGCTCCTGCTCGGGCTCGGCGGTGACGGCCACATGGCATCGCTCTTCCCCGGCTCGCCGCAGCTCGAGGTCGAGGACCGGCGCGTGACCTGGGGCCCACCCGGCCTCGATCCGTTCGTCGACCGCGTGACGATGACGCTCCCCACGATCCACGCGGCCAAGCGGATCGTCTTCCTCGTCGCGGGCGAAGGGAAAGCCGACGCCGTCGCGCTGGCGTTCGGCGGCGAGATCAGCCGGTCCGTGCCGGCGAGCCTCGCCCGGCTGGCACCCGTCTCGGTCGAGGTCTTCCTCGACGGGCCTGCAGCGTCCAAACTAGAGAGTCGATGAGCACACCGTCGCCGTCGCCCTCGTCCCGTGACGTCCTGGAGATCGAGCGCCCCGAGCAGCTCAAGGCGCTCGGCCACCCACTTCGGCTGAAGGTGCTCCAGGTGCTCGGCGACGCGGGCGAGCCGCTGACGAACCGCGAGCTCGCGGCGCGCCTCTCGGTCGACCCCGGCCACCTGCACTTCCACGTGCGGATGCTCCACCGCGCGGGGCTGATCGAGCTCGCGGCTTCCGACGGGCGCGAGAAGCCCTACCGGCCCGTCGCCAAGCACTTCAAGGTCGGCCCCGAGATCCGCGCGGCGGGCCTCGCGAGCGAGCTGCAGGCGGCCCAGCTGCGCGAGCTGCAGCGCGGGTTCGATCTCTACGCGGAAGCCGGCGAGTTCCGCAGCGCGCAGGTGCACACGAAGCTCGACGTCGACACGGTGCGCAAGCTGCTGAACGAGCTCGTCGAGAAGCTCACCGACCTCGAGGACGACTCGCATCCCCAGCAGACGATCACCGTTGCCTTCCACCCGACGATCGAGCAGGGCGACACCGACTAATCCCGAGCCGCGGGGAGCGTCGGCGATTCCGGCAGCGGCTCGTCGATGTGGCGCCGACGCGCCAGCGCTGCGAGCACGAGTGCCGTGTCGGCGACCGGAACGTCTTCGAGGAACGCCTCGCGCGTCTCGAACGACGTCACCACCGACTCGACCGACTCGCAGTAGCCGATCACGTCGTGCGCCGCGATGAACGCGAGCGCATCTGCGACGTCGCCTGGGAACTCGTCGGTGCCGCGCAGCGACTCCGCGACGTGCCGCGCCTCGGCCCAGCGGCCGAGAGTCAGCAATGCGAGCGTCGCGGCATAGCGGCCGATCGGCGAGGCCGCGGTGGCCGTGCCGAGCTCGAGCGCCCAGCATGCGTAGCCGGCCGCCCCCTCCGCGTCGCGGCCGAGCAGCGACGCCTTGAGAGCACCGATCGGCCGCCCCCAGGACTCGCGTCCCTCGCCGGCGTCCCAGCTCTCGCGCCACCGGGCGGCGGCGTGGCGAAACCACTCGTCGGCGCCCGGGTCGCCGGCCATCAGCAGCGCGAGCGCGGCGGCATATGCGGCATTCCCCCGCCTGACGATCCCACGCTCGTCCAGCTCTCCGTGGGGCTCCTGGTACCGGGATTGCTTTTCCTCCGCCAGGGGAATCCAGTGCATCGGGCTACGTTGTACTAGAGGAGATGACCACGCGCTTCCACGGCTTGACGTTCGTCACCGACCCCGGACGGGTCTTCTCGCCGCGCCCGACGAGCGAGCACCTCGTCGACGCCGCGCTCGAGCGGATCGGCGCCGAGCCCGCGCGCGTCGCGGACGTCGGCACAGGCTCGGGGGCGGTCGCGATCACGCTCGCGCTTCGTGCGCCGGAGATCGAGGTGTGGGCGAGCGACACCTGCGCCCGCGCGCTCGACGTCGCATCGCTGAACGCCGGCCGGCTCGGTGCGCGCGTGCACCTCGTGCACGGCGACCTGCTGGACGGCCTGCCGCGCGACCTCGATCTGATCGTCGCGAACCTCCCCTATCTCGCTCCGGGTACGCCCGGGTACGAGGGCGAGCCGCCGGCCGCCGTGTACTCGACCGGCGACGGGCTCGACCACTACCGGCGCCTGATCGCCGGCGCGGGCGACCACCTGGCGGCGGACGGGGCGATGCTGATCCAGTTCCACGGTGACGTGCTCGAGGCGGAGCGCAGCGAGCTGCCGTGGCTCGTCGGCCGGCTCGAGTCGCTCGTCGCCGCGGCGGCCTAGGAACGCATCCGCCTCACGTGTGCGATGCGCCTCACCGGCGTCGCCGGGCCAGGCGGGCGAGCTCGGTCAGGCGGTGCAGCGCCTCGCGGGAGTCGCCGGCGTCGAGATCCCTGAAGGAGGCGCCGAAGTGGCGGCCGGCGGTGTCGAGGTACACCGTCGCGAGCCCCAGCCTGCGCTGGAGCGGCCCTTCGACCCGGCGCAGGCTCTGGACCTTCGTCAACGGCACCCAGGAGGCGACTCTGGCGAGGCGCCCTCCCGTCGCGACCGCGTAGTGCGTGTCGAAGGCGAACGACAGGCGATGGTAGAGAAGCGGCGACTTCCACCGCGCGCGCCGGGGCGGCCTGCGGTCGGGCGACGGCGCACCCGGCACGACGAGCGCGAGCAGCTCCTCTGCCTCGCCGCGCGTGCCGACGGGCAGAAGCGTCCGAAGCCGCCGCTTACCGCGTCCGGCGTCGTTGCGGTCGCGCACGCGGCCCGCGACGTCGACGTCGAGCCGGCACCAGCCGAAGGGACGCCAGAGGAGCGGCTCGACGAGCTGCACCGCCTGCACCCGGCCGCGAGGAATCGTCTCGGCGATCGTCTCGACGAGGCCCGAGCGGACGCGCAACCCCTCCGGCGCCTCGGCCACCGTCGCGTGGTACGAGCGGTTGAAGCGGCGCCAGATCGCGATCACGTCGCCGATCAGAATCGGCAGCGTCGGCCCGAGCAGGCCGTTCCTGCCGGCGGCGCTCGCGGTGCCGAGCGCCGCGAAGTAGACGACGAGCACGACCGTGGGAGCGCTCAGGAGCAGGGATGCCGCGACGCGCCCCCGCGGGACACGCACGAGCTCACGATCGTCCGGCTCGGGAGTCTCCTCGTGCGCGCCCTGCGCCAGGGCGAGCAGCCGCGCGCGCACGGCGTTCGCCTGCTCCGCCGGCAGGTAGGCAAGTCGCGCCGCGCCCCCGGTTCCGCCCATCCGCAACCGCAGCTCGGCGAGCCCGAGCGTGCGAGCGAGGCCCGGGCGCACGGTGTCGATCGCCTGTACCTGTGAGAGGGGATAGCGGACGGAGCTCCTGCGCAGCAGGCCGGTCTCGATGCGCAGGTGGTTGCCTTCGATTCGCCAGCGGGTGACGAGCCACGAGACGAGCCCGAGCACGACCAGGGCTCCGAGCGCGACGAAGTGCCAGGCGACGTCCCAGCCGTTCGTTCCGCCGGTGACGAGAGTCGGCAGGAAGATGATCCCGATCGCGATCAGCGCCCGTCCTGCCCGCACCGCCGGTGACAGCGGGTGCAGGCGATGCCACTCCCTCACAGCCCGGCTGCGCTCGCCTCTCCGAGCAGAGCGAGTTGATCGCGCAGGCGCGCCGCCTCCGCGGCCTCGAGCCCGGGGATCCGGGCGTCCGTCGCCGCGGCGGCCGTGTGGAGGCGCACCGTCGCGAGGCCGAAGGAGCGCTCGACCGGTCCCGCAGTCACGTCGACGAACTGCATGCGGCCGTACGGCACCACCGAGAGCCGCCGCACGAGCACCCCACGCCGCACGAGCAGATCGTCCTCGCGCTCGAGGTAGCCCCACGACGCGACCCGGCGCTGGAGCAGCAGGTCGAGGCCGGCGCCCGCCGCCAGCACCGCGAGGGAGCCCGCGAGCGCGACCGGCGCGCCCCAGTTGAGAGCGAGCAGGACGGCGGCCGTGACGGCCGCGACGGCGGTCGGGACGAGAGCCTCCACGTGGCGGGCCCGGCGCAGGCGCGGCGAGGGGCGGTTCCAGGCTCCCGGCTCCATCCCTGCAGTATTCAGGCTCGGCGGATCGTCCCGGCGAACGTCCGGCGCATCGGCTATTCTGCGCCTGCGCTACGCGAAACCGGGCTTGATTCCGCGGGCGCGACCCTTTGAGGAGGCGGCACGACAGACGTGCCGCAGGCATTGGCAGAAACCATCACGCATTCTCCGAGCGATTCGGAGCACGCGTTGGCCATCCGGGCCGACGCCCTCCGAGCCGAGTCATGGGCCGGCGAGCCCTTCCTGCGTCCAGATGAGGATCCGGACGTCGTGCTGGCGCCCGGGACGGCGCGGCGCCGCGCGCTCGACGACGCGCTGGCCGAGGTCGCTGCCGGCGTCCTCGCCCCGTCGCCGGAGTGGAAGGTGCGCTACGCGCTGCTGCTCGGGCTCGAGCGCGTCCTGTCCGAGAAGCCGCCGCACCTGGCCTCCGGCACCGAGCTCCGCCGCCATCAGGTGGATGCGCTCGCGGGCATGCTCACCGAGCTGATCGCCGCAGCGCAGAAGGGCGAGAACGGCAACGGCCACGACGAGCCGGAGGAGGAAGACGAGCCGGACGACGAGCTCGAGCTCGAGCCGGACGCCGAGCCCGACGAGGACGTCGTCGAGCCGCTTCCGATCGAGGCTGACCCCGGCGCGGTGCGTCGCTATCGCTTCCGTCATCCCACCGCCTCCGGCAAGACGATCGCGGCCTCGGGATTCGTCGAAGCGGCGCGCACCGAGGGCATCCTGATCCTCACGCACCGGCGCCTCCTCGTCGATCAGTTCCGGCGCGAGCTGACCGAGCACGGATACGGCTCGCGCTTCCACGAGGCGGTGCTCACCGGCCATACGGCGCCACGACCGTCGAACCCGATCACGATCCAGACGTACGCCTGGTTCGCCCGGCACGTCGACGAGATCGCACGCGATGCGTACGAGCTCGTGATCTGCGACGAGGCGCACACGGCGCTCGGCGAGAAGACGTCGACCGCGATCCGTTCGCTCAGCGAGCCGATCTACATCGGCATGACGGCGACCGAGGAGCTGATCGCCAAGCAGGTCTCGGACGTGTTCCCGGCGTCGGTCGACGACCTGCCGCTGGCAGACGCCGCGCGTCGCGGCTTGATCGCGCCGCTGCGCTGCCTCCGTGTGCCTCCCGTCGCCGCGATCAACCAGGTGCCGATCGTCGGCGGCGACTTCGAAGAGCGCGCCCTGGCCCAGGCCCTCGACCACGAGGCGCTGAACATGGCGGCGGCGACGCTCTACCGCGAGCGGTTCGGAGACACCCCTGGGATCGTCTACGCCGCGGGCGTCGACCACGCGTACAACCTCGCGACTGCCTTCCGCGCCGCCGGGATCAAGGCGGAGGCCGTGTCCGGCCGCACGCCGCCCGTCAAGCTCGCCGAGATCCTGGCCGCGTACGAGCGTGCCGAGATCGACGTCCTGATCAACGCGATGCTGCTCGCGGAAGGGTGGAACTCCCCTCGCGCGACCATCGTCATGCATCTCGCACCGACGGCGTCGAAGCGCGTCTACCAGCAGCGGATCGGGCGCATCATGCGCATCCATCCGCGCAAGGAGGCGGGGATCGTCGTCGACTTCACGCCGAAGGCGGCGACGCACAACGAACGCGTCGTCTCGCTCCACTCGCTGCTCGACGCCGACTTCTATCGCGAAGGCGCCCGTGTCACTCCCGCCCCGAGACGACGCACGCAACGCCGCGCGCGGCGCAAGCTGACGCCGGCGTCGTGGCTCGTTCCCGTCACACCCGACGTGCTTCGGCGCAAGATGGTGATCGCACGGGAGTGGCAACGCGTCGACCCGAAGTTCCTCGACGAGGACGAGCAGGAGTTCTGGGGTGAGATCGCAGGGCGCCAGCTGCGCTTCGACGAGCGCGCCGCGTTCGTCGAGAAGCTGACGGCGCGCGGTGCGTCCAAGCGCGCGATGGAGAAGTTCCTGTCGACGTGCGCGGCGCAGAACCCGAACCGGCGGCTGCGGCTGATCGCGCTGGCCGACCGCGTGTCGATGACGGTCGAGCGCGCGGATTTCGACGATCTCGTCACGCTCGTCACACAGGCCCCGCCGTGGGAGAAGGATCGTGCGGCCGGTGTGCGGATCATGTTGCGCGCGATCGCCGAGGGAAAGGCGGACGCGCCGGACCAGATCCTCGCGCGCTGGACGTGGAAGCTCTCGCGCGCCGTGCGCAAGCAGCTCGATCGCAAGGCATCGCAGGAGTACCCCGACGCGAAGCGGCTGCTCGGCGCGCTGGCGAACTCGCGCGGCCACCGGCACGAGGAGAACGCCGCGAAGCTCGTCAACGCCTCGCTCGAGATGCCGCGCGAGGTCGGCGCGGCGCTGCTCGCCTCGGCAGAGGGCTACACGCCGCGCTCGACGCAGCTGCTCGAAGCGGCGCGCGAGCGGCTCGGAACGATCCAGGAGGTCGCAGGGTGGATCGCGGAGAACCTGCCGCAGCCGAAGACAGGCCCGTCTCGCGCGCGCCGCCGGCGCCGGCGCAAGAAGAAGACCGGCGCCGACGGCACGGCGGTCGCGACGCAGGTCGCCGCCCCGGAGAGCAGCCCGCCCGCCGAGGGCGCCGACGGCGCAGACGCCGGCACGGCACGCGGCGCGGACGATCAGCCGGCCGCGCCGAAGAAGCGCCGCCGCCGGCGCAGGAAGCCGGCGGAGGTGGCGACGGCCTCCGGTGAGCACCCCGCGAGCGCCGCCGCCGCGGACGCCCCCGCCCCGCCGGCTGCCCCCGCCCCGCCGGCCCCGGCCGAGCGGGACCTGCCCGCCGAAGACGCCGCGTAGCTTTCGGCCACGGCTCCGGGTCTGACCCCGGACACGTCTGAACGAGGCGCGGCTGTAGGGACCAGAGTTTCGAAACCGTTCAGAGCTTCTGCAACGAATCACCGGCAGACTGGGTCTCTAGCGGATGCTCATCCTGCTCGCCATCGGCTTCCTCGCAGGCGTCGTCACCGCCGTCTCACCGTGCGTGCTACCGGTGCTGCCGATCCTGCTCGCCGGCGGCGCCTCGGGCCGGAAGCCGCTCCGCATCGTCACCGGGCTCGTCGCGAGCTTCACCGTCTTCACCCTCTTCGCCGCCTGGCTCCTCGACCAGCTGGGCCTCCCCGAGGACTTCCTGCGAAACGCCGCGATCGTGCTCCTCCTCGTGATGGCCGTGACGCTCCTCGTCCCACGCGCGGCGCTGCTGCTCGAGCGGCCGCTCGCGGTCTTCTCTCGCTTCCGCCCGACCGGGGCCGGCGGCGGCTTCTTCTTCGGAGCGACCCTCGGGCTCGTGTTCGTGCCGTGCGCCGGCCCCGTCCTCGCAACGGTCACCGTCGTCGCCGCGAACAACTCCGTCGGGCTGCGCGCGATCGTGCTCACCCTCGCCTACGCGGCCGGCGCCGCGCTGCCGATGCTGGTGATCGCACGCGGCGGCCGCGAAGCGTCGGGCCGCCTGCGCCGGCACGCAGAGACGGTGAGGGTCGCCTCGGGGGCGGTGATGGCCGCGGTCGCACTCGGCCTCGTGTTCCACCTCGACGACAACCTTGCGACGCTGACACCCGGGTACACGACGTTCCTCCAGAACAAGCTCGAGGACAACTCGACGGCCCGGCGCGAGCTGTCGAAGGTGCGCGGGGGCGGCCAGGCGCTGGCAGCGGTCGGCAACACGGCCAAGGGCAGCCTGCCCGACTACGGCGTCGCCCCGCCGCTGCACGCAGACGGGGCGTGGATCAACACGAAGCCGCTGACACTCGCGCAGCTGCGGGGCAAGGTCGTGCTGGTCGACTTCTGGACCTACTCCTGCATCAACTGCCTGCGCACGCTGCCGCACCTCGAGGCCTGGTATGCCGCCTACCACGACAAGGGGCTCGTGATCATCGGCGTGCATACACCGGAGTTCGCGTTCGAGCACGTGACCTCGAACGTGGAGGCCGCTGTCAACCGGCTCGGCATCCACTATCCCGTGGTGCAGGACAACAGGTTCAAGACGTGGGACAACTACGCGAACCAGTACTGGCCGGCCGAGTACCTGATCGACAAGCAGGGCCACGTTCGCCACACGCACTTCGGCGAGGGGGAGTACCCGCAGACGGAGGCGCTGATCCGCAGACTGCTGGGCGACAACGGAGCCCACGCACGACAACTCGCCGACGTGACACCGACCGGGCTGATGACTCCCGAGAGCTACCTCGGCTACGCGCGCCTCACCAACTACGTCGGCACGAACCCGGTGCCGAACGCCGTCCACCTCTATCACTTCGCTTCCTCGATCCCCCCGAACACGCTCTCCTACGACGGCCGCTGGCGCGTCGGCGCCGAGAAGATCACCGCCGGGGCGAACGCACGCCTGAAGCTCCGCTTCGAGGCGAAGAACGTCTACATCGTCCTCGGCGGACACGGAACCGTCCACGCGCTGATCGACGGCAAGCCGGCGGGGACCATCCACGTCGACGCCGAGCGCCTCTACACGGTCAGCTCGTCGGCGACGACGGAGTCCGGGTTGCTGGAGCTGCGGTTCGCCCGCGGCGTCCAGGCGTACTCCTTCACCTTCGGCTGACCGAGCTAGTACTCGCGGGCGACGTCGTCGTCGCCCTGGTCGTTCTCGCGCTCGCGCAGGAAGCGCGTCAGCTCGGCCGCGATCGAGTCGCCCGACGGCAGATTCTGCTCGTCGGCCAGCTCGTCGACGCGGCGCTCGAGGTCCTGCACGTACGCGGACGTCTCCTCGTCGGTCGCGACGGCCTCGCTCACCTGCTGTGCATAGGCGTCGGCTGCCTCGTCGAGCTCCGTCGTGTCGACATCGGCTCCGAGCAGGTCGCCGAGGCGGTCGACGAGAGCCTTCGCCGCGCGCGGCGACGGCGTCAGCGAGACGTAGTGCGGCACGGCCGCCCACAGGCTCGCCGACTTGAGACCCGCTCTCGCGCAGGCGTCATGCAACACGCCCACCATTCCGGTCGGCCCTTCGTACCGCGAGGCCTGGAGGCCGAGCTGGTCGATCAGGTCGGGATCGGTCGCGCTGCCTGTGACGGGCGACGGCCGCGTGTGCGGCACGTCGGCGAGCAGCGAGCCGAGCGTGATCACGAGCTCCACCTTGAAATCCTGCGCCATCCCCGTGATCAGCTCCGAGAACGTGCGCCAGCGCAGGTTCGGCTCGACGCCGAGCAGGATGATCACATCGCGTCCCGCGCCGGGGAGCGGCGCGTGCATGAAGGTGTTCTCTGGCCATTCGATCTGACGCGTGTACCCCTCGGCGAGCGAGACCATCGGGCGCGTCGCCTGGAAGTCGTAGAAGTTCTCGGGGTCGATCGAGGCGAACTCGTGCCCGGCCCACGCGCGCGCAAGATAGGCCCCTGCGAGCGAGGCGCCCTGCCCGCCGTCGTTCCAGCCGCGAAACGCCGCGATCAGCACGGGGCGGGCCAGCTCGGGCCGGAAGTCGATGCGCAGCTCCGTCATCCACTCATCCTACGCGGGCGCCAGAGGCTGAACACGAACGCCGTGACGGCGACCCACACGGTCGCGGCGACCGTCACGTGTCCGAGCACGAGCCACCACGGCAGGTGCGTGCGGTATTGCGTCTCGCCGATCACCATCTGCACCGCGAGCAGGCCGAGCAGGACGAGCGCGCCGCGCACCTGAGGCGCCCGGTTGCGCACGAGCCAGACGAGGAGCAGCGCGAAGGAGATGCCGAAGACCGCGGTCGCCCGAACGTGCCAGTACACCGCCGGCTGGAACGACCAGAGCCGGCGCACGACGGCGCTGCCCGGATGCGGCCCGGACGCGGTCGCGAACGTGCCGCTGACGATCAGCACCATCGCCGCGAGGCCGACGAGCAGCCCCAGCCGTGGCACCCAGGCCGGGAGCGACGTCCGCTCGCGGGCGCGCGTCTCGATCGCGAGCACGACGCCCAGCGTCAGCACGACGACGGAGAGCAGGAAGTGCGAGAGAACGAGCCAGGGGTTCAGGTGGAAGTGCACCGTCAGCGCGCCGAGGGGCGCCTGCAGCAGCGTCCCGAAGAACACGACGAACGCGAGCCACCGGAGCCGCGGAGCCAGCAGCCACGTCGCCAGCGTGACGAGAATCGTGAAGAACGCGATCACGCGGTTCGAGAACTCGATGTAGCTGTGGTAGCTCTTGGGCTCGAAGTGATGCTGAGCGCAGCCGGGCCAGTGCTCGCAGCCGAGCCCGGAGCCGGTGAGGCGCACCGTCGCGCCCGTCGCGACGATCAGGACGAGCATCGTCGCGTTCGCCAGGGCGAGCCGGCGGAAGGCCGCAGGCGAGAGGGCGAAAGTGCGAACGCGGGCGAGCGGCTGGGCGCCGGCTTCCATCGGCGCGAACTGTAGCGCCATCGGCGTCTGCTAATCTGACGTTCACGTAAAGATGAGATTCCTGGCGACCCGTCGGCATTCGTCCCACTACAAGTGGTGGGTGCTCTCGTGCACGAGCCTGGGCATGCTGCTCGCCACGGTCAACTCCGGAACGCTGATCATCGCGCTGCCCGATCTCGAGCGCAGCCTGCACACGACGCTCCTGCAGCTTGTCTGGGTGATCCTCGTCTACATGATCGTCTCGACCGTGCTCGTGCTCACGGCCGGGCGGCTCTCCGACCTGTTCGGCCGCAAGACCGCCTATGTGCTCGGCTTCCTGGTCTTCTCGGCGGCGTCCCTGGGCGCCGGATTCGCCGCGTCGGGCACGGAGCTGATCCTGTGGCGCGTCGTCCAGGGCGTCGGCGGCGCGTTCCTGTTCGCGAACGCCGCCGCGCTCGTCACGGACGCCTTCCCGCGCCGGGAGCTGGGCCTCGCGATGGGCACGAACACGATGGTCGCCGCCGTCGGGCTCGTGATCGGCCCGGTGCTGGGCGGCGCGCTCGTTGCGATCGACTGGCCGTGGGTCTTCTGGTTCAACGTCCCCTTCGGCCTGATCGGCTGTATCTGGGGCGCACTCGTGCTCGAGGAGCGATCCGGCCGCAGCGGCGAGCGCGGGCTCGACCTGCTCGGCGTGACGACGTTCATCGTCGGGCTGACGGGGCTCGTGCTGGCGCTCTCGAAGGGTGGCCTGAGCGGCTGGAGCAACTGGCTCGTGATCGGCGGTCTCGCCGCCGCCGTCGTCCTGCTGCCGCTCTTCGTCGTGATCGAGCGGCACGCCCGCGCGCCGATGCTCGACCTCGAGCTCTTCCACGACCGGCTCTTCACCGCAGCGTCCGCCGCCGCCTTCCTGAACGGGTTGTCCCGCTTCGCGCTGATGTTCCTGTTCGTCTTCTACTTCCAGGGGCCGCAAGGACAGTCGCCGATCATGGCCGGGCTCGAGCTCGCGCCGCTCGCTCTCGGCATGCTGCTGGCCTCGCCCATCGCCGGCGCGATCGCCGACCGTCACGGCTCGCGCTCGCTCGCAGCAGCCGGGATGCTCCTCTCGGCGGTCGGGCTCGCCGGGATGACGATGCTGCAGGCGGACACCGCCTACCTCTGGAGCGCTCTCTGGCTCGCGCTCGTCGGCATCGGCTCGGGCATGTTCAACAGCCCGAACACCGCCGCGATGATGGGCGTGGTGCCGGTGCATCGCCGCGGCGTCGCCGCCGGTGCCCGCGTGATGCTCCAGAACACCGGCGCCGTGATCTCGATCGCGTTCGTGATGGCGATCGTCACCGCCGCCGTGCCGAAGGACGTGTTGTTCAAGATCTTCTCCGGCCTCACGTCGGGGCTCTCGGCCCAGCAGCTGCAACCGTTCATCTCGAACATGCACCTCGCCCTGTGGGTGCTCGCGGCGATCTCGCTGCTCGGCGCGGGCATCTCGATGTTGCGTCCGGCCCACGTGCGCGAGTTCGACAGCGAGCCGGCCTTCGAGCGTGCCGCATGACACTCCGGATCGGTGAGATCGCCGAGCGAAGCGGCGTCACGCCGCGCACGATCCGCTACTACGAAGAGCTCGGGCTGTTGCCGCGCACGGAGCGCGAGCAGGGCAAGCACCGCGTGTACACCGAGGCCGACGTCGAGCGCCTCCTCGAGCTGAAGCGCCTGCGCGACCTGCTCGGGCTCTCGCTCGAGGAGCTGCGGTCGATGATCATGGCCGAAGACGTCCGGGCCGAGATCCGCCGCCGCTTCCACGAGACCGACTCGCGCGACGAGCAGCTGGCGCTCCTCGACGAGGCGCTGCCCCACATCGAGCTGCAGCTCACACTCGTCCGGCGCCGGCTCACGGCCCTCAGGGAGCTCGAGGCCGAGCTCGTCGAGCGCCGCAGGCGGGTGCAGCGCCGCCGCCGCGACCTGGTCTAGCGCAGCGTCACTCCCGCGCCCGCCTCGACCGCGCCGACACGCGCCAGGAACAGGCCCGCGCGAGCGAACTCCGCCTCGAGCGCCATCCCCTGGTCACGCGGCAAGGAGACGAGCAGGCCGCCCGCGGTCTGCGGATCGTGCGCCAGCTCCACGAGCTCGGGGACGACACCGCTCGCCTCGAGCCCGGCGAACTCGCGGTTGTTTCGCGTGCCGACCGTCGACACGCCCGCGCGCGCCGCCTCCAGTGCGCCGTCGAGCGCCGGGAGCCGCTCCGCCGAGAGAGCGATGCGGACACCGCTCCGGGACGCCATCTCGTGCGCATGACCGGCGAGCCCGAACCCGGTGACGTCGGTGACCGCGTTGGGCGCGAAGGAGCGCAGGACGTCGGCGGCGTCGCGGTTCAGCGTCCGCATCCACCGAACGGCGGCGGCCGGATCGACGAGCCCGCGTTTCGCAGCCCCGAGGACGAGCGCGGTGCCGAGCGGCTTCGTCAGGTAGAGAGCGTCGCCGGGCCGGGCCCCCGACTTCGGCCAGATGCCGCGGGGCGAGACGGTGCCGACGACGGCCAGACCGTACTTCGGCTCGCTGTCGCGAATCGTGTGGCCGCCGGCGAGGATCGCGCCCGCCGCGCGCACCTGGCCGTCCGCGCCGTCGAAGATCGCCCGGACGACCTCGGTCGGCAGCTCCTCCGGAAACGCCGCGACCGAGAGCGCGAGCAGCGGCACCCCGCCCATCGCGAACACGTCGTTGAGAGCATTCGTCGCGGCGATCGCACCGAAGTCCTCGGGGTCGTCGACGATCGGGGGGAAGAAGTCGATCGTGAAGACGAGCGCGCGCTCGTCGTCGAGCCTGTAGACCGCCGCGTCGTCGGCGGGGTCGAGACCGACGAGCAGGTTCTCGGCCTCGGCCGGGACGAACCCCTGCAGGAGCTCCTCGAGACGCGACGCCGAATACTTGGCCGCGCAGCCGCCGGCGGTCGCGAGGTCCGTGAGCTTCACACCTGCACCGTAACGCGACAGCGGCGGCCGGGGAGCCGCCGCCGTCTGGGGAGAGGAACGTGATGCTGTCGCTCGATTCGCGCACCGGGCCACGAGTCCTTTAGGCTCGGCCGATGCCGAGCGCACTCGTCACCGGCGGCTCGTCGGGCATCGGGCTCGCGATCGCGCGCATGCTGGCCGAGGAGGGCTTCGACCTGACCCTCGCCTCGCGGACGAGGGAGAAGATCGAGGCGGCGGCGGCCGAGCTCGGCGCCCAGGCCGTGACCGCCGACCTGGGCAAGGAGGACGACTGCAGCCGCGTCGTCACCGAGCACGCCGAGCGGTTCGGAGGCCTCGACGTGCTCGTCAACTCGGCCGGCATCGGCATCGCCGGCACCGTCGAGACGCTTCAGACCAAGCACATCGACCTGCAGCTGAACATCAACCTGCGCGGGCTGCTGCTCGTCAGCCGCGAGGCGATCCCGTTGCTCAAGCGGACCAGGGGCTGGATCGTCAACCTGGCGTCGATCGCGGGCACGACACCGACGCCGGGCCTCACGGTGTACGGCGCGACGAAGGCGGCGGTGATCGCCCTGACGCGGTCGCAGAACGCCGAGCTCGACGCCGCCGGAGTGCGGGCGATCGCGATCTGCCCCGGCTTCGTCGACACGCCGATGGCCCAATGGGCCGGGCTCGCCGCCGACGAGATGATCCAGCCCGAGGACTGCGCCGAGGTCGTCCGCATGTGCCTGCGCCTCTCGCCGCGCGCCCGGATCCCTCAGGTGGTGGTCGAGCGCGTCGGCTCGTCGGAGGGCGTCGGCTAGCAGCGTGCGACGGCTCGCCCAGCTCCTCCTCGCGACGGCTGTGCTGGCCGGCTGCGGGAGCTCGGCCGCCGAGGTCGGAACGCCGCCGGCACCGAAGCCGACGTTCGCGGGCGGCCGGGTGACACCGCCCCGGACCGCACCGGCGATCCGCCTGCACGACGCCTCGGGGAAGGTGGTGACGCTCGCAGCCGAACGCGGACGCTACGTGCTCGTGACGTTTCTCTACACGCACTGCCCCGATGTCTGCCCGCTGATCGCACAGAATCTGAACGCGGCGGTCAAGTCGCTCGGCGCGGCCGCCGACAAGGTCAGCGTGCTGGCCGTGAGCGTCGACCCGAAGGGCGACACACCCTCGGCGGTTCGCTCCTTCACGAAGCGCCTACGGCTCGCGCCGCAGTTCCACTACCTGATCGGCACTCCGGCCGAGCTGCGCCGCACCTGGGCCGCCTGGAACGTCCTCAGCGTGCGCCGCTCGCCGGCTCTCGTCGACCACATCGCGTACACGGCGCTGGTCGACCCCATGGGCAAGGAGCGCGTCCTCTACGGAGGCGACGTTCACGCGAGAGATGTCCTCCACGACCTGCGCATCCTCCGGCGCACGTCGGCGGCGGCGACCTGACCTGTTCACACGAGACGCGCGCGCCGGCTCCCCAACCTGAGAGCGCGCGTGTCGAACAGGCCGATCAGGCCGGGCCGTCCCAGAGCCCGGAATGCCAGTTCCAGAAGCCGAACTTGCCGAACGCAACTGCAACGACGACCGACGCCAGCAGAACAACCGCCCGACGACGAGCGAGCATTGCAAACAGGTTTGCCACAGTGAACACCTCCCTTCCTCAGAACCTGAAGTCCTGGAGCGCTTCCGCGGCGCGACGGTAGAGCACCGCAGCACGCCGCTCGTCTCCACGCTTGGTCGCGAGATCGCCCTGCGCCACCCAGGCGGCTGCGCGATGCGACACCGATGACAACCTCGCGAAGGCGTCGTCCGAACCGGCGAACGCCTCCTCCGCCTCGTCGAGCCGACCCTGCTCGAGCAGCGCGCGCCCGAGCACGAGCCGCGCGTTCCCGATCTCGTCGAGCATGTCCTCGCGGGTGCCGATGATCTCCAGCGCCTGGAGCGCCTGCTCCTCGGCCTTCTCGACGTTGCCGGTCCGGAGATGCACCTGGGCGAGCGACGACACGGCGGTGGCGGCCTCTTCGTCGCGCCCGAGCTCGAGCGCGACCGAGAAGGCCTGCTTGAAATGCTCGATCGCGACCTCGGGCTTGCCGAGCAGGAACTCGACGACGCCGAGGTTGTTGGTCAAGCGGCCGACGTTGGCGCGGTCGGCGAGCTCCTCGTACTGCGCCTTCGCCTGCTCGGCGTACGTGCGGGCGAGCACATAGTGCCCGTCGCGCTCGGCGAGCAGCGAGGCCTGGAAGTACGCGGCGCCCAGCGCACGCGCGTCCTGGAGCGACTCGGCGAGCTCGAGCGCGCGCTCGACGTCCTCGCGCGAGGCCTCGTAGTCGCGCTGCCGGCGATAGCAGCGCGAGCGCCACGCGAAGATGTTGAGACGCAGCTTGTCGGACGGCAGGCCGGTGCGCTCCGCGAGCGCGAGCGCCTCGTTGAAGAGCGCGACCGCCGTCGAGATGCTCGCGAGCAGATACCGGCACACCCCGAGGCGGTAGAGCACCTCGGCGCGGTCGATGTCGGAGAACCCGTCGCCCTCGACGAGCGCGCGGGCCTCGGCGAGGAGCGCGAGGCCCCCCTTGACGTCGCCGTTCTCGGCGCGCGCCATCGCCTCGCCGTTCAGTGCGCGGACCCGCAGCTCCGGGGCGCCGGTCCCGAGCACCGCGGGCAACGCCCGCGTGTACTCCTCGATCGCTGCCTCGAGCTGGTGCTCCTGGAGCAGCGAGTCGGCCCGCGCGAGGATCGCCTCGGCCTTCGCCCGGTCGTCGGTCGAGACGCCGCTCGCGAGGAAGCCCGCGTCGACCCCCAGGCGCAGAGCGAGCCACTCGATCGTCTCCGGCGTCGGGCGCGTCTTGCCGCGCTCGATCTGCGAGATGTACTCCTTGGAGAAGCGGTCGCCGGCGAGGCCGGTCTGCGTGAGCCCCGCGGCGACACGCAGCTGGCGGAGCCGTTCGCCCAGGCGGGGCCCGCCGGGCGCTCTGGTCGTGCTCACTCGTGCGGCGCGAGGAGTCATCAGGTCGGCTCAGCATGCCGGACGCTTGACCGAAACGCAATCCCCTGAAAGGGACAGTCCCCCAAAAGGGGCATGGATCCGTCCCTTTCCGGTCAACCAGCACAACTCGGAATCACTTGACCAAGCTACTTGACAGAGAGGGGCATGGCTCGTAGAGTGAGCCCACCTTGCACCACGGCCTGACGCCAGGCCTTGTGCATGGGGAGCGCCAGAGGCGACATACCGAAGGCACGGCTGGGCCGCAGAGCCATGCCATTCGGAGACGCCCAACCGGCGCCCCGCCTGACCAGGGAGAGCCCCGGGTGCCGCAGCCGGGGCTTTCTCATGTCAGGGATCGGTTCGCTCAGGCTCCGGCGTCGCCCGCCATCCAGCGGCGGCGCTCGTCACGGACGCGCCGCAGGTCGTCGCCGAGCAGTCCGCCGAGGCGGCTGTCCATCGTCGCGAGCAGCCCACCGGCGACGAAGATCCAGGCCTCCGCGACCTCGTCGCGGTCGGCGTGGATCGTCCCGCGGCGCTGGCCGTCGCGGATGATCTCGGCGAAGAACTCGTGCACCTCCCGGATCTGCTTGCGCAGAGCGGCCGCGATCAGCTTGTCCTCCATGGAGACCGTCAGCGCCTGGATCCACAGGTCGACCACGCGGAGCCGCTTGCCCTTCGCCATGTAGGCGTTCGCGATCGCCCCGAGGCACTGGTCCGGGTCCGCGGCGATCGCGCGCTCGGATTCGGCGCGGAAGGCCGCCCACGCCTGGTCGAGGCAGGCCAGGTAGAGGTCGCGCTTCGAGCCGAAGTGGCGGTAGAGGATCGGCTCCGAGATCCCGGCCTCGCGGGCGATCTCCGCCGTCGTCGCACCGCGGTAGCTCGAGCGCGAGAAGACGCGGCAGGCGGTCTCGAGCACGGCCTGCCGCCGCGCATCCGCGGTCAACCGCTGCTTCGTCTCGGTCACGCAGCCTCGACCACGGCGGCGTCGCGCGCCTGCTCGTGCTCGTGCGGATGCTCGATCTTGCGGATCAGCGTCACGGCGACGACCGCTCCCGCGAGGCAGAGCAGCGAGCCGACCCGGAGCGCATCGTGAAAGCCGGTGAGGTAGTCCGAGCTGCTCACGACGATCGAGCCCATGACGGCGATCCCGAGCGAGCCGCCGACCTGCCGCGCCGAGTTGAGCACGGCGGAGCCGACGCCCGCCTTGTCGACCGCGACGGCGCTCATGGCCGCCGCCGTCGTCGGCGTCATGGTCATTCCCATCCCGACGCCGCCGATCAGCAGGCCGGGCAGGATCGTCCAGAAGCTTTCGTTTGCCCCGAGCTGCGTGTAGTAGAAGAGCATCACCGCGAGGAGCGTCATCCCCCCGCCGACGAGCCAGCGCGAGCCGACCTTGTCGGTGAGCGCGCCGGCCCGCGGCGCGATCAGGATGATGAGCAGCGTCATCGGCAGGAAGCTCGCTCCCGCCTCGACCGGCGAATACCCAAGCACGTTCTGCATGTAGAGCGAGACGTAGAAGAACGTCCCGAACATCGCCAGCCCGACGAAGAGCATCGCAGCGTTCGCGCCGCCGAAGGTGCGGTTCCGGAACAGCGAGAGGTCGAGCATCGGCGCACGCTGGTGCCGCTCGAGCAGGACGAACGCGACCAGCGACACGGCCGCGACGGTGAACGCGCCGAGGATGCGTGCCGAGGTCCAGCCGTAGTTGTTCGCCTCGATGAAGGCATAGGTCAGAGCGAAGAGGCCGACCGCCGACGAGACGAGGCCCGGCAGGTCGAGCCGCTGATGCGTGGACTCGTCGCGAGACTCGTCGATGAAGACCGGGATGGCGAACAGGCCGGCAATGCCGAACGGGACGTTGACGAAGAAGATCCAGTTCCAGTTCACGTGCTCGGTCAGCAGCCCTCCGACGAGCGGGCCGATCGCGAGCGCCATCGCCGAGACGCCGGCCCAGATGCCGATCGCCTTGCCGCGCTCGCGCGCGGCGAACGTCGCCGTGATGATCGAGAGCGTCGCGGGGTTCATCATCGCCCCACCGAGCCCCTGCACCACGCGGGCGCCGATCAGGAACCCGCCGCTCGGCGCAAGTCCACACGCGAGCGAGGCGCCCGTGAAGACGGCGAGCCCCACCATGAAGATGAGGCGGCGGCCGAAGTAGTCGGCGAGCTTGCCGCCGATCAGCATGAAGGCGGCGAAGGTGAGCGCGTAGCCGGCGACCACCCATTCGAGGCCCTCGAGGCTCATGCCGAGCGAACGCCGGATCGACGGGAGCGCGACGTTGACGACGGTGTTGTCGAGCATGATCATGAACAGCCCCACCGAGACGGCCGCGAGCGTCCACCACTTCTTGTTCTCCGGCGTTACGAAGCGCCTCATCCTTTGAACCTCCCCACAAAGTTAGCGCGCGCTAAGTTAGCAGACGCTAACCACGGCCCGCAAGTAGGGTTGCGCGCGTGAGGGACGTGGCATGGGCCCCCGACGAGGCGACGATCGAGCACGCGAACGCGACCCGGCTCGTGCGCAGGGCCGGTGTGGCCGACTACGACGAGCTCGTGCGCCGTTCCCAGGACGATCCGGCGTGGTTCTGGCCGCTCTGCATCGAGGATCTGGGGATCGAGTTCTCGCGCCCGTGGGACCGCGTGCTCGACGACTCGCGCGGGCCCGAGTGGGCGACCTGGTTCACGGGCGGACGGATCTCGATCGCCCGCAACTGCGTCCATCGCTGGGCAGCCCGCCGGCCCGACGCCGTCGCGGCCGTCGGCCTCGGCGAGGACGGCTCGCGGCACACGCTCACGTTCGCCGAGCTCTCGCGCGACGTGACGCGGCTCGCCGAGCGGCTCGCCGAGCTCGGCGTCGGCGAAGGAGACCGCGTCGCGATCTTCCTGCCGATGTCGCCCGAGGTCGCCGTCGCCTCCCACGCGGTCGCGCACATCGGTGCGATCCAGGTCCCGATCTTCTCCGGCTTCGCGGCTCCGGCGGTCGCCCAGCGGCTCGAGGCGAGCGAGGCGAAGGTCGTGATCACCCAGCGCAGCTCGTCGCGCCGCGGGCGCAATGTGCCGATGCTCGAGATCCTCGAGGAGGCGCTGCGCGAGTCGGGCTCGCAGGCAGACGTCGTGCTCGCGCCGTTCGAGCTCGGAGCTTGGCCCGGCGAGCTGCCCGCGCTCGAGGTCGACTCGGAGACTCCTTATCTCCTCACCTACACCTCGGGCACGACCGGCGCGCCGAAAGGGGTGCTGCACGTGCAGGGCGGCTTCCTCGTCTCGATCGCCCGCGAGGCGGCCTACCAGGCGGACGTGCACGAGGGCGACGTCGTGCATTTCGCGACCGACCTGGGCTGGATCATGGGCCCGTGGACCGTGGTCGGCGTCGGCGCGCTCGGCGGCACGATCGTCTTCGCCGAGGGTGCGCCCGACTGGCCCGCCCCGGACCGCCTCTGGCGCCTGGTCGAGCAGGAGCGGGTCACGTCGCTCGGGCTGTCGCCCACCCTGGCCCGCGCGCTGCTCCCGCACGGCGACCCGACCAGCGACCTCTCCTCTCTGCGCACGTTCGTGACCACGGGCGAGCCGTGGAACCCGGAGCCGTACCGGTGGCTCGCCGAGAACGTGGGCGGCTCGCGCGTGCCGATCATCAACTGCTCGGGCGGCACCGAGGTCGGCGCCTGCTTCCTCTCGCCGACCCCGGTCGGCCCGATCAAGGCGTGCTCGCTCGGCGGGCCGGCGCTCGGAATGGCGATGGACGTCGTCGACGACGCCGGCAACTCGCTGATCGGGACCGGCGAGGTCGGCGAGCTCGTCTGCCGCAAGCCGTCTCCGGGGATGACCCGCGGTTTCTGGCGCGACCCCGCGAAGTACCTCGAGACGTACTGGTCGCGCATCCCGGGGGTCTGGGTGCACGGCGACTGGGCCTCCGTCGACGAGGACGGCTTCTGGTTCCTCCACGGCCGCTCCGACGACACGCTGAACATCGCGGGCAAACGCATCGGCCCCGCGGAGCTCGAGTCGGCGGCCGTCGGGCACCCCGCGGTGCGCGAGGCAGCGGCGATCGGCGTCCCGCACCCCATCAAGGGCGAGACCGCCTGGATCTTCTGCTGCCTGCTCCCCGGCGCCGAGGCGACCGAGGCGGACGTCGCCGCCCACGTCGCCGCCGAGCTCGGCAAGGCGTTCAAGCCGGATCGCGTCTTCTTCGTCGACGCGCTGCCGAAAACGCGCTCCGCCAAGATCGTGCGGCGGGCGGTGAAGGCAACCGCGCTCGGCGCCGACCCCGGCGACCTCTCCTCACTCGAGAATCCCGAGTCACTCGACCAGATCGGAGCAGCAGTTGGCTGAAGGAATTGCACTCGTCACCGGGGGCGGCCGCGGCATCGGCGCCAACATCGCCCGCTCGCTCGCTGCGGACGGCTGGTCGGTGGTCGTCACCGCCCGGTCCCGCGGGGAGATCGACGCCGTGGCGGCCGAGACCGGAGGACGAGCGATCGAGATGGACGTCGCCTCGCGAGAGTCGGTCGAGCGCGGCTTCGCGGAGGTGGGCCGCGTCGACCTGCTCGTCGCGAACGCCGGCGTCGGGAACGACACCGACTGGTGGCGCACGTTCGAGGTGAACGTGCTCGGCGTGCACCTCTGCTGCGAGGCAGCGCTCGCTGCCGGCGCGTCACGCATCGTCATCACCGGCAGCGGCGCCGCCTACCTGCCGGGCGCGAGCAACACGTCGTACACGGCCTCCAAGGCGGCGGTGTGCCGCTATGCGGAGACGCTGAACAACGCGGTCGAGATTCCGGTGTTCCTGTTCAGCCCCGGTCTCGTCCGGACGGCGATGACCGAGAGTCACGTCCCGGCGGACGCGCCGTGGACTCCTCCCGAGCTCGCCCCCGAGCTCGTCCGGAAGCTGGCGACGGGCAGATACGACGAGCTCGCCGGCCGCTACATCCACGCCGAGCACGACGACGTCGACGACCTGCTCGCACGCAGCGAAGAGCTGCGTGAGCGGGACCTGAACGCGATCCGGCTGCAACGCTGATGCGCACGGTCCTCTGCTTCGGCGACTCCAACACCTGGGGGTACATCCCCGGCAGCAACGGGCGCCGGTTTCCCCGCGAGGCGCGGTGGCCGGTGCGGCTCCAGCAGGCGCTCGGCGACCAATGGGAGGTGATCGCGGAAGGGCTGAACGGCCGCACCGCGGCCCTCGACAGCCCGGTCGCCGAAGGCCGCAACGGGCTCCCGTACCTCGTGCCGTGCCTGCACTCGCACGCGCCGGTCGATCTCCTCGTCCTGTTCCTCGGCACCAACGACGTCGGGGACCGGTTCGCGCTGCCGGAACGCGACGTTGCGCGGTCGGTCGGGCGGCTCGTCAAGGTCGCGCGTGCCGCCGAGGCCGGGCCCGACGGAGCCGCGCCGGAGATCCTCGTGCTCTGCCCACCGCCGTTCGACGGGCACCGGCTCGGGCCGCACTTCGGGGAGGTCTGCACCGAGCTCGGGTGCGAGCTGCTCGACCTCGACGGGGTCGCGTCCTACGTCGATCTCGGCGACGACGTCGAGCACCTCGACGAGGCAGGGCAGGCCGCCGTCGCGACGGCCGTCGAGGCACGCGTCCGGCACCTGCTCGCGTGACTGCACGGCGCTACAGCGCACACCGGCCGATCCGGCTCTCCGACACGGACGCACGGGGCAGGTTGCGCCTCGATGCGGTCGCGCGCTACCTCCAGGACGTAGCCGCGGACGACGTGCTCGATGCCGGGTGGGCGCCCGACGAGCACATCTGGGTCGTGCGGCGGACGGTCCTGGACGTGACGCGCCCCTTCCTCGAAGACACCGAAGTCGCACTGACCACGTGGTGCGGCGGCACCGCTGCGTCGGCTGCGCTGCGCTGCACGTCCCTGGCCGGCGACCAGGGTGGACGGATCGACGCCGAGATGACCTGGATCCACCTCGGGCCGGACCTGCAGCCGCAGCGCCTCGGCGAGCGGTTCCTCGCGGTCTACGGCGAGTCTGCGGCCGGCCGGCGCGCGTCGACGCGCCTCGAGCTGCCCGCGCCCCCGGAGGACGCACGCCGCCTCGAGTGGCCGCTCCGCGCGATCGACGTCGACCGTCTTCGCCACGTCAACAACGCCGCCTACTGGGCGCCCGTCGAGGAGCACCTCGCCGCGCGGCTGCGCGATCCGTGCCGCGCCACGCTCGAGTACCGGCAGCCACTCGATCTCGGCGACCGGCTCGAGCTGCGCCTGGCCGGAAGCGGGCTGTGGTTCACCGTCGGCGGGGCCGTGCGCGCGGCGGCGATACTGGGCGCCTGATGCCCGCGAGGACCCTCCGCTTCTACCTGATCGGCGTGCTCGTCCTCGCCGCGGTGACGAGCGTCGCCGGCAACAAGTCGCACTCCCCCCTGCTCGGCTGGGCGAGCTTCGCCGTCTTCCTGTGCGCGGTCGTCCTCTACTTCGGCTGGCGGCGGGCCGCGCTCCGCGAGCGCCGTGGTAGAGTTTTCGACCGAGAGGCGAAAACCGATGAGACTCGCACTCGCCCAGATCAATAGCGTCGTCGGCGACATCGACGGCAACGCGGGCCGCGTCGTCGAATGGCTCGGCCGTGCCCGCGAGGCGAACGCCGACCTGGTCCTCTTCCCCGAGCTCGTCGTCACGGGCTACCCGCCGGAGGACCTGTTGCTCCGGCCCGGCTTCGTGCGCGCAGCCCGCCGGGCGGTCGACGTCATCGCGAAGGCGACGCACGGCATCACGGCCCTCGTCGGCGCACCGCACCTGGACGCCGACCTCCACAACGCCTGCTTCGTGCTCGCACACGGCGACGTGCGCTGCATCTACCGCAAGCGCTACCTGCCGAACTACGGCGTCTTCGACGAGGACCGCTACTTCGCGCCGGGCAACGACCTGGCCCTGCTGCGCTTCGGCGACGTGCGCGTCGGCCCGACGATCTGCGAGGACATCTGGCAGCCCGGCCCGCCGGCAACCGATCTCGCGCTCGGCGGCGCACAGCTGATCGCGAACATCTCCGCGTCGCCGTTCCACGTCGGCAAGGATCGCGAGCGCGAGGAGATGCTGCGCGTGCGCGCGCTCGACAACTCGTGCTTCGTCGCGCTCTGCAACGCCGTCGGCGGACAGGACGAGCTGATCTTCGACGGGCACTCCGTCGTGCTCGACGACGAGGGCGAGGTGCTGGCCCGTGCCTGCGGCTTCGAGGAGGAGCTGCTCGTCGTCGACGTCGACCCCGCCGCGGCGATCGGGCGTCGGCTGCGCGACGTGCGGCGCCGCGCCCTCGCCCGCGAGCGCACGACGGTGGAGCTCCGCGAGATCGAGCTCTCGCCGCCACGGGAACAGCGGGAATCGGTGGCCGCGCGCATCGTCCCGCAGCTCGACGACCTCGAGCAGATGCGGCTCGCGCTCGAGCTCGGCCTGCGCGACTACGTGCGCAAGAACGGCTTCGGGGACGTCGTGATCGGTCTCTCCGGCGGCATCGACTCGGCGCTCACGGCGGCGTTGTGCGTGGAGGCGCTCGGCGCGGAACGTGTGCACGGGGTGTCGATGCCGTCGCGCTACTCCTCGGCTGCGACCCGGGGCGACGCCGAGCAGCTCGCCGGATCGCTCGGAATCGACTTCCGCGAGATCGCCATCGAGCCGATGGTGGAGGCTTTCGGCGGCGCGCTGCGCGAGCATTTCGCCGGGCGTGAGAGCGACCTCACGGAGGAGAACCTGCAGGCACGCATTCGCGGCACGCTGCTCATGGCGCTCTCGAACAAGTTCGGCTGGCTCGTGATCGCGACGGGCAACAAGTCGGAGCTCTCGGTCGGCTACTCGACCCTCTACGGCGACCTCGCCGGCGGGTTCGCGCTGATCAAGGACGTGTACAAGACCGATGTCTTCCGGCTCTCGCGGTGGCTGAACGAGCGCGCCGGGCGAGAGGTGATTCCCGCGTCGATCATCGAGCGGGCGCCGAGCGCGGAGCTCCGCGCAGACCAGCTCGACGAGGATTCGCTGCCGCCGTATCCGGCGCTCGACCGGGTGCTCGAGGCGTACGTCGAGCTCGATCGCTCCCGCGAGGAGCTCGGCCAGGACGGCTTCGACCCGGACGTCGTCGATCGCGCCGTCGGGATGATCGACCGCGCGGAGTACAAGCGGCGGCAGGCCCCGCCGGGGGTGAAGCTGCGGCCGAAGGCCTTCGGCCGCGACCGGCGCACGCCGATCACGAACCGCTGGCAGAGCTGACCGACCGCCACACTCTTTCCACGCATTCGGCACACTTCCAGGCGCCTTGCTCTGAGCCTCCTCTGAGCTTCCTCTGAGCTTCCTCTGAGCCGGCCCTGAGCCGGCTCAGACGCCGGAACTGACCCTAATCGACGAGGCGGGCGAGGACCACGCCGAGGATTGGGAGCGCCATCGTCAGCGCGTAGCTCACCCAGCCGACCGCGACGAGCCGGGGGCGCGTGCGCTGTTCGCGACCGTCGCGGATCTCCGCCTGCAGGCGCGGGCCGAGCACGAAGTTGTGCAGGTACGAGACGACGAGCAGGCACAGGAAGAGCACGACCTTCGTCCACAGAACGACCTGGAACGAGGTGCTGTGCTGCCAGTCGCGCGAGGCGAGCACGACACCGGTCAGAGCCGCGACCAGGAGCGCGCCGTAGCCGACCGGGCGCCAGCGCAGGCCGAGCGCCTTCATCGCGCGGCCACGCGGTTCGCCCTCGAGCGTCCGGATCGCCGGCACGCCGACGAAGACGAGCGCCGTCGAGCCGCCGAACCAGATGCCGGCGGCGAGCAGGTGCACGGTGACGAGGGCGGCGGTCACGCGAGCAGACTACGCACACGCTCGAGCAGGTCGGGTGGTGCGAACTGCTCGCGCGAAGCACTGAGCTCGTCGAGTGTCCACCAGCGCACCTCGGCCACGCCCTCCTGTGCGAGGTCGACGTTCGCCACCGGCTCGTGCTCGGGCACGCGAACGAGATACGTGATGTTCCGCTGACGATAGAGCTGCCTCGCCCACGGAAACTCGCCCGCGTGCTCGAAGACGAGCGGTCCGTGCTGAAACTCCCTCAGGCCAATCTCCTCGTGGAGCTCGCGGACGAGCGCCTGCTCGTGGGTCTCGCCCGGCTCGATGCCACCTCCGGGAGAGCCCCACCACGAACGATCTCGGCCGGGGCCCCAGAAACGAACCAGGAGAACGCGATCGTCCCGGTCGAGGACGAGCGCCCGCACGGCCTCGCGCTCCACCGGCTGGAGCCACGCCGCCAACGCACGAAACGACGCGAGTCGCTCGGCGTACGGGACCGCTGCGTTCGCCGGCGACGTCGACGGGAGGACGAAGATCCCCGTCGACCAGATCGCGCGCAGCTGAGGACCGAGCTCGACGCGCTCGCGATAGAGCCCGCGATACGCCTCCTTCCCCACGAACGCAACCGCACGCGGCGCGACGGCGCGAATGCGCTCCTCGAACGCGTCGCGATCGAAGTCACCACGCCGCAGGTCGCCGGACCCCGGCGTCGTTCGGTACGCCGCGTTCGTCACGCCGTAGCCCAGGTCGAGCAGCGAGAACTGCTCCTGCGGGTCGTAGAGCCGCGGCGTGAGCCCCGCGTCGTGCAGGAGACGCCAGAAGTCGTTCCGAGGATTGGCGAAGTGCGCCGCCGCAGCGTCCGAGACGCGTCCCGGGTTGATCCCGCAGAAGACGCAGGTCAGTCCGGGCGCGAGGACGTCCGGTACGGCGCTCGGAGTTGAAGAAGGCTCAGCCGGTCTTGGCACGCGGCCGACAGCGTGGCACGTGCTGCGTCCAGGTCGCGGTGCACACCCACGAGCTCGGAAGCGGCGGCGCGGGCCGGCGACCGGCCGACACCTGCTTCGGCAGCCGCCGCCGGCTCCACGTGCTGCAGCTGCGCATCAGGCGGCCTCCGCCTCCGGCCCGCGCACGTCGAGACGCTCCTCGAACCGCCCACGCAGATCCTCTCCCGCCGAGCCGACACGCGCCCTGCGCCGCGGCAGCAGCCGCACGAAGCTCACCCGCTCGTCGCCGTGCCCGCCGTAGATACGCGCATAGCACTCGGCTTCGGTCAGTGTCCTCAGCCTCACGCCCGCCACCCTAGGACCCGGACCGGACAGACACAGTAGGTTCCAGGCATGCCGACGAGAGCGAAGGTGCTCGAGTATGCGGTCGAGCTCGACCCCGGCGGCCGCTTCACCATTCCCGGAGGTGGACAGTTCGTCCCGCCCGAGGGCTGGTCGGCCGATCACCTGCTGCTCGCGGCGCTCGTCCGCTGCTCGCTCGACAGCTTCACCTACCACGCACGCCGCGCCGGTCACGAGGCCGCCGGGTCGGGCTCCGCCCACGGGACGATCACGAAGAGCGGCGACGACGGCCGCTACCGCTTCGTCCAGATCGACCTGCACCTCGAAGTGCGGCTGACTCCACGCACCAGCGAGCCCGACGCCCTGATCACGAAGGCCGAGCGCGACTGCTTCGTCGGCGCATCGCTCACCGTCAAGCCGCGGTACACATGGCGCGTGTCCTGACGACGGTCGAGCAGGTTCGCGCGCGCTTCTCGGCGCTGCAGCGGCCGCTCGCGTTCTTCGACGGCCCCGGCGGGACGCAGGTGCCCGACTCGGTGATCGATGCGATCGCCGGCTACCTGCGCGAGGCGAACGCGAACCTCGGCGGCGCATTCGAGACCTCACGCCGCTCGGACGCGCTCGTCGCGCGCGCACGCTCGACCGCTGCCGCCTTCCTCGACGCGACGGTGGACGAGGTCGCCTTCGGCGCGAACATGACCACGCTCAACTTCGCGCTCTCGCGCACTGCGGCACGCGAGTGGAGCGCGGGCGACGAGATCGTCTGCACGAAGCTAGACCACGACGGCAACGTGTCGCCGTGGCTCGAGCTCGCGCACGATCTGAACCTGTCCGTCCGCTTCTGCGACGTCGACACGGAGTGCCGGCTCGACCTGGACCAGCTGCGCTCGCTGCTCTCGGAGCGGACGCGGGTCGTCGCCTTTCCGTGGGCGTCGAACGCGGTCGGCACGGTGACGCCCGTCGCAGAGGTCGCCGCGCTCGCGCACGCCGCCGGGGCGCTCGCCTGGGTCGACGCCGTGCACTACGCCCCGCACGGGCCTATCGACGTGCGGGCGGCGGGCGCCGACGTGCTGGTCTGCTCGCCGTACAAGTTCTACGGGCCGCACCTGGGCCTCGCGTTCGTCCGGCGCGAGCTCGCGGAGGGCTGGCGCCCGTACAAGGTGCGGCCCGCCGACGACTCCCCGGTCGGCCATCGCTTCGAGACGGGGACGCTCGCGCACGAGCTGCTCGCGGGCTTCGTCGCGGCCGTCGAGTACCTCGACGACGTGGGCTGGGAGTTCATCACCGAGCACGAGCGGGCACTCGGGCAACGGTTCCTCGACGGGCTGCCCACCGGCTGGACACTGCACGGCGTCCCGGACCTGGACGACCGCGTGCCCACGTTCGCGATCACGCACGAGACGGTCACGCCGCCCCAGGCGGCGCGGCTGCTCGGCGAGCGCGGCTTCGCGGTGTGGGAGGGCAACTACTACGCGGTCGAGATCATGCAGCGGCTCGGCCTGCCGGAGGGCGCCGTGCGCGTCGGGATCGTCCACTACAACACCGCGGACGAGGTCGATGGTCTGTTAGGCGAGCTGGCCCGGTTGAGCGACCGGTAGGAGAGCCTGCAGCGCGGCGCCCGCAGCGAGCAGGTCCCACTCCGAGTGCGGCCTGCCGATCAGCGACACCCCCACCGGCAGGCCGCTGCGGCGGCCCACGCCCGACGGAAGGGCGGCGACGGGCAAGCCCGTCCAGTTCCAGTAGTGCGTGAGGGAGATCTCCGCGACGTCGGTGAACGGCTCGTCGTAGCCGTGACCGCGCTGCCGGGCGACGATCGGCACCGTCGGCTCGACCAGCGCGTCGACACGGTGCTCGGCGAACCAGTCGAGCCACCTCGACGCCGCCTCGGTCCGCTGCTCCTGCGCCGCGACGTACTCCTCCGCCGACAGGGCGCGCTGCTCGGCGTACTCGAGGAAGCCGCGAATCGACGGGCGGTAGAGCTCACGCCGGTCGTCGAAGCGGCGGTGGAAGACGAGCATCTCGGCGCACACGAGGTCGAGGAACGTGAGCCCCAGGTCGAGCTCGACGCCGGGCGGCGTCACCTCGACGAGCTCGAGCCCGAGGCTCCGGCAGGCGCCCAGGGCGGCGTCGAAGCCGTCTGCCACGTCGGCGTCCAGCTCGACCAGGCCGAGCCGCGGCGAGACGGCGACGCGCCGCAGCGGCGTCCGCTCCGCCGGCGGGCTCACCCCGGCGAGCGCGGCGAGCAGCGGCTCGCAGTCCGCGAGGCTCCGCGCCATCGGCCCTGCGTGGTCGAAGGTCGAGGCGAGCGGCACGATGCCGCGGATCGGCACCGACCCGCGCGTCGGCTTGATCGTCGACGTGCCGCACAGCGCGGACGGGATGCGCAGGGAGCCCGCCGTGTCGGTACCGGTCGCGGCGGGCGTCATGCGGGCGGCGAGAGCTGCCGCCGAGCCGCCGCTCGAGCCGCCGGGCGAGCAGGCGAGCGCCCAGGGGTTGCCGACCTGGTCGGTCGTCCCACCGGCCGCGAACTCGTGCGTGTGCAGGTGGCCGAGGAGCACCATCCCGGCCGCCTCGAGCCGCGACCAGGCGTCGCACGAGCGCTCCGGCACGGTGTCGAGCAGGCTGCTCGAGGCGGTGAGCGGCTTCCCCGCGACCGCGTACAGATCCTTCAGCCCGACCGGCACGCCGCAGAGCACCGGCGCGTCCCCGGCCGCAAGCCGCGCGTCCGCGCGATCGGCGGCCGCGAGCGCGTCGTCCTCGTAGACGCGCACCCACGCGTTGACGGAGCCCGGGTCGCCGTCGTGGCTGTGCGTCCCGTCTCGCTCGCGGATCCGGCCGAGGCACGCCTCGGCGAGCTCGCGCGACGACACCTCCCGCCGCGCGAGCAGCCCGATCGCGTCGACGACGCCGGCGGCCGCGGGGTCGCTCAACCCGAGTACGGATACGGCTCGCCGGCCGCCTCGGCCCAGGGCGAGCCCGGTTCGCGCCGGATCGGGTCCGGGTCGACACCGCGAGACTCCGCGACCGCGAGCGTCAGGAGGTGGAAGCGGACGATGTCCACGACCGGGTGCACCGTCGGCACGAGCGTCGTCTCGCAGCCGAGCTTCTCGAGAGCGGCGACGGCATCGTGCGCGCGGTCGGCGACCCGCCCTTCTCCCTCGAGCACGAACGCACGCGTCGTGTCGTCGATCGCAGCGAGGTGCCCGTGCAGCAGCTGTTCCAGGTGGTGCGCCTCGGCCGGAACGTGCGCGCCCTCTCGAAGCTTGAGGACGGCCTCCTGCGCCGTCGGCCAGTCGCGGCCGGCGCCGGCGACGATCACCTTGTCCTGCGCCGGGGCGACGACCTCGAGCTGGAGCGCCTCCTCGACCGCAGACGGCAGCCAGGCGATGTCCTCGCCGTTCAGCGCCGCGACCGCCGCGACCGCGCAGGTGTAGCTCGCGGTGTGGCACCACGAGCGCTCGAGCTCGGGCGTGCAGACGATCACCTCGTCCGCGGCCTCGGCGAGCTCGGACGACGGGTTGCCGGTGACGAGCCAGACGTCCCCGCCGAACCAGCGCTCCGCCTCGATCGTCCAGGCAGTCCCGCCTTCGTGGGAGACGCACACCATGATGTCCGCGTTCGGAGGGCTCAGCGCGGCCTCGAGCGCCTGGACGGCGAAGCCGCCGGTCTGCGCCGCGTGGAAGGACGTCCCGCACCCCGTGAAGACGACCCGCGCACCGGCGGGCAGCTGCCGATCGGCCGGCACGCCCCGCAGCCATTCCGGTTGCGCGAAGACCGCACGCCTCGTCTCACCTGCCATACCCGTCTCTATACCATCGCGCCCGTGGCCGCGTACCCCTGGCTCCAGCGCGAGCGCGTTCGCTTCCGCGATTGCGACGCGATGGGACACGTCAACAACGCCGTCTATTCGACCTACCTCGAGCAGGCTCGGATCGGCATCCTCGGCGACCTCGAGCCCTTCATCCTCGCGCGCGTCGAGATCGACTTCCGGGCAGAGCTGCGCGCCGGCGAGGACGTCGAAATCCACAGCCGCTGCTCGCGCGTCGGGACGAAGAGCTTCGAGCTCGAGCACCAGATCCGGGCCGGCGAGCGGCTGGTGGCGGACGCGAAGAGCGTGCTCGTCGGCTACGACTATGAGGCAGGGACCTCGGTCCCGCTGACCGCGAACCAACGAAGGAGACTCCGAGCATGACCGTGTACGAGCGCCACACCCTGTCGAACGGCCTGCGCGTGCTGACGGCGCCGCTCCCGCACGCCCAGTCGGTCGCCTGCTACGTCATGCTGGCCGCCGGATCGCGCTACGAGAACGCGGAGAACCGCGGCATCGCGCACTTCGCCGAGCACATGTTCTTCAAGGGAACCGAGAAGCGCCCGACGGCGCGCGACCTGTCGATGGAGGTCGACAAGATCGGCGGCGAGTTCAACGCCTTCACGTCCAAGGAGTACACGGGCTACTACATTCGCTGCGCCGGGGAGCAGCGGGACACCGCGCTCGACGTGCTCGTCGACATGCTGCGCAACTCGAAGTTCGACACGGAAGAGCTCGAGCGCGAGAAGGGCGTGATCATCGAGGAGATGAACATGTACGTCGACACGCCGCGCGACTACGTCTCGTCGGTCTACGAGGAGCTCCTCTTCGGCTCCAACCCGCTCGGCTGGGAGACACTCGGTACGAAGGAGACGATCAGGGCGGCGTCGCGCCAGACGTTCCTCGACTACCTCGGCGACTGGTACACGCCGCAGCGCATGGTCGTCGGCGTCTCGGGCATGGTCGGCGACGACCTCCTCCCCACGCTCGAGAGCCTGCTCGGCGACATGTCGGGCAACGGCTCCGGCACGCCGGCTCCGGCACAGGTCGAGCATTCGCCGGAACCGAAGGTGCGCGTGCACCGCAAGGACTCCGACCAGGCAAACGTGTGCCTCGGCGTTCCGAGCTATCCGATCGACCACCCGGACCGGTATGCGCTGCAGCTGCTCGGCACGGTCCTCGGGACCGGCATGTCGTCGCGTCTCTTCCTCGAGGTGCGCGAGAGCCGGGGCCTCGCCTACTACGTGTACGCGTTGAACGCCTCGTTCACCGACGCCGGCACGCTCTTCTCGCAGGCGGGCGTGGACCTGCACCGCGCCGAGGAGGCCGTGGAGGTGATCGCGACCGAGTTCCGCAAGCTCGCGGAGGAGCCCGTGCCCGCCGAGGAGCTCGAGAAGGCGCGCTCGCTCGCGAAGGGGCGCTTCGTCCTGCAGACCGAGAGCCCGAACGGGCTGATCATGTTCGGGCTCCGGCGCGAGGTGCTGGAAGGATGTGCGGCGGAGCCGTCCGAGGTGCTCGCGGGCCTCGACGCCGTCACGGCGGACGACGTCCTGCGCGTGGCACGCGACGTGATCGGCAGGCAGGGAATGCGGCTCGCCGTGATCGGCCCGTTCGACGACCCGTCGAAGTTCGAGGCCCTGCTCTAGCGGGGGAAGATCGTCGCCAGGTCGGCGGCGACGATCATCCTCCAGACCGGCCAGGCGACCAAGCCGATGAAGACGAGCGCGACCGTGAGGAACGCGAGCTCGTTCCAGTGGTAGTGCCCGAGCACGATCATGCGAATCACGACACCGATCGTCACCCCGCCGAGCCAGGTCGGCACGAAGCGGCCGGTCAGCCACGCGAGGACGAACCACCCGCAGAGCAGCGGCACCGCGTCGGCCGCGTAGCCCGCGAGCGACACGTGATGCTCGTGCGACAGCTGGCCGATCGTCGCGAAGACGAGGATCGCCAGGGCCCCAGCGAGAGCGAGCCTCCAAGGGGTGGTGTCCGACACCGCGCTGTCAGACACCAAAGAACCTGCGCGCGCCGCGGAAGTCGCTCGTCCGCACGGGAACGATGCGCACCTCGCTCGCCGAGTTCGGCGCCTCGATCATCTTCCCGCCGCCGACGTACATGGCGACGTGGCCGACGACGGGATGCTCGTAGAAGAGCAGGTCGCCCGGAAGCATCCTGCCGAGCGAGACCGGCCGCCCGGCAGCGAACTGCGCATCTGCGTCGCGCGGGATCGTGATGCCGTGCGCGCGATAGACCGCCCAGGTCAGCCCCGAGCAGTCGTAGCCCCAGGCGGACAGGCCGCCCCAGAGGTAGTGCAGACCGACGAACTGCTCGGCAGTTCGCACGAGATCGGCCCGCGTGCGGGGCAGCGCGCGCGTCGCAGCCGCCGGCACGGCACCGCGCGGGACCTGGGTCGCGAAGCCGATCTCGGTGCCGTTCGCGAGCCTCGTGCTGCGCGCCGTGACGACGAGCGGCGCGGCGAACGCCGGCCCGAGCTGCCACGACCGGACCCAGCCGGGATACCCCCGGGGATCGAGCGGGCTCGGCTGGTCGGGGACCGCGATCTTCGTCCAGCCGCCGCGGCGGGCGAGCACGCGCACGCTCTCGCCGTAGAGCACCTGCGTCGGCATGTGCCCGACGAGCGCCCGCCGCTCGGAGTAGGTGACGGCGGCGGTCGGCCAGACGTGCGGATCGAGCGGCAGGTGACCGGCGTTGGGCGCCTCCCAGACGTTGGCGACGGCGACGCGGACGGTGGCGGTCTGCCCCGGCGCGACGGCGAGCACGAGCGCTGCTGCGAGGGCGGTCAGCACCCGCGGCAGCGTAGCCCCAAGTTAGGAGAGCGGCCAGACGATCTCGGTCAGCGGCTCCTCGCCGGTCGTGGGGTCGTTCAGATAGCGCTCACGGGGAGCGGACGCCGGCGTCAGGCCCCGCTCGTGGGCGGCCGTGAAGAGCTCCGCGTAGAAGTCCCCGCCCAGCTCCTCGTACGGGCCGGTGTGCAGATGGCGCAGCGCGCGCGTCGCGGCCAGCGTTCGCACCTCGACCGGCGCGGCCGGTGCGGCGCCGGCTGCCACCGGCCAGCCCGCCTCGACGACGAGCGAGCCGTACTCGTCGGGCGCCGTCGTGATCGCCATCGGCGGCCCTTGCGGCCCGCCGTGACGCGCCGCGTACTCGGCGACGCGGCCGAGAGCGCCGCGGATGAACTCCCCGACCTCTGCCGGTGCCACCCGCCTGACGACGAACGCGAACGTCTCCGACGGCAGGTCGACGACTTCGAACTCCGGTGCGGTCTTGAGCATGGGAGCCTCCTTGACTCGACACCGGAAGTGTCGCCCGGCGGAGGCCGGAGGACATCAGTGGTTCCTCCTAGTCCTCGGTCGCCTGCTCCTCGGCCCCGCGGTGGCGGAGCTCCTCGACGACGGTCGGGTCGGCGAGCGTCGTCGTGTCGCCGAGCGGCCGGTTCTCGGCGACGTCCCGCAGCAGCCGTCTCATGATCTTGCCGCTGCGGGTCTTCGGCAGCTCGGGCGTGAAGACGATGTTCGCGGGCTTCGCGATCGGGCCGATCTTCTTGGCGACGTGGTCCCGGAGCTCGTCGAGCTTCGCCACGGACGGCTCGATGCCGCTCTTCAGCGTCACGAACGCGACGATCGCCTGGCCGGTCGTCGCGTCGTTGCGTGCCGCGACCGCCGCCTCGGCCACGTCGTGGTGGTCGACGAGCGCAGACTCGACCTCGATCGTCGAGATGCGATGGCCGGACACGTTCATCACGTCGTCGACGCGCCCGAGCAGCCAGAAGTCGCCGTCCTCGTCGATCCGCGAGCCGTCGCCCGCGAAGTAGACGTCGCCGTAGCGTGACCAGTACGTGTCGACGTAGCGGTCGTGCTCCTTGTAGAGGCCACGGAGCATCGCCGGCCACGGCCGGCGCAGGACGAGATACCCGCCGCCGCCCGGGCCGACCTCCTCGCCGGCGTCGTTGTAGACGGCCGCGTCGACGCCGGGGAACGGCCTCGTCGCGGAGCCGGGCTTCGTCGTCGTGATCCCCGGGAGCGGGGTGATCATGATCATCCCGGTCTCCGTCTGCCACCACGTGTCGACGATCGGGCAGTTCCCGCCGCCGATGTGCTCGTGGTACCAGATCCACGCCTCCGGGTTGATCGGCTCGCCGACCGACCCCAGCAGGCGCAGCTGCGAGAGGTCGTGCTTCGCCGCGTGCTCCGGCCCCCACTTCATGTGCGAACGGATGGCGGTGGGCGCCGTGTAGAGGATCGTCACCCCGTAGCGCTCGGCGACGTCCCACCACCGGTCCTTGTCCGGGAAGTCCGGTGTCCCCTCGTACAGCACGGAGGTGGCGCCGTTGCAGAGGGGGCCGTAGACGATGTAGCTGTGGCCGGTCACCCAGCCGACGTCGGCGGCGCACCAGTACACGTCCGTGTCGCGCTTCAGGTCGAAGATGTAGTGGTGGGTCGACGCAACGCCGACGAGGTAGCCGGCGGTCGTGTGCGCGATTCCCTTCGGCTTCGCCGTCGTGCCCGACGTGTAGAGCAGATAGAGCAGATCCTCGGGGTCCATCGGCTCCGCCGGGCACGCCGACTCGTCGACCGCGAGCTCGTGCCACCAGTGGTCGCGGCCGGCCGTCATCGGCACCTCGCCGCCCGTCCGGCGGAGCACGACCACGTTCCTCACCGTCGGGGAGGCGGCCACCGCCTCGTCGGCCGTGCGCTTCAGCGGCACCGTCGTGCCCCGCCGCCAGGCCTCGTCCTGCGTGATCAGCACCTCGCACTCCATGTCCTGCAGGCGCCCCGCGAGCGAATCGGCCGAGAAGCCGCCGAAGACGACCGTGTGCGGTGCGCCGAGCCGCGCGCAGGCAAGCATGGCGACCGGCGCCTCGGGGACCATGCCCAGGTAGATGCCGACCGGCGTGCCCTTGCCCACCCCGAGCTGCTTGAGCCCGTTGGCGAGCTTCGTCACCTCGGCGAGCAGACCGGCGTAGGTCAGCTCACGCCGGTCGCCCTCGGGCTCGCCCTCCCAGTAATAGGCGACGGCGTCGCCGCGGCCCGCCTCGACATGCTTGTCCAGGCAGTTCCACGCGACGTTCAACTTGCCGCCGAGATACCACCTGGCGTAGGGCGGCTCCCATTCGTAGAGCTTCGTGAAGGGCTCGAACCACGCGACGCGTTCCCGCCCCTCGCGCTCCCAGAACGCCTCGAAGTCCTCCTCGTAGATCTCGGGCTGCGCGTTCGCCTGCGCCGCGAACCCGGAGGAAGGCGGATAGCGCCGCTCCTCGAGGAAGAGTGTGTCGATGTCCTGGGGGCCGGTCACGGCTCGAGCTCGTACGGATACTGCGTCAGGTTCTCGGCGCCGGCCGCCGTCACGAGCACGAGGTCCTCGAGCCGCACGCCGCCGTATCCCTGCCGGTAGCAGCCCGGCTCGACGGTCACGACGTCGCCGGCTTTGAGCGGCAGCTTCGACGCGAGGCCCAGGCCCGGCTCCTCGTGCACCTCCAGCCCGACGCCGTGCCCGAGCCCGTGGAAGAAGCCGTCGGCGAGCGGCTTGCCCGGCGCCTTCGTGCGCTGCGTCGGCTCGCCGGCCGCCTCGAAGATGTCGCAGGTCGCATCGAAGATGCGACGCCCGTCCGCGCCGTCCCTGATCTCCGAGATCGCCCGGTCGAGCGCCTCCTTGCAGAGGCGGTGCCACTCCCTCACCTGCTCGGGCACGTCGCCGACGACGAAGGTGCGCGTCATGTCGCAGTAGATGAAGGACTCGTTGTCACGCGGCCAGATGTCGACGACAATCGGCACTCCGGCGCCGATCGGGCCGGAGCCCATGTCGTGACCGACCGCTCCCTGCGGCCCCGGCGCGACGATGAACTCCTCGGCGGTGGCGCCGTGGGCCGCGAAGGTCTGCGCCATTGCAGCCTTCACACCCTCCACCGTCAGAGGCTCGCCGTCCAGCTGGAGGCCGCTGCCGTTCGTGCTCGAGCGCCGAAGCAGGTCGCGGACGGTGTCCATCCCCGCTTCGGCGGCCCGCTGCGCGCGCCGCATGCCTGCGAGCTCCGCCTCGGTCTTGACCCGGCGACGGCCGTCGAAGAACCCGGCATCCACCGACAGCTCGACGCCCTGGGCGCGGAGCAGGTCGGCGAGCCAGAGCGGGAACGTCTCCGGCACGACGGCGCTCGTCACCCCCAGGCCCTGGACCGCGCGCACCGCGAGCTCGGCCCGGATCTCCGGGTAGCTGAGCCCCGAGGCGATCAGCTCGTCGACGCCGTATTCCTCGGATGGATGCAGCTCGAAGAGCCCGAGGGCCGCGAGCCGCGGCACCTCCATCGAGCTGATCTGGATGTGCTTCACGCCGTTCGATTCGGCGTAGAGGAACGGGTCCGGGATCCCGATCGGCACCTCGTGGCGCAGCTCGGGCGAGCGGAACGTGTCGGCGAACATGAGGACGTCTGGCATGCACCCGACTCTAACTAGGATCTGGACGGTGGAGCCGCGCGAGAGAGCTCAGGAGCTGATCGACCGCTACGACGCCGAGCTGCGCGCGCTGCTGCCGGAGGGAGCCGACATCTTCGACGCGCACCTCCACCTCGGGCACGATATCGACGGCATGGTCGGCGACTACGACCAGCTGGAGGCGCTGATGGCCAAGTACGGCATCTCCCGGGCCTTCATGTTCTGCCTGGACGAGGCCGACCACCATCCTGCCTTCGGCGCCGCGAACGACCGCACACTGGCCTTCGCCGCCAGAAGCGGCGGCCGCCTGATCCCGTTCGTGCGGCTCGACCTGAACGAGACGCCGCTCGAGGAGGCGCGACGCTGCCTCGACGCCGGCGCCCGCGGGATCAAGCTGCATCCGCGGGCCCAGAGGTTCACGGCCACGGACGAGCGGCTCGGGCCGGTGTTCGAGCTCGCCGCGGCCCGGCGCGTGCCGATCCTCATCCACGGCGGCCGGGGCCTGCCTCCGATCGCCGACGGCCTGCGGGCTCTCGTCGACCGCTACCCGGAGGCGACGCTGATCATCGCTCATGCCGGGATCGCGGACCTCGCCGAGCTCGCGCGCTGCATGGCCGGCCGCAAGGGGGTGCTCTTCGACACCTCGACCTGGAGCCCGATCGACCTGCTCGACTTCTACCGGCAGGTGCCGCCGGAGCAGGTCGTCTACGCGAGCGACTATCCGTACGGCCAGCAGCCCTCGTCGCTCCTGATCGCGCTCCAGACCGCGCGCTACGCGGGGTACACCGACGAGCAGCTGCGCGGCATGCTCGGCGCCACGGCAAGCGCCCTCGCGGACGGCCGCGACCTGCCCGAGCCGACGAAGCCGGTCGGCAGCGAGCTGTACACGCAGCCCATGCAGCTCGCGCGCATCCACCAGTACCTGTCGATGGCGACCCCGCTGCTCTGGACGCGGCAGCCCGACACGATCGGCGTCCTCGGGCTCGCGATCAACACGTGCGCCGAGCGGAACGGCCACGCCGCCGACGTCGACCGGATCCGCGAGCTGCTGGAGGCGGCGCGCGACCTCTGGCTCTCGATCCCGTCCCTCGAGGACGAGGTCGAGCAGCGCCAGCTGATCCGCCTGACGCACCGGCTGATCCACATCGCCGACATCCAGGCGGTCACCGCTGCTTAGGCTCGACGTCAACGACCACCTCTACGAGGTGCAGGCCGAGGTCGGAACGACGCTCGCCGAGGCATTGCGCGACGAGCTCTCGCTCACGGGCACGAAGATCGCCTGCGCGGAGGGGCACTGCGGCGCGTGCACCGTGCTCGTCGACGGCGTGCCGACGTTGTCGTGCATCACCCTCGCGCACACCGCAGCCGGCGCCAAGGTGACCACGATCGAAGGACTGCGCGACCATCCGCTCGTCCACGCGTTCGTCCGCGAGGACGCCCTGCAATGCGGCTTCTGCACGCCGGGGCAGATCGTCAGCGCGGCTGCGCTCGTCGATGCGACCCCGAGACCGAGCACGGAGGAGATCCGACACGCGATGGCGGGCAATCTCTGCCGTTGCGGTGCGTATCCGAAGATCGAGGAGGCGATTCGCACGTGGCAAGACTGATCCGCACCGAAAAGGAAGTCGAGGGCCGGTACGAGGAGGTCTGGCTCGTCGTCGAAGAGGACGCGCTGGAGCAGTGGCCCGCCGGCCCGCGCGGGATCGTCGGACAGCCGACGACGCGCATCGACGGCCTCGAGCGCGCGCGCGGCGAGGCCGTCTACACGGCGGATCTGACCCTGCCGGGCATGTTGCACACCGCGGTCCTGCGCTCGCCCTACGCGCATGCCCGCGTGGCGCGCATCGACCTCTCGCCGGCGCTCGCGATGCCCGGCGTGCACGCCGCGGTCGGCCCCGGCGACGTCGACGTCCTCGTCGCCGAGTGCGGCTACCAGGGCGTCGCGATCGCAGCCGTCTGCGCGGACACGTACGCACAGGCCCGTGCGGCTCTGTCGAAGGTCGAGGTCGACTTCGAGCAGCTCGAGGTGCTGATCGATCCCGACGAGGCGGTCGCCCGCGGGCAGCTGCTCGGCGAGCCGCGCGTCCGCGCGCGGGGCGACCTCGAGCGCGGGCTCGCCGAAGCCGATGTCGTCGTCACGGGCGAGTACCGGACGCAGGTCGTGCTGCACAACTCGATGGAGACGCACCAGGCCGTCGTGCAGTGGCTCGGCGACTCCCTCGAGGTCTTCATCTCGACGCAGTACATCTGGGGGGTGCGCGACGAGGTCGCGGGCACGCTCGGCCTGCCGCCCGACAAGGTGCGCGTCGTCTGCAACTACATGGGCGGGGGATTCGGCTCGAAGAACGGCGCCGACGACTACACGTTCATCGCGATTGAGCTCGCGAAGCGAACGAACCGGCCCGTGCGTTGTGCGCTCACGCGGCGCGAGGAGAACCTCGCGACGGGCAATCGCAACGCGACGATCCAGCGGCTGACGATCGGCGCGCGCGCCGACGGCACGCTGACTGCACTCGGCGGCGAGTACGTGAACGCCACCGGCTGGGGCGGCTGGTCGTCCCCGGTCGAAGGCCCGATGCAGATGCTCTATGCGTGCGAGAACGTCAAGACGACGACCTGGGCCGCGAAGATCAACCAGCCGCCGATGAAGGCCTTCCGGGCTCCCGGGTTCGTCGAGGGGACGTTCGGCCTCGAGTCGCTGCTCGACGTGCTCGCCGCGAAGCTCGACATCGACCCGCTCGACCTGCGGCGGCGCAACTACACGCACCACGATGCGTCCGACGGCCGCCCGTACAGCGGGAAGAACCTGCTCGAGTGCTACCGCCGGGCCGAGCCCCACTGGGAGCGGCGGCACGAGGTGCGCGCGCGCTCGACCGACACGGTCAAGCGCGGCGTCGGGATGGCCTCGCAGATCTGGTACGGCGGGGGCGGCCCGCCGAGCTACGCCTGGGTGCGGGTCGGCTCGGACGGACGCGCGACGGTCGTCACCGCGATGCAGGACATCGGCACCGGGACGCGCACCGCGATGGCGCAGATCGCCGCCGAGGAGCTCGGCATCCCGCTCGACCACGTCACCGTCTCGCTCGGCGACTCCGCCCGCGGGCCCTTCGCCTCGATCTCCGCCGGGTCGTCGACGACGCCGTCGATGGGGCCGGCCGTCCGCGCCGCGGCCGCCGACGCACGGCGCCAGATCGAGGAGATCGCTGAGCAGCGCGGCACGCCCGAGGCGCCGCTCGCGGAGATCGTCGGCCTGCTCGAGGATGCGCAGATCCTCGGCAAGGGCGGCCGCGGCCCGAACCCCACCGGCATGCAGGTGCTGACCTTCGGCGTCCAGGTGGCCGAGGTCGCGGTCGACATCGAGACGGGCGAGGTCTCCGTCGAGAGGATCGCGGCCGTGCACGACGTCGGACGCGTGATCAACCCGCTCGGCGCCTCGAGCCAGATCGAGGGCGGGATCATCCAGGGCATCGGCCACACGCTCTCCGAGCACCGCCTGCACGACCCGCGCACGGGCCAGATCCTGACGACGACCCTCGACGCCTACAAGCTCCCAACGTTCGCCGACGTGCCCGAGATCGTCAGCGAGCTGATCGACGAGCCGGACACGCAGCTCACCAACCTCGGCTCGAAGGGCCTCGGCGAGCCGCCGATCGTGCCGACCGCCGCCGCGATCTCGAACGCGATCCGCGATGCGACGGGCGCCGAGGTGCACGAGCTGCCGATCTCGCGCGAGGAGATGCTGCGCGCGCTGCGCGAGGCGGCCGCGAAGGAGAAGGTTGGAGCTCCGGCGGGCGTCTAGCGTCGAGGACGCCGCCGCTAGTAACAGTCTGTTACTAGCGGGTGGAACGGAGCTCGTGCCGCTCCTGCGCAGCGGGATCGTCCACGCCGACACCCTCGTCGACATCCGCGGGGTGGTGCCGCGCGGGATCGACGGCTCGTCGATCGGCGCCGGCACGACCCTGGCGGAGCTCGAGTGCGATCCGCAGATCCCCGAGGCGCTGCGCGAGGCCTGCCGCCTCGCGGCGAGCCCGCAGCTGCGCAACGTGGGCTCGCTCGGCGGCAACCTGCTCCAGTCGACGCGCTGCTGGTACTGGCGGCTGAAGTGGCCCTGCCGCCTGCACGGCGGCGACGAGTGCTTCGCGCAGGAGGGCGAGCACCGCGAGCATGCGATCCTCGAGAACGGCTTCTGCGCCTCGGCGCACCCGTCCGACGTGGCTGCCGCGCTCGTCGCCCTCGACGCGACGCTCCGCACGAACCGGCGTGAGCTGCGGGTCGCAGAGCTCTACCGCCTCCCGACCGCGGACGACCGGCGGCTGACGACGCTCGAGCCGGGCGAACTGCTGCTCTCGGTCGAGCTGCCCTCGACCGAGCGGTCGGTGTACCTGAAGGCGATGGAGCGGAAGCGGTGGGCGTTCCCGCTCGTCGGCGTCGCGGCCGCCCGTTCCGGAGGCGCGACCCGGATCGCGCTCGCGGGCATCGCCCCGGTGCCCTGGCTCCTGGACGGGGGCCTGGACGACGCGACACCGCTGCCGCGGAACGCGTACAAGGTCGACGTGGCGAAGGCGCTCGTGAAGCGGGCGGTCGAGGCGCTGGACCAGAGCTCGTGAGAGCGCCGGCACGCGCGGCCGTGCTGCCGGCTCTCGCAGCGCTCGTGCTCGTCCTCGCCGCCTGCGGCGGAGGATCGAAGCACGAGGCCGCGGCGACGACCACCACCGACGCGAACGGCTGCGTCGCGGTCGAGGCACCGCCCGCGACGGCGAGGCACGAGGCGAAGCCGACGGCACGCCTCGCCGCGTCGAAGACGTACGACGTCAGGTTCGTCACGAACTGCGGCGACTTCACGATCCGGCTCGCGGTCAAGACCTCGCCCGAGACGACGGCCTCGTTCGTCAGTCTCGTGAGGAAGGGGTACTTCGACCACACGATCTTCCACCGGATCGTTCCGGGCTTCGTGATCCAGGGCGGCGACCCGACGGCCACGGGGACGGGCGGCCCGGGCTATACGACCGTCGACCCGCCGCCTGCCTCGACGCGCTACACGCTCGGGGTCGCGGCGATGGCGAAGGCTGCGAGCGAGCCGGCCGGTGCGGCCGGCAGCCAGTTCTTCGTCGTGACCGCCGACGACGCGCAACTGCCGCCCGACTACGCAGTGCTCGGAAAGGTGGTCGAGGGCCTGCCCGTGGTGCAGGCGATCGGCAGGCTCGGTGACCCGGCCTCGGGCGGCGCGGGGACACCGACCGAGACGGTCGAGATCGAGAAGGCGACGGTCGACGTCCACTAGCGCGATCGTGCTGGCAGCGGGCGCCTCGACCCGCTACGGCGGCGTCAAGCAGCGCGAACTGCTGCCCGCCGTGCTCCACGCCCTGGCGCAGACGAGCGTCACCGAGATCGTCGTGGTGGCGGGCGCGCACGCACTCCAGGCGCCCGGGGCGCGCGTCGTCTCGTGCACCGACTGGGACCGCGGCCCCGGCGCCTCCCTCCGCTGCGGTCTCGAGGCGCTCGGCTCCGAGGTGGAGCGCGCGGTGATCGTGCTCGCCGACGGGCCCGGCCTCGATCCGCGCGCGATCGAGCGCGTGCTCGGCCGCGACGAGCCCGTGGTGGCCGCGAGCTACGACGGCACGCGCTCACACCCGGTGGTGCTGGCGCGCAGTGCCTGGAGCGACGTCCCCGACGAGGGCGGACGCGCGCTGGAGCCGGTCCTCGTCGACTGCTCCGACCTCCGGCCGCCGGGCGACGTGGACGTGCGGCGCTAGAGCGGGGTGCGCAGGGCGGCGAGCTTCGCCTTCAGCTCGGCCGGCATCGGCTCGCTGACCGCCACCCGCACGTAGTGCCGGAGGCGCTCCTCGAAGCGGTAGCGCTTCGCGCACCAGCTGCACTTGTCGAGGTGCCGCTCCGCCTCCAGGACCTCATGGTCGGAGAGCGTGCCGTCGAGGAACGGCTGCATCATCTCCTCGCACTTGTCGCACCAGTCGATCGTTCCGTCTCCGGGCCCGGTCATGCCGCCATCGACCTGTCGGCGAGATTCTTCTTCAGGATGCGCCGTCCGCGGTGAAGCCGCGACATCACGGTGCCGATCGGGATGTCGAGGATCTGTGCCGCGTCCGCGTACGAGAACTCGCCGATGTCGACCAGCACGATCACGTCGCGGAAGTCGTGCGGCACGTCGGCGAGCGCCTCGACGATCGAGTCCTGGCTGAGCCGCTCGAGCACACGCTCCTCGTCGGGGTTCTCGTCCGGCACCTGCGACTCGAGCTGGTTGTAGAGGTAGTAGTCGCCGGCCTCGTTGTCGAGCGACGTCGTCTGCGGCGTGCGCTGCACCCGCCGCCCACGATCGATGTTCAGGTTCGTGAGGATCCGCAGCAGCCAGGCGCGCAGGTTCGTCCCGGGCGTGTACTGGCGCCACGAGCGAAACGCCCGCTCGTACGTCTGCTGGACGAGGTCGTCGGCCTCCTCGCGCGAGCCGGCCAGCCGCCGGGCGACGCGGTAGACCTGGTCACTCAACTGCAGCGCCTCCTCCTCGAAGCGAACACGGTCCCTCGCTTCCTGTGCGAGCCTACGGCTGTCGGCGGCTGACGGTGCGCTGTCGCTCATCCGGCGGCCACCCTAGCAGTGGCATAAACGCGTCTCCGGGGCGCTTGATTCCCTCCCGAACTAGGCGAACTGCTGCTCGCGGAACCCGCCGCGCGCGAGCACGTCGAGGAGTGCATGCCTCGTGATGCGCTCGTCGTCGTAGGTGAGAGCGACCTGGCCCATCAGGTTCGCATTCGCCGACTCGAGCCCCTCCGTCCCCTCGAGCGTCCTCGCGAGGCGCAGCACGCACTTCTCGCAGCGGATGCCGCTCACCTGGATCGTCTCGGAGACGGAAGCCACGTGCTCAGACTAGCGAGCGGGCGACGAGATCGGCAGCCGCAGCCTGCGGCGATTCCTGGCCGAGCTGCAGGTCGGCCTCGCACGTGCCGGGGTCGAGGCGCGCAAGCACGTCGGCGCCGCCGAGCGCCCGCGCCGCGGGCCGGACGAGCTCCAGCAGCTCCGCTCCGAGCTCGGCCACAGGCACGTAGCTGGAGCCGTCGGGGTGCACGAGCTTCGCACGGGTCCCGAACCGGGCCGCGGACCACCGATTCTGGGCGTAGTCGGCGCGGCCGCGGTCGGCGAGCTGCAGGCTGTTCCCGGGCAGGTCGCCTGCGAGGGCGGTCGCGCAGAGCGCCTGCAGGAGCGCCGCGAATGCGGCCGAGAGCCGCACGTCGGTCGGCTGGTCGGGCACCCGCACCTCGAGCGTGCCGAGCTTCGGGTGCGGCCGGACGTCCCACCAGATGCGCGTGTAGTCCTCGACGACGCCGAGCCCCTCGAGCCGCTCGACCCACGCCGCCCACTCGCCGTACGTGGCGAAAGGCGGCGGCGCCCCGGCGCGCGGCAGCTCGGCGAGAATCGGCGCGCGGTTCGACGCCATCCCGTTCAGCACGCCCGCGAACCAGGGGGAGTTCGCCGACATGGCGAGGACGACGGGCAGCCACGGGAGGACCGCGTCGAGGCAGCGCCAGCAGTCGTCCGCCGAGGGCATGCCGACGTGCACGTGCAGGCCTTGCACGCCCTGCCGTCGCACGGAGATGCCCCCGTAGCCGACGAACGTCACGTAGCGCTCCTCCTTGACGATCGGCTGTGCCTCTGGGCGCGCGAAGGGATGGGTCGCGGCGGCCGCGATCGCCAGTCCCTGCGCCTGCGCCGAGCCCGCTGCGGCTCGGCGCAGCACGGGCAGCGCCTCGTCGATCTCCGCCGCCGTCCTGCAGACGTTCGTGTTCGTCTCGAAGACCGAGGCGAACAGCTCGGTCTTCAGCGAGCCGGGAAGGTCGAGATCGAGATCCTCGACGCCTCGCAGGATGCGGTCGACGGCCGCGACCTGCCCGAACGTCGCGGCGTCGAGGATCATCAGCTCCTCCTCCACGCCGAGCGAGTACGGCGCGCTCTCGCCGAACCGCTCCTCTCCGGTCACGCTAGGTGTGGGCCTTGACGCCGTGCACCGGCCGGCCGGCCGCCACCCAGGCGTAGTACGACGCGCTCGGGCCGAACTCGGAGCGGTAGCCGGTGACGTGGGGATTGCGGCCGACGTCCCGCGCCCGGGCGGCATGGCGGAGCAGGTTGATGTCGTCGAGCTCCTGCCAGACGAGGATCAGGTGAGCCGCCGTCATGAACTCGGCGACGAAGCTGCAGCCGGAGGCCGGGCACGGGAACGGGTCCGTGCGGACGCAGAACCACCCGTGGTAGTCCCCGCCGTCCTCCCGCCAGAGCTCCTGTTCCCCCTCGACCGTGTGCTCGAGGACGATCTGCCCGCGCTCCATCGGGCACAAGGTAGCGGCGACAAGCGAGGTGGAAGACCGGCCGCGGCCCGGGCAGGCAGTCGGGCTCGCGACCGGTCTCTCGTTTCGGCCCTACCGGTAGGGCCGAAGCTGCGTCAGCTCCGCTGGCCGAGCGTCGCAGTGACGGTCTTCTTGGATCCGTTGCGGTAGATCTCGAGCTTCATCTTGTCGCCGGGCTTGGCCTTGGCGACCGCGTCGCGAAGCTGCTCGTAGCTCGTCGCCGGGACGCCGTCGATCGAGACGATGATGTCGCCGCCGACCTGGTAGCTCTCGCCCTGCACGACGACCGCGGTCTTGCCCTGCTTGAGACCCGCCTTGTCGGCGCCGCTGCCGACGGTGACGTCCTGGATGAGGAGGCCGCTGTTCGTCGGCAGATGGAAGAGCTTCGCGAGCTGCGGCGTCACGGGCGCCGCGCTCAGGCCGAGGAACGCGTGCAGCGCCTTGCCGCTCGAGATGATCTGCGCCGCGACGCTTCGCACCGTGTTGATCGGGATCGCGAAGCCGATGCCGACGCTCCCCTGCTGGCCGGTCGAGCCGGTCGAGATCTGGGAGGTGACGCCGATCACCCGCCCCTGCGAGTCGATCAGCGGGCCGCCCGAGTTGCCGTGGTTGATGGCGGCGTCGGTCTGGATCGCGTGATCGATCGGGAGCGAGTTCGGCGCCTCGATCTGCCGCTGCACGGCGCTGACGACCCCCGTCGTCAGGGTGCGCGTGAACCCGAAGGGGTTGCCGATCGCGTAGACCGGATCGCCGACGGTCACGGCATCCGAGTCGCCGAGCTGCAGCGGGGTGAGAGCGCGCGCGTGGGCATCGATCTTCAGCACGGCGACGTCGGTGGACAGATCCTTGCCGACGACGGTGGCGGTGATCTCGTCCTGGCCCGAGAAGGAGACCTGCACCTTGCGCGCCCCCTGGATCACGTGCTCGTTCGTCACGATGTGGCCCGCCTTGTCGATCACGAAGCCCGAGCCGAGGGACTGGCTCGTCTGGGGCGTCGCCGGCAGCAGGTTGAACGGATCGGCCTGACCCTGCGAGACCGAGGTGGCCGTGATCTGCACCACGCCCGGCGCATCACGCCGGTAGATCTGCTCGGCGGTCAGGCCGGTTGTCGTCGGGGTCGTGTGCGACGTGGTCGGGATCGCAGTCGACGCCGGAACCTGCTGCACCGTCGTGTGGTCGCCGAGCTTCCCGAATGCAGCCGCGCCGCCGAGCGCCAGGGCGCCGCCGATGACGGCGACCACCAGGAGCTCGACGGCGCGGACTGAGAGGAAGCGGCTGGAAGCCACGAGTCCCGTTATAACCGCAAGAGGTTCAATGTCTGTGAGGGGCCATTAAAAGCCAGTTAAGAGTGACGAGGGACGACTTCCTCCTCGACCCCACGGTCGTGTTCCTGAACCACGGCTCGTTCGGCGCCTGCCCGGCGCCGGTGTTCGAGGCCTACCAGCGCTTCCAGCGAGAGCTCGAGCGCCGGCCGGTCGAGTTCCTCGCGCTCGAGCGCCGGCTTCCGGAGCTCCTGGACGACGCGCGGAGCCGCCTCGCGGCCTACGTCGGCGCCCGCCCGGAGAATCTCGCCTTCGCGACGAACGCGACCTCCGCGCTCAACGCCGCCACCCGCTCGCTCGAGCTCGCGCCCGGCGACGAGGTGCTGCTCGGCGACGCCGAGTACGGCGGCCTGGAGCGGCTCTGGTCGTACGTCGCGGCGCGGACGGGAGCCACGCTCGTGCGCCGGCCGTTCGACGAGCTCGACCCGGGGCCGCGGACACGCGCCCTCTTCTGCTCGCACGTCGAATGGACGAGCGGACGCGTGAACGACGTCGCGGCGATCTGCCGGCGGGCACGCGAGGCGGGCGCGCTCTCGATCGTCGACGGCGCGCATGCGCCTGGTCAGATCGATCTCGACCTGGAGGCGCTCGGCGCGGACGTGTATGCCGGCAACTGCCACAAATGGCTTTGCGCGCCCAAGGGCTCTGCGTTTCTCTACGCGCGCCCGGAGGCGCAGCGGTGGATCGAGCCGCTGGTCGTCTCGTGGGACTGGGTGGACGGCGCGGCGTTCCACGAAGTGCACCGCTGGCAGGGCACCCGCGACCCGTCTGCGTTCCTCGCCGTGCCGGCGGCGATCGACTTCCAGGCCGAGCGCGACTGGCCGTCGGTGCGGGCGAACTGCCACGCGCTGCTCGCCGCACACGACTTCGGCCTCGAACCGCTGACGGACGACTTCGTGCAGATGCGCGGCTTTCGCGTCGACCATCCCGACCCGGCGGCGCTGAAGCGGCGCCTCTACGACGAGCACCGGATCGAGGTGCCGGTGTTCGAGACGGCCCACGGCTGGGTCCTGCGCGTCTCGGTCCAGGCCTACAACGACGAGGACGACCTGCAGGCGCTCGAGGACGCGCTTGCGCCGGCCCCCTAACCGAGCTCGCGGGCCGGCAGCTTCTCCTCGCCCGCCGGCGTGACGAGATAGGCGGCGGCACCGGGACGACACGTGACGATCTCGCTCAACTCCGTGCCGACGTAGTGCAACGCGACACCGTCGTCGGCGGCGACCCCCTCCGGGAAGCCCGCGTCGACCAGCGCGCGATAACGCGGGCGCCGCTGCTCTTCGCCGTCGTAGTGGGGGCAAGCGCTGCCGGCGAGGAAGCCCAGGCAGTCCATGCCGGCGAGCTGAGGCCCGAACGAATCGGTCACGCCGGCCTCGAACCAACAGATCATCCCGGCGCTCGCTCCCCAGAGCACGACACCGTTCTCCCAGGCCTCGCGCAGGAGCGTGTCGATGCCGTGCGTCCGCCAGATCGCGAGCATGTTCGCGGTCGAGCCGCCGCTGACGCAGATCGCGTCCTGCGACAGGACGAGCTCGCGCAAGTCCTCCGGCGGCCAGGGAAACGTGCGCAGGTGCGAGAGAGCCGCGCGGCCGCGAAAGCGCTCGTAGAAGCCGACGATCCCTTCGGCCGACTCCGCGACCGCGGTCGGGATGTAGAGGAGGCTCGGCTTCGATCTGCCCGTCAGTTCGAGCACGTACTCGTAGAGCCGCTGCGTCTGCTCAGTCGTGTCGCCCCCGCCCCCGAGACCGACGATGTGCCGCTCCATCGCCACCGCCTGAGTTTTACTAGTTCTGCTTGACTAGAGGTCGATGGCCTCGCCGAGCAAGCTGACCGTCGGCGACCGGTCGTACGAGATCTTCCGGCTGGACGAGCTGCAGGCCTCCTACGACGTCGCCCGGCTCCCGTACACGCTGCGCGTGCTGCTCGAGAACGTGCTTCGCAACGGCGACGACGCCGACGTCGAGGCCGTCGCGCGGTGGGACGCGAAGGCCGAGCCGTCGAACGAGATCTCGTTCGCGCCGTCGCGCGTCCTGCTGCAGGACCTGACCGGCGTCCCGGCCGTGGTCGACCTCGCCGCGATGCGGAACGCGATGGCCGACCTCGGCGGCGACCCGGCGAAGATCAACCCGCTGATCCCGGCCGAGCTCGTGATCGACCACTCGGTGCAGGTCGATGCGTTCGCCTCGCGCGGCGCCTTCGAGCACAACGTCGAGCTCGAGTTCGAGCGCAACCACGAGCGGTACCTCTTCCTGCGCTGGGGCCAGGAGTCGTTCAGCGGCTTCAAGGTCGTGCCGCCGGGCACCGGCATCTGCCACCAGGTGAATCTCGAGTACCTCGCCCGCGTCGTCGAGGACCGGGACGGCGTCGCCTACCCGGACACGCTCGTCGGAACGGACTCGCATACGACGATGGTCAATGGGCTCGGCGTCCTCGGCTGGGGCGTCGGCGGCATCGAGGCCGAGGCGGCGATGCTCGGTCAGCTCCTTTCGATGCTCGTGCCGCAGGTCGTCGGCTTCAAGCTCAGCGGGGCTCTGCCGGAAGGGGCGACCGCCACCGACCTGGTGCTCACCGTGACCGAGATGCTGCGCAAGACCGGCGTCGTCGGGAAGTTCGTCGAGTACTTCGGCGAGGGCGTCACGTCGCTGCCGCTCGCCGACCGTGCGACGCTCGGGAACATGTCGCCCGAGTACGGCGCGACATGCGGCTTCTTCCCCGTCGACCAGATCACGCTCGACTACCTGAAGCTGACCGGCCGTCGCCCCGAGCGGATCGCGCTCGTCGAGGCGTACTGCAAGGAGAACCTGCTCTGGCACGACCCGACCGACCACGCGACGTACTCGCAGGTCGTCGAGCTCGACCTGGGCGACGTCGAGCCCTCGCTCGCCGGCCCGCGGCGGCCACAGGACCGCGTGCCGCTCGCAGCGGCGAAGCAGTCGTTCATCGACACGCTCGGCTCGTTCGGCGTCGACTACACGAACGGCTCCCACGACAGGGCACTGGTCGACACGTTCCCCGCCTCCGACCCGACGACCGAGCAGCAGCCCGCGGGCGAAGCGCTGCCCGACGAAGCGGCCGTGCTCACTGCGGCCCACGAGCAACACCACCGTGTGCCCGTGGCGGGCTCCGACTACGCGCTCGATCACGGATCGGTCGTGATCACGGCGATCACGTCGTGCACCAACACGTCGAACCCGCAGGTGATGGTCGCCGCGGGCCTGCTCGCGCGCAACGCAGTCGAGCGCGGGCTGCAGCGCAAGCCCTGGGTCAAGTCGTCGCTCGCGCCCGGCTCGAAGGTCGTGACGCGCTACTACGAGCAGGCCGGCCTGCAGACCTACCTCGACCAGCTCGGCTTCAACACGGTCGGGTACGGGTGCACGACGTGCATCGGCAACTCGGGGCCGCTCGCCGACGAGATCTCGGCCGCGATCAACGAGGGCGAGCTGGTCGTCTGCTCGGTGCTCTCCGGCAACCGCAACTTCGAGGCGCGCATCCATCCGGAGGTGAAGGCGAACTACCTGGCGTCTCCGCCCCTGGTCGTCGCCTACGCTCTCGCGGGGCGCATGGACATCGACTTCGAGACCGAGCCGATCGGCGCTGCCGAGGACGGTGGCGACGTCTACCTGCGCGACATCTGGCCGAGCGCGCGGGAGATCGGCGAGACGATCGCGTCCTCCGTGCGCGCGGAGCAGTTCTCCGAGACCTACGACGACGTCTTCAGCGGCGACGACGCCTGGCGCGCGCTCCCGGTGCCCGAGGGAGAGCTCTTCCGCTGGGAGCCGGGCTCGACGTACGTCAGGCAGCCGCCCTACTTCGAAGGGATGACGCGCGAGCCGGGAACCGTGCCCGACGTCGCCGATGCGCGCGTCCTCGTGTGGCTCGGCGACTCGGTCACGACCGACCACATCTCCCCTGCCGGCTCGATCAGACCGGACTCGCCGGCGGGGACGTACCTGGTCGAGCACGGAGTCGAACGCAAGGACTTCAACTCGTACGGTGCACGGCGCGGCAACCACGAGGTGATGGTGCGAGGGACATTCGCGAACGTGCGTCTACGCAACAAGCTCGTTGCGGGCTCGGAGGGAACGTGGACGGTGCACGTGCCGTCGGGTGACGAGCTGACGATCTTCGACGCGTCGACGCGCTACCTCGCGGAGGGAACGCCGCTGATCGTGCTCGCCGGCAAGGAGTACGGATCGGGCTCGTCACGCGACTGGGCCGCCAAGGGGCCGAACCTGCTCGGCGTGAAGGCGGTGATCGCCGAGTCGTACGAGCGCATCCATCGCTCGAACCTGCTGATGATGGGCATCCTCCCGCTGCAGTTCGTCGACGGCGAGTCTCCCGAGTCGCTCGGCCTCAGCGGGCGCGAGCGCTTCTCGATCAGCGGCGTCGCGAACGGCGAGGCGCAGGAAGTGACGGTGCGGGCCGACGAGAAGGAGTTCCGCGCGCGCGTGCGTCTCGACACGCCGCGCGAGCGCGAGTACCTCCGGCACGGCGGGATCCTGCCGTACGTCCTGCGCAAGCTGCTCGCGGGCTAGCCACGGCAGGACGGCCCGTCCTCGTCCTCGTGACCGGCCCTCCCGGCTCGGGGAAGTCCGCGATCGCGGCCGCGCTGCGCGAGCGGCTCGCGCTGCCGCTGATCGCCAAGGACACGCTGAAGGAGATCCTCGGCGGCGAGCTCGCCGCCCGCGGGCGAACCGAGTCGCAGCCGGTCGGCGCGGCGACCTTCCAGGTGCTCGCCCACGTCGTCCACGAACTGCTCGCGAACGGCGTCTCCAGTGATCGCGGAGGGCAACTTCCGCGCCGGGTCGGCGGTCCTCGACGGGCTGCCGGCCGCGCGGGTCGTTCAGGTCCATGTCACCGCCGAGCCCGACGAGCTGCGCAGGCGCATGCTCGACCGGGCGGCGCATCGTCACGCGGTGCACTGGGACGGCGAGGCCGCCGAGCAGGTCGCAGGCCGCGCAGCGGCGGGCGAGTGGCCGCCGCTGCCCCTGGCGGGCGACCTCGTCGAGGTGGACACCACGACCTGGCCCGATCTGGGCGAGCTGACCACGCGGGTGGCGCGCCTCATGTAGGTTTGCCTAGGCTATGCCTAGGAGCTACACCGCCCGCGAGGCCGCGCAGCGGCTCGGGATCTCGATCGACACCTTGCGCCGCTGGGACCGCGACGGCCGCATCCGCACCGAGCGCGACGCGCGCAACCGGCGGATCGTCCCGGGGGCAGAGGTCGAGCGGCTCCGCGCCGAGTCGCGGCCCGCCGGCCTGAGCGCCCGCAACCGGTTCGTGGGAACCGTCGCGCACGTCGAGGTGGACGGACTGATGGCGCAGGTCGAGATCGTGGTCACCGAGCCGACCCGCGTGGTCGCCGTCGTCACCCGCGACGCCGTCGACGAGCTCGCGCTCAAGCCCGGCATGTCGGTCACCGCGCTCGTCAAGTCGACGTCGGTGATGGTCGAGAAGTGAAGCTGCTCGCGATCTTCGCGGCAGCCTCGCTGCTCGGCGTGTTACCGCGCATCGACAAGGCGCCGCACTACCAGTTCGGAGGCTCCGACCAGCTCGCGTTCCAGATCCTGCAAGGCGCGCCTGCCGACGTGTTCGCGGCGGCCTCGCCGAAGTATCCGGAGCAGCTGTATGCGCAGGGCAAGTGCTCGAAGCCCGCCGTGTTCGCGACGAACACGGTCGTGCTGATCGTCCCGCGGGCGAACCCTGCGCACATCCACACGATCTACGACCTGCGGCGTGACGGCATCAAGCTCGTGATCGGGGCGAAGGGCGTGCCGATCGGGGACTACACCCGCACGCTGCTCGCCAGGCTCGGGCTCACGTCCGTTCTCGGCAACGTCGTCAGCAACGAGACGGACGTCAAGCTCGTCGTCGCCAAGGTGGCGCTCGGCGAAGCCGACGCGGGCTTCGTCTACCTGACCGACGTCAAGCCGGTCGGCACGAAGGTGATCCGGATCGCAGTTCCCGCCGCCGGACAGCCCAGGGTGCAGTACGAGCTGTGCATCCCGACGACGCGCAAGCACCCTCAGCTCGCCGATCGCTACGTGCGCGAGGTGCTCTCGAAGCGCGGCCGGGCGCTGCTGCAGGCTGCCGGGTTCGGGGTGCCGTGAGGGCGGTCTTCGCCGTGCTCGCCGCGGTCGCGCTCGCGTTCCTGGCGCTGCCGGTCGTGGCGATCTTCCTGCGCGTCTCGCCCGCGACCCTGATCCGCGAGCTCGGGGATCCGGTCGCGCGGGACGCCCTCGTCGTCTCGTTGAAGACGAGCGCAATCGCGCAGGCGCTCATCGTCGTCTTCGGCACACCCACCGCCTACCTCCTGGCGACCCACCGTTTCCTCGGCCGGAACGTGCTCGTGACGCTCGTCGAGCTGCCGCTCGTCCTGCCGCCTGCCGTCGCCGGCATCGGGCTGCTCGCAGCCTTCGGGCGCACGGGCCTGCTCTCGACGTCGGTCGTGTTCACGCAGACAGCCGTCGTGCTCGCGGTCGCCTTCGTCGCCGCGCCGTTCTACGTCCGGACAGCGATCGCCTCCTTCGAGGCGGTCGACCCGACACTGGTCGCAGCCGCCCGGACGCTCGGGGCGGGCCGCTGGCGCGTGTTCGCCCGCGTGGCGCTGCCGCTCGCGGCAGGCGGCCTCGGCGCCGGGCTCGCGTTGTCGCTCGCACGCGGCCTGGGCGAGTTCGGGGCCACGATCATGTTCGCAGGGTCGCTGCAGGGCGTCACTCAGACCCTGCCGCTCGCGATCTACGCCGAGTTCGAGCAGTCCTTCGACGTCGCGCTCGCAATCGGCGCGCTGCTCGTCGCGTTCTCGTTCACCCTCCTGCTGGCGGTCAAATGGCTGCGCTCCGACTGGATCTCCGGGTCGCGCTTCGCGACTTCGACCTCCGCGTAGCGCTCGAGGTCGGCGCGGAGACCGTCGCGCTCGCCGGCCCTTCCGGGGCGGGCAAGTCCACGCTGCTCCGCGCGATCGCGGGTCTCGTCCCGGCGGAGGGCAGCCTCGAGGTGAACGGCCACGACTGGTCGCGCCGGCCCCCGGAACGCCGCTCGGTCGGATTCGTGTTCCAGGACTACGCGCTCTTCCCTCACCTCACCGTTCGCGGGAACGTCGCCTTCGGCGGGCCGCCTCGCGACCTCCTCGACCGGCTGGGAATCGCTCATCTCGCCGACGCGCGGCCGCACCAGCTTTCGGGCGGAGAGCGCCAGCGCGTGGCCCTCGCACGCGCCCTCGCGCACGAGCCGGAGATCCTCCTGCTCGACGAGCCGCTCGCGGCACTCGACCCGCATACGCGTGACGCGGTGCGCGTCGACCTGCGCGCGACACTCCGCGAGCTGGGACTGCCGGCACTCGTCGTCACCCACGACTTCCTCGACGCCGCGTCGCTCGCGGCCAGGGTGGGCGTCCTGGTCGAAGGACGCCTCGTCCAGGTCGGCTCGGCCGAGACGCTGATCGCCGCGCCGGTGTCGCCGTTCGTCGCGCGCTTCGCCGGCGGCAACGTGCTGCACGGCCGCGCGCGCCGCTCCGGCGAGGTGACCACCGTCGAGCTCGCCGACCGCACCATCGTCGTCTCGACCGACGACGCCGAGGGCGAGGTGGCGGCGATCGTCTATCCGTGGGAGCTGACGTTGGCGCGCGCGCTGCCGAGCGACTCCTCGCAGAACCACGTCCACGCCGAGGTGACGAGCGTCGTCCCGGTCGGCAACCGCGTGCGCGTGACGCTCGGCGCGGTCACCGCCGAGGTGACCGCGGAGTCCGCCGCCCGGCTCGGCGTGCGCGAGGGCGACCTGCTCGTCGCCAGCTGGAAGGCGACCGCGACGCGGCTCGTCCCGCTCTAGCTAGGCTCACCCGACCGGGGTGCCCCCGACGGGGGCTGAGATCACACCCGTCGAACCTGATCCGGGTCATGCCGGCGAAGGGAGACGCGAGATGACCGACAGCGAAACGCCCGCCTGGGGCATCGAGCCCGTTCCCGAGCGGCTGCGGGTGCTCGGGACCTTCGACGGCTTCCTCCTCTGGGCGAACCTGTCCGTGTCGCTGCTCGTGATCGTCGCGGGCGCCTTCCTCGTCCTGCCGGCCGACCAGTACGGGCTCGCGCTCTCGCTGCCGGAGGCGGTCGGCGCGATCGTCGCGGCGGCAGTCGTCGGCAACCTGCTGCTCGGGCTCGGCGGGCTGATCGGCGCCGACGCGCGCGTCCCGAACATGGTGCTGCTGCGCGCGCCGCTCGGCCGCCGCGGCTCCTACCTGCCGACCGGGCTGAACATCATCCAGTGCCTCGGCTGGTCGGTCTTCGAGCTGATCGTCATCGCAACCGGGGCGAGCGCGCTCTCGAAGCAGGTGCTCGGCTTCGGCGGCGTCTCCTTCTGGAAGATCGCCTTCGGCGCCGTCGCGACGGCGCTCGCATTCCTCGGTCCGGTCGGGTTCGTCCGGAGGTACGTCCGCAAGTTCGCGGTGTGGATCGTGGTCGCCTCGCTGCTCTACCTCTCCTGGTGGTCACTGCACGGCCGGCACCCCGGGCAGCTCTGGCACCGCGATGGAGCACACGCGTTCTGGCCCGGCTTCGATCTCGTGCTCGCGTCGATCATCAGCTGGACGCCGCTCGTGGCCGACTACACGCGGTTCGCCCGGTCGCGCGCGGCAGGGTTCTGGAGCGCCGGCCTCGGCTACTTCGTGCCGACGATCCCGCTGTTCGCACTCGGCGCGGTGATCGCGCTGTCGCGCAACATCAGCGACGCGCCTGCTCTCCTCACGGCGGTCGCCGCCGGAGGGGCGGCGAGCGTCCTCGCGTTGCTCGCGCTGACGGTCGACGAGAGCGACGAGGCGTTCGCAAACGTGTATTCCGGTGCCGTCAGCCTGCAGAACCTCCTGCCGCGGGCCCCGCAGCGCGCGCTCGTCGCCGGTGTGGCCTTCGTGGCGACCATCGGGGCGCTGTTCGTCGACCTGCGGAACTACCAGCCGTTCCTGTACCTGCTCGGCTCGTTCTTCGTCCCGCTCTTCGCGGTGCTCCTCGCCGACTGGCTGCTCTCGGGACGCCACTATTCGCGCGACGACGTCCTGCGGGCGCCTGATCTCCGGCTCGAGATGGTGGGCGCGTGGCTCGCCGGCTTCGCCCTCTACCAGTGGCTCTATCCGCAAGGCCCGGGCTGGTGGACGCGGATCGTCGCGCACGCCGATCCGCACGCGCTGCCGTGGGGCGGCGCGTCCCTTCCGAGCTTCGCCGCGGCGTTCGCGCTCGCCGCGCTCGCCCGCGTCGCCGCGAGGAGGCCCATACTCCTGAGCGCGTGATCGCGCTGATCGGGAATCTCTCGCGTGACCTCCTGCCTGGCGAGGCGCCGCGCGTCGGCGGCGGCTCCTACCACGGCGCCCGCGCGTTGCAGCGCCTGCGGGTGCCTGCACGCGTCGTCGCGCGCTGTGCCGCGGCCGATCGCGACACGCTGCTGCCGCCGGTCGTCCGGCTCGGGACGCCTGTCCGCTACGTGCCCGGCGAGGCGACTGCCACGTTCTCGTTCTCCTACGCCGGCGACGTGCGCACGATGACGATCGACGCGCTCGGCGACGCGTGGACGCCGGACGACGTGCCCGAGCTGCCGTCCGGACGGTGGGTGCACGTGGCACCGCTGGCGCGGCACGAGTTCCCACTCGAGACGATCGCGGCGCTCGCCAGGCGGCGGCGCGTCTCCCTCGACGGCCAGGGCCTCGTGCGCGTGCCCGCGGCCGGGCCGCTGCGGCTCGACGCCGACTTCGACCGCGAGCTCCTGCGCCATGTCTGGGTGCTGAAGCTCGCCGACGAGGAGGCCGAGGTGCTCGGCGATCCCGCGGCGCTCGGCGTGCGCGAGGTCGTCGTCACCCACGGCTCGCGCGGCTCGACCGTGTACTGCGGCGGCCACGCGGAGCCGGTTTCCGCCCGCGCCTACCCGGGCGACCCGACAGGAGCGGGGGACGTCTTCGCCACCGCCTACGTCGTCGCGCGCAACGCCGGGTTTGCTCCCGTGGGCGCCGCGCGGCGCGCAACCGCCGTCGTCGCGTCCCTGATCGCGCCGTGAAGGTGCTCATCTCGACCGTGGCGGGCACCTTCTCGGTCGACCTCGAGACCGAGGACGTCGAGCCGTGGGACGGCGAGCTCGAGCTCCCTGCGCCGCCGGTGCTCAACCTCCCGCGTGTCGTCGCGGCGGCCGCCGCCGGTGCGACGGTCGTCGCGGTCGTCGACGCGAAGCCGCCGCTCCTCGTCTCGTACGACACAGGCTCGACCTGGCGCGAGTCGGGCCGCGGACTGCCGGCGGGACGCGCCGTCGCGATCTCGGACGACGACCCCGACCTGATCGTCTACGCCGCACGGAACCGGCTCTTCCTCTCGCGAAACGGCGGTGTCTTCTGGAGCTCGCTGCCGGTGGAACTGCCGGAGATCGTCGCCGTCTCCTGCGAGGGAAGCTGAGGCTTCATCCCGGCGTTACTTCTACGTAGGCTTACTGTCCGGCCGCTCACGAGAAGGAGACACGCATGGCGCTGCAGCTCGGTGACACCGCACCAGACTTCGAGGCAGAGACCACCGAAGGGCCGATCCGCTTCCACGACTGGATCGGCGATTCCTGGGCCGTCCTGTTCTCGCATCCGAAGGACTTCACGCCCGTCTGCACGACCGAGCTCGGCTACATGGCCAGCATCAAGCCGGAGTTCGACCGCCGCGGAGTCAAGGTGATCGGCCTGTCCGTCGACCCGCTCGACCGCCACACGGAGTGGGCGAAGGACATCGAGGAGACGCAGGGGCACGCGCCCAACTACCCGATCATCAGCGACGCGGACTTCAACGTGTCGAAGCTCTACGGGATGCTCGGCGCCGACGTTTCGGGCGACCCCGGCGACCGGACGGCCGCCGACAACCAGACGGTGCGCAACGTCTTCGTGATCGGGCCCGACAAGAAGATCAAGCTGATCCTCGTCTACCCGATGACGACGGGCCGCAACTTCGACGAGGTGCTGCGGGTGGTCGACTCGCTGCAGCTGACCGCGAAGCATCGCGTGTCGACTCCGGCGCAATGGCAGCACGGTGACGACGTGATCATCGCCGGCTCGGTCTCGAACGACGAGGCGAAAGAGGTCTTCGGGCAGTGGCAGGAGCCGCGGCCCTACATCCGGATCGTGCCGCAGCCGCAGTAACGGACGTCAGAAGCTGAACTCGCCGCGGGCGACGACGACGGCCGACCCGCCGACGGTCACGCGCTCGATCGTGTCGCCGTCGCCGTACGCGGTCGCGAAGAGCGTCGACGGACGGCGGATCTCGGCGCCCTGCGCGATCTCGATCCGCTCGCCGAAGTCGATCCGGCCGTGCCGTGCGAGATGCACGGCGAGCGGCCCTGCGGCCGAGCCGGTCGCGGGGTCCTCGACGACGCCGTCGTTCGGCGCGAACATCCGGGTCTTCCAGCGCTGCCCGTCGCGGGCGAAGCAGTTGACGCCGTCGTCGGTCGTGCGCCCGAGCGCCCCGATGTCGGGCGCGAGCGCGGCGACCTCGTCCGGTGAGCCCAGCTCGACGAAGACGTGACCGGGACCGAGGTCGTAGCGCTCGACCGGGAGGCGCGATCCCGAGACACCGAGCGCCGCGAAGATCGGATCCGGATCGGCGACGGCGCGCCAGGCCGGAATCGGCTGATCCATCGTCCCGAAGACGATCTGCGCGCCGTCCCGCTCGAGCTCGACCGGCACGATGCCGGCAGCGGTCTCGAGCCGGATCACGATCTTCGACAGCGGCCCGCCGAGGACGAAGGCCGAGCCGAGCGTCGGGTGGCCGGCAAACGGCAGCTCGGTCGCCGGCGTGAAGATCCTGATCCGCACATCGGCCTCGTCGCTCGACGGCGGCAGCACGAACACGCTCTCGGAGAAGTTCATCTCGCGCGCGAGCGCCTGCATCGTCAGCTCGTCGAGGTCGCGGGCGTCGGTGAAGACCGCGAGCTGGTTGCCCGCGAGGGGCGCGTCGGTGAAGACGTCGCACACGACGTAGCGGAAGCGCCGCATGTCGCGACTCTAGCGGCGGGGTCGTGGGTCAGGCCGCGGCGGGTGGCGGCAGTCCGCCGAGGTCCGCGCTCGTCTGCAGGAAGGTCTCCCGGTCGATCTCGCCGCGGGCATAGCGGAGGCGGAGAAGCGCGAGCGGCTCGTCGGCCCCGGCCGCCGGGCCGGCGGCAGCCGGTCGCACGGCACGGCCGGCGGCGAACCGGGCGACCACGTATCCGACCAGCGCGGCAAGTGCGAACAGGAGCACGATCAGCACGAAGAACCCGACGCCTCGATGGTCGTGCTGGGGGCCGACCCAGACCTCGGGACGGTTCATGTACGGCTGCATGCTCGAAGGGTACGGGCGGCGCCTCGGAGCGAGCTAAGAGTCTCCAAGGGTAAGCCGGGGGCGCCGTGTCGGCGCCCCCGGCTCGTCACACAACGGGCTGTCAGCTCTCTGCCGGCAGGAGGAACTCGGTCTCCTGCTTCGCCTCGAGCTGCTCCAGCTCGATCTCGCTGCCCATCCGGACCGGGCCCTTGAACCAGCGGTTCGCGGAGAGCACCCACCAGCCGCCGAAGAGGAGGAACGCGCACCCGATCGTCAACGGTGCGTAGTTCGCGAGGTTCCAGTCGAAGCTCGGGCTCGAGTGACCGGGAATGCCGCCCGGGCTCGTCGGGAGCATGAACACGATCGAGATCAACGCGACCCACAGGATGGCGATCGGGTTGATCCACCGGTAGTGGTTGCCGAGGCTCCAGGCGCCCCGCTCGAAGCTCGCCCCCTGCCGGAAGCGCAGGATCACCGGGAGGATGAAGGCGATGTAGAGGCCGGTCGTCCCGACCGACGTGCCGACGTAGTACCCGGCGAGGTTGTTCCACCACGTCGGGAGCATCAGCAGGAACGCCGCTCCCGCGACACCCGCGACCGCGAAGACGGGAACCCGGTGGCGCGAGATCTTGCGCCAGGCCTGGTGGCCGGGCACCGCACGGTCACGCGAGAAGGCGAACAGCATCCGCGAGCCGGAGGTGACGCACGCGGTCAGACAGTAGAACTGCGCCGCCACGACGATGAAGAGCAGCGTCTCCGCCCAGTGCCTGCTCATCGACGTCTCCCAGATGTACGTCGTGATGTACGTGAACTGCGTCTGCACATCGGTCTTGTTCGGGATGGCGAACGTGATCGCGACGAGCAGGACGAAGCCGGCGACGACCGAGACGACGACCGAGTAGACGAGCCCGGTCGCAGCGGAGCGCGACGCGGCGTGCGTCTCCTCCGACATGTGCGCCGAGGCGTCGTAGCCCGTCAGCGTGTACTGGGCCATGCCGATCGAGCCGATCGCGAACACCATCAGGAACATCAGGCTGCCCCAGCCGTGACCGGAGAAGCCCGAGTTGTTGATCGTCTGGCCGAAGACGTACCCGGCGGACTGGTGATGCGACGGGACGAAGATGCACGCTCCGACGATGATCAGGACCCCGGCCACGTGCCACCAGGCCGAGATCGAGTTGATCAGCGAGGTGATGCGCACGTCGAAGACGTTCAGCAGCGCCGCCGCCAGCAGGCAGAGCGCAAACATGTAGAAGATGTGATGGCGGTCGTTCGAGTACCCCCACCAGAGGTTGAAGAGCGACGTCGCGTAGATCGCCAGGCCGTAGGCGACGGCGCCGATGATCCCGATCAGGCCGATCAGGTTGAACCAGCCGGTGAACCATCCCCACGCGGCGCTGCCGAGCTTCGACGACCAGTAGTAGAGACCGCCCGCAGTGGGGTAGGTCGATGCGATCTCCGCCATCGAGAGCGCCACGAAGGTGGTGAAGAAGCCGACGATGATCCAGCCCCAGGTGACGGCGACGGGGCCGCCCCACTGGAACGCGAGGTAGTACGACGTGAGACAACCCGCAAGAACCGAGATGATCGTGAAGCTGATCGCGAAGTTCCGGAACGCGCTCATCGCCCGGAAGAGCTCCTGGGCATAGCCCAGCCGGTGCAGGAGCTTCTCGTCCTCCGAAAGGTGCTGCCCGCCTGCCGCGGGTGCTTCACTACTCATACTGCCGCCTCCAGATCGGTTGACTGGACCCCTCTACGAGAGCAAAGTGACGGTTCGTCACGTTCGAAGCCTGACCATATTGTCAGGCTCACGCGGCGAAGTCACTACCGGCAACAAGACGAACGAGGGAGGCGCGTGCTGACGCTCGAGGAGCTCCGAGGGGACCAGTCGATCGACACGGTGATCATGGCCTTCACCGACATGCAGGGCCGCCTGATGGGGAAGCGCCTGCACCGGGACTTCTTCTTCGAACAGGTCGAGCACGACCACGGCACCGAGGGGTGCAACTACCTGCTCGCGCTCGACATGGAGATGAGCCCCGGCGAGGGCTACGAGCTCGCCTCGTGGGAGCGCGGCTACGGCGACTTCGACCTGCGGCCCGACCTGGCGACGCTCCGGCGGATCCCCTGGCTCGAGGCGACGGCGCTCGTCCTCTGCGACGTCGCGTGGGCCGACGGCTCGCCGGTGCGCCCCTCCCCGCGGCAGGTCCTCCGCGCGCAGGTCGAACGGGCCCGCGTCCTCGGCTTCGAGGTGATGGTCGGCTCGGAGCTCGAGTTCTACCTGCTGCGCGAGACCTACGAGGAAGCGCATCGCAAGGGGTACGACGGCCTGACGCCGTCGGTGCCGTACATCCTCGACTACCACATTCTCGCGACCACCTACGACGAGCCGCTGCTGCGCCAGATCCGCAACGGGATGCAGGGCGCGGGGATCCGGGTCGAGACGTCGAAGGGCGAGGCGTGGCCCGGGCAGCAGGAGATCAACTTCCGCTACGACGACGCGTTGACGATGGCCGACAATCACGTCGTCTACAAGAACGGCGCGAAGGAGATCGCGCATCTGAACGGGTGCTCGATCACGTTCATGGCGAAGCCCGACCACACCTGGATCGGCTCGTCGTGCCACATCCATTCGTCGCTCTGGCGAGACCGCCAGAGCGCGTTCAGCGGCGAGAGCGAGACGTTCAAGCAGTACCTCGCGGGCCAGATCGCCTGCGCGCGGGAGCTCGCGATCTTCTACGCGCCGAACGTGAACTCGTACAAGCGGTTCGCCTCCGGCTCGTGGGCGCCGACGACGCTCGCCTGGGGCCACGACAACCGCACCTGCGGTTTCCGCATCGTCGGCTCGGGCTCGGCGATGCGGGTGGAGTCGCGCATCCCGGGCGGCGACGTGAACCCATACCTCGCGTTCGCCGCGACGATCGCAGCGGGGCTCCACGGGATCGAGCACGAGCTCGAGCTGCCGCCTGCCCTCGAAGGAAACGCGTACGTGTCCGACGCCGAGCGTTTTCCGTCGACGCTCCGGGACGCGATCGCGGCGCTCGAAGGGGGCTCGATGGCGCGCGGCGCGCTCGGCGACGACGTCGTCGACCACTACCTCAACTACGCCCGGACCGAGCAGCAGCTGTTCGACCGGGTCGTCACCGACTGGGAACGGGAGCGCCTCTACGAACGTGGCTAGGCCCGTCGTCGGCATCACGACCTACCTGACCCCGGCGTCCTGGGGCGCCTGGGACCTCGAGGCGGCGCTCATCCCCGCGGACTACGTGCGCGCGGTCGTGCGCGCCGGCGGTTCGCCGCTGCTCGTACCGCCGGGGGCGGACACGGAGGCGACCCTGGCGGTCGTCGACGGTCTCGTCTTCTCGGGCGGATCGGATCTCGATCCGGCTCTCTACGGCGACGACCCGCACCCCGAGACGAACGGGATCGTGCGGGAACGCGACGAGTTCGAGCTCGATCTGATGCGCGAGGCGCTCGAGCGCGACGTGCCGGTGCTCGCGATCTGCCGGGGCTCGCAGGTGCTGAACGTGGCGCTCGGCGGGGGGATCGAGCAGCACGTGCCGGATCGCGTCGGCAGCGACCTGCACAAGGAGACGCCCGGCGTCTTTGCCGAGCACGACGTCGAGGTGGTGTCGGGCACGAAGCTCGGCTCGCTGCTCGGTGACCGCCATGACGTGAAGTCGCATCACCACCAGGGCTTCGGCACGCTGGGCTCGGGGCTGCGCGAGGCCGCCCGTGCACCGGACGGAACGGTCGAGGCGCTGGAGGACCCCTCGCGGCGCTTCACGCTCGGCGTGCTCTGGCATCCCGAAGCAGGCGAGGACGCGGCGCTCTTCGCCGCACTGGTCACGGAAGCGGCCGCGTACGCGGCCGCGAAGGGCTAGGCCGTCGGCGCGATCGACCGGAGGACTCGCTCGATCGCGCGCCGGGCGCGGTCGAGTGCAGCCGGGTCGCCGGTGGCGACGTATTGGGCATTTGCGAGGAGCAGGTAGGCGTCGAGCTCGAAGGCGATCTGGGTGGGGTCCTCGTCCGCGTCGAGCGTGTGCTCCGCCTGGGCTTCGGTGACGGCGGCCTCGAGGTGGTCCGACCAGCCGGCGACGAACGCGAGGGCGCGGTCGCGTACGGGCCCGGGGTGGGTGTCGAGCTCGGCTGCGACCGAGGCGAAGAAGCAGCCGCCGGGAAAGACGCCGCGGTCGAGATGGTCGAGGAATGCCTCGCACAGTGCGCGGAGGCGAGTGATCCCCGGGGCCGCGCCGAGCGCGGGATCGACGACCTCGGCCTGGAAGATCGCGTCGGCGGTCTCGATGGTCGCGAGCTGCAGCTCCTCCTTGGACCGGAAGTGGGCGAAGAGGCCGCTCTTGCTCATTCCGACCGCGTCTGCGAGCCGCCCGAGCGAGAGGCCCTCGATGCCCTCGACCGTTGCCAGGCGCGCGGCCTCGTTGAGGATCGCCTCGCGGCTCCGGATGCCGTCGCTCCGGTGGCGTCTCGACGATGTGGCCCTCGCGGCCGGGTGCTCGTCCATCGCTTGACAACTTAGCACGATCGGTTGTACTGTCTAGCTCACGACCGACCGGTCGTGCTAATTAGGAGCAGCGATGACCACACCCACCCTGACCGATCTGCCGCAGGAGGTCGGCACCCCGTCCGCGCGCCGCGTGCCCGGCCGCACGAAGCCGCTCCCCACTCTCCTGGCCGTGGACGGGGACCGGAGCGACCTCGCGGAAGTCGAGGCTCAGCTCGCCCAGCGGTACGGCCGCGACTATCGAGTGCTGTCCGCGAGCCCGGACGAGGCGCTCCGGACGCTCGCCGACCTCGCTGCTGCCGGCGACGAGGTGGCGCTCGTGCTCGCGGCAACGTCAGCTGCAGGCAGCGGCGACGATCTCTTCGAGCAGGTGCGCCGGCTCCACCCCCAGGCCAAGCGCGCGCTGCTCGTTCCGTCCGGGGCCTGGACCGAGGAGCCAACCGCCGGGGCGATCCGGCACGCCGTGGCCCTTGGTCGCGTCGACTCCTTCGTGCAGAAGCCGGCGGCCCCACGAGACGAGGTCTTCCACGAGGCAGTGTCGAGCTTCCTGCTCGAGTGGGCGAGAGAACAGCGCCTCGTCCCCCAGACGGTCCACATCGTCGGCGAGGCATGGTCGGGCCGCGCCTATGAACTGCGGGAGGTCTTCACGCAATGTGCGGCTCCGCACGCGTTCTGCCTGGCAGACTCGGACCAGGGGCGCGAACTGATCGCCAAGGCAGGTCGGGACGCGAAGCTCCCACTCATGGTGCTTCCCGACGGCACGGCCCTGAGCGATCCGTCCGACGCCGAGATCGCGGTAGCGGTCGGGGCGCCGGCGAGGCTGGAGGAGCACACCTTCGACGTCCTCGTCGTCGGCGCGGGCCCCGCCGGCCTGTCCGCGGCCGTGTACGCCGCATCCGAGGGATTGAGCGTCCTCGTCGTGGACGCGGGCGGCATCGGCGGGCAGGCCCGGTCGAGCTCGTTGATCCGCAACTACCTCGGCTTCGCCAAGGGCGTCAGCGGCAGCCGGCTCGCCGAGCAGGCGTACGAGCAGGCGTTGATCTTCGGCGCGCGCTTCCTCTTCTTGCACGGAGCGGCCGGCCTCGAGCGCGCAGGGGACAGCCTCCGCGTCTCCCTCTCGGATGGGCGGCACGTCGACGGGCGCGCCGTCATTCTCGCGACCGGCGCCAGCTACCGGCGCCTGGACGTTCCCTCACTCGAGGACCTCCACGGCGCCGGCGTCTTCTACGGCGGTCCCGCCTCCGAAGCCCCCGGGCTGACCGGCAAGGACACCTACGTCGTCGGGGGTGGAAACTCTGCCGGCCAGGCCGCCCTGCACCTCGCACGCTACAGCCGCCGCGTCACGCTGGTCGTTCGTGCACGGTCGCTCGAGGCCGGCATGTCCGACTACCTGGTGCGAACAGTCGAGGCGACCCCGAACGTCGAGGTGCGAACCGGGACCGAGGTGGTCGGCGGGGGCGGCGAAGGGCGTCTAGAGCACCTCGTCCTCCGAGACGGCGCAACGGGCGAAGAGCACGTGGTGGCCGCCGACGCGCTGTTCGTCCTGATCGGCGCCCGTCCGCACAGCGACTGGCTGTCCGGCGAGATCGCCCGGGACGCCCACGGATTCCTCCTCACGGGCGACGAGCTTCCGGAGAGCCGGCACCGGCCGCTCGACCGGCGACCGCTCTCGCTCGAGACGAGCATGCCGGGGGTGCTGGCCGCCGGGGACGTCAGGCATGCGTCGATCAAGCGTGTCGCGTCTGCGGTCGGAGAGGGCGCGATCGCCGTCCAGCTCGTCCACAGTCTCTTGACCGAGGAGGAGCAGTCCCCGAGACAAACGACGCCGGTGCGGGTGGGTGAACGTGGTTAGATCGCGGCGTGAGCCTCACCGTTCTCAATCCCGCGACCGAGGAGGCGCTCGCGACCCTCGAGCAGGCCGGGGTCGACGAGGCAGACGCCGCCGTCGCGCGGGCGCGGGCGGCCTTTCCCGCCTGGCGCGCGGTCACGCCCGCCGATCGAGGACGGCTGCTCCGGCGCCTCGCAACCCTCGTCGAGGAGCACCGCGAAGAGCTCGCGCAGATCGAGTCGCAGAACGTCGGCAAGCCGATCGCCGGCGCGCGCGGCGAGGTCGGCATGGTCGCCGACGTCTTCCACTTCTACGCCGGCGCCGTGGACAAGAAGCATGGCGAGACCATTCCCGTCGCGGGCGGCATCGACATGACGTTCCGGGAGCCGCTCGGCGTCGTCGGACTGATCGTGCCGTGGAACTTCCCGCTCAACATCTCGTCCTGGAAGCTCGGCCCGGCGCTCGCGTGCGGGAACACGGTCGTGCTCAAGCCGGCAGAGCTGACGCCGCTCTCCGCACTCCGCCTCGCCGAGCTCGCACTCGAGGCGGGGATCCCCGAGGGCGTGATCAACATCGTCGTCGGCAAGGGCTCGGTCGTCGGCCGGCGCCTCGTCGAGCATCCGGACGTCGCGAAGATCGGCTTCACCGGCTCGACCGAGGTCGGCCGCTCGGTGATGGAAGGGGCGGCCGCGACGATCAAGCGCGTCACGCTCGAGCTCGGAGGGAAGTCTGCGAACGTCGTCTTCGCAGACGCCGATCTGGAGCGGGCCGCGGCCGCCGCGCCCTACGCCGTCTTCGACAACGCCGGGCAGGACTGCTGCGCACGCTCGCGCATCCTCGTCGAGCGCAGCGTCTACGACCGCTTCGCGGGCCTGCTCGTCGACGCGGCACGCAAGGTCAAGGTCGGCGACCCGAGCGACGAGTCGACCGAGATGGGCCCGCTGATCTCCGCGCAGCACCGTGAGACCGTCGCGAGCTTCGTCGACGGCGAGCCGCTCTTCACAGGCGACACACCGGAGGGCACGGGCTACTGGTACCCCTGCACGATCGTCGAGGCATCCAACGACGACCGGATCGCGCGCGAGGAGGTCTTCGGCCCCGTCGCGGCCCTGATCCCGTTCGAGGACGAGGCAGACGCGATCCGCATCGCCAACGACACGCCCTTCGGTCTCTCCGGATCGATCTGGACCCAGAACGGCAGCCGCGCGCTGCGCGTCGCGCGGGCGCTCGACACCGGCGTGCTCAGCATCAACTCGAACAGCTCGGTGCGCGTCTCGACACCGTTCGGCGGCTTCAAGCAGTCTGGATTCGGCCGCGAGCTCGGCCTGCACGGGCTGGACGGCTACTCGGAAGTGAAGAACGTCTACTACTCGACGGAGGGCTGATGGGGCGTCTCGACGGCAAGGTCTGCGTGATCACCGGCGCCGGAGGCGGCATGGGCCGGGACGCCACGATTCTGTTCAGTGCGGAGGGCGCCCGCGTCTGCGCGGCGGACGTCAACCTGCAAGCCGCGAACGAGACGGTGGCGCAGGCACGCGAGGCGTTCGCGCACCAGGTGGACGTGGCCGACGAGGCGAGCGTGCAGGCGATGATGAAGGCAACGGTCGAACGCTACGGCGGCATCGACGTGCTCTACAACAACGCCGGCATCTCCCCGGACGACGACGCTTCGATCCTCGACACGAGCGTCGAGGCCTGGGACCGGGTGCAGGCCGTCAACACACGCGGGGTCTTCCTCTGCTGCAAGCACGGCATCCCGCACCTGCTCGCGCGCGGCGGCGGGAGCGTGATCAACGTCGCCAGCTTCGTCGCGATCGTCGGCGCGGCGACGAGCCAGATCTCCTACAGCGCATCGAAAGGAGCAGTGCTGTCGATGAGCCGCGAGCTGGCCGTGCAGTTCGCGCGCGACAACGTGCGCGTGAACGCGCTCTGCCCAGGCCCGGTCGAGACGCCGCTGCTGCTCAACATCTTCGGCGACGACCCCGCGGCGCTCGAGCGCAGACGCGTGCACTGGCCGACCGGGCGGCTCGCCAAGCCGCGCGAGGTCGTGAACGGCGCTCTCTTCCTCGCGTCCGACGAGTCGTCCTACGTGACGGGGTCGACCTTCCTCGTCGACGGTGGCCTGACCGCCGCCTACGTGACGCCGGAGTAGATGCGCGTCTGCCTGATGATCGAGGGGCAGGAGGGCGTCTCCTGGCAACAGTGGGTCGCGCTGGCCCGCGCCGCCGAGGACGCCGGCCTCGACGGCCTCTTCCGCTCCGACCACTACCGCTCGATCGTGCGGGGCGAGCCCGCCGGCGCGCTCGACGCGTGGGCCACGCTCGCCGGTCTCGCGGCGGTGACGAGCCGGATCAGGCTCGGCACGCTGGTCTCGCCGGTCACATTCCGCCGCGTGCCCGTGCTCGCGAAGATGGTGGCCACGGTCGATCACATCTCGGGCGGGCGCGTCGAGCTCGGCCTCGGCGCGGGCTGGTACGAGTCCGAGCACGAGGCCTACGGCTTCGACTTTCCCCCGCTGGGGGAGCGAATGGACGAGCTCGACCGGCAGCTCGCCGAGCTCGTGCGCCACTGGGACGACGCGCCCGAGCTGCAGCCCAAGCCGCTGCAACGCCCACATCCCCCGATCATCGTCGGCGGAACGGCGAAGCCGCGCACCGTCCGCGCGGCGGTCGCGCACGCCGACGAGTACAACACCGTCTGGCCGACGGTCGAGGAGGCGCGCGAGCGGAAACATGCTCTCGACGAGGCGGCGCTGGAGGCGGGCCGCGCGCCGTTGCGCTTCTCGATGATGACCGGCTGCGTCGTCGCCGACGACGAGGCGGGGCTCCGCGAGCGTCTCGCCGCCTTCAAGGCGCTGACGGGCAACGACGCTCCTGCGATCTCCGGAACGGTGGATGCCGTCGTGGCCAGGCTGCGCGAATACGAGGCGGCGGGCGTCGAGCGCGTCATGCTGCAGCACCTCGCGCACGAGGACGTCGCGATGGTCAATGTACTGGGCGAGGTGGCGGCCCGTCTAGGCTAGGCGCGTGCGCCTGATCCTCGTCCGCCACGCCGAGTCAGCGCCCGGCGAGCCGGACGCCCTGCGCCCGTTGACGCCGGCCGGCCGGGCTGCCGCGGGTGCGCTCGGCAGGAAGCTCTCGGTCGAGCGGCCGGAGGCGGTCCTGTGCAGCCCGCTCCTGCGCGCACGCGAGACGGCCGACCGGATCGCCCGCGCCGCCGGCTTGACCGCCGAGCCGGACGAGCGGCTCGCACCGGGCGCCACCGCCGAGGAGGTCCGTGAGGCGGTCGCCGGCCGCGGCGAGACGGTGATCGCCGTCGGCCACCAGCCCGACTGCAGCGAGATCCTGCTCGAGCTGACCGGCGAGAGCCGCCCCTTCGCGCCGGCCGCCACCACCGTGATCGAGCTGTGACCGGGCCGTGAGCGCGGTCTCGGTGACAGGCCTCCACAAGGCCTACGGGGAGCAGGAGGCGCTGCGCGGCATCGACTTCACGATCGAGGCCGGCGAGGTGTTCGGCCTCCTGGGCCCGAACGGGGCCGGGAAGACGACGACGGTCGAGATCCTCGAGGGCTACCGCACACGGGACGCCGGCACGGTCGAGGTCCTCGGCGTCGACCCGCAGCGCAGCGGGACGCCCTGGCGCCAGCGGATCGGCGTGATGCTGCAGTCGTCGTCGCTCTACCCCAACCTCACCGCGCGCGAGAGCCTCACGGTGTTCGCCGGCTACTACGCAAGGCCGCGCGACGTCGACGAGGTGATCGAGATCGTCGGGCTCGCCGAGAAGGCCGACGCGCGCGTGCGCACGCTCTCGGGCGGGCAGCAGCGGCGCCTCGACCTCGGGCTTGCTCTCGTCGGAGACCCGGAGCTCGTCTTCCTCGACGAGCCGACGACCGGGTTCGATCCCGGCGCGCGCCGCACCGCCTGGGAGACCGTTCGCAACCTGCGCGAGCTCGGGAAGACGATTCTCCTGACGACCCACTACCTCGACGAGGCCGAGCAGCTCGCCGACCGCGTCGCAGTCCTGCGCGGCGGCGTGATCGTGCGCGAGGGCTCGCCTGCCGATCTCACCGGCGGCATCGTCGAGACGGAGATTCGCTTCAAGCGCGACGGCCGGGACGTCGTCGAGCGCACGACGGAGCCGACGCGACGGCTGCACGAGCTGACGGCCGAGGCACTTGCCCGCGGCGAGACGCTGGACGAGCTGGAGGTGCGGCGGCCGACGCTCGAGGACGTCTACCTGGAGCTGACGTCCGAGTGAAGCTGTTCCTGCACGAGCTGCGAACGGAGCAGGTGCTCTTCTGGCGGAACCGCGAAGCCGCCTTCTTCACGTTCCTCCTGCCGGTGATCTTCTTCCTCGTCTTCGGCTCGATCTACGGGAAGAGCGTGATCACGAAGGAGCACATCAAGGCGGCGCCGTTCCTCCAGGCAGGGATGATCGGCTACGGCGTCGCGTCGACCGCGTTCGCCGGGCTCGCGATCACGATGGTGATCCGCCGTGAGAGCGGCGTCCTCAAGCGGATCCGCGCGACGCCTCTGCCGCCGTGGACCTACCTGGTCGCCGTGCTCGTCTCGACGTTCATCACGTTCCTGATCGAGGCGAGCGTGCTGATCGTGCTCGGCCGCCTGCTCTTCTCGGTCGCCTTCCCGACGCGCCCCTTCTCGCTCTTCCTCGTGCTCGTGGTCGGCGCGGCCTCGTTCGCGGCGATGGGCCTCGGCCTCACGGGCTTCGTGCGCTCGGCGGAAGGGTCGTCGGCGGTCGTGAACTTCGTCTATCTGCCGATGGCGATCATCTCGGGCACCTTCTTCACCCCGAAGGAGTATCCCGGGTTCCTGCAGGCGATCGCGAACGTGCTGCCGCTCACCTACTTCACGAAGCTGACGCGGAACGTGATGGTGCTCCACCACCACGTGTGGTCCGACACCACCTCGCTCGCCGTGGTCCTCCTCTGGGGCGTGATCGGCCTCGCCGCGGCCCTGCGCGGCTTTCGCTGGCAGCCGCGCGAAGGCTGACCGGAACCGTTCGGCGCGCTCGGGCGTTACACAATGATGGATCCAACCATGGCCTTTGCCGTGCGCGGGCACGACATGCCCGCAATCGAAGTGCGCGTCAACTTCGGCGTCTTCGCCAGCCGTGCCGCGACGGCCGCGGAGATCGATCGCCTTGCGGAGTGGCTCCTCGACGAAATCGGCGAGGTTTCGATCATCTCGGAGGAGCGACACGAGATCGACTCGCATGTCGAGGCTTCGGTGCATCAGGTTCGGATCGAGCTCCAGAGCGGTGTGCCAACCGACGATCTGGGCCGACGGACGCTCGAGCGGCGCATCCTCGAGCGCGCCGACCACTGGGCCAGACAGTGCATCGCCGAGCGGCACGTACCCGTGACGGAGCCCTAGACCGATGCCACTGCGGCGGGGCGCTTGCCGCGCGCCGGCATGGCCGGGCTGATCGCGGGCAGATCGCGCCCGGGCAGCACGGCGTGCCAGTAGAGCCACTGGAAGAACAGCTTGCCGACATGGTTCAGCCGGGACTCCCGCAGGAGCGGCAGCGGGCCGGCGGCGTTCGGGAAGCGTCCCGGCAACGGCTCGGTCTCGTAGTTGAAGTCGATCAGGAGGGCCTTGTGGAAGCCCGTCTCGATGAAGCAGTTCGCGTGGCCGTCGTACCCGCGCGCGAGCTTCTCGCCCTCGAGAAAGCGGACGATGTTGCGCGTCAGCAGCTCCGACTCGAAATACGTCACCGATCCGGCCTTCGAGATCGGCAGGTCGGTGGCGTCGCCCAGCGAGAAGATGTTGGCGGCGCTCTCGTGCCGAAGGGTGTGCTTGTCGGTCGGCACGAAGCCGAGCGCGTCGCCGAGCGGCTCCGACCGGGCGACGAAGTCCGCGCCGCGGTGCAGCGGCGCCGTGACGAGCAGGTCGAACGCTGTGTCGCGCTCGTCGTCGGACCGCAGCACGCCCGTCGCGCCGTCGACCTCGGCGGTCCTGAAGCCGGTGATCAGCTCGATCTCCTTGTCCGCGAGCAATGTCTCGAGCCGAGCCGAGACGACCGGCCCTGAGAAGGCGCCGTCGAGCGGCGTCGCATAGGCCAGCTCGACCCTGTCGCGGATGCCTCGCTCGCGAAAGTGCCAGTCGGCGAGGAAGGCGAACTCGAGCGGTGCGAGCGGGCACTTGATCGGCATGTCGACGAGGCTCACGACGAGGCGACCGCCGTCGAAGCGCTCGAGCCGGTCGCGCAGGGCCTCGGCACCGGGCAGCGTGTAGAAGGTGAACGCACGCTCGTTCCACCCGGGCCCGGTCAGCCCCGGCGTCTCCTCCGGACGCAGCCGCGCGCCCGTCGCGACGACGAGCACGTGGTAGGGAAGGAGCTTCCCGCCCGAGAGCCGCACCTCCTCCCGGCCGACCGAGACCGCGCCCACCTCGTCCTCGTGGAACTCGATCCCGCCGAGCAGCTGCTCGTGGCGCGGCCGGGCGATCTCCTCGCCGGTCGCGAGCCCGAACGGGACGAAGAGGAGACCCGACTGGTAGAGATGGCGGTCGTCCCGGTCGACGACGTGGATGTCCACGTCGTCGCGGTCGAACCGCCGGCGCAGGCGGTTGGCGACCGTCGTGCCGCCGGTTCCGCCTCCCAAGATCACGATCTGCGTGCGCACCCGCCTGGCTCCTCTCGGACGGCTACCCGCGACCTGTCCCCGCCTCGACCAGAACCTCGGAGATGTCGCGGAAGCGCACCGTGCCGTTGGCCGACTTGCGCAGGTTGACGAGGCAGATCGGGCACATCGTCACGCAGTCGGGCGCGACCGCCGCCAGCTGCGCGACGCGCTTCGTGGCGACCGCCGCCGCCTTGTCGGGGTAGAGCGCCTCGGCGGGGCCGCCGCAGCACCACGTCAGTTTCCCGGCGTGCGCCGGCTCCCCGACCGCGAGGCCCGTGGCGGCAAGCAGCTCGCGCGGCTCGTCGACGACGTGCTCGTAGCGCGCGTACACGCAGGAGTCGTGCAGCACCACCTCGCCGGAGAGCTGCGCCGTCACGGACAGATCGCGCTCGGCGAGCACCTCGAGGTAGCTGCGAACCTGCACGTCGTAGCCGTCGACGAGTGTCGGATAGACGCTCCGCAGCATGGTCGTCGTATGGGGATCGATCGTGATGACCTCCTTCACGCCGTGCTCACGGAACTTCCGCGCCACCCGCTGCGCGTGTGCTGCGACGACCGCGTCTGCGCCGAGGTCGTGTGCAAGGGCGCCCGAGTAGAGGTCGTCCTCATACAGGTAGCCGAACTCGACGCCGGCCCCCTGCAAGAGCTTCGCGACGTTCGTGGGCACGCGGTCGTACTCGGCGCGCTCGCGCGCGGTCGGGCGCGCCACCAGCGCCGCGCCGTTCACCAGCCGGTTGGCGCGTCGCGCAAGCCCGCTGAAGCGCGCGAGCGGCGAGTCGCCGAGCCGCTGCTCGAGCCGGACGAGCCGTTCGATGTACGGGATCAGCTGATACATCATCCCCGTGTAGAGGACGGTCTCGCCGCCGCGCGGCAGGTCGAGCTCGCGCGCCCAGCGCGTCGCCCGGCGCGCAGGGATCGGCAGCACGGAGCCGCGCAGCCGCAGGTTGTCGGTGAGGATCCCGATCACGTCGCGGGTCGGCAGCGGCATCAGAGACCCTCCTCGAGGAGCCAGTGCCGGAGCACGCGGACGTTCTCGGTGATGTGCACCCCGGCGGGGCAGCTCTCCTCGCAGGCGCGACAGAGGAGGCACGAGAAGACCGTCTCGCTCTCCTCCCGCACCCGCTCGACGAGGCCGAGCTCGACATAGCGGAAGAGCCGCCGCGGGAGCAGTTCGAGCTCGAGCGGGCAGACCGCCGTGCACACGCCGCAGTTCATGCACGCCTGTGCGTCGTACGAGCCAATCGCCTGCAGCTCGTCGGCGAGGCCCCGGTGGACGACCGTGCTCATCGACCCTCCACGACGCCGTAGGCGAAGTAGCCCTCGGCGTTCGCCCCCGGCACTTCGGCGACATAGCCGTATTTGCGCAGGCCCATCATCCAGACCATCACCTCGTCCTCGGGAAGGCCGCCTGCCTCGGCGAGCTCCGGCACCGTGAGGGGGCGGTCGTGCAGCAGCTCGAGGAGCCGGCTGCGCATGAGCGGCTCGTCGCGGACGACTTCGCGGACGTCGCGGCTCATGACGCCGCCCCCACGAGCAGGCCGTCGATCATCGCGCGCACCTGTGCGTCCGTGTAGCCCTCGAGATCGATCGCGTTCTCGGGGCAGATCGGCGCGCAGGCGCCGCACCCCTTGCAGCCGGCGGCGTCGATCGCGGCGACCTCGACCCCGTCGCGCGAGACGAGAGCGATCGCACCGAACGGGCATGTCTCGACGCACTCGGCGCAACCCGTGCAGGCGTGGGCGTGGACGACCGCGACCTGCGGGTCGAGCTCGGCGACACCGCGCTTGAGGACGGCGGCAGCCTGTGTGACGGCGGCGAGGCCCGAGGCGACGCTCTCCGCCGAGGTCTTCGGCCCCTGGCAGGTGCCGGCGATCAGGACGCCGTCGACGACCGTCTCGACGGGGCGCAGCTTCGGGTGGATCTCGTTGAAGAATCCGTCGCGGCCGATCGGCAGCTTCAGCGCACCGACCAGCTCGTCGTTGCGGCGCGGGACCATTCCGGTCACGAGCACGACCACGTCCGCCGGGATCGTCAGCTCTTCGCCGCCGGTCAGCAGGTCGCGCACCGTGACGATGAGGCCGTCGTCGGTCCGCGCAACGTCGGGCGGGTCGTCGTCGGCGAACTTGAGGTAGAGCGAGCCGCGGTCCCGCGATTCGTTCAGCATCAGCTCGTTCCGGCCGTACGTGCGCAGGTCCCGGTACAGGTGGTACTGCCGCAGGCTCGCGTCGCGGCCGGCGGCGCTCAGCGATGCATGCACCGCAGCGCTGCAGCAGAAGCGAGAGCAGTAGGGACGTTCGGCGTCGCGGCTGCCGACGCAGTAGACGTAGGCGACGCTCTCGACCGGCCTGCCGCCGACCACCAGCGGCCCCTCGCCGGAGTCGAGCAGCTGCTTCCATTCCGGCAGCGTCAGGACGCCGTCGATGCCGTAGCCCAGCTCGCCGGCTTCCGGCTGGTAGGTGTCGAAGCCCGTCGCGACGATGATCTGCCCCACCTCGAGGTGGATCGACTCGCCGCCCGCGTGCACGACCGTGCGGTAGTTGCCGAACGTCCCGGACTTCGCGGTCAGCTCGGCGTTCGTGAACACCGTGATCTCGGGCCGCTGCCTGATCTGGTCGGCGAGCTGCGCGATCAGCGCGCGGCCGTCCTTGCCGTGCGGGAAGAGCTCGCCGAAGCCGCCGACCCAGCCGCCGAGCTCGGCCTCGCGCTCGACGAGGAAGACCGCCAGCCCGACGTCGGCGAGGCCGATCGCCGCGCGCATGCCGGCGACACCGCCGCCGATCACGAGCGCACGCGGCGTGGTCTCCACGACGATCGGCTCGAGCGGCTCGGTCAGGCGGGTGCGGGCGATGCCGGCCCGGACGAGCGAGATCGCCTTGCGCGTCGCTCCTGCACGGTCGTCGGTGTGTGTCCACGAGCACTGCTCGCGCACGTTCACCTGCGTGTACTCGTACGGGTTGAGACCGGCACGCTGCGCGACCGCGCGAAACGTGAAGGTGTGGAGCTTCGGGGAGCACGACGCGACGACGAGGCCGTCGAGCTCCTGCCCCTGGATGTCGTCGATGATCTCCTGCTGCGTCGAGTCGGAGCACGTGAACATCGCGCGGCGCGCGACGACGACGCCCGGCTCGTCCTTGACGGCGTCGACGACCTGCTCGACATCGACGTAGTCCGAGATGTTGCCGCCACAGTTGCAGACATAGACGCCGATCCGCCGCTCGCTCATACGGCCTCACGCTCCCGCGTTCGCTCGAGGTGCGCGGCCGCCTGCGCGACCGCCGCTCCTGCGTGGAGGATCGACTCGGGGATGTCCTTGGCGCCCGAGGCCGCCCCGGCGACGAAGACGCCCGGGATGCTCGTGCGACCCGGGTTGACGTCCTCGTCGACCTCGTCGACGTAGTCGGCGTCGTCCAGTGCGAGCTCCTCGACGGTGAAGAGCCGGCCGGCGTCGCGATTGGGCTGCACGCCCACGGCCAGCACGACGAGGTCGTACTCGGCCTCGGCGATGCCGCCGCCGTTCTCGATGTCCTCGTAGCGCAGCGTCAGGTTGCCGTCCTCGGTCTCGGTGATCTCGGAGATCCGTCCCTTGACGAAGCTCGCGCCCATCGCCTTCGACTGCTCGAAGAACTCGTCGTAGCCCTTGCCGACGGCGCGGATGTCGATGTAGTGGACGGTCACGTCCGCGAGCGGAAGCGCGCCCATGATCAGCTGGTTCTGCTTGATCGAGTACATGCAGCAGAACTTCGAGCAGAGCGGGTTGCCGACCGTCTGGTCACGCGAGCCGGTGCACATCACGTACGCGACCCGCTCCGGCACGCGGCCGTCGCCCGGACGCAGCACCGTGTTGTACGGGCGCGTCGGCGCGAGCAGGCGCTCCATCTGCACGCCGGTGATCACGTTCTGGAACCTGCCGTAGCCGTATTGCGGTTTCAGGTCGGCGGGGAACAGCTTGTAGCCGGTCGAGACGATCACGGTCCCGACCTCGACGTCGAGGTCCTGCTCGCGCATCTCGAGGTCGATTGCGTCGGCGGGGCACGCGGCGATGCACTCGTGGCACTCGGAGCAGACACCGCAGTCGAGGCAGCGGCCGGCTGCCCGGCGCGCCTCGTCCTCGGCGAGCGGGGGCTCGAGCTCCGAGAAGTCGAGCGGCGGCTCGGCAGGCGCGCCCGCGGCGAGCGGGTCGCGGCGGCTGTGGGTGCGCTGGCGCGACAGCACATCGGCCTGGCTGACGACCGGGAGCGGCTCGACGAAGCCGGCGAGCTCCTGCGCCTGCAGGTAGCGGTCGATCATGTGCCCCGCCTTGCGGCCCTGCCCGACGGCGTCGGTGATCATCGACGGGCCCGCGACCGCATCCCCGGCGGCGAAGACGCCGGCCTGGGCGGTCAGCAGCGTCGCCGGATCTGCCTGGAGCGTTCGCGCTCCGCCCGGGGCGAGCTGCGGGAAGGTCGCCGTGTCGGCGCCCATGCCGACCGCGACGATCGCCGCGTCGCAGGCGACGCGGTCGAGCTCTCCCTCGTCGTACCGGGGGTTGAAGCGACGATCGTCGTCGAACACCGAGGTGCAGCGCTTGAGCTCGACCGCCTCGACGGCCGCGTCGCCCGCGAAGCCGGCGATGCCCCACGAGTCGTGCAGTTCGACGCCGTCGGCGAGCGCTTCGTCGACCTCCCAGGCGTAGGCGGGCATCTCGTCGCGCGCCTCGAGGCAGACCATGTGCACCTCGGCTGCGCCGAGCCTGCGCGCGCTGCGCGCGGCGTCGATCGCGACGTTGCCGCCGCCGATCACGACGACGCGCTTGCCGGCGAGGTCGGCAGGCGCGCCGAGCTTGATGTCGCGCAGGAAGGAGAGCGCGGTCGAGACGCCGCCGAGCTCCTCGCCCGGGACGCGTAGCCGGGCGGCAGTCGGTGTGCCGGTGGCGACGAGCACGGCGTCGTACCCGTCGCGCCTGAGCGCGTCGAGATCGTCGATCCGCGTCGAGGTCGCGATCTCGACCCCGGCGTCGGTGACGTTCGCGACGTCGCGCTCGACGACCTCCGCGGGCAGGCGGTAGGACGGGATCGCGAGCCGGAGCGCACCACCGGGAACCGGGGCCGCTTCGAAGATCTTCACGGCGTGGCCCTTGCGCGCCAGCAGCCACGCGGCGGTCAGGCCTGCCGGGCCCGAGCCGACGATCGCGACCCGCTTGCCGCTCGGGTCCGGCAGCTCGAACGGCGGCGGCTCGGCGAGGGAGTAATGACGGTCCGCCACGAACCGCTTCAGCCGCCGGATCGGCAGCGGCCCCTCGAGGCTGCCGCGCGTGCACTCCGCCTCGCACGGCGCGTAGCAGGCCCGCCCGAGGCTGCCGACGAGCGGTGTCGCCTCGAGGACGAGGTCGAACGCCTTCTCGTACTCGCCGCTGCGCACGAGCGAGACATAGCCGTGCGCCTTGATCCCGGCGGGGCAGGCGAACGAGCACGGCGAGGTGCCGGCTCGCTCGATCAGCGCCTTCTGGGGGACCGCCTGCGGGAAGGCGATGTAGGCCGCCCGCCGCGAGACGAGGTCGCCGTTGAACTGATCGGGCACCGCGACCGTGCAGGCCAGCTCGCACTGCCGGCACCCAGTGCAGAGCGCCTCGTCGACGAATCGCGGCTTGCGGTGGACGGTCGCATGGAACCTGCCGCTCCGGTCGCGCTGGATCTCGCCCACCTCGGAACCGGTGAAGACCGTCACGTTCGGGTGGTGCACCGTCGCGGCCATCTTCGGCGTCGAGATGCAGCTGGCGCAGTCGAGCGTCGGGAAGACCTTGCTGAGCAGGATCATCTTCCCGCCGACGCTCGGTTCCTTCTCGACGACGAGCACCTTGTAGCCCATGTCGCCGAGCTTCAGCGCCGACTCCATGCCTCCGATCCCGCTGCCGACGACGAGCGCGTCGTAGTGCATGTCAGGCCTCCAGCTCCGAGAGCGCCGCGCAGAAGTCGTGCACGTGCTTGGTGAACGGCGCGGCGCAGACCGAGCAGATTGCGGCGAGCTTCAGCCGGCGGCCGTCGATCCCTTCCGCCGCGAGCAGTGCCTGTGCCTCGGCGACGATCCGCGACGACCGCTCACTGCAGTCGGGGAGGTACGCGCACTCGTCGCCGTCCGACGCCACGAAGACGCCGTCGAAGCCCTGCTGGAGCGCGTGGAGGATCCAGGCGGGCCGGATGCCGCTCGTGCACGGCAGGCTGATCACGACGACGTTCGGCGAGTAGTGCATGTGCGAGCTCCCCGCCAGGTCGATGCCCGGATCGGAGATCGTGTTCGTCGAGAAGACGAGCACCCGCGGGGCGGTTGCCCGCGCGGGCTCACGCTCGCTGACGAGGGTCTCGCTCACTTCATCCGGCGAACGAAGACGCGCTCGTACCCTTCGACTGCGACGGCGCCGAGGAACTCGTGGCCGACCTTGCCGGACCACGCTGCGACGTCGTTCTGCGTCTGCGAGTCGCTCGACCAGAGCTCGAGCACGTCGCCGACGGCGACGCTGCCCATCGCCTTCTTCGCTTCGAGCAGCGGGCCTGGGCAGGCGGCACCGCGGGCGTCGACGATCTTCGCCGCGGTGAGCTGAGTGAGGTCGGTCTCGCCGAGAATGGTGGACATCTCGTTTCTCCTTCAGTAGACGAGGCTGTTGGTGGCCGATGTGACCTCCGCGACGAACCGCGCCGCGGCGACGACCTCCGCGCCCTCGACGAGGTCGTCCTCGCTGAGGCCGCGGCTCTTCACACACGGTGAGCAGACGAGCAGCTTGCCGCCGAGCTCATGGATCGTCTCGAGCAGGCCGCCGAGCGGAGCGAACTCCGGCGCGGTCACCGTCTCCGCGACGCCCTTCTTGACCAGCAGGCACCCGTCGCCCTGAAAGCCCATCACGACGTCGACGTCGGACGCGACCGCCGCACCGGCCATCGCGAAGGGGATGGTCGCGAGCTCCGGCTCTTCCGGGCCGTGCGTGACCATGATCACGAGCTTTTCCTGGACTGCCATCTCAGGTCTCCTGTCCCTTGCGCACGAGGAAGACGAGGTAGTCGCCCTCGTCGTGCCAGTCGAGCAGCTCGTTGCCGGTGCTCTCCGCCCAGGCGGGGATGTCGGCGATCGAGCCGCGATCGGTGGCGAGCAGCTTCAGTACCTGGCCGGGCGCGAGGGCCTTTGCGGCCTTCGCGGTCTTGATCACCGGCATCGGGCAGAGCAGCCCGCGAGCGTCGAGCTCTTGCGTGACTTCGATGTGTGTCTCGGTCATCGTGTTCTCCTAGACGAAGAGGGTCACGTGCGCCTGGCGCGCCTCGGCGAGGAACGCAGCGGCCCCCGCGAACTCGACGCCGTCGATGAAGTCCTCCTGCGCGTAGCCGAAGACGTCCATCGTCATCTGGCACGCGATCAGCCTGACGCCGAGATCCTGAGCCGACTCGAGCAGCTCGGCGATCGGCGCGACGTTCTTCCCGGCGAACTTCGACTTCATCATGTGCGTGGCCATCGGCCCCATGCCGGGCAGCCCGAGCACGATGTTCGGCATCGTCACCGGCATCGGCATGGCCGGATTGCCGAGCGGCGAGACCTTGAGCATCTGCTCGAAGTCCTTGTGGACGATGTTGAGCCCGTAGAACGTGAAGAAGATCGAGGCGTCCATCCCGGACGCGGCGGCGGTCGTCGCGAGGATCAGCGGCGGGTACGCCCAGTCGAGGGTTCCCTTCGACGCGATGAACGCCGCCTTCTTGGCGGCGGGGTCGCGCTTCGCGGACTGCTCGAGCTCTTCCCGAACGATCGCCCGGACGGCCTCTTCGGTGAGCGCCGCCGGACTCGTGACGTACTTCTCGTCGAGCATCTGTCTTGTACCTCCAGGGTCGCCGCAAGTGTCGACCCGCCGGCGCCGAGGGGCGTCCGGAACAACTACGCGACCGCGAGGTTGTAACACCACATTTCAACTGTTCAAGCCATCGGTTGCGTACTTTGTGCGACCTGAATCAGGGTCGCTGCTGACGCTTCCGTCCCTGGCTGGGGAGACGCTTCGGGCCACATCCCATGGAGGTTTCGGAGATGAATGGCAAGGCGCTGTGGTGGGGCGTGCTCGTGATCGGCGTGGCGCTGATCGTGGCGCCGCTCGCAATGGGGCTGCCGGGCAAATCGGCCGCCGGCGAGCGGATGATCAACGACTTCCAGCCGATCATGGCCCCTGACCAGGTTCAGAAGACGGCGAACTACTACTACAACGTGTTCGTTCCCCTGGGCCAGATCACCCCCATGTACACGAACGCGAATGCGACGAAGTTCCAGAGCTACCTGACGGGAATGCACGACGCAGGTCTGCAGATCCCGCCGGCGGCGGCGAAGGACTTCAACCAGCTCGTCGGGTCGATGAAGCAGGCGGTGCCGATCGCCTCGCAGGTCCCGGCCGGGCTCGCGCACTACAAGCCGCTCGTGGTGGCGATGCAGGGGAACGTGAGTGACTTCGACAAGCTCAGCAGCCTGCCGAAGTTCACGCTGTTCACCTGGTTCTTCGTGATCCCGGGCGCACTGCTCGTGCTGCTTGCAGGCCTCGGTCTCTATCAGACCGACGCAGTCCACCTCCGCCACCACAAGGCACATCCGGCGACGTAGGTCTTCACGCGGGGAGGCCGGCGCCCGCCGGCCTCCTCACCAAGGACGGTGACGACATGGCACTCCAACACCCACTCTCGGACGAAGTCGTCGAGCTGATCGCGCGCCGCCTGCGCGTGATCGCAGAGCCGACACGGATCAAGCTCCTCGACCGTCTCCGGGCGCACGAGGCGACCGTCCAGGAGCTGACCGAGGCCGTCGGCTCGACCCAGCAGAACGTCTCGAAGCATCTCGGCGTGCTCGCCGACGCCGGCATCGTCGCCCGGCGCAGGCAGGGCGGCTTCACCCATTACCGCGTGGTCGACGAGAGCGTCTACCGCCTCTGCGAAGAGGTCTGCGGCTCCGTCGCGCAGCAGCTGGAGAACCTCCAGACCGCCCTCAGCGCCGCGAGCCGCTGAGCGCTCAGCGCGTCAGCGTGATCTTCGACAGCCCGAGCGGGCTGTCGAGGTCGACACCGCGGAGCTCGGCGAGCCGAAGCGCGACGAGCTGGCCGGGCACGACCGCGACGAGCGGGCTCAGCCACTCGGGCACGCCTTCGACGAGCGGCAGGGCAACCTCGCCGTGGCCCAGGACCCGGTGCTCGTCCGAGACGACGACGAGTCGCGCGCCTCGCCGCGCCATGTCGTCGATCGCCGTCTCCATGGCCGCGAGCGCGGGGCCCGACGGAGCGAGCGCGAGCACCGGCCAGCCACGTCCGATCGCCGCGACGGGTCCATGCATCAGATCGGCGACCGAATAGGCTTCGAAGAGGAGCCCGGAGAGCTCGCGGATCTTCAGAGCGATCTCGTAGCACGTGCAGTAGTTGATGCCGCGCGCGATCACGGTGCCGCCCTCCACCGGGCCGAGCCGGTCGAGGGCCGAGACCTCGCTCCAGGAGCGCTCGAGCTGCGCCTCGATCTGGCCGGGAACCGCCTCGAGCTCGGCGAGCGCGCGGGCGTCGCTCGTCGCCGTCGCGAAGATCAGCGCGATCGCGCCGAGTGAGTTGACGTACGTCTTCGTCGCTGCGACAGCTTCCTCCTTGCCCGCCTCGAGCTTGACGACGGCGTCCGCGACGAGCCCGAGCGGCGACGAGGGCGAGTTCGTGATCGCGATCGACGGGCGCCCCTGGCGCTTCGCCTCCGACAGCACCTCGACGACGTCCGGGGATTCGCCGGACTGCGAGATGCCGACGACCAGCGCGCCGTCGAGGCGCGGCGGCTGCTCGTACAGGGTGAAGAGCGACGGGGTCGCGAAGGCGACCGGAACACGGTGGGCACGGCCGAGCAGGTACTGGGCGTAGCGCGCGGCGTTCGACGAGCTGCCGCGCGAGGCGATCAACACGTACTGCACGTCGCCGCGCCGGAAGAGCTCGGCGATCTCCGCGGCATACGTGCGCTGATTCGCGATCAGCCGCGCGAGCGCTTCCGGCTGCTCGCGCAGCTCCCGCTCCAGATGACTCGTCACAGTCCCAGCACCTTCTCCGCCGCCGCCAGCGAGGCGCGGCCGCCGCCGTAGGTTGCAACATAGCCCCGCGCGCGGCTCGGCCGCCACACGGGGAGCCCCGTCTCGACGACGATCACGCCCGCGGCGTCCGCCGCCTCCCGCATCCAGGCGTGCCGGTGCGCGTCGCGGACGACGAGCACGTCGGCAGCTGGAACGGGCTCGCCTTCGCGCACGACGAGTGCCTCCCCGAGGCCGTGCTCGGCCTCGCCTGCGGCGATGTTCGCCCGCGGGCGCAGCTCGACCACCACGGGGACCGCAGGCAGGGTGAGATCGCCCTCCGCGAGCAGCGCTCGTCCGGCGCCCGCACCGGCGCCGGCACGATCTGCGCTCCCGCCACTCGGCCGCGCCCACTCCGCGAGCCGTGCGACCCGGCCGGCTGCCTCGCAGAGGCGGTCCTCGTCCACGTCTGCGACGAGCGCGGCGCGAATCCGGTCGACGGCGCCCTCGCCGAGGTCGTGGCCGACGCAGAGCGCGTCCACTCCCGCCTGGAGCGCCCGCACCGCGGAACGCTCGACCCCGTACGTAGCGGAGACGGCCTTCATCTCGAGCGCGTCCGCCATCACCACCCCGTCGAAGCCGAGCTCGTCGCGGAGCATCCCCTGCACGAGAGCAGGATCGATCGTCGCCGGCAGGTCGTGCACGCGGATGTGCGCGGTCATGATCGACTGCACGCCTGCGGCGATCGCCGCGCGGAACGGTTCGAGCCCTGCCGCCACGTCGCCGACGAGCGACGGCAGCTCGAGGTGCGAGTCCTGCTCGGTCGAGCCGTGCCCGGGCCAATGCTTCGCGCAGGCGGCGACGTGCCTGCTCTGGAGGCCCCGGACCCACGCCGCGACGTGCCGGGCGACGAGCGGAGCGGCCGATCCGAACGCACGCGTCCCGATCACCGGGTTCGCAGGCACGTTCACGTCGGCCACCGGCGCGAGGTTCCAGTTCACGCCGACACTCGAGAGCTCGGCCGCGATCGAAGCCGCGACGCTCTCGGTCAGCGCGGGATCGTCCACGGCGCCGAGCGCGGCGCCGCCGGGGTAGGAGCTCCCCGTCCGCCACTCGAGCCGGGTGACGTCGCCGCCCTCCTCGTCGATCGCGAGCAGCAGGTCGTCGCGCTCGGCGCGGAGCGCGGCGCACAGTGCTGCCAGCCGCTCGCGCGACGGGACGTTGTAGGCGAAGAGCACGATCCCGCCGCCGCCGGCGGCGAGGAAGCGCCGCGCCCAGTCGGGCGGCACGTCACCGGGGAAGCTCGGGAAGATACAGCGGGCTGCGAGCTCCTCTGCCGCGTTCATCCCCGGACCGCTCCCGCGGTCAGGCCGAAGGCGATCCGCCTCTGGATCAGCAGGAAGAAGACCACGACGGGGATCGCCGTCAGGGTCGAGGCGGCCATCAGCGCGCCCCAGTCGGTGTGGCGGCTCGAGCCGAGAAAGTAGGAGAGCCACACCGTCACGGTCTGCTTCGACTGGTCGTTCAGCAGGACGCGGGCGAAGATGTACTCGTTCCAGGTCGTGATGAACGCGAACACCGACGTCGCGACGAGGCCCGGGCCCATCAGCGGGAGCAGGATCTTCATGAACACACCGACCCGCGTCGAGCCGTCGACCATCGCGGCCTCCTCGAGCTCCTTCGGGATCCCGAGCAGGAAGCCGCGCAGGGTCCAGACGCAGAACGGCAGGACGAACGTCATGTAGGTGACGATCACGCCGGTCAGTGCATTCACCTGGTGGTAGTCCGCGAGCACCACGTAGAGCGGGATGATCAGCCCGGCCTGCGGCAGCATCTGGATGCCGATCACGAGCACGATGAAGACCTTGCGGCCGTCGAAGCGGTAGCGGGCGAGCGCGATCGCGGCGAGGAAGGCGAGAACGATCGAGATCGCCACGGTGACGGTGACGACGATCAGGCTGTTCTTGACGTCGACCCAGAAGTACGGCTTGTCGATCGCGTCGCGGAAGTGCTGCAGCGTGGGATGCAACGGGAACCACGTGGGGTCGACGCTGATGATCTGCTCGTTCGGCTTGAACGCCGTCGAGATCATCCAGAAGACCGGGAAGACCATGACGACGAAGACGCCGAGGCCGACCACGTTCCAGCCGATCTGGCGCGCCCGGCGCCGGCGGCCGCGCGCGCTCACTGCGCCTCTCCGATCCGCACCATCCTGCGGACGTAGACGACGCTCAGGGCGGCGACCATCAGCAGCATCAGCAGCGAGATCGCGGCCCCGCGCCCGTAGTCGCTCTTGAAGTAGCCCTCCTCGAAGAGGTAGATGCTCATCAGGTAGTTGCCGGTCGTGATCTTCGACTGTCCGATCAGCAGGTAGGGCTGGGTGAACACGCCGAAGTCCCAGATGATCGACAGGCTCGTCAGGATCAGCAGGATCGGCTTGAGGATCGGCAGCGTGATGTCGCGGAAGACACGCCACGGGCGTGCGCCGTCGACCTCCGCCGCCTCGAGGAGGTCGCCGGGCACCTGGGCGAGCCCGGCGTAGAGCGTGATCACGACGAACGGCAGCGCGCCCCAGACGATCAGGAGGGTGACCTGGCTGAGCTGCGAGAACGTCGTCGCATACCAGTCGTGCTGGAAGTAGTCCCCGAAGCCGAGCTTCGTCAGGACGTAGTTGACGACGCCGTTCTCGTAGTTCGTCATCCAGTACCAGACCTGCACGGCGACGACGACCGGCATCGACCAGACGAGCACGAGCCCCGAGCTGAGCAGGATGCGCACGACGGTGCTCACCCGGACGAGCAGCAGGGCGAGCAGCATGCCGAGCACCATGGTCAGGACGACGTTCGCCGTCGTGAAGACGATCGTGCGCAGCAGGGTGTGCCAGAAGACCGGGTCGTGCAGGACGGAGCGGTAGTTGTCGAGACCGATGTAGACGCCGCTGTGGCGGATCAGGTCGAAGAGCCCGTAGCGCTGGAGCGAGAGCTTGACGAGCCAGTAGAGCGGGTAGCCGAGGATCACCCCGATCACGACGACGATCGGCAGGATCAGCCCGTACGGCACCGCGCGCTGAGCGGTTCGGCCCCAGAAACGGCGTCGCCGCCGAGACCGGTCGAACGTGGTCTCGGCGGCGGGTGCCGTTGGACTGCTCTCGTGCACCGGCTACGGCTGGTTCAGCACCGATGCGATGTTGTCGCTGGCCGACGAAGCCGCCTGCTTGATCGACAGCTTGTTGGTGAGGATCTGCGCCAGCATGTTGCGGAGGATGTTGCCGTTCTCGACGTCGACCCAGTGCTTCGCCGTCGGGACGAACCAGCTCCGTGCGGCCGCGCGCTCGTTGACGCTCGAGCCGAGCAGGTTGGTCGCGTTCGGGATGTTGCCCTTCGCCTGGAGGGCCTTCTCCGAGCTCGTGCTCGTGAAGTCCTTGATCCAGTCCGCGGCGAGCGACTTCGAAGAGCTGGTCACCGGGACCGCGAGGTCGGATCCGCCGAGGAAGCCTGGGATCGCCTGGCCCTTGGCGTGGCCGGGCATGACGAACTGCGCGGTCGTCGGTGTGTACGCCTTCCCGACGCAGCAGCTGAACCAGCTCGGGCCGATCATCGACGCGGCGTTGCCCTGCGCGTAGACGTCGTACGGGTTCGGATGCGTCTCGTCGGTCGTCTTGCTCGCACGCGAGGTCGCGAGGAAGAACGCCTTGTACGCAGCGAGGCCGGCGACCGACTTGGGCGAGTTGAGGAGGCCCTTCCACTTCCCGCTGACCTGCGTGGCGATGCCTCCGCCGTAGTCGAAGACGAAGCTCATCGCGAAGTACCAGTCGGTTCCCGCGGTGTAGACCGCCGAGAAGCCCTTCTTCGGGTTCTTCGCGAACAGCTTCTTCGCATCGGCGACATACTGGGCCGTCGTTGCAGGCAGCTTCGCGATGCCCGCCTTCTTGAACAGGTCGGTGCGGTAGGTGACGACGCGGGAGCCCGCGTAGTAGGGCACGCCGTAGGTCTTCCCGCCGAACGCGCCCGACGCAGCGAGGCCCTTCAGCCACGACGACGAGTTGTCGAACGTCGAGCGGTCGAGCGCCGAGAACGCGCCCGCCGCCATGTACTTGGTCATCTCGGTGTTGCCCATCTCGATCACGTCGGGGCCGCCGCCACCCGCGAGGGTCGCGTCGAACTTCTGCAGGTGATCGCCCCAGTTCTGGTACTGCACGTTGACCGTCGTTCCCGGATGGTCGGACTGGAACTTCTGGTTGGCGGCGGCGACGACGGCCGGCCAACCGGTCTGCGCGTCGACCTGCAGCCAGACCGTGATGCTGCTGGCAGTCGCCTTCTTGGTCGCGCCCAGCGTCGTCGCGGTCGTGACCGCAGCGGCGAGGACGGCGACGAGACAGAGAGCGACGATGCTGCGTCTCTTCATCTGGAGACCTCCAGAGTCAGGCGGCCCTGTCGCTCACTGCGAGTCTCGGCGCCGCTCATTTGGTACAGACCAATTACCATCTCGCCGGATAGTTTCACAAACGTTACCGAGAAGTCAATACCAATTTAGAAGTGCTGCAGGCCCGCCACGAGCGGCTGCACGGGCCGTCCACCGAGGCCGATCTCGGTGACGAGCCGGTAGCGGTCGCCGCGGTACGTCGAGCTCGTGAACTCGACGACGTCACCCCCGGACGTGCGGGTGACCCGCTCGAAGAGCAGCGCCGGCGAGTGGAGCGGGACGCCGAGCGTCGAGGACTCCTCCTCGTTCGTCACCGTCGGCTCGACGGTCTGCGTCCCGCCGACGATCGTGACCTCGTAGCGGCTCGCGAGCAGGTCGTAGAACGAGTGCTCCTCGAGGTCGCGCGCGGTGAGGCCCGGAACGAGCGACGAGCGGACGTGCAGAAGCTCGATCGCCATCGGATCGCCGTCGGCGAGGCGAAGCCGCTTGACCGCGACGACCGGTTCGGAGGGCGAGACGTGGAGGATGCGGCCGAGCCTCGCGCCGGCGGCGATCTCGCGCAGGTCGATGGTGCGGCTCCCGGGGGTGAGCCCGCGCGCCCGCATGTCGTCGCTGAACGACGTGATGTCGATGCCCTTGGCGACCTTCGGCTCCGCCACGAACGTGCCCGCGCCGCGCCGCCGGACGAGGTATCCCTCGCGCACGAGCTCGTCGAGTGCCGCGCGGACCGTGAGGCGCGAGACGCCGAGGTCGAGCCCGAGCTGCCGCTCGGACGGGATCGAGTCGCCGACGCTCAGCGGCTCGATCAGCTCGAGCACGCGTTCGCGGGTCTCCCGCTGCTTCGTCACCGCGCCGCCAGTGCCGGCGCGGTTGCAGCCTCGAGCCGCGCGCCGCTCTCCGGGTCGAAGAAGTGGAAGCTCGCGGGGTCGACCGCGAGCTCGAGCTCCGCGCCGACGCGGGCCGCCGTCCGCGCGTCCACCCGGGCGGTGAAGAGCGCCCGGTCGGCGGGCAGCAATCCCTCTTCTGAAGCCGTTTCCAGGACCTCCGCAGTCATCGGCGGGGCATCGACGTGGAAGAAGACGTGGGCGTCCGAGCCGAGCTCCTCGAGCACCTCGACGCGGGCCTTGATCGTCGGCATGCCGGGGGCGAAGGCGGCGTCCTCGAAGCTCTCGGGCCGGATGCCGACGATGACGTGCTCTGCCGCCGGCGGAGCCGAGACCGGCACGCCGTACTGGCCGAAGCGGACGCTGCCGTCCTCGACCGTGGCGGCGACGAGGTTCATGGCCGGCGAGCCGATGAAGGCGGCGATGAACAGGTTGTCCGGACGGCGGTAGAGGGCCTGCGGCCGGTCGCATTGCAGGATGCGGCCGTCGCGCATCACGGCGACGCGCTGCCCGAGGGTCATCGCCTCCGTCTGGTCGTGCGTGACGTACACGGTGGTGACGCCGAGCTGCCGGTGCAGCTGTGCGAGCGACGCGCGCATGCCCACGCGAAGTTTCGCATCGAGGTTCGAGAGCGGCTCGTCGAGCAGGAAGGCCTGCGGCTGGCGCACGATCGCGCGCCCCATCGCGACCCGCTGCCGCTGGCCGCCCGAGAGCTGCGCCGGCCGCCGCTCGAGCAGATCGGTGAGCCCGAGCAGCTCCGCGACCTCACCCACCCGGCGGGCGATCTCGGGCCGGGGCGTGCGGCGCGCCTTGAGGCCGTAGCCCATGTTCTGGCGCACGGTCATGTGCGGGTAGAGCGCGTAGGTCTGGAAGACCATCGCGACGTCCCGGCTGCGCGGGGCGAGGTCGGTGACGTCGCGGTCGCCGATCGAGACCTGCCCGGCGGTCACCTCCTCGAGCCCGGCGATCATCCGCAGGAGGGTCGACTTCCCGCAGCCCGACGGCCCGACGAGGACGAGGAACTCGCCGTCGGCGATCTCGAGCGAGACGTCGTCGACGGCGGTCACCGCCCCGAACGCCTTCGTCACCTGGTCGAGCCGGATCGCGGCCACGCGGAGATGGTATAGACCAGATCGAGTGGACACAAGCCCTTTCGGCGAAGAATTCGACAACTGGTATTGACCAAATGGCAGGACCACTTCTAGACTGGAGCGGATGAAGCTGGGAGTCGCAGCGGCGCTCGTCGACGGCGTGCTCGTGCAGGGCGACGTCGAGGTGCTCGACGGCAGGATCGCCGCTGTCGGGCTCGGCTCGCCCGCGGGCCGCGGGATCGCCGTCCCCGGCTTCGTCGACCTGCAGGTGAACGGCTTCGGCGGCGTCGACTTCCTCGACGCGGACGCGGACGGCTACCGGCGGGCCGGCGAGGCGTTGCTCGAGACGGGTGTGACGGCCTACCTCCCCACCCTGATCACGAGCCCGGAGCAGCAGATCCTCGCGGCGATGCGCGAGGTCCCGGTCGGCGATGCGCGGCCGCGCATCCTCGGCATGCACCTCGAGGGGCCGTTCCTGTCGCCGAACAGGCTCGGCACGCACGAGGCGTCCTCGCGCCGCGATCCCGACCTGGCGCTGCTCGAGCGGCTGCTCGATGCAGGCCCGGTGCGCATGATGACGCTGGCGCCCGAACTGCCCGGAGCGACCGGCTTGATCGACCGGCTGATCGAGCGTGGCGTCGCCGTGTCGCTCGGTCATACCGACGCGACTGCCGAGCAGGCGAACGCAGCGTTCGACCGTGGAGCACGCAGCGTCACCCACCTCTTCAACGCGATGCGGCCGTTCCTGCACCGCGATCCCGGCATCGTCGGCGCGGCGCTCGCCCGGGACGACGTCGTCGTCTGGATCATCGTCGACGGCATCCACCTCGCTCCGGAGACGGTGCGGGTCACCTGGCGGGCCGCGCGCGACCGGCTCGCGCTCGTCACGGACGCGATCACGGGCGCGGGCCTGGCCGAGGGCTCGTACAGCCTCGGCAATCTCGACATCCGGGTGCACGAGGGAACGGTGCGCGGCCCCGACGGCGTCCTCGCCGGCAGCGTGCTGACGATGGACGAAGCGGTGCGCAACCTGCATGCGCTCGGCATCCCGTTCGAGGAAGCGGTCGCCGCGGCGACGTCGACACCGGCACGCGTGCTCGGCGAGGCGGAGCTCGGCCGGATCGACGTGGGCCTTCCGGCCGACGTCGTGGTCTTGAACGAGGGCATCGAGATCGAGCGCGTGCTCGTCGGTGGCGAAGTTCGCGTCGCGGTCTAGCGATGCGCCCGCTGATCGTCCGACTCGCGACCCACTACCTCGGCGCCCTGCACCGGCTTCTCTACCGGGGAAGCGGCGGCCGGATCGGAGCACGCGTCTGGGGTCTCCCGGTCGTGCTCCTGACCACGACCGGCCGCGTGTCGAGGCGGCCGCGCACGGTTCCGTTGTGCTCGCTGCGCGACGGTGAGCGTCTGGTCGTGATCGCCTCGTACGGGGGCCTGGACCGGGCGCCTTCGTGGTGGCTGAACCTGCAGGCGGACCCCCGGGCGACGGTGCAGCTCGGACGCTCGAAGCGGGCCGTGGTGGCGCGCGAGGCGACGGGTGACGAGCGCGCGCGGCTCTGGGACGAGGTGACGACGCGCGCGCCGGGCTATCTGGGCTACCAGCGGCGCACCTCGCGCCGCATCCCGGTCGTGCTGCTCGACCCGGACCGCCGGGGCTAGCTGGTGCCGGGGAATGCGAGCGGCTTGTTCACGCTCGCCACGGCGTACGACATCGCCACGTGCATGGTCTGTTTCGCGACATGCATGGTCATGTCGAGCAGCGCCGTCTCGACGAGGTGCGAGTCGCGCGGAATGAAGAGCGAGACCTTGATGTCCCCCAGCGACGCGCCGACGCTCGAGAGCAGGCCGGTCGAGACGCCGGGCAGGTTCGCGAGCAGGGCGTTCCCGTCGATCGTGCCGACGACCTCGTCCTCGGTGTGGCCGTTCACCTGGACCGCCGAGACCTTGACGTCCTTCACGTAAGGGACGATCGCGTTCATGTCGAAGCCCGCTGCCGCCGGCTTCGGCGCAGCCGGGAACGGGAGAGTGCGCGTCACCCCGTTCATGGTCATCTGCATGGTCGGGCCGCGCTTCACCATCACGGCGTCGACGGGCGTCGTGCCCGCGGCATCGGTCGTCATCGTGGCATAGAAGTCACCGGCGCCCGTCCCTTTGAGGATCATGCCGCCCCGCAGGTCGACCGAGACGCTCTTGCCGGCGGCGTCGAGGGTCATCTGCATGGTGAATCCCTCCGAGCGGACGGACTGGGCGGCCACCTGGGACTGAGCCAGGAGGTCTTCGGCCTTCTTCGCGTCGGCGCCCGTGCACGCCGCGGCCACGAGCGGCAGCGCCGCAAGAGCGAGCAGGGTCGTGAGGCGCCGCATGGGCGCATGATCGGTGCGCCGCCGCCTGCCCGCGACCCCCGTTCGGGCGATCAGTCCGTCGCGCCCACGCGGGCCGCCGGGCTCGCGCCGGCGAGGCGCCGCGAGCTCAGGCTGCGGCGCAGCACGACGGCGACGACGGCCGCGACGACCGGAACGGCGAGAAAGGCCGCCGAGAAGATCGCGAGCGCCGCCGAGAGGACGAGCGAGCAGGCGGCGGCGATGCGAACACGGCCGTCGAGGATCCTGACCGCCGAGAGCAGCGCCAGGATGTAGACGGCGATGAAGCAGGCCGAGGTCGCGCGCACGAGGTCGGAGGTCGAACCCAGACCTGCGAGCACCGCCACGATCACGAGCACCGCGATCGGCGCGTACACGTAGAGCGGCCGCCGCGGGATCGTGCGCCGGGCGTCGCCGGCGAACCAGGCGGGCAACGCGCCTTCGCTCGCCAGCGACGCTGCTAGCTTGGCCATGCCGCCGGTGTAGACGTTCATCGTCCCCATCGTGAGCGCGACGGCGAGCACCGCCGTGGCGTCGCGTCCGGCGCGCCCGAAGCCGACGGCGACGAGGTCGGCGAGGGGGACCCGCGACTGGGTGCCGGCGGTCACGCCGATCGTCGCCACGGCGAGGCCGACGTAGAGCACCGTGACGAGCGCGAAGGCGATCGCCATCGCGCGCGGCAGGTCGTGCGCCGGACGGCGGAAGTCGCCCGCGAGCTGCGCGACGGCCTCCCAGCCGACGAAGAGCCAGACGAGGATGTTCGCTGCAGTGCCGATCGCCCACAGCCCGTGCGGTGCGAACGGCGTCCAGTTGCGGCCGCCGTGCGCCGGCAGGGCGACCGCGAGCGCAACGGCCATCACGACGATCAGCACCGACGACAGCGCGAGCTGGAATCCCGACGAGACCCGCAGGCCGAACAGGTTGGCGACCGTCACGGCGGCGAACATCGCGAGCCCGACGGCCGCCGCGACCGTCGTTCCCGAGCCGGTCAGGTCGGCGACGTAGTAGCCGCCGATCACCGAGACCGCGGGCGCACCGAGCATCACGGCGGCCAGGAACCAGCCGCCGGTGATCGCTCCCGCGTCGGCGCCGAGACCCTCGCGGACGTACGTCGAGACGCCGCCCGCGACCGGGTGGCGGACGCCGAGGGCCGCGAAGGTGATCGCGAGCGGCGCGGAGAGGACGAGCAGCACGGCCCAGGCGACGATCGATGCTGCGCCGGCCGCCTGCACGGCGAGTGCCGGCACGAGCAGGAGGCCCGGGCCGATCAGCGCACCCACGTAGAGCGCGGCGCCGCGCGAGATGCCGAGGTGTCCCACCGAGAGGAAGAACGTTCGCCGAGCGCTCGGACATCCCGTCGGGCGCCCGCCACGCTCCCTCGTCCGAGGGACGGGGCCGGAGCCGCTCGGCGTCGATGGACCTCCAGATCTTTCACCTAAGCGTGACGAAGGGAGTAGGCGTGAAACTCAAGTTCGTTCTGCTGGCGCTCGTCGGGACCGCCGGCGTGACGGCGTCCTACGCGCTCGCAGACTCGGGCGGCCACAAGGGCCGCGAGCACGCGAACGCGGCCAACAATCGCTGCTCGAGAGCGATCGTCTTCGGCACCGCGGCTGCGCCGCAGTCGTTCACGGTGACCGTCACGCATGCGGGCCGGCACAGCCAGTTCAAGAACGGCGACGTGGTCACCGTCTCGATGGGCACCCAGGGGCAGAGCGTCGCGATCACCGGGTTCGGCTGCGCAGACGGGTCGACCCTGACTGCCAGCCTGGCCCAGCTGCGTGTCCGCCAGGCACCGGTGCCGCCGACGACAACGGCGGCGGCGGCGGCGACCACGACGACGGGCGAGAAGCACGGCGACGGCCACCGCGGAACGACGACCACGACGACGACGACGACGGCCGGCACCACGTCCTCGGGCACGACCACGGAGCAGGCGCCGCCAGGGCTCTGAACCGCTTTCGACCTGTCCTTCGACTCGGCGGCGCCGGCGGCGCCGTCGAGTCCGCCCTTGCGACCCGGGCGAGGTGCGGGTCAGGCGTTCCAGACCACGTCGATGCGCCCGTCGAGGCCCGGGAGCGGCAGGGCGCCGGCCTCGGCCTCGACCGCGTCGCGCGCCGCGCGCGGGAGGCGCGCCCAGGCGTCGATCCGCACGGTGCCGTGTGCCCGTCTCCAGGTGCCGCGGATCTCGCCGTCGACGAGCAGCGCGCCCGGCCACACGCGGGACGTCCAGAGCCGCGACCGCTGGTCCGCGCGCGGGACGAGCAGCTCCCGCTCTGCCCCGTCGAGCAGGAAGTAGGCATCGCCGCTCGGCAGCAGGCGAGCCGGAGCGGCAGCCGTCGCCGCGGCGCGCACGACCTGTTCGTCGTCTTCGAGCAGCCACTCCTCGCCGAGCGGTGATCGGACCGGCAGGAGCGACCCTGCGAGCGAGGCGAACGCAGCGGCGGCCGAGCGCCGTGAGATCCCCGCCCAGCGGGCGAAGCCGACAGCCGTCGTCGGCCCGAAGATGTGGAGGTGGCGCCGAGCGAGCTCGCGGCATGCCTCGGCCGGGGGCACGTCGTCGGCGACCACGGTCCAGACGGTCGGCGCTCGTGCGCCCTCCCAGCGGATCGCGACCGTGCCCGTCGTCGCCGCATACCGGAGCGAGTTGCCGATGCCGAGTGCCTGCGCGGCCTCGCGGTCCGTCAGCCGCCGGCCGGCGAGCTGCGCGTGCAGTTGCTCGGCGATGCGCTCGGCCCGCAGGCGGCTCTTCGCGGCTTCGGGATGCCTCCCGAGCGAGAAGAGCGCAAAGTCGCGCTTTGCGACGACATACGCGTGGTAGCGAGGCCCCCAGAGCTGTGCGAGCGAAGGATCCTCCCACGTCGACGGCTCGACCCCGGCAACGCGCGCGTGGAGCGAGAGCAGCGCGGCCCGCGGCATGCTGTCCTGCAAGCCGGCCCACGCCGCCCGCCGCAACGACTCCGAGCCCTGCGGCAGCCGCTCGTCCAGCCCACCGACCCGGCGCCTGAACGCCAGGATCTGCTGCCGCGTGAGCCGGAGTCGCGAGGGCACTGACCTGCCGGCGACCCTACCTGAGCGCGCAGGCGCTGAAAGGTGTCAGACACCGGTTGGGTCGTCGCCTCGCTCGCTCATCCGCGAGAAGGTCTCGGGAGACGCTCTACACTTCTGGACGCGGAGATCCCCAGCGAGCCGAAGTGCCGGGGCCAACCCGGACTTGCCTGCAGATCGCCACATTCGCCCCCGTAGCTCAGTGGATAGAGCAGCGGTTTCCTAAACCGCGTGCACAAGTTCGATTCTTGTCGGGGGCATGCGCCGCAAGGCCGCTTCGGAAGCGGGTTGCGGCACTTCAGCCTCGCGGGACTCGCGCGCTTGACGCCTCCGTCTACAAGCCGTCTACCAAGAGCATCGAGAGTTCGCCCCCAGAACGATGCTCAAGTGCTGTAGTGGGCGCGCCGCACCACGCCCACGTACTCCCGCAACGACTGAAGAAAGCTAGTGCGCATGGACGCTCATCTCACACAGCCAAGCGGTCGAGCAACATTTGACTAACGAGTCCCATGCTACGAATCGCCGACTGCGCTTCGGCGGCGCTGACGTTCGGCACGAAGCGACGCCCGTGGCCGGTGCCCTCCTTGTTGCGCAATCGGTTAATTGCACAACGAGGGCTGCATGATCCGCGCGCTTTGGGTTCCAAGATGAGTCCGGATGGCTTCTCTCGATCTCGCGCAAGTACTGCCCCAACGGGGGCTCGACCGGCGCGCCTCATTAGGCCCGGGGCTCCTTCATGAAGCCCCCTGAAGCCCTCGCGACACCCTGAATCCGGCTCAATCAAGTGGCTCCGGCGGAGGCTCCATGATCCGCGCGGTTTGGGCTCCGAGATGAATCCGGCTGCCTCCGCCGTTTCATAGCGCCGCTCTTCGGCGAGGACAGGCCTGGAGCTCCGAGCATCTGGGCGATCGGCTCGGCGGTTTGTCTGACGTCGAGCCTCGGGTCGACCAGGTGGTGGAACAGAAGTCCGTCGAGCGCCGCCGCGAGTAGAACAGCCGTCGCTTCGATGTCCAGCGCGGGGTCGATCTCGTGGTTGGCACGTGCGGTCTCGAGGCGCTCGAGGATGATGGCCCGGAACCGCCGGGATGCTTTCTTCGTCCACCGCCGGAATTCCGGATCTCGTGTTGCCTTGACCATCGCTTCGGCGAGAATCGTTGCGCCGGGCGTCCGTTGCCCCCTCTGCTCGATCCACTCGAGTATTGCGGTGACTCCTTGCTGCACGGTGGCGGCCGATACGAAGACGTCGATCGACGGTCCGAGTTCCTCGAGCAGGGCGTACTCGGCGGCCTCCATGACGAGCGCTGCAATCGATCCGAAGTGGTAGTGCACGAGCGCCGGGTTCACACCCGCACGCTCGGCGATCGTGCGTGTGCGGACGCGATCGATCCCGATCTCTGCCATCAGCTCGACCGTCGCCTCCACGATCCGCTCTCGCGTCGACCCTCCGGCCGTCGTGGCCGTCGCGACGTCCTCTCTCGGTTCATCCGGTTTGGTCATTTGCCCAATAACGCTAGCCGTCCGGGGTCTTCGGCGTCAAGCGTTTGACTGACTCATCATATTGGGCGTATGCTTTGGGCAAATGACCAAGCGCCCTGAAGACATCGTCCGCATCGAGGGGCTGGTCAAGCAGTTCGGCAGCTTCCGGGCGCTGGATGGCCTCGACCTCGTTGTAGCCCGCGGCGAGGTGCACGGGTTTCTCGGGCCCAACGGCGCCGGGAAGTCCACCACGATCCGGATCCTGCTCGGCCTGATGCGCCGGGATGGCGGCAGGATCTCGCTCTACGACCGCGACCCGTGGAGCGAGGGAACCAAGCTGCGGAGCGACCTAGCCTACGTGCCCGGTGACGTGTCGCTGTGGGCGAGCCTAACCGGAGGTGAGTGCATGGACATCCTGGCCGGGGTTCACGGTGGGATGGACCCGAAGCGGCGCGCCGAGCTGATCGAGCGTTTTGACCTCGATCCGACCAAGCGGGGGCGCGACTACTCCAAGGGCAACCGGCAGAAGGTCGCGCTCGTCGCGGCGCTCGCGAGCGAGGTGGGACTGATCGTCCTCGACGAGCCGACCTCGGGGCTCGACCCCCTGATGGAGCAGGTGTTCCAGGGCGTGATCCGGGAGCGTTGCCAGCAGGGCGCGACGGTGCTGCTGTCCAGCCACATCCTCTCGGAGGTGGAGGCGCTCGCCGACCGGGTGAGCATTATCCGGCAGGGCAAGACGGTGACCTCCGGAACGCTCGCGGACCTGCGCCGACACACCCGGACCAGCGTCCACGCGCTGACCGCATCCGCCGTCGGGTCCCTGGAAGCGGTCGCCGGGTTGGAGAACCTCATCACCGGTCAAGTCGACGGAAGCATCGAGACACGGTTCACCGTCGGGCCTGATGAGCTCGACCAGGCGATCGGACTCATCCACGCCGCCAGCATCCGGAGCCTCACCGTCGAGCCGCCGAGCCTGGACGAGCTGTTCCTGCGGAACTACAGCGACGAAGAGACCAGCACGGTGCAAGCATGACGGGCACCGGGGCCATGTTGGCCATCTTGTGGCGCGTACAGCGCCGACGCCTCCTGGTGTGGGTGCTCGCCGCCGTCGGCACCCTTGCGCTCACCGCGACCGCCGTGGCGCAACTCTACGACACGCCCGAGAAGATCGCGTCGTACGGTGCGGCCCTGGTCGGTGACGCCCTGATTGCGATCAACGGCCACGTGGAGGGCATCGACACCCTTGGGGGCATCATCCAGGACGAGTTCGGGTTCGTCGCCTCGTTCCTGATGCCGCTCATGGGGCTCGCTCTGGTTGCGGGAATGACACGGGGCGAGGAGGAGTCCGGACGTCTCGAGGCGCTGCTGGCAGGGCGGATCGACCGACGAGTCCCGGTTGTGAGTGCGCTGCTGCTCGTGGGCGCCGCTGTGGTGACGATGGACGTCGGCTTCGTGCTCTCCCTGCTGGCCGCCGGGATCGAGCTCGGCCCGGCGGTGCTCTACGCCCTGGCCCTTGGCATGGTGACCGTCGTCTTCGCTGCGCTCGCCGCGGTTTGCGCCCAACTCGTCCTGCATACCAGAGGCGTCTATGCCCTCGGCTTCGCAGCCATCGCGCTCTCCTACATCCTGCGTGGCGTCGGCGACGTCAACGACACCTTCTGGGTATGGCTCTCCCCGCTCGGCTGGCTCGAGAAGACCGCCCCTTTCGCCAATGATCAGCGCTGGTGGGTCCTGCTCATCCCCACGGTCGTCGCGACCGGGCTGTCCGTCCTCGCCGTCGTGCTAGCTCGGCGCCGGGACCTCGGTGCCGCGCTGTACCGACAAGGACCAGGTGAACCGTCGGCCTCGGCGTGGCTGGTCCGACCACTCGGCTTCGCGCTGCACGAGCAGCGCGGCTCGCTCCTCGGGTGGCTGGTCGCATCGGTCGCGTTGGCCGCAGTCATGGGCGCCCTCGCCCAAGACGTCGTCGGCGCCATCCTCGGCAACCCCTCCCTGAGCAAGGCGATGGGCATCACCGCGGCAAACGCCGCCGACGGCTTCCTCGCGTCGACCCAGGTCTACCTCGCCATCATCGCCTGCGGCTACAGCGTCCAGGCACTCGCCTTCCTGCGACACGAGGAGGCGGCCGGCCGCCTCGAACCCATCCTCGCAGGAGCGCTCGGCAGAACCCGGTGGCTGGGCGCACAAGTGCTCGTCGTTGCCACCGGGCTGGTCGTGGTAGTCGCCGTATCGGCACTCGTTTTCGGCGCCGCCACTGCGCTCTCGACCAGTAACTCCGGCTACGTCGGTACGTTGCTGAAGTCCGGGCTGGCCTACCTGCCAGCCGAGCTGGTCATCGCGGCCGTCGCGGTGCTCCTCTACGGGCTCATTCCGCGAGCATTTCCACTCGCCTGGGCGGCGTTCGGCGCGGTCACCTTCATCGGGCTGCTCGGATCGGGCCTGCAGCTTCCGGACTGGGTACTGAACCTGTCTCCGCTGACCCACGTGGGAAAACCCCCGGTCGACGACATCAACGCCACGGCACTGGCCGGGCTGGGACTGGTTGCCGCTCTCCTGACTTCGGCCGCGTTCGCCGGTACCGCCGGCGGCGAGTGCCTCAAAGCTGAGCGGCCCTGCCAGCCGTCTACCGCCCGTCTACCGGAAGCAGTCGGACACAGCGATACACGAAGACGCGCGAACGCATTCGACGCACGTCAGAGTGCGGAGCCGGCGCCCAGCGAACTGAGCGGTACAGCAGGTCACAGGTCCGGCCGACTTCCTAAACCGCGTGCACAAGTTCCGACCCACGAGCTGCTGGCCGCTCGCTGGCAGCAGATGTTCGAGCGCTTCGCTCAGGAGCCTGCCCTCGCCGACTATCTCGGGCGCTCGCTGCGCGAGGGCGATGACGCAAGTGAGGCGATTTTCGATCCCCTGCTCGCGCTCCTCGATCGCGAGCTCGCGACGCTCGAGGCAACGGGGCTGTTGCGGCCGTCGGGGGACCCGCAGATGCGCCGCGTCTTGATCGCCCTGTTGGATCTGGTGTCCGCTAGTGATGCGCCGCCTCGTCGAGCGAGAGCTTGGTTCGGAACCGTTCGAGGCCGACGGCTACCGGCGCGTCTTTGACTCGATGCTCGAGCTCCTCCAGCACGGCATGATCGCCACGCCCGAACAGGATTAGGTCCGTCCCGATCCATTCCGCACGGCAGTACGTGGACACCTCGACGCCGGTCATCCGGCCCTCCCGCCGAGCTCACGAGCGCTGCGCCACCGGTGTGCCGTCAAGAGGGTGGCTGCCTGCCAGATACGCTCGCGCCGTCGGGTCGCCCGCTGCGAGCGTGCCTTGCGTTCGTGTTCGCGGAGCGTCTCTCGTTGGCGGGCCAGCTGCGGAGAGTCGACGAACGTGGATGACATCCGCAGGGCGAAGTAGTGAAGCAGGGGGTCCATGTGATCTCCATTCGATGGTTGGCCTGTGGGGACATCGGGGGCAGCACGCTGCTCGCTCAGGCCGCCTCCTCGAGCGCGGTCAGCTCGGTCGTCGACGCGGGCACGAACGAGCGACGCGGCGAACAGCGCGCCGGCCGCCGCCAACGCCGCGCCACGAGGAGCGCGTCCGCGAACCCGGCCGAGAGCGCGACGGTGGAGAGAATCGCGACTCCCAGCGCCGCCCCGACCTGCTGCGTCGTGTTCACGAGACCCGAGGCGAGACCGGCATCGTGATCGTCGACCCCTTCCAACGCGCCGATCGACAGCGTCACGAACGCGAGCCCGATTCCGAGCCCCGAGACGATGAGCGCCGGCATGACGTCGTCGAGGTAGCGGGCGTCCTCGGGAAGACGCGAGAGCAGCCACAGCCCGACGGTCGCGATCGAAAGGCCCGTCACCAGCGGGATGCGCGGCCCGATTCGCGTCACGAGTGGAGCGCCTGCCGCGGAGGCGAGCAGGGCCGCCACCGACAGCGCCAGCCAGGCGAGCCCCGCCTCGAGAGGCGAGTAGCCCAGCACCCGCTGCAGGTACAGCGTGATCACGAAGAACATCCCGAAGACGGCGGCCCCGAACAGGGTCGAGGCCACGTTCGATCCGAGCACGACGCCGACCCGGAAGAGGCGGAAGGGGAGGAGCGGCGCTGCCGCGCGCCGCTCGACGCCGGCGAACGCCGCGAGCAGCAGCGCCGAGATCGCGAGGAGCGACACCGTCTGCACCGATCCCCATCCGGCGGCGTCCGCGTCGACGACCGCGTAGACGAGCAGGGACAGCGCCGCCGTGACCGACGTCGCGCCGGCCAGATCGAACCGCCGCTTCGAGGCGGCTGGTGGCCGCTTCGCCAGGAGCGCCGGCGTGAGCGCGATCACCGTCGCTCCGATCGGGACGTTCAGCAGGAAGATCCACGTCCAGCCGACGGTCTGCGTGAGCGCGCCGCCGATGAGCAGCCCGATCGTGCCGCCCGACGCGCCGACGGCGCCCCAGGCGCCGAGCGCCTTGTTGCGCTCGGCGCCCTCGGGGAACGTCGTCATCAGAATCGAGAGCGCCGCCGGCGTCATCGCCGCCGCGCCGATCCCCTGCAGCGCTCGCGCCGCGATGAGCAGGGCCGGCGACCAGGCGATACCCGCGAGCAGCGACGCGAGCGCGAAGACCGTGACGCCGGCGACGAACGTCCGCCGCTGGCCGAGCACGTCGGCGGCGCGCCCGCCGAGCAGCAGGAGACCGCCGAACGTGAGGGCGTATGCGCTCACGACCCACTGGAGGCTGCGCGGGGAGAAGTCGAGATCGGTCTCGATCGACGGCAGCGCGACGTTCACGATCGCGACGTCGAGGATGACCATGAAGAAGGCGGAGCAGAGAAGGCCGAGCCCGAGCCAGCGGCGCGTCTCGGCGGAATGAGTGTTCATGGGTGCGTCTCCTTGTGCTGGTTCGCCCCGAAGGAGAGCGGCTGTCGCCTGCGTCGCGGTTGGCGCCGGGTAAACGGACGGTAGCGGGTCGCGCTTTACCGGGCGCCTACCGCGTGAGAACCGACGGCCGGTTTCGTTGCCGCCGTGGCCAACCGGCGCATCGCCCTCTCGCTCTTCCTCTGCGTCTTCGCGGCGCAGTCGGGCGCGATCGCGCTCTCGCCGGTGCTGGCCGCCGTCGCGGCGGACTTCGACGTCTCGACGGCAGTCGTCGGACAACTGCGGACCGTCGCGGGGCTCGCCGCCGCGTCGCGTCGCTCGCGCTGCCGTCCGCGGCGCGGCGTTTCGGACTGAGCCGGTTGCTCCGCGCAGGCGCTGCGCTCCTGGCGGTGGCGTCGCTCGCGAGCGCGGCGGCGCCGACGCTGTCGCTGCTCGCGCTCGCGCAGGTGCCGATCGGCATCGCGGTGTCGGTCCTGATGGCGACCGCGACGTCGGCGGCGGGCGACTGGGCGGACGTGTCCGCGCGCGGGCGGGTGCTCGGCTGGGCGCTGATCGGCAGCCCGGCCGCGTGGATCGTCGGCATGCCGGCGCTCGGCCTGCTCGGAGGTGCGAGCTGGCGGCTCGGCTGGCTCGCGCTCCCGCTGGCGGCGGCGCTCGCCGCGTTCGTCGCCGTCCCGGATCGCGGACGCCCCGACGAGAACGGGGCGGCCTTCGTGTCGCGCTCGGCGATCCGGTGTTGAGGCGCTGGCTGCTCGCCGAGCTCGCCGCGAACTCGGCCTGGCTCGGCACGCTCGTGTACGCGGGCGCACTCTTCGCCGAGACCTACGCCACGCCGCCGGCCGCGATCGGCGGGCTGCTCGCGCTCGCGGCGATCGCGTTCGCGCTCGGCAACCTCGTCTTCCGGCGATTCGTCTCCGCCGCGTCACGGAGCACGCTCGTCCGCCTCGCGGTCGGCATGGCGCTGCTCGTCGGGCTCTTCGGCGTGCTCCGTCCCGCGCCGGGAGTGAGCGCGGCGCTGCTGGCCGCGCTGTCGTTCCTCGGCGGCGGGAGAACCCTCCTCGGCAACGCGTACGGCCTGGCCGTCCGGCCGGAGCGGCGCCTGCCTGCGATGGCCGCCCGCGCCGCCGCCAACCAGTTCGGGGCGTTCGTCGGCGCGGCAACGGCAGGCGCGGCGCTCGCCGCCGGCGGCTACGGCCTCTTCGGGCTCGTGCTCGCGCTCGAGTTCGTCCTCTCGACGCTGCCGCTCAGGCGACGACGGCGTGGACGTGCCACGCTCCCGGCACGCCTTCGACGTGCAGCGGCTCTCGCTCGTGCTCGCTGAAGGCGAGTCCCGAGCCGGCGACGAGGTCGCGAACGGTCGAGGAGACGAGGATCTCGCCCGGCTCGGCCTGATCCTTCAGCGCGGCTGCGACCGCCACGGGAATCGCGTCGAGCGCGTCGCCGCCGAGCTCGCTCTCGCCGGTGTGGAGGCCCGCGCGGGCGGCTCGTCCGTGCGCGCGCGCCCGCTCCATCAGCGCGGAGCCGCAGCGGATCGCGCGCGCCGGGCCGTCGAAGGTCGCGATCAGCGTGTCGTCCGTGAGGGCGAGCTCGCTGCCGCGGAAGCGGGCGACGTCGGCGCGGACCAGGTCGCACGCCTCCTGGGTCCCGTCTGCCTCGACGACGAGGACGGTGGCGAGCACGCGCTCGGGCTCCGGCGTCGAGTCGAGGTCGCCGGCGAACCGCTCGATCTCGTCGAGCACCTCGTCCTGCGCGCCTTCCCAGGGCAGATGGTCGGCGCCCGGAAGCTCGACGACCCGCGCGGCCGGGATCCGCTCGCCCATGTAGCGGGCAGCCTCGCGCAGGTACTCCCGCTCGCGGTACAGCACGAGCGTCGGCACGTGGATCGACGGGAGCACGTGCCGGACGTCGATCTCGGCGTTCATCCGAGCGAGCTGCGCGACGGCGCCGGGGCTCGCGCCGCGGACGAGATACGAGGCGTACCACTGATAGGCGTCCTCGTCGCCTGCGAGCGACGGCGCGCGCTCGTCGACGAACCGTCGCGCGGCGGGGAGCCCCCAGTCCTCGGGCGGCACGTTCGACGACCAGATGTCCTCCGGGCGCCTGCCGATCGTGTAGTCCGGCGCCCAGAGCCTGCGCGCGTAGGCGCCCATCAGCACCAGTCCCGCGGTCCGCCCGGGATAGGTCGCCGCGAAGAGCGCGGCCATCGGGCCGCCCTCGGAGATTCCGAGGACGAGGGCGCGCTCCGAGCCGACGGCGTCCATCACCGCCCGCACGTCGTCCATCCGTTCCTCGAGCGACACCACGTTCGCCACCCGGTCCGACAGCCCGACGCCGCGCTTGTCGAACATGATCAGCCGCCCGATCCCCGCCAGCCGCTCGTAGAAGCGCGCGAGCGCAGGCCACTCCCAGCCCGGCTGGAAGCTCGACACCCAGCCGTGCACGAGCACGAGGTCGAGCTCGCCGTCGCCGATCGTCTGGTAGGCGATCGAGACGTCGCCGTTTCTGACGTACCGGACGCCGGGCGCGGCCGAGGCGCGCACCGGCTGATAGTCGAGCGTCCGGTCGTGACGGAGGATCCGGCGCTCGAGCTCCTTCAGGCGCGGCGAGGGCTCGAGCCCGAGCTCGTCCGCGAGCAGGTCGCGGAAGCGCCGGTATGCCGCCAGCGCGTCGGACTGTCGTCCGGAGCGGTAGAGCGCGAGGAGCTGCTGCGCCCGCAGGCCCTCGCGCAGCGGATGCCGCGTGAGCAGCGGCTCGAGCTCCGCCACGAGCTCGGCGTGCCGCCCGCGGTCGAGGTCGGCGGCGATGCGCGCCTCGATGCAGGCGAGGTGCAGCTCGTCGAGCCGCGACGCCTCCGCCTGCGCGAACGGCTCCTGGAACTCGGCGAGCGCGTCGCCGCGCCAGAGCGAGAGCGCCTCGTCGAAGCGCCGCGCCGCCAGCTCGGCGTTGCCCGCCGCATGCGCCGCCTCGCCCTCGCGCCGCAGCTGCTCGAACCGGACGAGATCGATGCTCGCCGGCTCGACCTCGACGGCGTAGCCGGGCGGCCGTGTCTGGAGGAGGCCGTCGGGCAGGACCTTCCGCAGCTGCGAGACGTAGATCTGCACCATCTTCTGCGCGGAGTCGGGGACGGACTCGCCCCAGAGGTCGTCGACGAGCCGGTCGGCGGCGACGGTCCGGTTGGCGTCGAGGAGCAGGCGCGCGAGCAGGGCCCGCTGCTTCCGCCCCGCGATCGCGATGGCCGTCGATCCGTCGCCCACCTCCAGTGGGCCGAGGAGCTTGAACTCCATTGTCCGCGCGACGTTACCAGGGAGCTACCGCGCCGCTAAGCGCGCGGCAACCGGACGGCTGTTCCGTCTCGGGCGACGCGGGATGAGCCCGCCCGACGGAAGGAGCAGCAGTGAGCACCACCATCGAATCGATCCGCAACGGCGTCGACACGCAGACGCTCTTCGCGACCCTCGACGCCGTCAAGGCGCAGCCGGAGCTGGGGACGTTCCAGTTCCGCGTCCGCAACCGCTGGCTCGGCGGCGCGCACAACCGCTCGACGATCCAGGACTTCTACGCCGCCGGCGGCGAGGACGGCTCGCGCGCGACGGCGTTCGAGCTCGACGCCGGCGAGCCGCCGATCCTGATCGGGGAGAACGAGGCGCCGAACCCGGCCGAGCAGCTCCTGCACGCACTCGCCGCGTGCCTCACCACCTCGCTCGTCTACGTCGCCGCCGCGCGCGGCATCCGGCTCACGCGGGTCGAGTCGCGGCTCGAGGGCGACATGGACGTGCGCGGTGCGCTCGGTCTCTCCGACGAGGTCCGCAACGGCTACGAGCAGATCCGGGTGACGTTCGACGTCGAAGGCGACGCGCCGCCCGAGAAGCTCCGCGAGCTGGTGGAGCGCGCGAAGGCGCGCTCGGCGGTCTTCGACATCGTCACGAACGGCGTGCCGGTGCACGTCGGGGTGGACGCGTGACCCGCGACGGCGGCGCCCGGACTCGTCCGGGCGCCGCGCCCGTCCCGCATCGACACGCTGATCGTCGGCGCCGGCCAGGCCGGCCTGGCGCTCAGCCACCATCTCACCGCCGCCGGCCACGAGCACGTCCTGCTCGAGCGCGGGCGCGTCGGCCAGCGGTGGCACGAGCGCTGGGACTCGCTGACGCTCCTGTCGCCGAACTGGATGAACCGGCTCCCCGGCGACCCCGACCCCGCCGACCGCGACGGGTTCCTCCCGCTCGCAGCGTTCGTCGCGCACCTCGAGTCGTACGCGCGCTCGCTCGGGGCGCCGGTCGTGGAGGGCGTCGAGGTCGAGCGGATCGAGCGCTTCGGCCGCGGCTTCCGCGTCTGCACCACGAGCGGAGCCTGGCTCGCCCGCTCCGTCGTGCTCGCGACCGGCGACGCCGCCGAGCCGCACGTGCCGCTCGCGCCGCCGCAGGAGCCGCTCTCGCTCCACTCCTCCGAGTACCGGCGCCCGGAGCTCGTGCCGGACGGGCCGGTCCTCGTCGTCGGGGCCGGGACGAGCGGCCAGCAGCTCGCGCTCGAGCTGCGGCAGGCGGGGCGCGACGTCGTGCTCGCCGCCGGACGCCACTCGCGTGCACCGCGCAGATACCGGGGCCGTGACATCTTCGAGTGGGCCCACATCCTCGGCGACTTCGACCGCACGATCGACGAGATGCCCGACGTCGAGGCGGCGAAGCGCGTCCCGCTCTTCCCGCTCAGCGGCGCGAACGGGGGAGAGGACCTCGGCCTCGACCGGCTCGCGGCGGCCGGCGTCACCGTCACCGGACAGCTAATGCGGTTCGACGGGGGCCGTGCCGTCTTCGCGGACGATCTCGACGCGAACGTCGCGGCAGCCGACGTCCGCCTCCGAAAGCTGCTGCAGCGGATCGACGCGCACCCACTTGCCAAAGGTTGGGAGCCCGAGCCTCTGCCCGACGTGAACCTTCCGCCTGCCCCGCGGACGATCGACCTGCGCCGGTTCGCTGCGATCGTCTGGGCGACGGGCTTCCGGCGGAGCGTACCCGTGGCTGCAGATTCGCGGCGTACTCGACCGGCGCGGCGAGATCGTGCAGCGTCGCGGCGCGACGCGCGCTTCCGGTCTCTACACGCTCGGGCTCGCCTATCAGCACCGGCGCAACTCGCACTTCATCGGCGGCGTCGGCCGTGACGCCGAGGCGGTTGCGCGCGCGATCCTTGAGCGCCGATCTCGGCGCGATCGGAGGCTCGTGCCCGCCGTCGCAGGTTGACGTTCCGGCGGCTGCCAGCAGTGCGGACGACTTCCATCGGGAATGCCGTTCGATTGGCGTCCTCGCGGGCCGTTTTGGATCTGCTCGAGGTTCGCATCAGATTGAACGCCAGAGCGCCGAGACATCTACCGGTCGGCTACCAGGAGCAGCCGGACGCAGCGGTACTAACCGACACTCCGCAGCACTCGACGCTCGTCAAGGCGCGGACGAGCGGGACTGAGCGAACTCAGCCGGACACCACGTCACAACCACGGCCGACTTCCTAAACCGCGTGCACAAGTTCGATTCTTGTCGGGGGCATCGCGCAGATCGGCTGGGTCGCCGGTTTTCTCGTTCAATTCGGCCACGGGAGCAGTTAACCGGGCAGGCCAGCAACGGGCGCGTCGACCGACGGCGCCGCGTGACGACCTAGGCGCCGGACCCCGGCGAACGTATGGTTGGCTCGATGCTCTGTCCCGGCTGCGGCACCGAGAATCCAGCGGGCAAGAAGTTCTGCAGCGAGTGCGGAACCGGCCTGACGGTTGCGTGCGCCTCGTGCGGCGCCGCGCTCGAGAACGGCGTCAAGTTCTGCGGCGAGTGCGGGAACGCCGTGGGGGCTCCGGCGGAACGTCTGCAGCCGGCAGCCGAGCGGCGGCTGGTTTCGGTGTTGTTCGCGGACTTGGTCGGCTTCACGCGCCTGTCGGAGGCGCGGGACGCGGAGGAGGTGCGCGAGCTTCTGTCGCGCTACTTCGAGACCTGCCGCCGGCTGATCGAGCTCTATGGCGGGACGGTCGAGAAGTTCATCGGCGATGCCGTCATGGCGGTGTGGGGAGCACCGACCGCAACGGAGGACGACGCCGAGCGGGCGGTGCGTGCGGCGCTGGACCTGGTGGCGGCGGTGTCGGCGCTCGGCGACGAGATCGGGGTGCCCGAGCTGCGCGCTCGGGCCGGCGTCGTCACCGGCGAGGCGGCCGTCACGGTCGGGGCGCAAGGTCAGGGGATGGTCGCGGGCGATCTCGTCAACACCGCGTCGCGCGTCCAATCGGCCGCCGAGCCTGGGACGGTGCTCGTCGGGGACGCGACCCGTCGCGCGACGGAGCAGTCGGTCGTCTACGAGGACGCCGGCACCCATGAGCTGAAGGGCAAGGCGGAGCCTGCGGCGCTCGCCCGCGCGCTTCGCGTTGTCTCCGGGGCGCGTGGGACGCTCAAGTCGCACGGGCTCGAGGCGCCGTTCGTCGGCCGCGACCGTGAGCTCCGGCAGATCAAGGACCTCTTCCACACGTGTGCCGAGAGCGGCAGGGCGCATCTCGTCTCGGTGACAGGCATCGCCGGGATCGGCAAGTCGCGCCTTGCGTGGGAGTTCTACAAGTACTTCGACGGCCTGCCACAGCTGACGTACTGGCACCGCGGGCGCTGCCTCTCCTACGGCGAGGGTGTGACCTATTGGGCGCTTGCCGACATGGTGCGGATGCGCTGCCGCATCGGTGAGGAGGACGAGCCTGGTGTCGCGCTCGAGAAGCTGCGGGCGACGCTGGAGGAGCACGTCCTCGATGCCGACGAGCGCGCGTTTGTCGAGCCGCGGCTCGCGCACCTGCTCGCCCTCGCCGAACACGCCGCGCGCGACCGGCAGGACCTGTTCGCCGCCTGGCGCCTGTTCTTCGAGCGGCTCGCCGACACATACCCGACGGTGCTCGCGTTCGAGGACCTGCAGTGGGCGGACTCGAGCCTGCTCGACTTCATCGAGTACCTGCTCGAGTGGTCGCGCAACTCGCCGCTCTACGTGGTCACGCTTTCGCGGCCGGAGCTGCTCGAGCGGCGGCCGACGTGGGGCGCCGGCCACCGCAACTTCACCTCCCTGTACCTCGAGCCGCTCGACGGCGACGCGATGGAGCAGCTGCTGGACGGTCTCGTCCCCGGGCTCCCGGACACGACGCGCCGCCAGATCCTCGAACGCGCCGAGGGCGTCCCGCTCTACGCCGTCGAGACCGTGCGGATGCTGGTCGACCGCGGGCTGATCGCCGATCAGGGAAGCAGGTACCAGCCGGTGGGCGAGCTCGGCGAGCTCGACGTGCCGGAGACGCTGCACGCGCTGATCGCCGCCCGGCTCGACGGGCTGCCGCCGGAGGAGCGGCGCCTGCTTCAGGACGGCTCGGTCCTCGGCAAGAGCTTCACGCGCGACGCGCTTGCGGCGCTGGCCGAGGAGGACGACCAGCTCGACCTGCTGCTCGGCTCGCTCATCCGCAAGGAGGTGCTTGGCCTGCAGGCGGACGCGCGCTCGCCCGAGCACGGGCAGTACGCGTTCCTCCAGGACCTCGTCCGCCATGTCGCCTACGAGTCGCTCTCCAAGCGGGAGCGACGCGCGCGCCACCTCGCAGCTGCCTCCCATCTCGAGCGCGCCTTCGCGGGGGACGACGAGGTGGCGGAGGTTATCGCCTCGCACCTGCTCGATGCCTACACGGCGGCGCCTGACGACGAGCTGAGGGCGCGGGCGCGCGAGGCGTTGGTCCGGGCGGCAGCGCGTGCGCAGGCGCTCGCCGCGTCCGGAGAGGCGCAGCGGTACCTGATGCAGGCCGCCGAGTTGGCCGATGACCCACTGGAGCGGGCAGGGCTCCTCTACGAGGCCGGGCATGCAGCCCAGGGCGCGGCCGACCTCCAGGCCGCCGAGCGTCTCTACGGGGAGTCGGTCGCGCTCTACGAGGCAGCCGGCGAAAGCCATCCCGCCGCGCGGGTCGCGGCGCGCCTCGCCTACGTCGTCCGTTGGCAGGGGCGGTTCGGCGAGGCGATCGCCATGACCGAGCAAGCCTACGATCTGCTCAAGGACGACGAACCGGACGAGGATCTCGCGATGCTCACGATGCGCCTCGCCGGCGGCTACATCTTCTCCGGCGACGACCGCGCCGCCGCGTTCGTCGACCGGGCGATCGAGCTCGGGGAATCGCTAGGCGCTGCCGAAGTGCTGGCCGGCGCCTTCGTGGGGCGCGCGCAGCTCGCGCGCGCGGCGGGCCACTCGCACGTGGCGACGGCGTACCTGCGCGAGGGACTCGTGATCGCCGAGGAGCACGGAGTGCTCGATCAGGCGGCGACGATCCTGTTCAACCTGTCGGACCAGTGCTTCCACGCCGACCGCTACGCGGACGCGCTCGGCTACCTCGAATCCGCGCTCACGTTGAGCCGGCGTCGCGGGAACCGGCCGCACGAGCGCGCGACGCTCGCCGAGTCGACGTACCCGCTCTACATGCTCGGCCGCTGGGACGAGTGCCTTGCGACGGCCGCCGAGATCCCGGAGGACCGTCTGAACGAGAGCGTGACGCTGAGTCTGCTCAGCTCGGTGGTGGAGATCCACATCGCGCGCGGCAACGCGCCAGAGGCGCGGCGGCTTCTTGGGCTCTACCCGGCCGACTCGCCCGATCTGCAGGAGCGTACGTCGGTCGCGGCGGCCGACACCGCCGTGCTGCACGCCGAGGGCCGGCTCGAGGAGGCTCTCATGGCAGCGCTGAAGACGTTCGACATGCTGGGGGAGATGGCGGCGATCTCCTACCAGCAGGCAAAGCAGGCGTTCTGGCATGCGACGGAGGCCGCGCTCGCGCTCGGCCGGACGTCCGACGTCCAGAGCCTGCTTGCGCGCGTCGAGACCGCGGCGCCGGGCCAGCGGCCGCCGTTCATGGAGGCGCAGGCGCTGCGTGTGCGTGGACGGCTCGAGGCAAGCCCCGGGCGCTTCGAAGCGGCAGCGCGGCGATTCGGTGAGCTCGAGATGCCGTTCTGGGAGGCGGTCGCGCAAATCGAGCGGGCCGAGGTAGCGGGCGAGGCGGTGCAGGCGGGTGCCCTCGACACGCTCGATCGGCTGGGCGCGACCGCGTGGCTCGCGCGCGCGCGGCAGCACGCCGCGGGGCCGGCCGTCCTGGCCGGTTAGCACTGCGATCGCATCGCCGACCCCGTGGACGATCGTTCCGGGACGACCCACGCTCCGGAGCCACTCGAGGCGGACGTCAACGCCGACCGAGCGGAGTGCGACCACTGCGCATACCCGGCGCCGAGCGCTCGTGTACGCCAGTTTTCAGCACTGACCCACGCCGCCATCTACCGGCCGTCTACCAGGAGCAGCCGGACCCAGCGGAACACCTGATACCGAAGGCGCCGGGAGGCGTGGCAGTCGTGCGAATGTATGGGGGTGGCTGGTGGCCGAGACGAGTTCCGCTATGCGCTGAGCGGCTCTGTCGCGGTCGCGTATGGGGCCTACGGGACAAGGCCCCCCTGACATCGTCTTCGCGCACGGTTTCGTCGGCAATATCGAGATCGAGCGGGAGACGCCGTTTCAGCGGGCGTTTCAGGATCGGGTCGCGTCGTTCTCCCGGTTGATCCTTTTTGACCGCCGAGGGACCGGTCTGTCTGATCGACCGCGCGAACCTGCCACGTTGGAGGCTCGAATGGACGATGTTCGCGCGGTGATGGACGCCGCCGAATCGGAGAGTGCGGTGCTGTTCGGAACTGTGGAGGCGGCTGCCATGTGTGTTCTGTTCGCGGCCACCTATCCCGAACGGACTCTCGGGCTCGTGCTCTACAACGCTTACGCGAAGGGCACCTGGGCGCCGGAGTACCCATGGGCAGAGACGGCTGAAGAGCAGCGGCAGGAGCTCGAATCGAGTGTCCGTAGGTGGGGCACCTATGAGCACGCAGAGGAGGCAGTGCGTGCGGTTGCTCCCTCGCACGCCGACGATCCGGAGTTCGTCGCTCGTTGGGCTCGCCACGATCGGTTGTCCGCCAGTCCGGCCGCCGTCGCCACCTTGCTGCGAATGAGCACCGATGTCGACGTGCGCGATGTCCTCGGCGCGATTCGAGTGCCGACGCTGGTGACTCACGGGCCGCCGATGCGCGAGGAGGCCGAATACCTGGCAGCCCGGATCGCAGGCGCGCAGCGCTTCCAGGTGCCAGGACCCGACTTGGCGATCTATCTGCAAACCGAGACGCTGCTGCCGGAGGTTGAGCGGTTCGTGCGCGACCTCGACGAGCGCCAGTCTGAGTCAGTGCTGGCTACCGTCCTGTTCACCGACATCGTCGGCTCGACGGAGAGGCTTGCCGAGATTGGAAACTCGGGCTGGCGCGAGCTCGTCGAGCGACATCACGCTCTCGTCCGGCAGCAACTTTCGCGCTTCCGCGGTCAGGAGGTCGATACCGCCGGTGACGGCTTCTTCGCCCGCTTCGACGGCCCGATCCGAGCGATCCGCTGTGCGGACGCGATCCAGTCCGCAGTGCGCGAGCTCGGTCTCGACGTCCGTGCTGGGCTGCACACCGGTGAATGCGAGCTTGTCGGCGACAAGATCGCTGGACTTGCCGTCAACATAGGCGCCCGGATCGCTGCGCTGGCCGAACCCGGAGAGGTGCTGGTGTCCTCTACCGTGAAGGACCTCGTGGCAGGCTCCGAGCTGCGATTCGACGACCGCGGCCGCCGACAGCTCAAAGGCATTCCTGGCGAGTGGCAACTCTTCGCCGTCACGTGACTGGCCTCGACCAAGCAGAGCCAGGAGAAGCTAGAATCGCGTGCACAAGTTCGATTGCTGCCCATCGTGATGCGCTCTTCGCTGAAAGTCGGTCGAGGCGCCCCCTAGCGGTAGCCCACGAGCTGCACGGACGAAGTAAGCGCGCCGTCGGCGAGCACGTGCACTGCGAACGCCGACACAGCCTCACTGAAGACGATCCTGCTCGCCCCGAAGCCCACCCGCGCCTGCCCGTACGTGCTCGGGATCGCCATCACCGGTCGCGATCCAAGGTCGGCGACGATCATCTGGTGGTGGTGCCCCGCAACGATCCCGAGCACCTGCGGGTGTCGCGCCACGACTTCCGCGAGAGCCGAACGCGCCGGGCCAGGCAGCCCGATCGCGTCCCAGGCCGGACTTCCCGTCACGATCGGCGGATGGTGCATGGCAAGCAAGGTGGGGCGCTCCGGTGCAGTTGCCAACTCTCCGGCGAGCCACTCGATCCGGGAGGAGTCCAGCTCGCCCCCATCCTCACCCGGCCGAGTGCTGTCCACCATCACAAGGCGCAGTGCGCCGACGTCCGCGGCGTGCTGGATCGGCGCCTCCGCTGCCCCGGGCAGCCCGAAACACCTGCGCAAGGTCGCTCTGTCGTCGTGGTTTCCGGGCAGAACATGGATCGGCACACCGAGGCCCTGCAACGACTCCTGCACGAGCTCGTATTCGGCCTCGGCGCCATTTTCGGCGAGATCCCCGGAGACCAGGATCGCGTCGGGGGCCACGTCCAGGTGCCCGATCGCGGCGATCGCCGCCCTGAGGCCGGCGACCGGATCGCCCTCGGACCAGACCGCGCCGATGTGCGAGTCGGTGAGTTGGACGAGAACGGCCGGCTTGACCATGGAGCGAGAGGGTACGGGCGGGCTCAGAGCATCGCCAGCCGGGTGGCGATGGCGGCGTCGGCCGCGTCGCGGAATTCGCCCTGGCCGGTCACCGCCGGGATGAAGTGCTCGCGGTCGAGTGCCTGGAGGACGGACGCACTGGTCGCCGTGACGGTTGCGGTGCGCGGCACGTCGCGGAGGAGCGCGATCTCGCCGACGTAATCGCCCGGCCCGAGGTGTGCGACGTGGCGACCTTCCTTCGTCACCTCGACCGAGCCGGTCTCGACCACGTAGAAGACGTCGCCGGCGTCGCCCTCGCGAATGAGGACGTCGCCGGCTGCCACCTCGACGCGCTTGAGCGCCCGCGCAAGCGACTCGAGCGTGGGCTCGGGCAGGAGCGAGAGGAGCGACACCTTGCGCAGCAGTTCCAGCTCCGGCGGGGCGAACGCGGTGAGGTCGACCCTGCGCAATCCACGCATCCCGAGCAGCACAAGGACGCTCACCCCGGTGCCCACGACGACGAGACCCCAGCGGAGCCCGATCGTCCCGATCAGGATCGGCATCAGCAATGCCCCGACCGCCATCCCACCGATGACGGCGCTCTCCATCGCGCCGAACACGCGTGCCATCACGGCCTCGGGAGTCACCCGCTGCAGGATCGTGTAGGCGTTGACGTCGACGACCGAGTTCGCGAGCCCCAGCATGATCATGACCGCGGCGGCGGCCGCGACGGTCGGCCACGCCGCGACGAGGAGCAGCGGCGCGGCCCAGAAGAGGACGCCGATGCCGAAGTTGCGCGCAAGCCGGCCGCGCTGCGCGAGCAGGAGCGCGACGAACCCTCCGATGAACCCCCCGACCCCGAGCATCGCGTTCAGGTAGCCGACACCGGAGTGGCCGAGCCCGAGCAGGCTGAGCGCGATCGCGACGTCGAAGACGAGCGAGGCGCCTGCCACGATGGTCTGGGCGCAGTAGAGACCGATCAGGAGCCTGAGGTCGCGCGAGCCGAGGATCGCGCGGTAGCCCGCGGTGACCTCGTTCATGAAGCCGCCGCTCGGCTCTTCGCTCGGAGGCGCAGCCGCTGCCTCGCGCTCCCGCGCGGACGGGTGGATCCCGAGCACGAGCGCCGCCGACCAGACGAACGTGAGCCCGTCGAACACGTACACGGTCGAGATGCTCGTGAAGGCGAGAAGCAGGCCGGCCAGGGCCGGCCCGGCGAAGAAGCCGACGCTCTCGATCGTCGACGACGCCACGTTCGACGCAGCGAGCTCACCCGGATTGTCGGCGAGATCGGGGATCAGGGACGCCTGAGCCGAACGGAACGGCGAGCCGCAGAGCGAGGTCACCACGGCGAGCGCATAGACGCTGAGCGCGGGGGCACCCGACGCGATCAGGGCGGCTCCGCAGAACACGAGCACCCCGCGGGTCGCGTCCGAGGAGACCATGACGAGCCGCCGTGAGTACCGGTCGCCGAGGGTGGCCGCAAACGGCGTGACGATCGCCAGCGAGACGTACCTGATCACGCCGAGCACGCCGACCGCGGTCGGCCCGCCGCGTTCGTACGCATAGACCGCGACGGCGACCGCATACGCCCAGTCGCCGACGATCGAGCCCGCAAACGCGAGCTGCAGGCGGCGGAGCCCCTTGTTGCGGAAGACGTCGCGCAGCGAGCGCGTCGAGTTGGCGAGTTGCTCGCGGAGCCCGTTCATGCTGCGTGACCTCACCACATCCGCAGCTCTGCTGCTCGGTCAACCGGCGTTGCCGGAGTTGGCAAGAGCGGGGAACAGATGTACGCTCCGACTCTGCGGCACACCCCGGCGGTGTTCGCCGCGCTTGACCAGATACTGCTGCGAACTGGAAAGAGGGGAACCGGGGATGAACCGCACGAGAAGTATCCAGGGCCTTGTGCTGGTGGGAGCGCTCTTGGCCGTCACGTGGTTGGTCGTGGTGCCGGCGTTCGGCTCGAGCGCGGGCAGCCAGGTTCCTCCGCCCTCAGTGAGCGGAGTGCCCGCGACCGACTACTACGCGAACGACACCGCGAACGATTGCGGGAAGCTCTTCTATCCGTCGGGCGGTGCGCCCACGTACGCGTTCAGAATCAAGGACGGGACGAGCAAGAAGTACACCGACCCCGCGACCGGGGCGACCTTCACGCTCACGGTGAACCCGCCGAACTCCGGCTACCCGTCGGGCAGCGGGACCGCGACGTGGCCCGCGTATGCCAACGGCACCTATTTCAGCTTCACCTCCACCGGTGCTGCGATCGTGGACGTCGGCGTCGACGGCGACAACGAGAAGGACTCGACGCGGTACAACTACTCGAATGCGTCAGGCGGTTCCGTCAGCGGTGACGGCTACCTGCACGCGAGCGCACTCAAGACGAATTCGGACGGCAGTCCGAAGAGGCTCGACGGTCTCGACGACATGAGCTTCTGTTACAACACGTTCGCCCCGATCTCCGGGACGGCGTTCATCGACGCAAACGGGAACGGGACGAACGACGACGCAGTAGACCCATCCGCCGGCGGTCTGACGGTGACGCTGTTCAACGGTTCCGGCACGTCGCTCGGGACGACGACAACCGGGCCCGACGGCTCGTACACATTCGCAAAGGAGAACGTCGGCGCCGCCTACAAGGTGTGCATCGGAGCCCCCACGGCGGACGCCAACGGCTACCTCGAGACCCTTCCGACCTCGGGTCCCGCCTGCGCGGCGCCGGCGTCCGTCGGTTACACGATCGCGAAGCTCGGCGTGGGCGGCCAGAGCAAGCAGGACTTCGGGTTCGAGCCGCTCGGTTCCGTCGCTGGCACCGTCTTCAACGACGTGAACCAGAACCTGGCAAACGACGACGGTTCGGCGCTCTCGGGGTGGACCGTCACGCTCTACGGGGGAGCGCAGCCGGTCTCGACGTCGTCCAAGCAGGACGGCTCGTACAAGTTCATCCTGCCGTTCTCGACCTCGACGACGTACACGGTCTGCGAGACGCCGTCGGACGGGACCTGGGCGCAGGACGTGCCCCTGCCCTCCACGACGACCGTCTGCGGTTCGGGCGCGAACGAGCTGCTGAAGGGCCTGCAGTTCACACCACAGACAATCAGCGACACGATCACCGGCAAGGACTTCGGCAACGTCGCGGCAGTCACGTGCAATCCCGACGGATCCGTTCCTTCTCCGAACCCGGGGAGCTACGACGTCAGCCTTCCGCCCTCGAGCTGCCAGACGGGCGGCTCGAAGGAGCACACCGGGTTCGTCGTCGACTCGGGCGTCCAGAACGGCACGCCGTACGTCAGCGTCTGGACCGGCGACTCCCAGGGCGCTTCTGTTCCGCTGCTCGAGCACATCAACTTCCCGAATGCCCTGAACCCGGACGGGACGCTCAAGTACACGCACCTGGTCTACACCGACGAGTTCCCCTTCACGGGCGCCCTGGTGACGATGCCGTCCTGCAAGGTCGACCCGCGGGATAGCACCGATCCCACGAAGCTAGCTGCCGCCTACACCGACCAGAGCACCGCGACGCAGGTGCTCCCGCCAGGGGCGACGTCGTGCGTGATCGCTCTCACACCCTCCGGAACCGTCGGCTCACCCGGGTCGCTCGTCGCGGACGTCTACTCCGACGTCGACGGGCTCCGGTCGCCGGGCTAACCCGTCAGGCGAGCTCGAGGAGCTGCGCGAGGCGATCGATCTCGCGCAGCTCCTCCTCGATCTCGGCGCCCGGCTCGCGGAGACGCACTCTCGCACGCCGGGCAAGGAGCTCCTCGTACAGCAGGCTCTGCGCCCGGGCGGCCTCGACCGCACGGTCGAGGCGTTCGCGGGCCTCCGGCAACCGGTCGAGCGCAACGAGGCAGGCGGCGCGGGCGCGGTCGACCGCCGCTGCATAGAGCGCCGCGTCCTCGCCGGCGCCGGCGACCGCCGCATCGAGGGCCTCGAGCCCGACGTCCGGCGCGCCGGCCTGTGCCTGGGCATGCGCGAGGTAGATGCCCGCCTCGAGCACGAGCGCCGCGTAGTCGACGCTCGCCGCCTCAGCGCTGATACGCGTCAGCGACTCGAGCGCACCTTCCGCGTCGCCGCGGTTGAGCGCGCAGCGCGCGAGCTGGATCTCGGCAAAGATCGCGAACGGCGTGAAGCCCGCGGAGCGAAGCACACGTCGGGCGTCGACGAGCAATCGCTCCGCCTCTTCGGAGCGCCCCTGGCTGACGAGCAGCTCGCCCAGGTTCGTCGCGGCGAGCGCGGCCTGCTGCCGATCGCCTGCCTGCAGGCAATCGTCCTGGGCGCGGAGATAGAGGTCAACCGCCTCGGCCCACCGGCCGTCGGCGTAGGCCTGGACACCCAGGTTCCCCTCGGCGATGCCTCGCGCCCGGATGTCGCCGAGAGTCGTATAGATCTCGATCGCCATCCGCTCGTGTACCGCCTTCTCCGGCTCACCGAGCATCTGGTAGGAGCCGTCGAGCGCGGCGTACGCACGCGCGAGCGCGCCGAGCTCCTGCACGCGCTCTGCTTCGGCGGCGGCGGTCAGCGCCAGCGAAATCGCCTCGCGGGCACGTCCCTGCAACATGCGGATCTCACTACGCAGCGCAAGCAGCCAGGCCCGCGCCGCAACCGCGGCCGGCTCCTCGCGACCTTCCACGAGGCGTAGCCCGGCGGCGGTCTCCCTGAGTGCGAGCGACCACGGACCGGTGCGCACGCGCGCCCGCGTGCGGTCCGCGAACACGCGGGCCCGCTCGACCGGGTCGTCCACCAGCAGGATCGTCGCACGGCGAAAGGCGTCGAACGATTGCTCGAACAGACCGGCGCTCTGGCGCACCGTGCCCAGGGCGACGAGCACGTCCGCCCGCTCGCGCGAGGAGACGCCGCGCACGTAGCGGCCCGCGTCGAGCGCGAGCTCGTAGAACCTCGCCGCCTCGACGGGCGCCGCGACGGCCCGGGAACGGTCGCCGGCCACGCGGCCGTAGTGCCAGGCCTTGTCGTGGTGGTGAGCCTCGGAGAAATGCAAGGCGAGCGTCGGCGCTTCCTCCTCGGGCGACGCGGCGGCCGATTCAATCGCCTGCGCGACGCGGGCGTGCAGCTCGCTGCGCCGCCGGAACGGCAGGCCCTCGTAGGCGGCGTCGCGCACGAGTGTGTTGCGGAAGCGCATCCGGCCGGTCGCGTCGGGGTCGACGATGCCGTGCAGACGCTCCCAGAGCGGCTCGTCGAGATCTGCCTCTCCTGCCAGCGCCGCGATCAGCAGCCCGCGGTCGAAGCTCGCCCCGAGCACCGAGGCAGACCGCAGCACCATCCGGTCGGGCGGGGAGAGGCGGTCGATGTCGGCGGCGATCACCGCCTCCACGGAGTCCGGGAGCGCGGCGGTCGTCCCGGTCGCGCGGGCCATGTCGAGCAGCTCGAAGAGGAACAGCACGTTGCCCCCGGAGCGCCGCGCGATCTCCTCGACGACGTGCGGTGGCAGCGGGCGCTCGTCGGTCGCGATCTGGACGATCTCGGCCGCCTGCCGTTCGGTGAGCGGCCGCAGCGTGAACGCCAGACAGCGCAGATCTTCATCGGAGACCGGGGACCACGTGGTCGCCGGATCGGAGTGTGTGACCACGAGGGCATACCGCAGCGAGGCGGCCGCCCGCGACAGACGGACGAGCAGATCCGCGCTGGCCTCGTCCATGAACTGGACGTCCTCGACGGCCAACATGGTCGCGGTGCCGCCAAGGGTGTCGACCAGGAAGCGGAGCGCGACGTCGGCGATCGTGTCACGCAGGAATCGCTCGTCCAGGCTGCTCGTCTCGGGTGTCGGCGGCAGGTCGAGCCCGAGCAGGATGCCGAGCAGAGGCACCCACGGGACGAGCTCCACGTCGATCCGGGCGACCACCTCGCGCAGGCGGCGCTCCGCCGCGTCCGGATCCGCTCGCGGCTCGAGCCCCAACGCCGCCCGCATCGGCGCGCGCAGGGCGAAATACGGCGTCGACGCCTCGTACTCCTCGCAGCGGGCGTGGAGCACCCTCAGGTCCGGAGAGCGGTCGACCAGTTCCTGGACGAGCCGCGACCGGCCGGCACCGGCGGCACCGCCGATCTCGACGATCCAGCCGTTGCCTTGCCGGACCTCGTCGACCACGGAAGCCAAGGCGGCGAGCTCCGCGTCCCGTCCGACGAACGGAGTCTCCGCACTGCGCTCGCCCCTTCGCCCCACGATCGGACCGACGATCGACGCTTCGAGGGGCTCGGCCTTGCCCTTGACCTGGAACGGCTCGATCGGCGTCGTCGCGAACGTCGTGCGCGAGCGCTCGAGCACGATCTCCGTCGACAGGATCTGCCCGGCCTCGGCGCGGGCCATGACCCGTGCCGCCGTGTTGACCGCGTCGCCGAAGACGCTGTACGCGCGCCGGTAGGGAGGACCGAAGTCTCCGGCGAACACCCGGCCGGTGTTGACGCCGACCCGCATCGGGACGACACCCGGCTCGTCCATCACCTCCCGCAGCGTGCGGAGCATCTGCTCCTCGTCGTGGCCGGTGCTCGACGGCGCCCCCGCCGTCAGCAGCGTCTTCACGCTGCCCTTGGAGATGTCCGTCAGGTTGAACGGAACCTCGTAGCGAAGCGCCGCCTCCTGAATCGAGCTGATGCGCTCGTCGATCGCGCCCGCGAACCCGATCGGACCGAGCCGGGCGAGCAGAGCGTCCGTCTCCATCAGATCGATGAACGCCGCGGTGATCGTGCGATGCTCCGGCTCGCTCCGTTCGAGCATCACGTGGGCACGCGACGCGATCGGAATGCACGACGCCACGTCGAGACCGCTCACCGACCCGACGTCCGGCGCCGGACGCTGCTCGGCTTCCGGGGGCGCAACGAGCAGCAGAGCGCCGCTCTTCGGCGGCCCGACACACGACGGGTCGAGACGACGAGCGAGGGCTCGACTGAGACCGATCTCGCCGGCGTCCGCGACAGCCTCGATCTCGGCCGTTTCGGTCGCAACCGGCCCGACGACGAGCAGCTCCCGGTGGACGCTCCCCGCCGTGCAGAAGTCGATCGGTCCGGTCGTGATCCCGATCGACATCCGCAGGGTCACGGTGTCGGCGCCCACGCGCAGCCGCCCGACCCGCTCGATCGTCCGCTGCATCTCCCAGGCCGCCCGCGCTGCACGAGCCTCATGACCAGGCCCGTCGAAGAGGAGCAGCAGGGCGTCTCCACCCCACTTGATCAGTCCGGCTCCCCACAGGTACGCCTCGTCGAGCAGGGCGTTGAACACGCCGTCCAGCAGGTCGCGCAGAATCTCGGCGCCGACCTTCCCACGGCGAGCCAGCCGCTCCGTGAGGGCGGTGAACCCGGAGATGTCGACGAACGCGAGGGATCCCTCGACCTGGCGATACGGGATCTCGGGGGAGGTGTGCACCCACTCGGTCAGCAGGCGCGGGACATACGGCTTCAGGACGTCGTCCTGGCCCGCGAACTCCCGCAGGTCGACGGGGGCGGTCATCGCGCCCCGCCCGCACGCCACCGGATTCGCCGCCGCACAGAGTCGAGTATGCAGTTCACGTGCCACCGCACGCGTCGATCCAGACGACGCACCGCCCTACGCGAGCGCTCCCCGATGCACCCGAGCGCGTAGGGCTGGAAGGTGTCTGACACCGTTGGTGTCAGACACCAGTTGAGCGACCTGCGCGAGCTCCTACCAGGAGCAGCCGGACTGAGTCGCACAGCGTGCACAAGTTTGGCCCGCAGAAATCAAGCCCTCTCCTCCTCCCACGCCAGGTCAAGGTGGAGAGCGCGCCGGGAGTCCAGACGGCCGTCCTAAACCGCGTGCACAGGTTCGATTCTCGTCGGGGGCAGCACGGGATGGATGTCCCATTCGACGACGGCGCCGTCGCGGATCCCGCGCATGAAGGCGGCGAAACCGCCGTCCGGCGCGTGGATGGTGAGCCATCGCGCGGGGGCGCGGCCGTCGACGTGAAACGAGTGCGGTACGTGTGGCGGGACGGCCAGCCAGCCACCGGCGGTGACCGCGACGTCCGTGGCCTCGGGCCCGATCTCGAAGATCAGCGTGCCCTCGAGGACGTAGAAGGCATCGGTGTGGTCGTGATGCACGTGAGGGCCCGCCACGTCGAGACCGGCGGCGTACTCGGCGCGGGTGACAGTGATCTCCTCGCGCGCGACGAGGATCTCGACCTTGCGCTCCTCGCTCTCGAGAATCGTCTCGATCGCTGCCGTTGCGAGAGCCGTGGTGATCGCGGCCATGTCGCTTCGGATGGTCAGGCGGGCGTGAGGCCGTGGCGGCGCATCACTTCGCCGATCGCCGCGAGGTCGGGCGGGCCGGCGACGGCAGCGTCGAGGACGGCCGCGACCTCGCGGAAGTAGGCGGGGCCGAGGATGCCGGGGGTGACGATGCCGAGCGCCTTTGCATCCACCTCGCCGACGTTCTCGAACCGATGCACATCACCGCGGCGGATGACGAGCGCCTCGCCGGGGCCGACGTCCGTCTCCGCTCCCTCGACCGTCCAGGTCAGGGTGCCTTCCAGGCCGTAGATGGTCTCCTCGTAGCCGTCGTGACTGTGCGCGGCGGGCACCTTCGCGCCGGCGGGAACGTCGAACTCGAAGACCGCGACCGAGCCGGCCGACTGCGTCCCCTCGACCAGAAACCGGATCCCCACTGCCCCGACCTTGATCTCGTCGCGAACGCTTTGCATCTCGCTCCTCCTATCGCTCTGGTAAAGTGACTTGACTTTATATGCCAGCGGCCGATTCGTCAAGTCGTTTTACAAAAAGCAGCCCGGACGCACAGCCGTTCGGGCCGCCGCTGATCGGGGCGCTCCTGCGCGCCCCGTGGGAAGCAGTGCAACGGCACATGCTCGAGCGACTGCACGAGCGAGGCTTCAGCGACTTCGACGGCTCCTACCTGAGCGTGTTCCAATACCCAGGGCCGCAAGGTGCCCGGCCTTCGGAGCTGGCCGCCCGTTTGCGGATCAGCAAGCAGGCTCTGAACTACCTGCTTCGCGAACTCGAGCGCCTCCAGTACCTCGAACGCCGACCTGACCCCCACGACCTTCGCTCGAAGCGAATCGCGCTCACCTCACGCGGCGAGTCGGCGGTCATGGTGATCCGCGAAGCGGTCGCCGAGACCGAAGCCGGTTGGGCGCAACAGCTCGGGCGCAGACGCTTCACTCAACTCCGAAGCCTCCTCGACGACCTGAACCACCTCACCTGACGACTTCCCGGCGCGTCGACCGGGAACAGCCGCTCTCAGGCGAAGAACGGATCGACCCGCGGCGGGTGTCAGCAAGTCACGTCTTCACCGCAGGTCGATCCGGGACCGCCTGACCGCGCGGAAGGAAAGACGCGGTTCGCGCTGATCGAAGCACGAGCCACCTCCGCTCTCAACCCATCTCGCCGCATCTGAACGGAACCTTTGCCGAAGTAGGCTGGGGCGATGGCCGAACAGGCGTACACGGTCGAGGCTCTGGACGAGTCGACGTGGGCTGCGTTCGCCGCGCTGGTCGAGCGCAACAACGGCGTCTTCGGCGGCTGCTGGTGCATGGGGTTCCATCCCGAGGGCGTCGGCAGGGAGACCACGCCCGCCCTCAACCGCGGACGGAAGCTCGAGCGGGTTCGGGCAGGAACGGCCCATGCAGCCCTCGTCTTCGACGGGGAGGACTGCGTGGGCTGGTGCCAGTTCGGCGCGCCCGACGAGGTGCCTCGGATCAAGAGCCGCGCCGCTTATGAGAAGAGCCGGACGGCCCTGCCGGACTGGCGCATCGCCTGCTGCTACGTCGGCAAGGGGCACCGGCGCCAGGGCGTGGCCGCCGCCGCGCTTGCCGGTGCGCTCGAGCTGATCGCGGGCCTGGGCGGGGGGACCGTGGAGGGCTACCCGGAGGACGCCGGCTCGGTGCCCGCCGGCTTCCTCTTCAACGGCGCGCTGTCGACCTACGAGAAGCTCGGGTTCGCCCGCGACCGCAAGATCGGCAAGCACCGCTGGGTCGTGGCCAGGATGGTCGAGCCGGGGCCGTAGGCGACGCCGTCGCCCCCGCGAAGAAGGCGCTGTTCGGCTGCGGCCGCGGCCGCAGCGGCAGCCGCCTCCTGCGCAGCTGCCGCGAGCTTCTCCGCGTTCTCTCCGCCCTGGTGCGTCACGACGTTCGGCGCACGCCGTGCGTTCGCTAGAGGCGCGCGATGATCTTCTTTGCGACTGCCTCGATCACGGTCGTCTGCGGCAGCTTCCCCGTCCCGGACAGGATGACGACGACGACGTACTTGCCGAACGCCACGTGGATCCCCTGGGCTGCCGCACCGGTCGCCTCGAAGGCGCCGCTGCCGATGCCCGCAACCTTCCGCGGCGGCCCCGGCAGCCCCTGCTTCAGGTTGCGCTTCGCCAGACCGAGCATGCCCTGGTCGGTGTAGAGCGAGAGCGTGACTTGCAGATGGGCGGACGTCGCGGTCTTGCCCGCCCAGTTCGCGGTGTAGATCGTCGAGCCGGGGCCCGGCATGGGCTTCGCGTTCGCGCACTTGGGCGAGACGCCGGGGACGGCCGCGACCTGCTTGGCGGTGAGCAGCCGGCAAACGTTGACGGCGGCGCCCGGACGGGCTCCGGCGGACGACGCTGCGGCGAGCGCCGCGACGAGGGTGGCGGCAAGTGCGAGTCTCGAGGCGTACATCAGGCTCCTTTGGTCGGCTACTTCGCGAAGGTCGGGGAGGCACTCCAGCGGATGTGCGCGGTCCCCTCGGGCTTGTCGGGCGGCCCGCAGTTCACGGCGACGATTGAGCCGCATCGTTCGAGCGTGTCGAAGTCGAGCGCCCAGCTGCCGCCGAACTGGAAGCACCCCTGTGGGTCGGGGGGCGTCGAGCGGGCGCAGCCGCTGAGGTAGGAATGAATCGTCGCCACGCCCGACAGCTTCAGCGACGCGGGAATCGGCCTGCGGGGCGTGATCGCGCTCCCGGTGATGCTCAGCCCCGGCTTGATCGCCGCGTCGCCGGTGAAGTTGTTCTTGACCACGTAGGTGACCATGAGCTGGTACGCGCACAGCTTGGACGAGAGGAGAACGGTGGCCGAGAGGAGCTTCGGCAGCCCGATCGCGTTGACCGTTCCCTTCGGTCCGCCACCGCTCATGGCGAAGGTGTCCTTGGCGCTGACCGCGCCGGTCTTCGACTTGCCGGAGAAGAAGGTGACGACGCCGAAGCCCGGAAGCGGACCGGCCACCTTCCCGCCGAGCGTGACCCGCAGGTTGCTCGCATCGCGGAGGAGCCCGATCGTCTCGGTGCCACCGGCGCCCGGAGCCTTTCCCGTAACGCTCCCCGAGAACGACACGCTGTTGACCAGCGCGTTGAACGACGCGACGCGCGCCAGCGACGGACAGCCGGCCGCGGCGTGCTGCATCTGTGGGCGGTCCGCACGAGACGTCGACGCGACGAGCAGCCCCGCGGCCGCCACGACTCCGACAGCGATCCCGGCCTTCCACCTGCCTGGTGTCATTGCGATCCCCTCCTCTGGGCGGATGTGAAGCGCGTCGTCGAGCCGGTCGTCTCGAGGATGCGCTCGAACGGGACGCCGGCCTGTTCGGCCGCGCGGCGGACGGCGTCGGCACTCCCTTCGAACTGGCAGAGAACGACCTCGTCCTCGCGCATCAGGATCGCGCCGAGGTAGCGAACCGGCTCGTCGCCCGTCTGCGCCGAGACAACCGCCTCGACGCGGCGCTCGAGCTCCTCGAGATCCGATTCCCCGACACCGGGCCAGAAGCACTCGGCGACGAAGCTGCTCGTTCCTGCCTCCATCGCACTCGACGCTAGGCCCGGCGGGGGGAGGCAGAAAGACGGGAGCTCCCTACGAAATCGGCCCGTGCTCCCGGTCGAGTGCACGGCCGAGCTGGGCGCGAGATGCGATGCCGAGCTTCCGAAACACGCGCGCGAGGTTCGCCTCGACCGTCTTGCGCGAGACGAAGGCCTGGGCGGCGATCTCCGGGTTCGAGAGGCCGGTCGCCGCCAGCTCCGCGATCCGGCGCTCCGTCGGGGTCAGCGTCGTCGGCGCCCGCCGGGTCGCGACGCGCCGGAGCTCGTCGTTCGCCGCGGCCACCCACAGCGCCGCCCCGAGCTGCGCGAACGCCGCCGCCGCCTCCTCGAGTGCCGCCCGCGCCCGGCGCTTCTGCCTGAGCCGCCGCAGGATCCGCCCCTTGACGAGCAGCGTCCTCGCGCGCTCGAACGGCATCTCGAGGCGCTCGTGGTGCTCCAGAGCGTCCTCCACCGCAGCGAGAGCGGCCGTCGTCTCGCCTTCCGCAGCGAGCACCAGCGCCCGGCAGCGGGAGCCGGTGGCGAGGATCCACGGCCGCGGAAAGACTGCGGCGCGCGCCTCGAGCGAGGCCAGCATCCCGCGCGCGCGCTCGAGCTCACCCAGCTCGACGACCGCCTCGAGATGGTCGGGCTGAAACCTGAACCGCGCAGGCTCGCGCTGCCCGAGCGCGTCGACGACCGCCTGCGCGTGGGAGTACTGCTCGTCGGCGGCCGCCGGCTCCCCGAGCGACAGGGCGACGAAGCCGAGCACCCAGTGGCCGAGCGCGCCCTGCAACGTCGTCCCGAACGCATCGACGATCTGCTCGCCGGCCGCACGCGCCTCGTCGACGCGGCCGCGGTGGGCGTCGACGAGGGCGCGCGCATACAGCGCGCTGCCGAGGTACGCCGAGGAGCCGGTCCGCTCGGCGAGCTCGGCTCCCTCTGCGGCGAGGGCGTCCGCCTCCTCCCATTCGCCGAGCCAGCACGCGATCTCCGCGAGCCGGACGAGCGTCCCCTGCACGCTCGGCACGTCCCCGGCCTCGCGGCTGAGGGAGAGGCCTGGCTCGTAGAAGGCGCGTGACTCCCTGAACTCGTCCTTCAGGAGCGGCCACATGCCGACGACCGGGCTCATGTCGTCCCACTCGACGACCTGCTTCTGGAGCTCGCATCCCCGCCGGTAGGTGTCGTCGTCGGCCCCCTCGCCGTTCAGGAGCCGCAGGTAGGCCCCCAGGAGCAGCGCCCAGGAGTACGGGCCGGGCCTCGCCTCCGGATCGAGCAGCCGAACCGCCGCGTCGCAATGCTCGATCGCGAGCGGAAGCTCCTGGCTCTGCAGCAGCCACGCGGCCGTCGCATGGGTGCGCGCCGCGAGCTCCCGATCGCTCACGTGCTCGAGCGCCTCGCGAACGAGCCGGTGGCCCGCGTCGAGATCGCCCTCGTGCCAGAGGATCCAGCCCAGCTCGACCAGGAGCCGCGCGCGCAGGTCGCCCTCGACCGACTGCGGCTCGCACGCCTCGAGCACGACGCGCGCGGCCGCGGACTCTCCGGCATTGACCAGCTGGTGGGCGAGCACGATCGAGCGCCGGGCCCGGTCCTCGTGCAGGCCCTCGGAGGTCAGGTCGAGCGCATACCGCCCGAGCTCCGCGGCCGCGGCCGACGCACCACGCGCGGCCGTGTGCGCGACGGCATCGTCGAGCACTGCGGCAACAGCCTCGTCGGGGCCTTCGGCGGCCAGCGCGAGATGGCGCGCACGCTCCTCCTTGTCGCCGATCAGACCGGCAAGCTCCCGGTGGGCGCGCCGGCGCCTGCTCGCCGGGGCCGACTCGTAGATCGCCGCCGCGACGAGCGGATGCTCGAACCGCAGCCGGCCGCCGGCGTCGATCCGAACGAGCCCTGCCTCCTCCGCCGGGGCCAGGCGCCCCGCGGGCACGACGGCGGTCGTCGGCACGGCAAGGGCAGACGCGAGCAGGAGCGCATCCTGCGTCTCGGGCGGGAGCCGGCCAACCCTGGCCCGCTCGAGCTCCCGGACGCTCGCGGGCACCGGCAGCTCGCCGGCCGCCCCTTCCTGCCGGGCGAGCTCGCGGGCGATCTCGATCGCGAAGAACGCGTTGCCGGCGCTCCGCTCGACGATCCTGACGAGCGTCGGCCGGCGGAGCGTGTGCCCGAGACGCGCACGGATCACGTCGTGGAGCGCCGCCACGCTCAGCGGCGCGAGCTCGAGCGTCTCGCGGCGGTCGTCCGAGAGCGCCGACTCGAACGTCTCGGGCCGGCTGTCCTGGACGCGCACCGAGGTCAGCACCGCGACGGCCGCATCGTCGAGGCGGCGCACGGCAAAGCGGAGCGCGTCGGCCGACGCCTCGTCGAGCCACTGCGCGTCGTCGATCGCGACGAGCACCGGCCGGTCGGCCGACAGCGCCCGCAACACGGTGTAGGTCGCCGTCGCCACGGCGCGGCCATCGACCTGCTGGCCCTCCGCCTCCTCCTGCAGGAGCGCCACGGCCAGAGCGCGGCGCTGCGGCGGCGGCAGGTCGTCGAGCACAGCCTCGTCGACCGGCATCAGCAGGTCGGCGAGGCCGGCGAACGAGAGCGACGCCTCGGCGCCCGTCGGCCGCGAGACGAGCACGCCGAATCCTCGCGACCGCGCCAGCTCGACGCCGGCCTGCCAGACCGTCGTCTTGCCGATGCCCGCCGGCCCGCAGATCGTGAACGCCGAGGCTCCGTGGTGCGGGCGTGCAACGAACCGCTCGACGGCGTCGAGCTCTCCTCGCCGCCCGACGATCCCCACCTCGGTTTGGCTCACGTCAACACAGTGCGCCACGCCGCCCCCTCGCGCAAGCCTCGCGGTCGCCTGCGGACTGGCGGACCGGCTCGCTGCTCGACGAACGCACGGGCGTCACTCTCGAGCGCCTCCCGGCTGGTCGAATCGAGGCGCTTGCCGTCGCCCCCGCGAAACAAGGCGTGCCGGCGCCGATCGGGTAGGTTCCCCTCGCCCCTTCACGAAACGACGATGCTGACGTCCGAGGAGGACCATGCCGCGGTCGGCACTACCCCCACTGACCTCCGACAAGCCCGGAAGGCCCGCTCTGGATCCCGCCGGCTGGACGAACGTCCTCGCGGAGGTTCCGCTCTTCTCCGGCCTCGGTCGCCGGCACCTCCGCAAGGTCGCGGGCGCCGGTAAGATCGCCCGCTTCCACGACGGCAGGGCGATCGTCCGCGCCGGCGAGCCCGGCGACACCTTCTACGTCGTGATCGACGGCGAGGTCTCGGTCGGCCGCAAGGGGCGCAAGACCATCTCGCTCGGCTTCGGCAGCTTCTTCGGCGAGCTGGCGCTCCTGCTCGGCAGCGCGCGCAGCGCGACCGTGACGGCGAAGGGCCCGGTCCTGTGCCTTGCGATCACACGCACTCGCTTCCACAAGCTGCTGCGCGAAGAGCCGGCGATCGCGATCGGCGTCCTCGAGGAGGTCGGCAGACGGTTGCTGGCGGCCGAGACGTCGTCCTAGCCGGTCTCGGGCGCGACGCCCAGGTCGTACAGCGTCGGCTGCAGCTTGCCGAGGAACTGGAAGACGAGCCAGTGCAGGTTCGCCTCCACGTGGTCGTAAAGGTCTTCGCCGACGCTCTCGACGATCTCGTCGCGTTGCCGCCGGAGGCGGGCGAGCCGGAGCAGCGCCTGCGACGCCGGCCGCTCCCGCTCCTCGGCATGCTCGCGCCACTCCGTCCCGATCACGTCCTTACGGATCACGGCGAGGCCCGCGGCGGCGAACGCCGCCTCGACCCGCACCTCGTCGAGGTTGGCATAGATCGCCGACAGGTGCCGCCGCAGCATTCCCGTCTCGAGCAGCTCCAGTCGCTCCGTCGCGAACACGGTGTAGACGAGCGCATGCCCGCCGGGCCGCAACACGCGCGCCAGCTCGGCGACCGACTCCTCGAGCGGCGCGACGACCTCGAGCACGTCGCGGCACCAGACGAGGTCGAAATGACCATCCGGGAACGGCAGGTCGTCGATCACACCGAGGACGATTTCCGCTCGCTCGTCGAGCCCGGCGCCGGCGACGCCGCGCCGCGCCTCCTCGACGAGCCGCGTGACAGGCTCGACGCCCACCGCGGTCGTCTCGGTCGTCGCCCGAAGTAGCTGGAGCAGGTGCCGGCCGTCTCCACAGCCGGCGTCGAGGAGACGCGAGCCGCGGTGCAGGTGCTCGAACGCAAGCTCATCCATCAGCTCGGGCCCGCGTGGCTCGAGGCTCCGGTCGAGCCGCTCGTAGACCGCCCAGGTCTCCGGCCCGTAAACGCGCGACTGCGCTCTCAGGTGCTCGTCGGGGCAGCGCCGCAGGTGCGCGTCGATCGCATCCATCCCTGAAAGCATCGCAGCACGTTTAGGTGCGCGCGCGCCCGCACATACGCTCGACATGAGGATCCGCGTCCGCGAAGTGCCGCCCACGCCGGAAAGCGGCTGTGCCACCGCCTACGCCGTCCAGTTCGACCCGAGGGCGGAGCCGGTCATGATCGAGTACGCAGCGGCAGGCAACGGCCGCTTCGCCAGCTCCTCCCACGCACGCCACCTGGTGCAGGACTACCTTCGCCGTGGAGAACTGCCGCCGCGAAGGCTTTTCGTCGACCGCGCCGGCAGGGCACGGCCGCGCTGATGTCTTCACTGGAGGATGACGCCCGCCCGCTGCGGCCCGCCGAGCGCACCTGCAGCTGTGAAGAAGCGAAGCTCAGAGCGCGCGCAGCGCGGCGACGGCGTCGTCGATCGAGTGCACGATCGTGCCGCACGACTCGATCGCGCCGGAGACGAAGAGGTTCAGGCCGCCGCCGACGACGCTCTGCTGCCGGCGGCGCTCGAGGCGGAGATCGGTGGCGACCGCCACGATGCCGCGGTAGTGCTCGCCGCCGCTTCGCACAAGCTCGGCGAACATCCCGATCTCGCAGGAAGTGCCGTCGTCGACCATGGCCCCGTCGAGCCACGCGACGAGGGCGTTGGCCGAACGAAGCCCTTCCGCGTCGACGCGATAGACCTGTTCGACCGTGACATCCGCGAGCTCGCTGAAGTTCTCGTGCGGCACGAAGCAGTCGAAGCCCTCGCTGCGGAGCCGCGCGGCGAGCAGGTCGAGCCACGAGCGCTCGGCTTCGGAGAAGAGGGGACCGGCGACGTAGAGGCGCAAGGCGCGCACGCTACCGCCCGCAGAGCTTCTCAGCCGGCGAGCGGTGTGATCAGCGACCTGTAGGCGGCGAGCGACCTGGGCTTCGACCCGAGGTCGAAGACGGACCCCGACCTGCCCGAGTAGTAGTTCGCGACGACGACGCGAGGGTGGCTGCGCAGGAACGTCGCCATGCGCCGGACGAACGGCGCGTCGTCGATCCCCCAGAGCCCCCACTCCCCGATCGCGAACGGCTTGCGCGGATGCGCGCGGTAGAGCGCGCCCGCGGCCGCCCAGGCGGCCCTGCCTCCGATGTCGTAGAGGTCGTCCCCGACGACGTCGACGTAGGCGTCGCCAGGGTAGTACGAGGCCGCCGAGTTTCCCGGCAGGTCGGGTGAGCCGTATCCCTGCGGATTCCAGATCACGCTCACGTTCGGCGCCGACACGGGTGGCCGTGACACCGGCGGCAGACCGAGCGACCTGAGCGCCCGGTCGACGTTCGGCCCTCCGTGCACGATCAGGTAGATGCGCGCGAACGCCTTCTTGAACATCGCGGTCGAGTGGCCGGGCCCGCGCGACGAGCCGTCGGCGTTGAACGCGGAATAGGCGTTCCAGTGACCGTTCATCTCGGCGAGCGGCCGGACGAAGACCGGCTTGCCGAAGCGCGCGAGCGCGGCGTTGAGGGCGAGCAGGAACACGTCGCCGCGGCCGCGGGCGATCTCAGCCGGCGACGGGCTCGTCGGCCCTCCCGCCGACCCCGTGGTCAGTCCGAGCATCGGCGTGTCGAGCATCGTCGAGAGAAGGTCGGTGAAGTACGCCGGCGTCGATCCCTGGTTCCAGCCGACGAAGATCAGGCGTGTCGACGAGTGCTGCGCCGTCTGGTGCGCGAAACGCGCCGGATTGCCGAGCACGCCGAGCTGCAGGCGCGGCGCGTCCGCCCTGCCGAGCGCCGCGACGGACGCCGTCAGACCGGCGATCGCCGCCAGCGCCGTGAGACCCCTCACGCCCACGCTCCTACCAGACGCCACGCCCGGAACCCTCGCCGGCCGGCCTGCCGGTCGCCTCCCTCGATCGAGGGATCCGCGGGGGCCGGGACGGCCCGTTTCGGGGGCCGTCGAATCACTCGAACGAGGGAGCGCGAGACGTTCCAGAGAGGGGCATAAGGAAGGAGACAGGATCCGGCCGCAGCGTGGGGCATGGCGGCCGGGGGTCGAGGAGCGAGAACGCGGACGGCCTCGAGAGCTCGAGGCCGTCCGCTTCAGGAGGAACCGACACCCCGGCGACGACGCCGGCCCGGGGATGGCACACATCGTCAGGTTCGAGATGTCGGAGCTGTGGTGCAGCGCGAGCACATCGCCCGTTGGAGGAGGATCGGCGCTCCGGCGCGGAGCGAGCTCCCCCGAACGGGGGTTGTGGCTCACCGCACGGCATCCCGGGCCGTTGAAGGCGTCCGGCCCCGGTGCGTCCGTCATACTCCACAGGCATCGGCGGCATGCGGGACGAGAGCAGTCGGAACGAACGAGCGGGCGGCGAGCCGCCGGACGAGCGCCGGGACGACGAACGCCACTGGTCGCGCGCCGAGCTCCTGCGCAACGCGGCCGGTGGGGCGGCGCTGCTCGCCCTCGGCAGCGGAGCGGGAGCCGGCCGGCTGCTCGGGCCGGCCGAAGCGCTCGCGGCGAGCGCGGCGGCCAAGCCGAAGCCGGTGTGGGAGTTCCATTCGCGGCCGGACCTGCACCCGCCGACCGTCCGGGTGCTGCGCAACGAGCGCACGGCGGACGGCTCGCTCTTCCTCGCACCGTCGTCCGGGCCCGGCCAGCGCGGCGTACTGATCCTCGACGACACCGGCGACGTGGTCTGGTTCCACTCGACGATGCCGAACACGGCGATGAACTTCCGTACCGCCGTCTACAAGAACGAGCCGGTGCTCACCTGGTGGGAGGGCAAGGCCGGCCACGGGCTGGGCGTCGGCGAGCACGTGATCGTCGACTCGTCGTACCGCGAGATCGCCCGGTTCCCCGCCGGCCGGGGCCGCCAGTCGGACCTGCACGACCTGGTGCTCACCGGACACGGCACAGCGCTCGTCACGAGCTACGAGGTGCGGACGATGGACACGACCGCCTTCGGCGGCGGGCAGGGCGGCAAGGTCGTCGGCGGCATCGTCCAGGAGGTCCACGTGCCGAGCGCTCGCGTTCTCTTCGAGTGGAAGAGCCTCGACCACGTCGCCCTCGACGAGACCCACGCCACCGCGACGGGCTCGCTCGACTACTTCCACGTCAACTCGATCGACATCGACGCGGACGGCAACCTCATCGTCTCGGCCCGAAACACCTGGGCCGTCTACAAGATCAGCCGCACGACCGGCGAAGTCCTCTGGCGGCTCGGTGGCAAGAAGAGCGACTTCGAGATGGGCAAGGGCACCGTCTTCGCCTGGCAGCACGATGCCCGCCATCACGCCGGCGGCGGCCTGGTCACGATCTTCGACGACGGCGCCGCACCCGCGGTCGCGCCGCAGTCGCGGGCGCTCGTGATCGCGCTCGACCGCGAGCGGCGCCGCGCCACGCTGGTCCGGAAGTACACGCACAAGCCGGGCCGGCTGCTCGCGAAGTACATGGGGAACGCTCAGCTCCTGGACAACGGGAACGTCGTCGTGGGCTGGGGGAGCGAGCCGTACATCACGGAGTTCGGGCCGAAGGGCGACATCAGGTTCGATGCGAGGCTGCCGGACGGCGGCCAGACCTACCGCGCCTTCCGCTTCCCGTGGGTCGGGCGGCCCGTCGACAAGCCGAAGCTCGTGCGGGCGAAGTTCGCCGGCCGAAAGCTCTACGCGAGCTGGAACGGCGCCACCCAGGTCGCCTCGTGGCAGCTCCGGGCCGGGGCGTCGCCGGGAACGCTGCAGACGGCCGGCACGGTGCCGCGGACCGGCTTCGAGACCGAGATCGACGTCCCGCCGGGGGCGCGATACGTCGCCGCCGTGGGCCTCGGCGCGCACGGCAGGCCGCTCGGCTCCTCGGCCGCCGTGAGGATCTGAGGTGCACCTGACCGGCCCGCGGGCGCTGCTCGCGGCCGCCGCGCTCTTCACCCTCGCCGCCGGCGCAGTTTCCGGCTCGACCTCCACGGCGGGCGGAGCGCCGACGACGCTCGCGCTCCACACCGTCCCCGGCGCGCACCTGCCGCTGATCCAGGTGCTGTCGCGGAGGGCGAACGTGCGGCGCGGGTACGTCTTCGTCGCCGAGAAGCAGGGCGGCAAGACCGGCGGGCCGATGATCGTCGACTCGCAGGGCAGAGCGGTCTGGTACCACGAGCTGGCGCCGCCGCTCCAGGCCACCGACTTCCGCGTCCAGCGCTACGGGGGCAAGCCGGTGCTCACGTGGTGGCAGGGAACGGAGAGCATCGCCGGCGTCGGCAAGGGCGACTACGAGATCTACGACACCTCCTACCGCCACGTCGCGACCGTCCGGGCCGGGCACGGCCTGCGCGGCGATCTCCACGAGTTCGAACTGACGCCGCGCGGCACGGCGTTCATCACGGCGTACCGGGAGATCCCGGCCGACCTGCGCGACGTCGGCGGGCCGAAGCAGGGCTACATCTTCGACAGCGTCGTCGAGGAGATCGACGTCGCGACCGGCCGCATCGTCTTCGAATGGCACAGCGTCGATCACGTGCCGTTGTCGGAGTCGACCCAGGCGAACCGCGAGCCGGCGCACCACGCGAGCAAGAAGCGCCCACTCGACTACTTCCACGTCAACTCGGTGGCAGACGGCCCCGGCGGGACGATCCTGATCTCCGGCCGCAACGTCTCGACGATCTACCTCCTGGCCCGCGACGGAAGCATCGTCTGGCGACTCGGCGGGAAGCAGAGCGACTTCGGGCCGAAGGCCGCCGTCGCCTTCGCCTTCCAGCACAACGCGCGCCTGCACGGAAACCTCCTCAGCATGTTCGACAACGGCGGCATCCCACGGGTCGAGCCGTTCTCGCGGCCGCTCGTGCTGAAGCTCGACGTCCCGAACCGGCGCGCGTCGATCGTCCGGACGTACCAGCCGCCGAAGAAGATCGCCTCGCCCTACGAGGGCAACCTCCAGCTTCTGCCGGGCGGCGGCGCGTTCGTGGGCTGGGGCGGCGTGCGCCAGGCGAGCGAGTTCGGCGCGGACGGCACGCTGCTCCTGCAGCTGAAGCTCCCCTACGGCGACACCTACCGTGCCTATCTCGGCAGCTGGACCGGTCGCCCCGGCGGGCGGCCGGCGGTCGCGGTCGACGGCAACACGCTCTACGCGAGCTGGAACGGGGCGACCGGGATCGCGCGCTGGCAGGTGCTCGCCGGCACCGACGCCGGGCACCTGGCGCCCGCCGGCGAGCAGGCCTGGACGGGGCTCGAGAGCGCAATCGAGCTCGACGGGCAGGCGCAGGTGGTCGCCGTCCGCGCGCTCGACGCGCAGGGCAGGGTGCTCGGCACGTCGAGCCCGGTCGGCACCTGACCGCCGCTAGCTGAAGCTGCCGGCGTCGAGCGGTGAGGAGGCGTCGTAGAGGGCGGTGTTGGCCTCGCGGACCGCGTTGACGTAGCCCGACCGCTCGTATGCCTCCTCGTCGGTCCCGGCCGGCACGGCGAGCAGCCCGCGCACCTCGTCGACGCTGCCGAAGCCCTTGCTCGTCAGCCAGCCGGTCAGCCCGTCGAGCAGCACGGCGGCGTGCTCGTGGCCGTGCCGCAGCAGGGCGGATGCGGTCATGACGACGTCGGCTCCGGCGAGAAGATACTTGGCCACGTCGTCCGCGGAGTCGACGCCTGTCGTCGCCGCGAGCGACGCCTGCACGCGCCCGCGGAGCAGCGCGATCCAGGTGCGCGGCAGGCGGGCCTCCGCCGGGCTCGAGAGACCGACCTGGGGGACGACCGCGAGCCGGTCGGAGTCGATGTCGGGCTGCAGGAACCGGTTGAACAGCACGAGCGCGTCGGCACCGGCGTCGGCGAGTCGCACCGCCATCTCGCCGGTCGAGCTGAAGTACGGGCTCAGCTTGACCGCGACCGGGATCGAGACCGCATCCTTGACACGCGCGAGGATGTCGAGGTGCCGCTGCTCGACCTCCCGCCCCTCGAGGCGGACGTCGCCCGGGAGGTAGTAGATGTTCAGCTCGATGGCCGCCGCGCCGGCATCCTGGATCGCCCGGGCGTACTCCGCCCAGCCGCCCGGCGTGACGCCGTTGAGACTGCCGATCACCGGCACGTCGACCGCCGCCGAGGCGCGTTCGACGAGGCTCAGGTAGCGCCGGGGCCCGCTCTCCTCCTCGGCGACCGGCGGGAAGTAGGAGAGCGACTCGGCGAAGCTCTCGCCGCCCGCGTCGACGAGCCGCGCATCCTCGGCGGCCTCCCGTCGCACCTGCTCCTCGAAGAGCGAGTAGAGGACGACCGCGCCGACGCCTGCGTCGGCGAGCCGCCGCACGCCGTCGACCGTCAGCGACAGCGGGGACGCGGACGCGACGAGCGGGTTGCGGAGGGCGAGCCCCATGTAGCGGGTCGAGAGATCGGTCAACTGCGGTCCTTTCGCGCGTCGGCCGCGAACTGCTGCGCGCCGCTCGTCGCCATCTGCTCGTACACGTCCCAGCGCTGGTCGACGGCCTGCTCGGCGAGCCCGTGCAGGCGCTCCGCCTCCGCCGGATCGGTCTTCGAGAGGCTCCGGTAGCGCAGTTCGCGGTTCGTGTAGTCGGAAAGCGGGATGCGGGGGCGCGGCGAGTCGAGCAGGAACGGGTTGCCGCCTTCGCTGCGCACCACCGGGTCGTAGCGGATCAGCGGCCAGTAGCCGCTCGCGACGGCCCGGTACTGCTGGTCGAGCCCATTTCGCATCTCGATGCCGTGGGCGATGCAGTGACTGTAGGCGAGCACGAGCGACGGCCCGTCGTAGGCCTCGGCCTCGCGGAACGCGCTCAGGGTCTGCTGCGGGTCTGCGCCCATCGCGACCCGGGCGACGTAGACGCTGCCGTAGGCGATCGCCTGCAGCGCGATGTCCTTCTTGGGCACGGTCTTGCCCGCTGCCGCGAACTTGGCGACCGCACCGAGCGGCGTCGACTTCGACATCTGGCCGCCGGTGTTGGAGTACACCTCGGTGTCGAGCACGAGCACGTTGACGTTGCGGCCGCTGGCGAGAACATGATCGAGGCCGCTGGAGCCGATGTCGTAGGCCCAGCCGTCGCCGCCGACGATCCAGACGCTCCGGCGGACGAGGTGGTCGACGACGCTCGACAGCTCGGCGACGGCCGGATCCGCGAGCCCTTCGAGCCGCCGCCTCAGCTCGAGCACCCGCTCGCGTTGCGCCCGTAGCTCCGATTCGCGCAGCTGCGGCGCGTTCAGGATCTCGTCGACGAGCTCCCGGCCGACCTCGTCCCGCAGGTCGGTGAGCCGGCGCCGGGCGAGCTCGACGTGCTGGTCTGCGGCGAGCCGGAAGCCGAGACCGAACTCGGCGTTGTCCTCGAAGAGCGAGTTCGACCAGGCGGGGCCACGTCCGTCGGCCCCGGTCGTCCAGGGCGTCGTCGGCAGGTTGCCGCCGTAGATCGACGAGCAGCCCGTCGCGTTCGCGACCATCAGCCGGTCGCCGAAGAGCTGGGAGAGGAGCTTCAGATACGGCGTCTCGCCGCAGCCGGCGCACGCGCCCGAGAACTCGAACAGCGGCTCCAGGAACTGCGTGCCGCGCACGGTGCCGAAGTCGACCCGAGAGCGGTCGCTCGCGGGCAGCGTCTCGAAGAACGCGATGTTGTCGCGCTCGACGGCGACGAGGGGCTCGCGCGGGGCGAGGTTGATCGCCTTGCGGCCCTGCTCGCCCGGCGCGACGACGGGACAGGCCTGGACGCACAGCTCGCAGCCGGTGCAGTCCTCGACGTAGACCTGCAAGGTGTAGCGGGTGTCGGGCAGGCCCACCGCGTCGAGCGGCGCCGACCGGAACCCCTCGGGGGCGTCCTCGAGGCTCGACTCGTCGAAGTACCGCGAGCGGATGACGCTGTGCGGGCAGACGAAGCTGCAGTTGCCACACTGGATGCAGAGATCAGCGTCCCACACGGCAACGAGCTCCGAGATGTTGCGCTTCTCGTACGCGGTCGTCCCGCTCGGGAAGGTCCCGTCGACGGGCAGCGCGCTCACGGGAAGCTCGTCGCCCCGGCCCGCCAGCATCATCGCGGTGACGGTGCGGACGAACTCGGGCGCGTCCTCCGGGACGACCGCGGGCAGGCCGCGCGTGGCCGTCGCGCGCTCCGGCACCTCGATGCGGTGCAGCCCCTCCAGCGCACGATCGACCGCTGCCTGGTTGCGCTCCACGACGTCGGCGCCGCGCCTGCCGTAGGTCTTCGCGACCGCGGCCTTGATCCGCTCGAGCGCATGCTCGCGTGGCAGCACGCCGGAGACGGCGAAGAAGCACGTCTGCAGGATGATGTTCGTCCGGCCGGCGAGGCCGACATCGCTCGCGATCCGGCCGGCGTCGATCGCGTAGAGGTCGATGTGCTTGGAGATGATCTGCTCCTGCACCGGCCGGGACAGCGCGTCCCACACCTCGTCGGGCTCGCGCGGGCAGTTGAGCAGCAGCGTCGCGCCGTCCGCGGCCCGGCCGAGCACGTCCACCTGGTCGAGCAGCCCGAACTGGTGGCAGCCGACGAAGCTCGCCTGCTGCACGAGATACGGCGCCCGGATCGGCCGCGGGCCGAACCGGAGGTGCGACACGGTCTGCGACCCCGACTTCTTCGAGTCGTAGACGAAGTACCCCTGCGCGTGCAGGCCGCCCTCGTCGCCGAGGATCTTGATCGTGTTCTTGTTCGCGCCGACGGTCCCGTCCGAGCCGAGGCCGAAGAAGATCGCGCGAACGGTCTCCGGCGGTTCGATGTCCAGGCTCGCGTCGAACGGGAGGCTCGTTCCCGACACGTCGTCGTCGATGCCGATCGTGAACCGTCGCCGCGGCCGCTCGAGCGCAAGCTCGGCGAAGATGCCCGCGACCATTCCCGGCGTGAACTCCTTCGACGACAGGCCGTAGCGACCGCCGAGAACCCGCGGCATGACCTCACGCTCGCCGTCTGCGACCGCCTCCGTCAACGCGGCGACCGTGTCGAGGAAGAGCGGCTCGCCGATCGAGCCCGGCTCCTTCGTCCGGTCGAGGACGGCGATCTTGCGCACGCTCTCGGGCAGTGCGTCGACGAGCGCCTGAGACGGGAACGGCCGGTACAACCGCACCTGGAGGACTCCGACCCGCTCGCCGCGGGCCGTGAAGCTCGTGACGGTCTCGCGAATCGTCTCGCCGCCCGATCCCATCACGACGATCACGCGCTCGGCTTCCGGATGGCCGGTGTAGTCGACGATGTGCAGCTCACGACCGGTTCGCTCCGCGAGCCGCGCCATCGCGTCCTCGACGGCGTCGGGCACGCGGGCGTAGAAGGGATTGACGGTCTCGCGCGCCTGGAAGTAGACGTCGGGGTTCTGGGCGGTGCCGCGAATGAACGGCCGCTCGGGCGAGAGAGCGCGATCCCGGTGGGCCCGCACGAGCTCCTCGGGGACGAGGGCGCGCAGGTCGTCGTCGGAGAGCAGTTCGGTCGTGTTCAGCTCGTGCGAGGTGCGGAACCCGTCGAAGAAATGCACGAAGGGCACACGCGTCCGGAGCGTCGCGGCCTGCGCGACGAGCGCCAGGTCGTGGGCCTCCTGCACCGACGCGGAGGCGAGCAGCGCGAAACCGGTCTGCCGCACCGCCATCACGTCGGAGTGGTCACCGAAGATCGACAGCCCCTGGGCGGCGAGCGAGCGGGCGGCGACGTGCAGCACGGCGGGCGTCAGCTCGCCGGCGATCTTGTACATGTTCGGCACCATCAGCAGCAGGCCCTGCGAGGCGGTGAACGTCGTCGCGAGCGCGCCGCTCTGCAGCGCTCCGTGCAGCGCGCCGGCGGCGCCGCCCTCGCTCTGCATCTCCACGACGGAGGGCACGCTGCCCCAGACGTTGGGGCGACCCTGGCTCGACCACTCGTCGGCCAGCTCGGCCATCGGCGACGAGGGCGTGATCGGGTAGATGCAGCAGACCTCGTTCAACCGGTAGGCGACCGAGGCCGCAGCTTCGTTGCCGTCGATCGTCACCGGCATCTCGTCAGCGCTCCTCGACCATGTCGATTGCGTGCACCGGGCATTGCTCGAAGCAGACGGCGCAGCCGGTGCAGCGGTCGTAGTCGAACTTGTAGCGGTGCCCCTCGCCCAGCTTGATCACGGCGTCCTCCGGGCACGCACCGAGGCAGCCGTCGCACTCGAAGCAGTTGCCGCACGAGAGGCAACGGCCAGCCTCGTAGACCGCCTCCTCGCCGGAGAGGCCGCCGAGCACCTCGCCGAAGTCCGCGATGCGCTCTTCCGCGAGGAGCTCCGGCTGCTCCCGCCGCGCAGCATCGCCGAAGTACCAGAGGTGCAGCTTGTCGAACGACGCCTCGGCGTGCTTCGGCAGTGCCGCGACCGAGGCGGCGCGCAGCCAGGCGTCGATGTGACGCGCGGCCTTCTTGCCGTGCCCCACGCCGACGGTCACCGTGCGCTCGCTCGGAACCATGTCGCCCCCCGCGAACAGGCCGGGGAAACCGGTCTCGAAGGTGCTCGACACGTGGACCGTGCCGTCGCGCTCGATCTCGACCCCGGGAACGTCGCGCAGGAAGGCGGTGTCGCTCTCCTGGCCGAGCGCCAGGATCACGGTGTCGGCGGCGAGCGTCTCGAACCGTCCGGTCGGCTGGGGGTAGCCGGACTCGTCGAGCTCCATCAGCTCGACCTGCAGCTCCGGGCCGTCGAAGGCTGTGATCGTGCGCAGCCAGTTGATCCGAACGCCTTCCCGCTCGGCATCCTCGGCCTCCTCGAGGTGCGCCGGCATCTGCTCGCGCGTCCGCCGGTAGACGATCATCGCCTCCTCCGCGCCGAGCCGGCGCGCGACGCGCGCCGCGTCCATCGCGGTGTTGCCGCCTCCGTAGACGGCGACGCGACGGCCGAGGACGGGCTGGTCGCCCGAGGCGACGCTGCGCAGGAACGCCACCGCGTCGACGATCCGTCCCGCGTCGCGGGCGGGGATGTCGACGCGCTTGGAGAGGTGGGCGCCGACGGCGACGAAGACCGCGTCGAAGCCGCCCTCCGCCCGCTCGGCGACGAGATCCTCGACCCGGTGGCCCGAGGTCATGCGAACCCCGAGCGCCTCGATCCTCGCCAGCTCGCCGGCAAGGACGTCCCGCGGGAGCCGGTAGGCGGGAATGCCGTAGCGCATCATGCCGCCGGGCTCCGCGCCCGCGTCCCGGATCTCGACGTGGTGGCCGAGCCGGGCGAGCTGGTAGGCGGCCGAGAGCCCGCTCGGCCCCGCGCCGATCACGAGCGCCCGCTTGCCGGTCGCCGCGGCGGGAGCGTCGAACTCCCAGCCTTGCTCGAGGGCGAGATCGCCGAGAAAGCGCTCGACGGAATGGATCGAGACGGCGCTGTCGAGGTTGGCGCGGTTGCAGACGCTCTCGCAGGGGTGGTAGCAGACGCGGCCGTGGATCGCGGGCAGGGGGTTGTCCGCCACGAGCTCGCGCCACGCCTGCTCGTGCCGGCCGGCTTCCGTGTGCGCGAGCCACGCCTGGATGTTCTCCCCGGCCGGGCAGCCCGCATTGCAGGGCGGCAGCAGGTCGACGTAGACGGGCCGCCGCTCCCGCACCGGGCCGGTGTGCGGACGGCCGTGCAGCAGGTCCGGAAGCGGTGTCACATCCCGCATCGGACCGCTCACCGCTTCTGCCACGCTCGAACGGCCATCGCTCCCACCCTAGCCCCCGTCGGCGCGCCCCGAGACTCGTCATATCCCACAGCCGCTTGCGGGAATCCCACAGAGTTGCCCGCTCGGCGACCGGGGGCTCAGCGCCGGGCGACGCGGACGCGGCGGACGTGCAGCGCGTAGGCCGGCAGCCCCACGATCAGGAACAGGAAGACGAAGCTCGCCCAGGCCGATGGATGCCGGATCCGGTTGCGCTCCGCGTGGAAGAACACCGCGGTGCCGACGCCTGCCGCGATGGCGAACGCAAGGAGAAACTGACCCGTCGAGACGCCGCCCACGCGAGAGCCACGGTACCGGTGCGGCGGACGAGCAGGCGAACCGCCCGTCCGCGATACGGGGTAGGGGTATAGAATGACGTCATGACCAAGGTGACGACAGCCGCGCCCGTTCGGGGCTACACCGCCGACAAGGAGGCGCTCCTGAAACGGCTCGCGCGGATCGAGGGGCAGGTGCGCGGCGTCTCGCGGATGATCGAGGACGACCGCTACTGCATCGACGTCCTCACGCAACTCGGGGCGGTCGACACGGCGCTCGAGGCCGTCGCGCTCAAGGTGCTCGAGGAGCACGTGAAGCACTGCGTCGCGGCCGCGCTCGCCTCCGGCGACGAAGCCGACGCGAACCAGAAGGCTGCAGAGCTGCTCGAGGCCGTGCAGCGGTTCGCGAAGACGCGCTAGGCGTCCGACGTGTCGCGGCGGACCTCGAAGCGGCGGAGCCGCAGCGAGTTCGAGACGACGAAGACGCTCGAGAAGGCCATCGCCCCGCCGGCGATCAGCGGGCTCAGGTAGCCGAGCGCGGCCAGCGGGATGGCGGCGACGTTGTAACCGAAGGCCCAGAACAGGTTGCCTTTGATCGTCGACAGCGTCCGCCTCGAGAGCCGGATCGCGTCGGCGGCTCCGCGCAGGTCGCCGGAGACGAGGGTGAGGTCGCTCGCCTCGATCGCGACGTCGGTGCCGGTGCCGATCGCCAGGCCGAGATCGGCCTGAGCGAGCGCCGGCGAGTCGTTCACTCCGTCGCCGACCATCGCGACGACCGCTCCCTCGCGCTGCTGTTCGAGCACGTATGCGGCCTTGCCGGCAGGCAGGACGTCGGCCACCACGTCGTCGATGCCGACCTCGTTCGCAACCGCCCTCGCCGTGCTCGCGTTGTCGCCGGTCAGGAGCACGGGACGCAGGCCGAGCTCCTTGAGGGCCCGCACCGCCTCGGGCGTCGACGGCTTGACCGTGTCGGAGACCACGAAGACGGCACGGGTCGCGCCGTCCCAGCCGGCGACGATCGCCGTCCGGCCGGCCTCCTGCGCGGAGGCGATCGCTCCGGCGAGCTCGTCGTCGAGCTCGAGCCCCCACTCCGCGGTGAGCGAGGGGCGCCCGGCGACGACTGCATGTCCGTCGACGACGCCCTCGACGCCGAGTCCCTCGCGGTTCGTGAACGACTCGACGGCGGGCAGCTCGTCGACTGCCAGGGCGGCGCCGGCGATCGCGCGCGCGACCGGATGCTCCGAGGCGCGCTCGAGCGCGCCGACGAGCCGCAGCGCCTCCCCGCGTGTGACGCCGCCCGCCGTGACGATCTCGACCAGCTTCAGCTTGCCCTCGGTGACCGTGCCGGTCTTGTCGAGCACGATCGTGTCGACGCGGCGGGTCGACTCGAGGATCTCGGGGCCCTTGATCAGGATCCCGAGCTGCGCGCCCCGCCCGGTGCCGACGAGGAGCGCCGTCGGCGTCGCGAGCCCGAGCGCGCAGGGACAGGCGACGATCAGGACGGCGACGGCCGTCGAGAAGGCGAACGTCCAACCGGCGCCGCTCGCCAGCCAGTAGCCGAGCGTCGCGAGGGCGAGGGCGATCACCACCGGCACGAAGACCGCGGACACGCGGTCCGCGAGCCGCTGCACAGGGGCCTTGCCCGACTGCGCCGCGCCGACGAGCTTCGCGATCTGCGCGAGCGCCGTGTCCGCCCCGATGCGCTCGGCACGAACGAGCAGGCGGCCGCCGACGTTGATCGCGGCGCCCGCGACCTGGTCGCCCGGAGCGACCTCGACGGGCACGCTCTCGCCCGTCAGCAGCGACTGGTCGACGGCGGAGCGACCTTCGACGACCACGCCGTCGGTGGCGATCTTCTCGCCCGGGCGAACGACGAACAGCTCTCCCACAGCGAGAAGCTCGATCGGCACGAGCCGCTCGGTCCCGTCGGCCTCGAGCCTGGAGACCTCCTTCGCGCCGAGCTCGACGAGGGCCCGCAGCGCGGCACCCGCGCGTCGCTTGGCGCGCGCCTCGAAGTAGCGCCCGGAGAGCTGGAAGAAGACGACGACCGACGCGACCTCCAGATAGATCTGATCCGTCCCGGCCGAGCTCGACGGCACGAGCCGGAAGGGCATCGTCAGGTCCGCGGCGCCGGCGTCGAGGAAGACCATCGCGACCACCGACCAGCCCCAGGCCGCGAGGGTGCCGATCGAGATCAGCGTGTCCATCGTCGCGGAGCCGTGGCGCAGGTTCTTCCACGCCGCGACGTGGAACGGCCAGCCGGCCCACCAGACGACGGGCGTCGCCAGCGCGAGTGCGAGCCATTGCCAGTAGGGGAACTGGAACGCGGGGACCGCCGCGAGCGCGAGCACCGGCAGCGAGAGCGCGCCCGCGACGACGAGCCGGCGCAGCAGCGCATCCGTCGCGTCGGGCTGGGGCAGCCGCGCGGCGTAGCCGACGTCCTCGACCGCCTGGATCAGCGCGGCCGGTGAGACATGGCCCGGGTCGTACTCCACGACCGCCTGCTCGGTCGCGTAGTTGACGGAGGCGACGACCCCGTCGAGGCGATTCAGCCTGCGCTCGATCCGCGCTGCGCACGATGCGCACGTCATCCCCTCGATCGGCAGCTCGATGTGCTCGGAGGCCGTCACGAGGCGATGTCGTAGCCGGCCTCGTCGATCGCCTCACGCACGTCGCTGTCGCTGACGGAGACGCCCGAGACCGTGACGAGCTTCCGGTCGAGATCGACCGTCACCGACTCCACTCCCGCGACCGAGCCGACTTCCTTGACGATCGCGCTCCGGCAGTGCTCACAGGAGACGCCGGGGACGCTGTAGGTCGTGGCTTCCATTCGATACCTCCAGGGGGTATACGGAGAGCATAGCACCGACCCCCGCCGCTCGCGCTAGGGTTGAAGCCCCAAGGACATCGTGGTCAGGAGGCTGGCATGAAGGGCTCCGACAAGCCGAAGAAGCCGCAGAAGAAGGCTCCGCAGCGCTCGCTCAAGGAGAAGCGAAACGAGAAGCGCGCCGCCGCGGCGAAGAAGACCACCGGCCTCGGCTGAGCCCGGAAAAAGCGCCATCCTGCTACGCTTCAGGTACTTCGAGCGAGTACCGGATGCGCCTGCTTGCGCTTCCCCTGCCCGTTCTTTCACGGTGGAGGAGGTGTAAGTACATGGCAACTGGAACCGTCAAGTGGTTCAACGCCGACAAGGGGTACGGCTTCATCACCCCGGACGAAGGCGGCAAGGATCTGTTCGTCCACCACAGCGCGATCACCGGCGAGGGCTACAAGTCCCTCGACGAGAACGCGAAGGTGCAGTTCGACGCTGCCGAGGGCGCCAAGGGCCCCGAGGCCCAGAACGTCTCGCTCGTCTCGGCCTAGCGCCGACATTCGGCGTGCGGGGGCGGAAGCCCCCGCACCCGCTTTTCCACTTCGACGCGCGCACGTCGCGCAGAAGGGAGTCGCATGCGCGGCCGGCTGATCTGGTTCAACCCCGAGAAACATCACGGCTTCATCCGCACCGAAGACGGCGAGCGCCTGCGCGTCGAGGAGGCCGGCTTCGAGCCGGGGCATCTGCTCGGCGACCGGTGCGCCGGCACACATCTCGCCTTCGAGCGCGAAGAGGTGAACGGCAGCGGAGACGCCCACGCGATCAAGGTGATGGTCGTCGACGAGGCGTCCGGCGGCCGCGCACGCGCGCGAAGGCGGAGCTGAGTCATGGCGTCCCGCAGACCGGAGACGATCGCGAAGCGCGAGCGCGAGCAGGCGCGGCGCGAGAAGCGCGAACGCAAGCAGGCCAAGAAGGAAGCACGCGCCCTGGGCGAGACGCCGGTGACCGGCGAGAGCGACGCGGCCGAGACGCGTCCGCTAGACGACGTTCAGCTCGGCTCGGACGTCGCCGCCGGCGAACCGCTCGACTGAGAACGACGCGAGGTCGAACGTCGGCGCCCGGCCGAGCGCGAGCTCCGCCAGGTGCTCGCCGATCACCGGCGCCTGCTGGAACCCGTGCCCCGAGAAACCCGTCGCGTAGACGAGGCCGCCCGGGCTCGACGTGGCGCCGACGAGCGCGTTCCGGTCCGGGCTCAGCTCGTAGTAGCCCCACCAGCTCGAGCGGACACCGAGCTCACCGAGCGCCGGCACCCGCCGCGCGGCGACCGGCGCCAGCTCGTCGAGCGTCTGCTCACGGCCCCCGAACGCGAGCGCCGCTCCCTCGCGGTGAAAGTAGAAGCCGGTGGAGAAGTCGATCGTCAGCGGCAGCTCGCGCGGGAAAGACGGCGCGTCCTCGGTGAAGAACATGAAGCGGCGTTCCCGTGTCACCGGCAGCTCGAGGCCGCCGGTCGCAGCAAGCTCGGGCGACCACACGCCGGCGGTCAGGATCACGCAGTCGGTCCGGATCGTCCCCCGCGCGGTCTCGACGCCGGTCACGTGGCCGTCTTCGACGAGGATGCGCACGGCGGCGCACGATTGCTCGATGTGCGCGCCGCGCTCGGCGGCCCGGCGGGCGTAGCCCTGCACGACGAGGTCGGGCGTCAGGTAGCCGGCCAGCGGGCACAGCACCGCGGCGAGCAGGTCGTCGGTGGCGAGCTGCGGCACGACGGTCCGTGCCTCGTCGGGCGCGAGCAGCCGCGTGGCGAGCCCGTTGCGCGCCTGGAGCGCCAGGTCGCCGGCGAAGCGCGCGACGTCCGCTGCGTCGTCGAGCAGGAAGAGATAGCCCCAGAGGCGCAGGTCGAGCTGCCGGCCGACCTCGGCCTCGAACCGCTCGAGCCGCCTGATCGACTCGACGCCGATGCGCACGTTGAGCTCGTCGGAGAACAGCGTGCGCACGCCGCCCGCGCAGTGTCCGGTCGATCCCGACGCGAGCGTGTCGCGTTCGACGAGCACCGGTCCGGAGCAGCCGAGCTCGACGAGGTAGTGCAGGGCCGCGGCGCCCATCACGCCGCCGCCGATCACGACCGCCTCGCTTCGTTCCGGCAGCATCGCGCCGAGGCTATCGCGAGACTCCTCGCGATGCCCGACCTGGCAGCCCAGCACCGGCGCGGCCGGCTGTTCGTCGCGCTGGCGGCGGTCGCCTGGTCGACCGCCGGGCTGCTGCAGCGCGAGCTGACCGTCGACGTGGCGACACAGGTGGCCGGGCGGGCGATCTTCGCCGTTCTCGGCGTCGGCGGCTACATCGCCGTCACGGAGCGCGGCGGCGTGCTGCACGCGTTTCGCGCGATCGGCCGCGGCGGGTTGGCCGTGGTCGCGCTGCTCGCGATCTCCTCCGCGTCGTTCTTCGTCGCGCTCAACTACGCCTCCGTCGCGAACGTCCTCTTCATGCAGGCACTCGCGCCGATCATTGCGGCGGCGCTCGGCACGATGATCGGCGACCGCGTCGCCCGGCGGACCTGGCTCGCGATGGCGGTCGCTCTCGGCGGCGTGTCGCTGATGGTCGGCGGGCCGGGACGCCCGAGCGCGCTCGGACTGGCGCTGTCGCTCCTGATGTCGGTGTCGTTCGCCGCGACGCTCGTGATCACCCGGCACCGGCGCGAGGTCTCGATGGCCCCCGCCATGTGCCTCTCGCAGGTCGTCGTCTTCGTGCTCGCGGCGCCGTTCGCGGATGCGAGCCAGGTCGGCGCGCTCGACCTGGCCCTGCTGGCGACCCTCGGCGTCGCCCAGATCGGGCTCGGCTTCATCTTCCTGACGATCGGAGCGCGACTGATCCCGGCCGGTGAGGTGGCGCTGATCACGCTGCTCGAGATCGTGCTCGGGCCGCTCTGGGTCTGGCTCTTCCTTGCGGAAGGGCCGGGCGCGGCGACCCTCGCGGGCGGCGCGATCGTGCTCGGCGCGGTGTTGGTGCAGGCGCGCGGCGAACCGCCCGAACCGCCCGAGGCGGTTCTCTAGCGCTCAGCCGAGCGTCGCGACGGTGGCGCCGTCGTCCGCGTCCGGCTCGTGGCGCTCGACGAGCGGGTGCCGGGTCAGCTCGTCGCGCACCGCCTTCCGCAGCGCACCGGTGCCGCGGCCGTGAACGACCCGCACCTCGTGGAGCCCGGCGAGCGCGGCGTCGTCGACGAGCCTGCGCACCTGCTCGCGCGCCTCGTGCCCCGGCAGGCCGCGGACGTCGAGCTGGTCGGAGGCGTCGCCGCGCGCCGAGGCTCTGACCTGCACGACGGGCGCCCGGTCCTCGGGCGCGCGCTCGCGTGACGGCTGCAGCCGGGCGAGGGGGATGCGCACGCGCTGGCCCGCCGCCCCGATCACCTCGGCGTCGTCCCCGCGAATCGACGCGATCGTGCCCCGGACGCCCACGTCCGGAGCTTCCACCGGGTCGCCCTCGGCGAGCACACCGGTGAGCGGAAGCGGCCCGCTCAGGTCGCGCAGCGCGCGCTCCGCGCGGTTCGCGCGCTCGGTCGCCGAGCCGAGCAGCCGATCCTGCTCCGGCTCTCGCCTGTGCCGCCGTGCCGCACGCAGCTCGTCGCGCAGCCCGCGCAGCTCTGCGCGAGCCTCCGCGAGGTCGTGCTCGGCATCGGCGACTGCGTCCTGCCGCGCGCGCTCGGCCGATGCCCGCACCGTCTCGCGCTCGCGCTCGAGCTCCAACTCGCGGGCCCGCGCACTGCCGAGAGCCTGCTCGAGTGCCTCGCGCAGCGTGGCCGCCTCACGCTCGGCGACCTCCGCCTCCGCGAGCAGCTCGGCCGTGCGCAGCCGCTCGGGAGCGACGCGCGAGCGTGCATCGTCGACGACGTCGCGATCGAGGCCGAGGCGCTCCGCGATGCGCAGGGCATGTGACGTCCCGGGACGGCCCAGCGCGATGCGGTACAGAGGCTCGTCGGTCTCCGGGTCGAAGCCGGTGGCGCCGTTGACCGCCCCGGCGCCGGCGCTCGCCCACTCCTTCAGCTCGCCGTAGTGCGTCGTCACGACGGTCAGACGCGCCTGCCGCGCGAGCCGCGCGACGAGCGCCTGGGCGAGCGCCGATCCCTCTTCGGGATCGGTCCCCGCGGCGAGCTCGTCGAGCAGGACGAGCGAGCGCCCGCCCGCCGACTCGAGAATCGAGACCAACGTGCGCAGGTGGGCGGAGAACGTCGAGAGGCTCATCTCGATCGACTGGCGGTCGCCGATGTCGGCCAGCACCTGGTCGAAGACCGGCAGGCTCGCCGAGCCGGCCGGCGGGCGAAGCCCCGATTGGTGGAGCAGGGCGGCGAGCCCGATCGTCTTCAGCGCGACGGTCTTGCCGCCCGTGTTCGGGCCGCTGATCACGAGCGCGCGGACCGCGCCGAGATCGAGGTCGATCGGGACCGCGGTCGCGGCGTCGAGCAGTGGATGGCGCGCGCCGATGAGACGCACGTCGTCCGAGAGCTCGACGGGCGCGCCGCCCCACGCCCGGGAGAGGGTGCCGCACGCGAGCGCGAGGTCGAGCGCGCCGGTCGACTCGACGAGCACGTGCAGCGCGTCGGCCCGCGCGGCCACGGCCGCCGAAAGCTCACCGAGGATGCGCTCCGCTTCCTCGCGGGCATCCGCAGCCGCCTCCGCGAGGCGGTTGTTCAGCTCGACGACGGCGAACGGCTCCACGAACAGTGTCTGACCCGTGCTCGATGCGTCGTGGACGACGCCGGGAACCTGCGAGCGGGCCGAAGCGCGAACCGCGAGCACGGGGCGGCCGCCGCGCTCGGCGAGGAACGATTCCTGCAGCGCCTCTCGCACCTCGCTCGAGCGCGCGACCCGCGCCAGCTCGTCACGAACGCGTGCCCCGCCGTTGCGCAGCTCGTTGCGCAGCTTGCGCAGGAGCGGCGACGCGGAGTCGCGCACGTCCGAGCCGTCCTCCTCGACGCGCCGGTCGATCTCGTCGGCGAGACCGCCGAGCCCGCCGTCGACGGGCTCGAGAAGCATCGCGAGCACCGGGTCGTGCAGCACACGCTTCGCCTCCAGGGCCACGCGCACGGAAACCGCGATCGCGCGCAGCTCGTCGGGGCGAAGCAGGCCGCCGCGTGCGGAGCGCTCGGCGGCGTTGCGCACGTCACGGATCCCCGCGAGCTCCGGCGCAGCGTCACCGGCCAGCACGTCGACCGCAGCCGCTGTCAGCTCCTGCCTCCGCGCGACCGTGGCCGGGTCGGCCGACGGCGCGAGCTCACGCACGAGCGCGACGCCGTAGTCGGTCGAGGCGAAGGTTGCGAGACGATCCACGATCGCCGGCAGCTCGAGCGCAGCGAGCGCCGCAGCGTCCATAACGCGCCAGTCTAGGCGGAGCGGGCCGCCGCGACGCTACTCGGGGCGTTCGTCGCCGGGCCGGAGCCGGTAGACGATGCGGCCGCGATCGAGGTCGTACGCCGACAGTTCGATCCGGACGCGGTCGCCCGGGTTCATGCGAATGCGGAACCGGCGCATCTTGCCGGCCGTGTACCCGAGGGTCTCGTGACCGTTGTCGAGCTGAATGCGGAACATGCCGTTCCGAAGCGCCTCGACGATCTCACCGGTCATCTCGACCTTGTCTTCTTTCTGAGCGATGGTCTCCTCCTCTCTCGTCGCGTCGGAAGGGGAACGGTGGCGGCGGGCGAGGAGACGCCCGCCGCCTCGTTGTGAATCACGCGAGCACGTTCACGTTCGCGGCCTGAGGGCCCTTGTCGCCCTGCTGCGCCTCGTACTCCACCTTTGCACCCTCGGCGAGCGAGCGGTAGCCGCTGCCCTGGATGGCGCTGAAATGGACGAAGAGATCCTTGCCGCCTTCATCGGGAGTGATGAAGCCGTAGCCCTTGTCCGCGTTGAACCACTTGACGGTTCCGGTTGCCATGTCTGTCTTTCACCTCCTTGCCAACTTCACTGAACGGGCAAGAAAGGTGCAACCCGGCACCATCCAGCACTCGCTCAAACTGCACCCGCGAGTGTAGCTAGCCGCGGGGGAGGACGAAGAACGCGATTGCCGCGTACTGGCACCCGGCGGCCACGATCGTCAGCACGTGGAAAACCTCGTGGTAGCCGAGCACCCGGGGGAACGGATCGGGCTTGCGCCGTGCGTAGGTGAGCGCTCCCAGGGTGTAGGCAAGCCCGCCCCCGAGCAGCAAGAGGAGACCGGTGAGCGGCAGCTTCAGGAGCTGCGTGAAGGCCACGACCGCGACCCAGCCGAGCGCGAGCCCGATCGCCGCGGATGCCGCCTTCGGGAGCCCCGGCCGGAAGAGCTTGAGCAGGATCGCGGCGGACGCGCCCGTCCAGATGATCGTCAGGACCGGGATCGCCCAGGCGCGTGAGAGCACGAGCAGCCCGAAGGGCGTATACGTGCCGGCGATCAGCAGGTAGATGCCCGCGTGGTCGAGCCGCGCGAGCCAGGAGCGCGCACGCGGCTGCCAGGTCGGGCGATGGTAGAGCGCGCTCGCGCCGAAGCACGCGGCGACGCACGAGCCGAACACGATCGCGGAGAGCCGCGCCTTCCCCGGCTCGGCGGTGAGCACGAGCGGGATCCCAACCCCGACGGCAGCGAAGAACGCGAGCTCGTGAAAGACACCACGAAGCCTCGGCTTGACGCGCAGCGGCGCTTCGGCCATCGCCCGAGACTAGCGCGAGATTCGGTTGCCCGTCAGGATCGAAGGCGCTAGGGGATGTGGTGTGCCGACTCGACCTGGGCGGCGGCCGATTCGGTCGCGCGCTTCAGGACGGCCAGCGCCGCCGCAGTGTTCCCTTCCGCCTCGAAGAGCTCGGCGAGCGGGCGGGCTGCCTCGAGCGCCGCCTTCGTGCCGTTGTCGAGCAGCAGCTCCAGCGCCTGCTCGAGCAGCATCTTCGAACGCTCCGGGTCGCCCGCCTCGCGGAAGACCCCGGCGAGCGCGACGTACGCGCGTCCACGGTCGCCCGGCCCGACCGAGTCGATCAGCTCCAGCGCCCGCGTCGCGGCGCGGGCTGCTTCGCGATGCCGGCCGAGCGACATCAGGGCCCGCGCCTCCTCGATCGAGAACTTCGCATCGTCGCGTGGCCCGAGGTCGCGGCCGAAGAGCACGCGACCGCGCTCGAGCAGCCCCAGCGCCTCCTCGCCGTTGCCCGACTCGACCTCGGCGTGCGCGAGCAGGTGGTACGCCATGCCCACGTAGGCGTCGTTCTCGGTGCGTTCGAGAATGTCGAGCGCGCGGCGCGCATAGCGGCCCGCCAGTTGCGGCTCGTCGCGCATCGAGTGAAGGCGCGATTGCGACCAGAACACACGCGCTGCGGCGACCGGATCCGAGGACGACTCGACGATGCGGAGCACCGATGCGAGCACGCGCTCGGCCGCTCCGAAGTCGCCGGTGTCGATCAGGGCGTTCGCGAGCAGCACCGAGAATCGCAGCTCCTCGACGGCTGCCTCGACCGACCGCGCCTCCTCGAGCGCGTTCGTGAAGAGCGCGATCGAGGTCTCGAGCGCGCCGGTCATGGCGTAGGCCCGTCCCAGCGTGTCGACTGCTCCGGGGTCGGCCAGCACCGCACCGCCTCGCGCCTTCAGGGACTGCTCGAGCAGGACGATCGCCTCGTCGAGCCGCTCGGAGCGGAACGCGATCTGCCCGAGCCCGGCGAGAGCCGTGGCCCGCGCGGGATCGCCGGCGTCGAGGTGCGAGCGGAACTGCCGCTCGGCCTCCTCCACCTCGCCGAGCCGGAGCGCAACCTCGGCCTCGACGAGCTCGATCTCGACGACGGCCGGCTCGACGCCGGTCGCGAGCCACTGGCCCGACACGTCGAGGCGCAGGGCGAGCTGATTGATCATCTGCAGCGACGGCACCCGCGCGCCCGCCTCGATCCTCGAGATGTAAGCGGCAGTGCAGCCCGGGAACGCGAGCTGCCGCTGGGAGAGCGCCGCCCGGTCGCGGGCTGCCCGGAGGCGGGCCCCGACGGCCTTGGGCGAGTCGATGTGGGTGGTCAGCGAGCGGGGCACAGGGAGAGCTTAGTTGTCTGTGGTCACCCGTGTTGACTACGGGAGTTGGAATTTCGTCGGAGTGCGGAAAGAATGCCCGGGCGCCCCCGGGGGCTGTCCTTCCAATTCCGACAAGGAGACAGCCGAATGCGCCTGTTCACCAGCTCTGTGGCCGTGACGATCGCGATCGCCCTCGCCGCCTTCGCCGCCGACTTCACGACCTACTGGCCGTAGGCTCCAGCCGGGTGACGGCGATCGGGCCGCCTGACGGCTCGATCGCCGGACGCCTCCCGGCGGCCCGCGACCCCGCCCCTGCGGCGTCGACCGTTCGGGGGATGCGATCGCCTCCCGGTTTCGACGAAGACTGAGGAAGAGGTCATGGCGGTCCTTCGTCGAAGCACATTCGTCGCCGCGCTCGCGGCCGTCTTCGCCTGCACCGCGGGGGCCTCGGTGCGCAGCTGGGCCGCCCCGCAGATCCAGGCCGTCACGAAGGCGGGCGTCCTCGGCACGTCCGCCGCGACGTTCGCGCCGCAGGCGCCGCTGACCCAGGCCGCGCTCGCCGAGGCGGTGCGCGCGACCGACGGCCTGCAGCATCCGCCCGTGCCTCCGCCGCCCGCGCCCGGCCCCGCGACGATCCTCTCGACGGTCGGCTCCGGTGCGATCGTCGGCGGCACCGTTCCGCTCGAGATCGAGGCTCCCGACCAGACCGTCGCCCGCGTCGACTTCGCGATCGACGGCACCGAGGTCGGCACCGCGCTCGAGGCGCCCTACGTGCTCGAGCTCGAGACGGGCACGCTCGCGGACGGCCCGCACCAGCTTGCGGTCAACGTCGGCTTCCAGAACGGCGGCTACGCGATCGCCGTCTGGCAGATCACCGTGGCGAATGCACCCGGCTCGGCCCCGACCGCGCCGACCGCGCCGGTCTCGATCCCGGTCGCGAAGTCGTCGCTCCCTCCTTCGCCGGCCGCACCGGCGCAACCGGCGGTCAAGCAGGCGCTCTATCGCGCTCTCGCGCCCGCACAGCCGGTCTCGCTCAAGCAACTCGACGCGGCGATCGTCGGCTACCTCGGCCTCGGGGGCGCGGCCCGCGAGATCCAGGGAACGCTGCAGCACGCCGGGCTCCGGCCGCCGCCGAACACGGGGACGGAGGCGGTCGCACGGCTGCTCGGGCTGCGCCTCAACCATCCGGCGGGCGAGGACGATCTCGAGCTCCTCCCCGACCAGGCCGCGACCCGCGCCGAGGCGGCGTTCTCGTTCGCGCGGCTCCTCCGCCTGGACGACGGGGCGGTCGCTTCCGTGCAGGAGGCGGCGGACCGGTTCACGCTTCCTCGGCTGACCTCCTGGCAGCAGCGGATTCTCACGACCGCCGTGCACTACGTCGGCTATCCGTACGTCTGGGGCGGCACGAGCCCGACCGCCGAGACGCTCTTCGGCGTGCGCTCCGCGGGCGGCTTCGACTGCTCGGGATTCGTGTGGCGCGTCTACAAGCTGACGCCCTACAGCGGCGAGCGCGGCCTGGCGGGCGTGTTGCGCGGCCGCACGACGTACCAGATGAGCGGCGAGGTGCCGCGCCGCGATCTGATCCCGGCGGCGAAGCTCCAGCCCGGCGACGTGATGTTCTTCGGCGCGCACGGCCGGCGCTCGAGCCCGAACGAGGTCGACCACGCTGCGCTCTACCTCGGCAACGGCTGGTTCATCCAGTCGAGCGGTGAGGGCGTCACGCTCCTCCCGTTCGACGGGTGGTACGCCTCGAGCTACGCCTGGGGGCGCCGGCCGCTGCGCGAGGCCGGGCTCGCGGGCTAAGAAGCTCGCGGGGCAAGCGCTCCGTTCAGAGTTCGTTCAGTTCGAGCAGCGCCCGCAGGTCCCGGATATAGGGTAGTGCGCGATGCTGGCCCCAGACCTCTCGACCGAGCTCGCCCGCTTCGCGATCGGGTTCGACCACCGCGACCGCGCGCTGCTGCACGAGCTCTGGGACCGCGTGCTCGATTCCGAGCGCTGGTCGGAGGGTGAGCTCACCGCCGAGTTCGAACGCGGCTGGTCGGCGTGGAACGGCCTGGGCGCGGTCGCCTTCAACGGCTGGACGGGGGCCGCCCTCGCTGCGCTCGAATGGGCGGGCGTCCGCGGCGAGACGGTGCTCTGCCCCTCGAACACGTTCATGGCGACGCCGCTCGCCGCGATCAGCGCGGGCGCGAACGTCGAGTTCGTCGACTGCAACCGGGACGACCTCTGCCTGTCGTTCGAGGATCTGGAGCGCAAGGTGCGCGAGCACCGGCCGCGCGCGGTCTTCCTCGTGCACATCGGCGGCCATCTCGCCTTCCAGTCCGAGCTGATCGCGGAGCTCTGCCGAAGCGAGGGGATCGTGCTGATCGAGGACTGCGCACACGCGCACGGGGCGGATTGGAACGGCCGCCGCGCCGGGACCTTCGGCGACGCGGGCATCTGGTCCTTCGCCCCGACCAAGACGATCTCCACGGGCGAGGGTGGCATGCTCGTCTCCGGCAACCCGGAGGTGATCGAGTTCGCCCACGCGTTCCGCAACTACGGGAAGCCGGACTATGCGGTGCACGGTCTGAACTTCCGGATGAACGAGTTCACCGCCGCGATCGGCCTCGTGCAGACGACGCGGCTCGACGAGATCACCGCCTGGAAGAACGAGGCGGCCCGGGCCCACCTCGACCCGCTCTACGGCTCCCGGCTGCAGCTGCCGGACGGGATGACGTCGGGGCTCTACAAGTACATCGTGTTCGAGCCGATCGAGCGGTCGACCGGCAAGGTCTACGACGAGCCGTGCCACCGCGTGCTCGGCAAGGCCGTCGACCTGCCGAACTCGGACTGGGTGGCGCAGAATCACTGGTGCGTCCCGCTCTACTACCGGCCCGAGTCGAGGGAGGAGGCGGTGCAATGAAAGTGCTCGTGACCGGCGGGAGCGGGTACATCGGATCGCATGTGGTCGACAGCCTGCAGGCGCGGGGGGTCGAGCCGCGGATCTTCGACCTCGTGCCGTCTCCGCATCATCGTGAGGCCGAGGTCGACACCGTGCTCGGAGATCTCTGCGATCGCGACGCCGTTCTCGCGTCGCTCGCAGGCTGCGACGCGATCGTGCATCTCGCCGCACTCGCGGACGTCGACCAGGTGACGAAGGATCCCGAACTGGCCGACCGCGTGAACGTCCGCGGCACGCATGTGCTGCTCGAGGCCGCCCGCGAGCTCGACATCGGCCGGTTCGTCTACGCCAGCACGATCTGGGTCTACGGCGACGCAGCCGGTCCGGAAGCGGTGGACGAGGACTCGCCGCTCGGGCTGCCGAAGCACTTCTACACCGCGACGAAGATCGCCGGCGAGATGTACACGTCCGCCTACACGGAGCTGTACGGGCTCGAGCACACGATCCTCCGCTTCGGCATCCCCTACGGCCCGCGCTCGCGACCGACGGCAGTGGTCGCCGCGTTCACGGCGAAGGCGCTCGCCGGGCAGCCGCTGACGATCGCGGGCGACGGCACACAGTCGCGGCGGTTCGTGTATGTCGAGGACCTCGCCGACGGCGTCGCCGCCTCGCTCATACCGGCCGCGGCGAACCGCGTCTACAACCTCGTCGGGCGCGAGAACACGAGCGTGCGCTCGATCGCCCGCACGGTGCGCGACGTCGTCGGGGACGTCCCGATCGTGCACATCGAAGGCCGCGCAGGCGACCTGAAGGGCGGAAACGTCTCCGGTGAGCGTGCGGCCCGCGAGCTCGGCTGGGAGCCCACGACGACGTTCGCCGAAGGAGTGCAGCGCTACGTCGACTGGGTGACCGACGAGGCCGGGATGCCGAGAGTCGCCACCGCTTCGAGCACCGACGGCAGCGCGGCCGTCGTCCTGCGCCAGGAGTCGGCCGAGCTGTAGGCGTCGGAGTCGTGCAGCAGCACGACATCGCCCGGCCCGAGTCCCCGCGTCGCGCGGCGCGCGATCGACCGCGGCGTCGCACGCCGCTCCCAGTCGCGTCCCCAGGTCGACCAGAGCAGCGACCGCCAGCCGCGGGCGCGCACGTGGGCGAGCGCACCCGCGCTGAAGACGCCGTACGGCGGCCGGTAGAGGGTCGGGCGCTCGCCGGTCGCCTCGCCGATCGCCGCCACCGCCCGATCGAGGTCTTCAGCGACGGCCGCGACCCGCCGGCGCAACAGGAGTGTGTGTCGAAAGCCGTGGACCGCGACCTCGTGACCAGCCGCGACGATCTCGCGCGCCAGCGCGGGGCGCCGCACGACCTGCTCGCCGATCAGGAAGAACGTGGCAGTCGCACCGTGCCGCGCGAGCACCTCGAGCACGGCCGGCGTTCCCTCGGCGTGCGGGCCGTCGTCGAAGGTGAGCGCGACCACGTCGCGGTCGACCCGCCGCTCGAGACGCAGCCGGTCTGCGAGCGCAGGCACGAGCGGCGCCGGCGCCGGGGTGAACCAGATCACGAGACGAGCGCGAGCACGACCGAGGCCGCAGAGGGCAACGCCGCGAGCGCGAGGCCGGGCGCGTTCCTCGCCGCGAGCGCTCCGCGCAACGCGCGATCGAGGTCGTGCTCGCTCTCCACCACCTCGGCGATCCCGTAGCGCCGAAACGCCGCGTTGTTCGCGCGGATGTGCCCGCGGCCCCAGCCGTACGAGATGGTCGGGCAGCCGCGCACGTAGGCCTCGAGCACGGTGAGCCCGCCCGTCGAGTGCACGAGAGCGTCACCGGCTGCGAGCCACTCGCTCATGTGCTCGGTGAAGCCGACGACGCGCACGCGCTCCTCGCCGGCGTACCGCTCGAGCAAGCGGTCGCGCAGAGTCTCGTTGCGGCCACAGAGACAGGCGACGACGGCGATCTCCAACGCGAGCGCAGCGTCGACCGCGCTCTCGAGATCGCCCACCCCCCACCCGCCGCCGGAGACGAGCACGACCTTGCCGTCGGCCGGGAGGCCGAGTGCCGCGCGCGCCACGAACGGATCGCACGGCTGCGCGAACTCGGGTCGCGTCAGTCCGTGCACGACGCGCACGTCGGAGTCCGCTCCGGCGACCTCGCGCACCTCGTCGATCGACTCGGGGTGGATCACCAGATGCAAATCGATTCCCGGCGCGGCCCAGTAGTGCATGGCTGCGAGATCGGTGATCGCGGCCACGACCGGAATGTCGAGCCGCCCTGCGCGGCGCAGCTTGCCGAGCACCTCGGTGGTCATCGGGTAGACGGAGACGATCACGTCGGGGCGCACGCGCCGCACGAGCCGCAGCACGCCACGCGAGCCGAACGCGTGGACGACGGCCTGCGTCAACCGGCGCGTGGGCGCGAAGCCGACACACAGCCAGAACGCCGCGTCCCAGAGCCACTGCAGCCGAAGCCGGAAGAAGACGACCTCGGCCGCCTTCTGGTTGACGAGCACGAAGCCACGGCCCATCGCGCGGAGGCCGTCCTCGGTCACGATCTCCGAGTCCGGGGACTCCTCGCGCAGCTGGTCGGCGAGCGTCCGCGCCGGCAGATCGTGGCCTTCGCCAACGGTCGCAGTGAAGATGAGCACGCGTGTCACGGCCGTGCGCGAGCCTACCGCGCCGCCCGGACCGACGTGATCGAACGGCCCCTACTGGTGGGAGGTCGCGGCAGGCGGCCAGTGGGGCGAGATGTCCGGGTCGCCGAGCTCGCCGTACGGCACGCACGTGCCCGCAAGCAACTGCCGGTCGCTCGAGAGCAGCTCCTCGACGCGGTGGTTGGCCGGCACCGCGCGCTGCCAGCGCTCACGCAGCCTCAGACCCTCCCGAATCAGCTCGCGTGGCGGCAGCGGGCGGGACGACCGCACGACGAAGTAGTGGCCGCCGACCGGCTCGACGCCGAGCGCACGCTCGGCGGCCGCCGCCTCGCCGGGCGACGCCGCGTAGAACACCCAGATGCCGTACCGCGGCCGGGACGGCCCCTGCAGGAAGGGCTCGACCCGTTCGCACGAGTCGTCGTCGACGAGTTGCACCGCGGACACGCGCAAGGCGAGGAGGTGGTCGAGGATGTTCGCGGGATGCCCGTAGTCGAACGAGGAGAACAGGGCGCCCGAGGTGCCGGTCGAGCCGAAGAGCACCGCTCCCGCAGGCTCACGCGCGACGGCCTGCGTGACGGCATCGACCCCGATCCTGTGCACCGCGTCCCGATGGTGCAGGTCGTAGCGAAGCTCGACGGCGAGCAGGCCCCCCACGAGGAGCACGAGCACGACGAGCCTCCACCGGCCTGCCCACCGCGCGATCGCCAGGCAGCCCGCGAGGACGACGGTGAGAAACGCCGGCGTCACCGGGATCATGTACCGGTCGAAGAACAGAGCCGAGTCGCCGCTCGCCGGCACGAACGAGAAGAACAGGACCGGCGCTGCGACCGTGAGCGTGCAGAAGGCGAGCGTCCGGTGCGCATGCCGGACGAGCAGCGCGGCGACACCGACGAGCGCGAGCACAGTGAAGTAGTTCAGGTCGTGGCGGCCGGGCGCGACGAAGTGGAGCGCGTCCTCCCAGACCGGGCGGCCGGAGAACGTGCGCCCCTGCGCCGGCCCGGAGCCGACGCCGTAGCGGTCGCCGAGCACGTGCAGCGTGCGGACGTAGTAGGGAACGAACGTGAGGAGGAGCGCAGCGGCGCCGGGCCAGGCTTCGCGCGCGACGGCCCGCGGCGCCCGCGGCGCGAAGACGAGCGCGCCCGCGAACGCCGTGAGCGCGTAGAGCGGTGCGGTCGGATGCACGAACACGGAGAGGCCGAGCGCCGCGCCCGCAGCGGCCCAGAGACGACGGCTGCCCTCGGCCGCAGCCTTGAGTGCGAGCACGGTCGACCACATCAGCCATGCGAAGAGCATCGTGTGCGGCCGGCCGAACGTCGCATAGAGCACCGGGATCGGGGAGGCCGCGGTCAGGAGCACGACCCCGCCGGCAGCGTCGTCGTCGTCGAGCAGGCGCCTGACGACGAGCGCGACCGCGGGCAGCGCGAGGCAGAGAAAGACCAGCGACGGCACGCGCAGCGCAGGCAGGCTGGGCCACCAGCCGAGCAGGAAGTGCTCCAGCCAGAAGTGGAGCGGCCCGCCGCCGCGCTTCGTCGAGACGATGTGGAAGATGTGCCGGAACGAGAAGTCGCCGAGCCTGAGCGTCAGCTCCTCGTCGACGTTCAGCGGCGACCACCAGACCGTCGGCAGCGCGAGCCAGGTCAGAAGCCCCGCGGCCCCGACGACGGACGCGGGGAGGAGGAGCCGCCTACTCAGTGTGTGAGGTCGCGAGAACCTGCATCTCAGGCGTCTCGGGCGCAGTGCGGTACGGGTGCTCGTCGGGCACGTCGGTCTCGTGGTAGACGCTCTCCGCGTTGACCGCCCAGATGTCGTGATGCGTCCCGGTGAGGAGGTTGTCGACCGCTCGCATCGCCGTCAGCATCGAGTGGTCCGAGTTGTTGTAGCGGTGCAGGCCGTTCCGGCCGACCTGCTGCAGGTTCTCGATCCTGTCGAGCCAGGCGCGAATCGTCGCGACTCGCTCCGCGTAGTCGGCGTCGTAGATCGGGTACGCCTTCGGCACGCGGATCGCGAACCCGCGGTCGACGCGCGAGGCGGGTGCGAGCCGGAGCCGCTCGAGCTCGTCCCCCGCGAGCGCGACGAGCGCGTCGTCGTCCATCGTCCAGAGATCGTCGCCGGCGAAGCAGAAGTACTCGAGGCCGACGCATGCCTTGTCCGGATCGGGGACGAGCCAGGGCGACCAGGAGCGGAAGTTCTGGATGCGCCCAACCCGCACGCCGGGCTCGTGGATGTAGATCCAGTTGTCCGGGAAGGGATCCGCGCCGTCGAGCACGAGGGCGACGGTGAGGAAGTCGCGGTAGCGAAGCCCGCGTGCCGCGTCGCGCACCTGCTCCGGCGCCGCAGGGCGGATCATCTCGACCACCTCGCGCAACGGGAGGGACGAGATCACCGCCTCCGGGCTCTCGTAGGTCTCGCCCGCGACGGCGACGCGGGCGATCCGATTGCCGGTGAGCTCCATGCCCTCGACGCGCGCGTCCAGACGCACCTCGCCTCCCTGCTCCTCGATCGCGCTGCGCATGGCCTCCCACATCTGCCCCGGCCCGAAGCGCGGGTAGTTGAACTCGGAGATGAGGCTCTTGACCTTGTTGTCCTTGTTGCCGAAGAACGCGGCCCTGGCGGCGGAGAAGAAGGACAGTCCCTTGATCCGCTGCGCCGCCCACTCCGCGCGGATCTCCGTCGTCGGGACACCCCACACCTTCTCGGTGTACGACTTGAAGAACAGCTCGAAGAGGCGGCGGCCGAACCGGTTCGAGACCCAGTCCTCGAGCGAGTCGTCGACCTTGTTGCGGCGAACCGCGGCGCGGCCGTACGACGCCAGGCAGCGAAGCAGCTCGACCGGGCCGAGCTTCCGGATCACGTCCGGGCCTCGCAACGGATAGTCGAGGTAACGGTTGTTCCAGTAGATCCGCGACATGCGCGGACGCCGGAGGAACTCGTCGCCGAGCACTTCGTGCCAGAGCGTGTCGACCTCGATCGATTTCGTGAAGAAGCGATGCCCCCCGAGGTCGAAGCGGTAGCCGTCACGCTCGACCGTCTTCGCGATCCCGCCGACCTGGTCGTCGGCCTCGAAGACGACGGCGCTCCGGTTCGCCCGGCCGAGGAGGTAACCGGCGGTCAGTCCGGCCGGGCCGCCGCCGAGGACGAGCGTCGTCTGGGAGGTGTCATGCGTCATGAGATCGGCCGCGCCCGTGGCCGCGACCGAGAAATCTAGCCGACCCGGCGATAGACGAAGGCCTGCAGCAGCTTGAAGTAGTTGTGCTGGAGCGCGATCTCGTCCGTCGTGAGGTGCCCGACGAGGCGCACACGGCGGTCCCGCTGCAGCGCCGCCGTGTAGGCAGTCGACTTCTCCCAGACGAGATGCGTCCACGTGGCGTTCCAGGCGCGGTAGTCGCGAAACACGGGTGCGACGACGACGAACTCCGAGCCGGGCCGCACCGCCGCCACGGTCTGGTCGACCCGGGCCTGCGTCCTCGAGGCCCGCAGCCGGCCGACCGCATCGCGCCAGTCGAAGATCCGGGCATCCGGGACCGGCCCCAAGGTCGTCGCCCAGCGATAGCCGCCCCCGAGGTAGTAGCGCAGCACCGGCACCTGCTCCGGGTGCGTCGAGACGACGAGCTCGCCGGGATGCATGAGCCCCGACACGCCGGAGGTGATCTGTCGCGCGTTCTCCTTGTCGTCGCGCACGGAGTAGCCCGCCCAGAGGAACAGGATCACCGCAAGGGCAGCGAGACCACGACGGTCTGCCCGCACGAGGCCGCGGGCGCCGATCAGGAGCACCGGTCCGAGCACGACGGCGAAGTAGCGGGTCGTCCACGCCGGCGAGAACTGCGAGGAGAGCCACGCGCAGAGCACCGTCACCGCGACCACCGTCGCAAGCGCCGCGACGACCGATCGCTCGTCGTCGTCCCTGCGCCCGGCGAGGACGAGCAGGCCGGCCCCGCCGACGAGCACCAGCGCGACCAGCACCGCATCGCCGTTGACCACCGCGCCTGGAGCGAGCACGAGATCCCGGAAGCCCGGAGCCGTCGACCAGGGCGCCCCGGTGTGCCGAACCTGCGACAGGACCGTCGGCGCCCAGGGGAGGTAGAGCAGCGCCACGCCCGCGGCGACGAGCGCGAAGCGCTTCAGCCGCTGCCGGGCGCAGACCACCGTCGCAGCGGCCAGGCCGACGCAGAGAAAGAGCGCCCAGTTGTGCACGTAGACCATGGCGGCGATCGCCGGCACGAGCGCGACCGTCCAGCCCGTCCGGCCGCGCAGCACACCCTGCACGTAGGCGTAGGCGACGACGATCGAGAGGAGCGCCTCGAGCTCGTACATGCGCGTCTCCTGTGCGTAGTACGTCAGGAACGGATCGAACGCCGCGAGCGTCGCGCAGACGAGCCCAGTCCTGCGGTCGAAGATCGCCCGCCCCGCGGCGTACGCGAGCGGGATGCACGCCAGCCCGAAGAGCAGCGACAGCGTGTGGGTCGCCCGCTCGCCGTCGCCGAAGAGCCGGATCCACAGACCGAGCAGCAGGTAGTAGCCCGGCGGCGACCCATCCTGCGTCAGCAGGCCCGGGATCGACGACCAGTGGTGGTGCGCGATCCCGACCGACAGCCCCTCGTCGATCCAGAAGCCGCCGTTCAGCTGGCGCGTGCGGACGAACGCCGACAGCGCCGTCAGCGCCGTCAGGAATGCGGGAACTGCGAGCCGGTGGGACAGCACGTCCCGCCACGGGCGTGCGAGCTGGACGCTGGCCACGGCCGCGAAGCTACCAGCCCGCTCAGGCGGGCCGGGTTGGGCGGAGGCTGATCACGGTGCGCCGGCCGCCCGTCGCGTGGACGACGTCGACGGTGTCGTCTCGGCGATACGTGCCGGCGACCCCGAAGAAGAGGCTCGCCCAGCGCCAGAACCCGAGCCGCCCCTCGCTCGCGAGCTCCGTGCGGAAGACGAGCGACCGCCCGACCTGGTCGAAGTCGACTCCCGGTTGCTGGGGCACTCCGTTGACGAAGACGTCGAAGACGTCTCCGACCTCGGGCGGCAGCTCGACATGGCTCCGCGCTTCCACGCTCTATACGATGCCACTCGGCGTGCGCCGGACCGCCTTTGCCACTCTTGGTACGACCCTCGTCGCCCTGGTCGCGACCGGAATCGCGTACGCCGGGAACGGCGGCTTCCTGCCCGGCGAGGCGCACTCGCCGAACGCCCACCGGATCACCGACGCCTTCATCTTCGTCGCGATCTTCACCGGCGTGGTCTTCGTGATCGTCGAAGGCGCCCTGATCGCCTTCATCATCAAGTACCGGCGTGGCAAGCGTCCGCGCACCGCCGAGGGCCCGCAGATCCACGGCTCGACGAAGCTCGAGGTGCTCTGGACGGTCGTCCCGGTCGTGGTGCTGGCGGTGATCGGCGCCTTCGTCTTCTGGGAGCTGCCCGGCATCGCGGATGCACCCAAGGCGGCCGCGGCCGACGAGACCACGATCCGCGTCGAGGGCCATCAGTACTACTGGCTCTTCCGCTACCCGAACGGCGCCGTCTCGATCAACGTGATGGTCGCTCCTGCCGACGAGGTGGTGCACGAGCGGATCGTCGGCCTCGATTGGGAGGTCATCCACTCGTGGTGGGTGCCGGACCTCGGGGGCAAGCTGGATTCGATCCCGGGCCGGGTCAACACGACCTGGTTCCAGGCGCCCGTCGGCAACTACGTGGCCCGCTGTGCCGAGCTGTGCGGGATCCAGCATGCGCAGATGAGCGCGACGGTGCACGTGGTGCCTCGAGCGCAGTACGACGCCTTCATCCGGCAGCGCCTCGCGCAGGCGTCGAGCGCCGTCGTGGGCCGCGAGACCTGGCAGGGCGTGTGCCAGTCGTGCCACCGGCTCGACCACAAGTACATCGGGCCTGCGCTCGGCGGCAACCCGCTGCTCGGTGACGTGAAGGGGCTCTCGACCCTCCTCCGCAACGGCGGCGTGCGGATGCCCCCGGTCGGGAAGAACTGGTCCGACGCCCAGATCGAGGCTCTCGTCGCGTACACGAAGCAGTTTGCGAAGGGAGGCGGAGCCTAGATGGCGGTCAACGTCGAGAGCCCGCCGTATCGCGCGGACTGGCGCCGGGGCCGGGTGACGTCCTGGCTGACGACGGTCGACCACAAGCGCATCGGGCTGATGTACATCTGCACGTCGCTCGTGTTCCTCGCGTTCGGCGGGATCCTCGCGCTGCTCCTGCGCACGCAGCTCGCGACGCCGAACGAGCACTTCCTGACGAAGGGCTCCTACAACGCCGTGCTGACGATCCACGGCACGACGATGATCTTCCTCGTCATCGTGCCGGTGCTCGCCGGCTTCGGGAACTACCTCGTCCCGCTGATGATCGGCGCGCGCGACATGGCGTTCCCGCGCCTGAACGCGCTCTCGTACTGGCTCTACCTGCTCGGCGGGGTGGTGATCCTGCTCAGCTTCTTCGCGAAGCACGGCCCGGCGCAGGCGGGCTGGACGTCATACGTGCCGCTCTCGACGCTGCATGAGCCCGGCAACGGCCAGGACCTCTGGATCCTCGGGCTGCACATCCTCTCGATCTCGTCGCTCGTCGGCGCGATCAACATCGTCGTCACGGTGCACAACATGCGCACGCCCGGTATGTCCTGGATGCGCATCCCGCTCTTCGTGTGGGCGATCGTCACGTACGCCTGGCTGCTGATCATCGTCCTGCCGACGCTCTCGGCCGGACTGACGATGATGCTCCTCGACCGGCAGGCGGGGACGCATTTCTTCGACCCGGCGCACGGCGGCAGTCCGATCCTCTACCAGCACGTGTTCTGGTTCTTCGGGCACCCCGAGGTCTACATCATGATCCTGCCCGCGATGGGGATCATCTCGGAGGTCCTGCCGGTCTTCTCGCGCAAGCCGATCTTCGGCTACAAGGCGGTCGCGATCTCGACCGCCGGCATCGCGTTCTACTCGCTGCTCGTGTGGGCGCACCACATGTTCGCGGTCGGGATGCCGGTGGGCCTCGACATCTTCTTCATGCTCAGCTCGATGGTCATCGCGATCCCGACCGGCGTGAAGATCTTCAACTGGCTGGCGACGATCTGGCGCGGCAACATCTCGTTCGACACGCCGATGCTCTGGGCGCTCGGGTTCATCGGTGTCTTCACGATCGGCGGCCTGTCGGGGATCTTCCTCGCCGCCTTCCCGATCGACTGGCAGGTGACGGACACCTACTTCGTGGTGGCGCACCTCCACTACGTGCTGTTCGGCGGCTCGATCTTCGGGATCTTCGCCGGCCTCTTCTACTGGTGGCCCAAGATGTTCGGCCGCATCCTTGACGAGGGGCTCGGAAAGCTGCAATTCTGGCTGGTCTTCGTCGGCTTCAACGTGACGTTCTTCCCGCAGCACCTGCTCGGGTTGCTGGGGATGCCGCGTCGCGTCTACACCTACCACGCACACGGGCTCTGGGAGATCTACAACATGACCTCGACGATCGGCTCGTACGTGATGGCGATCGGCATGTTCGTCTTCGTCGTGAACGTCGTCAAGACTGCCCGGACCGGCCCGCGCGCGGGCAACGATCCCTGGCTCGCCGACACGCTCGAGTGGTACACGACGTCGCCGCCGCCGGCCTGGAACTTCGACACCGTGCCGTACGTGACGAGCGCCCGCCCGCTCCGCGACCTGCGGCGGCGGCTCGAGGAGACGAGAGGCTTCTAGTGGGCGGCTGGGCCAGGCTGACGGCGCTCGCGGCGGTGGCGGGAACCGGGCTCGCCGTCGTCTCCGGGGCGGCAGGCTGGGGCACGGCTCACCGGCTGCTCGCGGCGGTCGCGCTGCCGCCGCTCGCCGCGCTCGCCGCGACGGCATGGGTGACGGCACGCCGGCTGCTCCCCGCATCGCTGGCGTCCCTCGGTTTCTTCGCCGTGGCGGCGCTCCTCACCGGCCCGGTCGTCCACCTCGCCGCCGCGTCGCTCGCGTTCGCGTCGGCCGTGTATCTCGCTGCGCTGACCTTCCGGGGTGAGTTGGAGCAGGGGCCGCTGCGCGACTACCTGACGTTGACGAAGCCGCGCATCATGTCGCTCCTCCTGCTGACGGGCGCTGCGGGTGTGTTCGTCGGCGCAGGCGGGGTGCCCGCCGCGGGCGTGTTCGCAGCGACGATGGTGGGGCTCGCGCTCGCCTGCGGCGGCGCGTCCGCGCTGAACCACTACCTCGACCGCGACATCGACAAGCTGATGGGCTCGCGCACCGAGCAGCGCCCGGTCGCCTCCGGGCGCGTGCCCGCCGAACGGGCGCTCGAGTTCGGCCTGGCGCTGTCCGCCTTCTCGTTCGTGCTGCTCGACTCGCTCGTCAACCTGCCGACCGCGCTGCTCGCACTCACCGGCAACCTCTTCTACGTGCTCGTCTACACGCGCTGGCTCAAGCGGTCGACGCCGCAGAACATCGTCATCGGCGGCGCGGCCGGGGCGGTGCCGCCGCTCGTCGGCTATGCCGGAGCCGCCGGGCATCTCGGCTTCGCCGCCCTCGTGATGTTCGTGATCGTCTTCGTCTGGACTCCGCCCCATTTCTGGGCCTTGGCGCTGATGATCAAGGAGCACTACGCGCGCGCGAACGTGCCGATGCTGCCGGTGGCGCGCGGCGAGACGGAGACCGCGAAGCAGATCGTGCGCTACACGGTGCTCCTGATCGCGGTCACGCTCGCGCCGGTCGCACTCGGGACGTTCGGGCTCGTGTACGGCATCTCCGCCCTGCTCCTGGGGGCGCTGTTCCTGGTGCTCGCGGTCGAGCTCCGCCGCACGCTCGAACGCGGCGTCGCAGTGAGGCTGTTCCACTACTCGCTGCTCTATCTCGCACTGCTGTTCGTGGCGATGGCTGTCGACACGGTGCTCTAGATGGACGAGCCGCTCACCGCAGCCGAGATCGCCCGCAAGAACATGCTCTGGGGATGGGCGCTCTTCGGCGTCTTCTGCGTCCTCTTCGGGGGCACCGTCCTCGTCGGGCTGATCTACCTCTGGCTCTCGTAGAGGGCATCTTCATCACCGAGCTCGCCGGCGGGCCGGCGGGGCGCCGCCTGGCCGTCAAGGATCTCTTCGACACGGCGGGCATCCGCACGACCTACGGCTCGGCGGTGTTCGGCGAGCACGTGCCGGAGCGCTCGGCCGAGGCGGTCCTGCGGCTCGAGCGCGCAGGCTGGACGAACGTCGGGAAGACGAACCTGCACGAGTTCGCCTACGGAGTGACGTCCCAGAACCTGCACTACGGCTCGGTGCCCAACCCGGCGTTTCCGGACCGCACGCCGGGTGGCTCGTCGGGCGGATCCGCGGCCGCGCTCGTGCTCGACCTCGCCGATGGGGCGCTCGGGACGGACAGCGGCGGCTCGATCCGCATCCCCGCCGCCTGCTGCGGGGTGACCGGGCTCAAGCCGACCTACGGCCTCGTTCCGGTCGACGGCGTGTTTCCACTCGCCCCGTCGTTCGACCATGCCGGGCCGATGGCCCGCGACGTCGGGGGCTGCATCGAGCTGATGCGAGGGCTCGTCCCCGGCTTCTCGGTCGGCGACGTCGCGATCGACGATCTTTCGATCGCAGTTGCGTGGGGCGACGTCCCGGTTCGCGGCACGCCCGTCGAGCTCCCGACCGCCGAAGCGGTCGTACCGGCGTTCATGCGCGAGGTCGGGGACGTCCACCGCGAGCTCTACGCGGAGCACGCGGATCTGTACGGCGAGAACATCCGCGGCAAGATCGAACGCTGCATCGCGGTCACTGACGGGGAGTACGAGGCTGCGGTTCGAGCCCGCGCCGAGCTCGTGGAACGCGCGCTGGGCGCATTCGCGGGCCACGATCTGCTGGTCGCGCCGACGCTGAGCACCGCCCCGCCGCCCGCCGATGTCGTCGAGGTCGACGTCCGGGCGGCGCTGACCCTGTTCACGTTTCCGTTCAACGCGCTCGGCTGGCCGGCCCTGGCGCTGCCCGCGGGGCCGGCCTCGATCCAGGTCGTCGGACGCCCCGGCGACGACGCTCTCGTCCTCGCTGCCGGGCTCGCGCTGGAGCGGCGGTATCGGTGAACGACGACCTCGAGTTCGCGCACTTCCTCGCGGACGCCGCCGACGCGATCACGCTCGCCCGCTTCGGTGCGCTCGACCTACGCGTGGAGACGAAGCCCGACCTGACACCGGTCTCCGAAGCCGACCGGGCGGCGGAGGAGGCGGTGCGCGCGCTCGTCGCCGTCTCCGGGCGCGGCGAGGGCGTGCTCGGCGAAGAGCTCGGCGACGACGGGGGTGAGGTCAAGTGGATCGTCGACCCGATCGACGGGACGGCCAACTACGTGCGCGGCGTGCCGGTCTGGGCGACGCTGCTCGCGTTGCAGCGCCAGGGCGAGGTCGTCGCGAGCCTCGTCTCGGCACCCGCCCTCGGCCGCCGCTGGTGGGCGATCCGCGGGGAGGGCGCATTCGTCAACGGTGAGCCGTGCCGCGTCTCGGCCGTCGCGCGGCTCGAGGACTGCTCGGTCTCGACCACGTCGGCCCGCGGGATGCCGGCCGGCTGGCGGACGATCGTCGAGCGCGCGTGGTCGAACCGCGGTTTCGGCGACTTCTGGCAGCACTGTCTGGTCGCGGAGGGCGCGCTCGAGGTCGCGTGCGACTCCGTGTTGAAGCTCTGGGACTTCGCGGCGGTGCAGCTGATCGTGGAGGAGGCGGGCGGCCGGTGCACGACCTACGACGGTGTCCCGCCGGCCGTCGATGCGAGCTTCGTCTCGACGAACGGCCTCCTGCACGACGAGGTCGTCTCACTGCTGGGCGTCTGACCGGCGTCTGAGCAACGTCTGACGCCGAACCCTCGGATCGCGCTCCTCGACGAACTGTCGAAACAGCTGGCGCGCGCGGCGGGGATTGGGTGCCATCAGCGCCAGGAGCTCGGGCTCCTCGACGTAGGAATCCGGACCGTAGGCGCCGATCAAGGAGCCGTAGTTGCAGTACGGCCAGTCCTCCGGCGCGTCAACGAGATTCGCACGCGGCGCGTTGTACGCGAAGTAGCGTTGCAACTCGAGCAAGTGCGATTCGGTCTCGACAAGAGTGTCGTGGAACCGTCGTTGCCAGAATGCACCCCGCCGACCGTGATTGAGGTTGAACCACCTCGCGTAGCGACTGTTCAGCCGCTGAAAACCGCTGCTCAGCGTAAGTTCGTTGATGCGGATCAACAGGTGGTAGTGCGTCCCGACCAGGGTGTATCCGAGGCAGGTCCACCGGCTTCGATCGATCTCCTCGGCGACAAGATCCATGAACTTCTGCCGGTGACGGAAGTCCGGGAACGCCTTGACGCCGTCGATCGCCTTCGTGTTCACGTGGTACACGCCACCCGGGAGCTCGATGCGATACGCGTTGCTCATGGAGCAAGGATGCGCACGCCGCGCCGGCGGCACCAGTGTCCGTTGCGCAATCGGCGCACAATTGGCGCAGAAGCTCCGACAAACGTCTGAGCTTGCTCTGAGCCGCGTCTGAGCCGGCTCAGACGCGGTCGGCGGCGGCGCGGACGGCTTCTTCGAAGATCGGGTCGCGGCCGAAGCGGTCCAGCTGGGCCGAGAGGACGTCGCTCGCGCCGGGAGGCTGCCCCGGCGGGAACGGCGCCGGCTGCCCGTCGAGGTCGATGCCCTCGAGGCGCTCCCGCTCCTCGATCTCCACCTCGACGTCATGCCCGAGCCGCGAGCGCAGCCAGCCGGCGATCAGATGCCCCTGCGCGCGCGTCCCCTGGACGCGGATCGCACGCACGCCGCCGACCTCGGGCCACAGCGAAGCGAGCAGCGAGCGCCACCGCTCGGTGCGCTCCCAGGCGATGTCCGAGACGACCACCTTCGAGAAGAGCTCCGCGAGCCGCGCGTACGCGGCCGGCAGGCCGGGCCACTCCGTCGAGTCGACGATCAACCGGTCGACGATCCCGACCAGCTGCCCGAACTCCGTCGAGTCCCAGCCGGGCTGGCCGCGCCAGCGGCAGAACACCGGCAGATCGGAGATCAGAAGCGGCAGGGCGATCGATGCAGGCGCGGAGGCGCGATTCCCGCGCAGGGCGAGCTCGATCACCTCGCCGCAGACGGCGCGGTCGCCGACCGGGAAGCATCGCAGCGACAGAAGCGCGTCGAGCCCGTCGGGATCGTCCGGCCGCGGCACGAGCAAGAGCGTCCGCGACGGATGGCGCTCGGCCATGCCGGCGAGCGTCTCCTCGGCCGCCGTCTGCCACTCGGGCGGCGCCCACGCGATGTGGGTCATCACCGACGTGCGCAGGTTCGGCTGCGCTCCCTCCTCCGCCGACTCCGACCGCAGGCGTGCGAGCTCGCGCTCGATCTGCGCGATCGAGACGTCCTCGCCCGTCCAGTCGTTCTCGATCAGTGACGGCGCCATGAGCGTCCATCCCGGTGCAGCAGCTCGTCGGAGGCCGCCGGCCCCCATGTACCGGCCGTGTAGTTCGGGAACGACGGCCGGTCGCGCAGCCAGAACGACACGATCGCGTCGACGAGCGCCCACTGCTCCTCCGTCTCGTCCGACCGCGTGAACAGCGTCGCGTCGCCGAGCATCGCGTCGAGGATCAGCCGCTCGTACGCCTCCGGCAGGCCCTCGCGGAACGCTCCGCCGTAGAGGAAGTCCATGTGCACGGTGCGGATCGTCATGCCCTGGCCCGGGACCTTCGCGCCGATCGCGAGCGAAACGCCCTCGTTCGGCTGCACGTGGATGAGCAGCACGTTCGGTCGCAGCCCCTCCGCGGCCGAGTCCTCGAAGGGCGGATGCGGAGCACGCTTGAACTGGACCGCGATCGTCGTCTCGCGGCGAGCGAGCCGCTTGCCCATGCGCACGTAGAACGGCGTGTCGGCCCAGCGCCAGTTGTCGACGTAGAGCTTCGCGGCGACGAACGTGTCCGTCATCGAGTCCGGCGCCACGCCGTCCTCCTCGCGGTACCCGCGGACCGCTTCGCCCTCGACGAAGCCCGCGCCGTACTGGCCGCGGACGATGTGCTTCGGCCCCGGCGTGTGCATCGCCTTCAGGACCTTCACCTTCTCGTTGCGCACCGAATCGGCCGTGAAGTCGATCGGCGGCTCCATCGCGGTGATCGCGACCAGCTGCAGCAGATGGTTCTGGAAGATGTCGCGGATCGCGCCCGCGTGCTCGTAATAGCCGGCGCGCCCCTCGATCCCGATCGACTCGGCGACGGTGATCTGCACGTGGTCGATGAACTGCCTGTTCCAGATCGGCTCGAAGATGCCGTTCGCGAACCGCAGCGCCAGCATGTTCTGAACGGTCTCCTTGCCGAGGTAGTGATCGATGCGGAACACCTCGTTCTCGGCGAAGTCGGTCTGGAGCAGTGCGTTCAGCGAGCGGGCCGACTCGAGGTCGTGCCCGAACGGCTTCTCGATGATCAGACGGATCCACCCTTCGGCGGCACGACGCTGGGCGATCTCCTGGACGATCGTCCCGATCGCGCTCGGCGGGACGGCGAAGTAGTAGACGCGGTTGCCGTTCGTGCCGCGTTCCTCGTCGAGCTTCGTGAGGGTGTCGCGCAGCTCGTCCTCGCCCTTGTCGTCCGCGAAGTCGAGCGTGATGTACCGCATCCCCGCGGCAAGCCCGTCCCAGACCCTCTGGTCGAACTCGTCGCGCGAGTACTGCTGGACCGCGCGCTTCATCCGCTCGCGAAAGTCGTCGTCGCTCTCCTCGGTGCGTGCGGCGCCGACCACGCCGAAGTGCTCCGGCAGCAACTGGCGCACCGCGAGGGAGTAGAGCGCCGGCATCAGCTTCTTCGACGTCAGGTCGCCAGACGCCCCGAAGATGACGAGGATGCAGCCGTCGGGACGCCGCCGCAGATGCAGCCCGTCCGCAAGCGGATTGTGCTCGGGCTCCGCCAACTAGTCCGCCTGCTTCGCAGCCTCGACGGCGTGGCCGCCGAACTGGTTGCGGAGGGCAGCGTTCACCTTGGCCGCGAACGACTCGTCCTGCCGGGACGCAAAGCGCGCGAAGAGCGCCGCGGTGATCACCGGCACCGGCACGTCCTCGGCGATCGCCTCGGCGATCGTCCAGCGGCCCTCGCCGGAATCCTCGACGTACCCGCGGATCTGCTCGAGCTGCGAGCCCTCCTTTTCGAACGCCGCATGCAATAGCTCGAGCAGCCAGGAGCGAACGACCGAGCCGTAGCGCCAGATTCCGGCGATCGCGTGCAGATCGAGCTCGAACTCGGATTGCTTCATCACCTCGAAGCCCTCGGCGTACGCCTGCATCAGGCCGTACTCGATCCCGTTGTGGACCATCTTCACGAAGTGCCCGGCCCCGGCCGGGCCGACGTGGGCGTAGCCGTCGTCCGGCGCGAGATCGACGAACACCGGCTCGACCTGCGCGACGGCATCGGCATCGCCCCCGACCATCAGGCAGTAGCCGTTCGCCAGGCCCCAGACGCCGCCGGACACTCCCGCGTCGACGAACCCGATCCCGTTCTCCTTCGCCGCCGCATACCGGCGCTGCGAGTCGTGGAAGTTCGAGTTGCCCCCGTCGACGATCACGTCGCCGGGCGCCGCGAGCCCGAGCAGCGTCTGGAACGTGTCCTCCGTCACCTTCCCCGCAGGGACCATCATCCAGAACGACCGCGGCTCCGCGAGCTGGTCGCGCAGCTGCTCGAGGGTCTCGGCGGTCGAGTCGACGCCCGGGTCGTACGTCTTCAGGTCGTGCCCGCGCTCCTCGAGACGCCTCGCCATGTTGCCGCCCATGCGGCCGAGGCCGATCATTCCGAGCTGCATCTACGCCTCCTCAAGATGAATGCGCGCGACCCGGCGGCCGCGTTCCACCAACGACGCGAAGTCCCCTGCCGCCTGCGCACGGATCAGCTTCCCGAACCCGAACGGCTTGCCCGGAATCGCGAGCTCGTCGCCCGTGTCGTCGACCACCTGCAGGTAGAGCCCCGTCGGCGGGCCGCCCTTGTGCAGCTGCCCGGTCGAATGCAGGTAGCGGGGACCGAACCCATGGGTCACCACACAGCCCGTCGCCTGCCTCGCCCGCTCCGCGAGCGAGGCCAGCTTGGCCTCGGCTTGCGGCGTCGGGTTCACGAAAGCGAGGATTGCGACGTAGTCGTTCGGTCGCGCCTGGGCGAACAGCTCCTCGGCTGATCCCTCGGGCTCCACCAGCGGATCGTCGCCGGAGGCGAGGATCTGCTTGGTCTTGTCCTTGGCAGCCTGCACGTCCGGCTGGTCGAAGGGATCGATGCCGAGGATCGCGCCGGCGACCGCGGTCGCGAACTCCCACCGGAAGAACTCCTGGCCGAGCTCGTACTCGCCGCTCCAGCGAACCTCCTGCGCCTGGCGGTCGGGGCCGTCGGCCGGCTCGCCGGGAGCCGGGATCAGGCCCTTGCCGAGCTTCCCGGTCGACTCGGCGAGCAGCTGTTCGGCCCAGAGGCCGAAGCTGCCCGGACTCGGAGCGATGCAGATCTTGTCGCGGCCCGCCTGCCATCCGTCGCCGAGCGAGAGGCCGAGCTCGAGCCCGGGATTGCCGTCGGCGAGCCTGCACGCGTCCGCCATCTCCTGCGCGCGCAGGAGGAGGCGGGCCACGTCGACGCCCATCAGCGCCGCCGGCACCATCCCGAAGGCCGAGAGGGCGGAGTAGCGGCCGCCGATCGTCGGCTCGCCGGGGAAGATCGCCGCAAAGCCGCGCTCCAGCGCGAGCTGCTCCAGCGAGGAGCCCGGGTCGGTGATCGCCACCCACTGCTCGCCGGTTCCGGTCTTCTCCCAGAAGTAGTCGGTGTGCGAGCGAGTCTCCAGCGTGGAGCCGGACTTCGACGCCGAGACGAACAGCGTGCGCGCGACGTCGATCTGCGCCTCGACGTCGCGGATCGCCTGCGGATGCGTCGTGTCGAGCACGTGGAAGGCCTGCTGCCCGAACGTCCGCCTGAGCACCTCGGGCGCGAGCGACGAACCGCCCATGCCGAGCAGCACGACCGCGTCGATCCGGCCGGCGACCGAGTCCGTGAACTGGAGCAGCAGCTCGACGTCCTCCTGCATCCGCCACGGCTCGTCGAGCCAGCCGAGCCACCGCGCCTCGTGCGAGCCGGTCCAGACGGTCGGGTCTCGCGCCCAGATGCGCTCGACCAGCTCGGACGGCTTCATGCAGCCGCCAGGGAACCGCGCTTGGCGCGGATGCTCTCGACGATCTCGTCGAACGAGTCGGCGAACTTCCGCACCCCCTCCTCCTCGAGCGTCAGCGTGACGTCGTCGTAGTCGACGCCGGCGGCGGCGAGCTGGGCGAGCAGCTCCTCCGCCTTCTTGACACCCTTCAGCACCGTGTCCCCGCGCACCTCGCCGTGGTCCTGGAACGCGCGGATCGTCTCGAGCGGCATCGTGTTCACCGTCTCGGGACCGACCAGCTCCTCGACGTAGACCACGTCGCGGTAGGCGGGGTTCTTGGTCGAGGTGGAGGCCCACAGGCAGCGCTGCTTGTTCGCGCCCTTGCCCTCCAGGTACTCCCACCGCGGGCCTGAGAACGCCTCCAGGAAGTGTCGATACGCGAGCTTGGCGTTCGCGACGGCAAGCTTCCCCTGCAGCTCCGGATGCCCGACGGCGTCCAGGCGCCGGTCGGCTTCGGTGTCGACCCGCGAGACGAAGAACGACGCAACCGATACGACCTTGGACGGATCGCCGCCGCCGGCGACGAGCCGCTCGAGCCCCCGGATATAGGCCTCGGCGACCGCCTTGTAGCGGTCGAGGGAGAAGATCAGCGTGATGTTGATCGACGTTCCGTGCGCGGTGCAGTCCTCGATCGCGGGGAGCCCCGGCTCGGTCGCGGGGATCTTCACGTAGAGGTTCGGCCGGTCGACCTCGCGTGCGATCCACCGAGCCTGCTCGAAGGTCCGCTCGGTGTCGTACGCGATGCCGGGCTCGACCTCCATCGAGACGTACCCGTCGATCCCCTCGGACGCGTCGTAGGCGGGCCGGAGCACGTCGCAGGCATCGCGGATGTCCTGCAGGGCGAGCGAGAAGAAGATGCTCGTCGGATCGTCGGTCTCGGCGAGGAGCTTCTTCAGGTCCTCGTCGTACGCATCACCCTGCGACAGCGCCTTCTGGAAGATCGTCGGGTTCGACGTGACGCCGGTGACGGCGTCGTCCTTCATCATCCGCTTCAGCTCACCGGACTGGACGAGCTCACGCGAGAGCGTGTCGAACCACACCGACTGCCCGCGCGCGGCAAGCTCGTGCAATTGTGACCTGGCCTCAGCCATCCTTCATCGTCCTTTCCATCTCTGCGACCTTCGACAGCCGGGCGACGTAGCGCTCTCCTCCGTCGAACGTCGCGTTCAAGAATCCCTCGACCAGCTCGCGGGCGAGCGACGGCCCGACGACCTCGGAGCCGAGACAAAGCACGTTCATGTCGTCGTGCTCGACGCCCTGGTGCGCGCTGTAGGAGTCGTGACAGACCGACGCGCGGATGCCGGTCAGCTTGCAGGCCGCCACGGCGGCGCCGACGCCGGAGCCGCAGACGAGGACGCCGCGCTCGGCCTCGCCGCGCTGGATCGCCTCGCCGAGCTCGCGCGCCTTGTCGGGGTAGTCGATGCGCACCGCATCCGTGTCGGTGCCCAGATCGAGGATCTCGTTGCCGTCGAGCACCTCGAGCACGGCCTCGCGCAGATGGACCCCGCGATGGTCGAACGCGACCGCGACCTTCATCTCAGAGAACCTCGACGCGGGCGATCTTGCCTTCGTCGAACGTGAAGCGGAGCGGCAACGTGCGCCCGTCGGCCTGCACCATCGCGATCGCATGACCGTCGTGGCGAACCTCGATCCCCTCGACGTGCACCGCCGGCAGCTCTCCCTCCATGCAGAACCCCGGCGACACCAGCGCCAGAAACTCCCTGATCGCCTCCGCCTGTCTCACGCGACGCGCTCCAGCAGCGCGGCCGCGCGGGAAACGACGTTGTCCAGGTTGTAGCCGAACTGCTCCAGGACCGTCGTGCCGGGGGCCGAAGCGCCGAAGTGCTCGATCGAGATCGAGTCGCCGTGATCGCCCACCCACCTGTGCCAGCCGAGCTCGACACCCGGCTCGACGGAGAGCCGCGCGCGCACCTCGGGCGGCAGCACCTCGTCGCGGTAGTCGGCCGGCTGCTCGGCGAAGAGCTCCCAGCACGGCATCGAGACGACGCGCACGGAGGTTCCCTCCTCGGCGAGGCGCCGCCCCGCCTCCAGGGTGAGCCCCACCTCGGCGCCGGTCGAGATCAGGATCAGCTCCGGTGAGCCCGACGACTCCCAGAGGGTGTACGCACCGCGCTCGAGCCCGGTCGCGGGCGCAAGCTCGTCACGGTCGAGCGTCGGCACCTTCTGGCGCGAGAGCGAGAGCGCGACCGGGCCGTCGCTCCGCTCCAGCGCCACCTTCCAGGCGACCGCGGTCTCGGTCGCGTCGGCCGGACGCACGAACCAGAGGTTCGGGATCGCCCGCAGCGCTGCGTAGGTCTCGACGGGCTGATGCGTGGGGCCGTCCTCGCCGAGCCCGACCGAGTCGTGCGTCCAGACCCACACCACGGGCAGCTCCATGAGCGCGGACAGACGCACCGCGGGCCGCATGTAGTCGCTGAAGATCAGGAACGTCGAGCCGTACGGCTTGACGCAGCCGCCGTGCACGGCGATCCCGTTGACGATCGAGCCCATCGCGTGCTCGCGGATGCCGAACGCGATGTTGCGCCCCGCCCAGCGATCCGAGAAGAGACCACCACCCTCGAACTCGGTCTTGGTCGACTCGACGAGGTCCGCGGCCCCACCGATCATCGTCGGTACGGCGCTCTTGAACGCCTGCATGATCTGCTTGCCGGCGTCGCGGGTCGCGATCTCCTCGCCTGCCTCGAACGCGGGAGGCGACCACGGCCCGATCCTGCCTTCGTGGGCGGCGTCCCAGCGTTCGCGCTCGACCGGGAACGCCTGCGACCAGTTCGAGAACGCCTGCTGCCATCGGGTCTCGAGCTCGGCTCCGCGCTCGACCCCGTTCATGTGCGCGTAGACCTCTTCCGGAACGTCGAAGTGCTTGTCGGGGTCGAAGCCGAGCGCCCGCTTCGCCGCCGCGACCTCGTCGGCGCCGAGCGGCGATCCGTGCGACTTCGCGGTGTCGACCGCGTGTGGAGCCCCGAACGCGATGTGCGAGCGGACGATGATCAGCGAGGGCCGTGTCTCCTCGTCCTGTGCGTTGCCGATCGCCCTGCGCAGCGCTGAGAGGTCGTTCGCGTCGGCGACGAACTGAACGTGCCAGCCGAGCGCCTCGAAGCGCCTGGCGCGATCCTCGGTGAACGAGATCGCCGTCGTCCCGTCGATCGTGATGTGGTTGTCGTCGTAGAAGTAGACGAGCTTCCCGAGCGCATTCGTGCCGGCGAGCGAGCCGGCCTCGTAGGAGACGCCCTCCATCAGGTCGCCGTCCGAACAGATGACGTAGACACGATGGTCGACGACCTCGTGGTGGGGGCGGTTGAAGGTCGCGGCGAGGAAGCGCTCAGCGAACGCCATGCCGACGCCGTTGGCAAACCCTTGGCCGAGCGGGCCGGTCGTCACCTCGACGCCTTCGGTGTGGCGAAATTCCGGGTGGCCGGGCGTGGCCGACTGCCACTGCCGAAAGCGCTTCAACTCCTCGAGCGAGAGGTTGTAGCCGGACAGGTGCAGTGCGGAGTACTGCAGGATGCACGCGTGCCCCGCGCTGAGGACGAACCGGTCGCGGTTGGCCCAGTGCGGATTCGCCGGGTTGTGTCGCAGCACCTCCGTGTAGAGGAGGTAGGCGAGGGGCGCGAGCGCCATCGCCGTGCCGGGATGGCCGGCATTCGCCTGCTGGACGGCATCCATCGACAGAGTCCGGATGGTGTCGATGGAGAGCTGTTCGATCTCCGAGTTGGGCAACGCTCCTCCTCGCCGGGTCGCTTCCCTGCGAGCGTAACGACTATGCCACGGCTGCTGCGCCGGCTCTGATCTCCGCCTTCAGGGCGTCCTCGCCGGCCTCGTCCTGGCCGGTCAGGACGGCGGCGATCACCCCGCCGTTCGCGCAGAACCGCAGAACCGCCGCTTCGCCGTGGAAGTCTCCCTCGAGCACGGTCGAGTCGTGACCGGCGGCGTCGCCGAACACCTTGAAGCTCCGGCCGAACTCCTCGGAGAAGAACGCCGAGACGGTGTCGTAGCGAGCATCCTCCCCGGCGAGGATCCGGCCGAGCGTCGTGCCGTGGTAGGCGGCGTTCGACCAGTGCTCGATGCGGCGGTGGCGCCGGTAGAGCGGATCGTAGAACTCGGCCACATCGCCGATCGCGTAGACGCCGCTGCGCGCCGTCTGGAAGCGCTCGTCGACGACGACACCGCTGCGGACCTCGAGCCCCGCGGCGCGGGCGAGCTCGACGTTCGGCTCGACGCCGATGCCCGCGACCACGAGATCGGCGGGCGGCACCTCGGTGGCCCCGAGCCTGAGGTCGACGCCGTGGTCGCGGAAGGCGTCGTGCAGGGCCTCGGACAGCGGCGGCGCCTGCAGGGGCGCGAAGACCATCGGGTCGCGGACGACCTGCGTCACGCGAACGCCGAGGTGCGTGAGGGACGCGGTCACCTCGCAGCCGACGAACCCCCCGCCGATCACCGTCGCGGTCTTCGCCTCGACCGCCCGGCGGCGCAGTTCGAGCGAGTCGTCGAGCGTGCGCAGGGCGAGCGCACCTTCGAGCCTGCGCGGGCGTGAGCCGGTGGCGATCACGACGGTCTCCGCCCGTACGTCGTCGAGCGACGGCAGCGTCTCGCCGAGCCGAAGCTCGACGCCGTGCTCGGCATACCAGTCGACGGGATGGACGAGCGCGTCCTCCGGCTGGGACTCGCCGCGCAGCAGCCGCTTGGAGAGCGGCGGGCGGTGATACGGGCCGTGCGGGTCCTGCGACCAGATGGCGAGCTCGTCTCGGCCGCCCGCTTCGCGATAGGCCTCGACGAGCTTGGCCGCCGCGAGGCCGCCTCCGATGATCTCGATCATGTTCCCTCCTCCGACATCGTCTCTCGTTGTTCCGCCCTCGCGGCCAGATGGATCTCGTGCCTGTCCAGGCGCGGCCCGACGACGTGCCCGACGGGCGCGGCGGGCACGGGCAGGCCGAGCCGTGCGAGCGCGATCATCGCAACTCCTCGCGCGGAGCCTTCGCCGACCGCCGAGACCTCGAGGTCGCGGCCGAGCACGTCGGCGAGGATCTGGGCCCAGTCCGGGTTCGCGAGCAGCGCTCCGCCGGTCGCCACGACAGCTTGGACGCCGTCGAGCGCGTCCAGCACGTCCGCGAGCTGATAGCACACCCCCTCGAGCGCGGCCTGGGCGATGTCGAGCGGGCTCGTGGCGAACGAGAGCCCGCGGATCGAACCGCGACGGTTCGCATTCCAGCCGAGCGAGCGTTCCCCGCCGAGAAAGGGCAGGAAGAGCAGGCCGTGAGCACCGGCCGGCCGCTCTGCGATCCCGGCGTCCGCGACGTCGCGCAGCGTCCGCAGCAGCCACGCATGCAGGTTGCCTCCATCGGACAGGGCGCCGCCCTCGCAGAAGCGCTCCGCGTCGAGGCGGTAGAGGAAGAGGCCCGGTCGCGGGGCCGCCGACCCGGCGGCGTAGACGACGCGCAGCGCCGCCGAGGTCCCGATCATCACGGCGGCCCGCTCCCGCGTCGTGCAGCCTGCGCCGACGTTCGAGCACGCACCGTCGCCGAGCGGCGGCCGGACGCCGGCGACGGGCTCGTCCGAGACCGGGGCGAGCCGGCTGCGCTCGACACCGATCGCCGCGAGCGTCTCCTCGTCCCAGTCGAGCCGGTTCGGGTCGTAGAGGCCGGTCCCGCTCGCGGTCGAGATGCTCGAACGCGCCTCGCCTGCGAGGCGGAGCAGCAGGTAGTCGCCGAAGGACAGGTAGCGGGCGGCTCGAACGCCCTCGTCGCGCAGGCGGAGGATCTTCACCGGCCAGTACGCCGGGTGGTTGAAGCAGCCGGTGCGCCGGTGGTAGTCGCCGCCCCCGAGGGCGGGCGGCGTGCCACCGAGCTCGCGCCACGTCAGCACCGGGGTCAGCGGGCGGTCGTGCTCGTCGACCGCCACGAGCGAATGCCAGAAGCAGCTGATCGCGAGCTCGTCGCCCTCCCCGACCTGGGCGAGAACCGCCCGGCACGCGGCGACGAGGTCGTCGGCCTCGGGACGCGTGCAGGCGAGCTGCGCCGCGCCGGGCTCGGCGACGCCGCGCTCGTCGTAGGCAACGGCGCGGACCGACGACGAGCCCACGTCCAGCGCGACGATGCGCAGCCCGCTCAGGCGGCCGCCTCCTCGGGCTCGAACGGCAGCTCGACGCGGAAGCACGTCCCCTCACCGGGCTTCGAGGTGACGGCGATCGCGCCGCCGTGCGCGTCGACGATCGCGCGCGAGATCACGAGCCCGAGCCCGGTGCCCGGGATCGCCTGTTCGGTGGCGATCGACGAGCGGAAGAAGCGCTGGAACAGACGGTCCTGCTCGGCCTCCGGGATCCCGATGCCCGTGTCGGCAACCTCCAGCACGGCGCTGTCGCCGTCCACGAACGTCCGCACCGCGACGGTGCCGCCGGCGGGAGTGAACTTCAGCGCATTCGAGAGCAGGTTTCCGACGAGCTGCGCCAGCCGGTCGTGGTCCCCGAGCACCGGCGGGACCGCTCCGAGGTCGGCTTCGAGCTCGATCTCGCGGGAGCGCGCGAGCGCCACCGACGTCTCGACGAGCTCGCTCGCAAGCTCGTCGAGACGCACCTCGGCGAAGTTCAGCTGCAGGCCGCTCGCGTCGAGACGAGCCACGAAGAGCAGGTCCCCGACGAGACGCTGGAGGCGCTCGGAGCTGCGGTAGATGATCGCGAGGAAGCGCTTCTGCTCCTCCGTGAGCCGGCCCGCCTCACCTTCGCGCATCATCTCGAGGAAGCCCATCATCGAGGTCAACGGCGTACGGAGCTCGTGCGACACGGTGGCGACGAAGTCGTCCTTCAGCCGGTCGAGCTCGCGCTGCTGGGTCACCTCGCGCAACGTCCAGACGCGGCCGAGAAAACCGCCGCGGTCGTCATGCACCGGCGACGTGAAGCCCTGGAACACACGGCCGCTGACTGCGTCCTCGAACTCGTCGAAGGTGGTCTCATCGGGGTTCGCGCGCAGGCGCTCCATCGCGGCGCGGTACCGCTCGGGATCCTTGATCCGGTGCTCGACGGAGAGCAGCCGGTCGACCATCGGGCCGTCGTAGCTCATGCCGAGCTCCCGCGTCAGCTCGAGCACCGGCCTGTTCGCGAGCTGGACGTTGCCCTCGGCGTCCGAGAGCACGATCCCGTCGACGGTCGAGTCGAGCACGGCCCGGAGCACGTTCGCAAGCCGCTCGAGGTCGACGTTCTGCATCGCGAGGTCCCTGCGCTGGCGGACGAGCGACTGTGCCATCTCGTTGAACGAGCGGGCGAGCTGCCCGATCTCGCCTGCCCCGTGCTCGGGGACGGTCACGTCGAGGTCGCCGCCGGCGACGCGCTCGGTCGCCGACGCGATGCGCCGGATCGGCGCGACCGCGAAGCGGAGCAGATAGGCGACGATCGCGGCGAAGGCCAGCGCGCGCACGGTGGCGCCGAGGATGCCGATGCTGACGCCCGAGTTGACCGAGTGGGTGACGCGCGCGCGGTCACGTTCGGCCGTCGCGGCCGCGACGCCGACGAACGAGTCGATCTGCGCCCGCATCCGGTCGATGCGCTGCTTCCCTCCACCGCTCGCGACCTTCGCCTTCGCCTTCGCCTGGGAGCGCGCCGCGACCGCGATCAGGGGAGCGGCCCAGTCGTGGACGTACGACCGCCATTCGCGATCGAGCCCGGCCGTGAAAGCTCCGGGGGCCAGCTCCATGAGGGCCTTCGACTGGGACGGCAGCTTCTGCCGCGCGCCGAGGTACGGCTCGAGAAACCGCTTGTCCGAGGTGAGCACGTACCCGCGCAGGCCGTTCTGCAGCGCGAGAATCGAGTTCTCGAACCGGATCGCCGCGACCACGGAGGCTTCGGCTCGCTGCTCTTCCCGCGTGTTGTGACGGATCGAGCGGAACGATCCGGTGGTGAGCACGAACTGGACCAGAAAGACGGCGGCGACGATTCCGCCGCCGATCAGGATCCGAGCTGTCAGGCCGAGGCGCACGAGGAGATAGTTTCAGGCCATGGCGGTCGTCATCGCGTCGTCCCTCCGCAAGGAGCTCTCGGGGAGCGTGCTCTTCGACGGCGTCTCGTTCAAGGTCGAGCGGCGCGACCGCCTCGCGCTGGCAGGCCCGAACGGCGCCGGCAAGACGACCCTCCTGCGCGCTCTTGCGGGCGAGGTGTCGCTCGAGGGCGGAGACCTCGCTCTCTCGAAGGGCACGCGGATCGCGCTGCACGACCAGCGGCCGCCGGCCCAGAGCAGGCAGCCGCTGCGCGACTACGTGCTCGCCGGGACGTCCGATCTCGCCGCCGTCGAGGCACAGTTGCGCACGCTCGAGGAGTCGATGGCGTCGGGCAGCCACGACGCCGCGACGATGCGCCGCTACGCCGCGGCGCAGGCGCAGCTCGAGCACGCAGGCGGCTACGACTGGCGTGACCGGGCCGCGTCGTTCGTGCGGGGGCTCGGCTTCACGGACGCCGACCTCGACCGGCCGCTCTCGACGTTCTCCGGAGGCGAGCTGACCCGCGCGTCGCTCGCACGCGCTCTCGCCTCGCAGCCCGACCTGTTGCTGCTCGACGAGCCCACGAACCACCTCGACATCGAATCGCTCGAGTGGCTGGAGAAACTGCTCGAGACACTCGATGCCGCGGTCATCCTGGTCGCCCACGACCGCTGGTTCCTCGAGGCGGTGACGACGGCCGTCCTGGAGCTGGAAGGCGGCAAGTCGGTCTACTTCCCGGGAGCGTGGCACGTGTGGCGCCGGGAGCGGGCCGCTCGAGCGATCCACCAGACGAAGACGGCCGAGCGCCAGACCGAGGAGATCGCACGGCTCGAACGCTTCGTCGAGCGGTTCCGGTACAAGAAGAGCAAGGCGCGCCAGGCGCAGTCGAAGCTCAAGCAGATCAAGCGGCTCGAAGCGGTGCGCGTCCACGCACCGGACGACAGGCGCCGGACTCTCGGCTTCGAGTTCCTCAAGCCGGCCCGCTCGGGGCGCGACGTGGTGGTGGTCGAGGGCCTGTCGCTGCGCGCCGGCGACAAGCAGCTGCTGGACGGCGCGGCGTTCGCGATCGAGCGCGGCGAGCACGTCGCGCTCGTCGGCCCGAACGGCTCAGGCAAGACGACACTGCTCGAGACGATTCTCGGCCGGCGAGAGCCCGCGGCGGGAACGGTGCGTCTCGGGCACGGCGTCGAGGCGGCCTACTTCTCGCAGCACGAGGCGGAGCTCGACGAGCGCGGCTCGGTGCTCGACGCCGCCATGTCCGGCACGGGCCTCAAGCGCACCGAGGCGCAGTCGCTGCTCGGGAAGTTCCTGTTCTCGGGCTGGGACGAGCACGAGAAGGCGGCGGCCGTGCTGTCGGGCGGCGAGCGCCGCAGGCTCGCGCTCGCGATCGCGGTCGCCTCCGGCGCGAACTTCCTCGTGCTCGACGAGCCGACGAACCACCTCGACCTCGATTCCCGCGAGGCGCTGGAGGCCGCGCTCGAGGCGTTCCCGGGCACCGTCCTCCTCGTCTCGCACGATCGCGCGGTGCTCGACGCGGTCGCCGGGCGGATGCTGGCCGTCGAGGACGGGCGAATCGCCTCCTATCCCGGCGGCTGGGCCGACTACGCGCGCGCGCAGGAGGCCGAGGCGGTGCCGGCACCGGCGCCGCGGCCGAAGCGCGAGAAGCCGAAGCGCCCTGCGAAGGCGAAGCCCTCGGCGCTCGAGCTCGTCGAGCAGGAGGTCGCCCGGGCCGAGGCCCGGGTCGCCGAGCTCGAGCAGCAGCTCGCGGCCGACTGGAGCGACGTCGCGCTGCTCGCCGCCCACCGCGAAGCGCGGGAGGATCTGGAGGCGCTGCTCGGACGATGGGAGTCGCTCTTCGAACAGGTGTCAGACACCAAGGGCGTCTGACACCAGCGAGCGGATCGACGACTCCGTGATCGGGTCGACGACGAGGATCGCCTCGTTCGCCCCGGCCTCCGCCAGCGCGCTCAGGTGACCGCCGAGCCGGCCGGCCGGCACCGCCTCGACGTCGCGGGGCCGCTCGCCGGCAGGCTCGACCTCGACGAGCACGCACGCGCTGCGCTCGAGCGACGACGGATCGCGTCCGGCGCGCTCGGCGGCCGCCGTCACCTCGTCGTTCTGTCGTGCGAAGCCTTCGGGCGTGTTCCCGTAATGCGTGTACCACGTGTTCCACGCATCGACGTGCGGCAGGGCGATCGAGAGCATGCGAGGGGCGTTGGCGCCGATCATCAGCTTCGGCCTACGCGAGACCGGCGGCAACACGATCGCGTCCTGGACGGCGTGGAAGCGCCCTGCGAAGGTGACGCGCTCGCCCGCGAGCAGCTGCCGGATGATCGTGAAGGCCTCCTCGAAGCGTGAGACACGGCGGTCGAAGGGAATGCCGAACGCGCGGAACTCCTCCTGATTCCAGCCGGCGCCGAGCGCGGCGACGAACCGGCCGCCGCTCAGCTCGGCGATCGCAGCCGCCTGCCGCGCGAGGATCCCGGGCGGATGGAACGCCGTGCAGGCGACGAGCGGCCCGAGCTCGACGCGCTCGGTGATCCCCGCGAGCCAGGCGAGGGTCGTCCAGCAGTCCCACGGGCCGCGCTCGCTGCGGCCGTCGCCGCGGTAGAGCAGGTGATCGCCGAGCCAGATGGAATCGAAGCCGCACTCCTCCGCCGCCCGCGCCATCGCGGCCAGCTCGCCGCGGCGGACGACGCGCTCGACCTCCGGCAGCTGGATGCCGACCTTCAGCGGCCGGCTCATGCCCAGAACGCCTCGAACGCGGGCGGGTCGGCAGGGATCGCCGTGATGCGCTGCCAGATGCCGCGGTCGTGCTCGATCAGGAGCACCTGGTCGATGTCGAGCTCGCGTCCGAGCCGCCTTCCCTGGGCGCGATAGACGGCGACGGCATGCTCGTCGTCGGCGAGCGACCAGCGAAGCGTGCTCAGGTACGTGCCGCCGGTGAGCCTCCGGGTCTCACGGAACAGCTCGAAGATGCGCTCCCGCCCGGCGTACTCCTGCGCGACCGGGACCGTCCCGTTGACGATCCAGGTCGCGTCGGGGGCGATCACCTCGAAGAGCGCGCGTGGATCCCCGCCCCGAAACGCGGCGAAGACGCGGTCGATCCCCGCGAGGGCGTCAGCGTTCAAGCGGCGCGAGCGTCAGCCCGTAAGCCTCGAGCTGCGAGTGGTAGAGCTCGGCGAGCTCGCGGTGGCCCGACCAGACGATCGCCTGGCCGGTGGAGTGGATCTTGTTCGCGAGCGCCATGCCCCTGTCGTAGTCGACGCCGGGAATCGTCTGTGCGAGCGCGAAGGCGACTCCTTCGAAGGTGTTGTGGTCGTCGTTTCGAACGATCACGCGCCACGCGTCGCCGACGCCGGAGCCGCTCGTCCGGCGCGGTCTCGCCTTCGGAGGTGTGAGCGTCTGGGTCATTCCGCTCCGAGCGTAGCGATCAGCGCCTCGGCGATCACCTTCAGCGGCCGGCCCGAGACCTGGCTCGCCTTGCGCAGGCGGGAGAACGCTGCCTCCTCCGTCAGCCCCTCCCGCTCCATCAGGAGGCCCTTTGCGCGCTCGATCGCCTTGCGTGCGGACAGGGCCTCCGCGAGCGACTCCGCCTCCTCGCGCACCGCGGCGAGCTCCTCGTGGCGGGCGCGCGCGGTGGCGATCGCAGGCATCAGGTCCTGCTCGCGAAACGGCTTGACGAGGTAGCCGAACACACCGGCCTCGACCGCGCGGCCGACGAGCTCTTCCTGCCCGTAGGCGGTGAGCATGACGATCGGGATCGGCCGCTCGTCGAGGATCAGCCTGGCGGCCTCGATCCCGTCGAGCTTCGGCATCTTCACGTCCATGATCGCGAGCTCCGGCGCGTGCTCGCGGGCGAGCGCGACCGCCTCTTCCCCGTCCCGCGCCTCGGCGACGACCTCGTGGCCGCTGCGCTCGAGCAGGTCGCGCAGGTCGAGCCGGATGATCGTCTCGTCCTCGGCGATCAGGATCCGCATCGCAATAGAATCGCACGATGCTGCAGATCGACGACGAGGCGGTGGCCGCGCTCGGGCAGATCGGGCCGATTCGCATCACGGCCGAAGAGGTCGACGGAGAGGTCGAGATCTCGATCGACGAGGCGCCGGAGCCGAGCGAAGGGGACGAGTTGATCGAGCGCGGAGACGTGCGGGTGTTCGTCGACCGGACGGCCGCAGAGGTGCTCGACGACCAGGTGCTGGGCGTGCACGCGCACGGCGACCACTTTCACTTCACGTTCGAAGACCAGCCCACGTAGCGTCGCGCGGCCGCGGCGGTGAAGCGGGAGGGACGGGTCGCGATCCGCGGTGGCGCGATTCGGATTCGCTCGTGCCCCGCGCTCACGCCGGAAAGACCACCTCGGCGCGCGTGCCGCCCGCCGAGCTGAGGTCGAGCGTGCCGCGGAGCTCGTCGCGCACCAGGGCCTGCACGATCGACAGCCCGGTCCCCGCAGTGGCCGTCTCGACGCCCTGACCGTCGTCGGCGATCGCGAGCACGACCTCACCGTCTCGCCGGGCGAGCTCGACACGAACGCGGTCACCACCGTGTTCGAGCGCGTTCTGCAGCAGCTCCGAGAACACGAGCGCGAGCGCCGTCGCGCGAGCGCTCGGAAGCGACACGGGCTCGAGCTCCGCCGACACGTCCTTGCCGGCGCCGACCCCCTGCACGAGCATCGCCCGCAGCCGGTCGATCAGGTCGGCGAGCTCGACGTCCTCGTCCCGCCGCTCGGTCAGCAGCTCGTGCACGGCGGCGATCGCCAGGATGCGATTCACCGAATGCTCGAGCGCCTCGCGAGGGTCGATCGCGTCCCCCGAGCGCGCCTGCAGCCGAAGCAGCGACGCCACGGTCTGAAGGTTGTTCTTGACGCGATGATGGATCTCCTGCGCCAGGACACCTCGCAGCACCGCGCGGCCGTGCTCGAGCGCGACCGCGGCGTGCGTCGCAATCGACGCGAGCAGCTCGCGGTCCGGCTCGGTGAAGGGCCGATCCCGGTCCGCGACGAGCTCGCCGATCTGGCGGCCTCGCCACCGCAACGGCTGGCGAATCGCGTGCGTCGAGGCGACTCCCTCCGGCCAGGCGATCCGGCCGTCGTCCAGCACGAGCGCAGCCCCGGCCGCGTCGAGCGCGTCCATCGTCGTCTTGACGATCGCCTCGAGCGACTCCTCGAGATAGAGCGCATCCGACACCGCCTCGGAGATGCGCGCCAGCGCCTCGAGCTCGTGGACCCGCCGCTGGGCTTCCGAGTAGAGCTTCGCATGCTCGATCGACTGGGCGACCTGCGCAGCGATCGCGAGCAGCAGGTCGACCTCGTCGTCCGAGAATGCGCGAGGCTCTCGCGTGCGGACGTTCAAGGCGCCCTCGAGCGTGCCGTCCCGCGTGAGGATCGGCACGGCGAGGATCGACTCGTACTCGTCCTCGGGCAGGTTCGGGAAGTTCTTGAAGCGCGGATCGAGGTGCGCCTGGGACTCGAGCATCACCGGCGCCCGCGCAGCGGCGGCCGAGCCCGTGATGCCCTCGCCGCGGCGCATCCGCGGCCGCCGCGACATCTCGTCGATCGGAGTGCCGTGCGTGGCGCGCAGAACGAGCTCGTCCGCGCGCTCGTCGTAGAGGTAGACGAAGCAGGCGTCCGCCACGAGCGCCATCGCGACCTTGGCCGCGACGAGGCCCATCACCTCCTGCAGGTCGAGCGTCGAGTTGACCGCCTCGATCGTCTCGGTCAGGAGCCGCAGATGACGCTCGCGTGTGTCCATCCGTGGCGAAGCGTACGCTCGCCCCCGTGACCACGGTCCAGTGGCTGCTGATGCTGCACGTCACGGCAGCGTTCTTCTTCGTCGGCGGATCTGTCGCAGCCGCGATCCTCAACACACTCGCCGTCCGCGCCGAACGGCCGACCGAGACCGCGTACCTCCTACGGCTCGTCCGGGTGACGCTGCCGGTGATCGGCCTCGGCGTCGCGGGAACGCTGATCTTCGGCATCTGGCTGTGGCACGAGCAGCAGTTCGGTCTCGACGCCTGGTGGATCTGGGCGTCCCTCGCACTCTGGGTGATCGCGAACGCCCTGGGCGGGATCGGGGGCCGCCACCAGGAGCGGGCGCGCAAGCTCGCCGAGCAGCTGGGCGCCGCCGGCGACACCGGCAGCGACGAGCTGCGGGCGCTCCTCCGCGACCGAAAGGGCAATGCGGTCTCGTGGCTCGCGGGGCTCGCCACGCTCGGGATTCTCGTCCTGATGATCTGGAAGCCCGGCTCGTGATCGTGCTCGCCTACGGCCGCCCGTTCTGGCCGCTCTTCCTGCACGTTCTGGGCGCGATGGCGCTCTTCGGCTCGATCCTCGCGACGGTGATCCTCTCCGTCGTCGCGTGGCGGAAGCCCGGCCTGGCCTTCCTGCGCAGGGCGACCTTCTGGGCGCTCGTCTCGGGCATCCCGGCTTACGTCGTCCTTCGCATCGGGGCGCAATGGATCTACTCGAACGAGGGATTCAGCGGCCACGACGACCCGGCGTGGATCGGGATCGGGTTCGCCGTCTCGGACGCCGGGCTCCTGCTGCTCCTCGCCGCGATCGGTTGCGCCGCCTGGTGGCAGCGCGCCGGCACGCGGCTCGCGGGGCGAATCGTCGCCGGCCTCGCGTCCCTCTATCTCGTGCTGCTCGCCGTCGCGTGGCTCGCGATGTCCGGCAAGTGGGGCTAACAAAGACTTTACGCGGAGAGGGGGAAAGTCCTCGCAAACGGGGAATAGGTTCACGTTCGTGAGCGCCCTCGCAGTCGACCTCCGCAGCACCGCCGGCTTCCTCGTCGCAGACGCGAAGGGCCGCGTGGTCGGAACGGTCGAGTGCCCGATGTACGGCACCTCCCCCGAGACGCCCGACGCCCTGTCGGTCCGGTCGGGCTGGCTCGCGAGACGGCGCCGGCTCGTGCCGGCCGAGTCGATCGAGCAGATCGACGACGGCTCGAGAGTGATCGGCCTGCGGGTCGAGCGCGAGTCGATCCGTACGTTTCTCTAGACCGCCAGGTGTCTGACACCCGTCGGTGTCAGACACCCATTCGCTTCGGCTACAGCACCCCGAGGTACCGGTCGAGCTCCCACTGCGTCAGCTGGACGCGGTACTCGTCCCACTCCTTGCGCTTCAACGTCACGTAGCTCGTGAAGATGTGGTCGCCGAAGGCGCGGCGCATCAGGTCCGACCCGGCGAACTCGTCGATCGCCTCGCCGAGGGTCTCGGGCAGCGAGACGATTCCCCGGTCACGACGCTCCTCGGCCGTCAGGTGGTAGAGGTTCGTCTCCATCGGCGCCTCGAGCTCGTAGCCCCGCTCGATCCCCTCGAGCCCCGCATGCAGCAACGCGGCGAAGGTGAGGTACGGGTTGCACGCCGGATCGGGACAGCGGATCTCGGCGCGGGTCGCCTGCTCCGAGCCCGGCTTGTAGAGCGGGATCCGGATCAGGGCCGACCGGTTGCGCTGCGACCACGCCACGTACACCGGCGCCTCGAAGCCGGGCACCAGCCGCTTGTAGGAGTTGACCCACTGGGCGAACACGGCAGAGAGCTCCCGCGCATGGCGGAGCAGTCCCGCGATGAACTGCTTCCCCGTCGGCGACAGGTTGTACTGGTCGCTCCCGTCGAAGAACTGGTTGCGGCCGTCCTTGAAGAGCGACATGTGGGTGTGCATGCCCGAGCCGTTCTCCCCGTAGAGCGGCTTCGGCATGAACGTCGCGTACACCCCGTGCTTCGCGGCCACCTCCTTGACGATCAGCCGGTAGGTGATCGTCTGATCGGCCATGTCGAGCGCCGAGGAGTAGCGCATGTCGATCTCGTGCTGCGACGGCGCCACCTCGTGGTGGTGGTACTCGATGCCGATCCCCATCGACTCGAGCGCGCGGATCGTCTCGTTGCGCAGCTCGGTCGCGGCGTCGAGCGCGGTCATCGCGAAGTAACCGCCCTCGTCGAGCGTCTCGGTGCCGCCCTTGTCCTTGAACAGGAAGTACTCGAGCTCGGGGCCGATGTTGAACGTGTCGAAGCCCATCGCCTCCATGCGCTCGAGTGCACGCCGCATGACGTAGCGTGGATCGCCCTCGTACGGCTGTCCGTCCGGCTTGACGACGTCGCAGATCAGGCGGCCGACCTTGGCCTCGCCGTCGCGGGTCGGCATCAGCCGCCAGGTGGCGGGGTCCGGGATCGCGACCATGTCCGACTCCTCGATCGCGTTGAAGCCCGTGATCGACGACCCGTCGAAGCCCATGCCGTCGTTCAGCGCGCCCTCGATCTCGGACGGCGTGATCGCGAAGCTCTTGAGATGCCCCTCGATGTCGGTGAACCAGAAGAGGACGTACTCGACGCCTTCCTTGGCCACCTCGTCGAGCACGGCCTTGCGGGCCTTCGGGTCGGACGTCGCCCTGTCCTTGCTCTCGATCATCGCCATTCCGCCAGCTCCTCTCCGGGGGACATACGGTCAGCCTGATCTTTTCAGCTTGCCCTGCTTCTTCGCATAGCGCTCGCCCGTCTTGAAGATCATCAGGCCGATCGGGATCGAGAACGCGCCGATCACGAGCAAGGGCCAGACGTCGGCCCAGGCGAGGCCGGCGCCCAGGAGGATCGAGTTTCGACAGCCGCGGAGGGCATACGTCGCCGGCGAGATCTTCGCGATCCACTGCATCCATTGCGGCAGGACCTCGACCGGGTAGTAGACGCCCGACACGACCAGCATCAGCCCCTGCGCGACGAAGCCGAGCTGCGTGCCCTTCTCGGGCGAGATCAGGGGCAGGACCGCGGTCATCATCCCGACGCCGATGAACGAGACGGACGCGATTGCGAGCAGCGCGACGGCGGCGCTGTAGTTGGCCAGCGGCAGTTGGATGTCGATGAACGCGACGACCGCAATGAAGATCGCCGCTGCCCGGACGAGGCCGTAGAGCACGGCATAGACACCCATCCCCATCAGGTGCACGGACCGGGAGACCGGCGCCATGAACGTGTACTCGATCGTCCCCTCCCAGCGCTCCCAGGCGACCGTCTCGGTGACGATCTCGAAGATGATCCCGAGGAACGCCCAGATCACGCCGCCGACGAGCAGCTTCGTCGCGAGCTCGTTCTGCTCCGCCGGCGAGAGGTCGACCCCGCGCGAGATGAACACGATCGTGAGCGTGTTCGCGATCGTCCAGAGCAGGAACGCGAGGTCCCAGAGGAAGTAGCGCTTGGTCAGGTACAGGTTCCGCTCGACGACCCCGTAGAGGCCGACCAGCTCGTCGCGCAGGATCTTCCGGCGCGTGTAGGTCGTGTCGACTGTCGCCATGACTACGCGAACACCTCTCTCTCCTCGTCGTCCTCGGTTCTCTCGTCCTCGTACGTGCGGCCGGTGGCTGCGAAGAACGCCTCCTCGAGCGTCTCGACGCGGTAGCGGTCCTTGACGTCCTCGACGGGCTCGATGAACAGGAGCTCGCCGCGGTCGAGCAGGCCGATCCGGTCGGCGAGCTCCTCGGCCTCGTTCATGTCGTGCGTGCAGAGCAGGATCGTCGAGTCGTGCTGCTCGCGGATCTCGCGGATGAACATCTGCACCTCCTGCTTCGAGCGCGGATCGAGCCCGGTCGTCGGCTCGTCGAGCAGAAGCAGCACCGGGGAGGTGAGCAGGGCGCGCGCGAGCGCGACCTTCTGCTGCATGCCGCGTGACAGGTTCTCCATCGGCTCGCCGCGCCGCGCGGACGGGAAGCCGACGCGCTCGAGGATCACCGGGATCTTCGCATGCGTCTCGCGCGGCCCCATGCCGTAGAACCGCGCCGCGTAGGCGAGATTCTCGGCGGCGCTCATCTTCTTGAAGAAGCTGGCCTCGACCGAGACACGGTTGACCAGCCGCTGCACCTTGCGCGGCTCCTTGAACACATCGTGGCCGAAGACGTGGGCGCTGCCGCTGTCCTGGAGAAGCAGCGTGGAGAGCAGGCGCACGAGCGTCGACTTCCCGGAGCCGTTCTGGCCGAGGATCGCGACGCATTCGCCGCGTTCCATGCTGAAGCTGACGTTGCTCAGCGCAGCGCGGCTGCGCCGGTGCACGCCCTTGCGGCGTTTGAACGACTTCGAGAGCTCACGGACGACGACTGCAGATGAAGAAGACAAGCCATGCTCCTTGGGATCGCGGGAGGAGAGGAACCGAACGGAGACGCACTGACGCCGCTAGAAGCGGCGGCGTGTGACGTCTGCGTTGGTGATCCCGGACATGGCTGCGGACAAGGTTAGGCGAAGTTGCCCTCCGCCGCAAATCACATACCGTAATTTCTGCGATCAGCCGACGCGGGCGCGGCAGGCGTCGATGATCGCCTGTGCCTCGGTGCGGTTGCCGAACCCGCTCGTCTTCGTGTCGCCCTCCTCGAGGTCCTTGTAGACCTGGAAGAAGTGCTCGATCTCGTTGCGGAGCTGCGGCGGGACGTCGTGGATGTCGGAGATGCCGCTCCAAGACGGGTCGTTGAGCGGCACGCAGATCAGCTTCTCGTCCGGCCCCTTCTCGTCGGCCATGTGGAAGACCCCGACGGCGCGAACGCGGATCCGGCAGCCCGGGAAGGTCGGCTCGCCCACCAGCACGAGCGCATCGAGCGGGTCGCCGTCCTCGGCCAGCGTCCCCTCGAAGAAGCCGTAGTCGGCGGGGTAGCTCATCGAGGTGAAGAGCCGCCGGTCGAGCGCGATCCCGCCGAGCTCCTCGTCCCACTCGTACTTGTTTCGCGCCCCTGAGGGGATCTCCACGAACACGACGCCGTCCATGCCCGTAACACTACGGGGGATGGCCCACCATCACGATCACGACCACGGCGTGGGTGCCGACACCGAGGTCCGGCCGCTCACGGTCGCACTGGCGCTGATCCTCGCCTTCATGGCGGCGGAGGTCGTGCTCGGGATCGTGGCCGACTCGCTCGCCCTTCTCTCCGACGCGGCGCACATGCTCGTCGATGCCGCCGCGCTCGGGCTGAGCGTCTGGGCGGCCCGACTCGCGCGCAGGCCGCCGGGCGGGCTGATGACGTTCGGCTTCAGGCGGGCCGAGATCCTCTCCGCCCAGGTGAACGGCGCCACCCTGCTCGTCCTCGGCCTGCTGATCGTGGCCGAGGGCGTGCGTCGCCTGATCTCGCCGCCGGACGTCCAGGCGCCGATCGTCGTCATGACCGCGCTCGCGGGGGCGCTCGTCAACGTGATCGCCCTGCGCCAGGTCGCGCGCGCGAACCGCTCCAACCTGAACGTCGAGGGCAGCTACCGCCACCTGCTCACCGACCTCTATGCCTTCGCCGGCACCGCCCTCGCAGGCCTCGTCGTCTGGACGACCGGCTTCGAGCGCGCCGACCCGATCGCGTCGCTCGCCGTCGCGGGCTCGATGCTCGCCGCCGCCTGGCCGCTCCTGCGCGCGTCGGGGCGGGTGCTCCTGGAGGCCGCGCCCGAGGGGATCGACCCCGGCGAGGTCGCCCGCGTGCTCCGCTCGCAGCAGGGCGTGACCGACGTGCACGACCTGCACGTCTGGGAGATCAGTTCGGGATTTCCGGCACTCTCCGCCCACGTCCTCGTCGAGCGGGACGAGGACTGCCACCGGATCCGCCGTGAGCTCGAGCAGGCGCTCGGCGAGCGCTTCGGGATCGACCACACGACGCTGCAGGTCGAGCACACCTCCGACCGCCTCCTCTCGATCGAGCCCTTGCGAAACGTCCGCGGGGACCGCTAGATTGCGCCCACGCGAGAGCGCCGACGGCGGCGCGCGCGGAGGCAATGAGGCCTCGTCACTCCTTGGAGTGGCGGGGCCTTTTTTTCGTTCTGTACTACGAACAGGCAAGGAGTCAGGGATGACCAAGTACAAGCTCGAATACATCTGGCTCGACGGGTACGAGCCTGTCCCGAACCTCCGCAGCAAGACGAAGATCGTGGAGCTCGCGGAGGCCCCGGACGTCGAGGAACTGCCGATCTGGGGCTTCGACGGCAGCTCGACGCGGCAGGCGGAGGGCAGCAACTCGGATTGCCTCCTGCAGCCCGTCGCGGTCTTCCCCGACCCGGCCCGGAAGAACGCGATGCTCGTGATGTGCGAGGTGCTGTTGCCCGACGGGTCGCCGCACCCGTCGAACACGCGTGCCACGATCCCGGACGATCCGGGCACGTGGTTCGGGTTCGAGCAGGAGTACTTCCTCTACAAGGACGGCTCGCCGCTCGGGTTCCCGAGGGAAGGCTTCCCGGCGCCCCAGGGCGAGTACTACACGGGCGTCGGCTTCAAGAACGTCGGCGACATCGCGCGCGAGATCGTCGACGCCCACATCGACCTCTGCCTGGCGGCCGGCATCAACCTCGAAGGCATCAACGCCGAGGTGGCGAAGGGCCAGTGGGAGTTCCAGATCTTCGGCAAGGGCTCGAAGCGGGCCGCCGACGAGGTGTGGATCGCGCGGTACCTGATGCTGCGCCTCTGCGAGCGCTACGGCGTCGACGTGAACTTCCATCCGAAGCCACTCGGGATGGAGCACGACTGGAACGGCTCGGGCATGCACACGAACTTCTCCACCGAGCACATGCGGGAGGTGGGCGGCGAGGAGTACTTCGAGGCGCTGATGACCGCGTTCGACGCGCACAAGGAAGCGCACATCGCCGTGTACGGCCCCGACAACCACATGCGCCTCACGGGGCTCCACGAGACGCAGGCGATCGACATGTTCAACTACGGGCTCGCCGACCGTGGCGCGTCGATCCGGATCCCGCACAGCTTCGTCAACAACGGCCACCGGGGCTACCTGGAGGACCGGCGGCCGAACTCGCTGGGCGACCCCTACCAGATCGCCGGCCGCATCCTCCAGACGATCGAGACCGTGCCGACGTCGAGCCTCACTGCCTCCGAGGAGCTGGCCGAGGAGGTCGCGGCCTAGCCGTTTCGGACAGGTCCCGGGGACTGTCCCCGGGACCTGTCCCGACTTGACACCGTTCGCATACTGAGAAGACATGCACGCCCTGCCGACGATGAGCTTCGCCAAGCAAGACGCCTTCATGGCGGCCATCGTCGCGCGCCTCAACGTGTGCTAGCCGGCGCTTTCGTCCATCCCGCCGTCGCCGGCTAGCCGCTCTCCCTCGCGGGACACACGTTGAAGACGAAGGGAGTGGTCATGGACCACACACGCGAGCCGGTTCCGTTGTGGTGCACCTGTGAGAAGCCGTTGCCGGTGCACATCGCAGAGCGCAAAGGCGCCGCTCGCAGCGTCTGCGCGCGCTGCGAGCGGCCCCTGCGGCTCCAGCTCCGGGTGAGCTAGTTGATCCGGAAGGAGACGGTCACGTCCGCGGTGACGTCCTGCGTGCCGGGCTCGATCGGCGTCGCGTCGCTCTTGGCGGCGGCGGCCTCGAACACCGGCACCGGGGCGGCCGCGGTCTGCTCGGTCACCGAGGAGACCTGACCGACGCCGAAGCCGCCGGCCCGACCGAGCGCCTCGGCCTTCGCGCGCGCGTCCTCGACAGCCTTGCCGAGAGCGTCACGGTAGAGGCCGTCGCGATCCGAGACGTCGAGGCTCGGGCCGTTGACGGTGTTCGCGCCCGCGGCGACTGCGGCGTCGATCAAGGCCCCCGCGCCTGCGATCTTCGCCCTCGCCGAGACGGAGTTGTCCGCGACGTAGCCGGTCACCTGGTTCTGCGCGTCCGTCTGCGGATAGAGCGAGACCTGCTGCGTCTGCAGATCAGAGCCGCCGGCCGCCCTCAGGGCGGCGACCACGGCGTTCATGAGCCGAGCGTTCTGCGACAGCGCCGCGGACGCGGTTGTCGCCTGCGTCCGCACCCCGGCCGAGACCGACGCCTCGTCGGGGACGACCGTGACAACGCCGTGACCGGTCGTCGTCACCGTGTCGGGCGCGGCGACGTCCCCGCGCGCCGCCTCGGGCCGGCCGACGCCGGCGAGGGCCACGGCGGCCAGGACGGCAGCCGCGACCAGTGTGAGTGTCAGGAGGCGTCTCATGCCCGTCCTACGCCGCCGCTCTGGTTTCCTGTCACACGTGCACTACCGCTTTGTCGATTGCCGCTGGTCGCTCGACGATCCCGCGGCCGGACGACGCGCCTACCTCGAGGGGCACATTCCCGGCGCGGCGTTCCTGGACGTCGAGCGGGACCTCTCCGCCGGGCCGGGCCCGGGCGGCCGCCATCCGCTGCCGACGAGGGAGCAGTTCGCGGCCGCCGCCGGGCGCGCCGGCATCGGCGAGGGCGTCTTCGTCCTCGCCTACGGCTCGCTCGGCGGGGCCGAGCGCCTGTGGTGGCTGCTCCGGCATTTCGGCCACGATGACTGCGGCGTGCTCGACCTCAACGGCTGGCACGGGCCGTTGCGCCACGGAGAGGAACTGGCCGACCGCGAGACGTTCTCGCCCGTCGAGCGCCTGGACGACACGATCGAACGTGACGAGCTGGCCGGTCGCCTGGCACAGCTCGTCGTCGTCGACTCGCGCATCGCGCCGCGTTGGCGCGGGGAGCCGAACGCCGTCGACCGCGTCCCGGGCCGGATCCCGGGCGCGTTGAACGCGCCGTGGAGCGAGGAGCTGCCGCCTCTGCCGGAGGGTGAGCTCGTCGCCTATTGCGGCTCGGGGATCACGGCCTGCGTCACCCTGCACCGGCTCCACCTCGGCGGCCGGGCCGGCCGCCTCTACCCCGGCTCGTGGTCGGAGTGGGAGCAGGATCCGGAGCTGCCGGTCGAGCGTTCGGGCTAGGACGGCGCCTTCAGGCCGCGGTCGCGGTCGCGAACGGGCCGAGATACTGCTCCCAGCGCTGCGGGATCTTGGGCGTCGCGAGCCGGATGAAGAGCACGGGCGCGGGCGGCCGCGGGCGTGCCGGCAGCTCCATGTGCACCTCGTGCGGCAGCCGGTTCCCCTTGCGCAGGTTGCAGGGCGCGCACGACGTGACGACGTTCTCCCAGGTCGAGGCGCCGCCCTTGGACCGCGGGATCACATGGTCGAGCGTCAGCCGTCCGCCCGCCGTGCCGCAGTAGACGCAACGCCAGCCGTCCCGGGCGAAGAGCGCCCTGCGCGAGATCTTGCGCTGGACGATGCGCGGGACGCGGACGTAGTGGACGAGGCGGATCACATGCGGCCACCGGAAGGTGTCGGTGGCCGAGCGAAGTGGTCGGTCGAGCTCTTCGACCACCTCTGCCTTGCCCTTGAAGACGAGGACGTGCGCGCGGCGCAGAGAGCACACGTTCAGCGGCTCGTAACTCGCATTCAGGACGAGTACATGCTGCACCTTGCCCGGAATGTACCCGACAGAGCGGACTCGAACGCGCGGGCCGTCAGCGGCCCATCGCTCTCTCGACGGCCTCCTGCTCCTCGGGTGAGAGGGCGGCCGAGGCCCGGCCGCGGTCGAGCTCCTTCATGTAGATCCGGGCGTAGTCGCGCCCCTGGATCGCCGTCACGATGAGCCCCGTGCGAGCGGAGTCGAGCAGTGCCAGCGAGGCGGACTGATGGCCGCCCGTGTCCTCGTAGGCGTCGTAGCGGACGATCGACGTGTTCGTGAGCGACCCGTCGATGCGCCGGTCGACGCGCGCGAGGCCCGCCGCCACCTCGTCGACTGCACGGTGCAGGTCGTCGACCCGGCCCTGGAGCGAGACGGCGAAGTCGACGAGATCGCGCCGCCCGCCGCCGAGCAGCAGCCGCTGGGTCTCCCGCACGCGCCTGACCTTGATCCACGCCCAGCAGGCGATCCCGAGCCCGGCCAGCCCCACGCCGACCCCGACCACGGCGACGATCAGCGCAGCTCCGGCCGTCACGTGCACGACGCCGAGGCTAGCCGAGCGAGAAGATGACCGGGTAGCTTGCCTTGTTGTTGGTCGCGTCCTTCTCCGACGGGACCGGCGCGACCGCGACGTCGACCGACGTCTTGCGGGCGAACGGGACGCCGCCGAGGTCCGAGAAGGTCAGCGACACGTCCTGGCCGGGGTTGATCACCTTGATCGTCTTCGTCTTCACGATCGCCCCGCCCGACTTCGCGATCGTCAGTGTCACCTTGATCCCGACCTCCTGCGAGTCGCCGCCGTTGTGGACGGTGACGACGAAGGCGAGGTCGGCGCTCGCGGTGACGGTGTTCTCGGTCGTCTCGGACAGCACCTGGCCGCCGGGGTTTGCCTTCGTAGAGACGATGTTCGTGCCGTGCACGCCGGTCGGCGTGCCCCCGGTCGAAGCGCCGCGAAGACGCTGCAGCACGAGCGCCATCGAGTGCTCGGTGATGAAATCGGGATTCGAGACGAAGTTCGAGTCGGGCGCGACGACGCCGCTCACGCCCTTCTCCGCCATCACCGCGGTCGACGGATCCTTGAAGAAATCGTCCCAGACCACGTCGCTCGCGAGCAGCCGCTGCGCCTGCGTCGCGAGGATGGCCGCGTCTTCAGCCGACTTCGACCCGGTGGTCGCCGCAAAGGTCTTCGCCAGCCCCGCCACACCGCTGACGCGAAGCTGCAGCGACTGGATGATCGCGCCGTTCTCGTCGCGCAGCGGCCCCGGCGGATGCAGGCGTTGGGCCGCGGCGACGTTCTGGCGCTCCTGTTCGGCGATCCCCGCGAGCTTCGTGGTCAGTCCGCTCGCCTTCGTGCCCGGGGCTGTCAGCGCGTTCGCGACGGCGGCGCCGTCGTCCTCCGAGCTGTGCGCGATCGTCGCGACCTGCGACATGTAGTGCTGGTAGCGGTCGTGCTTCGACGTCGCCGCGCACGACTGGATCACGAGACCGAAGAACACGAGCACCGCGACGACGAGCGCGATCAGCGCGAGCAGCCGCAGCAGCGGAGTGAGGCCGCGAGGCGGGCCCGCCGGCCGGCGCATGCCGGTGCCGCGGCCGCCGCGGCGAGGAAGCCGGACGCGACTCTGTGTCGAGGCCTGCTCGGTGGTCGCAGCCTCGTCTTCGAAGAAGTCGAAGTCGATATCGTCGTCGCGGGGGTCCATATGCAGGCCGAATCTACCGCGTTCGTTCGCTCCGCAAAGGAAATGTCCTGGGGGCACCGTAGAAACGCATCGTGTCCTCGGCCGCGCAAGCGCACGACCTCTTCCTCGGCCGCTACCGGCCGCTCCGGCCGCTCGGCGCCGGCGGAATGGGGCACGTCTGGCTCGCCCGCGACGAGCGGAGCGGTCTCGACGTCGCCCTGAAGATCGTGCCCCGGGAGGGGAAGTCCGGACACCGCGCGGAGCGTGAGGCGCGCGCAGCCGCGTCGCTCCGTCATCCGCGCTGCCAGCGCATCCTGTCGCTGGCCCGCGATCCAGCCCACGTCTACATCACCTACGAGTACATCCCCGGGCGCACGCTGCGCGAGGCGATGCGCGGCGGCGAGCTCGACGACCGCGCCGCGATCGAGGTGGCGGCGCAGATCTCCGAGGCGCTTGCGCACGCCCACGGCAAGGGAATCGTCCATCGGGACGTCAAGCCCTCGAACGTCCTCCTGGCGGAAGCCGAGGCCGTCGACGTGCGGCTCCTCGACTTCGGCCTCGCCCAGATGGCGGAGTTCGACACGCTGACGGCGCTCGGCGACATCCCGGGCACGCTCGCCTACATCTCACCGGAGCGCCTGCAGGGCTTGACGGCCACCCCGGCCGCGGACGTCTGGGGCGTCGGCGTGCTGCTCTGGGAGGCGCTCGCCGGTGAGCACCCGTTCTGGGGCGGCGACATGGTGGAGACCTCCCGCCGCATCCAGCACGGCGCGGAGCCGCTCGCGAACCTCCGGCCGGACCTGCCGGAGCACGTCCTCGACACGGTCTCGAGCGCGCTCCTCGTCAACCCACAGCGGCGCCCGACGGCCGCCCGCCTCACGGAGGAGCTCAGGTCGCTGCCGAGGCGCCGACGCTCCAGGCAGGGAGGGCCCAAGACGAGCGCGCCGCCCCGGTCGCTCTCCTCGCTCGCCTCGGAGCGGCTCGTCCCGGGCGCGCTCAGCGGCCTCGCCTCCGGCTGGGTGGCGGCCGCCGTCCCGTTCTACCCGGCCGGCTGGCCGGTCGCGATCGCAGGCGCCGGCGCAGCGCTCGGCTTCGCAGCGCCGCGCGCGGGGCTGCTCTTCGCGCTCACCGTCGCGTTCTTCCCGCTCGCGAACATTTCGCTCGGGCTCGCGCTCGTCTATGCGGCGCTCGCCGCCTGCTGGCTCGCCCTCAGCTGGCAGGATGCGAGGTCCGGCCTCCTGCTCGCAGCCGGGCCGCTGCTCGCGCCGATCGCCGCGCTCGCCGTGCTCCCGCTTGCCGCCCAGTTCGCCCGCGGCCGGGTGCGCCGCGCGGCCCAGGCCGGCGCTGCGGTCCTGCTCGCAGCGGTGATCGCAGGGCTTCGCCGGACGCCGCTCCCGTTCGACGGCGCGGCTCCCCCGCTGGGGCTCGGGATCACAGGCTCCGGCCGTCCGAGCGCGGTCGCGCACGCGCTCGGCGCGCAGCTCGCCGCCCATCCCGTCCTGGTGGGCGAGGCGCTGGTGCTGGCGGCGGCCGCGGCGGTCCTGCCGCACGCCCGCCGCCGCGGACCGTGGCCGGCCGTCCTCTTCGGGGCAGGGCTGCTCGCGGCGACCGCGCTGCTGGCCCCGGCCGCGGCCGTGCTGCCGCTCGTCGCCGCTTCCTGGCTCACCGCCACGGCACTGGCGCTCGAGCCTCGGACATAAACTCTCTCGTCGGGGGTAGACCCCGGCCGCCCATGTCAGTGCTGCGCAACATCGAATCCAAGCTCGAGTCGCTCTTCGAGGGCGTCTTCGGCCGCGCGTTCCGCACGAACGTCCAGCCGGTCGAGCTGGCCCGCAAGCTCGTGAAGGAGATGGACGACCACCGCAACGTCTCGGTGTCGCGGGTCTACGTCCCGAACGAGTACACGGTCTACCTCTCGCCCGGCGACCGCGAGCAGTTCGCGAGCTACGAGCTGGAGCTGCAGGCCGAGCTCGCGGAGTACCTCGCGGAGCACGCACGCCGCGAGAGCTATGCGCTGATCACGCCGCCCGCGGTGCTGCTCGAGACGGACGAGGACCTCGACCTCGGTGTGTTCGGCATCGCAACCCGGATGGTCCAGGCCGGGGAGGGCGAGGCCGCTGTCGAGGCCGAGGCCGGAGCGACGATGCTCTACAAGCCCACCGAGCCGGTGCTGCAGCCGACAGAGGCCGCCTCCGCCGTCGAGCTCGGGGTTCAGCGCGAGGTCGCCGTGCTCAGCTGGGACGGGCAGCGCCACGAGGTCGCGAAGCGCCGCGTCGTGATCGGCCGGTCCAAGGACGCCGACGTGCAGGTCGCGGACCCGAACGTCTCGCGCCGGCACGCCGAACTGCGGCAGGAGGGGGCGACCTACTGGATCGTCGACCTCGACTCGACGAACGGCGTCGAGGTCGAGGGCAAGCGCGTGAAGCGGCTGAAGCTGGAAGACGGGACGCGGTTCACGATCGGCTCGACCGAGATCACCTTCGCCAGGGAGCTGCAGTGACGCTGCTCGCCTCGACCCAGGTCGAGACGACGCTGCTCGCCCTGAAGCTCGCGTTCCTCGTCCTCCTCTACCTCTTCATCTGGCGCATCGTCCGCTCCGCCGCACGCGACCTGCGCCTGCCGCAGGAGTCGATGATCCTCGCGCCCCAGCAGGCGGCCGCGGCCGGGCTCCTGGCCCAGCCGGCGGCACGCGAGACCGGGCGGCTCGTCGTGCTGGCGAGCCCGGTCCTCGGGGCGGGCGACGTCTTCACGCTCGACTCGCACCCGCTCACGGTCGGGCGCGGCGCCGCGAACGACATGCCGCTGCCCGGTGACGAGTACTCGTCGACCAGGCACGCACGCCTCGAGCCGCGGCGCGACGGCGTCTGGATCGAGGACATCGGCTCGACGAACGGCACGTTCGTGAACGGGATCCGGCTGACCCGGGAGCGCAGGCTCGTCCCCGGCGACGTGATCCGGATCGGGGAGACAGACCTGCGGTTCGAGCCATGAGGTTGGGGCAGCACGCAGCGAGGACCGATCCCGGCCGGAAACGGCGGGGGAACGAGGACTCCTACGTCAGCCGGCCGCCGCTCTTCGCGATCGCGGACGGCATGGGCGGCGCGCGCGCCGGGGAGGTCGCCTCGGCGCTCGCCGCGGGAGCACTCGAGGAGTCCGGCGCCGGCCGCGGCGGCGAGGCGCACGTCGTCGAGCTGATCCAGGAAGCGAACCGCCGCGTGCACGAGCGCGCCTCCACCGACGCGGAGACCTCCGGGATGGGAACGACGATCACCGTCGCCCTGATCGAGGAGGACGGCACCGTGACGATGGGCCACGTCGGCGACTCGCGCGGATACCTGCTCCGCGGCGACCGGCTCGAGCAGCTGACGGACGACCACTCGCTCGTCGCCGAGCTCGTTCGCCGCGGAGAGCTCTCGCCGCAGGCAGCCGAGGTCCACCCCCAGCGCTCGGTGATCACGCGTGCGCTCGGCACCGACCCCGACGTCGACGTCGACGCATTCTCCGTCGTCGCACAGCCCGGCGACATCTTCCTGATCTGCTCCGACGGGCTCTCCGACATGGTCGACGGCGAGCAGATCGAGGCGATCGTCAAGACGCACCGCAACGACCTCGATGCGGCGGCGAAGGCACTCGTCCAGGCCGCGAACCGCGCCGGCGGCGAGGACAACATCACCGCGATCCTGTTCGAGCTCGTCGAGGGCGAGCCGTCCCCCGCCGAGCCGGACGAGCGGACGCGGGAGTACGCCTACGCGCCGGCATCCGCGCTCCACGACGAGGACACACTGCACCCCGAGGACGGCGTCGCGCCCCCGCCGCCCGTGGGCGACGCTGCGACCACGGCAGCCGACACGATGGTCGTGTCCGCCGCCGACATCGACGCGGCGATCTCGGCCAACGAGCTTCCGCAGCCACCGCAGGCAGGCATCGGCAGGCGCCTCTTGGCACTCGCCGTGATCGTGGCTCTCCTCGCCACGATCGTGGTGCTCGTCTGGTGGGGGCTCGCGCGCTGAGCCTCTCCTACCGCAACCGCGAGCTCGTCTACCTCGCCGTCGTCGGCGTGCTCACCGGCATCGGCTTCGCGTCGGTCTACATCGCCCGACAATCGCTCGTCAGCTGGGGCTCGCTGGGCTACGCGGTCTTCTTCTTCGCGCTCTACATCGCGGCGCATCTCGTGACTCGCATCACCGTGCCGAATGCCGACCCGTACCTGCTGCCGATGGCGGGGCTCCTGACCGCGGTCGGCGTCACCGAGATCTACCGCCTCGGAGTGAGCGACGCCTTCAAGCAGGGCCTCTGGATCGTGGTCGGCGTCGCGTTGTTCGCGCTCGCGCTCTGGGGCCTCCGGCGCGACTACCGCGTGCTCGAGCAGTACAAGTACCTCTTCGGAATCGGCGCGATTGCGCTGCTCTTCCTGCCCCGCGTGCCGGGCCTCGGCACGACCGTCAACGGCGCGCGGCTGTGGGTGCATGTGGGCGGCTTCACGTTTCAGCCGGGGGAGTTCTCGAAGGTCTTCCTGATCGTCTTCCTCGCCGCCTACCTGCGCGAGAAGCGCGAGCTCCTGGCACAGGCGCGTCTCAAGGACGTCGGCCCGCTGCTCGTGATCTGGGGCGCCTGCATGCTCGTGCTCGTCTCGTCGAACGACCTCGGCTCGGGGCTTCTCTACTTCGGGATCTTCCTCGCGATGCTGTACGTCGCCACGGCGCGGCTCTCGTTCGTCGTGGCGGGCATCGTCCTCTTCCTCGCCGGCGGCGTCGGGGCCTACGAGAAGATCGGGCATGTCCACGAGCGCGTGACCATCTGGCTGCATCCGTGGACGACGCAGAAGGTCTACTGCCCTTCGACCGGCGGGCTCGCGCTGCGGCAGGACTGCGAGAGCTATCAGCTCGTGAAGTCCCTCTACTCGATCGCGAACGGCGGCTTCGGCGGCGCGGGGCTCGGGAAGGGAACGTTCGCCACCACGGACGGGCATCAGCTGATCCCGTTCATCAACAGCGACTTCATCTATTCGGCGCTCGCCCAGGAACTGGGGCTCGTCGGCGCCGCCGCGCTCCTGCTCGTCTTCATGCTGTTCGTCGCGCGCGGGATGAAGATCGCCCTCCAGGCCGACGACGGCTTCTCGAAGCTGCTTGCCGCCGGGCTCACCTTCGGGTTCGCCCTGCAGACGTTCATCATCGTCGGCGGCGTGCTGCGGATCATCCCGCTGACCGGGATCACGCTTCCGTTCGTCTCCTACGGCGGCTCGTCCGTCGTGGCGAACTTCCTCCTGCTCGCCGGGCTGCTCCTCGTCTCCGACCGCGCGAACGCGAGCAGATGAACAGGCAGATCTCACGCCTCGCGATGCTCGCTCTGCTGCTGCTCGCCTCGCTGATCGTCGCAACGACGTACTGGCAGTCGTGGGAGGCGCCGACGCTCGCGGCGAAGCAGGACAACGCGATCCAGCGGGTCGCGCAGTTCCGCATCAAACGCGGGCTGATCTACGCCGCCGACGGCAAGACGATCCTGGCCGCGAACGTCGCGAGGAAGAGCGCCGGCGGAACGCTGTACTTCCGCCGCTATCCGAAGCACGGGCTCGCGTCGCAGGTGGTCGGCTACTCGACTCAGGGCCGGTCGCGCGCGGGGATCGAGCGCGAGGAGAACGCGTATCTGACGGCGGCGAACGCCAATCTCGGCACGATCTTCGACAAGCTCAGCGAACGCCTGCAGGGCACGACCGTGAAGGGCAACAACCTGGTGCTGAACATCCGGCCCGGCGCGCAATGGCTCGCGGAGAAGGCACTCCGCGGCAAGTGCGGCGCGGCGGTCGTGCTCAACCCGAAGACAGGGCAGGTCTACGTGATGGCGTCGTCACCGGGCTACGACCCGAACAAGATCGAGTCGTCCGCCGGCTACGCGAGCATCCTCAATTCGCCGAGTGCGTGCCCCGGCTCGGCTTCGGCGCTCTTCAACCGCGCGACGCAGGGGCTGTACGCGCCGGGCTCGACGTTCAAGACAGTCACCGCCGCTGCGGCCCTCGAGTCCGGCAAGTACACGCCGACCTCGAGCTTCTACGACCCCGGGTACTGCACCGAGTACGGCGTGCAGGTGCACAACGCGCTCGACCAGAACGGGCCGGAGCAGTTCGGCAACGTCGACCTGATGCAGGCGTTCATCCATTCGATCAACGCCGTGTTCTGCGACCTCGGGATCAAGCTCGGCGCGAAGGTGATTCTCGACAAGGCGAAGGACTTCGGCTTCTACTCGTCGCCGCCCATCGAGCTGCCGCCGTCCGAGGTCGCGCCGAGCGGCCCGTACAACTTCGCGCAGCACCGGCTGATCGACAGCCCCGGCGTTCTCGACCCCGGCCGGATGGCGTTCGGGCAGGACAAGCTGCTCGTGACGCCGCTGCAAATGGCCCTCGTCGCGGCCGCGGTCGCGAACAATGGCACCATCATGAAGCCGCATCTCGTCAATCGGGTGACCAACTCCAGCGGTCACACGATCGTCAAGGTGCACCCCGAGGTCTGGAAGCACGCGATGAAGCCCGCGACCGCCGCCGCGATCAACGAGATGATGCAGGGCGTGGTGCAGTCCGGCACGGGCACCGCGGCCCAGATCTCGGGCGTGAAGGTGGCCGGCAAGACCGGAACGGCCGAGACCAGCGAGCAGAACGTCTACACGGCGTGGTTCATCTTCTTCGCGCCCGCGGACGATCCGCAGGTCGCGGGCGCGGTTGCCGTCGAGCACCAGCTGAACGGCTTCGGCGGCGCGGTCGCAGCGCCGATCGCAAGACAGCTCATGCAGGCGATCCTGGCCTCGACGTCGAAGCACTAAAGCCGGAATCGTATGACCTCGACAGACACCATGATCGGCCGGACCTTCGACAAGCGCTACGTGATCAAGCGCAAGCTCGGCTCGGGCGGAATGGCGATCGTCTACCTCGCCGAGGATCAGGAGCTCGGTCGTTCCGTCGCGCTGAAGCTCCTCGACGACCGGCACGCGTCCGACGAGCAGTTCGTCGAGCGGTTTCGCCGCGAGGCTCAGAGCGCCGCGGGCCTCAACCATCCGAACATCGTGTCGATCTTCGACCGCGGTCACGCGGCGGGGACCTATTACATCGCGATGGAGTACCTGGACGGGCGGACGCTGAAGGAGCTGCTCGTCCGCAACGGGCCGACACCGATCCCGATCGCGATCGACTACGCGCGCCAGATCCTCGGCGCGCTCTCGTTCGCGCATCGCAACGGCATCGTCCATCGCGACATCAAGCCGCACAACATCGTGGTCGGCGGCGACGGCCGGCTGAAGGTCACGGACTTCGGGATCGCCCGCTCGGGCGCTTCGCAGATGACCGAGGCAGGCTCGATCGTCGGCACCGCCCAGTACCTCTCCCCCGAGCAGGCGCGCGGTGCGCCCGTCGACCCTCGCTCCGACCTCTACTCGCTCGGGATCGTGCTCTACGAGATGCTCACCGGCACGGTGCCCTTCACGGGCGACACGCCCGTCGAGATCGCCATGAAGCACCTCTCGCAGGTCCCCGAGCCGCCGTCGGCGCTGCGTCCCGAGGTCCCGCACGATCTCGACGCGGTCGTGATGCGCGCGCTCGCCAAGGATCCCGAGCAGCGGTACGACTCCGCCGAGGAGATGGATGCCGATCTCGCGCGCGTTGCCCGCGGCGTGTCGGTCTCCCGCGAGACGGAGGACGCGATGACGCAGGTGCTGTCGGGCGCCGGCGCTGCGACCGCGGCGACGATGGTGCAGCGGCCACGGACCTCCGTGGCGCCCCCGCCGGTGCCCCCGGCCTACCGCTCGCCGGCCTACTACGACTACGAGGAGCCGCCCGGCGGCCGGTCGATCTGGCCGTGGCTGCTCGCCCTCGGGCTGATCATCGCCGGGGCGGCCGGCGGCTGGTTCCTCTACATGAAGATCCAGGACCAGCTGAACAGCAACAAGCCGATCGCGGTGCCGGACGTGATGCTGATGGCACGGCCGCTCGCCGTGCAGAAGATCCAGGAGGCCGGGCTGACCCCGCGCGTCTTCACGGCGCCGAGCGACACCGTGGCCAAGGGCCAGGTCTCCGGCGAGAATCCCGGCGGAGGGTCGAAGGTGGGCAAGGGCTCGACGATCACCCTCACCGTCTCGGCGGGCAAGCCGAAGGTGCAGGTGCCGAACGTCGTCGGGCTCGACGCGACGAGCGCCGTCGCGACGCTGGCCCAGCTGGGGCTCGATCCGAAGATCGCGCGCATCTACTCCAACGCGCAGCAGGACACCGTGACCGCGCAGCAGCCGCACGCAGGCGACAAGGTCGACAAGGGGACGAGCATCCGGATCAACGTCTCGCGCGGTGCGAAGCCGGTCGGGGTGCCCGACGTCACGACGCAGCCGTTCGCGAACGCCAAGTCGGCGCTGAACGGCCTGGGCTTCGTCGTCACCCGCGTCGACATCCAGTCCGATCTCCCGCAGGGCACCGTGGTCGCCGAGGACCCGCCCGCCGGCACGCAGGTGCCGCCGGGATCGAAGATCACGCTCTCGGTGTCGAAAGGGCCGGCGACGACCCAGGTGCCGGATGTGACCGGCCAGAACCAGGCGACCGCCGAGGCGATCCTCTCCGGCGCGGGACTGACGCCCGCGGTCATCTACGACCCCGTCACCGACCCGAGCCAGGACGGGATCGTCCAGTCCACCGATCCGGCGCCGGGCTCGGATGCGAAGTCGGGCGAGGTCGTGACGATCCACGTCGGCCAGCTGCAGAGCGCGGCGCCCGGCGCAGGCACGACGACGACGCCCACCACGACGGGATGAGCCGCCGGATCGCCGTCATCCTCGGCGGCCGCTCGAGCGAGAACCCGATCTCCGTCGCCTCCGCCGCCAGCGTGATCACCGCACTCGAGCGGGCGGGCAACGACGTCGTCACGGTGCAGATCGACCGCGAGGGGCGCTGGGAGCTCGGCGCGGGCACGAAGGCGATCGAGGCGCACGAGCGGCTCCCGGGCAAGGAGGTGGCGACCACGCTCTCCGCAGTCGACGTCGTCTTCCCGGTGCTGCATGGGCCGTTCGGCGAGGACGGCACCGTCCAGGGCCTCCTCGAGCTCGCGAATGTGCCCTATGTCGGGGCCGGCGTGCTCGGCTCCGCACTCTGCATGGACAAGGACGTGTTCAAGGCGGTGCTCCGCGACCGCGGCGTGCCGGTCACCGAGAACATCACGCTCCGGCTCGGCGACGAACCCCGCAACCCGTTCGGCTACCCGGTGTTCGTGAAGCCCGCCCGGCTCGGCTCGAGCGTCGGAATCACGAAGGCGCACGACGACGAGGAGCTTCGTGCCGGCGTCGCGCTCGCGTTCGAGCACGACGAGAAGGTGCTGGTCGAGCGGTTCGTCTCGGGCATCGAGGTCGAGGTGGGCGTGCTCGGCAACCTGACGCCGATCGCATCGCTGCCCGGCGAGATCGTCGTCACGCACAACGAGTGGTACGACTACGAGGCGAAGTACGACGAAGGAGAGATGGACCTGGTCGTCCCGGCGCGCCTCACGGAGGAACAGATCGAGCGCGCGCAGGAGCTGGCCGTGAGAGCGTTCGTCGCGACCGACTGCGAGGGGATGGCGCGCGCCGACATGTTCGTGCGCGACGACGGCGAGGTGCTCGTCAACGAGCTCAACACGATCCCGGGCTTCACCTCGACCAGCGTGTACGCGCGGCTGTTCGAGGCCTCCGGCATCGTCTACGGCGAGCTGCTCCAGCGCCTGGCCGACCTCGCGGTCGAGCGCTTCGAGCGACGGAGGCAGCTCCGGTTCTAGCAACGCTGCGAAACGCGTTCAGGCTGCCTTCACCTCGTTGATGCGCACCGTCGAGCCCCCGGGCGGGAGGCTCGTGATCCAGATCAGGTAGTAGCGGTGAGGCCCGCCGCTGATCGCGAACTGCGTCCCGCTGCTCACGGTCTGCGACGACGAGACGGTGAACGGGAACGCACCCCGCGTGTCACCGGCGCGGATCACGGCGATGAAGCCTGGCGTGGCGGTTGCGATCCCGAGCCGGTGCAACTGCACCGGGCTCTTCGCAGCGAGGACGAGACCGACGCCGGGCTTGCCGATCTCGGCGAAGGTCGAGCGGTAGTTCTCGGTCTCCCAGTAGGTGCCCGCGTCGCCGTCGGTCGCGAAGTGCGCGGCGGCATTGTGCTCTTCGCCGGGCGGGGAGCCGTACGGGTCGTACGCCGTCACGGCCGAGAGGGGCACGGGCGCACCGGAGGCCCCTCCCCGCGAAGAGCCGTGGATCGAGAACACGCTCGTGCCGCTGTGCCAGACGAGGGCGGCGACCACCGCGCCGATCGCGATCAGCGCCGCCACCACGACGAGCAGGGGCCACGGAGAGACGCCGCTCCTCCGCCTGCGCGGCGAGCTCGGCCGGCGCGCCGGTGCGATCACCTGCGTCGCACCCTGCTCCTCGGCCCGGCACGCCTCGAGCTCCCGGCAGAAGTCGGCCATCGTCGGGAACCTGTCGCCCGGGCTCTTGGCCATCGCCTTCTGCACCGCCGCCTCGAGGCGCGGCGAGACGTCGGGTCGCTTGTCGCGGACCGGCGGCGGCGGCTCGTTGATATGACGCATCGCGACGGCGACGAAGTTCTCGCCGGCGAACGGCACCTCGCCCGTCAGCAGCTCGTAGAGGACGACGCCGAGCGAGTAGACGTCCGTGTGCTCGTCGACGTGCCAACCCTGCGCCTGCTCCGGTGCGATGTAGTCGGATGTACCGAGAACGGTTCCCGTCTGCGTCATCCCCTGCTTGACGTCGAGCGACCGCGCGATCCCGAAGTCGGTCACCTTGGCCCTGCCGTCGCCGTTCAGCAGGACGTTCTGCGGCTTGACGTCGCGATGGACGAGCCCCTGCTGGTGCGCGAACGAGAGCCCGCGCGAGACCTCCATGGCCAGCTCGAGCGCGGTCTCGACCTGAGTGGGGCCGCGCCGGTTGATCAGCTGCTTCAGGTTCTCGCCCTCGACGTACTCGAAGACGATGAACTGCCGCCCTTCGTGCTCGCCACGATCGATCACGGTGACGATGTTCGGGTGTGAGAGCGCAGCGACCGCGCGCGCCTCGTGCCGGAAGCGCTCGACGTACTCGGGGTCGTCGGTGTACTGCTGGTGCAGGACCTTCAGCGCGACCTTGCGGTCGAGCAGCCGGTCGTGCGCCCGAAAGACGCTCGACATGCCGCCGGTGCCGACGAGCTCTTCGAGCTCGTAGCGGCCTGAGAGAACCTCGCCGACCATCTGCGAGGTGACCCTACCCTCGCGCGGTCCTGCTTAAAGCGCGGCCTCGAGGGCCGCTTCCCAGACCTCGAGCGCCTCGTCGAGCTCCGCATCCGAGATCACGAGCGGAACGAGCACCCGGATGCAGTTCCCGGCCACCCCCGCCTTGAGGAGCAGCAGGCCGCGTGCGAGGGCCTCCTCGACCACCCGGGAGGCGAGCTCCGTGGCCGGGATCTTGTCGTCCTCGACCAGCTCGATCGCGAGCATCCCGCCGAGGCCGCGAACGTCGCCGACCTGCGGCCAGCGCCGCTGCCACGACTCGAGCCGGGCCCGCATCGCGTCGCCGATCGCGGCCGAGCGCTCGACCAGCCCCTCGTCCTCGATCACGTCGAGCACGGCGAGGGCGGCGGCGATCGCGACCGGGTTGCCGACGAACGTGCCCCCGACACCGCCTGCGACGGGCGCGTCCATGATCTCCGCCCGGCCGAGGACACCCGAGAGCGGGAGCCCCATCGCGATCGACTTCGCGACCGTGATCAGGTCGGGCTCGACACCGAAGTGCTCGATCGCGAAGAAGCGGCCCGTCCGCGCGAAGCCGCTCTGCACCTCGTCGCAGACGAGCACGATCCCGTGTTCGTCGCAGATCTCCCGCAGCCCCTCGACGAACTCGCGCGACGCGGGAATGAAGCCTCCCTCCCCCTGCACGGGCTCGAACACGATCGCCGCGACGTCCTCGGCGGCCACGAGCGTCGAGAGCGCCCTGCGCAGTGCCGCCAGGGCCTCTCCGGCGGACGGCCCGCGAAACGCGTTCGGGAACGGCACGCGGTACACCTCGGGCGCGAACGGGCCGAGCCCCTGCTTGTAAGGGTGGGTCTTCGACGTCAGCGCGAGCGACAGGTAGGTGCGGCCGTGGAACGCGCCCTCGAACCCGATCACCGCCTGGCGGCCGGTGAACGCCCGCGCGAACTTGACGGCGTTCTCCACCGCCTCCGTGCCGGCGTTGAAGAACGCGGCCTTGGTCGGCCCGCCGATCGGAGCCCGGTCGAGGAGGCGCTCGGCCAGGGAGGCGTAGTTCTCGTACGGCACGACCGTGAAGTCGGTGTGGCTGAAGTGCTCGAGCTGCTCCTGGGCCGCGTGGACGACCTGAGGATGCGAATGGCCGACGTTCAGGCAGCCGACCCCACCGGCGAAGTCGATGAAGGTGTTGCCGTCCAGATCGGTGATCGTCGCGCCGCGGGCGTCGGCCGCAACGAGCGGGAAGGTGATCGCGAGCGGCGCCGCGACGCGGGCGGCCAGACGGTCGAGCACCTCCCGGGAGCGGGGGCCTGGAACGGCGGTCCTGAGCGCGATCGTGCGCGTCGCTGCCATCGAACGAGCGTAGCGGAGGAGACGGATCGCCTGCCTCCACGAACGATCCGCGTGCTGGAATCCGTAGAACCTACCGTGTCAAAACCCGTAGCTGTGGCCGATTGCGGTATTTGGCGAGGGGTATCTACACTGGCGGCGGTGCCTGCCCCCAGCTGGCCCGTGTCGTGAGCTCCATCCCCAAGACTGGAAGGGCAAATTCTGATGCACAACTCGCTCAAGCGCATGTGGGCGCTGCTTGGCGTGGTCGCGGCGATCGGCGCCGTGGCCGCGACGTCCGCGATTGCGTCTCACAAGGCAGGCCCAACGATCGTCATCTGGACCGATGCGAATCGCGCCGCCTCCGTCAACAAGGTCGCAAGCTCCTGGGCCGCGTCCAAGGGCGCGACGATCCAGGTCGTGACGAAGGACTTCGGCTCGATCCAGACGGCGCTCGGCACCGTCGCGGCCGCCGACGCTCCGGATGTCGTCGTGGCCGCCCACGACTGGACCGGCCAGCTGGCCGCGAACGGTCTCGTGGAGCCGCTCTATCCGAGCAAGGCCGTTGCGGCGCAGTTCCCGAAGTACACGCTCGACGCGTTCTCGTACGGCACCGCCGTCAAGAAGCTCTACGGCATCCCGGTGCAGATCGAGAACATCGGCCTGCTCGTCAACACCAAGCTCGCCAAGGTCCCGACGACCTTCGCGCAGCTCGAGAGCGAGGCGCTCGCCGCCAAGAAGAAGGCACATCTGTCCTTCGGCATCTGCGTCCAGCAGGGCTCGGGCGGGGACGCCTACCACATGTATCCGTTCTTCTCCGGGCTCGGCGGCTACGTCTTCGGCGTCAACAAGGCCGGAAACCTGAACCCGAAGGACGTCGGCGTCGCCAACCCGACGTTCATCAAGAACTCGAAGCTGATCGACAAGTGGAACAAGGAAGGCCTGATCAACTCGAAGACCGACTACTCGGTCTGCGACACCGCGTTCACGAAGGGCCAGACCCCGTTCTGGGTCACCGGCCCGTGGGCCGTCTCCGACATCCAGAAGGCCGGCGTGACGTTCAAGGTCGTCCAGGTGCCCGCGATCGCCAAGGCGTCGGTGCCGTTCCTCGGCGTCAACGGCATGATGGTCACGAAGTTCGCGACCACGCACAACGTCGACACGGCGGCAAAGGATCTCGTCGTGAACTACTTCACGACACCTTCGGCCCAGACGCAGCTCGCTGCTGCAGGCGGCCGCGCACCGGCGAACGTGAAGGCGAGGGCGACCGACCCGATCCTGGCGCAGTTCCGCATCGCCAGCAAGGGCGGCGTCCCGATGCCGAACATCCCCCAGATGAGCAGTGTCTGGAGCGATCTCGGCCAGGCGTGGGTCCGCTCGACGAAGGGCGCAGGCGCGATGCCGGCCGCGCGCTCCTTCAAGGGCGCTGCTCGCGCGATCGCGTACAAGATCGGCTAGCCGAAAGACCGACACCCGGAGCGGGCGCCGATGGGCGCCCGCTCCGGCTCTCTCCCCCGGCTCGTGAGCACCGCTACCACGCCCATCACTCCTGTCGAGCAACCGGTGTTCCACCCGGGTCTCGTCGCCCGGGCGATCGCCTTCTTCTCCGGCGGCGTGGGGCTCACGATCAAGATCGGCCTGCTCTCCGCGTCGAACGCGCTCGCGGTGTGGGCGATCTACGTGCTGATCACGCACCAACGCTGGCCCGCGGTCTGCGTGCTCGTCGCGGCGACGCTCCTGATCGACTGGGTCTACCTCGCGCCGCGGCGCAAGACGCTGCCGGCGAAGTTCCTGATCCCGGGCATGGTCTTCCTCGTCGGCTTCCAGATCATCCCGATCCTCTTCACGATCAACGTCGCCTTCTCGAACTACTCGACCGGTCACATCATCACGCAGGGCCAGGCGATCGCGGCGATCAAGGTCAACTCGCTCGAGCCGCCTGCGAACGGGCGCCAGTACGACCTCGCGCCCGCGCGCGACTCGTCCGGGAACCTCGTCCTGATCATGCGCGACGAGACCGGCGGCAAGGTCTACGTCGGCACGCCGAAGGGCCTGACCGAGCTGAAGCGCAGCGACGTCACGATCGGGTCGACGGGCCAGCCGACGGCTGCGAAGGGCTACAAGCTGATCACCGGCGCGGAGCTCTTCACGCTCGACCAGCAACTGAGGGACTACAAGGTGCCGACGTCCGGAGACGCGGCCATCCAGCCGCAGGGCACGGCGATCGGCGTCGAGCTGCAGCCGACGTTGCGCTACGACTCGAAGCGAAACGTCTTCGTGCGGATCACCGACGGCAAGGTGTTCCACGACAACGGGCTCGGCTCGTTCGTGTCCGGTCGAGAGGAGCTCGAGCCCGGCTGGAAGACCCACGTCGGCTTTCGCAACTTCAGCGAGATCATCCACAACCCGCTCGTCCGCAAGCCCTTTCTGACGATCTTCGCCTGGACATTCGTCTTCGCGGCCTCGACCGTCTTCTTCTCGTTCGCCGTCGGCCTGTTCCTCGCGATCGCGCTCGACAAGCGCGGCCTGCGCTTCCAGCGCCTCTACCGCTCCGTGCTCGTGATCCCGTACGCGATTCCGGGGTTCCTCTCGCTACTCGTGTGGGCCGGTCTGCTGAACGACGACTTCGGCGTGGTCAACCAGGCCTTCGGCATCCACGTGCCGTGGCTGTTCGGCGGGAACGTCTTCTCGTGGCTGCCGTTCATCAGCTGGCCGCGCATCGCCGTCGTGCTCGTCAGCGTGTGGTTGACGACCCCCTACTTCTTCCTCGTCTCCATGGGGTCGCTGCAGTCGATCCCGAGCGAGCTCACCGAGGCCGCGCGGGTCGACGGCGGCAGCGCCTGGCAGGTCTTCCGCCGCGTGACGCTCCCGCTGCTCCTCGTCGCGGTGGCACCGCTGATGATCGCGTCGTTCGCGTTCAACTTCAACAACTTCAACAACGTCTACCTGCTGACGGGCGGCGGGCCGTACAACGGCGCGTCGTCGATCGCGGGGAACACGGACATCCTGATCAGCTACACCTACAAGCTCGCAATCGCCTCCGGAAAGGGATCTGACTATGGCCTGGCAAGCGCGGTCGCGATCATCATCTTCTTCATCGTCGCCGGTATCTCGGCGATCTCGTTCTGGAAGACCAAGTCACTGGAGAGCGTGCGATGAGCGCAACTGAGGTAGCGGCACCGAAAGCAGCGCCTGTTGCGACGGTGGCCAAGCCCCCCCGCCCGCGGCTGAAGCTCAAGGACACGTGGTGGCGGCATGCAGTCGGCGTGGTCGCGATCTGCATGGCGCTCTTCCCCGTCGTCTACATCGTCTCGTCTGCCTTCAACAGCAACAACTCGCTGCAGAGCGCGCAGGTGATCCCCTCGCACGTCACGCTGCACAACTTCGGGAGCCTGCTGCACAACAACGTCAAGGGCAACACCGGGGCCAAGCAGGACGCGCCGTATCTGCACTGGTTCCTCAACTCGATGTTGATCTCGCTGATGACCGCAATCGCGACGACGGTGCTCGGCGCCCTCGCCGCGTATGCGTTCAGCCGCTTCCGGTTCAGGGGGCGGCGCGGGGGGATGCTGGGCCTGCTCCTGATCCAGATGTTCCCGCAGTTCGTCGCGGTCGCAGCGATCTACCTGATCGTCCTCAATGTGGGCGACGTCTTCCCACAGATCGGGCTCGACAAGCAGGCCGCGGTGGTGATCGTCTACCTCGGTGGTGCGCTCGGCGTGCAGGCCTGGCTGATGAAGGGCTACTTCGACACGATCCCGACGGAACTCGACGAGTCGGCGAAGGTCGACGGCGCAACCGCCGCGCAGATCTTCTGGGGTGTCGTCCTGCCGCTCGCCGCGCCGGTGCTCGCCGTCGTCGCGTTGATCTCGTTCGTCTTCACGCTGAACGAGTTCGTGATCGCCTCGGCGATTCTCCAGACGACGAGCCACAAGACGCTGCCGGTCGGGATGCAGCTCTTCATCAGCGGCTCCTACGACAAGGTCTGGGGGCCGTTCACGGCCGGTGCGCTGCTCGCGGCGATCCCCGTCGCGGGGCTCTTCCTGTTCCTGCAGCCGTATATCGTCAGCGGGCTGACCGCGGGGTCCGTCAAGGGATGAGCTCGACCGCGATCGACGAGGCGTCGGCGACGACGCTCGCAGCACCGCACCATGACGGCTCTGACCTCTACGTGCTCGAGCGGCCGGAGGAACTGGGCGGGAACGCCGTCGTGCGGCTGCGCATCCCGGACGCCTCGTCGGCCGATCGGGTCGTGCTCCGCTACGAACGGGACGGCGAGCCCCGCAACGTCGAGGCCGTGCTCGACGAGGAGTCCAACGACGAGGTCTGGTGGCGCGCCGAGTTCCCGGTTGCCAATCCCGTCGTGCGCTACCGCTTCCTCCTGTCGGGAGGCGAGTCCGGCTACACGTGGCTGAACGCTCTCGGACAGACCTCGCACGAGGTCGCGGATGCGGACGACTTCGTGATCACGGCCGGCCCTGCAGGCCCTGACTGGCACCCCGCCTCCGTCGCCTACCAGATCTTCCCGGACCGCTTCGCGTCCTCCGGCCTCGAGGTCGAAGCGCCCGACTGGGCTGTCCCGCGCGACTGGAGCGAGCTGCCGACCGGTCGCGGCCGGCCGACGCCCTACGAGCTCTTCGGCGGCGACCTGCGCGGCGTCGAGCTGCACCTCGACCACATCGACTCCCTCGGCGCGAACCTCATCTACCTGACGCCCTTCTTCCCCGCAGGCTCGACACACCGCTACGACGCGACGACGTTCGCGCAGGTGGACCCGCTGCTCGGTGGCGACGAAGCGCTACGGTCGCTCGCCGCCGCCGCGCACGACCGCGGGATGCGCATCGTCGGGGACATCACGCCGAACCACACCGGCAACAGGCACGAGTGGTTCCAGGCGGCGCTGCAGGGGCGGCAGCCGGAGCGCGGCTTCTACTACTTCGACGACTCGATCCCCGGCGGCTACGAGTCGTGGCTCGGGCATCGCGTGCTCCCGAAGCTGAACTGGCAGAGCACGGAACTGCACGAGCGCTTTGCCGCCGTGCTGCGGCGCTACCTCGAGCTCGGCCTCGACGGCTGGCGCGTGGACGTCGCGAACATGACCGGCCGGTACCGCGACGTCGACCTCAACCGCGAGGTGTCACGTTGGATGAGGGAGCAGGTCGGCGATCGCCTGCTCGTGGCCGAGCACGGGCACGACTTCCGCCCCGACCTCGCCGTCCGCGGCTGGCACGGGGTGATGAACTACTCGGGCTTCATGCGCCCACTGTGGACGTGGCTCCTGCGCGACGATCCCCAGCCCGAGCAGCAACGGCAGTTCTGGGGCATTCCGGTCGGCGTGCCGCAGCTCGACGGCGCCGCCGCCGTCGCGGCGATGCGCCAGTTCCGCGCCGGGGTGCCGTGGGAGGCTGCGATCCATTCGTGGAACCTGCTCGACAGCCACGACGTGGCGCGCTTCCGAACGGTCGCCGGCACGCCCGAGCGGCACCTCGTCGGCATCGGACTGCAGATGACGACGCCCGGAGTGCCGATGCTCTTCGCCGGTGACGAGCTCGGGCTGGAAGGCGCCTGGGGCGAGGACGCTCGACGCACGATGCCGTGGGGCTCCGAGGAGACCTGGGACCGAGCCTTCCTCGCCGAGGTCCGGAAGCTCGCCACGCTGCGCCGTTCGAGCGAGACGCTTGCGCGCGGCGGCATCCGCTATGTGCACGTGTCGCGTGACGCGATCGCATTCCTCCGCGAGACGCGCGCCGAGCGGCTGCTGTGCCTCGCGGCGCGCGCGCCACACGCTCCCGTCATGACGCCCTTCACGTCGCTCGAGACCCTGTACGGGCAGGATGCGCCCGGCGGCGCGCTCCCGTCCGACGGCCCGTCGTTCCACATCTGGAGGATTGCGTGAATGGCTGACGTTGCGTTCAACGAGGTCGACAAGATCTATGACAACGGCGTGCAGGCCGTCTTCGGCCTGACCCTCGACATCCACGACGCGGAGTTCCTCGTCCTCGTCGGCCCGTCCGGCTGCGGCAAGACCACCGCGCTGCGCATGGTCGCCGGGCTCGAGGAGATCTCGAGCGGCACGCTCTCGATCGGCGGCCGTGTGGTCAACGAGGTCTCCCCGAAGGACCGCGACATCGCGATGGTCTTCCAGAACTACGCGCTGTACCCGCATCTGAGCGTCGGCGAGAACATCGCGTTCGGCCTGCGGCTGCGCAAGGAGCCCAAGGAGGTGATCAAGGAGCGCGTCGGCTGGGCCGCGAAGCTGCTCGACCTCGGGCCGTATCTGGATCGCAAGCCGAAGGAGCTTTCGGGCGGGCAGCGCCAGCGCGTGGCCATGGGCCGCGCGATCGTCCGCAAGCCGCAGGTCTTTCTGATGGACGAGCCGCTCTCGAACCTCGACGCGAAGCTGCGCGTACAGATGCGCGCCGACATCGCGCACCTGCAGAAGGAGCTCCAGACGACGACCGTCTACGTGACCCACGACCAGGTCGAGGCGATGACGATGGGCGACCGGGTCGCCGTCATGGCCAACGGCGTCCTGCAGCAGGTCGACGCCCCGCAGCGACTGTACGACCGCCCCGAGAACCTCTTCGTCGCCGGCTTCATCGGCACGCCGCCGATGAACCTCCTCGAAGCGACGGCGATGGTCAACGGCGACGTGTCCATCAATCTCGGCGGGAACATCCTCCCGGTCGCGCCGGAGGCCCTGCAGCAGTACCCGCGCCTGCGCGAATACGACGGCCGGCCCGTGATCGTCGGGCTGAGGGCCGGTGACCTGCACCCGGCCCAGGGCCGCGTCGACCTGCCGCAGCTTCACGCCACCGTCGAGATCGTCGAGTCGCTCGGGGGCGAGTCGATGGCCTACTTCAGGGTCGACGCACGGCACGTCAAGAGCGAGGCGGCCGAGGAAGAGGACATCCTCGCGGCCGGCGGCGCACCGGAGACGGTGGTCGGGTCGCGCCCGAACCTCGTCGCGTCGTTCCCCCCGCACGTGCAGCTCCGGCTTCGAGAGGAAGTGCCGATCGCCGTCGACACGAAGAACCTCCACTTCTTCGATGAGGCGTCCGGCGCTCCGCTTCGCTAGCGCGATCGCTGTCGCGATCGCGCTGGTCGGCGGCGCCGCAGCAACCAGCGTCGGCGGTCCGCCCACAGGCGCGGTTCTCGCCGCGCTCTCGCAGCCGCCGACGCAGAGCAGCCTCGCGTCACAGCGGATCTACTTCGTCATGCCGGATCGCTACGCGAACGGCGACCCGGCCAACGACACTGGCGGGCTGACCGGCCCGACCGGCGTGACCGGGTTCGACCCGTCGAGCACCGGCTACTACCACGGCGGCGACCTGAAGGGCCTCGCCGAGCACCTCCAGCGGATCAAGGACCTCGGCTTCACCGCGATCTGGGTGACCCCCGTGCTCAAACAGGACCCGGTCGAGAACGGCAGTGCCGCCTACCACGGCTACTGGGGCCTCGACTTCACGACGGTCGACCCGCACCTCGGCGGCGACCAGGACTTCGCGAGCTTCGTCGTCTCCGCGCACGCACTCGGCCTCAAGGTCTATCTCGACGTGGTCGTCAACCACACGGCCGACGTCGTCCAGTTGACGAACGGGGGCACCTACAGCGACGCGCCGTACCGCGACTGCCACGGCAAGCGCTTCAACCCCGCCAGGTACGTCACGTCCAAGCACTTTCCGTGCCTCAAGGCCTCGACGATGCCCGAGGTGCCGCTGCTCCTGAAGGCGGACAGTCACCTGAAGAAGCCCGACTGGCTGAACGACCCGCTCAACTACCACGACCGCGGCAACATCGACTTCAGCTCGTGCAGCCAGCAATGCTTCGAGCAGGGCGACTTCTACGGGCTCGACGACCTCTTCACAGAGAAGCCGAACGTGGTGAACGGCCTCGCCCGGATCTATTCGTCGTGGATCACGCGCTTCCACGTCGACGGCTTCCGCGTCGACACGGCGAAGCACGTGAATGCAGCGTTCTTCAAGCTCTGGGTGCCGCAGATCCGCGCGGCGGCGCGCGCGGCCGGGATCAGCGACTTCCCGGTCTTCGGCGAGGTGACACTGAACGACGCGGTCGATCTGTCGGCCTTCGTGCGCGACCGCGGCCTGCCGCAGGTGCTCGACTTCCCGTTCCAGCAGGTTGCGACCGCCTACGCCGCCGGCGCCTCCGGGGCGAAGGGCCTTGCTGCGAGGCTCCAGGACGACGACTACTTCCGCACTCCGAACGGCGTCGATCCGGCGTTCACGACGTTCCTCGGCAACCACGACATGGGCCGGGGCGCGCAGCAGATCCTCTCGCAGGCACCCGGGCTGAGCGGCGACGCGCTGCTCCAACACGTCCTGCTCGGCTACGACGTCCTCTATCTCCTGCGCGGCGCGCCGGCACTGCTCTACGGCGACGAGGTCGGGATGATCGGCTCGGGCGGCGACCAGGCGGCGCGCCAGGACATGTTCCCGACCCAGGTGAGCGACTGGCAGTCGCAGCCTCGCGTCGGGTCGCCGCCGATCGGCAAGGGGTCGTCGTTCGACGTCACCGACAATCCGCTCGAGCTGCAGCTCGAGCGGCTCTCCGCCGTCCGTGACGCGTATCCGGCGCTCTCGACCGGAGCCTCGATCGTCCGCTACGCGAACGATGCGGTGCTCGTCGTCTCGCGCATCGACTTCGCGACCGGACACGAGATCGTCACGGCGTTCAACAACGGTCCCAAGCCGGCGACGGTGAAGGTGGCCGTCGCGACAGCGCAGAGCATGTGGCAGATCGCGTTCGGGGGCGGCTCGGTCACCGCGTCGGGCACGACCGTCTCGCTGACGATCCCGGCCGTGTCGGCGCTCGTCGCGGCGCCCGCCGCGGCGATCCCGAAGACGACGCCGCCGGTCCCGCAGCTGAAGGAGGGGGCAGATCCGCTCACCTCCTACGACCTGCTCGCAGCGACCGTCCCCGGCGCGCCGGTGAGCGTCACGTTCGCCCTGCGGCGGAAGGGGGGCGCCTGGCAGCGCCTCGCGGTGGACGACTCGCGGCCGTATCGCGCGTTCGTCGATCCCGGTCGCTACCCGAAAGGCGAGCGGATCGACGCCGTCGCCGTCGCCCGCGCGCTGGACGGAACGGTCTCCGTCTCGCGTGTCGCGACGTTCACCGCGAACGGCTAGGCCCCGATTCGCTAGCCTCGTCGCGGTCTTGAACACGATGCAGCGCACGAGCGACGCCGCGACCTGGTGGTCGCGGGCACACGACGGCGACGACCTGCTCGTCGCCTACTTCAGCATGGAGTTCGGCGTCGACGTGCGCCTGCCGGTCTACTCGGGCGGGCTCGGCATCCTCGCCGGCGACCACCTGAAGGCTGCGGCAGAGCTCGGGGTGCCTCTCGTCGGCGTGGGCCTCCTCTATCGGGGCGGCTACTTCACACAGGGACTGAGCGGCGCAGGGCGGCAGACGGAGACGTACACGGCGATCGACCCGGAGGCGCTCGGCCTGCAGCGCGAGCCCGTCACCGTCGAGGTCGACCTGGCGGGCGAGCCGGTGGAGGCCGCGGTCTGGCGCTACGACGTCGGGGCCGGATCGACGACGGTGCCGCTCTACCTGCTCGACGTCGACCTGCTCACCGACGCGCTCTACTCGGGCGACCGGGAGCACCGGATCCGCCAGGAGCTCCTGCTCGGCGTCGGCGGCGTCCGCGCGCTCGCCGCGCTCGGCATCGAGCCCACCGTCTTCCATGTCAACGAGGGCCATTCTGCGTTCCTCGCGATCGAGCGTGCCCGCGCACTCGTCGACCGCGGCCTCTCGAGCGACGACGCGCTCGAGCACATCCGGCACTCGACCGTCTTCACGACACATACACCGGTCCCCGCCGGAAACGAGGTGTTCGGAGACGATCTGGTCGTCCGCTACGTCGGGAGCCTCGCGGCCTCCGCGGGCATCTCGAGCGAGACCCTGCTCGCACTCGGGCGCAGTCCCGACACCGAAGGCTTCGGCCTGACGCCGCTCGCGCTCCGGCTCTCCGCGTTCGCGAACGGCGTCTCGGAGCTGCACGGCGAGGTCGCGCGTGAGATGTGGGCCGGCCTCTGGCCGCACGCCGAGCCCCCGATCGGCCACGTTACGAACGGCGTGCATCTCGGCACATGGATCGCGCCCGAGCTCGACGAGCTCCTGCGCTCGGCCGGCGTGCGGCCCGACGCCCCACCGGCCGAGGGCGGCTGGGACGCCGTCCACGAGCTCGACCCGGACGTTCTCTGGGAGACCCACCGGCTCCTCGGGGAGCGGCTCGCAAGGCTCGCCGGGCTCGAAACGGACCGCCTGACGATCGGCTTCGCCCGGCGCTTCGCCACCTACAAGCGGGCGGGCCTCGTCTTCTCCGACCTGGAGCGGCTGCTCGCGCTGCCGGTGCAGATCGTCGTCGCCGGCAAGGCGCATCCACAGGATGCTCCGGGCAAGGACGTCATGCAGCGCATCGTGGAGCTCTCGCGGGAAGACGCCGTCGCGGGACGCGTCGTCTTCCTCGAGGACTACAACATCGAGCTCGCCCAGGCGATCATCCCGGGCTGCGACCTCTGGCTCAACACGCCGCGCCGGCCCTACGAGGCCTCGGGAACGAGCGGGATGAAGGCGGCCGTCAACGGCGTCCCGAACCTCTCCGTCCTCGACGGCTGGTGGGCCGAGGCGTACGACCCCTCGGTCGGCTGGGCGCTGGCAGGCAGCTCCGACGAGGTCGACGCCGCCGAGCTGTATCGCCTGCTCGAGGAGGATGTCGTGCCGCGGTTCGCCGACCGCAGCGCCTGGATCGAGCTGATGAAGAGCTCGATCGCGAGCCTCGCGCCCGCGTTCTCGATGCAGCGGGCCGTGATCGAGTACACCGAGCGCTACTACCTGCCGGCGGCGCAGGCGCGCGCCGGCAGGTAGCCGGGCCGGTCGCCCGCCCTCGACGCGCCGGAGCGCGCCGCCTTCCTGAAGGGACTCCACGCACTCGGTGACGCGCTGATGAAAGAATCAGCGTGTGGTCCTGTCCGATCGCACCATCGAACGGCTCATCGGCGAAGGCCGGATCAAGATCGACCCGTATGAGCCGTCGCTCCTGCAACCGTCGAGCGTCGACGTGCGGGTCGACCGGTATTTCCGCGTCTTCCACAACGCCCGCTATCCGTTCATCGACGTCAAGCAGCCGCAGGAGGCGCTCACCGAGGCGGTGGAGATCGGCGACGACGAGCCGTTCATTCTCCACCCCGGCGAGTTCGTGCTCGGTTCGACGCTCGAGCGAGTGACACTCCCCGACGATCTCGTCGCCCGATTGGAGGGAAAGTCCAGTCTTGGGCGCCTCGGCCTCCTCATCCACTCGACCGCCGGCTTCATCGACCCCGGCTGGGACGGCCACGTCACGCTCGAGCTCTCGAACGTCGCGAACCTGCCGATCACGATCTACCACGCGATGAAGATCGGGCAGATCTCCTTCATGCAGATGACCGAGCCTGCGGCATCGCCCTACGGCAGCTCGACGCTCGGGTCGAAGTACCAGGGCCAGCGCGGCCCCACCCCCTCCCGCTACTGGCAGAACTTCCCGCAGTGACAGTGCTCGTCACCGGCGCGACCGGCTTCGTCGGCCCGAAGATCGTGCACACCCTGCGCGCCCAGGGCCACGAGGTGCGCGCGCTCGTCCGGGCCCCGGAACGCGCGTCGCACCTCCGGGCGCTCGGGGTCGAGCTCGCCGCGGGCGACATCACCGATCCTGCGAGCCTGCAGGCTGCCGTCACGGGCTGCACCCAGGTGGTCCACCTCGTCGCGATCCTCCAGGGCAGCACAGCCGACTTCGAGCGCGTGATGACGCAGGGCACGAAGGACCTGGTCGCGGCGGCGAAGGGAGCCGGGGTCGAGCGGTTCGTCCTGATGAGCGCGCTCGGGACGAGCGAGTCGTCCGGGGCCACGGTCCCGTACTACGCGGCCAAGTGGGAGGAGGAGCAGATCGTCGCGGGCTCGGGCCTCGAGCATGTCGTCTTCCGCCCGAGCTTCATCTTCGGCCGGGGCGGCGGTGCGTTGCGGACGTTCATGAAGCAGGTGCGCTACTCCCCCGTCGTCACCGTGATCGGCGCCGGCCTGCAGCGCTCGCAGCCGATCTGGGTCGACGACGTCGCCGAGTACTTCGCGCGGGCGATCGACGCGCCCGAAGCCGCGAACCGCATCTTCGAGCTCGGCGGTCCCGACACCGTCGACTGGAACGGCCTCTACCGGACGATCGCGAAGGTGCTCGGCAAACGCCGGCGCCTCGTGCACGTGCCGATCGGCCTTGCCCGGACGGGCGCACAGCTGACACAGTGGCTGCCGGGCGCTCCGCTGTCCGTCGACCAGGTGACGATGCTGCAGGGCGCCGACAACGTCGTCTCGAACACCGATGCCGCCGACACCTTCCGACTCCCGCTCGTCGCGCTCGAAGAGCAGATCCGCCGCGCCGCCTGAGCGGCGGCTCTCGCTTCTCCTGCTGCTCGTCGCGGCCCATCAGCGCATGGTCCAGATCGTCGATCGCGAGCTCGCGGCCGACGGTGTCGAGTCGAGCGACTACGGTGTCCTCAGCCTGATCGGCGTCCGGGGCACGGTGCGGCTCACCGAGCTCGCCCAGGAGCTCGGCCTGCCTCTGACCACCGCCTCCGACGTCGTGCGCCGGCTGGAGGGCCGCACCTTCGTCCGGCGGCGCCCGAACCCCGAGGACGGACGCTCGTTCCTGTTCGAACTGACGGCGCGCGGCGACCGCGAGTGGCGCCGGGGCTGGGGAGCGCTCCAGCGGATCAACGCGGCGTTGAACGAGCGGGTCGACGAGGCGGAGATGCGGGCCGCGCTGACGGCGCTCGGCTCGGCTTTCGAACGGGCGTTGACCGATACCTAGGCGGGCAATGCGTGCAAGACGTACGCATCGACCGCGTCGTCCTTGCCCTTCACCCGCAACCCGGTCCACTCCTCGACGACCGCCCCCAGCGGAAGTTGCAGGTACGTCTCGACGCCGATCAGCACTCCGCCGACAGGAGCCAGGCGCTCGAGGCGAGCACCCGTATTGACCGCGTCGCCGACCGAGGGATAGGCGACGTGGCCGTCGCCTCCGATCTCGCGAACCACCACCCCGCCGCTGTTCACGCCGACGCGCAGGCGAGGCCAATCTGGATGTTGCTCGACCAGTCGGGCGGCCCTGCGCTGAAGTGCCAACGCGGCGGCCGACGCTCGCTCCGCGTGATCGGGCTGGTCTCCTCTGTTGTTGAACACGGCCATGATGCCGTCGCCGATGAACTTCTCCACCTCGCCGCCGAACCGACGGGTGATCAGCGGAGCCGCGATGCCCCAGTACGCGTCGAGCACGGCTGCAACCTGGGCCGGTGACGAGCGCTCGGCGAAGCCCGTGAACCCTGCCAGATCGGCAAAGAGGACGCTCACGTCCTGGTGGCGCTCTCGCGTCGTCGGCAGATAGAGCCGCCGAAACCGCTCCTCGCGCCATTCGCGACGGGCTGCGAGCCCGACGATCAGGTAGGCCGCGACGATCAAGCCGTGCCACTCCCACCAACTGGCGTGCCACGTGCGTTCCCCGGTGACCGCAACACCGATCGTCGCTTCGGACAGCAACACGAAGCAGGCGACGACCGCTGCTGGGAGCAGGTTGCGGCCGTGGCGGAAGATGCTCCAGTAACGCACTGCACTGATCGCGTACGCAAACGCTCCGAGGGCCGCGATCACGGTGAGGAAGCGGCTCGTCGCGGCTTCACCGTTCGGCCCGCCCACCGGTGGCAGGCTCGCAACGGTCCACGCAAACCAGACCGCCATGGAAGCCGGCACGGCCAATCGCAGCCGTGCGCGCCGGCGAATGAGGACCGCCGCGATCCCGGGACGGATGTCGACGAACGCCGAGCCGGCTGCGAAGACCGCGCCCACCAGGAGACCGACCGGAATGGCGACCTGAAAGCCGGCGTGCTCCCTCGCGAAGAGAATGGTGGGAGTCCCGAGAGCATGCAGCCAGAGGAACCCGCCGGTCGCCATGAAGGCCAGCGACAGGAGCAGGACGCGGGCATCCCCGCGACGGTTGGCTGCCTCGCCTGCCGCGTAGCCGAGGCCGAATGCGAGAGCGCCCACCACTCCGAAGACCACGAAGTGGAGCGGGTAGTTCTCGATGTGCGGATCGAGCTGTGACCGAAGCAGCAGCGACAGGAGCCCGACCAGAGGGAGTGCGACGGCGGCCAGCCCCATGGCGACGAGGGCGCCCGCGCGCGCCCGTTCCCGAAGGCCCTTCCCGCGGTTGCCGCCGGGCCGGTCGAGCGGCCGGGTGTCAGTCATCGCCATCAGGGATGGCGGCGCGGCTGGAGCACGCGATCATTCACGCTACTTCGTTCGCGGTGCGCCAACTGGATCTCGGCAGCGGCGGGACTGTTCCGGTCGTCGGCCATTTCGCGGTGGAGGCTACGGAGACGTCCTTTGCGCCCGCTTTGCGCCGCCTTAGCGGGCCGCCTGGATTAACGGACATTTAATGCGGAGTCGTAGTATTTGCTCCGCCTCCGGACTATCTTCGGCGGATGCGCACCCTTCTCGCTCTCATCGCCGCGGCGACCACCGTCGCCGCCCCGGCCGCCGTGGTCAAGATCCCCCTCTCCGCCGCCACCGCGCCGTGTGCGGCCGCCGCGGGCGGCCGTTTCGTCTGGGTGAGCGAGTACGGCTCGCCCTACCTCGTGAAGATCAACCCGAAGACCAACAAGGTCGTCGCCAAGACGAGGATCGGCTTCGGCTCGTGCGGGCTCGGCTACGGGGCCGGCTCGATGTGGGTCGAGGACACGAGCTCGTCCACGATCAGCCGCGTCTCGGTGACGACGGGCAAGCGCCTGAAGGCGATCCCGGTCGGCAGCACTCCCTACGACGCCACCTTCGCCTACGGGGCCGCGTGGACGACGTCCTACGGCCTCGGTGAGCTCGAGCGCCTCGACCCGGCCCGGAACCGCATCGCAGGCCGCTGGAAGCTGGGCCAGGCGACGGGCGTCGTCGGTGCGTTCGGCTCCGTCTGGGCGGCCGGCAGCGACGGCGTGATCCGCGTCGACCCCGCGTCGAACAAGCTGCTCGCGACGATCGCGATCAGCACCGGCGCGAGCTGGACGGCGGCCTCGGCCGATGCGGTCTGGGTGACGACCCCGACCGGGCTCGCGCGCATCGACCCGCAGACGAACGCCGTCGTCACGACCATTCCGCTCCCCGGCGCGCCGTACCTCGGCGACCCGGACGTCGTCGGCGGACTGGTCTGGGTGCCTCAGATCCGCAAGAACACGATCGCCGTCGTCGACCCGGCGACGAACTCGGTCGCAAAGACCGTCAGGGCCGGCGCGGGCCCGTTCGTCGTCACCCAGATCGCCGGCGAGGCCTGGGTGCCCAGCTGGAAGGGGCACGACATCTGGCGCATCAGACCGTGAAAAGACGAAGGGCCCCATGCGGGGCCCTTCCGTCCAGTATCCAGCTTGGACTTCGTAGAGGCGCTTCCGGCCGATACGGCGGCGCGTTAACGCGAGTCCCCCACGCTGGCTAGGCGATTCCCCGTCAGGTCCCGGGGACACACCTCTACGAGCTGGTACCTCCACTGCCCGTACTTGAAGTCTCCAACGCCGGACCACCTCCTTTCCGCGGTTAGCCGGAAATCTACCGCATCGGTCAGGACGGACGTCGGGACCGCTCGGCCTCGACGGCTTCCCGGACCCAGCAACTCGCCAGGTGATCGTTCACAACGCCACAAGCCTGCATCGCCGCGTAGACCGTGGTCGGGCCGACGAAGCGAAACCCCGCCTGCTTGAGCCGCTTGGAGAGCGCGGTCGACTCGGGCGTGGCGGCCTGCCAGTCGGCCTGGCCGCCCGGGACCGCGTGGTGCTCGGGCGCGTGCGACCAGAAGAGCTCAGCCAGGGGCTCGCTCTCGCGCAGGGCCACCGTCGCCTGGGCGTTGGCGATCGCCGCCTCGATCTTGCCGCGATGGCGCACGATCGACGCGTCGGCCAGCAGGCGGGTGACATCGCGCCTGCCGAAGCGGGCGACCACGTCCGGGTCGAAGCCTCGAAAGGCAGCCCGGAAGCCCTCGCGCTTGCGCAGGATCGTCAGCCAGGAGAGCCCCGACTGAAACCCCTCGAGACAGAGCCGCTCGTAGAGGCCGCGCTCGTCGCGAACCGGCCGGCCCCACTCCTCGTCGTGGTAGGCGTTGTACCGCTCGTCGGCCGTGTTCCAGCAGCGTTCTATGCGACTTCCACCTTGACGACGCCGTCCTCGACGACGACCGGGTAGGTCTCGACCGGCTCGTAGGCGGGGAGCGAGAGCGGCGACCCCGTCTCGAGGTCGAACGCGGAGCCGTGCCGCGGGCAGATGACGCGGCAGAGATCCTCGTCCCATTCGCCCTCACAGAGCGGCCCGTCGTCGTGCGAGCACCGGTCCTCGAGCGCATAGAGCTTGCCGTTGCAGTTGTAGACCCCGATCGACGTCCAGCCGAGCGTGACGATCTTGGCGGAGCCCGGGCCGAACTCCGCGAGCGGCGCGACGTCGATCCTCGCCACTAGTCGAACTGCAGGTCGTCGCCGAGGTTCTGCCACTCCGCCGGGAGCGGCGTTCCCTTGGCCTTGTGCAGCGCCACCTTGAGCACACCGAGCCCGAGGATCGCGCACTTGAGGCGAATCGGTGTCAGAGGGATGCCGACCTCGTCGAGCAGCTCCTCCTTCGGCAGCGCGGCCACGTCGGCGGCCGTCCGGCCCTTGACCAGCTCGGTGAGCATCGAGGTGGCAGCCTGCGAGATCGCGCAGCCGCGTCCTTCGAAGCCGATCGAGTCGATCGTCTCGCCGTCTTCGCGGAACTTGACGCTGATCGTCACCTCGTCGCCGCAGAGTGGGTTCTGGCCCTCCGCCTGCGCATCGGGATGCTCGTGCAGCCCGTGCCCCCGCGGCGAGCGGTAGTGATCCAGGATCACCTCGCGGTACATCTGCTCGAGTTCGCTCATCCGAGCGAACTCGCTTCTCGCTCCGGCACCGGCAACGCCGGCACCTGCGCTCCCTGGTCGGCTCCGTCCAGCCTACGCCGACAGTCGCTCATGTTCGACCGGCTCGCTCAGACACCGAACGTGTCCTTCACCTTGAGCAGCCCGGCGACCAGCCGGTCGACGTCCTCCTCGATCGAGTAGAGGTAGAAGCTCGCGCGCGTCGTCGCGGCGACGCCGAGCCGGGTCATCAGCGGCTGCGTGCAGTGATGGCCCGCGCGCACGGCGACGCCCTCCCAGTTGAGGATCTGGGCCACGTCGTGCGGATGCACCCCCTCGAGCTCGAAACTGACGATCCCCGTGCGGCGCTCGGCGGGCGGGCCGAAGATCCGCAGCCCCGGGATCTCGCCGAGCCGCTCCATCGCGTTGACGACGAGCTCGTGCTCGTGCGCCTCGATCGCCGGGAGGCCGACCTCGGAGACGTAGTCGAGCGCGACCCCGAAGCCGTAGGCCTCGGCGATCGCAGGCGTGCCGGCCTCGAACTTGTACGGCAGCTCGTTCCAGCTCGTGCGGTCGAGGGCGACCGAGCGGATCATCTCTCCGCCGAGGTTGAACGGCTGCATCTCCTCCAGCAGTTCCCGGCGGCCCCAGAGCGCCCCGGCGCCGGACGGCCCGCAGAGCTTGTGCGACGAGAACACGAGGAAGTCGCAGCCGAGCGCCTGCACGTCGATCTGCCGGTGCGGCGCCGCCTGGGCGGCGTCGACGACCATCACCGCGCCCTGCTCGTGGGCCCAGGCCGCGAGCTTCTCGACCGGGTTGATCGTCCCCAGCGTGTTCGAGACGAGGTTGTTCGCGACCACCTTCACGGTGCCGCGCGCTGCGATCTCGTCGAGCGCGTCCAGCTGCAGCTCGCCGTGGTCGTCGATCGGAATGTGTGCGAACTGCGCGCCGGTTCTCTTCGCGATGAACTGCCAGGGCACGAAGTTCGCGTGGTGCTCGAGCTCCGTGATGACGACGACGTCGCCGGGGCCCAGGTTGTCGAGCCCCCACGCGTAGGCGATCAGATTGAGCGCCTCGGTCGAGCTGCGGGTGAAGATCACCTCGCGGTTCGACGGGGCGTTGACGTAGGCGCGCACCTTCTCGCGCGCACCCTCGTAGCCCGCCGTCGCCCGTTCGGCGAGCGTGTAGACACCGCGGTGCACGTTCGCGTACGAGTGCTCGTAGAAGTCGCGCATCGCGTCGAGCACCTGGCGCGGCTTCTGGGTCGACGAGGCCGAGTCGAGGTAGGCCACCGGCTTGCCGTTCGTCAGCTCCTCGAAGACAGCGAAGTCGGCCCGCAGCGCCTGAGCGTCGAGCTTTGGGGTGGTCACGGCCACCTGGGAAGAGTAGCTAGGAGGGTTCGCGCGCCGAGACGGGTGAGCGCCCGGGCCCGGCGGTCGACGTGGGTATCGTGCTGCACCTGTGAGCGCGGAATACATCTACACCATGTACAGGGTCGACAAGTTCTACGGCGCCGACCGCCAGGTGCTGGCGAACATCTCCCTGTCGTTCTTCCCGGGCGCGAAGATCGGAGTGCTCGGGCCGAACGGCGCCGGCAAGTCGACCGTGCTCCGGATCATGGCGGGCAAGGAGGAACCGTCGTCCGGCGTCGCCGAGCTGGCGCCGAACGCCACCGTTGGGCTGCTCGAACAGGAGCCGGAGCTCGACCCGGCGAAGACGGTGCGCGAGAACGTCGAGGACGGTGTCCGGGAGCTGCGCGACCTGCTCGACCGCTTCAACCAGATCTCGGCGCAGTTCTCCGAGCCGGACGCCGACTTCGACGCGCTCCTCGCCGAGCAGGCCAAGGTGCAGGACCAGGTCGACCGGCGCGGCGCCTGGCAGCTCGAGGAGCAGCTCGACCACGCGATGGACGCCCTCCGGCTTCCGGAGGGAGACCGTGACGTGACCTCGCTCTCGGGCGGCGAGCGCAGGCGCGTCGCACTCTGCCGGCTGCTGCTCAGCGCGCCGGATCTCCTGCTCCTGGACGAGCCGACGAACCACCTCGACGCCGAGTCGGTCTTCTGGCTCGAGCGCTTCCTCGCCGAGTACAAAGGCACCGTCGTCGCGGTGACGCACGACCGGTATTTCCTCGACAACGTCGCGGGCTGGATCCTGGAGCTCGACCGTGGGCGCGGCATCCCGTACGAGGGCAACTACTCCGGCTGGCTCGAGCAGAAGCAGGCGCGGCTCCAGGTCGAGGAGAAGCAGTCGTCCGCCCGCCAGCGGACGCTCGCCCGCGAGCTCGAATGGGTTCGCATGGCGCCCAAGGCGCGGCACGCCAAGTCGAAGGCGCGCCTCGGTGCGTACGAGAAGCTGCTGGCCGAGGAGGAGGCCGTGCGCCTCGACAGGGTCGAGATCCACATCCCGCCGGGCCCGAGGCTGGGCGACGTCGTGATCGAGGCGAAGGGCGTCTCGAAGGGCTTCGGCGACCGGCTCCTCTTCGAGGACCTCTCCTTCTCGCTGCCGCCGGCCGGCATCGTCGGCGTGATCGGCCCGAACGGCGCCGGCAAGACGACCCTGTTCCGGATGATCGCCGGCGAGGAGGCGCCGGGCTCCGGCGAACTCCGGATCGGAGACACCGTGCAGCTCGGCTACGTCGACCAGTCGCGGGCGTCGCTCGATCCGAAGAACACGGTGTGGAAGGAGATCTCCGGCGGACAGGACCTCGTCCTGCTCGGCAAGAAGGAGATCAACTCGCGCCAGTACACGTCGTGGTTCAACTTCCGGGGCGGCGACCAACAGAAGCCGGTGGGGAAGCTGTCCGGCGGCGAGCGCAACCGCGTGCACCTCGCGAAGATGTTGAAGAGCGGCGGCAACGTGCTGCTGCTCGACGAACCGACGAACGACCTCGACGTCGACACGCTGCGCGCGCTCGAGGATGCGCTGCTCGACTTTGCCGGCTGTGCCGTCGTGATCACGCACGACCGGTGGTTTCTCGACCGCGTCGCGACGCACATCCTCGCCTTCGAGGGCGACAGCCAGGTGACCTGGTTCGAGGGCGACTGGGCCGAGTACGCGGACTGGGTGCGCGAGACGCGCGGGCCGGAGGCGCTCGAGCCGCACCGGATCAAGTACAAGCCGCTCGTCCGCGCCTAGGCTTGCGCGGATGGTGATCCACCGCCTGAACCCGGTCGAGCTGCGCGTGCTCGGCTGCCTGATCGAGAAGCAGCGGACGACACCCGAGCAGTATCCGCTGACGCTGAACGCCCTGCGGCTCGCGTGCAACCAGGCGACGAACCGCGACCCAGTGCTGGAGCTCGACGAGTCACAGGTGCGGGCGGCCGCGCAGAGCCTCGGCGGCCGCGGCTGGGCACGGCTCGCGACCGGGCCCGGCTCACGCACGGCCAAGTACCGGCAGCTCTTCGGCGAGGCGCTCGACCTCCTGCCGGCGGAGGTCTCGCTCCTGGCCGTGTTGATGCTGCGCGGTCCCCAGACGGTCGCGGAGCTGAAGGCGCGAACCGAGCGGCTGCACCGCTTCGCCTCGCTCGAGGACGTCGCCGCCACGCTGGCGCGCCTCGACAGCAAGGAGCTCGTCCACCTTTTGCCACGCCAACCGGGCCAACGCGAGGAACGATGGACGCACCTGCTGGCCGACGCGCCGGGGGAGGGCGCGCCGGTGGCGGAGGACGAGCCGGCGACGGTCGAGGAGCGTGTCGTTCAGCTGGAACGACGGCTGCTGGAGCTCGAGCGGCGGCTGGGCGAGCGCGGCCTGCTGGACTAGCGTAGGAACCCGCAGAAAACGGGGCCGCGTTGCCGCGGCCCCACCACCCCAGACAGCGTGCCCTCCCTAGACGAGCGCCTTGATGAAGAGCTCGACCTCCTCGACCGGGAAGGTCTCGACCTCGATCACCTCGAGGGACGCCACGCGCGCGTGCGCGCGGAAGGCCGCCTCGACGGTCGGGTACTTGACGATCGCGAAGAAGTCCCAGGGGCCCATCATCGCGAACGTCGTCTCGAGCTCTCCCTTCTCCTTCTCGACGAAGAGCTTGATCTTCTCGAGGTACTTCGGAGCCTCCTTGAGGCCCTCGCGTCCCTCGGGCGTCAACTTGATCAACGCAACATAGGTGAACATCCCACGACCTCCGGGATTGGACTGCAGCGCCGACCATGCGCCCAGCGCGGCGATCTGTCATCCGTGCGCACACGGATCGGCCGGTCCCGACTACTGCGTCGGGAGGTCCCGCCGGAAAAACGAGGGGATGGGTCGAGCGAGCGGCGGCTAGGCCTGCGGAATGCGGGCCTCGAGCGCCGCGCCGAGCGCATCTCGCACGGGCGCCAGCTCGATGCGGTCGAGCACGTCCTGGAAGAAACCGCGCACGATCAGGCGCTCGGCCTCCGCGCGGCTCAGGCCGCGCGCCATCAGGTAGAAGAGCTCCTCGCGGTTGATCCGTCCGAGTGTCGCGCCGTGGGTGCAGCGCACGTCGTTGGCCATGATCTCCAGGCCCGGGATCGAGTCGGCGTGGGCCTTGTCGGAGAGCAGCAGGTTGCGGTTCTCCTGATAGGCGTTCGTCTTCTGGGCCTGCTCCTCGACGCGGATCATCCCGCGCCACACCGCGCTCGCGTTCTCCCGCAGGGCCCCCTTGAACGCGAAGTCGCTCTCGGTGTTCGGCGCGATGTGCTCCTGAAACGTGTCGTAGTCGAGATGCTGGTCGCCGTCGGCGAAATACGCACCGGTCACGCGCGAGGTCGCGCCGGGGCCGGCGAGGTCGTTCTCGATCCACACCTTGCCGCGCTTCGAGCCGAAGCCGCCGATCACCCAGTCGAGCTCCGAGTCGCGCTCGAGCCACGCCTTGTAGCGGCCGAAGTGCCACGTCTCGCGCGAGAGGTTCTGCAGGGAGACGTACTCGATCTTCGCGCTCGGATGGACGAACAGCTCGACGACGGCGTTCGTGTAGGCGACCGTGTCCGGAGCGCTGGACGAGAGGTCCTCGATCAGCGAGAAGCGTGCGCCCTCGTCGGCGATCACGACCATCCGCCAGAAGAGCGTCCCGACGCTCGAGGTCACCTGGACGTACAGGGGCTGCTCGAGCTCGACACCCTTCCCGACGTGGACGAGGAGGCCGTGCTCCCACCGCGCCAGGTTCTCCGCCGCGAACCGGTCGTCGTCGGGGATCAGCGTCGCCGCGTGATCGCGTGGGAGAAGCTCGAAGCGGACGCCGTCGGGCGCGGAGAGGATCTCGATCCCGTTCTCGGTCACGATCGCCCGCGCAGCGACCTCGAGCTCGAGCGCCGGGCCGGTGTCGGACACCGGAACGGTGTCTGACACCTCCTGCGGGTCGAAGCCGCGCAGGTCGGTGAACCGCCAGTGCTCGTCCTTCGTGGACGGCAGGGGCAGCTCTGCGAACCGCTTCGCGGCCTGCTCTCGTGTCAGCGTCGTCATGAAGGCGGCGCGTAGCGGCGGTGCAGCACGAGCTGATTCCCGTCGGGGTCCGCGAAGAACGCCATGTGGCACACGCCCGTGTCGGTCATGCCGGCGAACTCCACACCCTTGGCCTCCAGCTCCGCCTTCGCCTCGGCGACGTCCGGCACGCGCAGCGCGAACCCGGCGTCGTGCGGGGCGCGGAAGGCGCCGCCGATCGACTCGAGGCTGAGGAGGTACAGAAAGCCGTTGTCGCCGAGCTGGTACTCCGGGAAGCCGCCGTCTCCGGTCTGCGGCAGCCCGAGCGTCTCCCCGTAAAACCGCTTCGAACGCTCCATGTCGGTGACCGGCACCGCCCAGAAGTCGACGTGCTCGACCTGCACTACCCGACCGAGCCTTCCATCTGCAGCTGGATCAGGCGGTTCATCTCGACGGCGTACTCGAGCGGGAGCTCCTTGGTGATCGGCTCGACGAAGCCGCTGACCACCATCGCCGACGCGTCGGACTCCGAGAGGCCGCGCGACATCAGGTAGAAGAGCTGCTCCTCGCCGATCTTCGACACGGTCGCCTCGTGGCCGATGTCGACGTCGTTCTCGTCGATGCGGATGTACGGGTACGTGTCGGAGCGCGACTCGTCGTCGAGGATCAGGGCGTCGCAGACGACCTTCGACCGGGCGCCGTTCGCGCCCTTGGCGACCTCGAGGAGCCCGCGGTAGCCGGCGCGGCCGCCGTTCTTCGAGATCGACTTCGACGTGATCACGCTGGTCGTGTTCGGGGCGATGTGGACGCACTTGCCGCCCGCGTCCTGATGCTGGCCCTTGCCGGCGAACGCGATCGAGAGCACCTCACCGTGCGCGCCCTTCCCGGTCAGCCAGATCGCCGGGTACTTCATCGTCAGCTTCGAGCCGAGGTTCCCGTCGACCCACTCCATGGTCGCGTTCTCCTCCGCGACGGCGCGCTTCGTGACGAGGTTGTAGACGTTGTTCGACCAGTTCTGGATCGTCGTGTAGCGGCAGCGGCCGCCCTTCTTGACGACGATCTCGACCACGGCGCTGTGCAGCGAATCGGTCGAGTAGATCGGGGCGGTGCAGCCCTCCACGTAGTGCACGTACGCGTCCTCGTCGACGATGATCAGCGTGCGCTCGAACTGGCCCATGTTCTCCGCGTTGATGCGGAAGTAGGCCTGGAGCGGCAGCTCGATCCTGACGCCGGCCGGCACGTAGATGAACGAGCCGCCCGACCAGACGGCGCTGTTCAGCGCTGCGAACTTGTTGTCGTTCTGCGGGATGATCGTGCCGAAGTACTGCTTGAAGACGTCCTCGTGCTCGCGCAGCGCGGTGTCCGTGTCGAGGAAGATCACGCCCTGCGAGGTGAGGTGCTCCTGCAGCTTGTGGTAGACGACCTCGCTCTCGTACTGCGCGCCGACCCCGGCGAGGTAGTTCTTCTCGGCCTCGGGGATCCCGAGCTTGTCCCAGGTGTCCTTGATGTCCGCCGGGAGGTCCTCCCACGAGTTGGCCTGGTTCTCGGTCGGCTTGATGTAGTAGTAGATGTTCTCGAAGTCGATCTCGGCGAGCGACGGCATCCCGCCCCACGTGGGCATCGGCCGCGCCAGGAAGTAGTCGAGCGAGCGGTGGCGGAACTTGCGCATCCAGTCCGGCTCGTTCTTGTGCGAGGAGATCGCGTCGACGAGCTCGTGCGACAGGCCGCGCCCGGACTTGAAGAAGTAGTCCTCGGGGACGTGGAACCCGTACTTGACCTCGTAGTCGGAGCCGATCCCCTGGACGATCTCGGACTCGGTCTGTGCCATCAGGCGTGCACCTCTTCCTTCGGCTTCTCCCACTGAACGTACCCGGAGACCTCGAGCTTCTCTGCGAGCTCGGGGCCGCCCTCCTCGACGATCTTGCCGTCGACGAACACGTGCACGAAATCGGGGGTGATGTACTTCAGGATGCGGTTGTAGTGCGTGATCACGAGCGCCCCCATGTCGGGGCCGACGAGCTGCTGCACGCCTTCGGCGACGACCTTGAGCGCGTCGATGTCGAGACCGGAGTCGGTCTCGTCGAGCACCGCGATCTTGGGCTGCAGCATCGCCATCTGCAGGATCTCGACGCGCTTCTTCTCGCCGCCCGAGAACCCGTCGTTGAGATAGCGGGACGCGAGCTCACGGCTGACCTTGAGGTCGTCCATCTTCGCGAGGAAGAGCTTGCGGAACTCGGGCACGGGCATCGGGTCGTCGACGCCGCCGTTCCGGGCCTTGCGCACGGCATTCATCGCCTGCCGCAGGAAGTTGGTGACCGTCACGCCCGGGATCGCGTGCGGGTACTGGAACGCGAGGAAGAGCCCGGCCTGGGCGCGCTCGTCGGCACCCGCCTCGGTGATGTCCTTGCCGTCCAGCAGGATCTGCCCCTCGGTGATCTCGTAGGCAGGGTGACCCGCGATCGCATAGGCGAGCGTGGACTTGCCCGAGCCGTTCGGGCCCATGATCGCGTGCACCTCGCCGGAGGCGACCGTGAGATCGACTCCCTTGACGATCTCCGTTCCGTCCTCCAGCGCGACGTGCAACTGCTTCAGCTCGAGCTTGGCCATGGTCTCCGAGTCCTAGAAGGGCGTCCGGAACGAGCCTCCAGGCCCGTTCGTCTCTGCTGCCCATCGTAGCCAAGGAACCCCCGACTACAGCACTTCCCACCAGATTCCGGCATGGACGGTCGCTCGGGCGCTGCTAGGCTGCCGGTATGGGAAGCATCGGCGCGCCAGAGATCGTCCTGCTGCTGCTCGTCGCACTCCTCCTCTTCGGGGCCAAGCGGCTCCCGGAGATCGGCCGCTCGCTCGGATCGGGGATGCGTGAGTTCAAGGACTCCGTCACCGGTGAGACGAAGCCGGAGCCGACGCAGACATCGCAGCTCCCGGCCGGGACGCAGGAGACGCCTGCGGCCGCGCCGCCCCGCGAGAACGAGACCGTTCACTAGCGCGCCATGCGCATGCGCTCGCTTCGTCCGCCGCGTCGGCTCGATCACGGCGAGGAGGCGACGCTCGTCGAGCATCTCGAGGAGCTGCGGCACCGACTGTTCGTCTGCATCGGCGCGCTCCTCGTCGGCTTCGTCGTCGCTTACGTCTTCCACGACAGGCTGATCCACGCACTCGAGCTGACGCTCCCACGCGGCCACCGTCAGCTGACGACGCTGACGATCGGCGAGCCCTTCATGACCTCGATGTGGCTCGCGTTCTACGCGGGCTTCCTGCTCGCGCTGCCAGTGATCCTCTGGCAGGCCTGGTCGTTCTTCCTGCCGGCGTTCGACCCGGCGCACGAGCGGATGCTGCGCATCTTCGTCCTGATCTCCGTCGTGTTGCTCGTGATCGGGCTTGCGTTCGGCTACTACTTCGCCCTCCCGAAGGCCGCTCACTTCCTCGCGAACTACGACTCGGCGCAGTACACGACGCTCATCCGCGCCCGGGACTTCATCGGGTTCGCGGCGAAGGTTCTCGTGGCGATGGGAATCGTCTTCGAGCTGCCGCTCTTCGTGATCGGCCTGACGCGCATCGGCATCCTCTCGACCAAGACGCTGCGGCGGAGCCGCCGCGTCGGCTACTTCGTCGTGTGCTGCATCGGCGTGGCGCTCCCGGGCGTCGACCCGATCACGACCATCCTCGAGACGATCCCGCTGCTCGTCCTCTACGAGGCGTCGATCTGGGCCGCGGTCTTGCTCGAGCGGCGCGCCGACCGCGCCACCGCTGCAGCGCGCACAACGTGAGCGGGCGTAGGCTCGACGGAGCCGCCCAAGAGCGGAGTCGCCGGCTTCGCCGGCGCCGGAGCGGATGAGCGAGGTCTCCGCCGACTGGGTGCTGCCCGTCGACGGGCCGCCGATCGAGGGCGGGCGCGTGCGCTGGGAGAGCGGCGAGATCGTCGAGGTCGCCCCCGGGCGAGCCCGGCGTCATCACGACGGCGCCGTGATCCTGCCCGGCTTCGTCAATGCACACTCGCATCTCGAATACGCCGTGTACGCCGGGTTCGGCGACGGCACCCCGTTCGGGACGTGGCTCAAGACGCATGTCGAGCGCAAGCGCCGGCTCTCGGGCGAGGACATGGTCGCGGTCGCGCGCTGCGGCGTCGCGGACTCGTTCCGGACGGGGATCACGACGACGGCCGACTACAGCTTCTCCGGCGCGGGCGCGATCGCCGCCGCCGAGCTCGGGCTGCGCGCGACGGCATATCTCGAGGTGTTCGCAGGCGATCCGGAAGACGCCCGCCGCCAGTTCGAGGACAAGAGCCGAGCGGTCGAGGAGACCGCGCTCGTGACGATCGGCGTCTCACCGCACGCGCCCTACACGTGCTCGGTCGAGACGTATCGGTGGTGCCTGTCGCTCGGCATCCCTGTCGGCACGCATCTCGCGGAGAGCGCAAGCGAGAACGAGTGGCTCGAGCGCGGCACCGGCGCGCTCCGCGGGATCCCGGTCCTCGTCCCGCCGACCGGCAAGCGCGCCGTCGCCTCGCTCGAGCCCGTGCTCGGGCCGGACCTGCTGTGCGCGCACTGCGTCGAGGTGTCGGATGCCGAGATCGGGCTCCTGGCCGATCGCGGCGTCCCGGTCGCCCACTGCCCGCGCTCGAACGCGCTCCTCGGCTGCGGTGTCGCACCGGTCGCGGCGATGCGCGCGGCGGGGGTCGTCGTCGGCCTCGGCACCGACTCGCCGGCCTCCACCCCGTCATTCGACGTCTTCGAGGAAATGCGCACCGCCGTCTCTGCCGCGCGGGCCCTCGAGCGGCGCCCAGAGGCGCTCCTGGCGGAGGACGCGCTGCGCCTCGCCACGGCCGACGCCGCCCGCGCCCTGCGAGTCGACGAGCGGGTGGGTACCCTGAGGCCCGGCAAACGCGCCGACCTGACGGTCGTGTCGCTGGCGGGAAGTCCCTACCATCCGGTCGAGGACCCCGCGGCGGCCGTCGTCTTCGGCGGTTCGCCGGACAGAGTGCTCGAGACGATCGTCGACGGCGAGACCCGGTACCGGAGAGAAGAAGAGGAGCAGTGGCAAGAGGTACGCAGCACCGCAAGCGCCGCCCGGCGCAAAATGCTCGCGCTTCGGCCGTAGCGGCGACGCCGCACAAGCAGAAGCCGCCTCAGTGGCAGGAGGAGCTCTTCTTCCAGCGGCTGCGCAACCACGCCAAGTGGATGTTCGTGCTGCTGGCCGTCGTCTTCGCGCTCGGGTTCGTCTTCTTCGGCGTCGGCTCGGGCTCGACCGGGATCAGCGACGCGCTCCAGAACGCCTTCAACTTCGGCAACAAGGGCGGCTCGTCGATCTCGAAGCTCCAGAGCAAGGCCGACAAGAGCCCGCAGGACGCAACCGCCTGGCGCGACCTCGCGACCGCGCTCGAGCAGAAGCAGCGGACCGCGGAGGCGGTGGCGGCCCTCGAGCGTTACACGACGCTGCGCCCGAAGGACCAGGGCGCGCTCGCGGAGCTCGCCTCCCAGTACGGCACGCTCGCCACCACCTACTCGAACGACTACGCGGCCGCCCAGCAGTCGATGGCCGAGCAGGAGTCGCCTGCCTCCGCCTTCGGGCCGGCCTCATCGACGCCGTTCGGCAAGGCGCTCGCCGATCCGGCGGCGCTCAAGAACCCGATCTCCGCCGCGGTCGCGACGATCGCCGCCGCGAAGCAGCAGACCGCCTACACGAACTACCAGAACGCCCAGCGGAGCGCGGAGGCCGCGTACAAGAAGCTCGTCGCGCTGAACCCGAGCGACGCGACCTCGCAGATCCAGCTCGGCCAGGCCGCGCAGGCCGCGCAGGACCCGACGACGGCGATCGCCGCCTTCAAGGCGTTCCTGAAGCTGGCACCGACCGACCCGCTCGCAGCCCAGGTCAAGCAGGCGCTGAAGATGCTCCAGGCCCAGTCGACTGCCGTCACCCCGGTCACGACCTCCGGTTAGACTCACGCGGCAGTTGCCTGCCACTGACGCACGCGGGGGGAACCGAGATGAACTTCGACATCAAGACCGAGCAGCTCTCCGACGACGCCTACGTGATCTCGCTCGCAGGCGAAGTCGACCTCTATACGGCCCCGGAGTTCAAGCAGCAGCTGCTCGAGGTGATCGGACAGGGCGGCCGGCAGGTGATCGTCGACTTCTCCTCGACGACGTTCATCGACTCGACCACGCTCGGCGTGCTCGTCGGAGGGGTCAAGCGGCTGCGCACGAACGACGGGCAGCTCTCGCTCGTCTGCAGCGACCGCAACATCACGAAGATCTTCGAGATCACCGGCCTCGACCGCGTCTTCGCCATTCATGCGACGCGGGCAGAGGCGATCTCGCAGCTCGACGGCGCAACCCAACCGTCCTGACACCAAGCTGACCCTGACATCGAGCCGACCCTGAACGCGCGCCGACTCCTCGCTGTAGCTGCGGTCCTCCTCGTCGCGGTCGTCGCATCGGGCTGCGGCGCCGTCAAACGGGTCACCTCGGGCGACCCCAGTCAGGGCAAGGCTCTCTTCCAGTCGAAGTGCGCGTCGTGCCACACGCTGGCGGACGCCAACGCGCAGGGCACGATCGGGCCGAATCTCGACGACGCCTTCGCCTCGGACAAGGCGCAGGGGTTCTCCCAGCAGACGATGGCGGACGTGGTGCGCGGGCAGATCGCCTACCCGGAGCCGCCGATGCCGGCGAACCTCGTCGAGGGCACCGACGCCGACGACGTCGCGGTGTACGTCGCCAAGTGCGCCGCCAACCCGAACTGCGGCGTGACCGCCGCCAACGCGGCTCCTGCACCGGCGACCACCACGACGCCGACGACGACGTCTTCCGGGGGCGGCGCCTCGCAGAGCGCCCTCGGCAAGCAGGTCTTCGCCTCGGCCGGGTGCGGCGGCTGCCACACGCTGAAGGACGCCGGCTCGACCGGCAACGTCGGTCCGAACCTCGACCAGCTCAAGCCGTCGAAGTCGCGTGTCGTGCACCAGGTCGAGGTCGGAGGCGGGCCGATGCCGGCGTTCAAGGGCCAGCTGAGCGACGCTCAGATCAAGGCCGTCGCGGCCTACGTCAGCTCCGTCGCAGGCAAGTGACGAACCTGGTTCTCGCCGCAGGCGAAACCAGGTTCGTGTCCTGAGCCCGGAGGCCTACGACGTGAACCTGGTTCCCGCTTCGCGGGCAACCAGGTTCTTCCCGAGCACGAGGTACGGTGGGTAGCCCCTGCCGAAATCGACGGCAGCGAGCTCCCTCCAGCCGTTCTTCGCGTAGAAGTTGCGCGCCTTGCGGGACCCGGTCTGGGTCGAGAGCAGAGCGCGGTCGTGCGGCTGCCGGCTGAGCAGCTGCGCGAGCAACGCGCTGCCGGCTCCGCGCCGCTGCCAGGACGGGCGCACGTGCAGCTCGACGATCTCGAAATGCGGAGGGTCGAGCCACAGCTCGCGCTGTGCCGCGGTGAACGCGCGCGCGACGTGCTCGGTCCACCACTGCTTGTACGCGCCGGTGTACCCGTAGCCGAACCCCGCGAGCTCGCTTCCCTCTCGCGCGACCAGGAAGACGAAGTCGTCGCGCCGGACGTGGAGCGGCAGCCGGCTCGCAGCCCACTCGTCGGAGAGCGCACCGGCTCCGAGAGCAGCGCGATGCACCTCGCGCAGCTCCGCGCGCAACGGCAGCGGATCCACCTGCTCGACCGTCAGCACGCGCGCTTCACGCATCGAGATCGACCACGACGTGGGTGACGGGCAGCGCGAATCGCTCGCGCGCCTTCTCGACGACCCCCCGCTCGAGCCAGTGCGACCGGCCGGCCGGATGCGTCGAGACGATCAGCTCGTCCGGGCGAAACGTGCGCAACGCGTCCTCGATCGCCTGGATCGGGTCACCGTCGCCGATCTCGCCGGTCGCGTCGACACCGGCCGTCCGCATCGCCTCGAGGCTCCGGTCGAGACGAATCCCGGCCGCCGCGCGCGCCTCGTCCTCGTCGGAGATCCAGTGCCGAAGCGGCGAGTTGAGCGCAGGGCAGACGACGAGCACGACTGCCGTGCGCCCGGCGGACCGGGAGCGGAGCTCCGACAGCAGCTCAGGCCCGCCCACCGTCTCGTTGGCGACGACGAGGATGCGCCGCTGATCGGGTGGAGTCGGCGCGGGCGCCTCGCGCACGGGGCTCTCCGGCTTGCCGCGGCGGAAGACCGCCCAGAGCGCAACGCCGGTCAGAACGAGGAACACCGCCAGCCCGACCCAGGAGTTGATCACCGAGCCGATCACGATCAGGGCGAAGTAGCCGATCGTCAGAAGAACGAACCGGAACGCATCTCCCTCGCTCCGGAGTGGGTTCCTCATCCCTAGAGGAGATAGACCGTCACGTAGACGACGATCCACATGACGTCGACGAAGTGCCAGTAGATCCCGCCGATCTCGATGCCGTGGTGATGCTCGGGCGTGAAGTGCCCGCGGAACGCCCGCACGGTCATGACGCCGAGAATCGTCAGGCCGACGAACACGTGCGCCCCGTGCAGTCCGGTGAGGCCGAAGAAGGTCGCGGCGAACGCCGTGTCGCTCGTGTTGAACCCGATGCGGTGATACTCGATCACCTGTGTGAGCAGGAACGTCAGCCCGAGCAGGAACGTCAGCACCATCCCGGCGCAGAGGCCGTTGCGGTTCCCCTTCTTGATCGACGTGTCGGCCCAGTGCATCGTGAAGCTCGACGTGACGAGGATCAGCGTGTTGATTCCCGCGACGAAGGCGGGACGCTGGAAGCCGTCCGGCGGCCAGACTCCGTCGACGCCGTTGTTGACGACGCGGTCGAAGAAGTAGACCGTGAAGAACGAGCCGAAGAGCATGATCTCCGACGCGATGAACAGGAACATCCCGAGCACCGCCGGGGAGACGCGCGAGCTGTAGTGGACCGGCGGTGGCCCGTGATGCTCCAGCGGACCGTGGTCGTGGGCTTCGGCGGCGGCTGTCATGAGGTGCTGATCACGTGCTCGACGGGAAGGCCCGTGTCCTTGCGCAACCGTTGGACGAGGTCGCGGCGAAGCCAGCCGCTGCGCTCGCCGGGAAACGTCGAGACGATGATCTCGTCGACCCGCTCGTCGTTCACCACCTGGCGCGCTGCCGTGTACGGGTCGGGATGCACGACCTGCCCGTGCGCGTCGATGCCGGCGCTGCGCAGCTCGGTGAGAGCGCTCCGGAGCCGCTTGTCGGCATCGTCGTGCTGCTGCTCGTCGCTCTGCGGCGCGACGATCAGGAAGCTCGCCGAGCCTTTCGCGGCGCGCCTGCGGATCCGCTCGAGCAGCTCCTCGGACACGACGGTCTGGTTCGCGATCACGAGCACGTTCGTCTCACCGTCACCGGCCTGCTCGACGACGACGTGCTTGACGGGCACGCCGGCGATCCGCTCGATGTCGCCGGGAACGTCGCGGCGCATCCAGCCGGAGCGCTCCGCGCCGTGGGTCGCGAGCACGACCTCGTCGACGGCCGGCTCGAGTTGCACGAGCGCGTCCTTCACCGCCTGCACGGGCCCGGTCTCGACGACGAAGCCCTGTGTCGCGACCCCGGCCTCGCGAAGCGCCTTCAGCGTCCGGTCGAGCCGCCGGCCCGCCGAGGCCCGGCGTGTGTCCTCGTAGACGACGTACCCCTGGCTCGGCTCGTTCACCGGCGCGATCACGGTCACGCGGTCCTCGCCGCCGGCCTCGGCGCGCACCGCGTCGAGCAGCGTCTTCGAGTCCACCGTCTCGTTTGCGATCACGAGAATGTGCACGTCAGTCGGCCCCGGCCGGCTCCGGGACCGGCATCGGCGCTCCGAGGATCGCATGCTTCGCACCCGGGACGCCGTACTCGTAGGGATTGCCGACGACCTGCGGGATCTCGTCGAAGTTGAAGACCGGCGGCGGGGAGCTGACCTGCCACTCGAGCGTCAAGGCCCGCCACGGATTGCCCTCGGCGACCGGCCCGTGCGCCCACGAGTTGACCATGTTGTAGAGGAAGACGAGCGTGGAGGCACCGAGACCGAAGGACGCGATCGAGATGAAGAGGTTGATGTCGGCGAAGCGATGTGCGTAGTCGGCGACGCGGCGGGGCATCCCCTGCAGCCCGATGTAGTGCATCGGGAAGAAGGTCAGGTTGAAGCCGATGAACGTCAGCCAGAAGTGCAGCTGCCCGAGCCGCTCGTCGTACATGCGACCGGTCATCTTCGGGAACCAGTAGTAGATGCCGGCGAAGATCGTGAACACGGAGCCGCCGAAGAGCACGTAGTGGATGTGCGCGACGATGAAGTACGTGTCGGAGGCGTGGATGTCGATCGGCACGGAGGCCAGGTAGATGCCGGAGAGCCCGCCGATCACGAACATCGACAGGAAGCCGAGAGCGAACAGCATCGGCGTCGTGAATCGGATTCGCCCTTCCCACATCGTCGCCAGCCACGAGAAGATCTTGATCCCGGTCGGCACGGCGATCACCATCGACGTGACCATCATCGGCACGCGCAGCCAGCCCGCCATGCCGGCGACGAACATGTGGTGTGCCCACACCGAGAAGCCGAGCACGAGGATCGCCATCAGGCTCAACGCCATCAGGCGGTAGCCGAAGACAGGCTTGCGGCTCATCACCGCGATCACCTCGCTGATGATCCCGAAGCCGGGCAGCATCATGATGTAGACGGCCGGGTGGGAGTAGAACCAGAAGATGTGCTGGTAGCCGAGGACGTATCCCCCGCCCGCAGGCTCGAAGAAGTTCATGTGCAGCACCCGGTCGAACATGACGAAGAACTGCGAACCCGCGATGAACGGCGTGGCGATCACCACGAGGAGGCTGGTCGTGAAGTTCGCCCAGACGAGCAGCGGCATGCGCCAGAACGTCATGCCCGGCGCGCGCATCGTGATGATCGTGACCAGGAAGTTGAGCGCGGTCATGATCGAGCTTGCGCCCGCCCACTGGACGCCCATGTTGAAGAACACCTGGCCGATCGGCTGGTGTGAGCAGAGGGGGGCGTAGCACGTCCACCCGGCGGACGGCCCGCCGCCCGGTGTGATCATGCCGACGACGAGGATCGTGCCGGCAATCGGCAGCAGCCAGAAGGACAGCGCGTTCAGGCGCGGGAACGCCATGTCCGCGGCGCCGATCATCAGCGGGATCACGTAGTTCCCGAGCCCGGCGAACGCCGGGATGATGAACAGGAAGATCATCAGCGCCGCGTGGTTCGAGATGAGCACGTTGAACGTCTGCGGGTTGAAGTACTGGTCGCCCGGCTGAGCGAGCTCGGCCCGGAAGAGCATCGCGAGCAGGCCGCCGATGCAGAAGAAGATGATCGTCGTGACGACGTACTGGATCCCGATCACCTTGTGATCGGTGTTGACCCGGAAGTAGTCGCGCCACGACTTCGCGCCGTGACCCGAGTGGTCGTCGACGCGGGTTGGCCGGCCCGAGGCGTAGTAGGCCCAGTAGTCGAAACCACCGAGGCCGACGAGGAAGCCGATCGGAGTCGTGACGAGCTCGACGGTGAGGATCACCGAGCTCTTCCAGTACGGCTGCCACCCGGCCGAGTAGCGGAGGAGCATCGGCAGCGCGATCCCGAGCCCGAAGAAGAGCGGCGTCACCCACAGCACCCGCAGCCAGCCCGGCGCGGTGAGGCGGTGCCAGCCCGCGGGGGCGGGTGGCGCGGCCTGCAGGTCGTGGGCGTGGGCGGCGTCGGTCACGGCTCTAGGCTCCCTTCGCCAGATACTGCACGAGCTGCTGCAGCTTGTCCGGCGGGATCTGGGTGGCGAAGGTGTGCGGCATCGCATCGGTGAAGCCCGGGGCGATGTAGGCCCCCGGCTTCACGATCGACTCCTCGATGAACGCGGCGAGGGCGCCGCGGTGCGCCTGCGCGGCCTCCCGCGCCAGGTTGTCGAGATCGGGGCCGACGGTGCCCGTCGCGAGCGCCGGCTTGAAGGTGTGGCAGCCGGCGCAGCCGTTCTGCTGGAAGACCGCGAGCCCGGGCGGCCCGGCGCTCGCCGCACCGCCTCGCGCGACCCACTTCGCGTAGTCCGCCGCCGAGAGGATGTCGACGTGGCTGCGCATCAGCGCATGGCCGAGACCGCAGAGCTCGGTGCAGATCACGGGGTACGTGTCGATGTGCGTCGGCGTGATCACGATGGAGGTGTGCATTCCCGGCACGGCGTCCTGCTTCTGCGAGAGCTGCGGGACCCAGAACGAATGGATCACGTCGTCGGCCGTGAGGTCGAGCTTCACGTGGCGGTTCTGCGGCAGCGTCAGGTAGCCGTAGCTCTTGCCGTTCGGATACGTGAACTTCCACTCGAACTGGCGGGCCTCGACCTTGATCACGAGCGGGTTCGTCCCGGCGTGCCCGTTCTGGGCGAGCACGATCGCGCTGACGATCGAGATCGCGGTCACGAGCACGGCCGGGATCGCGGTCCAGACGATCTCGAGCTGAGTGTGGCCGTGGGTGGGTGGCCCATCGGAGTCGTCGTCGGGGCCGGCCCGGAACTTCCAGACCGAGTACACGAGCACCGCGGTGACGACCGAGAACACGCAGATGGCGATCACCGTCGTGAACCAGTAGACGAAGTGGATCCGGTCCGCCTCCTCGCCTCCGGCGACGGGCAGCCACGGGATCGCCAGCGCGACCACGGTGCAGATCGCACCTGCGACCAGCCCGATCGCGGTGAGCTGAATGATCGATCCCCTGCGCACCCGCGCGAAGCCTAGTCCAACGGGAGCCCGGACGAGGCGTAACCGTTCTCGCCGCTTCGCCGTTCCACCCCCGTGAAACACACCAACGTCGGGAGCACGAAGGAGGTCTTGGCATGGGCATCGGAGTCAGCCTGATCCTGATCGCTGCAGGCGCGATCCTCACCTGGGCGGTCAACGCGACCGTCTCCGGTCTGGACATCAACACGATCGGCGTCATCCTCATGGTCGTGGGAGTGGTCGGTCTCGTCCTCTCCCTCATGTTCTGGTCGAGCTGGGGCGGCACGGGCGCGGCTCGGCGGCGAACGACCTACGTGGAGGACGCCCCGCCGCCCGGCTACTAGGAGCGGCTCGTGTGCGCAGCGGCGGCCTGGGCCGCCGCTGCGCTAGAAGGAGAGCTAGTACGGCGGCGCGACCGGCAGCTCGACGTGGAAGCTCGAGCCGCGGCCGAGGCCCTGGGACTCGACCCAGATCCGACCGTCCATGCGCCGGACGAGCTCGCGGCAGATGTAGAGGCCGAGGCCCGTGCCCCCGACGCCGCGCGTCATGTTGGGGTCGAGGCGGTAGAACTTCTCGAAGATGCGCCGCTGCTCGGACGGGGGTATCCCGATCCCCTCGTCGGCCACGCTGAAGCGCACCTGCGACCCGACAGCTCGAACCCGGAGCTCGACCCGGCCGCCGTCCGGCGAGTACTTGACGCCGTTGTCGACGAGGTTGATCAGGATTCGCCCGACCTTGTCGGGGTCGCCCGAGACCTCCGGTAGCCCCGGCTCGACGGTCAGGACGAGCTCGTGCCCCCGGTCGAGGTGCGCGCGCTGGGCGCGGACAATGTCCTCGACGAGCGTGACCGGGTCGCACGCCTGAATCGTCATGTGGAGCGAGTCGGCGTCGAGCCGGCTCGCCCAGAGAATGTCGTTGACCGTCCGTGCGAGCCGGTCCGCCTCGCCCGAGACGACGTCGAGCAGGATCGCCCGCTGCGCGTCGTCGAGCACCACATCGCTGCGGCGCAGAGTCATCGCGGCGCCGTAGATCGCCGCCAGCGGCGTCCGCAGCTCATGCGACACGGTCGAGACGAACTCCGTGCGCATCGTCTCGAGCGCGCGCTCCTCGGTCAGGTCGCGGAACGCGTAGACGATGCCGTCCGGGACGACGACGCCGTGCAGCGAGAGCCAAAGCTCGCGGTCGCCGAGGTCGAGCGGCAGGGACTCGGCGCGCGGCGGCCCGCTGCCCGCCGCCACGATCGGGATGCGCGCCGCGATCGCGCCCCAACCCGGAATGGCCTCGACCGCTGCTCGATCGACGACGTCCGCCTCCTGCAGCCCGGTCGCGGCGGCCGCCGCGCGGTTCCACGTGCGCACGTCCCCGTGGCGGTCGACGAGGAACACCCCGTCGCCCACCGACGCGAGCACGCGCGCCGCCTGCGCGCGCTCCTCGGCGGCACGGTAGAGCTGCGCGTTGTCGACCGCCACCGCCGCCCGGCCGGCAAGATCGAGCGCGAACTCCAGGTCACGCTCGTCGTGGTCGAACCGCGGCTCCGACCAGGCGAGGGTCAGCGCGCCGAACACCCGCCCGCGCGCCTGCAGCGGGACGGTCAGGCACGAACGGAGGCCCGCCTCGACGAGCTCGGCCGGCGGCTCGCGCTGCACCTCGGGCGCGCCAGTCCGGATCACCTCGCCGATGCACAGCGGAGCATCCGGTGGAACGACGTCCACGCCTGGATCGGCGTGGGCGTCGCTGACGAGGCGCGGCTCACCGGCCTCGGAGACCACGTGGATCGCGCACCAGTCGGCGAGACGCCCGGCGACGAGCCCGCTCAACCGCGCGAGCGTCCGGTCGATGTCGAGCGAGGCGCCGAGGAGCGCGCTCGCCTCGGCGAGGAGCTGGAGCCGCTGCTGCGCGGCGCGTTCCGCCTCGTGCAGCGACGCCTGGTGGATCGCGAGCGCGATCCGGTCGGCGATCAGCTCGAGCAAGTGCGCGTCCTCCTCGACGAACTGGGCAAACGCCTCCGAGCCGGCGTGCACGACTCCGATCACGCGGTCCTCGACGATGAGCGGAATGGCGACGAGCGAGTTGATGCCACGGTCGCGCAGCACCGGGCTGACGAGCTCGATCCCCGAGAGATCCGGGACGAGCATCGGCACGCGCGTGGCTGCAACGCGACCCGCCAGGCCGGCGCCGAGCGGCACCGGGACCGCGCTGGCGATCTCCTGTTCGAGCCCGACGGTGGCGCGCACGTGCAGATGCTCGTCGGCGCCGACCAGCAGGATCGCCGCGCTGTCCGCCTGCAGCACCTCGACGATGCGCTCGAGCAGCGCGTTCAACAGGTCGCTGAGCGAGAGGTGCGCGAGAGCGGCCTCCGAGACCCGGCCGAGCTTGCGGAGCGTCGCCGCGGCCGCTTCCGCATTCGCGCGTGCCTGGCGCTCGCGCTGTAGCAGCTGCGCGCGCTCCTCCTCGGCGCGCCTGCGCCGAACGAACTGGCCGAGCTGGGTGCCGATCGCGCCGAGCGTGCGTTCGAGCTCCGGGTCGTGAGGGCGCCGCGCCGTGCTGAACACCTCGAGGGCACCGACGACCTCGCTCTCGATCGGCACCGGGAACGCAACACCCGAGCGGAGCCCCTCGGCAGCAGCGACGGAGGCACGCCGGAACCGGTCGGGAGCGAGCTCGTCGAGCCACTCCGGCGCCCCCGAGAGCACGACCCGGCCCGGCAGCATGGCGGGCGAGAGTGTCAGGCGCTCCGTCATCGCGAGGAAGCCGTCGAGCTGCAGCCCAGGCCGGACCGAGACGAGCCGCGGAGCGTCAGGCTGCGTCGACCAGAAGCAGGCCACGTCCCAGCCGAGCGTCTCGACGATCGCGGCGAGGACGCGCGGCACCGCGTCCTCCACGGTCTCAGCATCTCCCAGGATGCCGGTGACGGAATGCTGGAGCTCGGTTCGCTGCTCGGCACGGCGACGATCGGTGATCTCCTCGACCACCGAGCCGACGCCGATCACCTCGCCGTCCGGCGCCAGCACCGGGTAGTAGCTCGCGAGCCAGTGGCGCACCTCGTCGGGGTGCCCCGGCGTGCCGGACGTGTGCTCGAGCGCGACCGGCTCGCGGCGCTCGAGCACCTGCCGCGCGACGGGCTCGACGATGTGCGCGACCTGCGGGGCGACCTCGGCGAAGGTCTTGCCGATGTGAGCCTCCGGAGCCAGTTCGTTGATCGCCGCGAGCGTGTCGTTGACCCGGACGAAGCGGAGGTCGCGGTCCCAGAAGCCGAGCCCGACGGGAGCGCTCCCGTACAGGGCGTCGAGCAGCGCGGCCGTCCGCCGTGCCTCCTCGTGGAGCGCCTGCTGCTCCTCGACCGGATCTCGCTCGGCGCTCATCTCGCGAGCTCCGCGGGCGCGTCGGGCGGCACCTCGCGCGGGGCCGCGACGGCGAACGCAGGCTGCTCCACGGTGGGCCTCACGAACCCGTGCAGGGTACTGAAGGACCGGCCCGCGGCACATGCGGCAGCGCTTCTACATCCAACTGATGCTTGACAAGCATCGTTAGTGATGTCATAGTGACATCACCATGAACTTGACAATCGTGCTCGAAGGGCTCCAGCAGGACCTCCAGAACCTCGGCGAGCTCGGCGACGAGCGGTCTGTGCAGGTCGCACAGCGCCTCGGCGAGGCCCTGGGCTCGAGCCTGCGGCTGAAGCTGCTCGACCTGTTCTCGCAGGCGGCGGTGGAGCTCTCTTCGAAGCTGCCCTCCGGCCACATCGAGGTTCGCCTCGCCGGCCAGGAGCCCGAGCTCGTGTTCGTCGACGTCCCCGGCGAGGCCGCGGGCATGGCGGGCGAAGAGCTCTCGGCGCGGATCAGCCTGCGCCTCCCCGAGTCGCTCAAGGCGGCCGTCGAGAAGGCGGCCGACCGCGAGGGCGTCTCGACCAACGCGTGGCTCGTGCGCGCGATCGCGCGGGCAGCCGAATCGCGCCCGGTCCAGGTCAGCGGCAAACGCCTGTCCGGCTACGCCCAGAGCTAGGAGGAAGCGAGATGCAGCAGTCATTCGACGTCGCCGGGCCGGCCGAGCTGGAGATCCGGCTCGCCTCCGGGGACATCACGGTCGACGCGACGGCCGACGGCAGCGTGGAGGTCGAGTTGAGCGCGCACGACGAGGAGTCGCAGCGCCTGATCGACGACGCGACCGTCGAGCTCCGCGAGCACGGCGGCCGGCCGCAGGTGATCGTCGACGTCCCGCACCGGCGCTCGTTCACCTTCGGCCAGATCTTCGGCCGCGAGGGGATCACCTGCCGCGTTCGCTGCCCGCAGGAGTCGGGCGTGAGCGCGAAGACGAAGTCCGCCGACCTGGTCGCCCGCGGCGTGCTCGGCGGTCTCAACTTCCAGACCGCATCCGGCGACCTCGAGGCGGACCGGGTCGCCGGCGGAGCGAACGTCAAGAACGCGAGCGGCGACGTGAGCATCCGCGAGGTCGGCGCCGGCGTGAACGTGCAGACGGCATCCGGCGACGTCGACATCGAGATCGTGCGCGGCCCAATCAACGTCAACTCCGCCTCCGGCGATGTGACGATCGGCGAGGCCTACGACAACGTCAGTGTCAACACGGTCAGCGGCGACCAGAGTCACGGGGCGGTCATGCGCGGGAAGGTGGCGGCGCACACCGTCTCCGGCGACGTCTCGATCGCGGTCCGCCGCGGCTCCAAGGTCTTTCTCGACTGCAACACCGTGAGCGGCGACACGCGCTCGGAGCTCGAGCTGACGGGCGACGTGCCCGAAGGCGACGGCCCGCTCGTCGAGATCCGCGCGAAGACCGTCAGCGGCGACATCAGGATCACGAGGGCCCCGGCGCCCTCCGACAGCACACAGGGGGTGCACGCATGAACCGTCTTTCGTGGGACTCGACCGCACCGAGGCGCCTGGGCCGCAAGAAGCCGGAGGGGCGCTCTCGCCCGGAGCTCGGGCTCGTCGAGGCGGAAGCCGAGCTGATCCGCGTCGCCTGGGAGAAGCCGGAGCGCGTCAACGGCTTCTAGCGGTCTCGTGCAGGAGAGGGCACGGCGCCGCTGAACCCGGCGGCGAGTGCCAGGAGAAGCGACGGTGGCGTGACCACCGTCGCTTCGCCGTCTCTGGGACGCGCCGCCCGCTCCACGTAGCCCCCCGGCGTCCAGCGGAGCAGGTCGTCTCCGAGCACGAGCCAGGGCTCACCGCCGCGCAGCACGAACGCAGCATCCGGGAGCGCGGCGAGCGGCGCCGAACGGCGAGGGCCGAGCCGCTCTGCGTGCAGACGGTCGTCGATCGCGCCGGCACGGGTCTCGCCGACGGTGCGCATGAACCGGTTGTAGTCCTGCCGCCGGCACTCCGCACACGGGCGATGCCCCGCGGCGAAGGCTGTTGCCTCGTCCAGGAAGAAGAGCTCGGTGTAGCGCCCCGGCTGCAGCTTCTCGACGCGGCGACGGCCCTTGAACTCGAGCCGGCAGGCGATCCAGCGCTTGACCTGAAAGCGCCGCACGATCGCGCCCTGCGCATCGTGCAGGCAGCCGCGGTTTCCGTAGACGAGCCCGCGCGCCGGGTCGGCGATCAGGTCGCCGAGCGGCGTGACGCGGTTCTGGAGCGGCATGCCCCGCTCAGGCGCGCGTGCGCTCCTGCGCGTGCGCATGGGGCCGCGCGGCGAGCAGCGCGAGGAGAACGACCGCGACGAAGTTGCGGAACGTCGGCTCGGGCCACCGGACCTCCGCCGAGCCCTGGAACCACGAGGGATCGACGAGGAAGACGATCCCGGCGATCAGCACCTTGCCGCCGAAGCCGACGACGAGGAACAGCGTCGCGAGCACGATCCCCCAGAACCCGAGCTCCGGCAGGCCGACCGCCGCGGCGAAGTCGAGGACGTTCCAGGCGAGCCAGAAGATGAGCGGCCCGAGCAGGACGACGACGAGGAACACCGCGAGGGCGATCGCGAGCCCACCCGCGATCAGGGCGCTGATCCCGAGCATGCGCAGCAGGACGCGAAACGACGTGTGCACGCGGCCGAGTCTATGCGCCGCGGGCGGGCCGTTCAGTGTGAGACCAGCACCTCCAGGGTGACGAGCGTGAGCCCGAGCGCCAGGTTGGCGGCGACGGCGACGACCGTGGCACCGCGGCCGAGCCGCTCGACGTGCGCGTAGCGCACTCCCTGCACGCCGAGCGTCACGACACCGACCGCGAAGGCGAGCCGCACCGCCGTGTGCCCGCCGACGAGCCCGGCCGCGCCGAGCACGAGCGCGACGGTCGGCGCGACCGCCGCCAGCGGGATGGCGAGCTCGCGCCGGGCGATCGCAGCGAGCTCGCTCGCGTCCAGCCGCCGGGCCACCTGCAGGCTCTCGCCGAGCCCGTGCGCGTAGACGTGCGCCAGCCAGAGCACGAGCACGGTGGTGACGACGATGGCGACGAGCCGCCAGAGGTCGTCCCGGAACGTCCTCCCACCGGCCGCGAGCACGGCGAGCACGACGATCGTCCCGTAGACCGTTCCCGCGATCGTCGTCCGCGACCCGACGACGAACCGCAACATCCCTTCGCTCCGGCTCACGGGTAGATCATCCACCAACACGTCGTCGAGACGCTCTCCCATAAACTTGCGTTCCATGAAGCCGAGCGAGTCACAGGAAGGCAAGTCCGCTGCTCAGCTGATCGACGCGAGAATCGAGGAGCTCGGCGACTGGCGGGGCGAACTGCTCGCCCGGCTCCGGGCCCTGGTCAAGGAAGCCGATCCCGAGGTCGTCGAGGAGTGGAAGTGGCGAGGTGTCCCGGTGTGGTCGCACGGCGGATTGATCTGCACGGGCGAGACGTACAAGCAGGTGGTGAAGATGACCTTCGCCAAGGGGGCGGCTCTGCAGGATCCCTCGGGCCTCTTCAACTCCAGCCTCGAAGGGAACACGAGGCGTGCCATCGACTTCCGCGAGGGCGAGGAGATCGACGAGGAGGCGCTGAAGACCCTCGTTCGGGCCGCCGTGACCCTGAACACGTCGAAGGCGTGACCACGCGCGGCTCCAGGGGTGTCTGGACACCCTCGGTGTCAGACACCAGTCAGCGGCCAGATGATCCGGGGGCGCGGCCTGACGCCGTAGGATCACGCCGTGCCGTTCACGCTCAGCAACATCAAGGAGGACCTGGAGGACATCGGCCCCAGGTTCGACGGGGCGCCCGACCTGGAGTTCCGCGCGGCGACCAAGGCGCTCCAGCTCGAGAGCTCCGCCCTGACCTACCAGCGCGTCCCGCCCGGCTATCGGTTTCCGTACGGCCACACGCACATGAAGCAAGAGGAGGTGTACGTGGTCCTGCGCGGGAGCGGGCGGATGAAGGTCGACGACGAGATCGTCGAGCTCGAAGAATGGGATGCGGTGCGGGTCCCGCCCGGCACGTGGCGAGGCTACGAAGCCGGGCCGGAGGGCCTCGAGATCCTCGTCATCGGCGCGCCCAACCTCGGCGAGGATCCGCGCGAAGACGTCGATGGTCAGCGCGACTGGTGGGCTGATTAGCGGAGCTGTCCAACCCTCGGGAGTGGGCCGTGTAGGGATCGAACCTACGACCTTGGGATTAAGAGTCCCCTGCTCTACCAGCTGAGCTAACGGCCCGGGAAGCGCCGCGTATCGTAGCGAGGGTGACGAAAGTCCTTTCGGTGGTCGGAAACCGGCCGCAGTTCATCAAGTCGGCGCCGCTCTCGGTCGCGCTCCGCGACGCGGGGATCGACGAGGTCGTGCTCCACACGGGGCAGCACTGGGACCCCGGCATGTCGGAGATCTTCTTCGACGAGCTGCGCATCCCCGAGCCTGCCTATCGCCTCGACCTGCGCACGTCCGACCCGTTGGCGATGACGGCACCGATCCGAGAGGCGGTCGAGGCCGAGCGGCCCGACTGGGTGCTCGTCTACGGCGACACCAACTCGACCCTCGCGGGGGCGCACGCCGCCGGCGAGGAGGTGCCCGTCGCGCATGTCGAGGCCGGCCTGCGCAGCTTCGACCTGTCGATGCCCGAGGAGCGAAACCGCATCGAGGTCGACCGGCTGGCGGCGCTCCTCTTCTGCCCCGACGAGCGCTCTGCGTCGCAGCTCGAACGGGAGGGCGTGCCCGGGCGGCGAGAGGTCGTGGGCGACGTCATGGGCGATGCGACTCGGCTCTTCGAGCCCACCGCGCGGCGTCGCGAGCCTCCGTTCGAGCCGCCGTACACGGCGCTGACGATCCACCGCCAGGCGAACACGGAGCCCGGCCGGCTCCGGTCGATCGTCGACGCGCTGAACGCCCTCGACCGCAGGTTCGTCTTCCCGGTGCATCCGCGGACGCGCCACGCGCTCGACGAGCTCGGCCTCCACCCGGCTGCCCACATCGAGACGGTCGAGCCGCTCGGCTACCTCGAGATGCTCGCGCTCGTCGCGCACGCGGAGGCGGTCGTGACCGACTCCGGCGGTCTGCAGAAGGAGGCCTACTGGCTGCGGGCCCCGTGCGTCACGCTGCGGACGAGCACGGAGTGGGTCGACACGGTGGCGGCCGGCGCCAACCGCCTCGCCGAGCCGGACGGCCTCGCAGAGGCGCTCGAGCTGGCCCGCTTCCCCGAGGACGCGCCGCCGCTCTACGGCGACGGCCACGCCTCGGAGCGCATCGCCGCAGCCCTGTACGCTTGACCGCCGTGCCCGAGTCGACCCTCTACGACGTTGCCGTGATCGGCGCGGGCTACGTGGGGCTCCCGCTCGCGGCCACCTTCGCGGAGGCGGGGAGCCGTGTCCTCGTGATCGACGTCCAGCCCCACATCGTCGCCGCGCTGAACGGCGGCACGAGCCACATCGAGGACGTCACCTCCGAGCGCCTCGCGCCGCTCGTCGAGGCGGGCCGGGTCGTCGCGAGCACGGACTACGAGCAGGTGAAGCAGGCGCACGCCGTCCTGGTCGCCCTGCCGACGCCGCTCTCGCGCCAGCGAGAGCCCGACCTCTCCTACATCGAGCGCGCCGGCCGCAGCCTCGCGCCGGTCCTGCAGCGCGGCCAGGTCGTCGTGCTCGAGTCGACCACGTGGCCCGGCACGACGCGCGAGGTCCTCCAGCCGATCCTCGAGGACGGCTCGGGCCTGAAGGCCGGCGCCGACTTCCACCTCGCGATGTCGCCGGAGCGTGTCGACCCGGGCCGCGAGGACTGGACGACGAAGACCACGCCCAAGGTCGTCGGCGGGATCACCCCCGAGAGCACGAAGGCCGCCGCGGACGTCTACCGGACCGCGCTCGACACGGTGCACGAGGTCTCGACCCCCGACGCCGCAGAGCTGACGAAGCTGCTCGAGAACATCTACCGCGCCGTCAACATCGCGCTCGTCAACGAGCTCGCGCAGCTGTGCGACCGAATGGAGATCGACGTCTGGGAGGTGGTCGAGGCGGCCGCGACGAAGCCGTTCGGCTTCGCATCCTTCAAGCCCGGGCCGGGCCTCGGCGGCCACTGCATCCCGATCGACCCGTTCTACCTGACGTGGAAGGCGCGCGAGTTCGACTTCTCCACCCGCTTCATCGAGCTGGCGGGCGAGGTCAACAACAACATGCCCTACTTCTGCCGGTCGCTGATCTCGCAGGCGCTCAACCACGGCGCGAACAAGTCGGTCAGCGGCTCGAAGATCCTGATCGTCGGTGTCGCCTACAAGCCCGACATCGGCGACTGGCGCGAGACGCCGGCCGAGAAGCTGATCCAGCTGCTGCGCAACGCCGGGGCCGACGTCGCCTACCACGATCCATTCGTCCCGACGTTCGGCGACATGACCTCGGTCGCACTCGAGCCGGAGGCCTACGACTGCGTCGCGATCGTGACGAACCACTCGCAGATCGACTATGCCGACCTCGTCCGCCGCGGCACGGTGATCGTCGACTTCCGCAACGCGACGAAGGGCCACGAGGTCGACGGCAAGGTCTGGAAGCTGTGACCCGGGTCGCGGTGGCCGGCCTCGGCTACTGGGGCCCGAATCTCGTTCGCAACTTCGACGACCTCGCCGAGCTCGCCTGGCTCGTCGACCTCGACCCCGAGCTTCGTGACCGCTTCGCCGCCCGCTATCCGGGCGCGAAGGTCACGGGCGACCTCGACGAGGTGCTCGCCGACGACTCCGTCGACGCGGTCGTCGTCGCGACGCCCGTCCCGACCCACCACGCACTCGCAAAACGCGTGCTCGAGGCGGGCAAGCACGTGCTGGTGGAGAAGCCGCCCGCCATGCGCGCCGTCGAAATGGACGAGCTCGTCGCGCTCGCCTCCGAGCAGGACCGCGTGCTGATGCCCGGGCACCTGCTCCTCTACCACCCCGGCGTGCTCAAGCTGAAGGAGCTGATCGACGCCGGCGAGCTCGGCGAGGTGCTGTGCGTCTACGGCAACCGGCAGAACCTCGGCATCGTGCGCACGAACGAGAACGCGCTCTGGTCGCTCGGCGTCCACGACCTCTCCGTGATCCTCCACCTGCTCGACGAGGATCCGGAGCTCGCCGTCGCGCAGGGCCGCGACTTCCTCACGCCGGGCGTCGAGGACGTCGTCTTCTGCTACCTGCGCTTCCCCTCGGGCAAGATCGCGCACATGCACCTCTCCTGGCTCGACCCGCACAAGATGCGCAAGCTGACGGTCGTCGGGCGCGAGAAGATGGTGGTGTTCGACGACATGGAGCTCGAGCGCAAGGTCACGATCTACGAGAAGTCGCCGTGGAAGCGCGCCGAGACCTATGGCGAATGGCAGACGCGCTCGGGCGACATCTCGATCCCCAAGATCTCGACCGCAGAGCCGCTGCGCCTCGAGTGCACGTACTTCCTCGAGCTCGTCGCCGGACAGCACGACCGCCGCAAGGTGGCGCGCGACGGCGCGCGCGTGGTGCGCGCGCTCGAGATGCTGACGAACTCGCTCGATGGCTGAGATCCATCCCTCGGCGGTCGTGTATCCCGGCACGGTGCTGGGCGAAGGCGTCCGCGTGCTCGAGAACGCAGTCGTCGGCAAACAGCCGTCGCTCGGCGCATCGTCGACTGCGAGGCGCGACCCCCTGCCGCCTGCGACGATCGGCGACGGCACGATCGTCTCGACCGGCGCGATCGTCTTCGCAGGCTCGACGGTCGGTGCCAACTGCATCGTCGGCGACCAGTCCTGCATCCGCGAGCGCGTGCAGCTGGCCGACAACTGCATCCTCGGTCGCGGCTCGCTGATCGAGAACGACACCACGGTCGGGGCCGGCACGCGGATCCAGGCCGAGGCGTACGTGACCGCCTACTCGACGCTCGAGGAGGACGTCTTCATCGCGCCCTGCGTCGTCACGACGAACGACAACTTCATGGGCCGGACGGAGCAGCGCAAGGCGCTCCTGAAGGGGCCGACGATCAGGCGCGGCGCGCGGGTCGGCGGCGGGGCGATCCTCCTTCCCGCCGTCGAGATCGGCGAAGAGGCGTTCGTCGGCGCCGGCGCGGTCGTCACGAAGGACGTGCCGGCACGCAAGGTCGTCGTCGGCTCGCCGGCACGCGTGCTCCGAGACGTCGATCCCGCCGAGCTGCGCGAGCACGGCGGCTAGCGTTCGCAGCCGGCCCTACCGGCGTGCGACGGCGAGCCGGTAGGCCAGCGGATCGTACGAGGGCCGGGCGAGCCTGAGCTCGAGGTAGTAGGTGCCGGTGCGGGTCGCGCGAAAGGAGAGGCGCGACTGCATTCCGACCAGCCTCGACCGCGTCAGGAGCGAGCGCTCGCCGTCCAGCGTGTCGACGCGTTCCGTGCCGGGAGCCCAGAGGCTCATCCGCACGCTCCCGCCGGCCTTCGGCGTAACGCGGGCGAACAGCCGGCGGCCCTTCTGCAGGTACACGCGGTAGACGTCGAGGTTGTCGTCCCAGTAGTCGAGCGTCGCATCGATCGTGTGCGGGAGCGGCGGCAGCGCGTGCGCCCAGGGGCCGGCGTTGTCGTTCGGCTCGAAGTGGTCGGCGGGCGGCACCGACCCCTGCGTCAGGAGATCGAGCGAGCTCTCGACGTCGAGCGTGCCCCAGCCCGTGAACAGATCGCGCCCGGCAGGGCAGGCGGCGCAGCCGGTCGAGGCGCTCGCGTCGTCGGCGCCGCGCTCCAGCAGCCACGAGACCTGTTCCGGGCGAAGGGCCGGGTCCTGGCCGAGCAGCAACGCCGCAGCGGCCGAGACCTGCGGCGCCGAGAACGACGTCCCGATCGCAGCGCGGAACTCGAACGGCCCGCAGTCCGAGTACGGCTCGCCCGAGCAGCCCGCCTTCGTCTCGACGAGGTTCGTCGGGATCGTGGAGAAGATCCCGTCGCCGGGAGCCGCCAGGTCGTTGTAGATGACGTCCCGGTTCGAGTAGGCGGGCACCGACCCGTCCTGCCGGACCGCGCTGACCCCGATCACGTGCGGCAGCGAGGCCGGATAGTGGGCGAAGCCCCACGGGGTCGCCGGGGACTGCGGCCCGTTCCCCACCGCCGCGACCACGACGGCGCCCTTCGAGTAGGCGTACTCCACCGCGGCCTGCTCGAGCGGCGAGTAGGTGTCGAGCTGCGGGTCGAGCGGGTCGCGGACTCCGCCGAGACTGAGGTTGATCACCCGGGCGCCGTTGTCGACCGCCCAGCGGATCGCGGCGACCTCCGCCTTGAGCGACACCGCTCCGTCCGTCCCGACCACCTTCGCGACCATCAGCCGGGCGTTGAACGCCATGCCTGCGATGCCCTCGCCGTTGAACGGGTTCGCGGCGATCTCGCCGGCGACGAAGGTGCCGTGGCCCTGGTCGTCGCGGAACGGCGAGCCACCGACGAACGACTTCGCTGCGACGACGCGGCCCGCGAACTCCGGATGCGTGCCGTCGATCCCCGAGTCGATCACGGCGACGGTGATCGGAAAGAGCTGCGGCTGCGTCGCCCAGTACGTCCACGCGCGGTCGTTCGCGAGATACCACTGGTGCGAAGCGAGCGGCTCGGTGCCGTCGAACGCGGCTGCCGCCGCCGGCAGCACGAGCGCGGCGATCGCGAGCGCGGCCGCGGCCCGGCGTCTCACTGCACGAACAGCGTCGCGGAGACACCGGCAGCGAGGCCCCGGCCCGGCGCGCAGCGGACACGGTACGTGCCTGCCGGCTGCGCACCTGCGAAGCTCCAGGCTCCGGCTGCGTCCGTGACGGTCGTCGCAACCGTCGTCCAGACCGTGCCGGACTGCTGCTGCAGCTGCACCGCCGCCGCGGGCACGACGGGGCGAATCGAGCCGCTGAGCGCGGACGGGCCGAGCGTCGCGTCGACACGCGGGGCGACCGCGATCCTGGCGAGACCGGCCCGCACGTCGCCCCAGGCGAGCCGATACTGCGTCGTCGCCTGGGGCCGGACGATCGTCGCGAACGAGCCGTCGGCCCCCGGCGCGAGCTCGCCGGCGGGCGTCCAGGAAGGCAGCGCCGCGGTCTTCGACTCGAGCGACAGCGCGTCGACGCCGTGGGCCACGCCCGTGAGCGAGACCGCTCCGCCGTAGGTCATCGTCTTCCCGACGGGCAGAAGCTCGAGCAGCGCGGACGAGAACCAGGTCGAGCGAAGACCGAGCGCCGTGCGCAACTGATTGCCGGTGACCGTCACCTGGGCGTCGTCGGTGGAGACGGCAGTGGCCGACTGCACGCGGCCCGAGGGGCCGGTCGTCGTCTCCAGGTCGGAGAGCGGCGCCGACAGCTTCAAGGCCTTCGCGACCTTCGCCGCGTCCAGCACGACCGGGCCCCAATCGTGGTACGGCGAGAGCGAGTCGAACGGGTCGGCGACCGGGACGAGGTACGGCACCGCGATCCCGGTCGACTCGAGTGCGGACGCCGTGCGGCCGCCGGACGTCGAGGAGAACAACGTGTCGGCGACCTGGCCGTTGTAGAGGACGGTCTGATCCTTCGTCGCGTCGACGGCGGCGTTCGTGCTCGGCGACTCCGCCGCGACCCCGCCGTAGGCCTGGCTGCGCGTGTCGCCGTACAGGTCGAACGGACGGCCGTGCGCGAGGTTCGCGAGGGCATACGACCGGGCGGCCACCGCCTGCGCCTGCAGCGCCTCTGCCGGCCAGTCCGACGGCATCTCCGCCGGCACGACGCCCTTCAGGTACTGCTCGAGCCCGACGGTGTCGATCACCTGGACGAGCTTCCCGTCGCCCGAGACGGCGAGCTTGCCGCGGTAGGGCGTCCCGTCGACCGAGACCGGCGCGGCCGCCGCGAAGGTGTAGGGGGGCCGAAGAGCCGACCGCGCCGCGAGCGCGGGCGTCCCCCTGAGGACGAGGGCCCCCGGAGCGAGCGTCGCGCGCCGGCCCGCAGCGTCGGTGACGGTCCAGGGCACCGTCGAGCTGAGCGTCGCCTTCTTGCCCGAGACGAGCAGCACCCGCACCGTTCGCGGCTTCGCCGGCCCGAGCGTCGTGCCCGGGTAGTAGTGGGCGAGGATGCGCTCGTAGCTCCAGCCGTGCTTCGCATAGCCGTAGGCGCCCCACTGGCTGAGACCGAGACCGTGCCCCCAGCCGTGCCCGGAGAGGACGAGCACCGACTTGGCCGGGCTCGTCGTCGTCGCAGCCGCCGTCGTGGTGGCCCCCGTCGAGGCCGGGACGGTCGGCCCGAGGCCGAGCGCCGGGCCCGCCGCGAGCACCGACAGCGCGAAGCCGCCGACGAGGAGCAGCGTCGCAGCGGCCAGCCGGAGCGCGGAGCGACCCACAGTCGCCACGGTAGCCGACGTCTCGACGAGGCCCGGAGAGGCTTTACCGAACGTTTCCATCGCGCAGCGAACGGCAAGAAGCCGCCCGGTGGCAACTTCATTCGTTGCCTCTCGAGGCATGCCTGCCGGTACCGACACCCTGCTCCCGCCGCGCTACGCGAACGTCCGCCCGATCGCCCGCGGCGGCATGGGCGAGATCTTCCGGGCGACCGACCGGGAACTGGGCCGCGACGTCGCGGTCAAGGTGCTCGCCGAACGCTACGCGGCCGACGCGGACGCCCGGGCGAGGTTCAGACGCGAGGCGCTCGCCGCCGCCAGGCTCTCGGGCACCCCGAATGTCGTCACCATCTTCGACGTCGGCGAGCACCACGGCCGCCCGCTGATCGTGATGGAGCACTTCGCCGGCGGGTCGCTGGAGGACCGGCTCGCCGGCCATCGCCCCTGCTCCGTCGCCCAGACGCTCGACTGGCTCGAGCAGGCGGCCGGCGCCCTCGACGCCGCGCACGTGGCAGGGGTCGTGCACCGTGACGTCAAGCCCGCGAACCTGCTGCTCGACCGCCGGGAGCAGGTGCACGTGGCCGACTTCGGCATCGCGAGCGCCGCCGGGCTCGCCTCGTTCACCCAGGCAGGGACGATCCTGGGGACCGCGGGCTATCTCTCTCCCGAGCAGGCGAAGGGCGAGCGCGCGACCGCCGCGAGCGACCTCTACGGGCTTGCCGTCGTCGCCTGGGAGCTCCTGACCGGACAGCGCCCGTTCGAGTCGGCCTCGGCGACGGCAGAGGCCGCGGCGCATGCGACGGCCCCGGTCCCGTCGGTCCACGCTGCGAACCCCGCGCTGCCGGCCGCCTACGACCGGATCTTCGAGCGTGCGCTCGCCAAGGACCCGGGCTCGCGGTACGCCACGACGGCCGAGCTGGTCGGAGAGCTCCGGCGGGCACAGCACGCCGACGCCGGCGACACGTGGGTCACATTGCCCCGCGCCTCCTCGACGACCCGCCTCGCGGCGAGGCCTTCCCGGATCCGGTGGGGGGCCGGCCTGCTCGCCGGCCTGCTCGTGGCCGGCGGCCTGCTCGCCGCAGTCCTCGTCTCGCTCGGCGACGGGAACCGTGCGATCGAGGAGCGCACGGTCGTGCGCACCGTCACCGAGCCGGGCCGGACGGTCCCGCGGACGATCACGAGGCAGGCGGCGCCCCCGTCGGCACCGGGGGCAAGCGGCGCCGCCCTGAACGATGCGGCCTACGCGAAGATGCGGGCGGGTGACTTCGCCGGGGCGCTGCCGCTGCTCCAGCAGGCGGTGCAGCAGCTGACCGGCACCGGCTCCACGGACGAGGCGTATGCCGATTACAACCTCGCGTACTCGACCCTCGCCGTCGGCCGGTGCACGAACGTCCTGAGCCTGCTCGACCGATCGCAGTCGCTCCAGGGGCACCGGCCGGAGATCAACCACCTGCGCCACGACGCGGAGAAGCGGTGTCGTTGAGCCGGCGCTAGCCGAGCCGGGCGGCGTACTGCGCGTCGTAGTAGCGGCGGTACTCGCCCGACTTGATCGGCTCCCACCACTCCCGGTTGCCGCGGTACCACTCGACCGTCTCCTCCAGGCCGCCCGCGTCGAACGAGTGCGCCGGCGACCACCCGAGCGCCCGCAGCTTCGACGAGTCGACGGCGTAGCGACGGTCGTGCCCCGGCCGGTCCTCGACGTGCCTGACGAGGTCCGGGCTCGCACCCGTGAGATCCAGGATGCGCCGGACGACGTCCATGTTCTCGCGCTCCTGCCCGCTGATGTTGTACGCCTCGCCTGCCGCCCCACGCCGCAGCGCGAGCTCGATCCCGTCGCAGTGGTCCTCCACGTGCAGCCACTCGCGGCGCTGCCTGCCGTCGCCGTAGACCGGCAGGTGCTGCCCGTCGAGCGCGTTCGTGATGAACAGCGGGAGGAACTTCTCGGGGTACTGACGCGTCCCATAGGTGTTCGCTCCACGCGTGACGACCGCGTCGACGCCGAAGGTGCGCACGTAGGCGAACACCTGCAGCTCGCCGCCGGCCTTCGACGCCGAGTACGGGCTCGACGTGCGCAGCGGCGCGTCCTCGGTGCAGGCCGGCGCGCCGAGGGGAATGTCGCCGTACACCTCGTCCGTCGAGACGTGCACGAGTCGCAGCTGCGCGTGCCGTGCGTGATCGAGGAGCACCTGCGTCCCGAGCACGTCGGTGAGGATGAACTCCGCCGGGCCGAGGATCGAGCGGTCGACGTGAGTCTCCGCGGCGAAGTTGACGATCGCGTCGCAGCCCAGGGCCGCCCGCGTCACGGCATCCGGATCGGCGATGTCGCCCTGGTGGAACTCGTGCTCGACACCGTCCAGGTTCGCCCGGTTCCCGGCATAGGTGAGCTTGTCGAGCACGACGACGTCCTCGCCCCGCTCGGCCAGGCGCCGAGCGAAGTGCGAGCCGATGAAGCCGGCGCCGCCGGTGACGAGCACGCGCATCGCTACAGGGTACTCACAGCCGCCCCAGGCACTCGCGCAGGCCGTCGCGCCAGTGCGGCAGCTCCGGCGCCCCCCGCTCGCTGCGCAGCACGGAGTACGCCGGCCGGGGTGCGCGCGCCCCGAACTCGGCGGTGGTGATCCGGCGCACCCGCGTCCGGAGCCCCGCCTCCTCGAAGATCGCCTCGGCGAACTCGGCCCAGGTGCAGTCGCCCGCGGCGGCGACGTGGTAGACGCCGAACGGGAGCCGCAGCACCTCTTCCGTCGCCCCCGCGAGGTGTCCGACATACGTGGGGGCGCCGCGCTGGTCGTCGACGACCGCGACCTCGTCTCGTTCGGCGCCGAGCCGCAGCATCGTGCGCACGAAGTTCTTCGACGTCCAGCCGAAGAGCCAGGAGGAGCGCACGATCCACGCGCGGTCGCCGGCGGCGGCCTCGCCGAGCAGCTTCGTCCGCCCGTAGGCGCCGAGGGGGGCCGGGGCGTCGGACTCCACGTAGGGCCGGCGCTGCGCGCCGTCGAAGACGTAGTCGCTCGACCAGACGACGAGCGGCGCGCCGAGCTCGGCCGCGTGTTGCACGCCGCCGACGTTGACGGCCGCAGCGCCCTGCGGGTCGTCCTCCGCGGCATCCACGTCCGTCCAGGCGGCCGCGTGCAGGACGAGCTCCGCTTCGAGGCCGGGCGGCGGCGGATAGGTGACGTCCCAGTCCGCGCGCGTCAGCGCACGCGCCTGCGGGAACGTCTCGGCGAGCGCCCGGCCGAGCTGGCCGCCTGCGCCCGTGATCAGCGCGCGAGGCGCTGGTCCCGCTCCGAGAGGATCGGCGATCGGGTGCTCCACAGGTCGGCGACGCGGGGGTCGTTCCAGGCCACCCCGTGCTCGTCCGGGCTCGCGGGGTCGTACTCCTCGGTGACGAAGTAGCAGAAGAGGCAGTCCGTCAGAGCCTCGTAGCCGTGGGCGTTCCGGCCCTCGACGTAGAGCGCGACGGGGTTCTCGTCGCCGACGTCCTCCGTGAACGTCTCTCCCGTCTCGCGGTCGAGGACGACGACCCGCACCATCCCCTCGAGGCAGACGAAGAGATCGTCCTGGCCGCGCTCGTGGTAGTGAAGCCCGCGAATGACACCCCGGCGCGAGCGGGCCAGGTTTGCCTGGCGCACCGGCTTCGGCAGCGCGCTCGCGCGCATCAGCTCCTGGAACCAGCCCCGCTCGTCCTCGTGCCGCGTGAGCGGGATCCGCGTGACCACTACTTGTTCGCTCCGGTCTCTTCGATCAGGCGGCCCACGGCGGCGAGGTCGGCCCAGTGCTTGCCGCCGTCGTGCCACCAACCCTGCACCCGGCGCACGTCGAGCTCTCCCCGCTGCGCGTAGACGCGGTTGACGTCGGTGATCTCGAGCTCACCGCGACTCGACGGTGCGAGGCCCTCGATGATCTCGAACACGTCCGGCGGGTAGCAGTACAGGCCGACGACGGCATCCCGTGACGGCGGAGCGTCGTAGCGTGCGTCGACACGACCCGCCTTCTCGACGACGTCGGTGACGTTCAGCTCGTCGTCGTAGACGACGACGCCGAAGTTCTCGGGGTCGGGCACCTCCTTGACGAACACCATGGCACCGCTTCCCCACCCGGCGATCGCATCGGCGTGGGCGTGCTCGAAGATGTTGTCGCCGAGGCACACGATGAGCTTGTCCCCTGCGGCGAAATCCCTGGCCATGCCGACGACCTGCGCGATCCCGCCCGCCTCCACCTGCACCTTGTACGACAGGTCGAGGTCGAAGAGCGGCTCGTCGCCGGAGCGCGAGCGGACGTGCCCGTTGCCGAGCAGGTCGATGAACTGTCCGGCGTGGTGCTGGCCGGTGACGAGCAGAACCTCGCGGACGCCGAGTCGCTGGAGGAGCTGGAGGGGGTAGTAGACCATCGGCCAGCGGCCGACCGGCAACAGGTGCTTGTTCGTGACACGCGTCAGTTCCTCGAGCCGGGTCGCGGTGCCGCCGGCGCAGATCAGGCCCTTCACGCGGGTGATCCTACGGCGGCAACGGCCTCCGCGTCGTGGCCGCGCGCCGCGGCGAACCCCGTGAGGCCCGCGACCACGCCGACCGCGGCCACGCACACCCACATCACGGCGTCGCCGTAGGCATGCCGCACCGTCAGGCCGAGGAACGGTGTCGCCGCCCAGCCGACCGACCAGGTGCCGCCGAAGACGCCCATGTACGCGCCGCGGATGTCCGAAGGCGCGAGCGCGGCGACCACCGCCTGGGAGGTCGGCACCCAGAGCATCTCGCCGAAGACGAAGATCAGGATCACGAGGGCGATTGCGAGCGCCGACCCGTTCACGTTCAGGAGCAGGAAGGGGACGCCCATCATCGGCATCGCGGCGCCGAGCTTGACCGACGGCGGAACCGACCTCGTCCAGCGGGTGAGCCGCAACTGCAGCGTCGTGACGAGCAGCGGGTTGAGGATCATCAGGAACCCCCACGCCGCGGGCTCGAGATGATGCGTCGTCGTCACGGAGATCGGGAGCAGCGTCTCGGTCGCGATGTACGTCATCGTGGCGAAGACCGACGCGAGCATGAAGAAGAGGAACGGCGTGTCGCGGATGATCACGCCGAAGGACCCGCGCTGCGGCGGTCCCTCCGGCGCGAACGCGCCGCCGTGCGGGATGTAGCGGTACGCGATCCCGAAGGCGATGCTCCCCAGCACGAGCGTGCCGAGCCAGAGGCGCGACCAGTGCCCGCCGAGCAGGAGCAGTCCCCCGAGCACAGGCCCGATCGTGACGCCGAGGTTCTGAGCGATCCGCACGGACGCATAGGCCGCCTCCCGCCGTTCCGGCGCGACGAGGTCGGCGACCATCGCCTGGTCGGCCGCGCCGCCCAGGGAGCCGAAGACGGGCAGGGCCGCGAGCAGGACGAGCCCCCAGTAGACGTGGTGCCCGACGGCGAGGAGCAGGAGCGGCACGAGCGCCTGGAACCCCCAGCCGGCGAGGATCATCGGCCGCCGGCCGACGTAGTCCGAGACGTGGCCCCCGAGATAGCCGGTCCCGCCGGCCAGCACGGCGCCCGCGAGGTAGGTCAGGGCGAGCGCCGACTGCGGAGCCGACAGGTGCTTGATCGCCCAGATGCCCATGAAGGGATAGGCCGTCGCACCGGCGATCGACCCGGCGAGCCCGACGGCGAGCACCGGGCGCAGCGCGCGGTCGACGTCGCCGCCCCAGACGAGACGGAAGAGGCGGGAGAACAGGTTCATGTCACGAGTCGCGTTCGCGAGATCAGCCAGAACGACCCTTCGATCGACGGGCCGATCAGGAGCGCGAACGCCAACGTACCGATGCCCACACGACCTCCCAGGGCAAACCCGGCCAGGAGCACCGTCGCCTCGAGCACGGCACGGACGACCCCGATGCGCACCCCGGTGCGCCGGGTGCCTGCGATCATCAGCGAGTCGCGCGGCCCCGCGCCGAAGGCCGCGCCGATGTAGAGCGCCGAGCCGGCCCCGAAGCAGGCGAGCCCGGAGACGAGCAGGACCGCCCGGGCGCCGAGGGGCCAGCTCGCCAGGTGCTGAACGAACGCGAGCGGCTGCACGAGGACGATGAAGAGCCCGATCAGCGCTGCGTTCGCGATCGTCCCGGGCCCCGGCTTCGAGCCCAGCGACCAGGCGAGGAACAGGACGAGCACGGCCACGACCTCGTTCGCCACGCCGAAGGAGAGCGGCGAGCGCGCCGCGATGCCCTGGTGCAGGACGTCCCACGGCGGCAGGCCGAGCCGCGACTCGAGGAACGCGACGATGCCGCAGGCGCAGAGAAAGAGGCCGGCGACGAGCCAGACCGACCGCGCGACCCGCCCGCCACGCAGGACGGGAGCCGCGTGCACCGTCGGACGTTAGTGGAACGGCGGGACGAGCAGGAACGCGTCTCGCGGCCGTGCGGGATTCGTTAGCTTCGCCGGATGACAGTGCGCCGCCGACGGTCGTGCCTGACGGTCCCGGGCGACGACGAGCACAAGCTCGCGAAGGCCGCCGGGCTCGTCGTCGACGAGGTCATACTCGATCTCGAGGACGCCGTCGCAGCGGAGCGGAAGGACGGCGCCCGCGAGACCGTGGCCCGCGCCGTCCGCGACCTCGAGTGGCGGGCCGGCACGCTCGCGATCCGGGTCAACCGGGGCTCGGCCGGTGATCTCGAGCTCGTCCGGGCCGCGCGCCCCGACGTCGTCGTGCTACCGAAGGTCGAGTCGGCCGAGGAGCTCGCGGGGCTGCCCGTCCCCGCCGAGGCGCAGATCGAGACGGCACGCGGCCTCGTCGAATGCGAGCGGATCGCGGCCGCGCCGGGCCTGGAGGCGCTCGTGCTCGGTCCGGGCGACCTGGCAGCCTCCCTCGGCGTCCCCGAGCTGACGATCGGCGCGGGAGCGCACATCGACTACGCGCTCGCCCGGGTCGTCGTCGCCGCCCGGGCCTTCGGGGTCGCGGCGGTCGACGGGCCGTTCGTCGTCCTCGACGACGAGGCGGGGCTGCGCGCCTCGGCGCAGCGCTCCCGCGCGCTCGGCTACGACGGCAAGTGGTGCATCCACCCCGGGCAGGTCGAGCTCTGCAACGAGATCTACGCGCCGACGGACGCCGAGCTCGAGCGGGCCCGCCGGATCCTCGGGATCGGCGGCGTCGCCCGGCTCGACGGCGAGATGGTCGACGAGGCGAACCGGCGCATGGCCGAGGCGATCCTCAGTCGTCTGAGCGACTGAGGCGCAGCCCGAGCGCGACGAGGAGCGCGCCGTAGAGCGTGAAGAGAAGCGGCGGGACCCATTGCCGGCTGCCGGCTCGTCCCTCGTTGAACGCGAAGACGCGCACATGCGTCCAGCGCAACACGAAGTAGTCGCACGCCAGGAAGAGCCCGATCGCGCCGAGCACCGCCCAGCTCGAGCGGCCGGCGCCACGCGCGAACAGGATGTAGGCGACCGACGCGACAGCGACGAGAGCCCACGCGAACCAGCCGTCGTGCCAGACCCACCAGATCACGCCGGCGCCGATGAAGAGGCCCGCCGCGAGGTGCAGCCAGAACCCGTACGGCCGGGCCTCCCCGGCGTCGACCCCGAGCGCGATCCCGAGGACGACGAGGCCGATCAGGATCGAGACGATCGCGGTCCAGGAGCCGCCGTTCGAGATCAGGCCGGCCACCAGCAGCCAGGTTGCGAGCATGACCTGCGCCACGATCAGCGGCGCGCGGAACCGTCGCAGCGCGACCAGGGCCGCGACGAGCCAGATCAGCTCGAGCAGGAGCTGGGCGAAGTGAAAGCCGCGGACCGGCGAGGTGGAGGACGTGTTCCAGCCGAACCACGTGAAGAGCTGGGAGACGAACCCCACGAGGAGCGCGACCGCCCCGAAGGCGAAGACGCCGGCGGTGACGGGGTGCCCCGAGCGCCGGAACGTCTCGGCGATCGCCGCGACGACGACGTAGGCGAGCAGCGCCCAGGCGGTGTCGCCCGCCTGGCCGGAGGTCGAGACGAGATAGGACACCCAGGCGCCCGCCGCGGCGACCATCGTCAGGGCACCTGCATAGACCAGGAAGGTCCAGGCCGACCAGCGCGGGTGAACGACCGTCACCTGGGCATCGTCGGCGCTCGGTCGGACGGACTCGACGCGGCTTCACGCGGGCAGATCGGGGTACCGTTCCCGGTGCATGGCACGCAGGGACGTCGACAGGTTGCAGGAGGAGATCGAGGAGCTGTTCGCCGATCTCTGGCAGGTGCCGCGGTTCTCCGGGCTGCGCCACGGCTTCCGGCCCAAGGTGGACTGCTTCCACACGGACGATCCGCACGCGCTGACCGTCGTCGTCGAGCTGCCCGGCGTCGAGGGGCAGTCCGTGCGCGTCGTCGTGGGCGAGCGCGTGCTCGCGATCGCGGGCGAGCGCACGCGGCCACAGGTTCCGGGCCGCGTCTACCAGCAGATGGAGATCGAATACGGCCCCTTCGAGCGCCACGTCCGGCTCGTCGAGGACATCGACCCGGAGCGCGCACGGGCGCGCTTCGAGCACGGCGTGCTCACGATCGAGCTGCCGGTGATCGAGCAGGAGCCCCGCGCCGGCCGCTACCGGATCACGGTGGAGCGGCTGTGAGCGACGCCGGCTTCGACGTGATGGAGCCCGAGGAACAGCAACTGTCGTTCCCGGTGGCCCTGCCGGTGCTGCCGCTGAAGGAGACCGTCGTGTTCCCGCAGTCGATGGCGCCGCTCGCGATCGGACAGGAGCGGTCGGTCCGGCTGATCGACGACGTCGTCGCCGGCGACCGGCTGCTCGCGCTCATCACCACGAAGGCCCCAACCGTCGAGATTCCCGGCTGGGACGACATCTACGAGATCGGCACGATCGCGCTCGTGCACAAGATGATCAAGGTCCCCGACGGGACGCTGCGCATCCTCGTGCAGGGCATCGAGCGCGTTCAGCTCGAGCACCGGCTCGACATCGATCCGTATCTGCTCGGCCAGTTCGGCGCGCTGCCCGACGTGCTCGAGGAGACCCCGGAGCTCGAGGCCCTGACGCGCAACGTTCAGGGCCTCTTCGCACGGATCATCGGCCTCGCGCCGTATCTGCCCGAGGAGCTGCAACTGGCGGCGGCGAACGTCGACGATCCGAGCGCGCTCTGTCATCTCGTCGCGTCCACGCTGCGCACGATCAGGACCGAGGAGCGCCAGGAGATCCTCGAGCAGGTGAACGTCGAGCAGCGGCTGCGCACGGTCTCCGCGATCCTGAGCCGCGAACTGGAGGTGTTCGAGCTCGGATCGAAGATCCAGTCCCAGGTCCAGTCGGAGATGGAGAAGGGGCAACGCGAGTACTTCCTGCGCCAGCAGCTGAAGGCGATCCAGCAGGAGCTCGGCGAGGACGACCCCGAGCAGGCGGAGATCGCCGAGCTGCGCGAGCGGCTCGACGCGCTCGGCGAGCTCCCGGAAGAGGTGCGCAAGGCGGCCGACCGCGAGCTCCAGCGCCTCGAGCGTCTGCCGTCGGCAGCGGCCGAGTACGGCGTCATCCGCACCTACCTCGAGTGGATCCTGACCGTGCCCTGGTCGACCTACACGGAGGACAACCTGGACCTCGAGAACGCGCGCACGGTGCTCGACACGGACCACTTCGACCTGGAGAAGGTGAAGGACCGCATCATCGAGTACCTCGCGGTCGCGAAGTTGCGCAACCAGGTGTCGGGCCAGATCATCTGCTTCGCCGGCCCGCCCGGCGTCGGGAAGACCTCGCTCGGCCACTCGATCGCCAACGCGCTCGGGCGCAAGTTCGTCCGGCTGTCCGTCGGCGGCGTGCGCGACGAGTCGGAGATCCGCGGCCACCGCCGCACCTACATCGGCGCGATGCCCGGCTCGATCATCCGCTCGCTTCGCGACGCCGAGTCGGCGAATCCACTCGTCCTGATCGACGAGATCGACAAGATGGGAAGCGACTGGCGAGGCGACCCGGCGAGCGCGATGCTCGAGGTGCTCGACCCCGAGCAGAACCGCACCTTCCGAGACCACTACCTCGACCTGCCGTTCGACCTGTCGAAGGTCCTCTTCATCTGCACCGCGAACACCCTCGACACGATTCCGGGCGCGTTGCTCGACCGCATGGACGTGATCCAGCTGTCCGGGTACACCGAAGACGAGAAGCTCGGGATCGCCAAGCGCTACCTGGTGCCGAAGCAGCTCGAGCTCCACGGCCTGCAGCGCTCGCAGCTCACGCTGTCGGACAAGGTGCTGCGGCTCGTGATCCGCGAGTACACGCGCGAGGCCGGCGTGCGCAACCTGGAGCGCCGGCTTGCCGACATCTGCCGCAAGGCCGCCACCCTCGTCGCGAAGGGCCGAGCACAGAAGATCCGCGTCGACGACGCCCGCCTTCGCGAATGGCTCGGGGCCCGGCGCTTCTCCGGCGAGGTGCGCAGGCGCACGTCCGACCCGGGCGTGGCCACCGGTCTCGCCTACACCGCCGCCGGCGGCGACGTGCTCTTCATCGAGGCGACCGCGTACCCCGGCAAGGGGAGGCTGACGATCACGGGACAGCTCGGCGAGGTGATGCAGGAGTCGGCGCAGGCAGCGCTCTCGTGGGTGCGGTCGCACGGCGCGGAGACGGGGCTCGAGGAAGGCTGGTTCTCGGACCACGACCTCCACATCCACGTTCCCGCGGGGGCTGTCCCGAAGGACGGGCCGTCCGCCGGCGTGACGATGGCGACGGCGATCGCCTCGCTCGTGCGCGGCGAGCCGGTCGCGGCCGACGTCGGGATGACCGGAGAGATCACGCTGACGGGCCAGGTGCTGCCGATCGGCGGGCTGCGCGAGAAGTCGCTCGCCGCCCAGCGCGCCGGTCTCAAGCGCGTGATCTTCCCCCGCGAGAACGAGCCCGACCTCGACGATCTTCCGGCCGAGACGCGCGCGGCAATCACCTTCGTCCCCGTGGACACGGTCGAGGAGGTCTTCGCGGCGGCGTTCGACGGCAAGCGCCGCGCGCGGCCGCATGCGGCTCAGGGCGTCGAGCGGCAGGCGGCTAGGCCGGCTGGAAGCTCGTGAGCAGGTCGGTGCAGAACGCGCCGGTCGACGAGGTTCGGAAGCGGCAGAGCAGCTGGTACTCACGCTTGCCGATCAGGACGAAGGTGTACTGGTCGACGTGCCCGTCGACCTTCACCTCGTAGCGGTGCGCACGAACACCGCCGGCCGTCACCGTCTTCGTACCGGAGAGCGTCCCACCGGTCTCCTTCGCGATCGTCTTCATGCGGAGGTCGAGCTCGCCGGCCACGCGGTCGAACAGGGAGTCGGTGTAGGGCCGGATGAGCGGGAAGGTCGAGATCTGGACGAGCTCCGAGTCCCGTGAGGCAGAAGCCCCGCGGGTGGACCGCGCGACCTTCCAGCCGGTGGGCGCCCGGAACGTGAACCCCGGCGCCTTGACGACCTGGGTGTGCGCCTTCGGCTCGCTCGAACCCCCGCAGCCTGCGAGGATGAGCACAGCCACCAGGAGCGTCTGTTTGCCTCGGAAGGCCCGGGGTATCAGGCGCGAGGTATCGAGGCGAAAGGATCCAGCGAGCATGGCAAAGACAAGGGACAAGGTTTACGACGCAGCGGAGAACGTCAAACCCTACGTCGAACGGGCGATGAACGACGACAAGCTGCGCGAAGACGTGATGAGCGCGTTCGCGACGGCGAAGGATCTCTACACCGAGCTGGTCGGCCCGCGCGGGGCGGTCACGCTCGCCACGCGCGTCGCCACCGACGACGAGATCCGCGAGAAGCTCAAGGCCGCCGTCGACGATCTACGGAACGCCGCGGACCGGCTGCAGGGCAAGAAATCGCACAGCGGGCGAAACACCACGCTGCTCATCGCGGGCATCGCGCTCGGCATCCTCTTCAATCCGGTCACCGGCCCCGAGACGCGCAAGTGGGTCAAGGACATGATCGGCGGCGGAGAGGACGAGTTCGGCGGCGACTACCCGTCCTCGAACGGCGGCGCCGCGACCTAGGAGAAAACGCGCGCTCCGGCTACCCGCGGCCGAGGTCGGCCGTCGGCGCGGGCACCGTCGGAACGAGCGTCTGCATCAGCGCTGACGCCTTCAGTGGCGTGAGCGCACGCTCGAGCGAGGCCGGATCGAGCCCGTCGGCGGTCGAGATGTCGCTCATCCCGAGCAGGATCGCGCCGGGCTCGGGCGCTGCCGGCCCACCGGGAACCGCGGGAGCCCAGCCCGCGGCGATCGGGAACGGCAGGTCCTGCTGGTGCTTCCACGCGTCGAGGTACGGGGTCGGATCGACGGCGCCGTCGTAGCCGAGGTAGAGCAGCGAGACCGGATGCACCTCGAAGTGCAGATGGACGGGTGTGCCTTCGGCGTCGCCGGTGTTGCCCATGAACCCGACCACCTGGCCCGCCTTGACGTGCGCGCCGTTCGTCGCCGAGGTCGAGAACGCGGAGAGGTGGGCGTAGTAGAACTGGTTGCCCTGCTGGTCGAGGATCCAGAGGCGGTTCCCGCCGACCTTGTTCCAGCCGACCGAGAAGACCGTTCCGTCGGAGACCGCGAGGAGCGGCTGGCCGAGCTGGCCGAAGATGTCGTCGCCGTGGTGGTAGGTGACGTCGGAGCGCGCAGCGCCGTACGTGTCGATGTACGACGTCGGACCGTAGACGGGGAAGACGTACCGGCCGGCGGTCAGCTTCGGGTGCAGCTTGAGCGGCACGGACTTCTGCGACCCGCCCTGCCTCGGCCGGAGCCGCGGCGCGTCGCCGGCGCTCGGGTCCTCGGCCGCCGCGGGCACCGTCTCGGTCCCGGGTGTCGTCACGGTCAGGGTCGCAGGCGGAGCGGTCTGGACGGCCGCGTCGGCATAGCCGATCTGGATCTCGCTCGCGGCGGCGAGGCCGCCGTGGTCCGCCGTCAGGTGCACGTCGAGCTCGGTGACGGTGCCGTGGTAGCCCCGCGCCCCAGCCGGGGCACTGCGGTCCGTGCTCTGCGTGCCGATCGTCAGCTGCCCCCAGTCGCCCAGCGGGACCTTCGACAGCCCGTCGGCGACCGGCTGCCCGCCGATCTTCAGGTTCGTGACGCCGCTCCCGTTCGCGTTGCCCCCGGCGCCCGAGTAGCCCGTGCCGGCGGACGCGCGGGCGGTCACCGCATCGGCGGTGATCTCGCCGTCGAAGAGCGAGAGCGCCGTGACGTCGCTCTCGGCGTTCGCCCCGGCGTTCGTCTCGACGGCGGTGGCGGCACTCGCGGTCGTCGACTGCGCGGAGACGATCGAGCCGTCCGACGGGTACGAGAACGTGCCGCCCGCAGCGGGTGCGGCGTTCGGCGGTGAGACGACCACCGGGGTCGTCACGGCGGGCGCGCCGGGAAGCGAGATCTTGATCGCCCACGCGCTCGCCGCCGCACCCGGGGCGTGCGCAGGTCCCTCAGCGCCGGCCGACCCGAAGGTGAGGAGCGCGAGGGGCAGAAGCAGTGCGAAGCGGCGGCGCACCGTCACCAGATTCTGCCAGGGAGCGCAAATTCCTCAGAGGGCCGGCCCCTCGGGGGCTAGCCCAGCTGCCTGCGGGCGAACGCACGGAAGCGCTCCCGTGCCTCGTCGTCCGGGCCGATCGGCTCCTCGCCGGCATAGCGCGGATCCGCCGCGACCTCTGCCGCGACTGCGCGCAGCTCCCGCACGACGGCCTCTCTGTGCGCCGGGTCGCGCAGCAGGGTCTCGATCCAGGTCTCCGTGCCGTCGTACTCCGGCACATCGTGCTCGACCAGCAACTCCCCGAGCAGCACTCCGACGCGGATGTAGGCAAAGGTGCGAAAGGCCAGGATCTTGTGCGGCCCGGAGACGAGCTCGTCGATCTCGGGATGCTCCGCCTGCAACTGCGCGACGATCGAGCCGATCGGTTCGTCGACGAGCGGGATCCAGATGTCGTCGTGCTCGCTCACAGCGCCCCGAAGTGTTCACGATCCGCGCCGCACCCGCCAGACGAGGTGCACGGAGGTGGCCAGGAGCAGAACGCCGAAGAGCCTCTGCAGGGTGCTGTCGCCGAGCGACTCGGCCACGATCACCCCGACCTGGACGCCGGCGATCGACGCGGCTCCGATCACCGCGGCGGCGGGCACGTCGACGTTCCCGTAGCGCCTCTGGCGCCAGGTCCCGACGAATGCCGCCGGCAGGATCGCGAGCAGCGACGACGCCTCTGCATGCAGCTGCGTGAGACCGAGCACGAGCACGAGGGTGGGGACGAAGATGATGCCGCCGCCGACACCGAAGAGTCCCGCCAGCAGGCCGGCGGCCGCGCCGATCGCGGCGACGAGCACGAGCGTCATACGAGGAGCCGCACCCCGACGGCGGCGAGCAGCAACGCGAACCCGTACGAGAGCCGCTGGACCGGGATCCGCTGCTGCAGCGCCGTGCCGGCGATCACGCCGATCACCGCCGGGATGCCCACGAGGGCGGCCGCCCCGACCTTCACCTCGCCGTGGAAGGCGTACGTGATCGCGCCTGCGACCGCGGAGACCAGGATCGCCGCCAGGGACGTGGCTGCGGCGCGCCGCTGATCGAAAGCGAGCAGGAGGGTGAGGAGCGGCACGATCACGATCCCGCCGCCGACGCCGAAGATCGCGCCGAAGAAGCCTGCGGCCAGCCCGATCGCAAGCAGCTTCAGCACCTCTCGTACTCTACGCGGGTGGATCCTCTCGCTCTCCTCACCGCCGAGCCCGGCCTCGCGGCCCTCTTCTTCGACGTCGACGGCGTGCTCGCCCCGATCGTGCCGCGTCCGGAGGACTCGTCGGTTCCTCCAGAGGCCCGGCGCGAGCTCGAGCGTCTCTCGAAGCGCTACGCGCTCGTCGCATGCGTCACCGGGCGGACGAGCGAGGTCGCGCGCGAGATCGTCGGCGTCGACGGCCTGCGCTACGTCGGCCAGCACGGGCTGGAGCTCGAGCCGGAAGCGTCGGCATGGGCCGACCGCGTGCACGCCTTCGCCCAGGCGTGGCCGTGGGCGTGGCAGGAGACGAAGCCGCTGACCGCCGCCTACCACTACCGGCTAGCGGCGGACGAAACCGAGGCCCGCAACGAGCTGGAAGACGTCGCGGCGGCGGCGCTCGCCGACGGCCTGCGCACGCGCTGGGGACGGATGGTGCTCGAGGTGCTGCCGCCAGTCGATGCGACGAAGGGAACCGCGGTCCGTCATCTCCTCGACGAGACCGGCCTGCGACGCGCGCTCTACGCCGGCGACGACACGACCGATCTCGACGGCTTCGCGGCGCTCGACGGGCTGGAGGCGGCCGTCCGGATCGCGGTCGTCTCGGCCGAAGGGCCGTCCGCGCTCGGCGAGCGCGCAGACGTGATCGTCGGCTCGACCGACGCGTTCCTCGACCTGCTGCAGCAGATCTAGGGGCGGCTAGAAGCCGAGCCGCTCGCGGAGCTGGCGCGCCTGCCGGCGCGCCACGTCGAGCTCTGTCTTCTCGGCGTCGGCGAGCTGCAGGAGCAGCCGCTCGGGCGCTGCGCGCCGCACACCCGAGACCTTGCTCAGGTTGACGAGGTAGGAGCGATGGATCCGCGCGAACCGGTTCGCCGGCAGCTTCTCCTCGAGCTCGCCGAGCGAGGCGGTACAGAGGTACGAGTGGTCGTAGGTGTGCACACGGCTGTAGTCACCGTCGGCCTGCGCGTAGTGCACCTGGTCGTAGTCGAGCAGCTCCGTGCCGCCGGCGGACACCACCGGCACCTTCTCGACCGGCAGGACGTTCTCGACCGAGCGCTCCCGGAGCCGCTCGACGACGCGCGCGAGCCGGTCCGGGTCGACGGGCTTCAACAGATAGTCGAACGCCTCCACCGCGAAGGCGTCGACCGCGTACCGCTCGTGCGCCGTCACGAAGACCACCGCCGGCGGGGGTGTGCGCTCCCGCACGAGCGGTGCCGCCTCGACACCGCTCAGGCCGGGCATCTCGACGTCCAGGAAGACGACGTCCGGAGACCGCTCGCCGGCCAGAGCAAGCGCCTCGTGGGCCGTTCCCGCCTCGCCCACGACCTCCACGTCCGCGTGCTCCGCGAGCAGGTACCGGAGCTCCGAGCGGGCGGGGGCCTCGTCGTCCACGAGCAGCGCACGGATCATGCGACCGGCACCTCGAGCCGCACGACGGTTCCGAACGGGAACGAGCGCAGCCGCACGCTCTCGCCGTAGTGCGCGGTGAGGCGCTGGTTGACGTTTGCCAGACCGAGACCCGTGCCCTCGCCGACGCCGGGCTCGAGCACGCGCTCGATCACGTCGCGGGCGATCCCGCGCCCGTCGTCGCGCACCGTCACGCGAAGCCGCCCGCGCCGGACGCGCGCGCGGACCAGCAGGTTCAGGGGCCGGTCGGTCTTGCCGTGCTTGATCGCGTTCTCGACGATCGGCTGCACGAGCAGCGGCGGCAACCTGACCGCGAGCGCGTCCGGCGCCGCGTCGATCGTCACCTCGAGCTGCGGGCCGAAGCGCGCCTGCTCGAGCTCGAGGTAGCTCCGGACGTGGCGCAGCTCCTCCTCCAGCGTGATGAACTCGCCCGGGCGCGCGAGCCGGCTGCGCAGATGGTCCGCGAACGCGAGCACGAGCCTGCGGGCCCGCTCGGGCTCGGTGCGGATGAACGACGCGATCGTGTTCAGGGCGTTGAAGACGAAGTGCGGCTCCATCTGCGCCTGCAACGCGGTCGTCGTCGCCGAATGGAGCTCGGACAGCTGGAGCTGCGCGGACAGCTGCGTGCCGAGCAGGTCGAGGGTCTCGACCGCGGTCTCGTCGAGCGGCGAGCCCGCCGTGGCATAGGCGACGACGGCGCCCGCGGGACCGTCGGTGAGCTGCAGCGGCACGACGGCGGCCGCGCCCAGCGGGCACGCGGGGTGCGGGCACTCCGTGCGGATCCCGAGAGGCGCGAGCAGCGGGCGGCCCTGGGCGAGCGCCTCGTAGACCGGCCGGATCGGCTGGTCTCCCGCTCCGTGGTGGTCCGCGCCTGCGCCGACGAAGGCGAGCACCTCGTGCGTGCCGGTGACGGCGACCGCGCCGAAGCCGAGCTTCTCGAAGAGCTCGTAGGCGAGGGTGCGGGCAGCCGACTCGGTCAAGCCGCGCCGAAGCTCGGGCAGGGTCGCCTCGAGGAGCTCGAGCACCGGCGCCTGGCGCCTCGGCCTGCGCACACGGGGCATGATCGGGATTGTGCACGTCACCGACGAAGTCCTCGCGCCCCTGCGGGCGGCCTACGGCGAGCCCGTCGACCTGGAGTGGTCCGGCGAGATCAGCGCCCGCGAGCATGCTCTGGCGACGTACAACCCTGCCCGCCTGCACGACGTCACCCTCTTCATCCTCGATCCGGCCGGCCGGATCGCGCTGATTCGCAAGCCCCACTTCGCCGCGGGGATCTGGCGGCCGCCCGGGGGAGGCATCAAGCGCGGCGAGGACTTCGTCCTCGGCGCGGAGCGCGAGGCGCTCGAGGAGACGGGCCTCGCCGTGCGACTGGAGCGCTACCTCGTCGCGACGCACGCGGCGTTCGTCCATCAAGGACGAACGCTGCGCTGGCAGACCCACGTCTTCCTCGCGGAGACCGCCGACACACTGCTCGCGCCGCGCGACACGGACGAGGTCGCGGAGGCGCGCTGGGGCACGCTCGACGAGCTCGCAGGCCCGTTGCGCAAGCGCCTGCTCGAGACGGGCAGCACGCTCTGGCGCTACCGCGTCGCGCTGCACGACGCGGCGTTGGAGGCGCTGCGGGCGCGGCCCGGCGTCTAGGGCTCCTCGCGCACGAGCAGATAGCCGACGTCGAGCGGGTTCGGGGGGAACGGCACCACGCGCGTCTCGCCGTTCAGGCGCCAGCCGCGGCGTTCGTAGAAGCGCCGCGCGCGGTGGTTCTCCCGAAGCGTCCAGAGCCGCACCTCGGGACAATCGGGCATCGCCGCGAGCGCAGCGTCGTGCAGCTCGCCGGCGACGCCGGTGCCCCACTCCTCCGGCACGACGTACAGCCCGTGCAGCCAGCACGCACCGAACGCGGCCATGCCCACCGGCCGGCCCGCTCGCTCGGCGACCAGCACCGTCCCGTCGAACTCGCGCCAGCGTTCGCGGATCTCGTCGTCGGGGAACGGATAGAGCTCAGGCGGGAAGACGTGCGCGAAGCCGGCGAGTGACGCCGCGCGCTGCACCGCGAGGTGCGTCTCGGCCTCGTCGCGTCCCGAGGTCCTGATCGCGAGGCTCACGCCCGCTCGAGCACGTCGAGCACGCCCGGGATCGACGTCACGCGCGGGCCGTCCCACTCGTCGAGACCGGGCCAGAGCGGCGCCTCGCCCTCCCGGTGGATCAGGATCGCGTCCATGCCCACGCGGCGTGCACCCGCGAGCTCGTCGTTCGCGCCGTCCCCGACGAAGACCGCTTCCTGCGGCTCGACCTCGAGCAGCTCGCAGCAATGTAGGTAGATGCGCGGATCGGGCTTCGACAACCCGACGCGCGACGAGAAGACCTCCGCGTCGAAGAGACCGGCGAACTCCGTCTCGGCCCACAGCGTCTCGATGTCCTCGCTACAGACGGTGATCAACCCGACGAGATAGCCCTCCTCGCGGAGGCGGCGCAGCGTGGAGACGGCGCCGGGCCGTGGTACGAGCGCGCGGCGATGGTGGCGCAGGCGCAGCGCGCAGATCTCGTCGTGCAGCTCGCCCGGCACCCCGGCCTCGGCGAGCGCGACCCGGATCGGCGCGTTGTACCGCATCGTGGACGTGCTCCAGCGCTCGCCGAAGTCACCACCGACGAGCGCAGCCACCTGGTCGCCCAGCGCGTCCGCCGCCTCGCGGTCCCAGTCGATCAGCGTCTCCCAGAGGTCGAAGATCACTGCGCGGTAGCGCACCTGCGCAGCACCTCCCAGCTGCGGCGGATGTCCGCCTCGGTCGTCCGCCCGTTCCCGATCGCAAGCCGGATCACGTCCTGCCCGCGGAGCTTCGCCGGCGCGACGAACAGCTCGCCGGTCGCGGTTGCGGCGCGCGCCAGCTCCACGTTGTCGGCCCCGACGCGGCGGAAGCACACGGTCGAGAAGGCGTGCGGGGCCACCACCTCCCAGCCCGGCTCTGCCTCGACGAGGGAGGCGAAGAGCTGCGCGAGCCGCACGTGCTCCCGGATCAGCGCGCGCAGTCCCTCCGCGCCGTACCAGCGCAGCACCGCCCAAAGCTTGAGCGCGCGGAATCTCCGCCCGAGTGCCGGCCCGTAGTCCTTCAGGTCGACGGCGACGTCGGTCGCGGCCAGGTAGTCGGGAACGAGCGCGAACGCCTCGTGAAACGCCTCGGGGCGGCGCGTCCAGAGGGCCGAGCAGTCCATCGGAGTGAAGAGCCATTTATGCGGGTTGACCACGACCGAGTCGGCGCGATCGACGCCGTCGAGGCACCAGCGGAGCTCGGGGCAGACCGCGGCCGACCCGGCGTACGCCGCATCGACGTGCAGCCAGACACCGGCCTCCTCGCAGCGACGCGCAAGCTCGGGAACGGGATCGACCGCCGTCGTCCCGGTCGTGCCGACGGTCGCGACGACGGCCGTCGCGTCGCCGAGCTCGAGGTCGGCGCGCATGCGGAACTCGTCGTCCACCTCGACCTTGCGAAACTCGAGGCCGACGAGCCGCGCGGCCCGCTCGATGCTGAGGTTCGCCTGCTCAGAGGCGTAGACCGCACCTCCCGGCCTGAGCGTGCGCGCAGCGGCGAGCGCGGCGAGCGTCGCAGTCGACGCGGTGTCCTCGATGTGCCCGTGCCAGCCGCGGGGGAGCCCGAGGAGCTGTGCGAGCCAGTCCATCACCGTGAGCTCGAGCTCTGTCGCGGCAGGCGACGAGAGCCACGTCATGGCGTTCACGTTCAAGGCCGCGATCAGGAGCTCGGCGAGGATGCCCGGCTCCGACCCCGTGTTCGCGAACCAGGCGAAGAAGCGTGGATGGTTCCAGTGCGTCAGGCCGGGGACGATCACCTCGTCGAGGTCGCGCAACAGCGCCTCGAAAGGCTCGCCGCGCTCCGGCGGCGACTCGGGGAGCGCCGCCCGTACCGTGCCGGGCTCGACGCGCGCGGCGACCGGCAGCTCGCCGACGCGTTCCAGATACGCATCCACCCAGCCGGCCGCGAGATTCAGGTCGTCCCGAAAGCTCATCGTCTCTTGCGCAGCTTCTCGATCTGCTTCCACGTGCGCGTGTTCAGCACGTCGCCGGCTGTCAGCCAGGCGCGGCGCGCCTGGCCGACGCCGAGCTCGACGTAGTCGAGGGCGGCGGTCTGGTGCCCGTCCGAGTCGATCACGACTTTCAGCCCGGCTTCGCGCGCAGCCCGCGCATGCACGTCGCTCAGGTCGAGCCGGTCGGGCTGTGAGTTGATCTCGAGAAACGTCCCGGTCTCGAGCGCCTTCTCGACCACCCGCTCGAGGTCGATCGGCGCCGGCCGGCGCCTGCCGATCTTGCGGCCGGTCGGGTGGCCGATGCAGTCGACGTAGGGGCTCTCCATCGCCGCAAGGATCCGCTCCGTCGGGTTGTGATCGAAGCGCGAGTGGGTCGAGGCGACGACCCAGTCGAGCGTCGCGAGGTCGGCGTCGCCGACGTCGAGGGTGCCGTCTGGGCGGATGTTGACCTCGATCCCCTTGAGGATCCGGAACGGCGCAACCTGCTCGTTGAGCGCGTCGATCGCCTCGGCCTGACGGCGGAGCAGGTCACCGCGCAGCCGTTGCGAGTGGTCGCAGATCGCGTAGTAGGCGTACCCGCGCGCCCGCGCGGCGGCGACCATGTCCTCGAGCGTGTCCTTGCCGTCGGACCAGGTCGTGTGCGTGTGCAGATCGCCGCACAGGTCGGCCAGCTCGACCAGCTTCGGCAACGTCCCACTGCGCGCGGCCGCCAGCTCACCGCCGTCCTCGCGCAGCTCGGGTGGGATCCACTCGTAGCCGAGGAAGCCGTAGACGTCCTCCTCCCGTGCGAAGCGATGCTCCTCGCCCGTCTCGACCTCCGTCACCGAGTACTCCGAGACCGAGTAGCCACGCCGCACCGCGTCCTCCCGCAACGCGACGTTGTGGTTCTTCGAGCCGGTGAAGTGCTGGAGCAGGTTGCCGTAGCTCTCGGGAGGCACGACGCGCAGGTCGAAGCGCGAGCCGTCGTGTGAGACGACGGTCGCCTTGGTCGGCCCTTTGGCGACCACGTCGACCACCCAGCGCAGCGAGCAGAAGTAGTCGACGAGCTCGGCGGGGTCGGTCGCCGTCGCGATGATGTCGAGGTCGCGCACGGTCTCGCGCATCCGCCGGGCCGAGCCGGCCGGCGACACCTCGACGGACGCGGGGTGCTCGCGCAGCACCTCGACGACGGCGTGCAGCCTGGGCAGCGTCGTTCCGAGCAGCGCCCGGCGCGGGCCCTCCGTCGCCTGCGGCTTCGCAAGCGCAGCGACGATCTTCTCCTCCGTGCCCGGCCCGATGCCGGCGTGCCCGCGCAGCTCGCCCGCCTCGGCAGCCGCGCGGAGGCCGGCGACGGTCGTGATGCCGAGCTCCTGCCAGATCCGCCGGGCCGTCTTCGGGCCGAGCCCGGGGAGCCGCATGAAGACGGCCACCTCGGCCGGCACCTCGGCCTTGCGCTTGGTCAGCGCATGGATCTCGCCGTCGTCGACGACCTCGACGATCTTCCCCTCGATCGTCTGGCCGATTCCCTGCAGCTGCTTCGCCTTGCCGTCGAGCGCGAGCTGGGCGACCGACGCCGGCGTCTCGCGGATGCGTGCCGCCGCCCTGCGGTAGGCGCCGATGCGGAATCCGTCGGCGCCCTCGAGCTCCATCAGGTCGGCGAGCAGGTCGAGTTGCTCCGCCAGCAGTTCGTTCCGCGGGAGTTCGGCCACGCCAGCGATCATAGGCGCGCCGATGCGCGCGACCGTGTGCCTGCCGACCTACAACGAACGGGCGAATCTCGAGCCGCTGCTGCTCGCGCTCCGCGACGTCCTGCGGGAGGGCGACCGCGTGCTCGTGATCGACGACAGCTCGCCGGACGGCACCGGCGAGATCGCCGACCGGCTCGCCTCGGAGCTCGACTTCGTCGACGTCCTCCATCGCGACCGCAAGGAAGGGCTGGGGCCTGCATACCTCGCGGGCTTCCACCGGGCTCTGGCCGACGGGGCCGAGCTCGTGCTCGAGATGGACTGCGACTTCTCGCACGATCCGCGCGACGTGCCGCGCCTGATCGCTGCGGCCGAGGGGGGTGCCGATCTCGTGCTCGGCTCGCGCTACGTGCCCGGGGGGGCGGTCCGCAACTGGAGCCTGCTCCGCCGGACGATCTCGCGCGGCGCGTCGGTGTACACCGCGCTCTTCCTGCAGATGGGCGTGCGCGACCCGACGGGCGGATTCAAGTGCTTTCGGCGGCAGGTGCTCGAGGAGCTCGACCTCGGAGCGATCAGGCCCCGCGGATACGCGTTCCAGATCGAGACGACCTACCGGGTCAAGCGGGCAGGATTTCGTATCGTCGAGCTCCCGATCACCTTCGCCGACCGCACGGCGGGCCACTCGAAGATGAGCCGCGCAATCGTGCTCGAGGCGGTCTGGGCCGTGCCCCTGCTGCGCCTGCGCGGGTAGCCTGGCCGCGTGCGCAGCGTCACCGACGACACCTTCGACACCGAGGTGCTGGGCGCCGCGAGGCCGGTGGTCGTCGACTTCTGGGCACCGTGGTGCGGCCCGTGCAAGGCGATCGAGCCCGCGCTCGACGAGCTCGCGGCCGCGAACGGCAGCGTCGACTTCGTGAAGCTCGACATCGACGAGAACCCGGGCACGGCCAGCCGCTTCGGTGTGCTGTCGATTCCGACCGTGATGCTCTTCCAGAACGGCGAGGCACGCGAGACCGTGTACGGCGCGCGGTCGAAGAAGCACTTCGAGCAGAAGTTCGAGCCGTACTTCGGCTAGCGGAAGTGCTCCCAGCCTGCGAGCGGGTACGGCTCGCCGGCGCGACGCACGACGACGCCCTCGCCGGCCTCGACCCGGCCGATCACCACGAGGCCTGCCGGCTCGGCGACGGCTGCGAGCAGCTCGAAGTCCTCGCCGAACCCGAGATCGTCGACGGTCGCACCGGGCGCAAGCGGAACGTTGTCGAGCTCGAGCTCGACCCGGACGCCCGAGCGGCGCGCGATGTGCCCGGCGTCGACCGCGAGGCCGTCGGACACGTCGAGGAGCGCGTGCGCCCGGCGCGCGAGCGCGCGGCCCTCCTCGATCCGCAGAGGCGGCCGCACGTAGCGGCCCGCCCGGAACGCCGCGCCCGCGGCGCCGAGCGGCCCTGTGACGACGAGCGCGTCCCCGGGCCGCGCGCCGGCCCGGCCCGGAACGCGTTCGCTGCGCCCGAGCGCGGTCACCGAGACGACGACCGCACCGGCGGAGGTTGTATCGCCTCCGACCACGGGCACACCCGTCTCGGCGATTCCCTCGTACAGCGCGACGACATCCGCGACCTCGGCGCTCGCCGGCGCCGCGAGCGTCACGAGCAGCGCTTCCGGAACGGCGCCCGACGCGGCGAGGTCGCTCAGGTTCACCGCGGCGGCGCGAAAGCCGAGCTCCCGCCAGCCGAGCCAGTCAAGGCGGAAGTGCACGCCCTCGACGAGCGCGTCCTGGGTGACGACGAGGTCGTCGCCGAGCAGCGCTGCATCGTGCTCGACGCCGACGATCAGGCCGCGCCGCTCGAGCTCCGCCAGGAGCCCGAGCTCACCGCTCGCCGAGAGCCTCGTCAACCGCCCTCCTCAGACCGGGGTCGAGAGCTGCGCGAATCGTCGCGACCCCGGCGGCCCCCGCGCGGATGCAGTCGCCCGCGTTCGACGCGTCGATGCCGCCGATCGCGACCACCGGGAGCCGCACCGCCCGGCAGATCGCGCGCAGGCCGTCGAGGCCGATCGGCGGCTCGGCGTCCGCCTTCGACGGCGTCTCCCAGATCGGCCCTGCACCCAGGTAGTCGGCGTCCGCGGCGAGCGCCTCCTCGAGCGTGCTCACCGAGCGGCCGAGCAGGAGCCCGGCCGTGCCTGCCTGCCCGGCGCCGGGATCGTCCTGGCCGAGATGGACGCCGTCGGCGCCGAGCGCGACCGCTGCAGCGACGTCGTCGTTGACCACGAACGTCACGCCGAGCCCGGCGAAGCCCTCGCCGCGATCGACGATCTCCGCCGTCGGCCCCTTCACGCGCAGCTGCACCACCGTCGCCCCCGCGGCCACGGCCCGGCGCGCGGTCGCGAGATCGCCGACGAGGGCGTGCACCCTCACGTGACGCGGGCCCTGCCGTCGAGCGTGGCCGGGTCGAGCGCGGCGAGCGCGTCGTAGAGCGCGACGTGAAAGGACCCGGGGCCCTTCGCGTCGCGGGCCGCATCCTCCCCGGCGACGCCGAAGGCGACGAGCGCGTCGGCGGCGGCCTCGAGCGGGCGCTCGTGGTTCACGGCGAGGAAGCAGCCGGTGAGTGCGGACGACATGCAACCCGTGCCGGTGATCGACGCCAGGAGCGGATCGCCGTTCGCCACCGCCAGGACCGTCTGCCCGTCGGAGACATGATCGACGGGGCCGGTGACCGAGGCGACGAGCCCGAGCTGCGCGGCGGCTGCGCGCGCGAGCCCGGGGGCGTCGGCCGTCGCACCGATCGACTCGACCCCGCGCACCTCGGCGTCGGCGCCGACGAGTGTGGCCGTCTCGCCCGCGTTCGCTCGCAGCACGGAGACCTGCACTCCGTCGAGGATCCGCTTCGCGGTCTCGGTCCGGTACGCCGTGGCTCCCGCGCCGACCGGATCGAGGACGACGGGCACCCCGTGCTCGTTGGCCGCGCGCCCCGCCAGCAGCATCGCGTCGACCCAGGACGGCGAGAGGGTGCCGATGTTCAGCACCAGCGCACCCGCGATCGCGACCATCTCCTCGACTTCTTCCCGCGCATGCGCCATCACGGGCAGCGCGCCGAGAGCAAGCGTTGCGTTGGCGGTCTCGTTCATGACCACGTAGTTCGTGATCTGGTGGACGAGCGGCTTCGCGTCGCGCAGCCGCCGGAGGGAATCACCCGTCTGCATGCCTTCCTTTCACGTTGAGGACGTCGACCGGGCCGTCTCCCGCTCCGAGCTCGGGGAGGCCGTTGCGAACCGCGTCCGTCGCAACGCGCGCGGCTTCGCGTGCGGCATCTGCGAGCGGCAGCCCGCGTGCGAGCAGTGCGGCGAGTGTCGCGGAGTGCGTGCAGCCGGCCCCGTGCGTCGCCGCGACGGCGAGGCGCTCGACGGGGATCGCGAGATGCTCGCGCCCGTCGAAGAGGTGGTCGACCGGCTCGTCGCCGTGGCCTCCGGTGACGAGCGCGGCGGGCGCGCCCAGCGCGACGAGCCGCTCCGCGAGCTCCGCGCGTGTCCCCTCGCCGGCCAGCGCGCGCGCCTCGGGCAGATTCGGCGTGACCACGGTGGCGAGCGGGAAGAGCAGGGTGACGAGCGCGGCCACCGCGTCGTCCTCGAGCAGCTTCGCGCCCGACGAGGCGACCAGCACCGGATCGACGACGAGCGGCGTGGGCCGGTCCGCCAGGAACGCCGCCACCGCCTCGATCACCCGGCGCGAGTAGAGCATGCCCGTCTTCGCCGCGTCGACGCCGAGATCCGAGTAGACGGCCTCGAGCTGCGCGACGACGAACGCCGCCGGCACCTCGTGCACGGCGCTCACGCCGGTCGTGTTCTGCGCGGTCAGCGCGACGATGGCCGACATGCCGTAGGCGCCCGCGGCGGCGAACGCCTTCAGATCGGCCTGGATGCCGGCGCCGCCCCCGCTGTCGGAGCCCGCGATCGTCAACGCCCTTGGAACCACTGGTCTCCCTTCGCCGGTACGAGCCGGATCAGGTTCAACGGGTGTGATCTCAGCCCCGGTCGGGGCACCCCGGTGGGCCGAGGCTAGCATCGGCGGGGTGAGCGTCGACGTCCTGCGCTTCGAGGGGCTCTTGGCGGGGGAGGAGCTGGCGCACCTCGCCGTCGAGCCCGAGCGCGAGGCCCGCTTCGCACCGCTGCCCGACGAGCTCGACCCGCGCGTGCGCGCCGCACTCGGCCTGTCGCAGCTCTACGCCCACCAGCGGGCGGTCTGGGATGCGGCGCGGCGCGGCGAGCACGTGCTCGTGACGACCGGGACCGCGTCCGGCAAGACGCTCGCGTTCAACCTGCCCGTCCTGGACGAGCTCGCGCGGCAGCCGAAGAGCCGCGCGCTCTACCTCTATCCGACGAAGGCGCTGGCGCAGGACCAGTTCCGCGCCCTCTCGGCGCTGCGCGTCGCACGGGTCAGGCCTGCGATCTACGACGGCGACACCCCGGCCGGGGAGCGGCGGCAGATCCGCGCCTGGGCGAACGCGATCCTCACGAACCCGGACCTCGTCCATGTCGGCCTCCTCCCGCAGCACGACCGCTGGGGAGACGTGCTCTCGAACCTCCGCTACGTGATCGTCGACGAGGCACATGTCTACCGTGGCGTCTTCGGCTCTCAGGTCGCGAACGTGCTGCGCCGCCTGCGCCGCCTCGCAGGCATCTACGGCGCGGAGCCGCAATTCATCCTCGCGTCGGCGACCGTCTCGAACCCCGGCGAGCTGGGCGCGTCGCTGCTCGGCGAGCCGGTGACGGTGATCGGCGACGACGCCGCGCCGCGCACCGAGCGCACCGTCGTGCTCTGGAATCCGCCGCTGCTCGACGGCGAGCTCGGCCTGCGCGGCTCGGCGCTCGCGGAGGCGGCCCGCCTCCAGGCTCTGCTCGTCGACCGGGGCCTACGTACGCTCACCTTTGCGAAGAGCCGGAAGGCGGCCGAGCTGATCCACCGCTTCACCGCGGAACGTCTCGGCGACGACACGCGCCTCTCGCCGTACCGGGCCGGCTACACCGCCGGCGAACGCCGCGAGATCGAGCGGCGGCTCGCCGCCGGCGAACTGCTCGGCGTCTCGGCGACCAACGCCCTCGAGCTCGGCATCGACGTCGGGCTGCTCGACGCCGTCATCTCGGTCGGGTTCCCGGGCACGGTCGCGTCGCTTCGCCAGCAATGGGGCCGGGCCGGCCGCCGCGGCAACGGCCTCGCCGTGCTCGTCGCGTCCGAGGACGCGCTCGACCAGTTCTTCATGCGCGAGCCGGCGAAGCTGCTCGAGCGGCGTGTCGAGGCGGCGATCCTCGATCATGCGAACCCGCGCGTCCTCGCCGGTCACGTGCGCGCCGCCGCCTACGAGGCGCCGATCACCGCCGCCGACGCAGGGACGCTCGGGGCCGAGGCGGTCCTCGCCGCGCACGCGGATCCCGAGCTGAAGGCGACGCCGGCCGGCGTCGTGTGGGCCGGCAGGGACCATCCCGCCGCACGCGTCCCGCTCCGCTCGACCGATCCCGATTCGTTCACGGTCGTCGACGGCACGACCGGCGCCGTGCTGGGCATCGTCGAGCGAAGCCGCGCCTACACGACCGTCCACGAGGGCGCCGTCTACCTGCACCGCGGCGAGTCGTTCCTCGTGCGCGAGCTCGACCTCACGACCCTCCACGCCGTCGTCGAGCCCTTCGCGGGGAACTGGTACACGCAGGCGAAGCAGGAGACGATGACGCGGATCGTCGAGCCGCGCCGGGTCGAACTGCGGCTCGGCCTGGAGCTCGCCTTCGGCGAGATCGAGGTGACCGAACAGGTCGTCGGCTACGAGCGCCGGACGATCTCGGGCCAGGAGCGCCTGGAGCTCGTCGCCCTCGACCTGCCCCCGGCCACGTTCTCCACCGAGGCGGTCTGGTTCCTGCCGGAGCCGGAGCAGCTCGCAGGGCTCGACGAGATGCCGAAGCTGCTCGGAACGCTGCATGCAGCCGAGCACGCACTGATCGCCTTGCTGCCCCTCTGGGCGATGTGTGACCGCTGGGACATCGGCGGCCTGTCAACGAACATCCATCCGCAGACCGGGCGACCGACCATCTTCGTCTACGACGGCCACCCGGGCGGCGTGGGGATCACCGAGCGCGGCTTCGAGCAGTTCGAGGGCTGGGCGCGGGACACGGAGGCTCTCCTCCGGGGCTGTCCGTGCCATGACGGGTGCCCCTCTTGTGTGCAGAGCCCGAAGTGCGGCAACCTCAACGACATGCTGGACAAGCACGGCGCGCTCACCTTCCTCGAGCGCCTCGGATGAAGCCGCGCGCCCTCCTCCTCCACGGCGGTCCCGGCCTGCCCGACTATCTCGATCCGCTCGCGGCGGAGCTCGCGCCGCTCTTCGAGCTCGACCGCTATTCGCAACAGCGGCACCTCGACGTGCCGGCGTTCGTCGCCGAGGCGCTGGAGCACCTGCGCGCGCCCTCGTGGATCGTCGGCCATTCCTGGGGCGGCTACCTCGCGCTCCAGGTGGCGGCCGCCGCGCCGAAGCGCCTCCTGGGGCTCGTGCTCGTCGGCTCGCTGGGCGCGTTCGGCGACGGTGGCTGGCAGGCGGCGGGGCCGCGGCTCGTCGCGCGGCTCACGGACGACGAGCGCGCGCGGCTCGAACAGGCCGCACCGGGTGACGGGCTCGCGATCATCTGGCCTGGGTACTTCTCGCGCCGCGAGCTCGCGCCGCCCTACCCCGGCTGGCGCACCGATCCGGACGTGCTGGCGGCGATCTATGCGTGGGTGCAGGAGCACGGGAGCGAACTGGCCCCCGCACTCGCCGGGTTCGCGCGACCCGTCCTGATCCTGCACGGCACCTACGACCACATCCCGCTCGAGCCGCTCGAGGCGACGGCCGCGCTCCTGCCGGGCTCGGAGCTCGCCGTGCTCGACGGCGTCGGCCACTTCCCGTGGCTCGAGCAGCCGGGCGTCGTGCACGACGCCGTTGTCGATTTCGTCGCCGCCCGTTCGTCGTCATAGCGACCACGCCGAGAAGGAGGCGAACATGAAGTACGCGCTGCTCATCTACTCGAACGACACCGAGTGGGACAGCCTGTCCGAGGACGAGAAGAACGCGATCTACGGCGAGTACGCCGCGATCTCCGAATCGGCCGCGATCGTCGGCGGCCAGGAACTGGCGGGAGGCGAGACCGCGACGACGGTTCGCGTCCAGGACGGCAGGACGCTCACCACCGACGGCCCGTTCGCCGAGACGAAGGAGACGCTCGGAGGCTTCTTCCTCTGCGAAGCCGGCGATCTGGACGCCGCCCTCGAGGTCGCGGCCCGGATCCCCGCCGCCCGGCGCGGCGGTGCGGTCGAGGTGCGCCCGGTGGTGGAGCACTGACAGAGCTCGAACGTGTCTTCCGCGACGAGTGGGGTCGCGTTCTCGCCTCCCTGATCGGCTTTCTCGGCGACTTCGACCGCGCCGAGGAAGCCGTGCAGGAGGCCTTCGCGATCGCCGCAGAGCGGTGGCCGCGGGACGGCGTCCCCGACAATCCCGGCGCATGGCTGCAGACGACGGCCCGCAACCGCGCGATCGACCGCATCCGGCGCGACCGCACCCTCGACGCGAAGACTCGCCGGCTCGAGGTGCCCGCGGCAGTGGAGGACGACGTGGGTGAGCCGGCGTTTCCGGACGAGCGCCTGGAGCTCATCTTCACGTGCTGTCATCCGGCGCTCGCGCTGGACGCGCAGGTCGCGCTGACCCTGCGCACGCTCGGCGGCTTGACGACCGACGAGATCGCGCGCGCGTTCCTCGTGCCCGAGCCGACGATGGCGCAACGGCTCGTCCGCGCCAAGCAGAAGATCCGCACGGCCGGGATCCCTTTCCGCGTCCCGGCCGACCACCTCCTGCCGGACCGGCTCGCGGCAGTCCTGGCCGTCGTGTACCTCGTCTTCAACGAGGGCTACGGCGGCAGGGGCGAGCTCGCTGCAGAGGCGATTCGCCTCGGCCGCGCGCTCGGGCAGCTGATGCCCGACGAGCCGGAGGTGCACGGCCTCGCCGCCTTGATGCTGCTCGTCGAGGCGCGTCGCGAGGCGCGCCTGCGCGACGGCGACCTGGTCCTCCTGCAAGACCAGGACCGGGAGCTCTGGAACGACGCGCTGATCGACGCGGGCCGGGTCGAGCTCGAGCGGGCGCTCGCCCTCCAGGGCCGGGGGCCGTACGTCGTCCAGGCGGCGATCGCGGCGCTCCACGCCGACGACCCGATCGACTGGCCGCAGGTCGCGGCGCTCTACGGCGAGCTCCATCGACTGACGCTGTCGCCGGTCGTCGAGCTGAACCGCGCCGTGGCCGTTGCGGAAGCCGAAGGCCCGCTCGCCGGGCTCGAGATCATCGACTCGCTCGATCTCGACAACTACCACTACCTCCATGCGGCCCGGGCCGAGCTCCTGGCCCGGCTCGACCGCGCCGATGAGGCGCGTGCCGCCTACATGCGCGCGCTCGCGCTCGCGCATGCCGACCACGAGCGGCGATTCCTCGAACGGCGGCTCGGCGCGCTCTAACCGCCAAGATACGGCGGTGAGCGACGAACGCGTCAGCGACTTCCTGCGAGCCGTCGAGCTCGCCGCCGCCGAGCGGCGTGTCCCGGCAACACACGGGATCGGCCTCTTCGCCGACTCCGTGCCGAACGTCTACGACGCGAACTACCTCTCGATCTCGGATCCACGCGTCGACGCGGGCGCCGTCGCAGCAGAGGCCGACGCCCTGATGGAGCGCTACCACCACCGCCGGGTGATCCTCGGCCCGGGCGACGACGCGCTCGCGGCGGCACTGGTCGAGTACGGGTACGTGTGCACCACGCACATCGTGTTCGCGCACCGCCGGGAGCCGGACCGGCGCGTCGACACCTCGATGGTGCAAGAGGTGGAGTTCGAACGGCTGATTCCCGCCCGGACGGCGACCACCGTCGCGGAGCCGTGGGGCGACGACGACATCGCTGCGCAGCTGAACGATGCAAAGCGACTGATCATGCGCGCCGTCCCGACGCGCTTCTTCGCGGCAATCGTCGACGGCCGAGTCGCCGCCTACTGCGAGGTGCGCAGCGACGGGCGCACCGCGCAGATCGAGGATGTCGAAGCCGTCCGCGCCTACCGCGGGCGGGGCCTCGGTCGCGCAATCGTCCAGCACGCACTGGACGTGGCGAGCCGAGAGCACGACGTCGTGTTCCTCGAGGCGCTCGCCGACGACTGGCCGCGACTGCTCTACGAGAAGCTCGGCTTCGATCCCGTCGGCCGGCGCGACTTCCTGACGAAGTTCCCCCACCCGCTGACGCGGCTGCGCCTGCGGACGCCGCGCCTCGAGCTCAGGCTCCCCACGGTCGCCGAGGTTCGGCGGCTGTACGCGGTCGCCGCGGCCGGAATCCACGATCCAGCGGAGATGCCCTTCGGGGTGGCCTGGACCGACGCGCTCGACGAGGAGAGCTTCGTCGCACATCACGTCGACAAGCTGTCCGCGTGCGGGCCCGACGACTGGTCCCTGCCGCTCGTCGCCTTCCGCGACGGCGAGCCGATCGGGGTGCAGGAGATCCGTGGCGAGCACTTCGCCGAGCGCCGGGCGGTCGACACGGGCTCGTGGCTCGGTGCTGCCTGGCAGCGGCAGGGCCTCGGCACCGAGATGCGCGCCGCCGTCCTCTCGTTCGCGTTCGACGGCCTCGGTGCGGAGCTCGCCACCTCGGGCGCGATCCAGGGAAACCCGGGCTCGCTCGGCGTGTCGCGCAGGCTCGGCTACGAGATCGTCGGCGCGCACACGGTCAGCCCGCGCGGCACGCCGGTCGAGCATGCCGACCTCGAGCTCACGCGCGCGCGGTTCCACTCGACAATCCCGGTGGAGCTGGAGTGGCCTCGAGGACTTGCTGCCGCTCTTCGGCGCCTAGTACGCTCGCGCCTCAAGCGGAAAAGGAGGGCACGCCATGACGATGCGGCTGCCCCGCCCGCGGCACGGGGATCCAACGGAGACGACCGCCGAGCTGCGCGAGCTCGCGGCGTCGATCCTGCAAGACGACGTCCGGACACTCGCGCGCACGACGGCATACCTGCGGCGGTCGTACCGGGTGGTGTTCATCGGCTACGTGGCGATGATGGTGTTCGGCGTCGGGGCGACCGTCGCCGCGTTCGTCAAGGGCCTGACGGCCGCGACCGTCGGCGAGGCGGCGGCCGCGATCGGCCTCGCCGGGCTCACGGTCGGCATCTTCGTCGCGTTCTTCGTCCAGAGGCCGTCGGCGGCGCTCGAGCGCAATGCGATCTTCATGCCCTGGGTGTCGATCGTCCTGACGACGTTCTGGACGCGGCTCCTGTACCTCGACGACCTCGAGACGCTGGACGCGAAACTCGGGCACGCCGCGAGGGAGGCGTCGGACGAGCTGAGCGCGATCGCACTGCGCTACGCGGTGATCGACGGCAAGGAGCTCACGGTCGCGAAGGAGGCGTCGCGGACGCACCCGGTCAAGCCCGGGACATAGAGGCTAGCGCAGGCGCGCGAGCGCCTGCGCAAGCGACTGCTTCGTCGTGAGCGCGCCGGCGAAGAGGTCGCCGTGAGCCCGCACCCGCTCGAGGACGACGGGCATCGTGTAGGCCGACGGATCGAGGCGATCGTTCACCTCGTCCCAGCCGAGCGGTGTCGAGACAGGGGCGTTCGGCTTCGGCCGCACCGAATACGCCGACGCGATCGTCTTGCCCTGTCCATTCTGGTTCGCGTCGATGAGGACGCCGCGCCGGCGCGCCTTCGACCACACCGTGGTCGCGAGCTTCGGATGCGTGCGCGCGATCGCCCCCGCGACATGCTCCGCGAAGCCGCGCGTGTCCGCATACGTGGCCCGGCGCGCGATCGGCACGAGCACGTGAAAGCCCTTGCCGCCGCTCGTCTTCGGGAACGACTCGAGCCCGAGCGCGTCGAGCAGCTGCTTCAGGATCAGCGCGACCTCGACCGTCTGCGACCACGGCACCTCCGGCGTCGGGTCGAGGTCGAAGAGGACGACGTCCGGCCGGTCGGGCTTGTCGACCCGCGAGGTCCACGGGTTCATGTCGATGCAGCCCATGTTGACCATCCAGAGGAGCGCGAGCTCGTCGTTCACGAGCGGGAGGTCCACCCACTTCTTCGCCCGCGAGCGGTCGCGGGGCGAGACGAGCGCGCGATAGGTGGGGATCCACTCGGGCATGTGCGACGGCGCGTCCTTCTGGAAGAACGCCTTTCCGCCCGCCCCGTCGGGATAGCGGCGCATCGTGAAGGCGCGGTTGCGCAGATGAGGCACGAGCACCGGGGCGACCGTCTGGTAGTACCGCAGCAGGTCCCCCTTCGTGATCCCCTCGTCCGGCCAGAACAGCTTGTCGAGGTTCGAGAGGCGCAGCTCGCGCTTCCCCTTGCGGAGCACGTCCTGGAACACCGGCTCCCGCTCGACCTCGGTGGCCCTCTTGTCCTCGCGGAGGCCGAGATAGGCGGGATGGCGCAGATGCCCGTCGTGCGTCCACTCGCCGAAGCGCACCTGCGCCACGAGCCGCGGCTCGACCCACTGGACGTCGCCCTTGCGAACGCGCGGCAGCTTCGGCTCGACCGAGAACGGCGATCGGTCGCGCCGAAGCGGCTCGAGCAGCCCCAGGAGCTTCCGGATCTCGGCGTCGTCGAAGCCGGTGCCCACGTTGCCGACGTAGCGGAGCTCGCCGCCCTCGTTGACTCCGAGCACGAGCGACCCGAACGATCCCGCCCGCCTGCCGCTGCCGCGCGTGTAGCCGGCGACGACGAACTCCTCGTTGTTCTCCGTCTTGACCTTGAGCCAGTCGCGCGTGCGCTTCCCTTCCTTGTAGACGCTGTCCACGCGCTTCGCGAGCACCCCCTCGAGGCCCCGCTCCCGCGCGACCTCGAACAGCGCGTCGCCGTCGTCGAAGCTCTCCGAGTACGCGACGTGCTCGACGCGTGCGTCGAGCAGCCCGCGCAGCTGCTCCTTGCGCTCGCGCAGCGGCAGGTCGACCCTCGGCGCGCCGTCGAGCTCGAGCAGGTCGAACGCGTAGAAGACGAGCGCACCCGTTCCCCGCTGGAGCTCCGAGAAGCTCGTGCGGCCCGACGGGTCGATCCGGCACACCTCGCCGTCGACGACCGCGTTCGGGCTCTTGACCGCCTTCGCGATCGCCTTCGCCAGCTCGGAGAACCGGCTCGTCAGGTCGTTGCCGTTCCGCGACATGAGCCGGCAGTCGCCGCCGCGGACGTACGCGATCGCCCGGTAGCCGTCGAACTTCACCTCGTAGGTCCAGGGCTCGCCGTGCGGGAGCGCCGTGGCGGGCGTCGCGAGCATCGGCCGATACCGCCGTGCGTCCGCGCCCCGCTGCTCCTCCTCGCCGTCGTGGCGTCTGATCAGGAGCCAGTTCTGCTCCTTGCCGTCCAGGTGCGCCGGCACGAGCGACCAGCGTCCGCGCAGCCGCCGGCCGTGGAGCTCGAAGGTGAGCCGGCCGTCCGCCCGCTCCTCGAGCAGCTCGTACGTGCCGCTGTCCCAGATCTCGACCGTCCCGGCCCCGTACTGCCCCGCCGGGATCTCGCCCTCGAAGGACCCATACTCGAGCGGATGGTCCTCGACGTGGACCGCGAGCACCTTGTCGCCCGGCTCGAGCGGGACCCCCTTCGGCACGGCCCAGGAGGCGAGCGCGCCGTTCCGCTCGAGGCGGAAGTCGTAGTGGAGCCTGCGTGCGTCGTGGCGCTGGACGACGAAGATCGGCTGCAGCGGGCTTCGCTCGCCGCCGGCGCCGAAGGGCTCGGGGGTCTTCTGCGGGTCCCGTTTGCGGCGGTATTCGCCGAAGCTCATCCCGGAAGCTTGGCGGTTTCTCGCCAGGTCGTCTTTTCCACAGGTGGCGAGGTTTAGCCGCCCCGGCAGGGGAAATGATCGAGACGGCTTCCTCTTCCTGACGGGGGGTTAGGCGCCCGAGGCCCGCTCCGAGCGGGCCTCGACGCGTTTTCGAGGGCCTTCATGCCCGTTGAAAACCCTGTGGATGATGTGGAAAGACCCTGGATTACGTGGCAAACGTCACGCGTAGACGCCCATGCCGCGGAACTTGGCGCGCCGGCGGCGGCGCAGCTCCTCGCCGGGGGTGTCCTCGAGCTCCTCCAGCGCCTCGACGAGCGCCGCCCGAAGGAGGCGTGCGGCCTCGTCGTGGTCGGCGTGGGCCCCGCCGGCGGGCTCGGCGACGACGCCGTCGATCACTCCGAGGTCGAGGCAGTGCAGGGCGTCCGGCTTGAAGGCGGCGGCGGCCTTCTTCGCCTCGCCGGCGTCGCGCCAGAGGATCGCGGCGCAACCCTCCGGGGTGATCACGGAGTAGATCGCGTTCTCCTGCATCAGGACGCGGTCGGAGACGGCGATCGCGACGGCGCCGCCGGAGCCCCCCTCGCCGATGATGCACGCGATCGTCGGCACCGTCAGCCGCGCCATCTCGGCCTGCGACCGGGCGATCGCGCCGCCCTGGCCGTGCTGCTCGGCTGCGACACCGGGATACGCGCCGGGGGTGTCGACGAGCGAGACGACCGGAAACCCGAAGCGCTCGGCGAGCTCCATCACCCGCATGGCCTTGCCGTACCCCTCCGGATAGGCCATGCCGAACTGGCGGTCGAGCCGCTCCTTGACGTCGCGGCCCTTCTGATGGCCGATCAGGACGATCGTGCGGCCGTCGAGCGAGCCGAGCCCGGTGACGAGCGCGCCGTCGTCGGCGCGGCTGCGGTCGCCGTGCAGCTCGACCCAGTCGTCGATGAAGCGCTCGACGTAGTCCATCGTGTACGGCCGGTCGGGATGGCGCGCGAGCTCGACCGACCGCCAGATCGCCTCGTCGCTCGTGTCGGCCTGGAGGCGCTCCAGCTGCTTCTCGAGCCGCTCCGCCTCGCCGTCCACGCGGGCGCCCCGCAGGAGCGGCAGCCGCGAGAGCCCAGAGAGCCGGCGGCGGAGATTCAGCTCCTGGTCCTTCTCCGTCATCCGAAGAGCCTCAGCAGCCTGACGAGGTGCTCGCGCTGCTCCGGGCGCGGCACGATCGCGTCGAGGTGGCCGAAGCGCAGGTTCTGCTCGGCGAGGCCGAAGTCCTCCGGCAACCGCTCGCGCGTCGTCTGCTGGACGACGCGCGGGCCGGTGAACGCGATCAGCGCGCCCGGCTCGGCCATCGTCACGTCCCCGAGCGAGGCGAACGACGCGAGCACGCCGGCCGTCGTCGGGTGCGCCATCACCGTGAACATCGGGATGCGCGCGTCGTGCAGGTCCTCGACCGCGCAGACCGTCTTCGGGAGCTGCATCAGCGAGAGGATCCCCTCCTGCATCCGCGCGCCGCCCGAGCTCGTGACGGAGACGAGCGGCACGCCCCGCTCGATCGCGGAGTCGCAGGCACGCGAGAACTTCTCGCCCACCGCGCTGCCCATCGAGCCGCCCATGAACGTGAAGTCCATCACCGAGAGCTCGACCGGATGGCCGGCCATCGTCGCCTGGCCGATCACCGCCGCCTCCCCGAGGCCGGTGTTCAGCTCGGCTTCGGCAAGCCGCTCGGCGTACGGGCGCAGGTCGAAGAAGTCGAGCGGATCCTCGGACCGGACATCGGCCGCCTCCTCGACGAACGAGCCCGGATCCGCGTACCAGTCGATCCGCGCCCGCGCCCCCATCGGATAGTGGTGGCCGCAGTGCCCGCACACCCAGAGCGCCGCCGCGAGCTCGTCGTCGCGATAGTGCGACCCGCACTTCGGGCAGGTGTTCGGATGCGTGCTCTGGTCGGCCGGTGGAGCGTCTCTCTGCTCGACCTGGACGTCGATCCGGGCCTCGGACATGTCGAGAGCTTAGACCCCGGCCCGTCACCACCCGGTTACACCGCCCGCCTCAGAGGCCGAGCGCGTGGACGAGCCGAGGCAGGACCGCCTCGTTCCGCTCCGACCGGAGGAGACCCGTGAGCCCGGCGCCGGCAGGACGCGGGATCGCAGCGAGGAGCGGCTCGAGGCTCTCCGGCGAGGGGCCGCCCGGCTCCGGCATGAAGACGTCGAGCCGGCCCGGCTCGAACACGTCGCAGTCGAGGGCGACGTAGACGCGCTCGGGCAGGTCGCCGAGCTCGGTGCGAATCCCGGCCTGCCGGATGAAGTCGAGCTCGGGAGGGTCGAGGCTCCGCGCCCCCAGCAGCGTCACGTCTCGTGCGGCGACGTCCCCGGCGTCGATCAGCATGCGCAACGGCATGCCCCACGCGTTCCCGGACGGCGAGCTGTCCGGCGTGTTGAGATCCCCGTGCGCGTCGATCCAGACGACGCCGATCCGTCCGTGCCGCCGAGCGAGCTCGCGCACCGCCCCGACGTGGGCACAGCAACAGCCTCCGAGCACGAGCGGCCGCTCGGGCAGTTCCCGCGCCGTCGCCGCGATCTGCTCGTCGAGGGTCGGCTCGTCGATCGTCGCGGCCTCGGGCCAGGGCAGTGCGAGCATCGCCGCCGCTGCCATCGCCTCGCCGCCGACACCGAACGCTCGCGGGACGCGCACGAGCCCGGCCGCGAACTCGCGGCCGCACGAGTGGCACTGGTAGTCGGGCCCGATCGCGACGGCGGTCAGCGTCCGGCAGTCGGGGCACTTCGCACGGAGCGCGCTCACAGATCCTTCACCCAGTTGTCCGAGCGGCGAACCTCGTGCATTCCCGCCCGCTGGTAGAGGCGGAGTGCACCGGTGACGTTGTCTGCATCGACGCCGAGCCCGACCCGCCGCAGGCCGCGCTCGTAGAGCACCGCGAACGCCGACTGCAGGAGCGCCGTACCGAGGCCCCGGCACCGCCAGGCGGGACGGACACCGAGCGTTCCCACCCAGCCGAGCTCCGTGTCGGTCCCGTGCACGGAGTAGCTGAGCGCGAAGCCGGCGAGCTCGCCGCCGTCCCTGGCGAGGAGCCAGAGCAGGGGATCGAACCCGCGCCCGCCGAGAAAGAACTCGCGGAAGCCCGCCGGCGAGACCTCGTGCCAGAACGGATCCTCCGCAAAGGACTCGTTGAGCGCTGCGCGCAGGGCCTCCATGTCGTCGTCACGGTACGAGCCCAGGTCGAATCCGCCGGGGGCCTCGTATGCCGGCGGCCCGTCGAGCTCGATCTCCATCGTCAGCGAGTGACGCCACGCCCTGTAGCCGCGGGCGCGGGCGATCTCGGCCAGCGCGTGACCGTGGGGGACCTGCGTGCGGACGCGGCGGATGCCCCGTGATCGAGCCTCTTGCTCGGCCCACTCGAAGAGCGCCTCCCAGCGTCCCGGCGCGACGACGTCGAAGTCCAGCACGTCCCCCTGCGGCCACACGTCGCCGTAGCCGACGACGCACCCGTCCTCCTCGAGCACACTGAGCCAGCCCGGCTCGAATTCTCCGTTGCGAAGCCACGAGCGGATCTCCTCGGCGTCGATCAGCCGGGCGCTGCCGAACGTCTCGACGAACAACTGGGCGACGGCTTCGGCGTCGGCCTCGCGGAGCTCCCTACGCCGCAACGAGCTCATCGGCCGTCTCCGGCAGGGCGAGCAGGTCGGGCAGCTCGCGCGTCGGCTGCGCCGTGGGCGGAGCGTGCTCCCCGAGCCGGTTGATCCAGATGCTGCGGAGGCCGAGCTCGGTCGCAGGCGCGATGTCGTGGAACAGCGACGCGGCGACGTGAACGTGGCCGGCTCTCGGCGCGTGCGTGCGGCCGAAGAACTCCTCCCAGTGACGGTGCGCCGGCTTGTACGAGCCGATCTCCTGCGCGACCACGATCTCGTCGAACGGGACGCCGATCTGCACCTGCGACGCCGCGATGAAGTCGTCGTCCGTGTTCGAGAGGATCGCCAGCCGCCAGCCGCGCCTGCGGAGCTCCTCGAGCGCGCCGTGCACCTCGGGGAACGCGCGCCAGCCGGGGAGCGACTCGGCGAGGCCGTACTCGCTTCCGGCCGGGGCACCGAGACGGCGCATCGTCTCCGTCAGCACCTCGCGATAGCTCAGTGCGCCGTCCTGCTGCAGCTCGGGCTCGAGCTCGTGGTAGCGCACGAGCAGATCGTCGGCTTCCGCCTCTCCGAACACGCGTGCGAGCTCGGTGCGGACGCCCCCGTCCCAGTCGATCAGCGTCCCGTAGCAGTCGAAGCTCGCCCAGCGCTCCACCCGGTCATCTTAGGAGGCTTGCCGCGGCCGAGGGTCGGCGTTCGAAGAGGTGTCTGACACCACCGGTGTCCGTTACTTGTCCCAGATCACGAGCTCGACCTCGCGCGCTTGTTCGGCGAAGCGTCCCTCCGGCGACACTCGGCGAAGCACGTCGCGCAGATCGCTCTCGAACTCGGTGATGCGTCCACCGAACAGGTGTGGGGCAGCCCAGGACAACGAGAACACCGACGCCACGACGTCGTCCTCCGATCGCTCGTGGGCGTGCCCGGGCACGACTATTCGCCGGGGGCCGGAGAAGCCGGACGCAGCGAGCACCTCGTCCTCTCCGGAGAGGTTCCGGCGCCTCGTGGGGCCGAGGTAGCTGAAGACGAGCTCCGCGATCTCCGCGCGCGGCGGAGCAGGAAAGGGCAGCCCGTCGGCGTCCTCGACCCCCTGATGCGTCGTCGCGGCGACATGGACCCAGTTCCCGCCCGGTTCGAGCATCGACCGGACGATCGTGGCAACCCGCGGGCGATCCAGCCAATGAAACGACTGCGCGAAAGTGGCAACCCGGAAAGTGCCCAGATCGCCCGGAAGCTCCTCGGCGGACAGCATCGCCCATCGTGCGTTGGGGATCCTGCGCGCGGCCGCCTGTCTAGCGGCCTCGGCGATCATGCCGGGATCGGGATCGACCCCGACCGCCTCCTGGAAGTGCGGGGCGAGCAACAGCGTGAGCGACCCTGGGCCGCTGCCGACGTCGAGGAGACGCCCGCTGCCGTTCAGCCCAAGCTCATCGCGAAGCACGTCGGCGACCTCGGGCGGATAGGGCAGGCGTCCCCGTGCGTAGTACGCAGCGCTCCCTTCATACAGCTTTCGGCTCCACCCGTCCTCTGCGGCCACGGCCACAACCCTAGACACGCTCGGACGGCGAGCTGGGACGGGGGCGCTGCGATACTTCGGGCATGGAGTGGCCCGCACCCCTCACCGTCCACGACGTTGCGAACGAGCTCCGCTGCTCGGAGGACGACGTTCGCGCACTGATCCGCGACGGCGAGCTGCAGACGGTCGCCTGCGGGATCCGGCCCGGCCTCGTTCCGCGCCACCAGCTGGACGACTACCTACGCCGGCTCCGGCACCGACTCGAAGACTCGGGCCGATCCTCAACGGCGCCATAGCCTGGGCCTCCTACGCAGCGGCCTCGAGCGGCGGGCGGTACGCGAGCAGCTCCCAGCCGTGCTCGTCGAGCCAGCCCTTCGACTCGAGGTAGTTCGGCCTGCGCTCACCGACGAGCCGCCAGAACGCGGGGCCGTGATGATGCTCGGCGAGATGGCAGACCTCGTGGACGACGACGTAGTCGAGCACGTCGTGCGGGGCGAGCACGAGCCGCCAGTTGAAGCTGAGCGCGCCCTTGCTCGAACAGGAGCCCCAGCGGCTGCGTTGATCGCGGAGCGTCAGCCGCGTGTACGAGACGCCGAGCGCGGCAGCCTCCGACTGCGCGATCAGGAGGATGCGCGCATGCGCCTCTCGGCGGCCCTGCGCCTCCGTCAGGTTCAGGCGCTCGAGCCCGAGACACGGCTCGGTGACGTTCGCGAGCTGGCGCTCGAGCCACGTCCTGTGCAGGGCGATCGCCTCGTCGATGTAGGCATCCGACGCGCGGGGGCGCACGACGAGCTCCGGCGGCAGTCCCTGCCTGACGTAGAGACGGTGGCCGCTGACCCGCTTCGACCGGCGAATGTGCAGCTCGACCAGGCGGCCGCCCACGTCGACGAGGCGCATGGGAAGACGGTAGGAGTCGCCCCGGACGACAACGCTTGTGCGGTCCATGCGCGTCTGATTCGCGCCTGGCGCCGGGTTCTCCTGTCGCTACTCCTCGAAGGCGCGAACGACGAGCGACGCGTTGTGGCCGCCGAAGCCGAACGAATTCGAGACCGCCACGCGCAGGTCGGGCAGGTCGCGCGACTCGTTCGGGACGTAGTCCAGATCGCAGTCCGGATCCGGATCGGTGTAGTTGATCGTCGGCGGAGCCTTCCGGTCGACGACCGCCATCGTCGTGAAGACGGCCTCGACGGCGCCCGCGGCGCCGAAGCAGTGCCCCGTGGCGCCCTTCGTCGACGACACGGCCAGCCTCCGCGCGTGCTCTTCGCCGAACGCATTCTTGATCACCTTCGTCTCGGCCGCGTCGCCGAGCGGCGTCGACGTCGCGTGTGCGTTGACATAGCCGACATCGGTGGGCTCGACCCCCGCGTCGCGCAGCGCCATCGTCATCGCGCGCGCAGGGCTCTCGCCCGTCGGATCGGGCTCGGTCATGTGCGAGGCGTCCGACGACATCCCGTAGCCGACCAGCTCGGCGTAGATCCTGGCGCCGCGCGACCTCGCGTGCTCGAGCTCCTCCAGGACGAGGACCGCCGCAGCCTCACCCATCACCAGCCCGTCACGCTCCTTGTCGAAGGGCCGCGACGCGCGCGCCGGATCGTCGTTCCGCCGCGAGAGGGCGCGCATCGCGTCGAAGCCGGCGATGCCGACCTGCGTGATCGGCGCCTCGGTGCCGCCGGCGAACATCACGTCCGCCCGGCCGATGCGGATCTCGTCCATCGCGTCGCCGATCGCCATGTTCGACGCGGCACACGCCGTGCATTCGCTCATCAGCGGCCCCTTCGTGCCGAGCTCGATCGAAACCCAGCCGGCGCCCATGTTCGGGATGATCGACGGGATCGAGAACGGGCTGACCCGGTCCGGCCCACGCGTCAGGAGAACGTGGTAGCACTCCTGATAGCTCTGGAGGCCGCCGATGCCGGTTGCGATCGACGCACCGAACCGGTCCGGCTCGGACGCGATGTCGACGCCCGAGTCGGCCTCCGCCTGGCGCGCCGACGCGAGGATCATCTGCGCGAACCTGTCCATGCGGCGCGACGCCTTGCGCTCGACCCAGACAGTCGGATCGAACTCCTTCAGCTCGCACGCAAAGTGGACGTTGTAGTCCGAATGGTCGAACGCGGTGATCTCCGCAGCGCCCGACTCGCCCGCGAGCAGCTGCGACCACGACGAGGCAACGTCGTTGCCGAGCGGGCTGACCATGCCCAGGCCGGTGATCACGACTCTTCTCTCCATCACATGCCCAATCCGCCGTCGACGAGCAGCACCTCGCCGGTGATGAACGAGGCGTCGTCGGAGGCGAGGAACCGTACCGCGCCCGCGATCTCCTCCGGCTCCGCGACTCGCCCGAGCGGGGTGTTCTGGACCATCGCCGCGGTTGCGTCCTCCGGGAGGACGTCGGTGAGCTGCGTCTTCACGTAGCCCGGAGCGACCACGTTCGCCCGGATGTTGCGAGAGCCGAGCTCACGCGCGAGGGACTTCGTGAACCCGATGATCCCTGCCTTCGACGCGGCGTAGTTCGTCTGGCCCCAGTTGCCGTGCACTCCGACGACCGAGCTGATGTTGACGATCGCACCGGCGCGCTTGCGCATCATCGGCCGGGTGACCGCGCGGCAGGTGTAGAAGACCGAGCTGAGGTTCGTGTCGATCACCGTGCGCCAGTCGTCGTCGGACATGCGCGCGAGCAGCCCGTCGCGGGTCAGCCCTGCGTTGTTGACCAGCACGTCGACGTCGCCCGCCTCGTCGATCAGACGCTTCGCGTCGTCGGACGAGGCGACGTCGGCCTGGACCGCGCGCCCGCCGAGCTCCGCGGCAAGCCCTTCCGCTTCGTCCTTGCCGGTCCGGTAGCCGACGACGACGTCGGCACCTGCCCCTGCGAGCTCGACCGCGATCGCACGGCCGATCCCGCGCGAGGCGCCGGTGACGAGCGCGAGCTTTCCCTCGAGGGTGGCGAACCGGTCGCTGCTAGCCAAGTGCGCTGGTGACCTCGTCGAGCGACTTCAGGTCGTTGACCGAGAAGATTCGAACCGATCTGTCGATCCTCTTCAGTAAACCGCCGAGCACGTTGCCGGGCCCGACCTCGACGAAGGTGGTCACGCCGCCGGCGATCAGCTCGCGCGCGGCCTGGGTGAACTTGACCGGCGCCGTGAGCTGGTCGATCAGCAGCTCGCGGTAGCGCTGTGCATCTTCGACCTTCGCCGTGACAGTCGACATGAACTCGGCGACGCCCTCGGCGATATGGACGCGCTCGACCGCGGGGCGCAGGCGGTCGGCAGCCTTCGCGACGAGCGGCGAGTGGAACGCGCCGGAGACACGGAGCTTGATCGCCCGCCGTGCCCCCTCGCGCGTCGCTTCGTCGCAGGCCTCCTCGACCGCCGGCGTCTCGCCCGAGATGACGAGCTGGCCGGGGCAGTTGTAGTTCGCGGGCCAGACATTCGTGATCTTCTGGCAGAGCGCCTCGACGGCCTCGTCGGCCAGACCGAGGATCGCGGCCATCGAGCCCGGGTGCGCCTTGGCGGCCTCGGCCATCGCCATCCCACGCTCGCGCACGAGCGCGATCGCGTCGCGGACCGACATCGACTGCGCGGACGCAAGCGCCGAGAACTCGCCGACCGAATGCCCGACGACCACGCTCGGCGTGACGCCGCGCGCACGGAGCGCCGCGTCGAGCGCCAGGCTCGTCGCGACGAGCGCAGGCTGCTGCACCTCCGTGTCCACGAGGTCGGCAACGGGCCGCTCGAAGCACAGCTCCTTCAGATCCATGCCCGAGGCCTCACTGCCGGCGTCGTACACCGCCATCGCCTCGGGCACCGCTGCCGCAACGTCCTTGCCCATCCCCGCTTCCATCGAGCCCTGGCCCGGGAACATGAAGGCGATCTTGGTCATGCTGCTGCTCCAGTCGTTTGGTGTGTCCATTCGATCAAGGCCGACCCCCAGGTCAGCCCCGCCCCCATGCCTGTCAGAAGCACCAGTTTGCCTGGTTCGAGCCGACCGTCGTCCGCCGCGTCGGCGAGCGCCAGCGGGATCGAGCCCGACGATGTGTTCCCGTACTTGTTCACGTTGACGATCGTCTTCTCCTGCGGGAAGCCGAGCTTCCGGGCAGCGTGATCGATGATCCGGACGTTCGCCTGGTGCGGCACGTACACGTCGACGTCCTCGACGGACTTGCCGCACTCGCTCAGAATCGCCTCTGCGGAGCTGACCATCACACGGGTCGCGAACTTGAAGACTTCGCGCCCGTTCATCTTGACGTACTTCGTGGGATCGTCGAAGGTCCGCGATCCCGAGCCCGGCAGCCACAGGTTCGAACCGCCGCCGCCGTCGGCCCCGAGCTCGAAGCCGAGAAATCCGCCGGCGCCGACGCGTTCCATGACGACCGCCCCGGCGCCGTCGCCGAAGAGCACGAGGGTCGACCGGTCGGTCCAGTCGAGAATCTTCGAGAGCACGTCGCCGCCGACGACGAGCGCGCGCTTCGACAGCCCCGCCGCGAGCATCGCGTGCGCTTGCGCGATCGCGTAGACGAAACCCGTGCAGCCGGCCGAGAGATCGTAGGCCGCCGCGTCGGGCATGCCCAGGGTGTCGGCGAGCAGCGCGCTCGACGACGGGAACGCCATGTCGGGCGTGACGGTGGCCACGATGAGGAGGTCGATCGTCGCGGGGTCGGCACCCGCCATCTCGAGCGCACGGCGCGCAGCCGGCAGGCAGATGTCCGTGAGTGCCTCGTCCTCAGCTGCGATCCGGCGCTCCCTGATCCCCGTGCGCTCGACGATCCACTCGTCGTTCGTGTCGACGAGCGTCGAGAGCTCGTCGTTCGTGAGCACCCGCTCCGGCACGTGCACCCCGAGCCCGGTGATCGAGACCGGCAGGCCGCTCGTCCGGCCGATCATGGTGCGGCCTCCTCCGATCCCACCGCGAAGGTGAGCGTCCCGCGCACGGCGAGGCAGCCGTCGACGGTCGCCGTCGCTTTGCCGCGCCCGACCGGCCCACGCACGGTCTCGACCACGCATTCGAGCGTCAGGACGTCGCCCGGGCGCACGACCCGCTTGAACCGCACGCCGTCGATGCCCGCGAAGAGCGCGAGCTTCCCGCGGTTCTCCTCCTGGGAGAGCACCGCCACCGCGCCACACTGGGCGAGCGCCTCGACCATCTTCACACCGGGCATGATCGGGTTGCCGGGGAAGTGGCCCGCGCAGTCCTCCAGGGTGACCGTCCGGCGCGCGACGACGCGCTCGCCCGGAACGAGCTCGAGCACCTCGTCGATCAGGAGCATCGGATCGCGGTGCGGCAGGACCGCCTCGATCGCGGCCTTGTCGAGGATGACGTCGGTCATGCGGAGAGGCGCTGCCGCAACCCGTTGCGGCCGCGGTGCGCGTAGCACTTGGCGGTGCCGACGGGCAGCCCGGTCGCGGCCGAGATCTCGTCGAAGGGAACGTCGAAGGCGTCCTGCAGGACGACGACGCGCGCCTGCGCGGCCGGCAGCTCGGCGAGTCGGCGGCCGAGCTCGCGCCGGGCCTCCGACTCGGCGAGCGCACGCGCCGGATCGCCGTCGCGCGCCTCGCGCGAGTCCTCGTAGAGCGGCTCGGTGCGGCGCTCCGCCGCCCAGCGGGCCTGAGCCACGTCCTTGCACGTATTGACGACGAGGCGGTGCAGCCAGGTCGAGAACTGCGACTGCCCCCGAAACTGGCCGACCCGCTGCACGAGCTTCACCAGGGACTCCTGCGCGGCATCGCGAGCGTCCTCGGGATCGCGCAGGACGTGCAGGGCGATCCGCTCCACCCTCGGCGCGTGACGCTCGCAGAGCGTCGCCAGCGCCAGCTTGTCTCCGTCCTTTGCACGCCGCACCAGAATCGGGTCCGAGAGCCTCTCGTAGACGAGCGGGCCGTCCGGCCGCAGGTCACGAACGATTCGACGCGAGCGGCCGCTGGAAGGTTGCACGTGCCTACTCTAGTGACCGTGGACCTCACCGCTGCCGTCGTGCTGCCCGCCCTGCGGGGCTCCTACGGACGCGAGTACCACTGGGCGGCCGAGACCGAGACGACCCAGCGCATGCTGCCGCCGGATGCAGCCCACGGCGCCGTCGCTCTCGCCGAGCGCCAGACGGCCGGCCGCGGGCGCCTCGGCCGCACGTGGGCCGACTCTGGCCTCATGTTCTCGGTCGCCCTCTACCCGGCGCCGCCGGTCGCCCGGTGGCCGGAGTTGACGCTCGTGGCCGCCGAGGCCGTGGCGGCGGCGGTCGGCCCGGCGGCGACGATCAAGGACCCGAACGACGTCCTGCTCGACGGCCGCAAGGTGGCCGGGATCCTCGCCGAGGCGAGCGCGCGGGTCGTGCTCGGGATCGGGATCAACGTCGGGGTCGCAGGCATCGCAGGCGCCGGCTTCGTCGAGCGCGACCGGCTCGATCTGCTCGCCGACGTGCTCGAGCGCCTCGAGCACGGCTACGACCGGTGGGACGCTACGCCGTCACGACTGCGCTGAGGTTCCCGGCCGCATCCTGCGCCTGCGCCGAGAGGGCGCTGACGCTGCCCGGAAACGGGACCGTGAACGTCCCCTTCGGCTCCGCGAGCACGATCTGGGTCGTCCCGTTCACGAGCACCGTCACGGTCGCCGGCTCGTCGAGGGCGAACCGCAGGACGTGCGGATCGACGACGGCGAGCACCGGCGGGCGCGTGTCGATCGTGACGGGCACCGGGATTCGCACATCGCCGAGCGCGTCCGTCACGGTGAACACCGCGACGTAGGCGCCGTCGGCGAGAGGCGCGCCGGCGGCGGTGCCGTCCCACGCAAGCGTGTGCGTCCCTGCTGCGAGCTCGGCCTGGAACGGCGAGGCGACCACGGCACCCGCCTGCTCGACGTCGAACCGCACCGGCACGCTCTGCGCCAGAGCGAAGGAGAACGTGGTGGCGTCGCCGCGGCCGTCGCCGTTCGGCGAGAGGACGACCCGGGCCGGGGTGAGACCGCTCAGGGTCCGGTCGACCGTCACCGGGGCGGTCTTCGTGACGCTCTTCGCGGCCGCCTTCGCCGTCACCGCGAGCAGGTAACGGCCGTCCGGCAGCGAGCCGGCCGACCAGGTGAACGTGCTCGGGCCCGCCGGCCTCCGCGAGGACGGCAGCGACAGGACCGGAGTGCCGCCTGCGTCCAGCACCTGCGCCGTCACCGTCGCCGCCGCTCCGAGCGTGAACGTGGCGGTCGCCGTGGCGCCGGTGCCGTCGGCGGCGGGCGCGACCACGGCGGGCGACGCCGCGAGGTTCGTCAGCGAGAGGGACGGGCCCGGCACCGGGCGGCCGATCCCGATCGTCCCCGTCGCCGGCGTCGCACCCGGTGCTGCGATCGTCCAGGTGAACGGGCCCTTGCCCGCGACGAGCGAGCTCCAGCTCCAGTCGACGAGCGGGCCGTGGCCACTCCCCGACGCGACCTTCCTCCCGAGGGGGTCGGCGATCGTGACCGTCCACCGCAGTGCGGACGAGACACGAGCCTGGAAGCGGATCGTCCCGCCGAGCGCCCCCGCGACGGTGGGCGAATAGAGCTTCGGCAGGCCGGTGAGCGACACGCGCTCGACGATCGAGGGCAGAAGCGCGTACGCGGCGCTGCCCGGGCACTCGCTCGGGCCGGTGTCGCGGTGGCCGGAGATCGCCCGCAGCGCGACGAGCTTGCCTGCCTTGAACTTGGCGTTCCCTCCCGACGTGTAGATCACGGTCGAGCGCGGATCGACGTGTGCGACGTCGAGCCTCCACGCAAGCAGCTTCACGAGCGCGTCTCGCATCGCTTTCGGCGGCGGCGACGTCATGAAGTTCCCGATCAGCGCGACACCGACAGTGCCGGAGTTGAAGCCCTCCGAATGCGCACCGATCACGTTCCTGTCGATCCCACCTCCCCGCCCCTCGTACACCGTGCCGAAGCGGTCGACGAGGAAGTTGTAGCCGATGTCGTTCCAGCCGTTTCCCTGCACGTGGTAGACCTCGATGCCGCGCACGATCGCCGCCGCCTGCGCACGCGTGTACGAGTTCGTGCCCGCAGTGTGGTGTACGATCGCGAGCCGGACGGTCGGCGCGAACCGGGGCTTCGCACGAACGATCTCCTCTTCGGCGTGCCACCCGGCGCGCGGCACGATCGACGGCTCGCCGGCCTGCGCAAGACGGCGTGAAGCACGTGTCGTGACGCGCGACCAGAGCTCGTACGCGCGGAGCCGCCGGACGGCGCCGATTCGCCGGAACTGCACCCCGTCGGAGGCCCCCGTCCATTCGACGTTGCCGTCGTGCCAGCGGCCGGTGCCGCCGTCGGGAGCCGAGTCGGCGTCCGCCGCGGCCCAGTTCGACCACCTGCCGTGCAGACGATGCGTCCGGTAGAGGACTGCCCCCGTCCCGAGCCAGTGCAGACCGAGCATGTTGAAGTGCATCGGCGCCGGCAGCGCAGCGAGGGAGCGGGAGACGAGCGGCACCTCCTGCACGCGCATGGCGACCTCACCCGCACGCGCGGGCGGCGGTGAGAGGAGCGCCGCCGCGGCGGCGAGAATGACAAGGGCCTTCGGCATACAATCGTTCTACCGTGAAACGCCTGCTCCTGGCCGTCTTCTTTCTCGTCCTCGCTCTCCCTGCGGGCGCGGCGGCAGGAGGCTCGCCCGATCGCCCGCGGGTGCTGGCGATCCACTTCACCGCGGACGTCGACCCGGTCACCCAGGACTGGCTCAACCACCAGCTCGGGCACGCGGAGGCACAGGGCTACTCGGCTGCGGTGATCGTCCTCGACACGCCCGGCGGGCTCGAGGAGTCGATGCGGAAGATCGTCGCACGGGAGCTGTCGCTCAAGATCCCCGTGATCGTGTACGTCGCGCCGCCTGGGGCGCGTGCCGCGTCTGCGGGCGTCTGGATCGCGCAGGCCGCCGACCTGCTCGCGATGGCGCCGCAGACGAACATCGGCTCGTCGACGCCGATCAACGGCACCGGCTCGAACATCGGCAGCGATCTGCGGCGCAAGGTCGTGAACGACGCGGCGGCCTCTCTGCGCGGCCTTGCGAAGTCACACGGACGCAACGCGCAGTGGGCCGACGCCGCGGTCCGGAAGGCCTCCAACCTGACGGCGACGGAGGCGCTGCGGATGAACGTGATCGACGTGATGGCGCCCACGCTGCCCGCGCTCCTGAACAAGATCGACGGGCGCGTGACGACTCCGCGCCACTTCACGCTGCACACGGCGAACGCGACCATCGTCGACGTCCACCAGGGGTTCCTGACGCGTTTCCTGTCGACGCTGATCGACCCGAACATCGTCTCGCTGCTCTTCCTCGCGGGGCTCGCCGGGCTCGGCTTCGAGCTCTTCCACCCGGGCGCCGTGATCCCGGGCGCCTTCGGCGCGATCTGCATGGTCACCGCGCTCTTCGGCTTCTCGGTGCTCCCGCTCTCCTGGGCCGGCCTGGCACTTGTCTTGCTGGGGATCGCCCTGCTCGTGATCGACGTCCACGTTCCGACGCACGGCGCCCTGACGCTCTCGGGGCTCGTGGCGATGGCGATCGGGATGATCACGCTGTTCCACAACCTCCCTGCGCCCTACCACACCTCCCAGCCGGTGATCATCGCGGTCACGGTCGTGCTCGGTGGGCTCTGGGCGTTCGCGATCGGGAAGGCGCTCGCGGTCAGGCGCCGCCCGCCGCGGGTCGGCCCCCAGGAGATCGTCGGCATGGCAGGTGTCGTGCGCCAGGGCGGCCTGGTGTTCGTCCGCGGCGAGCTCTGGCATGCAGAGGCCGATCGCCCGCTGCACGAGGGCGAGCAGGTGCAGGTCGAGGCGCTCGACGGTCTATCGCTGCGGGTGCGCCCCATCTAGGCTGTCGGGGTGAACGCCGCCCTCATCGTCTTCGCCGTCGTCGTCTTCCTGCTGCTGCTCTTCGCGATCAGCGCGATCAAGGTGGCACGCGAATACGAGCGGGGGATCGTGTTCCGCCTCGGCCGCCTGCTGCCGCAGCCGAAAGGCCCGGGCCTCTTCATCCTGATCCCGATCGTCGACCGGATGGTCCGCGTCGACCTGCGCACGATCACGCTCAACATCCCGCCGCAGGAAGTGATCACGAAGGACAACGTGCCCGTTCGGGTGAACGCGGTTGCCTACTTCCGGATCGTGAAGCCGGAGGACGCGATCGTGCAGGTCGAGAACTTCATGGTTGCGACGTCGCAGATCGCACAGACCACGCTGCGCTCCGTGCTCGGCCAGCACCAGCTCGACGAGCTGTTGTCGGAGCGCGAGAAGATCAACGCGATCCTCCAGGCGATCATCGACGAGCAGACGGCGCCGTGGGGCATCAAGGTCTCGATCGTCGAGGTGAAGGACGTCGAGATCCCACAGGGCATGCAGCGCGCGATGGCGCGTCAGGCGGAGGCGGAGCGCGAGCGTCGCGCGAAGGTGATCAACGCCGAGGGCGAGTTCCAGGCGTCCGAGCGGCTGAAGGACGCGGCGCAGGTGATCGAAGCGCATCCGATCGCACTGCAGCTGCGCTACCTGCAGACGCTGCTCGAGCTCGGCGCGACCCCGTCGACCACGATCGCGTTCCCGATTCCGATCGAGATGCTGAAGGCCTTCACCGCGGTCGCCGACAAGCCCGCTTCCTGACGAAGGGCGCCGGGGCGTGGCCGATCTCCGCCACGATCCGGCGACCGGCCGCTGGGCGGCGATCGCTCCGGCACGCGCGGCCCGGCCGGGGGCGGCGGTGCCGGCCGGCGACGAGCCGGCCTCGTGCCCGTTCTGCGCGGGCAACGAGCACCTGACCCCGCCCGAGACGCTGCGGCTCGGCGGCGGCCCGAGCGGCTGGGGGGTGCGGGTCGTCCCGAATCTCTATCCGGCGCTCGAGCGGCAGGAGGTCGTCGTGCACGGGCCTCGCCACGTTCACTCGTTCGGCGAGCTCGACGACACCACAATCGATCTCGTCGCCGAGGCCTGGCAGCGCCGCGGCCGGGACGAGGGCGGGTTCTGCTTCCCGATCCTCAACGAAGGGCGCGCTGCAGGCTCGTCGCTGCCGCATTCGCACTCGCAGCTCGCCTGGCTGCCCGCGCCCGCACCCGCGGCAGCGCTGGAGCGCGGCCTGTCGGCGACGGTCGCCGTCCTCGAGCGTGACGGCGTCACCGCCGGCTGCCCGGTCGCGAGCCGTGTCCCGTACGAGCTCCTGATCGCACCGGCCGCCGCCGAGCCGAGCGGCCTCGAGAGCGACCTGCTCGCGCCGGCGCTCCGCCTGCTGGCCGAGCTCGTCAGACGGCTCCAGCGCATCCAGGGCGAGGAGCTCGTCCCGCTGAACGCCTGGCTGCACGACGGACCGCACTGGCACCTCGAGGTCTTCCCGCGCACGACGACGCTCGCCGGGCTCGAGCTCGGCGCCGGCGTCTACATCGACCCGCTCGCGCCGGAAGACGCGGCGGCCGCGCTCCGCGGCTAGAGGAGCGAGGTCTTCTGCTCGCGGAAGCGGCGGGCGGCGTCGATCGCCGCGCCGAGGTTGAGGCCCTTGTCCTTCGCCTGCTTGATCAGCATCACCGTCTCCACGGCATCCATGTCGTAGATCCGCTGCTTCTTCCCCTTGGTCGGGATCTGGGCCTTGTTCGTCCAGTAGTCGAGCTGCATCTTCGAGATGCCGGCGATCGCGCACACCTGGCCGAGGTACAGCTCGATCTTGTCCAGGTGCTCCGCCATGTCGATCGGCTCGAGCAGGTCGACCTGCTTGCTGTACGCCATCCGAGAGGGCCTCCTTTGTCCGCGTGGCCCGATCCCTCGGTTGCTACTTCTACCACCCTCCCTTGCGAAAGGGAAGGAGCTGCGAAGCAAGTCACACGGAAGTCACGCGCGGCCGGCGCCGCTGCCGGGGCGGAGCGGCTCAGGCGTCCGCGGGCTCCGGCGCCTCGTCGCCCGACTCGACGACCGGCGCGAGCGACGAGACCAGCTCCCCCTCGCGCAGGCGCATCACGATCACGCCCTGGGTCGAGCGGCCGAGCCGCTTGACGTCCTCGACGGGCATCTTGATCACCGTGCCGCCGGTCGAGATCAGCATCACCTGGTAGCCGTCCCGCACGACGCGGGCGCCTGCCAGATGGCCACGGGCGGCAGTCAGCTGAACCGTCTTCACGCCCATCCCGCCGCGGCCCTTCTTCGGGTACTCGGAGACGCGGGTGCGCTTCCCATAGCCGTTCTCGGTCACGACGAGCAGATCGGAGTCGTCGGCCGCGATCGCAACCGAGATCACCTCGTCCTCGCCGCGCAGGCGCATGCCCTGCACGCCCGACGCGTCGCGCCCCATCGGGCGCACGTCCCGCTCGGAGAACCGGATCGCCTGGCCGAGGCGCGACACCATCAGTACGTCGTCGTCGCCCGAGCTGTGCCGCACGCCGACCAGTTCGTCCCCTTCGCGCATCTTGATGGCGATGATCCCGTCGGCCTTCAGGTTCGTGTTGTACGCACCGAGCTCCGTCTTCTTGACGACGCCGTTCTTCGTCGCGAAGAGCAGATACTTGGCCTCCTCGAAGTTGCGCGTCTGGATGACTGCGCGGACGGCCTCGCCCTGACGGAAGGGCAGCAGGTTGACGATCGCGCGGCCCTTCGACTGGCGCGAGCCGAGCGGCAGCTCGTGCACCTTCAGCCGATACACCTTGCCCACGCTCGTGAAGAAGAGGATGTAGTCGTGGGTCGAGGCCACGAACAGGTGCTCGATGTAGTCCTCGTCCTTCAGGTCCATCCCCATCACGCCGATGCCGCCGCGGCGCTGCTCGCGATACGCGGTGACCGGAAGCCGCTTGATGTAACCGGAGCGGGTGATCGCGATCACCATGTCCTCCTCCGCGATCAGGTCCTCCAGCTCGAGCTCCTCCTCCGCTGCCACGATCTCGGTGCGGCGGTCGTCGTGGCGCGCGTAGATGCCCTGCAGCTCGAGCAGCTCGTCCTTGATCAGCGTGTCGATCTTGGACTCGTCGGAAAGCAGCAGGCGGAGCTCGGCGATGCGCTCCTGCTTGTCGCGGTACTCGTCCTCGACGCCCTTCCGCTCGAGCGCGGTCAGAGCGCGCAGCCGCAGCTCGAGAATCGCGAGCGCCTGCAGCTCGGAGAGCTCGAAGGTCTCCATCAGGCCGTGCTTCGCCGCCTCGGTGTCGGCCGCGGCGCGAATCAGGGCGATCACCGCGTCGAGGTTGTCGAGCGCGATCAGGTAGCCCTCGAGAATGTGCGTGCGCTTCTCGAGCTGGCGGAGCTCGTGCTTCGACCTGCGCGTGACGATCTCACGCTGGAAGTCGAGGTAGTGCGTGAGCAGCTCGAGCAGCGACAGCGTGCGCGGCACGCCGTTCACGAGCGCGACGGTGTTGACGCCGAACGTCGACTGCAGCGGGGTGTGCTTGAAGAGCTTGTTGAGCGCTACCTGCGGGACCGCGTCGCGCTTCAACTCGACCTGGATCCGCATGCCCGTCCGGTCGGAGTGATCCTGGAGATCGGAGATCTCCGTGAGCACCTTGTCGTTCACGAGCTCGGCGATCTTCGCGATCACGCCGCCCTCGCCGCCCTTCTTCACGCCGTACGGCAGCTCGGTGACGATGATCGCGCTCTTGCCCCCGCGCAGCTCCTCGATGTGCGCGCGCGCCCTCATGACGACGCGGCCGCGGCCCGAGCGATAGGCGTCGCGGATGCCCGAGCGGCCGACGATGATCGCGCCCGTCGGGAAGTCCGGGCCCTTGATGTGCTTCATCAGGTCCTCGACGCTCGCGTCGGGCTTCTCGATCAGCGTCACGATCGCCCCGATCACCTCGCTCAGGTTGTGCGGCGGGATGTTCGTCGCCATGCCGACCGCGATGCCTGCACTGCCGTTGACGAGCAGGTTCGGGAACCGCGCCGGGAGCACGAGCGGCTCCCGCTTCGACTCGTCGTAGTTCGGGCCGAAGTCGACCGTGTCGGAGTCGAGCTCGCTCAGCATCTCCTCGGCGAGCTTCGCGAGCCGCGCCTCGGTGTACCGCATCGCCGCGGGCGGGTCGTCGTCGATCGAGCCGAAGTTGCCCTGGCCGTCGACCAGCGGATAGCGGAGCGAGAACGGCTGCGCAAGACGAACGAGCGTGTCGTAGATCGACTGGTCGCCGTGCGGGTGATGGTTGCCCATCACGTAGCCGACGATGTTGGCGCACTTCACGTACGGCCGGCCCGGGCGGTTCCCGTTCGTCCACATCGAGTAGAGGACGCGGCGGTGAACGGGCTTCAGTCCGTCACGCACGTCGGGGAGCGCCCGCGAGACGATCACGTGCATCGCGTAGCCGAGGAAGCTCGACCGCATCTCCTGCTCGAGCTCGCGCGACTCGATCCGCCCCGGCCCCAACGCCCCTGTTTCGAGTTCGCTCATGCGTTGCTCTTCTCTAGACGTTTAGCGCGAGCTAAACGTCGAGGAACTTGACGTCCTTCGCGTTCTGTTCGATGAACTGGCGACGCGGCTCGACCTGGTCGCCCATCAGCATCGAGAAGGCGCGGTCCGCGGCGGAGGCGTCCTCGACGTCGACACGCATCAGCAGGCGCTTCGCCGGGTCCATCGTCGTCTCCCACAACTGCTCCGCGTTCATCTCGCCGAGCCCCTTGAAACGAGAGACCTGGATCCCCTGCTTGGCCGCCTCGAGCACGCGCTCGCGCAGCAGGTCGAACGTCTCGGCGACCTCGGTCTCCTTGCCGACCCGGACCGTGAACGGCGGCGGGCCGAGCTGCGCGACGAGCTTCTGATAGGCGGAGCGCAGACCGTGGTACATCGGCGAGCCGAGCAGTTCGATCGGCACCGTGATGTTGCGGCCGGCGGACGTCTCGGTCTCGACGACGCGCACGCGGAACTCGTCGTCCGCATGCTCGAGCACCGACAGCGCGTAGCCGTTCTCGCCGATCGCGTCGATCGCGGTCGACAGGTCGGCCGGCCCTTCGATGTCGTGCTCGACCAGACGGTGCAGGATCATCAGCTCGGTCGCCGGCGATCCGAAGTCGGAGCGTAGGCGCGCGTAATAGCCCTCGTACTGCTGGATGTCCTTCGTGAAGCGGCTCCACTTCGCCTCGGTCAGCTTGAGCGGCTCACCCCCGCGGGCGGTGATCTCGACGTTCGGGATGCGCTCGCGGGCGAGCAGCTCTTCGAGCTGCGCGTCCTTCTCGAAGTAGAACTCCTGACTGCCGAGCTTGACCTTGTAGAGCGGCGGCACGGCGATGTACACGTGCCCTTGATCGATCAGCTCCGGCATCTGGCGATAGAGGAAGGTGAGGATGAGCGTGCGGATGTGCGAGCCGTCCACGTCGGCGTCCGTCATCACGATGATGCGGTGATAGCGGAGCTTCTCGAGGTCGAACTCCTCGCCGATCGAGGTGCCGATCGCGGTGATCATCGCCTGGATCTCGTTGTTGGACAGCACCTTGTTGATGCGGTTCTTCTCCGAGTTGATGATCTTCCCGCGCAACGGCAGGATCGCCTGGTAGGTGCGGTCGCGCCCCATCTTCGCCGAGCCGCCTGCGCTGTCGCCCTCGACGATGAAGAGCTCGGCCGCCTCGGGGTCCTTGATCGAGCAGTCGGCGAGCTTGCCCGGAAGCGACATCGATTCGAGCGCCGACTTGCGCCGTGTGAGCTCGCGCGCCTTGCGCGCGGCCTGCCTGGCCCGCTGCGCCGAGATCGCCTTGTTGACGATCTGGCGCGCGTCCGTCGGGTTCTCTTCGAAGTACTCGGACAGCTTCTGGTTGACCGCCGTGGAGACGAGGCCGCTGACCCAGGGGTTCCCGAGCTTCGTCTTCGTCTGCCCCTCGAACTGCGGGTCCTGCAGCTTCACGGAGATGACGGCGGCGAGCCCTTCGCGCACGTCCTCGCCCTCGAGGTTGTCCTCCTTCTCCTTCAGCAGGCCCTTGTCGCGCGCGTATTTGTTGATCGTCGACGTCAGCGCGGAGCGGAAGCCCGAGAGATGCGAACCGCCCTCGTGCGTGTTCACGTTGTTGGCGAACGAGAAGACCGACTCCTGATAGGAGGTGTTCCACTGCATCGCGACCTCGACCTCGCCCTGGTCGCCGCCGGTCGAGAAGTAGACGACGTGCCGGTGCACGGCGTCCTTCGACTCGTTGATGTAGGACACGTAGTCCTTGATGCCGCCCTCGTAGTGGAACTCGACCGGCGCCTCGGCGCCGGCGCGCTCGTCGGTGAAGGTGATCCGGAGGCCGCGCGTGAGAAACGCCATCTCGCGGAAGCGCGAGACGATCGTGGTCGCGTCGTACACCGTCTCGTCGAAGATGTCCGCGTCGGCGAGGAAGGTGGTCGTGGTCCCGTTCTCGGTCGACTCGCCGACGATCTGCATCGGCCCCCGCGGGACACCGCGGTCGAACTCCTGGCGATAGACCTTGGAGTCGCGCGAGACCTCGACGACGAGCCACTCGGAGAGCGCGTTGACGACCGAGGCCCCGACGCCGTGCAGGCCGCCGGACACCTTGTATCCGTCGCCGCCGAACTTCCCGCCGGCATGCAGCTTGGTCATGATCACCTCGAGCGCCGACGTGTCGGTGCCCTCGATGTCGTCGACCGGGATCCCCCGTCCCCGGTCGCGCACGGTGACCGAGTTGTCCGGATGGATCGTGATCTCGATCGAGTCGTTGTAGCCCGCGAGCGCCTCGTCGACCGAGTTGACGACGATCTCCTCGACCAGGTGGTGCAGGCCCCGGAGCCCGGTCGAGCCGATGTACATGCCGGGGCGCAGACGGACCGGCTCGAGGCCCTCGAGCACGGTGATGTCCTTGGCCGAGTATCCGGCCTTTGCCTGGGTCTTTGCCATACTGAAGAAATGCCTGCAAAACGCGGGTTTTGCGAGGCACGAAAAGTGTATCAGATCGGGCGGTTGCCCCGCCCGCGCGCGAGGCTCAAAGAGACCGCTTTTTGCACACTTTCGCGCAGGTTCTCGTCGGCGATCGCCGAGGCGATCGCACGCGCTCGTTCCTCGTCCTCGGGGCTCACCTCGACCGGCCGCTCCACCGCCTCGGCGGGCGCCTCCGGAAGCGGTCCCGGCGCGAAGCGGACCTTGGGTGCGCCGACCTTCTCCGCGATCTCGGTCGCACGCTGTCCGAGCTCGAACGCCCACACCGAGTCGGCCGTGTTCACGTGCACCGTCCCGTCGCGCGCGATCCGCGCCGGCCACGCGTTGCGTGCGATCCCCTCGCCGACGGCCGCCGGCCAGCGGTCGACGAGCTCGGCCATCCCGGCCTGCGGCCCGAAGCGAGCCAGCTCGGCCCGGATCTCCCTACCGAGCGGATCCAGCTTCGACCTCCACGATCTGCGCGGGCTCGAGCGGCAACGCCGACCGGTGTGTCGCGGTGATCATCGTCTGCCCCATGCCCGAAACGCGCCTCGCGAGCACCTCACGCCGGCCGGGGTCGAGCTCCGAGAGCACGTCGTCGAGCAGGAGCAGCGGCGGCGACGGCAGGAGCTCCGCCTCCGCAAGCAGCAGCGAGAGCACGGCGAGGCGCTGCTCGCCCTGCGAGCCGTACTGGCGCAGGTCGCGGTCGCCGCTCGCAACGACGACGTCGTCGAGGTGCGGTCCGAGACCTGTCACGCCCCGCTCGAGGTCGCGGGCGAAGCGGCTCTCGAGAGCCTCGCGGGTCGGCGGGCCGGCCTCGTAGCGGAGCAGTGCCGAGGGGAGGCCCAGCTCCTCGGCGCGTTCGGCGAACGCGGGCTCGAGCCGGGCGAGCGTCTCGCGGCGCCACCGGACGAGCTCCGACCCGAGCGACACCACCTGCTCGGTCCACGGCTCGACCGCGTCGCGTCCGGACAGCCCGAGCTGTGTTCGCCGCAGCGCGGCGTTTCGCTGGGCGACTGCTGCAAGGTAGTCCTGGGGCACCGCGGAGCGGGCCGGGAAGAGCCTCCCGAGAGCACGGTCGAAGTACGCGCGGCGCGCCGCCGGACCGCCCTTGATCACCGTGAGGCGGTCGGGCGTGAACACGAGCGTCGCGACCTCCCGCCGCAGCGACTCGGCCGAGGGGAGCCTGGCGCCGTTCACCCGCGCTTCCTTCGCCTCGCCCCGCCGCAGCGTGACGGCGAGCTCGAGCGGCGCCCCATTGCGGGTCCCGTCGACGACCACCCGCGCTCCGGGCTCGCCGAAACGAATCAGCTGCGCGTCCTGCCGCGTGCGCGGGGAGAAGCCCTGTGTCGCGACGTGCAGCGACTCGAGCAGGTTCGTCTTGCCGGCGCCGTTGCGGCCGACGACGAGGACGACCCCCGGCTCGAGTGCGAGGTCGAGCGACGCGTATGAGCGGTACTGTCGAAGCTGAACGCGCGTGTAACTCAGCCGGCGAGCCTGATCGGCATGATCAGGTAGACGTAGTCGTCCGCGTCGCCTTCCAGGACGGCCGGTCGCAGCGGACTGATCAGCTTGAACTTGATCGTGTCCGAGTCGACCGACTCGAGCCCGTCGCGAAGGAACTCGGCATTGAACCCGACCTCCATCGCGTCGCCCGTGAACGGCGCCGGCAACGACTCGCGGGCCTCACCGACGTCCTGCGTGATCGCCGAGACGGTCAGCTCGCCGTCGGCGAAGCGCAGGCGCAGCGGAGAGTTGCGCTGGGCCATCAGAGACACGCGGCGAACGACGTCGAGCACCTCCTCGCGCGGCAGCGGCAGCTCGTACTCGAACTGCTCGGGGAGAAGCTGGCGGTAGTTCGGGAACTGGCCGTCGATGCGGCGGGTGGTCAGCCACGTTCCGCCGGCTCCGAACACGACGTGGTTCTCCTGCATCCCGAGCTGCACATCGTCGGCGCCGGCGGCGATTCGCGCGAGCTCCTGCAGCGCACGGGCCGGGATGATCGCCTCGAGCTCGGGCAGCGTCTCCGTCACCGGGGTCTCCTTGACCGCGAGCCGGTAGGAGTCGGTCGCGGCCATCACGATCTTCCCCGGCTCGAAGCGCACGAGGATGCCGGTGAGGACAGGGCGGCTCTCGTCACGCGACGCGCTGCGGCCGACGCGAGCGACCGTCTCGACCAGTGCCTCGCGGTCGATCACGTGCAGCGCCTCCGCGTCGATCTCCGGCAGACGCGGGAAGTCCTCGCTCGAATACGTGTGCAGGCGATAGGTCGCTCCGCCCGCCGCGACCACGACCACCGCCTCGTCGGGATGATGCTCGATCGCGACCTCGCCGTCCGGGAGCGATCGCGCGATGTCGAGCAGAAGCCTGCCCGGGACGACGACCGTGCCCTCGTCGGACACCTGGGCCTCGACGGAAGCCCGCAGCGAGACCTCCATGTCGGTGGCCGCGAGATGCAGGCGGGCTCCCTCGGCGCGGAGCTGGATCCCGCCGAGGACGAGAACGGTCGTCCGGCTCGAGACGCCCCGCGCGACGACGGCGAGCTTGGCTGCAAGCTCGTCCTTGGCGACGGTGATCCTCAGCCCGGTGCCCACCACTGTTTCTGAGTCAATCATGTAAATGAAACCTCGTTGTAGTCATAGACCCTGTGGGTCCGGGGAGAAGCCCCTCGTTCCGCAGCGAGAAGCCATTTTCCCTGTGGGGGCGGACGGGGGACAAGTCGCGCCTCTGCACAGGCCCGCCGGTCAACGCGCCTGCCGCACGCGAGCTGTGAGCTCCTGGACGAGGTTGTACACAGACCTGTCCTCACGGATCAGGCGGGCGATCTTCGACGTCGCGTGGATCACCGTCGTGTGGTCGCGACCCCCGAATTCCTTGCCGATCTTCGGCAGCGACGAGTCGGTGAGCTCGCGTGAGAGATACATCGCGACCTGGCGCGGATAGACGATGTTCTGAGAGCGGCGGTCGCCGGTGAGCTCCTGCATCGTGACGCTGAACCGCTCGCACACGAGCTCCTGGATCCGCTCGATCGAGATCTGGGCGCTCTCCCCCTGCGGGAAGACGTCCTTGAGCACGTCCTGTGCCAGGTCGACCGAGAGAGGCCGTCCGGTCAGCGAGGAGAAGGCGACCACACGCGTGAGCGCGCCCTCGAGCTCGCGGATGTTCGTGGAGACGCGCGAGGCGATGAACGTCAGCAGCTCGGGATCACGGATCTCGATCTGGTCGTTCTTCACCTTCTTGCGCAGGATCGCGATGCGTGTCTCGAGATCCGGCGGCTGGATGTCCGTGATGAGCCCCCACTCGAAGCGCGAGCGCAACCGCTCCTCGAGCGTCGAGATGTCGCGTGGCGGGCGGTCCGACGACATCACGATCTGGCGACCGGCCTCGTAGAGCGAGTTGAAGGTGTGGAAGAACTCCTCCTGGATCCGCTCCTTGTGCTCGAAGAACTGCACGTCGTCGATCAGCAGGACGTCGTAGGTGCGGTAGCGCTGCTTGAAGCCTTCGATGCGCTTGTCCCGGAGGCTGTTGATGAAGTCGTTCATGAACGTCTCGGACGTGACGTAGCGGCACGTCAAGCCGCCGCCGTGGTCGGTGACGAAGTTCGCAACCGCATGGAGGAGGTGCGTCTTGCCGAGGCCCGTGTGCCCGTAGATGAACAGGGGGTTGTAGGCCTGTGCGGGCGCCTCGGCAACGGCGAGCGCTGCGGCGTGCGCGAAGCGGTTCGACGAGCCGATCACGAACGAGTCGAAGGTGTACTTGGGGTTGATGCCCGAGACGTCGGTTCGGAGCGTCGTCACCTCGGCCGGCAGCGGCCGGACCGCGCTCGGCACGGTGTTCGCCGCGGACTGGGCGACCGGGGTCGGCGCCGGGGGCATCTCCAGCACCCGCAGCTGGACGCGCAGGTCCGACCCGCCCGCGTCCTTCACGGCCGCGCGGATCAGGTCGAGGAAATGGCCCTCGATCCATTCGCGCGTGAAGTCGTTCGGGACCGCGACGGCGAAGGTGTCCGTGCCGAGCTCTGCGCCGCCGACCTCGCCGAACCAGGTCGAGTACGTCGTGTCGTTGAGGGCCTCGCGGAGCCGGGCGGACACGTCGTTCCAGAGTTCCTCCGCCGTCAGCTCGATTTGGCGCTCCACCCGCTTCAACACTCCTCTGCTCGACCCCTGGGGCTGGCGAGCATAGCAGCGTCCAGACGGCGTCTCAATGAGGATTTCCCGCCGCGTCCAGAACCGGCAAATGCCGCGATTTGCAGGAACTTCATCTGGCTCCACACAACTCTCCACAGGTGTGGAAAGCCGGCTGCGCCCGAGCTCCGATCGGCCCCTTTCCACGGCTTTTTCCACCCACCGGGCCTGTGGACAACCGGGCGGGGAATCGGTCCGGCTATACTCGCCCGCGGCCGGCCTTCGCTGGCCCAATTCTTCTTTTCGGACGACATGAAACGGACCTATCAGCCGAATGTGCGCAGGCGGAAGCGGAAGCACGGCTTCCGCGCCCGCATGGCGACGCGCGCCGGCCAGCAGATCCTCAAGCGGCGCCGCGCGAAGGGCCGCAAGCGCCTGTCGGCGTAATGCCGCCGGTGCAGCGCCGGAACCGCCTCTCCCGTTCTCGCGACTTCGACGCCGTCTACCGCCAGGGGCGGTCGGTCTCGACGCGCTTCCTGACCCTGTACTGGTTCCAGCGCGACGAGTCGGTGGGCGCGCCGCGCCTCGGCTTCGCCGTGCCGAAGGCGGTCGGCAACGCCGTCGTCCGCAACCGGATCAAGCGGCAGCTGCGGGACATCGTCCGGGGACGGCTCGAGTCGGTGCCCGTCACGAACGACTACGTGCTCGTCGTCCGCCAGGGCCTGCCGGAGGCGGCCGAGGCGAACGGGCACGACTGGCTCGCCGCCCGCGTCGACGAGGTCCTCGGGAAGGCCGCAGCATGATGCGCACCGTCGCGATCCTGCCGATCCGCCTCTACCAGAAGCTCGTCTCGCCGTTCCTCCCGGCCAACACGTGCAAGTACCACCCGAGCTGCTCCGAGTACGCAGCGCTCGCGATCCGCAAGCACGGCTTCCTGCGCGGTGTGCCGATGGCGGGCTGGCGGCTGCTCCGCTGCAACCCGTGGTCGCACGGCGGAGTCGATTACCCATGAGCACGGCCCTGATCCTCTTCTCGATCCTCTCGCCGCTCGAGAACGTGATGAAGTCGATCCTCGACTTCTTCCACAGTACGGCCGGCCTGCCGTGGGCGTGGTCGATCGTCGCCCTGACGATCCTGGTCCGGATCGTGCTCGTGCCTCTCACGGTCCGGCAGATCCACTCGATGCAAGCCCTCCAGGCGCATGCGCCGGAGATGAAGGCGATCCAGAAGAAGTACAAGGGCGACCGCGCGAAGCTCAACGAGGAGCTGATGAAGTTCTACAAGGAGAACAACATCAACCCGGCTGCTTCGTGCCTGCCGCTCCTCGCGCAGTTCCCGGTCTTCATCGCGCTGTACTTCACGCTCAAGAACAACACGAAGCACATCACCGGCTCGTGGCTGCATGTGGTCCCGAGCATCTCCGACAAGGCCACCGCGCACTGGTCGGGGTTCGTGCTGCTCGCGATCTATGCGGGCTCGCAGATCGCATCGACCTACTTCATGGGCGCGACGATGGACAAGACGCAGCGGACGATCATGATGTTCCTGCCGCTCGTCTTCCTCACGGTCGTCTCGCGTTTCCCGACCGGCCTGATCATCTACTGGATGACGACCAACCTGTGGACGGTCGGCCAGGGTCTCGTGACGCGCCGGCTCGTGCCGAAGCCAGGGGTGGTGGCACCGGAGCCCGCCGGGCCGAAGCGAAGCTCGCGCACGCCGTCGAAGGAGGCGGCCGCGGGCGGGAACGGCGCCGCCGCCGAGGCGCCCGCGCCGAAGCAGCCCCCGGCGCAGCCGCGCCGGGTGAAGAAGAAGGGCCGCGCGAAGCGGTGAGCGAGCTCTCCGTGGAGGCGACGGGAGAGACCGTCGGTGAAGCGAAGTGGAAGGCACTCCGCGATCTCGAGCGGCTCGCGCCCGGGCTCGACAAGTCCTCGGTCTCGTTCCAGGTCGTCTCCGAAGGCGAGCGCGGCCTCCTGGGAGTCGGCTATGCCCCCGCGCGGGTGATCGCCAGCGCGCCGCCGGCTTCGCCCGCGACGCCCCCCGCGGCTCGCGGTGACGAGAGCGCCCCCGAGACACAGGTGCGCGAGCTCGTCGAGCGTGTCGTCGGCGCGATGGGGATCTCCGCGCGCGTCGACGTGGAAGAGACGGACGCCGAGGTGCTCGTCACCTGTAGCGGCGGCGACCTCGGGCTCCTGATCGGCAAGCACGGGCAGACGATCGACGCGCTCCAGACGGTCGCGAACGCCGCCGCGTACCGCTCGGGACTGCACAAGCCGGTCACGGTCGACGCGGCGGGCTATCGCGACCGCCGCCGGCAGACGCTCGAGGGAATCGCCGTCCGCGGCGCGGAACGTGCCGCCCTCGGCGAGCGTGTGCTGCTCGAGCCGATGACGCCGGTCGAGCGCAAGGTCGTGCACGAGCGTCTCAAGGAGTACCCGGGGGTGCAGACGGCGAGCGAGGGGACGGAGCCGAATCGGTTCGTCGTCATCCTCCCCGCCTGACGACGCGGAGCTGACCGCGTGGCTCGCCGCGGTGATCGCGACGCCGGGCCTGACCGCGATCCGTGACAGCGCCGAGGCTCGCAGGGTGCTGCTCGAGGACTCGCTCGCAGGGTCCGAGCTCGTTGCGCGTTTCGACGGCGTGATCGTGGACGTCGGAAGCGGCGGCGGAGCCCCCGGCATCCCGCTCGCCTACGCGTTTCCGGAGCGCGAGGTCGTGCTGCTCGAGGCCGAGCGCCGCAAGTGCGTGTTTCTCGAGTCGGTCGCGCCCGCCAACGCACGCGTCGTCTGGGGACGCGCAGAGGAACAGCCGGTCGACTGGGCCGGTGTTGCCGTCGCCAAGGCGCTCGCACAACCGGCGACTGCCGCCGAGTGGTGCCTGCCGCTCGTTCGCGAGGGCGGCGCCGTGGTGCTGTGGGTCGGCCCGAGCGCGGATCGCGACCGGCTCGTGCCGGTCGCAGCGCGGATCGCGGGCGAGCTCGACGATGCCCCCGACGGGTTCGTCGTGATCCGCAAGACGGGACCGACTCCGGCCGGCTTCCCCCGGCGCACCGGGGTGGCGAAGAAGCGGCCTCTCGGCTGAGCCGCTGCCCGCACCGAGCGCGAGAAGCCGCTCCCAGAGCGGCTTTTGGTATCCGACTCGGCCGCTAGATTGGCCAGGTGAGCAAGGTCTACGCGTTCGCGAACCAGAAGGGCGGGGTGGGCAAGACGACGACGGCGATCAACCTCGCCGCCTGCCTGGCCGAGGCGGGAGAGCGCGCGCTCGTCGTCGACCTCGACCCGCAGGCGAACGCGACCTCGGGCCTGGGGATGCGCGCGAACGGGACGTCGACGTACGACCTGCTCGACGGCGTACCGCTCGCCTCGCTCGCCAAGGCGACCCAGTTCCCGAACCTGTTCCTGGTCCCCTCGAAGCCCGAGCTCGCCGGCGCCGCCGTCGAGCTGTCCCAGCGTGCAGACGGCGAGCGCTACCTCGCGGAGGCGTTGCAGCACGCGGAGGGGTTCGACTTCGTCCTGCTCGACTGTCCGCCCTCGCTCGGCCCGCTGACGGTGAACGCGCTCGCCGCCTCCGACCGGGTGATCGTGCCGGTGCAGACCGAGTACTACGCGCTCGAGGGCTTGGCGCAGCTCGTGCAGTCGATCAACCTGATCAAGGCGCGCCTCAATCCGAAGCTCGAGATCGCAGGCGTCCTCCTGACGATGACCGACGGCCGCACACGCCTCTCCGCCGACGTCGAGGCGGAGGTGCGAAAGCATTTCGGCGCGCTCGTGTTCAACGCCGTCGTGCCACGCTCGGTGCGCGTCGCAGAGGCGCCGAGCCACGGCCTGCCCGTGACCCACTACGACCGGCGCTCGCGTGGCGCCGAGGCCTACTGGAAGGTGGCGATGGAGCTTGTCGAGCGTTCCTAGACGAGGTCTCGGCCGCGGCTTCGAGGTCCTGATCGGCGGTGCGGCGCCCGAGCTCGCGCACGTCGCCGTCGACCAGATCCACCCGAACCCGAACCAGCCGCGCAAGCGCTTCGAGGGCGAGTCTGTCACGGGTCTCGCGGAGTCGATCAAGGCACAAGGGCTGATCCAGCCGGTCGTCCTGCGGCCGCGGCTCGAGGGCGGTTACGAGCTGATCGCCGGCGAGCGTCGCTGGCGTGCCGCACGCGAGGCGGGGATCGCGACGGTTCCCGCCGTCGTGCGCGAGGCGGACGACCGTGACACCCTGCTGCTCGGTCTCGTCGAGAACGTCGCGCGGGAAGACCTTTCGCCGATCGAGGAGGCCCGCGCGTACGCCGTCCTGATCGACGAGTTCGGCTTCGCGCTCGGCGAGGTCGCGGAGCGGGTCGGCCGCTCCAAGCCGACCGTGTCGAACCGGATCCGCCTGCTCGAGCTGCCCGAGGACGTGCTGGGCATGATCGCGCGCCAGGAGCTGAGCGAAGGCCATGCCCGCGCGGTGCTGGCGGTCCCGGACCAGGACGGCCGGCGCCGGCTCGCGAAGCGCATCGTCAGGGAGGGGCTCTCGGTGCGCGCCGCGGAGCGGGCCGCCCGGTGGGCGGGCGCCCGCACGAGGGAGCGGCGGGTCTCCGCCGTCGACCCCGTGCTCGCCGCGCGTGTCAAGGACGCCTTTCGCCTCCTGACGGGGTTCGAGGCGAAGGTCGGCGCAGCCGGCCTGCAGGTGCCCGTCGACGGCGACGTCCAGCTCGAAGAGCTGGCCGAGGCGCTCGAGCGGCTGGGCACCCCGTAACCGCACCGCCGCTTCGGCCGTTGCACCTCGGTGGCCGGCCTGCGGCTCCCTGACATCGAAGTGCTCGAGGCGATCTCGGGCGACGACGACACACGCACGATCTTCCTGCGCCTGGCGCGTCTCACGCGGGACGGGCGGCTGAAGCCGTTCCTGCACGAGCTCGAGCGGGATGCCGAGCTCGACGCCGACACGAAGAGCGCGCTCGCCGAGCTCGCGCAGGACGGGGGCTTCCTGAACGCGGTCGAGGAGTACGTGCGCCGCACACGCGACGTGCACTAGAGCGTTCCACGATCGCTCGGTCGAGGGATCGACCGGCGGGACCGGTGGGCCGACACCCGATCCCAGGGGTCGACCGCCGACTCAGGGGGATCGACGTGCTTGACACCTTCGTGACGAGAGCGTTTCGGCGATGAGCCGCCCGCAAGCGCTCGCCGTCAGCATCCTGCTTGCGCTCGCCGCGGCGAGCGGCGCCTTCGCCGTCAGCTCGACGGGCGCGCTGCGGTCAGGGCCAACGAAGCCCGAGGTCGCGAGTGCGCAGGCTCTCGCCAGGCGAGCGCGGCAACTGGATGCCTGGGAAGCCTCGCTGGGACGGGCGCTCCGCTCGCGGCCGCCGGCGCTTCCTGCTCTCCCGCGCTACGGGCCGTTGGCGCGAGTGCGCGGCTCGGCAGCGGGCGCGTTGCCGGCACTGGTGATCTCGCGCCGGCCCGCAACGCGGACGCCGAAGCGGCATCACGCCCGCGAGGCGACGACGGCTGCAGCGGTCGAGGTCCGCTCCGCCGCTCCGGTGCATGCCGACGGGGGCGCCCAGCCGCCACCCTCGACGACGACGACGGTCGCCGCTCCGCCCGCGGCCCAGCCTGCGGCGCCGGCCGAGCCGAGCACGCCGGCCGCTGCCTCGGTGCCACCACCGGCCGCCCCTGCCTCCTCCGCGCCGCAGGTGCCGAGCGTCGAGCAGCAGTGCGAGCAGCTGAAGAAGGCGGCCGAGGGTCAAGGTGAAGCTGCCAAGCGCGCGGCCGAGCGGAAGTGCGAGCAGCTCAAGCACGCGGCTGAAGGATCGTCGGGCGGCGACGGTGGATCGGGAAGCGGCGAACATGACTAACGGAGGCGCACGCGCGACCGCTGCGGCCGCGGCCCTGCTCGTCTTCTTCCTGCTCTGGGCCGGGATTGCCGCCCGGCCGTGGCCGAAGAGCCGCGCCGCGTCCGCCGATCCGCGTGCAGTCGCCCTCGCTGCGCGGGAACGGAGCCTGAGGAAGCATGCCGCGCTCGTGAACAAGACCGTCGACCGAAGGTGGGCGGCCTACCGCGTCGCGCTCGCGCGCCGCCAAGTGGCGATCGCCCTGGCCGAGCAACGCCGTCTCCGGGAGCTCGAGTCGGCCTACGCCTCGGCGGTTGCCCTCGCCCGCACCGCCGACGCGCGGGCCGCTTCCGCACGGGCCTACGCGAAGCGTGTCGTCGCCTGGGCCGAGGCGGTCACCGCGGCCGGAGGCAGCAGCACCCGGGCCGCTTCGCTCTCGGCGGCCGCCCCGGCGGCGCCTGGGCCGAGACGCTCGAAGGCGGTCTCGGGGACGGGTCAGCAGCCCGCGGCTGCGGGTGGGCCGGTGGCGGCGACCACCGCTGCGACGCCCGTGCCCGCGGCGCCGGCACCACCCGCCGCTCCGGCTCCGGCCCCAGCGTCCGCCCCGGCACCGGCCGCTCCGAGCCCCGCGCCCGCGGCTGCAGCGCCGCCGGTCACGGTCGCCCCGCCGGTCACGGTCGCCCCGCCGGCCACGCCCCCGGCCACCAAGACGACGAGCTCGCACCATTGAGCAGCGCCGCTGCAGCGCCTGCTTCGGCGGCGGCCGCAACGAGGCACCGCTTCCGCGCCATGGGGGTCGAGGTCGAGCTGCTGACCACGGTGCCGCGCGCATGTGTCGAGACCGAATTCGCGGCCGTGGTGGAGGAGTTCGCGCGGCTCGAGTCGATCTTCTCCCGCTTCGACCCGGCCAGCGAGCTCTCGCGACTCAATCGTGCCCGGAGCGGCACGGTGAGCGCGGAGCTCGCGGAGCTCGCCGCGCTTGCGCTCCAGGTGCGGGAGCGCACCGCCGGGCTCGTCGACGTGACCGTGCACGACGCGCTCGTCGCGTGGGGCTACGATCGCACGTACGCCGAGATCGCCGGGCGCGACCTCGAGGCGCCTGCCGCGGCGACGCCGTGCGGCGGTGCGTTTCATGTGGACGCGGAGTCCGGCGTCGTCGAGCTTCACGGCTCGAGCCGGCTCGATTTCGGCGGGCTTGCGAAGGGCTATGCCGTCGATCGGTCGCTCCGTCTGCTGGCGGGCCGAGGTCCGGCCGTCGTCAACGCGGGAGGCGATCTCGCCGTCACCGCCCACGCCGAAGCACCGTGGCCGATCGGCGTCGAGACGCCGGAGGGCGGGTTGACGCTCGCCGTCGCTTCCGGAGCCCTTGCGACCTCGGGCCGCGACGCCCGGCGCTGGCGCGCGACGGGCCGCGTCGCCCATCACCTGATCGACCCGCGAACGGGAGCACCGTCGGAGTCGGACTTGGTGCGCGCGACCGCATGGGCGCCGACCGCGGTCGAGGCCGAGATTCGCGCCAAGACGCTGTTCCTGCTCGGGGCAGAGGCCGCCGAGGCCTACGCGCGGTCGGAGGAGATCCCCGCGGTGCTCGTGGGGGTCTCGGGTGGCACCCTCGTCACGGGGCCGCTCGCCGCATGAACGATCCGACCTTCTGGCTCCAGGCGCGTGCGAGCGGCATCCTCGCCTACCTGCTCGTCACCTCCGCCGTGCTCGCAGGGGTGCTCCTCAAGGCGCGGCCGTTCGGCAACAAGCCGAAGCCTGCCGGCGTCACCGATGTCCACCGCTTCGTCGCGCTGCTCGGGCTCGGGGCGACCGCGGTTCACGGTGTGACGCTCGTGCTCGACAGCTCCATCCACATCACGGTCGCCGATTTGCTCGTCCCGGGCGGCATCCCCTACCGGCCCGTCGCGACGAGTGTCGGCGTCGTGGGCGCCGAGGTGATGCTCGTCGTCTACGCGTCCTTCTCCCAGCGGAAGCGGATCGGCGTCGCGAACTGGCGTCGCCTGCACTTTCTCACCTACGCGATCTTCGGCGCGATGCTTGTCCACGGTGTGCTGAGCGGGACCGACACGTCGCAGTGGTGGGCACGCGCGATGTACGCGGGGACGCTCGGGCTCGTGACGGGCGCAGTCTTCTGGCGTGCGGCGGTGCCGCCGAAGCGCCCGGAACGACGGCAGTCGAGTCGAACGGCGAGCCCGGATGCCGCTTCCGCCGCTGGGGGCGCGCTGCCGGCCTGACCGCCCGCGCGGCTCCAGTGGGCGATCCTGGATTCGAACCAGGGACCTCCGCCTTATCAGAGCGGCGCTCTAACCAACTGAGCTAATCGCCCGCGCGGGGCGCATGATAGCGGCGGCCGCGTTTGCCCCATAGGACGGGGGTAATCTAGAGGTCGATGGTCGAGATGACGATCTACGGAGTCTCGTTCGACCTGGTCGGGAAGCAGCCGATCGTGCTGCTGAAGACCGCCGACGGGAACCGCTACCTGCCGATCTGGATCGGCCACCCAGAGGCGGCCGCGATCCTGATGAAGCTGCAGGGCGCGACCGCGCCGAGGCCGCTGACGCACGACCTACTCGTGAACATCCTCGGCGAGCTCGACGTCGAGGTCGTCCGCGTGACCGTCACCGAGTTGCGCGAGAGCACGTTTCACGCTTCCATTACCGTCGCCCAGAACGGCACCGAAGTGGAGATCGACTCCCGCTCCTCCGACGCGATCGCGGTGGCGGTGCGGGCACACGCTCCGATCTTCGCTGCAGATGACGTGATCGAGGAGTCGGCAATCGAGATGGAAGGCGACGAGGTCAACGAGGAAGAGATCGTCGACGAGTTCAAGCGCTTCCTCGACAAGGTCTCGGCGGAGGACTTCGCCGAGGCCGAGGTCGAGGCGGACGATCTCGGCGAGAGCGGCGACACCCCCGAAGCGGACGACTAGTCAGCGGTCGAGCTCGCGTTTGGTCAGCGCGAGCAGCTCGGCGTGCCACGCGCGCAGTCCCTCGCCGCTCAGCGGCCCGCGGTTCGTCTCTGCCAGATGCTCGAGGAGCCACTGCTCCCGTGCGGCGTCCACGAAGGCGATTCCGTGCTCGTCCTTGTGGTGTTTCAGGCGCGCGACGAGCTCGAGGCGACGATTGATCGCCGCCACGATCGAGCGGTCGACGGCCGCGATCTCCTCGCGCAGTGCCGCGACGACGAGGTCGGGTTCGCGCTCCCCCACTGGTGCAGCCTAGAGCGTCACCGCAGCGACGAGCGCGACGAGGTTGAACAGCGAGTGGAGGACCATGCCGGGAAAGACGCTGTCCGTTCGTGAACGGATCCACGCGAGGACGGCGCCGAATGCGACCAGCACGGGCAGCGACTCGATCAGCCCGTGCGCGAGACCGAAGAGGAGGCCGACGGCGATGATCGCCGGCCAGCGCCCGTAGCGCTCGAGCAGCGAATAGCCGAGGCCGCGGTAGGTGAGCTCTTCGACGAAGGGCACCCATGTGCAGATGACGATCGCGTTGGCGACGTAGGCCGCCGAGTGCTGCGGCTCCCAGTGACTCGGCGTGAGGCCCTGCTCGTTGCCGATGTGCACGAGCCGGCTGTAGGTGATCTCGACGACGTAGATCGCGACGAGCGCGATCCCGAGCGCGCGCGCGGTCGCCGAGTAGGCGATCGGCGCTCGCAGCGCGAGCAGGCGGGTGCTGAACCCGGCGATCGCCAGCACGAGGAAGAGCAGGATCCCGTCCTGGATCAGGCCCCCCAAAGCGGTCGACCACTCGTAGAGCACCTGGGGGTCGGGCTTGCCGGCAGCGGCCCGCGTCCCGTACCCGATGGCCACCATCACCGCGACCAGGGCGAGCCACAGCGCGAGGCGCCGCGTGTCGTCCCTACGATACGTCGGCGCCGTGCCCGATCGCTCCTTCACTCCCGCCGAGGCTAACAGCGCCCTCGAGGAGGTGCGCCCCGTCGCCGAACGGCTCGTTGCCGTGCGGTCCCGGATGCGCGAGCTCGAACGGTCCCAGGGGGAGCTAGTGACGGCGATCGGCGGCAACGGCGGCGGGTATGCGGCCACCGACCTGAACGCCGCGCAGTCGGAGCTCGCCGGCCTCGCCGAGGTGGCGATCGCCTGCGTCGAGCGCCTGGAGGAGCTCGGGGTGATGATCAAGGACCTCGACCTCGGGCTGCTCGACTTCCCGTCGGAGCGCGACGGCGAAGAGGTGCTGCTCTGCTGGCACGTCGGCGAGGCCGCCGTGTCGACGTGGCACGGCCACGCGGAGGGCTTCGCGGGCCGGAAACCGATCGACTGGGACGAATAGGGCCTGATGCCCGAGTTCTGGCAGCACGTCCTGATCGCCGCCGCGGTGATCGTGATCGCGTGGCTCGTGGCGAAGTTCGTCGACTGGCGGATCTCGCGCCGCCATCTCCCACCCGAGGTGGTCACGCGCTACCGGGTCCTGCGGCGCACGATCTTCGTCGTGATCGTCTTCCTCGGGGCCATGTCCGCGCTGCTCGTGATCCCCCAGGTGCGTGCGGTCGCGGGCGGCGTGCTCGCGTCGGGGGCGGTGATCGCCCTGGTGATCGGCTTTGCGAGCCAGCGGACGATCGGCAACTTCGTGGCGGGGATCCTGATCGCGATCAGCCAGCCGCTGCGGCTCGGTGACGAGGTCGAGGTCCAGGGAACAAGAGGGATCGTCGAGGAGATCGGCCTCACCTATACGTGGATCCGCACCCGTGACAACGATCGCCTCGTCGTCCCGAACGAGCGCCTCGCCTCCGAGACGATCCGGAACTCGACCATTCGCAGCGCCATGACGTATGCGGAGGCCGCCGTGGAAGTGCCGGCCGATGCGAAGCTGCGCCGGGTGGTGGCGGCGCTCGAGTCCGACGGCGACGAGGTGTACGTGACCGGCTTTTCGGGGGACAAGGCAACCATCGTGGTGCGACAGCAGGTCTCCGGAGAAGGAGCGGCCGACCGTGCGGCGAGCGATCTGCGGATCAAGATCGCCGAGCGTCTGGCGGGAGAGGCGACATGACTCGCCGCCGCCGCGGCGACGATCTCGAGCTCTTCCTCGCCCATCGGGGACGCAAGCGAAAGCGGGCAGACCGCGTCAAGCGCCGGCGGCGGGCCGGCATCGTCGCGGCGACGATCGCGGTCGTCTTCGCGGCCGTGGTCGTGACGGTCGGGCTCGGTGCCGGGACGGCGCTCTCCGCGAGCTGCGACCTGAACACGCTCCGGCCGGTCGAGATCGGCCAGAACTCCTTCGTCTATGCGAAGGACGGCTCGCTGCTCGGTTCGATCCCCGCCGAGCGGAACCGCGAGCCCGTCACGAACCGGAACATCTCGCCGTGGCTGCCCAGGGCGACGACCGCGATCGAGGACCGCCGGTTCTGGCAGCACGGCGGCGTCGACTACGTGGGCATCGCGCGGGCAGCCTGGAAGGACGTCACCGCCGGCAAGGTGGTCGAGGGAGGCTCGACGATCACGCAGCAGCTCGTTCGCAATCTCTACACCGGCCGTGAGCGGACGTTCACGCGCAAGATCAGGGAAGCGTGTCTCGCGATCAAGCTCGCGAGCAAGTGGCCGAAGGCGAAGATCCTCAACGAGTACCTCAACACCGTCTACTACGGCAATCACGCCTACGGCGTCGAGGCAGCTTCACAGACGTACTTCTCCAAGCACGCGAGCGAGCTCACGTTGCTCGAAGCGGCGCTGCTCGCAGGCCTGCCACAGGCGCCCTCCCTCTACGACCCGTTCCACAACCCGCAGGCGGCACTCGACCGGCGCGACGAGGTTCTGCTCGCACTGCTCGACAACCACGAGATCACGCTCGCGCAGTACGACAAGGCGATCCGCTCGAACTCGCTCGGGCTCGACCCGGGCCGCATCTACACGCGCATCAAGCAGCCGTACTTCTTCTCGTACGTGATCGACGAACTGGAGCAGCAGTACGGCGCGAACACCGTGCGCGAGGGCGGGCTGAAGGTCTACACGACGATCGACCCACGCCTGCAGCGGCTCGCGAACAAGGCGATCCGCGACATCCTGCCGTACAAGAGCGACCCCGCCTCGGCGATCGTCTCCGTCGAGCCGGGCACGGGCGCGATCCGCGCCATGACGGCTGTGGTGCGCAACGCCGGCAATCAGTTCAACCTCGTCGCCCAGTCGGCGCGTCAGGCCGGCTCGACGTTCAAGACGTTCGTGCTCGCGTCGGCGATCGAACAGGGCGTCGATCCCGACTCGACCTACTACACCTCGGCACCGTTCACGTGCTCGCTCGGCCCCTGGTGCCAGCCGCCGTGGGAGGTGCACACGTACGGGAACACGTACTCCGGCTCCGAGTCGCTCACGCGCGCGACGCTGCAGTCCGACAACACCATCTACGCGCAGCTGACCCTGGACGTCGGGCCGCGGTACGTCTGGCAGATGGCCCACCGGCTCGGCGTGCACCTCTCTCCCGACAAGCCGGTCGCGTCGATCGGGCTCGGGTCGCTTGCGGTCTCGCCGCTCGACATGGCGGCCGCCTACGCCACGTTCCCGGCGATGGGCATCTACGCGAAGCCGATGGCGATCACGAAGGTGATCCTTCCCGGCGACCACGTCGACACGAGCTCGGGGTGGGGCAAGCCGCAGACCAAGCGGGCAGTGTCGGAGGGCGTCGCGTGGAAGGTGAACGACGTCCTGCGCCAGAACGCGCTCTATGGGACGGGCGCCGGGTCCGGCGACGGCGTCCACGTCAACGCCGGCAAGACGGGAACGACCGATAACCACGCCGATGCCTGGTTCGACGGCTACACCCGGCAGCTCGCCACCGTGGTGTGGATGGGCTACCCGAACGGCGAGATCCCGATGCTGGACGTTCACGGCGTGGCCGTTGCCGGCGCGACCTTCCCGGTGCCGATCTGGCACGAGTACATGGCCGCCGCGCTGTGGCACCAGCGCGTGCTCGGTTTCGACCTCCCGAACAAGTACCCGACCTGGCGCACCCTGACGCGGGGCAGCTACGGCACCTTCGGGTCGTACTACACGACGACGACGACGACCACCACGACGACGGCGACGACGACTGCCGCCGCCTCGACGCCGAAGGTGCCCGCGAAGCCTGCGCACACCACGGTTGCAGCGAAGCCGCCCGCTCACACGACGACGCCGGCGCTGCCACCGCCCCCGACCACCGCACCGGCTCCGGCGACGACGGAGCCGCAGCCGACGACCACCGCGTCGCCCCCACCCTCCCCTGGCCAAAGCCCGTAGCGCGTTCACCGCGGGCGCGCCGACGCTCGCGCTCGTCGTTGCGCTCGTCGTCGTCGAGTCGCGCGACGGGTCGCCCGTCGTGCCGCTGCCCGGCGGGCACCTCGGCAGCGACTCGGGCCGCTTCCTGGCGCTGTTCGCGGCCGCGTTCGTCGCCTACCTCGCCGGACTTGCGCTCGTCCGCCGCGGGGCGCCGTTCGCACAGGTCTTCCTGCTCGCGTGCGCCATCCAGCTCGTTCCGCTCGCCGGCCCGATGTTCCTCTCCTCGGACGCGTGGACGTACTGGAGCTACGCCCGCGTGCACGACCCGTACACCGAGACGCCGGCGGACGACCGTGTCGCGGCGCGGTACGCGGGCACCGCGTATCTGCACGAGACCTCGGCCTACGGGCCTGCGTTCTCGATCGTGTCGCGGCCGGCCGGGTTGACGACGTCGGCCTCGCGGGCGACCTGGCTCTTCCGTGCGGGCGCAGCGCTCTGCGTCCTCGCCACGACGTGGCTCGTCGCGCGGAGGCGGGCGTTCGCCGCTGCGCTCGTCGGCTGGAATCCGCTGGTCGCCATGCACTTCGCCGGCGGCGGGCACAACGACGCGCTGATGATGGCGCTCGTGGCCGCTGCGCTCGCGCTCGGAGAGCGACGGCGCGTGCAGGCGGCCGGCGTCGCCTGGGCGCTGGCGGTGCTCGTCAAGTGGGTGCCGCTGCTCCTCCTGCCGCTCCGCGCGCTCGAGGCGCGGTCGACCGGCCGTCGCGTCGGCCACCTCGGCTTCGCCGTCGCCGTCGTCGCGACGCTCGGTCTCGCCACGGCGCTCTGGCGCCTGCACTGGCTGCACGCCGTGACGCCGCTGACGCACGACGCGCGTCGCCAGACGCACTATGCGCTGCCTCATCGGCTCGGCGTCCCGACCTGGACGTTCGTCGCCGGGTACGCCGTCGCCTACGTCTGGCTGCTGTGGCAGGCGGCGCGCGGGCGCGCGCGCCTCGGGCTCGCCTTCGGCCTGTTGCTGCTCGCGCTGCCGTACCTGATCGGCTGGTACGTGCTCTGGCCGCTCGCGCTCGCCGCCTGGGACGACGACGACCAGGCGACGCTGCTGTCGCTCGCACTGTGCGCGTACCTACTGCCGCAGCGCCTGACGTAACAGGTCACGCCAGCGCTCCCCGAGCACGCGGCGGCTCGCCCGTTCGCGGAACACCTCGCGGCCACGGATCGCCACGCGGCGGCGCAGGCTCTCGTCGGCGGCGAGCAATCCGATCGCCCGCGCGAGCGCCGCCGCGTCGTCGGGCGGCACCAGCACAGCCGACTCTCCGTCGACGAGGAGCTCGCGCACCGCGGCGGTGTCGGCGGTGATCACCGGCGCCCCGGTAGCGAGCGCCTCGAAGACCACGGGTGGGATCGCCCGCGACTCGTGGAAGCCGCCGAGGACGATGCCCGCGTGCGCGAGCGCGAGCCCGCGATCCTCCGCAGGAACCTCGCGCGGCTCCGCGATCCGGACGGGGGTATCGGTGAGCTCTGCAGCAGCAACGACGACGGGCGCGGAAGCGTCGGCGATCTGGAGCGCCGCGAACGGATACGCCGGCGACCAGGTCTCGCAGAAGATCTCCTCGTCGGCGCCGAGAAACACGGCGGCCGTCTGCTGCGCTCCGAGCTGCGACAGGTAGCGAGCTTCGGCGTCGCTGCCGCAGACGACGAGATCCGGCAGCCGCAGCGCGCGGAAGTCGACGGCGCGCAGGACCGTCGCGGCGGTGGAGCGGCCGCCGACCTGGCGACGCACCTCGACGAGCTCGCTCTCGAGTGACAGCACCGCATCGAAGAGGAGCGGCCGCCCGCCGGCGACGCGTCGCGCGCGCGGCACGTCGAAGTGGCCGGGGTACCCGACGATCAGGATGTCGAAGTCGCGCGTTCGCGGCATGAGCAGGCGCAACTCCGCAGCGAAGACGTTCAGCGCGCCGGCGAGGCCGCCGTGGCGGATGGCCACCTGCCGCTCCTCGACCTCGACACCGACCGTCCGCAGCGCGGCGATCGCGTTCACGTTCCGCGGATGCGCCCGGTCGTAGGTGCCGAAATAGAGGGCCTTCACGGCACCGCCGTGGTCGTGCCCTGGCCGGTTGTCGTCGCGGCCTGGTTCGTCGTCGTGGCCGCGGTCGTCGTGGTCGTGGCCGCCGTCGTCGTTGCGGCGGTGGTCGCCGGGGCCGTCGTCGCCGGGGCGGTGGTCACCGGGGCCGTCGTCGTGCCCGGCGCCGTCGTCGTCGCGCTCGTCGTGGTCGGGGCCGTGCTCTCGGCGGTGGTCGGCCGAGGCGTCGTCGTCGTGGTCGGCGCGGTGGTCGGCTGTGCAGCCGTGGTGGCGGGTGTCGTCGAGGATGTGGGTGGGACGCGCGGCAGGGTCAACCCGTTCGGGGCTGTGGTGCCACCGCTCGAGCCGCCGCCGGTGAGCAGGATCGCGACCGCACCGCCCGCGACGAGGAGCAGGGCCGCCGCCGCGGCGATCGCCACGATCGTCCGCTCCCGGTCCCTCGACTGCGGCGGGCGGAGCACCTGCGTCTCGGCGGCGGCGGCAGCCGGTGCGACGACCGACGTTGCCGTCTCGCCGCCGCGCAGGAGGCGGAGCAGCGCAGCCCCGTCGGCCGGCCGTTTCGCCGAGTCCTTCACGAGTGAGGCGGCGACGATGCCCGCGAGCGCCGCCGGCGCATCCGGCCGGACGTCTGCGACGGTCCGCGGCGGATCGTCGCGGTGCATGCGCACGAGCTCCATCGCGTTCGTCGAGACGAACGGCAACGACCCGGTGAGCATCCGGAAGAGGATCACGCCGAAGGAGTAGACGTCGCTCGCGGGGCCTGCGGGCAGGCCGGCCGCCTGCTCCGGGGAGATGGTCGACGCCGTCCCGAGCACCGTGCCCGCCTCCGTGAGCGTGCCCGCGTTGCCCATCCGAGCGATGCCGAAGTCGGCGATCTTCGGACGCCCCTCGGCGTCGAAGAGCACGTTCGCGGGCTTCAGGTCGCGGTGCACGAGGCCGCGCTGGTGCGCGTGCGCGAGGCCTTCGGCGATCCCGGTCGCGACCTCGCGCGTCTCGCCGTCCGGAAGCGGCAGGCCGGCCTCGAGGCGGTCTTCGAGAGAGCCGTTCGGCAGATACTCGAGCACCATGTAGGGGCGCCCTTCTGCCTCGCCGTAGTCGTACAGCGCGCAGATGTTCGGGTGTGAGAGCGCGGCCACCGCGCGGGCCTCGCGCTCGAAGCGGGCCCGGTCGGCGCTCGGTGCGAGCATCTTCACCGCGACCCGCCGCTCGAGCTCGTCGTCGTGGGCGAGCCAGACGGCGCTCATCGCCCCGCGGCCGAGCGGCTCGAGCAGCCGGTACCGGCCGGCGAACGTCTCCCCCGTCATCTCGGCGGGATTATCGTGATCCCGGTGACCGACCTTCTCGGGATCGACGAGGCACTCGCGCTCGTCCTCGCCCGCGCGCGCCCGTTGCCGCTCGAGGACGTGCCGATCCGGTCCGCGGCCGGGCGCGTGCTCGGCGAGGACGCGCACGCCGCGGTCGACCTGCCGCCGTTCGCGAGCTCCGCCATGGACGGCTATGCGGTCCGGGCCGGCGACACCCCGGGATCGCTGACCGTCGTCGGCCACTCCGCGGCGGGGCATCCGGAGACCAGAGCCGTCGGGCCGGGCGAGGCGGTCGCGATCTCGACCGGGGCAGTCGTCCCCGAGGGTGCGGACGCGGTCGTGCCGGTGGAGCGGACGTCGGGCGACGGCGAGGTCGCCGTCGAGCGGGTTGCCGTGGGCGAGAACGTGCGCCGGCGTGCCGGCGACGCGCGTGCCGGCGACGTCGTCGTCGCGGCGGGAAGTGTGCTCGGCCCGCCGCAGGTCTCGGCGCTCGCTGCGGCCGGCGTGGCGCGCGTGCGTTGCGCCCGGCGGCCGCGGGTTGCCGTGCTCGCGACCGGGAGCGAGCTGCGCGCGCCCGGCGAGCTGCTCGCCCCCGGGGAGATCTACGAGTCGAACTCCGTCCTGATCGCGGCGCAGCTCTCGCTGTCGGGCATCGAGGCGGCCGTGCTGCCTGCCGTGGCGGATGAGCCGGAAGCGACCAGGGCGGCGCTCGAACGCGCGCTCGGGCACGACGTGCTCGTCACCTCCGGCGGCGTCTCGGTCGGCCGGCACGATCTCGTTCGGGCGACGCTGGCCGAGCTCGGGACGGAGGAGGTGTTCTGGCGCGTCGCCGTCAAGCCCGGCAAGCCGATCGCATTCGGCGTGCGCGGCGACACGCTCGTGTTCGGCCTGCCCGGCAATCCCGTGTCGTCGCTCGTCGGTTTCGAGCTCTTCGTCAGGCCGGCGTTGCAGGCGTTGCAGGGCGCGCGCGAGCCGGGGCCGGAGTACCTGCGCGGCCGGCTCGCGCGCCCCGTGCGCCGCAACGCGCAGCGTGACGAGCTCGCACGCGCGCGTCGCACCGGAGACGAGCTCGACCCGCTCACCGGCCAGGACTCGCACATGATCGCGCGCGCCGCTGCCGCGAATGCGCTCGTGCTCGTGCCGCGTGGCGAGGGCGAGCTGCCGCAGGGCTCGCCGGTCGACTACCTGAGGATCTGAGCGCTAGCCGACCGCACGCCGGCGTTCGGCGCTCCGCTGCCGCGCGCGGAAAGCGAGCACGACGTGTCGGACGAGCTCGCGCAGCGGCCCGCGGGCGGGGCGCTCGCCGGGCGGTGGGTAAGGCGCGTACCGGCCCGCCGCGACGACGGCGAGCTGCGCCGCGCACGCCGCGCCGCCGAGGGTGATCACGACGGCAGCCGGATGGACGTAGCCGATGGCGGCGAGCTCGAGCAGATACCACGGCGCGTCGAAGCCGAGGCCGAAGCGAAGCGCGAGCGAGAGGACGATCAGCAGCGGCCCGATCAGCCCGGCGAGGAAGAGCACCGCCCGGAGCGGCCGCTTGCCGCTCTGGACCTGTGGCAGCCAGAGCCAGGCGTGCATCGCCGGCAGGAAGAAGATCAGCGCGAAGGGGTTTGTTGCCAGAACGAGCAACGAGACGATGCCGAGCGCGAGCAGGGCCGCGGTCGAACCGGCGAGCTGCTCGTCGGCGCCGACGGCGCGTCGCGGGACGAGCCGCTGCCGCGCGACCAGCCAGCCGGCGAGCCCGACGATCCCGAGCGCGAGCAGGGCGAGCACCGGCCAGTCGCCTGAAGAGGCAACAGCCGGGTCCGGGGGGCGCGGGACGCCGGTCGGCCACGCGCCGAGCGCGCCGAACACCGCGAATCCGAGACCGAGGAAGAGCCAGAAGGCGAGCCGGCTGCGCAGGCTGCGCACGGCCGGGAGCAGCGCGATCCGGCGCCGGCGGCAGTGGGCGAACAGGTCGACGACCGCGACCAGGTAGGGGACGAGCAGGCCCACGAGGAGCAGCTCGATCGCCCAGCCGCGGACGATGCGGTCGCCGGCCCAGACGAAGCTCGTCGTTCCCTGCGCCAGCTCGAGCCCCTGGTCGAGCGAGCCGACGATCTCCTGGGTCGCGCGTCCCATCGCGGCGAGCCGTGCCGAATCGAGCGTGGTCGCGCGGTCGGTGAACGCTGCGGGCGGCCGCTCGCCGGCCGTCGTCAGGGTGACGGCGGGGATGCCGCGGGCGACGAACGGCCCTTGCTCGTAGAGCGTGAAGGGGAAGCCGAGGTCGATCAGCTGCGCCAGGAAGCCGGCGCGCCGCGCGCGGGACCCGGTCTGCTCGAGCACGCGCTTCGCCGCCGTCTCGACGAGCGAGGCCGCCGGTGAGCGGGGGCTGTCGCCGGCGATCACGATTCGCGGCGGGCCGCGCCCGCCGATCGCGTCCAGGTTGATCGTCGCGACGACGTGGAACGGCGAGCGCTCGGCAAATCGCAGCGCGCCGAGCCCGCCGTAGGCCCCGCCGTCGGTGGAGAGGAAGACGATCGTGTGGGCGGAACGCACGCGCTGCGCGGCCGGCGTGCCCGCCTGCGCGTAGCCGCGTGCGAGCTCGACCAGGGCGGCGGTGCCGCTCGCGTCGTCGTTCGCCCCGGGGCCCGTGCCCGTGTCGTCCCGGTGGGCCATCACGACGATCGCGTCCGAGGACTGCCCGCCGGCGACCGCCCAGAGGTTGCGCAGTCGGACGTGTCCGAGGCCCGGCACCTCCGCCTCCCAGGAATCGCTCGAGATCGGCAGGCCGTACGGCGCGAGCTGGTCGCGGAGCCACTGCCCGGCGCTCAGCGAGCCCGGCCCGCCCGGCACCCGGTCCGGGAAGCGCGACGAGAAGTCCGTGGCCAGCTGCCGCGTCACCTCCCCGTCGAAGTTGGGCGGCAGGAGCGGGGCGGGCAGAGCGCCCGGACGGGTGACGCTGAAGGCGAGAATGAGGAGCGGCAGCGAGAGGACGAGCAGCGAGGCGCGGTAGAGCCGCGCGTTGATCGGCCGTTCGAGCGAGCCGCGGCGCGCGCGGCGACGGCGTGCGGGTGTCCGGGCCATCGCCATAGCGAGGGCTATCCTGGCAGCAGGCCGACCCCCATGCCCGAATCGACACCCACGATCCTGCTCGTCGACGACGAGGACGCCGTCCGCAAGGTGCTCGCATTCCCGCTCGAGAAGGACGGCTACACGGTCGTCCAGGCGGCCGACGGGGAGGAGGCCCTGCGGCACTTCGGGGACACCTCGATCGACCTCGTCGTGCTCGACATCATGTTGCCGCGGCTCGACGGGCTGGAGGTCTGCAAACGGCTCCGCGCCACGAGCACCGTCCCGATCATCATGCTGACGGCCCGCGACGACGAGCTCGACAAGGTGATCGGGCTCGAGCTCGGCGCGGACGACTACATCACGAAGCCCTTCTCGATTCGCGAGTTCCGCTCGCGCGTGCGCGCTCTGCTTCGCCGGGCGCGATCGCCCCATGCCCCGGACGACGGCCAGGCCGAGCGGATCGAGCACGACGGGCTCGTCATCGACGTGCCGCGCCGCGTGGTCGAGGTGCGCGGCGAGCCGGTCCAGCTCACGTACGTCGAGTTCGAGCTGCTGCGGGCGCTCGCGGCGCAGCCCGGGCGCGTCTTCAGCCGCCGGATGCTGCTGGAGGCGCTCTGGAAGAGCGCCGACTACCGCGACCCTCGCACGATCGACGTCCACGTGCGACACCTGCGCGAGAAGCTCGAGGCCGAGCCGCGAACGCCCGAGTACATCCTGACGGTGCGCGGCGTCGGCTACCGCTTCCGCGATCGGTGAGCCCGCTCTGGAGCGTCCGCGGCAAGCTCGCGCTCGCGCTGCTGCTCGTGGTCGCGGGCGTGCTCGCGATCGTCTACCTGATCGTCGTCCCGTCCTACCGGACGTCGCTCGAGAACACCGAGCTGAAGGCCCTGCAGTCGTCGCTCCAGACGGTCGCGCTCCCGTTCCCGAGCCAGGGCTACCTGCAGCAGCAGTTCGTCGAGGGCGTCTCCCAGGCGACGAACACCCGGGCGGTCGTCTTCTCGCTGACGAGCGAAGCGCCCGTGCTCGTCGAGGCGTTCGCCGACTCCGCAACCGAGCGGGACTCGACCGAGCTGCAGAACGACCCGGTCGCGCTCGCCGCGATTCGCGGGCAGGTGCTCGCCCGCGGGATCGTCCGCCGCGAGGGTCAGAGCTACGCGGAGGTCGCCTATCCCCAGCGCGACTCGGCGATCATGCTCTCGGCCTCGCTGCACGACCAGCTGCAGGCGGTCGCGCTCGTGCGGCGGCGCATGCTCTTCGCCGGCGGTCTCGCGACGGCGTTCGCGGTGCTCTTCGGGTACGTCGGCGCGACCGTCTTCACGCGCCGGATCCGGCGCCTGGAGTCGGCGGCCGAGCGGATCGCGGAGGGCAGCTTCGACCAGCCGGTCGTCGACCACGGCTCAGACGAGGTGGGCCAGCTGGCGCGGACGTTCGAGCGCATGCGCCTGCGCCTCGCCAACCTCGACCGGGCCCGCGGCGAGTTCATCGCCAACGCCTCGCACGAGCTCCGCACGCCCCTGTTCTCCCTGGCCGGCTTCCTGGAGCTGCTCGACGATCCCGATCTCGACGAGTCGACGCGCGACGAGTTCGTCGGGCAGATGCGCGAGCAGGTCGTGCGCCTGACGAAGCTCGCGACGAATCTGCTCGACCTCTCGCGCCTCGATGCGGGGCGGCTGAGCGTGACCCGCGAACCGCTCGACCTCTCAGAGCTCGCGGCGGCGCTCGTCGCCGAGTTCGGGCCGCGCGCGGCGGCCTCCGGGCACCGCGTGGCGCTCTCGGTCGAGCCCGACGCGTTCGCCCGCGGCGACGGGGAGCGCGTCCTCCAGATCGGCCGGGTGCTGGTCGAGAACGCCCTCGTGCACACGCCGGTCGGCACGGCCGTGCGGGTCTCGACGGCGCTCGACGGCGGTCGTGCGACGCTGACGGTCGCAAACGACGGCCCCGCAATCCCGGCGGAAGCGCGCGAGCGGATCTTCGAGCGCTTCTACCGGCTCGACGGCGGCCGTGCCTCGGGGAGCGGGCTCGGGCTCGCGATCGCCCGCGAGCTCGCCGAGGTGATGGGCGGCCGGATCGAGGTCGAGGCGCGAGGCGGGTGGACGGTCTTCACGCTCGTCCTGAGCGCCGACGTCCCACAGCGCGCGCCGGCCGCCGGCGTGACCGACTGAAAAATGTGAAAACGGCGCAAACGCCGTCCTGGAGCCAATTCCGTGCGGAAGGCGCCGGCCGCGGCTACAGTAGGCCGCCGGTGCGCTCGAGCTCCGTTGCTGCCCTCGCCGTCGTAGCCGCCGTGATCGGAGGCGCTGCGGTGCTCGTGCTCGGCAAGGCGGTCGGCTGGCTGCACACCGGAACGACCAGGACCGTCGTCGTGACCCCGTCCCCGTCGCGCTCGGGCGACGCGACGCCTGTGATCGTCGCGAAGCCCCTGGCCGGCAACGGCTTCGCGCCGGCCCAGATCTTCCGCCGGCGCTCGGCGGGCGTGGTGACGATCGTCTCGTACTTCGACTCCGGGAACGTCCCCGATGCGAGCGCTGGGCAGGGCTCGGGCTTCGTCGTCAGCGCGAGCGGCGTCATCCTCACCAACGCGCACGTGATCACGACCGCCGGCCAGCCGCAGGTCCAGCTCGGCAAGGCGGCGCCCGCACACACGGTCTACGTCGAGTTCTCGGACGGCGACCGGGTGCCGGCGACGGTCGTCGGGTACGACCTCTACGACGATGTCGGCGTGATCCGGGTCGACCCGTCGCTGCACGCGCTCGCTCCGGTCCCCCTTGGTGACTCGGCGCGCGTGGTCGTGGGCCAGCCGGTCGCCGCGATCGGCAGTCCCTTCGGCAACACCGACTCGCTCTCCGTCGGCGTCGTCTCCGCCGTCCGCCGCTCGATCCCGTCCCTGACGAGCCGGTACAACCTCGTCGACGCGATCCAGACCGACGCCCCGATCAACCACGGCAACTCGGGCGGCCCCCTCTTCGACGCGCAGGGGCGCGCGATCGGGATCAACGCGCAGATCCGGTCGAGCGGGTCGGGCTCCGGCTTCGAGGGCGTCGGCTTCGCCGTCCCGATCGACTCCGCCCGGCGGTCGATGGCGGAGCTGCTCGCCAAGGGCACCGTCCGCTACGCCTACGTCGGGATCACGACGGAGGACTTGACCCCCTCGATCGCGAAACGGTTCGGGTACGCCGCCCGGCGCGGCGCGCTCGTGGACGCCGTCACCCCGGGCAGCGCCGGGGCGCGCGCCGGCCTGCTCGCAGGGCCCCGGGACGTGGTCTTCGAGGGGCAGGCGCTCAAGGTGGGCGGCGACGCGGTGGTCGCGATCGCCGGCATCCCGGTCACGAATGCCGAGGATGTCGTCCGGATCGTCTCCGAGCGGCTCGTGCCCGGCGAGACCGCCGCCTTCACGGTCGTCCGCGGCCGGGCGCGCCGGGTCGTGCACGTGACGCTGATGGAGCGGCCGGCGGGCTAGCCGAAAGCGGGTTAGGAAAGGGCTCGAGAGGGAATCCGCTCTGTACGCCGAACCCGCTTCGCACAGGTTTCGGCAGAATCTCCGAGGTTTATCTTTCTGAATCAAGGGAAAGAGCGGCGCTGAATGGACGCGAACGGCCACACCCAGGCGATCCGACTGACGATTCCGGCGAAGCCGGAATACATCACGCTCAGCCGCCTCGCGCTGACCGGGCTCGTCCGGTTGCGCCGGGAGCCCCTGTCCCAGGAGGTGATCGGCGACCTCAAGCTCGCGCTGACGGAGGCCTGCACGAACTCGGTGCGCCACGCCTATCCCGACGGGCAGGGCAGCGTCGAGATCGTCTATGAGCTCCACTCCGACCGGCTCGTCGTCGAGGTGACCGACGACGGCGAAGGCTTCGAGGTCCCGCCTGCGCCGAGCGAGGCGTTCGACGGGCACGAGCTGAACGAGGGTGGGCTCGGGATCGCGATCATCGAGGCGCTCGCCGACGAGCTCGAGATCCGGGAGCGCGAGCAGGGCGGGTCGTCCCTGCGCTTCGTCAAGCTGCTCTAGGTTTGCTGCCACTCGTCAACGTCGGCCACAAGGCGCTCGGCGACTACGCCACGCTGGTCTCGCGCGGGCTGATGAACGAGTTGCGGCGGCTCGCCGAGCCTCTGCAGGGAGCGCGCGTGGTGCACGTGTCGGCCACGGCGTTCGGCGGCGGCGTCGCCGAGATCAACTACACGCTCGTGCCGCTGATGGCAGACGCGGGCCTGGCTGTCGAGTGGCGGATCATCCACGGCGAGGACGAGTTCTTCAACGTCACGAAGGCGATCCACAACGGGCTGCAGGGCGCTCCGCGCTCGCTGACGACGGAGGACCAGGCGATCTTCAGGCGCTTCAACGCGGACAACGCGGCCCAGTTCTCCGAGGGGGACTACGACTACGTGATCATCCACGATCCTCAGCCCGTGGCGATGATCGACGCGTTTCCGGAACGGCAGGCGAAGTGGATCTGGCGAGGGCACATCGACTTCTCGACGCCGAACGACGAGGTCTTCGGCTTCCTGCTGCCGTCGATCCGGCGCTACGACGCGTCGATCTTCCACATGCGCGAGTACGTCCCGCGCGTCAACCTGCCGCTCGCAGTGGTCTGGCCGCCGGCGATCGATCCCCTGATGCCGAAGAACATGGCCCTCTCGCCGGAGGACGCGGCCTACATCGTCGACCAGTTCGGGATCGACGTCGACCGGCCGCTGCTCACGCAGGTGTCGCGCTTCGATCCCTGGAAGGACCCGCCCGGTGTGATCGACGCGTACCGGCAGGTGAAACGCCGCTTCCCGGAGGTGCAGCTCGCACTCGTCGGCTCGATGGCACATGACGATCCCGAGGGCTGGGACTACTACCGGCGCACCGCCGAGCATGCGGACGGTGACCCCGACATCTACATCCTCAGCAACATGAACAACGTCGGGGCGGTCGAGGTGAATGCGTTCCAGGTGCACTCGCAGGCGGTCGTCCAGAAGTCGATCCGCGAAGGCTTCGGGCTCACCGTCACGGAGGCGTTGTGGAAGGGGCGTCCCGTCGTGGCGGGGCGCGTGGGCGGAATCGTCGCGCAGGTGAGCGACGGCGAGACGGGCTGGCTCGTCGACTCCGTCGAGGCGTGCGCGTCGGCGTGCATCGAGATCCTCCGCGATCCCGACGAGGCGCGGATGCGCGCGCGGAAGGGGAAGGAGCACGTCCGCAGGCACTTCCTGACGCCGCGGCTCCTGCGGGACTGGCTCGTTCTCTTCAACAAGCTCGCCGGCAACGACACCGGCGGCAGCGAGATCACCGTTGTCTGACCGGAAAACGCTGATCGTCGTCTCGAACCGCGGCCCGGTCACCTACGACAACGTCGGCGGCCGGCGCGTCGAGCGCCGCGGCGGCGGGGGGCTCGTCACCGCGCTCCGGGGATTGCGCGACCGGCACGAGGTGATCTGGATCGCGAGCGCGGCGACCGACGAGGACCGGGCCGTCGCGCGGGAGGGAGGCGCAGACGTCGTGCTCGTCGCGCACGATGCGGCTGCCTACGACCGCTACTACAACGTCGTTGCGAACCCGATGCTGTGGTTCATCCAGCACTCGCTCTGGGACCACGCGTCTCGGCCCGAGCTCGACCGCGCGTTCCACGAGGCCTGGGACGACGGCTACGAACGGGTCAACCGCGGCTTCGCCGAAGCGGTCGTTGCCACTCTCGACAACAACCCCGGCGCGACGGTCTTCTTCCACGACTATCACCTCTACCTGGCGCCACGGCTCGTGAGGACGGCCAGGCCCGACGCGTTGCTCGCGCACTTCGTGCACATCCCGTGGCCGGCGGACTGGAGCGTGCTGCCGGAGCCGATGCGACGCGCCGTCCACGACGGCCTGCTCGCGAACGACGTGGTCGCCTTCCACACGGCGCGATGGGCGCGCAACTTCGCGCGGAGCTGTGAGGACGCGGTCGGCGGCACGCGCGGCGTGAAGATCACGCACCACCCGATCTCGATCGACGTCGCCGAGTTCGAGCGCCTGCGGGAGGGCGACGCCGTTCGCGCGGCCGAGACGACGTTGCCGCAACCCGAGAAGCTGATCGTCCGGGTCGATCGCACCGATCCTTCGAAGAACATCGTTCGCGGGTTTCACGCGTTCGCGCTGCTCCTCGAGGAGCATCCCGAGTGGCGAGGGCGCGTGACCATGCTCGCGCTGCTCGATCCGTCGCGCCAGGCGATTCCCGAGTACGCCGAGTACATGGCCGAGATCGAGCGCGCCGTGCGCGAGGTCAACGACCGCTTCGGGCCCGTCGTCGACCTGCAGGTCGCAGACGACTTTCCCCGCTCGGTCGCAGCGTACAAGCGCTACGACGTGCTCCTCGTCAATGCGGTGTCGGACGGGCTGAATCTCGTCGCGAAGGAGGGGCCGCTCGTGAACGAGCGGGACGGCGTGCTCGTCCTGTCCGAGAACGCCGGCGCCCATGCAGAGCTCGGGGAGTGGGCGATCGGTGTCAGTCCCTTCGACGTGTGGGGCCAGGCCGAGGCGCTGCACGAGGCGCTCACGATGGAGCCGGCCGAGCGGCGGCGGCGCGCGGACGGGCTGCGCGCGCAGGTGCGGGAGAACGACGTCTCGCGCTGGATCTCCGGCCTGCTGTCCGACCTGCCGCGCCCCGCGGCGTAACCTTCCGCCATGGTCGTTGCCGCAGCAGGCGAATTGTGGGCCGTCGGTCCCGTTCGCCCGGGAGGGGGAGGATGAACGAGCTGTCGCATGTCGACGAGAGCGGCTCCGTGCGAATGGTCGACGTCGGAGGCAAGCCTGCCCAACATCGCCGTGCGGCGGCGCGCGCGGTCGTGCGCATGGCCCCGGGGACAGCGGCTCGCCTGCGCGCGCTTCCGAAGGGCGACGCCCTCGCGACCGCCCAGGTCGCGGGGATCATGGCCGCCAAGCGGACGGCCGAGCTGATCCCGCTCTGTCATCCGTTGCCGCTCTCACATGTCGCGGTGGACGTACGGGTGCTCGACGACGGCGTCGAGATCGTTGCGTCGGCCGAGACGACGGGGCAGACCGGCGTCGAGATGGAGGCGCTCACCGGCGCGTCGGTGGCCGCCCTGACGATCTACGACATGGCGAAGGCGATCGACAAGCAGATGACCTTCGCCGTCGAGCTCGTCGAGAAGGTCAAGGAATGACGGCGTGAACGCGGCCGTCCTGACCGTGTCCGACCGCGTCTCGCGCGGCGAGGCCGACGACGCGAGCGGCGACCTGCTCGAGCAGCTCCTGCGCGCGGACGGCCACGACGTCGAGCGTCGCGTCGTCGCCGACGAGGCCGACGAGATCGCCGCGGCGATCGAGGAGCTGGCTGCCGCGGCCGAGCTCGTGCTCACGACCGGCGGCACGGGGCTCGCGCCGCGCGACGTGACGCCCGAGGCGACCCGCACCGTGCTGCAGCGCGAGGCGCCGGGGATCGCCGAGGCGCTCCGGGCGGATTCGATCGCGAAGACGCCGCACGGCCTGCTGTCGCGCGGCGTGGCCGGCGTCGTCGGCCGGTCGCTCGTCGTCAATCTTCCCGGGTCGACGGGCGGTTGCCGCGACGGCTACGCGGTCGTGCGCCCGGCGCTCGGTCACGCCGTCGCATTGCTCGCCGACCAGGCCACCTCCCACCGGCAAACGTAGCGTGAGGGCCGCCCGCCTCTACTACCGGCTCGTCAAGTTCGAGCACACGATCTTTGCGCTCCCCTTCGCGTACGTCGGCGCGTTCCTGGCGGTCGGCGGCGTCCCGTCGGCGCACGATCTCGTCTGGATCACCGTCGCGATGATCGGTGCGCGCTCGCTCGCGATGGCGCTCAACCGCCTGATCGACGCGCGCATCGACGCCGCGAACCCGCGCACCGCCGGCCGCGAGCTGCCGTCGGGCGCTCTCACGGGCGCCGCCGTGGTCGTCTTCTGCCTGGCCTCGCTCGCCGTCTACCTCTTCGCGGTCTGGCAGCTCGATCCGCTCGTGCGCTGGCTCTCACCGATCCCGGTCGCCGCGTTCGTCATCTACCCGTATCTGAAGCGCTTCACCTGGCTCTGCCATTTCTGGCTCGGCGCGATCGACGGCCTCGCCCCGGTCGGCGCCTGGGCCGCGATCAAGGGGGAGCTCCCGTGGCAGTCGTGGGCGCTCGGTGCCGGCGTCGCGACGTGGGTCACGGGCTTCGACCTCTTCTATGCGCTCTTCGACGTCGACGTCGACCGGGAACAGGGCCTGCACTCCTGGGCGACCCGCTTCGGCGAGCGAGGGGCGTTCGTCGGGGCGCGCATCCTCCATCTGGCGACGATCGGGTTTCTCACTGCCGCCGGGCTCGGGCTCGACGTCGGGGTGCTGTACTGGCTCGGCGTCGCCTGCGTCGGGGGTCTGCTCGTCTACGAGCACTCGCTCGTCCGGCCCGGTGACCTGCGGCGGCTCGACGCGGCGTTCTTCACGATGAACGGCGTGATCTCGCTCGCGTTCTTCGCCTTCGTGCTGGCCGACGTGCTGTGATCGTCGGGCTGCTCCATCCGGGCGAGATGGGCGCAGCCGTCGGGAGCGTGCTTCAGGCGAACGGGCACGAGGTGCTGTGGGCGTCGGAGGGCCGGAGCGGGGCGACCCGTTCCCGCGCCGCCGCGTTCCGCGACGCCGGCTCGGTGCCGGCGCTCGCCGGGAGGGCCGAGCTCCTCCTCTCGATCTGTCCGCCGCACGCTGCGCTCGATGTGGCCCGCGCGGTCGACGGTTTCGACGGGATCTACGTGGACGCGAACGCGATCTCACCGATGCATGCGGAGGAGCTCGCCTCGCTGCACCCGCGGTTCGTGGACGGAGGCATCGTCGGCGGGCCGCCCCACGAGCCCGGCACGACGCTCTACCTCTCGCGCCCCGGCGCCGAGGCGGTCGCGGCGCTCTTCGCCGGCTCGATCCTCGAGGCGCGCGTGGTGGCGAATGCCTCGGCGCTGAAGATGGCGTACGCCGCGTGGTCGAAGGGAACGACGGCGCTGCTCCTCGCCGTTCGGGACGTCGCCCGGCACTTCGACGTCGAGGATGAATGGCGGCTCGCCGCGCCCGACCTCGCCGAGCGCCTGCAGCACGCCGAGCAGGCCGCCGCGGCGAAGGGCTGGCGGTGGGCGGGTGAGATGGAGGAGATCGGCGACACCTTCGCGGCCGCCGGAGCGCCGGACGGCTTCCATCGAGCCGCGGCGCGGGTGTATCGCTCGTGATCAGGGCACGCGGGCTCGCGAAGCGCTACGGCGACCGCCGCGTGTTCGCCGGGCTCGACCTCGACCTCGGCGAGGGCGGGTTCCTGCTCGTCACCGGCCCGAACGGCTCCGGCAAGACGACGCTGCTACGGGTGCTCGCCGGCCTCGCGGCGCCGACGGCGGGGGAGCTCCGGCTGCCCGAGCGGCACACCGTCGCCTACCTCGGTCACGAGCCGCTCGTCTATCGCGAGCTCACGCCGCTCGAGAACCTGACGCTGTTCGGCAAGCTCTATCGCATCCCCGAACGCGCCGAGCGCGTCGGGATGCTGCTCGAGCGCTTCGGCCTCTGGGAGGTGCGGCACGACCGCGTCTCGACGTTCTCGCGCGGGATGCAGCAGCGGCTCGGCCTCTGCCGGGCGTTGCTCCACGAGCCCTCGCTCCTGCTGCTCGACGAGCCCTACAACGCGCTCGACCGTCAGGGGGCCGAGTTGCTCGACACCGTGTTCGACGAGCCGCGGACGTGGGTCGTCGCGACGCACGAGCCTCAGCGGATCGAGCGGCGGGCGACCGACCGGCTGGCGTTCGCGTGAGCTACCTCACGGATGTCGGCGCGCTTGCGCGCAAGGATCTCCTGCTCGAGCTGCGCGCCAAGGAGACGCTACCGTCGATGCTGCTCTTCGTGATCGCGACGCTCACGATCTTCCACTTCGCTCTGCCGCGTGGGACGAGCCATGCCGCAGCGCTCGGCCTCCTCTGGGCGGCGCTGATCTTCACGGCGTTGCTCGGCCTGACGCGCGCGTTCGTCGCCGAGCGGGAGCAGGGGATGTTCGACGCGCTCGTTCTCGCCCCCTGCGACCGCAGCGCGATCTGGCTCGGGAAGGCACTGGCCGTGCTCGCGTTTCTCGCAGCGGCCGAGCTCGTCGCGCTGCCGGCGTTCGCGGCCTTCTTCTCCGGCCTCGACGGGCGCACCGTCGCGGCGGTCGCGCTGGCGGACGTCGGGATCGCCACCGTGGGCACGCTGTTCGGTGCGATGGCGGTCGCGGGCCGCGCCCGCGAGCTCCTGCTCCCCCTGCTCTTCCTGCCGATGGCGATCCCGATCGTGGTCGGCGGCGTGGGCGGCTACCTCTGGTTCCTCGCGCTCTACGACGCCATCTTCGCCGTGCTCAGCTGGGCGGCGTTCGAGTACGTCGTGTCGGAGACCTGAGTCTCGAGGACTACCATGCACACGCCGTGCAGATGCGCTTGAGACTTCCTGCCCTCGCGTTCACCTGCGCCGGGCTGATCGGGCTCGCGCTCGGGCTGATCTTCTTCTACGCGCCGGCGGACGCCGACCAGGGGTTCTCACAGCGGATCTTCTACTTCCACGTGCCGATCGCCCTGACGTCGTATGTCTGCTTCGGCTTCGGCGCTTGGAAGGCGCTCCGCTACCTGCGCACGCGCGACGAGCGCGCCGACCTGGAGAGCTACGTCGCGATCCACCAAGGCGTGATCTTCGGTGCGCTGACGCTCGTCACCGGCTCGATCTGGGCGAAGGCCTCCTGGGGAGTCTGGTGGTCGTGGAGCGAGAATCAACTCGTTCTCTTCCTCGTTCTCTTCCTCTTCTACTGCGCGTACTTCATGCTGCGTTTCTCGCTCGACCCAGGCCCGGCGCGCGCGAACATGAGCGCCGTGTACGCCCTGTTCGGCGTGGTGCTGATCCCGGTGTCGTTCCTCGCGATTCGCCTCTCGCAGAAGTTCATCCATCCGGTCGTCTTCAACTCGCACGGGCCGCAGATGACGGGCTCGCAGTTCTTCGTCTTCTGCGTGTCGCTCGCCGGTGTCCTCGCGCTCTTCGCGACCCTCTACCAGGTCGAGCTCGCCGGCAAGCGCCTCGACGCGCACGTGCGCGAGCTGCGTGAGCTCCTGACATGAGCTCGAGCCCGCCCTCGGAGTGGCAGTACGTCGCCGGCGCCTACCTCGTCGTCTTCGTCGTCGTGCTCACCTGGGTCGCGTTGATCGCGGCCAAGCTCGGGCGGCTGCAGCGGCAGCTCGCGGACCTCGTCGAAAGGGCACGCGAGCGTGGTTGAGGCGCTGTTCTGGCCTGCGCTCCTCGGGTACGGCGAAGCCGCCTTCGCGTATGCGTCGGCACGCACCTCGCGGGCTGCGACCTGGGGCGTGCGCATCGGCTGGGTCGCCCAGACGGCGCTGCTCGCCGTCCAGGCCGACCACGCCGACAGCTTTCCCTGGTCGAGCTGGGCCGGCTCGCTCAACCTCTTCGTCTGGTTCGTGGTCGGGGCGTACCTGATCTGGGGCTGCCGTCCTCGGTTCCGCCTGCTCGGGCTCGCGGTCATGCCCCTCGCGGCGGCGCTCTTCCTGGTTGCGCGGATCGGCGGCGGGACCGGTGCCGGGTCGAAGTCCGGCTACGGCGACGTGTTTCTCGTCCTGCACGTCGGCTTCGTGCTGGCGGCGTTCGCCGGCTTCACGCTCGCCGCTGCGCTCGCCGGGCTCTACCTCTGGGAGGAGACGAGGCTGAAGCGCCGCTCCGCCGACATCCTCAGGCTGCGGCTGCCGCCGCTCGCCTCGCTCGAGCGCTTGACGTGGCGCACGATCGCCGTCTCGCTGCCCCTCCTCACCCTCGGGCTCGCGACGGGGATCGTCCGGCAACGCCAGCGAGGCGACGGGGTCGACGCGCTCGAGGCGGTCACGCTCGCCACCTGGGTCCTCTACGGCGGCTTCCTCGTCCTGCGGCCGCCGGGCCGCCGGGCCGCGTATCTCGCGCTCGGCGGCTTCGTCCTCGTGATCGTCGCGCGGCTCGCGCTCGCCGGGAGTCACTTCGCATGACGTTCTCGCTGGTCGGCCTCTCGCACCACGTCGCGCCGGTCGAGCTGCGCGAGCGAGTCACCGTCGATCTCGACGGCGCCGCCGAGCTCGCCCGCTCCCTCGGGGACGCGGTCTGCCTGTCCACCTGCAACCGCACCGAGCTCTACGTCGACTCGATCGACGAGGGGGCGGTGCTGGCGGCGCTCGAGCGCCTGGCGGGAGAGCCACTCGGCGGGGTCGTCTACCGCCTGCACGAGGACGCCGCGGCGCTGCACCTCTTCCGCGTCGCCGCCGGGCTCGACTCGCTGGTGCCGGGGGAGGGCGAGATCCTCGGCCAGGTGCGGGCCGCCTACGAGTCCGTGGAGGCCGGGCCGGTGCTCGACCACGTCTTCCGCCAGGCTCTCGCGGTCGGCAAGCGCGTCCGCACGGAGACCGCGATCGGGGAGAGCCCCGCCTCGGTCTCGTCGGCGGCCGCCGCGCTCGCCGCGCAGGTGTTCGGCGACCTGACCGGCCGCCGGGTGCTGTTGATCGGGGCGGGGCGGATCGGCGAGCTCGCCGCGTCGAACCTCGCGTCGCGCGGCGCCGTGATCGCGTTCGTCGCGAACCGAACGGCCGACACGGCGCGCGAGCTCGCGCATCGCTTCGGCGGCGGGGCGGTGACTCTCGACGAGGTCCCCGCGAGGCTCGGCGAGGTCGACGTGGTGGTGTCGTCGACGAGCGCACCAGGCCCCGTCCTGCATGCGGCAGACGTGCCGGCGAAGCGTCGCGCGCCGCTCTTCTTCATCGACATCGCCGTGCCGCGCGACCTCGACTCCGACATCGCCCGGCTCGACGGCTGCTTCCTCTACGACATCGACGACCTCGAGGCCGTCGTCGCGGAGACCCTGGCGGGCCGCCGCGCGGAAGCCGAGCGCGCCGAGGAGCTCGTCGCCCAGGAGGCCGACCGTTTCCGCGCCTGGCGCGCCTCCCTCGACGTCGTGCCGGCGATCGCCTCGCTGCGCGCCCGGGCGGAGGAGATCCGCAACGCCGAGCTGGCGAAGCTGAAGGGTCGCGTCTCGGACGACGAGCGCCGCACGATCGAGTCCGTGACGGCGCAGATCCTGAACAAGCTGTTGCACCTGCCGACGATCCGGATGAAGGAAGCAGCGGTCAGCGCCGACGGCGCCGCGTACGCAGACGCGGTGCGGCACCTGTTCGGCCTCGAGGAGGAGGCGTAGAGGTGGCGGAGCCCGATCGGCGTCCCGAGCGCTACATCCGTCCGCTGCCCGCGCTCGTCCCGTCCGCGTTCCTGCGCGTGAAGCTCGCCCGGCCGACCTGCGGGCGCTCGACGCGTGGAGGGAGGGCCGTCTGTGCTCGTCCGCATCGGGTCTCGCGGATCTAGGCTCGCGCTCACGCAGGCGGAGCAGGCGGCCGAGGCCCTGCGGCGGCCGGGCGTCGAGGTCGCCTTCGTCCCGATCACGACCGCCGGCGACCGGGATCGGTCCCGGCCGTTCGGACAGATCGGCGAGCGGGGCGTCTTCGTCAAGGAGCTCGAGGAGGCTCTGCTCGGTGGACGCATCGATCTCGCCGTGCACTCCGCGAAGGACATGACCTCGACCGACACCGCCGGTCTCGTCGTCGGCGCCTACCTCGCGCGTGACGACCCACGAGACGCGCTGGTCGGCGTGCCGGCGGTCCGGCCGGGCATGCGGATCGGCACGGCGTCGGCACGGCGGCGCGCGCAGCTGCTCGCGCTCGAGCCGACGCTCTCGATCGAGCCGCTCCGCGGCAACGTCGAGACGCGTCTGCGGAAGCTGCGCGAACGCGGGCTCGACGCGATCGTGCTCGCCGCCTGCGGGCTCGACCGGCTCGGCCTTGGCGCCGAGATCGGTGCCAGGCTCGATCCGGAGCAGATGCTGCCGGAGGCTGCGCAGGGGGCGCTCGCCCTGCAGGTGCGCGCCGGCGAGGAGGAGCTCGTCGGCCGGGCCGACGATGCCGAGACGCGACGGCGGGTCGAGCCGGAGCGGCGGTGTGTGGCCGCGATCGGCGGCGGCTGTCTCGCGCCGGTGGCGGCGCACCACGACGGGGCGAGCCTGCAGGCGCTGATCGCCGACGAGGACGGCGCCTGGGTCGAGCGGCGTTCCGGCGACGATCCCGTGGCGCTGGCCGAGGAGCTGGCGCGCCTTGCCGCGGCCCGATGAGGGTGATCGTCACCCGGCCGCGGGCACAGGCGCGGCCGCTCGTCGAGGCCCTCGAGTCGCTCGGCGCGACCGTCGTCGAATGTCCGCTGATCGAGATCGTGCGGACCTCGGACGAGCCGGTCGACGCGGCGGGCTACGACTGGGTGATCGTCACGAGCCCGAACGGCGCCGACGAGCTCGCCGCCCGTGGGCGCAACCTGCCGGCCGTCGCCGCCGTCGGTCCCGGCACGGCCGAAGCTCTGCGAGCGCACGGGATCGAGCCGGCGTTCGTTCCCCGCGAGTCCTCCCAGGACGGCCTGCTGCGCGAGTTTCCGCGTCCGGCGGGCCGCGTGCTCTTCGCCGCCGCCGAAGGGGCCCGGCGCGGCCCCGTCGATGCGCTCGGCGCCGACTTCGTGCCGCTCTACCGCACCCGCCTGCTCCGGCCGGAGCCGCCTGCCGGAGACGTCGTCGTGCTCGCGTCGGGCTCGGCGGCGCGGGCCTACACCGGGGTCGGAGGCACGGCCCCCGCGGTGACGATCGGCCCCGAGACGACCCGCGTCGCGCGGGAAGCCGGGCTCCGGGTCGCGGCCGAGGCCGCGACGCACGACCTCGACGGCCTCGTCGCGGCCGTGCGGGATCTGATGAAGTCCGCACGGTGACCGTCATCACCTTTCTCACCGACTTCGGGCTCCAGGACGACTTCGTCGGCACGTGTCACGGTGTGATCGCCGGGATCGCACCGGACGCGCGTGTGATCGACGTGACGCACGGCATCCCCCCGCAGTCCGTCCTCCAGGGGGCGCTCGTCCTGCGGCAGACGACGCGCTACCTGCCCGTGGGCGTGCATCTGGCCGTTGTCGATCCCGGCGTCGGCGGCGACCGTCGTGCGGTCGCGGTGGAGACCGCGGACGGCCGGGCGTTCGTCGGTCCGGACAACGGCTTGCTGATGCTCGCAGCAGACGACCTCGGTGTCGTCGCCGCCCACGAGCTCCAGAACGAGCGCTACCGGCTGCCCGACGTGTCGCGAACGTTCCATGCGCGCGACGTGTTCGCTCCGGCCGCGGCACATCTCGCCGCGGGCGTCCCGATCGGCGAGCTCGGCCCTGCGGTCGACGCGGATGCCCTCGTGCGCGTCGGCGTGCCGGACCCGGAGGTCGGGAGGTCGCAGATCTCGGCGCTGGTGCTCTCGGTCGACCGGTTCGGCAACGTCGCCACGAACGCGAGACGCGCGCACATCGACGCGCTCGGCCTCAGCGACGGCGACCGCGTCGAGGTGCGGATCGCCCTCGATCGCTACTACGCGTTCGTCGCGAGCACGTTCGCGGACGCCGTTCCGGGCGAGCTGATCCTCTACGAGGACTCCTACGGGCTCGTCACCCTGGCGATCAGCAGCGGTGACGCCGCCCGCCTCACGGGCGCCGCCGGCGGCGACGAGTTGCGGATCGCGCAGGCGTGACGGTCGGACAGCGGTTCGCACGGTTCGTGACGGTCGTGGTCGTTCGCGCCCCGTTTCTCTGGCGGTTCTTCCGCGTCCCGCTGACGCACGAGTTCGACCACCTCGCCCCCATCTGGAACGCGACCCGCGTGAGTCGCGAGCGCCTCGCCCCGATGGTCGCCGCGCTCGAGTCGCTGCCCGACCCGCCGGCCCGCGCCCTCGACGTCGGCACCGGGACCGGCGCGGTGGCAAGGCTCGTCTCCGAGCTCTGGCCGGAGGCGGAGGTGGTCGGCATCGACGCGTCCACGGGGATGGTCGCCGAGGCGCGCCGTCTCGGCCGTCAGCGGTACGAGGTCGCCGACGCATCCCGGCTGCCGTTCGACGATGCGAGCTTCGACCTCGTGACGCTGAACAACATGATCCCGTTCTTCGACGAGCTCGAGCGCGTCACGCGGCCCGGCGGGCTCGTGGCGATCGCCTACAGCATGGGCGCCCGGACGCCCATCTGGGTGCCCCCGAGACGGTTGCAGGCCGGCCTCGAGCGGCGCGGATTCGCCCACGTAGCGGATTTCGCCGCCGGGCCCGGCATCGCGCTCCTTGCCCGCAAGGACGAGCTGGCGTAGAGTTCGGGGCACAGGGACGTTCGCGACGCGGTAGCACCGGTCCGGACGTCTCTTTTCGTGCGGCTACACTTGCGACCCGCAAGGCGAGGTAGCTCAGTTGGTAGAGCACACGGCTGAAAACCGTGGTGTCGCCGGTTCAAGTCCGGCCCTCGCCACTTGTCGCCCGAAATCCGGCTCCGGTGGGTGTGCCGAGCCCGCCCGGGTCGGTCTCGGCGGCGGGCTCGACACCTGGCGTAGATTCCTTCGCCATGAGCACGACTGAAGCACCTCGCCGCGTGGCGATCATCGGGGCCGGGCTCGACCTTGGGGCCGGGCGCCGTGGCGTCGACATGGGGCCGTCGGCGATCCGCTACGCGGAGCTCGAGGCGCGCGTCCGCGACATCGGCCACGAGGTGGCGGATTGGGGTGACATCCGCTCGCCGGTCCCGGAGGCAACCGACGTCGGCGACCCGGCGGCCCGGTACCTGGCGCCGATCATGCAGGCCTGCGAGCGGGTCGCGGGCCTCGTCGGCAACGCGGCCGACCAGGCGCTCGTGCCGCTCGTGCTCGGCGGCGACCATTCGATCGCGATGGGCACGCTGGGAGGGATGGCGAAGGCACGAGGGCCCGGCGCAACGCTGTGGATCGACGCCCACGGCGACCTGAACCGGCCGGGGACGTCCCCGAGCGGCAACGTGCACGGCATGCCGCTCGCAGCCGCGCTCGGCGCGGCCGGCGCCGGGTTCGAGTGCGCGGCCTTCCCGACGCCGTCCGTGACCCGCGCCGCGCTGTTCGGGATCCGCTCACTCGATCCGGGCGAGCGCGAGCTGATCCGCGAGCTCGACGTCAAGGTGTTCACGATGAGCGAGATCGACCGTCACGGCGTCGAGAAGATGATGGACGAGGCGCTCCGGTTTCTCGGCGGCGCGCCGTTCGTGCACGTCAGCCTCGACCTCGACGCGGTCGATCCGATGTTCGCGCCCGGAGTCGGCACACCGGTGCGCGGCGGGCTCTCCTACCGTGAGGCGCACCTCGCGCTCGAGCTCGTGGCCGAGTCGGAGCTGCTCGACTCGCTGGACGTCGTCGAGGTCAATCCCGTGCTCGATCGTGAGAACGAGACGGCGGAGCTGGCGGTCGAGCTCGTCGCAAGCGCCCTCGGCGCGCGGATCCTCTAGTCCCGGACCTCTTCGCCGTTCCCCGACGGCTCGTAGAACACCGTCCCCTTCAGCTCGTCGGGGAGGCAGTCGACCTCGAACCCGGCCGGGTCGGCGTGTGGGTAGACGTAGCCCTCGCCGCGGCCGAGCTTCTTCGCGCCCGCGTAGGCGGCCGAGCGCAGCGCGGCCGGGGGCAGCAGGTGCCCGCGCTCGCGCACCACCTGCGTCGCCTTGCCGATCGCGAGGTACGACGCGTTCGACTTCGGCGCCCGGGCGAGGTAGACCGCCGCCTGCGCGAGATTGAGGCGCGCTTCCGGCAAGCCCACGTGCTCGACCGCGTGCGCCGCCGCCACGGCGATCACGAGCGCCTGTGGGTCGGCGTTGCCGATGTCCTCGGACGCGAGGATGATCATGCGCCGCGCGATGAAGCGCGCATCCTCACCGCCCTCGAGCATCGCCGCGAGGTAGTAGACGGAGGCCTGCACGTCGCCCGCGCGCGTCGACTTGATCCACGCCGAGATGAAGTCGTAGTGCTTGTCGCCGCCCTTGTCGTAGGCGAGCGGCCGCTTGCGCGCCGCGTCGTCGACGTGCCGGACCTCGAGCACGCCGCCTTCCGCGCGGGCCGTCTCGACCGACAGCTCGAGGATGTTCAGCGCGTTGCGGGCGTCGCCGCCGGCGCGGTTCGCGATCAGCTCCTCCACCTCCGGCGAGACGTCGACCTCGAGCGCCTCGGCGCCGCGGCGCACCACCTCTCGCAGCGTGTCGACCGAATGCGCCTCGAGCTCGTAGATCTGGGCGCGCGACAGGAGCGCCGAGTTGACCTCGAAGTAGGGGTTCTCCGTCGTCGCCCCGATCAGCGTCAGGAGCCCCTCCTCGACCCCCGGCAGGAGCGCATCCTGCTGTGCCTTGTTGAAGCGGTGGATCTCGTCGAGGAAGAGAATCGTCCGCCGGCCGCTCGCCCCGAGCCGCTCGCGGGCACGGGCGAGCACCTCGCGCACGTTCGAGACGGTCGCCGACACCGCCGAAAGCTCCTCGAACTCGGCGCCGGTCGTCTGCGCGACGATCCGGGCGAGCGTCGTCTTGCCCGAGCCCGGCGGGCCGTAGAGGATCATCGACGGCACGCGGTCCTGCTCGATCGCGAGCCGCAAGGCGCGGCCGCGGCCGATCACGTGCTCCTGCCCGGCGAAGTCGTCGAGCGTCAGCGGGCGAAGCCGCTGCGCGAGCGGGGCGGACGCGCCGAGCCTGCGGCTCGCAGCCTCGCTGAAGAGGTCTCCCACGACCGGAAGTATGCTCTGAGGCGAATGAGCGAGGTCTGGAGCGCCGGCACCTACGAGCGTCTGGCGGCGCGGTTTGCGCCCGTGGCCGAGGAGCTGGTCGCCCGGCTCGCGATCCGGCCCGGCGACCGCGTCCTCGATGTGGCGACCGGGGCGGGCGAGGTCGCCCGGCGTGTGGCGCGGCTCGGTGCGACGGCGTCCGCGATCGACGTCACCGGCCCGATGCTCGAGCAGGCGCGGCGCAGCACGCTCGAGGCAGGGCTGCAGATCGCCTTCGAGGTCGGTGACGCCGAGTACCTCCCCTACGACGACGGCTGCTTCGACGTCCTCGTCTCCAACTTCGGCCTCGTCTTCGCCCCCGACCATGCGAACGTCGCCTCGGAGCTCGCCCGGGTCGCCCGCCCCGGCAGCCGTCTCGGCTTCACGGCGTGGAAGCCGAACTCGAAGCTCGGCGAGCTCTACCGCCGGTTCACCGAGGAGCCGATCGAGGGGCGCGAAGCCTACGAGTGGGGTCGTGAGGACCACGTCGAGGACATGCTGGCCGAGGATTTCGAGCTCGAGTTCGAGGACGGCACGCTCTGGCTCGAGGCGGAGTCGGGCGAGGAGATCTGGAAGCTCTTCTCGGAGTCGGCGCCCCCGGTGGTGGCGTTGCTGAAGCGGCTGGACACGGCGCAGCGGGAGGACTTCCATCATGCGTTCGTGGAGCTGTACGAGGGCTATCGAACCGAGGAGGGCGGGGTGCGCGCGCCGCGCCGCTACCTGCTCGTCCTCGGCAAGCGCAAGTGAACGACCTCGACGTCGTCGCGCTCCTCCAAGGGCTGATCCGCCTCGACACGACGAACCCGCCGGGGAACGAGACGATCGCCGCCGAGCTCCTGCGCGACTACCTCGAGGCGGCGGGCGTCGAGTGCGCGCTCTATGCGCGCACGCCCGAGCGCGCGAACCTCGTCGCCCGCATCCGCGGCCGTGGCGACGGCCCGTCGCTCGCGCTGCTCTCGCACACCGACGTCGTCCTCGCGGACGCCCGTGAATGGGAGCGTGAGCCCTTCGGAGGCGAGCTCGTCGACGGCGAGGTGTGGGGTCGCGGCGCGCTCGACATGAAGGGCGAGGTTGCCGCCTCGGCGGTCGCGCTCGCGACGCTCGCGCGGGAGGGCTGGCGGGGCTCGGGCGACCTGATCTTCATCGCCGCCGCCGACGAGGAGGTCGGCGACGGGTTCGGGCTCGAGTGGCTCGTCGAGGCGCATCCCGACGCGGTCTCGGCCGACTTCTCGCTCAACGAGGGCGCCGGCGACCGGGTCGAGCTCGGAGGCAAAGTGCTCTACCTCTGCTCGACCGCCGAGAAGATGAGCGCGCCGTTCCTTCTGCGCGTACGCGGGCGGAGCGGGCACGCGTCGATGCCGTCGATCGCCGACAACGCGCTCGTGAAGGCGGCTCCGCTCGTCGCACGGCTCGGCGAGTTCGCGGTCGAGCCGCAGCTGATCCCCGAGGTCGAGGGCTTCCTGGCGGCGCTGCTCGGAGCGGTCCCGCCGCCGGCCGGCGCGCTTGCCGCAGCGCGCGCGGTCGCCCCACTCGCAGCCGAGCTGATCGAGCCTCTGCTCGGCATGACCGTCTCGCCTACGCGTGCGCACGCCTCCGACAAGCGCAACGTGATCCCGGCGCTGTGCGAGGTCACGATCGACGTGCGCCTGCTGCCGGGCCAGACTCCCGCTGCGGCGGAGGAGACGCTGCAGGCGTGGCTCGGGGACGGCGACTACGAGCTCGTCAACCTCGAAGCGCAGGGCGGCACCCGCTCGCCGATCGGCGGGCCGTTGTGGGAGGCCGTGCAGTCGTTCGTCGAGGCGGAGGAGCCGGGCGCTGCGGCTGCGCCGATCTGCGTGGCGGGGTTCACCGATTCGCACTGGCTGCGCGAGGCGTTCGGCACCGTCGCCTACGGGTTCTTCCCCGCGCGCGCACTGGACGCCGAGACGGCCGCGCGGCTGATCCACTCCGCGAACGAGCGCATTCCGGTGGCCGACCTCGAGCTCGGCGTGCGCTTCCTGCGTCACGCGGCGCAGGCCGTCTGTGCTTGAGCTGTACGAGCCGGACGGCGCACTCGAGGTGCTCGAGCAGTATCTGGCCGACGAGCTGCGCGACGGTCTCGTGGCCGACGTCTACCTCGGCTACGGCCTGGCGGAAACGCTGCGCCGGGAGCCGTGGCCGGCGCCGCCGGAGCCCTGCCCGCTCCCGGTCGCCGCGGCGCGAATCCGCCCGGCCGGAGAAAGTAACAGACTGTTACAAGCTCCTTTCCGCATCGGGGCGTGGGAGCAGTCGTGGACGGCAGAGGACTACGGCGCCGCGGTCGAGGAGGTGCGCGCCGCGATCGCGCGGGGCGACGTCTACCAGGTCAACCTCGTGCAGCATCTCTCCGCGAGCTTCGAGGGCGACCCGGCGGCGATCGCGGCGGCGGTCGCGCCGCTTCGCCCGCTCGTCCCGCGGCCGCTCGCGGGGAGCGGCTGGGCGATCGTGTCCGCCTCGCCGGAGCTCTTCCTCGCCCGCCGAGGCGCGCGGCTCTGGACGATGCCGATCAAGGGCACGCGCCCGCTCGGGGAGGACATCGAGGACGTCAAGGATGCCGCCGAGCACGTGATGATCGTCGACCTGGAGCGCAACGACCTCTCGCGCGTGTGCGAGGCCGGCTCGATCCGCTGGCCGGAGCTGATGGCGCAGCGCGAGCTGGCGGGCGTGACCCACCTCGTCTCGACCGTCGAAGGCCGGTTGCGGCCCGGAGCCGGCCTCGCCGAGATCCTGCGCGCGACGTTCCCGGGCGGCTCGATCACGGGCGCCCCGAAGATCGCCGCGATCGACCACATCGCGCGGCTCGAGCCCGTCGGCCGCGGCGCGGCGATGGGCGCGCTCGGGACCGTGCAGGCGAACGGGGACTTCGAGCTCGCGCTGACGATCCGCACCTTCGCCGTCGCCGACGGGCGGATCCACCTCTGGGCCGGCGGCGGGATCGTCTGGGACTCCGACCCGGAGGCGGAGATCGAGGAGTCGTGGGTGAAGGCGAGACCGTTGCTCGCCGCGGTCGCCGGCAAGGTCACCGTGTGAGGCTGCTCGCGGTCGCCGTCGCAGGGCGTGGGCTCGTCGATCCCGAGGAGCCGGTCTTCCGCGCCGACGACGAGGCGCTGCTCCGCGGGAGCGTCGCGTTCGAGACGATTCGCTCGTACGGCGGCGTGCCGTTCCTGCTCGACCGCCATCTGCGCCGCTTTCGCTTCTCGATCGACGTGCTGGCGCTTCCTGCGGCGGCCGGCGTGGAGGAGCTCGTTCGCCTCGTCGTCGGCGCTGCACCGGTCGACCACGTGCTGCGCCTCTACCGGACGGATCAGCGCCTGGTCGCGACCGCCGCGCCGCTCCCGGGAGGACTCGACGAGCTGCGCGCGCGCGGGCTCTCGCTCCTCTCGGTCGACGTCGGTGCGCCCGCGCCGCTGCTCGCGGGCGCGAAGACGACGAGTTACGGCGAGGCGTTCGCCGCGCGGCGGGTCGCGGAGCGCGCGGGAGCGGACGACGCGCTGCTCGTCGCGGACGGGCTCGTGCTGGAGGCCGCCACCGCGAACATCTGGTGGCGCTGCGGCGACGAGCTCCGCACGCCGTCGACCCGGCCGGGCGTGCTGCCCGGGGTGACGCGGGAGCTCGTGCTCGAGCTCGAGCACGTCGCGACCGGCGCCTTTCCGCTCACCGACCTCGCCGCGGCGGACGAGGCATTCACCACCTCGTCGATCCGCGAAGTGATGCCCGTCGTGGTGCTCGACGGGAAGCCCGTCGGCGAGGGCGTTCCAGGCCCGGCGGCGGCGCGGCTGCAGGCTGCCCTGCGGCTACGCTCCACCCAGTGAGCGATCCCGTCCGGCTCGGTGGCATGGCGCTTGCGAATGGCGTCCTCGTGCACGGGCCCCAGGCCTGGGCCTGCGCCGTGCGGACCGGTGACGGCGAGCTGAGGGTCGTCGCGCGGCGCAAGCGCTTCCGCGCTGCCGCGATCCGGAGCCCGCTGCTGCGCGGGCCTGCGCGGCTCGCCGAGGCGTTCGCCCTGCTGCCGCAGGTCAAGCGGGCGATCCCGGCGGCGCGGCTCCCGCTGGAAGGGCCGACTGCGCTCGCCTCGATGGTCGGCAGCGCGCTCGTGCTCAGGGTTGTCAAGCGCTCGGGGCTGCGCCCGGTCGCACGTGAGCTGATCGCGAGCGCCCTCTCGCTCGCTCCGGCCGCGCTCGCGCTGCGCGGCGGCGAGCTCGCCGAGTACCACGGCGCCGAGCACATCTCGATCGGCACCTACGAGCACGGCGCGTCGCGCCCGAAGGAGCACGAGCGCTGCGGGTCGCACCTGATCGGCCCGATGCTGCTGACGAACGCCGCGACCAACCTCGCGGCCGAGCACGTCCCGGACCGCTATCGCCCGGCCGCGCGGGCCGTCGGCGCGGTCGGTGCCGTCGCGGCGTCGGTCGAGCTCTTCGGCTGGATGACGCGCCATCCCGGCCATCCGCTGGCGCGCGCCCTCTCGGCGCCGGGCCACCAGCTGCAGCATCGGCTCGGCACCCGTGAGCCGAGCGCCGCGCAGCTCGAGGTCGCGGAAGCCGCCTTGCGGGCGTGCCTGGAGCTGGAGCAAGCCACGGTCTGACCATGATCACGACGCGACGCCGCCTCGATCCCTCCGTTTTCGACCTGCCCGTCGAGAAGATGCGCGCCGGCTGGTACACCGACGCGTACTTCAACCACACCCGCGAAGCGCTCCGCCACGACGGCCGCAAGCCGCGCGTCCTGATGCAGGTCTTTCAGAAGCACCACTCCTATCTCGGCGGCATGGACGAGGCGCTCGCGATCCTGAAGCTCTGCGCAGACGACTACGACGCGCTCACGGTGCACGCGCTCTACGACGGCGACGCGATCGGGCCGTACGAGACGGTGCTGACGATCGAAGGCGACTACACGACGTTCGCACACCTCGAGACGGTCTATCTCGGCACGCTCGCCCGGCGCACGCTGATCACGACGAACGTCGTCAGCGTGCTGCGTGCAGCGAACGGCAAGCACGTGATCTTCATGCCGGCACGCCACGACCACCATCGCGTGCAGACCGGCGACGGCTACGCCGCGTATGTCGCCGGCCAGATCGTCGGCGCGCCGGTCGGCGTGACGACGGACGAGCAGGCTTCGTGGTGGGGCGGCACCGGGCTCGGCACCGTCCCGCACTCGCTGATCGCCTCCTACGACGGCGACACGGTCGCGGCGGCGAAGCACTTCGCGGACTGGGCGCCCCCGGATATGAACCTGACCGTCCTCGTGGACTTCGAGAACGACTCCGTGCGGACCGCGCTCGCGGTCGCGCACGCGCTCGGCCCGCGTCTCTGGGGCGTGCGCCTCGACACGGCCGAGTCGCTCGTCGACCGGTCACTCTGGAACGAGCTCGGGGACTTCAGGCCGACCGGCGTCAACCCGCGGCTCGTCTGGAAGGTGCGCGACGCGCTCGACGACGCCGGCTTCGGCGCCGTGCGCATCGTGGTCTCGGGCGGCTTCACGATCGACAAGATCCACGAGTTCGAGGAGAGCGGCGTGCCCGTCGACGCCTACGGCGTCGGCTCGTCCCTGATCCGCGGCTCGAACGACTTCACCGGCGACATCGTGCTCACCGACGGGCGGCCCTCGGCGAAGTTCGGGCGGAGCCTGCGACCCAACCCGCGGCTCGAGCTCGTCCCGTGAGACGGATCCTCTGGGACGTGGACACGCAGATGGACTTCGTCCATCCGCTAGGAAAGCTTCCCGTCCCGAACGCACCGGATGCTTTGCCGGCGATGTACAAGCTTGTTCACGCGGCCCGAGAGGCCGGTATCCCGCACGTCGCCTCCGTCGACGATCATGAGCTGACCGATCCTGAGATCTCCGAGACGCCCGATTACGTGACGACGTACCCGCCGCACTGCCTGCGCGGAACGCGCGGCGCCGAGAAGATCGCGGAGACGGCACAGAGCGATCCCGTGCCGCTGGCGCTCACCGAGGTGCCCGAGCGCTGGCTGCGGGGCCGCGAGTTCCTGCTCCTGAAGAAGCACTTCGACGTCTTCACGAATCCGAACGCCGAGCGGCTGCTCGACCTGCTCGATCCCGACGAGGTGATTCTCTTCGGCGTCGCCACCGACGTCTGCAACGCTGCCGCGATCCGCGGCCTGCTGGCGCGGGGGCGTGCGGTGACGTTCGTCGAGGAGGCCTCGCGCGGCCTCGACGAGGAGCGCACGGCGGCCCTGCTCGCCGCCTGGCGCGACGGCGGCGTCGGGTTCGCGTCGGTGGACGAAGTCGCCGCCGGGCTTTAGGCCTGGCACTCTCCTGCCGATGGGAGCCTCGATGACGCTCGGCTTCGACCTCTCGAAGTCCATCTCGGACTTCGCCCTGACGTGGCTGCCCGTTGCGTTCTTCCTGCTCATGTGCGTCGTCGTCTGGCTGCTCTGGCGCACGGTCAAGCTGATGCCGCGTGTCAAGCCGATGGAGATCACACCCGGCTCGTCGTCGGCCGTGACCTGGAAGGACGTGGCCGGCCTGGACGAGGCCAAGGAGGAGCTGCAGGAGATCGTCGACTTCCTGCGCAACCCCGAGCACTTCGAGTCGCTCGGCGCGCGCGTTCCGAAGGGCATCCTCTTCCACGGCCCTCCCGGTACCGGCAAGACCCTCGCGGCCAAGGCGATCGCCAACGAGTCGGGCGCGCGCTTCTATGCCCAGAGCGCGTCGGCGTTCGTGGAGATGTTCGCCGGCCTCGGCGCCGCCCGCATCCGCAAGCTCTTCGAGGAAGCGCGCAAGAACGCGCCGTCGATCGTCTTCATCGACGAGCTCGACGCCGTCGGTCAGGCGAGGAGCGGCCACTCGTTCAACCGCGAGCAGGACCAGACGCTCAACCAGCTGCTCGTCGAGCTCGACGGCTTCGGGCCGCGCGAACAGGTCGTCGTGATGGCCGCCTCGAACCGTCTGCAGGACCTCGACCCGGCGCTCCTGCGGCCGGGCCGCTTCGACCGCCAGATCTACATCCAGCCGCCCGATCTGAAGGGGCGGCGCGCGATCCTCGGCGTGCACACGCGCGGCAAGCCGCTCGGAGACGACGTCGACCTGGAGTCGGTCGCACGCCAGACCGCCGGTCTGACGGGCGCGGACCTCGCGAACATCTGCAACGAGGCGGCGATCGCCGCCGGGCGCCAGAACCGCGCGAGCGTGATTCAGGCCGACTTCGACTACGCGTTGGAGCGGGTGGTCGCCGGCCTGCAGCAGCGCCGCGTCGTCACCGACAAGGAGAAGCGCATCCTCGCCTACCACGAGGGCGGCCACGCGCTCGTCTCGCATCTCGTCGGGAAGGAGCCGGAGAAGGCGACGATCATCGCCCGTGGCACGGCGCTCGGCTATGTGCTCCACCTGCCGGAGGAGGAGCGCTACCTCGAGACGAAGGAGGAGCTGCTCGACTGGATGGTGATGGCTCTCGCCGGTCGTGCCGCGGAAGAGCTCGTGTTCGGGCGCGTCACGAACGGGGCTGCGAACGATCTGGAGAAGGTGACGCAGATCGCACGGGCCATGGTCTTCGAGTGGGGCATGGGCGACGCCGTCACGTCGCGGACGATGCGCGCAGACAACTACTCGCTCTCCGAGGAGACGAAGCGGCTGCGCGACAGCGAGCAGGCGCTCCTGACCGACCACGCGTACCTCGAGGCGCAGCGACTGCTCTCCGAGCATCGCGGTGCGCTCGACCGCGTCGCGGCTGCGCTGCTCGACAGGGAGACGCTCGGGCGGCAGGAGCTGGCCGAGCTGTTCGCCGGCGTCGAGCCCGCATCCCACTCCTCGGACGCCGTCGGCGTCGTCCGGGCGCTCGGCACCTACCCCGCCGGGTAGCGTTCGCGGGCGAGTGGCGCTGAACGTCCATCACGTCGGGATCGCCGTCGACGACCTCGACGCCTCGATCGAGCTGTACGCGGAGCTCTTCGGCGCAGCCGTGGAGCACCGCGAGACGGTCGACGAGCAGGGCGTCGAGGCGGCGTCCCTCCACATCGGCGCGTCGAGGCTCGAGCTGCTTAGGCCGCTCGGGCCCGAGACGCCGGTGGGGAGGTTCCTCACCGGCCGCGGCCCGGGTCTGCATCACGTGGCCTTCGAGGTCGCGGACCTCGCCGCCGAGCTCGCGCGCCTGCGCGCCTCCGGGGTACGGCTGATCGACGAGTCGCCCCGCCGCGGCCTCTTCGGCCTCCAGGTCGCGTTCGTCCACCCCGAGGCGACCGGCGGAGTTCTGGCAGAGTTCGTCAGCGATGACTCCCACTGACCGCGTTCGGATCGAGATCGCCCTGGACGGCCAGCAGGTCCTCTCGGTGCTCGTCCCCACGGAGACCGCCGACGACCTCGACCAGGCCCTCGCGGGCGAGCACGACTCCGCCTACTCGTTCGAGGCCGAGGACGGCCGCTACACCGTCCTGCTCCGTCGCGTCGTCTACGTCAAGCGCTTCGCGCGCGAAAGCCGCGTCGGCTTCGGCGCCGTCGCCTGAGAACGTTACGCGGCAGGCCCCGCAGGGCACCTGAACCGTTGGCATGACCGAGGCCCAGGTGACGAAGAAGGAGAGCGAGGCAAAGCTCGTCCGCGGCCTGGTCGATCGCGCCCAGCAGGGCGACCGCGCCGCACTCGAGGAGCTCTACCTGATCCACTTCGACCGGATCTACGGCTACCTCCACGTCAGCGTCGGCAACCGGCACGATGCCGAGGATCTCACGACCCAGACGTTCCTGAAGATGCTCGAGTCGATCGGCAAATTTCGCTGGCAGTCGGCGCCGTTCTCCGCCTGGCTCTTCCGGATCGCCCACAACCTCGCGATGGACCACTTCCGCGCGACGAAGCGCTGGCAGCCCGAGGAGGAGGTGCCGGAACCGGAGCCCGACGAGTCGACCTCCGCCGAAGCCGGGGCGCTGGAGGCGATCGGGCGCAGGTCGATGCTCGACCTGATCGACGACCTCTCGCCCGAGCAACAGCAGGTGCTGACCCTGAAGTTCGTCTTCAACTTCGCGAACGCCGAGGCTGCCACGATTCTCGGCAAGACCGAGGGAGCGATCAAGTCCCTCCAGCATCGCGCGCTCGTCTCGTTGCAGAAGCAGATCGAGAAGCGCGACTAGCTACCCTCACGGCCGATGGCACTCGAGGTCGGCATCGTCGGCCCGTCGGGCAGCGGGAAGACGTCGCTCTTCACCGCGCTCACCAAGACGGGCGGCGGCGAATACGGGAAGACGAATGTCGGCATGGCGCCGATCGCCGACGAGCGGCTCGGCGCTCTCGCCGAGGTCGTGAAGGCGCGCAAGATCACCCCCGCGACCATCCGGGTCCAGGACGTGCCGGGCTCGGGCGCCGCCCAGCTCGGGAATCTCCGGCAGGTCGACGCGCTGCTCGTGGTGCTTCGCGGCTTCGGCGCGGACGCGGCCCCGGCCGACGACCTCGAGACGTTCAAGCTCGAGCTGCTCGTCGCAGATCGCGACCACGTCGAGCGACGGCTGGAGCGGGTCTCCAAGCAGGCGAAGTCCGGCGACGCCAAGCTCCGCCACGAGGTCGAGGAGCTGGAGCGGGTGCTTGCGTACGTCGGCGGCGGCGGTGAGCTCGCGGACTATCAGGGCGAGCTGCCGGGCGAGCTCGAGCCGCTCACGACCAAGCCGCTGCTCGCAGTCGTCAACGGCCCCACGGGCATCGACCTGAAGCTCGAGGCCGAGCTCGCCGAGCTGCCCGACGAGGAGGCTGCTGCTTTTCGCGACGGGAGCGAGTCGGCGCTCGACGAGATCGCCGGCCGCCTCGCGAAGGCACTCGACCTGATCACCTTCTTCACGGCGGGTGAGCAGGACACGCGTGCCTGGACCCTGCGCAACGGCCAGACCGCCCTCGAGGCGGCCGGGGCGATCCACACCGACATCGCGAGGGGCTTCATCCGCTGCGAGGTCGTCAACTGGCGCGATCTCGTCGAGCTCGGCTCGCACGCCGAGGTGGCGAAGCACGGCAAGCAGGGCCTCGAAGGCAAGACCTACGTCGTCAAGGACGGCGACGTGCTCAACATCCGCTTCAACGTCTAGCCCCTAGGCTTGCGTGATGCAGCGCTGGGAGTACAGGGTCGTCGCCCTCCAGGAGGGCCACTTCACCGAGAAGCTGAACGAGTACGGGCACGAGGGCTGGGAGCTCGTCAGCGTGGCGTCGGACGTTCGCGGCGCCGGTGCTCCGGAGCCGGGCGGCGACTGGCCCAGGCCGCGCGCCCTCGGGCGCATCGAGGACGCCGCCGCGAAGCTGAACAGGCTCGGCGGCAGCGGCGAGGCGGCCGAGCCGGCGCCGGCGACGTCGACCACGCTCCTGTGGGTCTTCCGCCGCCTGCTCGACGAAGACTGAGAAGCGGCTAGAGTCTGGGCATGCTACGCAACCTTTGGAACAAGCTGATCGGCGGCGGCGACTCTGCCCGGCAGCACGAGGCCGAGCTCGAGGAGATGAGCCCGGACGAGCGCACGTTCGCCGAGGAGAGCGTCGAGGACATCGCGGCCGACAACCTGGCCAGCGACCGGTTGGGCGCCTGGGGCTCGCCGGGCTTCCAGGGCGAGCACGACCCGCCGCCCTTCAGCTGAGCCTCCGTCACGCCGAGATCAGCACGACGCCGGTCAGCGTCAGGACGATTCCCGCTCGCTGCAGCGGCGCGACCCGTTCGTGCAGGACGGCCGCCGCGAGCAGCACCGTCACGACCGGGTAGAGCGACGCGAGCACCGCGGTCAGGCTGACGAGCCCCTGGCCCGACGAGGCCGCGAAGAGCACGTTCCCGATCGTGTCCCCGACCCCGACCGCAACGACGATCGCAAGGTCGCGGCGGCCGAGGCGGAGCGGCGGTCGCTCGGCGGCGACCACCGCAGCGACGATCAGCAGCGCGGTCGTCCTGAAGACGAGGGACGCCCACCAGAAGTCGACCTTGCCGGCGGCGTGCATCCACGGGAAGTAGAAGCCGAAGCCGAGAGCGGCGAGGAGGGCGAGACCGACGCCCGCGGCGACGCGCGGCTGTCCCTCGTGGTGCTCGACCGAGGCGAGCCCGACGCCGAGGAGCGCGCACACGATGCCGGCGATCTGCAACGGCGCCGGGTTGTCCCCGGTCGCAATGCCGAAGACGACCGGGATCACGGCGGAGACGCCCGCGATCGGGGCGACGACGCTCATCGCCCCGACGTCCATCCCCCGGTAGAAGGCGAAGAGCCCGAGCATCCCGCCGAACGAGGCGCAGATCGCGAACAGCACGGCCCAGCCTGCGGGCCCGTCCCCTCGAATCGCGACCGCGAGCGCGAGTGCGACCACCCCACCGACCTGCGCCCAGAAGAGGACGCGCAAGATGCCGAGCGTCCGGCTGAGGAGCGGGCCGACGAAGTCGGCGACGCCCCAGGCGAGGCTCGCGCCGAGCGCGAGCAGGAGCGGTGTCAATCGACCCGGCGGGTCTGGGCGACCGCGTCGAGCTGGTTCGCGTGGTACAGCACCGCGGCCTCCGCCGTGCGCGCGCCGCGCAGCTCATGGTGCGTGGCCACGCAGTGCAGGAGCTCGGCCAGCTGGCCCGGCGTGAGCCCCTCGGCCCGTTCCTCGATCAGGCGCAGCCCGAGATGCACGTGCCCGAGCAGGCGTCCCTCGTCGGTGACGGCGAACGCCGGCCCTCGCCCGAGCTCGAGCGTGCGGCCCGCGTCGTGCACGAGCGCCGCTGCGAGCAGCAGGTCGGCGCGCAGGCGGGGATGGAGCTGCCCGGTCTCCCGGCAGAGCGTGGCGACGCCGACCGTGTGCTCCAGCAGGCCGCCGGCGTAGGCGTGGTGCTCGTCCGCGGTGGCAGGGTAGGCGCCCAGCTCGCAGCCGGCGAGCACCGCGCGGACGGTCGCGGCGAGGCCGGGATGTGAGACCTCGGCGACGAGGAAGTCGAGAAAGCCCGCGAGCTCACTCTCGTCGCGGCGCATGGCCGGAGTCAGCGAGGCCGGGTCGACGTCCGCCGCCTCGAGCGAACGCACGTCCAGCTGCAGGCGGTCGCGGAACTTCTCGACCCGGCCGAGCACCCGGACGGCGTCGCCTTCGCCGAAGCGCCCGTCGAGCAGCTCCACGTCCTTCCAGACTCGTGCCTCGATCGTCCCCGTCGGGTCGACGAGCTCGAGCGCGAGGTACGAGGCGCCGGACTTGGTGCGGAGCTTGCGCTTCAGGCGCACCGCGTAGACGCCTTCGACGACCCGGTCCTCCGTCAGCTCGGCGATCGTCATGGCAGGAGCCTATCGGCGTGCCCAGATGCGAAAGCCGCCCCCGTCGCGGCCCTCGCCGACGAGCTCGAGCACCTCGGCGGCCTCTCTGCGGCGCCAGCCGAGCGCGCCGGCCAGGTCGGCCGCCGTGAGCTCGCCGGCGCGGTCGAGGACGAGTGCTGCCAGCATTCGGCGCGCCGCCCCGCGCTCCGGGAGCCGCTTCGGCAACGGCCACTTGCGCTCCACGAGGTCGTGCGCGAGCGCGCCCCACGGCCCGTCCTGCTCGACGAGGTGCGAGTTCGTCAGCACGAGCGCGTGGTGCAGCGCCGCGATCGCCCGGTCGACCTCCTTCTTCGTCAGTCCGGTCGCTTCCCGGAGCTCGGGGCCGGTCAGCGGCCCGGCGTCCCGGATCGCCTCCGCGACCTGCAGGCCCGTTCCCTCCGGCTCGCCGCCGTTCGCCGCGACGAGCGACGGGACGAGTCGCGGCGCGACACACGCCACGACCCGCGCGAGGTGCCGCCCGACGCAGACGAGCGACGCGGCCGGCAGGTCGTCCTTCGCACCCCAGAGGAAGCCCATCTCGGCGCTCCAGCGCACGAACGTCCCGTCCGGCTCGCGGACCGCCCAGTTTCGCTCGGGGCTCCCGTTGACCTGCTCCCAGAGCGACGGCAGCACGACGTCGGCTTTCGGCAGGAGCAGCGCCAGGCCGACATCGTCGACGAAGGCCGCTGCCTCCTCCAGCGTGCGCACCACGACCTCTAGTCTGCAGGAGTGCCTACTGTCCGGCCATTCCGTGCGCTGCGCTACGACCCCGCGGTCGCCGGCCCGCTCGAGCTGCTCGTCGCACCGCCGTACGACGTGATCTCCGACGCGCAACGCCTCGAGTACCGCGCGCGCAGCCCGTACAACGTCGTGCACCTGACGCTGCCGGACACGGAGGAGCAGGCGGCCCGCGACCTCGCCGACTGGCGGACGCAGGGCGTGCTCGCCGAGGCGCCCGAGGGCTACTGGTGGGTCGCCCAGGGCTCCACCGGGCCGGACGGAGTCGCGCGCACGCGCGAGGGCCTCGCCGCGTCCGTGCCCGCGGTCCCCTACGAGGACGGCGAGGTGCTGCCGCACGAGCGCACCCACGCAGGCCCGAAGGAGGGGCGCCTGCGCCTCCTGCGGGCCACGCGGACGCAGCTCGAGCCGATCTTCCTGCTCTACGACGCCGCCCCCCTGCTCGAGCGGCCGGCCGGCGAGCCGGCCGCCGACGTCACCGAGGGCGGCGTCCGGACACGAATCTGGCCGGTCGAAGCGGGTGAGCTCGAGCTCGACACGCCGCTGCTGATCGCCGACGGCCACCATCGCTACGAGACGGCGCTCGCCTACCGTCGCGAGCATCCCGAGGCGACCCACACATTCGCGATCCTCGTCTCGTCGCGCGCGCCCGGGCTCCAGATCTTCCCGACGCATCGCATCGTGCAGGAGCTGGGGGAGGTTGCCGGCGAGCGGGTGGCGGCGCCCGACGGCGGCGTGACCCTGTATCGCGACGGCACGTACACCCGCGTCGCGACCGACGACGACTTCGGGCCGCGCGTCGTCGAGTCGCTCGCACCGCGGGGCGTCTCCTACACGGCGTCGGCGGACGAGGCGATCGCGACGGTCGACCGCGGCGAGGCCGCGGCGGCGTTCCTGCTCGAGCCGGTGACGGTCGAGCAGGTCGCGCGCTTCGCCCACGCCGGCGAGACGATGCCGCAGAAATCGACCTTCTTCTTCCCGAAGCTCACCTCCGGCCTGTTGTTCTACGAGCTTGGCTGAGGACTGGCTCGCGTTGTCCCGCGCGGCTCGGGACGACGTGCGCCGGGTGCTCGAAGAGCTGCCCGGGCGCGCCCGGCGGGAGCCCGTGGTCGGGCACGGCGAGGGCGGCGACGAAACCACGGCGATCGACGCGGCGGCCGAGGAGGTGATCCTCGAGCGGTTCCGCGGCGAGGACGTGACGCTCGTCAGCGAGGAGGTGGGCGTGCTCGGCAACGGGCGCTTCACGGTGGTCGTCGACCCGATCGACGGGTCGCTGAACGCGAAGCGCGGCATCCCGTTCTTCTCGATCTCGATCGCGGTCGCCGACGGCGACACGATGGACGACGTCGTGTTCGGCTACGTCTACGACTTCGGCGCCGCCGAGGAGTGGACGGCCGTGCGTGGCGGCGGCGCCTTCCTGAACGGCGCGCCGTTGACCGAGCTGCCGAAGGACGAGCTCGAGATCCTCTCGTTCGAGGCGACGACCACCGCCTACGTCGCCGAGAACGCCGCGCGATTCACCGGCGTCGCGCATCGGCTGCGCATCATGGGCTCGCTCGCGATCACGCTCTGCCATCTCGCCGCCGGCCGCGTCGACGGCGTCGTCTCGCTGAAGGGCGCACGGTCGGTCGACATCGCGGCGGCCCAGCTGCTCGTGCGCGAGCGCGGGCTCTCGATCGAGCTGCCGGAGGCGCCGCCGTTCGGTGCGGCGCCACTCGATCTCGTTGCGCGTTCGCGCGTTGCCGCTGCCTCGAGCCCCGAGCTGTCCGGCCGGCTGTCGGCCGCTCTGCTCGGCTGAGGCGGTACCCTCGAACCGTGCCCACCCAGGAGGAGATCCTCGCTGCGCTCGGCCGCGTGATCGACCCGGAGCTGCGCCGCCCCGTCACCGAGCTCGACATGGTCCGCGAGGTCACGATCGACGGCTCGGAGGTGACGGTGACGATCGCGCTGACGGTCGTGGGGTGCCCGCTTCGCTCGAGCTTCGAGGACCAGGTCGCCGCGCACGTCGGCACGTTGCCGGGCGTCTCGAAGGTGACGCTTCACTTCGACGTGATGTCGCCCGACGAGCGAGCGGCGCTGACGATGAAGTTGCGCGGCGGTGTCGAGTCGAAGGGCATTCAGCTCTCTCCGAAGACGCGGGTGCTCGCCGTCGCCTCGGGCAAGGGAGGCGTCGGCAAGTCGTCCCTGTCCGTCAACCTCGCCGCGGCGCTCGCACGGCTGGGGCGAGAAGTCGGCATCCTCGACGCCGACATCTACGGCCACTCGATCCCGCACATGCTCGGCGTCACGCAGAAGCCGGTGGTCGTCGACAAGATGATCGTGCCCCCGGTCGCGCACGACCTCCGTCTGATGTCGATCGGCTTCTTCCTCGACGACAACCAGCCTGTGATGTGGCGCGGGCCGATGCTGCACCGCGCGCTCGAGCAGTTCCTGCAGGACGTGCACTGGGGCGACCTCGACGTGCTCGTGGTCGACATGCCGCCGGGGACCGGTGACGTGTCCATCTCGCTCGGCCAGCTGCTGCCGCGCGCCGAGGCGGTGATCGTGACGACCCCGCAGCCGCTCGCGCAGGAGGTCGCCTCGCGCGCTGCGGTGATGGCGCAGAAGACCGGAATGCGCGTGGTCGGCGTGATCGAGAACATGACGTCGGAGATGTTCGGCTCGGGAGGGGGCGCGGACCTCGCGGCCGAGCTCGGCGTGCCGCTCCTCGGCAGCGTTCCCCTGGACGCTCGTCTGCGCGAGGCCGCCGACGCCGGCGTCCCGCTCGTCACGAGCGACCCCGAGTGCGAGCCTGCGCAGGCGATCGCCGGTCTCGCGCGCGCGATCGACGAGAGCCGCGCGGGCGGTTTCACGAGCACGCTCCCGCTGGTCTCGTAACGCCCGCGTCATGCGGCCGCGGCCGGTGATGGACAGTGCGGCCTGACGAGGCGCGGCCACGGCTGGCCGCGCTCGGCTTCCGACCCGAGGATGTCGAGACGCTGGCGGCCCACTTCCTCGCCGCCGAGGAACAGGGCCGGCCGAGCCACGGGCTCGCGCGGATCGAGTGGCTCGAGTCGTGGCCGGAGCTCGATCCCGGCGCGAGGCCGCGACGGCTCGTCTTGGAGCCCGCGTACGAGCACTGGGACGGCGCAGGCGCTCTCGGCTACCTGACGCTCGCCGCCGTCGTGGCGGCCCAGCTCGCTGCGCCACCCGACCGGGCGCGCCTCGTCGTCTGCTCCGGGACCTTCCCGACCGGGGCGCTCGGCTACTGGGCGCGGCAGCTGGCCTCCGGCGGGCTCGTCGCGCTGCTGACCGCCACGTCGCCGCGCCGGCTGTCGCATCCGAGCGGTGGGCCGCCGCTGACCGGGACGAATCCGCTCGCCGTGGCGATCCCGTCCGGTGACGGCAGGCCGATCGTCTCGGACGTGTCGATGGGGGCGGTGACGCACGGGGACGTGCTCGCCGGCAGGGCGAGCCCCGAAGAGCTCGTGCCGTTCGGTGGTGCGCTGGCGCACAAGTCGTTCGCTCTCGCGACCGGCCTGCAGCTCCTCGTCGACTCCCTCGTCCCCACCGAGGGGCTCGGCGCGGTGCTGCTCGTGGCGGCGCCCGAGGCCGACCCGGTTCCGGCGTTCCGAGCACTGGCCGCGCGGGTACGGTTGCCGGGTGACCGTGCTCGATGAGCGTGCGCGAGGGCTCCTGCGCGGGGGGAGCGACGGCAACGAGCGGCTGACCGCCGCGACGGCGGTCGTCCTGCTCGTGCTGCTCGCCGCCGAGGGGCTGACGCTGCTCGCGATCCGGCAGCTCCTGCTGCCGCACGTGTTCCTCGGCTTCCTGCTCATCCCTCCGGTGCTGCTCAAGCTCGCGACCACGGGCTGGCGGATGACGAGCTACTACCGCCGCAGCGAGGAGTACGTCCGGCGCGGTCCGCCGGCGCTTCTCCTGCGAGCCCTGATCGCGCCGCTCGTCGTCACCTCGACGCTCGCGCTCTTCTCGACCGGGATCGCCGTCGTCGCGCTCGGACACCGCGGGCTCCTGCTCGGCCTCCACAAGGCGAGCTTCATCGTCTGGTTCGGCGCCATGTCGGTGCACGTGCTCGCGCACGTGCTGAAGCTGCCCCGGCTCGCCGGTGTCGACTGGGTGCGCGTCGACCGGCTGGGAGGCCGCCGGGCGCGCCAGTTCGCGCTCGCCGCGACGGTCGTCGCCGGACTGGTCGCCGGCCTCGCCGCGATCCCGCTCGCCGACCACTGGCAGGACCGGACGACGAACGTCGTCGGTCTCGACGACCGGTAGCCCGACGTCCTAGCCGGGGAAGCCGGGCTCGCCGCGGATCGCCGCGAAGTCGGGGTCGCGGCTTGCGTGCTCGGCCCACTTCGGGTCGAGCTCGACCGCGCGCTGCAGGTGCAGGAGCGCCTCCACGTGCCGCCCCGCCCGAGCCTCCATACAGGCGAGGTTGTAGAGGAGCGCGGGGTGGTCGGGCCGCTCGGCGAGCGCCTCGACGTGGATGCGGATCGCCTCTTCCCAGTCTTCGCGGTTCGCGGCGGGGACGGCGGCGAACATCGCCTCCCAGGCGGAGATCTCGGGCGCCGCTCCGGGCTTGCCGCCGAGCGCGAGCACGACGGTGTCCTCGTCGATCGCGATTGCGCCGCGCTTCAGAGCGGGGTCGCGCACGAAGACGAGCTCTCCGGCTCGGAGCTCGTGCTCGTTCCCGTCGACGGTGAAGAGCGCGCGTCCGCGCAGGACGAGATAGATCTCCTCGTGGCCGAGCTGAGCCTCGGTGTGGGTCTCGACGATCGGTGAGCCGGCCCCGAGGGCGGTGTAGGCGTTGACGCCGAACGCGCGAATGTCGAAGCGGCGGCGGACCGGGCGCCAGACGAAGCCGTCGGGCAGCTCGATCCGGTCGAGCTCGTCGACGTGCGTCCAGCTCACCGCGTGAGCTCCGCATACCGAGGGTCCTCGCGCAGCGAGGCCAGGTCGTCGTCGCCGGCGGCATACTCGATCACGGCCTCGTTCATGGCGATCGCGCGCTGCAGATGGTCGAGTCCGGCACCGGGCTCGCCGGCGAGTGCCTCGAAGCAGGCGGCGTTGTACTGCCCCTGCCAGGCGTCGGGCTCCCGGGCGAGCGCCTCCTGCACCGTCTCGCGGGCTCGGCCGGGGTCGCCTGCCCGGAGGAGCGCGAAGGCGACGAAGAAGTCCTCCCAGCCCGAGGGGGCGAATGCCTCGCCCGCCCTGGCGCCGAGCGCGAGCACGAGCGTCCCCGCCGCGAGAGCGGTCGCCGTGCGAAACGTCCCCGGCAGGGCGTGCACGAGCGTCCCGGCGACCGCTGGGAAGGACTCCTCGCCGAGCGTGAACTGCGCTGCGCCGCGCACGACGACGTAGAGCTCCTCGTGGCCGTCCGCCTCGCGGTGCGGCTCGATCACGAGATCGCCGGCCTGCTCCCCCTCCCAGGCGTTGACGCCGAAGGGCCGGAAGCCGATCCGTCGCCGCAGCGGCCGCAGCAGGAGCTTGCCGTCCGTCGAGCGAACCCGGTCGAGCTCGTCGAGCGAGACGATCTGGTAGCCGGGATCGCCGCTGCTCACCGGGCGCGCAGCTCCGCGAGCACCACCGGATCGACCCGCTCGAGGCCTTCGACCCGCTCCTCGAGGTTCTCGGTCCCGGCCCAGTCGCCGAACGCGCGCTCCAGGTCGCCGGCGTAGCCGAGGGCCGCGAGCCGGTCGCGGAGCTCCGCCCGAAGCGCGTCGTCGACCTCGACCCAGGCTGCTCGCGGCGTGCGTCCGAAGAGGAGCGAATGGAGCTCGTACAGGCGGGCCAGCTCGGCGACGGGCCGGGCGTGGTCGTCCACGCGCAGATCGACGAGGACGTCGCTCAGCCGGCCGTAGCCGCCGTCGCGCTCGACGACGAGGAGTGCGGCCGACTGCTGGCCGCGGCGGTCTCCCCCGGCCGCCTGGGCGGCCGCCAGGCACTCGAGCAGGCGTTCGGCCAGCGCCCGTCCGGCCGTGGCGGCGAACGTCGTCGCCAGCGCCGCCACGGTCTCCTCGCCGACGAGGATGTTCCCCTGCGCGGCGAAGCAGGGCCCGGTGAGCCCGCCCGCCCAGGCCATGCACTCGCTGCCGGTGAAGCTCGCGCTGCCGCCACGCGCGTCCACGACCCCGAGCTGGCGCTGGTTGCGGTCGCCGTCGCCGGCGGTCAGCCGGTCGACGACCTCCTGTGCCCCCAGCCCGTCCCGCAGGAGGGCAAGGCCGTCCGGGCCGTAGCCCGGGTTGGCATACGCCTGCGTCGCGATCGCTCCGGCCGCGGGCGCCGCCCACGGGACGACCGCGCCGACCGCGAGGAACTTCGACTGCGTCGCGACGCCCCACTGGCCGGCGTCGAGGTCGCACGCCGCGATCGAGTAGGTCGCGACGACGGGGCCGCCGGCCCTAGCCATACGTCAGCTCGGTCAGGTCCAGCTCGAGCAGCGCCGGGTCGGTGACGAGCGCACAGGCGACCTCGGGTCGCGAGAGCGCCGCCTTGACCTCCTCCGCCGTGCTCGTCCTGATCACGACCGGGCGGCCCTGATCGTGGGCGGCCTGCAGCGCGTCGACCTCGACGGCGTCGAGCACGAGGGCGTCGTCGAGGTCGAGCTCTCCTGCGAGGGCGATCTCCGGGACACGCCTGCCGGTTGCGCCGAACCAGCGCTCTCTCACAGCACGACCGTGTTCCCGGGGTCGATTCGCTCGATCTGCGCCGTGGTCAGCCCGGCGAGCGCGTCGGGCGTGCCCGTGAGGAGCGGGAACGTCCCCCAGTGCGCCGGGACGCAGCGCGGGTTGCCGAGCAGCTCGAGTGCGACTGCGGCCTCTTCCGGGCCCATCGTGAACCAGTTGCCGATCGGCAGCACGACGAGGTCGGGCTTGTGGATGCGCGCGATCAGCCGCATGTCGCCGAACGCGCACGTGTCGCCGGCGAAGTAGACCGTCCGGCCCTCTTCGAGCCGAATCACGATCCCGCAGGCCTCGCCGAGGTAGTCGCCGTCGTCCGAGCTCGAGGAGTGGAACGCGTTGACGAGGCTGAAGCGGATGCCGTCGATCTCCTGTGAGCCGCCCTTGTTGATCCCGGGCAGCTGGCCGACGTTGGCGCCCTGTTTGCCGAGCCAGCTCTTGACCTCGACCTGGGCGACGATCTGTGCGTCCGGAAAGCGCTGCGAGAGCGACGGCGCTTCGCCGGCGTGGTCGCCGTGACCGTGCGTGACGGCGATGATGTCGACGCGTTCGGGCTCTCTCTCCGAGTCCGGCGTCTTCGGGTTGCCGGCCAGGAACGGGTCGACGTAGATGCGCTTGCCGCGGTCCGAGTCGATGCGGAAGGCTGCGTGACCGAGCCAGGTGAGTGTCGCCATGCGAATTCCTTTCGCCTGAGGTTGCGCGGTTGAGCATAGAAGGACCGTCCGGTCCGAGCGCGAAGCTAAGGGCTCGTGGGACGTCGTGCGCTTCCGGCTCTGCTCGCCGTCGTCGCCGCGGCGGCCGACGCCCGCGGAGCACACGGGCTCGCGTTCGACGCGCTGCTCGCGGCGGTTCCGATCACGGCAGTCGTCGCACTCGTCTGTTTCGGCGAGTACCTCGAGCACCGGGCCGGGTCGCTGGCAGGTCTCCAGTCGCTGCTCTGGGGCCTCTCGCTCGCGCTCGTCGTCCTCTCGTGTGCCGCCCGCTCTCCGGCCGGCGACACCCACACGCTCCCGCCGCTCGGCGCGTCGTCGCTCGTCGGCCTGCTCGTCGTCCTCGGGCTCAAGCTCGTGCTGGCCGCTGCGCCGTATCTCCGGCGCATCGCCCTGCATCCCGCGAAGCCCTAGAGCGGCAGTGCAGCTGCCGCCGAGCGGGCGACGTCGATCAGCGGCTGGACGGCGAAGAACGAGCCGACGGTCACCGCGACGCAGCAGAGGACGGCGACGCCGAGCAGCAGCTCCCGCGGAGGCGACCCGCCGGCCGGCGCGAGCCGGAGCTCCGCGGCGTCGCGGAAGTACATCGCCCGCACGATTCCCAGGTAGTAGTAGGCCGAGATCATCGTCGCGATCACGCCGGCGACGATCAGCCACCAGAAGTCATGGTCGTAGGCGGCAGCGAAGACGTAGAACTTGCCGATGAACCCGCCGGTGAGCGGGAAGCCGAGCATCCCGAGCAGGAAGACCCACATCGAGAGGCCGAGCAGCGGCCTCTCCCAGCCGAAGCCGGCCAGATTCTGCAGCGTCACCGGCGCGCCCAGCTCGCGCTCCCGCGCCGCGACGACCGCGAATGCCCCGAGCGACATCGCGGCGTACGGGATCAGGTAGTACATGAGCGCGCGCTCGCCGAGCGGGCTCGCGGCGGCGATCGCGATCAGCATGAAGCCCGCGTGCGAGATCGACGAGTACGCGAGGATCCGCTTGACGTTCGTCTGCACGAGCGCTGCGATGTTGCCCCAGGCGAGCGAGATGCACGCGATCACCGCGACGGCGTAGCGCCACAGGTGCTCGTCCTGCGGGAAGGCGACCATCAGCACGCGGTACATGACGACGAGGGCCGCGATCTTCGTCGCCGACGACATGAACGCGGTCACCGGCGTCGGTGCCCCCTGGTAGGCGTCGGGCGTCCACATGTGGAACGGCGCCGCCGACGCCTTGAACGCAAGCCCGACGAGGATCATGGCGAGCCCGACGACGAGCATCGACGCGCTGCCGTGCCCGTAGGCGCCGATCTTGTCGAGCGAGAGCTGGCCGGTCTGGCCGTAGACGAGCGCCGAGCCGAAGAGCAGGGTCGCCGAGCCGACCGCGCCGACGACCAGGTACTTGAGGCCGGCTTCGAGCGACCCGATCAGGTCGATGTCGATCGCGGTCAGCACGTAGAGCGCGATCGAGAACCACTCGAGCCCGAGGAAGAGCGTCATCAGGTTCGCCGCCTGCACGAAGAACGCCATCCCGGCGCCGGCGGCGGTCAGCAGCGCGAAGTACTCGGCGATGTGCTCGTCGCGCATCCGCTCGCGGTAGGCGATCAGCACGGCCACGGCCCCGGAGCCCGCGATCAGCACCTGAGCCAGCGCCGCCCAGCGGTCGCGGAAGAGCGAGTCGTCGACGATCGTCGTCGCCACCGGGCTCTTCACGTCGACGAGGACGGCGAAGACGAAGGCGGTGACGAAGCCGGTGAAGCCCAGGAAGGCCGCCACCGCGCGGCGCGGGGCGGCCGGGACGAACACGGCGACCATCAGCAGCAGGCCCGTTGCGCCGAGCAGCGCGAGCGAGGGCGAGATCGCGAACCAGTCGACGGGCGGCTTGTGGATCACTTGCCGAGCCCCCGCACGATCGATGCCTTGGCCTGGTCCCCGCCGAAGGCGTGCCCCGAGATCAGGTTCGGCCACGCGGAGAGGCCGAGCAGGCAGACGACGAGCGGCACGACGACCGCGAGCTCTCCGAGCCGGAGATCGAGCGCCGCGTCGGTGACCGCCGGGCCGGGCTCCTGGTGCAGCACGCCGGAGATCGCACGCAGCATGTACATCGCAGCGAGCACGATCCCCGCGGCGCCGACCACGGCCCAGCCCCAGCCCTGCTGGAACACGCCCGCCAGGATCAGGAACTCACCGGCGAACGACGTCGAGAGCGGCACGGCGAGCGCGATCACGCCGGTCGTCAGCACGAGCGTGGCCAGTGCGGGCCGGCCGCGCGCCATGCCTCCGAGCCGCGCGAACTCGCCGGTCGTGGTCCGTCGCTCGACCATGCCGGCGAGCAGGAAGAGCGACGCCGAGATCAGGGCGTGGTTCACGATCTGCAGCACGGCGCCGTCGAAGCCGAGGTCGTTGAAGGCGAAGAGGCCGAGCACGATCAGCCCGGCCTGCGAGAGCGACGAGTACATGACGACACCCCGGAAATCCGGGGCGCGGAACGCGAGCAGCGATCCGTAGACGAGCGAGATCGACGCGAGCACGAGGAGCACGTAGCGCCAGTCGTGGGCGACGGTCGGGAACTTCGGGATCGCGATGCGCAGCAGGCCGTAGAGCCCCGCCTTGCCGACGACGCCCGAGAGGACGGCCGAGACCTCGGGCGGCGACTCGCGGTAGGTGATCGGCAGCCAGCCGTGCAGCGGGAAGAGCGGCGACTTGATCGCGAACGCGACGACGAAGCCGAGGAAGAGCCAGGTCGACGAGCTCGTGCCCATCTGCGTCAGGTCGAAGGTGCCCTGCTGCAGGCCGAGCACGACGATCGCGGCGAGCATCAGCAGCGAGCCGACGACGGTGTAGACGACGAACGTGATCGTCGCCCGCATGCGGTTCGGCCCGCCCCAGACACCGATCAGGACGTAGAGCGGGATCAACATCGCCTCGAAGAAGGCGTAGAAGAGCAGGAGGTCCTGGGCGGTGAAGACGCCGACGATCGCGCCCGTGAGGAAGAGCATCAGCGCGAAGTAGGCACGGCTGCGGTCCCGTCCGACCCACCAGCCGTAGATCGTGCAGGCCGCCATCACGACGACGGTCATGCCGACGAACCAGAGCGAGAACGCGTACTGGCCGATGTGGTAGCTGACGCCGAGGTCGCTGAACCACGTGCGGTTCTGCGCGAACTGGAGCGACGGCGAGCCGAAGTCGAACTTGAAGGCGCTCGTGATCCAGAAGCCGACCTCGATCAGCGAGATCAGCGCGGCGAGCGACCCGAGCCAGTACGAGGTCAGCGGCGCGACCGCCACCAGGAGCGCGCCCGCGAAGGGCAGCAGGATCAGGATCGTCGTCAGCCAGCTCGACATCAGCGGGCGGCCAGGAAGACGACTGCGAGGATTGCGAGCCCGCCTGCGAGGGCGAGCGCGTACGTGCGGACGAGACCGGTCTGCGCGAGGGACAGCTCGCGCGACCCGAGCCCGACGGCACCCGTGACCGCGCTCAGCGAGCCGGCGATCAGCGGCCGTTCGACGAACGCGTAGAGCCCCCGGGCGAGCGCGTCGGAGCCGCGGTACCAGACGAGGTCGTAGAGCTCGTCCCAGTAGAACTTCTGCTCGAGCAGCCTGATCGGGCGCGGCGCCGCGGCACGCTTCGCGGCGTAGATCGTCCAGGCGACGGCGATGCCGGCCGCGCCGACCGCGACGCCCACGAACATGGTGACGTACTCCTGCGTGTTCGTCGGCTCGACGATCGCCGCGGCGACCGGGTCGAGCCAGGTCGAGAACGGCGTCCAGAACGGCGCGAACTGCAGGAGGCCGGCGACGCTCGAGAGCACGGCCAGCACGGCGACCGTCCAGCGCATCGAGAGCGGCCCCTCCTGGCCGTGGTGTGAGTGGAAGTGCTCACGCGCGAACGCCGACGGCTCGCCGGTGAAGACGATGAAATACAGCCGGAACGCGTAGATGCCAGTGAGAAACGCGCCGGCCACGCAGGCCGCGTAGATGAGCCCGCCGTACCACCCGCCGTGGCCGAGTGCCGCCGCGATGATCGGGTCCTTCGAGAAGAACCCGGCGAACGGCGGGATGCCGACGAGCGCGAGCGAGCCGATCAGGAAGACGATCTTCGTGAAGGGCATCAGCTTCCCGATCCCGGCGAGCTTGCGAATGTCCTGCTCGCCCGTGATCGCGTGGATCGCGATGCCCGCGGCGAGGAAGAGCAGCGCCTTGAAGAACGCGTGCGTCATCAGGTGGAACATCGCGCTCGGGTACGCGCCGAGCCCCGCGCCGACGAACATGTAGCCGATCTGCGACATCGTCGAGTAGGCGATCACGCGCTTGATGTCCGTCTGCACGAGCGCGATCAGCCCGGCCATGAGCAGCGTCGCGGCGCCCAGGCCGGCGGCGAGGTCCTGGATCACGTAGGCGTTCTCGAAGAGTGGGTGGCAGCGGACGATCAGGTAGACGCCCGCAGTGACCATCGTCGCCGCGTGGATGAGGGCGCTCACCGGAGTCGGGCCTTCCATCGCGTCGGGGAGCCACGTATGCAGCGGCAGCTGTGCCGACTTCGCGAGCGCTCCGCCGAGCAGGCCGAGCGCGATCAGGTTGGCAACCGTGCCTCCAACGGGAGAGGAGGCGAAGACGCCCGCATAGTCGAGGCGGCCCGTGTGCTGGATCAGCAGGAAGAGCGCGAGCGCCATCGTCGCGTCGCCGAACGCGTTCATCACGAAGGCCTTCTTCGCGGCGGCGATCGCGGACGGCCGGTCCTGGTGGAAGCCGATCAGGAGGTAGCTCGAGAGCCCGACCATGCCCCAGCCGGCGAGCAGGATCAGGAGGTTGCCGCCCTCGACGAGGAGCAGCATCGAGAAGACGAACAGCGACATGTACGCGAAGTAGCGCCGCTCCTCGTCCTCGCCGTCCATGTAGCCGACCGAGTACGCGACGATGAGCGACCCGACACCGGCGACGATCAGCATCATCACGATCGAGAGCTGGTCGACGAGCAGCGAGAGCCCGAAGTGATACGGCCCGGCGGCGAGCCACGTCCACGACGTCGTCACGCCGCTGCGCGAGCCCGGGCTGCGGCTCCACATGTCGGCGAAGGCGACGACGGCCGCCGCGAAGGAGCCCATCGTCGTCGCGGTCGAGATGTAGGCGGCGGTCCGGCGCGAGATGCGCGTGCCGGCGAGCGTGATCGCGAGTGCCGAGGCAAGCGGCAGCAGCAGGCAGGTCCAGGCGGCGGCGGTCACTTACCCTCGCAGGGTCCTGAGCTTGTCGACGTCGAGCTCGATGTGACGGCGGCCCATCGCCACGATCAGGCCGAGCCCCACGACGACCTCGGAGGCGGCGACGGCCATCACGGAGATCGCGAACACCTGGCCGTCCTCGCGTCCGTGCAGCCGCGAGAACGCGATCAGCAGCAGGTTCGCCGAGTTGAGCATGATCTCGACGCTCAGGAGGATGATCAGCGGGTTCCGCCGCAGCATCACTCCGAGCGCGCCGACCGAGAAGAGCAGACCGGCGAGGATCACGTACCAGGTGATGTCAGGTCCGTGCATCGCCCTCGATCCTCCGTGCATGCGAGCCGAGGACGACGCCGCCGACCGCGGCCACGAGCAGCACGATCGACGTGACCTCGAAGGCGACCAGGTGATCGGTGAGGAACAGTCGTCCGATCGCCTCCGGCGAGCCGAACGAGCGGGTGATGTGCTGCGGCTTCGTCAGGAAGCCGCCGGCCTCGAGGCCCACGACGACGCAGACCTCGGCGAGGATCGCAGCGCCGGCGAGGACCGCGCCGACGACCTGCCAGGACGGCCCGCCCGACCACGGCGACTCGTCGGTGCGGTCGCCGAGGTAGGCGATCACGAACAGGAACATCACCATCACGGCGCCGCCGTAGACGAGCACCTGGGCTGCGGCGACGAACTCGCCGGAGAGGAGCAGGAAGAGCACGGCGAGTGAGGCGAGGTTCCCGATCAGCGAGAGCGCCGAGTAGAACGGGTTCGAGAAGCTGACGACGGCGAGCGCGCTCGCGAGGCACGCGAACGCCGCGACGAACCAGGTGACCCAGACGAGGAAATTAGCCACGCCGTTTCTCCAGGAGCGAGAAATGGCTAGGACGGCACTGCCTAGCCAATTCGTGACCGAAGGTCATGAATTGGCCTTGTAGTAGGGGATCGGCGTGTCGTACAGATCCGCGTCGGCGACCGGCACACGCTTGATCGGCGGCGCGAGCAGCATGTCCTTCGTGTAGATCAGGTCGTCGCGGTTGTACTCGGAGATCTCGAAGTCGTTTCCGAGCGTGATCGCGTCGAACGGGCAGGCGAGCTCGCAATAGCCGCAGAAGATGCAGCGGGACATGTTGATCTCGTAGATGCGCGCGTAGCGCTCGCCTGCCGAGACGCGGTTCTCGGGCGTGTTCTCGGCTGCCACGACGCGGATGCAGTCGGCGGGGCACGCGGCCGCGCAGAGCGAGCAGCCGACGCACTTCTCGAGGCCGTTCTCGTGCACGTTCAGCCGGTGTCGGCCGCGGTAGCGCGGATACACCGGACGCTTGTACTCCGGGTACTGCTGGGTGATCGGCTTCTTGAAGACCTGCTTCAGCGTCACGCCGAAGCCCTTGAGCGTGTTCGGGACGACGAAGCTCATGACACGGCGACCACGAGGAAGGCGGTGACGAGGGCGTTGACCGTCGCGACGGGAAGCAGCACCTTCCAGCCGAACCGCATCAACTGGTCGTAGCGGAGACGTGGCTGAGAGGCGCGCAGCCAGATGAACAGGACGACGAGGGTGAACAGCTTCAGCACGAACCAGATCGGCCCGAACTTGTCCAGCGACGGCACCCACGGGAAGTGGTAGCCGTCGAAGAAGAGCGTCACGCAGAGGCCGGAGAGCACGAGCATGTTGATGTACTCGGCCGCCTGGAAGATCCCCCATCTCATTCCTGAATACTCGGTGTGGTAGCCCGCGACCAGTTCCGTATCTGCCTCCGGCAGGTCGAACGGCGGCCGCGACGTCTCGGCGACGCCGCCGAGCATGAAGACGCAGAGCCCGACGAACTGCGGGATGAAGAACCAGACCGTCGCCTGCTGCTTGTCGACGATCGCCTGCAGGTTCAGCGACTGGCCCATCAGGACGACGCCGAGCACGGAGAGCGCGAGCGACACCTCGTAGGAGACGAGCTGGGCGCAGGTGCGCATCGAGCCGAGGATCGAGTACTTCGACTCGGAGGCCCAGCCGCCGACGATGAAGCCGTAGATCCCGATGGAGCCGAGGGCGAAGATCAGGATCAGCGAGATCGGCACGCTGACGACGGCGCCGTCGATCCGGTAGCCGTCGACCGTCCAGCCGGCGCCGAACGGCAGCACGCTGAACGCGAGCAGCGCCGTGAACATCGAGACCACGGGCGCGATGATGTAGAGCGGCTCCTTGGCCCCCATCGGAGCGAACGCTTCCTTGCGGATCAGCTTGAGCAGGTCGGCGATCGGGACGAGAAGGCCCTTCGGCCCGGCCCGGTTCGGGCCGTAGCGGTTCTGCATCCGGCCGAGCAGCTTGCGCTCGAGCCAGGTCGTGACCGCGAAGAAGACCATGACGACGTTGATCACGATCAGCGCCTTGACGATCGTGATCCACCACGGTTCGGTCATTTGGCCATCCGCTCCGGCGCCGTGACCTCGACGTCGGCGTGCAGCTCGCCCGCGTCGTCCCGCGCGACGCGCACCGTGCCGGCCGCGAGGTCGCGCGCGATCCGCGCACGCAGCTCGACCGAGGTGCCGTTGGAGGAAACGGTGACCGTCTGGCCGTTGCGGATCTTGCGGGCGTTCGCGTCCTCACGCGACAGCTGCACCTCGCCGGCGGGCCGCTGGAACTGCAGCTCGGGCGTGCGCTCCACGGCGGCGCCGGAGAAGAGCGGCCGGTAGGCGACCAGGCGCAGGCCCTTCGGCTCGGACTTCGCCTGGGGCGGCGGGGGCGTCCCGGCGCGCTCGGCGCGGGGCGGCAGGGAGGCGCGCTCGCCGATCTCGCCGAAGGTGATGCCGCCGAAGCAACGTGCGGAGATCTCGTCGAAGACGACCGAGGCATGCGGCGAGATGTCGACGCCGAAGCGCTCGGCCAGCTTGGCGGTCCACGCGAGCACGTCGGGGACGGGGGCGAGCACGGCGCGGCGCTGGCGCTGCAGCCGGCCTTCGAGGTTGATCGTGGTGCCGTCTCGCTCGAGGTAGCTCGTCGAGGGCAGCACGAGATCGGCGAAGCCGCGGAAGCTCTCCTCGAACATCCCGATCCCGATCACCGCGTCCGCATGCTCGGCGAGCGCCCGCACGCTCGGGTCGGTCGCCGCCTCGTCCCCCGAGATCACGAGCAGCTTCGGTTCCTCGTCGAGAGGCTCGCCGTCGCCCGCGGCGCTCCAGGCGTCGGCGACGCCACGGCCGTTCGGCGTGCGCGGCAGGTAGTAGACGTTCGCGGCCTCGACGGTCGTGGTCGGGTCGTCGGTGACGAGTGCATCGACCGGCCCTGCGGGCTCGCCGTACGTGATCGTTGCGCCCCTGCGCCGCGCCGCCTTCAGCCAGAGCTCGACGACGGGAGCGCGCTCGACGACCGGCTCGTCGCTGACGACGGCGATCGTCCGGGCGTCGCGGAGCGCGGAGAGCGGCGCGCGGTAGGCATCGCCCCAGTCCGGCACCTCCTCGGGCAGCACGGCGGCGTTCGCTCCGAGCCCTTCGCGTAGCAGCCTGCCGAGCGCGTAGGCCTCCTCGCAGGACTCCCCGCCGGAGAGCGCCGTGACCGTGGACGCCCCGCCGGCGCGCAGCAGCTCCTCGGCGCGGTCGAGGGCGTCGTCCCAGGTGAGCTCCGCGAAGCGGCGGGGGCCGGCCTTCGAGCGCGGCGAGGTGATCCGGTCGCGCGCGCCGAGGTGCGCATAGGCGAAGCGGCCCTTGTCGCACAGCCAGCCCTCGTCGACCTCGGGATGGTTGCGGGAGAGGATCCGCTTGACCTTGCCCTCACGCGTCGTCGCGCTCGTGTTGCAGCCGACGGGACAGAGACCGCACACCGTGGGCACGTTCTGGATCTCCCACGGCCGCGCCTCGAAGCGGTACTGCGTCGAGGTGAGCGCGCCGACCGGGCAGAGCTCGGTCACGTTGCCCGAGAAATGACCGACGTACGGCTCGTCCTCGAAGGTGGCGATCACCGACTGGGCGCCGCGGTTGATCGCGACGAGCTGGCCGTCCTCCGCGACCTGCTCGCTGAAGCGGGTGCAGCGGTAGCACAGGATGCAGCGCTCGCGGTCGAGCGCGATCAGCGGCGAGATCGGGATCGGCTTCTCGAAGGTGCGCTTCGGGAACGTCATGCGCGTCGCGCCGGGCCCGTAGCGGAACGTCAGGTCCTGCAGCGGGCATTCGCCGCCCTTGTCGCAGACGGGGCAGTCGAGCGGGTGGTTGACGAGGATGAACTCGAGCGTCGAGTTCTGGCCCTCGGCTGCCTGCGCGGAGGTGCGGGCGGTCCGGACGACCATGCCGTCCTGCGCGGCGAGCGTGCAGCCGGCCTGGAGCTTCGGCATCCCCTCGACCTCGACCAGGCACATGCGGCAGGCGCCGACCGGGGGCCCGAGCCGCGGCTCGTAGCAGAAGACGGGGATCTCGATCCCGGCGGCGGCGGCCGTCTCGACCATGCCCGTGCCCTTCGGCACCTGCACGGTCCGCTCGTCGATCGTGACGGTGACGAGGTCAGCCATGGCTGAGGACCTCCAGCCCATTCGGCGCAGACGAATGGGCGTGCATCTGCACCGGCGCCAGCACGTGATCGAGCGACGAATGGCCCGCAAAGGGGCAGCCGCCCTCGTCGATGTGCGCCTGGAACTCGTCGCGGAACTTCGCGACGTAGCTCGCGACGATGATCGCGTCGGAATCGCCGAGCGGGCAGAGGCACTTGCCGTTGATGCGGTCGCAGACGTCGAGCAGAAGGTCGAGGTCACCCTGGGTCGCGCGGCCGTCCTCGAGCTTGCGGAGGATCGCGGTGAGCCAGCGCGTCCCCTCGCGGCACGGCGTGCACTTGCCGCAGGACTCGTGCTCGTAGAACTCGGAAAAGCGAATGCCGAGCTGCACGATGCAGCACCGGTCGTCGAGGACGACGATCCCCGCCGACCCCATCGCCGTGCGCAGTTGCGCCAGCGAGTCGAAGTCGTATCCGACGTCGATCTCGTCGGCTGTCAGGATCACCGTCGAGGAGCCGCCCGGCACCACGGCCTTCAACTGCCGGCCGTCGGCGATCCCGCCGCCGAGGCCGTAGATGATCTCGCGGAGGGACGTGCCGGCTTCGATCTCGTAGTTGCCGCCGTTGACGACGTTGCCGGAGATCGAGACGACTCGCGTGCCGCGTGTGTTCGGGACGCCGAGCTTCGCGTACTCGGCGCCGCCCAACTCGATCACCGCCGGCACCGTCGTGATCGTCTCGACGTTGTTGACGACGGTCGGCGACGCATAGAGGCCCGAGATCGCGGGGAACGGCGGCTTCGAGCGCGGCTGCCCGCGCTTGCCCTCGAGCGACTCCAGCAGCGCCGTCTCCTCGCCGCAGATGTAGGCGCCGGCGCCGCGGTGCACGACGATCGTCACGTTGCCGCGGAGCTCGGGCCGGTCGCGCAGCTCCTCGAGCGCACCGACCAGGATCTCGTACGGGCCGGAGTACTCGCCTCGGATGTAGACGAAGACCTTGTCGCAGTCGATCGCGTGCGCCGTGATCAGGCAGCCCTCGATGAAGCGGTGCGGGACGCGCGACAGGATCTCGTTGTCCTTGAAGCTGCCGGGCTCCGACTCGTCGGCGTTGACGACGAGGTAGTGCGGCTTCGGCAACTGCTCCTTCGAGGGCACGAACGACCATTTGCGGCCGGCCGGGAAGAACGCACCGCCGCGCCCGCGCAGCTCGGAGGTGATCAGCTCCTCCGTCACCGCCTCGGGGGCCAGCGCGCGTGCCTTGGCGAGCGCGCTGTAGCCGCCCGTCGCCTCGTACTCGGCGAGCTTGGTGGTCGCGTCCTTGAGGACGATCTCAGGGGCCACGCAGCTCCTCGACGATCGCGGGCACGTCGTCCGCCTTGATGTGCGTGCGGTACCGGTGGTCGACGGCGACGATGGTCGCCCAGCCGCAGCCTCCCAGGCACTCGACGGTGCGGAGCGTCACCTTCCCGTCGGCACTCGTCTCGCCCGCCCGGCAGCCGAGGCTGCTCTCGAACGCCTCGACGACCTGTTGCGCGCCGACGACCGCGCACGAGACGTTCGTGCAGACCTCGACGAGATGCTCGCCGATCGGCTCGAGCTGGAACTGGTCGTAGAACGATGCGACCGACTTCACGAAGGCGGGTGTCTCGTCGAGCGCGTCCGCCACCTCGCGGAGCACGTCGGGCGAGAGCCAGCCGTGCTGCGCCTGCGCGAGTCGCAGCGCGGGCAGCACCGCACTCTCGGAGTCCGCCGGGTATTTCGTGCGCTCCGCCTGGATCGCGTCGTAGAGGTTCATCTGTCGACCTCGCCCATCACGGTGTCGAGCGAGCCGACGACCGCGATCATGTCCGCGATCAGGGCGTCGGTCATGCAGGTCGCGGTCGCCTGGAGCGCCACGAACGACGGCGCGCGGAACTTGACCCGCCACGGTCTCGGCCCGCCGTCCGAGCAGACGTAGCAGCCGAGCTCGCCGCGCGGGGACTCGATCGCGAAGTAGACCTCGCCCTCCGGCACGCGAAAGCCCTCCGTGACGATCTTGAAGTGGTGGATCAGCGACTCCATCGACGTGTGCAGCTCCTCGCGGGGCGGCAGCACGACCTTGCGGTCGTCGGCGATCCACGGCTCGCCCTCCATGTTCTCGAGGCGGTCGAGGCACTGCTCGACGATCCGCACCGACTCGCGCATCTCCGCCATGTGCACCCGATAGCGCGCGTAGACGTCGCCCTCGGGGAAGACGGGGACGCGAAAGTCGACCTGGTGATAGGCGAGGTACGGCTCGACCTTGCGCACGTCCCAGTCCACGCCGGACGCGCGCAGCACCGGCCCGGACTGGCCGAGTGCGATCGCGTCGTCCGCGGAGAGCAGGCCCAGGCCCTCCGTGCGCTCGAGCCAGATCTTGTTGCGGGTCAGGAGCGTCTCGTAGTCGTCGATCGCCTTCGGCATCCAGTCGCAGAACTTGCGCGCCTCGGGATAGAAGCCGCGCGGGATGTCCTCCGCCAGGCCGCCGACCTGGAAGTAGCGCGTGTGCATGCGATAGCCGGCGACGAGCTCGAACAGGTCGAGGATCTGCTCGCGCTCGCGGAACGCGTACCAGAACATCGAGATCGCACCCAGCTCGAGCGCCGACGTGCCGAGCCACACGAGGTGCGAGTGAATGCGGTTCAGCTCGAGCAGCAGCGTGCGCATCCACGCCGCCTTCGGCGGGATCTCGAGGGCGAGCAGCTTCTCGACCGCCCCGACGAAGACGTACTCGTTGTTCTGGTACGAGACGTAGTCCATGCGCGGCGCGTACGGGATCGCCTTCCACCACGTCTTCTGCTCCATGTTCTTCTCGAAGCCGGTGTGCAGGTAGCCGATCACCGCGGCGAGACCCGTCACGTCCTCGCCGTAGAGGTCGACGACGAGCCGCAGGACGCCGTGGGTCGACGGGTGGTTCGGGCCGAAGTTGACCGTCATCACGTCGCCGGTCGCCGCGATGTCGGCCGGCGTCGTCAGGACCGTCGGGATCGGGAACGGGATACGCGAGCCCTCGTAGACCGGCCTGCGCGCGCGGGTCGGGGCGGTCGCCGTCACGCCTCCCCCGAGAAGCGCACCGGCTCGCCGCCGATCGGGTAGTCCTTGCGCAGCGGGTGTCCCTCCCAGTCGTCGTCGAGCAGGATCCGCTGCAGGTTGGGGTGCCCGTCGAAGACGATCCCCATCAGGTCGAACTGCTCGCGCTCGTGCCAGTCGGCGGTCGGCCACACCCGGATCACCGACGGGACCGGCTCGCCCTCGTCCGCCCAGGTCTGCAGGCGCAGGCGGCGCGGCCGGTCGGAGATCGAGAGCAGGTGGTAGTTGACCGCGAACCGCTTCGGCTTGCCGAGCGGCACCGCCTGGTAGCCCTGCGTCATCGGCGCGTTGAGGTCGCGCCCGGCCGGCGTGCCGATGTAGCCCGAGACGCCTCGCTCGCCGAAGCCGAGGTAGTCGACCGCGGTCAGGTCGGAGAGGAAGTTGAAGCCCGATTCGTCACGGAGGTGCAGGGCGGCGTCGACGAGGCTCGCGAGCTCGACGACGAGGGTCGTCTCACGATGCCTCTCGGCCTCTTCGAGGAGGCCGGGCAGGGAATCCCATTCACTCATGACGCGACGCTCCGGACCTCGTACGCCGGCGGCACCCCGGCGCGCACCGCTTCGTGCAGGCGGACGATCCCCTCGACGAGCTGTTCCGGCCGCGGCGGGCAGCCCGGCACGTAGATGTCGACCGCGACGATCTTGTCGACCGACTGGACGATCGCGTAGTTGTTGAACATCCCGCCCGACGAGGCGCAGGCCCCCATGGCGATCACCCACTTCGGCTCGAGCATCTGGTCGTAGATCTGCCGCAGCGGTGCGGCCATCTTGTGCGAGACGCGGCCCGAGACGATCAGCAGGTCCGCCTGGCGGGGTGAGCCACGGAAGGGCTCCATCCCGAAGCGCGCGATGTCGTAGCGGCCCGCGACGATCGACATCATCTCGATCGCGCAGCAGGCGAGACCGAAGGTGTCCGGCCACATCGAGTTGGTCTGCGCCCAGGCGACTGCCTTGGCGAGCGTGGTCAGCCCGACCTTCTGCTCGAGGTCGGCGACCTCGTCCTCGAACTTCGACGGGCCCTTCGTCGGCCAGAGGAGGCGCTCGGAGCGGAGACCCGACTCGCGGAGAGGCTTGTCTAGTGCCATTCGAGCGCCCCCTTCCGCCAGATGTAGACATAGGCGACGAACAGGATGACCAGGAACGTCAGGAACTCGAGGAACCCGAACCACGAGAGCTCGTGCAGGATCACGGCGAGTGGGTAGAGGAAGACGATCTCGATGTCGAAGAGGATGAAGAGCATCGCCGTCAGGTAGAAGCTGACCGTGAAGCGCTGCCGCTTCGGCGGCCCCTGCGAGACGCCGGACTCGAACGGGATCGTGCGGGCGCGCACGCGCCGATGCGGCCGCGTCGCGAACACGAAGCTCCCGATCATCATCGTTGCCGGGATCATCAGGGCGAAGAGCCCGTAGATCGCAAACGGCAACCAGTCGTTGAACAAGCCTGCTGCCTCCTGAAAAGGACGTCGTCCGGCGCGGACGCTAGCAGCACGAACGAGGCTGCGAGGCGTGTACCCATCGGCGTTGCAGGTGTCACGAAGTTCCCGCCGCAGGGCCTCCGGCTACACTGTGGGAGATGGCGACGATCGAACAGTCGGAGACGACCGTGGTGACGCTCACCGAGCGCGCCGCGACGAAGGTGCAGGGCCTGATGGCCTCCGAGCCCGCCGGCGAGGCGGAGGTGCTTCGGGTCGCGATCCAGGGCGGCGGCTGCAGCGGCTTCGAGTACGCGCTCGGGTTCGACCGCGGCGCGCAGGCCGGCGACCTCGAGCTCGAGTTCCACGGCGTCAAGGTCGTCGTCGACCCGTTCAGCGCGCCGTACCTGCAGGGCTCGACGATCGACTTCCTGGAAGGGCTCCAGGAGTCGGGCTTCAAGATCGACAACCCGAACGTCGCGAGTGCGTGCGGCTGCGGGCACAGCTTCCAGGTCGCCGAGGGCGAAGAGCCGCCGGCCGGCGCTGAAGGCTGCGGCTCCGGCTGCGGCCACGCACACTGAGCGCGGTAGCAGCCGGCTCGCCCGCAAGCTCGCAAGCCAGGTACCTGGTACCTCAGGTACCAGGTACCGATCCTTCGAACCGGCTGCTTCGTCAGGGTCACTCCGGAACACGGCCGAGCTGCCGACCGCCGAGAAACCTGCGAATCAGATTCAGAGAGCGAATCTGGTTCGCTCTGGGTGCGAACTGCGGGCTAGGCTCGCTCCTGTGAGCGCGCCCTCCCTCCGTGTCGCCGTGGTCGGCTCGGGCCCGGCCGGGTTCTATGCCGCGGACGCGCTGCTGAAGAGCGACGACCCGCAGGTCGAGGTCGACCTGCTCGACCGCCTGCCGACGCCCTGGGGCCTCGTGCGGCTCGGCGTCGCCCCCGACCACGAGAACATCAAGGCCGTCTCGCGCGCGTTCGAGAAGACCGCGGCGCGACCGGGGTTTCGCTTCTTCGGCAACGTCGAGGTCGGTCGGACCGTCAGTCACGAGGAGCTGCTCCGCCTCTACGACGCGGTCGTCTACACGGTCGGCGCCCAGACCGACCGGCGGCTCGGCATCCCCGGCGAGGACCTGCCGGGCTCGTGGGCGGCGACCGAGTTCGTCGCCTGGTACAACGGCCATCCCGACTTCCAGGACTGCGCCTTCGATCTCTCGCACGAGCGGGCGGTGGTGGTCGGCAACGGGAACGTCGCCATCGACTGCGCCCGCATGCTCGCGCTGACGGCGGAGGAGCTTGCGCCGACGGACACGACGCACGAGGCGATCGGCGCGATCTGCGGGGCCGGTGTGCGGGAGATCGTCATGCTCGGCCGGCGGGGGCCCGTGCAGGCGGCGTTCACCCCACCGGAGCTGAAGGAGCTCGGGGAGCTCGCAGGCGCCGACGTGATCGTCGATCCTCGAGATCTCGTGCTCGATGCAGCGAGCGCCCGCGCGCTCGATCTCGACCGTGAGCGGGCGCGGCGCAACTACGAGCTGCTCGAGGAGTTCGCCGCCCGCCCGCCCGCGGGCGGGCCGCGGCGGATCGTCCTGCGGTTCCTCGTCTCGCCGGTCGCGATCCTCGGCGGCGACCGCGTCGAGGCGGTCGAGGTGGTGCGGAACGAGCTCGTCGAGGAGGGCGGCCGCATCGTCGCGCGCCCGACGGGCGAGACGGAGGTGGTCCCCGCCGGCCTCGTCCTGCGGAGCGTCGGCTACAAGGGGGTCGCCCTGGCGGGCGTGCCGTTCGACGAGCGCAGCGGCACGATCCCGAACGGGGGCGGCCGGGTGGCGGGCTCCGAGCGCACCTACGTCGCCGGCTGGATCAAGCGCGGGCCGAGCGGCGTGATCGGGACGAACAAGAAGGACGCGACGGAGACCGTCGAGCTCCTCCTCGCGGATGCCCGGGCCGGCCGGCTCGAGCGGGCGGACGACGGGTCTCGCCTCGAGGATCTGCTGGACGGGCAGGGCGCGACCTACGTCGACTACGCCGGCTGGCAGGCGATCGATGCCGCCGAGCGGCGTGCGGGCGAGCCGCTCGGGCGGCCGCGGGTGAAGCTGACGGCGTGGGAGACGCTGCTTCGGACCGGGGCAGAAGCGCGGCTTCCTACTGACCGTAGAACCCCCTTCGCGAGCTAACCTCTCTGCCGTGACCGACACGGCTTCGACCCCAGAGCTGTGGGGAAGCGAGACCCGCAAGGCGATCGCCAACTTCCCCGTCTCCGGTGAGCCCATCCCCACTCCGGTGGCGCGCTGGCTCGGCCGGATCAAGTCCGCCGCCGCGCTCGTCAACGGCGAGCTCGGTCTCCTCGACGAGGAGAAGGCGCAGCGGATCGCCGCCGCCGCCGACCGCATCGGAGCCGGCGAGCTCGACGACCAGTTCCCGATCGACGTCTTCCAGACCGGCTCGGGCACGTCGTCGAACATGAACGCGAACGAGGTGATCGCCTCTCTCGCCGGCGAGGGCGTGCACGCGAACGACGACGTCAACATGGGCCAGAGCTCGAACGACGTCTTCCCGTCCGCCGTGCACCTCGCTGCGCTCGACGAGCTCGTCCACGACCTCCTGCCGGCCCTCGACCAGCTCGCCGCGGCGCTCGACCGGAAGGCGGCCGAGTTTGCAGACGTCGTCAAGTCGGGCCGGACGCACTGGATGGACGCGGTGCCCGTGACCCTCGGACAGGAGTTCGGCGGCTACGCCGCGCAGGTGCGCGAGGGCAAGGCCCGCGTCGAGTCGACGCTCGAGCGGCTCGGCAAGATCCCGCTCGGCGGCACCGCCGTCGGCACGGGGCTGAACACCCACCCCGAGTTCGCAGCCCGCGTGCGCGCGAAGCTCGCCCGGGACACGGGTCTCACGATCTCCGCGCCCGCCGACCCGTTCGAGAGCCAGGCTGCACGCGACGGCCTGGTCGAGGCGTCCGGCGCCCTGAAGACGCTCGCCGTGAGCCTGACGAAGATCGCGAACGACCTGCGCTTCCTGGGCTCCGGCCCGCGGGCCGGGCTGGCCGAGATCTTCCTGCCCGAGCTCCAGAAGGGCTCGTCGATCATGCCCGGGAAGGTCAACCCGGTGATCCCGGAGGTCGTCACGCAGGTCGCCGCCCAGGTGATCGGCAACGACACGGCGATCTCGATCGGCGGGATGCAGGGCCACTTCGAGCTGAACGTCTTCGTGCCGTTGCTGGCGCGCAACCTGCTGCAGTCGATCAAGCTCCTCGCCTCGGCGAGCCGGCTCCTCGACGAGAAGTGCGTCGCCGGGATCGAGGCGAACCGGGAGCAGTGCGAGAGCTATGCCGAGCTGACCCTGTCCGCCGCGACGGCACTGAACCCGCACATCGGCTACGACAAGGCGAGCGAGATCGTCAAGAAGGCCGCCGCCTCGGGACGGTCGCTGCGCGAGGTCGCACGGGAGGAGGGCGTCCCCGACGAGGTGCTCGACGAGGCGCTCGACTACCGCAAGATGGCGAAGCCGCAGGGCTGACCCGATCGGGTGATATCACCGTAGCCCCTTCGAGGGATTCGGCTTGATATTGCGGCGACTATCAGTGATAGTCGCCCCTCCATGGGAAGCCCGTACCGGTTTCTCCTGCGCATGCCGGAAGAGCTCCGCGACAGGCTCAGGGCACGTGCAGAGGCAGCAGGCAGGAGCCTGAACTCGGAGATCGTCGAACGACTCGAGCAGAGCTTCGCCGAAGCCGGGCGCCCACCTACGAATCAGGGGGGAACGATGAACAAGAAGTCTCTCCGGGCCGGCCTGATCGCCCTGGCCGTCGTCCTCGTCGCGGCGGCCGCGACGCTCGTCGGCACGTTCGCGATGTCGAGCTCGCACTCCGAGTCGGACGCCGTCTTCAAGAAGGGCGATCCCGACAGCACGCGCAAGGACAAGGCGGGCGTCGCGAACGAAGGCCCGAGCGCGACCTACGCCGCCGAGCAGGAGGCGGAGCGGGCCTATCCGGCCGCAGCGGTTCCGCTCGTCGCGGCCCAGAACTCGCAGGCGACGTTCCGCTCGCTTCGGCATCACATCCGGGGCCAGGGCGTCTGGACGTCGATCGGGCCGAGCCAGGCGACATACCCGGCCGTCCTCGACCAGTTCCTGGCGGGCGGCAAGGACTACGTCGCGTCGGGTCGTGTGACCGCGCTCGCGATCGGCGGCTGCAAGAACAACAACAATTGTTCCCTTTACCTCGGTGCCGCCGGCGGCGGCGTCTGGGTGGCGAAGAACGCGACCGCCGGCAACGGCAACGTCCACTGGCAGTTCGAGGGTGGCGGACTGCCGTCGAACGCGATCGGCTCGATCCTCGTCGACCCGTCCGATCCGACCGGCAACACCGTGTACGTGGGCACCGGCGAGGCGAATGCCTCCGGCGACTCGGAGGCCGGGCTCGGGATCTACAAGTCGACGAACGGCGGCGACTCGTGGACGCTCGTCCCGGGGAGCGATCTCTTCAACGACCGCGCCGTCGGCGCGCTCGCCTTCGACGGTGCAGGCAACCTGCTCGTCGGTCTCGACAGCGCCGTCCGCGGCGTCTCTTCGACCGGCGGAGCGATCGGGTGCCCGACGCCGAACGGCTGCGCGACCCGCGGCATCTACCGTCAGACCGGCTCGACATTCACGCTGCTGCGCGCGTCGTCGACTCGGGGCGTGACGGAGATCGGCGTCGATCCCAACAACTCCAGCACCCTCTACATCGCCTCCTTCCAGGAGGGCGTGTGGCGGTCGCTCGACAACGGCGCGACGTGGACGCAGATCAAGACCGCGTTGCATCCGGGGCTCGGCAACGCGACCGACCGCGCACAGTTCGCGCTCGCGAAGCTCTCGGGCGGCAAGACGCGCATGTATCTCGGAATCGGAAACGACGGCAGTAACGACGCCCGGTTCTACGTGACCGACGACGCCGCAGGAGCTGCGGTGTTCACCGACAAGACGACGTCACAGAACATCGGCTATTGCGGGGGGCAGTGCTGGTACGACAACGTCGTCTACTCGCCGTCCGAGGATCCGAACGTGGTCTACCTCGGCGGCTCGTTCGACTACGACCAGGTCAACGGCCCGAGCAACGGCCGCGCCGTCCTGCTGTCGACGGACGGTGGCAACACCTGGAGCGACGTCACCCGCGACCGTGACGACAGCGGCTGGCTCCATCCGGACCAGCACGCGCTCGTCACCGTGCCGGGTCAGCCGCTGCAGTTCATCGCGGGTGACGACGGTGGCGTCGTGCGTGCGAGCGGCGACTACGTCGACGGGTCGGCGCAGTGCGACACACGCGGCCTCGGCTCGTCGAGCACGGCGTACTGCAAGTCGCTGCTCAACCGGATCCCGAAGCAGACGGCCGTCCTGAACAAGGGTCTCGTCACGCTGCAGTTCCAGAGCCTCTCCGCCGACCCCAAGCATCCACGGACCGGCCTGATGGGCGGGACGCAGGACAACGGGACGTTCGAGTACAAGGGCTCGCAGGACGTCTGGCCGCAGATCATCTACGGCGACGGCGGCCAATCCGGCTGGAACGCGTCCGACAGCAGGTTGCGCTTCAACACGTTCACCGGGCAGGCGAACGACGCGAACTTCCAGAACGGCGACCCGACGAAGTGGGTCATCATCGGCGGGCCGATCGCGGCCAGTCCGGAAGGCTCGCAGTTCTACCCGCCGATCATCTCCGATCCGTCCACGGCCCAGGCAGGCTCGATCTTCCAGGGCTCGCAGTCGGTCTGGCGCACGCAGGACTGGGGCGGAAACCAGGCGTTCCTCGAGGCGAACTGCCCCGAGTTCACGACCGCGTTCAACACGCCGACGTGCGGTGACTTCGTCAGGATCGGCCCGTCCGGGGCGACCGACCTGACGAGTTCCGCGTACGGCAGCGACCGGGCGGGCGGTGTCATCTCGGCGATCAGGCGCGCGCCCGGCAACACCGGCACGATGTGGGTAGCGACGGTGACCGGCCGGGTGTTCATCACCGACAACGCCAACGCACCGGCCGCGTCGGTCACCTGGACGCGGCTGGACTCCACGGCCTCGAACAGCCCGAACCGGTTCGTGACCGGGATCACCGTCGATCCGGAGAATCCCAACCACGCGTGGATCTCCTACTCGGGGTACGACATCAACACGCCAACCCTGCCGGGCCACGTGTTCGAGGTCACCCGGACCGGGAACACGGCCATCTGGGTCGACCGCACGTACGACCTGGGCGACCTGCCCGTGACGGACATCGCCCGCGACGACCTCACCGGCGATCTCTACGCCGCGACCGACTTCACCGTGATGAAGCTGGCCGCCGGCGCGACGAGCTGGTCGGTCGCAGGCTCCAACATGCCGCAGGTCGAGGTGTCGGGGCTGACGATGGTGGCGGGCGCGCGCGTGCTCTACGCCGCGACGCACGGGCTCGGTGCCTGGCGGCTCGACCTCTTCCCGGTGCTGAAGAAGCACTGAGGGGACGCCGCGGTCTCGACGCCGGGAAGGGCCGCCTCAGGGCGGCCCTTCCCCTTTGTAAAGCGAGGTTCCGATCGGCCCGATCTGGGGCATGATGAAGGGATGAGACGTGCGCTGATCATGTTCTGCGCCGCTCTGGTGCTCGTGCCGTCGCTTGCGGCGGCGGGCGGCTCTCGGGCCCGCGTGTGGATCGCCGACCGGAGCCCGCTCGCGGTTCGCGGCAGCGGTTTCAAGGCCCGCGAGCACGTTGTCGTGACGGCCGTGGCCGGCCGGCGTCTCGTCCGGTCGGTGAGCGCCGGGCCGGGCGGCGCCTTCGTCGTCCGGTGGAGCAGCGTCTCCAAGCTCGGCTGCGTGACGATCGCGATCAGGGCGGTCGGGAACCGTGGGAGCATCGCGACGTACAAGATCGCCGGCATCGAATGCCCGCCGGGCCCGGTCGACCCCGGGCAGTAGCCCCGGGGGTCGTCAGTAGGCGACTGCGCCGCGGCCGGTTGCGGCGGCGTGGCGCTGCTCGTCGGCGCGATAGCTCGAGCGGACGAGCGGCCCGGAGAAGACCGAGCCGAACCCGAGCGCCTCGCCCTGCTCGCGGAACCACCTGAACTCGTCGGGGTGCACCCAGCGGTCGATCGTGGCGTGCTTCGCGCTCGGCTGGAGGTACTGGCCGATCGTCACCACGTCGACACCGTGCGCGCGCAGGTCGCGCATTGTCTCGACGACCTCGTCGTTCGACTCGCCCAGCCCGACGATGATGCCGCTCTTCGTCAGGACCGGGTAGTCGGCGATCTCCTTCGCCCGCTCCAGCAGCCGGAGCGCGCCGTCGTAGCTCGCCTTGCCGCCGCGCATCTTGCGGTGCAGGCGGCGGACGGTCTCGATGTTGTGGTTGAAGACGTCGGGCCGCGCGCCGAGCACGGTTTGCAGCGCGGCCTCCTCGACGCCGAGGAAGTCGGGAGTCAGCACCTCGATCGACGCGTCGGGCACCTTGGCCTTGAGCGCGCGGATCGTCGCGGCGTAATGGCCCGCTCCCCTGTCGGGGACATCGTCGCGGTCGACCGACGTGACGACGACGTGCTTGAGCCCCATCTGGCTGGCCGTCTGCGCGAGCCGGAGCGGCTCGAGCGGGTCGACGGGCTCGCTCGGCCTGCCCGAGTTCACGTAGCAGTAGCGGCAGGCGCGGGTGCAGGTCTCGCCGAGGATCTGGAAGGTCGCGGTGCCGCGGCCCCAGCACTCCGCGATGTTCGGGCAGCGAGCCTCCTCGCAGATCGTGTTCAGCTGCGCGCCGTGGATCAGCTTCTTGACGTCGAAGTAGCTGCCGCTCTGCGACGGCGCGCGCACCTTCATCCACTCGGGGCGGCGCGGACGGTCGGCGACGGGGAGCGAGCTCTCCACGAGGCCAGTCTAGAGGCCGAGGGCCGGTGCCCGGCCCAGGAGCTTGGAATAGCGGCGGTCGAGCTCGAGCAGCTCCTCGTGCGTCCCCCGCTCGACGATCCGGCCGCGGTCGAGGACGACGATCTGGTCGGCGGCCTGGACCGTCGAGAGACGGTGGGCGATCGCGATCGTCGTGCGACCCTCGGTCAGGCGGTCGAGCGCGGCCTGCACCTGACGCTCCGTCTCCGTGTCGAGCGAGCTCGTCGCCTCGTCGAGCACCAGGATCGGAGGGTTGCGCAGGATCGTCCTCGCGATCGCGATGCGCTGCTTCTCGCCGCCCGAGAAGCGGTAGCCGCGCTCGCCGACGATCGTGTCGTAGCCCTCGGGCAGGGCCGTGACGAGTTCGTGGATCTGTGCCGCCTCCGCGGCCAGCTCGATCTCCGCGTCCGTCGCGTCCGGCTTTGCGAAGCGGAGGTTCTCGCGCACGCTCGCGTGGAACAGGTAGGTCTCCTGCGAGACGACGCCGACGAGGCCCGCGAGCGAGGCGGCGGTGAGCTCGCGCACGTCGACGCCGCCGATGCGCACGCTGCCCTCGTTCACGTCGTAGAGCCGCGCGGTCAGGTAGCCGAGCGTGGTCTTCCCGGCGCCGGTCTCGCCGACGAGCGCCGTCGTCGTCCCGGCCGGCACGACGAACGAGACGTCCTCCAGCGTCCAGGCGCCCTCGCCGTAGCGGAACCACACATGGTCGAACTCGATGTCTCCGGACTCGTGCAGGACGAGGGCCTGCGGGTGCTCGGGGACGTCGATCGGCTGGTCGAGGTATTCGAAGATGCGGTCGAAGAGCGCCAGCGAGGTCTGGACGTCGAGCCCGACGCCGAGCAGCGAGCCGACGGGGAAGAAGAGGCGCGTCTGCAGCGTCGTGAACGACACGAGCGTCGGGACGGATATCGCATGCGATCCGTGCGCGAGGGCGAGCCCGCCGAACCAGTAGGTCGCGGCCGGGAGCACCGCGAAGCTGGTCTGGATCGTCGCCATCACCCAGCGGCCCGCCATGCGCTGGCGCACCTCGAGGTCGGCCAGGGTTCTTGACTCTCCCTCGAACCGGTCGGCGAGCTCGTCGGTGCGCCCCATCGTCTTTCCGAGCAGGATCCCTGAGACCGAGAGCGACTCCTGCACGAGGCTCGAGATGTCGGCGAGCGTCTCCTGCGTCGACTTGGCGATGCGCCGGCGCTGCTCGCCGACGCGCCGCGTGAGGAGCACGAACGGAGGAATCAGCGCGAACGCGAACAGGGCCAGCTCCCAGCTGAGCACGAGCATGCCGATCATCGTGGCGAGCACCGTCGTGACGCTCGCGACGATCGAGGTCGCAGTGCTCGTGACGACGCCCTGCACGCCGCCGATGTCGTTGGAGATGCGCGACTGCACCTCGCCGGTGCGCGTGCGCGTGAAGAATGCGAGCGACAGTCGCTGGAGATGCCGGAAGACCGCTGCGCGCAGGTCGTGCATCACGCGCTGGCCGACCTGGTTCGAGAGCAGCGTCTGCCAGACGCCGAGGATGCCGTTGACGATCGCGATCAGGATCATCCCGGCTGCGAACAGTGAGATCTGCGTCGTGTCCTGCGACTCGATCGCCTGCAGCAGGTCGCGCAGGAGGAAGGCCGGGACCACGCCGAGCCCCGCGGAGACGAGGATCAGCAGGAGGACGACGCCGAGCCGGCGGCGATACGGGTAGAAGAGGCGCGCGATGCGCCTCAGGTTCGCGCGGCGCACGGCCGGGTCGTCCGGCCGGTCGGGCGCCTCCTGATACCCGCGGTGGAAGCCTCCGAACACGCCCCCACGTTAGAGACCGCCGCTACGCTCGCGCCGTGCGGCGGATCTGCGTCTTCTGTGGCGCCTCGAGCGGCCGGCGGCCGGCCTACGCGGAGGCGGCACGCACCTTCGGCGCCGCGGCGGCGGCCCGCGGGATCGGCGTGGTCTACGGCGGAGGCCGGGTCGGCCTGATGGGCGCGCTCGCGGACGGCGCGCTGACAGCCGGCGGCGAGGTGATCGGCGTGATCCCGCAGGAGCTCGTCGAGCGTGAGCTCGCCCACGGCGGGCTCTCGGAGCTGCACGTCGTCGGCTCGCTGCACGAGCGGAAGGCGCTGATGGCGGAGCTCGCGGACGCCTTCGCCGCCCTGCCCGGCGGGTTCGGGACGCTCGACGAGCTGCTGGAGCAGCTGACCTGGTCGCAGCTCGGCCTGCACCGAAAGCCGGTCGGGCTGCTCGACGTCGAGGAGTACTGGCTGCCGCTGATCGGGCTGGCGCGGCACGCGGGCGCCGAGGGCTTCGTGCGCGAGGTCGACCTGGCCGCGATCGCGGTCGCAACCGACGCCGAGGGACTGCTCGACCGGCTCGAGCGGCTGACGCGCGAGGCCCGGCCTCGGCCGAAGTGGTCGGGGCCGCCCGAGCCGTAGAGCTCCGGATCGATCCGAAGAGCAGGCCGACGGCGAGTGCCGCTGCGACCGACAGACGGGGCTCGCGAAAGCGTGGCCGGAGGTGAGCGACCGGCGCGGCTTAGCGGATCACGCGGTGGCGAGCGACGGCGCCGGGCGCTCTGCGAACGCCAGGTCGAAGACGTCCGCCAGCGCCTGCGCGGCGGCGGGTCGCACGTCGTCCACGCGAAGGGGTCGGCCGAGCTCACGTGCCATCGACGTGAAGGCGTAGCCGTCGAGGCCGCAGGCGGTGATCCAGTCGGTGAACGGCGCCGGGTCGAGATCGACGTTCAGGGCATAGCCGTGGGTCGAGACCCACCGGGTGAGGTGGATGCCGATCGACGCGATCTTCCGCGGCGGCCGCTCGAGCCACACACCGGTCAAGCCTTCGATCCGCGTGCCTTCTAGTCCGAACGCTGCAAGCGTTCGGACAAGCGCCTCCTCGAGATCGCGGCAGTAGCGCTTCACGTCCTGGCCGTGGCGTGCCAGGTCGAAGATCGGGTAGCAGACGAGTTGGCCCGGCGCGTGGTAGGTGGACTTGCCGCCACGGTCCACCTCGACGACCTCGACATCCGCACCGGCTGGCACGTGCACCTCGCCCGCTTCCGTGCGCCGGCCGAGCGTGATCGTCGGCGGATGCTCGAGGAAGAGCACCGTGTCGGGCAGCGAGCCGTCCGCGACCCCTGCGGCGGTCGAGTGCTGCAGCTCGAGCGCGTCGCGGTAGTCGACGATGCCGAGGCTGACGAGGTGCGCCGGCCTAGTAATCGCTCTCGCCCCAGGTCTGCAGGCGTTCGCGCAGGTCGCGCAGGAAGCGGCCGGCGAGCGCGCCGTCGACCAGCCGGTGGTCGTAGGTGAGCGTCAGGTTCATGATCGAGCGGATCGCGATCGCGTCGGCCCCGTTGTCGTCCGTGATCACCCACGGCCGCTTGACGATCGCGTACGTGCCGAGGATGCCGGCCTGCGGCTGGCTGATCACCGGCGTGCCGTGGAACGTGCCGTAGCCGCCAGGGTTCGTGATCGTGAACGAGCCGCCCGAGACGTCGTCGGGCGTCAGCTGCTTGTCGCGGGCGCGCTTCGCGATGTCGGCGATCGCCTTCGCCATGCCGAGCAGGTTGAGCGTCTCCGCGTTCTTGACCACCGGGACGATCAGGCCTTTGCCGTCCGCCAGCTCGACCGCGAAGCCCAGGTTGACGAAGCTCTTCGTGACGATCTGGTCGCCGCGGAGCTCGCCGTTCACCCACGGGTAGTCGCGGAGCGTCTCGACGGTCGCACGCGCGATGAAGGCGAGGAACGTCGGGTTGACGCCGTAGGCGGACTCGTACTCCTTCTTCAGCTTGGCGCGAATCGCGACCACCTTCGACATGTCGACCTCGATCGCGGAGGTGACGTGCGCGGAGGTGTCGAGAGAGCGGCGCATGTGGTCTGCGATCCCGCGCCTCATTGCGCTCATCGGTTCGAGCTGTTCGCCTTCGCCAGGAGCCTGCGGCTCCTGGCTAGGCACGGCTGTCTGTGCGGGTGCAACCGCGTGTGGCGCTGCCGGCGGTGGGGCTGCCACCGTCTCACCAGCCTTCATCGAGGCCGGCTCGCCGGACTCGATGAAGGCCTGGATGTCCTTCTTCGTCACGCGCCCGCCCGTGCCGGTGCCGGGCACCTGGGCCGGGTCGATCCCGTGCTCGGAGGCGATCCGGGCGACGACCGGTGAGACGAACGACTTGCCGTTCTCGGCTGCAACAGCCGGCGCCGGGGCGGCCGGAGGCTCGGCGGCCTCTGCGGTCACCGGTTCAGGCGCAGGCTCCGGCGCGGCCGGCTCCGGCGCGGGCGGCGCAGCAGACGGTGCCGCAGCCCCGGCCTCGCCGCCGATCCGGGCGAGCAGCGTGCCGACGTCGACCGTCTGGCCCTCCTCCACGAAGATCTCGCTGACGACGCCGGTCGCGGGCGAGGGCACCTCGGTGTCGACCTTGTCGGTCGAGATCTCGAGCAGCGTTTCGTCGGCCTCCACGTGCTCCCCGACCTGCTTGTTCCACTTCGTGATCGTGCCTTCCGAGACGGAGACGCCCATCTGCGGCATGACGACGTCGACTGCGGTTCCAGTGGCCATCAGTACTCGATCAACTCCTTGAGTGCACGGACGACGTCGTCGACCTGCGGGATGTACGCCTTCTCGAGCACGGGCGAGAAGGGAACGGGACAGTCGGGCGCGGCGAGCCGTTTCACCGGTGCGTCGAGATCCTCGAACGCCTCTTCGGCGATCGTCGCGGCGATCTCTCCGCCGAACCCACCGGTGCGCGTGTCCTCGTGCAGGACGAGGACCTTCGACGTCTTGCGCGCGGAGTCGAGCACGGCCTGCTTGTCCCACGGCATGATCGTGCGCAGGTCGATGATCTCGACCGAGCCGTCGACGGTCTTCGCCGCCTCCTCGGCCGTGTAGACCATCGCGCCCCAGGTGATCACGGAGACGTCGTCGCCCTCGGCGTGGATGCGCGCCTTGCCGATCGGCGTCACGTAGCGCTCGTCCGGCACCTCGCCCTTGATGCGCCGGTACAGGTGCTTGTGCTCGAAGAAGAGCACCGGGTTCGGGTCCTCGATCGCGGCCGTGATCAGGCCCTTGGCGTCCTCCGGCGTTGCCGGGCAGACGCACTTGAGCCCCGGAATGTGCGCGAACGACGACTCCGGGTTCTGCGAGTGGAACGGGCCGCCCGAGAAGCCGCCGCCCGACGGGAGGCGAAGCACGATCGGCACCGGCGTGCCGGCGCGCCAGCGCTGCTTGGCCGCGACCGTGACGAGGTGGTCCCACGCGCAGGAGACGAAGTCGGCGAACTGCATCTCGGCGACGGGCCGGAGCCCCATCATCGCGGCGCCTGTCGCGCCGCCCATGATCGCGGTCTCCGACAGCGGCGTGTCCAGCACGCGCCACGGGCCGAACTCCTCCTGGAAGCCCAGCGTGACCTTGAACGCGCCCCCGTACACGCCGACGTCCTCGCCGAGCACGAAGACGCGCTTGTCGCGACGCATCTCCTCGCGGAGGCCGTCGCTGATCGCCTGGAGATACGTCTTCTCGGGCATTACTTGTGGTGGGGCGTGTCGAGGTCTTCCGGCGTCGCGTACACGCCGTCGAGGAGCGTCGAGGGATCCGGCTGCGGCGACTCGTCGGCGCGCTGCAGCGAGTCGTTCAGCAGCTTCTTGACATAGCCGGTGATCTCTTCCTCCTCGTCCTCCACCAGGTCGGCGTTCTCGAGCAGCCACGTGCGATAGCGCTCGATCGGGTCGCGCTCCGCCCAGCGCTCGAACAGCTCCTTCGGGACGTAGAACGCGTCGTCGTGCACCGCGTGGCCCTCCATGCGGAGCGTCTGGTTCTCGATCAGGGTCGGGCCGCCGCCGTCGCGTGCCTTCTCGATCGCGCGCTTCGCCTCGCGGTACACCGCGAGCACGTCGGTGCCGTCGACGACGACGCCTTCGAAGCCGTAGGCGGCTGCACGGTCGGCGAGATGCTCGACGGCGTACTCGAGGTGCGCCGGCGTCGAGTACGCCCACTGGTTGTTGTCGCAGATGAAGACGACCGGCAGCCGGCGAACGCCGGCGAAGTTCATGCCCTCGTGCGCGTCGCCGCGCGCCATCGCGCCCTCGCCGGACCAGGCGACCGCGACGCGCCGCTCCTCGCGGATGCGGAACGCGAGCGCGCACCCGACCGCCACCGGCAGCATCGCCGGCAGGTGGCTGACCATCGCGACGAGGCCGAGGTTCATGTCGGCCATGTGGACGTTGCCGTCCCTGCCGTGAGCGGGGCCGTCGGCGCGGCCCATGTACTGCGCGAAGATGCGCCACGGCTCGACGCCGCGCGTGATGTGCACGCCCATGTCGCGGTGCAGAGGCGTGCCGACGTCGTCGGTGCCCATCGCCATCGCGACCCCGACCGACGAGGCCTCGTTGCCGCGACCCGTGTAGAACGAGCCCGGGATCTTCCCCTGCCGGTAGAGGATGTGCCCGCGCTCCTCGACGCCGCGGGTGATCAGCATGTTGCGATAGATCTGGAGCAGGTCCTCGCGGTCGAGGCCCCACTCCTTCACCTCCTGAAGCGAGCCGCTGGGCTCGGCTACGCGTGCAATCGACACCGCACTCCTCGATGGGTCGGAAACGTGGAACGACCGGGCGAATCGTAACGACGTCGGTAGTGTGGCAGGGTGGGCAAGGCAGCAGACTGGCTCCGGGAGGAGCGCCGCAACGTGCTCGGCCACTGGACGGCGTTCTGCCTCGACTGCGGCGCCGCCCGGCGGTGGTTCATCGACGACGAGGCCGCCGTGCCCGAGACCTGTGCGTGCGGGGGCACGATGCTCCGCCGCTGCCCCGCCTGCAATGCGCCCTTCTCGTCGACCTTCGCGGTCGACTGCGAGGAGTGCGGAGCGCCGCTGCGCGAGCCGGAGCTTCTCGGCATGCGCATCCGCAAGCCCGGCAAGTAACGCGCGGAGGGAAACCTGCGGTTTCCCTCCGCGAGCCTCCCTTCCCTTGCGCCGTGCCATCGCACTGCTCCTTTGGCCTCCCGGCCGGCCAAGCCGGGCTCCGGCCGCGGAGGAGCACTGCTTCACGTGCGGCCCGAACCTGGTTCGTTTGTGAACCAGGTTCGCGAGTTTCTCGGGAGCCGCAGCGGCTCGAAGAGGTGTCTGACACCAGTCGGTGTCAGACACCAGTGGGCTGGCCTGGGCCACAGTCCTTACGCCCGGCGCTCTAAAAGCCGTACGAGGGCTTGATCGCGGAGAAGCGGATCACCGTGACGGTGTCGCTCTCCGAGACGTCGCGGTTGTAGAGCTGGCCGAGCCAGCGGCAGAGCTCGTCGACGTGACGGAGCTCGGGGTTGTCGTGCTCGATCTCGTTCGGTGAGAGCTCCCCGATCGTCTTCACCTCGACCTTGTCGATCACCGCGTCGAAGACGTGCTGGCGCGGGCTGAACCTGGCGCCGCAGAGCACCGAGACGATCATTCCCTTCTGGTACTTGCGGGATTTGTCGCCGAGCCGGATCGTCGCGGTCTTGCGGTGTGACTTGAGCTGGGCCTCGACGATCGGCGAGTAGAAGTTGAGCGCGTAGGACGGCACCGGTCGCCGATCATACGTCGTTCTCGAGCCGGTCCAGGGCCTTGCGGGCCATTTCCTGCTCGCCCCGGTAGGCGAGGAGCCGTGGGGCGTCCTCCCTCCGGCCCGTGCCGCCTCGGCCGGATCGCGGCGACCAGCCAGCGGCCGCCGAGCCGCCGCACGAGCACCCCTCCGGCCGAGAACTCATGCCGCATCCGGCCAATCTTGCCCAATCTTGCGGGGCTGGCACTCGAACCGCTAGAGTGCCAACCGTAAGCACAAGCCTGTTACAAGGTCGGAGGTCTTCCAGATGAATCTACAGCCGCTTGGCGATCGCCTGATCGTCGAGGTCCTCGAGGAAGAGGAGACGACGGTGAGCGGGATCGTCCTGCCGGACACGGCGAAGGAGAAGCCGCAGCGCGGCAAGGTCCTCGCCGTCGGCCCGGGCGCTCGCGACGAGAACGGCGAGCACGTCGCCATGGACGTGGAAGAGGGCGACGAGGTCATTTTCAGCAAGTACGGCGGCACCGAGATCAAGGTCGGAGCCGACGATGTCCTGATCCTCCGCGAGTCGGACGTCTTGGCGAAGGTCGTCGGCGACCGCGCCGCCGTCTAATCGCGCGACCCAGGGAAAGAAGGAGAGACACAGCAGATGGCTCACAAGGAGCTCAAGTTCAGTGAGGATGCGCGCCGCTCGCTTCAGCGTGGTGTCGACATCCTGGCCGACGCGGTCAAGGTGACGCTCGGCCCGAAGGGACGGTACGTCGTGCTCGACAAGAAGTTCGGCGCACCGACGATCACGAACGACGGCGTCACGATCGCTCGCGAGATCGAGGTCGAGGACGTCTTCGAGAACCAGGGCGCACAGCTCGTGCGCGAGGTCGCCACGGCGACGAACGACGTCGCCGGCGACGGCACCACCACCGCGACCGTGCTCGCTCAGGCCATCGTGCGCGAGGGCCTCAAGAACGTCTCGGCCGGCGCCAACCCGATGGCGCTCAAGCGTGGCATCGAGCAGGCCGTCGAGTCGGTCGTCGAGAACCTGAAGTCGCAGTCGACCCAGATCTCGGGCAAGGAGGACATCGCGCGCGTCGCGACCGTCTCCTCGCGCTCTTCCGAGATCGGCGAGGTCCTGTCCGAGGCGATCGAGAAGGTCGGCAAGGACGGCGTCGTGAACGTCGAGGAGGGCCAGACCTTCGGCCTCGAGCTCGAGTTCACCGAGGGCATGCAGTTCGACAAGGGCTACCTGTCGCCCTACATGATCACCGATCCCGAGCGCATGGAGGCCGTGCTCGACGACCCGTACATCCTGGTCGCGAACCAGAAGATCGGGGCCGTCAAGGACCTCCTGCCGGTGCTCGAGCAGGTCATCCAGGCGGGCCGCCCGCTGCTGATCGTGGCCGAGGACGTCGAGGGCGAGTCGCTCGCGACGATCGTGGTCAACAAGCTGCGGGGCACCTTCCAGGCCGTCGCCGTCAAGGCGCCGGGCTTCGGCGATCGCCGCAAGCGCATGCTCGAGGACATCGCGATCCTCTCGGGCGGCGAAGTGATCACCGAGGAGATGGGCCTCAAGCTCGAGAACACGAAGCTCACCCAGCTCGGCCACGCCCGCAAGGTCGTCGTCGACAAGGACTCGACCACGATCATCGACGGTGCCGGCGAGAGCGACGCCATCAAGGGCCGCATCAAGCAGCTGAAGGGCGAGATCGAGAACACCGACTCGGACTTCGACCGCGAGAAGCTCCAGGAGCGGCTCGCGAAGCTGTCGGGCGGCGTCGCCGTCGTCAAGGTCGGCGCAGCCACCGAGACGGAGATGAAGGAGACCAAGCACCGCGTCGAGGACGCGCTGCAGGCGGCCCGCGCCGCCCTCGAGGAGGGCGTAGTCCCGGGCGGCGGAGTCGCGCTCCTGAACGCGGCGGACACCGTCAAGGACAAGCTGCTCGAGTCGGTCGAGGGTGACGAGCGCACGGGCGCTCAGATCATCATCAAGTCGCTGGAGGAGCCGCTCCGGCAGCTCGCGACGAACGCGGGCCTCGAGGGCTCGGTCGTCGTCCAGCAGGTCCGCACCGCCAAGAAGGGCGAGGGCCTGAACGTCGATACCGGTGAGGTCACGGATCTCGTGAAGGCCGGCATCACCGACCCGACGATGGTCACCCGCTCGGCGCTGCAGAACGCCGCGTCGATCGCGAAGAACATCCTGACCACCGAGGCGATCGTCGCCGAGGCACCCGAGAAGGCAGGTGCCCAGATGGGCGCCGGCATGCCGGACATGGGCGGGATGATGTAGGCACTTCGCTGACGCGAAGTGCCAGGACGACGAAGGGCGGCCGCAAGGCCGCCCTTCGTCGTTGCAAGAGCAGAAAAAAGAAGAGCCGCGGGAGGGCGGCTCTTCTCGGGAACTAGGGAGGGTGGTACCCCCCTGATATCGACCGTGCGGCTTGCTCCCGGATCCCCCGGCCGAGGGATTCGCCTCCTCAGAACGCGTAGCGCTCCTCGCGCCACGGGTCGGCGTCGTTCGAGTAGCCGTAGCGCTCCCAGAACCCCGGCCGGTCGACCGGCGAGAGCTCGATCCCCCGCAGCCACTTCGCGCTCTTCCAGAAGTACTTGCCCGGGATGACGAGCCGGAGCGGGTAGCCGTGGTCGGGCGTCAGGGGCTCACCGTCCCCGTGGGTCGCGAGCAGCGCGTCCTCCTGTTCGAGGAACGAGAGGGGCACGTTCGAGGTGAACCCGGCCTCGGCGTGCGCGATCGCGAAGCGGGCGGTCGGGCTCGGCTCGGCGAGCTTCGCGAGCTCGCGCCAGTGCACGCCCTCGAAGCTCGTGTCGAACCGGGACCACCTCGTCACGCAGTGGATGTCCTGGACGTTCGAGGTGCGCGGCAGCTCGAGGAACTGCTCCCACGTCAGCTCGACCTCGTTCGCGACGTCTCCGAAGACGCGGAGCGCCCAGCCGCCGAGGTCGTCGTAGCGCGGGACCGAGCCTGCGTGCAGCACCGGCCACTTCGCCGTCAGGTACTGCCCGGGCGGGAGCCGGGCCGGGTCGTACCCGGCCTCCTGCACCTTGCGCTCCGCCTTCGACCTGAACACGATCTCTAGTCTAGGTTGCGATGAGCACCGTTACGCCCGCTGCTGCGCGGAGGCCTCGCGCCTACGTGCGCGTCCGGGGAGCCGACGCCGTCTCGTACCTCGACCGGATGCTCTCGAACGACGTGCCCGTGGCCGGCTCGGTCGACGCCCTCCTGCTCACGCCGAAGGCCCGCGTGATCGCCCCCGTCCTCGTGTGGAGGCGCGGCGCCGACGACGTGCTGCTCCTCACCGAGCCCGAGCTCGGCGAGGTCGTGCGGGCACACCTCACGCGCATGCGCTTCGCCGCCAGGTGCGAGGTGGAGCTCGAGCAGCACAGCTCGTCGATCGTCTTCGACGCGGAGCTCGCGGGCATCCCGAACCGCGACTACGGCCGGCCCGCCGTGGAGCTCCTCGACGTGGACGTCACGCCGAGCCTCTCCGACGCGGAGCTCGACCGCCTGCGCATCGAGGCGGGGACGCCGCGGTTCGGCAGCGAGATCGACGACCGGGTGCTGCCGGCGGAGGCGGGGCTCGACGCGCGCGCGATCTCGTTCACGAAGGGGTGCTACCCGGGCCAGGAGCCGGTTGCCCGGCAGCACTACCGGGGCAAGGTGAATCGCCTGCTGCGCGTGCTCGAGGTCGAGGGCGACCCGCCGCCCCTCGCCGAGACGGCGGTCCTGCACGACGGCCGTGAGGTCGGACGCATCACGAGCGCGGTGCCGGGGCTCGCTCTCGCCTATGTGCGCGTGTCGGTGCCGGAGGACGCCGTGCTCGACGTCGACGGGCGGGCCGCCCGGCTACACTGACTCGCTCTCGCGCCCGTAGCTCAGGGGATAGAGCACCGGCTTGCGGAGCCGGGGGTCGCAGGTTCAAATCCTGCCGGGCGCACTCGTCAGAACTGTTCCAAATTCAGTTCCAAAAACGTGAAGTCCCGAGTACCTACTCGGTCAGGCTCGTCCTCGATTGACGGGAATAATGTGGAAGCCGTCTTCCGACGAGCGAGGGTGAACTTGGCGCGGAACGTGCGCCCCTCTAGGCTCTGTCGGTGACCTCTTGCGCCGCCTGCGGGCACGAGAACGCCGACGGTGCGAAGTTCTGCGCCCAGTGCGGTGGTCCGCTTGCCCTCGTCTGTCCGACCTGCGGACACGCGCACGCGGGGGGTGACCGCTTTTGCGTCGAGTGCGGCTCGCCGCTCGCGACCGCGGTCGTGCAGCCGGCGGCTGCCGCGCCGGTGGCGGAACGCCGGCTCGTCTCGGTGTTGTTCGCCGATCTCGTCGGTTTCACGTCGCTTTCGGAGCAACGCGACGCCGAGGAGGTTCGCGAGCTCCTCTCGCGCTACTTCGATACCTGCAGCCGGTTGATCAGGCTCTACGGCGGGACGGTCGAGAAATTCATCGGTGATGCCGTGATGGCCGTCTGGGGCACGCCCACCGCCACCGAGGACGACGCCGAGCGTGCCGTCCGTGCCGCGCTCGATCTGGTGGCTGCCGTGTCGGCGCTCGGCGATGAGGTCGGTGCGTCGGACCTTCGCGCGCGGGCCGGGGTGCTGACCGGAGAAGCAGCGGTGACGATCGGCGCGGAGAGCCAGGGCATGGTCGCCGGCGACCTTGTCAACACCGCCTCGCGGATCCAGTCGGCGGCCGACCCCGGCACCGTCCTCGTCGGAGAGGCGACTCGGCGGACGACCGAGCAGACGATCGCCTACGAGAGCGCAGGCTCGCACACCCTGAAAGGCAAGGACGCCGCGGTGCCGCTCTGGCAGGCGCTCCGCGTCGTCTCTGGCTCGCGGGGCTCCCTCAAGTCGCAGGGGCTCGAGGCGCCGTTCGTCGGACGCGACCGCGAGCTGCGCCGAATGAAGGATCTCTTCCACGAGTGCGAGGCCGGCGGGAAGGCACACCTCGTCTCGGCCACGGGCATCGCAGGGATAGGCAAGTCGCGGCTCGCGTGGGAGTTCTACAAGTACTTCGATGGCATCGCGCAAGTGACGTACTGGCACCGCGGCCGCTGCCTCTCGTATGGCGAGGGCGTCACCTACTGGGCGCTCGCCGACATGGTGCGGATGCGTTGCCGGATCGCCGAGGAGGACGGGCCGTCGGTCGCGCGGGAGAAGCTGGGGGTTGCGCTCGACGAGCACATCCCCGACGAGGACGAGCGCACATTCGTCGAGCCGCGGCTGGCGCACCTGCTGGGACTCGCCGAGCACGCGGCGCGCGACAAGCAGGACCTTTTCGCGGCGTGGCGGCTGTTCTTCGAGCGGTTGGCGGACGTCTATCCGACCGTGCTCGCGTTCGAGGACATGCAGTGGGCCGACGCGGGCCTGCTCGACTTCGTCGAGTACCTGCTCGAGTGGTCGCGGAACTCTCCGCTCTTCGTACTCACGCTCGCGCGGCCCGATTTCGCCGAGAAGCGGCCCACGTGGGGCGCTGGTCTGCGCAACTTCACATCGCTCTACCTCGAGCCGCTTCCGGAGAACGCGATGGAGGAGCTCCTCGCCGGCCTCGTGCCGGGCCTCCCCGAGCGGACACAGAAACAGATCCTCGCGCGCGCCGAAGGCGTTCCTCTATATGCCGTCGAGACGGTGCGAATGCTCCTCGACCGCGGCCTGATCGCGCAGGACGGCGCCGTGTATCGCCCGGTTGCGGAGATCGGCGAGCTCGAGGTGCCGGAGACGCTGCACGCACTGATCGCCGCGCGGCTCGACGGCCTCTCCGCCGACGAGCGCCGGCTTCTCTCGGACGGCGCCGTGCTCGGCAAGATGTTCACCCGCGACGGCCTGCGGGCGCTGTCGGGGCTCTCGGCCGAGCAGCTCGAGCCGCTGCTCGCCTCGCTCATGCGCAAGGAGGTGCTGAGCCTGCAGGGCGATGCGCGCTCGCCCGAGCACGGCCAGTACGGCTTCCTGCAGGACCTCGTCCGCCGGGTCGCGTACGAGACGCTGTCGCGCCACGAGCGGCGGGCGCGCCACCTCGCGGCAGCGGCGTTCCTGCGCTCGTCGTTCGCCGAGGAGGACGAGATTGCAGAGGTCGTGGCCGCGCACTACGTCGACGCCTACGAATCAAATCCCGCGGCCGCGGACGCGGCGGAGGTGCGCCGGCAGGCGCACGAGGCGCTCGTGCGGGCGGGGGAGCGGGCGCAATCGCTCGCGGCATCGGGGGAGGCGCAGCGGTACCTCACCCAGGCAGCCAGGCTGACCGACGACGAGCTCGAGCGAGCGGGGATCCTCGACCGCGCCGGCTTTCTCGCGTACAGCGCCGCCGATTTCGAGACGGCGTCGAGCCTGCTGGCCGAGGCGATCGGCCTCTACGACGGACACGGCGAGACACATGCGTCGGCGCGCGTCTCCGGCCGGCTCGCATACGTCGTCCGTTGGCAGGGACGCTTCGACGAGGCTCTGGCGATGCTGAAGCGGGCCTACGAAGTGCTCGCAGACGACGAGCCGGACGAAGACCTCGCACATCTGATCGCTCGACTCGGCGGCGCGTGCGTCTTCGCCGGCGAGACCGACCTCGGGGCAGACCTCCTCGCACGTGCGACCGAGATGGGGGAGTCGCTCGGATCCCCGGTCGTCCTGGTGTCAGCGTTCAATGCGCGGGCGATCCTCCTTTCGGCCTCGGGGCGGCTCCAGGAGCGGCTCGCCCTGCTCCGCCAGGCGCGGGAGATCGCGCTCGAGCATGACCTGGAGCAGCTCGGCACGATCTACTTCAACCTCTCCGACGCCGAGCTGTACCGCGACCGCCACCACGATGCGCTTGCGTACCTGGAGCAATGTCTCGCGCTCGCCCGTCGCCGAGGGCACCGCCTCGGCGAGTGGGCGTCGCTCGCAGAGTCGACCTATCCGCTCTACCACCTCGGACGCTGGGACGAGGCGCTCGAGCGGGCGGCGCAGATCCCCGAGGACCACCTGCAGGACGCCGTCACGCTGAGCCTCCTCGAGACGGTCTCACAGATCAGGATCCATCGCGGGGACCCGGTCGAGGCTCGGCGCCTCCTCTCCCTCTACCCTGAAACTTCGTCCGATCTGCAGGAGCGTCTCTCGGTGCTCGGCTCCCGCTCGACGGTCCTGCGGGCGGAGGGCCAGCTGGAGGAGGCGCTCGAGGCTGCGCTCAGCTGTCTCGAGCCGATTCCAGGCACGACGGACGGCTCGGCGTTCGCCTCGCAGAACGGGAAACAGGCATTTCCGGTCGCGGTCGAGGTCGCGCGCGCCCTAGGGCGAACGGAGCTCGCTGAGGAACTGGTCGTCCGGGTCGAACAACTGCCGGCAGGCCTCCGACCGCCGTACCTCGACGCGCAGACACGCCGCCTGCGAGCGTTGCTCGACGACGACGCTGCTGCGCTGGATGCCGCAACGGCCGCCTTCGCCGAGCTCGAGATGCCTTTCTGGGTCGCCGTCTGCCGTCTCGAGCGAGCCGAAGCTTTCGCCGCCGGAGAGGAGCGCGCACGCCTGCTCGAGCAGGCCTATGACGAGTTCGAGCGCCTCGCCGCGCGACCCTGGCTCGAGCGTGCCGCTGTGGCCGGGGCGCCCCCGGCACTCGCGAACTCCGCTCCAGCTTCAACCTCGTAGAGATCAACGCTCGCACAACGACGCCAACGACGCCGTGGAGCCGTCCCACTCGTAGACTCCGCGCGTGCCGGTCTACGTCACCGAGGAGCAGGTGGCGGCGCTCCTGACGCCCGCCGAGGCGATCGTCGCGGTCGAGGCGTCGCTGCGCCGGCTCGCGCGGGGCGTGATCGACAATCCGGCTCGTGTCCGGGCCGAACTGCCCCACGGTGTGTTCGCGGTCATGCCGTGCGTCGACCACGAGCTCGGCTATGCGGGGTTGAAGTCGTTCCTGTGGCTTCCCGGCGGGACGCCGTTCCTCGTCGTCCTGTTCTCACTCGCCGAGGCGAGGCTCACGGCGGTCGTCGAGGCGGACTACCTCGGGCAGCTCCGGACGGCAGCCGCGTCGGCCGTCGCCGCGAAGCACCTGGCGCGCGCCGGCTCGCGGACGCTCGGCGTGATCGGCTGCGGCCGCCAGGCGGCCTCGCACGTCGCGGCGCTGCGGACGGCGCTGCCCCGTCTCGGGCAGGTGCTCGTCCACTGCCGCGACGACGCGCGCCGCGCCGCCTTCTGCCGCGAGCACGGCTGCGAGGAGGCGACCGGCCGCGAGGCGGGCGGGTGCGACGTCGTCGTCACCGCGACGACGTCGACCGAGCCGGTGCTGCTCGGAGAGTGGCTTCGCCCCGGCGCGCTCGTCTGCGCGGTCGGGGCGAACGAGCCGGCGTCGCGCGAGCTCGACGACGCGGTGCTCGAGCGCGCGGCGTTCGTCTGCACGGACGCGCGCGCGCAGGCGCAGCTCGAGGCGGGCGACCTGATCGTCCCGGTCGAGCGCGGCGTGCTCAACTGGCCTGCCGTGCACGAGCTGCAGGACGTCGTCGTGAGCGCGCTGGCGGGCCGGACGAGCGACGACGACATCATGGTGTTCAAGTCGAACGGGCTCGCCGCCTGGGACCTCGCCGCGGCAGCGCGCGTCGTCGAGCTCGCGCGGCGTGCCTAGAAGCTCTCAGGCGACGTGCGCCTTGGCCTCGGTGACGAGATCCTCGCCGAGCGCGTGCACGACGTCGGGCCGGTCGAGGAGGCGCCTGATCTGCTCGGGAGTGCAGCGGTTCGTCACGTAGTGGTCCTGCAGGACCTCCGCCAGCGACCGGCCACGGTGGTGCTCGCGGATCACGTACTGCGCGATCCGCTCCTCGCCCTGTGAGCGTGACGACAGGAACGAGAACGCGCCTCTGATTGCATCGACGATTCCCACAGGCGAGGCAATTGTATAGTCGAGGCGTGAAGGCTCCCGCGAAGGCCGGGCGCTTCGCCGAACGGATCGTGGAAGGTCGCGACGACGGCGGCAGTCCCGAGCGGGTCGTGATCTGGATCGAGCGCCGGGCCGGAGCTCTCTGGGCCGTCGGCCGCCAGGTGAACCCCCAGCATCGCGAGAGCGAGTCGCCGCGCCCGGACGACTACGTCTGGGAAGGGCACGAGCTGGAGGACTGTCTCGCCACGGCGAACGGGACGCTCGAGGACGACGCGGTCGTCTCCGAGGACGACGGCGGGGCGGCGAAGGTCAAGCCGTTCCGTCGCGAGGAGCTGCTCGAGCCGCTCGAGAAGTTCTTCTTCGGACGGTCCTGAGCCTCAGGCGCGAGGCCACTCGAGGTTCGCGTCCGGGATCGGGTCGCCGTGCGGATCGTGGGTCGGGAAGCCGAGCGCCCGGTCGATGCGCGCCTCGAGCTCCTCGGAGATCACGTGCTCCAGCCGGTCGGCCTCGTCGTGCACCGCGTCGACGTCCAGGCCGAGCGTCTTCGCGAGATAGAGCTCGAGCAGCCGGTGGTGCCGGATCACCTCGAGCGCGACCCGCTCGCCGGATTCGGTCAGCTGCGCGCCGCGGTAGGGCTCGTGCTCGAGCAGCTCGAGCGCGGCCAGCTTCTTCACCATCGCCGACGCGGATGCCGGCGACACGGACTGGTCCTTCGCGAGGGCGCCGATCGTCACGCGGCCGTGCTCGGCCTGCAGCTTGTACATGCTCTTCAGGTAGTCCTGGATCGACTCGCTCAGTTCCGACCGGGCCATCCGACCAGGGTAACGTGGTTCCGGTGACGATCCGCATAGGGCACAGCGCCGACCCCGACGATGCGTTCATGGCCTGGGCGTTCGACGCCGGCAAGGTCGACACCCGCGAGCTCCCGTTCGAGCTCGTCGCCTCGGACATCCAGACGCTGAACGAGTGGGCGCTCGACGGGCGCCTGGAGATCACCGCTCTCTCGGCCGGCGCCTACCCGGCGGTCGCCGAGCGTTACGTCCTGCTGCCGCACGGCGCCTCGTTCGGCGAGGGATACGGGCCGATCGTGGTCGCGCGCGAGGCGCTCGACCTGCGCGAGGTCGAGATCGTGACGCCCGGGCCGCTGACCACGGCGACCCGCGTGCTCAGGCTCGCGCTCGGGGACGACGTGCGCACGCGCGACCTGCCGTTCGACGAGGTGCTCGACGAGGTCGTGTCGGGGCGTGCGGAGGCCGGGCTCCTGATCCACGAGGGCCAGCTGACGTTCGCCGAGCACGGGCTCCACAAGCTGCTCGACCTGGGCGTCTGGTGGCAGGACGAGATCGGGCTGCCGCTGCCGCTCGGGCTGGTCGCCGCTCGGCGCGATCTCGACCGGCTCGCCGACGCGTCGGCGGTCGTCCTCGAGGCGATCGAGGCCGGGCTCGCTCACCGCGAGGACGCCATGGCCTACGCGATGGGCTTCGGTCGAGGGATCGACGCCGCGACCGCGGACGAGTTCGTGGCGATGTACGTCAACGACCTGACGCTCGACATGGGCGAGCGCGGCCGAGAGGCGGTCACGCGGCTCGTCGGCTTCGAGCCGGAGTTCGCCCGGTGAGCCGCGCAGTGATCCTCTCGGCCGTGCGCACGCCGGTCGGGCGCTACGGCGGCGGGCTCGCCGGGACGCGTCCCGACGACCTCGCGGCGATCGTCGTCCGGGCGGCGGTCGAGCGAGCGGGCGTTCCCGCGGCGGAGATCGAAGACGTGTGGCTCGGCTGCGCCAACCAGGCCGGCGAGGACAACCGCGACGTCGCGCGCATGGCGGTGCTGCTCTCCGGCCTGCCCGAGACGGTCGGCGGGGTCACGGTCAACCGCCTCTGCGCCTCCGGGCTCGCCGCGATCGTCGGCGCCTGCCACGCGGTGATCGCCGGCGACGGGGACCTCTTCGTCGCGGGCGGCGTCGAGTCGATGTCGCGCGCGCCGCTCGTCACCGCGAAGCCCGACACCGCCTTCCCCCGCGGCGACCGCGTCATGTACGACACCACGCTCGGCTGGCGCTTCCCGAACCCGCGCCTGGAGGAGCTCTTCCCGCTCGAGACGATGGGCGAGACCGGCGAGAACGTCGCCGGCCGCTGGACGGTCTCGCGGGAGGATCAGGATGCGTTCGCCCTCCGCTCGCAGCAACGGTGGGCTGCGGCGGCGAACGCGGGGCGCTTCGACGACGAGCTCGTCCCGGTGGGCGAGGTGACACGCGACGAGCATCCGCGCCCCGACACCTCCCTGGAGAAGCTTGCGTCGCTCAAGCCCGCGTTCCGGGCGGGCGGCTCTGTCACCGCGGGCAACTCCTCCGGGCTGAATGACGGAGCCGCCGCGGTTGTCGTCGCCTCCGAGGAGAAGGCGAGAGCGCTCGGCCTGGCGCCGCTCGGCGCGTTCGTCGCCTCCGCCGTGGCGGGTGTCGACCCGCGCGTGATGGGAATCGGGCCGATTCCCGCAGTGCGCAAGCTGCTCGACCGCAGCGGCGTCGCCGTCGACGAGCTCGACCTCGTGGAGCTCAACGAGGCATTCGCGTCGCAGTCGCTCGCCGTCGTGCGCGAGCTAGGGCTCGACGAGGAGAGGGTCAACGTGAACGGCGGTGCGATCGCGATCGGCCACCCGCTCGGGATGAGCGGCGCGCGTCTCACGGTCACGCTGCTGCACGAGCTGCGGCGGCGCGAAGGCCGTTACGGTGTCGCGACCATGTGCGTCGGTGTCGGTCAGGGACAGGCGGCCTTGTTTGAACGCGGCTGAGCAGTATCTGCTGCTCGGCCTGAGGCTCGGGAAGCACGTCGACGGTCTCGTCGACGCGTACTACGGCCCGCCCGAGCTGCAGGCGCAGGTCGACGCCGAGGAGAAGGTCGACGCGTCGCAGCTCGCCTCCGACGCCGACGCGCTGCTCGCCGGGCTCGAGGACGGCTGGCTTGCCGACCAGGTGAAGGGCTGTGCCACGTACGCGCACGTGCTCGCCGGGGCTGCGATCTCCTACAGCGACGAGGTCGAGGGCTGCTACGGCATCCGCCCCGTGCGCACGCCCGAGTCGGTGTACGCCGAGGCGCATGCGGAGCTCGACGAGCTGCTGCCGGGAGACGGTCCGCTGGCCGCGCGCAGGCAGGCCTGGCGCGAACGGCACCTCTGCCCCGGCGAGCGGGCGGTCGCCGTGCTCGGTGACCTGCTGCCGGTGCTCCGCGCCCGCACGAGTGCGCTGCTCGAGCTGCCCGCGGGCGAGGAGGTCGCGCTCGACCCCGTGCACGACGAGCCCTGGTGGGCGTTCAACTACTACCAGGGCAACCTGAGCAGCCGGGTCGTGCTGAACGTCGACGTTCCGACGAGCGGCCTCGACCTGCTCAAGCTCGTCGGCCACGAGGTCTACCCCGGTCACCACACGGAGCACGCCGTCAAGGAGCAGCTCCTGCTGCGTGAGCAGGGGAAGATCGAGGAAGGCATCCAGTTGGTGCCGACACCGCAGGCCGTGCTCAGCGAGGGCATCGCCGAGGCCGGGCTGGAGGTCGTCCTGGACGATGCCGCGAAGGAGGAGGCGTACGCGATCATTCGCGGCCACGGGCTCGAGCTGGCCGATCCGGAGCTGGCGGAGCGCATCTCGAAGGCGGGCGAGCGGCTGGGCACCGTCAGCGTCGACGCGGCGCTCGCCGTTCACGAGGACGGCAGCTCGCTCGAGGAGGCCGAGGCGTTCGTTCGGCGCTTCGCGCTCAGCACGCCGGAGCAGGCCAAGCAGAGCGTTCGCTTCGTGACCGACCCCACCTGGCGCGCGTACACGATCACCTACTCCGCCGGCCTCGATCTGTGCCGCTCCTACATCGGCGGCGATCCGGCGCGGTTGCGCACGCTCCTCACCGAGCACGTGCGCATCGGCGACCTGGTCGCGCAGGCGCGCTAGGTCCGGGCATGGCGGTCGCCACTTCCGAGCGCGGTCTCTTCATCGACGGCGCGCTGGTCGAGCCGGCATCCGGCGAGCTGCGCGACGTGCTCGAGCCGGCGACTGGCGAGGTGCTCGCCCGTGCCGCGATGGGGAACGCGGACGACGTCGACCGCGCGGTCGGCGCGGCGCGCGGGGCGCTCGAAGGTGACTGGGGCAAGACGCCGGGCACCGAGCGCTCCCGCCTCTTGCACGCGCTCGCCGACGCGATCGCCGCGAACCGGAAGGAGCTCGCCGAGCTCGAGTCCCGCAACGTCGGCAAGGCGATCTCGTCAGTCAAGGCGGAGATCGCAGGGGCCACCGAGAACTTCCGCTATTACGCCTCGGCGATCGCGACGATCGCGGGCCGCTCGAACCCGGTCGGCGGCTCGCTGCTCTTCTACTCCTTGAAGGAGCCCGTCGGCGTCGCCGGACAGATCGTCCCGTGGAACTACCCGCTGCTGATGGCGTCCTGGAAGCTCGCGCCGGCGCTCGCGGCGGGCTGCGCGGTCGTCCTCAAGCCGGACGCGCAGACGCCGCTCTCGGTGTTGCGGGTCGCGGAGCTGGCCGCCGAGGCGGGCTTCCCGGCGGGTGCGATCAACATCGTCCCGGGCGACGGCCCGACGACCGGGGCTTCGCTCGTCCGCCACCCGGGGGTGGACAAGGTCGCGTTCACCGGCTCGACGAAGACGGGCGGCGAGATCATGCGCCTGTGCTCCGATCCGATCAAGCGCGTGACGCTCGAGCTCGGCGGCAAGAGCCCCAACCTGCTCTTCGCCGACGCGAACCTCGCCGACGCGATTCCCGCGAGCGTCTGGGCGATCTTCGCCTCGGCCGGGCAGTCGTGCGAGGCGCGCTCGCGCCTGCTCGTCGAGAAGTCGATCTACGACGACGTCGTCGCGCAGGTGACGGAGCTGTCGCAGCGCGTCAAGGTCGGCGATCCGCTCGACGCCGAGACGCAGATGGGGTCGCTGATCTCGGTCGCGCATCGAGAGAAGGTGCACGGGTTCGTCCAGAGCGCGCGGGACGACGGCGCGGAGATCACGACCGGCGGTGAGCTCGGCACGGGGCCGGGCGCGTTCTATCCGCCGACCGTGATCGCGGGAGCGGACAACCGAATGCTCGCCGCCCAGGAGGAGATCTTCGGTCCGGTCGTCACGGTGATCCCCTTCGAGGACGAGAACGACGCGGTCCGGATCGCCAACGACGTGAGGTATGGGCTGATGGCGACCGTGTGGACCGGCGATCCGGGGAAGGGCCAGCGCATCGCGTCGAAGATCAAGTCGGGGACGGTGGGCATCAACATGCCGTACACCGCGTTCCCCGGGATCCCCTTCGGCGGCTACAAGCAGTCCGGCTTCGGCCGTGAGCTCGCGCTGGAGACGCTCGACCTCTATCTCGAGACGAAGTCGGTCGTGACCTACACCGGGACGCGGCCGACCAACCCGTTCGGGCTGTAGCGACGGACAGCCCGTACCGCTGGGCCGTTCTCGCGGCGGGCACGTTCGCGCAGGCGACGTACTCCGCGATCTGGTTCGGCGTGGCGGTGATGGCGCCCGCGCTCCGCGACCGCTACGACCTGTCCCTCGGCCAGACCGGCATCCTGCTCGGCGCATCGCTCGGCGGCTCGGTGCTGACCCTCGTGCCGTGGGGGATGGCGGCCGACCGGCTCGGGGAGCGCGCGGTGCTCGTCACCGGCGTCGGCGCCTGCGGGCTGGCGCTCCTGGCCGCCGCCCGCGTCTCGGGCTTCTGGCCGCTTCTCGGCTGCCTCCTCGCCGCGGGGATGAGCGGGGCCAGCGTGCAGTCGGCGAGCGGCCGGGCGGTGATGGCGTGGTTCTCGCAGGCGCAGCGCGGGCTCGCGCTCGGCATCCGGCAGACCGCGATCCCGATCGGCGGCTTCGTCGTCGCCCTCGTCCTGCCCCCGCTCGTCCACCGCGAAGGAGCTCAGGCCGGCTTCGCGGCGCTCGGAGTCGCGTGCCTCTGCTCGGCGGCCGTGGCGGGCTTCGTGCTGCGCGAAGGACCGCCCGATCGCGGCCTGACGGCGCACACGGGCCCGACCCCTTTTCGCGACCGGCGCGTCTGGTCGATGGCGTTCGGCAGTGCGCTGATCGTCGCCCCGCAGATGTGCCTCATCGGCTTCACCGTCGTCTTCCTCCACGACAGCCGCGGTGTCGGCGCGGGCGCGGCGGCGGCGGTGCTCGCGACCATCCAGCTCCTCGGCATCGGTGGGCGCATCGCTGCCGGCCGCTGGTCGGACGTCGTCGCGAGCCGCGTCGCGCCGATGCGTTCGATCGCCCTCGTCACCTCGGTCGCGACGCTGCTCACGGCAGTCGCGGTCGGCGCGCCGCTCGCGCTCCTCGTGCCGCTCCTCGTGGCGGCCGGGACGCTCGCCATGAGCTGGAACGGGCTCGCCTTCGCGGCTGCCGCGGAGCTCTCGGGGCGCGCGCGAAGCGGGGTCGCGATCGGTCTGCAGCAGAGCGTGCTGAACGGCATCGGAGCCGCCTACCCGCCGCTCTTCGGAGCGTTCGTCGCGGCCACCACCTGGCGCGACGGGCTGGCGGCCGTCGCGCTCCTGCCCCTCGCCGGCCGCCACATGCTGCGAGCATTGCGCGTATGAGGATCAGCGAGCGCCTGGACGAGATCTACGCGATCGCCCAGCATCGCGCCGGCTACTCGGCGGAGGAGGACGCGGCGCACGAGCTCGCCGCCGGGTGGATGCGCGAGGCCGGGCTCGAGATCGCGCGCGACGACGCCGGCAACCTGTTCGGCCGGCGGGGCGAGGCGAGGATCTGGGCGGGCTCGCACCTCGACAGCGTTCCGTCCGCCGGGCGCTTCGACGGTGCGCTCGGCGTGGTCGCCGCGATCGAGGCGGCCGGGCGCCTGCCCGAGGCACCTCTGGCCGTCGTCGCTTTCCGCGCCGAGGAGACGGGGCCGATGGGGAGCAAGACGATCACCTCCTTCCCCGACGCCTATCTCGAGGTGCACATCGAGCAAGGCCCGGTGCTCGCCACGCTCGGGGAGCCGCTCGGCGTCGTCACCGCGATTGCGGGCCAGGCGCGCGGGTTTCGGGTGCTCGAGGGCCGCGCCGACCATGCGGGCACGACGCCGATCGACGCGCGGGCGGACGCGCTCGTCGACGCCGCCAGGTTCATCCTCCACGTGCGCGAATGCGCGCGCCCGGGCACCGTCGCGACCGTGGGCGCGATCGAGGTCGAGCCGAACGCGACGAACGTCGTGCCGGCGAAGGTGACCGTGTCCGTCGACGCCCGGTCCGCCGACGGCGACCTGCTGACCGCCCTGATCGAGGAGATCGGCTTCGAGGTGCAGTGGAAGTCCGATCCCGTGCCGATGGGCGACGCGTTCGCGAAGGTGCTGCCGGACGCGCCGAGGCTCGTGTCGGGTGCCGGCCACGACGCGATGTTCATCCCGAACAGCTCGCTGCTGTTCGTGCGCAGCCTGAACGGTGGCATCAGCCACCACCCGGACGAGCTCTCGAGCGACGAGGACATCGCGCTCGCCGTCGACGCGCTCACGGCGGCCCTCGCTAGGCTCGCGTCGTGACGCAGCGCGAGACGATGAGCTGGGACGACCTCGGAGCCGGCGCCCGGGTGCTTGCCGAAGCGGTCGCTGCGGACGGCTACCACCCGGACATGGTGCTCGGGATCGCCCGCGGCGGGCTGCTCGTCGCGGGCGCGATCGGCTACGCGCTCGGCGTCAAGAACACCTTCACGATGAACGTCGAGTTCTACACCGGCATCGACGAGCGGCTCGACATGCCGATGATCCTCCCGCCGGTGCCGGATCTCGTCGACTTCGCGGAGACGAAGGTGCTGATCGCCGACGACGTCGCCGACACCGGTGCCACGCTGAAGCTCGTGCAGGAGTTCTGCGAGGGCAAGGTTGCCGAGGTGCGCTGTGCGGTCCTCTACGAGAAGCCGCGCTCGGCGGTCAAGTGCGAGTACGTCTGGCGGCGCACCGACCGGTGGATCACCTTCCCCTGGAGCGCCGAGGAGCCGGTGCTGCAGCCGCTCTCCGAGCCGGCCTAGGAGCCGGCGTCGGTCAGGGTGGGCTCGAGCTGCCGGGCGCCCTCGGGCGCCTCGATCAGGACCCCTTCGCCTGGAAGCGCCGCGAGCCGCTCGAGCAGCGTCGGCCCGAGGAGCGCGCAGCCAGGGGCGTGCGCGACCGCGTCGCTGCCGACGAAGATGTGCATCAGGCAGCCGTCCCCGAGCTGGTGCAGTCGCCGTGCGTACGGCTCGACGACGTCGAGGAGCGCGTCGAGGCGCTCCTCGAGCGGGCTCGTGATTTCGAGCGGGCTGTCCACCACCCAGGCGGTCTCGAGCCGCGCCGAAGGACGTGGCAGCTCGAACGGTGCCGGCTCGTCGAGCTCGCCGGGCGATGCCGGCAGCAGGCCCGCGTGCTCTGCGATCTCCTCCGCGCTGAGCGACGAGCTGAGGACGCGGAACCCGACTCTGCGGTGCTTCTCCTCCACGACAGCTGGACCGTACGTCCTGCCTCGGCCGGCCGGAACCGCGAAAGCCCTGATCGGTCTTGCGGATTAGGTGTCGCGAAACGAGATCTTCTGCGCACCCTCCCAGAGGGTGAGGCGGCCGAGCTCCTTGAGCTGCTCCTGCCCCTCGACGAGCGTGGCGAAGTGGTTCGCCCACAGGTGGCCTGCCTTCGACGCGAACGAGCAGTACCCGTACGGGAACAGGAGCTCGGTCTCGCTCTGGCCGCCAGGGTAGAGCGCCAGCTCGCCGGGATGCGGATACGACGTCGCGTTCTCCGGGCCGATGCCGAAGTCGCGGTCGCCCCAGGGGATCCAGTTCGACTCGCCGCTCCAGCGGCAGTGGATGATCCGGTCGTCGAGCGGCAGGCTCGCCCTGAACGCCGCCACCGTCTTCGGCGCCGTCTCCTCCTCCCAGCGCGCGACGAAGCGCATGCCTGCGGCGACGATCTCGAGCACGCGCGTGACCCTACCTCAACGGATGACGAGTGCGATCGCGACGATCCCCGCCGCCGCGATGCCGAGGATCGGCCACACGTTGAGGCCGCGATGCCGCAGGTTGAAGTAGTGCCGGACGAGCGCGCCGATCGCCATCAGCGCGACGAGCACGATCCAGCCGTTCGCGTGCCCGTAGGTGAACGTGAAGTGGTTCGAGAGCATCGCGAACACGACCGGCAGGGTCAGGTAGTTGTTGTGCACCGAGCGTGTCTTCCCGCGCAGGTTCCAGCGCGGGTCGGGCTCGCGGCCGGCCTGCTTCGCCCGGATCAGCTCCCAGTGCGCCGGGATGATCACGAAGAAGACGTTGCCGACCATCATCGTCCCGATCATCGCGCCGACCTGGAGGTAGGCCGCCCGCGGTGCGAACAGGTTCCACGACGCCCACGCGGAGGCGCACACGAACGCGAAGACGAGGATCGCGAGGAGCGCCTCGTCTCGTTCGAACGCCCGGCAGAGCCCGTCGTAGACGACCCACGCCAGCACGATCCCGCCGATCGAGAGGGCGATCGCCTCCCACGCCGTCAGGTCGGCGACCGACGGGTCGATCAGATAGGAGGTCGCGTGGGCGTAGTAGACGACGACGAAGAGCGCGAACCCCGACAGCCAGGTCGTGTACGCCTCCCACTTGAACCAGTGCAACGGCTCCGGGAGCCGCTCGGGTGCGACCCTGAACTTCTCCACCCGGTAGAAGCCGCCACCGTGCACCTCCCACGACTCGCCCGCGACCCCGCGTCCCGCGTCGCGGGGGTCCTTGGGCGGCTCGAGGTGGTTGTCGAGCGCGATGAAGTAGAACGACGCGCCGATCCACGCCATCGCGGCGATCACGTGCAGCCACCGGAAGAGCAGGTTGCCCCAGCCCCACCAGTAGTCGGACAGAGCTACGACCGCCGTCACGTCCCGCCCTCCCAGCGGGCGAGCGCGATCTGCACCAGCTCGTCCACCGCCGTCGCCAACTCCTCGGCGCGCGTTCTCCGGAGCCGCTCCTCCAGGATCGGGACGATCTCGCGGCGAGGCCGGCCGTCGACGAACACGACGAAGCGGAAGCCGAAACGCGTTTCGTAGAGCTCGTTCAGCCGGGCGAGCTCGGCGAGGACGGCCGGGTCGTCGTCGGTTCCCTGCTCGCGCGCAGAACGCGCCGACGCCGTCTTGCCTCCGATCGCGGGATGTGCGTCGAGAAGCTCCTTCTGCTCGGTCTCGGAGAGCCCGAGCGCGAGCCCGCGCGCCCGGCCGAGTGGATCCTCGAGCTCTGCGAGCAGCTCGACGAAGTGCGTGCGGCCCTCGAACAGCTCCGCCAGCTGCTCGACCGTCAGCTGCCGCGGTAGCTCGCGCACGCGTAGGACGAGATGAGCAGCGGAACGTGGTGGTGCCCGGCGTCGAGCTCGACCTCGAGCTCGACCTTCCTGAAGAAGGGTGACGGAGGATGGAAGACGAGGCGGTAGAGGCCCGGGGAGGTGTCGCCGAGCCCGCCGATCCGCCCGTCCGCGTCCGTCGTACCCTCGCCGACGAGCGACCCCGTCGCGTCGTAGAGCTCGACCCGCACGCCGGCGGCCGGGCGGCCGCGCTCGGTGTCGAGGACATGGGTGGAGAGGCTCATTCCCGCCACAGCCTTCGCGCTTGCATGCGATGCTCGCGGGCGATCTCCTGCTCGTCGGCGCGCACGAGCGCGCCGTCGCGAACGACGTCGCCGCCGCCGACCACCAGCCGGTCGACACGGTGGGGACCGCTCAGCACGAGGTTCGCGACGAGGTCCTCGGCGCCGCCGAACTCGAGCCCGTCGGTGCGCCAGACCGCGAAGTCGGCGCGCTTTCCCGGCACGAGCGAGCCGATGTCCTCGCGGCGCAGCAGGTCGGCGCCGCCGCGTGTTGCCAGACGAAGCGCCTCGCGCGCCGTCAGTGCCTGCTCGCCGTCGCGGCCGCGTGCGACGAGCAGTGCGGTCTTCACGTCGACGAAGATGTCGCTGCGCTCGTTCGAGGCGCTGCCGTCGACGCCGAGGCCGACCCGCACGTGCGCGTCGAGCATCGCGCGGACCGGTGCGACGCCGGCTCCGAGCCGCAGGTTCGACGTCGGGCAGTGCGCAACGCCGACGCCCGCGCGGCCGAATGTCGCGACGTCCTCGTCGGAGACGTGCACGCAGTGCGCGCAGAATACGTCGTCGGCGATCCAGCCCACGCGCTCGAGGTACTCGACCGGCGTGCAGTCGAAGAGCTCGCGGCAGTAGGCATCCTCCTCGACCGTCTCGGCGAGGTGGGTGTGCAGCTGCAGCCCGAGCCTGCGTGCGAGCGCGGCGGACTCCTCCATCAGGCGCGTCGTCACGGAGAACGGCGAGCAGGGCGCGATCGCGATCTGCGCCATCGCTCCGTCGGCGAGCCCGTGCAGCCGCTCGGTGTCCGCGAGGATCGTGTCGATGTCCTCCACGAGCGAGTCGGGAGGCAGGCCGCCCTCCGACTCTCCGAGGTCCATCGAGCCGCGCGAGGCGACGATGCGCAGGCCGAGCTCCTGCGCAGCCCGCAGCTCCGCCTCCACGAGCCCTGAGACGCCGCGCGGGAAGACATAGTGGTGGTCGAACACCGTCGTGCAGCCCGAGAGCGCGAGCTCCGCCAGGCCGCACCTCGCGGCGGCGTGCTCCATCTCGTCGTCGATCCGCGCCCACACCGGGTACAGCGTCCTGAGCCAGGTGAAGAGATCCGCCTGCTGGGCGCGGGCGCGCGTCAAGGTCTGGTAGAGGTGGTGATGCGTGTTGACGAAGCCGGGCGTGACCACGGCGCCGCGGAGGTCGATCGCCCCGCCCGGAGCCTCGCCGCCGTGCACCTCCGAGATCAGCCCGTCCTCGACTCGCAGCCAGCCGCATTCGTGCTCGGTCCCCGTGTCGTCCATCGTGACGATCCACGCATTGCCGTAGACGGTCACGAGACTCCCAGCGGCACGAGCTCGAAACGGTCGACGTCGACGAGCCCCTGGTCGGTGAGCTTCAGGGAGGGGATCACCGAGAGCGCGAGGAACGACAGGTGCTGGAACGGGGCTTCGAGCGTGCACCCGAGTCGCCGAACCGCCTCGACGACTGCGTGCGACTGTGCGACGACCTCGTCGAGCGGGGCGTCGGACAGCAGCCCCGCGACCGGCAGGGGCAGCTCCGCCAGCACCTCGGCGCCGTCGACGACGACGATCCCGCCGCCCCGGTTCGCGAGCCGGCGCACCGCCGCCGCCATCGAGGCGTCGTTCATCCCGACGACGACGACGTTGTGCGCGTCGTGAGCCACCGTCGAGGCGATCGCGCCGCGCTGCAGGCCGAACCCGCGCACGAACCCGTGGCCGACCCGGCCGGTGCCGAGGTGGCGCTCGACGACGGCGATCTTCGCGAGATCCTGGTCCGGGTCGGCGACCGCCTCGCCGGCGCGTGCCGGCAGCGGGACGACGAGCGAGTCGGTGACGATCTGTCCCGGCACGATCCCGATCACGCGCGCATCGCCTCCGCTCCAGGGCACCCGGAACATCTCCGGGCCGAAGGCCCCGATCCGAACCGTGTGGCGCACCCAGTCGGGCACGGTTGCACGGGGCCACTCCGCGACCGGCGCCCCGTTCTTCAGCACCAGGTCCGGGACGAACCGCTCGAGGTCGGGCAGCACGAGCACGTCGGCGCGGTAGCCGGGCGCGACGGCGCCGAGCCCCTGCAGCCCGTGCCAGAGCGCCGGGCTGAGCGACGCGCAGACGAGCGCGTCCTCCGCCGGGATGCCGAAGGCGACGGCGTCGCGGACCATGCCGTTGATGTGCCCGTCGTCTGCGATGTGCTCGGGCTCCCGGTCGTCCGTGCAGAAGGCGATCCGTCCGGGGCCGTACTCGGCGAGCAGCGGGAGCAGGGCCTGCAGGTTTCGCGCCGCGGTCGCCTCGCGGATCAGCAGCCACATCCCGGCGCGCAGCCGCTCGCGTCCCTCCTCCGGCGTGTGGGCCTCGTGGTCCGAGCCGATCCCGGCCGCCGCGTAGGCGTTGAGCGCGTTGCCGAGCACGCCGGGCGCGTGGCCGTCGACGTGCCGCGCGAGCGCGAGCTTCGCGAGCTCCGACGGCGCACCGCCGATCACGCCGGGGAAGTTCATCATCTCGGCGAGCCCGATCACGCGCCGGCGGCGCAACAGCGCGTCGAGGTCGCCCGGTGTCAGCTCGCGTCGCGGCGACTCGAAGTGCGACGCCGGCACGCACGACGACGCCATGAAGTAGACGTCGAGGGGGATGTCGTCGCAGACGTCGATCAGCCAGTGCACGCCGTCGGTGCCGAGAACGTTCGCGATCTCGTGCGGATCCGCCACGACGGCCGTGGTGCCGAACGGGAGCACGAGCCGCGCGAACTCGTCGACGAGCAGCTTCGACGACTCGAGGTGCATGTGCGCATCGATGAACCCGGGGACGACCCAGCGGCCTGTCGCGTCGATCACCTCGCGGCCCTCGTACGTTCCGAGCCCGGCGACATGGCCGTCGGCGACCGCGACGTCCGTCCGGAGCCACTCGCGGGTGAAGACGGAGAGCACGCGACCGCCGCGGATGACGAGGTCTGCAGGCTCGTCGCCGCGGGCCACCGCCAGACGGCGTGAAAGGGAAGCGCCCACTCCGCCGGAACCGTACCCTTCGCCTTCGTGGATGTCCTGACGCCCCGCACGCTGCCCGAGGCGCTGCGCTTGAAGGCGGAGCATCGGGACGCCTGGCCGGTCCAGGGCGGCACGGACGTGCTCGTCGCGCTCAACTTCGACCGGGGCCGGCCGCCGTCGCTCCTCAACCTGAACGAGATCGCGGAGCTGCGCGGCTATGCGCGGCGCGGCGACGCCCTTCGTCTCGGCTCCGGGCTCACCTACAGCGAGATCGAGCACGGGCCCCTGCGGGAGGTCCTGCCGGCGCTCGCGGAGGCCTCGCGGACGGTGGGCTCGCCGCAGATCCGCAACCGCGGCACGATCGGGGGCAACCTGGGCACGTCGTCGCCGGCCGGAGACGCCCTTCCCCCGCTGCTCCTCGAGGGAGCGGAGGTGGAGTGCGCCTCGGTGCGCGGGACGCGCATGGTCCCCCTCGGCGAGTTCGTCACCGGCGTGAAGCGCAACGCGCTCGAGCCCGACGAGCTGATCTCGGCCGTCTGGCTGACGCCGACGCGCGCGCCGCAGACGTTCATGAAGGTCGGCCCGCGCAACGCGATGGTGATCGCCGTCGTCTCTCTCGCCGTCTCGGCAGGCGACGAGCTGCGCGCGTCGTTCGGCTCCGCCTCACCACGTCCCGTGCTCGTCACGGCGCCGCGCGAGGAGGCGGGCTCGTTCGCCGAGCAGGTGGCGGCGGCAGCCTCGCCGATCGACGACGTGCGCGGCAGCGCGCGCTACCGCCGTCACGCGCTGCGTGTGCTCACGGAGCGCGCACTCAAGAGGTTGTTGCTCTGAGGCTCCGATGAGGATCTCGCTTCGGGTCAACGGTGAGGAGCACGAGGCCGACTGCTGGGAGGGCGAGTCGCTGCTCTATGCGTTGCGTGAGAAGCTCGGCTTCCCGGGCGCCAAGAACGCGTGCGAGCAGGGCGAGTGCGGTTCGTGCTCGGTGCTGCTCGACGGGACGCTCGTCTGCGCGTGTCTCGTGCTCGCGGCGCAGGCGGACGGGCACGACGTGACGACGGTCGAGGGGCTCGCCGACGGTGAACGGTTGCATCCGGTGCAGCAGGCGTTCGTCGACGCAGGCGCCGTGCAGTGTGGGTTCTGCACGCCGGGCCTCGTCGTCGCGACGGCGGACCTGCTGAGCCGGAACGCGGCCCCGACGGACGACGAGATTCGCGAGGCGCTCTCGGGCAACCTCTGCCGCTGCACCGGCTACGCGAAGATCTTCGACGCGGTGCGCAGGGCGGCGGCGACATGACCCAGACCGTCCGCCGCCTGCAGCTGGGGAAGATCGGCGAGCTCGTGCCCCGGGTCGACGCGCCGCCCAAGGTGAAGGGGGAGTTCGAGTACGCGAGCGACCTGATCGTTCCTGGGATGCTCTGGGGCCACACCTTGCGGAGCCCGCACGCGCACGCACGGATCGCCTCGATCGACATCTCGGCGGCCGTCTCCATGCCCGGCGTGCACGCGGTCCTGACCCACGAGGACGTTCCGGGCGCGAAGCTGTACGGGCTCGAGTTCCAGGACCAGCCCGTGCTCGCGATCGATCGTGTCCTCTACTTCGGCGAGCCCGTCGCCCTCGTGGCTGCGGAGCACCCCGAGCAGGCGCGCCGCGCAGCCGAGCGGATTCGCGTCGAGTACGAGGCGCTGGAGCCGGTTGCCGACATGGAGCGGGCGACGGAGCTGCCGGAGCTGCACCCTGACAAGCCGACGCATGGTCATGGCTACCTCGACGATCCGCGTCCGAACGTCGTCCGGCACATCCAGATTCGCCACGGCGACGTCGACGCCGAGGGCGACGTCGCGGTGAGCGGCGTGTACGAGGTCGGCATCCAGGACCAGGCCTTCCTCGGCCCCGAGTCGGGCCTCGCGGTTCCCGACGGTGAGGGCGGCGTCGACATCTACGTCGCGACGCAGTGGCTGCACGTCGACCGCTCGCAGGTCGCGCCGTGCCTCGGCCTGCCGCTGGAACAGGTGCGGATCCACCTCGCCGGCGTGGGCGGCGCCTTCGGCGGCCGTGAGGACCTCTCGATGCAGGTGCACGGTGCGATGCTCGCCCTGCACACGAACCGTCCCGTCAAGATCGTCTACAACCGCGAGGAGTCGTTCACCGGCCACGTGCACCGTCACCCGGCCCGCATCTGGTGCGAGCATCGCGCGACGCGCGAAGGGCGGCTCGTCAACGTGCGGATGAAGATCCTGCTCGACGGCGGCGCGTACGCCTCGTCGTCGACTGCGGTCGCCTCGAACGCTGCGTCGTTCGCGATCGGGCCGTACGAATGCCCGAACGCGTCGATCGAGTCGACGGCCGTCTACACGAACAATCCACCGTGCGGCGCGATGCGTGGGTTCGGGGCGGTTCAGACCTGCTTCGCGAGCGAGGCGCAGATGGACAAGCTCGCGGGACTGCTCGACCTCGACCCGGTCGAGGTGCGGCTCCTGAACGCGCTCGCGCCGGGCGACGTGCTGCCGACGGGGCAGCGGATCAGCGGATCGATGCCGGTCGCGGAGACGATCCGGGCCGCGGCGGCGCTCGAGCCGCCGCCGGCCGAGGCGCTGCCGCGCGACGTGCTGCGGCTTCCGGGCGGGGCGGGCAACACGACGAACGGAGAAGGCGTCCGCCGCGGCGTCGGCTTCGCGGTCGGCTTCAAGAACATCGGCTACTCGGAGGGATTCGACGACTACTGCGCCGCCCGGGTCAGGCTGCTCGCCGACGGGTCGGCCGAGGTGCACTGCGCCGCGGCGGAGGTCGGCCAGGGCGTCACCGGCGTGATCCTGCAGGTCGCCCGCACCGAGCTCGAGCTCGAGGACGTGCGGCTGGCGCCCGGACAGACCGCGACGGTCGAGTCGGCGGGCTCGGCCTCCGCCTCCCGGATGACCTGGATGGCGGCCGGCGCCGTGCGCGACGCGTGCCGCGCGGCGCTCGCCGAGCGGGAGCGGCGGCCGGGCGAGGAGGTCGACGTCGAGCGCATCTACCGGCATCCCCGCACGACGCCGCTCGATCCGCAGACGGGGCAGATCACGGGCGAGCGCGCGCACGTCGCGTTCGCGGCGTGCGCGATGAAGGTGGTCGCCGAGGTCGACGTCGACCTCGGGCTGACGCGGGTCGTCTGGATCGGCGCCGCCCAGGATGTCGGCAAGGCGGTCAATCCACAGCAGGTCGAAGGCCAGATCGAAGGCGGCACCGCGCAGGGGCTCGGGCTCGCGCTGATGGAGGAGATCCAGACGCGTGACGGGCTGATCACGAACGCGAGCTTCACCGACTACCTGATCCCGACCGCACTCGACATGCCGCCCGTCGAGTCGGTGCTGATCGAGGACCCGGAGCCCGAGGCCCCCTACGGGGTGAAGGGCGTCGGCGAGCCGCCGACGGTCGTCTCCACCGCGGCGATCGTCTCGGCGCTGCGCGCGGCGACCGGTCGCGCCCTCGAGCGCGTCCCGGTCACGGCGGACGACATCTGCCTGGGCTCGGAGACCGGGCGTGCCTGACACCTGCGCGACCGCTCGTCACCCGTGGCCGACCGCGCTCTCCCGCTCCAGCTCCGGCATCGTCGTCGGCTCCTGCCGGACGACGGTCGCGACCGCGACGACGACGATGCCCGCCCCGATCAGGAGCCGCCAGGTCAGCTGCTCACCGCGGAAGAGGACGCCGAGCGTGATCGCGACGACCGGGTTGACGTACGCATAGGTCGCCACGAGCCCGAGCGGCGCGTTCGCGAGCAGCCAGACGTAGGCGGTGTAGCCGAGGATCGACCCGAAGACGACGAGGTAGAGCCACCCGGCGATCGACGCGGCCGACGGCGAGAAGTGATGCACGGTCAGGAGCGAGAACGGGAGCATGATCAGCCCGCCGGCGAGCATCTCGAAGGACGTGGCGGCGAACGGGTCGTCCGGCATCGCCAGGCGCGAGGAGAGAAACGAGCCCGTGGCCCACATGACCGACGAGCAGACGCACAGCGCGATCCCCGACCACGTGGCACCGCCCGAGGGCTGCGCCAGCACGGCGACGCCCGCGAAGCCGACGCCGACCCCGGCGAGCGCCTGCCACGGCAGCCGCTCGTGGCCGGCCAGGCGCAGGACGACGAGCCAGAGCGGCACCGAGGCGATGATCAGCGAGGCGAGGCCCGTGGGGACGTTGCGCTCGGCGACGAACAGCACCGCGTTCGCTCCGGGCAGCAGGCACCCGACCAGGACGCAGGCGGCGAACGCCCGGCGCGGCATGCGCAGCGAGCCGCCGCGTGCCGTCACGATGAGCGCCATCAGGGCTCCCGCCGTGATGAAGCGCGTCGAAGCGGCGAAGAACGGTGGGATCGTCTCGCCCGCGTAGGCGATGCCGAGATACGTCGAGCCCCAGATCACGTAGACCGTGACCAGCGCGGTCCACACCTTCGCGTTCTTCGACACGTGCTAACGAACGAGCGACAGCGCGGCGCCGATTCCCAGCAGCACGATTCCGATCGCCCGCGGCACCGAGATGGCGATCTGGTGGACGCCGAACAGGCCGAAGCGGTCGATCACTGCTCCCATCACGAGCTGGCCGGCGATCAGGATCCCGATCACCGCGGTGGCGCCGATCTTCGGCTGGGCGAACGTGATCGTCCCGACCACGGTCAGCCCCAACAGGCCGCCGAGCCACATCCAGGCGGGCGTGCCGCCGACGTGGTGCAGTCCGCCCAGTCCGCCGCGCACGGCGAGCAGGATCGCGACCGAGAACAGGAGCTGCACCGCGGTCGCGAACGTCAGCGCCTCGACGACACCGATCGCGCCGCCGAAGCGGCCCATCACGGCGACCTGAACGGAGCCTGCCAGCCCGGCGAGGACGGCCAGCGCGACCGCGACTCCCGTCACGCCGCGGTCTCGCTCGTTCCTGCGATGGTTAGCTCCTCCGGCTCCGATGAAAGGGACAGCATGATCAAGGTGGTCGTACTCTACGACGAGGCGCCCGACCCGCAGCGCTACGAGGAGCACCTCGTGCTCTGCAGGGCGGTCCCGGGCGCGACGTTCCGGCACGGGCCGGTGTTCGGCGCGCCGCTGGGCGAGCCGCCGCACCGCTACTACGCCGAGTTCGAGTGGCCGGACCTGGATGCGTTCAAGCGGGGCGCCTCGTCACCCGAGTTCGCGGCGTCCGGGGAGGACGCGATGGCGATGGGCGTGAAGTTCAGCGTCGAGTTCGCCCGGCTCGAGCAGCTCTAGGAGAATCGCGGCGCGCGCTTCTCCCGCACGGCCGCGACGCCCTCGTGCACGTCGGGGCCGGTCATGTCGAGGAACTCGAGCGCGAGCGACGCGTCGAACGCCGGCCCTGCGGCACGCAGCCAGTTGTTGAGCGCGAGCTTCGTGTGCCGGATCGCCTGCTGTGAGCCTGCCGCGAGACGCGACGCGATCTCGAGCGCGCGCGCGTCCAGTTCGTCCTCGCCGACACAGAGGGAGACCAGCCCGATCCGCTCGGCTTCGACGCCGTCCACCGGCTCGCAGAGGAGCAGGTGGTACTTGGCCTTCGCGAGGCCGCAGAGCAACGGCCAGACGATCGCCGCATGGTCGCCCGCGGCCACGCCGAGCTTGGTGTGGCCGTCGACGATCCGCGCCGACGGGGTTGCGATCGAGACGTCTGCCAGCAGGCCGACCGCGAGGCCCGCCCCGACGGCGGGCCCGGTGATCGCCGAGACGATCGGCTTGGGGCAGTCGATCACGTTGTAGACGAGGTCGCGCGCCTCGTGGAAGACGCGGATCCGCGTCTCGACGTCGTTCGCGATCTCGAGCACGAGCTCGAGGTCGCCGCCCGCGCTGAAGGCGCCGTCGGCGCCGCGCACGATCACCGCACGCGTCTCGTCGTCGCCGCCGATCGTCCTCCAGACCGCCGCGAGCTCTCGGTGCATCGCGCCGCCGACCGCGTTCAGCTTCCCGGGAGCGCGCAGGGTCAGCCGCAGCACATGTGGCGCGGGGCGGTCGAGCTCGAGGCTCGGATAGGCGGCGTAGGCGTCCACGTCAGAGGACTGTAGACCGGGTTATGGTTGGCGCGTGCCCGAGGTCGAGATCACGCGCGCCGGTGCGGTCCTCACGATCACGCTCAACCGGCCCGACGTGCTCAACGCTCTCAACCGGGCGGTGCACGCGGGCATCGCGGCCGGGCTCGAGCAGGCTCGGGGCCCGGCGGTGCGCGCGGTCGTGATCACGGGCGCCGGTCGCGGGTTCTGCGTCGGCCAGGACCTGCAGGAGTTCGGCTCGGGCGCCGGCGACGTCGCCCAGAACCTGCGCGACAACTACCACCGCAACGTGCTCGCGATCCGCGCGCTCGAGAAGCCGGTGATCGCCGCGGTCAACGGAGCCGCAGCGGGTGCCGGGATGTCGCTCGCGCTCGCCTGTGACGCGCGGATCGCAGCGGACTCGGCGAGCTTCGTGCCCGCGTTCATCAAGATCGGGCTCGTCCCCGACTCGGGCGGAACGTGGCTCGTTCGCCGCCTGCTCGGCGCCGCGCGCGCCTTCGAATGGCTCACGACCGGCCGCCGGCTCGACGCCGAGGAGGCTCGGAGCTGGGGCCTCGTGAACGAGGTGGTGCCGGCAGGCGAGCTCCCGAGACGGGCGCAGGAGGTCGCCGAGCTCTTCGCCGCGATGCCGACGCGGGCGGTGTGGCACACGAAGCGCCTGCTCGACGCCGCCGAGGACGCGAGCTTCGAGGAGCAGCTCGAGCTCGAGGCGAGGACGCAGGCCGAGCTGACGAGAACGCCGGACTTCACCGAAGGCGTCGCCGCGTTCCTCGAGAAGCGCGAGGCGGAGTTCACCGGCGCCGACGTCGACTGGCCGCATCCGGTCCGGCTCGTCGTCAACGACGACCTGCGGCGCTGGCGGCTCACGGTCGCACTGCGCTGGCTGCTCGCCGTGCCCCACCTGCTCGTGCTGACGCTCTGGACCTACGCGGCGATCCCGGTCGCGGTCGTCAACTGGTCGATCGGGGTCGTGCGCGGCCGGCCGTCGGCGGCGCTTCATACGTGGGTGGCGCGCCTCGTCCGCTACCAGGCGCACGTCTATGCCTACCTGTACCTCGTCGCCGATCCCTACCCGTCGTTTCGGGGGTGGTACGGGACCTACCCGGTCGACCTGGCCGTCGGGCCGCCCACCGACCAGGGGCGCTGGCGCACGGGGTTCCGCATCCTGCTCGTGCTGCCGGCCTACGTGCTCACCGCCGTGCTCGGCTACGTGCTCGCCGTCGTCGCGCTCCTCGGCGGCTTCTACGCGCTCGCGACCGGCCGCTATCCACGCGGCTTCCGGGACCTGAGCGCGTACTGCATCCGGTACCAGGCGCAGACTTACGCGTACCTCCTGCTGCTCACCGACCGCTACCCGACGCTCGCGAGCGGGAGCGGCTACCAGTTCGAGAGAGGAACGCAATGACGGAGACACACCTCGAATCCCACCCGATCGGCCTGATCGTGGACGACGACCTGAAGCGCACCCGCCTCACCGTCTTCTTCCGCCTGCTGCTCGCGATCCCGCTCGCGATCTGGCTCGGCGTCTGGGGGATCGTCACCTACATCGCGGTCCTGATCGCCTGGATCATCGCGCTCTTCACCGGCCGCGTGCCCGACGGTCTGCACAACTTCATCGCGCGCTACCTGCGTGCGCTCACGCATCTCTCGTCGTACGTGCTCCTGCTCGCGGATCCGTGGCCGCCGTTCGGCGGGTCGCCCGGCACGTATCCGGTCGACCTGCGCGTCGATGCCGCGGCGGACCAGAGCAGGCTGACCGTGTTCTTCCGCGTGCTGCTCGCCATCCCCGCACTGCTCCTCTGCTACGTCTTCAGGCTCGTCAACCAGATCGTGGCGTTCCTCGGCTGGTTCTACTGCCTGTTCACCGGGAACATGCACCGGGGCATGCGCGACATCAGCGCCTGGATGCTTCGCTACGAGCTGCAGACGTACGGCTATCTGTGCCTCGTGACGGGCCGCTACCCGAGCCTGTCGGGAGCGCCGACGGCCTAGCGAAGGGCGGCGAGGATCTCGGCCAGCTCAGGCCAGCGGCGCTCGCGCTGCTTCGAGAAGACGAGCACGTCGTCCACGTACACGTCGTACTGGCTGTGCTCGCCGGGGGCCAGCTCGGCGGTGTTCCCGGTTGCGTTGATCTCGGCCACGAGACTCGCAGCCCGCTCGTCGTAGCCGGTTCAGACGGGGCAGTAGAGGATGCGCGCGTGCGCCATGTCCTCGACTCTAGTCGAGCGGCGCGACCGGAGGCGCCATCCCCGGCAGCCCGGGGTCTCTCGGGGCGGCCGGGACGACGGGCAGCCCAGCTGCGACCCAGGCGGCGAAGCCGCCGGCGACGTCACCGGCCCGACCGAAGCCGAGCTCGACGAGCGTCGCCGCTGCGAGGCTCGACGACTCGCCGTGGTCGCAGAGCACGAGCACCGCGTCGTCGAGGCCTGGAGCATGAGGGCTCCGCGACGCGCTGTCCGGGTCGAGGCGCCACTCGAGCACCGTGCGCGGAATGTGGAGCGAGCCGGGCACGAGCTCGGCCGGCGCGGCGCGAACATCCACGATCCGCGCACCGTCCTGCGCCGCAGCCCACGCGGCGGCGGGCTCGAGGCGCGCGATCCGCGCGCGTGCCTGCCTCAGCAGCTCGTCGAGGGTGCGGCGCGGCATCCGCCTATCTCATCAGATCGTCTTGAACTGCTCGAACGGCTGGTGGCAGCTCTCGCACCAGCGGATCGAGCGGCACGGCGTCGGGCCGAAGATGTTCTCGAGCCGCGTCTCGGTCGAGTTGCAGTACGGACAGCGGAACGCCTTCGAGTGCAGCTGCACGAGCGTCGTCGGGCCGGCGCTGCGGAGTGCGGGTGGCGCGAAGCCGGCCTCGCGGAGCTTCTCGCGTCCGGCCGGCGTGATCCGGTCGGTCGACCACGAGTCGTCCTGGATCACCGCGATCTCGGGCTCGGCGCCGAGCGCCGAGATGCTCGTCTCCATTGCCCGCCTCATCGCCTCGAGCGCCGGGCAGCCGAGGAACGTGGGCGTGAACTCGATGCGCACGCGATCGCCGTCGACGGCCACGTCGCGAATCACGCCGAGGTCGACGAGCGAGACGACCGGGATCTCGGGGTCCGGGATCTCGTCGAGCGCCGCCCAGACGGCCTCGGCCGTTACCACTGCGCCCCCGGGATCGACCGGCGCACCTCCGTCATCACGTCCCACAGCTCTGCGAGCTCAGGTGTGTGCGAGCCCCGCTCCTGAACGTCGCCGACCTCGAGCCCGACGCGCCGCGCGAGCTCCGGGCGCAGGTCGGGCTCCAGCACGCCGAGAGCGTACGGCCAGAGCTCCTCGACCGCCGCCCGGAAGCGGGGCTCGTCGCGCAGGCGGGCCGCCCACATCTCGGCATGCAGGCGGTGGTAGGTCTCCTCGCGGTCGATCTTCGTCACGAGCCCTGCCAGCTCCAGGTCGTCGGAGTGCATCAGGGCGTTGACGCGGAGCCGGTCGGCCTCCTCGTAGAGATAGCGGCGCGCGATCGTGTGCGCCCACTCGAGCAGGTGCAGCTCGACGAGCGGTGCACACAGGTACTCGCGTGGGTCGCGGTCGAACGCCAGCGCGTCGGCATCGGTCGCGAGCTCGCGGGCGGCGAGCTCGTAGAGCGCGCGCGCGTGACCGATCTCGTTCTGCGCGATCGACGAGAAGGCCACGTCCTCCTCGAGCGTCGGTGCGATCCCGGTCCACTCCGAGTCGCGCCAGCCGAGGACGAGCTCGTCGTCAGCGATCGCGAGGAGGAGCGACGCCCGCGCGTTCACGTGCGATGCGCAACCTTTCCTTGATCGAGTAGCCGTCGACGCGGCGGTACTTGAGGTCGAACTCGTCGGCCCAGTCCGTGATCGCGTGGATCGAGTCGCGCGGCACGAGCCAGAGCGCCTCCGACTCGCCGCGTCGGCCGTACTGCTCGCGCGCCCAGGCATCGGCGAACGCCGCGTCGGGCGCCTCGACCGAGCCGGCATGCGCGAACGCCTGCCCCTTCTTCTCCTGCCGGAAGACCTCGAAGACCATCACGCTGCCAGAGCGTCGCGCACCCACTGCTCCTGCTCGAGGAAGCGGGCGCGGAAGGCGAGCCGGTCCTGCGAACGGGGCCCGTGGCCGGTGACGACCGCCTTGAGCTCCGACCAGTCCGGCTCCGAGTACGTCCAGACGCCGTCGTCTCCGCGGCGCAGCTGCGGGTCGGGAACGGTGAGCCCGAGCTCCCGGATCTGCGGCACGTACCCCTCGAGGAACTGCTGGCGCGCCTCCTCGTTGCCCTGCGACTTGATCCGCCAGACGTACATCGGATCCTCCTCGCGCGGGATCGGGTTGCCGTGGAACTGCATCAGCGGCCCCCACCAGCGGTCGAGCGCCTCCTGCACGAGCTCGCGCTGCGCGTCGGTGCCGGTCATCAGGGTGAGGATCACGTCGCGCCCGTGGAGGATGTGGAACGACTCCTCCCAGCAGATCTTCTTCATGATCCTCGCGTAGGGCGCATACGAGCATTTGAGGAGCGCCTTCTGGGAGATGATCGCCGCGGCGTCGACGAGCCAGGCGATCACGCCGACGTCGCCCCAGGTCTTCGTCGGGTAGTGGAAGACGTTGTGGAACTTCGCCTTGCCGGTCAGGAGGTCCGCGAACATCGCCTCGCGAGGCTTGCCGAGGTCCTCGGCGACGCGGTAGATGAGCTGCGCGTGGCCGACCTCGTCCTGCACCTTCGCGGTCAGGGCCAGCTTCCGCTGCAGCGTGGGTGCCTTGAGGATCCACTCGCGCTCGGGGAGCACGCCCATCAGCTCGCTGTTCGCGTGCATCTCGATGAACTTGATCAGCTTCTGCCGGTACTCGCCCGGCAGCCAGTCGGTCGCCTCGACCTGCCCGCCCTCCTGGACGTAGGCGAGGAATTCCTGCGTACGGGCGTCCACGCGCTGAGCCTCCCTACCGATCGTTAGGGTGGGAAGCATAGATGTCGTCGAGGCGCTTGGAGCTGACCAGGGTCGCCGCGCGGCTCTTCGCGGAGCGCGGCTACCAGGGCACGTCGCTGGCCGACCTGGCGGACGAGCTCGGCATGCAGAAGCCGTCGCTCTACCACCACATCGCCTCGAAGGAGGACCTGCTCTGGGACGTCGCCTGGGAGGGCGCGGAGGCGTTCCACGCGGGGCTCGACGGCGTCCCGGCGGCCGCGCCGGCGACCGAGCGGATCCGGTTCGCGCTGCGCGCGCATCTCGCGGTCGTCGCCGGGCAGCTCGACATCGCGACCGTCTTCGTGCGCGAGTGGCGGTACCTCGAGGGAGAGCGGCGCGAGCGGTTCGTCGCCGAGCGCCGGCGCTACGAGGAGCGGATCCGCGCCCTCTACCGGGAAGGCGTCGAGGGGAGCGAGCTGCGAACCGATCTCGACGTCGCCACCGCTGCGCTGCTCTTCCTCTCGGCGGCGAACTGGGCGTACACCTGGCTCCGGCCGGGGGCGGACACCGGGGAGCTGGCCGACCGGCTCTACGCCGTCCTCCTGGAGGGCATGCGCGGCTACGCCACTCCGTGAGGAGCTACCCGAGCGGAAAGCGCGAGCGCGTGCTCCACCGTTCGGTTGCCTCGTCCTCTTCGATCAGGAAGACCTCGTGCGCACGGGCGGAGATCGGGAGCGCGAGGTCGAGGTCGAGCGGCGTCTCGCTGACGGTGAGGTGGGGGATCACCTCGTCGAAGGCGCCCTCGTAGGGCGGCGCCTCGGGCCAGCGCTGCCAGACCGCTGCCGTCAGGTCGGCGAAGCGCCAGGACGGCTCGGGATGGAGCCAGACGAGGCCGTTCTCGAACCGCTCGACGCGGTCGAGCGCGAAGTCGAAGGCGGCGAAGCGCGTGAAGAGGGCGCGGAGGGCACCTTCGTCCACCTCGCCGCCGGGCAGGAACGGGAAGAGGACGGTGACGTGAGCAGGCACGCCCCGGGCGGCCGACCAGTCGTGGGCGAGGCGAGTCGCGCCGACGGCGGGCTCTGCCTCGGGCACCGGAACGATCAGGGCCGTGCGACGTGTCATGCTCGCCAGGGTGAAGCGCGCGCTCCTGATCGTCAATCCCTATTCGACCCACGTGACCGGCGGACGGATCACCGAGGTCGAGCGGGCCCTGCGCGAGCGGGTCGAGGTGCGCACCGAGTTCACCCAGCATCCCGGTCATGCGACCGAGCTCGCCGCGCAGGGAGCGGCGTCGGATGTCGACGCGATCCTCGTCTTCTCGGGCGACGGGACCTACAACGAGGCCCTGAACGGCGCGGACGGCGAGGTTCCCTTCGGGTTCCTGCCCGGGGGCGGCACGAGCGTCCTGCCGCGTGCGCTCGGCGCCCCGCGCGACCTGGTCGCGGCGGCGAGGGCCGCCGGCGCGGCGATCGCCGAGTCACGGGTGCGCCGCATCTCGCTCGGCGAGGTGAACGGCCGCCGCTTCTGCTTCTCGGCGGGGGTCGGCTTCGTCGCGGAGGCCGTCCGCCGCCTCGACGCGCTCGGTCGCGCTCCGGGCGGGGCGCGACCCGGTGACGTCGCGTTCATGCGCGCGGTCGCGAAGATGATCCTCGAGCGCCGTGGCCGCTGGGATCCGGAGCTCGAGATCGCCGGTGTCGGACGCGCCGCGTTCGTGCTCGTCTCGAACGGCGATCCTTACTCGTATGCGGGATCGGTGCCGCTGCGGATCGCACCGCAGGCACGGTTCGAGGAGGGCATCGACTTCGTCGCTCCATCGCGCGTGCGGGCGCGCGACATCCCGCGCATCCTGTCGTGGATCGTGCGCGGGAACGGCTACGCGGACTGGGTGATGACCGGGCACGATCTCGACCGGATCGAGGTGCGGTGCGACCGGCCGTTGCCGGTGCAGGCAGACGGCGAGGACCTCGGCGACTTCGACGCGGTCGTCTTCGAGGCGAGGCGCGATGCGGTTTCTGTGCTGGTGTAGCGCGGCGCTCGTGCTCGCCTCGTGCGGCGGCGCACACCGGGCCGCAGCACCCGACCCCTTCGCCTACGACGCGTCGGCGCCGCTCGCCTTCTCGGACGACGGGGTCTACGCGGCGAGCCTGTGGGCGACCATCCGCAACATCTCGTTCGCGGGGGCAGCCGGGTCCCGGGTGCACGCCTACATCGTCGTGCCGCGCACCCCGGGCCGCCATCCCGCCGTGCTCTTCCTGCACGGCTCCGGCGGGGACCGCCGCGATCTGATCGTCGACGCCGCGCTGCTCGCCAAGCGGGGCGCCGTGACGATGACGATCTCCCAGCCGAACGACGTGCCGACCTACCGCCCGCTTGTCGTCAATGCGCGCCGCGCTCTCGACCTGCTCGTCGCGAGAAGCGACGTCGACTCCAAGCGGCTCGGCGTGGTCGGGTTCTCGCTCGGAGCGCAGACGGCCGCCATCCTCGCCGGCGACGACAGCCGGCCGAGAGCGGTCGGGATGATCGGCGGCCGCGGCACCGCGGCGGCGCGCTACTGGGTCCGGCGCGCCGGCGCCCACCTCTTCTTCCAGGCGGGCACGAGGGACGAGGTCGTCCCGCATTCGGCGCTGCTCGCCCTCGAGCGTGCGGCCCCGGACCGCCCTCGCGTGCGCTGGTACGACGCGGGGCACGTCGTCGACACTGCGATCAGCCGGGACCAGCGCGCTTGGCAGGCCGAGGAGCTGGGCCTCAGGTAGCTTCCGCCCCGCATGGCATCCACCGACGCCCTGCAGCGCGCCACGAGCTTGACGGAGAGCGAGCTCCTCGAGCTGTATCGCCGCATGGTGCTGCTCCGTACCTACGACGAGCGGTCGGTCGTGTACCACCGCCAGGGACGGATCGGCACCTACGCGATGTTCTGGAACCACGAGGCGATCCAGGCAGGCGCGACGTTTGCCCTCGGCGACGATGACTGGATCTTCCCCTCGTACCGCGAGGCTGCGATCGGGCTCCTGCGCGGCATGCCCGCGGAGCTGATCCTGCAGTGGTGGCGCGGCCACCCCTCCGGGTGGTGGAGCCCGGCCGACTGGAACGTCGCGTCGATCGCCGTGCCGATCGCGTCGCACATCCCCCATGCGGCGGGCCTTGCGTGGGGCAAGAAGCTGCGCGGCGAGAAGGTCGTCGCCATGGCGTTCTTCGGCGACGGCGCGACGAGCGAGGGCGCGTTTCACGAGGGCGTGAACTTCGCCGCCGTGATGAACGCGCCCGCGGTGTTCGTCTGCAACAACAACCAGTGGGCGATCTCGACGCCGATCGAGGCGCAGACTCGTGCCGAGACGCTCGCCGACAAGGCGGCCGGCTACGGCATTCCGGGCGTGCGGGTCGACGGGCTCGACGTGCTCGCCGTGTACGAGGCTGCGCGCGACGCGGTCGAGCGTGCTCGTGCGGGCGGCGGCCCGACGCTGATCGAAGCGGTGCACTACCGCGCCGCGCCGCACGGGACCGCCGACGACCCGCGTGCGTACATCGACCTCGCCAGGGTCGAGGAGGAGCGGGCCCGCGAGTGCGTCGGCCGCTACGAGGTCTTCCTGCGCGAGGCGGGACTGCTCGGCGACGAGCACGTCGAGTCGGTGCGCAAGGACGCCGAGGCTCTGATGCGCGCGGGCATCACGGCGGCGGAGGCCGAGGCGCCGCCCGACTCCGAGCTCGTCTTCAGCCATGCCTACGTCGACCCGCCGCCGAACCTCCGCCGTGGCTGAGCTGACGCTCGTCGAAGCCGTGAACGACGCGCTCCACACGGAGCTCGCGCGCGACGCGAACGTGATGGTGCTGGGTGAGGACGTCGGCCGGGCCGGGGGCGTCTTCCGCGCCACCGCCGGCCTCCGCGACCGCTTCGGCGCTGATCGCTGCGTCGACACGCCGCTGGCCGAGGCGGGCATCCTCGGCACCGCGGTCGGGCTGTGCATGGCGGGCTGGCGGCCGGTGTGCGAGATGCAGTACGACGCGTTCTCGTATCCGTGCCTCGACCAGCTGATCACGCACGTCGGCCGCTATCACTGGCGCACCGGCGGCCGCATGGAGTTCCCGATCACGATCCGCATGCCCTACGGCGGCGGTGTCCGAGCACCCGAGCTGCACGACGACTCACCGGAGGCGTACTACGTGCACACGCCGGGGATCAAGGTCGCGATCCCGTCGACCCCGGCCGATGCGAAGGGGCTGCTCGCCGCGGCGATCCGCGACCCCGATCCGGTCGTGATCTTCGAGCCGAAGTTCGTCTACCGGACCGCGCGCGGAGAGGTTCCGGAGGGCGAGCACGTCGTGCCGCTCGGCCGGGCCCGCATCGCACGGGAGGGAAACGACGTGACGCTGATCGCGTACGGCGCGATGGTGCCGGTGTGCGAGCGCGCCGCGGACGCGCTCGCCGGCGAGGCGGCGTGTGAGGTCGTCGACATCCGCTCGCTGCGGCCCCTCGACGAGCGGGCGATCCTCGCGTCGGTCGCGAAGACCGGGCGGGCGGTGATCGTCCACGAGGCGCCGCGCACCGCCGGCTTCGGCGCCGAGCTCGCGGCGTTGATCGCCGAGGAGGCGATCTTCGACCTGCACGGGCCGGTGCTCCGTGTCACGGGCTTCGACGTCCCGTATCCGTACTGGTCGATCGAGGACGCCTACATCCCGTCGGTGGAGCGCGTCACGACGGCGGTCCGCAAGCTCCTCTGAGCGGCGAGCGTCTCAGGTTGTGGCTCGAGCGCGACCGCCGGGGCGCGGGCTACCACCTGCGCGATGCGGCGACCGGCGAGCCGGTTGCCTGGGAGGACCCCCGCATCAGGGTCGTGCCCGTCGCGGGGGTGTCGTTTCGGCCGGAGGCGGTCGCCGACGAGTCGTTCGACCCGGGCCGGCGCGTCGAGCTCGTGCCCGAGCCGGACAACGAGCACGACCCGAACGCCGTCGCGATCTGGAACGAGGAGCGGACGCTCCAGGCGGGCTACGTGCCGCGGGAGGTCGCCGCCGAGCTGGACGGGGGCGAGCTCGCGGTGTCGCTCTGGCGTGCGGGCGAGGGGCTGCGCGTGCTGCTCGTCCCGGCCGGGTCGTGGGTGGGGCGGCCGCGCAGGTAGCCTGCGACGCCGTGCCGTACGAGTTCAAGCTGCCGGACCTCGGCGAGGGCCTGACCGAGGGAGAGGTCGCCCGCTGGCTCGTCGCCGAGGGCGAGGTGGTCGCCGAGGACCAGCCGCTCGTCGAGATCCAGACCGACAAGACGACGGTCGAGATCCCCTCGCCGGCGGCGGGCCTCGTCGCGAGCATCCGCGTCGCGGAGGGCGACGTCGTCCCGGTCGGCACGGTGCTCGTGGTGATCGGCGACGGCGCGGCCGAGAGTGCCTCCCCGCCGGCGACCGTGTCCGCTCCGGACATGGCCCCGGGTCTGACCCCGGTCGTGTCTGATCGGGACACGGCCCGCGGGCGCGTGCAGGCGACGCCCCTCGTTCGCCGGGTCGCGCAGGAGCTCGGCGTCGACCTCGCCCTCGTCACGCCGACCGGCCCCGCGGGCCGGATCAGCGAGGACGACGTGCGTGCGGCCGCGGGAACGGGAAGCGGCTCGCCGCGGGCGCCCGAGGGGCGCCGCGAGAAGGTGCGCGGAGTCCGGCGCCAGATCGTCGAGCACCTGACCCGGGCCCACCGCGAGGTGCCGGCGGTCACGTACGTCGAGGAGTGCGACTTCTCGCAGGTCGACCTCAAGCAGCTGCTGCCCACCGTCCTGCGCGCGACGGCGCTCTCCCTGCAGGAGTTCCCGGAGCTGAACGCGCGTCTGGAGGGAGACGAGATCGTCTACCTCGACCGCTACGACCTCGGCGTCGCCGTGCAGACCGAGCAGGGGCTCGTCGTGCCCGTCGTGCGCGGGTGCGCCGAGCGCAGCCTCGACGAGCTGCGTGCGGAGGTCGACGCGCTCGCCGAGAAGGCGCGCGCCGGCAAGCTCGCGCCCGAGGAGCTGCGCGGCTCGACCTTCACCGTGACGAGCGCCGGGAAGCTCGCCGGGCTCCTTGTGACGCCGCTCGTCAACCACCCCGAGGTCGGCATCCTCGGCGTCCACCGGATCGGGCCGCGCGCCGTCGTCCGTGACGGTGAGGTCGTCGTCCGCACCATGGGGAACATCAGCGTCACGTTCGACCATCGCGTCGTCGACGGGGCGCGCGCCGCGCAGTTCGCGCTCGCCGTGATCGGGCGGCTCGAGACCTAGGCCCACGGCCCGGGCCGGCCGCCGCGACGTACACTCGTCGGCGTGGGAAGCTGGTACACGATCGGGATCTTCGTCGGGCTCGGGACGGCGCTCGGGGTCGCCGCGACCGCCGTCGCCCGCCGCGCGCTCGTCGGGCTCGTCGTTGCAGCCGTGGTCGCCGTCGCGCTCGGATTCGCCTTCGGCCAGTGGGACGAAGCGGCCGGCGGGCTCGCCGGGGCGGTCTGCGGCGCGCTCGGCTCGGCGCCGCTCGTCGCGGGGGCGCTGCGGCGTGGCGGGACGCGCGCCGGCACCTCGATCCTGCTCGGGCTCGTCGCACTCGTCGGGGCTGCACTCGCCTTCGTTCCCGTGGTCGGCTACCTCGAGGCGGCCGCGGTACCGATCCTCGGAGCGCGCCTGCGCCGCCGCTCGCCCGACACGCACGCGGGTCTGCGCACCCTCGCGCGGGACTGAGCGCCGGTGGCGAAACCCGTCGTCCTGGTCCTCATCGACGGTCTCACGCCGTCGATGTTCGAGAGCGCCGACGCCCCCGCGCTTCGCTTCCTCGCCGAGCACGGCGAGTACCGCCGCGCCGCCTCGACGTTCCCCTCGCTCACTCCCGTCTGTCTCTCGTCGATCGCGACCGGCGCGCATCCCGACGTCCACCACATCCCGCACCTCGTCTGGTGGAACCGTGCCGAGCAGCGCATCGTCGAATACGGATCGTCGTTCGGTGCGATCTGGGCCGCGGGGCTCGCGCGGTCGCTGCGCGACACGATCGTCGACCTGAACCTCCGGCATCTCTCGAAGGACGCCGAAACCGTCTACGAGGCACTCGAAGACGCCGGTCTGACGACGGCGGCGATCAACATCACCTGTTACCGCGGACGCAACCGCCACCTGCCGACGATCCCCGGCGTCCCGGCCGTCTACGGGCCGAAGCGGTTCTTCTGGTACTCGCTCTACGAGAGCGACCGCACCGGCTCGCCGATCGCCGTCCGCAACCGCGCGCTCGGCTCGATCGACGCGTACGCCGCGTCGGTCGGCCGGTGGCTCGTCACGCGGGACGGCTTCGACCTGCTCGTCTACTACCTGCCCGACTACGACTACGCGTCGCATGCGTTCGGCCCCGACAGCGCGCACGAGGCGCTCGCGCGCAGCGACGCCGCCGTCGCCGTCCTGATGGACGCCGCCGGTGGCCCCGACGAGTTTCTCGAGCGCTACGCGGTCGTCGTGTGCTCGGATCACGGGCAGTCGAAGGTCGAGGAGGTGACGAGCCTCGACGCGGGCGGTGATCTCGTGACCGCCTCCAACCGCGCAGCAATGGTCTACACGGCGAACGCGCGCGCGGTCGCCGAGCGGCTCGACGCCGAGCCGGCCGCCGGCGTCGTGCTCTTCCGGGAGGACGGGCGGCTGGTCGTGCGTTGCGACGGCGACGAGGACGACGCGCTGCTCGACGAGGTGCCCGACGGACGTGTGCGCGCAGCCGCCGCGCTCGCCAATCCGAACGCCGGGGAGGTGCTCGTCTCCGCCGCGCCCGGGTGGGAGTTCGTCGACCTGGCAGGCCGGCACCATGCCGGAGGCGGCAGTCACGGCTCGCTCGACGCAGCCGACTCCGAGGTTCCCATGCTCACCGTCGGCCTCGGTCCGCCGCCGGCCTCGATCACCGGCATCAAGGAGCTCGTCGCGACGCACTTCGGCGTGCCGGTCCGTCGTGCCGCCTGACTGGGTCGACCGGCAGCTGCGCGGGCGGGGCATCCGGGACGCGCGGGTGCTGGACGCGATGCGCGCGGTGCCGCGCGAGTCGTTCGTCCCGGCGGAGGAACGGCGGCACGCCTACGACGACGCGGCGCTGCCGCTCGGGCACGGGCAGACGATCTCGCAGCCGTACGTCGTCGCGTTGATCTGCCAGGCGCTCGGGCTCAGGGGGGACGAGCTCGTGCTCGACGTCGGGACCGGCTCCGGCTACCAGGCCGCCGTGCTCGACGAGCTCGCCGCGCACGTCGTCTCGGTGGAGCGCATCCCCGAGCTCGCCGGGCTCGCCCGCCGCAATCTCGACGCCGCCGGGCACGGCGCCGTCGACGTGCTCGTCGGCGACGGCTCGCTCGGCGTGCCCACGCGCGCGCCTTTCGACGCGATCGCCGTCGCGGCCGCCGCGGCCGAGCTGCCGCAGGCACTCGTCGACCAGCTCGCCCCGGGCGGACGGCTCGTGCTGCCGCTCGGCGGTTACCTCGTCCGCGTCACCGAGTCGGAGCGGGGCGGCCGCCGCGTCGAGCCGCTCGTCCCGGCGCGCTTCGTGCCGCTCGTCACCGGTTCCCCGCCCTGAGGCTCGGCGCTGGAAGCCGCGTCGTCCGCTAGCCTCGCGCGGGTGTCCGTCTCGTCGCGCACGACCGCCGCGCTCAGACGGCGGGCGAACTGGGTCCAGCTCGCCCAGTTCGGTCTCGTCGGGATCAGCGGGTACATCGTCAACCTCGTCGTCTTCGCAGCCCTGCTCGGTTGGGGCGCGCACGTCGCCGCGGCGATCTCGTTCGTGGTCGCCGCCGCGAACAACTACTGGTGGAACCGGCATTGGACGTTCGCTCACCAGAAGAGCAACTTCGGCGCCCAGGGAGCGCGCTTCTTCGTCGTCTCTGCGCTCGCCTTCGGCGTTAACCAGCTCTGGCTCGTCATCTTCATCGACGTGCTCGACTGGCCGAAGGTGCTCTCGCAGGCGATCGCGATCATCCTCGTCACGCCGCTCAACTTCCTCGGCAACAAGCTCTGGTCCTTTCGCAAGTGAGGATCGCGGCGGTTCTCGCACTCGCGCTCGCGCTCGTTCCGGCGGCGCGCGCGGGGCAGACCACGACGCCGACGATCCCCACGCCGCAGGTCCCCGCTGCGGAGACGTCGCCGCGGACGACGCAGCAGCAGGCGGTCCAGCTCTTCCTCGCCTACGACAAGGTCGCGGACTGGCTGAAGCGCTACCCGCCCAAGCCGGTCACGGACGCGACGTTCGCGCAAGGCGTCTGGACGGTCAACGTCTGGTCGGGCCGGGCGGGTGAGATCGCGACGGGCAAGGTCGACGACGCCACCGGCTCGGTCACGGAGGCGTGGACGGGCCCACAGGTGGCGTGGAAGATGGCGCGCGGCTACAAGGGCGCCTTCGGCGGCGCGAAGATCAACAGCACCTGGGTCTGGCTCTCGTTCTGTGCGCTCTTCCTGCTCGGCCTCGTCGACTGGCGGCGACCGTTCTCGGTCCGCAACGCAGACCTGCTCGTGCTGCTCTCGTTCTCGGTCTCGCTGTGGTTCTTCAACCAGGGGGACGTCTTCACCGCGATGTCGCTCGCGTATCCGCCGCTCGGCTGGCTGCTCGTGCGGTGCCTCTGGATCGCGAGATCGGACCGGCCCGCGCGCGGCGCGCCCGTCTGGCCCGTCTGGGTGCTCGCGGCGGCGACGGTGTTCGTCGCCGGCTTCCGGGTCGGCCTGAACGTGCGTGCCTCGAACGTGATCGACGTCGGCTACTCGGGCGTCATCGGCGCGGATCGCATCGCGCACGGCCAGAGCCCCTACGGTCACTTCCCGGTCGAGGACGACAGGCCGAAGTGCGGGCCTGCCGATTCCGAGGGCGAGGTACGCGACCGGATCCAGACGAACGGCCGCTGCGAGAACGCGAACCCGCTCGGCGACACCTACGGTCCGGTCTCGTACCTCGCCTACCTGCCGGGGTATGCGATCTTCGGCTGGAGCGGCCAGTGGGACTCGCTGCCGGCCGTCCATCTGACGTCGATCCTCTTCGACCTGATCGCGATCGCCGGTCTCGCGCTCGTCGGACGCCGGTTCGGCGGCCCTCGACTCGCGGCCGCGCTCGCGTTCGCGTGGGTCGCCTGGCCCTTCACGCAGTACGCGTCGAGCTCGAACACGAACGATGCGATCATGCCGGCGCTGCTCGTCTGGGGCTTCCTCGCCTTGACGAGCCCGGTCGCGCGCGGCGCGGCGGTCGCGCTCTCCGGCTGGACGAAGTTCGCCTCGCTGCTCCTGCTCCCGCTCTGGCTCGGCTATCCGGAGGCGCGGCGAGGCCGCACGCTCACGCTCCTCGGCTTCGCGCTCGCGACCGCGCTCGTGTTCTTCGTCCTCTTCCTCGAGCCGTCCCCGTGGCACGCGGCGCGGGTCTTCTACGACCGCACGGTCGGGTACCAGATCGGGCGCGACTCGCCGTTCTCACTCTGGGACTGGCGGCAGTACCACGCCAAGGGCCTGCCCGACCTGCACCTCGTGCAGCGCGCGCTCGAGGTCCTGCTCGTCGCGGGCGCGGCGGCGCTCGCCTTCGTGCCGCGCCGGCGGTCGCCCCTGCGCATGGCCGCGCTCACGGGAGCGGTGCTCGTCGGCTTCGAGCTCGTCCTGACCCACTGGTTCTATCTCTACCTGCCGTGGTTCTTCCCGTTCGTCGCCCTCGCGCTCGTCGCGCCGCTCCCCGGCGACGCCCAGGAAGGGGACGTTGACGCGCCCGCGCCCTCCGTCGGCTGAGGCGCTCGCCGCGGCCGGGCTGTTCCTGGCCTGCTGGGGGCTCGTCCACCGCTTCTTCTGGGCCCACGGCCAGCTCGTCGACTGGCCCACCTATCAGGCCTACGGCGACGCGATCCTGCAGCACGGGCTCGTGCCGTACCGCGACTTCGCCGTCGAATACCCGCCGGGCGCGCTGCCGCCTTTCGTCGCGGCGGCACCTTTCGGCGACTACGCCGGCGCCTTCGCCTGGGTGATGGCGGCCTGCGGGGTCGCGCTCGTGCTCGTCGTCGCGCGAATCCGTCTCGCCGCCGCCTACGTCGTCGCACTGTCGCCGGTGCTCGCGGGCTCCCTGATCCTGAGCCGGTTCGACCTGTGGCCGGCGCTGCTCACGGCCGCGGCCGTCGCGGCGTTGCTGGCCGAACGGCATCGGCTCGGCTGGGCACTGCTCGGCGCCGCGGTCGCCGCGAAGCTCTGGCCGCTCGTGCTCGTGCCGCTCGCGCTCGCGTGGTCGGTGCGCCGCGGCCGCGGTCGAGCCGCGCTGGTCGGTGCCGCCGTCGTCGCCGCCGTGTTCCTGCCCTTCGTCGTGCTCGCCCCGCACGGCATGTGGGCGAGCCTGCACGGACAGGCCTCGAGGCCGCTCCAGATCGAGAGCCTCGGCGCCGCGCTCTTCACGACCTTCGGCCACCCGCGGGTGATCTCGTCCCACGGCTCGCAGAACATCGCGGGCCACGGTGGGGTCGCAACCGCGTTCGCAATCGCGCAGGGCGCCGTGCTGCTCGCGCTGTGGATCGCGTTCGCCCGTGGCCCGGCGACCCGAGATCGGTTCCTGCGCTACGCCGCCGCGAGCGTCTGCGCCTTCATCGCGTTCGGCAAGGTGCTGTCGCCCCAGTTCCTGCTCTGGCTCGTGCCGCTCGTGCCGCTCGTGCAAGGCCGCCGTGGCGTGGCGGCGACGAGCCTGCTGACGCTCGCCTTCGTGTTGACCCAGGTGTGGTTCCCACAGCGGTACTGGGACTACGCCGACTCGTTCCGCCTCGCGGGCGTGGTGCTCGCGCGCGACCTGGTGCTCCTGGCTCTGCTGGCGGTGCTCGTCCTGCCGCTCGGGGCCGCCGCGCGGGCTAGTCGATCTCGACCCTGACGGCCGTGCACGACGCCGCGCGGCCGTCCGCGCCGCACGTGACGAGCGCGCCCTCGATTCGCACGTCGCGGGTCGCCGGCTCGAGACGGCTCGGCATCCCCGTGAGAAAGCGCTTGAGCGCGTTGTGCTCGTCGCTCCCGATCACGGAGTCGTGTGGGCCCGTCATGCCGGCGTCGGTGATGGCAGCCGTTCCACCGGCGAGCACGCGCGCGTCGCTCGTCTGCACGTGGGTGTGCGTTCCCAGCACGGCGGTGACGCGGCCGTCGAGGTAGCGGGCGAGGGCGACCTTCTCGCTCGTCGCCTCCGCATGGAAGTCGACGATCACCACCGGCGTGCTGCGGCGCGCCTCCTCGACGAGGCGGTCGGCGGCGAGGAACGGATTCTCGAACGGCTGCAGCGCGAAGATGCCGAGCAGGTTGATCACGGCCACCCCGTCGTGCACCACGAGCCCGGTGCCCGGTGTCTGCGGCGACAGGTTCGCGGGACGCAGCACGCGGTCGGTGCCCGAGAGGTACGGCGCGAAGCCCGGCTGGCCCCACACCCAGTTGCCGAGCGTCACGACGTCGGCGCCGCTCGCAAGGAGCTTGTCGGCGAGCTTGGCGGTGATCCCGCGGCCCGCAGCCGCATTCTCGCCGTTGACGATGCAGAAGTCGGCAGCGAGCTCCTGCCGCAGCGACGGCAGCCGCGATTCGATCGCCCGGCGGCCCGGCGCGCCGAACACGTCGGCGACGAACAAGATGTTCAAGAGCGGGACCTTTCTAGCCCAGGGAGAGCGTCGCCGAGGGATGCACCTCGATCACGACGTGGTTCCCGGAGTCGTTCGTGTAGCGCGCGAGCGCCTGGTGCTCCGCGTGCGTGAAGTCGACGATCGAGCCGAGCTTGGAGCCTGCGGCGGTCACCGGCGAGCCGACGACGAGAGAGGGATCGACGCGGACGTGTGACACCGAGACGACGAGGGACGGCGCCCCGGTCGGCTGGATGTCGATCCGCGAGCCGTAGACGTGGTCGTCGAGCACGACGTCGTCGATCGCGACGACCGTCCCGTCAACCGGGGCATAGACGTCGGTGCCTGCAGGCGCACCGACATCGATCGACGACGAGCTCGGGCCGAGCCCGCCCGGCAGCTGGTACCAGCGCGGTCGTCCCGACGAGCCCCCGACGATCGAGTGCAGCACGCGCTTCAGCAGCCCCTCGTTCACCTGCGTGCCGAGCGGCGCCAGCGCGAGAGCTCCCTCGCTCCCGCCCTGGAACCCGATTGCGGTGACGCGGGACTGGCTCACGGGCAGCTGCAGATGCAGTGTGCCGAGCCGTGCGACGATCTCGGGGAGCGGCGGGCCGGCCGGCAGGAGCCGCGAGGCGCTTGCCGGAGCGGCCGTCACCGGCGCGGGCGAGCCCGAGCCGCCGAACGCCGACAGCAGGAGCGTGACGAGACCCACCGTGAACAGGGCGACGAGGACGGCGAGCCGGCGGCGGCGCCGCTCTCGGTCGATCTGGCGGGTTCGCGTCCTGCGGGCACGCCGGTTTGGCGCCGGAGGCGACATCGGGGCCACGGTAGCGCACGGCTCCGGGGCTTTCAACGCGAGCGCGCCGTCCACCGGGAACGACCAGTCCCAGTCGGAAGGGCGAAGAGCGGCCGGCCGGGCGGTAGCATCGGTCGTGTGAGCACGGACGGGCGCCCGCCGCGCATCGAGGTTCCGCGCTGGATCCAGCTCGTCGGGCTGCCCCTGCTCCTGGTGCTCATCTGGGTCGTCGGGGCGGCGGCCGGTCACGTGGTCTTCCTCTTCATGATCGCCGCCCTCGTCGCGCTGCTGCTCGATCCGGTCGTCCGTGCCCTGCAGCGGGCCCGGCTCCCGCGCGGCCTCTCGGTCGCGCTCGTGTACCTGAGCTTCGCGGCTGCGCTGGTGCTGATCATCGTTGCGGTGGCGACCGCCGTCGTCGGGCAGACGAAGACGGCGGCGGACAGGTTCAACAGCTACTTCACGAATCGTCACGGCAGCGCCGGACAGACGTCCGCCGACCGCGACGTCGATCGCCTTCAGCGCTGGCTCGACACCCATCACCTGAAATCGGTGCAGATCCAGAAGCGCGGCCACAGGCTCGTGCGCCAGATCCAGCAGCGCGACGTGGGCAAGTACACCCACAAGATCGTCACATTCGTCGAGGGCGCCGCGATCTCGATCGGCAAGACCCTGTTCTCGCTCGTCCTCCTGATCGTCGTGTCGATCTACATGCTGCTCGACATGGAGCGGCTCGGCCGGGCGATCGACCGGCGCTACCCGCCTCGACCGGGCGAGGACACGTTGCTGCGGAGCATGGAGCACGCGCTCGCGTCGTACGTTCGCGGGCAGGTGCTGCTCTCCCTGATCATCGGCACGAGCGCCGGGGTCGGCCTCTGGGTGCTGGGGGCGGTCGGGCTGCTCCCGAACGGACAGCAGTACGCGTTGCTCTTCGGCGTCGTGGTAGCCGTGACCGAGGTCATTCCCTATCTCGGGCCGTGGCTCGGTGCGATCCCGCCGCTCGTGTACGCCGCCGTCGTGCATCCAATCTCCGTCATCTGGGTCGCCCTCCTCTTCCTCGGCATCCATCAGATCGAGGGACACGTGGTGGTGCCGAACGTGATGGGCAACGCGCTGCGGCTGCACCCGCTGCTCGTGATCTTCGGGCTCGCGGCCGGCGCCGAGGTGTACGGGCTGCCAGGCGCCCTGGTCGCCCTGCCGCTGCTCGCCGTCGCGCGCGCCGTCTGGGAGTTCTTCGCGGACCGGGTCAAGCTCGAGCCGTGGTCCGGGAGCGACGTCCCGGTCGAGGTCGAGCTCGCCAAGACGCGTACCCTTCGCCCGTGAGCTCCTTCCCCGCCACCCGGCTGCGGCGGTTGCGCCGCAGCGGGCAGCTCCGCGATCTCGTGCGCGAGACGTCCGTCCAGGTCGACGACCTCGTGATGCCGCTGTTCGTCGCTCCCGAGGCGCTCCCGAGCCCTCGGCTGCCCGGGCTCGCGCGCCACACGGTCGACTCGGTCGTGCGTGAGTGCGACGAGCTCCTCGCGCTCGGTGTCGGGTCGGTGATCCTGTTCGGGCTCCCGGAGGAGAAGGACGACGAAGGCTCGGGCGCCTGGATCGAGGGCGGGATCGTCCAGCAGGCTCTCCGCGCCCTGCGGCCGCGCTTCCCCGAGCTCGTGCTGCTCACCGACGTCTGCCTGTGCGAGTACACGAGCCACGGTCACTGCGGCGTGATTGGCGCCGACGGCGAGGTCGACAACGACACGTCGGTCGAGCTGATCGCGCGCACGGCCGTGTCGCACGTGGAGGCCGGGGCGGACGTGGTGGCCCCGAGCGACATGATGGACGGCCGGGTCGGCGCGATCCGCGAGCTGCTGCCGCAGACTCCGATCGTCGCCTACTCGGCGAAGTACGCCTCCGCCTTCTACGGCCCGTTTCGCGAGGTCGCGGACTCCGCACCGTCGTTCGGCGACCGCCGCGGCTATCAGCTCGACCCGGGCAACGTGCGCGAAGCGCTGCGCGAGTGCGAACTGGACGTCGCCGAGGGCGCGGACATGTTGATGGTCAAGCCTGCACTTCCCTACCTCGACGTCGTGCGCGCGGTGCGCGAGCGCTTCGACCTGCCGCTCGCCGCCTACAACGTCTCGGGGGAGTACGCGATGATCAAGGCGGCCGCGGCCGCAGGCGATCTCGACGAGCGATCCGCCGCGCTCGAGTCGCTGACGGCGATCCGCCGCGCGGGCGCCGACGTCGTGCTGACGTACTGGGCCAAGGAATTCGCGCAGTGGGCACAGGCCTGATCAGCTCCCCGCTCTGGCACCGGGCGAAGAAGGTCATTCCCGGCGGGGTCAACTCGCCGGTGCGCGCGATGCGGGGCGTCGGGCTGGACGAGCCGTTCTTCGTCGAGCGGGGCCTGGGGGCGAGCATCGAGACGGCCGACGGCCGGACCCTGCTCGACTGGGTCCAGTCGTGGGGGCCGTTGATCTTCGGCCACGCCGACCCGGAGACCGTCGAGGCGGTACGAGATGCCGCGCTCGCCGGAACGAGCTTCGGGGCGCCCACGGAGCGCGAGGTGGAGCTGGCCGCCGAGATCGTCGACGCCGTGCCGTCGGTCGAACGCGTGCGGCTCGTCTCTTCCGGCACCGAGGCGGCCATGTCGGCGGTCCGGCTCGCGCGGGGCTTCACCCGCCGCGACCGTGTGATCAAGTTCGCGGGCTGCTACCACGGCCATGCCGACCAGTTCCTCGCGAGCGCCGGATCGGGGCTCGCCACGCTCGGCATCCCGGCCTCCCCCGGCGTCCCGAGCGGAGTGACGGCGGACACGATCGTGTGCGAGTACAACGACGTCGACGGTGTGGTCGCTGCCGTCGAGCGCTTCGGCGAGGGTCTCGCCGCGATCATCGTCGAGCCGGTCGCAGGCAACATGGGCTGCGTCCCGCCTCTCGACGGCTTCCTCGAGGCGTTGCGGCTGCTCTGCGACGCGGCGGGCGCGCTGCTCGTCTTCGACGAGGTGATCAGCGGCTTCCGTGTCGCGCGCGGCGGCGCGCAGGAGCGGTACGGGATCGTCCCCGATCTGACCGTGCTCGGAAAGATCGTCGGCGGCGGCCTGCCGCTCGCCGCCTTCGGCGGCCGCGCCGAGGTGATGGACCACCTGGCGCCCGGCGGCGCGGTCTACCAGGCAGGGACGCTGAGCGGCAACCCGCTCGCGACCGCCGCCGGCCTCTCGGTCCTCAGGCGATTACGCGACCCGCTCGTCTACCACGAGCTCGAGCGCCGCTCGGCACGCCTGGCCGCCGGTCTCGCGCCCTACGGCCGCGTGCAGCGCGTCGGTTCGATGCTCACGCTCTTCGCGGGCCGCACCGAGCCGGTCGAGCGCTTCGTCGAGCTCGACGGCGACGGCTACGGCGAGCTGTTCCGCAGCCTGCTCGAGCGCGGGATCTATGTCGCCCCGAGCCAGTACGAATGCCTCTTCCCGTCGCTCGCCCACACCGATGAGGAGATCGACCGGACGATCGAGGCCGTCTCCGCCTTCTACGAAGCCGGAAACGGCTAGTGGAGGCATTCGAGGCCATTGCCGAAGGCGCGAGGGCGGAGAGCAGCGTCTGGGGCGAGTCGCTTCTCCCTAGCCACGAGCGCCAGCTCGTGGCCGTCTTCTCAGCTCTCGCTCCGTCGCGCTACTCGCTCGGGCTCGAGACCGTCTACGAGGCCTACCTCGTGCACTACGGCCGGCCTCGCCTCTTCGACGCGCCCGACGCCGACGAGGCGATCCTGCTCGGCGACTACCTCTACGCCCACGGCCTCGTCCGCGTCGCCGAGGCGGGGGGCGTGCCCGCCGTCGCGGTGCTCGCCGATCTGATCGCACGGTGCGCTGCCCTGCGTGCGGACGGCGTGGACGGCGACGGTCAGGTCTGGGTCGACGCGGCGCGCGCGCTCGGCGGCACGCCGTCGGACGGCGAGGTCGCGAGCGCGCTCGCGCTGCACTCCGCTAGAGTCGCCGCATGATCTTCGACGCCGCGAGCGAGGGCACCCATGTGATCGTCGGGATGCTCGTCGTCGGCCTCATCTTCCTGGCCGTGATCGCGCTCGGAGAGCTTGCGCACTGGGCCGGCCACCGCCGGGCCGAGCGCCGCTCTCGCAGCTCCGCGTACTGAGCGACTACTCGATCGCCTCCACGAGCTCATGGCGCACGCGCTCGAGCTCCCGGGTGTGCGCCTCGAGCTCGGCGCGGGTCGCCCCGCGCCGAGCCAGGAGCTCGCGGACGAGGACGAGCCCGCGCGCGTGCAGCAGCAGGTCGTCGATCCGGTGGTCGAGCACGGTCGTGTCGTGGCTGCTCATGCTGCCTGCTCCCACGCCGGCAAGGCATCCGGCGCTTGTTCGACTGCTTCTTCGTGAGCGTGAACGCGCATCGCGGGCGTGAGCACCGCTCCGGCGACCGCACACACCGCCAGGACGCCGAAGGCGACGCGGAAGCCGTGGGTCGTTCCCGCGGCCGCCGAGACCGTCGCGGACGGCCGGCTCGCGTAGATGGTCGCGACCGTCGTGATCGCGGCCAGGCCGATCGCCCCACCGATCTGGCGGCTCGTGTTGACGAGCCCCGAGGCAATGCCCGCGTTCACGGGCTGGACGCCCTCGAGCGCGGCGATCGTCACCGCGACGAACGAGATCGCCATTCCGAGCCCGACGAGGAGGAAGGACGGCAGCAGGTCGGTGACGTAGCTCCCCTGGACGGGCAGCCGCACCAGCAGCGCCTGTGACGCGCCCATCGACAGAAGCCCGACAGCGAGCACGCGGCGAGCGCCGAAGCGCGTGACGAGGCGCTGCGCGACGTTCGACATCACGGCGACCGTGACGGCGATCGACGTGAACGCGACGCCGCTCTCGGCCGCGGAGTAGTGCAGCACCTGCTGCAGGTAGAGCGTCAGCAGGAAGAACTGCGAGAAGCCGATCGCGGCGATGATGCACGTGATCAGGTTCGCGATCCCGAGCGTGTTCCCGCGGAACGCGCTGAACGGAAGGAGCGGCGACACCGCTCTTTGCTCGATCGCGACGAACGCGGCTGCGAGCGCGCCCGAGGCTGCGATCAGCGTCACGGTCGTGGGCGTTCCCCAGCCCTCCTGCGTCGCGCGTGTCAGCGCATAGACGAGGAGCATGAGCGATGCCGTGACGGTGGTCGCGCCGGCGACGTCGAAGTGACGCGTCGCGAGCTGACCCTTCGCCTCGGCGATGAACCGCGGCACGAGCACGACGAGGGCGATGCCGACGGGGAGGTTGATGTAGAAGACCCACGGCCAGCTGAGGTAGGAGGTGAGGACACCTCCGAGCAGTACCCCCACCGCCGCGCCGCTGCCCGAGGCGGCGGCCCAGATCCCGAGGGCGAGGTTGCGCTCACGGCCTTCGCGGTAGGCCGTCATCAGCAGCGAGAGCCCGGCAGGTGCGAACAGCGCGCCGCCGGCGCCCTGGAGCGCCCGGAAGACGACCAGCGACGCCGCCGACCAGGCGAGACCGCTGAGCGCCGAGCTGAGGGTGAAGACGACGATGCCGGTCAGGAAGACGCGCCGGCGGCCCAGGACGTCTGCGAGCCGCCCACCCAGGAGCAGGAAGCCCCCGAACGTGATCGCGTAGGCGGTGATCACCCACTGCAGGCTGGCCTGGGAGAAGTGAAGGCTGGACTTGATCGACGCGAGCGCGATGTTCACGATCGACATGTCGAGCACGACCATGAACTGTGCTGTGACGATCAGCGCGAGGGCCGCCCACTGCCTCGTGGAGGGCCGCTGCCGGATTGAGGAATTGCTCATCTATCTCCCTTCAATATCGTGGAGATAAACAACGATACCACAACACCACGCTTTGGCGAGCTACACTTCCGGTCGATGAACACTTCTGTCACCAACCCGGTGGTGAAGCTGGCTGTGAGACCGCCGCGCGAGCTTCTCGGGAACACCTCGTACCTCCTGAAGCGGCTCGGCTGGGCGATCAAGGACAAGACCTCCGAGGCATACGAGGCCGCGGGGGCAAGCCCGTACCACTATTCGGTGCTGGCGCTGCTCGACGAGGGCGCCTGCAGCGCCCAGTCGACGATCGCCGACGCGCTCGGCTACGACCGCAGCTGGTTCGTCGGGCTGCTCGACGAGCTCGAGGAGGCAGGCCTCGTGGAGCGCAAGCGCGATCCCGGCGACCGCCGCCGCCATCTCGTCAGCCTCAAGCCGGCGGGCAAGAAGCGGCTCGCGGAGCTGCGCGCGATCTCACAACGGGTCGAGGACGAGTTCTTCGAGCCGCTGAGCGCGAAGGAGCGTGACCAGCTGCACGGGCTGCTGCTCCAGGTTGCCGCGCACCACGACCCGCGCCTGGCGCCGGGCAACGGTCGCTAGAACTAGACTCGCCGCGTGGTCAGGGACCTGCGCGAGTGGATCGCCCTCCTCGAGGGAGCAGGAGAGCTCGTCCGCGTCGGCGTGGAGGTCGATCCGCAGCTCGAGGTGACGGAGATCGTCGACCGGACGGTGCGGGCGGGCGGCCCTGCGCTGCTCTTCGAGCGGCCGAAGGGGAGCGCGATCCCGCTGCTCATCAACCAGTTCGGCACCGAGCGGCGCATGTGCCTCGCCTTCGGCGTCGAGTCGCTCGACGACGTTGCGGCGAAGCTCTCCGAGATTCTCGAGCTGCAGCCCCCCGAAGGGCTCGCTGCCAAGGTGCGCGGCCTCAAGACCCTGAAGTCGATCGCGGATTCGCGGCCCCGGTCGGTCAAGCGCGGCGCCTGCCAGGAGGTCGTTCTCCGGGGCGACGACGTCGACCTGGGCCGGCTGCCCGTGCAGACGTGCTGGCCGGGCGACGCGGGGCCGTTCATCACCCTGCCGGCGGTGATCACGCTCGATCCGCGGACCGGCCAGCGCAACGTCGGCATGTACCGCATGCAGGTGCTCGGGCCCCGATCGACGGCCATGCACTGGCAGATCCACAAGGACGGCCGCGCCGACTATCTCTTCAGCCAGGGACGCATGGAGGTCGCCGTCGCCCTCGGGCTCGATCCCGTCACGGCCTACTCCGCGAGCGCGCCGCTCCCGAAGCACATCGACGAGCTGATGGTCGCGGGGTTCCTCCGCGGCGAGCCGGTGGAGCTCGTCAAGGGCGTGTCGGTCGACCTCGAGGTGCCGGCGGATGCCGAGATCGTGCTCGAGGGCTACATCGACAAGGGCGAGCTCGCGACCGAGGGCCCGTTCGGGGATCACACCGGCTACTACACGCCCGCGGAGCAGTTCCCCGTCTTCAACATCACGGCGATCACGATGCGGCGCGACGCGATCTACCCGTCGATCGTCGTCGGCAAGCCGCCGCAGGAGGATGCCTGGCTCGGCAAGGCGACGGAGCGGATCTTCCTGCCGGCGGTCAAGATGACCGTCCCCGAGATCGTCGACTACGACCTGCCGGTGGCCGGCGCCTTTCACAACCTCGTGATCGTCTCGATCAAGAAGGCGTTCCCGGGTCATGCGCGCAAGGTGATGCACGCGATCTGGGGACTCGGGATGCTCAGCCTGACGAAGGGGATCGTGGTCGTCGACGAGCACGTGGACGTGCACGACTACGCCCAGGTGCTGTTCTACGTCGGCGCCAATGTCGATCCGAAGCGGGACGTCGTGATCACCGAGGGCCCGCTCGACCATCTCGATCACGCGCCGACGCTGCAGTTCGTCGGCGGGAAGCTCGGGATCGACGCGACCGCGAAGGGGCCGCTCGAAGGCACGCGGGAGTGGCCGCCCGAGATCGAGATGTCGCCCGAGGTGCAGGACCTGGTCGACCGCCGGTGGGACGAGTATGGGATAGGTAGGGTTCCCCCGGCATCGAACGGCGGAATCCGTCAGAGTTCGCGCCGCCTGTTACGACGTTGACCCGACGCGCCCCACACCGCTTGAATCTCACCTAGCCCCTTTGCAGCCGCACGACGAACACCCGCATGTCCCGGGCCCGAGTCTCTGGCCCGTCGGCTTCGCCGTCGGCGTGGTCGTGCTGCTCATCGGCCTGATCGTCTCGTGGTACATCGCGGGCCTCGGCGCCGTGATCGCGCTCGTGTTCGGCTTCCTCTGGGTCCGCGACCTGACGACGGGCACCGAGCTCGCGCAGGCGCCCGAGGTCGAGCCCGAGCACGCCGTTGCCGTCGCGCCGGCCGTCCCGGCCGACGGAGCCCCGTCCGCGGCGCCGGCGGACGAGCGCTTCCCGCGCTCCAAGTTCCTCGAGGCCTCCACGATCGGCCTCGGCGTCGTGATCGGCGGCCTCGTGACGGTGCCCGCGCTCGGCTTCATGGTCGCGCCGCCGTTTCTCAAGCAGGGGCAGAGAGACCACGACATCGGCCCGCTGACCGACTACCCCGAGGGGAAGTTCGTGATCGCGACGTGGATGTCCGACAAGAGCCAGGGCGAGGTCTCGCGCCGCACCGCGTTCGTCCGCTACAACGGCCTGCTCGGCAGGCAGCCGAGCTACACGATCATCTCGAACCACTGCGCGCATCTCGGCTGCCCGGTGCAGCCGAACGGCCCGCTCGACGACAAGAACACGAAGCAGCTCGCCGACGTCACGCTGATCCCCACGGTCTCGATCGCCGGCTTCGGCTGCCCGTGCCACGGCGGCCAGTACGACACCGAGGGCAACCGCACGGCGGGGCCGCCGGTGCGCGCGCTCGACCGCTACTCGTTCTCGATCCGCAACGGCCGCCTCTTCGTCGGCAAGCCGTTCTCGGTCTCGCACGTCGACGGCACGGGCTCGAGCGCCCGCATCCACAAGTGGACGCTCGCCTACCCGGGCGAGCATGTCAACGGCCTCGAGTCGTGGCTCTATCCGATCCAGCCGCCCCACTGATGGCGACGACGAAGCCCACGCGCTCGCAGCAGATCCAGCAGACGATCCTCTATCCGGTCGACTGGCTCGAGGAGCGCTCCGGGATCGTCGGCGGCATCAAGTACTTCCTCTTCCGGAAGGTCCCCGGCGACACCAACTGGTTCCAGACGCTCGGCGCCGCGACACTGACCGCCTTCATCGTGCAGGCGCTGACCGGCGCGATCCTGGCGATGTACTACAAGCCCGATCCGAACGAGGCCTACAGCTCGATCCAGCACATCACGAACGACATCTACGCCGGCTGGCTCGTGCGCGGCATGCACCGCTGGGGCGCATCGGTGTTCATCATCCTCATGTTCATGCACATGGGGCGCGTCTTCCTGTTCGGCGCCTACAAGTATCCGCGTGAGCTGAACTGGATCATCGGCGTGCTGTTGCTCACGATGGGCCTCGCCGAAGGCTTCACCGGCTACCTGCTGCCCTGGGACCAGACGGCGTACTGGGCGACCGTCGTCGGCATCAACATCAACGGCACGGCTCCGTTCCTCGGGCCGTTCCTCGCGCAGTTCCTGCAGGGCGGCACGTACATCAACGCCGACACGCTGTCGCGCTTCTACGCGATCCACATGCTCCTCGTCCCCGGCGCGATCATCGCCCTGATCGGGCTGCACCTCTATCTCGTCGTTCGCCTGGGCGTCACCTCGCCGCCGTGGTCGAAGGAGGCCGCGGGGACAGGCCCGATCGGCAACGGCAAGGTCGAGGTCAGCCGCCGCGGGCTGTCCCGCTTCGGCACGAGAGGACACCGCTGATGGCCTCCGACCGCGTCGTCGAGCGCCGCCGCGTCTTCCAGCAGTACAAGGCGGACGTCAAGGAACGCGGGAAGCCCTTCTACCCGTACGCCATGTTCCACGACACGATCATGTCGCTGGTCGTCGTCGTCGTGATCATCGGCCTGGCGGTCGTCTGGAAGTACTCGACGCCGGGCAGTCACACGGGCACGGAGGCAGGCTGGCTCGGCAAGCTGCTCGACGCGCCGGCGGATCCGGGCACGATCAACTTCGTCCCGCGGCCGGACTGGTACTTCTACTTCCTCTTCTACCTGCTCCGGATCTTCAAGTGGCCGGAGACGGTGATCCTCGGCACGATCGGGATCCCGACGATCTGCCTCGTGCTGCTGCTCGCGATGCCGTTCATCGACGTGCGGGCGGAGCGCAGGCTCTCACGGCGTCCGGTCGCGATCATCGCCTCGATCCTCGTCGTGCTCTCGATGGGCGTCCTCACCTACAAGGGCGCGACCGCGAAGGAGGCGCTCGGCTCGGAGCTGATCGCGAAGATCCCGTCGTGGGCCGCCAAGCAGGGGTTCGAGAACAATCCGAAGGCGCTCGCAGGAGCGAAGCTGTTCGCGGTCTCCGGCTGCCTGAACTGCCACACCTACCTCGGCGTCGGCGGCACGTTCCCCGGTGCGCCGAACCTCACTGCGGAAGGCGCGAAGAACAAGGGCGTCGCCTTCCAGATCGCGCATCTGAAGTGCCCCGCGTGCGTGAACCCCGGCTCGCCGATGCCGTCGTTCCAGGGGCTCGGCGAGCAGAACCTGACGGCGCTCGCCAACTTCCTCGAGGCCTCCAAGGGCCCGCAGAACTAGCCGCCGCGTACTCTTTCCACGATGCGTGTGTTCCTCGGTGTCACCGGCGCCTCCGGCGCGCCCTATGCGCGGCGTCTTCTGCAGGCGCTCGCGGCAGCCGGCTGCGACGTCGGCGTCTGCGTGTCCGGCGCGGCCATCGAGGTGCTCGCGACCGAGCTGTACGGCGACGCCCGCCTGTCCCGCGACGAGACCCTGGCGCGCTTCACCGAGGGCACGGGCGCAGGGGTGACCGTGTTCGAGCCGAGCGACTGGCGGGCGCCGTACGCCTCGGGCTCGGCCAGGGTCGAGGCGTACGTGATCTGTCCGTGCTCGATGGGCACGCTCGGGACGATCGCCTCGGGAGCGATGCAGAACCTGATCCACCGCGCCGCCTCGGTGGCGCTCAAGGAGGAGCGCAAGCTCGTGCTCTGCCCGCGCGAGACGCCGCTCTCGGCGATCCACCTCGAGAACATGCTGACGCTGCGGCGCGCGGGGGCGACGATTCTCTTCCTCGCGCCCGGCTTCTACCACGGCCAAGGCTCATTGGAGACCATGACGGTCGACGATCTCGTCGACTTCGTCGTCGGTCGCACGCTCGACCAGCTCGGCCTCGACAACTCGCTCATCACGAGGTGGGGCGGGTGACGCTGGCGCCCGACGCCGTGCGCACGATGTTCGACCGGATCGCGCCGGTCTACGACGTGATGAACCGCGTCATGACCGCGGGGCTCGACATGCGCTGGCGGCGGCTCGCCGCCGAGTCGGTCGTGCGCACGGGCGACCGCGTGCTCGACGCCGCCTGCGGCACCGGCGACCTCGCGATCGCGGATCTGAAGGCGGGCGCGGGGAAGGTGACCGGGCTCGACTTCTCGGAGAAGATGCTGGAGCGGGCCCGGAGGAAGACGGGGGAGCGAAGGGATGCGCTGGAGTGGATCCAGGGCGACCTGCTGGCGCTGCCGTTCGCCGACGCGACCTTCGACGCCGCGACCGTCGGGTTCGGCGTGCGCAACGTCGCCGACCTGGAGCTCGGGCTGCGGGAGCTTCGCCGGGTGCTCCGTCCCGGTGGGCGCCTCGCGATCCTGGAGATCACACAGCCGCGCGGGCTTCTGCGGCCGTTCTTCTCGCTCTGGTTCGACCGCGTCGTGCCCGTCCTCGGCCGGCTGCTGCCCGGAGGCGCCGCCTACTCGTACCTGCCCGCCTCGGTGAAGCGCTTCCCGGATGCCGAGACCCTCACCCGGCTGCTCCACGAGTGCGGCTTCGCCGAGGTGCGCGTCCGCCTGCTCGCAGGGTCGATCGTGGCGCTGCACACCGGAAGTGCTGTCGGATGAGCCGACAGCTCGCACAGGTGCATGCGACGCCCGGCGTCGCGGCGTACATGGCGGAGGTGGAGACGGGCCTCGCCCGTGCGGTCTCCGCTCGGCCCGGTCTCGCGCAGGAGGTGGCAGGAGAGGCGCTCTCCGCGGGCGGCAAGCGGCTGCGGCCGCTGCTCTGCTTTCTGACGGCGACAGGTGAGCCGTCGGTTGCCGCCGGCGTCGCGGTCGAGATGGTGCACATGGCGACGCTCGTGCACGACGACCTCGTCGACGGCGCGCGCCTGCGGCGCGGGCTTCCGGCAGCCTGGTCGGTCTACGGTGCGGAAGCGGCGAAGGCGGCGGGCGACTACCTCTACGCGTGCGCGTTCGCGGTGCTCGCCGAGACCGGCGACGCCCGCGCCGTGCAGACGCTCGCGGATGCCGCCCTGTGCCTCGCCCGCGGCGAGGCGTTGCAGAAGCTCCAGGCGCACGACCCCGAGACGCCCCTCGAGTCGTACCTCGAGCGCTGCTCGCTCAAGACCGGGAAGCTGATCGAGGCCGCCTGCCTGCTCGGCTCCGGCGGAGAGGCGGCCCTCGGCGCGTACGGCGCGGCCCTCGGCATCGCGTTCCAGATCGCCGACGACATCCTCGACTGTGCCGGCCAGACCCAGGAGACGGGGAAGATCCCCGGCACCGACCTGCGCGAGGGGACGCCCACGATGCCGCTCATCTACGCGGCGCAACAGGACGAGGTGGTTCGCGACGCACTTGCCGGCGGCCCGCTCGACGGTGCCCTCGTGCGTGTCGCGGCGACGGACGCCCTCGACCGGTCGCGGCGCGCGGCGCTCGACTACGCTGCCCGCGCGAGATCGTTCCTCGGCTCGCATGCTCACCGGGAGGAGCTCGAAGCTTTGACGTATGCCGTCGTGGACCGCGCGGGATGACACCCGAGACGCCGCTGATCAAGCTCGGCCGGATCGGCTACGTGAACATGGCTCCGGTCTTCTTTCGCCTGGGCGCGGACGTGGACGAGGTCGTCGGGGTGCCGACCGACCTCAACCGTCGCCTGATCGCCGGCGAGCTCGATGTCGCGCCGATCTCGTCGATCGAGTACGCGCGCAACGCCGACACCCTGAGGCTGCTGCCCCGGCTGTGCGTGTCCAGCGAGGGCGCCGTGGAGTCGATCCAGTTGATCTCGAAGACGCCGCTCGCGCGCATCCGCACCGTTGCCGTGACGCCCGAGTCGGCCACGTCGGTCGTGCTGACGAAGGTGCTGTTCCCGGATGCGGAGCAGGTGCCGCTCGGAGAGGACGCCGAGGCGAAGCTCCTGATCGGCGACGCGGCGCTCAAGTCGGCGTTCGAGGACCCGACGCCGCATCACGACCTCGGCCGGCTCTGGCTCGAGCGGACCGGCCTGCCGATGGTGTTCGCCGTCTGGGCGGCGCCCGAGCCGATCCACCCCGGGCTCCCCGAGCTCGAGGACGCGCTCGTCGAGTCGGTCCGGGCGGCGCGGGCCGAGCCCGAGCTGCTCGCCTTCGAGTCGGCGGAGCGCTACGGCTACCCGGCCGGCTTTCTCGCCCGCTACTTCGAGAAGCTCCGCTACCGCTTCGGGCCGCGCGAGCGCGCCGGCCTGTACACGTTCCTCGAGCTGGCGAGGGACGTCGGCGAGCTCGCCGACGTGCCGGAGCTGCGCTACGTCGCGGCGACGCCCGCCGCCGTCTAGCACCGCGTGCCCGATTCCGTCGAGATCCGGCGCCTCGAGGGGAGCGAGCTGCACGAGCGGCTGGACGAGCTCGCCGCCGTGCTCGCCGACTGCGTCGCCGGCGGCGCGTCCGTCAGCTATCTGGAGCCGTTCTCGCACGGGGACGCTCGCGCCGCGTTCCGGGACTGGGCGGCCGAGGTCGAACAGGGCTGCCGCTTGATCCTCGGCGCGTTCGCCGGGGGTGAGCTCGTCGGCACCGTGCAGGTGATCCTCGCCGTGCCGCCCAATCAGCCGCATCGCGCGGAGATCGCCAAGATGCTCGTCCACCGCTCGGCGCGCCGGCGTGGCATCGCAGCCGCTCTGATGGAGCGCGCCGAGCAGGAGGCGCGCGTCGAAGGCAAGAGCCTGCTCGTCCTCGACACGGTGACCGGCGACGACGCCGAGCGCCTGTACACCCGTCTCGGCTGGGCGCGGGTCGGCGTGATCCCCGGCTACGCGCTCTATCCGGACGGCCGACCCTGCGACACGACCGTCTTCTACAAAGCCCTCTAGCTACGACGCGGTGACGGCGTCGCCGACGCGGATCACGCCGCCGGCGACGATGTCCGCGTTGATGCCCGCTCGATGGACGAGCTCCTTGATGATGCCGGGCCGCGTCATCGCCTCCAGGTGCGAGCACGGCTCGCACAACTCGACGCCGTAGCACTCCACCTCGCCGACGCGGAAACGCTTCCCGACCAGCTCGTTCAAAGCAACACCGCGCACCGTCAGCTGCCGGCGAGTCTGGCCGGCTGCCAGCCCGACGGCTTCGACGACGCCCGCTTCGACGAGCGTCAACGCCTGGCCGGGTGGGGCTCCCTCCTCGTGAAAGTGCCGGTCGCCCTCGAGCCCCTTGCCGGCCACCGCCTGCACCTCGTCGACCGCCCAGAGCTCCGGAACGCCCTCGGCGCCCAGATGGATCGCCTCGACCGTCACCCGGGCTACGCGACCCTGCCGAAGCGCTCGGCGGAGCGGGCGCGGCGGCGCGCCGCCTCGACCTCGCGGTCCTTGGGCGGAGCGGTCGTCACGAGATCCGCGAGCAGGTGGCCGGTGATGTGGGCGATCTCGTGCACGGCCCGGTTGAACGCCGCCTCGTTCGCCTGCGACGGCTTGTTCATCCCGCTGACCTTGCGCACGTATTGGAGCGCTGCCGCCTCGACCTCGTCCGAGGTCGCGGCAGGCTCGAAGTTGTGGAGAACACGGATGTTGCGGCACATGCCCGCAGTCTACGTCGAGCCGGAGTGGCTAGGCTCGGGCCCGTGAGGAGGACACACACGGGCCTGGCGCTCGCGGCGCTCCTCCTCGCCGGTGCGGTTCTCGGTGCCCGCGAGGCGCAGGGCTCGGCGGCGAGCTCGTGTGGACCGCGCTTCGCGACGGCCGCCTACGCCGGCTCGATCCAGCGCGCGATCGACTCCGGCCCGGACCTCTGGGGCAACCGGCTGCTCGCGTCGCGTGCCGGGCCGACGCTCGCGGCCGCGCAGCGGTTCCTGACGCCGCTCCTGATCGCGACCCAGCGCAGCCATCGTCCGCTGACTCCGTCCGGCTTCTACTACGTCCCGCTCTCGTTCGGCTTCAGCTCGTACGGGCCTGCGGTGTTCGCGCTCCACGTCGCCGACGGCAGCGAGATCATCACGCGCCACGTCGGTGGGCCGAGCCTCACGCTCTACGTCGGCGACGGCCGGGAGCGCTACGGCGCGTGCACGGAGCGGCTGCACCCGGCGAAGCTCGCGGAGGGCTACCTGCCGATCGTGCAGACCTCATACGTCGACGCGCGGGGCGTCAGGTACACGCAGGAGTCGTTCGCCGGGCGCGCCTACGGCGCGCGCTCCGTCGTCAGCTTCGTCAAGCTCCACATCGACGCTCGCGAGGCGCGCTCGGGCGCCACCATCAGGCTCGTCCCGTGGAAGCTGCTCGCGCACGCGACGCAGGACCGGTTCGCATACAAGGGCAACACGCGTCTGATCGTCGGCGACGGCGCCGAGTTCGCGCACGGCGTCGCTCGGTACCGCGTCCGGCCGGGCGACGTGACGACCGTCTATGTGGAGTGGCTCAACGGCCCCTCCGAGGCGAAGACCCTTCGAGCCGATGCCGAGACCTACGCCGCGGCCCGGGCAACCGTCGTCGCCTACTGGACGGCTCGGCTCACCTCGGGCCTGCAGATCGACGTGCCGGAGCCCGCCGTTCGCGACGCCGCGCTCGCAGTGCTCGGCCAGGTGCTCGCCTACGGCTGGCGCTACAGCGTCGGCAACCCGTACGAGGAGCTTTCGTTCGCCGAGGCGCTCGACGCCGCGGAGGTCGCCGCGCAGTACGGGTATCCGAGCGTCGCGAAGGCGATCCTGCAGGTCTCGCTGCAGCGGCTCCGCAAGAAGCCGAAGCGCTTCACGGCCTTCCGGGCGGGCCATGTCCTCTCGACCGCGGCCGCGTACTACCGCCTGACCCGCGACCGGGCGTTCCTCCGGGAGGAGACGCCCGAGCTCGTCCGCCTCGTGCGCCAGATCCGGAGCCACCAGGTCAGGCGCGGCCCGGCGCGCGGCCGACTCCAGCCCGAGCGGCTCTCCTCCGACATCCCGTACGACGTCGACAGCGTGAACGGAGCGATCGCGGCCTGGCAGGGGCTCCTGGCGATGGAGCGGGTCTGGGGGATGACCGGGCACCGCACGACCGCGGCGCGGTCGCGGGTGCTGGCGCTGAGCATCGGCTCCGCGCTGCGCTCGGCGCTCCGGAAGGCGACCCGGCGCCTGCCGGACGGGTCGGTCTTCGTGCCCGATGCGCTGAACGTGGCGAACGCCGGCCCGTACACCCGGCTGACGAAGACCCGCGAAGGCTCCTACTGGAACCTCGTCATGCCGTACGCCCTCGCGTCGGGGTTCTTCCCGGCGCACTCGCGGACGGCGCACGGGCTCGTCCGCTACGTGCTGGAGCACGGCTCACGGCTGCTCGGAGTGCCGCGCGCGGATGCGCACATCACCTATTCGAACAAGCCGTACGGCTCGGGTCTCGGTGCGGCCTACGGTCTCAGCATGGCGCGCTTCATGGCGGACAACGACCATCCCGACCAGCTCGTGCTCAGCCTCTACGGGATGCTCGCCGTCGGGATGACTCCCGGCACCTACATCTCGGGCGAGGCGATCTCGGTCGTGCCGGTCGACGGCACCTACTACCGCTCGATGTACATGCCGCCGAACTCGGGGGCGAACGCCTCGTACCTCGAGACGTTGCACGAGCTGCTCGTCCACGAGCGCCGCGGAGCAAGCGGCGCGCCGGTCGGTCTCGACCTCGCGTTCTCGACGCCGCGGGCGTGGCTCCGGAGCGGGAAGACGATCGGCGTCGACGGGGCGGCCACGAGCTTCGGTCCGGTCTCCTACTCGATCACGCGGACCGGCCAGCGCATCGACGTGCACGTCGACGCCCCGGCGAACGCGCACGTGCGGCTGCGCCTGCGGTTCCCCGCCGGCGAACAGGTCGCGAGCGTCTCCCTCGGCGCCTTGAACGCGGCGTCGGGGACGATCGATCTCGGCGCGCGACACGGCGCGATCGAGCTGCACGCGACCGTCAGGCGGTGAGCGCTGCCGGCCGCTCGGCCCGGCGGTACTCGACCGTGTAGCCGAGCGCCTTCGGGACGGCGAGCAGGCCGTCGAGGTCGAGCTCGATCGTGGCGCCCGCCTTCTGGGTCACCTCGTCCTCGATCGGCAGGTCGAAGTCGTCGGCGCCGTAGTCGAGCGCGCGGAACGCCTCGGCGTTCTGCGTCAGCACCGACGTCCGGAAGTGCTTGACGTTGTCGAGGAAGATCCGCGAGAGGGCCATGTGCCGCCAGTACTCCTGCGGCGAGATCTCCCGGCCGCCGAATGCCGTGCCGTAGGGCTTGTACGTCCAGCAGAGGAACGAGAACAGCCCGTCGAGCCCGTCCCGGATGCACTCGTCCTGGAAGTCGCGCGTGCGTTGCAGGTGCTCGAGCCGCTCGTCGAGCGTCTCGTCGAAGCCGATCACCATCGTCGCGGTCGTCTTCATCCCGCTCTCGACGATCGCGCGCTGCGCCTCGAAGTACTCGCGCACCGTGTACTTGAACTTCGCATGCCGCTTGCGGAAGTCCTCGGTGAGGATCTCGCTGCCGCCGCCCGTCACCCAGTGCACGCCGGCGTCGCGCAGCCGCCCCGCCGCCTCGGCGAAGCCGAGCTTCGCGTGGTCGGCGAGATAGACGAACTCCGCGATCGTCAGCGCGTAGAACTCGACGCGGTCGCCGTAGCGCTCGCGCACGGAGGCGAAGAGGTCGCAGTAGTAGTCGAGCGGCAGCTTCGGGTTGAACCCGCCGTTGAAGCCGACCAGGTCCCCGCCCGCCTCGAGCAGCTCGTCGATCTTCGCGAAAACGTCCTCGCGCGAGAGCACGTAGCCGCCGGCCTGGTTCGGCAGCACGTAGAACGCGCAGTAGTCGCACTGCGCGACGCAGACGTTCGTGTAGTTGATGATCCGCATCACCATGTACGTCGCGTGGCCCGGCTGGTGGAACTGCGCACGCACCTCCTGCGCGCGCCGCATCAGCTCCTCGTCCGACGCCTCGTTCCAGAGCGTCCGCGCGTCAGCAGCCGTGAGCCGCGTCATGCGGGCACGGCCTCCTCGACGGTGACCTCTTCGGGCGCCAGCGTGTCCATGAACGAGCTGACGGAGAAGACGGCGTTGCCCGCGCCCGCGACGCCGTAGCCGGGCGGCGGCTTCAGCCCGTGCTGCTCCAGCGACCCACGGTAGGCCTCGAGCAGGCGGATGTGGTACTCGAGCGGCGCGCCGTCCGGGTTGTCGCGGCCGAGCGGCGTCGTGGGCTCGGGGCACCACGTGGTGAAGCGCGGCGTGATCCCGCGGCTCATGAAGTAGTCGAGGCCCTCGGTCGTCGACGCGATCGCCTCGTCGACCGTCGCGAAGCCGAAGGGCCTCGCCAGCTCGACGCCGGCGACGAAGTTCGGGATCACGTAGCGCGCGCCGAAGACCTCGGCCGCGTCGAAGATGCGGCGGTGCCACTCCTCGCGCCCGACGTACCGCTCCTTGCCCGGTGAGATGAGCTCGAAGAGGCGCTTGTCCCACACCTCGTAGTTCGGGTGGTAGATCGTGATGCCGTAGTCCTTGTAGCGCTGGACGTCCGCCTTCGGGAGCGCCTGCGCCACCACCTTGCCGATCCACCGGTTGGGGAAGCGCTCCTCGATCGCCTGGGCGTAGCGTCCATAGAAGTCGGCCTCGGCGAGCCCGTCCACGGTGCTCGTCACCGAGCCGCCGGTCAGCGTGTACGCCTTCGACGCCTTCGCCGTGTCGTAGCGGTCGATCAGCGCCAGGGCCTCCAGCACGTCGTCGACGGGCTTCACGCCGGTGTAGGGCCGCCCTTCCCTCTTGTGCTGTCGCCAGTTGTGGTTGATGTCGCAGAACCGGCACTCCTCTTTCGCGCCGAAGTACTGGCAGAGGCGAAGCACGGTCAGGTAGATCAGGTAGCCCCATTGGATCGTCGGCGCGGTCTCCATCACCGTCTTGCCGTTCGCGAGCTCGTGGCGGTAGTACTCGGGCATCGGCGGCAGCCCGACGTCGGCGGCCGCGCGGCCGTCGAGCGTCAAGAGCAGAGCGCCGCCCTCGTCGCGCGTAACGCGGTACGGCGAGTCGGGGTTGACGCGCACCGAGACGATCGTGCGGCGCAGCGCGTACGGGCCGCCCGTCAACGCGATCTCCTCGGGCGGCCGGCGCCTCGCCGCCTCGCCGAGCTCCGTCAGCGGCTTCTGGTCGAACGAGAAGATGAAGTACGACTTCGGCTTCACCTCGCCGTCGAGGTTGTCGGTCAGCGCCGCGTCCTCGAAGGCGATCCCGGTGCGCAGGAGATCCTCCTTCAGCACGGCCTCCGGCGGGATGTGCGGATACCGCGCCATCAGGCCCTCGACCAGCTCGGTGCGCGCGCTCACACCGGCAACCTAGCGGAGGGCGCCCGCCGGGCGCCCTCCGCCAGGTCACGATCAGTGGTGCTTCTTGCCGCTGATGCTCGTCAGCGTGTTCACGCCGCTCACGAGAGCGCAGCGGATCTGCGCCACGTCGTTCTGCTTGAACTTGGCGTTGATGTCCGCGGACTTGTCCGACGGGATCGTGCACGTCAGCCCTGCCACGGTGATCGACGTCGTCGAGAGCGCCGAGATCGTCCCGTGGGCCTCGCTCTTCTCCGGCGTCGTGTGCGACGGCTTGCAGGAGCCGCCGCCGAGCTCGACGGCCGAGCCGCCCGACGTTCCTCCGCCGAGCTTACCGCCGGTGAACCCGCTCGCCGCCGAGAAGCCGGCCGACAGGTTCGCGACGAGCCGCGCGGACGGGCCGTGCGCGCGCCCGGTGGCGAGTCCCGCGATCGTGCCCTGGTCGAAGACGGCGGAGTACGCCGCTGCCGTGTCGCCGCCGGCCTGGGCGATCCTGAGCTGGCCGCTCACGGCGCCGACGTTGTCGGTCGTGTTGATCACGCTGTGGGCGCGCAGGGTGATCGCTCCGGTGAGGTCCGGACTGCCCGTCGCGTTCCCGGTGTATCTGCCGTCCGTCACGACGATCGTCTTGCCGTCGGTCGTCGTGCAGGTGCGGCTCGAGGTGCTCGTGCCCGTCGCCGCGAACGTGCCGGCGACCGCGCTCGCGCTCTTCGCGCCGTTCATGCCGTCTGCCACGGCGTATCCGGTCGCGACGAGCGCGACGAGAAGCGCGGCGATGTACGTCAACTTGCGCATGTGATTCCTCCAAATCGGCCTGAGCGAACGTCCTGACCTTTGCCCCGGGTCGTGCGCTCCCCGCAAGGGAGACGTAAAACGGAGGTAAAGCACTGCGTCTCCGGGGCTTGGCTACCCTCGCGCGAGGGATGCTGCGCCGTTTCTCGATTCTCGTCCTGCTGGCGGTGGCCTTCGCGGCTCCCGCTCGCGCGCAGGGGACGACCCTCCTGCCCGGCGTCACCTACGACCAGGCGGTGGAGTTCACGCCGCACGGGGCGGTCGGCCTCCATGTGCTGACCGCGCCGCGGCCCGGCGACCAGAACGGCCTCTTCGAGCTCACGCCGGTGCTCGCGCACGGGACGGTGCTCGGCGGCCGCGAAAAGGTCACGCAGATCGAGAAGGACGTCTCCGCCCAGGCGACGGTCGCCGGCATCAACGGCGATCTCTTCGGGGCGGGTGACGGGCACCCGGCCGGCATCGTCATGACGGGTGGGGTGCTCGCTCATCCGCCGCTCGGCTCGCGCTCATCGATCGGCGTCGACTCGGCCGGTGGGCTGCACGTGGACCGCGTCAAGTTCTTCGGCACGTGGCGGGGGACCGGGCAGCGGCGCACGCTCAGCGCGCTCAACCAGGTGCCGGCGCAGGGACAGGTGGTGTTGCTGACACCGGCGTTCGGGCCGATGGCACCGGCGATTGCCGGCTCGGCCGAGATCGTGCTGCAGTCGTTCCCCGCTGCGACCGCGAACACCGACCTGTCCGCCGCGGTGACCGCGGTCGGGGTGAACGGCGGCGAGCCGATCCCGCCCGGCGGCGCGATCATCCAGGCGACCGGCTCCCTTGCTGCGAAGCTCCAGGCCGAGGCACCCGTCGGCACGCAGATCGCCGCCCGTCTGATCCTCCAGCCGGCCTGGGCGGACGTCGTCACCGCGCTCGGCGGCGGCCCGGTGCTCGTGCGCAACTCGGCGCCGGTCTTCCGGTCGCTGGAGGACTTCACGAACGACCAGATCGCGGCGCGCTCGCCGCGGGCGGCCGTCGGCCAGCTGGCGGACGGCCGGATCATCCTCGTCGCGGTCGACGGCGGCCGGCCCGGCTACAGCGTCGGCCTCACGAACTTCGAGCTCGCTCAGACGATGGTGCGGCTCGGCGCGGTCACCGCCTCGGGGCTCGAGTCCGGCCCCGATGTCACCATGGCGTTCGACGGACAGCTGCTGAACAGCCCGGGGCCCGCCGGAGCGGAGCGGGCCGTCAGGGAGGCGCTGCTCGTCGAGTACTTCGGCGTCTACGCCGCGCCGCCGCCCCTGCCGCTCCTGACCGGGGAAGCCGGACGGACACAGGAGCAGCTGTCGTACAAGCTCGTCCGCCCCTCGCAGGTGACGGCGCAGCTCGTCGGCCCCGACGGCCGTCCCCGTGTGCTCGAAGCGGGCGTCCACCACGACCCGGGCTCGTATGCCTTCACGTACGCCGCCTTCGACGCCGAAGGCACGTGGCACTGGAACGTCACCGCGACGGACGATCTCGGTCGCAGCTCGGCGATCGACCGCACGTTCCGGTACGACGCGACGCTGCGCGGGCTCGCCGTGCCGAAGCTCGCCCGCGGGAGCGCCGCGGTCAGGTTCACGCTGTCGCGCCCGGCGAGCGTCGAGCTGCGCATCGAGACCGGAAACGGCGTGGTCGTGCGCGATCTGCCGCCTGTCAGCCTGTCCGCCGGGGCGCGGTCCGTCGTCTGGGACGGACGGCTGCCGCACGGCACGCTCGCCTACGGCGGCCGGTACGTCGCGCATGTCTTCGTCACGAGCGCGGTCGGGACGTCGGATCTCTCCTCGCCGTTCTCCTTCAGGCGCCCGGGCTAGAGTCGACCCCGTGACCTCCTGGCTCGCGCACTACGGCGTGATCGCCGTCTTCTTCCTGATGATGATCGACGCCGTGTTCCCGGCGGCGAGCGAGCTCGTGATGGTCTACGGCGGCGCGCTCGCCTCGGGTGCGCTCGCGCACCGCTTCGACGTCCTCGGCTGGCACGCCACCGGGCTCGGCGCCTACCTCGCCGTCGTGCTCGCCGGAGTGCTCGGGTACCAGATCGGGGCCGCCGGAGGCTGGTGGATCGGCGACCGTGGGGGCGAGCCGTTCGTCCAGCGCTACGGCCGCTGGTTCCACCTGACGAAGGCGAAGCTCGAGCAGGCCGAGCGCTGGTTCGCCCGCTGGAACGACTGGGCCGTCCTCGTCGGCCGGGTCACTCCGGTCGCCCGCTCGTTCGTCTCGATCCCGGCCGGCGTGTTCGAGAGCCCGTTCCCGCGCTACAACCTGTTGACCCTGGTCGGCAACTCGATCTGGTGCCTCGTCCTGGCCGCGATCGGCTGGGCGCTCGGCTCGAACTGGGACACGTTCCACAAGGACTTCCGCTGGATCGAGTACGCCGTCGTGGCGGGAATCCTCGTCGCAGCGGCGTATTGGGTGCTGCGGCTTCGCCGCCCGGCTAGGATTGCTCCCGCCGATGACGATTCCCCACGTTGACGTCCACGCCCAGTACGCGCCGCTGATCCCGGAGCTCCAGGAGGCGTTCGGGCGAACGCTCGAGACCGGCCGCTTCATCTTCGGGCCGGAGGTGGAGGCGTTCGAGCGCGAAGCGGCCGACTTCCTCGGCACCAGGGAGTCGGTCAGCTGTGCCAACGGCACCGACGCGCTCGTGCTCGTCATGGATGCGATGGAGATCGGCCCCGGCGACGAGGTGATCTGCCCGGCGTTCACCTTCTACGCGACCGCGGAGTCGATTGCGCGGCGGGGCGCCACGCCGGTCTTCGCCGAGATCGATCCGGTCACGCTCAACCTCGACCCGGCGGACGTGGAGCGCCGGCTCACCGAGCGCACCAGGGCGATCATGCCGGTGCACCTGTTCGGCCGGCCCGCTCCGGACCTCAGCGGCTTCGGTCTGCCGGTGATCGAGGACGCCGCGCAGGCCTTCGGCGCAGGTGGAATCGCGACGAGCGTGGTGTCCACCTTCAGCTTCTTCCCGACGAAGAACCTGTTCGCGCTCGGCGACGGTGGCCTGATCGCCGTCAACGATCCCGAGCTCGCGCAGCGCATTCGCATGCTGCGCTTCCACGGCTCGGCGGCGAAGAAGGAGTTTCTCTACGTCGGCTACAACTCGCGCCTCGACGCGCTGCAGGCGTCGTTCCTCCGCATCTTCCTCCGCCACATCGAGGACTGGAACCGCCGACGCCGCGAAGCGGCCGCGTTGTACACGGAGCTGCTCGCCGGGCTCGTCGAGACCCCGGTCGACGAGGACGGTCACGTCTACCACATGTACTGCGTTCGCTCGTCCGAGCGCGACCGGCTCGCCGCTGCGCTGAACGAAGCCGACATCGGCTCGGCGATCTACTACCAGCCGCCGCTGCACCTGCAGCCGGCGTTGCGCTACCTCGGCTACTCCGAGGGCGACTTTCCCGAGACGGAGAAGGCGTCGCGCGAGAATCTCTGCCTGCCGCTCTGGGCCGGGATCACCGAGGAGCAGCAGGCGGAGGTCGTCTCCGTCCTGAAGCGCGCCTCGGGGCTCGTCCGGTCCTGATGCGCTTCCCGGTCAATCGACACCGGGTCTGGCAGCTTGCGTTCGATGCGGTCCTGATCGTCGTTGCCTGGCGGCTCACGTTCTTCCTCCGCTTCGACCAGACGACCCCCGTCTTCTACCGGCACCTGCTCGACTGGCAGGTCGTCGCGCTCGTCGTCGCGATCAACCTTTCGACGTTCGTGCTCTTCGGCTTCTACAACCGCTGGTGGCGCTATGTCTCCACTCGCGACATGTGGGGCGCCTTTCGCGGCGTCACGGCCGCCTCGGCGATCACCTATCTCGTGCTCTACGCCTTCCCGCCCGCGCACACGTCGCGCCTCCCGCGCGGTGTCGCCGCGCTCGACTATCTGTTGCTGCTGGCGTTCGTCGCAGGCACACGCCTGCTCGCCCGCACGCTGATCGAGCGGCCTCCCGCCGGGCTCGTCGCCCACGGCAAGGAGGTGCTGATCGTCGGCGCGGGCGACGCCGGCCAGTTGATGGTCCGCGAGCTGCAGCGCAACCGGCAGCTGCACTACACGCCGATCGGCTTCGTGGACGACGACCCGCGCAAGCGCGGCGACCGCATCAACGGGGTGAAGGTGCTCGGCACCACGGACGATCTCGCGCATCTCCTGCGCGACAACAAGCCCGACGAGGTGCTGATCGCGATCCCGTCGGCGCCGGGGCGCGTGCGCCAGAAGATCGTCGAGACGTGCCTCGCCGAGCGCGTGGTCGTGAAGACCCTGCCGGGCCTGCACGAGCTGATCGCGGGCGACCTCAACCTCGGTGCGCAGATCCGGCCCGTCCAGGTCGAGGACGTCCTCGGCCGCCAGCAGGTCGAGGTCGACCTCGGGCTCGTCGCGTCCTACGTGAGGGACAAGACCGTCCTCGTCACCGGCGCCGGCGGCTCGATCGGCTCCGAGCTCTGCCGCCAGCTCGCGCGGCTCGGCGCCGCGCGGCTCGTGCTCGTCGACAAGGCGGAGTCCGCTCTGTTCGAGATCGAGCGCGAGCTCGTCGACGAGCGCGATTTCACCGCCGCGATTCCCGTGCTGGCCGACACGGGCGACAAGGCGAAGATGCGCCAGGTCTTCGAGCGCTACCGCCCGCAGGTGCTCTTCCACGCCGCCGCCTACAAGCACGTCGGCATGCTCGAGGCGAATCCGCTGCAGGCCGTCTCGAACAACGTGCTCGCGACACGGACACTTGCCGAGGTCGCGGTCGAGTTCGGCGTCGAGCGCTTCGTCCTCATCTCGACCGACAAGGCGGCGAACCCGAAGAACGTGATGGGCCAGTCGAAGGCGGTGTGCGAGTGGATCGTCGAGTCGTTCGCGTTGCATCCAGAGGTCGAGACGCGCTTCGTCGCGGTCCGCTTCGGCAACGTGCTCGGCTCCTCGGGGTCGGTGATCCCGATCTTCCGCAAGCAGATCGAGCGCGGCGGGCCGGTCAGGGTGACCGATCCGGAGATGACGCGCTTCTTCATGACGATCCCCGAGGCGTCCTCGCTCGTCGTGCAGGCCGGCGCGATGGGCGGGCGCGGGCAGGTGTACGTGCTCGACATGGGCGAGCCCGTGAAGATCCTCGACCTCGCCCGGCAGATGATCCACCTGTCGGGGAAGGACGAGTCGCAGGTGCCGATCGTGTTCACGGGCGCGCGCGCGGGCGAGAAGGTGCACGAGGTGCTCTGGAACGAGGGCGAGGCCGTCGGGCCGACCTCGCATCCGAAGATCATGCGCGCCGCGCGGCCGCAGATCGACCCGGCCTGGCTGGAGGAGTCGCTCGCGGCGCTCGAGCGGCTCGTCGACGAGGGCGACACGCTCGGCGTCGTCGCCAGGCTGCGGACGATGGTCGCCCGGCCGGTGCGCACGGGGCGCGAAGCGGTTCTGGAAGACACGTTGCACTGACGGGTGAACCTGGTTGCCGGCGAAGCCGGAACCAGGTTCACGTCTGCAGCCGTTCGGGCCGTCACAGACGCGAACCTGGTTTCGCCTGCGGCGAGAACCAGGTTCGGTTGTTGCAGTCCCGTCACCGTTAGCGGCCGGGCCTGCCGGTACCGTGACCGGATCGACCCGCTCGACGGCCTGAACCCGGAGCAGCGCCGTGCGGCGGAGGCCGTGCGCGGCCCGGTGTGCATCCTCGCCGGCGCCGGCTCGGGCAAGACCACGACGATCACGCGGCGCGTCGCGCAGCAGGTCGTCTCGGGCGCGTTCGCCCCGGCGCAGATCATGGCGGTCACGTTCACCGACAAGGCGGCGGGGGAGCTGAAAGGGCGGCTCGCCGCGCTCGGCGTCTCCGGCGTGCGCGCCTCGACCTTCCATGCCGCCGCCCTGCGGCAGCTGCGCCACTTCGCACCGGACGCGGTGGGGCGGATCCTGCCCTCGAAGGCGCTCGCGTTGCGCCAGATCGCGAATTCGCTGCCGGCGCCCTTCAAGTTCCGGCCGGCGGGCGACCTCGCGACCGAGATCGAGTGGGCCAAGAACCGGCGGATCTCGCCCGATCGCTACGACGGCCGCGAGCCGCCGATCCCGCTCGACCTGATGCAGCGCGTCTACCGCGAGTACGAGCGGCGCAAGGCCGCCGAAGGGCTGGTCGACTTCGAGGACCTGCTCGAGCTCGCGGTGCGGCTCTTCGAGCAGAACGCCGAGGTGCGCGAGACGTTTCGCGCGCAGTACCGTGCGTTCACGGTCGACGAGGTGCAGGACGTCAACCTCCTGCAGCAGGAGCTGCTCGACCTGTGGCTCGGGGACCGGGACGACCTCTGCATCGTGGGCGACGACTATCAGTCGATCTACGGCTTCACGGGAGCAAGCCCCGCGTACCTGCTCGCGCTGCCGGAGCGGTTTCCGCACGCGCTCGTCGTGCGGCTCGAGGAGAACTACCGCTCGACGCCGCAGGTGCTCGCACTCGCCAACCTGCTCGTGCCGAGCCTCGGCGGCGCCGAGAAGACGCTGCGTGCGGTGCTGCCGGAAGGGCCTGCGCCCGTCGTGCGCCCGTTCGCCACGGCCGAGGACGAAGGAGCGGCGATCGTCGCGGAGATCCGCGCCCTGGCCTGCCCGCTCGAAGAGGTCGCGATCCTCGCGCGGACGAACGCGCGGCTCACCGACTTCGAGGAGCTGCTGCACGACGCCGGGATCGCGTTCCAGGGCTCGTCGCTGCTCGAGCGCGACGCCGCCCGCCGGCTGACCCGGCGGCTCGAGCGCGCAACGACGCCCGCACGCGAGGCCGTGCGCGCAGCGGCGCTCGACGCGGGCTGGCTCGAGCGCGTGCCGGACAAGCTCGGCGAGCGCGAGGCGGTCCGTCAGCAGGACCTCGCGCGGCTCGTCCAGCTTGCGACCGGGTTCGACGGAGACGCCGCGTCGTTCGTGGAGGATCTGCGCAGGCGCTTTGCTCCCGGCGGCGACGGAGCGCACGGGGTCAATCTGCTGACGCTGCACCGTGCGAAGGGGCTCGAGTTCGAAGCCGTGTTCATTCCGCGGCTGCAGGAGAAGGAGCTTCCGTCGAAGCAGGCACGCACTCCGGCGGAGCTGGCGGAGGAGCGCCGGCTGCTCTACGTCGGCATGACGCGGGCAAAGCGTGTCCTCTGGCTGACCTGGTCGGGCAAGCGGTCGCGCTTCCTGCAGGAGCTCGGCGTCACGCAGAGCGCGCCGGCCGAGAAGCGCGAATGGACCGCCGCCGCTCAACGCCTCCGTGACTGGCGTCTCGAACGGGCGAAGGCCGACAACGTCCCGCCCTACGTGGTCTTCCACGACAGCGTGCTGCACGCGATCGCGGACGCGCGCCCGACGTCTCTCGGCGAGCTGTCCCAGATCGCAGGCGTCGGCCCGGCGAAGCTCGAGCGCTACGGGCAGGACGTCCTGGCGCTGATCGCCTAATCGAGCGCGGACAGGAGCAGGTCGAGCATCAGCTGCGGATCGCGCCGCTCCCGCGTCACGGCGACCCTGTCGCGCTTGTGCAGTTCGAGCGCGCGCGGGTCGGTGAGCGGCCGTAGCCGTCCTTCGCGGATCAGCTGCTCGTCGACTCCGCCGAGCCGGCCGCCGTAGGTCGTGTAGACCGGCACGCCGAGCGCCGCCGCCTCGCGGTTCATCGTCCCGCCCGCGGAGACGACCAGGTCGGCGAACGCGATCAGGCTCTGCGCGTCGACCGCGCGCTCGGGGACGATCACCGACGGCAGCTCGAGCGACTTGACGAAGTCGCGCTGCTCCTCGGTCCGGGGGATCACGAACGCGTGCACGTCGGTGGAGCGCCCGAGATGCTCCAGCGTCATCGGGAAGAGCGGATTCGAATGGCGGTGGTACAGCGAGACGTCCGGTGGGGGGCGCAGCACGACGAGCACGCGCGCCGGGTCGATCGCCCAGTCGGCGAGCACGGACTCGTCCGGCTCGAAGTCCGAGAGGTAGTACTCCTCCTTCAGCCCCGGGTACTGCTGCAGCTTGGGCGGCACCGCGCCGTAGGTCTTCAGCCGCTCGGCCGGGATCGCCGCCGGCACGACGACGCGTGTCGCCGCGCGGCAGCCGAGCTGATGCTGCAGCCACGCCCACTCGTAGTCGAACGTGGTCGAGCTCGGGATGCCGAGCCGCCGCGCCGTCAGCGTCAGCTCGTGCGAGCCGTGCGCGAGCGCGAGGTCGAAGCCCCGGCCCTTGGCCCAGCGCCTGAGCGCCCGCAACCGCGTGCGCATCTGCGTCGCCTTGCCGAGCGCGGAGCGGCCGCCGTGGTGCCCGATCACCGTCGCGGTCATCCCGTGCGAGGAGATCAGCTGCAGCGTCTGCGCGTACTCGCGTGCGGTGATCTCGACCTCGTGGCCCTGGGCCTCGAGCAGCCGCACGAGCGGCCGGAACACCAGTGGGTGCGCCGACGCCGTGAAGTCGACCCAGACCTTCAAGCGACCACCGAGGCGAGCGAGGTGTCGCGGGTGACCCCTTCGACGTGGCGCTCGTACCAGAGCGTGAACGCGAGCAGCCCCCACAGCTGGCGCGACAGGTCCTCGCGGCCCGAGACGTGGTCGTCGAGCACGCGCGCTACGGCGGCCGGCTGCAGGAAGCCCTGGCGGCGCAGCGTCTCCGCCGAGAGCGTCTCGCGCGCGAACGGCTCGAGCTCGCCGCGCAACCAGGCGGCGGCGGGGATCGAGAATCCCCGCTTCCGGCCGTGCACGATCTCGCGCGGCAGCAGCGGCGCCATCGCCTTCCGCAGCAGGCGCTTCTTCGAGAAGCCGCGCACCTTGTGGCGCGCGGGCAGCGAGAACGCGAAGTTCGAGACGACCGTGTCCATGAACGGCACGCGGGCCTCGAGCGACCAGGCCATCGAGGCGCGATCCGTCTTCGTCAGCAGGTCGTCGACGAGATAGAGGCCGAAGTCGACGTCCTGCAGCCGGGTCAGCAGCTCGTGGCCCTCGGTCTCCGCGAAGCGCTCGCGGTGCCCACCGAGCGGGTCGAAGTCGCTGCGCCGGCCGGTCAGCTCCGCGCGCACGTCGGCTGCGAAGATCTCCTTGTAGGCGTGGTGGCGCTCGAGCGGCGGGAGGCCGGCCGCGCGGGTGAAGCGCTTCAGGCGGTAGTCGAGGCTCGCCTTGCGCGTCGAGGACGGCAGCCGGTCGACGAGCGGCCGCGCGCGCGTCGCGAGCGGGCCGAGGCGCTCGGCAAGCAGGTCGGCGACGTACGTGTAGTAGCCGCCGAAGAGCTCGTCGCCGCCCTCGCCGGACAGCGCGACCTTGACGTCCTCCGCGGCGAGCTTCGAGACGAGGTAGGTCGGAAGGGCGGAGGAGTCCGCGAACGGCTCGTCGAACGCGTCGGCGAGCGCCGGCAGCAGGAGCGCCGCGTCGGGGCGCAGGGTCAGCTCCCGGTGGAGCGTGCCGTAGCGCTGCGAGACCGCGCGCGCGCCGTCGAGCTCGTCGAACGAAGCCTCCTCGAAGCCGATCGAGAACGTGCGCACCGCGCCGGACGACTCCTCGGCGGCGAAGGCCGTGAGCGCGCCGGAGTCGACGCCGCCCGAGAGGAGGACGCCGACAGGCACGTCGGCGATCAGGTGCGCTCGCACGGAGTCGCGCAGCCGGGCGCGGCACTCCTCCACGAGCTCGGCCTCGTCCTCGCCGTGGCGTGGGGCGAGCGGGCCGCTGCGCGCGAAGCGCTCGATCGACACGCGGCCCTCCTGCCACGTCAGCGTGTGTCCCGGCGCCAGCTTGCGGATGTCGCGGAAGATGGAGAGCGGCGCGGGCACGACGTTGAAGGCGAGGAATGCCTCGAGGGCGTCGAGGTCGATCTCGCCGTGTGGCAGGGCGTCGAGCTCGGACGAGAACGAGAGCTCGCCGTCGACGTCCCGGTAGGCGAGCGGCTTGATCCCGAAGCGGTCGCGGGCGAGCACCAGGCGCCGCTCGCGCGCGTCCCAGACGGCGACCGCGAACATTCCCCGGAGCCGTTCCCAGAGCCCGCTTCCCCATTCCTCATGGCCGTGTACGAGCACCTCGGTGTCGCAGCGCGAGCGGAACCGGTGCCCCGCCCGCTCGAGCTCGTGCATCAGCTCGCGGTAGTTGTAGATCTCGCCGTTCTGGACGACGACGACCGTGCCGTCCTCGTTCGCGATCGGCTGGTCGCCTCCGGTCAGGTCGATGATCGCGAGCCGGCGTGCCGCGATCCCGACCGCGCCGTCGAGGTGCGCCCCTTCCGAGTCGGGCCCCCGGTGGAGGAGGGTCGCCGACATGCGCCGGAGCCGCTCGGGGTCGACGGCGCCGTGGCTGCTCGCGATCCCGCAGATCCCGCACATGGGGCCAGTCTAGGGGCGGCGTCCGAACGTCTGGGCGAGCACCCGGACGCCGGTGACGAAGAGCGTGCGCAGATAGAGCCGCATCGACCGGTCGGCGATCCACTCGAGATCGTGGGCGAGCTTCTCGGCCATCGACGTCTCGTAGCCCCGCCGCACCTGTGCGAAGCCGGTCAGCCCGGGCCGCACGACGAGGCGCTGCCAGTAGGCGGGCAGGTCGTGCGCGAGCTCTGCGAAGAAGCGCGGCCGGATCGGGCGCGGGCCGACGAAGGACATGTCGCCGCGCAGTACGTTCCAGAGCTGCGGGATCTCGTCGAGCTGCGATGCCTTCAACCAGCGCCCGAAGCTCGTCAGCTCCGCTTCGGTGCGACGCACGAGCTCCTCGCCGAGGTACTGGCCGATCCGCTCCTCCGCGCCCGGGCGGAGCGTGCGGAACTTCAGCATGGAGAAGAAGTGGCCGCGGCGCCCGACCCGCTCGCCGCGGTAGAGGATGGGGCGCCCGCTCGTCACGAGCATGGCCGCGGCGATCACGAGCGCGACGGGCGCGAGGAGGATCGCGAAGAGGCCGGCGAAGAAGATGTCGAGCAGCCGCAGCTCGAGGTCGATCCCGCGGTGCTCCGCCTGGGAGGCGAGCCTCGTGTACCCGCTGACGAGGGTGTCCTCGAGCGGTGGCGGCGCCGTTGCCACGCGGTCGATGGTAGACCGTCGGCCTGTGAACGTCCTCGGAATCGACCATGTCCAGGTCGCCGCCCCCGCGGGCTGCGAGGCGGAGGCGCGTGCCTTCTACGGCGGCCTGCTCGGCCTCGAGGAGCTGCGCAAGCCGGACGCGCTCCGCGCCCGGGGCGGGTGCTGGTTCCGCGTGGGCGCGCAGGAGCTGCACGTCGGCACCGAAGAGCCGTTCGCATCTGCCCGCAAGGCGCATCCGGGTCTCGTCGTCTCCGACGTCGCCGCGCTCGCGGAGCGGCTGCGGGGCGCCGGCATCGCCGTCGCCCTCGACGACTCGATCCCGGGCGTCCAGCGGTTCCACGCCGCCGATCCGTTCGGCAACCGTCTCGAGTTCCGGCAGGCGTAGCCCCGCCCTCGGCGTTCCGACCGACCGTTGCGGCTATAAGCTTCCGTTATGGATACGCGCCAGCTCCGGGCGTTCTGTGAGGTGGTCGACCGCAAGTCGTTCTCCCAGGCGGCGGAGCGGCTCGGGGTGACCCAGCCGGCGGTCAGCCTGCAGGTGCGGGCGCTCGAGAAGCGCCTCGGGCTGCAGCTCCTCGACCGCTCCGGCCGGCGCGTCGAGGCGACCGAGGCCGGGCTTCGCCTCTACCGCGGCGCCCAGCGGCTGATCGCGCTCGAGGAGGAGATCACGAGCGAGCTCGCCGACGAGGCGACCGGCGCACTCGACGGCACCTTCACGATCGGGGCGTCGACCGGGCCGGGAGGCGTCGTCCTCTCCCAGCTCCTCTGCCGGTTCGCAGCTGTGCACCCCGAGCTCCACGTCGCCCTGAGCGTCTTCGACACGCAGACCGTCGTCGAGCGCGTCGCCGACCGCACCCTCGAGCTCGGCGTCGTCGGCGCCGCGCCGCGCCACCGCGCCGTCGAGTACGAGCCGTTCTTCCGAGACACGGTGATCCTCGCGTGCCCACCGGGGCATCGGTTCGCCGGACGGACGGTGACCCTCACCGACCTGGAGGGCGAGCAGCTGATCGTGATGCAGGAAGGCGCGGGCGTGCGTCAGATGATCGAGGACGAGCTGCGGCGGGCCGGCGTCAAGCTGCGCGACCTCGACGTGCGGCTCGAGCTCGGCCTGCAGGAGTCCGTGACGAGCGCGGTGCGCGGCGGGTACGGGGTCACGTTCATCTCGCGCTCCTCGGTCGAGAACGATCTCGCGGCGGGAACGCTCGTCGAGGCGCGCGTCGCCGGGCTCGAGCTCGAGCGCGAGATCCTGCTCGTCCGTGCCAGCGGCCGGTCCGAGACGCGCGCCGCCCGCGCCTTCGTCGACTATGCGCGCGAGCGGCTCCCGTGATCGTCCGCTGGAGCCTCGCCGAACTGCCCGCGGCGCTCGCCGAGGCCGGCATCGAGCGGCCGTACGTGATCGCGAGCCCGCGCTGGCGTGCGCTCGAGCTGCCGCACGTCGGCTGGTGGGAAGAGGTTCCCTCGGAGCGCGTCGAGGTGCCCCCCGGAGCGGACGGCATCCTCGCGGTCGGCGGCGGCTCCGCGATCGACACGGGCAAGTACGCCTCCGCTCAGAGCGGGAAGCCGGTCGCGCACGTGCCGACGACGTATTCCGGCGCGGAGTGGACGACCTCCTACGGCATTCGGTCGCCCGACCGGATCATTCGCGGCGGCGGCGCGGGCGCGCATCCCGTCGCGATCGTCTACGACGTCGCTCTGACGCTCGACCTGCCGCGAGATGTCACCGCCGGCACGGCGCTGAACGGGCTCGCCCACTGCGCGGAGGCGCTCTACGTGCGCGGCCGCACGCCGGCAGGCGACGAGCAGGCGATCGCCGGGGCCCGCCTCATCTCCTCCGCGCTGCCACGCGTGCTCGCTGCTCCCCACGACCGCGGTGCGCGCGACGAGCTGCTGCGGGGCGCCGCGCATGCCGGGCAGGCGCTCGGCCTCGCCGGCCTGGCGCTCGCCCACGCGATGGCCCAGGCGCTCGGCGGGACCTACGGCCTGCCGCACGGCGCCATGAACGCGCTCTGCCTGCCGCCCGCGCTCGAGTTCAACCGCGAGCTCGTGCCGGACGAGATCGCCCGGTTCGGCGCGGCGGTCGGCGGGGACGCGGTCGAGCGTTCGCGCGAGCTCGCGCTGCTCGGCGGCTTCGAGCGCCTGCGCGACTTCGGCGTGCGGGAGAGCGATCTCCCCGCAGTGGCGGAGACCGCGGCGGGGCGCGCCGGCAACCAGGCGAATCCACGCCCGGCGAGCTCAGGGGAGATCCTGGCGCTCTTCCGCAGGATCTACTGAAGGCAGCCGGCCCTCCCGGCGCTAGCGTCGGGATGTGGCCGACCGTTTGAACCTCGCTGGCCGCGCAGGCAGGTGGAGCGCCGCCCACTGGAAGACCGCCGCCTTCGGCTGGGTCGCCTTCACGTTCGCGGCGATGGTCCTCGGCTCCGCGATCGGCCTGAACGAGCTCGGCGACTCGCAGTCCGGCTCCGGCCAGACGGCACGCGCCGAGTCGATGCTCCGGAGCGCGAGCTTCCTCTCGCCTGCGACGGAGGCGGTGCTCGTGCAGCGGCGGGACGGCGCCCGCATCGTGGGAGAGCCGACCTACACGGTGGCGATCGCCTCGCTCGTGCAGACGCTCGAGCGCCGGCCGGAGCTGACCAACATCCGCTCGCCGCTCGATCCGGTGCACACGGGTCTCGTCTCGGCCGACGGCCGGTCGGCGATCATCCAGTTCGACGTGCGCGGGAACGCGGACTCGTCCGCCGATCGCATCCAGGCGGCGCTGGACGCGGTCGCGGGCACGCAGCGCGCGAACCCCGAGTACCGGATCGAGGAGTTCGGCCTCGCCAGCGCCAACCACGTGATCGGCGCGACGGTGACGAACGACTTCAAGCGGGCCGAGTACACGTCGCTGCCGATCACGCTCGCGATCCTGCTGCTGGCCTTCGGGGCGCTCGTCGCGGCGCTGATCCCGGTCGTGCTCGGCTTCACGGCGGTGCTCGGCGCGATCGGGATCTGCATCCTGATCAGCCAGCTCTACGCGCTGCCGAACTTCCTGGACAGCGTGATCCTGATGATGGGGATGGCGGTCGGGATCGACTACTCGCTGTTCTACCTCCAGCGCGAGCGGGAGGAGCGGCGAGACGGCGCGAGCCCCGACCGGGCGCTCCTGACCGCCGCACGGACCTCCGGTCGCGCCGTCCTGATCTCGGGGATGACCGTGCTGATCGCGATGGCAGGCATGTTCTTCGCGGGCAATCCGATCTTCACTGCGATGGGGCTCGCGACGATGGTCGTGGTCTTCCTCGCGATGATCGGCTCGGTCACCGTTCTCCCCGCGCTGCTGCACAAGCTCGGCGACCGCGTCGAGCGCGGCCGGGTGCCGTTCCTGCACGGGACCGGCGGCGAGGGCAGGCTCTGGCGCGCCATCCTCCGGCCTGCGCTGCAGCATCCGAGGCTCGCGGTGCTCCTCGCCGGCGGCCTCCTGTTCGCGGCGGCGCTTCCCGTGTTCACGATGCACACGAAGCTCCCGAGCTTCACCGACCTTCCCCGCGACGTGCCGATCGTGCGCACCTACGAGCGCATGATCCGTGCGTTCCCCGGCGCGCCGACGCCGGCGGTCGTCGTCCTGCGCGCCCATCCCGTCACGGCGCCGCACGTGCAGGCGCAGATCAGCGAGCTGCGGCGGCGGGCTCTCGCGAGCGGCCAGGTGCGCTCGCCGATCTCCACCCGCATCAGCCCCGACGGCACGGTCGAGGTGATCAACCTGCCGCTCGTCGGAACGGGCGACAACGCGGCGTCGATGCGAGCGCTCGCCCTGCTTCGCGGCACGTTGCTGCCGCAGACCATCGGCACGCTCGGCAGCGTCGAGTACGCGACGACCGGCATCGCAGCCGGGACGAAGGACTTCAACGACCTGATGAAGGCACGGCTGCCGTTCATCTTCGCGTTCGTGCTCGGCCTCGCGTTCCTGCTGCTGCTGTTCACGTTCAGGTCGATCGTCGTCCCGCTCACGGCGATCGCGCTGAACCTGCTCTCGGTCGGGGCGGCCTACGGCCTGCTCGTCGTCGTCTTCCAGCACCACTGGTTCGAAGGCCTGCTCGGCTTCACCTCGAACGGCGGCGTGACGTCGTGGCTGCCGATGTTCCTGTTCGTCGTCCTGTTCGGGCTGTCGATGGACTACCACGTGTTCATCGTCAGCCGGATCAGGGAGCTCGTCGACGCCGGCGAGTCGACCGAGGACGCCGTCCTGCATGGGATCACGCGCACGGCCCCGTCGGTGACGAGCGCGGCCGCGGTCATGGTGGCGGTCTTCGGGATCTTCGCGACCCTGACGCTGCTCCAGTTCAAGCAGATGGGATTCGGGCTCGCGATCGCGATCGCCGTCGACGCGACGATCGTGCGCGCGGTGCTCCTGCCCGCGACGATGAAGCTGCTCGGCGAGTGGAACTGGTATCTGCCGCGCTGGCTGGAATGGCTCCCGAGCGAGGGCCGCGGGCGCGCCCCGCGCCGGTCGCCGGCCAAGCCAGTTGCATAATTTCGGCTAATAACAGGTATAGTCCCGCACGTGACCTCTCCGGCCGCCTCCAGTTTCGACGTGCTCGTGATCGGAAGCGGCGCCGCCGGGCTCGCCGCAGCCGTCTCGGCCGAGCGCGCGGGCGCGCGCGTCGCGCTCGCCACCAAGGGCTCGCTCCAGGCGAACAACTCGTCCAAGGCCCAGGGCGGGATCCAGGCCGCCTTCGGCGCCGACGACTCGCCCGAGCAGCACGCCCAGGACATCTGGCGCTCCTCCCACGAGACCGCGGACCTGCGCCTCGTCGAGGTGCTGGCGGGCGACGCGCAGTCGGCCATCCACTGGCTCGAGGAGCTCGGCGTCGAGTTCACCCGCGAGGAAGGCGGCTACCGGCTCGCCCGGTGCGGCGGCGCCACCGCGAAGCGGCTGCTCCAGGTCGGCGACCGGACGGGCCATGCGATCACGAAGCAGCTCCGCGAGGCCTGGGAGACCGGCAGCGGCACGAGCTACCTGAACGCCCCGCTCTACGAGCTGACCGAGCTCGACGGCCTCTGGCGGGCGCGGGTCGGCGAGCAGACCGTCGACGCGGCGACCGTCGTCCTCGCCGCGGGTGGCCGCTGCTACGCCGAGGCCGAGCAACGCGGCGAGCTCTCCACGAACCATCCGAACGCAACGGGCGAGGTGACCCGGATCGCCCTCGAGCTCGGCGCCGAGGCTCGCGATCTCGACGCGCTGCAGTACCACCCGAACGGCGGCGCGTGGCCCTCGAACATGCAGGGCTACTCGATCCCGGAGACGACCCGGGGCTACGGCGCGGTGCTCGTGAACGCCGACGGCGAGGAGTTCACCGACTCCCTCGGGCCGCGCGACGCCGTGAGCGAGGCGATCTTCGACGAGGTCCGGAAGGGGAACGGCGTCACGACGCCCGACGGCCGCCCGGCCGTCTACCTCGACACGACCCGGATCGCCGAGCAGGACGCCGAGGTCTCCCTGCCGTACATGCTCCGCCGCTATCGCGGCGCGGGGATCGACCCGCTCAAGGAGAAGATCTTCACCTACCCGGTCCTCCACTACCAGAACGGCGGTCTCGTGATCGACACGGACGCCGGGACGACGCTCGAGGGCGTCTATGCGTGCGGCGAGATCGCCGGCGGCACGCACGGGCGCAACCGCATGATGGGTAACAGCCTTCTCGAATGCGTTGTGTTCGGGCGGAGGGCTGGTCGTAATGCATTCGAGAAGGCTAGGAGCTAGATGACGATCGACACTGACACCTCTAGCCGCTTGCTCGACGCAGTCGAGGAAGCGGCGGCGCACCTCTACGTCTGGGCCTTGAAGGACATCCCGCAGGACCTGCGCGACGCGCTCGCTGCCGCGCGCCTGCGCGAGACGTCTGTCCCGGGCAAGCGCGTGCTCGAGACGATCCACAAGAACGTGAACGTCGCGGACAGCGAGAACAACCTCGTCTGCCAGGACACCGGCATCGCGGTCTACACGTGCCGCGTCGGCGAGCACTTCCCGCTGCACCCCACCCGCATCTACGAGGCGCTGCGTGACGGCACGGCCCGCGCGACCGTCGAGCACCCGCTGCGCTCGAACGCGGTGCACACGATCACGCGCGAGAACACCGGCCCCAACATCGGGCACCGCCTGCCGATCGTGCACTGGGAGTTCATCCCCGACTGGGACGGCCTGGACGTCAAGTGCATTCCCAAGGGCTCCGGCTCGGAGAACATGAGCTTCCTCAAGATGTGCGTCCCTGCAGACGGCGTGAAGGGGATCAAGCAGTTCGTGCTCGAGTCGATCGTCGGCGCGGGCGGCAAGCCGTGCCCGCCCGGGATCGTCGGGGTCGGGATCGGCGGCACCGCCGACTACGCGATGTACCTCGCCAAGGAGGCGATCGCGCGTCCCGTGGGCACGCGCAACCCCGACCCGCTCGTCGCCCAGCTCGAGGACGAGCTGTACGGCCTCCTGAACGAGACTGGCATCGGCCCGATGGGCCTCGGCGGCGACGTGACCGTCCTGCAGTGCCACATCGAGCACGCCGACACGCACATGACCCTCAACCCGGTGGCCGTCAACTACCAGTGCTGGGCTGCGCGCCGCGCCTCCGCCCACATCTCCGCCGACGGCTCCGTCGACTTCGACAGGGAGTTTTAGCCAGATGGCCAACCACACTGTCACGTTCCCGGTCACCGATCCGCAGGAGATCCTCAAGCTGCAGGCGGGCGACGAGGTCACGGTGCAGGGCCACATCATCGGCATCCGCGACCGCACCCAGATCCGCATCTTCGACCAGGGCGTCGAACCGCCGATGGACCTGAAGGGCGCGTTTCTCCTGCACACCGCGCCGAACGTCCGCAAGGTCGGCACCGACGCCGACGGTAGAGGCAAGTACGAGAAGATCTGCATCGGCACCACGACCTCGGCGCGGATGGTGCGCTTCACCGAGCCGCTCGGCCGGCAGTACGGCGTCCGGGCGATCTGCGGCAAGGGCGGCTTCCCGGACGAGGCGATCGAGCCGATGCACGAGCTCGGCATGGTCTATTTCGCGATCGTCGGCGGCGCGGCGGCGCTCGAGACGACGCAGATCGAGGAGATCGAGGAGGTGGCCTGGGAGGAGCTGATGCCCGAGTGCCTCTGGCGCTTCCGCGTCAAGGACTTCGGCCCGCTCACGGTCGGCATCGACGCGCATGGGAACTCGCTCTATCACGACGTCCAGACCCGAGCCAAGGCGAAACTGGAGGAGCTCTATGCCCGGCTTTAACGACGGCTTCCTCGACCTGCCGACACGGCCCGGCAAGCCGCGGGCGGAGGGCCTCACGCACGTGATCGACAAGGGCATGAACCTCCGCGAGATCGAGGGGATGTTCGACGTCGGCGGCGAGTTCGTCGACATCGTCAAGTTCGGTTGGGGAACGAGCTACGTGACGAACAACCTCGAGAAGAAGATCGCGCTCTTCCGTTCGTTCGAGACACCGGTCGTCTGCGGCGGGACTCTCTTCGAGGTCGTGTACGCGCGCGGCCGCATGGACGACTTCAAGTCGTGGCTGAGCGACCACCGCTTCTCCCACGTCGAGATCTCCGACGGCACGCTCGACATCCCCCGTGAGCGGAAGCTCGAGTACATCGCCGACTTCGCGCGCGACTTCACCGTTCTCTCCGAGGTCGGCTCGAAGGACCCCGACGTGGTGTTCGCCCCGTACCAGTGGGTCGAATGGATCAGGGAAGAGAAGGAGGCGGGGGCGTGGAAGGTGATCACGGAGGCGCGTGAGGGCGGCACCGCGGGCATCTTCCGCAAGGACGGCGACATGCGCACCGGGCTGATCGACGAGATCGCCCACGAGATCGCGCTCAGCGACCTGATCTTCGAGGCGCCGACGAAGGCCAGCCAGGCCTGGTTCGTCAAGCACTTCGGGCCGAACGTCAACCTCGGGAACATTCCGCCCGACGAGGTGATCCCGCTCGAGACCCTGCGGCTCGGGTTGCGCGGCGACACGTTGAAGGAGGTGCTTCTTGGCGGCGACATCGCCCCTGCGCCTGCCTCCTGACGTGGAGGAGATGAGCGCCGAGGAGATCCTGGCGTTCTGTCTGCGCGAGTTCCCCGGCCGGGTGGCGCTCGCCTGCTCCTTCCAGAAGGAGGAGACCGTGCTGCTCGACATGCTCTTCGGCATCGAGCCGCGCGCGCGCGTCTTCGCGATCGACACCCACTTTCTCTTCCCCGAGACGTACGAGCTCTGGCGCACGGTCGAGGAGCGGTACGACACGAAGGTCGAGGTCTTCCAGGGGCCGAGCGCCGAGGAGCTCGCAGGGACCCACGGGGAGGGGCTCTGGGAGCGCAAGCCGGATCTCTACCTCTCGGTCGCGAAGGTCGAGCCGCTCGTCCGGGCGCTCGGAGAGCTCGACTGCTGGATCACCGGCATTCGCCGTGACCAGTCGGCCACGCGCGCGAAGGCGGCGAAGCTCGGCTGGGACGAGGCGCACGAGCTGTGGAAGGCGAACCCACTCGCCGACTGGAGCGACGAGGACTGCTGGGGCTACATCCGGGAGCGGGGGCTGCCCTACAACGAGCTGCACGACCGTGGCTACGAGTCGATCGGCGACACCCATTCGACGATCGCCGGTGCCGGCCGCGAGGGCCGCTGGGCGGGCACCGGCCGGACCGAATGTGGCCTGCACGAAGCGAGCCCGCAATGATGACGCCCACCAGGAATCCCGTGAAGCGGACTCTCTCGCACCTCGACGAGCTCGAGGCAGAGGCGATCCACATCATGCGCGAGGTCGCTGCGGAGCGTGAGCGCCCGGTGCTGCTCTTCTCCGGCGGCAAGGACTCGATCGTGATGTTGCGGCTCGCCGAGAAGGCCTTCCGGCCGGCGAAGTTCCCGTTCCCCGTGCTGCACGTCGACACCGGGCACAACTTTCCCGAGGTGATCGAGTACCGCGACCGGCGCGTGCGCGAGCTCGGCGAGCGCCTCGTCGTGGCGAGCGTGCAGGAGTCGATCGACACGGGCCGCGTGCAGGAACAGACAGGCCCGCGCGCGTCGCGCAACCAACTCCAGACGACCACCCTGCTCGACGCGCTCGAAGAACACGGCTTCGATGCCGCGATGGGCGGTGCGCGCCGCGACGAGGAGCGCTCGCGCGCGAAGGAGCGCATCTTCAGCTTCCGTGACGACTTCGGCCAGTGGAACCCGCGCGCGCAGCGGCCCGAGCTGTGGGACATCTACAACGCGCGGATCCGCAAGGGTGAGCAGATCCGGGTCTTCCCGATCTCGAACTGGACCGAGCTCGACGTGTGGCAGTACGTGGCGCGCGAGCAGCTCGAGCTGCCGCGGATCTACTTCGCCCACGACCGCGAGGTGTTCCGTCGCGACGGGATGCTCTACGCGGCGTCCGAGTTCGTGGAGCGCTATCCCGACGAGGAGCCGTTCACGGCGTCGGTGCGCTTCCGTACCGTCGGCGACATGTCGTGCACCGGCGGGGTCGTCAGCGCAGCGGTGACGATCGACGAGGTCGTCACGGAGATCGCCGCGACCCGCGTCACCGAGCGCGGCGAGACGCGTGCGGACGACCGCGTCTCGGAAGCCGCCATGGAGGACCGGAAGCGCGTTGGCTACTTCTAGAGAGTTCCTCGACACGGATCTGCTCCGGCTCGTCACGGCGGGCTCCGTCGACGACGGGAAGTCGACGCTGATCGGCCGCCTGCTCTACGACACGAAGCAGATTCTCGTCGACCAGCTCGAGCACATCGAGGACGCGTCGCGGCGCCGTGGCCACGACTACGTCGACCTGGCGCTTCTGACCGACGGCCTGCGCGCCGAGCGCGAGCAGGGGATCACGATCGACGTCGCCTACCGCTCGTTCGTCACGCCCCGCCGCCGCTTCCAGCTCGCAGATGCGCCCGGCCACGTGCAGTACACGCGCAACATGGTCACCGGCGCGTCCACGGCGGATGTCGCGGTGGTGCTGGTCGACGCGCGGAAGGGCGTGATCGAGCAGACACGCCGGCACTCCTACATCGTCGGCATGCTCGCGCTCCCCCATGTCGTGTATGCGGTCAACAAGATGGATCTCGTCGAGTTCTCCGAGGAGCGCTTCGACGAGATCGCGCGCGAGCTCGCCGACCTCGGAGCGCAGCTCGAGATCAAGGACGCGACGGTGATCCCGCTCTCTGCGCTCAGGGGCGACAACGTCGTGGAGCGCACCGGCTCGATGCCCTGGTACGCGGGCCCGACGCTCCTGGAGCATCTCGAGACGATCGAGCTGGCAGGCGACCTCAACGTCCAGGACCGCCGCTTCCCGGTGCAGTGGGTGATCCGCCCGATGGCCGACGAGCATCACGACTACCGCGGCTACGCGGGCCGGGTCGCCGGCGGCGTCTGGCGGGCAGGCGACGAGGTCGTCGTCCTGCCGTCGGGGCTGCGAAGCCGCGTCGCCGCGATCGACAGCGCCGACGGGCCGCTCGACGAGGCGATCCCGCGCGAGTCGGTGACGATCCTGCTCGAGGACGACGTCGATGTCTCGCGCGGCGATCTGCTCGCCGATCCCGAGACGGAGCCCGTCGTCGCGCGAGAGGTGACGGCGCGCGTCAGCTGGATGACCGACCGGCCGCTCGAGGAGCGTGCCCGGCTGCTCGTCAAGCACACGACCCGCACGGTCCCGGCGCGCGTCGAGGAGATCGTCGGTGTCGTCGACATCCACTCGCTCGAGGACCGGCCCCGTCCCGGGCGGATGGAGCTGAACGACCTGGGTGTCGTGCGCTTCCGGCTCGCCGAGCCGCTCGTCGTCGACGAGTACGTCCGCAACCGGGCGACCGGCGCGTTCATCCTGATCGACGAGTCGAGCAACGAGACGGTCGGCGCCGGCATGGTGGTCGCAGCCCAGCCATGATGCGGAGCGTCTCCTGCCCGCTGCCTCCGAGGGCGTGAGCTAGCTCGTGACCTGGCAGTTCAGCCTCGCCGGTCTCCTGATCGGCGTCCTCGTCGGCATGACCGGGATGGGCGGCGGCTCGTTGATGACGCCGATGTTGATCCTGCTCTTCGGCTTCGATCCGAAGACCGCGGTCGGCACCGACATCCTGCACGGTGCGGTGTTCAAGTCGTTCGGCGCGGTCCGCCATCGCCAGCTCGGGAACGTGCACGTCCCGCTCGCGCTGTGGATGCTCGCCGGCTCGGCGCCTCTCTCGCTCGTCGGTGTCCAGATCGCGAGCTCGTTCTCGGACGGCACGCAGTCGACGATGACCAAGGTCGTCGGGGCAACGCTGATCATCGGCGGGCTCGGCTTCCTGGCCAAGACGTTTCTGCGCGGCCACGTGATCGACGCGCGCTTCGACCTCGCGCGACGAGATCGCCTGTTCGCAATCGCGATCGGTGCGGTGTTCGGCTTCGTCGTCGGTCTGACGTCGGTCGGTTCGGGCACGTTCTTCGGCCTCGCGATGCTGCTGCTCTTTCCGCTCTCGGCGAGCAGGATCGTCGGCACCGACATGCTCCACGCGGCGTTGCTGCTCTGGGTTGCCGGCGCGGGTCACCTGCTGCACGGAAACGTCGATCTGCACGCGATGGCCTGGCTCCTCGTCGGCTCGATCCCGGGAGTGCTGATCGGGTCGCACCTCTCCATCCGCGTGCCGGAGCGTGCGCTCCGGGTCGCGTTCGGCTTCGTGCTCCTCCTCTCCGGCATCAAGATCGTGAAGATGCCTGCGGCCGACCCGATCATCGCCGGCGGGGCCGTGCTCGGCGTGATCCTGTTCCTCGTCTGGTCCGGCCGCCGGGTCCACACGGCGCGTCGCGTGCGCGCACGCCGGATCCCGGCGCACGACCCCGCATAGAATCCTCCGGGCGTGGCCCGGGTCCTGTCGACGGCGTTCGTCCTCGCCCTGCTCGCGGCGACGGCTGCGGCGTTTGCGCTGACCGAGCGCGCCAAGCTCGAGCTCTCCCCGATCTACGGGACGCGCGTCGATCCCGTCTTCTCCCCCGCCGGCAACGTGAAGCCGGTCGCGCACATCGTCTTCCGCGTGCGCTCGAACGAGCGAGTCGCCGTGACGGTCGCCGACCGCCACGGCGACACGGTGGCGACGCTCCTCTCGGCTCGCACGGTCAAGCCGCGCACGAGGCTCGCGCTCGTGTGGAACGGCGTCGCCGAATCGGGGCTGCTCGTGCCGGACGGGGTGTACAGACCGGTCGTCAAGCTCCTGCGCTCCCATCGGACGATCACCCTGCCGAGCGAGATCAGGCTCGACACCGTCCCGCCGAAGATCGTCGTCAAGCGTCCGCAGTATCCGATCATCTCGCCCGACGGCGACGGGCACCACGACGCGTTCACGTTCCACTACGCGATCGACGAGCGGGCGCACGCGATCCTGCTCGTCCGCGGCGACCAGGTGCTGTTCACGCGGACGAGCAAGCAGGCGGGAGAGCTCTCGTGGAACGGACGGGTGCCGGGAGGCGCGCGCGCGCGTCCGGGACGTTACGTGCTCTCGATCTCGGCGCAGGACGTCGCCGGGAACCGGGCCAAGGGCTACCCGTTCGCGATCGCGCAGGTGCGCTACCTGATCCTCGCGCGCAAGCGTGTCGTGGTGGCGCCGGGGGCCCGGTTCGCGCTGCGCGTCTCCACCGATGCGCCGACCGTGCGCTGGCAGCTCAACGGACGCCACGGCGTGCTGCCACGCGGCACGCTGCACCTCCGCGCACCGAAGTCGAGCGGCGTCTTCAACCTCTACGTCTTCGCCGGCACGCACGCGGCGCGCACCGCTGTGGTGGTCGGATGACCGCAGGCGCGGCGCAGGCCGCAGGCGCGGTCGGGGCGCTCGGGCTCGCCCTCGTCGTCGTCGCACCGCGTCGTGATCTCCGCGTCGCCGGGCTTGCGGCATGGGCGGTCGGCTGCGGCGGGCTCACCGTGTACCTCGCACCGCACGGGCACCATCGCCTGCTGGCCGCCGCCGCGATCCTCCTGGCCGTCGCGGCCGCGATCGGTACCTGGATCGTGCTGCGGCTCCCGTGGCTGCTCGCGCTCGCCACCCTCGCCTGCGCGCCGGCGCGCATCCCGGTGCACGTCGGCTCGACGCAGGCGAACCTGCTCCTGCCGCTCTACGGCGTCGTCGTCGTCGCGGCGCTCGGGCTCGCCTGGGAGCTCTACGGCGACGGGTCGAACCGCTCCCGCGAGCTCGGTCCGCTTGCGTGGCCGGTGGCGGCGTTCGTCGCCTGGGACGGCCTCTCGCTGCTCTGGTCGAAGGATCCGCGGCAGGGGGCGATCGAGCTGCTCTTCTTCGTGCTGCCGTTCGGCCTGCTGGCGGTCGCGCTCGCCCGGCTCGCCTGGTCGCGCGCCTGGGTGCTGACGCTCTACGTGCAGCTCGCCCTGATGGCGCTCGTCTTCGCCGTGATCGGGATCGTCCAGTACGAGACGCGCAACATCTTCTGGAACCCGAAGGTGCGCGTCGACAACGCGTACGCCCCGAAGGGGTGGTTCTACCGGGTCAACTCGGTCTTCTACGACCCGTCGATCTACGGCCGGTTCCTGGTGCTCGGGATCCTCGCGAGCCTCGTCGTCGTCCTCTTCCGCCGCGGCGACCCGCTGTGGTCGGTCGCCGCGGCCCTGACGATCGTGATCACCTGGGCCGGACTGCTGCCGTCGTTCTCGCAGTCGAGCTTCCTCGCGCTCCTCGTGGCGGTCGGGGTCGCGGCCGTCGTCGCATGGGGCCGGAGCAGCCTGCTGCTCGTCGGCGCCGCGGCGGCGCTGCTCGTCGTCGCGCTCGCCGCGTCGCCGGCGATCCGCCACAAGGCGTCCCTGTCGCACGTCACGAGTGGCCGTTCGACGCTCGTCTCCAAGGGGCTGAAGGTCGCCTACCACCACCCGGTCGCCGGCGTGGGGGTCGGAGGCTTCAAGCGCGCCTACGCCGAGCTCGCGCACCTGCGTGGCAAGGAGCCGAAGGCAGCGGCGTCGCACACGACTCCGATCACCGTCGCCGCCGAGCTCGGCTTCCCCGGCCTGCTGCTGCTCGTCTGGCTCGTCGTGACGGCGTTGGCGGTCGCCTTCCGCCGGCTCGGCCGCGACTTCGACGGCGCCGCCCGGCTCGCGTTCGGACTAGCCTTGGTCGCGATCCTCGTGCACTGCCTCTTCTACAACGCGCTCTTCGAAGACCCCTCGTTCTGGGCGTTGCTCGGGCTGGTCGCGGTCGGCGCGCGCATCTGGCGGCCGACCGCCGGAGCGACCGGATGATCGACGGCATCGAACGCGCGCTCGTGCTCGCACCGCATACCGACGACGGCGAGTTCGGCTGCGGCGGGACGATGGCGCGGCTCGTCGAAGCCGGCGCCGACGTGCGCTACGTCGCCTTCTCGATCGCCACGCGATCCCTGCCCGAGGGCTTCGCGCCCGACACGCTCGCGCGTGAGGTCCGCGAGGCGACGGCGGAGATCGGCATCCCGGCCGGGAACCTCACCGTCCACGACTTCGACGTGCGCACGTTCCCGGACCGCCGGCAGGAGATCCTCGAGCTCCTGATCGAGATCTGGAGCGACTGGCAACCGGACTGCGTGTTCATGCCGTCCGTGCACGACGTGCACCAGGATCACCAGACGATCGCGAACGAGGGCCTGCGCGCATTCAAGCGGACGACGATCCTCGGCTACGAGATCCCGTGGAACAACTTCGACTTCAGCTACCAGGCGTATCTCGCGCTCGAGTCGCGGCACGTCCAACGCAAGGTGGCGGCGCTCGAGAAGTATGCGTCCCAGCAGCACCGGCGCTACGCGAACGCCGAGTACGTCTGGAACCTCGCCCGCACGCACGGGATCAACGTGAATCGCGAGTATGCCGAGGTGTTCCAGGTGTATCGCGTCGTCGCATGATCTCCCCTGCGACCACCGTCGGCACCGTTCGTCTGACCGTGGCGGATCTCGCGCGGTCGCTCGCCTACTACACCGGGTCGATCGGCCTCGACCTGCTCGGCTCCGGTGGCGGGGAGGCGAGCCTGGGCGCGGGCGGCCGCGAGCTGCTGCACCTCGTCGAGGAGCCGGGCGCACTGCCCGCCGACGGCTACACCGGGCTCTTCCACTTCGCGCTGCTCGTGCCGGAGCGTCGCGACCTCGCCGGCTTCCTACAGCACGCGATCCGCGACCGGCTGCCTCTGACCGGCGCGTCGGATCACTTCGTCAGCGAGGCGCTCTATCTCCGCGACCCCGATCATCACGGGATCGAGATCTACGCCGACCGGCCGCGGCCACTCTGGGAGGGGCAGGCCGACCGCATCGGCACCTGGCCGCTCGACGTCGACGACCTGCTCGCCACGAACCGCGAGCCCGAGAGGGCTCTGCCGAGCGGCACCCGCATGGGGCACGTCCACCTGCGCGTCGCCGACGTCGAGGAGACCGTGCGCTTCTATCGCGACGTGGTCGGCTTCGACCTGACCGCGCAGCTCGGCGACCAGGCGGCGTTCCTGAGCGCGGGCGGCTACCACCATCACCTCGGCGCGAACACGTGGGAGAGCCGGGGCGCCGCGCCGGCCCCCGAGGGCACCGCGCGCCTCGTGCGCTTCACGATCGTCCTTCCGGACGACGCCGAGCGCGCCCGGATCGTCGAGGCGGTCGGAGGGGAGCTGCGCGACCCGTCGGGGAACGCGTTCGAGCTGGCAACGTGACATTCGGCACGATTGGGGGCACACTATGTCCCATGACCTCACTCGTGCAGAAGGTGATCGCCGAAGAGCACCATCTCGAGGACATCGCCAAGGACGGCTACGCGCCCGCGACGCTCCCGATCGTGCTCGGTGGAATCGTGCTTGCGCTGGTCGGGATCGTCGGGCTCGCTCTCGCGATCACGCTCGCCGTGTACTACCTCTCCTGACTCGTGGAGCCGAGGAACTCGAGCAGTCGGTCGTTGACGCGGCCGGGCTGTTCGAGCTGCAGCCAGTGGCCGGCCCCGTCCACGCGCTCGTATCGCCACGGCCCGTCGACGTATGCCTCCGAGGCGACCAGCGCGCGCTCGGTCAGATAGCGGTCGTCGCCCCCGAAGAGCCCCAGCGTGGGCGCCTGGACGCGCGGCAGGCGAGGCGTGTCGGAGCCGGGCGTGACCCCGACGGGCAGGTTGGCGCGGTACCAGTTGAGTCCCGCGGTCAGCGCGGCGGGATCGGCGAGATCGGCGAGATAGCGCTCCGCGTCCGGGGCCCCGTCGAACAGGATCCGGAAGAGGAACCAGTCGTCCCGGCGTAGCACCTCTTCCGCCTCGGGGAAGAGGAAGAGGAGGCGATACCACGCCTGCTCGAGGGCCCGGCGGCTCGGCCGCACCGCACCCGGGAACCCGACGGCCAGAGCGGCGAGCCGGTCGACCCGCTCCGGTACGAGCGCGGCGACGGCCCACGCGACCGCCGCGCCCCAGTCGTGGCCGACGACGTGCGCCCGCTCGATCCCGAGGGCGTCGAGCAGGCCGACGGCGTCGGCGACGAGCTCGCGCATCGCGTATGCCTCCACTCCCTCCGGCCGCTCGCTTCGCCCGCGGCCGCGTAGATCCGGCGCGATCGCGCGGAAGCCCGCGTCCGCCAGCGCGGGCAGCTGGTGGCGCCAGACGTCGCCTGTGTCCGGGAACCCGTGGAGCAGCAGCACCGGTCGCCCGCCGCCCTCCTCGGCGACGTGGAAGCGGAGCCCGTTCGCCTCGACGTTCACGGGGCGGAAGCGCCTGCGCGAGCCCTGGTGAACGCCTCTGCCGTCTGCTCGACCAGCGCGACGCGCTCCGGCGGAACCATTCCGCCCAGATTCGCCGGCAGCGTGCGCGCCAGTGTGCGCACGTTCGAGGCGACTCCGAAGAACGCGCGGAGCCGGTCGACCGTCTCCGCGGCTGGATCCTGCATCTGGGCGAAGCCCAGGGTCGCCTCGTACATCGGCAGCAGCGTCTCGTCGCGCTTCGCGTGGTACGCGCTCATCGTCTCCTCCCAGTCGGCACCGTCGAGCCAGGCGCCGATGGGCCCGGCGAGCATGAACGCCTGCGCGACGGCGTCGCCGATGCCGAAGCCCGTCACCGGGTCCTTGAGGTAGGCAGCGTCGCCCGTCAGCGCCCAGCCCGGCCCGTACGGCACCCGGAGGAAGTTGGCCACGCCCTTGGATCCCTTCAGCTTCCCCTCGAGCGTCGCGCCGGCGAGTCGTGCCTCGATCCCGTGCAGAGCGCGGCACCGCCGTTCGAACGTGCCCTGCGGGTCGGCGCGGAACTCGGCGAACGCCTCGGGCTGCACCTCGAGCGCGAGGCAGTCCTCGCCCTCGCGCATCGGGAAGAGGAAGCCGACCGTGTCACCGCCGAAGAAGAGCTCGACCGCCGGCTCGCCGAGGGCCGCGACTCCGTGGTAGTACCCGTAGTAGACCGGCCGGATCGGCGCGACCTCGCGGTAGGCCGCAGCGGCCACCCAGTCGGCGACCTTCGACGTCTTTCCATCAGCGCCCACCACGAGCCGTGCCCGCACCTCCTGTCGCTCGCCGGCGGCGTCGACCGCGGCGACGCCGGCGACGCGGCCCTCCTCCTCGAGCAGGGCGTCCGCGCGCGTCCGCGTGAGCAGGTCCGCGCCGGCGGCGACCGCGTGCTCCTGGAGCACGGAGTCCAACACGCTCCGCCGGGGGGCGAGACCGAACCCGCCCCCGGGCGCGACGGGGGCCTCGAAGAGGCAGTCCTCGACGTGCGTCCGAACCCGCGTCAGCCGCCGGAAGCCGGCCGCCAGCAGGTCGTCGAGCACGCCGAGACGGGCCAGGTTGTCGACGCCGAACGGGTGGACATAGTGGGTGGACAGCGTGTCGCTCGGGAACTCCTCGCGGTCGAGCAGCAGGACGCTGCGGCCCTGCTGGGCGAGCAGGATCCCGAGGCTCGCACCCGCGACACGCGCGCCGACGATGACGATGTCGTACTCGCGCGCGCGATCCACCGGCGCAGTATCGAGGGTGAGCGCCCGAGGGACAAGCCCACCGGCTCGCAGTGCGAGGCTCAGCCGTCCGCGGCGCTGCGCGCACCGAGCTCGCGCGGCAGGTCCCGCGCGTGCACGACGACGAGGGTCTTCGTCGGCCTCGTCAGCGCCACGTAGAGCTCGCGCAGGTCGATCAGCGCGGGCTCGACGACGACGACGTGGTCGAACTCGAGGCCCTTCGCCTCCCGGGGCGTGAGGACGGGCACCCCGTCCCACAGGTCGTCGGCGGGCAGCTGGTCGACGAGCTCGTCGGGGACGATCACCGCCAGGAGCCCGTCCGGCGCGGCGGCCGCCTGCCGGTAGGCCTCGGCCAGCAGGTGCTCCTCGGCCGCTCGATGCACGGCCGGCGGGTCGGCGCCGGTGCGGTAGGAGATCGGAGGCGTGACGTCGGGCGCGATCGTGTCGAGCAGCGGCAGCGCGACCTCCATGATCTCGCGCGGGACCCGGTAGGCATGGCGAAGCTCCTCGACGTCCGCCTCGTGACCGTGCGGCAGATGCGGCAGGACGTCGTCCCAGCGCGGGTAGCGGACAGGCCCGGTTGCCTGGGCGACGTCGCCGAGGATCGTCAGTGCTCCCTCCCGCGCGCGGCGGGCGACCATGCGCAGCTGCATCGGTGTCAGATCCTGCGCCTCGTCGACGATCACGTGCCCGAAGGCGCGGGGCGGAGCGCCGAGCAGCGCGCGGGCCTCGTCGAGCAGGGGGATGTCGCCGTCGGACCACCCGGCGCCGCGTCGCACGAGGAGCTTCTGCTCGGCCTCCGTCAGGATCCCCTCGGCAGCGGCCGCGAGCGCCGCGCGTGAGCCGGTCAGCGAGCGAACGAGCTTGTCGGCCGGGACGAGCGGCCACGCAGCCTTGAGCACGCGATCCAGGTAGCCCCCCGCGCGCAGCGCCTGCACGACCTCGTCGAAGTTGCGGATCGCGCCTGCCCCGAGGACGCGGCCGTACTCCTCGTAGAAGCGGCGCAGCACGCCCATGCGGAAGCGCTCCCGGGCGGCGAGCGTCGTGCCCGCCTCTGCCCGGACGGCTGCGAGCAGCTCGCGCACCTCGTGCTCTCGCACGGAGACGAACGAGCCTTCGAGCCTGAGCACGAGCTCCTCGGGCTGCGACTCGAGCCGCAGCCCGGCCGCCCGGGCGATCACGTCGACCAGCCGTAGGTCGGCCTTCAGGCGTGCGACGGCCGGCGGGTCGCGACGCTCCGGCAGGACGCCGTCGACCAGCTCACCGATCGCCCGCTGCTCGACGGCATCCTCGCCCAGAGCAGGCAACACGTGCGAGACGTACTCCATGAACGTCCGGTTGGGCCCGATCACGAGCACGCCGCGATGCTGCAATGTTTCGCGTTGCGTGTAGAGCAACCACGAGGCACGGTGCAGGCCGACGGCGGTCTTGCCGGTCCCGGGGCCGCCCTGGATCACGAGCGGCGTGTCCGGCTCGTGTGTGATCAGCCGGTACTGGTCGGCCTGGATCGTCGCGACGATGTCGCGCATGTGCACGTCGCGGTTGCGCTCGAGCTCTTCGAGCAGGAAGTCGCCGACGGCCGCGCCGTCGACGATCGAGCCGTCGAGCGCCTCGTCTGCGATGTCGAGCAGCCGGCGCCCGTCCGTCCGGAAACGGCGGCGCAACGTCACCCCGTGCGGATCCTGCGGCGTCGCCGTGTAGAACGGCCGGGCCGCCGGCGCCTGCCAGTTGACGACGAGCTGTCGCTGCTCCTCGTCGTGCACCCAGCGGCGGCCGACGTAGAGAGGGTGCAGCATCGTCTCGAAGTCGAGCCGGCCGAAGCAGAGCCCCAGCTCGGCGTCCTCGAACGTGCGCAGGCGTTTCGCGGCCCAGGCGTCCATCGCCGCCTGGGCGACCTCACCGTCGACCTTGTCGCCGGCCGAGGCGAGCACGTCTCGCATTCGCTCGAGGTGCGCATAGGCCCGGTCGACGTAGGCCTGTTCGGCTGCCAGCTCGGGATGGCTCATTTCTCCACGCTACCGCGGGACCTCGCGGTCGCTCGGCGCCGTAGGGAGAGGAGTGAACCGCCGTGAGTTCGCCCTCCTCGCCGCCGCGGCCCCGTTCGGTCTCCGCGCGTCGCTCGTCTCCGCGCCCTCGGCGCTCGTCACGTGCGACGCCGAGGGGCGGCTCGCCGTCGTCGAGCTCGGCTCCTACCGCGTCGTGCGCTCGATCGCGACGCTGCCCGATCCTCGCTCGATCGAGCTCGTGGGCGAGCGGGCAGTGGTGTGCCACACGGCTGTGGGCGCGGTCTCGATCGTCGACCGGCAGGCCGTGCGGCACGTGCTTCGCGGCTTCGTCGAACCGCGGTACACGGCCGCGCACCCCGACGGCAGGCACGCGTTCGTGACCGACTCGGGCCGGAGCGGGGTCGTCGCCGTCGACGTCGTGCGCGGCGTCGAGGTGGGGCGTGTCTCCCTGCCGGGGTGGGCCCGCCACCTGACGATCGACCCCGGCGGCAAACGCCTCTGGATCGGGCTCGGCAGCGCCGCAGCTCACGTCGCGGTCGTCGACGTGGAGCCGTTTCGGCACGCCTCGACCCTGACGCCCGGCTTCCCCGCCCACGACGTCGGGCACGCGCCCGACGGGCGCATCTGGATCACCTCCGGCGCGAGCCGCGAGCTTGCCGTGGGCGGGGCGGTGCAGCAGGCCGATCTCGCGCCGCAGCACGTCACCTTCGGTCGCGGGCTCGCCTACGTGACGAGCGGCGACTCGGGAACGCTGCACGTCCAGGATCTGCACGGGCGGATCCTGCGGCGCACGGCCGTGCCGAGCGGGTCGTACAACGTGGAGTTCGGGCACGGGCTCGTGCTCGCGGCCTCGCTCCTGCGAGGGACGCTCGCGGTGCTCGATCGCCGCGGCGGTCTGCTCCGCATCGTGCAGGTCGCAGGCTCGTGCCACGACGCGTGCTTTCTGCCGATCTGAGGTTTTACGAAAGCCTTACGGGTGCACAGGTGGATCTTGAGAGTCGCCGGGGAAGATGCCCGAGGATGAAGCGCCTGCTCCTCCTGACGCTGCTCATCGTGTTCGCCGTTCCCGCACAGGCGCACGCTGCGGCGCCCTGCCGCAACAAGATCTTCAACGACTGGTACGCCGACGGGAAGATCGCCTCGACGTATCCGCACGCGTGCTACGTCGACGCGTTGCAGCACATCCCGTCGGACGCGAGCGAGTACTCGAGCCTGCGCGAGGACATCACCGCCGCGATGCGGGCAGCCGCGCTGCATGCCAAGGGCAAGGTCGTGCCGACGGAGGTCGGCCACGGATTCACGACCCACAACGTGCTCGTCTCGGGCACGCAGTCGAAGACGCAGACCTCGCCGTCGCAGACGCAGTCCTCTCCCTCGTCGCACGACCCGTCGGTGGGAGAGAAGAGTGCGAGCGGCGCCGAGGTCGCGAGCTCCTCGAGTGGCGCTCCCCTGCCCGTGCTCGTGCTCGGCGGTGTCGCGCTCGCCCTCGTCGCGGCGGGCGCGATCGGTGCCGGGATCAGGCGCTCGCGTTCACGTTCAGGGCGCGGCTAGGCGTCTGAGCCGTGCCCGCTCGGCCGGCAGGTAGAAGCCGAGCAGTCCGAGCGCGAGCGGGTAGACCGCGACGCAGAGCAGCGAAGGGAGCAGCGGCCACCCGGCGGCGCGAGGCGCGACGGTCAGCAGCACGGCGGCTGCGAGCACGGTCACCACGCGCCGCCACTGGTAGGGCACGGGGTACACGCTCTGCGCATACAGGGTCATGCCGGCGAACAGCACGACGTACGCCGCCAGCGTCGAGATCGCCGCGCCGACCCACCCGTACTCCGGGATCAGCCAGAAATTGAACGCGATGTTGGCGGCGGCGGCGACGCCCGTGACGACCCAGTTCAGCTGCGTGCGGCGCGCCCGGCCGCTGCCGATCGCGAGCACCGTATAACCGGCGTAGACCACACCCGCGAACGCGAGCAGCGCGACGCCCTCCTCGGCGCTCTGGTACTTCGGCGCGGTGAGGATCTTCGTCCACCACGGCGCGAGCGCCCCGAGCGCGAGCGCCCCCCACGACGCGAGCGCCAGCAGGTAGGTCAGCACGAACGCGTACGCGCGCTTCGCCTCCCGGTCGTCTTCGATCGAGTACGCGAATGCCGGCCACGCGGTGCGGAACGCGATCATCACGAAGGTGATCACCGAGGCGATCTTCACTGCGGCGGAGTAGATGCCGGCTTCGTCGAGTCCCCTGTACCAGACCACGAACTCACGGTCGACGAAGTTGATCACCCACAGCGCGAGCGCTGCCGGCACCAGCGGCATCCCGAACTTCTGCATGCGCCGGAAGAGATCGCGGTCGAACTCGAGCCCGAGCTGCTCCGTGCGGTAGAGGACGAGCGCGACGTATACGACGAGCGTCCCGGTGAAGTTGCCGACGACGAGCCCGATCGCGCCCCAGTGGAAGACGGCGACGAAGAGAACCATTGCGGCGACGGTGACGAGCACGTTCGTGATGCTCGCCAGCGCGTACGCCGTCGACCGCTCCTCGACGCGGAACAGCGCGGTCAACTGCTGGTAGTTCGTCTGGGCCCAGAGGCCGATGGCGCCGGCTCGGACGAGCCAGGGCGCGTCACCGAGGCCGAGCAGGTGGCTGATCTGCGGCGCGAACGCGAGACCGACTACGAGCCCGAGCGTCGCGGCGCCCATCGTGAACCAGAACGACGTGCGGATCACCGTCAGCTTCGCCGCGTTCTCCTTCGCGTCGAAGTAGAAGCGGAAGAAGGCGCTCGAGATGCCGAGCTGCAGAAGGATCGCGAGCACCGCGGTCGCAGCGGTGATGATCTCGACCTGCCCGTACGCGGACGGCGGCAGGTAGTGCAGGTAGAGCGGCAGGAGGAGCGTCGCCAGGATCCGCGACACGAGACCGCCGGCGCCGTAGATCGCCGAGTGGCGCGCGAGGCGCCGCATCTGGAAGGCGAGGCTCAACTAGAGAGAACGGTAGAGGTCGAGGAGGCGGCCGGCCACGCGGTCGATGTCGTGCACCTGCTCGACGTAGGCCCGGCTCCGTGCGCCGACCTCGCGCCGCAGCGACGGCTGCTCGACGAGTGGGCGAAGGGCAGCAACGAGCGTGTCGTTCGTCGCCGCAACGATCGGGATCCGCAGGCCGAAGCCCGCCGCGCTTCGTTCGACCACGTCGGGCTTCAGGTAGGTGACGACAGGCTTGCCGAGTGCCATCGACTCGAGCGCGAACACGCCGTGCCAGCCGGCGTTGAGCTGGTCGACGATGATGTCCGCGCGCGCGTAGCGGGCGCGTGCCTCCTGATGGGGGACGCCCTCGACGATGTCGAGCTCGACCGGCAGCTGCGCGCAGGCGTCGATCACGAATTGCGTGCCCTTTCTCTCGCGGTTCGACGGCGCGTGCACGACGAGCGGCCGCGGGCTGTCCGAGGGCGGCGTCGGCTCGAACTCGCGCAGGTCGAGCCCCGGCGGGATCACGTGCGCCTCGGGCACCCAGCGGGTCGCGTCGTAGGAGCCGACGATCTCGGCGTCGGCGCGCTTCCCGAACGCGAGCTCCGCGCGCGTCTTGCCGCGGATGTCCGACCCGAGGTAGTGGAAGACGCTCCGCTTGCCGAGCAGGCGCAGCAGCGGGAACTGCAGCGACTTCGGGATCAGCGTCAGCCCGAAGTAGAAATGGAAGATGTCCGTCTGCGGCGCGAGCCGGGCGAACGCCGCGAGCTGCTGCGCGAGGCGAACGGGCAGCGGCCCACGGCGATCGAGCGACCAGTCCGCCTCGTGGTGCAGCCGGCCCCGTTCGAAGACGACGAGCCGGGCGTCGACCCCCTGCCGCCGCAGCGCCTGCACGTTCTCCCACGGGATCCCGGCGATGTTGACGGGGCAGTGCGTGACCCGCAGCGCCTGTGGATGGTTCGTCACGCTTCCGACACGGTGTCCGACACCGGCGCGGACCCGTGTGCGAGCGACGGGCGCGTCACGCGTCGAATTCGAGCTGGTCGAAGTAGCGCAGCGCGGTTCGGCCGGGGCGGATGCGCGCGGCGTGCGAACGGAGCTCGTCGTCCGAGATCTCGCCGAGCGCGCGCTTCACGCCGAGATAGGGAAGGTTCAGGTCCTCCTGGTAGACGATCGTCGAGATGCGCGGGTTGATCTCGATCACGTGCTCACCGACGAGTTGGATGTTGAAGAAGTGCTCGATCCCGAGCTCGGCGACGATCAGGTTGCCGATCCGCATCAGCTCGTCGTCCTCCAGCGTGACGAAGTACATGGCGAGCCCGGCCCGCATCGCCTCGCGCGTCTTCGGATGTCCGAGCACGATCTCTCGGCCGTTGCCGATGCCGTCGATCGTCCGCTCGCCGCCCGTCGCGAGCTCCATCACGAGCAGGTCGGGCCCTCCCTCGTCGGGCAGGAGCTCGACCGCCTCCTCGAGCCGCATCGAGACCGATCCCGGCCGCTCGTTCAACAGTTGATGTGCGCGGTCGACCGTCGGATCGAGAATGCGGAAACCGCGCGAGCCCGACGAGAACACCGGCTTGAAGCACACGGCGCGATCCGGATACCCGAGCTCGCGGGCCGCCGCGTCCACCGCCCGCGCGCCGTTGACCCGCCGGAACTCCGGCGCGCGCACGCCGATTCGATGCAGGAACGCATACGTCTCGGCCTTGTCGTTCGAGCGATGAATGGCGTCGGGGCTCGAGACGAGCACCGGCATCGGGAACCGATCAACGTGCGCCGCCAGCCCCTCGAGGTCGAACGACGACTGCGGCAGGATCGCGTCGACGCGCTCGCGTTCCGCCACGGCCAGCATCGCGTCCGGGAACGCCGGGTCGGCACCGCCGGGGACGACGTGGAACGCCTCGCAGAGGTGCCTGCCGACGGAACGCTCGCTCATGTCGGTGCCGACGAGGCGCAGCTCTCGCTCGCCGTTCTCGCGCAGCGCGCGCAGCAACGCAGCCGTTCCGGGCGCGCCCGACGCGGTGACCATGACGGTGATCGGCCTCACGAGAGGTCGATTCTGTCGTGCCGCAGGTGCTCGAGGCGCGCCGCGCGGTCTGCGTCGAGCATCGACTCCATCGACTCGCGCATCGTCGCACCGTCGAACGCCCAGATCTCGGGATGCGTCAGGAGCTGCAGCCACGGGAACGCGCCGCGCTCGAGCTCTTCGTGCGGGCAGCCGTGCCGCCAGTGCTGGTTCGAATCCGAGCGGTAGCGCTCGGGGTCGAAGAACGTCGACCCCATCACGTTCACCGCCCCCGGAATGTCCGCCTGCATGTACTCGGGGTCCGGGTTGTGCCAGGCGACGACCGGATCGAAGCGGTCGTCGAGATCGACGTTGGGCCACACCGCGTGATGCGCGACGCGATGTCCGAGCGCGCGCAACCGCGCGATCGTGCGCTCGCCCTCGGAAGAGGCGAGGTTGTAGAAGACCGAGCGCGTCATCAGGAACCACGTCGACGAGGCGCCCTCATCGGCTTCGGCCTCCGCCACCGCGAGCGCGCCGTCGAGCGACAGGTCGACGTCGTGGCGGAGGATGATCGTGCCCGCCTCGGGCGCTCGGTCGAATCCGGCGAACCGGTAGCCGCCGCGCCGAGCCGCCTGCAGCAGCTCGCGGTAGTGCCGGAGCGAGAAGTCGCAGGTCATTCGACCACCGTCATTCGACTTCCACGTCGAGCAGCGTGGCAGCAGCCTCGGCGCGCTCCAGAGCCTCCAGGCTCGTGTCTGCGGTGGCGATCACGTAGCCGCGCCGGTCGCCGTCGACCCGCACCGGGCGGATGGTCTCACCGAGCTGCAGGTAGACGTCCGCCTGGACGACGCCGGGAAACGCGAGCACCTTGTCCAGCGGCCCGATCCGCTTGACGCGCCCGGTCGGCAGCGGGCCCGGCTCGGCGGTGAAGAAGCGGATCGCGAGCGGCTGGTTGAACTGCGGCAGCACGAGCTCGTCGGGGATGACCTCGCCGAGCGCCATCCGGATCTGCACCTCGACGAGATCGACGCCGGTCGCGAACCGCACGAGGTCGGCCATCTGCCCTCCGGGAATGCGCGCCGCGCACTCGACGACCACCACCCGGCCGTCGCGCGTCGCGATCAGCTGGGGGAACGCGATGCCGGTCCTCAGCCCGAGCGCGTGCACGGCGTGCACCGCGACCCGCTCCGACTCCTCGAGCTGCTCGCCGTAGGCGGTCGCCGGGTAGACGTGAATCCAGCCGACCCCGAAGCCGATGCCCGGCGGCCGCAGGCGGTCGGAGAGCGTCAGGGCGATCGACTCGCCGTCCCGCGAGACGACGATCCCGTTCATCTCGACGCCGTCGACGAACTCCTCGAGGATCGCCTCTCCGGTCGGGGAGGCCACCAGCACCTCGTGGAGATGCGCGTGGATCTCGTCGAGCGATTCGACGCGGAAGACGGCGCGCTGGCCGCCGGAGTCGGCCGGCTTGAGGACCGAGGGGAACCCGACCTCGCCGGCGGCGCGGCGCGTCTCGGCGATCGACCGGACCGCGGCGTAGCGCGGCTGCGGCACGCCCGCGTCCGCGAGCCGCGTGCGCATCGCGATCTTGTGCGTCATCAGGTGCGCCGTCTCGCTCCCGATCCCCGGCAGCCCGCGTGCCTCGGCGATCGCCGCGACCACCGGGACGGCGCGGTCGGCGCTCACGGTCATGACGCCGTCGAGCTTGATCCGCGCCGTCGCCTTCAGCACCGCTGCCGGGTCGGCGAAGTCGACGACCTTCGCGATGTCCGCCTCGGCGAGGCCGGGCGCCTCCGGATTGCGGTCGACCGCGACGACGCGCAGGCCGAGCTCCTTGGCCCGCATGATCGCCCGGCGCTGGTGGCGCCCCGCGCCGACGAAGAGAATGGTCTGCACGCGGAGGGAATGGTACTGCGGCGATTCCGGCGGACTCAGCCGGTGACGCGGCGAACGTCCCGGTAGCGCCGGTCGCGGACGGCGAGTCGCAGCTTCCCGGCGATGGACGCCGGCCGCAGGTCCACACAGAGCACCGCCGATGCGCCCGGCCCGCGCTCGCCGTAGCGGAGCCCTTCCGACAGCGCCGGCACGGATCGCCAGCCGTCGGCCCCGAGCTCGTAGAGCTCGTCCTCCCACACCAGGAAGCCCGCGCCCTCGAACCGCGCGATCCACTCGTCCGGGGCGTGGACGGCCTGCTCGGGCCGCAGCTCGCCGGGGCCGGTCGGCACGGTGACGAGGAGCCGCGCGCTCACCCGGCGCAGCTCGCGCAACGCGGTGTCGAGCGAGTCGTCGGCCTCGGCGGCGAGGCCGTACTGCGTGTTGTCGCGGCCCACGTGCTCCAGGGTGGAGATCGCAATCGCCAGGTCGAAGGCGCCCGCGGCGAAGGGCAGCTCCCTGACATCGGCCTGGACGCTGACGAGGCCCGGCACGTCGGCCCGCACGAGGTCGACGCCGGTCAGCTCGGGCGCCCCGAGCCCGAGCAGGCCCGCGAGGTAGGCGGGCTCGGCGAAGGCGTAGCCCACGTCGAGGACGCGGCGCTCGCCCGCGTACCGGGCGAGGCACCACGGGATCTCGACCGGGCGCTCGTCGCTCCCCGGAGGAGCGGCGATGTTCCTCGGCCGCTCGCCGGCCGCCCGCTGGGCGCCCGCCCACGCGACCGCGTCTTCCAGTCGGCGCACGTGCGCGTGCTCGGCCGACGTGGCGAGCTCGTGCACGAGAGTTGCGCGCGACATCCCGTCGCGCAGCCGCGCCTCCGTGGTGCGGCGCTCGTCCGGCTCGATCGGCCGCCGGAGCACGCGCCGCCAGAGCACGTCGAGGTCCTCGGCGTCGGCGTCGAGCCAGGCGGAGAGGCGTTCGTCCACGCGGGCAGGCTACTGCGGAGCGAGCGCCGAGCGCACGAGCTCGAGCGTGCCCTCGGCGTCGATCCCGAAGCCGGCGCCTTGCTGCAGGGCGAGCCCGTCGAGGAGGATGCCGAGGAAACGGCCGAGCGTCTCCAGCGTGACGTCGCTGCGCAGCTCTCCGGCCGCCTGCTCCGCGGCGAACCGCTCGGCGAGTCGCGTCTGCAGCTCCGGGTTGAAGGACCGCCAGCGCTCACGCAGCGCGTCGTCGGCGCGAAGCATGCGCGGCACGTCGAGGTAGACGCCGAGCCAGTCGGGATCCGACGCGACGTGGCGCACGACCGCCGGGAAGCCGCCGGCGAGCCAGAGCTCGCCGACGCGGAGCTGGTCCTCCTCCGCCAGGGCGAGGAAGAGGTCGAGCTTCGTCGGGAAGTAGCTGAAGATCGCCCCGCGCGAGAGGCCGATCTCGCCCTCGAGGCGGACGACGGTCGCGTTCTGGTAGCCGTGCTGCGCGAAGGCGCGGCGGGCGCCGTCGAGGATCTGGCGGCGGCGCTCCGCGCGGTGGGCCTCGGAGACTTTCGGCATGACCGCCACTTTACAAAAACGGACGGCCGTACTATATTCGTCCGATTCCGCCCCGCGATCGCACTCTGGCCGCCCTGATCCTCGCCGAGGCCGTCTCGAGCACCGGGACCGCGATGACGTTCGTGGCGCTGCCCTGGTTCGTCCTCACGACGAGCGGCTCCGCGCCGAAGCTGAGCGTCGTGCTGGCCGTCGAGATCCTGCCGATGGCGCTCTTCGGCATCCCGAGCGGCGCCCTCGTCGCCCGGCTCGGCGCCCGGACGACCATGCTCGTCTCGGACGCGCTGCGAGCTCCCCTGATCGCGCTCGTCCCGGTCCTCTACTGGACCGGTCACCTGGGCTACGGGCTGCTGCTCGCGATCGTCTTCCTGATCGGCTGCTTCACCGCGCCGTACATCGCCTCGCAGCGGTCGATCATCCCGGAGCTCTTCGGCGACGACGAGGTGATCGTCTCGAAGGCGTCGGCGATGTTCGGCACGGCGACCCAGCTGCCGATCGTGATCGGCCCCGCGCTCGCGGGCGTGCTCGTCGGCTGGCTCGGGGCGGCCGGCGTGCTGCTCTTCGACGGCGCGACCTATCTCTTCGCCTTCGCCGTCGTCCTCGTCGCGGTGCGCGGCGGGCGGCGCGTCGCGCAGGAGGGCGAATCCGCCGGCGTGCTTGCCGGCCTGCGCTACCTCGCGCGCGATCGTCTGCTCGGCTCGATGACGCTGACGATCGTCGTCCTCGACGGCGCCGCCGGCGCGATCGCCGTCGCGGTCCCGCTCGTCGCCTACACGCGGTACGAGCAGAACGCGCATGTTGCCGGCTGGCTCTTCTCGAGCTTCGGCGTCGGTGCGATCGCCGGCTCCGTGCTCGCACTGAAGGTGCTCGACCGGGTGCCGCCGCTGCGGCTCGCGTGCGTCTCCCTGGTGCTCGCCACCCTGCCGCTCTGGGCGATCGCAGCGCCGATCTCCTGGCCGGCCGCCTGTGCGGCCGTCGTCGTCTGCGGGCTCTTCGTGGCGATGGTGAACGCCCCGACGATGGGCCTGATCTCGACGCGTCCGCCGGTCGCGCTGCGCGCCAAGGTGCTCACCGCGGTGATGACGGCGAGCGGGATCGGGAGCCCGTTCGGCCGGCTCGCGGTCGGTCCGGTGTACGGCGCGTGGGGGAACGCCGGCGTCTGGATCATGATCGCGGGCGGTCTCAGCGTCGGCGCCGTCCTGTTCGTCGCCGCGGCGATCCGCGGCTCGGCCGCAGAGCCGGAGCCGTCCGAGGCGGCCGCGCCCAGCATCTAGGCTTCCCTCGATGCTGGCAGGCAAGCGGATCTTCATCACGGGGGGCGCCGGGTTCATCGGCACGACGCTCGCCCGCGAGCTCGTCGAGCGGAACACGATCGTCGCGTTCGACAACCTGCATCGCAACTCGCTCTCCGGTCTCGAGCTCGCGGAGCACCCGAACTTCGAGCTCGTCGAGGGCGACATCCTCGATGCGAGCGCGCTCCGTGCCGCCGCCGAAGGCGCGACGCACTTCGTCCACTGCGCCGCGATCGCGGGCGTCGACACCGTGCTCGCAAGCCCGGTGCGCGTGATGCGCGTCAACGTGATCGGCACGTACAACGCGCTCGAGGCGGCTCTCGCGACGCTGGACACGCTCGAGCGCTATGTGGACTTCTCGACGAGCGAGGTGTTCGGCACCCACGCCCTGAACGTCGAGGAGGGTCAGGTCTCGACGATCGGCTCCGTCGGGGAGGCACGCTGGACGTACGCCGTCTCGAAGCTCGCGGGCGAGCACATGGCCTTCGCCTACCACGACGAGCTGAAGCTGCCGACGGTGACGGTGCACCCGTTCAACATCTTCGGGCCGGGCCAGATCGGCGGCGGGGCGATTCGCGCCTTCATCGAGGCGGCGCTCGCAGAACGCGACCTGACGATCCACGGCGACGGCTCGCAGATCCGGGCCTGGACCTACGTCACCGACATGGTCGCCGGCGTCCTGCTCTGCCTCGAGCATCCCGCAGCCGTCGGGCAGGCGTTCAACATCGGCAACCCGCGCGCCGCCGTGACCGTCTTCGACCTCGCGCAGCGGATCAAGCGCCTCAGCGGCGCCCCGGGGGAGATCGTCTTCCAGCCGCTCCACTACGCCGACGTCGAGCTGCGGATCCCGAACGTGCGGAAGGCGCGCGAAGTGCTCGGCTGGGAGCCGCAGGTCGAACTGGACGAGGGCCTCGAGAAGACGATCGCGTGGTATCGAGAGAAGACGCTCCAATCCGCTTAGGCTGGCCGGACGTCGGCGAGCGTGAGCTCGCCGAGGTGGCCGAGGTCCTCGAGAGCGGCATGCTCACGATGGGCCCGAAGGTCGCCGAGTTCGAGGCCGAGATCGCGCGTCTCTGCGAGGTCGAGCATGCGCTCGTCGTCACCTCGGGCACGGCAGCGCTTCATCTCGCAGTGCTCGCGGCAGGCCTCGAGCCCGGCGACGAGGTGCTCGTTCCCGCCTACACGTTCCCGGCGACCGCGAACGTCGTCGCGCTGTCCGGCCTGAAGCCCGTGCTCGTCGACGTCGACCCCGAGACGATGAACGTCGACCCGGCCCGGATCCGGGTCGGCCCGCGGACGAAGCTCGTGCTCGGCGTCCACCTCTTCGGCCGGCCGCTGCCTCTGCACGCGTTGCCCGACGTGCCCTTGCTCGAAGACGCGGCCGGCGCGCTCGGCGCCCGCTACCGCGGGCGCGCCTGCGGCGGGCTCGGTATCGCGGGCTGCCTCAGCTTCCATCCCCGCAAGATCGTCACGACCGGCGAGGGCGGCGCGATCACGACCTCCGACGACGCGTTCGCCGACGCGGTGGCGCAGATGCGAAACCACGGCTGGCGCTCGCTCGCGCCGGCCGACATGCCGGTGCCCGGGCTCAACTACCGCCTGTCCGACATTCTCTGCGCGGTCGGGCTGCCGCAGGCCCGCCGCCTCGACGAGCTGCTCGCGGAGCGCACGCGGATCGCCGAGGCCTACACGGAGCGCCTGCGGCATCTGCCCGTGCTGCTGCCCCGCGCCGACGACGGTGACGTGCACGGCTGGCAGGCCTACGTCGTCCAGGTCGCAGACCGCGACCGGATCCTCGCCGCGCTGCGCGGGCAGGGGATCGAGGCGCAGATCGGCACCTACGCGCTGCCGCTCCTCGGCGCCTATCGCGACCAGGGCGAGTTCCCGGGCGCCCGGCGGGTCTTCGAGCGGGCGCTCGCCCTCCCCTTCCACACCCGCCTCTCCGGGGCCGACCTCGACCGGGTGGCGGAGGCGCTTGACAAACTAGTGAGTCATCACTAACATCACGGCCATGGTGCTGACGGAACGCAAGACGAAGGAGGAGCGGCGCGAGCAGATCCTCGACGCCGCGATCGCCGAGTTCGCCGAGAAGGGCCTGCACGGCGCCTCGACCGACGAGATCGCCCGCCTCGCGGGGATCTCGCAGCCCTACGTGTTCCGCCTCTTCGGGACGAAGAAGGAGCTCTACATGGCCGTCGTCGCCCGGTGCTTCCGCCAGACGCTCGAGGCGTTCCAGCGGGCGGCCGAGGGCAAGCGGGGCGAGGAGGCCCTGCACGCGATCGGGATGGCGTACGGGCAGCTCCTGGAGTCCGACCGCATCTACCTGCGCGCCCAGATGCAGGCCTATGCGGCCTGCGAGGACGCGGAGATCTGCGCCGTCGTCCGAAGCGGCTACGGCGACCTCGTGAGCTACGTCGAGCGGGTCTCCGGCGCCTCGGCGGTGGAGCTCGCGGCGTTCTTCTCGAGCGGGATGCTGATGAACGTGCTCGCCTCGATGGACGCTCCGGCCGAGGAGTGGGGCCGGCGGCTCGTCGAGGGGTGCAAGACCGACCGGTAATCGTCTCTTTTTTTCGCACGGAGGTAAGTAATGACTCACAAAGCAAAAGCAAGCGTGTGGTGGACATTCGCGATCACGTCGGCCGCGCTCTTCATGGTCACGCTCGACAACCTCGTCGTCACGACGGCGATCCCGGTGATCCGCCGTGACCTGCACGCCGGCCTCAGCGGGCTCGAGTGGACCGTGAACGCCTACACGCTCGTCTTCGCCGTCCTGCTCCTCACCGGCGCCGCGCTCGGCGACCGGTTCGGGCGCCGGCGCATGTTCTCGATCGGGATCGGCATCTTCACGCTGGCCTCGGCGGCCGCGGCGCTCGCGCCGTCGATCGGCGCGCTCGACGCCGCGCGCGCCGTCCAGGGGCTCGGCGCGGCGATCGTGCTGCCGCTGACGCTGACGATCCTCTCGGCCGGTGTCCCCGCCGAGCGGCGAGGCGTCTTCCTCGGGGCCTGGGGCGGCATCAGCGGGCTCGCGGTCGCGTTCGGCCCGCTCGTCGGCGGTGCCGTCGTCAACGGCATCTCGTGGCACTGGATCTTCTGGCTGAACGTCCCGATCGGACTCGTGCTGCTCCCCCTCGCGCTGCTGCGGCTCGACGAGACGAGGGGGCCGCTCGGGCGCGTCGACCTGCCCGGGCTCGGGCTCGTGAGCGCCGGGCTCTTCGGGATCGTCTGGGGCCTCGTGCGCGGCAACTCGGTCGGCTGGGCCACCGCGGAGATCGCGGGCTCGATCGCGGCCGGCTTCCTGCTCGTCGCCGCGTTCGTCGCGTGGGAGCTGCGTGCCGAGCATCCGATGCTGCCGATGCGCTTCTTCCGCAACCGCACCTTCGCGCTCGCGAACGTCGGCTCGCTGCTGATGAGCTTCGGGATGTTCGGCTCGGTCTTCCTGCTCGCGCAGTTCTTCCAGACCGTGCAGGGCTACTCGCCCCTCGGCTCCGGCCTGCGCATCCTCCCCTGGACGGCGATGCCGATGATCGTCGCGCCGATCGCGGGGGCGCTCTCCGACCGCATCTCGCCGTCGCGCATCATCGGCACCGGCCTCGCGCTGCAGGCGATCGGCCTGGCGTGGATCGCCGCGGTCTCGACGCCGACCACGCCCTACGCCGACCTGGTCGCGCCGTTCGCGCTGTCCGGGATCGGGATGGGGCTCTTCTTCGCCCCGATCGCCAACCTGATCCTCGGGACGGTGCGCGGTGTCGAAGAGGGGCAGGCGTCGGGCGCGAACAACGCCGTGCGCGAGCTCGGCGGCGTCTTCGGCGTCGCGGTCCTCGCATCGGTGTTCTCGCACTACGGCGGCTACACGAGCGGCACCGCGTTCGCCGACGGCATGACCCCTGCGGTGTGGCTCGGCGCGGCGGTCGTCGCGCTCGGGTCGCTCTCGGTCTTCGCGATCAAGCGGCGCCCGAGGCGCGAGGCTGCTCGAGCCGTCGTTCGACGTCGCGGCGTAGCTAGGACGCCGCCCTGAAGAAGGCAGCCCCGGGAGTGACGCGCCGCAACAATGGGCGCGAAACTCCCCGGGCGAGCCTCTTGGGAGGCCATAGGCCGATCGTCGACGCGTAGAGCGCAGCCGGCGAGGGCTGAGCCCGCCGGAGCCCCGCCTGCCGTCCAAGCTCCACGAGCGCGCGAGGTCCGAACGCGTTCAGATGCTCGAGCGGTGCGACCGGGTTGAGCGACCGGTTGCTCCAGTCGGGCTCCTGAAGGCGCCTCGCGATCTCGGAGCCGTCGGGCACGGCGATCTTGATCCAACCGCCGGGCGCGAGTGACCGGGCGAGCCGTTGGAGCGTCTCCCGCGGTGCGACGAGGTGCTCGAACACCTGCTCGCTGTTGATGAACTGGAACCTCGCATCCGGGAGGTCTTCGAGCGCCACGACGTGCACGCCCTGTGCCGCTGCGTAGGAAGCCTGGGTCGTCGAGAGCTCGACCCCGTAGGCGTCCATCCCGAAGGCCGCGGCGAGCCGTGGCCAGCGCCCCCAGCCCATGCCGAAGTCGAGCACGCTGACCTCACTTGGACGCCCGTCCGCCAGCTCCAGCGCGAGGAGCACCTCCTCGGCCGCGGAACGGTGATAGGCGACGTCGTCGTGTCGCTCCAGCCCGCCGGAGGCTCCCGCCCACGATTCGTAGAGGGTCAAGAGCAGCTCGCCGGCGGGTGCGAAGCGCTGCCAGACGAGCGCGCAGCGCGGGCACTCCTCGAGCACGAGCTCGCCGTCGGCAAGGAGCGCGAGGTCGCTCTCCTCGAGCCCGGGGTAGAAGCGCAGGAGGTAGTCGCGGATCGGGGGCTCCGCGAACCGGGATGCAAACAGCGTGCGTCCAGGCGGCGAGGCACACACGGGGCAGAGCGCTCGCTCTGTGTAGCGGGAGTCGGCGGCGGACGTCCGGCAATCCTACAAGTGCCCCGTCGGCCGAACTTCCTCGTCGAAGCGCAGCCGGGTCGCGGCCGCCACGACGGCGACCGCGACCGCGGCGAGGACGACGAACGACACGCGCAGGCTCGTCGCCTGCGCGACGCCGCCGACGAGCGGCGGCCCGACGAGCAGGCCGACGTAGCCCAGCGTCGTCACCGTGGCGACCGCCGTCGCCGCGTCGGGCCTGCGGCCTGCGTAGCCGAAGACGATCGGGGCGTTCAGCGAGATGCCGCCGCCCGCGAGGGCGAAGCCGACGAGGCAGACCGCAGTGGTCGGCGCCACCGCTGCGACCACGCAGCCCGCCGCGGCGAGCGCGGCCCCGCCTGCCAGCAGGGTGCGATCGGAGAGCCGCCCGGCGGCCTGGCCGAAGAAGCGGCCGAACGCCATCGACGCCGCGAAGACGCCCGGCCCGAGCCCGCTGACCGCGGGCGGAGCCTGCAGCTCGCGCTCGAGGAAGAGAGCGCTCCAGCTCTCCGTGCCGCCCTCGACGACGAAGGCGACGGCGCCGACGACTCCGATCAGGACGAGTCCGGGCGCGAAGCGCAGCCCGCGCGAGCGCTCGACATGGACACGCGCGCGGTCGGTGGAGACGAGGAGCGCGGTCAGGGCAATGCAGACGGAGACGACCGCGAGGATCTGCTCCCGGCCGGCGCCGGCGCTGCGGGCGAGGCCGGCGCCGACCGCGCCGACGAGCACGCCCACCGAGTACGTCCCGTGGGCGAACGGCTGCAGCCGGCGGCCCGTCGCGTTCTCGATGCGGCCCGCGTTCGCGTTGATCGACACGTCGACGAGACCCGAGGCCATCCCGCACGCGGTCAGCGAGAGGACGAGGGCGGGCAGTGTCGTCGCGAGGCCGGGCAGGAGGGTCGCGACGGCGAAGCAGGCGCAGCCGACCGCCACCGACCGCGCGCCGAAGCGGTCGATCGCCCGCGGCGCGAGCAGGAACATCACGGGGATCGAGCCGACGGAGACGAAGAGCATCGCGACCCCGAGCGCGCCCTTCGACACACCGGTCGCGTGCTGGACGCTCGGCAGCACGGCCGCCCAGGCGCCCCAGAAGAGGCCGAGCGAGAAGAACCCAGCGAGTGTCGGCACCCGCCGCGGGATCCCGCCGGGGGCGCGCGGCCGGGCCTCAGGCACCTCTGCGCAGCTCGTACACGGTCATCGGCTCACCCGAGCGACCGAGCCCGGGGCCGCGGACGACGAACCCGAGCTTGGCGGCGACGCGCTCCGACTGCGGATTCCCCGGAGCGATGTAGGCCGCGACGAGCTCCGTGCCGGTGCGCGACCAGAGGTCGGCGAGCGCGGCGCGCATCGCCTCGGTCGCGAGACCGTCGTTCCGCCGGCTCTTCGTCACCCACCAGCCCGCCTCGACCTCGTCCGGGGCGATCCCCTCGATGCCCTCGCCGGCGAAGCGCAGCTCCGCGCCGCCGAGAAAGGTGCCGTCCTGCCGGTCCCGGATCGCCCACGGGCCGAAGCCGTGCTGTCGCCACTGCTCGTCCGCGGCCCGCGTGTCGCGCGCGGCGTCGGCGGGGCTCCCCGAGGCCTGTGCGTGCTCGTCCTCGTGCGACAGGGAGAGCGGCGCGAGAATCAGGCGGGGCGTCTCGAGGACCGGCGCGCCGTCAGTCAACGTGCGCCCACGCCGGGTCGGGCTCCCAGAGTGCCCACCACGGATCCCACCAGCGACGGCCCGCCTCGAGCTCGTGCACGACGCGGTGTCCCTCGGCCCAGATCTCCTCGACCTGCGCCGCGGTGTAGCGGCCCTCGTGGATGCGTTCCTCGAGCACGTCGGCATCCTTCCATTCCCAGCCGCCTCCGGCGGGCAACCAGATGTCGAGCTCGAGATCCTGCGTGTCGTAGCCTGCCTCCGTCCGGCGAAACGGCTCCTGCAGGTTCACGTACCAGCCTCTGAACTCGCGCTCCGGCCCGTGCCAGAAGACCCAGATCGCGTGCGCGTCGCCGGGGCGCTGCAGCATCAGCACGCCGTGGCCCTGCCAGCTTTCGCGCGGATGCCACGGATGGCGGCCGTTCGCGGTCGGCCACTCGCCCTCGGGGAAGTGGAACGGGGTGCCCGTGCGGATGTAGGTCGCGAGCAGCTCCGGGTCGTCGCGCACGACGACGACCGGCACCTCGAGCCAGGCGCGTCCGTCGTTCAGCACCTCGCGCCGCACGATCACGTCACCCTCGGACCACATGACGGCCCGACCATAGGCGGCTCCGGTTAGCGCCGTGTGTGGCGACTGTTCGAGGTGCTGTAGCGTCGTGCGCGATGCCGGGGACGCCGTTTCGCCACCTCCATCATCTCGTGACGGTGCCCGTGCGCGTCGCCGATCGGCACGACACGCGCTTCATCCTCGACTCGGGGATCGGCTTGACGATCGTCTCTGCGGCCTGTGCGGAGCGGCTCGGCCTCGCGGTCGGCCCGCGGACGTTCTCGGGGCAGCGCATGTCGGGACAGCAGGTCGAGCTGCCGCTGGCCGAGCTGCCTTCGCTTCGCTTTGCAGAGCTGCAGCGCGAGCGCGTCGAGGTGGGCGTCCTGGATCTCGGCGGCTTCCCGCCCGAGCTCGCGGAGATCGACGGCTTCCTCTCGCTCGCGTTCTTCGACGAGACGCCGTTCACGGTCGACTACGGGCGGGGCGTCGTCGAGCTGGGAGCACCGTCCGGCGGCGTCTCCGTCGGCCTGGAGGTCGAGCGCGACGGGCCTTCGGTGACCGCGTTCATGCCGCTCGTCCTGCCGAGCGGCCGCTCGGTCCGGGTCGAGGTCGACATGGGGAGCGACGCGCTGATCCTCCACGACGAGCTGGCGGCGGAGGTGGGGGTGGCGCTCGACGGCCCGGAGGTGCGCGTGGTCGAGGGAACGGACGAGACCGGTCATGCGTACACGAGGCGGTTCGCGGCGCTGCGCGGCGTCGTCCATCCCGAGGGAGCGCCGTCGCTCGGACAGCGGGATCCAGACGTCATGTTCCAGCGCATCCGCTACGACGGGCTGATCGGCCACGCGTTCCTGCGGCGGTTCACGACGACGTTCGACGTGCCGGGCGAGCGCCTGGTGTTCGACTGATGGACGTCTCGGTCGTCGTCACCGTGCTGAACGAGGAGGACGCCGTCGACGAGCTCCACCGGCGCATCGCCGCCTCGCTTCCGGGCGTCGAGTGGGAGGCGATCTTCGTCGACGACGGGTCGACGGACGACACGTACGCGCGGCTGCGCGTGCTGCACGAGTCGGACCCGCGCGTCCGTGTCGTGCGGTTCAAGCGCAACTTCGGCCAGCATCCGGCGATGCACGCGGGCCTCGTCCGCGCGCGCGGCGCGCGGATCGTGACGATGGACGGCGACCTGCAGAACGAGCCGGAGGACATCCCGAAGCTGCTCGCGGCGCTCGACCGCGCCGACGTCGCGTCGGGGCGCCGCGTCGCGCGCCGCGACTCGCCGGGGCGCACGCTGCCGAGCCGCGTCATCAACGGCCTGCTCCGGCGCTTCACCGGCGTCACGATCTCCGACTTCGGCTGCGCGTTCAACGGCTACCGGCGCGAGGCGATCGAGCCGATGCTCGGCGCGATCGGGAGGCAGAAGTTCACGAAGGCCCTCGTGCTCTCGAGCGGCGTCTCCGTCGAGGAGGTCGACGTCGCGCACGCCGCGGCCGCATCCGGCTCCCGCTACTCGCCGCTGCGTCTCGTGCGGCTCGCGTTGCACGTGGTCGCCGGGTTCTGGCCCCAGCCCGTGCAGTGGATCGGGGTCACGCTCGGGCTCGTCTGCTCGCTCGCCGCCGCCGCGCTCGGGGTCTACGGCGTCGTCTACTGGGTCGCGCACAGCAACTTCCCCGGGCCGCTCTTCGCCGGAGCAGGCATTGTTCTCGTGCTCGGCATCCAGGGCTTCGTGCTGGCGCTGATCGGGGAGTCGCTCGGTCGGATCCAGCGGGACGTCGAGGGCAGGCCGTTGTACACGATCGAAGAGGAGCTGTGAAACGCGTACTTGTCACGGGTGGAGCGGGGTTCATCTCGTCGAACTTCATCCGCCACCTGCTCGAGTTCACGCCGCACGAGGTGGTGACGCTCGATGCGCTCACCTACGCCGGCAATCTCGAGAACCTGGCCGACGTGATGAGCCACGAGCGCCTCTCGTTCGTGCACGGCGACATCCGCGACGCGTCGCTCGTGCGGGAGCTCGTGGAGGGCATCGACGTGATCGTGAACGCTGCGGCCGAGTCACACGTCGAGAAGTCGATCCAGCACGGCGCCTCCGAGTTCGTGACGACGAACGTCGAGGGGACGCAGATCCTGCTGGATGCGATCCGGGTGACACCGGTCGAGCGCTTCATCCTCATCTCGTCGAGCGAGGTCTACGGCACCGCCGAGGCGGCGCCGATGGACGAGGAGCACGCGCTCAATCCCCGTTCGCCGTACGCGGCGACGAAGGCGGGGGCCGACCGGCTCGCCTACTCGTACTGGACGACCTACGACCTGCCGATCGTGATCGTGCGGCCTTTCAACAACTACGGGCCGCGCCAGCATCCCGAGAAGGTCGTGCCGAGGTTCATCACCCAGGCGCTCGCCGACGAGCCGCTGACGATCCACGGCGACGGCCATGCCTCGCGCGACTGGCTCTACGTGCTCGACGACGCCGAGGCGATCGAGCGGGCGATCGAAGTGCCGATCGAGTCGATCGCCGGTGAGGTGATCAACGTCGCGACCGGCATCGACATCTCGGTCGCCGACATCGCCGCGATGGTGCTCGACGTGCTCGGCAAGCCGGGCGAGCTGACGCGCAACGTGCCGGAGCGGCTGGGCCAGGTCGACCGCCACATCGGATCGGTCGACAAGGCGCAGGAGCTGCTCGGCTGGCGGGCGCGGACCTCCTTCGAGGACGGCCTCGAGCGCACCGTCGCGTGGTATCGCGACAATGAGGCGTGGTGGAGAGCGATTCTCGCTCGGGAAGCCCGCGCCTTCTCGTCCTAGGCGCGGGGCCCGCTCAACTCGGATTGCTCGAGGCCGCGCGTGCGCGCGGGCTCTGGGTGGCCGTGGTCGACCGCGATCCCGGCGCGCCCGGGTTCCCGCTCGCCGACCGCCGCTGCATCCTCTCGACCGAGGACGAGCCGGCGATCGAGCGCCTCGTGGGCGCGCTCGGGATCGACGGGATCATCGCCCCGGGGACCGACTGGCCGGTCGGCGTGGCCGCGCGGATCGCGGAGCGTGCGGGACTGCCGCATCCGATCTCGTCGCAGACGGCCGTGCTCGCCACGAACAAGCTGCGCCAGCGCGAGCGGCTGGCCGAGGCCGGCGTGCCCCAGCCGCGGTCCTGGGTCGTCGGCGGGGACGACGACCTGCCTGAGCTCGCCGGGCCGGTCGTCGTCAAGGCGCCGGACCGGCAGGGTCAGAAGGGGCTCACGCTGGTCTCCTCGCCGGCGGAGCTGCCGGCGGCGGTCGAGGTCGCCCGCAGCGCGTCGCGGAACGGCCTCGCGCTCGTCGAGGAGCTCGTCGACGGCCCCGAGGTGACGGTGATCGGGTTCTCGGCCGCCGGCGTGTTCACGGCGCTCGCCGTCACCGACCGGATCACGGCGGCTCCGCCCGCCTTCGGTGTCGCTCTCGCCCATGTCTGGCCGAGCCAGGTCCGGGGCCTGTCCCCGGACGTGGCTGAACGGGCCGTGGCCGCGCTCGGGATCGCGAACGGCCCCTCCTACACCCAGCTCCGCGTCGGCGCGGGCGGCCCGCAGGTGATCGAGGTGGCGGCCAGGCTCGGCGGGGGCCACGACGCCGAGCTCGTCCAGGCGGCGGTCGGGGTCGACCTGAACGGCCTCGCGATCGACGCGGCGCTCGGTGCCCCGCTGCCGGTGCCCGAGCCCGTCCCGCAGGCCGGCGGCGCCGTCACGCGCTTCCTCGTCGCGCCGCCCGGGATCCTCGAGCGCGTCGAGGTGCCGGACGACGTCCAGGCGCGCATCTACCGCGAGCGGGGCTTCGTCGTCGCGCCGCTGCGGCGTGGCTCGGACCGGGCCGGTGCGGTGCTCGTGACCGGCGCGAGCCGCGAGGAGGCCGTCGCCCGGGCCGAAGCGGTCGCGCAGCGCATACGCTTCTTCACCGCGGATGCCGGAGCTCTCCTCCAAGCGAACTGAGTTCCTCTCGTTCCAGCCCCCGGCGATCTCCGACGCGGAGATCGCCGCCGTCGCGGAGACGCTGCGGTCGGGCTGGCTGACGACGGGGCCCCGCACGGCGGAGCTGGAGGCTCGCATGCGCGACTACCTCGAGGCGAAGCACGTGCTCGCCGTCTCGTCGTGCACGGCTGCGCTGCACCTGTCGCTGGTCGCGCTCGGCGTCGGGCCCGGCGACGAGGTGATCACCACGTCGATCACCTGGCCTGCGACCGCGAACGTGATCGTCCACTGCGGTGCGACGCCCGTGTTCGCGGACGTGCGCGAGGACACGCTCAACATCGACCCGGCCCGGGTGCGCGAGCTCGTCAACGAGCGCACCAAGGCGATCGTTCCCGTCGACCTCTACGGCCAGCCGGCCGACCTCGACGAGCTGGCGGCGATCGGGCTGCCGCTGGTCGAGGACGCCGCGCACGCCGCCGAGTCGCGCTACCGCGGCCGCAAGGTCGGCTCGATCGCGGATCTCACCTGCTTCTCCCTCTACGCGACGAAGAACATCGCCGCCGGCGAAGGAGGGCTGATCGCCACGAACCGCGACGACCTCGCCGGGGCGCTCGACGACCTGCGCGTGATGCGGCGCGGCCACGGCGCGCGCTACGACATCGCCGTCCCCGGCTACAAGGCGAACCTGAGCGACGTGCTGTCGTCGATCGCGCTCGTCCAGCTCGACAAGGTCGACCGTCACGCCGAGATCCGCCGGCGACACGTCGCGCTCTACGACGACGGCCTGGCCGGTCTCGAAGGGGTCGCACCGGTCGCGCGCGACGAGCGCGACGTGCATGCGAATCATCTGTACGTCGTGCGCGTCACCTTCGCCGACCGGGACGAGGTGCAGCGCGCGCTCACCGACGAGAACATCGGGACGTCGATCCACTTCCTGCCGGTGCACCTGCTCAGCGCGTACCGCGACCGGCTCGCGCCGAGCCAGCCCGAGCTGCCGGTGACGGAGCGCGCGGGTGCCGAGGTGCTGTCGCTGCCTCTCTCACCGGCGCATTCGGACGACGACGTGCGCGACGCGGTCGCTGCGTTCCGTCGCGTCCACGCGCGGCTCGCCGGATGAAGCGCTGGCTCCGCATCGCCGGGACGCTCCTCGTCACCGGGGCGGCGGTCGCCTACATCCTGACGAAGGTCGATCTCGGGAGGACGTGGGACATCCTCCGCTCGGCGAGCCCGTGGTGGATCGTGCTGTCCGCGTTCCTCACCCTGGTCACCGTCCCGCCGATGGCGTGGCGGTGGCAGCTGCTGCTCGGAGTGCGCGGCGTGCACGAGCGCCTGCTCTGGCTGACGCGCACGTACTTCGTGTCGTACGCCGTCGGGCAGGTCCTGCCGACCTCGGTCGGCGGCGACGCGTCGCGGATCTTCGAGACCTCGCGCCGCCATCCCGGCCAGATCACGCCGATCACGGGCTCGGTCCTCCTCGAGCGGTCGCTCGGCGGGGCAGTGACGCTGCTGCTCGCCGGCATCGGGCTGCTGCTCGCGATCGGCCGCTATCCGATCGGCCCCTACCTCTGGATCGAGCTGCTCTTCGTGGTCGCCACGCTCGCGGCCGGCTTCGTGTTCTTCTCCCGCTCGGTGCGCCGCCGTCTCGCGTTCCTGCTGCCCCATGCGCGCCGCGTCCGGCTCGAGACTCCCGCCCGGGCGGTCTACGACGGCATCCACGGCTACCGCGACCACCTCGGCACGCTGTTCTCCGTCTCGCTGATCACCGCCGCCGCGCAGCTGACGCGCATCGTCGCGATCTACGCCTCCGGGCGCGCGGTCGGCATCGACCTGTCGCTGTTGCCGTACGTCGTGCTCGGCCCGCTGCTCTTCCTCGTCATGCTCGTGCCGTTCACCGTCAACGGCATCGGCGTGCGCGAGGCCTTCTTCGTCAGCTTCCTCGGGAAGCTCGGCGTTCCGGCCGACGACGCCTTCGCCTGCGGCTTCCTGTTCTTCCTGATGACGATCATGCTCGCTCTGCCGGGCGTCGCCGTGATCCTCTGGGAGAACATCGTCGGACGCTCGTCCGCGGTGCCCGATGGAACAGCCTGACGTCAGCGTCGTCGTCGTCACCTGGAACGCGCTGCCGTGGCTCGAGCAGTGCCTCGACTCGGTGCGCGGCCGCGACGTGATCGTCGTCGACCACGGCTCGACCGACGGCACCCTCGACGTCGTGCGCGAGCGCTATCCGGAGGTGCGGCTGGTCGAGCAGGAGAACAAGGGCATGGGGGGCGGCAACAACGCGGGCATGCGCGTCGCCGCCGGCCGCTACTTCTTCCTGCTCAACTCCGATGCCTGGGTGCTCGACGACGGGCTGGACAGGCTCGTCGAGTTCGCCGACGGCCGGCCGGAGGCGGCCGTGGTCGGCCCGCGGCTCCGGAACCCCGACGGCACGCTCCAGCGCTCGGCGCGCGGGGAGCCGACGGTGTGGCGGCTCGCCACCGAGTACTTCTTCCTCCGCAAGCTGGCGCCGCACACACGGCTCCTGAACCCGCTCTACCGCGGCGACTTCGACCACGACGAGGTCGCGGAGGTCGACTGGCTCTACGGCCCGGCACTGCTCGTCCGGGGTGAGGCCGCCGACGCCGTCGGGCTCTTCGACGAGGACTTCTTCATGTTCAGCGAGGAGGTCGACTGGCTGACGCGCTTCCGCCGCGCCGGCTGGAAGGTGCTGTTCTTCCCCGGCGCCGAGGTCGTCCACGTGGGCGGCGCCTCCCACGGCGGCACGATGTACGTCGAGAACCTGCGCGGGCAGCTGCGCTTCCTCGCGAAGCACCAGGGGCTGAGGCAGGCCGAGCGCGCGCGCCGCATGCTCCTCTGGTCGCTGCGCCTGCGGTCGCTCGTGCTCCGTCGCGAGGACTACCGTGCCGGCGTTCGCTTCCTCTCCTCGGGCAACGTGCGCTCGCTGCTCTCGTGAGCAGGCGATGATCGAGTACCTGCGGCTCGCCTTCGGCACGTTCGTCGTGCTCGTGCCCGGCATCGCCGTCTCGCGTGCGCTGCGGATGCGCTCGGTGGCCGCCGCGTTCGCCTGGTCGCTCGCGTGTGTGTTCGTCGCCTGGGCGGCCGTGTTCGCGCTGCACCGCTCGATTCACCTCGCGGTGGCGGTGCTCGCGGTGATCACCGTCGCGGCGCTGATCGCCGGGCGGGGCCGGCACGGCGGGCGCGGGCACGCTGTGTCGATCGGGCAGGCGCCGGTCTGGATCTTCGGCATCGTGCTGGGCTGGTTTCTCTGGCACGTCGAGAGCCCGGTCGTCGGCGACGGCCTCTTCCACGAGGCGCGTGTCCGCAAGCTCCTCGAGCTCACGAGCCTGCATCTGCGCACGGTCGACGAGTTCAAGGACGGCGGGCTCCATCCGGGCTATGCGTTCCCGCTCTGGCACGGCTTCCTGGCCCTCGTCTCGTGGTTCTCGGGCCTCGACCCGGAGCAGGTCGTGCGGCACGAGCCGTCGATCCTCGCACCGCTCGCCTGCGTCCTCGTCTTCGAAGCCGGCGTCGCCGTGTTCGGCTCGCGCCTGCTCGGGCTCGCGGTCGTCGCGGCGCAGCTCGCGCTCTTCTGCTTCGGCCCGGGCCACGGGGGCGCCTATGCCGTGCTCTCCCTGCCCGCCACGGTGACGCGGCAGCTGATGGTGCCCGCTGCGATCGCGCTCTTCTTCGTCGCGCGCACCTGGCCCGGCTATGCGGCCGTCGCCGCGATCTTCGGCGCGTTGACGCTGACGCATCCGACCTACGGCGTCTTCCTGCTCGTGCCCCTGCTCGCCGTCGTCGTCTGGCACTGGCGCGCGTGGCTCGCCGCCGCTCTGCCGACGGGGCTCGTCCTCCTCTGGCTGCGGCCCCTGGTCGACGAGACCGTCTCGCACAACCCGGGCGCGAGCGAGCAGGCACGCGGCCTCGCGCATTACGGGTCGCAGCTCGTCGTCTCGAGCGACCGGCACTTCCGGCTCGCGGCCGAGGTCTTCGGGCGCAGCGGCTCCGTCGCGGTCGCGACGCTGATCCTCCTGCCGGTGATCGGGCTCGCGCTCCGCCGTCGCTGGGCGGCGTTCACCCTGGGGGGAACGCTGATCGTCCTCTACCTGACGCTCGTGCCGTGGCTCTTCGTGCACGTCTCGGATGCGGTGTCGCTCTCGCAGGCCCGCAGGCTCGCGGGGTTCGCGCCGTTCCCCTTCGCGTTCGCGGGGATCGCTGCGGTGGTCGCCCGGAGGCGGCTCGTCGTCCCGTTCGCGCTCCTGGCGGGGATCGTCCTGCAGCAGCTGTGGCCGGGCGACTTCGACTACGGCCTGCGCCACGGTGGCCCCGGCTGGGCGACCTGGATCGCGCTGGCCGGCGGAACCTGCTCGCTCGTCGTCTTCCTCGCCCTGCGGCGACCCCCGGTGCGCGAGCAGCACGCCCTCGGGCTCGCGGCCGTCTGCGTCTTCGTGCTGCCCGTCGCCCTGCACGGCATCCGGCACTGGAGCCCCGATCCGAGGTCCGATCCGCTCGCGCTCTCGCCCCGGCTCGTCCACAACCTGCGCACGAAGGTGCCGAAGGGGGCGATCGTGCTCGCGCCGGTCAAGGTCAGCTACCGGGTCGCGGCGAGCGCGCCCGTCTACATCGTGGCGGCGCCGGTGACGCACGTGGCCGACACGAAGGCCAACGATCCCTACGGGCGCGCGCGGGCCGTCCGCCACTGGGTGCTCACGAACGATCCGCGCGTCGCCAGGAAGTACGGCGCGACCTGGGCGATCCGCGGCGGCCGTCTCTATCGGCTGGCTCGATGACCCGGTGAGCGGTTCGCCGGCGCCGGCGCCGGCGGCTGCGCTCGTTAGGAACCCGGGAGCGAGGGTATCGCCGCTGCATGGCGGAGAGAGCTCCCCGGCCGCCCGGCAGCGGTGCGGCGTCGGCAATAGCCGCTCGGGAGACCCGGCGAGGAGACGCCTTCGCCTTGGCGCCCCTCGTGCTCTTCAGCGTGGTGTTCCCGCTGGCAGTGCTGGCTCGCAGCCCGGGACGCCTTCTGCCCGGCTTCCCGCGTTATCGATTCGACCCACTCCCGGGCGACGCCTACGGCTACTACTACTGCGCCCGCGATCTTCTTGCCACGATGCAGCGAGATGTTCGATTCGTGGGGCCGGTCGCCGGGCTGGCGGTCGTCGCCGGCGTGGCCGTGCTGCGTGCGCCGCTTCGACCGGTTGTTCGCGTAGCAGTCCTGGTCTGGTCGGTCGGCGCGATCGCCGCCGCGCTTGCCGCCGGTGTGCGGTTCACGGGTGCGGCACAGGTCGGCTGGCCCATGCTGTGGAGCGTCCCTCTGCTCCCGCTTCGCGTCGTTGGTCTCCCGGTCGATCCCGACGTGGGCTACGCGATCGGTCTCGCGCTCTCGCTTGCCTGCAACGCGACGATCGTCGTCGCCTCGTACCTGCTCGGTCGCGCGCTCGGGCTGTCCGGGCGGACTGCCGTCCTCGGGTCAGGGCTGGTCGCACTGTGGCCGGTGCTCTCGCTGCTCGCGGGCACCGGGGCGAGTGCAAACGGCACCTGGCAGATCAATCTGGGCCTTTCGCTGTACACGGAGCCGCTGTCCACGGCGCTCGTTCTGGTCGCGCTTGCCCGAATCGTTCGCGGCTCGCCGAGCGATGCCTCGGCGCTCCTGACCGGGGCGTTGCTCGGCTTCGCGGTTCTCGTTCGGCTGTCGAACGTCCTGATCGTTGTGAGCGTGCTCGCGTTCCTGGTCGTCCGGCGGAAGTTTGGTCGCGCGACCGCGGTTGCGGCAGGCGCTCTCGCGTTTGCGCCGGCCGCTCTTCTCTACTGGCCGAAGAGCTACCCGAGACTCGAGCCTCCGCTCTTCCCGGCACACCCGTTCGAGCTCGCCTACGCCGGCGATGCTTGGTCGCATTCGCTGCTCTGGCACCCGTCGGTGCTGGCGGTCCTGCTTCCGCTCGCACTCGTCGGCACGCTCCAGGCGAGGCGCAGCGGTGCGGCGCTGCTCTGGAGCTGTGTCGCGGCGACGGCTGCCTTCTACACGTTCTACTTGCTGACGCCGATTCACCCCCGGTTTCTCTTCGTCGTCCTTCCGATCGTGCTCGTGTTCTGGGCCTCTGGCGCCGCCGCCGTCATGCGGGGAGCCGCCAGTCTCTACGATCGGCGCGATGAAGGTCCTGCTCGTCACGATGTACTTCCCGCCCGCCGGCGGCGGCGGCGTCCAGCGGCCGCTCAAGTTTGCGACCCACCTGCCGGAGCTCGGGATCGAGACGCATGTGCTGGCTCCGGACGACCCGAAGTGGATCCACCGTGACGAGGGGCTCGCGCCGCCGACGCTCGCCTGGGTGCACCGGGCGCGCTATCTCGGACCGAAGGGCCGCAAGCCGGCCGAGGAGCTGCACGGCACGAGCGGGGTCGCGCGTGCGTCCAAGCAGCTGCAGCTCGCCGGGCGCCGCCTGCTCGTGCCCGACGAGAACGTCAGCTGGAACCTGACGGCGATCCCGGCGGCGATCCGGATCGTGAAGCGGGAGGGAATCGACGTCGTCGTCACCACTTCGCCCCCGTCGTCGGTGCACTTCGTGGGCGCGGCGGTCAAGCGCGCGACCGGAATCCCCTGGGTCGCCGACCTGCGCGACTCGGTCGTCGCGCATCCGCACCGGGACGCCGAACGGACGCTCGTGCGGGTGAAGGAGCAGGGCGAGCACGCGGTCGCGAAGCTGATCTCGCGCTCTGCGAACGCGATCGTCTGCGTCTCGGACGCGATCGCGGAGGAGATGCGCGGGCGCAACCCGGGCGGCGAGGTCGTCACGATCGCGAACGGCTCGGACTTCGACGACTTCGCCGGGCTGGAGCACACGGCGTCCGAGCGCTTCCGCATCACGCACGCGGGATCGTTCTTCGGCAAGCGCGACCCGCGGCCGTTCCTCACGGCGCTCGACGAGAGCGGGCTCGACATCCAGGCGCGGTTCCTCGGCGACTTCCGCTCGACCGATCGCGAGTGGGCGGAACAGCTCGGCCTGGGCGACCGGCTCGAGCTGATCCCCTATGCGCCGCGTCGCCGGTCGCTCGAGCTGCAGCGCGACTCGGAGGCGCTCCTGCTCCTGATCCCCGAGGCGGGCGGGCGCGGCAAGGGCGTCCTGAGTGGCAAGGTCTTCGAGTATCTCGCCGCCGAGCGGCCGATCCTGGCGCTCGTGCCACCGGACGGCGCCGCGGCCGCCCTGATCCGCGAGGCCGGCGCCGGGGTCGTCGTCGCGCCCGAGGACGTCGTGGGGATCAAGACTGCATTGCAGGACCTGCACGGACGGTGGCGGGACGGCGCGCTCGACGCAGCGCCACTTTCGGAGGAATTGCGGCGTCGGGTCTCGCGGCGGACGCGTGTCGAGGAGCTCGCGCGCCTCCTGGAGCGGCTCGCGTGAGGCGGCTGACGAGCTTTCTCTTCCTCGCGACGCTCTTCGTCGCGACGTTCGAGAAGGTGCACTGGAACATCGCGGGCAACGTGAGCATCTCCGACGTGCTCGCGATCCTGTTCCTCGCTTCGTTGCTCGTCACCGTGAAGCGCCCGCGCGTTCCCTGGACGACCGCGGTGCTGCTCGGCTTCTTCGCGCTGTTCCTGACGGTCTATCTCGCCGGGTACTTCGACCTGTCGGACTCCGACGCGCTCGCGCAGTGGGTGAAGGGACTGACGAAGTGGGTGATCCACTTCGCGTTCCTCGCCGCCGCTGTCTTCTGGCTGTCGAGACGCGGCCGCGCGTACTTCTGGCGGGCGCTCGGCTGGTTCAGCGCCGGCATCGTCGCCAACGCGCTCTACGGCGTCGTGCAGCTGCTCGATGCACGGCGCGGAGGGAACCTGGATGCGTCCGTCCTCTCGCCGATCACCGGCGGCGCGAGCCAGATCAACGTCTACGGCGCGATCAACGGCGCCAATGTCTACCGGCCGAACGCGATGACCGGCGACCCGAACCACCTCGGGATCATGCTGATCGTGCCACTGCTGATCCTGACCCCGCTCTACCTCCGGCTCGAGAAGGGCCACCGGATGCGCAAGTGGCTGATGGTGACGATCGGGTTCCTGCTCGTCGTCGAGGCGACCACGCTCTCGCGCAGCGGCCTCCTCGGCCTCGGCGTCGGCGCGCTCGTGCTGGCGGTGCCTTACCGGCGCTACCTGCGCTCGCGAGCCCTGTTCGTTCCGGTGGGGGCCGCGCTCGCGCTCCTGCTCGCGGTCGTCCTCTCGCGCAGGAGCTTCTTCACGACTGTTCTCAAGTCCCGCGTGCAGACGAGCGGCGGCTCCGAGAACGCCCACTTCCAGGTCTACAGCTTCATCCCACACGTGCTGCACACGGACCCGCTGTTCGGGCTCGGACTGAACACGTTCTCCGTCTACTACGAGTTCGTCACCGGCAAGACGAACTGGGGACCGCACTCCTACTACGTCGCGCTGCTCGTCGAGACGGGCCTCGTCGGCACGGCGCTCTTCGGGGCGTTCCTCTGGTGGGTGTTCCGCAGGCTTCGCGCCGCCCGCGCCCTCGGCCGCGCCCTCGCCGCCGCGCGCGATCCGCTGGCCGCTCGAGTGCGGCCGCTTGCCTGGGGCTGCACGGCGGCGCTCGTCGGGACCCTCGCGGCGAACGCGTTCTACCTGACGATGCAGTTCTACTACTTCTACGCGTTCGTGGCCCTCGCGCTGGCCGTCCCGGTCGTGTTCGCCCGCAGCGAATGAAGGTCGTCGTCCTCACGACGTCGTATCCGCGCGATGCCTCGGACGTCGCGGGAAGCTTCGTCGCGTCCGCCGTCGAAGGCGTGCGTGCGCTGGGCGTCGAGGTCGACGTCGTCTCGCCCGCCTCGTTCGAGGACTTCGGGATCGCCTACGGCGGTGGGATCGCGCAGAACCTGCGCGCGGCACCGTGGAAGCTCGCGCTCCTGCCCGCCTTCGTGGCGACCTACGCTCGGGCCGCCCGCCGCGCGGCGCGTGACGCGGACCTCGTGCACGCGCACTGGATCCCGTCGGCGATCGCGGCGCGTGCGACCGGCAAGCCCTACGTGCTCCAGGTGTGGGGAACGGACGTCGAGCTCGCGCGCCGCGCGCCGGCGCTCTTTCGGCCGCTGCTTCGCGGCGCGCGGCTCGTGATCGCGGCCTCGACGTTCCTGGCCGACGAGGCGCGCGCGCTCGGCGCGCGCGAGGTTCGTGTCGTGCCCTTCGGCGTGCCGCTGCCGGACGCGGTCGCCGAGCCCACCGAGCCGCCGCACGTCCTCTTCGCCGGCCGTCTGAGCGAGGAGAAGGGTCTGCTCGAGTTCCTGGAGGCGACGCGTGGGCTCGAGCGCGTGATCGTGGGCGACGGCCCGCTGCGGGCTCGGGTTCCCGAGGCGGTCGGGTTCGTTCCTCCGGCGGAGATCGGGGCCTGGTACGAGCGCGCGGCTGTCGTCTGCGTGCCCTCGCGCCGCGAGGGCTACGGGATGGGAGCGCGGGAGGCGATGGCCTATGGCAGACCGGTCGTGGCCACGCGGGTGGGCGGACTCGCGGACCTTGGCGACGCGGCGTCATTTGTGCCTGCGGCAGATCCGGTCGCACTCCGAGCGGAAATTGTACGCCTGCTCAGCGACGGTCGCGTACGCGCGCAACTGGGTCCACTAGCTCGAGCACATGCGCGGCGGAGCTTTTCGTTTGCTGTGACTTCAGCAGACCTGGTTGCAGCCTACAGGTCCACGGTCTGCCGGTCGGGACGTTGAGGACTCCGAGGTGTGTCGCTAAGCAGCGGGCGATGCGCGATGTTGGCTGCGTGCCGCGGTAGTCTGGGCGCCGCTATGCGCAACCTAGTCGACGAGACGCCTGCGGCGGAACCGCATGGCGGCACGAGCTACATGCGTCGGTTCGTTCCGCAGGAGGACATAGAAGGGAGAGACATTCTCGATGTGGGATGTGGGTTTGGCGGCTTTCTCCGCTACGTGCTTGATTGTGGCGCAAGGTCTGCTACCGGCATCGAGCCATCTCCTCGAGATCTTGAGACGGCTCGCCGTCATCTGAGCGATCCGCGGGTGACACTGGAAGTTGCCAGTGCCGAGCGGCTTCCGTTCGGCGACGATTCCTTCGACACAGTGACCATGTGGGAGGTCTTAGAGCACACACCGCCGGGGAAGGAGGTAGAGGTATTCTCAGGAATTGCACACGTGTTGCGGCCTGGAGGACGGTTGTTTCTCTCCACGCCGTTCGCCGACACGATTGCGCGGATCACGGATCCGGCGTGGTGGCTGACGAGACATCGGCACTATTCGGACGTCGCCGTTCGCCAGTTCGCGGCAGCCGCGGGTCTGGTGGTGGAGCACAGTGAAGTGCGCGGTGGAGCGTGGCAGATCGTCTACATGACGAACCTCTACATGTCGAAGTGGCTTCTTCGACGCGAGCCAGTCTTTCGCGATGCGTTCAGCAGACGCCTCGACCGCGAATGGCTCGGAGAAGGGCGGGGATACACCAACCTGTTTCTACGGTGTCGCAAGCGAGCCTAAAGACCATGCAGGAGTCCGAATTGAGTGCAGCTGTCGTGCTCCTCTCGGTTGTCGTGCCTGTATACAACCAGGAGGAGTCAATTCTCGACAACGTTCGCTTGATCCGCGACCGCGTAGCGGCGGGCCTTGACGGTCCTTTCGAGATCATTGTGGTGTCGGATGGGTCAATCGACCGAACGGAGGAGCGGCTCGTCGAGACGCAGCTCGACAATGTGCGGGTTCTGCATTACGACCGGAATCTCGGCAAGGGGTATGCGATAAAGGTCGGTGCGCTCGATGCTCGCGGACGCTGGATCGGATACGTCGACGCCGATCTCGATCTCGATCCGGGCTCGCTCCCGATGTTTGTCGCGACGGCGGAGCGCGAGAATCTCGACTTCGCGATCGGCTCCAAGCGTCACCCTGATTCGGAGGTCTCGTATCCGCCAACTCGCCGCGCGGCGTCGTGGCTGTTTCAGCAGTACGTGCGGCTGCTTGTGCGGCTAGATGTTCGCGACACGCAGGTTGGGATCAAGGTGTTCAGCCGCGATGTCGCCGATCAGGTGCTGCCTCTGCTCCTCGTCAAGCGCTACGCGTTTGACATCGAGTTGCTCGCGGTTGCGCGCGCGTTCGGGTTCGCCCGTGTCCGTGAACTGCCCGTCCGCCTCGACTATCAGTTCTCTGGCTCTGGCGTTCGTCCAACCGCGGTTCTTTTCGCGTTGGCCGACACCCTCGCGGTGTTTTACCGACTCCGAGTGCTCCGAACGTACCAGCGTAAGCGGGCCATGGTCGGCCCTTTCGGCTGGACGCGTCCGACGGGATATGAGCCTCACGTAGACGTGCTGACACCCGATCCAGCGGTCGCCACCCGTCTCAACTGGGCGAACCTCAGCGTGATCGAGACCGATCCCCGTGATTCATTTCGCCAAGCGGCTGGGCGAGCCACCTCTGACCTTCTTGTGTTCGTGGAGTCGGGCGCAGTTCCCTCTGGGAACTTCGTCAGTGCGACCGTCCCCTTCTTCGCCCGTGAAACCGTCAGTGCAGTCGTCACGTCAAAGGTCGCCCCGGCTGGAGGAGGATTCCGCGCGCGTGCAGCCGCCGCCCTTCGCGAAAGTCGAATGGGCGGCGGCTCTCTCTACTTTCGCTTCATGCCCGGGAATATCCGGTACGTCAGTGATTTTCCAACGGCGTCCTTTGTCGTCCGTCGAGAACGGATCCTCGCTCTTCCGGTCGAGATCAGGACAGAACAGGTGCCCAGGGCTCTCGCCGAGCGCAACGAACTTGTGGTGTACACACCGGAGGCATTCCTCGTCGAGTCCCCCGAGCCGCTCTTCATGCCTCACCTCGCGCGCATTGCGGCGTACGGCCGTGATCGAGGCTCGGCATTCTCACGGCACGGTTGGTCGACGTTGCGTTCGTCGACCTTCATGGTGATGCTGGTCGGGCTCTTCCTTGCGTTCGGGTGGCTACTGCTCTTCGTTCAGGGCGACGCTCGCTGGATCTGGTTCGCCGCAGTCGCCGCATACGGCATTGGTGTGGTCATAAGTGCGCTGATCGGGGCGCTCCGCTTCCGGTCGTTCAGATTGGGTGTACTCGTCATTGTCGGTCTTGTCGCCACCCACGTTGTCTATGTCGGGTCGTTCGGGCGGGGCATGGTTCAGCGTTGAGCCTGGAAACCGTCAACGTCATCATCCCGGTGTTCAACGAAGAGGCGAAGATCGCAAGGACCCTCCTGGATCTGGACGCCGCGGCGCGCCGGGCGTCACATTTGTCGATCAGCGCCATCATCATCGACGATGGCTCGAGCGATCGGACACCGGAGTCGGTGGCGACGGTTGCGGATCAGCTTTCCTTCACCGTCCGCTTGATCAGACAGAAGAACGCGGGTCGCTTTGCTGCGCGCGCTCGGGGAATCGCCGAGGCGACCGGGGACCTTGTCTTATTTCTGGACAGTCGCGTTTCACTCCATCCTGGATCGCTTGAGTTCATTCAGCGCCGAATCGAGGCGAACGCCGAAGACACAGTTTGGAACGCGCATGTGGTGATTGACTCGGATGGCAATCCCTATGGGAGGTTCTGGAGCGCCTTAACCGAGCTTGCATACAGTGAGTATTTCTCCAATCCACGGACGACGAGTTTCGGCGCAGCGACGTTTGATGTGTTCCCCAAGGGCACCACGTGCTTTCTCGCTCCTCGGGACCTCGTGATGGTTGCGTTTGGCCGACACGAGAGTTACTACGCCGATTCACGGAACGCTAACGACGATACCCCGATGATTCGAAGGATCGCTGAGCTTCACCCGATCGGGATCTCTCCCGAGTTCGCATGCATCTACCAGCCGCGGGATGCTCTCGGGCCATTCTTACGACATGCGTTTCACCGCGGAGTCGTCTTTCTTGACGGCCACGGTCGAAGCGAGTCGCGCTTTTTCCCCGCTATTGCTCTCTTCTATCCGCTCAGTGCGGCAGCGGCCGTTCTGGTGGCGCGACGACCCTGGCTCGGCGTCGCGGTGCTTGGCGCTGTCGGAGGCGGGGCGGGCGCATTCGCCAGCATCAAGCGACGACCTACCGCGGAGACAAAGGCATTGGCGGCGCTCGCTCCTATCTATGCGCTCGCGCACGGGCTTGGTATGTGGCGGGGCCTCATGCTTGCGGTTCGAGCGCAAATTGGACGTGCCGATCCGTGATCCTCGCGGTCTTTGGAACGACCGGGGAGCTCATAAAGATGATGCCGGTTCTGGCACGGCTCCGGGATCGTGGACACCAGTTTGTCCTGGCATCTACGGGCCAGCAGGTGAACCAGATTCCGAGGTTGCTTGAGCTTGCGCAGCTTCCGTCCGTCGATGTCTGGTTCGCTCATGGGGCAAGTGGCCGTGACCTGAGAATGAACTCGGACGTCCCGAGTTGGGCGACGACGGTAGCGGGCACGTTCGTCCGTCAGCGCCATTCGATCCGCGAGCGGCTGATCCGCGGTCCTGGCCGGCCGCTCGTGCTCGTCCATGGCGACACGATGACCACGCTCTACGGCGCGGTGCTCGGTAGGGCTCTCCGCTTCCCGGTCGCACACATCGAGTCGGGGTTGCGCAGCTTCGACGTGATGCATCCGTTCCCCGAGGAGCTGAACCGGCGCCTCACATCGCGCATTGCGCGGTACCTCTATGCGCCGGGTGAGTGGGCAGCTTCAAATCTCTCGCGAGGGACGGTGATCAACACGGGTTCGAACACGGTGCGAGACGCCCTTGCGATGACGGCCGCCGAAGCGGCGCCACCCGCTGGCCTCCCCGCGGGCAAGTTTGGAATTGTCAGCTTGCATCGCTTCGAGCTGCTGAAAGACAGACGGCTGCTCGGCGAGACCGTCGATGTCCTACGCGAGAGTGGACGGAAACTCCTCTGGGTGGACCATCCCGTGACCGTGGCAGCGCTCGAGAAGCACGGCCTCGGCAATCGTCTCGGCGGGAACGTGAGATCGATTCCTCGCCTTGACTTCTTCGGCTTTGTCTCAGCCATGCGCAACAGTTCTTTCCTCGTCACCGATAGCGGCGGTAGCCAGGAGGAGACCTACTACCTGGATATTCCATGCCTTGTCCATCGCAAGCGCACCGAGCGGCGCGAGGGGCTCGGTGAGAACGTCGTCCTTTCTGAGTACAGACGTGACATCCTCCGTGAATTTCTTCGCGAGCCGGGAGTCCATCGCCGGCAGCGCGATCTTCCCGCGGCATCCCCGTCGGACGTGATCGTGGACGATCTCGAGTCGCGAGGATTTGCCGGCTAGTTTCCGTTGCGGATGCTCTTTGTGACGTTCGCGAGGGGCTGCACCTGGATCGACTCAATCTTGAGGTCGCCAGGCGGCTGTGCGCGCAAAGTGTAAGTAGCCGAAAGGCCTTTAACGGTGGTGGGCCCGAGCACGACCTGTGTATCCGTAGGTTGGACATTGGCCTGCCCAGCGACTCTCCCGGACGCATCTACAAGCTCGAGCGTCCGCGGGCCTTGCGATGATGTCGCGTGAATTAGGAACTGAACCACCGCAAGACGAGGGTCACTCCACGAGAGGTTCAGCCGTACGCTGGTGCTCCTCGACCCGATGTCGAGTCCATCGGTCGAGAGCTTCGGTACCGGTAGCCCTTGAACCAGTGCAATCGAGGCGGCGTTTTGATTGAGCAGACCCGTGAGGTCAGCGGACTGCACGCCGCGGTCGAGTTCGAGTACGCGAACGTTCCCTGCCAGTTGGGCGACCAGGTGCATTCCTGCCGGAACCGGCGGAGGCTGCACCCCCTCGGCGCGATACACGTTGTCGTGAAGGAGCACGTACCTGACGCCCTCGGCCTTCAAGATCCCTGGCGTGAGTGGATCGGTGACGTACCGTGCAAGAATGCGGATCGCGTCTTCGCGAGTGCCGCCATATCCCGACCCGAACACTGCAAACTGCGGGTGTTGGCTCACCATCTGCTCGTAGTACGTCTTCGCCAGAAGTTGCAGCGCTGCGGGTTGGTCAGTTGGGAGCGGGTAATTCGCGACGATTCCCGGTGGCTCCCCTTTCAGCCAGATCGCGTACGGGGCGGGCTTTGCGAACGAGTAAATCGGGGCGACGCCGGCGTCGTACTCGAACACAAGCAGAGCGAACGCGGCCAATGCGAACACAACTCCCCGCCGCCACCTATGGATCGCCGTGTGCAGTGTTAGCGCCGCAAGGGTTGCCAGGGCGAAGGTGACTAGCAGTCCGAAGCGGGCGAACACTCGCCAGAACGTCGTCACTTCGCCCATCAAGTATGCCGGCATCGGCACATTCAGGCCGAGAACGTTCGTCTCGCGCTTGAGAGAGCATAGGAATGCAGCCGGTGCGAGAATGAGCATGCAAACCAGGAAGAATCGGAGACGCGGCGTCTTTCTCGTCTCAGGGTGCTTGCGCCAGATGAGCACAGCGCCGATCACGCCAAGCGTCAGCATCGACACTCCCAGATAGAGCGTGTTCTCCGCCCAGTGGCGATCGGCCAGTGGATCAAAGTGCCGTGTGATGCCGCCGAGTACGGGGTTTCGAACCGACGGCAAGACATATGACTGCGGCGCCGCCCCGAGGTTCTGGAGATCCTCGACTGGGTTGCTTATCTGGGCCGCAACGCTCTTGCGATCGCCATACCACGCAATGAGAGCAGGCGTAAAGGCGACGACTGTTGTGAAGATCGAGATATCGGCCAGCGTGAACGACCAGAATCGCTGGTCGCGGGTTCGCTGTTGAAGCAAATCAACTGTCCAGAAAACAACGAAAACGAGAATCGCGAGGAGCCCATAGTACGAGGTCTCATAGAAGGCAACGGCAATGGCGAGGCCGACGAGCACTGCTGACAGGACGCTCCTGCGCGTGTGGGCATAGAGAAGCGCGGCGATCTCGAGCGGGAAGACCCAGGCCTGCATGAAGCCGTGATGACCCGCGTATGCGCGCTCGATCATCCACGGGTTGAACATCATGGCGTACGCCGCGTACAGGCTTGCCAGGGGGTGGAACCCGAGGCGATCCAGGAGCAGATAGACCGAAAATCCGGTCAGCACGAATCCGCCTAGAAGGAAGATGTTTTCCGCTGCCGTCAGTCCAAACGCATAGTGAAGTGCCCAGATAGAACCCGGGATGATGAAGTTCGCGATCTGGACGGCGGTCGAAATCGGCAGTCCCTCCGGTGCCCCATTCAACGGGTCGCGATGGAGCGTGAACGGGGTCTTGCCCAGATGCAGCGCAGCCCAGTACTGCCGAATGCTGTAGGACTCGTCGTTGGGGCCGACAAGGACTGCGTCGTGAAGGTGAAACATCAGACGATGGAACCAGACGGCCGTCAGCAAGAAGAACAGCAAGAGCATGAGCGCGTCGCGTACGCGGGGTCTGCCGAGCGCAAAGACGGCCCATCTAAGCTGGCGGCTTCCGTATCCCTGCCCGTTCGAGGGCAACTGGGGGCGGGTCTTATGCGGCGCCATCGCGGCGGAGAATAGCCGCCATCTTCTCTCGAGTCGCTCGATGTTTACGAGCCCCGCCGCCGGTCGCCGAAGGCCAGTCTCTTACTGATCGCCAACTCGTGCGCGATGAGTAGGAGTGCGGCCACGGCTATGTCGACCGTGACGAGCTGCAGGGCCGTCTGGTGGAAGAGTGCGAAGCCCGCCAGCTGAAGCACGACCCCGCCCGCGAGCAGCCAGGCGGCGCTCGAGCGGTGGTGGGCCAGGTGGTAGACGAGCAGAACGTTGAGCAAGGCGAAGCCAGTCATCGCGACGCCGAACCGCCAAAGAAGTGGCGCAGCGGACTCATAGCGTACGCCGAATGCCAACCGCATGATCGTCTGGCCTTCCGCCGCATACACGAGCGTCAGCGCCGTGCAGAACGCGAGGGTGACGACGATGCTCTTCACGAGCAAGTCGCGGGTATCGCGCTGTCCGGCTGCACGCGCCGCAACGCGTGGCAGAAGGACGGTAACGATCGCCGCGGGCAGGTAGAGGACGACACGCCCCACAAGGGAGGCGGTCCCATAGATGCCGGCCGCATGCTCCGTCAGGACTACCTTCGCGACGACCACGTCACCGGTAGTCAATGCCGTGATCGCAAAGAGGCCTACCATCACCGGGATCAGGGAGCGGAACGCCTCCCCGCGGTTGATCCGTCGTCCGTGGGTAGGTGCGGAGCCGACCCAGCGGCGGAGCACCCAGACCGGTAAGGCAAGTGCAACCATCATCGAAAGCAGAGTGGCCAGCATCGCTCCTCCGACGTGCAGGCCGATTCCGAACGCCAGCAGGGTGAAACCGATGCGGACCACTGGGCCGATGGCGTAGACGAGCGACGTCAGGCCGAACCGCTCCAGGCCCTGGGCGAGGCCCCACGTCACCGGCGAGACAATTGCAGGGAAGGCCGTTAACGCCATGATCGCAACGGCGGCTGGGCTGGCGATGCCAAGCGCATGCTGGATCGGCCCCGTCATGGCGAGCAACAAGATGGTCGCGAAAGCAGCGCAGATGACGAGGTAACGCCCAACGCGGTGGACGAACCAGTGCGCGGCGTCGTCGTCACCGGTCGCTTGGTACTGAGCAACGTGCCGCGCGACCCACAGCTGGACACCCCCAAGTGGGAGCGAGATAAGGCCTGCGATTGCAATGAGCGTAGCGAGATCCCCGTAGCGGGCGGGACCGAGCCGCCGAGCGGAGATCAGGTGAAAGAGATAGTTGCCGGCGTTGAGCGCCGCGACGCCGAGGAAGACGATCGCTCCGGCGCGGAGACCGCGGAACGCGGGTGTCGCGGGAACGCCTTCATGATCTCGCTCATCGATCATTTTCGGACCCAGATCTGCACGCCGCCACGGCTGTAGCGCCGCACGTAGGTCGTGCGGATGGCCGCGAGAATGCGAGGGCGTGAGAGCAAGGAGCGCGAAAGAACAATTGCGTTCGCCCGTCTGAGATCGCGGATCACACGGGCGTCGGTCAGTGATCCTGTTTCGAAGCGCAGGAAAGCGAGGTCGACCACTTGACCCATGACGCGGCGGCGCGCTAGGAACGAGATGATCGGTCGGTCGTCGATGATCAGGGCATTGGCCGGTGTTAGCCCGCTCGAGCGCGTGGGCAGCGGCGACGTTCGCTGACGGCTCAGCGACAAGTGCCAGGGATGTTCGGTGCCATTGCTGCACGAACCCTGCGAGCAGGGCGAGCGCGAGGAGCCCGATGAGCACGGATCGCACGGGAGGCCGCTGCCGTTCGAGCGTGGCGCCGAGCGTGGCTCCGACGGCGACCGCGAGCGTGAACGGGAACTCGATCAGGTGGTTGTAGTGCAGCGGCTTGTGGATGAGCAGGAATGCCAGTGCGAGCACGACCCACGACCAGAGCGGCCAGACCCTCAGTGGACGGCGTAACGCGAGGTGAAACAGCCCGATCGCGGCGGCTAGGATCGCAAGCCAGAAGAACGGGGTCGAGTGTGGGATCTGATCGAGGATCTGGCGATGCGGATGCGGGATGACGGCAGGGGTTGACCGTGCACGGTCGTGGTACGTCACGCCGCTCGACCACAGATCACCGAGCGCGCGCGCGTGCCCGACAAGCAGGACGAGCCAGAGTGCTGCGAACCCTGCGAGGGCAGGCCAGATCCTCTTGCGGATCAACCAAAGGGCGGCCGGGGCAGCCGTGAGCGCCGTCAGCTTGACGGAGAGCGCGGCGCCGAAGAGGAGACCTGCTGCGACTGCGGCAACAGTGCCTGGGAGCGTAGCGACGCCGAGTGCCAGCAGCGTCAGCGCCAGTGCCGGAGTGTCAGCGATTACCTGGAACGAAAAGAGGTCGAGCGGCGGTGCGACGACGAGCAGGGCTGCGACGAGGAGCCCGCCCGTCGCACCCCCGAACCGCCGCCCGACGAGCCACCCGCCGACCGTGCCCGCGAGGGTCACCGCGATCAGCCCGCCGCGAACGGCTGTGACGCCGACGCCCGTGACGAACGACAGACCGCGTAGAAGCTCGTAGAAGCCGGGAAACTGCGCGGCGAAGACGTCCGTTCCGAGCGCCTGGCCGTGCCTGAGCGCGTCCAGCGCAGCCAGGTAAACATCCTCGTCGTAGTTCGTCGCGCTGTGGATCGGCCGAGCGAACAACACCGCCTGCGCGACCAGCACGGCTCCCAGCAGCGAGAGCTCGAGAACGCGCGCTCGTCTCATTCGGGCGAGCGTACTATCCGGCGCGAATGACCGTCCTGCTCGTCCTCTTCTGGGTCTCGCTCGGCGCCCTCGCCTGGACGCACGTCCTCTACCCGGCGTTCGTGGCGGTGCTGGCGCGGGTCGCGCCGCGCCGGGTGCGCAAGGCCGACGTCGAGCCCTCCGTCACGGTCGTCGTCGCCGCCTACAACGAGGAGTCGGTGATCGCGCGGCGGATCGAGAACCTGCTCGAGCTCGACTACCCGGCCGGCAAGCTGCAGATCGTCGTCAGCTCCGACGCCTCGTCCGACCGGACCGAGGAGATCGCCCTCCAGTATCCGGACGTGCAGGTGATCTCGAACCCGCGCGGCGGCAAGGTCGCTGCGCAGGACCGCGCGGTGCGGCAGACCGACGGCGAGATCGTCGCGTTCTCGGACGCGAACTGCACCTGGTCGCCCGATGCACTGCGCACGCTCGTGCGCGCGTTCGCCGATCCGGAGGTCGCCTACGTCTGCGGACAGCTGCGCATCCTCGACGCCGAGGGCGGCAACAAGGAGGGCGTCTACTGGAGCTACGAGATGAAGCAGCGGGCGGCCGAGTCGCAGCTCGGGTCGATCACCGGCGGCAACGGCTCGATCTACGCCGTGCGCCGCTCCGACTACGTCGAGGTCGACCCTCGGTTCGGCCACGATCTCTCGCTCCCCTACCTGATGGTGCAACGGGGGCGCCGCGCGGTCTACGAGCCGGAGGCACATGCCTGGGAGAAGCCGACGCCGTCGAACGAGACCGAGTACCGGCGCAAGGTGCGCATGTTCGAGCACTGCTGGCTGATCGTCCTGCGCGGCAAGATGCTCCGGCGTCTCGGCGCGCTCTACCTGCTCGAGATCGTCTCTCACCGTCTGCTGCGCTACGGATCGGGGCTCCTCCACGTGGTGCTGCTGGCGACCTCGCTCGCGCTCTACTCGCATGGGTGGGTCTACGCCGTCGTGCTGGCCTGCCAGCTCGGGCTGCTCGCCGCGGCCGCCGTCGGTGTCGGCATTGCCCGCTACTACGTCCTGGTCACCTGGGCGACGCTCGTTGCGCTTCTGAACTACCTGCGCCGTGGAGTGCCCGCGACGTGGGAGGTCGCGGAGGGCACGCGCGTTTGAACAGGGCACTCGACGTGGCGATTGCCGGCACGGGACTCGTCGTCACGAGCCCGGTGCTCGCCGTCGCGGCGTTGGCGGTGAAGCTGCAGGACGGCGGGCCGGTGCTCTACCGCCAGACCCGGGTGGGCCGCGGCGGATCGGACTTCGAGCTGCTGAAGCTGCGGACGATGGTGGTCGGCGCCGAGAAGCAGGGGGCGGGCTTCGCCGTCGACAAGGGCGATGCTCGCATCACGCGCTCGGGCCGCCTGCTGCGGCGGCTCAGCATCGACGAGCTTCCGCAACTCTGGAACGTCGTTCGCGGCGACATGTCGGTGATCGGTCCGCGCCCGACGCTCCGCTACCAGGTCGAGCAGTACGACGAGCGCCAGCTGCACCGCCTCGACGTCAAGCCGGGCATCACCGGCTGGGCCCAGATCCACGGCCGCGCCACCCTGCCCTGGGCCGAGCGGATCGAGCTCGACCTCTGGTACGTCCGCCACCACGACTGGAAGACGGATCTCCTGATCCTGCTGCGTACGCCCATCGCGCTCTTCGGCGGCACCTACCGGGGCTCCACCGGGGGCTGGCGGGCGCCCGGGGGCTAACAGCGCCTTCACGCGCCCCCGCTACCCTCAGTGATCGTGACGGCCGTCCTGTTCACGTGCGCCGGGCAGCGGGTGGACATCGTCACCGCGTTTCGCGAGGCCGGCGCAACCACGATCGCCGTCGACGTCGACCAGCTCGCGCCCGCCCTCTACCACGCCGACCGTCGCGCGCTCGTGCCCCGCGTCGACGACTTCGGGTACGTCGCCGCACTCCACGAGCTCGTCGAGCTGCACGACGTCCGGCTGATCGTGCCGCTCACCGACCTCGACCACCACGTGCTGGCCGACGCGCGCGACGAGCTCGGCGGCGCGCTCGTCCTCGTCTCCGGCGTGGAGACGGTCGCGCGCTGCACCGACAAGTACCTCGCCCACCAGTTCTTCGAGGAGCAGGGGATCGGCTCGCCGCCCACCTGGCTGCCCACGGCGCTGCCTGCCGAGCTTCACTACCCCGTGCTCGTGAAGGCCCGTCGGGGATTCGGCTCCCGCCACATCTACCGCGCGGCCAACGCGACCGAGCTCGAGTTCTTCCTGCGCTACACCGCGGCGGACTCGATGGTGCAGGCGGCCTGTCTCGGCACGGAGTTCTCGATCGACGTCTTCTGCGATCTCGAGGCTCGCTGTCTGGCGGCCGTGCCGCGCACGATGATCGAGTCGAAGGGCGGCGAATCGATCAAGGGCATGACGATCAAGGATCCGGAGCTGATCGAGTTCAGCTGCAGGGTGTCCGAGGCGTTAGGGATCATCGGTCCTGCAAACGTGCAGTGCTTCAGAGAGCCCAGCGGCGATCTGCTCGTCACCGACGTCAATCCGCGCTTCGGTGGCGGCTTCCCGCTGCCGACGGCAGCGGGCTCGCGTTACCCCGAGCTTGCGCTCGCGCTCGCGAACGGCGAGCGGCCCGAACCGCGGCTCGGCGACTTTCGCGAGGGCGTCGTGATGACCCGCTTCTTCTCGCAGGTGATCCTCGAGGACACGGACGGCACGCTCGAGCCGGCGCAGGCGGAGGCGGTGCCGGAAGAGGCGTGAGACGGCTCGTACCGCTCCTCGCGGGAGCGGCGCTGCTCGTCGCCTGCGGGTCGCAGCGCGAGGCCGGCACGACCGTCGCCTCGCGGCCGCCCACGGTCCGGCACGTGACGCCGCCCGTGCCCGACCTGGCTCCGCCGCGCGCTCCGGCCGTGCAGGTGACCGTCGTCGACGGCGACACCAACGCCCGCGTTCCCGGCGCCCGCGTGACGATCGGCAGGCACTCGGCACGCACCGACGCCCGCGGTGTCGCGCGGGTGCCGCTTCCTCACCGGAGCGCGCTCGTCACCCGCGCTGCGAAGTCCGGCTACGCGGAGCACGCCGCGCGGCTGCCGTTCCGCACCCATCCGAAGTCGACGATCAGGATCTACCAGCGGTCGCTGCAGTGGGCGATGTACGGAGCGGACCCGGCGCGCTCCCAGGCCCAGCCTGCGCTCAGCGTGCGGCCTCCGTTCCGCGTCGTCTGGTCAAGGGGCCTCGGCACCCTGATCGAGTTCCCGGCGGTCGTGCAGGACGGCGTCGCCTACATCGCGAACGCACGGGGGACGGTTCGCGCTCTCGACATGCGCAACGGTGACGTCATCTGGAGACACGACACCCCGCACGGGAAGATGGCGTCCTCGCCCGCCGTCTGGCGCGACCAGCTGATCGTGCACGGCATGGACGGGCACGTCCGCGTGCTGCGGCGCTCGGACGGCCACCTCCTCTGGCAGTACACGGTCGGCTCGCCGGTCGAGTCGTCGCCGGTGATCGTCGACGGCGTCGACGTCTTCGGCGCCTGGAACGGCACGATCACCGCGCTCGACCTGCGCACGCGCCGGGCTCGCTGGCGCCACTACGACGGCTGCAAGGTGACCTCGTCGGCTGCCCTCGCCGGCTCGACGCTCTACATCGGCGACTACTGTGGGCGCCTGGTCGCGCTCCGCGCCGCCGGCGGCCGCCTGCTCTTTGCGCGCAGCGTGGGCGGGCGCATCTACGGGACGCCCGCCGTCTCGGCGGGGCGCGTGTTCGTGCCCAGTTCGACCGGCGGCTCGCTGACGGCCTTCTCGACGAGCGGCCGCTATCTCTGGCGCCGCACGACCGGCTCCTACGTCTACTCGTCGCCGGCCGTCGCCGGCGGCCGCGTGTTCTTCGGGTCGTACAACGGCGTCTTCTACGCCCTCTCGGCGCGGACGGGGGCGACGCTCTGGACACACGGCACCGGCGGTCCGATCTCCGGCGCCGCCGCAGTCGTCGACGGGGTCGCCTACGCAGGCTCGTTCGCGCATCGCATCATCGGGGTCGATGCGCGCAGCGGCCGGGTCGTGCTCGACTTCCCGCATGGCGAATACGTGCCGGTCTCCGGTTCCGGCCGGCGCCTGCTCCTGCACGGCTACTCGAGGATCTACGCGGTGGTGCGGAGGTGAGGCGCCGCATGATCGTGATTGCCGCGATCGTCGTGCTTGCGCTCGTCGGCGCCGGGGTTGCCTACTACCTGCACGTCAAGCGGCAGGCGCGCGACATCAAGGGCTCGTCGACGATCGAGTTCGTCACCACGGAGGCGGCGTTGCCGGCGCCGCGGGAACCAGGGATCGCCTGGCCGACGTACGGGCGCGACCCCGAGCGACGGCACTTCGCGAACGGTGTGTCGCTCGCCCCGCCCTTCAGGACGCAGTGGACGTTTCGCGCCCAGAGCCTGATCGAGTTCCCACCCGTGATCGGGTACGGCCGCTTGTTCTTCGCGAACAACGCGGGGATCGTCTTCGCGGTCGGCGCGAAGAACGGGAAGCGCGCATGGAAGTACGACTCGCACCGCTGTGTCGCCGCGTCGCCCGCGCTCGACCGTCACGTCGTCTACGAGACGTTTCTGAACGCGCCGCCGTGCAACCGCGCGCCGAGCTCCGCGCTCACGGGCGAGGTCATTGCGTTCGCGGTCGGGACCGGCCGGGTGCTCTGGCGCCACACGATCGGCCCCTCGGAGTCCTCGCCGGTCGTCGTCGGCGCGACGGTCTTCGCCGGGGACTGGGACGGGCGGGTCTGGGCGCTCCGCCGGCTCACCGGCAAGCCTCGCTGGGTGACGAAGCTCCGCTCGCAGGTGAAGGGCGGTGTCGCGATCTCGGGCAACCGGGTCTACGTCGGCGACTACTCCGGGCACCTGTACGCGCTCAGCAAGCAGAGCGGCAGGATCATCTGGCAGGCGAAGGTGCAGCCGCGCTTCGGCAGCGCCGGCAACTTCTACGCGACACCGACGCTCGCCTACGGGCGTGTCTATGTCGGCGCGACGGATGGGAAGATGTATTCGTTCGGCGCGGCGAGCGGCAAGCTGCGGTGGTCGCAGTCGACGGGCGGCTACGTGTACTCGTCGGCCGCGGTGTGGCGCAACCGGGTCTACGTCGGCTCCTACTCGCACACGTTCTTCTGCTTCGACGCCGCCACCGGGGCGATCGTCTGGAAGTTCGACGCGAACGGTCCCATCTCCGGCTCGCCGACGATCGTCGCCGGCCGCGTCTACTTCGCGACGCTGAAGGGACGGACGTATGCGCTCGATGCACGGAGCGGCGCGCTCTCGTGGACATACCCCGACGGCAAGTACTCACCGGTCGTCGTGGACTCTCAGCGCCTCTACCTGGTCGGCTACGCGCGGCTCCACGCGCTCGTCGAGCGGCGTCCGAAGGCGAAGGTGCCGTGACGTGGACGATGCTGCGGCTGCCCCGGCGGGTGTGCCGGTAGATTTCCGCGGTGCGCTACGTCGTCACCGGGGCGGCCGGGTTCATCGGCTCCCACCTCGCGGAATCGCTGGTCGCAGGCGGGCACGACGTCGTCGGCCTGGACTGCTTCACCGACTACTACGATCCGGCGCTGAAGGAGGAGAATGCGCGCGGCCTCGACGTTCGCCGCGTCGATCTCGCCGAGGATCCCCTCGACTTCTCGGGGGTCGACGGCGTGTTCCACCTCGCCGGCCAGCCGGGCGTGCGGAGCTTCGGCGATGTCTTTCCGCTCTACCTGCGGCGCAACGCTCTCGCCTCGCAGCGCGTGTTCGAAGCGGCGGCGCGGGACGGCGCGCGGGTCGTGTTCGCGTCGTCCTCGTCGGTCTACGGTGCGACCGAGCGCTACCCGACGCCCGAGGACGCCGAGCCGCAGCCGCTCTCGCCGTACGGCATCACCAAGCTCGCGTGCGAGCACCTCGCGGCGGCGCACGCCCGTGAGTTCGGCCTCGACTGTGTCGTGCTCCGCTACTTCAACGCATTCGGTCCTCGGCAGCGACCGGACATGGCGTTCACCCGCATCGTCTTCGCGCTCGCGGAGGGCGGCCAGTTCGAGCTCTACGGCGACGGGTCGCAGTCGCGCAGCTGGACGTACGTCGGGGACGTCGTCGCCGCGACGATCGCGGCGATGGAGCGTGGCTCGGGCACCTACAACGTCGGCGGTGCGCTCGAGGCGTCGATGAACGAGTCGATCGAGCTGCTCGAGCGGATCTCCGGCCGCACGCTCGACGTCCGGCGGCATCCCGCGGTGCCGGGAGACCAGAAGCGCACCAAGGCGGACACGACGCGGATCCGTGGGGAGCTCGGCTGGGAGCCGCAGGTCACGCTCGACGAGGGTCTCTCCCGCCAGTGGCAATGGGCCTCCGATAGGGTCACGAGCCGATGAGCGCCGCACCCGACGAGGAGCGCGAGGTCGACCTCGCCCGCTGGCGCCGCGCGGTCGTCGCGCTCTGGTGGCTGCCCGTCGCCGGCCTCGTGGTCGGTGCGATCGTCGGTGTCCTCTACTCGTTTCGGGGCGGCACGAACTACAAGGCGACTTCGCTGATCTCGCTCGGACAGCCGACCTCGCCGGGCGGCGTGCTCGTGAACGGCTTCGGCACGAATCCGCGGGCGATCTCGCTGATCGTCAGCTCCGCCGCCGCGCAGGAGCAGGCGGCGAACCGCGCCGACATGCGTCCCGCAGCGTTGCGCGGCCACGTCTCGGTCGCGCAGGTCGGCACGGCGACCGGAGCCGGGGCGGCGCGCGCGACGCCGCTGATCTCTCTCACGGTGACAGGCTCCCGCCCGAAGACGACGGCGGCCGCCGCGAACGCCCTCGCCAAGATCGTCGTCGGCGAGACCACGGCGTCCTACGTCGGCGTCAAGATCCGCACCTTCCAGACGACGCTCGAGCACGTCAACGAGCAGATCGCGTCCGTCAACAAGCGCCTCTCGATCATCACCGCGTCGGAGAAGGCCGCCAAGAACCTCGACCCGTTCCAGCAACTCGTGATCGTCAGCCAGGAGGACAACGCGGAGACGCGGCTCGGCAACCTGATCGCCCAGCAGGAGACGCTGCAGCAGCAGCTCGCGTTCGCGAAGGAGGTCGAGAGCGCGAAGGTCGTCGTTCCCGCACGCTCGGTGAAGGCGTCGGCGCACTCGCGCACGACGTCGCTCGTCGTCGGCGCCCTGATCGGGCTGATTCTCGGCGCCGTCGCCGCGATCGTCGCCGACTCCCGAGCCCCGGCACGACCGTGAGGGTCACGTTCATCGTCCCCGCCTACAACGAGGCGGCGACAATCGACGAGGTGCTCGACCGCGTTGCCGCGCTCGAGCTCGACCGGCAGGTGATCGTCGTCGACGACGGCTCGGTCGACGGCACGGGCGACCTCGCGGAGCGGCACGAGGGAGTGGTCGTCCTGCGCCAGCCGAATCGCGGCAAGGGCGCCGCGATCCGCGCTGCGATCCCACACGCGGACGGAGACATCATCGTCATCCAGGACGCCGACATGGAGTACGACCCGGCCGAGGTGCCGACGCTGATCGAGCCGATCGAGCGCGGCCTCGCCGACGTCGTCTACGGCTCCCGGCTCGCCGGCGGCAGGCCGCAGCGCGCCTACCTCTTCTGGCACCTCGTCGGCAACCGGTTTCTCAGCCTGGTGACGGGGCTGCTCTTCAACACCACGCTCTCCGACATGGAGACGGGCTACAAGGCCTTCCGGGCAGAGGTCCTGCGCTCCCTCGACCTGCGCGAGAACGACTTCGCGATCGAGCCCGAGATCACGGGTCAGATCTGCAAGCAGAAGCTGAGGATCTACGAGCTTCCGATCTCCTACTACGGGCGCACGTACGCGGAAGGCAAGAAGATCACCTGGCGCGACGGCTTCCGCGCGATCTGGGTCCTCGTTCGCGTCCGCCTCTCCTGAACGTCGGGCCGGGCTGCGGCGAGAGGCAAGCCCGAGACGGGGGCGAATAACGGCTCATGCTCGAGGGGAAGTCCGTCGCCGTCGTCGTCCCGGCCCACAACGAAGAGGGGCTGATCGCGTCGACCCTGCAGGGAATCCCGGGCTTCGTCGACCGCATCTTCGTGGTCGACGACGCGTCGAGCGACGGGACCGTCGAGCGGGCGCGCTCGGTCGACGACCCGCGCGTCGAGGTGATCGTGCACGAGTCGAACAGGGGCGTCGGCGGCGCGATCGTCACGGGCTACAAGCGCGCGATCACCGAGCGCATGGACGCGACCGCGGTCATGGCGGGCGACAACCAGATGGACCCCGACGAGCTCGAGGGCCTCGCCTTGCCGGTGGTTCGCGACGAGCTCGACTACGCGAAGGCGAACCGCCTCTTCACCGGCAGCGCCTGGAAGCTGATTCCCCGCAACCGCTACATCGGGAATGCGATCCTCAGCCTGCTGACGAAGATCGCGTCGGGCTACTGGCACATCGCCGACTCGCAGGCCGGCTACACGGTCGTCTCGCTGCGCATCCTGCAGCTGCTCGATCTCGACCGCGTCTACACGTCATACGGCTTCCCGAACGACATGCTCGTGCACCTGAACGTGTGGAACGCGCGCGTGCGCGACTTCCAGTCGCGCCCGATCTACGGTGTCGGCGAGCGCTCGGGCATCCGCATCCGCCGCGTCGTGCCGCGCATCTCGTGGCTCCTCTGGAAGGGCTTCTTCTGGCGGATGCGCGAGAAGTACGTGATCCGCGACTTCCACCCGCTCGTCTTCTTCTACTTCCTGGGCTTCCTGATGACGACGGTCGGGCTCGCGCTCGGCATCTTCGAGTCGGTTCGCCGCCTCGGCGGCCATGCGATCACGCCGGCGACGATCGTGCTCGTCGCGCTGCTGCTCATCTCCGGCAGTCAGTTCACGCTGTTCGCGATGTGGTTCGACATGGAGTCGAACAAGGACCTGCGCTGAGAACGTCGGCCTGGCTCGGAGGATGGTGGGGTCGCACGCTCTTCCTGCTCGTCGCGGTCCGCGTGGCGATCCCGCTGGTCGTGCTCGCCGAGCACGGCCACGAGTTGCCGGGGCTGCCTCGCTACGTCTACAACCCGCGCCCGGGGGATGCCTACGGCTACTACTCGGCCGTCCGCGAGCTGCTGACGACGTGGCGCGAGCCGGTGGTGCTGCTCTTCGCCGTGATCCTCGTCGTGGCGGCCGGGTTGCTGGCGGTTCGCTTCGCGCGGCGTGACCAGCGCGCGTGGGCCGTGCTTGCCGGTGCATACGGTCTTGCGCTCATTGCGGCGCTCCTCGCAGGCCGGATGCGGCCGGTCGGCGCACCGACGATCGGCTGGCCCCTCGTCTGGAGCGTGCCGCTGCTTCCCTACCGGGCGCTCGGGCTCCCGCTCGGCCCGAACCTCGCCTTCGGCGTCGGCCTCACGCTGTCGCTCGCCGCGAACGCGGTGACGCTCGTCGCGACGGCGGTGCTCGGGAGGCGTGTCACCGGGCGGCCGCTCGTCGGCATCGGGGCCGCGGCGCTCTATTCCTTCTGGCCGTTCGTCTCGGGCGCCCTCGGTGGACACCGCGCCTGGGAGAACGGCACGTGGCTCGTCGATGCCGGCCTCCACCTCTACAGCGAGCCCGTCTCGACCGCGCTCGTCGTCTCGGCCCTCGTGCTCGTGCTCGACCGCCGGCCGACCGGCACGGCCCTCGCGGTCGCCGGTGTCCTACTCTCACTCGCAAGCGTGGTGCGGCTGTCGAATGCCGTGATCGCCGGCGTCGTGCTGCTCGTGATGGCCGTTCGACTCGGGCTGCGGCAGGCGATCGTGCTCGCAATCGGACTCGGTGCCTTTCTCCCGGTCGCTCTCGCGTACTGGTCGAAGGGCTACACGAGCCTGCCGACCGCGCACGGCGGGCTGCCGCCAAAGCCCTTCGCGCTGCACTACGTGCGGATCGCGTGGACCGACTCGTTGCTCTGGCGGCCGTCGGTTCTGCTCCTGCTCGTCCCGCTCGCCGCGATCGGGACACTCGGTGTCCGTGGTGTGTGGCGTCGGTGGCTGCTGTGGCTCGCGATCGGCTGCACGGCGGCGTTCTACAGCTTCTATTCCGTCACCGACATCCATCCGCGCTTTCTCTACGTCGTCTTCCCGCTCGTGCTCGTGCTCTGGTGCAGCGGGCTCGCGGTGGTCGGCACCGCCGCGACCGGGCGGCGCGCCGCAGCGGGCTCATAGCGGTCGACGTAAGCGGCTCCCGGGCGCCACGGCCACGAGCGCCGCTGCGGTCCCGAGCGTCAGCCAAAAGAGCACAGAGACGGTCGCCCCGCCGAAGAGCGCGATCCCGGCGAGTACCCCGAGCAACGAGGCCGTCCAGCCGGTGCGACGTATGCGACGAGTGGGTCCGCGTCGCTCGCCGCCAGCGGCGCGCAGCCCGTGCGGAATCGCGGGCCGTCGCTGCGAGCATGAGCGCGAAGATCAGCGCCCCGGCCAGGCCGAGCTCGTAGAGCACCTGGTCATACGCCATCTGCGGAATCAGACGGCCATGGCGCCGGAACTGGGGACACCGCCCTCCGGAGACGGAGAGCGGGACCGTGCCCGGGCTCCTCGCCGGGCTCGTCGGCTTCGAGGTGCTCCTTACGCGGCGGTCGCCCTGCTGCTGGCCGCGGCCGCCGTGCTCGTACTCGTCGGCACGGTTCACGCACGCTCTCGTCCGGGCGGGGGGCCGTCGACCTCGGCGTGACGGTGCTCGACCGCATCCTGCTGACGCTGATCATCGTCGAGGCGCAGCGAGATCGTGCTCGCCGAAAACACGGCTGCGGCGCCGAGGTCGCGGACGCCCTTGATCGCCCAATTCGGCCGTTCCGTTCATCGGACTGATCGCGAGCAGAGAAGCCTGATCGTCACCGCTGTTCGAGCACGACCGCCCACGGCCGGACGCGCCCTCACGAACCTCCCCGCGACACGACGCTGGGCCTGCTCGGCTGACGAGGATCCTCCGGCGAACACGCCGCTCGCGTCGGCCGATCTTCTCGGAGGTCGCGGCGACGGATCACGCGCGCGATCGTCGAGACTCCGAGGACGATCAGCGATACGTCGGAGGGGTGAACGACAGGTTGTCGAGCCGGCGAGCGTCTCTCGGGCTGGTCAGGCGCACGCACCAGAGAGATCAGACGTGACAGGAACTCGTCGAGGGGGTCGTTCAGCACCGCCTCGAAGTAGGACCAGGTACGAGGAGATCCGCTCATACGAGCGCTCGTCGCCCGCGACTCGACCGACCCGCCAGGTCGACGGCGCTGCTCTCCGCGACGAGGCCGGGGATGAAGTCCCACGGCACGCGGTAGCGGGTCGCTCCGACGAAGAGCACCGCAAGAGCCCACTGGTAGCCGAGCAACAAGAGTGAGAGCGCAGCGAGGCGGCGCGGCACGCGGAAGATGCCGTACAAGGCCAGTAGAAAGACGATGCCGATGAACACGGGCTCGACCGTGTCGCGAGATCCGTCAGCCAGCCGATGGCGTCACTGCGCGTCGGGGGAGGCGACACAACGGGGTTCCAGAGCATCAACGACGCCTGCGCCGCGAGCTTGCTCGTCTCGCCGGGATGGTGAGCCCAGAAGCTCAACACCTTCCGCTGGTAGAAGCTCACCTGTGCGCATTCGTCGACGCTGACGATCTTTCCCTGGCGGCGGTAGAGACGGCCGGCATCCTGCGCGCTCGGCGGGTACGACGTCGGCAGCGGACGTTGTCGATCCACTTGCCCCGACGGAGCGTCCTGAGCGTGAGGCTGTCATTGGCTCCCGAGCGCTCTGAATCGATCGTCAGAGCGAAGCAGCCGACGTCGACCCGGTTCCGGATCACCCACGGAGAGAGCACGAGGGCGCAGACGGCCAGCACGAGCCCGAGCAGCGCGAAGGCTCGACGGCTCGGCTTCCAGTACCAGAGGAGGAGCCCACCGACGAGCAGCGGCAGTGCGGTGAGCCTGACGTTGCTCAGGATCGCGAGGCCGAAGACGGCGCCGAGCCCGACGGCGAGCCTCGCCGAGCGGCGCTCGAGCAGCGCAAGCGAGAGGGCGAAGATGCCGGCGGCCAGGAGCCCGTCGAGAATCTCGCGGTTGACGTGAACGTCGTGCCAGAGCGAGTACGGATGGAGGCTCACGAGCAGTGCTGCGCACACGCCGGCCCAGCCGGGAGTCGGCGCCGTCCGATCTCGTACACGATCAGCGACGTCGCGATTGCGACGAGGATCTGCGCTCCGCCGACCACCTCCCACGAGCGTCCGAGCGACCAGTAGAGCGGGATCAGGAAGAAGCTGTAGAGCGGCTGCGTGTAGGCGCTCGGGTGTCCCGGGATGAATCCGAACGTGCCGCTCGCCAGGTACGTGCGCGCGATGTCGTCGCTCTTCTCGCCGAACGTGAACGGAACGAGGATCGCACCACGCTGCTCCACGAGCACGACGAGTCGCGGCAGGGCGACTGCCAGGGCGACGACCGGATAGGCATATCTGCGGCGGTTCGCGAGCTCGGTGGCGAGACGGCCGAGTGCGTGCGTTGCCACGGGCAGCAGTGTACGGGCCTGTCCCGACTGACCTCTAGGATGGCGCGGTGGAGATGCTGACGCCGTCCCCGGCCGCACGATCGCCGGGCGCGTTCCGCCGGCGTGACTGGGTCGTCGTGCTGCTCGTCGGCATCGCGTTCCTCGTCTCTTGTGCACTGGCCCGTGGGGGGTTCTTCAGCGCCGTCGACCCGGGTGACGTCGGGCGTTACCACGACTTCGCGAAGCTGATGCAGAAGGGCCAGCTCCCCTACCGGAACTTCTACATGGAGTACCCCCCGGGTGCGATCCCGGCGTTCCTCGCCCCGCTCTCGTTGTCCTGGCTCGCGCACTACAACCTCGCGTTCAAGTTCACGGTCGCAGTCGCGGGGCTCGCGTTGGTCCTGGCGTGTGCGATCGGGCTGCGGCTGCTCGGCGCCGATCGAGCCGGACGTTCGCGACGTACGGGCTCCTGGTTGCCGCTCCCGTTGCGTTGGGCGCGGTGGAGCTCAACCGCTACGACCTGTGGCCGGCTCTCCTCTGCGTCCTTGCACTCGTGGCACTGCTTGCGGGTCGGTCACGACTCGCCTTCGGCCTGCTCGCGCTCGGCTGCGTGGTGAAGATCTTCCCGCTCGTCGTGATGCCCGTCGCCGTGCTGCACGTGTATCGGACATTCGGGCGCAAGGCTCTCGAGTCGGCGCTGAAGACGTTCGCTGTGGTCTTCCTCGTCGCCGTGGCTCCGTTCGCGGCGCTTGCGCCCGGCGGCCTCTGGTACAGCGTCTATACACAGTCGATCAGGCACCTGCAGCTCGAGAGCCTCGGCTCGTCGATTCTGCTCGCGGCGGATGCCGCCGGCGTCTATTCGGGGAAGATCGTGGCCGGCAAGCCCGGCTCGCTCGACCTCTCGGGCACGCTGCCGAACGCGCTCGGCAGCCTGACGCTCCTCGTCTTCCTCGCAGCGCTCGCCGCCGTGGTCGTCACGTACTGGCGCGCCGAGGAGAGCAACGAGGCGCTCGTGGTCGGCTTTGCCGCCTCGGCGACTGCATTCGTGGCGTTCTCGAAGGTGATCTCGCCGCAGTTCCTCGTCTGGCTCGTCCCGCTCGTGCCACTCGTCGCACGCCGGGTCGGCCTGGTCGCATCGGCAGTGCTCCTCGCGATCCTGATCACGACCCAGATCGAGGTCGTCTACGAGCACCCGCTGCGCGCATTCGGGTGGCCCGTGTGGGTGCTGCTCGCACGGAACGGCCTGCTCGTCGCCCTCTTCGCGATCCTGCTGGTCGCCTTGTCCGCGCATGTTCGCCGGCGTATCCCGCCCCGTCGTTGTCTGGCTCTGCCTAGCCGACGGAGAACGAGACCATTGTTCTCGTCGGCGAGCTGAGCGTCACGGCGAGGTCGATCACGCCCATGCCGGTGCCCTTCGCCGCGCGCAGGACGGTGAGCCCCGACGGCCTGCCGGCAGCGGCCGGCAGCGTGCACGTCGAACCGGTCGCGCACCGCGCGGTGATCGAGATCGACGGTGACCCGCGAGGAGCTGTGCAGCCTTAGAGTCCAGCCGGCACCGTGGCCGCGTCCGTCGGCGACGGTGACGGGCACCGAGACGCGTGCGCCTACGACCGTCACCGGCGCTGCTCTCACGCGCAACCGCCCGGGAGAGAGAGTCAGCCCCACGCCGATCGGCCCCGCCGCGGCAGGCGCGGCCGTGAAGAGGATCAGGGTCCAGCCGATCAGCAGCCGCCGCATGGGTCTCATCTCGCCTCGCAACGGGCCGCGGGCCAGTCCCAACGCGCGACTCGTCCCGTCCCCGCGCCGGGTGAACCGTCCATCACCCTTCTGTGAGTCGCCGCCGCTCCGTGGGGGTCAGGCGTGACCGACGCCGCGCGCGTAGAACATGTTCCAGAGCGGGCGGCCGAGCAGTGTCAGCGGATAGGGCTCGAACGTCTCGAGCGACAGCGCACGGCCGAGCAGCTCGAGCCAGGACGCGCGGGGTCGCACGTGGTCGCCGCGGTCGTGCAGCGCGAGCACCTGCGAGACCCCGCTCGGCCGGCAGCTCGAGATCGAGCACGTGGACTGCACCACTGGGCGCGAGCAGCAGCGTCGCCGCGCCGAGCACCGCCTTCACGGCTTCGTCATCCAGGTGATGCAAGAGGCTGTTGACGAGGATCAGGTCGTAGGGGGCTCCACCCTCCGGCAGCCCAGCCGCGGCGTCACCGACGACGAAGCGGTCCCCGTATCGCCGCCTCGCGCTCCTGATGTACGCGGGATTCAGGTCGATCCCCACGTACCGCGTGTCGACGAACTGCGCCGCGTTCGTTCCCGGGCCGCAGCCGACGTCGAGCACGCTCCGCACGTCGGCTTCCTCCAGGAAGCGACCGACGGGGGCGAACTTCTGACGCTCGAACGGCAGCTGCCAGGCGCGGTAGACCGCGCTCAGATCCCAGAGCCGCTTGATCATGGCTGCCAGCGGACGTCGAAGTGGTCGACCAGCTCGTGAGCGGGGTACAACGCGTCGAGGCGATCGAGCAAGGGCTGGTCGAGCGTCGGCGAGAACGACGGGGTCTGGTTCACGACGATCGCGGTGATGTGATGCCGAGCGATCGCATCGAGCACGAACCTGTCCCGATCCTGGACCGGTGTGAGGAAGTCGTAGATCATCGGCGTCCCGTTTCTGAGGTTCGAGAGGTAGTAGACCTCCGGCGCGTCCGGACCGGCGAACGTGTAGCCGTTCCGCGCGTGCAGGGACAGAAGCGCTGAGATCTGCCGGTAGTGCTCGGCCTCGGCGACCGGCACGTAGATGCGGCCGCGAACGTCGTCGGCGCGCGCGAGGCCGGGGTACCGGCCCTCGAAGGCGTCGACGATTCCCGCCGCGCCCGGTGTCATGAAACGCGCGCCTGCCACGAGGTACGCCCCGAGGACGACGAGCAGGAGGGTCTCCCGGAGCAGGCCGCGCGCATTGAGAAACGCGACGCCCGTGAGCGCGGCGAGCGGCAGTACGTAGAGGAAGTAGATCCACGAGCCGAACGGGAACTGAACGAGTGTCGTGAATGCCAGGATGATCAAGAGCAGCGCGAGCAGCTCCTGCTCTCGCTGCCGTGACGCGGGCCACGTGCGCCGCAGTGCCAGCACCGCCCACGCGACACACAGCACCGGAACGGTCTCTCGAAGCGAGTTGAAGAAGAAGTCGAACGCGGTGGTTCTCGTGGTGAGCACTGCGGCGCCGACGAAGAGGGCGGCGACCGCAAGGGCGAACACCTTCCCGGCGCGCCCGCGGATCAGCGGCGCGACTGCGAGGAGCACGAGCGGCACGGCGGCAGGCAACCACCGCGGCCCGAGCGGCGGGAGTGCCGCGTACTGCAGCCTGAGCCCGGGTGACTGGCCGAGGTCGCGAACCAGAGAGCCGACCGAGCCTGTGACCAGGTAGGGCACGAGGAACGCCAGGAGCGGAACCGCCGCCCCACCGAGCAGAGGACCGACGTCGGAGATGGCCGTCCGGACAACGGCGGCGGTCGGCGGATTCGTGCGGATCGCGATCAGCGCCACGCCGGAGAGCGCTGCCGCCACCGGCACGAGGAGGGCGACGAGCTCGCCGTGTCCGAGCCGGGGCCAGAGAACGTCGAGAACGGAGCCGAAGCAGAGCAGCGCAAGAACGAAGATGCCGGCGGCCCCGGCGGTGACGCGCCGGAGTGCGGGGCGCGTTCCGAGTTGCGGCCGGATGAGCAAGAAGAGCGCGGCCCCGGCGAGGTAGTACAGGCCGACGACCTTGACGGCGATCGAGAGACCGCCCATGACCCCGGCGATCCAGAGCCACCGTTGCTGCCGTGACTCGAGCCAGCGCACCAGGGCAGCGACGCCGAGGATCGCGAAGTACAGGTTGAACCAGGACGGCATCGCGGCCGAGTAGTTCGGAACGCTCCAGATGACAATCGCGACGGTGAGCACCGCCGCGACGAGCGGCGGAGCGATTCGCGTCGCGATGTAGAACGTGGCGATCACGAATGCGACGAAGAACGGCAGCATCGCCACGCGGAGCCAAAGGAGATCCGTTCCGAAGAGCCAGAAGACCCCTGCATCGAAGAACGTCAGCCCGCCGGTATAGGTGTCGACGAAGTCACGGTGCGGCAACTGACCCTGCAGCACACGCTCGGCCATCTGCCCGAGCGTCCCTTCGTCCCAGGGAAACCAACGCCGATCCAGCGTTGCGAGCAAGACGAGCGACGAGAGGCCGACGGTCGCGGCGAGCAGGAATCCGTAACTCCAGCCGCTCGCGTCTCGCGCGAGGGGCCGTGCGGCACCGCGGGCCGCGATCACGAGTCGGCCTTTCGGCCGAGCACCGCGTACTGGGCGCCGAGCGGGACCCGGGCGAGCCGGTCCTCGATCCGTTCGGCGAGCCGGCTCCGCAGCGGCAGGAAGGTCGTGTAGACCGACCGCACCTGTTCGAGGCCGGCACTCTCGAACAGCGAAGCCACGCTTCCGGAGCGAAGTAGGCGAACGCCGGAGTCGAATGCGACGCGCCTCACGACGAGACGAGTGAGCGGATTGAGCGGGTTGTGCTCGAACACCACGGCGAGACCGCCCGGCCGCAAGACCCGGGCCAACTCCGCCACGAAAGTCGCGTGATCCTCGGCGGGGAGGTGATGCATGACGCAGGCGGCGAAGGCCACGTCGAACGTGCCTGCCTCGTGCGCGACGCGATCCGGCTCGGACACGGAGTACGACACCTCCGGGTGCTCGGCCCGCGCGACCTCGAGCTCCGCCACGGACACGTCGGTCCCGGCGACCGAGCCGAAGCCGCGCGTGAGATAGCGGTCGACGAGGCCGATCCCACAGCCGACGTCGAGGATCGAGAGCTCGGACGGGTCGCCGAGCAGGCGGCGCGCCGATCGTTCGAGCAGCGTGGCTTTCCGCTCGGCGAAGAACTCGACGTCCTGTCCAACGAACGCAATCGCCTGGTCGACCTCTTCGCGGTACGAGTCGGCGTGCGAGTCGAACTGAGAGCTCACCGGAGCGAGGGCCCAGGCGCGGACCGATCGCCGAAGCCGATCTCACGGTCGATCAGATAGAGCGGACGCGCTTTGACCTCGTCGTAGATCCGGCCCAGATAGATACCGAGCACGCCGAGGATCAGGAGCTGCAGTCCGCCGAGAAAGGCGACGAGCACGACGATCGTGGCGGTCCCCGGGATCGGGAAGAGCCCGGCGATCTTGATCGCGATCGCGGCAACTCCGGTCGCGATCGCGAGGAGGGAGACGACGAGGCCGACGCGGAGCGAGAGCACGAGCGGCGCATTCGAGAAACTGACGACTCCGTTCAGCCCCAGCTGCAGCAGCTTGCCGAACGGGTACTTCGACTGCCCCGCGTGCCGCTCCTCGCGGACGTACTCGACGCCTGTCTGGCGGAAGCCGACCCAGCTGACCATGCCTCGAAGGTAGCGATGCCGCTCGCGCATCCCGCTCAGAACTGTCAGGACACGCCGATTGATGAGACGAAAGTCGCCCACGTCCACGGGAGCGTCGAGGTCGGAGACGACGCGGAAGAACCGGTAGAAAAGGGCCGCACGCAGCCTGCGGAGAGTCGGCTCGCCTTCACGCCTGCGCCGGACGGCGAAGACGACGTCATACCCCTCGCGCCAGCGTTCGACCAGCTCCGGGATCACCTCCGGCGGGTCCTGCAGATCGCCGTCCATGATCACGATCGCGTCACCCGCGGCCCGGTCGAGACCCGCGGTGATCGCGACTTGGTGCCCGAAGTTTCGAGAGAGCAGCAAGACCTTGTAGCGCGGGTCTCGCTCGGAGAGGAGCGCCATCAACACGGGCGTCTGATCGGTGCTGCCGTCATCGACGAGGATCACCTCGGCGGGCTCGTCGATGGAGTCGAGGACGGTCGACAACCGCTCCTCCAACTCGCCGAGGCACTCCTGCTCGTTGTGGATTGGGACAACGATCGACAGCAATGGAGGTCGGGATCATAGAAGGGCCGCCCGTCGGCTGTGCCGCACGAGCGGCGGGCCGACACAGTGACCCATCCCGCGAACGGGATAGGCTCCTCGCCCAATGACACGACCGACGATCACGCCGATTCGCCTCGTCGTCGTGTTCGCTGCCGTGGCGGGCGTGGCGTTGCGCGTCTGGACGTACCGCATGGTCATGGGGACGCCCAACGGCGACGAGGCGGTCGTCGGGCTGATGGCCCGGCACGCGTCGCACGGGGACCTGACGACGTTCTACTGGGGGCAGTCGTACGGAGGACCTCAGGAGGCGTGGCTGACGGTTCCCGTCTTCTGGCTCCTCGGCAGCACCTGGCCGGCGCTCCGCCTGGTGCCGGTCGCGTTGACGATCGTCGCGGCCGTGCTCGTCTGGCGTGTCGGTCTCCGCACGATCGGGGAGCCCGCGGCGACGGTCGCGGCCGCCCTCCTGTGGGTCTGGCCGCCGTTCGCGGTGTTCGAGCTGATTCACCAGCAGGGCTTCTACGCCAGCGATTTCGTCTACCCGTTGCTGCTCCTCTTGCTCGCGCTGCGGTTGGTCGAGCGCCCGGACCGGTGGCGTGCCGCGGCGTTCGGATTCGTCCTCGGGCTGGCGCTCTGGCAGTCGGTCCAGATCGTCACCATTGCCGTCGGACTGGTCGTCTGGATCGTCTGGAAAGCGCCGAGAGCGCTCCGTCACCTCGGGGTCGCGCTCGCGGGAGCAGCGCTCGGTGCTCTGCCGTGGCTCGTCTGGATCGCGACGCACGGCCGGTCCTCTCTGACGCAGGGCCAGGGTGGCACGCCGTTCCGCAGTCTTCGCCTACTGGCTTCGCCATACCTGCCGATGATCGCCGGGCTTCGGGCCCCTTTCTCGGGCAGGCTCCTCCTGCCTTCGGCCGCCCTCACCTACGCGATCTACACCGGGTGCGTCACGCTCTTCGTCATCGCCGGGTGGCGGGCTCGCCGTCGACCGGTGTCACTGCTCTACGTCGTCGCGGCGCTGTTCCCGCTCCTCTACGTTCTCGCGCCCTACACCTCGGGAGTGACCGGCAATCCTCGCTACCTGATGGTGCTGGTGCCCGTGCTCGTCCTGCTCGTCGCTCAACTCGCCAGGAACACTCCGAGCGCTGCGGCCGTGATCGCGGTCGGCTGCATCCTCTCCGTCGTCACGCTGCAACGGATGAACGACTGGTTCACCGGCACGCCGCATCCGACAAACCAGGTTCGGGGGCTCGGCGCGCGTGACGTGGTTCAGCTCGTGCCCCGTCACCTCGGCGGGTTGGTCTCGGAGCTGGACCGCTTGAAGCTGAAGTACGTCTACACCGACTACTGGCTCGCGTATCGCCTCGACTTCGACACGCGCGAGCACATCGTCGCGGTCGAGAACCGGCTGATCGGCATGACGATTCAGGATGGGAAGGCGTTGCCCACGCTGCTCGACAGTCGCTACGCGCCCTACGCGCAGGCCGTTAAGCGAGCGGACCACGGCTTCATCTTCTACCGCAAGCTCGTCGGCAGCGCGTCCGTCGTTCCGTTTCTGGAACGTCACGGATACCGGCGCTACCCGGCAGGGTCGTTCGTGATCTACGCGCGGCCTCTCGGCTCCGCGCGCAAGTGAGTGCTACGCCCTGGCCGTGCGCCGGCGGAGGCGCAGGAAGAGGACGAGGAGGACGAGGAGGGAGACGATCGAGACCGCGGCGACCGCGGCGAAGGTGGTGGCCGAGGTGCTCGAGCTCGACGAAGCCGGGTACGTTGGGCTCGCTGAGGTGAAGACCTGCTTGACGTTCGCGGAGGAGACCGAGAACGATCGCGTGGTCGTCACCGTCTTGCCGCCCCGTGCCTGCAGGGTGATCGCGGCGCGGTAGCGGCCTGCGCCGAGTCCGGTCTTCAAGAGGATCGGATAGTCGATCGCCGTTTGCGGCAGGAACGTGTCCATCGTGAACGCGAGGGTCTGGACGAGCTTGTCGTTCGCGTCGAAGATCGAGACCCGGCCGGTTGGCTTCTGGAGCGTGTTGCCGTCGCTCGCCAGGTGCACGAAGAGGCGCTGGTAGCCGCCCTCTCCGCCGGCCGTGACCCGCCCGACCGTGAACGCGGTGACCTGACGGCCGGGGACGTCGGCCTCGACCGCGACGATCGTCAGGTTGCGGATCTCGATCTGGACTCGAGCCTTCTGCTGCGAGCTCGAGCTTGCGACCTGCTCGGCGGTCTCCGCCACGATCCCGCCGACCCACTGGCCGGGCGGAGCCCCAACGGGCACGTGCACCGTGAAGGCGACCTGCGCGTGACCACCGGGTGCCAGCGTGACCGACCGTGCCGAGAGGGTGATCCACGATCCGGCCTGGGTCGCCGGCCGGTCGGTCTCGTACACGGTCCCGGTCGTCCGGCCCGTCGTCGCGTCCGCCGTGAAGAGCCGCACGGTTCCGGTGGTCGTCCCGACATTCGAGACGATGACGGTTCCCGCGCCGTCCTCGCCCGGAGCGAGCGCGTACACGAAGTAGCCGCGCTCGTTGCTGCCGGCAGCGCGCAGCCCGAACACCGGCCCCTCGGTCGCCGCGCGGGCCGTGGGAGCGAGGGCGAGCCCGGCGAACACGAGTGCCGTGACGCGGCGCACCGTCGCTAGGGCCCCGCCGCGCCGGTCAAAGTGAGCGTCGCCGAGTAGGTTCCCTGTAGGGCGTTCGCGGGATACGAGACCTGATACGTCGCGGTGAGGGCGACCGTCCCCCTGCCGGTGTTCGCCGCTGCGTCGTAGATCGTGGTGGCGACGGTGCCGAGCGTCACCGGCCAGGTGACGCTGTTCGTCGGATCGACGCAGTTCTTGCCGGTGCAGCCCGCCTGGGTGACGTCGGTCACCTCGAGCGGCGGGAGCATCGTGGTCCCCGCGGCCAGAGGCGTGGAGGCCGCGTCCACATGCCAGCCCGCGGTGTTCTTGCCTCCCGTGTAGGCGATCGTGTAGCGCATCGTGAACGTTCGCGTCTGGTCGTCGCCGGTGAGCGTGACACCGGGCACGGTGATGGGGCTTGTGCCGTTGACCGTGAACGTGAACTTCGCGGCCGCAGCGGCCGACGGGACGGCAAGCGCGAGCAGGAGGACGAGCAGGCCGCGCAGCGTCCGGGGTGCGGCGGCGAGTGCGCCGGCCGGCGCGATCAAGAGGGACGTTCGCATCTGCCCAGGGCGCTTTCGACCCGGCTGCGAGTTCTCATTGGCGGGAAAGGGTAGGAAAACGGGTGGAGCGGGCCGGTGCCCGGCCGCGGATGAAAAAGGTTCGTAAGGAACAGCCGAACGATCCGCCGGCCCGAGTACGATCGCGGCATGCCGACTTCCGTCGTCACCGGGGGCGCCGGGTTCCTCGGCTCGCACCTCTGCGACCACCTCCTGGCGCAGGGTCACCGTGTGATCTGCGTCGACAACCTCGAAACGGGCTCGCTGGAGAACATCGCCCACATCAAGGGCGAGGAGTTCGCATTTCTCAATCACAACGTGATCGAGCCGATCCACATCGACGGCCCGGTCGACTACGTCTTCCATCTCGCTGCCCTCGCGAGCCCCGTCGACTACCTGCGCGCGCCGCTCGCGTCGCTGAAGGTCGGGTCGTACGGGACGCACAACGCGCTCGGGCTCGCAAAGTGGAAGCGCTCTCGCTTTCTCATCTCCTCGACGAGCGAGGTGTACGGCGATCCTCAGGTCCATCCGCAGCCGGAGACGTACTGGGGGAACGTGAACCCGATCGGCCCGCGCGGCGTCTACGACGAGGCGAAGCGCTACGCGGAGGCGTTGACGATGACCTACCACGCCCAGCAGGGAGTGGACACGTGCATCGCGCGGATCTTCAACACGTACGGCCCGCGCATGCGCCGCAACGACGGCCGCGCGTCCGTCAACTTCCTCAACCAGGCACTCGAGGGCAAGCCGCTCACCGTGTACGGCGACGGCTCGCAGACGCGGTCGCTCTGCTACGTGGACGACCTGATCCGCGGCCTGTACCTGCTCGCTTCGAGCGACGAGCACCTGCCGGTCAACATCGGGAACCCGGACCACGAGGTGACGATGCTCGAGCTCGCGCAGACCGTCATTCGCGTCACCGGGTCGACGAGCGAGATCGTCTTCGAGGCGTTGCCGACCGACGACCCCCAGGTGCGGCGCCCGGACATCACGCGGGCGCGCCAGGTGCTCGGCTGGTCGCCGGAGATCGACCTCGAAGAGGGGCTCCGCCGCTGGGTGAAGGCGCTCGGCCGGGAGCCGGCGACCGTCTAGCGGATGCGTCGGGCGGGGGTCATCGTCGCCGTCTTGCTGACGGCCCTCGTCGCTGCGACCGCGAGGCCCGCCGACGGGTCGCGCTATCTCCGGGTCGGCATCTACGACGAGGCGCAGACGCTGTACGGCCCCGTCGACACGACGTTCGCGCTGTTCGAGCAGCTGCACGTGCAGGAGGTGCGGCTCAACCTCTACTGGGGCGGGAAGTACGGCGTCGCCCTGCGCCGGCCGGCTTCCGCGACGAACCCGGCCGACCCCGCCTACGACTGGGCGCTCTACGACCGCACCGTCGAGTACGCCGCGCAGAGCGGCGTGCATGTCCTGTTCTCCGTCTACGGCACGCCGGGCTGGGCCAACGGGGGCAAGGGCATGAACATCGCGCCGAAGCGGGCGATCGACCTGAGGAACTTCGCGATCGCGGCCGCGAAGCGCTACAGCGGGACCTACAAGGGGACCGACGGGCGCATCCTGCCGGCGGTCAGGGAATGGCTCGCCTGGAACGAGCCGAACAACCCGCTCTTCCTCGCGCCGCAGTACCGCAAGACCGCGACCGGGTGGGTGATCCAGAGCGCGAGCGACTACGCGCGGATCTGCAACGCGATCTACAACGGGGTGCACGCCACGCTCGCGCCGAACGAGCGAGTCGCCTGCGGCGGCACCGCGCCGCGGGGCAACAACAATCCCTCCAGCTCGAGGCCGTCAGTCTCGCCGCTCGCCTTTCTGCGTGCGGCGAAGAAGGCAGGTCTCAAGACGTTCGACGCCTGGGCGCACCACCCGTACTACGCAGGCCCGAGCGACACCCCGACGAAGAAGCCGCTGACGACCAAGGGGGCGCCCGCGACAGCGGTCACGCTCGGGAACTTCAGCGACCTGGTGCGCGAGGTGACCCGCCTGTACGGCAACAAGCGCATCTGGATCACCGAGTACGGCTACCAGACGAACCCGCCCGACCCGATCTTCGGCGTCTCGTGGAAGAAGCAGGCCGCCTACCTGACGCAGGCGTTCACGATCGCGCGCAAGAACCGGCGCGTCGACATGATGCTCTGGTTCCTGCTCAAGGACGAGCCGAATCTCTCGGGCTGGCAGTCCGGCCTGATCACGTACAGCGGCAAGAAGAAGCCGTCGTTCGCGGCCTTCCAGCGTCTGACCCGCTAGCGCGGGATAGGCTGGCCCCGCCGATGGCCGACCCCCTCGCGAACTGGCCCGGAGCGGAGCGCCGGAACCCGCCGCGATCGTCCCCGACGTGGGTGGTGCGGGCCGCGCTCGCGGAGTGGCTGCGCGGCCAGGCAGCCGAGCTCGCCGCGCGGGAGCCGGTCCGCGTGCTCGACGTCGGTTGCGGCGTGAAGCCCTACTACCCGTACTTCGCCGGAGTCGCGTCCGAGTACGTCGGGGTCGATGTCGTCGAGAATCCGGCCGCCGAGCTGCTCGGGCCGGTCGAGGCGCTGCCCGTCGAGGACGCGCGGTTCGACGTCGTCCTCTGCACGCAGGTGCTGGAGCACTGCGACGATCCGGCCCAGGCGGTGCGCGAGCTGCGGCGGGTCACCGCGCCGGGCGGCCGCGTCCTCTGCTCCACGCACGGCGTGCAGGTCTACCACCCGTCCCCGGTCGACTACTGGCGCTGGACGCACGAGGGCCTGCGTCGCGTGTTCGAGCAGAACGCGACCTGGTCCGAGTTGAGCGTCGAAGCGGCCGCAGGCACGGCCTCGGGTCTCGCGATGCTCCTCGGCACGTTCGTGGAGATCGCGTTGCGGCGGACCTTCCTCGCCCGGCCTCCGGTCTGGCTCCTGAACACCGCCGGCGCTGCGCTCGACGCGCGCAGCGCGACCTTGCGCAACCCGGTTCCGGGATCGCTGATCCCGAACCTCCACGTCGTCGCCACCGTCTAGTGCGCCTGCTGCGGCGGAACACGCTCGGCATCTACGCGGTCTACGGGGCCGCGATCTTCTCCGGGCTGGTCGTCACGCCGGTCGTCATCCATTCGATCGGCAAGTCCGCGTTCGGCGTGTGGTCGTTCATCGGCTCGGTGACGATCTACCTCTCGGTGCTCGACTTCGGCGTCGGCCCGTCGATCGTTCGCTTCGCCGCCGAGGCGCACGGCCGTTCGGCTCATGAGGACATCAACGAAGTCGCATCGACCGGGCTTGCGATGTACGCGCTGATCGGCGCGGTCACCCTTCCCATCGGCCTCGCGCTCGCGTGGATCGTGCCGACCGCCGTCGGCGCTCCGCACGACCTCGTCTGGGACGCTCGCATCGCGACGCTGCTCGTCGTCATCTCCCTGGCTGTCCGCTTCCCTCTCGGCCTCTTCAACAACCTGCTCGTGGCCCGCCAGCGCTGGGATGTTCAGAACCTGGCGAGCTTCATCTCCACGCTTCTGTACGCGCTGCTCGTCGTGCTTCTGCTCCCGCGCTGGGGCGGGCTCGTGCTCCTTGGTGCACTCACCCTCGTGACGACCGTCGTTCGGCTCGCGCTGCCCCTTGCGTGGCTGCGGCGCGAGCTCCCGGAGCTCCGGATCGCACGCCGGTTCGTGAATCGCGCCCGTCTGCGCACGCTGACGATCTTCAGCTCTTCGAACTTCCTCGTGCACATCGCGCAGAAGATCGTCTTCTCGACCGACGTGATCGTGGTCGGCATCGTGCTCGGGTCGGCAGCCTCGGGTGTCTACTCGGTGCCGGCCAAGCTCTTCGCGCTCGTCTTCGGCATCGGCACCGCGGCGACATCACTGATGTTCCCGGCGTTCGCCGAGCTCGAGGGCACTGGGGACTCGCTGCGACAGCGGCGTCTGCTGCTGGTCGGCCTGCGTGCGGGATCGGCACTCATGCTCCTCCTCGCGCTGCCGCTGCTGCTCATCCCGGATCTGTTGATCCACGCCTGGATCGGCGGTGGCTTCCAGCAGAGCTACGCCGTCCTTGCGATCCTGGCCGGCGTTCTGCTCGTGCACCAGCCGATCTACGTCCTGACCCAGTTCCTGATCGCTGTCGGACAGCAGCGGTCGATTGCGATCGTCTCGATCGCGACCACGCTCGCGAATCTCGCCCTGTCGTTTGCGCTCGCCTGGACGTGGGGCATCTGGGGCGTGGCCGTCTCGACCCTGGTCACGGACCTGGTGGCACTGATCTGGATCGTGCCGAGGATCGCTGCGCCGGCGGCAAGGACCCACACGACGACGTTCGCCTGGGCGGCGGTCCGGCCCGCGCTCCCGGCAGCCGTCGCAGCGGCCGTCGTGCTCGTCGCGATTGCGCGGCTCTGGGACCCGCAGACGCTCCTCGCGCTCGTGCCGCTCGGCGCGCTCTGGGCGGTGACCGGAGCCGCGGCGATGTGGAGATTCGGACTTGCGGCGCCGGAGCGTGCGCTGTTCGCGCGCGAGTTCGGGGCACGGCGCCTGTCCGCCGAGCCCTCCTAGTAGGGCAGGAAGCGGTCGAGCACCTCGTCGTCGAAGCGCCGCGCAAGGAGATCCCAGTCGAGTTCCCTGCCCGCGTCGGCCGCGGCTGCCGCGATCGCGCGGCGCGCTCCCTCGTCGGTCAGGAGATGTACCACCGCTTCCACGAATGCCGGCGGGTCGGGAACCAGCACGCCGGCGCCCGTCTCCCGGAGGTTCGACGTCACCTCGTAGTCGTAGGAGACCGTCGGCACGCCGAGGCCGATGAACTCCGAGACCTTGGCGGCGCGGATGCCCTGGTCGGCGGTGCGGGCATAGGGGGCGACGTCGAAGCACGACGCGGCGGCGAGCGCCTCGGCGCGGGCGAGCCGGCCGGTCAGCTCGATGTCCGCGCGCCCGTGGACGCGCCCTCGCAGGCGGTCGCTCGGGCTGCCGACCAGCCAGAGCCGGGCGTTCGGGACCCTCGTGTGGATCTCGTCCCAGAGCTCCAGCAGATGGTCGACGTTGTAGAGCGGGTTGTCGGCGTCGCGGTCGCCAGCGACCAGCAGGTGGGCGGCCATCCAGCCGAGCACCACCTCTCCACTCTGCTTGCGGCGCGCGACCGAAGCTCGGAGCTCCGGCGTCGCGGCCGAGAGGTTGACACCTTGCGGGATCACGACCCACGGCTTGTCGACGCCGAGCGACTCGTATCGGCGCGCCGCGTGCTCGGCCGTGACGACGTAGCCGCGCAGTGCCGGTCGTTGCAGGAGCTCGACCTCACGCGGCGTGAAGAGCGGGTCGTCGGCGTCCATCACCGCAGCGTGCGGCCAGTGCGCGAGTTGTTCGAAGTCGAGCGTCAGCAGGTTGCCGTAGCGGTGCGCCGCCCGTCCGAGCGCGGCCCGGTACAGCAGCGGCTTTGTCGCGACGAACGCCCGGAAGCCGAGTCCCCGGGGGATCCGGGCGTCGGGCAGGCGGAGCAGGCACGCGTCGAGCCGTTCGAGGCGCGGCAGGAGCTCGGCGTAGCGCGGGTTGTTGTGGCCGTGGAACCAGATCGAGAGCAGCGCGATCCGGTCCGCCTCGGGCCTGCCCGAGATGAGCTCGCGCAGGCCGATCTCCCTCACGGGACGACGCCTTCGTACACGGCGATCGTCCGTTCGGCCATGCGCGCGACCGAAAACTCGTCGCGGGCGCGGGCCCGCCCCGCGGCGCCGAGCGCGCGTCTGCGCTCGGGGTCGGCGAGGAGGCCGGACAGTGCCGCTGCGATCGCGGCGGCGTCGCCCGGTGCGGTGAGGACGCCGGTCGTGCCGTCGACGACGATCTCGGGGATCGCGCTCACGCGCGTGGCGACGACGGGCAGGCCCGCCAGCATCGCCTCGAGCAGCACGATGCCGAAACCTTCCCAGCGCGAGGTGTGCACGAAGACGTCGGCGCGTGCGAGCCAGGCCGACGGTTCGACGCGACCTGGGAGGAGCACCGACTCGCCGAGCCCGAGAGCCTGGACGCGTGCCCTGGTCGCAGCCTCCAGCCGTCCCCAGCCGAGGATCGCGAGTCGCGCGTCCCCGCGCTCGCTGCGGACACGGGCGAACGCCTCGAGCAAGGTCGCGTGATCCTTCTGCTCGATCAGCCGTCCCACCGCCAGCACGAGCGGTACGTCGGCCGGGATGCCGGCCGCCACCGGCGTCAGCTCGGACGACGCAGACGGGAGCTCGTCGAGCCCGTAGTGGATGGTCACGAGCTTCTGCGCCGGCAGTCCCGCGCGAATGTGGAACTCGCGCACGGCATCGGAGATCGCGATGATCGCGCCGACGCCGTTCATGAACGCTCGGTCGACGAAGCGAAACGGTCCGAGCAGGTAGCGATCGTCGTTGTGGCGCGTGGAAACGAACGGCGTGTGCTGCAAGTGTGCCGCGAGCGACCCGTAGACGTCGGCGTGCACCATGTGCGTGTGCAGGAGGTCGGGTCGCTCGTCGCGCACCGCCGATACGAAGACGGCGGCGAGCCGCGGCGAGACGTCGATCCCGCACGGGACACGTCGCCACGGCACCGCGCGCTCGTCGAGTGCGTCGATGGAAGCGGTCCGCGTCACCGCCGGCGTCGAGCGAGACGAAGCGCGCGTCGATCCCACGCTCGCGGAGCGCCGGGAGCAGGGCGAGCAGGTGCTGCTCGGCGCCGCCGATCCCCTGCACCTTGGTGGCATGGAGCACCTTCACGTGCCGAGGATCCTCCGGTACAGGCGGTCGACGTCGTCGACCATTCGCGCCGTCGAGAAGCGCTCGCGCATCCGCCGGGCGCCCTCCTCGCCGAGTCGCCTGCGCAGGGCTTCGTCGGCGCGCAGCCGTTCGAGGTGCGCGGCGAGCGCGGCGACGTCGCCGATCGGCGCGAGGAGCCCGGTCTCGCCGTCGTCGACGACGGTGCCGGTGCCTCCCGCCGCCGTCGCGACGACGGGCACGCCTGCCGCGAGCGCCTCGATCGCCACGACAGGTGTACCTTCGTTGGCCGAGGTCAGCAGGAACGCGTCGAAAGCCGCGTACCACGAACCGAGATCGTCGATGTAGCCGAGAAACCGCACGCGGTCGGCGATGCCGAGCGTCCTCGTGCGAGCGCCTCGACGTCGCCGCGTAGCTCCCCGTCGCCCGCGAGCACGAGCACCGCCCCGGGCACGCAGGGCGAGCACGCGGACGAGGTCGCCGGGGCGCTTGATCTCCGTCAGCCGGCCCGCCCAGCCGATCACGAATTCGTCGTCGAGACCGGCCGCCGAGCGCTTCTCCGCGCGCGTCGCCGACGACGAGTCGATCCTCCCGTCGAGATCGAAGCCGTAGGGGATGACGGCGAACTTGCTGCGGGGAGCGATGCCGAAGCGCACGAGGTCGTCGCGCACCTCGTCGCTCACGGCGACCAGCGCGTCGGTGGCGTGCGCGAGCCCTCGCTCGACCAGGCGATACACCCGCTCGCGTCGCGGCGTCGAAGTATCCGCTGAGCACGTGACCGTGATAGGTGTGGACGACCGCGCCGGGGCGCGCGCGCTGCCCGCCGAGCAGCGCGGCCACGCGGCCGGTCGTGCCGGCCTTCGCGGTGTGCGTGTGCAGGACGTGCGGCCTGCGTTCGCGGAGCAGCCGCCGGATCGCCCGGGTCGCCGCCGCGTCGTGACGAGGCGAGATCTCGCGCTGCAGCTCGGGCACGTGGCGATACGGGACGCCGAGCTGCGCTGGCGAGATGCTCCATCGACGCCTCGCCCGCCGGAATCGTTCCGGCGACGACGAGGACGTCGTGGCCGAGTCGCTGCTGGCCGGCCGCCAGTTCGAGCACCGAGAGCGCCGCGCCGCCGACGTTCAGCCGCGCGATCGCGTGCACGATCCTCACTCGCCACGCTCCAGCGTCGCCGGGACCGCGAGCGCGACCCCGGCAACGAGCCAGAACGTCGCGGCGAGCGGCGTTCCGCCGAAGAACCCTTCGCCGGCGAGCGCGCCGATCGACCCGGCGAGCCAGGCAGCCGGCAGCGAGACGAACGATCCCCAGACGCGGCGTGCCGTGCGTGCGCAGCTGCGTCCGAGCGCGACGAGCAATCCGAGCAGCGCGGCCCCGCCGCGATCCCGAGCTCGTAGAGCACCTGGTCGAACGTCTGCTGCGGGATGAACTCTCCGTCGGCGGTGGGAAGTACCGCGCCGGCTGGTCGCTGAAGCGACGTCGCGCGTCGGGGAGGTAGCGCGCGAACGTGGTCGGGCGGCAGGTTGCCGTACCAACCGGTGCCGAGCACGGGGTTGGTCGATGAAGATGCGGCCGCCGATGTAGGCGAAGATCAGCCGCTGGCTCCAGCTCGACGCGTACTGCCCGGGCCGCGATGCCGGCTTGCCGAACCACGACTGCAGGAAGCCCAGATCGGCCGAGCGGATCGTGAGCGTGCCCGCAGTCACGGCGGCGAGGGCCGCCGCCGTGACGAGCAGCGAGCGCAGGTCGAGATGCCGGCGGAGCGCTGCGATCGCGATCAGCGTCGCCGCGCCGAGGTACAGACCGAGCAGGCTGGCGAGCGCGGCCCCCAGGATGCAGCCGACGCTCCCGGCGACGATCGCCAGCGCTGCGCGCCGCCCGCGCCTCCGCGAAAACACCAGCGTGAGGCCGTAGAGCAGCGGCAGCGTCGCGAGTGCCGCGAAGTCGTGCTCACCGAGGAACGATGCTTGTCGTCCTCCGCCACCGGTCACGAAGCGGACGAGCCCGACGCCGTCGGCGGCGAGCGTGAACAGGAGCAACACGTCGACGATCGCCTCGAGGTGCTGCTTCGTGCGAGACGAGGGCGAGGGTCCCGAGCCCCAACGCGGAGAGCTCCACGAGCTTCGCGCCCGAGACGAAGGCGGCGGCGCCGTTCGACGGCGCCGGTGGCGAGCACGAGCGCGCAGAAGACCGTGGCCCACACGAGCGCCGCCCACGCCGAGCGCGGGACGCCGTGTCGCGCGAGCTCGGCCACGGCCACCGCCGCGAGCGCTGCGAGCGCGAGGTCGGCGGGGACGATCGTCGCGGTCGTGCCACCGACTCCGACGTCGAGGCCCGGCTGGTCGCGGGCGCGGACGAGGCAGAGCGCGAGCGTGACGAGGAGCAATGCCAGGCGCGGCGAGCGCAGCTGTGACCACAGAGCCATGTGCCGGACATCCGCCACGCCGCCCTACGATAGCCCGATGCGGATCGTGTTCCTCACGGGCATCTGGCCGCCCGATGTCGGTGGGCCTGCGACCCATGGTCCCGACTTCGCGCGCTTCCTGCGCGACCGGGGTCATGAGGTTCGGGTGGTGACCATGGCGGACGGCGAGCCGAGCGAGCTGCCCGTGCCGGTGCAGACCGTCGCCCGGGGCCGCCCGTTCGTCGTCCGCTACCCCCAGGTGGCTCTCGCGGGCCTTCGCCTCGGGCGAACGGCGGACGTGCTGTACGCGACCGCGACCTACGCCGCTGCGGCTGCCGCGGCGACGGGGGCGAGGCGTCCGCTCGTCGCGAAGCTCGTCTCCGATCCCGCCTACGAGCGGGCGTGGCGCTACGGCGTGTTTCGCGGCACGCTCGAGGCGTTCCAGCGAGCGCGTGACCCGCGCTCGGCCGCGCTGAGGGTCTTGCGGACCACGTCGCTGCGGCGCGCCCGCAAGATCGTCGTGCCGAGCCGGTATCTCGCCGACATCGCGGCCGGCTGGGGCCTCGACCCGACTCGGATCGAGGTGCTCGTCAATCCGGCGCCGCCTCCCGCCGACGTCGAGCCGGCGCTGCTCGAGCCGGGGACGTTCGTGTTCGTCGGGCGCCTCACGCACCAGAAGGCGCTGCCCGTCCTGATCGAGGCGATCGGGGCCGTCGACGGCGCGACGCTCGAGCTGGTCGGGGACGGCGCCGATCGCGGCCAGCTCGAGACGATGGTCGCCGCTCGCGGCCTCGGCGAGCGGGTGCACTTCGCCGGCGCGCTTCCTCGCGACGAGGTGCTGGCGCGGCTCGCCGGCGCACGCGCCGCGGTCCTGTCGAGCGCCTGGGAGAACCTGCCGCATGCCGCCGTCGAGGCGCTCTCGGTGGGCACGCCCGTCGTCTCGACCGCGGTCGGAGGCGTCCCAGAGGTCGTGCGTGACGGCGAGAACGGGCTGCTCGTGCCTCCGAACGACCCCACCGCCCTCGCCGCTGCGCTGCGCAGGGTCCTGCACGACGACGCACTCAGGTCGCGGCTCGCGGCCGCGGCGAAGCCGTCGGTCGCCGGCATCGGCCGCGACGTCGTCTACGAGCGCCTCGAGCGGATCCTGGCCGAGGCGGCCGGGTGACGCCGCGCGTGCTCTTCGTCGGGCGCGGTCGGCTCTCGCTGCCGCTCGCGCCGTGGCTGCAACGGAAATGGGACGCGCTCTCCGAGGTGCTCGACCTGCGCGTGCTGAACGCAGGCACCGGCAGCGGCGACCCGCGGTTCACGCTGCTGCCCGACGGTGCGGCGGCGTTCTACCCGCGCCTGCCCTTCGCGGTCGCGCGCTCGCTGCGCGGGTTCCCCGCGGACGTCGTCGTCGCCTCGGACCCCTACGTCGGCGAGGCTGCGCGTGCCGGCCGCAAGCTGGCGCGTTCGCACGCAAGGCTCGTCGTCGAGGTGCACGGCGACCCGCGCACGTTCACGCGCGCTTACGGATCGCCCGCACGGCGGCTGCTCTCGACCCCCGCCGACGCCGTCGCACGCTCGGGCATCCGCCACGCGGACGCGACGCGCGCGCTCTCCGCCTTCACCTCCTCGCTCGTCGCCGAGGTGACGGGGCACCCGGCCACGGCGTGCTTCCCGACCTACAGCGACCTCAGCGCGTTCCACGATCCGCCGCTCGTGCCCGTCCCGGCTGCGGAGCGCATCGTGTTCGTCGGCGCCCTGGAGGCCTACAAGAACGTCGACGGTCTCGCGGCGGCCTGGCGGCGCGTCGCCGAGCGACATCCCGGCGCCTTGCTCACAGTGGTCGGGCGGGGATCGCGCCGCGAGGTGATCGACCGGCTGGTCGCCGATCTCCCGGCGCAGGTCGAGCATCGTCTCGAGCTGCCGCCCGAAGCCGTCGCCGGCCAGCTCGACGCGGCGCGCGCTCTCGTGCTTCCGTCCTATCCCGAGGGGCTCGGGCGGGTCGTGCTCGAAGCGTTCGCGCGGGGCCGCATGGTGATCGGCACGAACGGCGGCGGCATCCCCGACATGGCGACCGACGGCGTCGACGCGCTGTTGATTCCGCGCGCCGACACCGCCGCGCTCGTGACGGCGATCGAGCAGGTGCTCGACGACCGGGAGCTCGCGGTCCGCCTCGGCGCCGCGGCCCACGAGACGTATGCACGCTGGCATCAGACCGTGACCGACTTCGCCGCCGCCTATCGCGCGCTGGTCGACAGGGTGATCGAGGCGGCGCCGTGAAGCTCGTCTTCGTGACGCAGGAGCTCGACCCGGCGCATCCGGCGCTCGCCCAGACCGTCGATCTCGTGGGAGCTCTCGCTGCGCGGGTGGACGAGCTCGCGGTCGTCGCGCGGGACGTCGACTGGGACGGTCTTCCCGCGAACGCTTCGGTGCGGACGTTCGCCGCGGCAGGGAAGCTCGGTCGCGGCTTCCGGTTCGAGCGTGCGCTAGGCGCATCGCTTCGCGACGCCGACGCGGTGCTCGTGCACATGGTCCCGCAGTTCGCGCTGCTCGCCGCACCTGCGGTGCGCATCCGCCGGCTGCCGCTCGCGCTCTGGTACACGCACTGGCACGCCGGGCGTGCGCTGCGCGCTGCGACGAGTGTCGTCGACCTCGTCCTCAGCGTCGACCGCTCGAGCTTCCCACTCGCGTCTCCGAAGGTGCGGGGGATCGGCCACGCGATCGACGTCGACCGTTTCGCACCAGGCCCCGCTTCCGCGCGCGAGGGACCGCTGCGGCTGCTCGCGCTCGGGCGCACGGCGCGCTGGAAAGGCCTCGCGACCCTGCTCGAGGCGGTCGCGCTCGCGACGCGACGCGGTGCCGACGTCACGGTCGAGATCAGGGGCCCGTCGCTCACCGACGACGAGCAGGCGCACCGGCTCGAGCTCGAGCAGCTGATCGCGGGCGACGATGCGCTGCGGGAGCGCGCCGCGCTGCTGCCCGCGGTCCCGCGCGACTCGGTCCCGGCCCTGATCGCCTCCGTCGATGTCGTCGTCAGTCCCAACGAGCCGCGCTCAGGGGCCACCCTCGACAAGGCGGTCTACGAGGCCGCGGCGTGCGCCCGTCCGGTCGTCTCGACGAATCCCGCCTTCGCCTCGCTCCTCGGCGGGCTCTCGCTGCCGCTGCTCGTGCCCGCTCGGGATCCGAAGGCACTCGCCGACACGATCGTCGCCGTCGCCGGCGCCGGCGTCCCGGCGCGGACGGCAGTCGGCGCCGAGCTGCGCGCCCGTGTGGTCGCCGGCCACTCGGTCGGCCACTGGGCCGACACGGTGACCGAGGCCCTGCGGGAGATACGATCGCCGCGTGGGAGGGCCGGTTCTGAGCGGGCGCCCGGCTAGGCCGCCCAGCGATGTCGAGGACGTCCGCGCCGCGCGGCCGTACTACCTCGCCCCGACCCCCCTGAAGACGATCGCACGTCGCATCGGCAGCGCCCTGGCGCTCGTCACGATCGACATCGCCGGGCTCGTGCTCGGGCTCTATGCCGCACTCGCGCTTCGCTCGCTGCTCTTCGATCCGAAGCCGATCCTCTGGGGGCTCCTCTGGGACCACGAGACGGACTGGCTCGCGTTTCTGATCCTCCTGCTCGTCCTCGTCTTCTGGCAGGCGCACCTCTATGCCCCGCGCGAGGTTCGCGAAGGCGCCGGCCGTGTCGTACCGAGCGTCTTCCTCGTCGCCGCGCTGTCCCTCGCCTTTGCGATCGGCACGGGCCAGCACTTCACGACCTTCGGCCTCTACGTCGTCGCAGCAGCGCTCGTGTCGCTGCTGATCGCGCTGTTCCGGGGCAGCTACGAGCTGACGACGGGGATCATCCTGCGTGCATCCGGGGTGACACGCCGCGCTGCGCTCGTCGGCGAGGCCGACGTGCGGCAGCATCTGCGGGAGTCGCTCGGATCGAGCCGCGGCGGCATCGACTACGACTTCGTCGCCGAGGTCGCCCCCGGTTCGGCGGTCGAGGAGCTGCTCGCGAGCGCTCAGCTCCACGAGCTGATCGTCGCGGACTCCGGACTGCCGGACGACCGCCTGCTCGAGATCGCAGAGGCGGCACATCGGCGGGGCGTGAAGGTGCGCGTCGCACCGAGGACGACCGAGCTCCTGATCGAGCGTGGCGAGTACGTCCCCGGCCAGGGCCTGCCGCTCTTCGAGCTTCGGCCGCCGATCTTCGCCGGCACGCAGTGGGCGGTGAAGCGTGTCTTCGACGTCGTGGTCGCGCTCGCGATCGTGATCGTCGGCCTGCCGCTCTGGCTCGCCATCGCGCTGCTGATCAAGCTGACGTCGCGTGGCCCCGTCCTCTATCCCGACCAGCGCGTCGGTCTGGGCGAACGGAACTTCCGCATGCTCAAGTTCCGCACGATGTTCGAAGGCGCCGCCGGGCAGCAGACCTCCCTCGAGGCGGCGAACGAGGCGTCGGGCGCGCTCTTCAAGATCCGCGACGACCCGCGCGTGACGAGGGTCGGGCGCGTCCTGCGCCGCTTCTCGATCGACGAGGTGCCGAACGTGCTCAACGTGCTCCGCGGCGAGATGTCGCTCGTCGGGCCGAGGCCCCTGCCGCTCCGCGACTACGACCGGCTCGAGCCGTGGCACCGCCGCCGCTACAACGTGCTTCCCGGGATGACCGGGCTCTGGCAGATCGCCGGCCGGTCCGACCTGACCTTCGACGACCTGGTTCGCCTCGACTTCTACTACCTCGAGAACTGGTCGATCTGGCTCGACATCTCGATTCTCTTCAAGACACCGTTCGCGGTCTTCACGCGCAAGGGCGCTTACTAGAGCCCTGCTGGGCCGGGGCGTTGCATCGAGCAGGGGATCCAGGTACAACCCCCACCTCGGCTCGACCGCCGGCCGAGCGTTCCCCAGCAGACCGATGACACTGACAACATCAGACGGCGGCCGCCGTCTCCCCGCGAGTCGACATGAGTGACCTGCTCGAGATCCTGCTGCTCGCGCTGCTGGCGATGTTCTTCCCGGCGCTGCTCGCGGTCGTCCTGGTCGCGCTGCGAGCCGCTCATCCGCAGCGGCTGCTCGTCAGCTTCCTCGCCGGCGGGCTCCTGTCGGCGATCAGCGTTGGCCTCGTCATCGTCTTCTCCCTCCAGGGCGCGTCGGTCGATTCGGGGTCCAGCTCCCACCTCGATCCGGCCGTCTACCTCGTCTTCGGCGCTCTTTCGCTGGTCGCTGCCTGGGTCGTCCGGCGCAAGCAGCTGCTCGTCAAGAAGGTCGGGGACCCGGTGGAGGGAGCCGTGGAGGAGAAGAAGCCCGACCGCCTGGAGCGTGCGCTCGATCGCGGCACCCCGTACGCGTTCGTCGCCGGCATCCTGCTCTGCGGGATTCCGGGCTTCTCCGCACTCGTGGCGCTGAAGGACATCGCGCAGCTCGGGTACTCCACGACGGCGACCGTCGCAGTCGTGATCGGGTTCTACCTGATCATGTTCGCGTTCATCGAGCTCCCGCTGATCGGGTTCCTCGTCTCGCCCGAGAAGGCGACCGAGAAGTCCGTTGCCTTCAACGCGTGGCTCGATCGCAGTGCGAACCGCCTCGCCACCGGCGTCCTCGCCGGCCTGGGCGTGTTCCTGATCGCCCGGGGCATCGCCGGCCTCCTCTGACGCCGGCGGCTCCCTCGAGACCACCGGCCGGACCAGCAGGCTGAGGGCGGCCCCGGACTGGAGCGCGCTCGGGGCAGCGATGCGCCGCGGAGCCGAGGCCTGCAGGGAGGCGTAGCGTCCGCGCATGAGCGTCGATCTCAGCCTTGTCCTGTTCGCGCTCGTCGCCGCGCTGAGCCCGATGGCGTTCGCAGCGACGCTCGCGGTGATCACGGCCGGCCGCCTGCAAGCGTTCGCCTTCACGGTGGCGATCGTCGCGAGCCAGTTCCTGATCGGCGCAATCCTGGTGTCGCTCGGCGGCTGGACCGTGCCCCACCGCGGACACGCGCATCCCACCGCTCGAGGGTTGCTCCTGCTCGGCTTCGGAGCCTGGATGCTGGTGCTCGCGGTCCGGGTGCGGCGTCGCGCGCCCGATCCGAAGCCTCGCTCAAACGCACGCGCCAAGGCGGCCCTCGACAGGCTCGAGCGAGTACATGCGGGGACGGCGCTGCTCGCCGGGGTCCTGCTTGGGATCGGTGGGCCGAAGCGGCTCGTGCTGACCGCACTTGCGGCTGCGGCGATCGCAACGACTCCGACCAAGGCATCTGGCGAAGCCGCGCAGCTCGCCGCCTACACGATCGTCGCGACCTTCCTCGTCTGGGCGCCGGTCCTCACCTTCGAGTTCTTCGGCGACCGGGCTCTGCAGACGATCGACAGTGCCGGACGGTGGCTCGCCCGTCGCGAGCAGAAGGCACTCACGGCCGCCCTGGTCGTGCTCGCGCTCGGCGCTCTCGCCGGGGCCGCCTCCCTGCTGCTCTGAGACCGACTCTGAAGCAACGCCGATCGACGCGCAGTGGTGCCGAGTTCCGCAGGCGGAGGTAGGGTCTCGCCGTGTTCGAGCAAGACTCGTGGCGAACGGTCTTGCGGCGGTTGGGCCGGCGGCGCCAGGCGGAGACGTACCGCAGGAACGTCTTCTACCTGTCGGCGTCCCGGCTGATCTCGACGGTCGGCGGGATGGTGTCGTATGTCGCGCTGGTCGCGGTCGTCTACGACCGAAGTGGCCATTCGGGTGGCTGGGTCGCGGCGGCGCTGGTGGTGATGTTCGGTGTCTCCGCTCTGGCCGGGCCGTGGGCCGGTGCTCTCGGTGACCGAGTGGATCGCCGCCGGTTGATGATCGGGTCGGATCTCGCCGCGGCGGCGACGTTCGTGGCGATCGCGTTTGCGCACTCGCTGCCGTTGCTGGTCGTGCTGGCCGGGCTCAGCGCACTCGCGGAGGCGCCGTTCGGGCCGGCCTCTCAGGCGCTGCTCGTGATGCTCGTTCCCGAAGACCGCCGCACCTGGGCGACGGCCACACGCGCATCGAGCGCGTCGGCGGGGATGCTGCTCGGCGGCGCGCTCGGCGGCTTCGCCGTCGCGGCCTTCGGCGGGACGGCATCGTTTCTGGCCAACGCCGCGTCGTTCGTGGTCTCGGCTGCGTTCGTCTCGCGGATCAAGGGCAGCTACCGCGCGACGCCGTCGGAGCATGGGACGGACCGCGGCGTGTCGGAGGGCTTTCGTCTCGTGGTCTCGAGCCCGGCGCTGCGTCTGACGCTGCTCGCAACCAGTGTCGGCCTGCTCGGGACGGGGATGGTGAACGTGGCCGAGTACCCGCTCTTCGTCGACATGGGCGGCGGCTCGAAGGCCTACGGCACCGCTGTGTCCGGGTGGGCACTCGGCGGCTTCGTCGCCGGACGGGTGATCCGCAGGCAGGGCGATGCCTACGCGGAGCGGCGCCGGCTGCTGTTCGGCTGCGCGCTCGTCGCCGTGGCAATCGGGCTCTGCGGCGTGGTGCCGGTCGTCGGCGTCGTGGTCGTCCTGTTTTCAATCGGCGGCTTCGCCGCGTCGACGCGCGGCATCGCCAGCACCCTGATCTTCCAGCGTTCGACACCGGACCACGTCCGCGCCCGCACCTTCGCCGCGCTCGGCACCGCCAACATCGGGGCGATCGGCATCGCGATGATCGTCAGCGGGGTGGTGCTCGGAACGCTCACGCCCGCAGGTGTCTGCATCGCCTGCGGGCTCGTCGGTCTGCTGGCCCTCCTGATCGCGACGCGCGTTCCGCCTCGCCGGCGGGACGCAGCCGGCTCCGGCGGCCCGACCCCGGACGCCTCGAGGCCGGCGCGTGACGGCTGGTCGCTCGCCACCGGCACCCTGGCCGTTGGGAGAGCAACGAGCTCGTAGGACGCGCCGGCTCTGCTGCCGAAGACGACTCACCGCCCGCCGATCGCTGCGAGCACGGTCGTGAGCATGACGGGCTCGACCTCCGCCTCGGAGATCCGGTCACTCCGCAACTCCGCGCTGGCGGTATGCACGATCGCGCGGATCACCGCAACGTGCCACGAGACCGGGAGATCGCTCCGAAAGACGCCCCGCTTCTGGCCACGTTCGATCAGAGGCCAGAGCTGCGTGGTGACGGGCAGGTGGCGGCGGTGGAGCTCCTCCACCGAGAGCCGGCCGGTGTTGATCGCGAGCAGGTCGTGGAAGCGACCGAGCTCCTTCCAGGTGGCGCGGAGGACACGTTCGAGCGCCTCCTTCGGTTCGCCGCGCTGCGGCTCGGCGTCGGTCATCGCGTTGGCGACGTCGGCCACTGCCCGCTCCATGACCGCGTCGAGCAGCGACTCGCGTGTCGGGAAATGGACGTAGATCGTCGCGCGGACGACACCGGCCTGGCGAGCGATCTCGGCCATGCTTGCGTCGGGATCGTTCGCCAGCGCATCGAGCGCCGCCGCGAGGATTGCCTCGACGCTGCGATCGGCGTCCGAGCGGCGGCGCCTCTGCGTGGAGGCGGGTGTCGTCTGCTTCGCCATCTCAGTGAACCGGCATCGCCGAGGGATTGAGGCGGAGCTTCGGCAGGAAGTGCCGGGCGTGCGGGAGGACGGCGAAGGCGGCGATGCTTGCGAGGCTAGTCAGGATCCCGGCTGCCACGAACGCGTGGGAGATCGCCGAGGCGGCCTGCGCACCGCCGAGTGCGCCGGATCCAGCTGCGATCGTGGAGAAGACCGCGATCCCGAGAGTCCCGCCGATCTCGTGGCCGGTCGAGTTGAGGCCGGAGATCATCCCCGACTCGTTCTCGCGGGAGCCGGTCAGGATTGCGATCGAGACCGAGACGACTGCGATGCCGAGCCCGAAGCCCGCCACGAGCATCCCGGGGAGGACGTCGGCGAGGTAGGTGCCGTGCTCATCGACGTGCGCCAGGAGGCCCATACCGACGGTGGCGATCGCGAACGCCGACGCGAGAGGCATCCGCACGCCATGGCGGCCGATGATGTGCCCGGAGGCGTGGGCGCCGAGCCCTGCAGCGAGCGCGAGCGGGATGAACGCGAGCCCGGTCATGAGCGGGCTCGTGCCGAGGACGTTCTGGAGGTACACCGAGCACAGGAAGAAGAGCCCGAAGATCGACCCGGCGGCGGCGAGCATCAGGACGAGCCCTCCGCCGACTGCGCGATCGGCGAGCCGTGCAACGTTGAGGAGCGGCTTCTCCGTGCGGGTCTCGAGGACGCTGAATCCGGCGAGCCCGGCGAGGCCGACCAGAGCGAAGCCGAGCGTCGAGGTCGAAGTCCAGCCTGCACTCGAGCCCTGCGTGATCGCGTAGACGATTGCGCCCAGGCTTGCTGTTGCGAGGATCGCGCCGCGGAGATCCATCCCGCGCCAACGGGGCCTCTCCGCGTCGGCAGGGATGACCCTGAGCGCGGTGACGGTGAGCACAACCGCGATCGGGAGGTTGACGAAGAAGATCATCCGCCAGTCGGCGAACTCGGTGAGCAGCCCGCCGGCGAGCACGCCGATCGCTGCGCCCGCCCCACCGACCGCGCCCCAGGCGGCGAGCGCCTTCGCCTTCGCGTGCCCGTGGAAGCTGGCCATGATGATCGACAGCGCGGCCGGCGAGAGCATCGCGGCTCCGAGCCCCTGGCCCGCACGTGCCGCGAACAGCTCGGCAGCCGTTCCGGCGAGGGCGGACGCGAACGAGGCCACGGTGAAGACACCGAGGCCGGTCAGGAAGAGGCGGCGGCGTCCGAGCAGGTCGGCGGCGCGGCCGCCGAACAGCAACAGGCTCCCGAAGACGAGCGAGTAGCTCGTGATCGTCCAGCTGATCTGCGAGCCGCTGAGCTGCAGGTCCTTCGCGAGGCTCGGCAGGGCGATGTTCACAGCGGTGATGTCGAGGATGACCATCAGCTGTGCAACGAGGAGCACGAGCAGGAGCGCCAGGTTCTTCCTGCTCGTCCCGTGGCGGTGCCCGTCGACGGTGGGCTTGGCATCGCTGGGGCGGGTGCGGTTCTTGTGGTGCATCGTCTTGACCTCCAGATAAGTTGGACGGCTGTGTCTGAGATAATAAATCAGACAATCATGTCCAATGTCAAGTCCGACCTTTCTCGACGCATCCACCCGGGCGTTCGGGCGTCGTGCCGCTACGGTCGCGTGCTTTCCGGGGAGATGCTGAACTCGATGGCCAAGTCCCGGTCAGCGGGGCCGGCGCGGGTTTGACGGCGGGAAGCGTATGCTCGCGCGCGACGAGTCGAGGAGTTGACGTGCAACCCGTCGAGAAGGACGATGCCCGTTCGGAGCTGCTGGCTCGCGCCGACATTCCGGCTGGGGATCCCGCCGGAGACGCCCGGTCTCGGCATAACGACGGTGTCGCGCAAGGCGAGACGCGGCGCGCCAGCCTGGCTCGGCAGTTCTGGCGTGTGATCGAGGCGATCCGGCAGGGCGACGACGACGCTGTCCAAGCGCTGGTGCTCGACCTGAGCCGTCAGCACCGGATCTTCGCGCCTTTGGCGCTCGTGGTCGGCGCGATTGCCATGTTGTTCGAGGGTGTGAAGCTCCTGGTCACCAACTGGCGCTTGACCCTCGTGCAGCTGCTGCCGGCAATGTGGATCTGGGTCGCGATGATCGATCTGAAGGCTCATGCCTTACACGGCAAGTCGTTCCACGTCATGCGCGGGCCGATCCTGATCCCGGTCGTTCTGGCGATCGCAGCGATCACCGCAGCGAGCTTCTTCCTCAACGCGGTGTTCGCCTTCGCGATCGCGAAACCAGGCCATCCCGAAATCCGCCCGGCATTCACCGAGGCCCGCAAGCATCACCGCACCGTGCTCGGCTCCGGCGCAGTGATCGGGCTCCTGCTGGGGCTCTCGACTGTTGTCGTCGTCAGATGGGGGCTCGCGTGGTTCACGGTGAGCCTCGGCATCGTCATTGCGATCATGATGGTTTGTTACGTGGCCATCCCATCGCGACTGATCGGGATGAAGAGCACAGCCCCGCGTGGCGACAAGCTGAAGACGGCGGCCGTCGGGGGTTTCCTGGGAGCCGTGGTGTGCTCACCCCCGTATCTCCTGGGCCGGATCGGCCTCCTGATGCTCGGCTCGCACACTCTGTTCCTGCTGGGAGTCGTGCTCCTGTCCGTCGGCCTGATACTCGAGGCCGGCGCCACGAGCGCGGTCAAGACAGTCAAGCTGAGCGCCAAACTGGTCGCCGGCCAACCGGTCGCCGCGACAGAATCCAAACCCGGCTTGGCGGCCACAGGAAGGAACGGCGGTGAAGTTGAGTAGCGCACCAGACGATCTCGCCCCGCCGGGCCCAGACACGGGCGCCCCGGTCGAGGATGCGACTGATGGATCGGAGCGCTGGTGGGCGCGGGCGGTTCACAGCCTGCGTGTGCCCGGCGCCCTCTTGCGGCTTGCCCTCTACGACCCGGGCCACCTCCCGGAGCGGTTGACGATTTACTCGGTCGACAAGCATGCGGACGGCGCCAGGTCGTGGGCGCAGCGTGCGCGCGAGGCGGAGCCCGACACTCCCGTGGCGGTGCTTGCCGAGGCACAGCGCCACCGCACGATCGGCACCGCACGCGTCGACGGTGCCGTCGCCGGGACACCGTTCTTCATTGCGCTCGTTCCGGCCTACATCGCGTTCCTCCGCCAAGAGGTCCGCTTCCAGCTGCGCGTGGCCGCACTCTACGGAGAGGACCCGGCCGACCCCTCGGTCGCCGCCGACTTTCTCGTCCTCCGCGGTGTCCACAAGGACAGCGCGCACGCGCTCGCCGAACTCAACCTGGTTCGCGCCAACCCGCTCCCGCCCCACCGCAAACGCACGCCGCTGAAGTCCTGGTACCAGGCCGTCGTCAGCGTCCTGATCCTCGCCGGCTTCATGCAGGCTCCCGAGACGGATGGGCCGAAACAATTGACAGGCCGCCAGAAAGTATTGCGCGGGGTGCGTTTCGCCGTTGCCGCCGCGATCTGGGTCCTCACCTGGGTCGTCCCGGTCACCTTCATGATCGTCATGTCCTGGACCTGCGAGAGCGACGCAAAACGCTTCGGGCAGCGCGTCATGACCCGATACGCAGAGAAGGACGCCAGCCTGACTGTTGCGATGGCCCGCGCCGACCGCAAGGCAGGGGGCAACAAGGCCGTCAGCGTCCTCCGCGGGGCGCTCGTCGTGCTCTCGATCGCTCTCCCGCTCGCGTTGATCGCCTCCACCGTCCTCGCGGGCAGCGGCCCGCTCGGCGTCCACCTGCCACAAGCCGCCGGAGCACTCGCCGCACTCGCCCTCGTGATCGGTGTCAGCGTCGCCGCGATCCGAGGCTAGACCGCACACGGAGCCAACCACCGTGCCGTTTCGACCGTTCTAAGGGGAACGCCTTTCGAGGTCGATAAGGAGAGATATGCACGGCAGATTTGACATCCCCAGGCTGTTCTACGGTTGTCGCTGGCTGCTCGAGGAGCCAGCGGCGTGACCTACCTGTTCGTGGTTTGTGAGTACGGCCGCGGAGAGATCGGCTGGTGCATGGTGACCTGCGATGAAGCCTTCGCCGACGGCTTCGAGCTTGCCGTCAGGTCACATCTCGACGAGGAAGTGCACTACATCGTGCGGGAGGAGATCGGCGAAGACGATATCGCCGGTCACACCGCGACCGTCGGGCCTTGGATTCAGGCAGCCTGACACGCGCTGGTAACTGCCCGACAACGGATCGAGGCCAAGGAACAAACGGACCGGCGCGTTCGTGATCTCCGCTGACGCGGATACGGGACTTCCCCGATGCTCGCGAGTGTCCGGTTCCTTCAGTGTCGCAGTACGGTGGAATGTCGCAGGCTGCTGTTCGAGGTCGCGACAGAGGGTCGATGCTGGCCCAACCGAACCGACATCGGACGGGATATGTGAAGGAGGCACCATGGCATCAGGGAGCGACACTCCTCTCGATCTGTACATCGCGGCCTACGCCGACCCGGACGCCGCCCAGGTTGACTGGGACGGCATCAAGGAGATGGCCAAGGAAAAGGTGATCACGATTGACGGTCTCGTCCTGATCAGCCGCGGATCGGACGGGAAGATTGACGTCAAGGACGACTTCCACACCGTCGGCCATGCGGCAGCCTGGGGTGCCGGAGCGGGCCTGCTGATCGGCCTGATCTTCCCGCCCGCATTCCTCGCCTCGGGCCTCGTCGGCGCGGGCGTGGGCGCGGGAATCGGCTCGATCGTCTCTCACGCCGAGAAGGCGGAGATCCAGGACGAGGTCGCAGATGACGTCCCGCCCGGGAACTCTGCGATCGTGGCGCTCTTCGAGGAGCGCTGGGCGGCAGACATCGAGAAGGCGCTGCCGAAGGCCGACAAGGTCTCGAAGCACGAGGTCGACAAGCAGAGCGCCGAGAAGGCGAAGGCTGCGGCGACCACCAGCGCATAGGCAAGAGGTCGGTGAGAAGGGACGGCGCTCGCGCCTCCCTTCTCACCGGCAATCAACCTCCGACCTCCGGCCACCAACACGTGGGTGGGAGGTCGACCGAGAAAGGGCAGTCGTGATGCAGCCGAATCGGACGCAGTACCTCGTCGCCGTCGCAGCAGTGCTGGTGTTCCTCGCGGCGGGCTGCGGCTCGAGCGGAGGCAGTTCGGCAACGACAACGACGACGAGTGCCTCGGCGACGGAGACGTGGGCGACCGGAGTGTGCTCGTCGATCACGACCTGGCAGACCGCGGTCAAGTCGGCCGCCAGCTCGGTCACGAGCGATCCGACGAAGAGCGGCCTCCAGAAGGCCGCCGGCGACGCTCAGGCGGCGACGCAGACGCTCACCTCCGACCTGAAGGGACTCGGCAAGCCCGACACACAGGCCGGGCAACAGGCGCAAGACTCGCTCACAAAGCTCTCGACCAGCCTGCACCAGGACGTCGCGACGATCCAGGGCGCCGTCAAGGGCGCCTCCGGCCTGAGCGGTGTGGTCAGCGCCGTCTCGACGGTGACGGCAACCTTCGCGACGATGAAAACGCAGGTCAAGACGACGATCACCAACGTGCAGGGACTCGACGCGAAAGGTGAGCTGAAGACCGCGTTCACGAACGCGAGCGCCTGCAACTCCCTCACGGGCGGCGGCTCGTGATCCGACCGTCCGACGCTGTCTGCTCAACCGGGATGCCTCTGAACCTCATCGGGGAAGATCTCGTCGGGTCTTTGTCGTAATGACCGCTTCGACCGCCTCTTCTGCCGCTGCCAAGGCAACGGGTGTGGTGCTGCTGACGTTGGCGGCGGCGCAGTTCGTGATGGCCCTGGATATGACGGTGATGAACACCGCGATTGCGACGGTCGCCAGGGACGTCGGGACCGACGTGACCGGGATCCAGTTGGCGATCACGCTTTACACGCTGGTGATGGCGTCGTTGATGATCACCGGTGGGAGGGTCGGGGAGATCATCGGCCGCAAGCGTGCCTTCACGATCGGGTGCGTGATCTACGCCTGCGGATCGCTGACGACCGCGCTCTCACACAGTCTGCCGGTCTTGATCATCGGCTGGTCGTTCCTGGAGGGGTTCGGCGCGGTGTTGATCTTTCCGGCAATCGTCGCGCTGGTCGCTTCGAACTTCGGCAAACCGGACCGGCCGCGCGCGTACGGGTTGGTGGCGGCTGCCGGCGCGATGGCGGCCGCGATCGGGCCGGTGATCGGCGGCTTCTTCACGAGTTATGCCTCGTGGCGGTGGGTGTTCATCAGCGAGGTGCTGATCGTGATCGTCATCCTCGGCCTCGCTCGACGGGTGAACGACACGCCGCCTGAGAAGGGCGCCAAGCTCGACCTGGTCGGCACGGCGCTGTCGGCGGCGGGCCTCGGTCTGATCGTGATCGGCACCCTGAAGTCGGGTGCATGGGGGTTCGTGCGGGCCAAGCCTGGTGCTCCCGAGTGGCTCGGGCTCTCGCCGGTGATCTGGCTCGTGCTCGCGGGCGGCGTCGTGATCGGCCTGTTCGTCATGTGGGAGAACCGGCGGATCGCACACGGCCAGGCAGCGCTGATCGACCCGAAGATGCTTCGGAACATCCAACTGCGTGATGGCGTCACCTCATTCTTTTTCCTCTTCCTGGTGCAGGCCGGGATCTTCTTCGTCGTGCCGCTGTTCCTGTCGGTCGCGCTCGGCCTGTCGGCGGTCTCGACTGGGATGCATCTGCTGCCGCTGTCGCTGATGCTGCTGCTCTTCGCCGCCGGAGTCCCGAAAGTGTTCCCGCACGCGAACCCGCGGAGGGTCATCCGCCTCGGTTTCATCGCCATGTTCGCTGGGCTCGTGCTCCTGATCGCGCTGCTCGACTACGGCGCCGGCGCATCGATCGTCACCTGGCCGCTGCTCCTTGCCGGTGCCGGGATCGGCTCGATCGCCTCCCAGCTGGGGGCCGTGACCGTGTCGGCGGTCCCCGACGAACAGAGCGGCGAGGTGGGCGGAATCCAAAACACCGGAACACAGCTCGGCGCCTCGATCGGCACCGCGCTCGCCGGCGCCGTGCTGATCTCCGCGCTGACAGCGTCGTTTCTGACCGGCGTCCAGAACAACCCGGCCGTCCCCGACCGCGTCGCCGCCAAGGCACAGACCAACCTCGCCGGCGGCGCCCCGTTCATGTCGGATGCCGACCTGAAGGTCGCGCTCTCGGATGCGCACGTTCCCCCGCGGACCGCCGACGCGATCGTGAAGACCAACGAGCAGAGCCGGATCGACGGGCTCCGCGTTGCCGTCTCGATCCTCGCGATCTTCGCCCTGATTGCCTTGCTGTTCACTGGAGGCATCCCAACCGTGCAGCCCGGCGCCAAACCCAAACCAAAACCCAAACCAGCCCCGGCCTAGCCTCGTTCGCGGGGCTTTGACGTGAACCGAGAGGATCAGTCTGTGTCGGACGGCGTTCCCTCATTGATGCTTCGCCGCCGCAGCGCAGGAGCACCGCTCCTCGCGGACTCGTATGCCGCGGCGGTCTACGGTTCGATCGTCGCCGCCGCACTCCTCAGCGCGTTTCGCGACGTTCACGAGCCTCCTGTCGCCACCGCGGCCTCCCTGCTTGCGACGGTTGCGGTCTTCTGGCTGGCGCACGTGTGGTCGGAGATCACAGGGCAGCGAATCTCCGACGGGACGAAGTTCACGCCCGGTCAGGCCTGGCAGATCGCCCGCGCCGCATGGCCACTCGTCGCCTCCGGCGCTGCGCCGGCGCTTGTGTTGCTGGTCGGCGTCGCGCTCGGCGTGTCCGACCGTGTTGCATCCAGCTGCGCACTCGTACTCTGCTGGCTTCAACTCGCCGGCTGGGGCTACGCCGTCGGGCGGCGCGCCTACCACCGATGGGGATACGCGGCACTGTCGGGGCTCCTGAACTTCCTGCTCGGCGTCGCGGTGGTCGGACTCGAAGCAAGGGTGTTGCATTAGCGTGCGGAAGCCCGTCGTGGAAGTCCACGAGAAAGACAGCCCTTCTGGACGAGTGTTCCCGGAGCTTCGTGCGCTGTTAGGTGGGCTCGGGTTTGCCTGCTGACGGTGTCTGTTCGCCGCGCACGCGTAGCACACCGACGATCGCAATCACGAGGAAGCCGAACGCGGCCACCTTCGGGGCGAACAACGCGAGCACCAAGACGCCGATGTAGAAGCCGAGGTTCGGCGTTGTCTCGATCAGGATCGACTTTATCTCCTGCTCGCTCACCTCCGGCTTGAGCAGGTCGCGGTCGCTGGCGATCGCACCCCACAGCGCGCTGAGCAGGAGAGAGATCACCAGCAGCGTCGCGCCGTAGAAGATGACCGCCACCCGCTCGGCGTCCGTCTCGTGGATCGCCTCGGCCAGAAGCCTGGTCGGGAAAGGGAGGAACGCAACAGCCATCAGCAGCGCCAGATTGAGTCGCATGATCCAGGTGTTGGCGTACTGCAGGCGCCGGAATATCCCGTGGTGGACCATCCAGAGCCCGCCGATCGTGATGAAGCTCGTCGTATACGCCAGGTAGGACGGCCACTGATGGCCGATGCCGCGCCAGAGATTGCCGAACTCGGACTCAGGTACCGCAACCTCGAGGATCAGCAGCGTGATCGCGATCGCGAACACGCCGTCGCTGAACGCCTCGATCCGGCCGGTGCCCCAACGATCCCCCACCCCGAGCCAGTTTCCACAGCGCCACGACCGATCCTGCCCGCTAGTCCGCCGGCCGCACGGTTGCTACGGCTCCTCGGGCTCGAAAACGGGACGTGTTACTAGACGCCGGTCTCGGTTTGGATTTCTCCGGCGCTCGCGGCCTTTGTGAGCGTCTCGTAGTCGCGTTCGTTCTGGTCAGCGTACGACTCGGCGAACTGCGCGATCGCCCGGTCGAAGGTCTCGCTGTTGCCGAGGTAGCTCGCGATCGCGATCGCGTCTCCCGAGCGGGCATGCGCACGCGCGAGCTCGGCGCCGCAGGCGCCCGCGTAGGCGCGCAGGACCGGCGGTTCCATCAGGTCGACCAGCGCGGAGCCCTTGGCATCCCAGAGCTGGCGGACGTAGAAGTCGCGCCGCACACTGTCAACGCCTTCGGCGCGGATATGGCCGAGCATGATGTCGCTCGCCGCCTGGGTCAGGCGCTGACCCTCGACGACGCGCTGGCCATGGTTTGCGAACTCGCTCTTCCCGAGGAACGGCTCGAGCACCGAGGCTTCCGCTTCCTTGAACTGCAGAAACAGCGGGTCGTCATCGTTACGGCCGACCAGCAGCATGATGAATGCGCGGGTGCCGACGCTGCCGACGCCCACGACCTTCCGGGCCGCATGGACGTAGCGGTAGCGCTCCAGCAGCTTGCGACGGTCGCCGCTGAGTGTGCGCCGATAGGAGCGAATCACGCCGTGCAAGAACGCATCGAACTCGCCCGCACGGTCGCCCAGAATGTCCTCGATCGGCGTCACGACCGGTGGGTCGGCGACGATCCGGCGTTCGCCGTCCACGACCTCCGTCAGCTTCGCAAACGCCTTCAGGCTGTCCTTCGTCTTCGTCTTGGCGAGGTTCTTCTCCGCCCGCTTGCGCTCCGCTGCGTTCGCGATGGTCTGAAACTGCGCAAGCAACGCATCGACGTCCACACGTGCGTACCAGAGGTCGAGGTTGCGCATCCCGGCGAACCGTGCCGTCCACTCCCGGTAGGAGCGGCCAACAGCGAGGTTGACGCTCTCTCGCTGCTTGTCGTCGAACCCACGATCGCGACCCGCCACGGCAAAACTCGCGGCCAACCGCTTCACCCGACGGGGTCCCCACGCGTTCCCTCCAGCTAACGACGATGCGGCCGTCGGCGAGGACGCACCGCGTTGAGCGAGGGGAAGCGCTTTTGAGTCTCTCTTCTTCCCTTTGACTCTGATCATGGCGTACATGGTCGGCGATCGACGGGTGGCCGTGGCCCGACGGGCGCCCGGGGAGATCGGACACGAGCAAGCGCCGGCAGCATCGCGTTCGGCGGTTGGGTCCGCACGCTCTCTGACCAGGACCTGTCGGTGCGAGACAGCTCGTAACGCCCGCAACACTTGCCAGCTTCTCGGTCGAGCACCCATCTATCAGAGTGGACTTACCCGGGCTGTAACCACACACCACTGACACGTACAACGCTCGACTGACGCGCACCTATCGCCGCTAAGCACCTAAGGGCCGAGGTTGCGCAACATCGACTCGAGCCGGTCGAGCCGCTCGTCCAGTTGGTCGAAGCGGCTATTGAGCTTCGCTTCGTCCTGCTTGCGTTTGTCGGCTGCGGTGGTGTCTTGGAGACGGGTGGCGCGCGCGACGAAGGTGGAGGTGATCGCGGCGGTGACGATCGCGACGAGCGCGATCGCTTCAAGCATCACGAAGGACGCGACGATCCGCCCGGCAACCGATTTCGGGGTGACGTCCCCGTAGCCAACGGTTGTAACCGTCTGGATCGCCCACCACATCCCGATGAAGATGTTCGAGTACTCCTTGTGGTCGATCAGCCGCATCAGAAGACCGCTCGCAACGACGATCAGCACGGTCGTCGTGACGATCACGCTGGCGGCTCCCCTCACGGTCGGCGGCTTGCGCAGGAACCGTGTCATTTGACGCTCGAGCGGGATCATCCGCGCCATCGCTACAGCCAATCGACGTGTGGGTCGCGGGCTAGCTGACGGTCAAGCTGCCGCTCGAGCCTGGACTGCCCCGACATACCGTTCGAGTTCTCGACTCAGGCATACGATCCTTCCAACCGCCAGCACCCGGGCGATGCAAAGGGTTCTCGCCACACACCCATCCAAGGAAGACCGGCCATTTGCCATCCATGTCCACCGTTCGCGGCATTTCTCCGGCCGCCCCTTCTTAACCCGCGGCGCCCTTTACGGCGCCGTAACGCGGCTCTGCCACACTGCAGCGGATGCGTGCACCGAAGGTTCTCGCCGTCGCGTCTGCGGTCGACCTCGACTTTCGCTACGGCTGCACGCCCGCGTGGTGGCAGCTCTGGAAGGGCCTCTACGAGGAGGGTGTCGACCTCGTCGTCACGCCCTACCGCGGCCGGCCGGTCGAGTCGCCCTGGTGGAGAACGGCCCCGAACCCCGCCTATCTCGAAGGCGAGTCGTTCGCCCGCGCCCGGGACACCGTCGCCCGGCTCAAGGGCGACCGCTACCTCCGCCGCGCCGAGGAGAGCCCCGAGGACGGGCTCGGCGACCGCATGACCCGCGAGCTGATCTGGCGGTGGGTGACGCCGCGCTGGCGCCGCCACCTGGATGCGCTCGTCGAGCGGGAGCGGCCCGATGCGGTGATCGTCTTCACCGTTCCGATGGCGCACCTGCGGGGGATCCCCACGCACCTGCGGGAGCGTCACGGGGTGCCGGTCGCCTTCTACGACGGCGACGCGCCGATGAGCCTGCCCGAGTTCGGCGGGATGGACACCGGCTTCAACTGGTACCACGACGCCGACCCGTCCGAGTACGACCTGCTCCTCTCGAACTCCGAGGGGGCGGGAGATCGCCTGCGCGAGCTCGGCGCACGCCGCGTCGAGGCCGTCTTCTGGGGGGCCGACCCCGAGTTCTTCGCCCCCCAGGCGGTCGAGAAGGAGCTCGACGTCTTCTTCTACGGGTACGGCGACAAGTTCCGCCGCGACTGGGTGCAGTCGATGGTCGGGGAGCCGTCGCGCCGGCTCGACGAGGTCGACTTCGCGCTCGGGGGCCGTGACTTCCAGGGGGATGTCGGCCGGGCGCGCACGCTGGGCGACGTTCCCTTCAACGTGTTCGCCCGCACGATCTCGAGCGCCCGCGTGAACCTGTGCATCACCCGGCGCTCACATGCGTCGGTCTACGCCTCGTCGTCGGCCCGGCCGTTCGAGCTCGCGTCGTCGGGCGCCGCGATCGTCGCGAATCCCGTCGAGGGGATGGAGCGCTGGTTCGAGCCCGGCGAGGAGCTGCTCGTCGTGCACGACGCGGACGAGGCGACCGAGGCATACCGCTCGCTCCTCGACGACCCCGCGCAGGCGGAGGAGCTCGGGCGCCGCGCGCGCGAGCGCGTGCTCGACGAGCACACGTACCGCCACCGGGCCCGGCAGGTGCTCGAGCACGTCGGGCTGCGGGTGCCCGCATGAGGAAGCTCGCGATCGTCCCGGCCCTCAACGAGGCCGGTGCGATCGGAGGCGTGATCGACGAGATCGCCGCGTTCGACCCGTCGTTCGACGTGCTCGTCGTCGACGACGGCTCGTACGACCGCACGCCCGAGGTGGCGGTGCAGCACGGCGCCCGCGTCGTGCGCCTGCCCTTCAACCTCGGGATCGGCGGAGCGGTCCAGACCGGGTTCCAGTACGCCGCCGCCCAAGGGTACGACCTCGTGGCGCGCGTCGACGGCGACGGGCAGCACGACCCCGCGCAGATCGCGCAGCTGTTGCCGGCCGTGCTGTCGGACGAGGCGGACATCTGCGTCGGCTCCCGCTTTGCCGGTGACGGCGGCTACCGGTCGTCGCGCACCCGCCGGATCGGCATTCGCATCCTCGCGCGCACCGTGTCACTGCTCACCGGCCAGCAGCTCACCGACACGACGAGCGGCTTCCAGGTCCTGAACCGGCGGGCGATCGAGCTCTTCGCCGAGGACTACCCGCACGACTATCCGGAGGTCGAGGCGGCCGTGATGCTGCACAAGCATCGCCTGCGCCTCGTCGAGGTGCCGGTGACGATGCGCGAGCGCGAGACCGGCAACTCGTCGATCACCGCGCTCCGCTCGATCTACTACATGGCGAAGGTGCTGCTTGCCGTGCTCGTCGGCATGTTCCGGCGCCGCGCGACCCCGCTCGAGGACGCCTGATGCTCGCGGCGGGGCAGACACCGCTGAAGGTCTCGATCGCGGCCTCCGTCGCGTCGCTCCTGCTCCTGCTGATCGTCTTCGAGCTGATCCGCTCGCGGCGCCTCCGCGAGCGCTACGCGCTGCTGTGGCTCCTGACCGGCCTCGTGCTCCTCGTCCTCTCGGCCTGGCGCGGCGGCCTGAACGCGATCGCGTCGTGGGTCGGCGTCGAGACCTATCCGCCGGCCGTGCTCTTCGCGGTCGCGCTGCTCTTCATCCTGGCCGTGCTGCTCCACTACTCGCTCGTCATCTCGAAGCTCGGCGACCAGAACGTGATCCTGGCGCAGCGCCTCGCACTGCTCGAGCTCGAGGTCAGCGGGCGACGCCCGGCGAACGGGCCCACCGCTCCCGACTGAGCGGCGGCACGAGGAGCGCGAGCGAGGTCACGAGCACGGCCGTCACGGGCACGGCTGCGGCGAGCGACAGCCAGAGGCCGCCCGCGTAGTAAGGACGGTGAACGCCGCGGAGCGTGAAGACGGCGACGGGCCCCGCGACGGCGGCGGCGAGCCACGGCCGGCGGAGGGCCATCCCGATCGTGGCGGCGAACGGCAGGAAGCAGAGCAACGTCGGGCTCCAGGTCGTCTCGTGGAACTCCCCGAAGAGACCGCTCCACGGGGCGTCGATCCACGCGGCGGCGGCGACGAGGGCTGCGGCTGCGCCGGCCAGGCCGGCGACCCGCTCGGGGAGGAACACGATCGCGACCGCGGTCGCGACGCCGAAGGCGAACCAGCCCGTCTGCTCGAGGCCGACGAGGGCCGGCATCAGGTGATGGTCGTACTCGGCGAGGAACGGTCCATAGAAGTACCGTCGTCCGGCGAACGGCAGGACGACGTAGACGAGCCCGGCGGCAGCCGCGAACCGCGGGCCGCCGAGCCGGCCGGCGATCGCGACGACGGCCGTGACAGCGACCGGCGCGAGGAGGACGGCGACCACGGTCCGCCACCCCCACGGGGTGCCGGCGTGCGCGCGGACGAGCAGCACGGCGGCGACGGCAAGCAGCGCGAGCGTCGCGCCGGCTCTCGGCCCCGGCAGGCCGGCGGGCGCCGCCCGCCTCATGCGGTGCGCGCCGGCGCCTGCAGCCGATACCACTCGATCGTCCTGCGCAGCCCGTCGCGCAGCGCGGTGCGGGCGACGAAGCCGAACGCCTGCTCCGCCCGGCTCGCATCGAGCCGCCGGCGCGGCTGGCCGTTCGGCATCGACGTGTCCCACACGATCTCACCTTCGAAACCCGTCAGGTCGGCAATCGTCTCGGCCAGCTCGCGGATGGACGTCTCGACGCCGGTGCCGAGGTTCACCGGCGCCGGTTCGTCGTAGCGCTCTGCGGCGAGCAGCAGCCCTTCGGCGCAGTCGTCGACGAAGAGGAACTCGCGCGTCGGGGAGCCGTCGCCCCACAGGGTGACGTCGCCGTCGGCCTCGAGCATCTTGCGGATGAGCGCGGGAATCACGTGCGACGAATCGAGGTCGAAGTTGTCGCGCGGCCCGTACAGGTTCGCGGGGAGGAGGAAGATCGCGTCGAGGCCGTACTGCTCGCGATACGCGTTCGCGCCCACGAGGATCGACTTCTTCGCGACACCGTACGGCGCGTTGGTCTCCTCCGGATACCCGTTCCAGAGGTCGTCCTCGGAGAACGGCACCGGTGTGAACTTCGGGTACGCGCAGACGGTCCCTGCGATCACGAGCTTGCGGAGGGCGTGGCTTCGCGCGAGCTCCAGCACGTGCGCGCCCATCATCAGGTTCGCGTACCAGTAGCGCCCCGGGTTGGCCCGGTTCGCGCCGATGCCGCCGACCTCGGCGGCGAGATGGAAGACGAGCTCGGGCTGCGCGTCGGCGAACATCCGCTCGGCGTCGTCGAAGCGCGTCAGGTCGTAGTCGCGGCTGCGCCCGACGACGACGTCGTGGCCGTCCGCCTCGAGCCGCTCGACCACGTGCGAGCCGAGGAAGCCGCCCCCGCCGGTGACGAGGACACGGGTCATCGCGTCTCGGCGGGCCGCCGCGTCAGCCAGTCGACGCGGCCGAGCCACCGCTCGCGGTGGTCGGCATACCACTGGATCGTGCGCAGGACGCCGTCCTCCCACGAGACCTTCGGCTCCCAGCCGGTCTCCGTGTGCAGCTTCTCGTAGCCCACGCGCAGCGCCATCACGTCGGTGGCGCCCGGCCGGAGCCGCTTCTCCTCGATCACGACCTGCCGGTCGTCGGGCCAGAAGCCGTGCTCGGCGCCGACACGCAGGATCAGGCTCGACCAGTCGGCCATCGAGATGTTCTCGCCCTGCCCGTAGACGTAGACGTCGCCCGGCACGCCCTGGGCGGCGACCGTCAGGTGGCCGCGGACGCCGTCGGTGCAGAAGCAGAAGTCCCGCAGCGGCTCGAGGGCGCCCAGCTCGACCTCCGGCCGCGAGAGCGCCTGCGTGATGATCGTGCCCGTCACATAGCGCGGGTTCTGCCGGGGGCCGTAGTTGTTGAACATGCGCGTCACGACGCCCGGCACGGCATAGGCGTCGTGGTAGTTCATCGTCAGGAAGTCGGCTGCGACCTTCGCGGTCGCGTAGATCGACTTCGGGTTGATCGGCGAGCGCTCGTGCAGGATCAGCGAGCCCGCATCGTCGAAGTCGTGATGGTGTGCCACGCCCTCGCGCACGTTGCCGTACTCCTCGGAGGTGCCGGCCGTGTCGAACTTCTCGAGGTCGACGTCGAGGTCGACGATCGACTGGAGCAGGTTGAGGGTCCCGAGCGTGTTCGCCATCACGGTCTCGTAGGGGCGGTGCCACGACTCGCCGACGTGCGCCTGTGCGCCGAGGTGGAACACGTACGGACGGTCCGGTGCGCCGACCAAGTGGTCGCGAACGCAGTGATCGATCGACGTCTTGTCGGTCAGGTCGGCGAAGACGACGGTCAGGTCGTCCCTCACATGCCCGATGTTGTTGAGGGCGCCCGACGACGTGGCGCGCACGAACGCGACGACGTGCGCGCCGAGGGCGACGAGCGCCTCGGTGAGATGCGAGCCCATGAACCCGTCCGCTCCGGTCACGAGGCACGTCCGGTTGCGGTAGGCGGCCTCGAAGTCGCTGCGGAGCTCGATCGTCGCGCCCTCGTCCCAGGTCTGATCTGATGCCGCCATGCGCGGGAAGCCTACTCGTCGTCCATGAAGGAACCATCTGGGAATGGCAAGCCTTCCTCGTACTTCAGCCAAGCCCGGCCCGAGCTCGTCGCGCGGCTGCCGGGCGGCCCGCTCGGACGGCTGCTGGATGTCGGGTGCGGTGCCGGCGGAGTCGGCCGCGCGCTCCGCGACCGGGTCGACTTCCTCGCCGGCGTCGAGGTCGAGCCGGCCGCCGCCACGGCGGCGCGGGAGGTGTACGACCAGGTGCTCACCGGCAAGGTCGAGGACGTGATCGACGGGCTCGCTGCGCCCTTCGACACGATTCTCGCCTACGACCTGCTCGAGCATCTGGTGCAGCCGGACGACGTGCTGCGGCGGCTGCACACCGTCGCTGCGGACGGCGCACACATCCACGTGTCCGTTCCGAACGCGCGGCACTGGTCGCTCGTCCGCGACCTCGTCGTCCACGGCACGTTCGGCTACACGGAGTGGGGCCACCGCGACCGGACCCACCTGCGTTGGCTGACCCGCACCGATCTCGTCGAGCTGCTCGAGGCGGCCGGCTGGCACGTCGAGGGGACCGCGCACGCGCCGCTGACGCCGGCCGGCCGGCTCCTCGAGCGTGCGACGCGAGGCCGCAGCGCCGAGTTCCTCGTCTATCAGTGGTCGGCGCTCGCGCGCCGGAGCTAGCCCGCGCCGGAGGTGCTCTGGTCGAAGTGTGTCGGCAGCGAGCCGGTGGCGCGCAGGCGTAGCTGGCCGATCTGCCGTCCGAGCGCCTCGCCGAAGCCGACCGTCGCCAGCTCGAACGGGGCCCGCAGCGGGGGCGCCGCCAGGCCGGCGCGCGTGCCGCGCCGGCGCTCGCGGAGCGGGCCGAGCTCGCGCCGCACGACGAGGTGGACGAGGAGCACCGGCCAGTCGAGGACCGCGACCTGCGCGCGCGTCGCGAGGCTGCGCCGGGCGACCCGATACCGCGCGAGCACGTAGCCGCGCCCGAACGCCTCGAGCCGCCGCTGCGCGGGCGACGCGGCGCCGAGCGTCTGGCCGTGCTTGTGCAGCGCTCGCGCACCGCTCGCGCGGACGCAGCGATGGCCGGCGAGGCGGAGCCGCAGCGCGAGGTCCACGTCCTCCCAGTACGCGAAGAACGTCTCGTCGAAGCCGCCGGCCTCCCTGAAGGCGCGGGTGCGGAAGGCGGCGGCCCCGCCGCACGGCCCCACCGGCTCCGGCGCCCGCTCGAGCCCGGAGGCGGGCCGGTTCCAGACCGCGTCCCACGAGCGCAGCGTCGTGTCGAGCTCGATCCCGGCCGAGTCGACGAGCTCGGGCCGGTCGTGCTGCAGCAGCACTCCCGCGACCATCGCGACGCTGTCGTCGTGGAGCGGCTCCAGCAGCCGCTCGAGGAACTCCGGCTCGCAGACGACGTCGTTGTTGATCAGCACGACCACGTCGGTCTCGGCCACCGCGACACCGCGGTTGACGGCCCGGCCGAAACCGATGTTCTCCGGCAGGCGAACGATCCGCACGCGTGGAAACCGCTCCGCGAGGAGCTCGGTCGTCCCATCGGACGAGGCGTTGTCGACCACGACGACAGCGTGGGCGACCGTCTGGCGCTCGAGGCCGTCGAGCGTCTCGGCGAGCAGGCCGCGCGCGTTGAAGGTCGGAATGACGACGGTCGCCTGCACGTAGGGCACGATAGTGCGAGCGGTGAGCGCTTCGGAGACGACCCCCGACCTACTCTCGGCGCCGGCGGCGGGCGGCCGCGTCGTCCGCGGCGGTCTCGCGCGAGGTGTGGGCTACGGCATCGGGACGCTGCTCGCCGCGGGCACGTCGGTCTTCCTGCTCCGCTATCTCGGCCGCGACGACTTCGGCCGCTACGGCGCCGTCGCGGCGCTGCTCGGCATCGTCAGCGGCATCAGCGACGCCGGCCTCACCGCGGTCGGCTCGCGCGAGCTCGCGCTCGCGCCCGCCGCCGAGCGGCCCAGGCTGCTCGGCAACCTCGTCTCGCTCCGGCTTGCGATCACGCCGCTCGGGATCGCCGCCGCGGCCGTGTTCGCGCTGGTCGCCTACGACCGGACGATGTTCTGGGGCACGATCCTCGGCGGGATCGGCGTGCTGCTCGTGAACACGCAGGCGACGATGATGATGCCGCTCTCGGTCGAGCTGCGCCTGTTCGCGATCACCGCCTTCGAGGTCGCGAAGGCCGCGCTGATGTTCGTCGCCGTGGTCGGCCTGGTCGCGGCGGGCGCGTCGCTGCTCCCGTTCTTCGGGGCGCAGATCCCGGTCGGCGCCGCGGTGCTCGCGCTCACGCCGCTCGTCGTGCCTTGGCGGCGCGGGCTCAAGCCCGCCTTCGACCGCGGGGTGGTGGGGTCGCTCCTGCGCGAGGCGCTGCCGCTCGCGATCGCGCTGACGATGAACGTCGTCTACTTCCGCGTCCTGATGATCATGACGTCGCTGCTAGCCTCGGACACGCAGACCGGCTACTTCGCCACCTCCTTCCAGGTCTTCGCGGTGCTCTTCTCGCTGCCCCTGCTCGTCCTCTCTTCTGCGCTGCCGCTGCTCTCCGTCGCGGGCCGTGACGACAGCGAGCGCCTGCGCTTCGGGCTGCAGCGCATGACCGAGGTCTCGCTCGCGGCCTCGATCGTGTTCGTGCTCGCGATCTACGCGCTCGCGCCGACGCTCGTCCCGCTGCTCGGCGGACAGCAGTACGCGGGCGCCGCGCCCGTGCTCCAGATCCAGTCCTTCGCGCTGATCGCCGTCTTCGTCGGTCAGGTCTGGCAGCTCGGCCTGCTCTCCCTGCGGCGACAGGCGTCGCTCGCCTGGGCGAACGCCGGGGCGCTCGCGGTCGTCCTCGTCCTCGGCGCCGTGCTGATCCCGCCGTGGGGCGCGCGCGGCGCGGCCGCCGGAGCGGTCGTGGGCGAGAGCGTCCTGGCGGCGCTCGTCTACGTCTTCCTGCGCCGCGGCGCTCCGGCGGTCGCGCCGCACGCGGGGCTCACACCGCGGGTGGTCCTGGCGGCGCTGCCCGCCTTTGCGATCGTCGCCCTGCCGGTGACGTGGATCCTCACGCTGCCTGCGGCGCTCCTCGTCTTCGTCGTCCTCGCGCTCGCGCTGCACGCAATCCCGCCCGAGCTCAACCACGCCCTGCGCCGCCGATGAGGAGACCGCGGGTCGTCCTCCTGCGCGGCCACTCCGCGAACCCGTGGGAGCTCCGCCCCTGGGAGCTGCTCGCCGATCGCTACGACGTCCACGTGCTCGCAACCGGGTCGAACGCCTTCGACCTCCGGTCACTCGATCTCTCGGTCGAGCCCGTGCGCGCGCTCCGCGACCGTCTGCCGCGCGGGCGGGCGGGCGACCTCGGTGCCCTCGCGCTCGGAGACCGCTACCTCGCACTCGAGCCCGCCCTGCGCGGGGCCGATGTCGTCCACGCCGCCGAGATCGGCGTCCCGTTCAGCCACGGCCCTGCACTGCTGAAGGCGAAGCTCGGGTTCCGGCTCGTGCTCACCGTCTGGGAGACGATCCCGTTCGGGGACGCCTACCGGCGCTTCCGCGGCCGGCGCCAGCGCCGCGAGACGATCCCGCACGTCGATCTCTTCCTCGCAGCCACGGACCGGGCCCGCGGCGCGCTCCTGCTCGAGGGAGTCCCGGAGGAGCGGATCGAGCTGGCACCGCCGGGGATCGACACCGCGCGCTTCGGCTCGGCGTCTGCGCCCGGGTCGCACCTCGTCCTCTCGGTCGGGAGGCTCGTCTGGGAGAAGGGCCACCAGGACCTGCTGCGGGCGCTCGCGTGGCTCCGGCGGGACGGCCGCGACGTCCGCGCGCTGATCGTCGGTGCCGGCCCCGAGGAGGGGCGGCTGCGTGCTCACGCCCTCGACCTGGGCCTCGACGGCGTCGTCGAGTGGCGGTCCTCCGTGCCCTACGAGGAGATGCCCGCCGTCTTCGCGCAGGCGTCGTGCTTCGTCCTCGCGAGCCTGCCGACCACCTGGTGGGAGGAGCAGTTCGGGATGGTGCTCGCCGAGGCGGCCGCGGCCGGGCTGCCGATCGTCGCCGCGGAGTCGGGCGCGATCCCGGAGGTGCTGCGCGGGGAGGGGACGCTCTTCCCAGCGGGCGACTGGCGCTCGCTCGCCGGCACGCTCGGAGAGCTGCTCGCCTCGCCGCCCGGGCGCCGGCCCGCGGCAGAGCTCGTCGCCGCCTACTCGATCCAGGCGGCGGCGGCGCGCTACGCCGCGGCCTACGAGCGGGTGCTCAGCCCGCGGTAGACCGCGTCGGTCGCCCGCGCCGTCGCATCCCACGAGAAGTGCCGTGCCCGCGCGAGGCCCCGCTCGCTCCAGGGGGCCGGATCGGCGAGCAGGTCGAGGACACCCTTCGCGATCGCCGCCGGGTCGTGCGGGTCGAACAGGAGCGCAGCGTCCCCGACGACCTCGGGCAGCGCGCCGGCGTTCGACGACGCGACGGGGCAGCCGCAGGCCATCGCCTCGAGGGGCGGCTGGCCGAACCCCTCGTAGAGCGAGGGGAAGACGAGCGCCGAGGCACGCTGCATCAGGTCGACGACCCCTGCCCACGGCAGGTGGCCGCGCGCGTCCACGCCTTCCGGCACCGACGAGAAGTCGCCGCCGCCCGTGAGGACGAGCCGCAGCTCCGGCCGCTCGCGCCGCACGAGCGCGAACGCCTCGAACAGCCGCTCGTGGTTCTTGTGCCGCCAGCGCCGGGCCGGGTAGAGCAGGAACGGCTCGCGCTCCGCGCCGCCCGGGCCGAGCGCGGCGTGGTCGAGCCCGAGCGGGACGACGTCGATCCGCGCCGGGTCGAGGCCGAGCGTCGCGACGGCGCGCTCGCGCACGAACTCGCTCGGCACGATCACGCGGTCGGCCGTGCGCACGGAGCGGTGCCAGGCGAGCTTGCGAAAGAGCAGCTCGGAGCGGGGGAACAGGTCCGGCAGGTCGAGGTGCTGCAGGTCGTGGAGCGTGACGACGCTCGGCGCGAGCGGGGGGATCCGCAGCGTCAGCGGATAGTGGACGACGTCTGCGCCGCGCAGCCGTCGGCGCAGCGGGCCGGGCCGGGCGGTCGCGGCCGCCATCGCGAGGAGCCGCTGCGGCACCGTGCGGGCGGCGCGGTACTCGACCGCCGTCTCCGCCGGCAGGCCCTCGGCCGCGTCCGGCGCGACCGGCGGGAGCAGCACACGGTAGGAGAGCTCGCCGACCCGCCCGAGACCGCGCAGCAGCTCGCGGACGTAGGTCTCGCTGCCGCCGAGCTGTCCGGGCACGAGCGTGAGCAGGGAGATGCCGACCACCGCGCGATCGTAGTCTCCTGCCGTGCGCACGTTCGCCGCTTCGCTCCTCGCCGCCGTCACGGCGTCTCTCTATGCCCTCGCGACCTCGCTGCAGGCACTCGAGGCGCGGCAGGTCCCGAAGAGCGAGGCGCTGAAGGCGAGCCTGATCGCGCGGCTCGTCCGGCGCCCGCTCTGGGTCGCCGGCACCGCCGCCGGGCTGCTCGCCTGGCCGCTCCAGGCCGTCGCGCTCTCGCTCGGGTCGGTCACCCTCGTCCAGCCGGCTCTCGGCTTCGGCCTCGTCGTCCTGCTCGTCCTCGGGGTGCGCGTCCTGCACGAGCCCGTCGGCCGGCGGGAGCTCGCCGGTGCGCTCGCGATCGCCACCGGGGTGGCGGTCCTCGGCTGGGCGGGGCCGGCGCAGACCGGCTCGTTCACGACCGCCGGCACCTGGGCGGTCGCGATCGCGCTCGCCGTCGTCGCGCCGGCTCCGGCCGTGCTCCGCCGTCTCGGGCGGTCGGGCGGGCTGCCGACGAGCGTGGCCGCCGGCCTCGGCTGGGCCGTCCTCGGGCTCGGCACCGCCCTTCTCGACGCGGCGATCGCCGGCCGCAACGTCGCGGCCGCGGCCGCCTGGGGCGCAGCCTGCGCCGCCGCCGCGTGGGGGGCGCTGCTCGCCGAGATGACCTCGCTCCAGATGTGGGCCGCCACCCGCGCGATCCCGGTCGCCTTCGGCCTCGAGATGGCCGTCCCGGCCGCCCTCGCGCCCCTCCTGACGGACGGGCGGCCGCCGCATGCCGTCTGGTTTGTTCTCGGCCTTCTCCTGGCCTGCGCCGGGGCGGTCGCCCTCGGGAGCTCCCGGGCGGTCGCCCGGGCCGCGGCGCCTGTCGGGGATCGGCAGATCAGGGCCGACTAGACGTCGGCATCGTCGGCGCCGACCTTTCGACCGCTCGCCCACGTGATCGCTTGTTGCCGCTCGGCATTCGAGAACAGGCGCAGTTCGCCGGGGATCGTCCAGCCGCCCCCCTTGACGAGGGCACGAACGGAGTCGAGGTCGGTCACGACCGCGATCCGCTCGAACGAGAATGCATGGGAGAGCCCGAGTTTGCCGTCCTGCCACATTCCCCCGGCCGTAAAGCCCGTGAAGCGGTCTCCCAGCACGTGGATCAGCCGGATCTTCTTGTGCGTTGCGAGCGCGCTCTCGAGCGCGGGCGTCACGGCGGCGTAGTCGTCGGAGGTGACCTTGCCGACGGCCTCGAGACCGATGACGCCGTCGGGCAGGCCCTGGATCAGCTCGATCATCGGCCTCGTCTCCGTGGGGCAGGAGCCCAGGGCGGCGGCCGGCGTGCCGTCGCCCCGGGCTCGCTGAGCCTCGACACTTGCCGGGTCTCACGCCCCGACGCCGTGCGCGACGGCGTGGAGGCTCTCCTGCTCGTGCAGCGCCATCTCGTCGTCGTGCGTCGTCGGCTTGGGCTTCAGGTCGAAGATGACCTTCTTGACCGTGCCCGTGAACGGGTACGGCGCCTTGTCCTCGTAGGCGAGGTCGACGACGAGGCCGTTGTCACGGCTCACGTCCATGCCGGCGTAGGAGGTCAGCATCATCGGCGCTGTCTTCTCGACGCGGCCTTCGCCGATCTGCTCGCCGCCCGCCCAGAGCGTGACGTTGCCGCCGCTGCCCGGCTTCGGCTCGTCGGCCTCGAAGAGCATCTTCACCGAGACCTGGCCGGCCGGCAGCGGCTTCGTCGACGTCTGCCGGTAGCTCTCGACGCCGAGGAACGAGTAGGTGTGGTTGAGCTTGCCCTGCTCGTCCACCCAGAGCCCGAAGCCGCCGATGAAGTCGGCGTTGGCGAGGATCACACCCTCTGCGCCGCCTTCCGGGATCTCGAGCTCCGCCTCGATCGCGTACGAGCGTCCGGCGATCCGGGGCACGAGCCCCTTCTGGATGTTCTGGACGTCGCCCGCGAACGTGTAGCGGGTCACCGTCGGCAGCGGCGGCAGGATGCCGAAGAAGACGCAGATGGAGCCGAGCAGCGGCAGCGCGCGGTTGCGCTCCGCCTCCTGCCAGAACAGCTCCTTCAGCTCGGTGAGCTTCTCCGGCTGCTCGGCCGCCAGGTCCTTTGCCTGCGTGAAGTCATCCGGCAGGTAGTACAGCTCCCACGTGTCCTGCTCGGGATCCCACTTGCCTGGGGCGAAGGGCGCGAGAGCCTCCGGCGAGAACTCCCACGGCGCCTTGTCGAGGCGCGCGCACGCCCACCAGCCGTCCTTGTAGATCGCCCGCGAGCCGATCACCTCGAAGTACTGCACCGTGTGCCGTTCCTCGGCGTTCGGGTCGTCGAACGTGTACAGGAAGCTCGTGCCGTCCATCGGCTCCTGCTCGATCCCGTCGACCACCTTCGCCTCCGGGATGCCGGCCGCCTCGAGAATGGTCGGCCCGATGTCGATGCAGTGCGTGAACTGCGAGCGCAGGTCACCGCTCGCTTTGATCTTGCCGGGCCAGGCGACGACCATCGGGTTGCGCGTCCCGCCGAGATGGCTCGCCATCTGCTTGCCCCACTGGAACGGCGTGTTGCCGGCCCACGCCCAGGCAGCTGCGATGTGCGGTGCCGTGTGGTCGCTGCCCCAGGCGTCGATGCCGCCGTACTTGTCGATCAGCTCCAGCTGCTGCTTCGGCTCGATGTCGATGCCGTTCAGGAACGTCATCTCGTTGAACGAGCCCGTCGTCGTGCCCTCCAGGCTCGCGCCGTTGTCGCCCCAGATGTAGAAGATCAGCGTGTTGTCGAGGTCGCCCATCTCCTCGACGGCGTCGAGCAGGCGACCGACATTCCAGTCGGCATTGTCCATGAAGCCCGCGTAGACCTCCATCTGGCGCGTGTAGAGCTTCTTCGAAGCGTCATCGAGCGAGTCCCAGGCGTCGAAGAGATCGGGCCGCTCGGTCAGCACCGCGTCCTGCGGGATCACACCGAGCTTCTTCTGCCGCTCGAAGACCTCCTCGCGGAGCTTGTCCCAGCCCTGGTCGAACTTGCCCTTGTACTTGTCGGCCCACTCCTTCGCCACGTGATGCGGCGCGTGGGCACAGCCGGTCGAGTAGTAGAGGAACCACGGCTTCTCGGGATCCTGGGCACGCACGGCGTGCAGCCACTCGACCGACTTGTCCGTCAGGTCGTCCGGGAAGTAGTACGACTTGCCGTCCGAGCCCTCGGGCACGCCGATGTTCGTGCTGTCCTGCGTGATCAGCGGATCCCACTGGCCCGCCGCCCCGCTCAGGAAGCCCCAGAAGTGGTTGAAGCCCCACGACTGCGGCCAGTGGTCGAACGGCCCGGCAGGGCCCTGCTCGCGGTCCGGGGTCATGTGCCACTTCCCGAAGCCTCCCGTGACATACCCGTTCTCCTTCAAGACCTTCGGGAACGGCGCGCAGGTGCGCGGCACGGCACCCGTGTAGCCCGGGAACGGGCCGGGGAACTCCGCGACCGAGCCCATGCCGACGCGATGCTGGTTGCGTCCGGTCAGCGTCGCCGCCCTCGTCGGGGAGCAGAGCGCGACCACGTGGAACCGGTTGTACGCAAGGCCCAGCTGCCCGACCCGGGTCAGGTTCGGAGTGGCCACCGGCCCCCCGAACGTGTCAGGCTGGCCGAACCCCGCGTCGTCGATCAGGATCAGCAGCACGTTCGGGGCACCCTCGGGCGCTTTCGGGCCGGGGATGATCGTCCAATCGGGCACCGACTGGTCGATCGTCCTCCCGATCGTGCCGCCGAAGTTCTTGTCGGGGATCGGCAGCACCGTCCGGTCGGGCACGAACTTGCCCATCGCCTCCGCGAGCCCCTCCTTGAGCGCCTTCACGCCCTTCTTGTCCGTCTGCACGATCGACTTGGCGAGCGCGCCCGGCAGCGCCTGCTCCACCGCAAGCCGCTGAGAGTCGTCGAACGCGGCGATGATCCCGGCAGTTCCAGCCGGCAGGTTCTCGCCGATCTTGTCGTGCATCTCCGTCTCGAGCCGCTTGTCGACGAACTTCCCGACCAGGCCGCCCCCAACCGCGCCCGCAGCCGTGACCGCCAGCAGCGGCGGAGCCGCCAGGCCCACCAGGAACCCCACGCCGCCGCCCCACTCGACACCCTTACGACCGCGATGATCCGCCGTCTGGGCCACGGTCACCGTGCCGTCCCGGGCGTGCGTGATCAGAATCGCCGCCTCCATCTCGACCCGTTTGCCCTCGACGAGCTTCGCGAGCGCATCGAAATCCTTCATCGCCTCGTCGATGTCCGGATAACCGCCCACCAGGACGTCGGTCGGTGTCTCAGCCATCACCAGTCTCCTCTCACCGCGTTCAATGCATCACGGGCCCACTGGAGCCCGTCCGGCGCGATCGACGATCGCGTTTGCGAGCAGTCACTCCCGCCGGTCGCCGGACCGGAAAGTTGCTGCGGGCGATCCCTACATCCGGCATGACACCACTCCTCGTGTCTCCCGACGGATGCGTTCGGATCGGAGGAGGCTAAGCCGCGGTCGGCTTCGGATCATCGTCCCAATCGGATGAGTGGCGGATAGCGGCCAACGTGCAGCAGGCCAGCGAGGGACGGCCGCCGGCCCCTCGGAGCCGGTTGCACGTTCCGTCTCAGCCCGCGGTGCCGCTTACAGGGCCGTAATGGGCGCTCTTTACACTCCGCGCAGTGCCCGAAGACGACACCTCGGACGTCGCCGCCCTCTTCGCGCAGCTGAAGGAGGAGCTCCACGCGGCCGGGCCCCGCGGGGCCGGCGTGCCGCCCGCCCAGGTGCGCCTGTCGGTCCGCGACCAGGCCGAGCGTCTCTGGCCCGTCTCCGCCGAGCGGCCGATCGTCGGCAAGGGCGGGCCGCTGAAGGCGATCCTGCGGCGGCTGATGCGGTGGTACGTGGAGCCCGCCTTCGCCGACCAGCGCGCCTACAACGACGCGGTGCTGAAGCTGATCGACGACCTCGACGAGCGCCTCCAGCGGCTCGAGTCGAGATGAGGATCGCAGTCTGCGCGCCGCAGGTGCCGTTCGTGCGCGGCGGGGCGGAGCTGATGGCCGAGGATCTCGTCGCCGCCCTCCGCACCCGCGGGCACGAGGCGGAGCTCGTGAGCGTGCCGTTCAAGTGGTACCCGGGCACGCGCGTCCTCGACCAGGCGTTCCTCTGGCGGCTCGTCGACCTGACGGAATCCGACGGCCGCCCGATCGACCGCGTGATCGCGACGAAGTTCCCGGCCTACTGCGTGCGGCACCCGCACAAGGTCGCCTGGGTCCTGCACCAGTTCCGGCAGGCCTACGACTACGACCGCACCGACCTCGGCCAGTTCGACGAGTCGGCCGAGGACCGCGCGACGCGCCGCGCGATCGAACGCCTCGACTCCCTCTCGCTCGGCGAGGCCCGCCGCGTCTACGCCACCTCGCGCAACGTCGCCGACCGGCTGCAGCGCTTCAACGGGATCGCAGCGGAGGTCCTCCCGCACCCACCGCAGACGCTCGCCTATCGCAACGCCGAGCCCGAGGGGTTCGTGCTCTCGGTCAACCGGCTCGACCGGGCGAAGCGCATCGACCTGCTCCTCGAAGCCGCCAAGCACGAGCCGGGGCTGCGCGTCGTCGTCACCGGCGACGGCCCCGACCGCGAGCGCCTCGAGCAGCTCGCGTCGGGACTGAACGGCCAGGTCGAGTTCGTCGGGCGGGTCGACGACGAGCGCCTCGCCGATCTCTACGCGCGCTGCCTCGCCGTCTACTACGCGCCGCTCGACGAGGACTTCGGCATGGTCCCGTACGAGGCGTTCCTCTCGGGCAAGCCCGTCGTCACGACCGACGACGCGGGCGGCCCGCTCGAGGTGGTGCACGACCGCGAGACGGGGATGGTCGTCGCGCCGGAGGCCGCCGACATCGCGCGCGCCTGCGCGTACCTCGCAGCTCACGTCGACGAGGCGAAGGCGTGGGGGCGGGCCGGACGCACGGTCGCCGAGCGCGTCACGTGGGACGCCTGCGTCGACGCCCTGCTGTCGTGAAGGTCGCCTACTACTCACCGCTGCCGCCGTCGCGCTCGGGGATCGCCGACTACTCCGCGCTGCTCCTGCCCGCTCTGCGCGAGCGCGTCGAGGTCGTCGTCGCCGAGGAAGGCCGGCGCGCTCCCGCCAGTGACATCGCGCTCTACCACGTCGGGAACGATCCGGACGCGCACGGTTGGATCGTCGACGCACTGAACGAGCGGCCCGGCGTCGTCGTCCTGCACGAGTACGTCCTGCACCATCTGATCGCGGGCATCACGATCGGCCGCGGCAACGGCCGCGGCTATCTCGACGCGATGGAGCGCGAGCTCGGCGTTGCCGGGCGGCTGCTCGGGCTCGGCGTGCTCGACAACCTGTTGCCGCTCCTCTGGGAGACCCAGCCGGAGCGCTTCCCGCTCTCCGGCGTCGTGCTCGACCGCGCCGGGGGCCTCGTCGTCCACTCCCGCTACGTGGGCGACCGCGCGCGCGCGGCGGGGTACGCGGGCCGGCTCTGGCAGATCCCGCATCCCGTCTGGCCGCCGCTCGAGCCGGTCGCCGCGACCGACGTGGGCGGCGAGCCGCTGATCGGCTGCTTCGGCTACCTGAACATGAACAAACGGATCCCGCAGCTCCTGGAAGCCTTCGCATCGCTCCGCAGCCGCCTGCCGGGGGCGCGCCTCCTCCTCGTCGGTGCGGCCGGTGAGCGCTTCGACGTCGAGCGCCGGCTCGAGCGGCTCGGTGTCACCGACGGAGTGCAGCGCCTCGACTACGTGCCGGAGGAGCGCATGTGGTCGCTGATGGCGGCGTGCGACGTGCTCGTCAACCTGCGCTACCCGACGATGGGCGAGACCTCGGGCTCGGTGATCCGCGCCCTGTCCCTCGGCAAGCCGCTGCTCGTCTCCGACGTCGGCTGGTTCAGCGAGCTGCCGGACGGCGTCGTGCTCAAGATCCCGGTGGACGAGCTCGAGGTCGAGACGCTCGCTGCGGCACTCGAGCTCGCGGCCGAGCACGGCCGTCCGCTCGGCGCTGCGGCCCGTGCGTACGTCGAGCGAGAGCACGCGTTGCCGAAAGTGGCCGACGCGTACGTGGCCGCGCTCGAGGTCGCAGCGGGCGGCGACGCGGTGGACGACGCCGTGCTCTGGCGAATCGCCGAGGCCGCAGCCGAGACGGGGATGACCGACATGTCGCTGCTCGCGCAGCGCCTCCGCGAGGTCGGAATCGGTGCGTAGCAGAGCCCGCGCCGTGCCGGCGTGGGCTTGGGTCGCCGTAGTGGTCACGATCTCGACCGCGGTGCGCTTCGGCTTCGCGCGCCACATGGTCGGGCCGTGGATCATGATCGACGAGGTCGTCTACTCCGAGCTCGCGAAGAGCTTCGCGGCGACGGGATCGTTCGCCGTCCGTGACGTGCCGACCGGCGGCTACGGCGTCGTCTACCCGATCCTGATCAGCCCGGCCTACGCCGCCTTCCGCTCGATTCCCACCGTCTACAGCGCGATCAAGTTGATCAACGCGCTCCTGATGTCGCTCACCGCCGTCCCCGCGTACCTGCTCGCCCGCCGCGTCGTCTCCATGCGCGGGGCGCTCGTCGTCGCCGTGCTGACCGTTGCCGTCCCGTCGACCTTCTACGCCGGGACGGTGATGACGGAGAACGCGTTCTACCCGGTCTTCATGCTCCTCGCGCTCGCGCTCGTGGCGCTGCTCGAGCGTCCGCGCCTGCTCACCGTCGTCCTCTTCCTGGCCGCGCTCGGCCTCGCCTACGAGACGCGGGCCCAGGCGATCGCCGTCCTGCCCGCGGCGCTCGTCGCCCCGCTCGTGCTCGCCGCGCTCGCGCGACGCCCGCGCGAGCTGCTCTCGTACAAGCTCCTCTACGCAGCGGTGGGAGGCATCGCGGTGCTGGTCGTGCTCGCGGAGCTCGTGCGCGGCCGAAGCGTGTCGTCTCTCCTCGGCGCCTACGCCGCTGCGACGCACTCGTCGTACGACACCGGCACCGTCGCGCGGTGGCTCCTCTGGCACGTCTCCGAGCTCGAGCTGTACGTCGGCATCGTCCCCGTGTTCGCGCTCGTCCTCCTCTGCGTGCGCGGCCGGGCGCTGTCGGTGGCTGAACGCGCGGTCGTCGCGGCGACCGTGTCGCTCGTCGCCCTCCTCGCCGTCGAGGTCGCCGCCTTCGCGTCGCAGCCGAGCGTCCAGCGCATCGAGGAGCGAAACCTCTTCTACGTCGCGCCGCTCCTCTTCACGTGCCTCATGCTGTGGATCGAGCGCGGCCTGCCGCGTCCGCGCGGTGCTGCGATTGCCGCCTCCGTCGGCGTCGTCGCCCTCGCCGCGGCCGTTCCCTACGAGCGGTTCCTCGACACGTCGTCGACCTCGGACACCTTCGCGGTCCTCGGGCTCTGGTCGACCGCGCTGTGGCTGCACCTTCCCGCACAGGACGTCCGCTGGCTCGTCGCGGGGTCGGCGGTGGTGCTCGTCGGGCTCGCCGCTCTCGGGCCGCCGAGGCTCTGGTGGGCGCTCCCCGGTCTCGTGCTCCTGCTCTACCTCGGAGTGATGCAGCCGGTCGACAGCAGGACGCAGCGCGCGTCGATCGGCGCGCTCTTCCAGGGGATCACACGACCCGACCGCGACTGGATCACAGCGATCGTCGGGTCGAGCGACCCCCGTCGCGTCGCCGTCCTCTGGACGGGCGCGACCGACCGCCTCACGGTCAACGAGAACGAGTTCTTCAACCGTGACGTCGGCCCGGTCTACACGACGAACGGCCCGGTCCCCGGCGGGCTCGCTCAGACCCCCGTCGCCGTGAGCCGGGCGACCGGCAACTACCTCGCGGCCGGCCGGGTCGTGCGCGTGCGGGACGTCCTCACCGACACGAGCGTCTCGGTGAGCGGCCGCCCGATCGGCGGCGACCCCAAGAAGGGGCTCGTGCTGTTGCGCGTCGACGGGCCGCTGCGCGCCGGCCACATCACGACGGGGATCGACTATCCCGATCTCTGGGCCGGGAGCGCCGCCATGTACCGCGAGTTCTCCTGCCGGGGCGGCACGCTCGCCGTGCGGCTCGGGAGCGACGCCCGCCTGTTCAAGAGCGTCCAGCTCGTCGAGGCCTACGTGGGCGGCCGCTTCGCCGCGTCCGCGCTCGTCCGCCCCGACCGGGAGGCGACGCTCGTCGTCCCGCTCGCGCGCGGCCCGCACGGGTCGTGCACCGTCCGGTTCCGGATCCCGCGGACGCGCATCCCCGCGAGGGTCGAGCCGTCGAGCACCGACACGCGCCGCCTCGGGATCAGGTTCCTCGACTTCACCGTGTCGTGAGGATCGCCTTCGACGTCAGCCCGCTCTCGCACGAGCCGACCGGCATCGGCAACTACATCCGCGGCTCGCTCGCGGCGCTCGTCGAGGCGGCCGGCGGCCGCCACGAGATCGTCGCCTTCGCGCCGACGAGCCCCGCGGGCATGCGCACGATCCCCGAGGTGCTCGCCGGCATCCCGCTGACGACCAAGCTGCGGGTGCTGCCGTTCTCCCACCATTGGCGGCAGGCATGGAGCCGGCTCGGCCGGCCGCCGGTCGAGCGCTTCCTCGGCCCGGTCGACGTCCTCCACTACACCGACTGGATGTTCCCGCCGCAGCGGGGAGGGCTGCGGTCGACGATGATCCACGACCTGGTCCCGCTGCACCACCGCGAATGGGTCACACGCCGCACCTACTCGATGCACTCGGCGAAGTACCGCGACGCCGTGAACTGCGACACCGTCTTCGTCAACTCGGGCTACACGCGGGACGACGTGGTCGGGACGCTCGGCCTCGACCCTGCGCGCGTGCATGTCGCGCCGCCGGGAGTCGACGCCGCGTTCGGCCCTGCAGGCGAGCGCGCCGACCTGGGCGCGCCCTACGTGCTGACGGTGGCGACGCTCGAGCCGAGGAAGAACCTCCAGGTGCTCGTCGACGCCCAGCGTCTGCTCGGCGGCCAACTGCTGCTCGCCGTCGTCGGCGGTGCGGGCTGGGGGGAGCAGCCCGCTCTCGACGCCCCCGGCATCCGCCTGCTCGGACGCCAGAGCAACGAGGAGCTCGCCCGCCTCTACCGCGGCGCCGCCGTCGTCGCGTATCCGTCGCGCTTCGAGGGGTTCGGGATCCCGATCGTCGAGGCGATGGCGAGCGGCGTTCCCGTCGTCGCCTCCTCCCACGAATCGCTGGACGAGGCCGCGGGAGCGGTCGCGCTGCGGGCCGGCCCCGACGCTCCCGAAGCGTGGGCGCAGGCCCTGCTCGAGGCGGCCGGCCGGCGCGAGGAGCTCGGCCGGCTGGGGATCGCGCACGCGCGGCGGTTCACCTGGCAGCGTGTCGGCGAGCTCATGCTCGCGGCGTGGGAGGCGCGGTGAACGTCGCCTACGACACCGCACCGCTCGTGCTCGACAACGCCGGCACGGCGCGGTACGTCCGCGAAGTGCTCGCGGCGCTGCGACAGCGCGGCGACGTCGAGGTGCGCGAGGTGACCTGGGGCGGGCCCGGACGAGCAACCGCCGCCGTCCGGGACGTCGCGTGGTACCCGCTGCTCCTGCCGCTCCGGGCACGCCGCTCGGATCTCCTGCACTGCACGACGTTCCGCGCCCCGTTGCAGGCGCCGCTCCCCGTGGTCGTGACCGTGCACGACCTGGCGATCGTGCGGCAGCCGGAGCTCTTCACCACCTGGACGCGGCTCTACGCACGCACGCTGCTCCTGCCCGTCCTGAGAGCCGCCACGCGTGTGCTCGCAGTGTCCGAGTTCACGAAGCGTGAGGTCGTCGAGCTCGCGGGTGTGCCCGAGGAACGGGTCGACGTCGCGTACAACGCAGCGTCGCCGTCCGTGTTCACACCGGAGGGCGCGGCCGCCGGCGGCGACTACGTGCTCGCCGTCGGAACGCTGGAGCCGCGCAAGAACCTGGCGCGGCTGATCGAGGCGACCGGCCGCCTCGGCCTCGAGCTGCGGATCGCGGGCGCGCGCGGGTGGGGCCGGGTCGACGTCGACGCCGCGCACGTCCGCTGGCTCGGCCGGCCCTCGGACGCGGAGCTCGCGGCGCAGCTGCGCGGCGCGCTCTGCCTCGCCTACCCGTCGCTGCTCGAGGGCTTCGGGATCCCGGTGCTCGAGGCGATGCTCTGCGGCACGCCGGTCGTGACGAGCACCGGAAGCGCGATGGAGGAGGTCGCGGGCGACGCCGCCGAGCTCGTCGACCCGCGCGACGTCGAGGCGATCGCGGCGGGGATCGAGCGTGCGCTCGCCCGGCGCACGGAGCTGCGGGCGGCAGGGCTCCGCCGCGCACAGCACTTCACCTGGGAGGCCGCCGCCGCGGCGACCGTCGACGCCTACCGGAGGGCGATCGCATGAGCGGCCCGCTCGTCGCCGTCGACGCCGACGTGCTCGGCCGCCACCGCACCGGCGAGGAGACGTACGTCCTCAACGTGTTGCGGCTGCTGCCCGAGGTGGCGCCCGATCTGCGCTTCACGGCGATCACGCGGCATCCGGAGCTCGTCCCCGAGGGAGTGGAGCCTCTGTCGCTCCCCGCGCGGTCGCAGGAGCTGCGGATGGCCTGGACGCTGCCCCGCCTGCTGCGCCGCCTGCGTCCGGCACTCGCGCACTTTCAGCATGCGCTCCCGCTCGCGTACGCCGGCAGGACGGTGGTGACGCTGCACGACCTGCACTTCGAGCGCGAGCCCGGTGTGATGGGACCGCTCGACCGCCTGGTCTTCAGGGCAGTCGTGCCGCGCGCCGCGCGGAAGGCCGACCGCGTGCTCGCGGTCTCCGAGCGGACGAAGGCCGACGCCGTCGAGCTGTACGGCCTCGCCCCGGAGCGGGTGACCGTGACGCCGCACGGTGTCGATCCCGCGTTCGGGCTGGGCGAGGACGGCGGCGACGGCCGCTACCTGCTGTTCGTGGGCGCCGTCCAGGCGCGGAAGGATCCGCTCGCAGCACTCGAGGCGGCGCGCCGCGTCGGCCTGCCGCTCGTCGTCGTTGGCCCGGGGAAGGAGCAGGCGCTCGTGCAGGAGCTGCGTGCACGCGGGGCCGACGTCCGGGGGCGCGTGCCGACCGCCGAGCTCGCGTCTCTGTACCGGCACGCGACGGCGCTCGTCCTCCCGTCGCGCTACGAGGGGTTCGGCCTTCCCGTGATCGAGGCGATGGCCAGCGGCGCGCCCGTCGTCATCTCGGGCGATGGCGCGCTCGTCGAGGTCGCCGGCGGTGCGGCCGAGGTGGCGGCCGACGGCGACTACGCGGGCGCGATCGAGCGCGTGCTGGCGGATCGCGAGCGCTACGTGCGGGCCGGTCTCGCCCGCGCCCGTTGCTTCAGCTGGCGGGAGACGGCGCGGCTCATCGCAGACGTCTACCGGAGCGTGCTCGAGTGAGGGTCGCAGGGATCGTCGTCTCGCACGGGCATCCCGCCGAGCTCGCGCAGTCGCTGCCCGCTCTCGCGCCGCAGCTCGACGAGCTCGTCGTGATCGCGAACATCCCGGGGTCGGTGCCGGCGGGAGTCGAGGCGATCTCGAACCCGCAGCCCCTCGGCTTCGGCGCCAACGTGAACATGGGCGTCGCCCGGACGACCGCCGAGCTCGTCGTCTCCGCCAACCCCGACGCCGTCCCCGCGCCCGGGGCCGTCGCCGTGCTCCGCACGTTCATGGAGGCACACCCGCGCTGCGGCGTCGCGGGGCCCCGCATGGTGTTTCCCGACGGGCGCTGGCAGCCGTCGCGGCGGCGCTTCCCGACCGTGCTCGGGACCGTCGTCCGCCGGACGCCGCTCCGGCGCGTGATCCGGCAGCGGCGGCACTACCACCTCGACGAGGCGCCGCCCGACGAGCCCGTGCGCGCGGACTGGATGCTCGGCGGCTTCCTGGTGCTGCGCCGGTCGATGCTCGAGGAGCTCGGCGGGTTCGACGAGGGCTTTCGCCTCTACGGCGAGGACATCGACCTGCAGTACCGCGCGATGCTCGCCGGCTGGGAGCGCTGGTACGTACCGGGTGCGGTCGTACAGCACGAGCACAAGGCCGAGACCGACACGCGCTGGCTGACCCGGCGGACGCTCTGGCACTGGCGCGGGATCGCCCGCTTCGTGCGCAAGCATCCCGAGCGCCTCCGCGCGCGCTAGCGCTTCGGGGTGAACCCGAACGCGACCTGTGCGCTGAGCTCTCGCTGGTCGTACTGGGACGGCTGGAACGTTCCGCGCGCCGTGACGTCGATGCGGTAGGGCGGCACGGCGGGGATCCGGACCAGCTTCGTCTCGCACGGGTCGGACCGGAGCGTGAGCCGGCGGGTCGCGAGCAGGCGTTTGGCCACCGGCTGCCCGTCACCGTTGATCCGGAGCGACGACAGCTTGATCGTCATGTGCGACGGCGGGTACCCGCCGCAGGCGGCCGCCCGCGAGAGGCTGACCGTCGCGTAGCCGGGCTTCGTTCCGGCGGAGGTGAAGCGGTAGTACCAGGATGCCGTCGACATCCACGCCGCGTCCGGGCTGAGGCCGCCCTCGGCGGCGGCGATGCGGACCGGGCGGCGCACGTGGAAGAGGCGCAGCCCGCCGACCGTCGCGCGGAGCGTCCCGGCGGGGTCGACGCCCGGCGTCGCAACGACCCAGTCGATCGGATACTGGGGCTCGACGGTCCCGCTCACGTCGCGGTAGTTCGGCGTGACGACGGGCCCGGGCCCCGGCGCCGACGCGTCGACCGACCAGACGTCGGTGATCGACTGGTTCCAGAACTCCGTCGACCAGAACGCGTTCGATCCCCCGAGCGACTGGCCGATGTACATCGTCCGCGCGCGGCCCGTGACGCGATCGATCCAGTCGGGCGGGGTCGGCAGCACGCCCCGCATCGAGTCCGAGAAGGAGTTCGAGGCGTTGCCGGCTGCGATCTCGCCGGTCAGGTTCCAGCCGACGACCGCGACGGCGAGCAGCACGCCCACCGGCACCGCCAGCCGGCGCAGCGCCGCATGGCGGCGCGCCACCTCGCGCAGCAGCATCAGCACCGCCGACGCGATCAGGATGCCGAAGAGCAGCCGCTGGGCGTCCGTCGTCGTGAAGTACCACGGCTTGCGGTTCAGCCACTGGAGGATCGAGAGCCCGGGCGCGTCGGAGTAGAAGTGCTCGGTGTTGTGGAGCGGCGTCGTGTCGAGCAGGTACCAGACGGCCGCTGCCGAGACGACGACGGGGATCACCTTCGCCCGCCCGAAGATCGCCCACCGCGCCGTGACGGCGAAGACGATCGGCGCGAGATAGATCAGGTTTCGCTCCTCGACCCGGATCGCGAAGGTCGTCGAGATGTACGAGGCCTTGACCGCGGTGTAGAGGCCGTAGCCGACGACCGCCCCCACGAGCGTCGCCGCGAGCGCGCGCTCGTCCGGCGACCGCCAGCGCGCGCCGAGCAGCCAGACCAGCGCGACGAGGACGGGGAGCACGCCGACGCCGATCGCGAACGCGCCGAGCGCCCAGAGGCCGTACGTGAACATGCGGTGGTGGAAGTACGTGCCGATCTGCCAGGAATAGGAATGGTGATTCGCGAGCGCGCCGAGCACGATCAGGCTGCCGACCAGGAGCACGACCGCGCCGATCCGCTCCCGCCGCGACCAGCTGCCGATCAGGTTCCTGCCGGACGGGCCGGTCGCGGCCGTCAGTGCGACGGCGACGAGGCCGGTGACCACCAGCACCTCGAGCTGCGAGCGGACGGCCGGCGCGAGCACGATCGCCCCGACGGCGAGGACGGCCGCGCTGCGGGAGCGGACGAGGAGCGCGCGGGCGAGGAGCCACAGCGCGAGCGCCGACCAGAAGTAGGCGAGCGGCTCCGGGATCAGCATCCCCGAGTAGACGAGGGCCGGGACCGTCGCCGCGGCCACGCCGCAGGCGATCGCGGCGCCGCGCGGGACGAAGAGCCGCGCCAGCGCATACGCCGGGAAGATCGTCGCCGTCATCACGGCTGCGTTGATGTACTTCGCGGCGGCGTAGGCGCGCCCGGTCGCGCCGAGCCACCAGGCCGGCGCGATCAGGTACTCGTACAGCGAGCTGAACGACACGTCGTGCAGGCGCAGCTGCGGAACGCCGTGATGCGCGACGCCGCGCGAGCGGCCGGCCCACTCGAGCTCGTCGGTGAAGAGCCACGGCGTCGAGTGCCTGCTCGCCTGCCACGCGTAGAGGATCAGCAGCAGGACGTACGCGAGCACGAGCGGGTAGGCGGAGAGCAGCCGGTCGAGGAGCGACGGCCCGCCCTCGGGCTGAGCGTCCGTCACGTGCGCTCGGTCGCCATGCTGACCCGCGGGTCGAGGTCGAGATCGCGCCGCACGAAACGGCAGTCCGTCTCGTGCCGGGCGCAGGCCTCGACGACCGCGTTGAGCCGGTCGTGCGCCGCGTTCGGGATCGTGACGAAGACGATGTCGGGCGCGAGCCGCTCCAGGGCCCGCTCGATCCCCATCGTCGTCGCCACGACCTTGGTGCCGTTCAGGCGGCGTCCCGCGGAGAGCCGGTGAGTCGTCGACGAAACCGACGACCCGCTCGCCCGGCGTCTCCCGCAGCTCGCGCAGCAGGCTGCGGCCGGTCCGGCCGGCGCCGACGATCAGCACGCGCCGGCCCGAACGGCCGCGCGCGAGGTCGACGAAGTGGATGATCGCCCGCTCGGCGAACCGGGCGGCGGTGATCGCGGCGGAGCAGATCAGCGCGTCGATGACGAAGACGCTGCGCGAGAAGTCGCCCATCGGGCCCTGGATCAGCCCGAGGATCCCGATCGCGCGCGATCCCCGAGACGACGACGGCGGTGCCCGCTCGAAGCGCGTCGCGCGCGCTTGCATAGCGCCACACGCCCGCGTACATGCCGAAGAGGAGGAGCGCGATGTAGCGGCAGAGCAGCAGCACCGGCAGGGTCAGGAGGAAGTAGTGGCGCTGGTTCGGGGTGCCGATCCCGTTGAACCGCAGGAGGTACGCGGCGAGGAACGACGCCGCGATCAGCGCCCCGTCGACGGCGACCTCGGCAAATCGCCGCACGTACACGGTGAGGCGCCTGGCTCCCGGCGTTCCCGTGTGGTCGACGTCGGCGAGGAACGTGCCGAACTCGATCAGCAGGGCGAACGTCACGAGCACGCCGACCGCCGCGACCCGGCCGTTGCCGAACGCCTCGTAGGCGAGGCTCGTGGCGCCGAGCCCGGCGGAGATCAGGGCGAGCAGCACCACGGCTCCCGTCTCCGAGACGCCGAGCGAGACGAGGCGGTGCGAGCTGTGGTCGCGGCCGCCCTGCGAGACGGGCCGCCCCTCGAGGAGCCGCACGATCGTCACGAGCGTCGTGTCGAGGATCGGGACGGCCAGGATGAGCACCGGCAGGACGAGCGTGGCGACGGTCGAGGTGGCGACGGTGTAGCTCGAGGCCAGCCCGAGCGAGGCGAGCGTGAAGCCGATCAGCTGCGAGCCGCTGTCGCCCATCCAGGCATGGGCCTGCTTGCCGGGCCGGAGGTTGAACGGCAGGAAGCCGAGCACCGCCGCGCCGAGGGCCACGGAGATCACGAGCACGAGCCGCGGCTCGTGCTGCAGCCATGCGTCGCAGGCGAAGAACGCCGCGGCGATCACGGCGAGGCTGCCGGCCAGGCCGTCCATGTTGTCGAGGAGGTTGAAGGCGTTCGTCATCCCGACCAGCCAGAGCAGCCCGAGCGGGACCGCCAGCCACGGGCTGTGCACGATCTGGACGCTCGTGCCGGTCGAGAGCACGATCGCGGCCGCGGCGACCTGTGCCGCGAGCTTCGCGAGCGGCGGGAGCGAGCGGACGTCGTCCACGAGACCGGCGACGAAGAGGAGGCTCGCGCCGGCGAAGATCCCGACGAGCTGTTCGGTCGCCGTGAGCGGCCCGGCCGCGACGGCCAGCCACACCCCGGCGGTCAGCGCGAGGTAGATCCCGATGCCGCCGACGAGTGGGGTGGCGGACGCCCGCCAGCGGCTCTCGTCGGGCGCGCGCTCGAGGTTGTGCGAGTAGCGCGAGCGGAGCAGCGCCCACACGACGACGACCGCGGTGGGGAGAGCAACGAGGGCCGCGAGGGTGCTCACGCGAGGCGAGGGTAGTTGAGCGGTGTTAGGGCTGTGTTTGCCCGCACAATCCGTCCCTACACTAGTGCGCGACGATGACGGTCTACGCCGATCTCCTGCGCTACCGCGAGCTCTTCGCCAACCTGTTTCGCCGCGATTTCCAGGCGAAGTACAAGGGGTCGCTGCTCGGCGTCCTCTGGTCGCTCCTGAATCCGCTCGTCCTGCTCGGCGTGTACCTCGTCGTCTTCGGCGTGATCTTCCCGAACAAGCACATCGCCAACTATCCGGTCTACCTGCTCGCGGGCCTCGCGTGCTGGATCTTCTTCTCGGTCGCGCTGCAGTCCGCGTCGCGCTCGATGGTCGACAGCGCAGAGCTGATCCGGAAGGTGCGCTTCCCGCGGCAGCTCGTCGCGTTCTCGATGGTCGCGACGCAGGCGGTCACCTTCGGGCTGATGCTCGTGATCCTGATCGTGCTCTCGCTCCTCTTCGTCCCCGAGGCGCGCACGACGGTGTGGACTGCGATCCCGCTGGCCGTCGTCTTCGCGATGTTCGTCGCCGGGCTCGCGCTGCTCGTCGCGTGCCTCAACGTTCTGTTCCGCGACGTCGAGCACGTGCTGACGGCCGCGCTCCTGCCCTGGTTCTTCCTGACGCCGATCCTCTGGAACGTGTCGACGCTGCCCGACAAGGCGAAGAGCCACGAGACGCTGCTCCAGGTGCTGCGCTGGGGCAATCCGATCGCGCCGCCGATCGCCGCCGTGCGCGACGCCATCTGGTCCGGGCACCTGCCCCGGGCCGCCGAGGTGATCTATCTGGTGGTCGCGGCGGTGCTCGCCCTGGCGCTCGGCGCGTTCGTGTTCACCCGCGCCGACGACCGGATCGCGGTCGAGCTCTGAGCAGAATCCGCCCGTCGTAGATCCAGGGCTCGGTCGGCGGGGCGGCGAACGCCGGCAGGCCCGCCACGTCGCCGAGCCGCTCGAGCTCGACGCCGGGGAGCACCGACGGACAGAGGAGCGGCGCGCCGAAGCCGGGGATCCGGCCGGGGCCCGGCTCGTAGCCCGCGAGCGCGTGGGGCCGGCGCAGGCCCTCCCACTCGATCGCGCCCGCGACGACCGCGAATCCTTCCGCATGCGCCGCGCGCACCCGCTCCTGCCAGTCCGGTGCCGGCTCGACGCCGTCCGGGAGCTCGGCGTGAGGCTCCCCCGGACGCTCGGCGACGCGCACGTCCTCCACGAGCATCGGGCTGCCGAGCTCCGAGAACCACGCGCGGTTCTCGGCGACCAGGTCGAAGGCGAGCCGGTAAGGCCCCGGCGGGATCGGCGCGCGCACGTTCGCTGCGACCGTGGCGCGCTCGCCCGGGGCGAGCGGCGGGGCGGGCGTCCGCAGGCCGTCCCACACGATCGGGTTGTCGCGCGCGTCCAGCCAGTGGTAGGCGACGTTCACGCCGGAGCGCCACGCGATCGTCCCTGCGTTCTCGAGCTCGATCAGCACCGTCTCGACGGCCCCTGCCTGCGGCGTGGCCGCCGGCGGCGCTCCCCAGCGGACGGCGAGAGGCCCTTTCGACACGGCGGCTAGCCTAACCCCCGATGGAGCCGCTCCTCGTCAGGGCCGCCCGGCGCGAGCCGGTCGAGCACACGCCCGTGTGGTTCATGCGGCAGGCCGGGCGGTCGCTGCCGGAGTATCGGGCGATCCGCGAGCGGCATTCCTTCTGGGAGGTCGCCGGGACGCCGGAGCTCTGCGCGGAGGTGACGTTGCAGCCCGTGCGCCGTCACGGCGTCGACGCCGCGGTGATGTTCGCCGACATCATGACCCCGGTCCTCGGCATGGGCCTGCACGTCGACCTCGTCGAGGGCGTCGGCCCGGTCGTCGAGCACCCCGTGCGGACGTTGGCCGACGTCGCGGCCCTGCGGGTGCCCGACCCCGACGAGGCGTTCGCGCCGCTGCTCGAGGCGATCCGCATCGTCCGCGGCGAGCTCGACGAGCAGCGCGCGGTGGTCGGGTTCTGCGGTGGGCCGTTCACCGTGGCGGGCTACCTGGTCGAGGGAAGGCCGTCGCGGGAGTTCGCCCTGGTCAAGTCGCTGATGTACGGCGAGCCGACGGTCTGGCGCGCGTTGATGGAGAAGCTCGCGGATTGTTTCGCCGCGTACGCGGCCGCCCAGGCTCGGGCCGGCGCGGACGTCGTGCAGCTCTTCGACTCGTGGGTCGGCGCGCTCTCGCCCTCCGACTACGAGGAGTTCGTCGCGCCCTGGTCGGCGCAGATCCTGGCGGGCGCCGGAGCGCCGACGATTCACTTCGGCACCGGTGCTTCGACGCTCTTGCCCGCGATGGCGCGCGCCGGCGGAGACGTGATCGGGCTCGACTGGCGGATCGGGCTCGACGACGGCTGGGCGATCGTCGGCGAGGAGCGGGCCGTGCAGGGGAATCTCGACCCGGCGGTGCTGCTCGGCCCGTGGGAACGGATCGAGGCGACGGCGCACGACGTGCTGGCACGGGCCGGCGGCCGCCCCGGCCACATCTTCAACCTCGGCCACGGGGTCCTGCCACGCACCGACCCGGACGTGCTCTCACGGCTCGCCGAGCTCGTCCGGGAGGTTACGGTGGACGCCGGTGCCTGAGATCGCGGTGATCCTGATGGCCTACGGCTCGCCGGAGCGGGTCGCCGACGTCCCCGCCTACTACGCCGACATCCGCGGGGGACGCCCGATCTCGCCGGAGCAGCTCGAGGACCTCGTCGCGCGCTACCGCGCCCTCGGGATCGAGGACTCGAACCCGCTCAATGCGATCACCGAGGCGACGCGAGCAGCGCTCGAGGCCGAGCTCGGCCTGCCCGTCTTCACCGGCATGAAGCACTGGGACCCGCGCATCGCCGCTGCCGTCGAGTCGGCGCTCGCGGCGGGCGCGACGCGTCTCGTCGGCCTCGTGCTCGCCCCGCACTACAGCCGGCTCTCGATCGCCGGCTACCGGCGCCTCCTCGACGACGCGGTCGCGGGCCGGGCCGGGGTGGTGTTCGTGGAGAGCTGGCACGACGATCCAGGGCTCGTGGCGTTCCTCGCCGACCGCATCCGCGACACGGATGCTCACGTCGTCTTCACGGCGCACTCACTTCCGGCGCGCATCCTCGACGAGGGTGACCCGTACCAGGACCAGCTGCTCGAGACCGCACGGCTCGTCGCCGACAGCGCCGGTGTCGAGGACTGGTCGTTCTCCTTCCAGAGCGAGTCGCCGACCGGCGAGCCCTGGCTCGGGCCGGACATCCTCGATCATCTCGAGGATCTGAGCGGACGCGGCGTGGAGGACGTGCTCGTCTGCCCCGTCGGCTTCGTCTCCGATCATCTGGAGATTCGCTGGGACATCGACAGCGAGGCGGTCGACAAGGCGCGCGAGCTCGGTTTGCGGCTGCAGCGGATCGAGATGCCGAACGACGACCCGCGCTTCGTCCACGCCCTCGCCGAGATCGTGCGCGGCGCGCTCGCCGCGGTCGCAGCATGAGCCGTAGGCTCGACGGAGGCTCCAAAGAGCGGAGGCGCCGGCTTGGCCGGCGCCGGGAGCGGGATTTGAGCCGTCGCCTGGGGCGCACATGAACACCACCGGCAGGATCGTCGTCGACCGCGTGTCGCGGACCTTCCGGGTCTACCCGAAGGCGCAGCGGACGCTCAAGGACGTGTTCGTCTCGCGCGGGCGGCTCGCCGTTCGCGAGGTGCAGGCGCTGCGCGACGTCTCGCTCACCGTCGAGGCGGGCGACGCCGTCGGGCTCGTGGGCCGCAACGGCTCGGGCAAGACGACGTTGCTGCGCGTGATCTCCGGGATCATCAAGCCGACGTCGGGACGTGTCGAGGCGGGCGGCCGGATCGCCTCGCTCCTCGAGCTCGGAGCCGGCTTCCACCCGGACTTCAGCGGGCGCGAGAACGTCTATCTCAACGGGTCGATCCACGGCCTTCCGCGTGCCCGCGTGCGCGAGGTGATGGACGAGATCGTCGCGTTCGCCGAGCTCGAGAAGTTCATCGACCTGCCGGTGCGCACCTACTCGTCCGGCATGTTCATGCGACTCGGCTTCTCCGTCGCAGCGCACATCCAGTCGGACGTGCTGCTCCTCGACGAGGTCTTCGCGGTCGGCGACGAGCAGTTCCAGCGCAAGTGCTTCGGCAAGATCGCGGAATTCAAGAATCGCGGCGGGACGATCCTGTTCGTCTCGCACGACGCCCAGGCGGTGGAGCGGCTCTGCGATCGCGCTGTGCTCCTGCGGCAGGGCGAGGTCGCGTTCGACGGCGACACGCGCGAGGCGATCGGCGCCTACCGGCGCCTGCTCGCGGCCGACGCCAACCCGGACGAGCTCGGGGCGGGGCTGCGCGAGTGGGGCAGCGGCGAGGCGCGCATCGTGTCTGCCCAGCTGGTCGACGACGAAGGCGAGGAGCGCACGCAGCTCGCAGCCGGCGAGCCCGTCACGGTGCGGCTCGTGATCCTCGCCGAGCCGGGCGTCGCGCCGCCCCGCGTCGCGGTCGAGCTCCGGGACGACGGCGGCCTCGTGCTCGGGACCGCGGCGCAGGAGACGCGGGAGCTCGGCTGGTCGCCGGACGGCGGCGAGCGCGAGCTGCGGTTCCGGCTCGGGCGGCTGCCGCTCGCCGACGGGCGGTTCCACCTCCGGTTCGCGCTCGCCGACGGCGACACGGGCAGGCTCCTGCACACCCTCGACGATGCGCTCCGGTTCTTCGTCTTCCCGAGCGGCGAGCAGACCGGGGCGGTGCTGCTCGACGGCGACTGGTCGATGCAGGAGATCGGCGAGCGCACGCCAACTCCGCGGGTGTGAGCTCCCGGGCGTGCCCAGACTGGCCGGCGCTGATGGAGCGGGCGCCCGAGCTGCAGTTCCGCCACTACACCCTCGGCGAGGTGCAGCTGCCCGTCGATGCGTTCGTCCAGCTCGAGGGGCTCTCGTCGGACACCGTGGCGGTCTGCTGCGACCTCGACTCGCACGTCTTCAATCCCGAGCACACCGATCCGCGGGTCGTCGAGGCGCTGCGCGGGACGCACTGGATCGACATCAACGAGTTCCACCGTCCGGCCTAGCAGGCGGGGCGCCGCGACCCGTCGGGCGACCGGGTCCGCCCACCCGGGTAGTGTCTTCGGGCGATGACGACCGTCGTCGTCCCCTTCCGGAGCAGTGATCCGAAGCGCCGCCTCGCGACGTTGTCGGAGCGCGACCGCGTGCGCCTGGCGGAGGCGATGCTCGCCGACGTGCTCGCAGCGGCCGTCGCCGTCGGGCCCGTGCTCGTCGTCTCGCCGCAGGAGATCGCACTGCCCGAGGGCGCGACCCACGTGCCGGACCCGCAGCACGGCCAGGGCGCAGCCGTGCGCGCAGCGCTCGACGCGGCGGCGGCCTCCGGCCTCGCCGGCCCGTATCTCGTCGTCAACGCCGACCTGCCCTGCGTCACGACGCGCGACCTGCTCGCGCTCGTCGGCGCCGTGCCCGACGGCGGCCTGGCGCTCGTGGCGGCCGCCGACGGGACGACGAATGCCCTCGCGCTCTCCGACGAGCGTCTCTTCGAGCCTGTCTACGGTCCGGGCAGCGCGGAGCGCTTCTCGGCGCTTGCCGAAGCCCGCGTGCTCGATTCGCCCAATCTGATGGATGACGTGGACGCGCCCGGCGATCTCGCGCGGCTCGGGGCTCGGCTGGGTGAGCACACCCGGCGCGTGCTCACCGTGCTTCGACTCGAGACCGCAGCGTGAACGTCGCGGTCCTCTCGGGCGGCGTGGGAGGCGCGCGGTTCCTGCGCGGGCTTCTCGGTGTCGTCGATCCAGGCAACGTTTCCATCGTAGGCAACGTCGCGGACGACATCGAAGTGCTGGGCCTTCGGGTCTCGCCCGATCTGGACAGCATCCTCTACACGCTGACGGGCCGCTCCGACGAGGAGCGCGGCTGGGGCCGTGCGGGCGAGACGTGGCAGGCGCTCGAATCGGTCGCGGAGCTCGGGGGAGAGTCGTGGTTTCGGCTCGGCGACCGCGACATCGGCCTGCATCTCGTGCGCACGGAGCTCCTGCGTCACGGCGTCACGCTCTCCGAGGCGACCGAGCGGATCGCGCGCGCGCTCGGTCTCACCGCCAGGCTCCTGCCCGCGAGCGACGATCCCGTCCGGACGTTCGTGGAGACACCCGCAGGGACCTTCCCGTTCCAGACGTGGTTCGTCGCCCGCGGCCATCGCGACGACGTCGACGCACTGCACTACACGGGCGCGCCGGAGGCTGCGCCCGCGCCCGGCGTCGTCGAGGCGATCGACGGCGCCGACGTGATCCTGATCGCGCCGAGCAATCCGTACGTCTCGATCGGGCCGATCCTCGCGATCGCCGAGATCCGGGCGGCGCTCGAGCGGCGAAGCGTGCCCTGCGTCGCGATCAGCCCGCTCGTCGGGGGCCGCGCGGTGAAAGGCCCGGCCGACCGCATGCTCGCCCGGCTTGCGGGCGGCACGACTCCCGCGCACGTCGCGTCGTGCTACGAGGGCCTGATCGACGTGCTCGTGATCGACGAGTCCGACGGCGCCGACGGTCCCGTGCTCGGCTTGAAGCAGACCGTGATCACGCAGACGCTCATGTCCGACGAGCGCGCGGCGCGCCGGCTGGCCGCCGCGGCCGTGCACGCCTCCGGGGCGCTCGCGTGAGGGTCGCGATCCTCGGCGGCACCGGCAGCTTCGGACGCGCGCTCGCCGGGCGGCTCGTCGCGCTCGGAGAGGACGACGTGGTGATCGGCTCGCGCGACGAGGAGCGGGCGCAGGAGACCGCCGCCGAGCTCGGCGGCGGCCGGGTCACCGGCGCGACGAACGAGCAGGCGGTGGACGGTGCGGATCTCGTCGTGCTGGCGGTCAAGGCGGACTCGGCGCTCGCGACGGCGGCGGCCGTGGCCGGCCCCCTTCGGTCGACGCCGCTCCTCAGCGTCGCCAGCGCGATCGAGTTCCACAAGGGAGCCGGGATGTTTCCCGATCCGGCTGCGCTCAGCCTCGCCGAGCGCGTGCAGGCCGTCGTCGAAGCCCCCGTCGCGGCGGGCCTGCACTCGATCGCCGCCGCGAACCTCGACGCGGCGCAGCCCGACGAGGACGCGCTGATCTGCGGCGACGACCCGGGAGCGAAGGCGCTTGCGATCCAGCTTGCAGGCAAGCTCGTCGGCGGCCGTGCCCTCGACGCGGGGCCGCTTGCAAGCGCGCGTGCGCTCGAGGGGATGACGGCCGTGATCGTCAACCTGAATCGCCGTTACAAGGCTCACGTCGGCCTTCGCATCACAGGCGTCGACGAGACCAAGTGATCTCGCTCCTTCCCGTCCGCGGCCTGCCGGAGATCCGGGAAGGCGACGACCTGGCGGCGATGATCACCGGGTTGATCGAGCTGGTCGACGACGACGTGCTCGTGATCGCTCAGAAGGCGGTCTCCAAGGCCGAGGGCCGCGTGATCAGGATCGACTCGCTCGAGCCCTCGCCGCATGCGATCGAGCTCGCGGGAGACGAGCGCGATCCACGCGAGGTCGAGGCCGTGCTGCGCGAGGCGAAGCGGATCGTGCGCGAGCGGGGCCCGCTCGTGATCGCGGAGACGGCGCACGGGTTCATCTGCGCGTCTGCCGGCGTCGACCATTCGAACGCGCCCGAGCCGGGGACTCTCGTTCTCCTGCCCGTCGACCCCGATCGCTCGGCACGCGAGGCGCGCGACCGCGTGCTCGAGCTGACCGGCCGGAGGGTCGGCGTCGTGATCACCGACTCCTTCGGGCGGCCGTTCCGGCAGGGAACGACCGACGTCGCGATCGGCGTCGCGGGGCTGCCGCCGATCATCGACCTGCGCGGGACGACCGACCGGATCGGCTACGAGCTCCGCGCGAGCCGCGTCGCGATCGCCGACGAGATCGCCGCCGCGGCCGACCTGGCCCGCGGGAAAGCCGAGGGGGTGCCGGCGGTCGTGGTCCGCGGCCTACGGCTCGAGGGAGACGGAACGGCCCGCGAGATCGTGATCGAGCACGAGCTCGATCTGTTCTCCTAAACCGCTTCTCTGCAGGGATTTTCGATCCTAACCGGACGCTTACAGAATCCTTAGCGGTTCTCCGTCCTGACAACCGCCCGGCGCCTGTACCGTCCCGCGGTCGCCCGTGGCGGTACGCCCAGCCGCCGTGAGCCAATCCCTCGAGCCATGCGGACCAGGACCAAAGGAGGCCAGCTTGTCGTGCGGTTCACGCTGCCGCTCGGCCTGCTCGCGCTCGCACTGCTGCTGACGTTCACGCGCGCCGGCGCCGCGCACGCCCGCGTGGGCATGCGCCCCGACCAGCCGGCACAGGTCGGAGCGATGCGCCTGCTCGTCGATCACTATCGCGATCTGACGTGGACGTACGAGCGCGCCGCGCACCTGAAGCACACGCCGAGCTCGCTTCGCGACCGGCGGACCAGCGACAGGAAGTATCTCCAGTGGTCGATCGACACCTGGACACGTCGGGCCGATCGCGCGGAGCGGCGGGCGGTCGCGGTCATCCACGAGCGGCTGCTCGTGCGGCTGCCGAAGTCGCCGTCCCTGCATGCCCGCCTCTTCACCCGTGTCTCCTACAGCCGACGCCTCGCCCTCAGCCTGCGGCGGATCTACCCGGGGCACGTGACGCGCCGGTTCGCGAGCGCCGAGGCGACGACGGCGGCGGCGACGCTCCGCCTGTGGCAGCGCCGCAGCGCCTCGGCGGCGCTCGTCGTCTCCAGGCACGAGCCGGCGATTCCCGCCTGGCTGCACGACTCGTTCATGTGCATCCACCGCTTCGAAGGCTCCTGGAGCTCGAACACGGGCAACGGCTACTACGGCGGCCTGCAGCTGGATCGGGCGTTCCAGAGCCTCTACGGCCCCGAGTTCCTCGATCGGTTCGGCACCGCGGACAACTGGCCCGTCTGGGCCCAGCTCCAGGCGGCCGCCCGTGCCTATCAGTCGGGGCGGGGCTTTACCCCGTGGCCGAACACCGCACGCTTCTGCGGCCTGCTCTAACCCCGACTTGAGGCTCAAGAAAGGCGCTCCGAGCGCCGATGGTTCCTCGAAATGGTGCGTCAGACGACTGCGGCACGCGAGCCCGACCTGGGCGCGCGCGAGAACGGAAGCGGCCGGCCGGAGAACCTGGTCGAGTCGTACCGCCGCCTGGCCGAGGTGTTCCATCTCGTCCTGTCCGAGCAGAGCCTCGATGCGCTCCTCGAGCGGATCGCCGAGAACCTGTCCGACCTGATGCCCTACGAGGCGCTCCACATCTACGAGGTCGACACCGACCGGCGCGAGCTGATCCCCGTGCTCGCCCGCTCGCAGGCCTACGAGGACGAGATCATGAGGAGCCGCCCGCGCTTCGGCGAGGGCATCACCGGCTGGGCGGTCGAGAACCGCCGCCCCGTCTGGACGAACAAGGCTCACCTCGACCCACGCGTCGTCACCGTGCCCGGAACGCCGGTCGAGCCGGAGGCTCTGATCAGCGTCCCTCTGATCGCCCGCGGCGCGCTCAAGGGCGCGCTCAACATCTACCGCATCGGCGAGGACGCCGGCTTCGCCGAGCACGAGTTCGAGCTTGCGAAGTGGTTCGCCGACGCCGCGGCGCTCGCCGTCGACAACGCGCAGATCCGGGCGCGTCTCGAGCATCTCGCGCAGACGGACTCGCTCACCGGGCTCTACAACCACCGGTTCTTCCACGAGCGCCTCCGTGCCGAACTGACCCGTGCGTCCCGCTCGCACGACTCGGTCGCGGTCCTGATGTTCGACCTCGACGACTTCAAGCGGGTCAACGACGTCTACGGGCACGGCGCAGGAGACCAGTTGCTGGTCCAGGTCGCGCGCCTCGCCCGCGAGACGGTGCGCGAGTCGGACGTCGTCTGCCGCATCGGCGGCGAGGAGTTCGGCGTGATCATGCCGTCGTGCGACGCCGGCGACGCGCTCGGGCTCGCGGCGCGCCTGACCGAGCGCCTCTGCAAGGTCGAGTTCGAGCCGGCGGGCCGCATGACCGTGTCGATCGGCATCTCGCAGGGCCCGCATCATGCGATGAATCCTCGAGAGCTCGTCGCATGTGCCGAGGGCGCGATGATGACCGCCAAGGCGCGGGGCAAGAATCAGACCGTCCTCTACGACGACGGTCCGATCGAGCGCCCGAAGCTCGGTGCAGGCGCCGTCTCGCGCGACGTGCGCTCGATCGCGCACCTGAAGATGTTGCAGTCGCTGGCCGGAAAGCTGAACCGGCTCAACGATGTGCGCCAGATCGGTGAGACGATCGCAACCGAGTTGCGGCTGCTGATCGACTACCACAACTGCCGCGTCGTCGTGCGTGACGGCGACGAGCTTCGCCCGATCACCTTCGTCGGCGACTACGACGCGAGTGTCCATTCTGCGGCGGATGCCTACACCCAGCAGGTCGGGGTCGGTGTCACGGGGCGCGTCGCCGAGACGGGCGAGTCGCTGCTCGTCCCGAACGCGCTCGAGTGCGAGTTCGGCCACAGGGTCCCGGGGACGCAGGAGCTCGAGGAGTCCCTGGCCGCCGTTCCGCTGCGCTACGGGTCGCGCGTCACCGGCGCGATCGTCATCTCCAAGCTCGGGCTGAACCAGTTCGACGAGGACGACGTCCGCCTGCTCGAAGTGCTCGCGGGCCAGGCCTCGGTCGCGCTCGAGAACGCTCGTCTCTACGAGCAGCAACGGCGCGACGCCGAGGGGGCAAAGGCGCTCCTCGCCTTCGCGGACGTCGTCTCGCACGCCCACACGATCGAGGAGATCTGCGAGCACACGGCTCGAACCGCCGTGTCGCTGTTCGAGACGGAGGGCGCGACGTTGTGGCTCGGCGAAGACTGCGCCGCCAGCAGCGGCCCGCCGCTTCGCGAAGGAGCGACGTGCGCGCTCGTCGAGGGCGAGGGAATCGACGGCCGCCTGGTGCTCGCAGTCAAGGACCTCGACGAGGATCGTGAGCGGCTGTTCGCGTCGTTCACCTACCAGGCGTCGGTTGCGCTGCAGAAGGCGCGGCTGTACCAGAAGCAGCTCGAAGCCGCCGAGATCGCGAACGCCCTGCTCGAGGCGAGTCGCGAGCTCGCGACCGCCGAGTCGCCGGACGACGTTCTCGTGCGCAGCGTCGAGGTGACCACGCGCGCGCTCGGGATCACGCGGGCCGCGTTGTGGATCGAGGAGGACACGGAGGCCGGTGACCTCGTTGCCGCCGCATCGAACGGCTATCCGGCCGCCGTCGACCCGGTCGGGTCGCGGCGATTCCCACGGCAGCTCGCACACGACTGGCTCGCGGGGCGCACCGAGCCGTTCGTCCTCGAGCCGGAGGATGTCGCGCGGATCGACGGCGTCAGCGAGGAGCGGATCGCGCGGTTTGCAGTCGCTCCGCTCAGGCTCGAAGGCCGGCGTGTCGCTGCGCTCACCGCGACGATCGGCGACAGGCAGCTCGACGACCGCCAGTTGCGCCTGCTGGCGGGGCTCGCGCACCAGGCCAAGCTGGCGATCGAGAGCGCCGCGCACTTCGAGCACCTCGAGCGCACCTTCGTGTCGACCGTCGCCTCGCTCGCGAACGCCCTGGAGGCGAACGACGCTTACGCATCCTCCCACGCTCGCTGGATCACCGACATGTCGCTGCTCGTCGGGCGTGAGCTCGGCCTCGACCGCGACGCGCTCAGGCGGCTCGAGCTGGGAGCGCTCTTCCACGACCTCGGGAAGATCGGGATCCCCTCGGAGATCCTGCAGAAACCCGGGCCGCTGACGGACGAGGAGTTCGAGATCGTCAAGGAGCACCCCGAGCTGGGCGAGAAGATCCTCGCGCCGATCGATCGCCTCGCCGACGTGCGCCCGATCGTGCGCGCCTGTCACGAGCGCTGGGACGGGCGCGGTTACCCCGATGGCAAGGCAGGCGACGAGATTCCGCTGGAGGCGAGGATCGTGTTCGTCTGCGACACCTTCCACGGCTTCGTCACCGACCGGCCGTATCGCCGGCGTCTTCCGGCCGAGGAGGCGGTGCGCCGGCTCCGCGAGGGATCGGGCAGCCAGTTCGATCCCGATATCGTCGCGGCCTTCCTGCGCCTCTTCGAGGCCTCCGAGGTGCTGCCGCTCGACTCGTAAGGAGGGTCTGGCGAGCCCCTAGCCTGGATTCGCCGGATCGTCGGCGGCGAGCACGTCGCGTGCCCAGTCGCGCCGCTTCCAGTCCGGCACCGGCGTCTCGCAGTCCGACCTCGGCACGAAGCGCGAGTGCTCCACCAGCCTGTAGTGGTGGATGTAGCGCGGACAGTTCGGGAACACCTCGTTCGCGCGCACGCGCCAGAGGAACTGCGCCTCGGGGTAGTCGTTGAGCAGCGGATCGTCGCCGACGTGCTCCGCCACGCCGTTCAGGCGCAGGCGCTTGCGCTCCTCGAAGCTGATGAAGAGCAGCCCGACCTGCGGGTTGACGAGCGCGTTCCCCGCGGTGAGGAACATCCCGTTCCCGTCGTAGTTGGGGAACGCGATCGTGCGCTCGTCGAGGACATGCACGAAGCCGGTGTCTCCGCCCTTGTAGGAGCACTGCGGCCGGCCGTCGGCATCGGCCGTCGCGACGAACAGCATGTCGCAACGCTCGATGAAGGCACGATCGTCGTCGTCGATCCAGTCCCGCACCAGGCGCTCGTCGATCCGGTCTGCGAGTCGACGTGTGTCGAACCGATCCTGGTAGGAGCGACTGCCGTCGTTGTACACGCTCATCTCGGGTCCTCCAGCCGGTGGATGTCGCAAACGTCCTGGAAGCCAAGGCGCTTCAGGATCGGGTATGAGGTGTCGGGCTTTGCCTCCGTGACGAGCGCCGGCGTGCCGCGCCGGACGGCGTCGTCCCAGCGGGCTCGGACGAGTGCGCGGTAGACGCCGCGGCCGCGCGCCCACTCCGCGACGGCCCCGGCAATCAGGAAGACGCCGCGGTCGGAGTAGATCGAGCGGCCGAGTCCGGCCGGTCGCCCGTCGAGGTGAGCGAGGAACGTGACGGGCACGCCTGCGCGCTGGGAGGCCTCGAAGTCCGCCGACAGGTGCGGCCGCTCCTGCTCGCGCCGCTCTTCCGACTTGGCGAAGGAGTCCCAGCTGATCTCGGTCGCCGTCAGGAAGTCTGCGAACGACTCGACTCGGCGAATCTCGACTCCAGGCGGTACTGGCGGCGGGGGCGTTGTGCACGCGAGGGCGTGCAGCAGCGAGGCGCGGTCTGCGGGCTCGCGCAGGCCGAGCGAGAGCAGCCGTTCGTGCAGGTCGGGCGGCTCCGAGCCGGGGTCGAGCCACCAGACGGTCGCCTTCTCGCGCGGGATGCGGCTGCGCACCTCCTTCACGAGGTCCTCGACCTCGTCCGGCGCGACCCGCACGCCGGCGACGCCCGCCCAGACCGACCCCTGGATGACGCAGACACGCTCGTCGGCAAACCGTTCGACGCCCTCCGACAGCCGGCTGTAGCGGTCGGGGCAGGTCGCGAACTCGCGGAGCGGGCCCGGGATCGGCTCAGACGACGAATTCATCGGCGACGGACAGCGCTTCGTCGAGCGCAGCCAGTGCCTCGTCGAGCTCGTCGCGGGTGATCGTCAGCGGCGGACAGCACATGACGACGTTCCAGTGCGTCATCAGGTACAGCCCACGATCAAGAGCGCGCTTCATCACGGCGGCCATCGGCTTGGCGGCTTCGCCCGACCCGTTGAACGGCACGAGCGGTTCGCGGGTCTCGCGATTCTTGACGAGCTCCAGGCCCCAGAAGCACCCGAGTCCGCGCACGTCTCCGATCGACGGATGCTTGTCGGCGAGCTTCGCGAGCTCCGCCCGGAACACCTCTCCCATCGCGGCTGCGTTCTCGACGATGCCCTCTTCCTGGAACGCCTCGATCGACGCGACGGCCGAAGCGCACGCGAGCGGGTGGCCGCTGTAGGTGAGGCCGCCGGCGAACATCTTGTCGCGCGTCCACTCGGCGATCGGCTCGCGGATGACCATGGCGCCGAGCGGGACGTACCCTGAGTTGATCCCCTTCGCGACCGTGAGGATGTCCGGGACGACGTTCCAGTTGTCGACGGCGAACCACTTGCCGGTCCGGCCGAATCCGGCCATCACCTCGTCCGCGATCAGCAGGATCCCGTGCCGGTCGCAGACCTCGCGGATCGACTGCAGATAGCCGTCGGGCGGGACGATGATCCCGTTCGTGCCGGTGACCGTCTCGAGGATCACCGCGGCGACCGTGTGCGCGCCCTCGTACTGGAGGATCTCCTCGAGGTGCGGGCCGCCGGTGCAGACCGGGCACGGGTCCGGGTGGCCGGCCGGGCAGCGGTAGGTGTACGGGTCGAACATCCGCACGACGCCGGGCAGGCCCGGCTCGGCCGGCCAGCGGCGCGGGTCGCCGGTCAGCGTGATCGCGCCGGCCGTCGCGCCGTGGTAGCTGCGATAGCGCGCGATGATCTTGTGGCGCCCCGTGTACCAGCGCGCGAGCTTGATCGCGTTCTCGTTCGCCTCAGCTCCGCCGTTCGTGAAGAACGACATCTGCAGGTCGCCGGGCGTGACCTCCGCGAGCAGCTTGCCGAGGCGCGAGCGCGACTCGGTCGCCATCGGCGGGCCGATCGTCGCCAGCTTCTCGGCCTGATCCTTGATCGCCTGCACCACCTTCGGGTGCGAATGGCCGATCGAGACGTTCACGAGCTGAGACGCGAAATCGAGGTACGCCTTGCCGTCGTAGTCGTAGAAGTAACGCCCCTCGGCGCGCTCCACGGCGATCGGGTTGATCGCGTTCTGAACGCTCCAGGAGTAGAGGACGTAGTCCTTCGCGTCCTGGACGATCTGCCTGCCAAGCTCGGTGTTCGTCTCGGTTGTCGCCATGGCCGGATGCTACTCCCGCCGTTAGTGTCGCGCACGTGACCTGTCCAGCCTGCGGTGCCGAGAACCCGGCCGGAGCCCGGTTCTGCAACAGCTGCGGCAGTGCGCTGCCCACCGAGCCGGTGCGCGAGGTGCGCAAGGTGGTGACTGTGCTCTTCTGCGACGTCACCGGCTCGACCGCGCTCGGCGAGCGCCTCGACCCCGAGCAGCTCCGCGGTGTCATGGCCGAGTACTTCGCGGTGGCGCGGGGGGCGATCGAGCGGCACGGCGGCACGGTCGAGAAGTTCATCGGCGATGCGGTGATGGCGGTGTTCGGTGTGCCGGCAGTACGGGAGGACGACGCCTTGCGCGCGGTGCGAGCGGCGCTCGAGCTACAAGACGGTGCGGCGCTCGACCTCCGCATCGGCGTCAACACCGGCGAGGTGGTCACCGGCAGCGGCGAGACGCTCGTCACCGGTGATGCCATCAACGTCGCAGCTCGGCTCGAGCAAGCTGCCGGGGCGGGCGAGGTGCTGCTCGGCGAGTCGACCTACCAGCTCGTGCGCGACGCGGTCGACGCGGAGCTCATGCCGCCGATCGAGGCGAAGGGGAAGTCGGTTCCGGTGACTGCCTATCGGTTGCGTGCCCTCACCGGCGGAGCCGCGTACGAGCGCCGGACGGACGCTCCGCTCGTCGGCCGCGAGCGTGAACAGCGTCTGCTCGCCGACGCGTGGGAGCGCTGCCGGTCGGAGAACATCTGCGCCCTGTTCACCGTGCTCGGCAGTGCCGGCGTCGGCAAGTCGAGGCTCTCGACGGAGTTTGTCGGTGCGCTCGACGCCCGCGTGATCACCGGCCGCTGTCTCTCGTACGGTGAAGGGATCACCTACTGGCCGGTGGTCGAAACGGTGAAGCAGCTGCTGGGGCCGGACCCGCCGCCGAACGCGGCGATTGCTGCGCTGCTCGGCGACGGCGACGTGGCCGCCGATGACATCGCGTTCGCGGTCCGCCGGCTGCTCGAGGCGTCGGCGCGATCGCGGCCGCTCGTGGTCGTGTTCGACGACCTGCAGTGGGCCGAGCCGACGTTCCTCGACCTGATCGAGCATTTGACCGACTGGTCGCGTGATGCGCCGTTGCTCGTCTTGTGCCTGGCGCGGCCCGAATTGCTCGACCTGCGCGCGGGCTGGGGCGGAGGCAAGCTCAATGCCACGACCGTGCTGCTCGAGCCGCTGACCGAGGGCGAGACGGACGAGCTGATCGAGGGCCTGCTCGGGTCGCGCGACATCGACGATGCCCTACGGGAGCGGATCCGGACTGCGGCTGGGGGCAACCCGCTCTTCGTGGAGCAGATGCTCGCGGTCGTTCAGGAGTCGCACGACGGCGACATCGCGGTGCCGCCGACGATCCAGGCTCTGCTCGCGACCCGCCTCGACCAGCTGCCAAGTGGCGAGCGGCTCGCGCTGGAGCGCGGCGCGGTCGAGGGCCAGGTCTTCCACCGTGGTGCGGTCGAGGCGCTCGCACCGGACGAGCCGTCGATCCCGGCCCGGCTGATGGGGCTTGTGCGTAAGGAGCTCCTCCGGCCGGCGCCCGCGACGCTGCCTGAGGAAGACGCGTTTCGGTTTCGCCATCTGCTCGTCCGCGATGCTGCGTACGACGCCCTGCCGAAGGCGACCCGCGGCGAGCTCCACGAGCGCTTTGCAGTCTGGCTCGAAGAGCACGGCTCGGGCCTCGTCGAGCTCGACGAGATCCTCGGTTACCACCTGGAACAGGCCGCGCGCTACCGCGCCGAGCTCGGTGCCGAGGCGGGCGATCTGGCGTTGCGGGCCGGAACGCATCTGACCACGGCCGGAACGCGCGCCGTCAACCGGGGCGACGTCGCGGCCGGCAAGCGCCTGCTTCTGAGGGCCGTCGAGTTGCTCGAGCCCGGGTCGCGCGAATATGGCGCGGCGCTGCCGTGGCTCGGGGTCGCCCTGCACTCGCTCGGCGAGTTCGCCGAGTCCGATCGGGTGCTGACGGAGGGGGTCGACTCTGCAGAGGCCGAAGACGCTGCGATCGCATTCTTCCTGCGGTCGTTCGGCCGCGGACACAACCCGGTCGAAGGGGAGACGATCGAAGGCCTCGCGCAAGGCGTGCGTGCGCGACTCGCCGGGCTCGTCGACGCGTCACCGCTCGCGTACGCCGAGGGTTATCACGCCCTCGCGCGCTTCGCCTTCTGGCAAGGGCAGACCACGGCGCAGCTGGAAGCTGCAACGTTGGCGCGAGAGTACGCCCGTCGGGCAGGCGTGACCGTGCTGGAGGGCATGTGCGCGGGACTGATCGGCACTGCGCTGCTCTACGGCGAGTCCAGCTGGAGCGAGTACGAGGAATTCGCGCGGGCGCTGCTGGACGAGCGTGACCGTCTTGGACGAATCGTCGACAATGCCCTGGCCGGGCTGGCGGTCGCCGCGTCGGCTCAGGGGCGCACCGACGAATCGATCCAGCTTTTCGGCGAGTACGAGGCCGCGCTGGTCGAGCGCGGTGACGAGTACAACGCGCGCACGCAAGGCCAGAACCGCGGCTACGGGCGGTATCTCGTCGGCCACCTCGAGACGGCAGAGCAGATCTACCGGCAGAGCTGGGACGCACTGGGCGAAGTCGGCGAACGCGGCTTCCGCTCGACGCTCGGCGGGCTCCTCGCTCTTGCCCTGGTCGAGCTCGACCGGCGCGACGAGGCAGAGGAGATTCTCGCCCAGGTCGACGGCATGAGCACCCAGGACGACTGGCTGACCGTGGCCTGCGCCGACATCGTGCGCGCGCGGCTCGCGACGCTCGACGGCCGTCATGAGGACGCGGTCGCGGCGGCGCGCCACGCGGCCGACCTCGGCGACGCGGGGTATTTCCTGCTGCGACCCTGGTTCACCACGGAGCTCGGCCGTGCCCTCGCCGTCGCGGGTCGCGGGGACGAAGCGCGGGACGTGCTCGCCGAGGCGATCCGGGTCGCACGTGTGAAGGGCTCGCTGCTCTATGCGCGTCGGGCCCAGGACGTGCTGGACACCCTCGCCTAGCGGTCCACGAACAGCCGGATCGTGCCGTGGCTCTCGAAGCCGAGGCCGGCCAGGATCGGCGCGGACATGCGTCCCGCCTGCACGACGAGGAGCGGCGTGCCCCTCGCGGCGGCGTGCTCCCAGCGCGTGTGCACGAGGGCGCGGTACACCCCGCGGCCGCGCGCCGAGGGCAGCACCGCGCCGCCCATCAGCGCGGCCCCCTCCGCCATGTCGATGGCGCGCCCGAAGCCGACCGGGTCCCCGTTCTCGTAGGCGGCCCAGTGGTGCACCGTGCCCGCCGACCGGCCTGCCTCGAACCGAACGGCCTCGGTAGCGAGCCTCCGCTCGCGCTCCGTGTCGGAGATGTTCCACACCGTCCAGTCGACGGCGATCGCCTCGAGATACTGCTGCGTGGTCTCGAGGGGTCGCACCTCGACTCGCGGCTCCGCCGGAGGCTCGACGGAGCACGTCATCCCGGTCAGCACGGGCGCGTCCTCGTCGGGCACGAGGCCGCGCTCGATCAGCGCGTCGGCGACCGCCGGCGGCGTCGACCAGCCGATCCACCACTCGACGAGCGGGAGCCCACGCCGGCGCGACTCGTCCCGGGCCCAGTCGACGTCGGGCTCGACGACGTCGAGCACCCAGGCGTTGTTGGGGCCCGCGATGTAGGTGAAACGCTCCGTGAAGACCTTGTCGTAGCCGGGCTGCGGCAGCAGGTGGACGGCGGTGCTCTCGGCTAGCTGTGCCAGGGTGGGCATCCCCTGACGCTACCGCGCTACGCTCCTCCATGACCACGCGAGGAGGCTGGAAATGACCGACGTCGTCGATGCACCCACAACCGTGAAGCCGATCAACCACTGGATCTCGGGCGGCCCGTACGTTGGGCAGTCGGGCCGGTCCGGGCCGGTGTTCAATCCGGCGACGGGTGAGCAGACGGGCGCGGTCGACTTCGCGACCGTCGAGGAGGTCGACCGGGCGGTCCAGTCGGCGAAGCAGGCGCTGCCGGCGTGGCGCGCGATGTCGCTTGCGAAGCGGGCGGAGCTCTTCTTCGCGATCCGTGAGCTGTTCCACGCGCGGCGCGAGGAGATCGCCAAGCACCTGACGCGCGAGCACGGCAAGGTCCTGTCGGACGCGATGGGCGAGGTCACGCGCGGGCTCGAGGTGATCGAGTTCTGCTGCGGCATCCCGCATCTGCTCAAGGGTGGGATGACAGAACAGGCTTCGACCGGTGTGGACGTCTACTCGATCCGGCAGCCGCTCGGTGTCGTTGCCGGGATCACGCCGTTCAACTTCCCGGCGATGGTGCCGATGTGGATGTGGGCGCCGGCGCTCGCGTGCGGCAACACGTTCGTCCTGAAGCCGTCCGAGAAGGATCCCTCCGCGTCGTTCTACACCGCGGAGCTGCTCAAGGAGGCGGGTGTCCCGGAGGGCGTCTTCAACGTCGTGCACGGCGACAAGGTGGCGGTCGACGCGATCCTCGAGCATCCGGACGTGGCGGCGGTGTCGTTCGTCGGCTCGACGCCGATCGCCAAGTACGTCTACGAGACGGCGACCGCGAACGGGAAGCGCTGCCAGGCGCTCGGCGGGGCGAAGAACCACATGATCGTGCTGCCCGACGCCGACATCGACATGGCGGCCGACGCGGCCGTCTCGGCCGCGTACGGCTCGGCGGGCGAGCGCTGCATGGCGGTCTCGCTGCTCGTCGCGGTCGGCGAGGTCGCCGACCCGCTCGTCGAGGCGATCAAGCAGCGGATCCCGAACGTGAAGGTCGGCGACGGCATGGACGCGTCGTCGGAGATGGGGCCGCTGATCACGCGCGAGCATCGCGACAAGGTCGCGTCGTACATCGGTGCAGACACGGGCGCGACGGTCGTCGTCGACGGCCGGGACGGCTGTCCGGGGGACGGCTTCTTCCTTGCGCCGACGCTGATCGACAATGTCGAGCCCGGCATGAAGGCGTACCAGGACGAGATCTTCGGGCCCGTGCTCAGCGTCACGCGCGTCTCGACCTACGACGAAGCGGTGCGGCTCGTCAACGAGAACCCCTACGGGAACGGGACGGCGATCTTCACCCGCGACGGCGGGGCGGCCCGCCAGTTCCAGTTCGAGGTGCAGGCGGGCATGGTCGGGATCAACGTCCCGATCCCGGTGCCGGTCGCCTACTACTCGTTCGGAGGGTGGAAGGCGTCGCTCTTCGGCGACCGGCACATCTACGGCCCGGAGGGGATCGACTTCTACACCCGCTCCAAGGTCGTCACCTCGCGCTGGCCCGACCCGGCCACCTCGCAGGTCGACCTCGGCTTCCCACAGACGCGCTAGCGAGTAAGCGCGTCTGCGGGCTGGAGCTCTTCGCCGAACCTCGCCCGCTTGACGAACTGACCGCTGCCGGGCTCGGCGAGCAGCTCGCCGCCCTCCACGATCACCTCCCCGCGGCGGAGGACGATTTCGGGCGCGCCCTGCACCTCGGTGCCCTCGAAGATGTTGATGTCCGCGGCCGAGTGGTGGGTCTTCGCCGAGATGGTCGCGTGCTTCTCGGGGTCGAAGACGACGACGTCGGCGTCGCCGCCCACGGCGATCGTCCCCTTCTTCGGATACATCCCGAACAGCTTCGCGGGGCTCGTGGAGAGGAGCTCGACCATGCGATTCAGCGTGATCCGCCCCTCGCGCACGCCGAAGTGGTGGATCATCTGCAATCGGTTCTCCATCCCGACCGCGCCGTTCGGGATCTGGCGGAAGTCGTCCTTCCCGAGCGCTTTCTGCTCGAGCGTGTACGCGCAGTGGTCCGTCGAGATCGCCTGCAGTGCGTTCGTGCGCACGGCGTTCCAGAGGATCTCCTGGTTGTGCTTCGGACGGGGTGGTGGTGTGTAGACGTAGTTCGCGGCTTCGAAGTTCTCCATCCGCTCGAGGAACGACGTGTCGACGAAGAAGTACTGGGTGCACGTCTCGCCCCAGACGTCCCAGCCCTTCTCACGTGCGATCACGATCGGCTCGAGCGACTCCGCGCACGAGACGTGCACGACGTAGAGCGGCGCGCCCGCGACGTGCGCGAGCTGGATCGCGCGGTTCGTCGCTTCGCCCTCGAGCTCCGGCGGGCGCGTCAGCGCGTGGTAGACCGGCGCCGTGTTGCCGGCGGCGATCGCGTCGGCCATCAGCACCTCGATCGCGTCACCGTTCTCGGCGTGCACCATCACGCAGGCGCCGGTCCTGGCGGCGACCTGCATCACGCGGAACAGGTCCTCGTCGCTGACGCGCAGCGAGTCGTTGTACGCCATGAACAGCTTGTAGGAGGAGACGCCGTGCTCCTCGGGCAGGGTCGCGAGCTCCTCGAGCGTGCCGCCGTTCTCGCTCAGGTCGGTGACGATGATGTGGAAGCCGTTGTCGATCAGCGCCTTCCCCTCGCGCTTGCCGTGCCAGGCCGCAAGTGCCTCGCCGAACGTCTGGCCCTTCGCCTGGATACAGAAGTCGACGTGCGTCGTCGTGCCGCCGAAGGCCGCTGCGACGTGCCCGTGGTAGAAGTCGTCGACGGTCGTCTTGCCGCGCCACGGCATCTCGAGATGCGTGTGCGGATCGACGGCGCCCGGCAGGACGTACTTCCCCGAGGCGTCGATCACCCTGTCCGCGGCGACGTCGAGCGACTCGCCGATCAGGGAGATCCGCTCGCCCTCGATGAAGATGTCGGCGACGTAGTCGTCCGCCGCGGTGACGACGCGGCCACCCTTGATCAGCACTGACATCGCTTCGCTCCCTTCGATTCGCGGTGCAACCCCCGAGCCTGGCCGCCTGCCGGCGGACCAGGCTCGAGAGCAGCACGGTACTTACTTGCCGCCGGCCGTGAGCTTCACGACCGCGGGCTTCCAGCCGTTGCCGTGAACGTCGATCCCGGCTGCCTTCAGGCTCGCGACGGCCCTGGTCGCGAGATCCGTGCGGTAGGCGCCCGACGGTGCCTTCTTGATCACTCCGAACTGCTTCGAGATGCGCGCCGTCTGCGCGTAGGCGGCCTTGTTCATCACCCCGACGCCGCCGGCGGCAGCCGGCCAGACGAGCTTGTTGATCTCGTTCATCATCCAGGTCTGGTGGCCGGCCGGGAGGGTCGGCCCTTCCTTCAGCGTCATCGCCACGCAGTCGGCGGCGTGGTCGCGGCAATACGCCCAGCCCTTGAGCGAAGCGGCGATGAACTTGACGGCGATCGCCTGGTTCGCCGAGCTGCCGAGCCACTTGCCGGTCGAGAACAGCCCGTCCTCGAGCATCCCCGTCCCGACGTTCTGCATCTTGATCACGTTCAGGTCGGACAGCTGGAAGAGCTTGCCGGTCTTCGGGTTCTTCGTCTCGAGAACCTGAGCGAGCTCGTTGTAGGTCATCGCCGACGCGGAGTCGACCTGATGCTTGAGGAACAGCTCCATGTTGAACGGCTGCTGGACGATCGTCACGCCCTTGTTGTGCGACGGGTCCATGCCGTTCTTCGTCAGCGCGGCGAACAGCTCGAACTCGTTGCCGCCGAGCCAGTTCGCAACCTTCTTGCCCTTCATCTTCGCGATCGTGTTGATGCCGCTCGACTTCCAGGTCAGCTGCGTCATCCCCGACCGTGCGAAGACCTGCGCGATGTTGACGAGGTCGGTGCCCTTGTCACGCGCGGAGAGCAGGCTCGGCAGCCAGTCGACGCCGAACTGCGCCTGGCCGGAGGCGACGACCTGTTCGGGGATGATGTCCGGCCCGCCGTTCTTCAGCGTGACGTCCAGCCCTGCAGCCTTGTAGAACCCTTTGAGCGACGCGGCGTAGTAGCCGGCGAACTGCGCTTGCGGCACCCACTTCAACTGCAGTGTCACCTTCGTCAGCTTCGCCTGCTTCGGCGCGGCGTTCGCCTGTGTCGCGAGCCCTGCGGTCGCGGCGATCGCGACCGCCAGCAGGGCGGCGACGCCCACGATCCAGCGCTTCCTCATGCACATTCCCCTTTCGTCCTCGACGTTGACAGTTCCGGGGGCTTTCCCGGCCTCGACGCGATTCTGACGTGCCGAAGCACGGATTACGAGTTCCTGTTCTCGGGCGCCCAGCGGACGACGGCTCGCTCCGTGACCGCCACCGCCAGGTAGAGCGCGATCCCGAGCAGCGAGGCGACGAGGATCCCCGCCCAGGCGGTCTGGAAGTCGAGGATCTGCGCCTTCGAGCGGATCAGCACGCCGAGTGCGTCGTAGGAGCCGCCGAAGTACTCGCCCACGACCGCGCCGATCATCGCGAGGACGCTCGCCACCTTCAGCGCCGTGAAGATGTACGGCAGTGCGGTCGGGAAGCGCACCCGCCGCCAGATCGTCAGGTCGCCCGCGGCGTAGGAGCGCATCAACTCGATCTGGCGCGGCGAGACGCTCGTCAGGCCTCGCAGCGTGTTGACCAGCACAGGGAAGAAGCAGAGGACACCCGCGATCGCCATCTTCGAATTGGGCGAGAGCGGGTCGAACCAGGCGTTGAAGATGGGCGCGAAGGCGATGATCGGGATCGCGTTGGCGGCGATCGCGATCGGCAGCAGGGCGCCGCCGAGCACGCGGAAGCGGCCGATCAGCGTCGCGACGACGATGCCGCCGAGCGACCCGAGCACGAAGCCGCCGAGCGCCTCCTTGAACGTGTACCAGCCGGCCGGCCAGAGGGTGTGGCGCTGGTCCCAGAACGCGCTGACGATCGCGGTGGGCTTCGGCAGCAGGAACTGTTGGATGTGGAACGCCGCGATCGCGCCTTGCCAGACGGCGATTCCCAGCACGAGCACCGCGAGCGCAGGCACCCATTCGCGCGCCTGGCGGCCGACGCTGGCCGCACTGACCGTCGTCGAGCTCACTCCGCCAGCGCCGCTTCCTCTTCGGGCAGGAGGTGCTCTCCGCGCTTGCGGAGGAGCTCGCGAACTTCGGTGACGAGCGCGAAGTAGCGCGGCTCCTCGCGTGTCTCGACGGTGCGCGGGTAGGGCAGGTCGATGTCGACCACCCCGGCGACGCGACCCGGCCTCGGGCTCATCACGACGACGCGGGTCGAGAGGAAGACCGCCTCCGAGATCGAGTGGGTGACGAAGACGACGGTCGACGCGAGCTTCTGCCAGATCGAGAGCAGCTCGAGGTTCAGCCGCTCGCGGGTCATCTCGTCGAGCGCGCCGAACGGCTCGTCCATCAGCAGGAGCGCCGGCTCGAAGGCGAGCGCGCGCGCGATCGAGACGCGCTGCTGCATGCCGCCCGAGAGCTGCCAGGGGTAGTGCTCGGCGAAGGAGCCGAGCTCCACGAGCTCGAGCATCTCCTCGACGCGTCCCCTGCGTCTGGCGCGGTCCCAGCCGAGCAGCTCGAGCGGCAGGCCGATGTTCTTCGCCACCGTCCGCCAGTCGAACAGCACCGAGTCCTGGAACACGATCCCGTAGTCGTGGTCGACGCGTGCCTGGCGTGCCGGCTTGCCGTTCACGGTCACGCTGCCGGCCGTCGGCTCGATCAGGTCGCCGATCACGCGCAGGAGCGTCGACTTGCCGCAGCCGGACGGGCCGATCAGCGAGACGAACTCGCCCGGCGTCAGCGTCATGTCGATGTTCTCGAGCGCCGTCACGCTGCCCGCGGGGAAGGTCTTCGTGAGGCTCCGGATCTCGACGACGTTCGCCGTGGTCATGCGATGTTCTCCGGGGCCCGGCGGACGATGAGCCGCTCGGCGACCACGACCACGACGAAGAACGTGATGCCGAGGAGCGCGGCGACGATGTTCGTCGCCCAGAGCTCCTGCGGCTCGATCGAGTAGTACTGGTTGAAGTTCAGGATCGCCCCGCCGAGCCCGGACTGGAGCCCCGACGGCAGCTCGCCGATGATCGCGCCGACGACGCTCGCCGTGGCGGCGATCTTCAGGGCGGCGAAGACGTACGGAAGCGAGGACGGCACGCGGAGCTTCCAGAGCACGGTCCAGCGGTTGGCGGCGTAGGTGCGCATCAGGTCGAGCGCGCGCGGGTCGGCGGATTGGAGCCCGCGCAGGGTGTTGATCGCGACCGGGAAGAAGGTCAGGTAGGCGGCGATCACGGCGACGGACCCCCAGCCCTGCAGCCCGCCGGGCAGCTTGGGGTTCACCCAGACGACGACCATCGGTGCGATCGCGAGGATCGGGATCGTCTGGCTCGCGACGATGTAGGGCAGGAAGCCGCGCTGGAGGAGGCGCGAGTGGACGAGGATGACGCCGAGCGCGAAGCCGATCACGGCCCCGAGCGCGAACCCGGCGGCCGCTTCCTTCGCCGTGAAGAGCGACTTGTGGAACAGGATCGTCCCGAGAGCGGGCTGGTTGACCTGGGCAGGCTGCCAGAGCGCATGGAGGATCACCCAGGTGTGCGGCAGCGAGGTGTCGTCGACGACGAAGGGATGTGTCCAGCCCGTCGACGCCCAGACCCAGTGGTACAGCTCGTAGAAGCCGACGAGGGCGGCGAGGACGATCAGGACAGAGAGGCTGCGGCGGGCGAAGGAGACGGTCGTGCTCACGTCGGAACTTCTTATCACGCTTTAGGATCGACCCTGTGAGCCTCGATCCAACCCGCACCGTCGCCGAGCTCGAGGAGCTGCGCGCGCTCACGGGCGACGAGAACGGCGCCCAGCGGGTCGCGTGGACGGACACCTGGGAACGGGCGCGAGACTTCCTGCGGGCGAAGGTCGACGGCACCGGCGCCGTCGAGGAGATCGACGAAGCCGGGAACCAGTGGTTCACGCTGCCGGGGAGCAGCGACCGGGCGCTGCTGATCGGCGGTCACATGGATTCCGTCCCGAACGGCGGCTGGCTCGACGGGTCCCTGAACGTCCTCGCGGGCGTCGAGGTGCTACGTCGCATCGCGGCCGAGGGCGAGCCGCCGGTGACCGTGAGGCTCGTCAGCTGGGCCGACGAGGAGGGGGCGCGCTTCGGGCGCTCGCTCTTCGGCTCCTCGGCCGCGGCGGGGTCGATGCGCGACCAGGAGGAGTTGCGCGCTCTCGTGGATCGTGACGGGGTCGCACTGCCGGATGCGCTGCGCGAGCACGGGGTTGAGCTCGACGACGCGCTGAGTGCGCGCTCGCAGCTCGCGAGCGCCGCTGCGTACCTCGAGCTGCACATCGAGCAGGGCCCGGTGCTCGAGGCGATGGAGATTCCGCTCGGCGTCGTGCTCGGCACCTTCGGCGTCGAGCGCTCGCGCTTCACCTGGCGGGGGCAGGCGGCGCACGCCGGCTCGACGCCGATGGACCGGCGCCGCGACGCGCTCGCGGGCGCGGCGAAGCTCGCGCTCTACATCCGCGAGATCGCGGCCGAGGTCGGGGGCGGGGCCGTCTGCACCTCGGGTGGTGTGGTCACGAAGCCCGGGATCGTCACGTCGGTCGTCGAGACGGCGGAGCAGCTGCTCGACCAGCGTCACCTCGACGCGGAGGCACTCGCGCGGATGCTGCAGCTGGCGAAGGACGCGGCAGACCGGTTCGCCGCCGAGGAGAACATCGAGGTCGAGTGGGAGCGGATCTGGAACATCGAGCCCATCCTCTTCGACGAGACCCTGATCGGCTTCGCGGACGAGGCGATCCGCGAGGTGGCGGGCACGTCGCACAAGCTGCCGTCGGGGCCGCTGCACGACGCGGCGGAGGTCTCGCGGGCGGGGATCCCGACGGTGATGCTGTTCGTGCAGAGCCTCCGCGGCCTCTCGCACACGAGGCTCGAGGACACGAAGCGCGAGCATCTCGAGCTGAGCGTCGAGGCGCTCGACCGCCTCGCAGCGAAGACACTCGCGTGGCTCGCTTGATTCACCCTCTCGTCACCTTTCGCCCGCTCGGAGCGAGCTTTTCCTCACCCGGCGTCTGAGCCGGCTCTGAGCCGGCTCAGACGCGGCTCAGAGGCAGTCGTCGACGCGATGCTGGTCGCCGCCGGGTCGGGCCGGCGACGGCGGAGCGCAGGTGCGGTCAGGCGGCGGCGACCGGGTTGCGCAGGACGCCGATCCCTGCCACCTCGACCTCGACCACGTCGCCGGGCTGCAGCGACACCTTCGGCTCGCGCGCCCAGCCGATCCCCGGCGGCGTGCCGGTCAGGATCAGGTCGCCCGGCTCGAGCGTGAACACGTTCGAGGCGAACGCGACGAGGAAGGGGACGGAGAAGATCAGGTCGTCGGTCGACCCGTCCTGCAGCACCTCGCCGTTCAGGCGCTGGACGACGCGCAGCCCCGCCCCGTCGCCGAGCTCCGAGACGGGGACGAGCCGGTCGCCCAGGGGGCAGAACGTGTCGAAGCCCTTCGCGCGCGTCCACTGGCTCTCGGCGTACTGGATGTTGCGGGCGGAGACGTCGTTCGCAGCGCGGTAGCCGCGCACGTGGTCGAGCGCGTCGTCGAGCGGGATCCGGTGACCTCCGCGGCCGATCTCGACCGCCAGCTCGGCCTCCGCGTCGACGTGGGTCGCCTCGGGCGGCAGGACGATCGCCTCGCCCGGGCCGATGAGCGTGTTCTCGAACTTCCCGAACAGCAGCGGCTCGGTGGGGGGCTCGTCGCCGAGCTCGGCCGCGTGCTCCGCATAGTTCCTGCCGACGCAGATGATCTTCACGCCGCGATTGTGACGGAGTAGGCTGACGGGCGTGGGATTGAGCTTCGGCGTCACTGTTCTTCCCGACCCGCCGTACACCCGGATGATCGAGCTGATCCAGTTTGCGGAACAGCGGGGCTTCGAGTACGCCTGGACGTACGACTCGCACGTCCTCTGGCAGGAGTCGTTCCCGGTCTTCGCGCTCGTGGCCGACCGGACGTCCACGATCAAGCTCGGCCACATGGTCACCAACCCCGGCACCCGCGAGCCGACGGTGCTCGCGAGCGCCTACGCCACGCTGCACGACATCTCCAACGGCAGGATGATCATGGGCATCGGGCGCGGCGACTCGGCGCGCCGCTACATCGGCCAGCAGCCGGTCAAGGTCGCCGAGTTCGAAGAGGCGCTGAAGATGATCAAGCCGTTCATGAACGGCGAGGAAGTGACCTGGAACGGCAAGGACCTGCAGCTGAAGTGGGTTCGCCCCGAGCTGCCCGAGATCGAGATGCACGTCGCCGGGTACGGGCCGAAGGCGCTCGCGGTGGCCGGCCGGCAGGGCGACGGCGTGATCATCCAGCTCGCAGACCCGGACATCATCCGGTGGATCATGGACACCGCGCGCCGCGCAGCCGAGGAGGCCGGGCGCGACCCCGCCGCCCTGAAGTGCATCGTCAGCGCGCCGAGCCACGTCACGGACGACCTGCAGGACGCTCGCGAACAGGTGCGCTGGTTCCCGGCGATGGTGTCGAACCACGTGCAGGACCTGATCGACCGGTACGGGACCGACGGCAGCTCCGTTCCGAAGGCGCTCACCGACTACGTGCAGGCACGCAAGTTCTACGACTACAACGAGCACTCGCGCGTCGGAGCCAGGCACGGCGAGTTCGTCACCGACGAGATCTGCGACCGCTTCTGCGTGATCGGAAACGTCGAACAATGCAGAGCAAAGTTGCGCGAACTTGCAGGTGTTGGAGTCGACCAGTTCAACATCTATCTGATGACGCACGGGCAGGAAGAAACGCTCCAGGCCTACGGGGACGACATCATCCCCGGGCTCGCCGGCGTCTCGGTGTAGGACCAGGGTCGAACCAGGGTCGTACCCTATGGCGGTGGCCGCGCGTCGGTCGGTAGCCTCGGGCACATGAACACCAACGGGGCAGTTGTGAGCGCAAGTGATGTCACCCGGCGCTACGGGGAGGGAGAGGCGGCGGTTGACGCGCTGCAGGGCGTCTCCCTCGACGTCCGGCCGGGCGAGCTCGTCGCCGTGATGGGCGCGTCGGGATCGGGCAAGTCGACATTGATGCATCTGCTCGCGGCGCTCGACAAGCCGACGTCCGGAACGATCAAGATCGCCGGTGAGGACGTGGGCGCACTCTCCGACCGTGAGGTGACGATGCTTCGTCGCCGCCACATCGGGTTCGTGTTCCAGTTCTTCAATCTGCTCCCGATGCTGACTGCGGAGGAGAATGTCGCGCTGCCGTTGTCGATCGCCGGCGAGAAGCCCGACCGCGCGTTCTTCGAGGATCTGCTCAAGCGGGTCGGGCTGACCGACCGGCGCACCCACCGGCCCTCCGAGCTCTCGGGCGGCCAGCAGCAGCGTGTGGCGATCGCCCGGGCGCTCGTCTCCAAGCCGACGGTGGTGTTCGCCGACGAGCCGACCGGCAACCTCGATTCGAGGACGGGCACCGGCATTCTCGAGCTCCTGCGCGCGTCGGCTGAAGAGCTCGGCCAGACGATGATGATGGTCACCCACGACGCGCATGCGGCCGAGATCGCCGACCGCGTCCTGTTTCTCGCAGACGGCCGCATCGTCGAGGAGCTGCCGCGTAGCGGCACACCCGAGATCCTCGCGGCCATGGGCCGCGCCGGCACATGATCCGCGTCGCACTCGCGGGCCTTTTGGGGCGCAAGCTCCGCACGGCGCTGACGGCGCTCGCCATCGTGCTGGGCGTCGCGATGGTCAGCGGCACGCTCGTGCTGACCGACTCGATCGACAAGGCCTTCAACTTCATCTACACGGACGTTCGGCAGGGGTCGGACGCGGTGATCAGCGGCAAGTCCGCGATCGGCGACGTGCAGGGCGGGCAGGGCACGTTCGCGCCGACGATCCCCGGCTCGCTGCTCACGAAGACCCGAGCGCTGCCGGACGTGCAGGAGGCTGAGGGAAGCGTCAGCGGCGAGGCGCAGCTGATCGACCGGAACGGCAAGGCGATCGTCTTCGGCGGCGCGCCGAACCTCGGGTTCAGCATCTCTCGCGGCGATTCGCCGTTCAACGTGCTCACGCTCGTCAGCGGCGCCTGGCCGAAGGGCAAGCAGGTCGTGATCGACAGCAGCACCGCGTCCAAGAAGCACCTGACCGTCGGCGCCGGCGTCGGCGTCCAGGCCGCGGGGCCGGTGGAGCGGTTCCGCATCTCGGGCATCGTCAAGTTCGGCTCGGCGTCGGCCCTAGGCGGCGCGACCCTCGCGGGCTTCGACCTGCCCACGGCTCAGACGCTCTTCCAGAAGGACGGGCGGTTCGACGAGATCGCGGTCTCCCGGAAACCCGGCGCGACGGACGCAGAGCTGCTTGCGCAGATCCGGTCGATCCTGCCGCCGACCGCTCAGGTGCGCACCGGCACCGCCCAGGCGGCGAAGGACGCGAAGCAGACCGACTCGTTCATCAGCTTCCTGCGTGGCTTCCTGCTCGCGTTCGGTGGCATCGCTCTCTTCGTGGGTAGCTTCGTGATCGCGAACTCGCTGTCGATCACGATCGCCCAGCGCACGCGTGAGTTCGCCACGATGCGGACGCTCGGAGCGAGCCGCAGGCAGGTCCTGACGTCGATCGTGATCGAGGCCCTCGTGATCGGCGTGCTCGCGGCGGTGACCGGGCTCTTCCTCGGGCTCGGTCTGGCCAAGGGCCTCTTCAGACTCTTCGACGCGGTCGGCTTCACGCTTCCGAACAGCGGGATCGTCTTCGGCACGTCGACGATCGTGATCGCGCTCTCGGCAGGGATCATCGTGACGCTGATCGCCAGCCTGCGGCCCGCGCTGCGTGCGACGCGGGTGCCGCCGATCGCCGCGGTGCGCGAGGGTGCCGCGCTGCCCGTCGGGCGGTTCCACCGCTACCGCACGCTCGGCTCCGCCCTGACGACCGCGCTCGGCTTCGCGGCCCTCGCGTACGGCCTCTTCAAACCGAATCTCGGCACGACTGGAGTGCTGGTCGCGATGGGCGTCGGCGCGCTCCTGATCTTCATCGGCGTCGCGATGCTGTCCGAGCGCTTCATCCGCCCGCTGGCCTGGGCGCTCGGCTGGCCCGCGACGCGCGTTGGCGGGGCGGCGGGCGCGCTCGCACGGGACAACGCGCGCCGCAACCCGCAGCGCACGGCGTCGACCGCGGCGGCTCTGATGATCGGCCTCGCGCTCGTGACGCTGGTCGCAGTGCTCGCAGCCGGGATCACGTCGAGCTTCCGCGGCGCCGTGAACGACATCTGGCGGAACGCCGACTACGCCATCACGGCACAGAACAACTTCTCGCCGATCCCGCCGACGGCGGCCGAGGCCGCAGCCCGGAACCCGATCGTCCAGGCGGTGGGCAACGTGCGCACCGGCGAGGTTGGCGCATTTGGCAAGAAGCTCTTCGCGACCGCGGTCAATCCGCCGGGCAGCACGATGTTCCACCTCGACTGGATCACGGGCTCACAGGCGACGATGGCGACGCTCGGCGCCGACGGCACTTTCGTCGACAAGGGTTACGCGAAGTCGCACAAGCTCGTCGCCGGCTCGCCGGTGCAGGTGACGTTCGCCGACGGTCAGCGGAAGACCTTCACGGTCAAGGGGATCTTCGACCCGCCCGCAGGGGGCTCCCCGTTCGGGAGGATCACGATCTCCCAGACGGCCTGGGACACGCACAACGAAAGCCCCCGCAACCTCTATTCGTTCGTCCGCGTCCGCGGTGGCGAGAGCGCGGAGAACCTCGCCTCGCTCGATGCGACGCTGAAGGACTTCCCGAACGCGAAGGTGCAGACGCGCCAGCAGTTCGTCGACAACCAGATCAGCGGGCTGAGCTCGGTCCTGAACATCCTCTACGTGCTGCTCGCGCTGTCTGTGATCGTCAGCCTGTTCGGCATCGTCAACACGCTCGTGCTGACTGTGTTCGAGCGCACCCGCGAGATCGGGATGCTCCGCGCGATCGGCATGACGCGCCGCCAGGTGCGCCGCATGATCCGGCACGAGAGCGTGATCACGGCGCTGATCGGCGGCGTGCTCGGCATCGTGCTCGGCATCGTGCTCGGCGGGCTGCTCGTCGCACGCGTCGAGTTCATCCAGTTCGCGCTGCCGGTCACGTCCCTGATCGTGTTCGCCGTCATGACGATCGTCGTCGGGATGCTGGCGGCGATCTTCCCCGCCCGCCGCGCGGCGCGGCTGAACGTCCTCCAGGCGCTGCAGTACGAGTGATGGAGCGCAAGGCGCTGGTGAGGCTGCTGCAGGTGCACGTCGCCGGAGACGCGCGCGAGGAGGCCGACCGCTGCGCGATGCTCCGGCTCGCGAGCGAGCTCGCCGAGCCGCTGTCCCGCGACGAGCCGTCGGCGCACTTCACCGCGTCGGCGTTCGTGATCGACGAAGGCGGCGGCCGCACCTGTCTCGTCGAGCACGTGAAGCTCGGCCGCCTGCTGCAGCCCGGCGGCCACGTCGAGCCGGGCGACGTCTCGCTCGAGACTGCGGCGCTCCGTGAGGCTCGCGAGGAGACGGCGCTCGAGGTGGAGCTGCATCCCGTGGCGCCGCGGCCCTTCGACCTCGACATCCACGAGATTCCCGAGCGCCCGGGAGAGCCGGCGCACTTCCACCTCGACGTCCGCTACCTCGTGATCGGCCGGGGCGAGCCGTGCGCGGGCGCGGCGTGGCATGCCATCGGCACGTCCGGCGACGGCTCCGTCGACCGGCTCGCCGCGAAGGCCCTGGCTCTCCGCTAGGGGATCAGGTCGAACTCGCGCCCGACCGCGACGAACGCGGCGAGCGCTCGCTCGAGGTGCTCGGGCTCGAGGGCAGCCGACATCTGGACCCGCACACGGGCGGTGCCTTCCGGCACGACGGGGAAGCCGAAGCCGGTCACGAAGACGCCGTGCTCGAGCAGCCGCTCCGAGAAGCGGATTGCCACGGCCGTCTCGCCGAGCACGATCGGGATGATCGCCGAGTCCCCGGGGATCGGCGCGAAGCCGGCGTCGACGAGCATCGTCCGGAACCGCTCCGTGTTGGCCCGCAGGCGCGCCACGAGCGACGGATCGTCCCGGAGCGCCTCGACGGCGGCCAGGGCACTGCACGCGACCGTCGCCGGGAGAGCGTTCGAGAAGAGCTGGGGACGGGAGCGCTGCGCGAGCAGCTCGCAGAGGTCGGCGCTCGCGGCGACATAGCCTCCAGCCGCGCCTCCGAGCGCCTTGCCGAGCGTGCCCGTGACGACGTCGACCTGACCGCGCAGCCCGAAGTGCTCCGGCGTCCCGAGCCCGTGCTGCCCGAGGACGCCGACGCCGTGGGAGTCGTCGACGATGACGATCGCGTCGTGCTCGCGGGCGAGCGCGACGATCTCGGGCAGGCGGGCCAGGTCGCCCTCCATCGAGAAGACCCCGTCGGTGATCACGAGCTTGCGCTGGCCCGGCTCGCAGGCGCCGAGCTCGCGCTCGAGCGCCTGGAGATCCGAATGGGGGTAGATCGCCTTCCGCGCGGGTCTCGCAAGCCGGATCGCGTCGACGATCGAGGCGTGGTTGAGCGCGTCCGAGAGGATCACCGTGCTCTCGTCGGTCAGCGTCGGGACGAGTGCCTCGTTCGCGTTCCAGCAGGAGACGTAGGTCAGGGCGGACTCGGTGCCCGAGAGCTCCGCGAGGGCGTGCTCGAGCTCGGCGTGCGGCTCGAACGTGCCGCAGATGAAGCGCACCGACGCGGTTCCGGCCCCGTAGCGCCGGAGGCCCTCGATCCCGGCCTCGACGACGCGTGGGTCGTTGGCGAGCCCGAGGTAGTTGTTCGACGAGAGGACGACCACCTCTCCGCGCCCGGCCATCTCGACCACCGGGCCCTGGGGGGTGAGCAGCGTGTTGAAGCGTTTGAGCGTCCCGGCTGCGCGGAGCGCGTCGAGCTCCGCGCGAATCGTCCCCGTCGCGCTCAACGGTGCACCCACTTGCCGAGCCCGCTCAGCATCGGCTCGCGCTCCGCAGCGGAGGCGGGTGTCGCGTGGACGAGCGGCATCGCCGGGTCTCCGCCCGGATGCAGCACGATCTTGCAGGCGTTCCCCGACTCGAGTTCGGCGAACGCGACCTCGAACTCGGTGATCGGATAGCGATGAGTGACGAGTGGGCGCAGGTCGACGACCCCGTGTTCGAGCAGCCAGCGCGTGCGGTACCAGGTCGCGAACACCTCGCGTCCGTTCACGGCGGTCACGTGCAGGTTCTTGAAGATCAGCGACTCGGCGATGTCGAGCTCGACGGGCGAGCTGGGGATGCCGAAGAGGACGACGTCGCCGCCGTTCCGGACGATGCGGAAGGCGTCGCGGACCGCCGCCGGCGCCCCCGACATCTCGAACACGACGTCGAGCCCGGCGCCCTCGTTGGCGTCATGGAACCAGCCCGAGACGTCGGCGATCTCGTTCAGGTTGGCAACCTGCGCGCCCAGCGTCTCGGCGAGCGAGAGGCGGAACGGGACGTGATCCGAGGCAAGAACCCGGCCTGCGCCGGACGCACGCGCGATCGCGATCGTGAAGAGGCCGACGGGGCCGCAGCCGAGCACGGCGATCGTGCGTCCCGGCAGGTCCTGCGTCGAGGTCGCGAAGACGGCGTTCCCGAACGGCTCCTGCAACGTCGCGATCTCCGGCGGGAGCTTCTGCCGGTCGTTCTGCCAGATCACCGCCTCGGGAACGACGACGAACTCGGCGAAGGCTCCGTCGCGATCGACGCCGAGGATCTGCGTGCGCTCGCACATGTGCGCGCGGCCGGTGCGGCAGTGGAAGCACATCCCGCAGGTGACGTGGCTCTCCGCCGAGACGTAGTCGCCGCGCACGACCGTGCGCACGTCTTCGCCCGTCTCGACGACGGTGCCGGCAAACTCGTGACCGAGCGTCAGCGGCGGCTTGATGCGCGCCTTCGCCCAGTCGTCCCACTTGAAGATGTGGAGGTCGGTGCCGCAGACGCTCGCCGCCTCGACCTGAACGAGGACGTCGTGCGGGCCGGGCTCGGGGATCGGGATGCGGTCGAGGACGAGCCCCGGCTCACTGCGCAGCTTGCGGATCGCCCACATCGTCTCCACGCCTGGAGAATCGCGCCTCGCCGGGAGGCGGCCATCAGACCCCGCCCCGATCGCATCTAGGTGGTTTCCCCGATGATCGCCGTTCGCTCCGCCCGCAGGATCCGGGTGTGGTCCTGCCGCCGTACAAGATCAAGGTCGTCGAGCCGATCCGCCTGCCCGACCCCGCGGCCAGGCGCAGGGCGATCATCGCGGCCGGCTTCAACACGTTCCTGCTTCGCGCCGACGACGTCTACATCGACCTGCTCACGGACAGCGGCACGTCGGCCGTCTCGCAGGAGCAGCGCGCCGCCATGGAGCTCGGCGACGAGTCGTACGCCGGCTCGCGCAGCTTCTACCGGCTCGAGACGGCGATGCGCGACGTCTACGGCTGGCAGCACCTGGTCCCCACGCACCAGGGGCGCGGCGCCGAGCACCTGCTCGCACGCGTGCTCGTCGAACCGGGTCAGCTCGTGCTGTCGAACCTGTACTTCACGACGTCGCGCGTGCACGCGGAGCTGGCGGGCGGTGTCTGGACCGACGTCTCGATCCCCGAGGCGCGCGATCCCGAGTCGCGGCATCCGTTCAAGGGGAACATCGACCTCGGCAGGCTCCGCGACCTGATCGTGCGCGAAGGGCGCGAGCGGATCGCCTTCGTGCGGCAGGAGGCGTGCCTGAACATGGCCGGCGGCCAGCCGTTCTCGCTCGAGAACCTGCGCGCCGTGCGAGCGCTCACTCGCGAGCTCGACGTGCCGTTCTACCTCGACGCGACCCGCTCGTCGGAGAACGCGCTCTTCATCTCGGAGCGCGAGCCGGGCCAGGCGGGCCGGCCGTTCCCTGAGATCCTCCGCGAGATCGCCTCGCTCGCCGACGGCGCCGTGTTCTCCTCGAAGAAGGATCACTTCGTGCCGATCGGCGGCTTTCTCGCGACCGACGACGACGACGTCGCGCGTCGCGCACGCGAGCTCGTCGTCGTCTACGAGGGCTTCCCGCACTACGGCGGTATGGCCGGTCACGAAATGGAGGCGCTCGCCCAGGGCATTCGGGAGGCCGCCGACGAGCCGACCGTCGCCCACTACGTCGGCCAGGTGCGCTACCTCGCAGGGCTGCTGCAGGAGGCCGGCGTCCCGATCGTCGAGCCGGTCGGCGCCCATGCGGTGTTCCTCGACGCGAAGCGCTTCCTGCCGCACCTCCCGCAGGAGCAGTTCCCCGCCCAGATGCTCGCGGCCGCGGTCTACATCGCCGGCGGCGTCCGCTCGATGGAGCGCGGCATCGTCTCGGGCCAGCACGGGCACGAGCCGTACGACGGCCTCGAGCTCGTCCGGCTGACGATCCCGCGGCGCGCGTACAGCAGCGAGCACCTCGACTACGTCGCCGACACCGTTCTGCGCGTGTTCGCGGCCCGGTCCGAGATCCCGGGGCTCGAGCTGGTCTACGAGCCGCCGACTCTCCGCTTCTTCCAGGCTCGCTTCGAGCCGCTCGCCCCGCTGCCCACGCTCGAGCAGGCGCCCGTCAGGCGCGGAACCCTGCCGTCGGCTCGATCCGGAGCGGGGGCTCGGGCAGGCCGGAGACCGGCTCGGTCACGTTGAAGCCGTCCGGCGCGACGTCGTTCGGCGCGCCGGGATGGAAGAGCGAGGCGAGCAGCTGGATCTGCGCGCGGCCCGGGCCGAGCTCGTACTGACCGCCGCCGTAGAGCGCGATCCCTTGCTCCTCGCACGCGTCGTAGAAGTCGAAGAGGCGCTTCACCGAGCCGAACCGCGACGGCTTGCAGTTGAGCGCGCGCGGTGCGAACGGCAGCGCTTCGACGTCCGTCCAGTCGTGGATCCCGGCGTCCCACGTGATGCGGTCACGGTGCTCGGCGAGCACCGCGGACGTCGCCGGCGTGAGCGCGGGATCCTCGATCCACGCGTCGGGGAACGCCTCGATGATGCGCCGGTAGAGCTCCGCGTCCGGCGCGGAGCCGAACTCGCCGCGATAGATCCCCTTGAAGTCGACCGTGTCGACGCACCCGGTTGCGGCGAGCGACGCCACCAGCTCGTCCGTCCAGTCGCTCCCCGGATCGAGCTTGAAGCGGAGCCCGGGGTAGAGCTCGAGCCAGCGGAGAACGTTCGTCACGCGGGTCGAGACCACGAAGCGAAGCGGCTGCGGCGTCCGTCCGATCGCCTCGCCGAGCGACGTGCCGGCCTGCCGCAGCGCGAGGTCGAGCGCGGCGGACTCGAGCCCCCAGCGCCTGTACTCCGTCTGGCCCGACTGGAGGAGCGAGAACGACTCGAGCGTGTGCTCGCCCGCGAGCGGCATCTCCCCGCCCTGCTCCTGGAACCGCGCCTGCTGGGCGGGGTCGTAGTCGACCTCCTCGCCGCGCCCCTCCTCGCCGCGGCCGTGCAGCACGATCACGGTGCGCCGGAGCGTGAAGCCCCGCGCGACCTCGCGCTCCAGCGGCTCGAGGTAGTAGCCGTCGACGTGGAGCGGGAGGGTGCGAAGACTGTCGTAGGTCGCCATCGTCATCTGCGGCGTTCGAGGTGCTGGGCGAGCGCGTCGAGGCGATCGTCCCATTCCTCGCCCGCGCGCGTCAGACGGTACCGCGTCTCACGACCCTGCCGCTCCGCCTCGACGAGGCCGGCGTCGGCGAGTGTCGTCAGGTGCTTCGACACCGCCTGCCGCGTCATCGGCAGCTGCCCCGTCAGCTCCGTGGCCGTCGCGGTTCCCCGCGCGGAGAGGTAGCCGATCACCTGCCGGCGGCTCGGGTCTGCGAGCGCCCCGAACACGAGGTTCAGCGGATCAGGCACAGACGAGCGCCGAGGCCTGCAGGTCGAGCGCTGTGCTCCAGGCCGGCGACGACTCGATCACGACGAGCCGTGTTCCGGCGACGTCGTCGTCGAGCGTGAACTCGACCTCGCCGCGCTCCTCGGCGGCGTCTCCGTCCCAGGCGAAGGCGAGCCGGCGCCCGGGGTCGACCTCCGTGACCGTCGCGTGCCGTTCCTCTCCGTTCGTCCAGCGGAAGCTGGCTCCACCGCCCGGCCGCAGATCGAGCTCGACGTCGTTCGCGAACCAGTCTGCGAGCCGCTCGGGCTCCGTCAACGCCTCCCACACCTCCTCGCGCGGGGCGGGGAGCACGATCTCCTTCCGGATCATCTGCAACCTCCTGGTTGCGCTAGAGTGCAACCGACGAGTTGCACATTACCTACAGGAGGTCAGCGTGCTGGTGGGATCTGTCGTGCCGATGGTGGTCGAACAGGACGGACGGTGGGAACGCTCGTTCGACATCTACTCGCGGCTCTTGCGAGAGCGCATCGTGTTCCTCGGTCAGGAGGTCGACGACCAGATCGCCAACCTGATCGCCGCGCAGCTGCTGCATCTCGATGCGCAGGACCCCGGCAAGGACATCTACCTCTACGTCAACTCGCCCGGCGGCTCGGCCTACGCCGGGATGGCGATCTACGACGCGATGCAGTACGTGAAGTCGGACGTCTCGACCGTCTGCCTCGGGATGGGGATGAGCGCCGCGGCGATGATCCTCTCGGGCGGCGCCGCCGGAAAGCGGTTCGCGCTGCCGAACGCGAAGATCATGATCCACCAGGGCTCGGGCGGCTTCCGCGGCACACCGGCGGACATCCAGATCGCCGCCCGGGAGATCCTCGACATGACGCGCCGGATGGCCGAGATCATCTCCCGGCACTCGGGCCAGGACGTCGACCAGGTGCTGCGCGACATCGACCGCGACCGCTTCATGTCTCCGGAGGAAGCCGTCGAGTACGGTCTCGTCGATGCGGTCATGGAGCCTCGTTGACGACTGGGACGGTGGGTTCGGCTACCTGCTCGAGGAGCGCATGCAGCGAACCTCGCACGCGCTCGTTCTGGGCGGCCGGGTCTGGCTGATCGACCCGGTCGACGCGCCCGGCGTCGAGGAGCGGGTGCGTGCGCTCGGCGACCCGGCCGGGGTGCTCCAGCTGCTCGACCGCCACGGCCGCGACTGCGCCGCCTGGGCCGCCAGGCTCGGCGTCCCGCACATCCGGGCCTGGCAGGGAGTCGACGGTGCGCCGTTCGAATGCCTGCCCGTGCGCGACCGGCGCCTCTGGCACGAGGTCGCGCTGTGGGAGCCGACCCGGCGGACGCTCGTCTGCGCCGACGCGCTCGGGACGGTCCCGTTCTTCCGCGCACCTTCCGAGCGCCTCGGCTGGCATCCGCTCGTGCGGGCCTTCCCGCCGCGGTCGCTCGAGCTCGCCGTCCCGGAGCGGATCCTCGTGGGCCACGGCGCGGGCGTGCACGAGGGAGCGGCGGCGGCGCTTCACGACGCGCTTCGCAACGGACGGCGGCGGCTGCCGTCGGCGCTCCTCGGCGCGGTCAGAACCAGCTGGTCGGCGGCCAGTAGGTGAACAGCAGGGGCCCGACGAGGCTCGACCTCGGCACGGAGCCCCACATGCGTGAGTCGCACGAGTGCACCCGGTCGTCTCCCATGAAGAAGTACCGGCCCGCGGGGACCCGCCACGTGTTCGTCGTCGTGTCCCGCAGCTTGGGGTCGACGTACGGCTCGTGCAGCGGCTTGCCGTTGACGGAGACGAAGCCGTCCCGCTCCGACACCGTGTCGCCGGGCAGCCCGATCAGCCGCTTCACGAACGTGCCACCGATCCCGCAGGCGTGTGCAGGCGCCTGGAAGACGACGATCTGCCCTCGCTTCGGGTCGGAGAAGCGGTAGGCGAGCCGGTTCGCGATCACCCGGTCGTTGAACCGGCCTTCGCACCAGGCGCCGGGCTTCGCGCAGTGCAGCGTCGGCTCCATCGAGGAGGACGGGATGCGGTAGGGCTTGGCGACCTCCGCCTCGAACACGAGGACGAACGCGAGCGCGACGCCGATCGTCACCGCCCAGTCGAGAAGCTTCCGCCAGCCCGGCATCCGGGGCATGGTAGTCACGCGTCGTGGGTCGGCCGCGGGCACGGCGGGCAGCTATCCGCGCAGTGCGCTCTGCACGAAGAAGAGGAGGTTCGCCGGCCGTTCTCCGAGCCGGCGCATCAGGTAGGGGTACCACTCGGGGCCGTACGGGGTGGCGACGAGGACGTTGTAGCCGCGGTGCGCGAGCGCGAGCTGGACGCTGGGCCGCACGCCGTAGAGCATCTGGAACTCGAAGCGGCTGCGATCGATCGCGTGCGCGTCGGCGTACCGGATCGCGTGGTCGATCAGCGACTCGTCGTGCGTGGCGATCGCGGTGTGGCCGCTGCTCGAGAGCATGCGCTCGACGAGCCGCGCGTAGACCGCGTCGACGTCGGCCTTGCGCGCGTATGCGATCGTCTCGGGCTCGAGATAGGCGCCCTTCACGAGACGAAGGTTGGGCGTCAGGTCGAGCAGCGACTCGAGGTCGTCGGGAGTGCGATAGAGGTAGGCCTGGAGCACGGTGCCGACGTTGTCGAACCCTGCTTCGCGCAGCCTGCGATAGATGCGGAGGGTCGCCTCGACGAACCGCGACTGCTCCATGTCGATGCGGACGAACGACCCTTGCTCGAGCAGGCGGCGCAGGTTCTGGAAGGCCAGCTCCTCGTCGATCTCGAGCCCGAGATGCGTGAGCTTCAACGCCACGTTCGCGCGGAGCTCCTCGGCGGCGAGCCGTTCGATCACCTCGCGGTAGGCGGTGACGACGGCCTCGGTCTCGGTCGGCTCCAGCACGCCCTCGCCGAGCAGCGTCGTGTTCGCCGCGAGCCCCTGCTCGTTCAGTCTGCGGAGGACGACGACGCACTCGTCGAGCGTCTCGCCCGCGACGAAGCGTGAGGCGCCGAGGCGCATGCCGTGCCGGCGGACGAGCCCCTGGACGCGTGGGCTGTCGGCGGCTGCCAGGATCCCCTTGCGGAGGCCGGCGTTGACGGCCCCGTTCAGCTGTGCGACAGCAGCCATTCGTGCACCTCGCCGACGCGGTTCTCGAGCAGCGTGAGGTGCCCGTTCTCGTCGTCGATCCAACCCGCTCGGTCGTAACCGATCAGGCGAACGCCGGGCGTGGCCCAGCGGTCGTAGAGCACGCCGGAGCCGGGCGTGCCGTGGTGGACGATCACGGGCAGGCCGCCCGGGTCGCCGCCCTCGTGCAGCTCGAGTGACCGCCCGTCGGCGGTCTGAACGGTGGTTGTCATGCCGCCAGCTTCCCAGGTTTTCGCCCGGCCGTGGCGTCACGGTGCCGCTCAGGGCGACAGGTTCGCCTGCCACGAGACGCTGAAGGAGCGGCCGTCCGTGGTCAGGTCGCCCGGAACCGCCCCGACACCCGGGCCGAGCGGATCGCCGGTGCCGAAGAACCTGCCCGTCGGGCCGCCGCCGATCAGCTCGATCGCGGTCGCGGCCCACACCGGGCTCGCGGCCGACGGCGGATCGGAGATCGTCCCGGGATGCCCGTTCGCGATCGCGGCCGCGTTGGTGAAGGTGACGGTGCCGAACCGGGTCAGTGGGACGGGCGTGCAGCGCCCGCTCGGGGAGCAGGTCGACGGGGCCTCGGCGACCCACTCCGCCGAGGAGACGTCGAGCGGCTGGGTCAGCGTCATCGTCTTCGAGAACCGCGTGTGGCGGGTGAGGTTCTTCAGGCTCATCGTCACCTTCTGCCCGTTCACGAGCACCGCCGCGTTGACCCGGTCGCCCGCGCGGATCTTGAGCGGGATCGGCACCGAGGCGGCCGGCACGATCTCCCACCACGCTTCGTAGGTGGGCGTGGAGCTGGTGCCGTCGCAGGTGACGCTGGTCCCGAGCTGTTCGAGCGCCGGCGAGCCGGAGCCGTTGCCCCCGAGGCCGACCCAGAACGCCGCCGCGTCGATGCGGCCGGAGACGCAGCTCGCCTTCGGCTGCACCCAGGTGCCGGTGACGTCGCTGAAGGCGACGGGCGTATCGCCTGCGCCGGCGGCGACGTAGCCGGACCAGTTCGAGCTCACCTCCGGCGCAGCGGCCAGCGCGCCTCCCGCGACGACGAGGGTGGCCGCGAGGGCGACAGCGACCGCAACGGAGGCCTTCAGCACGGCCTCGACGCTACCGCGCGTGCCGAAGAGCACGCTAAGAAGCTCTCAGCGGCGGCGGGAGGCGGGATCGTCGAGGTGCGGGGGCCGCCACCCGGCGTCGGCCGGGTTCAGGTTCGTGCCGGGCGGCACGATCGCGTCGATCGCGTCGAGCACCTCGTCTGCGAGCCGGATGTCGACCGAGCCGAGCTGCCCTTCGAGCTGCTCGAGCGTGCGCGGGCCGATGATCGCCGCGGTCACGGAAGGGTGGCGGAGGACGAAGGCGAGGGCGAGGTGGACCATGCTGATGCCCGCTCCGTCGGCGAGCTGCGCGAGCTGCTCGACGGCCTCGAGCTTCTGCTGGTTGCCGGGGATCGACAGGTCGTAGCGCGCCGGGATCCGTTCGGCCCGGTGGCTCGTCACGTCGCCGCCCTTGCGGAAGCGGCCCGAGAGCCACCCGCCCGCGAGGGGGCTCCACGGGATCACGCCCATGCCGTAGCGGTCGCAGGTCGGCAGCACCTCGGTCTCGATGCCGCGCACGAGGATCGAGTACGGCGGCTGCTCGCAGACGAACCGCGCGAGACCGCGTCGTTCCGCCGTCCACTGCGCCTCGACGATCGCCGAGGGCGGGTAGGTGGAAGAGCCGAGGTAGCGGATCTTTCCCGCCCGTTGCAGGTCGGTGAGCGCGCCGAGCGTCTCCTCGTGGGCGGTCTCGGGGTCCCAGCGGTGGATCTGGTAGAGGTCGATCCAGTCGGTCTGCAGACGGCGGAGGCTGGCCTCGACCTCCTGGACGATCCAGCGGCGCGAGTTGCCGCGCATGTTCGGGTCCGAGTCGTGCATCGTGCCGTGCACCTTCGTCGCGAGGACGACGGAGTCGCGGCGGCCCTTCAGCGCCTTGCCGACGATCTCCTCGGACTCGCCGCGCGCGTAGACGTCGGCGGTGTCGACGAAGTTGATTCCCGCGTCGAGCGCGCGGTGGATGGTGCGAATCGACTCGGCATGGTCGGTGTTGCCCCACGCGCCGAACATCATCGCGCCGAGACAGAGCGGGCTCACGCTCACACCCGTGCGCCCGAGCTCGCGCAGTTCCATGCTGAAACCGTACAGACCGCCCACAGGTCTGCAGTAGGGTCAACGAGTGGCCGCGATCGAGGTGAGCGACCTCTGCCGGACGTATCGGACGCATGCCGGCATCGTCCGGCGGCGCCGCACCGACGTGCAGGCGCTCGCCGGGATCAGCTTCGAGGTGGAGCGCGGCGAGCTCTTCGGCCTGCTCGGGCCGAACGGCGCGGGCAAGACGACGACGATCAAGATCCTGACCACCCTGCTGCTGCCGTCCTCGGGCAGCGCCCGGGTGCTCGGGTTCGACCCGGCGCGCCAGCCCGGTGAGATCCGCCGCCGGGTCGGGCATGTCTTCGGCGGCGACCGGGGCCTCTACGACCGTCTCTCCGGCCTCGACAACCTCCGCTACTTCGCCGACCTCTACCGCGTCCCGGTCCGGGAGAAGCGGGCGCGCATCGACCACCTGCTCGACCTCGTCGGGCTGTCGGGTCGCGAGCGGCAGCGGGTCGAGACGTATTCGCGGGGAATGCGCCAGCGGCTGCACATCGCGCGCGGGCTGCTGCACGACCCGGAGGTCCTGTTCCTCGACGAGCCGACGATCGGGCTCGACCCGGTCGGCGCGCGCGAGGTGCGGGAGACCATCGCCGGCCTACGGGAGCAGGGCAAGACGATCCTGTTGACGACCCACTACATGTACGAGGCCGACGAGCTCTGCCAGCGGCTCGCCGTGATCGCCGGCGGTCGCTTCGCCGCCGCCGGCACGCCCGCGCAGCTGAAGGCGCGCGTCGTCGATCGCACGGTGATCGAGATCGAAGCGTTCGGCGCGCTCGACACGGTGCTCGACAGGCTGCGCGCCCTGCCCGGTGTCATCTCCGTCTCGACCGAGCAGCGAGAGCAGGCGGAGGTGATCCTCGTCCAGTCGAGCGTCGGCTCGGAGTTGACGCATGCCCTGTTGCGCGAGCTCGACGGCATCACGCTCGGCAAGGTGATCGCGCGCGAGCCGACGCTCGAGGACGCCTACGTGGAGCTCGTCCAGGCGGCATGACGCGGGCGTTCTTCAGCGGGATGCGCGTGCACGTCGTGCAGTTCTCGCGCAATCCGTTCGACCTGAGCGGTGTCTTCCTGTGGCCGATCCTCTACGCGTCGATCGCCTACTACCTGCTCGATGCGAAGAACGACCCGAAGCTGCTGCTCAGCGCCTCGCTCGGCGCCGCGGTGATGCTGATGTGGTCGCTCGTCGTGATCGGCTCGTCCAACGCCCTCGAGAACCAGCGCTGGCTCGGAACGCTCGAGCTGCTCGTCGCCGCGCCGGTGCCGTTCGCGGTCGTGATCGCCCCGATCTGCGTCGCGAGCGGCTTCGTCGGCGGCTACGGGATCGCGGCGACGCTCCTCTGGGGCAGGCTGCTGTACCACGTGCCGATCTCGGTCGCGCACCCCTTCGCGTTCGCGGTCGCGCTGCCCGCCTGCATGCTCGCGATCGGGATGCTCGGGCTCGTGATGGCCTCGACGTTCGTGCTCTACCGCGCTGCGTTCAGCCTCGGGATCGCGCTTCAGTATCCCGTCTGGATCGCGACGGGGCTGCTCGTCCCGCTCTCGACGCTGCCGGCGTTCGTCCACCAGATCGGCTGGTTCCTCGGGCCGTACTGGGGGTTCCGCGCGATCCACGAGGCGGTGCTGGGCTCCTCCCCGTGGCCGTACGTCGGCATGTGCGTCGTCGTCAGCGCCGGGTACTTCGTGCTCGGTGCGGCGTGCCTGCGTGCCTTCGTGCACGTGGCCCGCGCGAGAGGAACGCTGAAGCTCACATGAACTCGCTGCGGGTGTTCTTCGTCGGCGGCCTCTTCAGCTACCGGGCGCTCTTCAACTGGATCAACCCGTGGGTGTTCGTGCCGCAGACGCTCGGCTACCCGATCTTCGAGATCCTCTTCTTCGCCTACCTCGGCCGGTTCGCGAGCGTGCAGTCCGACAAGTTCTTCCTGATCGGGAATGCTTTCATGGCGATCGCGATCACCGGGTTCTTCGGAATGGGGAACTCGATCGGCGGCGAGCGACGCTCGCAGACGCTCGCGACGCTGCTCGCCTCGCCCGCGAACCGGTTCGCGCTCTTTCTCGGCCGCGCGGTCCCCTCGATCCTCACCGGCTTCCTCGTCGCCGCGCTCGCGTTCACGATCTGCAGCCTGATCCTGGGTGTGCACTTCCAGGCGAGCGAGCTCGCCGGGCTCGCCGTCGCCGCGCTGATCGCGTCGTTCGCCTGCACGTCGTTCGGGCTGTGCCTCGGCGGGCTCGGGCTGCGCGGGCGAAGCGTCTCCCTGTTCGCGGACATGATCGGCGGCTCGATGCTGCTCGTCTCCGGGGCCAACGTGCCCTTCGACCGGCTGCCCGGCGCGGTCCAGGCGGTCGGGCGCGTGCTGCCGCTGACACATGGGATCGCGGCCGGGCGGGAGCTCGGGGCGGGCGCCTCGCTCGGAGCGGTCTCCGGCCTGCTCGGCACCGAGGTGCTCGTCGGCTGCGTGTATCTCGTGATCGGCGTCGTCATGCTGCGTGTGCTCGAGTTCCAGGGCCGGCGCGCGGCGACTCTCGAGACGTTCTAGGCTGGGCGCGCCGGTATGCTCGGAGGGTGACGGCCACCGGGCGCACGATCCGTGAGGAGAGCGAGTTGCGGGCGATCCTCGGCCCGCCGTCGGAGCTCGTCGCCGGCAAGGTCGCCGATCGCCTGAACGAGTTGACGCGCCAGTTCGTCGAGCGGTCACCGTTCGTGTGCCTCGCGACGGCCCGTCCCGGCGGCGGCCTCGACGTCTCGCCGCGGGGTGATCCGGCCGGCTTCGTCCGCGTTCTCGACGAGCAGACGCTCCTGCTGCCGGAGCGGCCGGGCAACAAGCTCGCCGACTCGCTGTCGAACATCCTCGCCGACGAGCGGGTCGCCCTGCTCTTCCTCATCCCCGGCGTGGGCGACTCGTTCCGCGTCAACGGCCGCGCCGTCGTCGTGCAGGACGAGGAGCTGCTCGCAGGCAGCGCGGTCGACGGCAAGGTGCCGAAGCTCGGGATCCTGGTCTCGATCGACGAGGCCTACACGCAGTGCTCGAAGGCGCTGATCCGCTCCGACCTGTGGAACCCGGACAAGCACGTCGACCGGTCCGAGCTGCCGAGCGGCGGGGAGATCCTGCGCTCGATCAGCGACCCACAGCTCGACCCGGAGCAGTACGACCGCGAGCGCGCCGAGCGCTACGCGCGCCGCGAAGGCCTCTACTAGCGCTCGGGTCGTGCGCCGCGTCCAGCGGCGCGGGATACTGAGCTGTGGCACCCGCCGAGATCGAGGCAGGGCTTTCGCCCGAGCCGGAGGACGAGCTCGTCCGGGTCGAGCTGGCCGACGCCCACGGCAAGCGCCGCACGGGACGTGCCCGGATCATCGGCATCGTCCTCTCCGTCGCCGTCATCGGCGGCGTCTTCGCGTTCGCGCTGCCGCGGATCGCGAACTACGGCGATGTCTGGGACGTCGTCCAGACGCTCTCGTGGCAGTGGTTCCTCGTGCTCGCGCTCGCGACCGTGCTCAACCTCGCCACGTATGGGCCGCCCCTCGTCGCGGCGCTGCCGGGCCTGTCGTATCTCCACGCCACGCGGGTCACGCTCGCCTCGACCGCGCTCTCCATGGTCGCACCGGGCGGTGCCGCGGTCGGGATGGCGACGTCGTTCGCGATGCTGCGGGCGTGGGGCTTCAGCGGACGTCCGGTCGGCCTCGCCGTCGTCGTCACGAGCGTCTGGAACCAGTTCGTGATCCTCGGCCTGCCGATCATCGCGGTCGCCGGCGTCGTCGCCGAGGGCGGACGGAACCGCACGCTCGAGATCGCAGCAATCGTCGGCCTCGTCGTCTTCGCCGCGATCGTCACGGGGTTCGCCGTGGGCCTGTCCAGCGAACGACTGGCGCGCCGCGTCGGCGACCGCGCCGCGCGCCTCGCGAACCGGGCGAAGGGGCTCGTCCGCCGGGCTCCCGTCAAGTGGAACGGCGCGTCGTTCGTCCGCTTCCGCGAGGAGACGATCGAGCTGATCCGGCGGCGCTGGTTCTTCCTCACGACCGCGACGCTCGCGGGCCACCTGACGGTCTTCATCGTCATGCTGGCCTCCCTGCGGGCGATCGGCGTTTCCCGTGCCGAGGTGACGATCGTGGAGGCGTTCGCGGCGTGGACGCTCGCCCGGATCCTCGGCGCGATCCCGATCACGCCGGGCGGCGTCGGCTTCGTCGAGCTCGGGCTCACGGGCATCCTCGTCGCGTTCGGGGCGAGCAATGCCCAGGCGGTCGCCGCGACGCTGATCTATCGCTTTCTCACGATCGTGCCGACGCTCGTTGCCGGTCTCGGCTCGGCTGCCACGTGGAAGGTCGGCCGGCGACCGGCCGCCGTCGCGACGCCGTGAGCTAACGCACGTTTCGGGCCTGCACGAACACCCAGATCGCGGCGACGGCCGCGGCCGCGAAGATGAGCCCGAGCAGCCAGTGGCCGCTCGAGAACAGGATCAGGGCGAGCAGCACGAGCGCCACGGCGGCCAACGCCGTCCGCCGCAGGAGGCGCGCGCGGGTCTGGGCTCTCCCGCCGGCGCTCATCCGGGCACCTCGCTGCGCGATCTCATGGCTGCATCTCAGCACGACGGAGCCTCGGCGTCCAGCCGGGGCCGGCGGGCGGAGAGCAGCGGGGCGGGACAACCGCAGTGCTAGTGCAGGTTGAAGACTCCGAGTCCGTAGATCGGGCGGCGCTGCACGAGCGTGCCGTGCTTGTCGTAGCCCGCGATCGTCTGGGCGGTGGATGACGGAAGCGCGACGATCCAGATCCGGAACGCGGTCTTCATGCTCGGCGGCGCGGCGGTATGCGCTCGGAAGACACGGCCATGTGTGTCGGTGATCGCGATCGAGTCGATGGTCGGCCGCGTGTCTCCGAACCAGATCTGCCCCCGGCCCTGATCGAAGTTCGACGCACCGAAGGCCGGCCCGGTCGGGGTGGACGGTGGAACGAGCGGTTGGGGAAGGCCCCTTACGGTGAGCACTGATGCCCCGCATCTGCGCGCCACGAAGTCGTTCAGGTCGGTGGCCCAGGACGTGGCGCGGTGTGGCACGAGCAGAATGCAGAAGAAGCGACCGCCCGAGGTCCTGTTTTCCTTACGCAACCCAGCGATCGTCGGGGCTGCCAACGCGCGCGGCCGGCTGGACTGAGCAGCCGATGGAGCCCAGGGTCTCGGGTGTCGCGGAGCTCGAGCCTGCCTAGGAACGACTCGGGCCGCCTGGGGATGGATCGTTTGCGCCCGACTGCGGTGCAGCGGTACCTCACCCGCTAGCCTGCTCCGTTGGACTCTGCCTTGACGCCGCGACGTCGCCTTAGACCTCGATGAGCTGCGTGTCATAGGCAAAGGTGAGGTCGAAGCCCAAGCTCTGGACGCTGAGCTTGTCCGCGAGCTGGACGAGATCGTCGTGGCTCAGCCCGTCTGTCTCTTCGATGTGCGTCATTGCGACGCGCTGCGCATTGAGCTTCTTGACGATGTCGAGCGTCTCGGGGAACGTCGCTTCTTCGCCGAAGACTGGATGCTCCGCAGCGATGCGCCGCTCGCCTGTCAGCGGGTGAAACTCGCTGATCCCCATCGGCACGATCGCAAGATCGACGCCCTTCGCTTCCTCGGGCGGCTCCCACCCGTCGATCTCGTCCATCACGACCAGCGCCCGCTTGTCGCCGTCGTCGAACAGGAAGGCGTAGACGAAGTCCTGCGGCGGCGCGAGCCTGAGCGGACGGATGCGCACGCCGCCGATCTCGACCGTTTCGCCATCGCGCAGCTCATGGATCTCGATCACGCGATCCTGCTGTTCGAGGTAGGTCAGGTGGTCCCAGATGCCGAGGAAGCTGCGGGTGTCGGCGGCGACCTGCTGCGGGAGGTAGAGCGGCGTCGTGCGGCGCGGCTGATGCGGCCAGACAGGGAAGCCGTGGTTGAGGATCGAGAAGATGTGGCGGCCCATCGTGTGGTCGGGATGCCAGTGCGAGTAGAAGCAGGCCGCGATCTGCTCGACCGACGAGCGGTTCAGCTGGTCGAGGATCTCGCCCGGCGTGTCAATCAGAACGTCAGGGCCGTGGATGAAGACACTCGGGCCGTTCCTGGTATAGGGGACCCCCCGCTCACGCGCCTGCTCGCAGACGGCGCAGCCGCAGAGCGGGCGCGGGGTCGGAAACGCGCCAGAGGTGCCGAGGAACTCCACCCGCAGACTCATGACTCGAACCTAACCCACGGGATGGGAAGCGTCGCTGTCTTCGTCGTCAATTTGAAGCGGTCGATGCCCGACCTAGCGAAGTGGGCTAATCCGTTGCAGTAGGTCGAGGATTCTTTGGGGTAAGGACGCTGGCCCACGCAACTGGTGTCTGACACCAGGGTGTCAGACACTCTTTCGCCCTCGGCGCTGAGGGTTCATCGCGGAACATCCATATGAGTGTTCCGAAAGTGACCGCCTGAGCCTGAACGGGCTTACCTCTCAAAAGCCGCATGAGGGGTTTACCCGATGTAGTCCGCCTTCGGCGCCGGGATGATCTTCCGCGTAGATGCGGCGACGTCTTGCGGGACGCCGACGCAGAGAGGGCTGGTACCTCTAGCCCACATTCGGGAGGCGATTCGGAATGAGCACTGTTTTGGAAGGGCCGAAGACAAAGGTGCGGAAGGGCGGCACGGTGCCGTTGGACTGGAACGAGGTCTACTACACCAACTGTCCGCTCGTGTCGGCCAGCAACGTCGACCAGGAGTTGGGTTGGACGCGGGAGGAGTACAAGAAGATCGGCGTCAAGTTCGCCTTTCTGCGCTCCCGCAGGGAGAACGACTGGTATCCGCACTACATCCACAACCTCGACAACCTGATCCGTTTTGGCGGTCTGTTCCCGCCCATCGCAGTCCACGCGGACATTCGCCGGACGCGGCTTCTTGGCGTGACCCAGGTGTGGGAGGGCGGCAAGATGATCGTCCGCGCCACCGATGACATCTACCGGATGCAGGATCTGAAGGGGAAGAAGATCGGGCTGACGAAGAGCCTGAACACGATCAAGAACGACTGGTGGCGGGTCCAGGAGGAGCAGGGCATCGAGCTGATGCTGCGGCTCAACGGGATGACCCGCGACGACGTCGAGATCGTCGAGTTCCCGTATCCGGACGACTGGTACGACAAGCCCGAGATGCTGGAGCCGATGAACAACCCGTCCGAGTTGTGGCTGAAGCGTGACCACAAGCACGACCTCGCCTTCCGCCCGCTGGAGACAGCGCTGGAGAGCGGCGTCATCGACGCGCTCTATACGCAGAGCCTGCCGCTCGGGCAACTCACCGAGGCGACCGGCAAGTTCACCGCGATCGAGGACCTGGCACGGTATCCGGATTGGCGGCTGCAGGTCGCAAACGTCCCCGCCGTGATCACCTGCACGGACGTGATGGCCGAGGAGCATCCAGAACTCGTCGTCACGTTCATGAAAGGGATGATCAAGGTCGGACGCTGGAGCAACGCGAACAAGCACGCGGCGGCGGAGATCCTCGACAAGCAGACCTTCTACCTCGATGTCGACCACACCTATCGCGGCATCAAGGACGTTGACATGGTTCCCAACCTGTCGGTTCAGAACCTGGCCGCGATCAAGATCGGCAAGGACTTCATGTTCAGCCACGGCTACATCGAGAACGACTTCGACGTGAGCGAGTGGGCTGCGCCGGAGTTCATGGAGAAGGCAGCGGCCGAGCTGCTCGAAGAGGAATGGACGAAGAGAACGATGGCGAAGCTGCCCCAGGCGACCGTGCTTGAAGAGGCAATCGGACGCATCGGCTAGTACGCAGGCAGGAACGCCTGAAAACGACAGCCGTGAGCGGAAGGCCGGGGGTGCCAGCCCCCGGCCCAAAGCTCAAAGGAGAACATCCATGACAAGTACCGCTCCGATTACGAAGACCGCTGCTGAGCTGGTGCAGGAAGCACGCGACCAGCTCGACAACATCACACCGGCGCAGGCCTACGACGAGATCTCGACGGGCAATGCGGTCGCGGTCGACGTACGCGAGCCGGTCGAGTGGGAGCACCACATCGAGGGCGCCTTGCAGGTACCCAGAGGGCTGCTCGAATTCGCAGCCGACCCGGCGAGCCCGCGCCACGCGCCCGAGCTCGACCCGCACAACCGGGTGATTGTCTACTGCCGCTCCGGGGTGCGCGCTGCGCTCGCAGGCGCGACGCTGAAGACGCTCGGGTTCGAGAACGTCGCCAACATCGACGGCGGCTTCAGCGCCTGGAAGGAAAAGGGCCTTCCGACCAGCGAGCACCACGCCGACCTCTAGTGCACCTCGCGCTCCTGCCGCCCGAGATACAGGTCGGGCGGCAGGAGAGGTTGCGTGAGAGTCAGTCTCCGAACCGTCAAGGAAAGGATTCCCAAGATGAGCGCCACCACCATTCCTGAAACCCGCATGAAGCGGCTGGGCTACCGTCCGCCGCTCGACGTGGAGGAGCCTGAGCAACTCGTGCTGGAGGAGTACGTCTCGAATGGCCGTGTTGCGATCATCACTCTCAACCGGCCGCACGCTGACAATGCGATCACGACCGCACTGGCCGCGCAGCTGATCGAGATCCTGGAGACGGTGGCGGCTCGTCCCTCCGTGCGCGTTGCCGTCATCACCAGCGCTGGTGAGCGAGCCTTCTCGGTGGGCGGGGATCTGTACGAGCGCAAGCAGATGACGAAAGAGGAATGGCTGCGGCAGCGCCAGGTCTTCGACCGCGTTCTCTACACGCTGCGCCAACTGCGAAGGCCGATCATCGCCGCCGTGCACGGGATGGCGTACGGCGGTGGCTGCGAGATCGCGATTAGCACGGACTTCATCATCGCCTCCGACGACGCCGTCTTCGGTCAACCCGAAGCGCTGGTCGGTCTGTCGGCCGGTGGCGGCTCCCCGGTCTTCCTGCCCCGCTTTCTTCCCCCTGGGAAGGCCATGCAGATGCTGATGACCGGAGACCCGATCACGGCAGAGGAAGCACACCGACTAGGGATGGTCAACGAGGTGCATCCTCGGGAGCAGCTACTGCCCGCAGTGCTGAGCATCGCGGAGAAGATCGCAGACAACTCGCCCACGGCGGTGCAGTCCGTCAAGCGTGCCGTGAAGATGGGGCAAGGCGAGACGGTCGAGCAAGCAATCGAGATCATGATGGACGAGCACTGGCGCTCGGTCGTCTGTCCTGACCGCGTCGAGGGCATCCTCGCCTTCACGGAAGGACGCGAGCCGGCGTACCCGGATCCTGAGTTCTGACGCAACCCCCGGATCCCCAGGACAGCCCGTGAATCACGTTAGATTCGGCCTGCCCTGATAAGTGCCGTCTGCGCCAGCGTCCTCTCACCTGACTATCTGAGGTCTGGGCTGTGATCCGAACGCCGTGAGCTTCTGGCGGTGTGGCGCGTGGCGTCCGGCGCGTGACGAATGCGGGGGTTGCGGGTTCGCGTTTCACCGCGTCTCAATTGATGTCGCCGCCTCTTGACCGACCCATCGAACCGCACAACCAAGCTGGCGGGGGAAGTTCTTGAAACCCGCGTTGGAGGGTCGGGAGGGCGAGGCGAACGCCATGCTTCCCGTAGCCCCCGACCCGGGTTCCGACGCTACCCCGCAGAGGACGCTCAAGCGGCGCGAGCTCAGCCGTAAACGCGGTGAGCATCGAGGTTGCGTGAGGCGGCGGACCGGGCCGATCTCCGTCAGTCTTCGGCCCGCCGCCGCACGCGGCGAACTGCGTCTTACCCAGAGGAGAGGTCGGCGTTGGCTGCTACACGGATCTCGGCGCAAGGTCTAGCGCCTCCGGAGCATCGCAGAAAATACGAGGTCCTGAGGCAACCGCAATACGTCACGCTTGAGTGTGGCGGCACGAGGTCACTTAACCGTTGTCTGGTCGAGCAATGCTTTGACGATCTCGTCTAGAGCATTGCTCAGATCCGCGGCATCGAGTGCCTCGTGCACGGCAAGGCTCGGGGTCATCACCGACGCATCGAGCGTCGCCACGCACGTCCTCTACGAGCTGGCCGGACAACTTGAAAGTCCTCCCGGACTGCCACCAGTCTTTCTCTACGACGCGACGATCAACGCGAGCATTCCGCAGGCGTTCCTCTCGCTTGGCACGCTGCTTCCCGTCGGCCATGAAGAAGCGGCGACGTTGATCCTCGACGCGCTTGGCGTCGACCCCGAGGAGCGCAGTGAGTTGCTCACCGCCGAGGTGGTTCCCGAGGAAGACGACGAGTCTTGATGCCGGAAAATGACCTGGATGTCCCGACCGATCAGCGGCTCAACCTAATCCGCAACGTCGGCGAGCTGGTTGTAGTCGGCCGTGCCGACCACCAGGACGTCGACGTCACTCGTGGGACAAAGGTCGGTGCCGCGCGCGCACGACCCGAAGATGACTCCCACGTCGATCCCGTCGATCACCCCCGCCCAAACCCGCGCTCCTGGATGCGACCGAGGGGCTGCATATTCTGCAGCCCCTCGGAAGGACACCAAATGTCGTGAAGTGGACATCCGCGTCGGTTGAACCGAACACGGAGTGCCCGGTCACATCAGCCGCAGCCGGTCGACGTGCCGCAGTCGCGGCACGTGTAGCACGTGCCGGCGCGCACCATGCGGCCGCCGCAGCGGTTGCACTCGATCGCATCCTCGTGCGGGTTGAAGAGCGCCGTCTGGCCCGGCGCCGGTGTCTCGACGTGCGCGGGCTCGCCGTTTGCGATCCGGTCCGCCATCTGCGCGCGCACCTCCATCGAGAGGATGCCGGCCTCCTCCTGCTGGTCGACGGTGAGGAACTTCTTGCCGAACCAGCGGAAGATGTAGTCGGGGATCGACTTCGCGGCGCGGATGTCCGCGTCGTTCGTGAGGCCCGACGGCTCGAAGCGCAGGTGCGAGAGCTTCGAGACGTACACCTCGGGCGGCACGCCGTACTGCAGGCCCATCGAGACCGCGATCATCAGCGAGTTCATCAGGCCCTGCAGCGTCGTCCCGTCCTTGGCGATGTCGACGAAGATGTCGCCGGGCGATCCGTCGTCGAACACGCCGACGTGGATGTAGCCCTCGTACTCGCCGACGCGGAACTTGCGGCCGATCTCGGTGCGGTCGTCCGGCAGGCGCCGGCGCTTCGGTGCGGCCATCGCGCCGCCCGCGTGCGTGAGGGTCGCCTGCGCGCCCTTCTCGCCCTTCCCGGACAGCGGCTGGGCGACCTTGCAGTTGTCGCGATAGATCGCGACGGCCTTGACGCCGAGCTGCCACGACTCGAGGTAGAGCTGCGCGACGTCGTCGATCGTCGCCGTCTCCGGCAGGTTGACCGTCTTCGAGATCGCGCCCGAGATGAACGGCTGGATCGCGCCCATCATCTTCACGTGGCCGCGATAGTGGATCGCCCGGTCGCCGACCGCGCAGTCGAACACCGGGTAGTGCTCGCTCTTCACGTACGGCGCGCCGACGACCGTGTTGCGCTCGTCGACGAACGCGATCACCTCGTCGACCTCGTTCGGTGCGTAGCCGAGCTTCTCGAGCCCCGCGGCGACGGTCTTGTTGACGATCGTGATCTCGCCGCCGCCGACGAGCTTCTTCGACTTGACGAGCGAGAAGTCCGGCTCGACGCCCGTCGTGTCGCAATCCATCATGAAGCTGATCGTCCCCGTGGGCGCCAGCACCGTCGCCTGCGCGTTGCGGTAGCCGTTCACCTCGCCGAGGTCGAGCGCGTCGTCCCACGAGCGGCGCGCCGCGCCGAGCAGGTCGGCCGGCACCGTCTCCGCGTTCGCGATGTTGCCGACGGCCGCGCGGTGCTTCGCGATCACGCCGAGCATCGCTGCGGCGTTCGGGCGGTAGCCCGCGAACGGGCCCATGCGGCCCGCGATCTCGGCCGACTTGCGGTAGGCGCGACCCGTCATGAGCGCCGTGATCGCCGCGGCGTAGGCGCGGCCCTCGTCGGAGTCGTACGCGAGCCCGCGGGCCATCAGGAGCGCTCCGAGGTTCGCGTAGCCGAGGCCGAGCTGGCGGTACGCCTTCGCGTTGCGCTCGATCTCGGGCGTCGGATACGAGGAGTTGCCGACGAGGATCTCCTGTGCCAGGAACATCACGTCGCAGGCATGCTCGAACGCCTCCACGTCGAGCTCCCCGTCCTCGCGCCGGAACTTCATCAGGTTGAGCGAGGCGAGATTGCATGCGGAGTCGTCGATCGACATGTACTCCGAGCACGGGTTCGACGCATTGATGCGGCCCGTGTTCGGGAGCGTGTGCCACGAGTTGATCGTGGTGTCGAACTGGACGCCCGGGTCGGCGCAGCGCCAGGCAGCCTCGGCGATCTGGTTCAGGAGGTGCCGCGCCTTCAGCGTCTCGACGACCGTGCCGTCGGTGCGCGCGGTGAGGTTCCAGTCGTCGTCGGCCGCGGCCGCCTCCATGAAGGCGTCGGAGACCCGGACCGAGTTGTTCGCGTTCTGGTACTGGATCGACGCCCAATCGGGCGAGTCGAGCGACATGTCGTAGCCGGCGGCCTCGAGGACGCGTGCCTTCTCCTCCTCGTGCGCCTTGCACCAGATGAACTCCTCGATGTCGGGGTGGTCGACGTCGAGCACGACCATCTTCGCCGCGCGGCGCGTCTTGCCGCCCGACTTGATCGTCCCGGCCGACGCGTCGGCCCCGCGCATGAACGAGACAGGGCCGGAGGCGTACCCGCCCTTCGACAGCTGCTCCTTGGAGGAGCGCAGCCGCGAGAGGTTGACGCCGGAGCCCGAGCCGCCGCGGAAGATGATGCCCTCGCGGCGGATCCAGTCGAGGATCGCATCCATCGAGTCGTCGATCGAGAGGATGAAGCACGCCGAGCACTGCGGCTTCTCCTCGAAGCCGACGTTGAACCAGACCGGTGAGTTGAAGGCGGCGAGCTGGTTGACCAGGATCGCCTTGAGCTCGCCCTCGAACGTCAGCGCCTCGTCCTCGTCGGCGAAGTAGCCGCCGTCACGGCCCCACGTGCCGACCGTGTCGACGATGCGGCCGATCATCTGCTTCACCGACCGCTCGCGCTCCGGGCTGGACATGCGGCCGCGGAAGTACTTCTGGGCGACGATGTTCGTCGCGGTCTGCGACCAGAACTTGGGGAACTCGACGTCCTTCTGCTCGAACGCGGGGCCGTTCTTGCCCGGGATGTGCGCGTCGCGGATCTCCCACTCGACCTCGTCGTAGGGATCGCGGCCGGCGATCGTGAAGAGGCGTTTGACGGCCAGGGTGGCGTCCTCGTCGGCCACGTGGTTGACGAGCTCGTCGGGATGGATCTGAACGGTCGTGTCGTGCTCTACGGACGCCATCTGTGCCTCCTCCATACGCACGGTCTCCGCGTGCGAACCTCGATGATTCGGTGATCCGAAAGGGAGACGGAGCGTAGAGCGGTCCTCGGACAGCACATGGTACCGCCGCCCGAGGGGCTCGAGCCGTGCGCTACGGAGCCTGTTTTCGGCCCTGCAGGCGCTTCGCGAGCAGGCCGGCGCCGCCGGCGGCGACGAGCAGGATCGCAAGCCCGCCGAGGACGAGCAGCGGCAGCGGCAGCGACGACGCGCTGGAGGGGTTCAGCTGCTCGGCGACCCCGCCGAGGCCCTTGTCGGGCTGGCGGCCCGGCGCCGTCGTGGTCGTCGTGACGGTCGTGGTCTCGTTCTTCGGCGGCTTCGAGGTCGTGGTCGTCGCCGGCGTCACGAGGCTGTTCGGGCCGACCGGCTTGTTCGCCTTCTTCTCCAGCGCGATCGCGCTCTGCAGAGCGCGGAGGATGTCGTCGTGCGCACTCGAGTAGGTCTGCACGTCGGCCGGCAGGTGGTGCAGCGCGTCCTGGTAGCAGTGAACGGCATAGGTGTGGTCGATCCGGCCGTCGTACCAGTCGTTCAGGAGCGCCTTCCAGCATGGGGTCGCGGCCGCGGCCGGTGAGACGTGGACGAAGGCGGCGAAGAGAGCGGCGGCGACGATCGTCACGCGGACGAGCAGCTTCAGCGGCGACACGAGGAGTCCGAGCGTACGACGGCGCTGTAAGGCTTTTGTGAGCGATCCGGGCACGTCGCCGGGGGATGGTAGCTTCGCCCGAGATGCGGGCGTTCCGGGAACTGCCGCTCATCGCCCCGCTCGCCCTCGCAGGCCTCGCGATCTTCTTCGGCGGCGGCCCCGGGAACGGCTCGATCATGTGGCTCGGCGGCGGAGCGCTGCTCGTGCTGCTCGTCTCCGCGGCGACCTACGGTATTCCCCGGGGCTTCGCCGCGCTGCTGCCGTTCGCGGTCCTCGTCGCCTGGCTCGCCCTCACGATCTCGTGGTCGACGCTCCCCGACCGGTCGTGGGACTACGCCGATCGCGCGCTCGTCTATCTCCTCTTCGCCGCGCTCGGGCTGTGGCTCGCCTCCCGCACGCGAGAGCTTGCGAACGGGCTCTGCGTCCTGCTCGGCGCCGTCGTCGTCTGGTCGCTCGCGGGGAAGGTGCTGCCGGTCCTGCACGACTACGGGCCGCCCGCCCTCGCGCGGCTGAGCGCGCCGGTCGGGCTGTGGAACCAGCTCGCCCTGCTCGGTGCGTTCGCACTGCCGCTCGCGCTCTGGCGCAGGCGCGTCGCCGGGACGCTCCTCGCCTATGCCTGGATCGTCGCGCTGCTGCTCACGTACTCGCGCGGCGGGATCCTGACGGCGCTCGTCGTCGTGGCAGCGTGGCTCGTGCTCACCGACGAGCGCATCGAGAGCGCAGCCACGCTCGTCGCCGCCGCGGTGCCCGCCGCGGTCGTGGTCGCGATCGCGTTCGCCTTGCCGGGCGTGACGAGCGACGGCCAGTCGTCGCACGTGCGGTGGCGCGACGGCGTGATCTTCGGCGCGCTCCTGCTCGTCGGCGCGGTGGCCGCCGCGGCGCTCGAGCGCCTGCCGCGTCCACGCGTCGTGCCTGCGCTCCGCCGCGGTCCGCTGATCGCGGTTGCGCTCCTCGCCGGCGCAGCGGTGCTGTTCGTCGTTCTCAAGGGCGCCGGCTCGGGCGCGGTGGGAAACGGCGGCGGGCGGCTCGGTTCGACGAGCTCGAACTTCCGCTTCGTCTGGTGGCGCCAGGCGTGGGACGGCTTCCGCGGCCACGAGCTCGCCGGCACCGGGGCGGGCACGTTCCACCTGGCGAACTTGCGCTTCCGCGACAGCTATCTCGACTTCACGATCGAGCCGCACAACCTGCCGTTGCAGTTCCTCTCCGAGGCGGGAGTCGTCGGTCTCGTGCTGCTCGTGCTCGGCGCCGCCGCGTTGCTGCGCGGCAGTCTCCACCGCCGCGGGCACGAGCTCGCTCTTGCACTCGTGCTGCCGGCGTTTCTCCTGCACTCGCTCGTCGACGTCGACTGGGACTTCGCCGCCGTCTCGGCTCCGGCGTTCCTCGTCGCGGGCTCGCTCGTCGGCAAGCCTCCACTCCGCCGGCTGTCGCCGTTCGCGACCCTCGCTGCGGCGGGCGCAGCGCTGGTCGTGTTCGGCGTGCTGCTCCTCCCGTGGCTCGGCCATCGGTGGTCGTCGCAGGCGACCGTCGCGCTCGACCCGCAGCATGCGATCACGCTCGCGAAGCGGGCGCGCTCCGTCGATCCTCTGCTCGTCGAGCCGTTGCTGACGCTCGGGTTCACGTCGGATCTCCAGAATCGCCTGCTCGACGCCCGCGCCTACTACGACAAGGCCGTGCGGGCACAGCCGAAGAACCCGGACACGTTGCTGCAGGCCGGGCTGTTCGAGCTCAGCCACGGCTGCGCACGCCATGCGTACGCGTATCTCGAGCCGTTCACGGAGCTCGACCCGAAGGAGCGGCCGGAGAACGGGCCGAACCAGTATCGGCGCGCGCTTGCGCTCGTCAACTCCGGCAAGCCGACCTGCTAGAGCCCTACGCCGCGCCGAGCACGACGGCGAGCTTGGCGCCGTGCAGCGCCGACGGCTTCAGGCCGTCGAGCGGGCCGACCACGTGCACGTGCAGGTCCCGTGCGAGGCGTCGGCCCTCGCCTTCGTAGCCCCGCTTGTACATCACGACGGTCGTCGCGTAGTTCTGGCGGGCGGCGTTGCCCTTGCCGCGGATGCGGTAGCCGAGCCCCGAGAGCTTCGCGGCGGCGGCCGACGCGGCGCCCGTGCGGCCGTTCCCGTTGAAGACGAAGATCCCGGTCGCCGACCGGGTGAGCTTCGGCTTGGGGACGACGTGCTTCCTGGCGTGGACGACCGGCGCGACGGTGTGCTTCTTCGCGGGAGCGAGCGCTGTCGCCTGCGCGTGGCTGCGGACGGCATGGGCGAGCGGCTTGGCGAGCAGGAGGAGCGCGAGCGCGATCAGCGCGATCAGCTCGACCGCGGCCACGAGGCTCGCGACGAGAGTCGCGGTCCGCCAGGGGCGGATCAGGGCATCTGCTGCGAGCGGCGCATCCATCGCGCTGCTCGATTCGCTACCCGCCCGCGTGCTCCTGCATCCACGCCCAGGTCCGGGCGAGGCCGTCGTCGAGCGAGACCCGGGGCCGCCAGCCGAGCTCGCGTTGGATCAGGCGGGCGTCGAGGACGGAGCGCTGCACGTCGCCGAGCCGGGCGGGCTCGTGCCGCGGCGTGTGGTCGATGCCTGCGACGCGCGCGCAGGCCGCGTGGAGGTCGGAGATCGTGGTGTCGCGGCCCGTCCCGACGTTGTAGGGGCCGCCCGCCCGGCCGACCGCCGCGAGCAGCGAGTCGACGATGTCGTCGACGAAGACGAAGTCGCGCGCCTGCGTGCCGTCGCCGAAGATCACCGTCGCGTCGCGGCGGGCCAGCCGTTCGAGGAAGATCGCGACGACGCCGCCCTCGAGCCCGGAGTCCTGCCGCGGCCCGTAGACGTTTGCGAACCGCAGGGCGACGTGGTGCGCGCGGTGGATCCGGTTCCAGCCTGCCAGGTACTCCTCGCCGCACTTCTTCGCGATGCCGTAGGCGGAAAGCGGCAGGAACGGCGCCTGCTCGGTCGCCGGCTCGGCGCACTCGCCGTAGCCTGCGCCGCCCGACGACGCGAAGATCACCTGGGCGCCGGGCGCGGCTTCGAGCACGTTGACGGTGCCGACGACGTTGACCGCCGCGTCGTAGTCCGGGCGCTGCATCGAGGTCTGGACGTCGGCCTGCGCCGCGAGGTGGAAGACGACGTCGGCCTCGACGGCGAACGGCTCGCGGATGTCGTGCTCGAGCAGGGCGGCGCCGGCATTGAGGTGCTCGCGCTTTCCGGAGGCGAAGTTGTCGACCACGGTGACGGAGTCGCCACGTGCGAGGAGCGCGTCGACCAGGTTCGACCCGATGAAGCCCGCGCCCCCTGTCACGACCGTCCGCATCGAGGCCGTACATTAGGCGCGGAATGTTTGTCACGTTTGAAGGCGTCGACTGGTCCGGCAAGAGCACGCAGGCCGAGCTCCTGGCTGCGTGGCTGCGCGACCAGGGCCGGACGGTGCTCGCGACGCGTGAGCCGGGCGGGACGCTGGTCGGCGAAGCGGTGCGCCAGGTCGTCCTCCACGGCCACGACATGGCGCCGTGGGCCGAGGCGGCGCTCTACGCGGCTGCGCGCGCCGACCACGTCGAGCAGGCGATCCGGCCGGCGCTCGAGCGCGGCGAGGACGTCGTCTGCGACCGCTACATCGATTCGTCGGTCGCCTACCAGGGTGTCGCCCGCGGGCTCGGCGAGGCCAAGGTGCTCGAGCTGAACCTCACCGTCACGCGGGGCCTGCTGCCCGATCGCACGTTCCTCGTGCTGCTCGACCCCGACGAGGCGCGACGCCGTGGCGGCGGCGAGCCCGACCGGATCGAGCGCGAGGGCGAGGACTTCATGCGCCGGGTCGACGCGGCGTACCGGTCGCTCGCGGCCGTGTCGCCCACCCGGATCGTCGCGCTCGACGGTGCGCGGCCCGCCGACGAGATCGCCGAGGAGGTGCGTGGCTACGTCGTCGGGCTTCTCTGAGCAGGGCGACGCCGTCCGGCTGCTCGATGCCGCGCTGCGCGAGGGGCCGGCGCACGCCTACCTCTTCCACGGCCCGCCCGGTGTGGGGAAGCGCCGCGTCGCGCGCACCTTCGGCCGGGCGCTCCTCGGCACGACGCGCGAGTTCCATCCCGACCTCTACGAGCTCGACGCGCTCGGCGAGATGATCCGGATCGACGCGATTCGCGAGCTGCGCCGCGACCTCCACATGCGGCCCTTCGAGGCCGACCGCCGCGTCTACCTCGTGCACCACGCGCATCTCCTGAACGAGGACGCCGCCGACGCGCTGCTCAAGGACCTCGAGGAGCCGCCGCCGTACGCCGTGATCGTTCTGATCGCCGACGACCTCGGGCCGCTGCCCGAGACGATCCTCTCCCGTTGTCAGCTCGTGCCGTTCCATCGCCTGTCGGAGCGCGCGATCCGCGAGCTCGTCGATGCCCGCGTGCCGCAACTCGACGAGGAGAGCCGCGCGTCGCTGGCGCGGGTCGCCGCCGGCCGCCTCGATCGTCTGGAGCGCCTGCTCGATCCCGCAGCCGCCTCGCGCCGCGACGCTCTGATCGAGCAGGCACGGGCTGTCTACCGCTCGCAGCCGTTCGACGCCGAGCAGGCGGCTGCCGCGCTGCTCGCGAACGCACAGGCGCGCGCGGCGGAGGCGCGCGAGACCGAGGAGGCGCGGATCGTCGACCTCGAGCTGAGTGCGCGTGATGCCGAGCAGCGGGTGAAGCGCGCCGCTCGCGGCGCCGAGCGCGAGGAGCTGCTCGCGCAGCTCGAAGAGCTCGGCGCGTGGTACCGCGACCTCGTGGCGGTGGCGGTCGGGGCGGAGCGCGCGGCGATCCACCTCGACAAGCTGGCGGCGCTGCGCGAGGACGCGACCCGCGAGCGCCTGCTCGGCGCGGAGCGTGCCGCCGAGGCCGTGCGCGAGACGTGGCGTGGGCTCGAGGAGCTGAACCTGGCGCCGCAGCTGGCGCTCGAGGCGCTGTTCCTGCAGCTCGCCCGCGAGCTCGCAGCCTAGAGCCGAGCCTCAGTCCATGTGCGCCAGCGTGCGCCGGCGGTCAACGAGGTAGGCGACCAGGTAGACGGCCCCGAAGACGAGGACGATCGCCATGATCGGCCCCCACGTGTACCAGGCCCAGCCCAGGAACAGGAAGACCACGGCACCTGCCGTGCAGACGAGCAGGATCACGCCGAACATGCGAAGCCAGAATTTTGCGCCCATGCCGGCACTTTCGCCCCCGCGGCGCCCGGTGGCATCATCCCGACGGGATGAGGCGCCTATTCAGGAGCCGGGCGGGCCATGTACCTGTCCGGCACGATCTGTCGGCTTCGGCACGAATCGCCGTCACGGAGGAATGAACGTGTCAACACCCGCGAGCCCCCTGCTCTCTCCGTCGCAACTCGCGGCTCTCGCCGAGATCGGCGAGGAGCGCTCGGCGCGCGTAGGAGAGCTGCTTTACAGAAGCGGTGATCGAACCTACCCGTTCGTTGCGATCCTCGAAGGAGAGGTCGCGATCATCGATTCGGCCGGGAACGAGCTCGTCCGGCACGGCCCTTCGGGCTTCCTCGGGGAGCTGAACCTCCTGTCGGGCCAGACGGTCTTCGTCGACGCGCTGGTGGCCGCGCCGCTGCGCTACATCGCGGTCGAGCGCGTCGCGCTGCGGTCGCTCCTCAACGAGGACGGCCCGCTCAGCGACCTGCTCCTGACCACGTTCATCTCCCGGCGCGAGGCGCTGCAGGGCGTGCAGGGGATCGGCCTGGAGATCGTCGGTTCGCACGGTTCGGAGCCGACGATGCGCATGCTCGAGTTCGTCCGTGCCAACCGGCTGCCCTACACCTGGCAGGACGCCACGCCGCGCGGCGGCGGCGCCTTGCCGCTCGTGCGGCTGCCGGGCGGCGGAGAGCTGCACGGCCCGACCGCCGGCCAGGTGCTGCGCGCTCTCGGGATCGGGCTGGAGCTCGCGCCCCGCGAAGAGGTCGACCTGCTGATCGTCGGCGCGGGCCCGGCGGGGCTCGCCGCCGCGGTCTACGGCGCCTCCGAAGGGCTCGACACGCTGGTCGTCGAGAGCACCGCGCTCGGCGGCCAGGCCGGGTCGTCGCGCCGGATCGAGAACTACCTCGGCTTCCCCGCCGGGATCAGCGGCACCGAGCTCACGAGCCGTGCAGTCACCCAGGCGCGCAAGTTCAACGCGCGCACCGCGACGCCCTACCGCGCCCTCTCCCTCGAAGCGGGCAACGGCCGCCATCTCGTCCGGCTCGAGGACGATCGAGAGGTCGCAGCCCGCGCCGTCCTGCTCGCGACGGGTGCCCAGTACCGCAGGCTGCCGGTCGACCGCCTGGGCGAGTTCGAAGGGCTGACGGTCTTCTACGCCGCCGGCCCTCCCGAGGCGCAGCTCTGCGCCGGCTCGCGCGTCGCGGTCGTCGGCGGCGGCAACTCCGCCGGCCAGGCTGCGGTCTGGCTCGCCAGAGGCGGCGCACTCGTCACGCTCCTCCACCGCCGCGGCGACCTCCGCGAGACGATGTCCGACTACCTGATCCACGAGCTCGAGCGCTACGGCGTCGCCGTCCGCGACCGGAGTGAGATCGCCGAGCTCCATGGAACCGACGGCCACCTGGAGGCGGTCACGCTCACCGACGCTGAACGCCTGCCCTTCTCCTTCCTGTTCCTCTTCCTCGGCGCAATGCCATGCATCGACTGGCTCGGTGACGCCGTCGCGCGCGACCGCGACGGCTTCGTCCTCACCGGAGCGGCCGCGAAGACGGACAACCTGCTCGAGACGGACATTCCCGGCGTCTTCGCCGCCGGGGACGTCCGCTCCGGCTCGACCAAGCGCTGCGCGACCGCCGTCGGCGAGGGCGCGATGGCCGTCCAGTTCGCCCATGCGCACCTCGCCCGCACGGCCGTTGCTCAGCACAGCTAGCGCGTAGAAGCCGACGGGGAGACTCGAACTCCCGACCCCTTCATTACGAGTGAAGTGCTCTACCAGCTGAGCTACGTCGGCATCTGCTCCGTGGAGCGGGGCCCAGTGTAGCCGCGAGGCGTCCGCCCTTCCGGCTTTCCGGGCTCCGGTTAGGGTGCCCGCATGGACGTCCGGCTCGACGGCCGCGTGGCCCTGATCACCGGCGGGAGCGCCGGGATCGGGCTCGCGACCGCGAAGGTGATGGCCGAGAGCGGTGCCGCCGTGGTGACGGTCAGCCGCGGTGAGGCGCCACACGTCGGCGAGGCCCTGCACGTCGCGGCCGACCTGGCTGAGCCCGGCGAGCCGCAACGGGCGATCGCCGAGGCGCAGGCCCGCGTCGGGAACATCGACGTGCTCGTCAACAACGTCGGGCTCGCCGTGATCCGCAGGCTGGAGGACGTGACCGACGACGACTGGGATCTCTCGCTGCGCCTGAATCTCCTCAGCGCGATCCGGGCGACGGCCGTCGTGCTCCGCGGGATGCGCGAGCGCCGGGCAGGCTCGATCGTGAACGTCGCCTCGACCGCCGGGCGCCGTCCGAGCCGCAACATGCCCGACTACTCGGTGGCGAAGGCCGCGTTGCTCGCCTACTCGCGGCAGGTGGCCGAGACCTACGCCGCCGAGGGCATCCGCTGCAATTCCGTCATTCCCGGCCCCACGCTCACTCCCGCCTGGACGGGCGCGGGAGGGCTCGCGGAGCAGCAGGGCGAACGGGACGCCGTCCTCGAGGCGGCGGCGGCCGCGAGACCGCTCGGAAGATTCGCGGGCGCCGAGGAGATCGCCGGCGTGATCGTGTTCCTCGCCTCCGACGCCGCGTCGTACGTGACGGGCGCGGAATGGAGCGTCAGCGGCGGCTCGGTCCCCTGACTCACGGCCGGGCTCTCACCCCGTTGTGACGATGTTGGCGGCCCGGCCCGGCGCAATCGTCTCCCTGTGACCGAGGAACCGCGCACCGGCGCATCCTTCACGCTCGTCGGGGGCGAGGGGAACGAGACGAACGGTGAGGTCGCGGCCGCCTGGCGCGCGGCCGGCATCGCTGCGAGCTCGCTGCGGGCGAGAGACGCCGTCGAGCGGCTCGTCCCCGGCGACCTCGCGATCGGACGGGTCGACGTTCGCCTCTCGCTCGACGGCGTCGAGCCGGGGCTGCTCGAGCTCGTCCAGCTGCGGTGCCGAGGGGTCTCCGTCCTGAATCGGGCGGCCGGGCTGCTCGCGGCCCACGACAAGCTCGCCACGAGCCGGCTGCTCGCGCGCGCAGGCGTCCGGCATCCGCCGGGACGCCAGATCGAGCCGGGACGGACGCGGGAGCTCGTGCCCGCGCTGCCGGTGGTCCTGAAGCCGCGCTTCGGCAGCTGGGGCAGCGACGTCTTTCGCTGCGACTCCCCGACCGGCTACTTCGAGACGCTCGCCGCGATCGCCGACCGGCCCTGGTTCAGACGCCAGGGAGTGTTCGTCCAGCAGCTCGTCCCGGCCCGCGGCTTCGACCTGCGCGTGGTCGTGGCGCGCGGCCGCGCCGTCGGCGCGGCGAGCCGTGTCCCGCAGCCGGGCGAGTGGCGCACCCGCGTTCGGCATCGCCCCTCCGGTAGGCGGCGGGTCATCCGGTTGGGAGGATGCGCCGGACGCCCCCCGCGGGTGAAGGTCGAGGCGCCACCAACGAGAGGAGCACGTCATGTGCCGCTGGCTCGCATATTCGGGAACGCCGGTCCTGATCGAGCATCTGCTGTACGGGGGCCATCACTCCTTGATCGACCAGAGCCTCCACTCGCGGCTCGGCGCCGAGACGACGAACGGCGACGGCTTCGGGCTCGGCTGGTACGGCGTCGGCAACGAAGCCGGCGTCTTCCACAGCGTCGAGCCCGCCTGGAACGACCGCAACCTGCGTGAGCTGGCCGGGCACGTGCGCTCGCCGGTCGTGTTCGCACATATCCGCGCCTCGAGCGGCACCGCGGTCCAGCAGACGAACTGCCATCCGTTCCGGCACGGACGTTTCCTCTGGATGCACAACGGCCTGATCCACGACTTCCACCGCGTCAAGCGCGACCTGATTCTCGAGATCGACCCCGAGCTCTTTCCGGAGATCGAAGGCACGACCGACTCCGAGACGCTGTTCTTCCTCGCGCTCGGCTTCGGCCTCGAGCACGATCCGCCGGCCGCTGTCGCCAGAGCGATCGGGCTCGTCGAGGAGACCGGCCGCGCGCACGGCGTCGAGCATCCGTTCCAGGGCACGATCGCCACGACCGACGGCACCCGGATCTGGGCGTTTCGCTACTCGAGCGAAGGGGCGACACGTTCGCTCTACTTCAGCACCAACGTCGAGGTCCTGCGTGCGCTCTATCCCGACAATCCGCTGCTGGACGGCCTCGGCGACGAGTCCCGCCTCGTCGTCTCGGAGCCGCTCGGCGACCTGCCCGGCGTCTGGAACGAGGTGCCCGAGGGGAGCTACGGCGTGGTCCAGCCGGGGCAGGACGAGCTGCATCCGTTCGCCCCTCTGGTGTCCGTAGGCTGACCGCTACGGGACGACGACCACGCGCGCGCCGGCGCGGCGCTCGACCTCGGCGGCGATGTCCGTGCCGAACACGCGGCCGAGGAAGCTGTGGTGATGCTCGCCGAGCACGATCACCTCGGCGCCGCTGTCCCGCGCCGCGTCGACGATCGTGGTCGCCGCCGAGCCGGCGGCCCACACGTAGTCGGCCTCGAGGCCCGCGGCTTCGATCACGTCGCGCGCGCGGCCGAGCAGCTGCTGGATGTCCGCAGGCGGCCCGAGCGCGGTCGCGTCGGGCGGGCTGTAGTCGAGCGAGCCGAAGTTCTGCATCCCCGTCGGGTCGAGCGGGAGCTCTTCGACGGCGACCACGACGAGCCTTGCGGCTCCGGTCCGCGCCTCGGCGATCGCCCGGTCGAGCGCACGGCCCGCGGCAGGGCTGTCGTCGTAGCCGACCAGCACGGCCTTCATGACGCAGGGCACAGCGTTGGAGTCATCTCGAGGGGGACGGTACCGGTCACGACTGCTCGAGCGCGTCGTCGACGCTGTCGTGCACGGGCAGGTGGCGATCGAGGCCGCTCACCTGCAGCGCGCGACGGGGCCCCGGCTGCAGTGCGGCGAGGCGAAGGCCGTCGGGGCCGAGCCGCGAGTTGGCCTCGACGAGCACGCCGAGCGCGGTCGAGTCGACGAACTCGACCTCGGCCAGGTCGAGAACGACACAGCGCGGGCTGGAGGCGATCGCCTCGGCGAGCGCGGCGCGGATCTCCTCGGCGTTGTAGAGGTCGAGCTCTCCGGCCAGCGTGAGGACGGCCGCTCCGTCACGCGCCACGACGCTGCGGACCGGCGGCTCGCGCAACGGCGAAGCCGAATCGTCCCCCATGCGGCGATTGAAGCAGCAGCGGCGCTCGAGCCGCAAGGTGCTCAGGTGGGGGTCTCCGGGTATGATCGGCCGACGATGCACGCGCGGCTCCTACCCCGGCGGGGGTTGGCGGCGTTCGCGCTCCTCGTCGCCGTAGCCGAGGTGGCCGGACGCAGTCTGACGGCCCACGTCGACCGGATCTTCCACGTCGAGCCGCTCGCGCCGACCGGCGCGAGCTATTACCCGTTCCTGCTCGTCGTGCTGAAGATCGTGACGGCGCTCGCCTGCGCTGCGCTGCTTGCGCGCGCGACCCGGGCCCGGGCGGCCGCCGAGGCCGGTGAACGGCTGCTGGCCGCGGTCGGTCATGCCCACCAGCGCTCGACACCACGCTTCCGGCCGGGGCTCTCCCCACGCATCTGGCTCGCGGCGTTCGCCGCGACCTCGCTCGTCTACCTCGTGCACTCGGACGCCGAGGAGGCAGCCGCCGGCCGCTGGCCGCTCCTCTCCCCGTGGCTGCACACCTATGCCCTCCCGGTCTTCGCTGTGCTCGCGGTCGTCGTCGCCGTCCTCTGGCGCGTCGCCGGCTGGCTCTACGACGTCGAGGACTACGCAGCGAGCACGATCGCCAAGGCCCGCCGTATCCTCAGCGCCGCCTTCCGCGCGCTTCCCTCTCCGCACGCTCGCGCCGCAGCTGCGGACTCCGCGCCGCGGCATCGCTTCGGGCTCGCGTTCGAGTCGCGACCTCCTCCGCTGCCTGCCTGACCCGCGGCCCGACCGGGGCTGCGGGCGCCCGACGTCCCTCAGGACCCGGAGGAGGAAATGGAACCGTTGGTCTCTCGCCTGCCGGCGAGCATCGCACGTACCACCCGAATGCACATCGTCTCGGCGATCGGCCCCACCGTCGTGGCCGCCGGTCTGATCTGGGCGATCCTGCAGCCCTATCGCGTCACGCTGCTCCACCCGCGCGGCCAGGGGGTGTGGTGGCTCCTGATCGAACCGCCGGTCCTCGTCATCGCCGTCGGGATCGTCTTCGCACTGCTCGTCGCGCGGCCGCTGCTCGCCGACCTGGAGGAGCGTGATGCTTCCGCACGCTGAGATGGTCCACTGGGCCTTCGCAGCCGGGATCCTCCTGGTCGGGCTCTGCCTGCTCGCCGAGGCGGTCGTCGGCCAGGAGGTCTGGCAGATGCGCCCCTGGCGCAGGTACCTCTGGCCCGGTCTCGCCTTCTCGCTCGGCCTGCTGCTCTGGCCCGTGATGGCGTTCTTCACCAACTCGGCGATCCACATGTACGCCCACGGCTCGTGGGCCGAGGTGCTGATGCTCGCGGGCGGAGCCGAGCTCGGGCTCGTGCGCGGGCGCCTGCGCTCGCCGCTCTGGCGGCTGACCTGGCCGCTCGCGCTGGTCGTCACCGGGACGGCGTTCCTCGTGCACGAGCAGAACGCGTGGTTCTTCGCGCGCTCGGCGTTCCTCCATCACCTGCTCGGCTGGACGTTCATCGTGGCGGCGATCTTCCCGCTCCTCCTCGTCTGGCGGCCGCGTTCCGCCGTGCTCCAATCCGGCTTCGCGCTGATGCTCGTCGTCGTGTCGGTGATGCTCTTCTCCGACCGCGACGTGGCGCCGGTCTTCGGCCATCTGTCCTCGCTCGCGGGAACCCCGCACCGATGAAGCGCGTCCTGCCGATCGTGCTGGCCGCGCTCGCGTTCCCGGCGGTGGCTTCCGCCCACGCGACGCTTCAGTCGACGGCGCCGAAGTTCGGCACCGAGCTGCAGCGCGGCCCGGCGCTGATCCGCCTTCACTTCGACCAGCGCGTGAAGATCCTGCCCGGATCGATCAAGGTGCTGAACGGCGTCGGCCGGGACTTCGCAGGCGCTGCCCGCGCCGACGGCACGGATGTGACTCGCGACCGTGCGCCCGCTGAGGCTCGGTGCCTACACGGTGCGCTGGCAGGCCGTCTCCGCCGACTCCCACGTCGTCTCGGGCGTCTGGACGTTCGGTGTCCGCGTCCCTGCGGCCTCGGTCAACGACGCCTACGGCGCCGGCGGTCCCACGCGGACGGAGCACGTCGTGCGCTGGCTCTGGTTCCTCGGGATCGCCTTGACGATCGGCGCGCTCGGTCTGCGGCTGATCGTGCTGCGCGGCCTCGAGGTGCCGCGCGAGCTCGACCGCAAGATCGCCGTTGCCGCCGGTCTTGGAGCGGTCGTCTCGCTCCAGGCAGGCATCGCCGCGTTCTCCCTGCGCGCGGAGGACGCGCTGCAGCTGCCGTTCGGCAGGTTCCTCTACGGCGACCTCTCGCCGATGGCGGTCACGCGCTTCGGCCGCGCGTTCGTCGTCATGTCGCTGGGCTTCGCGGTCGTGCTCACGCTCGTCTACCTCGCGTGGTTGCTCGACCGTGTCGCCTTCCTCGTGCCCGCGTTCGCACTGTCGCTGCTCTTCGCCGGCGGGCTCTCCGTGTCGGGGCACGACGCCGTCGACCCCGGCTCGTCGTGGCGGACAGAGCTGGCCGACTGGGTGCACATCTCGGCGGCGTCCTTGTGGATCGGGGCGCTCGCGACGATGGCGGCGCTGCTCTGGTTCGGTGCGCCGCAGCTGCGCAGGCAGGCCTTCGTGCGCTTCTCGCGGCTCGCGCCCGTGCTGATCGCCCTCGTCCTCTCGGCAGGCATCTATCTCAGCATCGTGCGGCTCCCGCACCTGCACGATCTGTGGACCGAGAGCTACGGCCAGGTGCTGCTCGTGAAGATCGCGCTCGTGTGCTTCGCGCTGCTCTGGGGGGCGTTCCACCACTTCGTCGTGCGTCCCGCGCTCGATCGAGCCGATGCCGGATTCCTCTCGCGGATCGGGCGTAGCCTCGTCGGCGAGAGCCTCGTCGGGATCGCCGTGCTGCTCGTCGCCGCGGTCCTCGTCGATTCGCGACCGCCGCCGAGGCCGATCGGACATCCAGATCGGTCGACCCCGACGGCGGCCGCTGCAGCGACACTCGGTCCGTGAGGATTCTCGCCGCGACGATCGCGGCCGCGCTGGTGGCGGTGCCGGCTCTGAAGATCGACGCCGGCGAGCCGACGTACGGCCTCGCGGCGGGCGGCGGCAGCGTCTGGGCAGGCGGTCTCGGCAGCGGGGACGTGCTGCGGATCGACCCGGCCAGCGGCAAGATCCTCAAGCGCATCTCGATCGGCGCGCGCGTGTTCAACCTCGCTGCTGCGCCCGGTGCGGTGTGGGGCATCGCCAACCTGACGAACACCGCTGCCCGCATCGACACGCGCACCGGCAGGGTGACGGCGTCCGTGCCCGTCGGCAACGGCCCGTACGACATCGAATGGGGCTTCGGGTCCGCATGGGTCTCGAACGCGCTCGACGGGACCGTCTCGCGCATCACCGGCAAGAAGGTCGTGAAGACGCTCAAGGTCGGTGTCGAGCCGAACGGCCTCTCCGCGATCGGGAGCTATCTGTGGGTGACCGACCACACCGCGGGCAAGCTGCTCCGGCTCGACCCGCGCACGAACCGCGTCACGGGCACCGTCTCGCTCTCGGGCGCCGACTGGGTGACCGGGTTCGCCGGCTCGCTGTACGTCTCGCAGGAGACGAACGTCGTCGCCCGCGTCGACCCGCGCACCCTGAAGGTGATCGGCCGAGTCAAGGTGCATCGGAATCCGCTCGGCACGGCGATCGTCTCGAAGCAGCTGTGGGTGCCGTGCATCGACTCGAACGACGTCGTCGTCGTCGACCCGGCGACCATGAAGGTCGTGCGGACGATCGCCGCCGGGCCGGGGCCGATCGTGGTCCTGCCGTCCGGCGGCCGCGTGTGGATCTCGCACACGACCGGCACGTCGATCTGGCGTTTGTAGATACTCCGTGCGTGGAGCTGACCGACTATCGGGATCGCTTCCCGATCCTCGCGTCGACGACGTACCTGATCAACCATTCACTCGGTGCGATGCCGGCGGAGGCCGACCGGCGCCTGCAGCAGTTCGCGCACGAGTGGGCGACCCGCGGGGCCCGGGCATGGGGCGAAGGCTGGTGGAGCTCGGTGTTCACGACGGGCGACCTGATCGGCGGGATCATCGGCGCTCCACCGGGCTCGACCGTCATGCATCAGAACGTGACCGTCGCCGAGGCGATCGTGCTGTCGTGCTTCGACCTGCGGCCGCCGCGCAACCGGATCGTCTTCGAAGCCGGCCTGTTCCCTTCGGTGCGCTACGTCCAGCAGGCGTGGTCGCGTTTCGGGGCGGAGGTCGTCGTCTGCGACGACGCTGAGGCGGTGATCGACGCGATCGACGAGCGCACGCTGCTCGTCCCCGTCTCGCACGTGCTCTACAAGTCGGCGGAGATCCAGCCGGTCGAGCGGATCGTCGAGCGCGCGCACGCGTGCGGCGCGCACGTCTGCCTCGACGCCTACCAGTCGGCCGGGGCCGTGCCGCTCGACGTGACGGCGCTCGGCATCGCGTTCTGCGTCGGCGGCTCGGTGAAATGGCTCTGCGGCGGGCCGGGCGCGGGGTGGTTGTACGTGCGGCCCGACCTCGCCGAGGCGCTCGAGCCGGCGTTCGCCGGCTGGCAGGGGCACGCCCGGCCCTTCGCCTTCGAGGCGGAGATGGCGCCGGCACCGGGGGCGGCGCGCTTCCTCACCGGGACCCCGAACGTGGCCGCGAACTATGCGGCGAGCGCGGGGTACGAGATCGTCGCGGAGATCGGGGTCGACCGGATTCGTGCGAACTCGATGCGGCAGACCGCGCTGCTCGTCGAGCTCGTCGACGCCGCCGGGTTCGAGCTCACCTCACCCCGCGAGCCCGAGAAGCGCGGCGGTTCGGTCGTCTTCCGCGTGCCCGATTTCCAGGCAGTGCACGCCGAGCTCGCGGCACGCGAGATCATCTGCGACACGCGCCCGGACGCGGGCATCCGGTTCGGGCCTCATTTCTTCACGAGCGACGACGAGCTTCGCTTCGCCGTCGACCAGGTGAGCGAGATCCTCGCCTCCGGCGTGCACCTCGAGCGCGCGCACTCGGCCGCCGGGTACTAGCTAGATCAAGATCGCGAGTGCGAGCGTGATCAGCCCGCTCGCGATGAAGACCGCTCCCGGTGCGAGCGTCGGGTCCTCCGGGTGCGCCTGCATGCCGAACGTGCCGAAGGCCTGGGTCAGCCACCATCCGTCGTGCGTGGTCTTCTTGCCGGACATCACTCCCTGGCCGCCGGCCGCGAGCAGGAGCAGCAGGACGCCCATCAGCATGAGCACGATCCGGAAGGTGTGGAACGTGTCGCCGCCGCTGATCACCGCGCGAACCTCGGCGATCACGATCGCGATCAGCACCGCCACGGCGATGCGCCCCACGAGGCGCAGGAGCTCCCGGACGACCCACACGCGATCAGTCTAGGAGCGCTCGCAGACGATCCGCGGTCTCCGGCGCCGTCGGTTCGTCCTCGTGCCGCACGTAGACGTAGGCGGGGCCGCGGATCGTCGCCGCGATCGCGCGCAGCTCGTCGTCGGAGTAGGGCGGCTTGCGCAGCCGCAGGTAGCGGAACGGCTCGGCGGCCTCGTCGTTCACGCGCAGCACGTCCTCGACGCCCGCCCACGTCTCGTGGCGCAGGTCCCAGGCGAGCCGCACGTCCGGCGGCACCGAGCCCTGGACGAAGGAGAGCGTGCCGTCGTCGCGCGGCCCTTCGTAGACGATCCGCACCGGGCCGAGCCGGTCGCCGAGCGCAAGCACGCGCTCGAGGAAGGTCGTCACGCGGTCGAGCCGGACGAGCGAGAACTTGACCGCGAACTCGAAGCCGTCCGGCACGGACTCCGCCCAGCGGCGGAACTGGTCGGCGCCCGGCAGCCGGTAGCCGGTCGAGTTGAGCTCCACCGTCTCGAACCGCTCCGCGTAGAACCGCAGGAACTCCGCGGGCTGCAGCTCCGCCGGGTAGAAGCCGGGCCGCCACGACGGGTACGACCAGCCGGACGTTCCGATCTTGATCGCCATGTCCAAAACGTACGTGTCCCGGGGACAGTCCCCGGAACATGTCCGTGCCGGGCGTGTCCGGCGATACGGTACGTCCGGGGAGCGAGCTAGGGTCAGCTTCCCTTGACCGTGACAGAGGTGATCCCCGACAACACCATCCGGGTCCTCGACCACGGTTTCGTGCGGCTCGACGACGCGATGGCCGACGACCTTTCGGTGGTCAACGGCGCCCGCGTCAGCTTCGCCCGCCGCAAGACCGAGATGGAGGAGTCCGACGAGGGGCTGATTCGCTTTCTGATGCGCGACCGGCACGGCTCGCCGTTCGAGCACAACGCGTTCCGGTTCCACATCAGGTGCCCGATCTTCGTGGCGCGCGAATGGTTTCGCCACCGTATAGGCAGTTTCAACGAGTTCAGCATGAGATATGCGAAGGCGACGGACGACTTCTACGTGCCGGACCCGGAGGACGTCCGCACCCAGGTCGGCAAGCCGGGCGCCTACAGCTTCGAGCAGGTCCCGCCCGAGCTCGCCGAGGAGACGCGCGAGGAGCTGGAGGCGGTCTACCGCGAGGCCTACGCCGCCTACGCGCGGCTGGTCGAGAAGGGGGTCGCCCGGGAGCTCGCCCGCTCGGTGATCCCGGTCGGGGCCTACACCCAGTTCTACTGGACGGTCAACGCCCGGGCGCTGATGAACTTCGTCTCCCTCCGCAACGCCGAGTTCGCCCAGCTCGAGATCCGGCGCTTCGCCGAGGCCGTCGAGGCCTTCTTCGCCCAGAAGATGCCGGTGACGCATGCGGCGTTCGTTGCAAACGACCGGATTGCGCCTTAATATGACTCGGGGGCGCGTCCTAACATCTTTGTAACAGTCTGTTACTAAGTTCTGGGATGCCCAGCAGGACAGAGGGAATGGTGTGCCCGTTCCCGGCGTTGAAGAGATTGACGGATGACGCGCAAACCGCGCGCCCGTCTTCCTCGAAGACAGAAGGAGTTCGTTGACCGAAATCAGCATGACCGCGGCTGTCGCCGAAGCGCTCGAAGCGCTGCTCCAGCTCCGTACCGAGCACGGGTCGATCACCCCTGCCGACGTTGCGGACGCCGTCCTCACCCACGACCTCGACGAGGCCGAGGCGGAGGCGCTCACGCAGGAGCTCGCCGTCCACGACGTCGCTCCCGACGCGGAGGACGAGGACGAGCTCGAGCTCGACCTGTCGATCGGCACCAGCCTCTACACAACCGATTCGTTCCAGATGTTCCTGAACGAAGCCGGCCGCTATCCGCTGCTCACCGCCGCGGAGGAGGTCGAGCTTGCCAAGCGCATCGAGAAGGGCGACATGGCCGCCAAGGAGCGGATGATCAACTGCAACCTGCGCCTCGTCGTCTCGATCGCGAAGCGCTACCAGACGCAGGGGATCACCCTCGGCGACCTCGTCCAGGAGGGCGTCCTCGGCCTGATCCGCGCGGCCGAGAAGTTCGACTGGCGCAAGGGCTTCAAGTTCTCGACCTACGCGACCTGGTGGATCCGCCAGGCGGTGCAGCGGGGCGTCGCCAACAAGGCACGCACGATTCGCATCCCGGTGCACGTCGTCGAGCGCGAGCAGAAGGTCGCCCGCGCCCGCCGCGAGCTCGTCGCGACGCTCGAGCGCGATCCGACGCCCGAGGAGATCTCGCTGCACTCGAAGCTCCCGATCACGCACGTCCGTGAGGTGATGGAAGCGGCCCGTGCGGTCGCGTCGACCGACATGCCCGTCGGCGACGACGGCGACGCGTCGTTCGGCGACCTGATCGCCGGCACCGGCCCGTCGACCGAGGAGGAGGCATCCGCCTCCCTCCGCGACCTGGCCGTCCGCCAGGCGGTCGCCAACCTGCCCGACCGCGAGCGCGACGTGATCGAGCTCCGCTTCGGGCTCGTCGGTGAAGGCCCCGCGTCCCTCGAGTCGATCGGCAAGCAGCTCGGCCTGACGCGCGAGCGCGTGCGCCAGATCGAGACCGAGGCGCTGCGCAAGCTGGCGCAGAACGAAGACCTCGCAGACGCGGCCTAGGTAGTTATCGTCGTGGGCGGTGCACTTCACCGCCCACGACGAGCTCCAGCTCTTCGCCCTCCTCGCGGCGCTCACCGTCATGCTCGTGGTGGCCGCCCGCGGCCGGATGCCGGTGGCCGTCTTCCTCGTCATCGGCGGGCTGCTGCTCGGCTTCGTGCCCGGGCTGCCGCAGGTCCAGCTGGCGCCGGACCTCGTGCTGGTCGCGATCCTGCCGCCGCTCCTCTACTCAGCGGCGTTCTTCACCGGCCTCCGTGACCTGCGGGCGAACCTGCGGCCGATCTCGCTGCTCGCGGTCGGTCTCGTCGCGACGACCACGTGCGTCGTCGCCGTCGTCGCGCACCGGGCGTTCGGCGGAATGTCGTGGGGAGCAGCGTTCACGCTCGGCGCGATCGTCTCCCCGACAGATGCGCTCGCCGCCGCGGACGTCGTCCGCCGGTTCAGGGTGCCGCGGAGGCTCGTCTCGATCCTCGAGGGGGAGAGCCTCGTCAACGACGGCATGGCGCTCGTCCTCTACAAGACCGCCGTTGCCGCGGCCGTCGCCGGGACGTTCTCGCTGTGGGACGCGTCGTGGCACCTCGTGGTGAACGTGATCGGCGGCATCGCGGTCGGGCTCGGGGTCGGCTACGTCGTCCGCCAGGTGCGTCGCCGCGTCGACGACACGCCGACCGAGGTGGCGATCGCGCTCCTCTCGGGCTACCTCGCCTATCTGCCTGCCGCCGCGATCGGCGTCTCCGGCGTGCTCGCCGCGGTGACGATCGGCGTCTACATGGGCTGGTACACGCCCCAGTTGACGACCGTCGAGACGAGGCTCTCGGGGAACGCGTTCTGGGAGATCCTCGTCTTCCTCGTCAACGCACTGCTCTTCGCGCTCATCGGCTTCCAGCTGCATCTGATCGCGGACCGAATCTCGATCACTGCGTCGCTGCTCGCGGACGCGGCGCTCGTCACCGCGGCCGTGATGGTGACCAGGGCGGTCTGGGTGCCGGTGTTCACCTATCTGCCGCGCCTGCTCTTCCGCAGCATCCGCGAGCGCGACCCCTACCCGCCGTGGCAATGGCCCGTCGTGCTCGCCTGGGCGGGTGTGCGCGGCGCGGTCTCGCTCGCAGCCGCCCTGGCGCTGCCCACCGATCTGCCGTACCGAGACTCGATCGTCTTCGTCACGTTCGTCGTCATCCTCGGGACGCTCGTCGGCCAGGTGCTCACGCTGCCGGTCCTGATTCGTGTCCTCCGCGTCGAGGACGACGACGGGGCCGAGCGCGAGGACGCGAAGGCGCGGATCAAAGCGGCGGAGGCCGCGCTTGCGCGGCTCGAGGAGCTCGCGAACGAGGACTGGGTCCGCGACGACACGGTCGAGCGGGTGCGTGGGTCGTACAACTTCCGGTCGCGGCGCTTCCGGGCGCGCTACGCAGGAGTCGACGGCGACGGGGAGGAGGAACGCTCCCAGGCCTATCAGCGCCTGCGCCGCGAGCTGCTCGCAGCCGAGCGCGGCGCGGTGCTCGCCCTGAGAAACGAAGGCATGATCACCGAGGAGGTCATGCAGCGCGTCCAGCGCGACATCGACCTCGAGGACTCACGCCTCGACGTCTAGGTCTTCAGGACGACCGGGCCGACCGAGCGGTCGTTCGCGGGCTGCGCCGTCACGACCCAGCCGTCGAAGCGCGAGAACCGATACGGGACCGAGAGCCGCACGGTCGTGTTGCGGTCGCTGACGCGGAACGAGCCGCACGGCACGACCGGCTTGCCGTTTCGCGTCAGCCACAGCTCGTAGTAGGCCTGCCGGTCCTTCTGCGTCGGCAGGCCGCTGACGAGCAGCTCCATCGGCCAGTTGCCCGCCTTGTCGCGGTGGCCGATGCGGAGCACGGCAAGCGATCCCTTGCCCTCCATCGGGACGACCCGCTGCGTCGAGAACGCCGCCGGCTTCGCGTGTGCGTGCCCGAGCAGGTAGCCGCCGCCGAGCGCCGCGGCTGCGAGCGCCGCAGCGGCCACCGCCGCCACCGCCCACCGCCGGGGTGGCATGAGCGGGAAGTCGATCACCTCCGCCTCTTCGGTCGGGTCGACCGGCTGCTCGAGCGCCGGCGGCAGGTCCGGCGGCGGTCCTGCCTCCACGAGCAGCTCGTGCACCCGGCGCAGCCTGTCCGCTTCCTCGGGCGAGAGCCCCGCCGTGTCGACGATGTCGTTGAACTCGTTCATGCCAGCTCCTCTCCGAGCAGGTCGGCGAGGTGGGCGAGCGCGGACCGCGTCCGCGTCTTCACGGTGCCGAGAGGAATGCCGAGGAACTCCGCCACCTCGCTCTGCGAGAGGCCGCTCCAGTAGGCGAGCGAGATCACCTCGCGCTCGCGCTCGGGCAGTTCCTCGAGCGCCCGGTGCACGCGCCAGGCGACCCAGCCCTGCTCGGCGGCATCCGGCGGGCCGGGCTCGTGCGCCGGACGGTCGGGGATCTCCGCGGGCAGGTCGGCGCGGCTGCGCGCCCGGTCGACGATCGCATTTCGCGCGACCGCGTACAGCCAGGGAGCTCCCGGCCCGCGGTCCGGCTTGTACGAGCCTGCCGAGCGCCAGATCGACGCGAAGGTCTCCTGAACCGCATCCTCCGCCCGGCCGCGGTCGCCGAGCCGGCGCAGGGCCAGGCCGAACACCGGCCGGGCATACCTCCGGTAGAGGTCGTCGAACGCCGACCGGTCGCCGTCCGCGGTGCGCTGGATGAGCTCGCCGTCGGACGTCACGGGGCGCATCGTACGGAGTGGGATCGCAACCGTCACCGTCACAGAGAAGTTCTACGGCCCGGACCGGCTACCGGATTTCAGCTGCCGGCCGCCGTCGACGACGAGAGTCGTGCCCGTCACGTACTCCGCCCCGGCCAGGTACACGACCGCCTCGGCGACGTCCACGGGCGAGCCGAGCCGGCCGAGCAGCGTCTCCGCCGCGCGGCGCTCCTCCTGGCCGGGCTCGACGGCCACCGGCCCGGGGGCGATCCCGCAGACGCGCACCTCGGGCGCGAGCGCGCGCGCGAAGACGCGCGTGAGCATCGCCTGGGCCGCCTTCGCCGCGCTGTGCGGGCCGAACGACGGCCAGGGCTGGAACGACGCGACGTCCTCCAGGATCACGAGGACGCCGTGAGACTCGCGCAGTGCCGGGGCGGCAGCCTGGGCGAGGAAGAACGTCCCCTTCGCGGTCACGTCGAGAGCGGCGTCCCAGTCCTCCTCCGTCACCTCCTCGACCGGCTTCGCCACGAACCCGGCCCCTGCGGCGTGGACGACGAGGTCGAGGCCGCCGAGCTCCGCGACGGCGCGAGCGACGAGCCCCGCCGCGCCGTCGCGGCTTCGCAGGTCGCCGTCGGAGCGACCTGCCGCGACGACGCGCCAGCCGTCGGCGCGCAGGCGCTCGGCGATCGCACGACCGAGGCGCCCGGTGCCGCCTGCGATCAGCGCGCGGCTGTGTGGTCTCTGTAAGGACATGAACGACGTGAGTAAAACAGAGCGTCGCGCCGCATCGATTCCACCCGCCCGGGGGACAACCCTGCTCGCCAGCGATTTCAGGGAAAGGCAGGTATCCGATGCGCAAGCTGTTCCTCGCTCTCGCGGCGGCCGCGGCTCTTGCATTCGCGGGGCAGGCGGGCGCAGCGACGAAGACGATCGGCATCTACGGCTCGGGGTTCAGCCCGGCCTCGCTCACGATCACGCAAGGCGACACCGTCGTCTGGGTGAACCGCGACAACGCGAACCACCAGGTGCTCGACTCGAAAGGTGCGTTCGTCTCGGCGATCCTGAAGCCGAAGCAGACCTTCTCCTTCACGTTCAAGGCGCCCGGGACCTACTCCTACAAGGACGAGCTCCACCCGAAGCACACCGCCAAGCTCGTCGTGAAGGGCCTGCCGCCGTCGCTGACGCTCGCCGTCTCGGCGCCGGTCGTCACGTACGGCACCCAGGCGACGCTCAGCGGCGTCGTCTCGAATCACGCGGCCGGCGAGCAGGTGACGATCTACTACCGCCCCTATCCGCAGCCGAACCTGATCCAGCGGGCGACGGTGCTGACGGCGCCGGGCGGCACCTTCAGCTTCATCGTCGGGCCGCAGATCCTCACCACCTACGAGGCGGCCTGGAAAGGTGCGTTCGCGACGCCGACGACCGTCCAGGTGCAGCCGAAGCTGACGCTCGGCCGAAACGGCGGCTGGATCATCCATGCTGCGGGCGGCCGGTCGTTCGCGGGGCGGGCCGTGCAGCTCCAGCGGCTGAACACGGCCACCGGGCAATGGGTGACCCTCCGCAAGGTGCTGCTCAACTCGCGGTCGTCGGCCCGCGTCCGCTACCCGCTGCCGAAGGGGATGAACCGGCTGCGCGTGACGATGTCGGTCAACCAGGCAGGCGCCGGCTTCCTCGGCGTGATCGGCCCCTTCGTCACCTGGCGGAGGACCTAGGCGGGCATGGCTGCGCGCGAGGCGCGCAGAGGCATCAGCCTCCGCGCGCCTCGTCGTAGCGCCGGGCGACCTCGTCCCAGTTGACGACGTCCCACCACGCGTTGAGGTAGTCGGGACGGCGGTTCTGGTAGCGCAGGTAGTACGCGTGCTCCCAGACGTCGATGCCGAGCAGGGGCACGTCGTCCTGCATCCAGGGGCTGTCCTGGTTCGGGGTCGAGTAGACCGCGAGGCCGGTGCCGTCCCAGACGAGCCACGTCCAGCCGGAGCCGAAGCGCTTGACGCCGCCGTCGTTCAGCGCTGCGCGCAGCTGGCCGACGTCTCCGAACGTGCCCGCGATCGCATCCGCGAGCTCGCCCGAGGGGTCGCCGCCGCCCCCCGGCTTCATGATCTGCCAGAAGAGCGAGTGGTTCGCGTGGCCGCCGCCGTTGTTGCGGACCGGTCCCTGCTTGTCCTCGGGGAGCGCGTCGAGGACGCCGAGGACCTGTTCGATCGGCCTCCCGTCCCACTCGGTGCCTTCGAGGGCCTTGTTCAGGTTGTCGACGTAGGCCTGGTGATGCTTGCCGTGGTGGATCTGCATCGTCTGCGCGTCGATCGCCGGCTCGAGCGCATCGTGGGCGTACGGGAGACTGGGGAGCTCGTAGGGCATGCCTCTCCTTCGGTTCGTTTCTCCCCCGGAGGATATGCTCCGCGCCGCACCCGAGTACACGATGAGGAGAGACATGGCGCTTGCCTACAACCACGAGGAAATCACCCCGCGCGAGCTGAAGCCGGCGCTCCTGGAGCTCGACGGCATCTCGCAGGAGACGGTCGAGGCCCACTACAAGCTCTACCAGGGGTACGTCAACAAGCGGAACGAGATCCTGGGCAAGCTCGGCGGCGTCGACCTCGCGGGCGCGAACCAGGTGTACTCCGAGCTGCGCGCGCTCAAGGTCGACCTGACCTTCGCGATCGGCGGCATCAAGAACCACGAGATCTACTTCGAGCACCTCGGCGGCCACGGCGGCGACCCGGCGGGCGTCTTCGGCGACCTCGTCAAGCGCGACTTCGGCTCGGTCGCCGACTGGAAGGCCGACCTGAAGGCGACCGGGATGGGCGCGCGCGGCTGGGCCTGGACGGCCTACGACTGGGACGAGAGCCGCCTCTTCAACTACATCGGCGATGCCCAGAACACCTTTCCGGTGTGGAACGCGACGCCGCTCGTGGCTCTCGACGTCTACGAGCACGCCTACTTCATCGACTTCGCCACCGACCGCGCGTCGTACATCGATGCCTTCCTGCACAACCTCGACTACGACGTCGTCAACGACTGGGTGCAGCGGTACGGCATTCGTCCCTGACCGCGCCACGCGCAGGCCGGCAGAGCCGGCCCGCGCGTGGCGCTCGCGCCGCTGAGCGCACGTCGCCTTCCGGGGCCGTGCCTCGGCACCGTCCCCTCCGGCGCCGCACGCTCAGCGGCGCGTCAGGAACGAATGTCGAGGCACGCCGGCAGAGCGGGCGCGCCGGGTCTGCGGCTAACCTGGGGCGCGCGTGGAGTTCGTGGCACTCGTCGTGCTGGGCTACCTCCTGGGCTCGTGCCCGTGGGGGTACTGGCTCGTGCGGCTCCTCAAGCACGAGGACATCCGCAAGGTGGGCTCGGGCAACATCGGTGCCTCGAACGTCTGGCGGACGTACGGGCGCTGGTACGGCGCGCCGGTCGTCGTCCTCGACACGCTGAAGGGATTCATCCCGGCCATGCTCGGGATGCTGTACGTCTCACCGCCGCACCTCTCGGGCATCTGCGCCGGCGCGGCGGCGATGCTCGGCCACTGGCGTCCGCTCTTCCTGCGCTTTGCCAAGGGCGGGAAGATGGTGGCGACCTGCGTCGGCGTCTTCTTCGGAGTCGCGATCTGGGTCGCGCTGACCGCCGGGGTCGTCTGGCTGGTCGCGTTCCTCGCCACCCGTTACGCGTCGGTGGCGTCGGTGGTCGCCGGGATCGCGCTGCCGGTCGCAGCCGCGCTCTACGGCTACCCGATCTCGGTTGTCCTCTTCGGCGTCGCGGCGGCCGGGGCAATCCTCTACCTGCACCGCGGGAACCTGCGGCGCCTGCGCGCCGGGACCGAGCACCGGTTCCGCCTCCGCCGAACGGCCAATGCGTAAGGCGCTCTTCGTCGCGTTCGCCGCGGCGTCGCTCTGGCTCGCGCCCGGCGCGCTCGCGGCCGGCTGGTGCGGCACCGGCGAGTCGGCGATCGACCGGCCCGACGTCGTCACCGGCGCACAGGTGCACGCCGTCGTGGCGACCCCGGCGGATGCACCCGACCAGTTCGCCGCCGTGGCGAACAGGCTCGCCGACGACGTCGACGCGATGACCGCGTGGTGGACGGGCCAGGACCCGACCCGCGTCCCGCGCTACGACCTCGCGGTGTTCCCCGGCGCGACTTGCCTCGACGTCTCCTTCGTCCGCCTGCCCTTGCCCGCGAGCGCCTATACCGGAACGTCCGCCTTCCGCGCCGTCGCCGGGGCGGTCGAGTCCAGCGGCTTCTCCAACCCCTACAAGGACTACGTCGTCTACTACGACGGGCCGTCCGTCTCGCAGGACGTCTGCGGCACCGGCGGCGGCAACTTCGACCAGGGGGAGGGGGTCGCCGTTGTCTGGCTGAACGGCTGCACCGACGTTCCGAGCGACGGGATCGAGGCGCACGAGCTTCTGCACGCCTTCGGCGCGCTCCCGCTCGGCGCCCCGAATGCCTGCACGGCCGCCACCGACCCGACCGGTGTCGCCGACACCGGGCACCCCTGCGATTCGCCGACGGACATCCTCTATCCGTACGCGGAGGGGCTCACCCTGCAGCAGCAGGTGCTCGACTTCAACCACGACGACTACTACGCGCACAGCGGATCCTGGAACGACATCCAGGACTCGATCTTCCTGCGCCACCTGAACACGCCGCAGGTCCCTCTCGGCATCGCCCTGTCCGGGCGCGGCTCCGTGACGAGCGACCTGCCGGGCGTCACGTGCGCAGGCCCGTGCACCACGCAGTGGGACCAGGGGTCGAAGGTGACGCTCGCACCCACCCCGGGCCCCGCCTCGCGGTTCATCCGCTGGGCCGGAGGCTGCGTCGGCCCTGCCGCGTGCGTGGTCGACCTGACCGGCGCGACCTCGGTGACGGCGGTCTTCGGCCCCTCGACGATCCCGGTCAAGGTCTCGACGGCGGGCAAGGGAACCGTCAAGTGCTCGCCCAGGTGCTCGAGCAGATTCCCGGCCGGCGACCGGCTGACGCTGCGGGCGGTCCCGGCCAAGGGCTGGCGGTTCGTGAGCTGGGGCGGCAAGGCCTGCGCCGGCAAGCGGCCTGTCTGCACTCCGAAGACGGACTACGCGCTGACCGTGCGCGCGAGCTTCAAGAAGAAGCGCTGAGCCAGTCGCGCAGCTCGGTGTGGGCGGTCGCCGGCGCGCCGTCGAGCTCGGCGCGCAGCTCGCCGACCGTCCCGGTTCGCTCGGCGACGACGTCGTGCCGGTGGATCGTCTCCAGGTTCACCTGCTGCGAGAAGACGAAGTCGCCGTCGCCGAGCTCGTCGTAGCGGTCGAGCGTCTCCTTGAGCGCGTAGCGCACGGAGTCCTCGACGAAACGCGGCTGGAGATGAGCGTGCTCGACGACGAACAGCTCGTCCGGACGCTTCATCAGGGCGTAGACAGGCGAGCTCATCGAGCGCTCGACGATGCCGACGAGATGCTCGGCGTTGATCGACGCTGCGGTGCCGATCAGCAGCGTTCCCCGGCCCCGCTGGTTGTGGGTCGCGAGTGGGACGAGCTCGAGGATGCGGTCGACGTCGCCCTCGCCGAAGCCTGCTTCGACGAGGCGCTCGCCCGCCGCCCCGCGCACGAGGCCCTGCGCGCACGGGCAGGCGTTGATGCCCCATGCCTCGACGCCGACGACGCGGCGCACGCGGTCCGGCGACGCGGCGGCGATGCCGATCAGCTTCGCGATCTCCTGTGTGGGGAGCCCGGTCACCGGTGTCTTGCGCTCGAGCGGATACTGGGCCTCGATCCGCACCTCGGCCCGCAGCGCGCGCTGGCGGTCCACGATGTGGCGGGCGATGTGCTCCGCGAGCGTCTCGACGAGGAACGCCTCCCCGATCACGACCTGGTCGATCGCCTCCCCGAAGAGCTCGGGAAAGCGCGACATATGCACGCCTTTCTGCCCGGGGGCGAGGTCGACCGTGCACGAGATCTCCGCCGCGAACGTCTTCTCGTGGCCCTCGTGCCGGATCCGGATCGCCTTCTGCACGCCGGTCACCCCGGCCCTCGTCAGGCCGAGCTTGATCTCCGGCACCGACGCCTGCAGGTCGCCGGTCGGGCTGTTCCGCGTTTCCGCCATCGGGTACAACCGTACCGCGTCGATGCCGGACAACCGCTTCCCCCGTCTCGTCTCCCTCGCCTGCCACGACCTGCGGACGCCGCTGGCCACGGTCTACGGGTTCGCGCGGACGCTCACCCGGGCCGGCGAGCTCGACGAGCGCAGCGGCCGGTTCGTGCAGATGATCGAGGAGGCCAGCGAGCAGATGACGGGGCTGCTCGACCAGCTCGGGACGGCGGCGCGGATCGAGAGCGGCCGCTTCGAGCCCGTCTCCCGTCCGGTCGACACGCTCGAGCTCGCTCTGTCCGGCGACGAGCGCGTCGCGGTCGAGGGGACGGGCGCGACGATCGAGATCGACGCCGACGCGGTCGGGCGCTCGCTGGCGTCGCTCGCAGATGCGGCGCTGCGCCACGGCCCGGTCGAGCGTGTCACCTGGCGCGTCGACGCACGGCTGCTCGAGCTGTCGCCCGTGACCGAAGCGGCGGCCCCCGTCGTGGCCGGCGAGCAACTGAAGGATCTCGGCGCTCTCGTCGCGCGGCTCGTGATCGAGGAGCTCGGCGGCGCGCTCGAGCTCGACGGTGAGACGCTGCGCGTCCGGATCTAGTGTTCGGCGAGCCGGCCGGCGATCCAGCCCTGGAAGGCGGCGAGCAGCGGCTCGGCCTCGAGCAGGAGCCGGCCGTGCTCGAGCATCCCCGACGCGATCCCGCGCTGAACCGACTCGACGAGCGCGCGGTCCTCGCGGCCCACCTGGTCGTCGAAGGCGAAGAACTCGCGCCGCCAGTCCTCGTCCACTTCCGGCGCGAAGAAGTAGTCGAGGTAGCGCTCGGTGCGCCCGGGGCCGTTCGGGACGATCGGGCCGATCGAGAGGTTCGGCGGCCCCGGAAACACGTTGATGCCGGTGTTCGGATAGAGCAGATGGAACTGGCCGCGCTCGCTGGTGGTGCTGCTCTCGCAGAACTGCGCTCCGAAGGTGGGGTGCGCCTCGAGCACGTAGCGGTCCGGGTGCACGTCCACGGCGGCGCTGAACTCCGGATGAGCGGTCGCGCAGTGGTAGCACTCGAGGAAGTTCTCGGCGACGACCTTCCAGTTCGCGTTCGCTCCGAACTCGACCCTCGAGTGGAAGACGAGACCGTCGAGGTCGATCGCGCGCCCGAGGATCGCCGGCAGCTCGCCGAGGTGCTCCGTCAGCGCCGGCGCAGCGGCGTCGGGGTTGACGAACAGGAACGGCCCCCAGGTGTCGACGTTCGCCGGCCGTAGCGACCATTCGCCCGGGTCGAATCCGGCCTCGCGGTCGGCCCGCGGCGCGGCGCGCAGCGCGCCGTCGAGGCCGTAGGTCCAGGCGTGGTAGTGGCACTGGATCGTGCTCCGCGCGCCGGAGCCCTCCGTGAGCACCGCGCCGCGGTGTCTGCACACATTGAGGAACGCGCGCAGCTCGCCGTGCTCGTCGCGCGTGACGAGGATCGGGATCCCGGCCGCGTCGACCGTGGTGAACGAGCCCGGCTCCGCGACCACTTCCGCCTGCCCGGCGTACTGCCACGAGCGGGCGAAGATCGCGCTGCGCTCGCGCCGCAGCAGCTCCTCGTCGCGATACCAGGAGAACGGGAGCGTGTTCGCGTCCGTCACAGCCGCTTCGCCTCGATGATCCGCTGCAGGAACTGCTGTGTGCGCTCCTCCCGTGGCGAGGTGAAGATCTGCTCGGGCCGCCCCTGCTCGAGGATGAGCCCGCCGTCGAGGAAGCAGACCTTGTCGGCGATGTCGCGCGCGAAGCCCATCTCGTGGGTCGCGAGGACCATCGTCATCCCGCCCGCCGCGAGCTCGCGGATCACCTCGAGCACCTCCGCGATCAGCTCCGGGTCGAGCGCGCTCGTCACTTCGTCGAAGAGCATCAGCTCCGGCTGCATCGCGAGCGCCCGGACGACGGCCACCCGCTGCTGCTGGCCGCCCGAGAGGCGGTCGGGGTAGTCGGAGCGCTTGTCGGCGAGCCCGAACCGCTCGAGCAGGCTCGTCGCGCGCTCCTCCGCCTCGCGGCGCGACAGCCCGAGCACGTCGCAGGGCGCGAGCGTGACGTTCCGCAGCACGGTCATGTGCGGGAACAGGTTGTAGGACTGGAAGACGATCCCGATCCGGCGGCGCACGGCGTTCACGTTCGGCGGCCGCGTGATCTCCTCGCCGGCGAGGAAGATGCGCCCGGCGTCGATCGGCTCGAGCAGGTTGATGCAGCGGAGCAGGGTCGACTTGCCCGAGCCGGAAGCGCCGATCAACGCGACCACCTCGTGCTCTGCGACCGCCAGGTCGATGCCGTTCAGCACCTGGTGGCGCCCGAACGACTTCGAGAGCCGCTCGATCTCGAGCGCGTTGCTCACAGCGTCGCTCCGCCGGCCTGCCGCCGCCGCCGGTCGCGCAGGATCAGCCAGTCGGTGAACCGCGCGAGCGGGATCGTCATCGCGACGAAGAGCACCGCGGCGGCCAGGTAGGACGTGAAGTTGAAGGTCGCGTTCGCGTCGATCTGCGACTGCTGGAACGCCTCGACCGCGCCGAGCGTCCCGACGAGCGCCGTGTCCTTCTGCAGGCCGATGAAGTCGTTGAGGAGCGGCGGGATCACGCGGCGCACCGCCTGCGGCAGGATGACCCGGCGCAGGGTCTGCCAGCGCGAGAGGCCGAGCGAGCGCGCTGCCGCCTCCTGGCTCGGGTGGATCGACTCGATCCCGGCCCGGTACACCTCCGACACGTAGGCGCTGTAGATCAGGACGAGCGAGACGATCCCCCAGAAGATCACCGACCTCGGGACGTAGCTGAGGCCGAGTGCCGGCGCGCCGAAGCCGAGCATCGCGATCACGAGGATCGTCGGGATGCCGCGGAACAGGTCGGCGTACACGATGGCGAGCGCGCGAAGCGGGAAGAAGACGGGGCCCGGGAGGCTGCGCAGCACCGCGAGGAAGAGCGCGAACACGAGGATGAACACCTCGGCGATCGTGAAGATCTTGATGTTCAGTTTGAACGCCTGCAGGATCTCCGGGAACGTCGCCTTGAACTCGCCCCAGTCGAAGAACTCGCTCTTCACCTGCGGCCAGCCGGGCGCGTGTGTGATCGCGACACCGACGACGGTGAAGAAGACGACGGTGCTCACGAGCGCGATGAGCACGCTCCGGCGGCCGTCGCCGCCGGAGCGCAGTCCATCGAACAGGCGCGAGCGCCGCTCTACTTCAAGACCGGTGCGCCGGTCGCCTTCGCCAGCCACAGCTGCTGAAGCCGCTTGAGCGTTCCGTTCGCGCGGAGCGAGGTGATCGCCGTGTTCACGCAGGCCGTCAGCGGGTTGCCCTTCGCGAGGACAACGCCGAACCGGTCGGTCGTCGACGACGAGCCCGCGTTCTCGAACTGGCCGAGGATCTTGGAGTTCGGCACCTGGACGGCCGTCACGTAGAACGCGGTGGGCAGGTCGACGATGAGGCCGTCGATCTGCTTGTTCTTGAGTGCGATCACCGCGGCGGCGTTGGAGTTGAACACGGCCGGCTGCTGGGACGGCTTGATCCTGTTCTTGATGAACGAATAGCTCGTCGTGCCGAGCTGCGCGCCGAGCTTGTAGGGCGAGAGGCCCTTGATGCTGCGGGCCGCCGCGATCTTCGTGCCCTTGTTGACGACGATCGCCTGGTTCACGTCGTAGTACGACTTGCTGAAGTCGACGACCTTCGCGCGGGCGGGCGTGTACGAGATCTGGTTGATGTCGAAGTCGAAGGACTTCGGGCCGGGCGCGAACGACCTGTTGAACGGCACGTAGGTCCAGGCGACGTGAGCCTTCGAGTAGCCGAGCTTCTTCGCGATCGCGTAGGCGACGGCGGACTCGTAGCCCTTACCTGTGGACGGATCGTTGATCTTCCACTTCGAGCTCTTCGTGCCACCCGCGTACCAGGGCGGGTACGCCGGGTTGTCCGTCCCGATCGTCAGCTGGCCGCTGGTCAGGGTGGGGCAGTCGGCGGTCGCAGCCGCGGAGGCGCTTGGCTGCTTGGCTGCGGACGCGCCGACGGCGACCGCCGCGAGCACGGCGACCGCGGCCAGGAGTGGGATGAGCTTGGTCATTGTGGGCGTTGCCTTTCGGTCTTGGACGGGAGGGACGTCAGGATGTCCAGCGTATCGCCGGACGGGCCCCGTGCCGAGTCAGGCGGTTCGGGCGGCGACCCGCTCGGCCACGAGACCGGACTCGAAGCAGGCGCGGCAGCGCGCCTCGTACGAGTCGAGCGCTCCCACCTGGATCGTCTCGCCGTCGAACGGCGCGGGTGCGCCGTCGACGAGCCGCTGGGTCATCGTCGCCGGGCCGCCGCAGCGGTGGCACACGGCTTCGAGCTTGTCGACGAACTCGGCGACGCAGAGCAGGGTCGGCATGGCTCCGAAGGGCAGCCCGCGGAAATCCTGGGCGAGACCGCCTGCGACGACCCGCGCCCCGTCCCGCACGAGCGCGTCGATCGCATCGACGATCCCCTCGTCGAAGAACTGGACCTCGTCGATGCCGACCGCGTCGTAGCCCGCCGCAAGCCGGCGCACTTCGTCGCTCGACTCCGCCGTGACCGCCCGCATCTTCGCGCCGGCATGCGAGACGACGTGGCCGACGTCGTAGCGGTCGTCGATCAGCGGCTTGACGATCAGGGCGCGCTGCCCGGCGATCTCGGCGCGGCGGAGACGGCGGATCAGCTCCTCGCTCTTGCCGCTGAACATCGGGCCGCACACGACCTCCAGCCAGCCGCCGGCATGTGGCTGTGTCCTGATCACGAGGGCAGGCTAACGGGGCCGCCAGACGTACCGCCGTCGGTTCAAAGATCCGCTGCGTCTATGCTCGGAAGGTGACCGCGGACGGTGCCCGGGGGCGGCCTGGTGAGGTGTTCGACGCCGTGGCGGAGGCATATGACCGGGAGCGCCCGGGCTATCCGGTCGAGCTGATCGATGCCGCCTGCTCGATCGCCGGTCTCGAGCCGGGCTCACGAGTGCTCGAGGTCGGCTGCGGCACCGGCAAGCTGACCGAGTCGCTCGTCGAGCGCGGCCTCGTGGTGGATGCGGTCGATCCCGGTTCGAGCATGATCGCGTTCGCGCGCAAGCGCGTGCGCGACTCGGCTGCGGTCGATTTTCACCTGGGGAGATTCGAGGAGGTCGCTGTGCCGGAGGAGGTCTTCGAAGCCGTGTTCTCGGCCGCGGCGTTCCACTGGATCGTGCCGGACGTCGGTTGGGCGAAAGCCGCTCGCTGCCTCCGGCCCGGCGGAGCGATGGCGTTGATCGGGCACATCAGCTACCGAGACGAGAGCATTGGGACAGACGACGAGGCGCTGCATGAGCTGTTCGGGAGGTACTGGCTTGTGGATACCTGGCAACCCCTCCGCGACCTGGTCGCCATTCGTGCCGGAGTCGAGGAACGCCGGGCGAATGTCTCCACTGTCTGGACGTGGCTCGTCGAGCGCGACCTCGACAACGCTGGGGCAGCAAGGCTGTTCGACGACGTCGAGCTCACGACGCAGCCTGTCGCCCGCGAGCAGACCGCAGATCAGCTATGGGCCCTCTTTGCGACGACCTCGGCCTATCACCGCCTCGATCAGACCGATCGCGAGGATCTAGAGTCGCAGGTTCGCCGGTTCTTCGAGCGGCGGGGCGGCAGGATCCACACGAGCGACCTCGCCGTTCTCGTCACGGCGCGCAGGACCGCGAAGCTGGTTGCCGGCGAAGCCGGAACCAGCTTCGAGTCGTAGACACCCTTCATCGACTCTCGGCCAGGGCAGCGTGAGATGCTGAGTCCGTGAACGGTCGTCCGACAGCCCTCGTCACCGGCGCAGGGCGTGGGATCGGAGCCGAAATCGCGCGGCAACTCGCGTCCGACGGCTGGAGCGTGGCGATCGTCGCGCGTAGTGAGGGGGCGCTTGCGGAGGTCGCCGCGCAGACGGGCGCGTTTCCGTTCGTTCTCGACGTGACGGATGCGGCGGCAGTCGAGCGGGTCGTGGCGGAGGTCGGTCGGGTCGATCTCCTTGTCAATAACGCCGGCACCGGCGGTACGGGCGGCGCGACCTGGATGAAGGACGCAGCCGCCTGGTGGCGTGTCATGGAGGTGAACGTCTTCGGCCCGTTCCTGTGCTCGAGAGCGGTGCTTCCGGGCATGTGCGAGCGTGGCAACGGACGAATCGTCAATGTCTCGTCGAACGCGGCGTTCTTTCGTCTGGAGCCCGACTGGGACGCAAGTATCGACTCCGCTTACCAGGTGTCCAAGGCAGCGCTCGTGCGGCTGACCGAGGCGCTCGCGGCCGAGGCGCGCGCCTTCGGCGTCTCCGTCTTCGCGATCTCACCTGGGATGGTGAAGACCGAGATGACAGAGCAGGTGTTTGCCGACATCTGGGACGACGAGTCGGTCTGGACGCCGCCCGAGCGGACGGCGGAGCTCGTGGCTTTCCTCGCGTCGGGTGCGCTCGACGCGCTGAGCGGCCGTTACATCCACGCGGCGGCCGACGACTGGGAGACGATGCCCGGAAGCGTCGAGAAGATCCTCGCCGAGGATCTCCACACGCTTCGGCTGCGGCGCCCGAGCTGAACCGCAGCCAACACACGCGCGGTGCGCAGTCGCACTTCCGCCAGCCGGCGATCGCGAAGGGGTGTCTGACACCCTGTGTCAGACACCAGCTGGTTGCCTGCGCCAGCGCTTCGGACCGATCTCTGAGCGTCTCGTCGAAAGGTGGCGGCGTCAGTCGAATCCGGCGAGCAGCATCCGCAGGCGGGCCCCGACACCCTGCAGCTGCTCCTCCCGGTACGGCGACGGGAGGCCCGATGCGAAGCGGTAGACATTCAGAGCCCGGCAGATCCAGCCGAGACGGAGGGCGATCTCGTGGGCAGCCTGGAGCTCCTCCCACGCGGCGAAGCCGCGAAACGGCTCGAGGTAGGCGTCCCGGTAGGGAGCGATGTCCTCCGAGCCCTCGACGTCGTCGAGCCCCCAGGCGAGCCCGCCCTCGAGCGTCACCGACATGCTGAAGAAGGGGTGAGAGACACACGCGTCGCCCCAGTCGAAGAAGAGATAGCGGCCGTCGCGGACGAAGACCTGGCCGTCGTGAAGGTCGTCGTGCTGGATCGTCTCGGGGACGCCTGCTCCTGCCAGACGACCGCAGAGCTCCGCGACCTCCGGCACGAGCGCGCGTAGCCGGCGGCTCTCGTCCTCCGTCACCGCGCCGACGCGCCCGATGAGCTCGTCGTACCGACTCGCGAGCGTCTCGAGACGGCGGTCGGGAAGGCCGAGGCCGAGGAGCCGATCGATGTCCTGCGCCATGTCGATCTGGAGTCGGCCATAGCGCGGCAGGACGTCCAGCCAGCGGCCAAGGTCGCGTTCGCGCTCGACGATCTCGCGCAGGCGCTCGCCGCCATCTGCCATGAGCATCCAACCGCGCTCGAGGTCGGTCGCGAGCAGCCCGGGAACGAAGTCCGGTCGCCGCGTGGCGAGCAGGTCCACGACGGCGGCTTCGTAAGCCAGCAGCGGGATGTTGGCCTTGAACCAGACGTCTCCACCCGTCGTCGGCATTCGGAGCACCGTCGACCACGGCCGGACGTGCGGCTGCTCAACGGGACCCGCCGACTGAAGGCCCAGCTCCTCCAGCTGCCGATCCAGCCAATCCTTGACACCGGCGAGCCAGCAAGCATTCGTCCAACCCTCCATCCGGCCGAGCGTACTCGCTGCTCGATGCGCGACCTCTTGGCGGCACGCTAGTCGTCGTTCGCCTGGGCCAGCGTCCTTACGTCTGAAAGCCCTACTTCAGCAGGCGCGACAGCCGCCGGTCCTTGAGGACGCGGCCCTCGGTCTGGCACTGCGGGCAGTAGTAGATCGTGTGCTCCTCGAAGTCGACGCGGGCGATCGGCGTGCCGCAGCGCGCGCACGGGACGCCGAGCTTGTTGTGCACGCGATACGTCTTCTCGTCGTTCGCGCCCGCGAGGCGCAGCTCGAGCCCGCGCGCGAGCTCCTCGTGGATCGCAGTCGCGAGCCGCTCCGTCTCGGGGGCGTCGATCTGGGTGGAGAGCGAGTACGGCGAGAGCCGCGCCGCCCAGAGGATCTCGTTCGCCCACGCGCGCCCGATCCCCGCGATCAGCCGCTGGTCGCGGAGCAGCGAATGGAGCCGCCGCGAGTCGGACGCGAGGATGCGCGCGACGTCCTCGGTCGAGAGGGCATCGGCCTCGGGGCCGAGGTGCGCCAGCTCCTCCTGCAGCGCGTCGGGCCGGAGCAGCCAGACCCCTGCGCGTTTCTTCGACCCCGCCTCGGTCAGCTGGAGCTCGCCGCCGTCGGCGAAGCGCACACGGAACATCGGCGACTTCGCGCCCTTGCCGTTCGGGGCGACGTACTTCAACCGGCCCGCGCTCATCAGGTGCACCATCACCACGAGCTCGCCGTCGGCGGTCGGGAGCAGGAAGCGCTTCGCCCGCCGCTCGACGCCCCGGAGCTCCGCGCCGTCGAGCGCCGAGAGCGGCGGCTCGATCGTCTTCAGCGTCGCGATGTGCGCAGGGCCGGCCTTCTCGATCGGCGAGCGCTTGACGGGCGGGTCGAGCTGACGGCGCCATGCTTCGACCTCGGGCAGTTCCGGCAACGTAGGCTCCAGCGTCGGTGGACGCGATCAGGGTAACCGTGCGGCGGGGGCACGTCGTCGAAGCGGTCCACCGCGTGCACGTCGCCACGACGGAGGGCGAGCGATGGGGTGATGAGCTGAGATTCCTCCTCCGCTCCTCGCTGAAGCCGATCCAGGCCGTTCCGTTCGTCGAGGGCTACGAGGACCTCGACGACGACGAGATCGCGATCGCGTGCGCCTCGCACCATGCCGAGCCCGCCCAGCTCGAGGCGGTGCGGAAGGTGCTCGCCCGCGCACGGGCCACGACCGACGATCTCGAGAACGGGCTGCAGGAGTGCCGGCCCGACGGCAAGCTCGGCCACAACTGCTCCGGCAAGCACGCCGGCATGCTCGCCGCCTGCGCCGCGCACGGCTGGCCGCTGCATCCGTACCGCGACCCTTCCCACCCGCTGCAGCGGCGGATCGCCGAGGTGGTCGGCGGCGGCGAAACGGCCGTCGACGGCTGCGGCGTGCCGACGTTCGCACGAACGCTCGGCGAAGCGGCGCAGCTGCTCACGCGGACGCCGCCCCGGATCCAGGCGGCGATGCGCGCGCGCCCCGAGCTCGTCGGCGCCTCGCGCGACGCGGTCGACACCGACCTGATGCGCCTGCGCGAAGGCTGGATCGCGAAGGGCGGCGCCGAGGGCCTCTTCTGCGCCGCGCATGCCGACGGTCGCGGCCTCGCCCTGAAGGCCGAGGACGGCGCCTACCGCGCGATCCGTCCCGCGCTCGGCCTCGTGCTCGGGATCGACGAGTTCCTCGAGACGCCGGTCCGCAACAGCCGCGACGAGCTCGTCGGCGCAATAACCTTGGCACCGTGAAGGTTTTCGTCATCAGCGACATGGAGGGGGTCGCGGGGATCGTCCGCTGGCAGCAGGTCACCGGCGGCCACGCGATGTACGAGGAGGGACGCCGGCTCTACACGGGCGAGATCAACGCGGCCGTGCGCGGCGCGAGGGCCGCCGGAGCGACCGAGATCGTCGTCATGGACTGCCACGGCGCAGGTGAGGGGTGGACGTTCAACTCGCTGCTGCCGGAGGAGCTCGACGCCGGCTGCGAGTACGTCGTCCAGAACGAATGGACCGAGTACGTCGAGTACCTCGAAGGCGGCGTCGACGCCGCGCTGTTCGTCGGGATGCATGCGATGGCCGGGACGCGCGACGGCGTGCTCGCGCACACGGTCAGCGGCTCCTCGTGGTGGCGGCTGCGGTTCAACGGCGTCGAGGTGGGCGAGACCGGGATCAACGCCGCGCTCTGCGGCACCTGGGGCTGTCCGGTCGTGCTCGTCACCGGCGACGAGGCTGCGTGCCGCGAGGGGCGGGAGCTGCTCGGCGCCGGCCTGACGACGGCGGCGGTGAAGCAGGGCCTCGGCCGGTTCAGTGCGCGCCAGTTGCCGGCCGCCCGCGCCCGCGAGCTGATCGAGGACGCCGCGCAGCGCTCGTTGGCCGATCTCTCGGCGGTCCCGCCCTACGACCCCGGTTCGCCGTGCGAGATTCTGGTCGACTTCAACACCTCGGATCACGTCGAGAAGTTTCGCTACCGCCCGGGCGTCGAGGTCACCGGCACGCGGCAGATCGCGTCCCGCGCCGACGACTGGTGGACGGCCTGGCGGCAGTTCTTCTTCTGATCCGGCATGACCGTCGTCGCCTGCCTGGGAGACTCGATCACCGAGGGCTCCCCGTACTGGGACTCGCGGCGGCGCGCGGGCGATCCCGAAGGCCAGTGGGAGCACTGGGCGGGGCTGCTCCATCCCGAGCTCGAGTTCCGCAACCACGGCATCTGGGGCGAGCGGACGGACGAGATCGCCCGGCGCTTCGACGAGGCGGTCACGCAGGCAGACCGGGTGATCGTGCAGGGCGGGATCAACGACATCGCCCAGGGAGCGCCGGTCGAGGCCGCCGCCGCCAACCTGCGCACGCTCGTCGAGCAGGCGCTCCGCCTGGGGCTGCCGGTCGCCGTCTGCGACGTCCTCCCGTGGAACAACGGCTGGCCGCAGCACGAGGGCTCGATCCGGGCGCTCAACGAGCGCATCCGCTCCTTCGGCGTGCCGCTCCTGCGGTTCCACGACACGCTCGAGGACCCCGAGCGGCCGGGGCGGATCAGGGACGAGTGGTGCAACGAGGACGGCGACCATCCGTCGATCGCGGGCTACCGGCGGCTCGGCGAGCTCGCCTTCGTCCCTTTCTGAGAAGCGCGGCTACCGTTGCGCCCATGGCACTGCTCGCGGCGCGCGGCATAGCGAAGAGCTTCGGCTCACGGCTGATCCTCGACGGGCTCGATTTCGACATCGAGCCGGGCGTCCGCATGGGCGTGATCGGCCCGAACGGCGGCGGCAAGTCGACCCTGCTGCGCATCCTCGCAGGCGAGGAGGTCGCCGACGCCGGCGAGGTGACCCAACGCCGCGGGCTCGTCCTCTCGTACCTTCCGCAGCAGCTCGAGGGAGACGGGCGCAACGCGTTCGCGACGCTGCGGGCCGCGCGTCCCGACCTCGACGAGCTCGAGCGTGAGCTCGAGACGGTCGCGCGCGGGATCGGTGAGGCGGAGTCCGACCTCGACCGCATGTCGCGGCTGCTCCGGCGCCAGGAAGAGCTCCTGCAGCGCTGGACAGTGGGTGGCGGCCCGGGCTTCGACGCCCGCGCCCGCGCGCTCCTGGTCGACGTCGGGCTCGAGGACGACGACCTCGCCAAGCCGACGCGCATCCTCTCGGGCGGGCAACGCAAGCTCGTCGGCCTCGCCGCCTGTCTCCTGCGCGACCCCGACGTCCTGCTGCTCGACGAGCCCGAGGCGCATCTCGACGTCGAGGCGCGCGAACGCGTCGAGCACCTGATGCGCGGGTTCGACGGCTCGGTGGTGTCGGTCTCGCACGACCGCTACCTGCTCGACGAGACCGTGGCGGAGATCGCAGAGCTGAACGGTGGCCGCATCCGCATGTGGCCGGGCAACTACTCCGCCTACACGATTGCCCGCGAGCTCGAGCTGCAACGTCAGCAACAGGTGTACGTCACGCAGCAGAAGGAGATCGCGCGGCTCGAGGAGGCGATCCGCCGGTTCAAGGACTGGGCGAACCGGGTCCCCGACGAACGCCACATCAAGCAGGCCCGCAACAAGCAGCGGCAGATCGACCGCATGGAGAAGATCGACCGGCCCGTGCTCGAGCGCCGGAAGATCGCCCTCGACCTTCGCCCCCACACGCGCGGGGGTGAGCGCGTCGTCGAGCTCGCCGGCGCCGGGGTCGTGCTCGGCGGGCGCGCCGTGCTGGCCGATGTCGACCTGACCGTGCTCCGCGGCGAGCGGGTCGGCATCGTGGGCGACAACGGTGCCGGCAAGTCGGTGCTGCTGCGCATCCTGGCCGGAGAGCTCGAGCCGGCGGAGGGCGAGCGCAAGGCGGGCCCCTCGATCCGGTTCGGCCGGCTCGCCCAGGACCGGCGGCCCGAGGAACCGAAGGCGACGCCGCTCGAGCTCGTACGCCGCGCCGCGCCGATCTCGGAGGGTGAGGCGGTGTCGCGCCTGATGAAGTTCCTCTTCGGCTACGAGCAGGTGCGCAGGCCGCTCGAGACACTGTCGGGGGGCGAATGGACGCGATTGCAGCTGCTGCTGCTGATGCTCCAGGGTGCGAACTGCCTGCTGCTCGACGAGCCGACGAACCACCTCGACATCGAGTCGGTCGAGATGCTCGAGTCGGCGCTCGAGGACTTCGACGGCACCGCGATCTTCGTCTCGCACGACCGCTACTTCCTCGATCGGATCGCGGACCGCATCCTCGAGGTCTCGGGCGGCGGTGTCCGTTCGTTCGAGGGCGGCTGGTCGACCTGGCGCGAGCGCCAGGTCCTGCCCGTCTAGCGCCGGGAGCTAGCTCGCCGTCGAGAACGGTGTCGCGCCGGGAGGTGCGGCGGCGCCCTCGATGCCGGCCGTGATGTCGACGAGAAAGCCCTGGAGCACGATCGGGCGGTACTGCTCGTCGCGGACGACCGTCGTCTCGTCGAGCACCCAGACGACGCGGCCGTCGGCTGCGATCAGCCGGTATTCGAGCCGAAAGTCCTCGCTCGTCGTGTGCGTCCGCTCGATCTCGGCGAACACGCGCTCGCTGTCGTCCGGGTGCACACGCGAGGAGAGGAAGTCGGGACGCAGCCAGTCGCTGACCGGGAAGCCGAACATGGCCTCGATCTGCGGGCTCATGTAGGTCGTCTGAACGGGCAGGCCGATCGAGTTGATGTAGGTCGCGAGCGGGATCTGCTCGACGAGCGTGCGGTACTTCGCCTCTGCTTCGCGCAGCCGTTCCTCGCGGTTTCGCCGCTTCGTCACGTCGCGCAGCGAGACGGCGAAGAGCATCGGGCCCGGGACGTCGACGCGCGTGATCGCGACCTCGGCGGAGAACGTGCGGTGGTCGGAGCGGAGCGCGTTGATCTCGAGGCGCGAGCCGTGCAGCGGGCTGCTCCCGTTCGCGAACACGCCGGCGAGGTCGTCGCGATGCTCCGGAGCGACGGCCAGCTCGAGGAACGGCTTGCCGAGGACGTCCGTGCGCGTCCAGCCGAGTGTCTCCTCGGTCGCCGGGTTCACCTCGGTGACGAGCCCTTCGTGGTCGACGATCACGATGCAATCGAGCGATGCGCGCAGCACGGCGTCCTTGCGCCCCTCGCTCGCGGCGACGGCCCGCTCTGACCGCTTGCGTGCGGTGACGTCGACCATCGACGCGATGATCGCCACCACGTCGCCGCGCGAATCGCGGATCGGCGCCGCCGACGTGCTGACGTCGATCAGCGACCCGTCGCGGTGCAAGCGGCGCAGGTCGAGGTCGCGGACGATCTCGCCCTGCGCGATGTGCGTGAGAGTGGCGAGGAAGGACTCGACCTCCTCCTCGGGGACGATCGGGCTGAGGCGCCCGATCACCTCCTCCGCGCTCCAGCCGAAGATCTCGCACGCGGCCGCATTCCACGAGCGCACGCGCCCGTCGATGCTGAAGTCGACGATCGCCACCGGGGACGCGTCGATCAGCGCCCGGTGGTGCTCGTACGCGTTCTGGATCTCCTCGAACTGCGCGGACTGCTCGAGCGCGGTCGTCGCCTGATTCGCGAAGGCGCGGAGGATCTGCAGGCGGTCGGCGTCGGGGCGCAGCCGGTCGGTGGGGTCGTCGACCCAGATGTAGCCGATGCGGCGGCCGCGCCGGTCCTGCAGCGGCACGAACAGCCAGTGGTTCTGCCATGCGTGCGGCCCGCGGCCGTCCCGCTGCGACCGGTAGCCGGCTGGGCGGTCGGGCAGCAGCTCCCGCGCCGCCGCGTGCGGGAGCAGGAAGCAGCCCTCGATCTCGAACTCGGGCCGCAGCAGCAGCTCGAGCTCGTCGGCCGTGAGAGCCGCGCCGATGTTCTCGCCTTCCCCGAAGCCGACGGCGGCTGCCGTGCAATGCCGTCCCTCGTCGTCGAGCAGCTGCACCGCCACCTTGTCGAAGCCGAGCGCGTCGGAGATCGCACTGCACACCTGAGCGAGCAGCGTGTCCGCGTCCCGCGTCTCGTTCAGGCGCGTCGACACGTCGAGAAGGCGCTCGAGCGCGTCGCGGTTCGCTCTGGCGCGCGCCGTCTCCTGGGCGGCTTCGACGGCGATCGCCGCATGCTCCGAGACGGCGACGAGCACGTCGATCTCGTCTCCGCTCGGCCTGCGCCCGGAGATCGGCTCGTCGACCGACAGGATCCCCAGCAGCCGGCCGTCACCGTCGCGCATCGGCGCGAACAGGGCGTCGTCGGGGTGCCAGGCGCCCGGGTCGTCGCTGACCTGGAGATTCGGGGTGTACACGCTGCCGGTGTAGTCGCCCCAGTCGAACTCACCGGACGGAACGAGGTAGGCGCCGCGCTGCAGGAAGCGCTGGTCGAGCAGCGGCTCCCACTCCTCGACCTGCCGTACCTGTCCGAGGAGCGCCTCGCCCGCGCCCTCGCTGCCGTAGACCGTGCTGACGAGGAAATCGTTCCATTCACGCCGGTAGAGGTTGACGACGACGGTCCGGAAGCCGAGCGAGTCCGAGACCGTGCGCGCGACCGAGGCGAGGAGCTCCGGAAGCTCGTCGCCGGTCCGCACCAGCCGCGTCACCTCGAGGAGCCCGCGCAGGCGTGAGAAGATCGTCGATTGACGCAGATCGAGAGTCGCCACCGCACTCGAAAGCATCGGTTGCCTCAAGGCACGGGGCCTCCCCCGAACGAGGGACTACGAAAGCGAGATTTGGCTCTCCGCCTGCTCGATCACGAGCGGATCGTGGGTCGCGCAGACGACCGCGGCACCGGTCGAACGGGCGAGGCGCGCGAGCAGGATCGCCACCGAGATCGCGTTCGCACCGTCGAGGCGCGATGTCGGCTCGTCCGCGAGCAGGAGCGCGGGCCGGGAAGCGATCGCCCGGGCGATCGCGACCCGGGCCCGCTCGCCCTGGGAGAGGCGGCCGACCCGCTGGGTCGCTCGCTCGCCGAGGCCGACGGAGTCGAGCGCCCCGAGCGCGGCGAAGTGGCCGTCGGCGAGGCCGCGGAGCGCGAGCGCGAGCTCGACGTTCTCGACGGCGGTCAGGTGGGGAACGAGACCGGCCTGCTGTCCGACGTAGGCGATCTTCGCCCGCCGGAGCCCGGCTCGGCCGGCCCGGTCGAGCGACGTCAGCTCGGCGCCGTCGATCGTCACCGTCCCGCCGTCCGGCAGCTCCAGCCCGGCCAGGAGGTGCAGGAGGGTGGTCTTGCCGGACCCGGAGGGGCCGGTCAGGGCGTGCAGGCAGCCGGAGCGGAGCTCGACGTCGACCCCGTCGAGCACGCGCGTCTGCCCGTAGCTCTTGGCGAGGCCCCGCGCCACGGCGACGACGAGGCTCTCCCGCGCGGCCTCGGGCTCGGGCGCGGGTTGCGCCGGCCGCTCCGGGGCCTCGCCCGCCGCGCTGACGACGACGCCGCCTGCCTCGAGCCGCGCGGTTGCCTTCGCGCCGATTCCGGCGCGGAGGAGCAGCTCCTCCGGCAGGCGCAGCCAGCCGCCGCGCCCGACGACGATCGTGTCGCTCGCGTCGCCCTCTCGCGACCACTCCTCGGAGACCCGCCCATCGCGGATCCGCACGATTCGGTCGGCGATCCGGGCGGACTCCGGGTCGTGGCTGACGATCACGGTCGTGCAGCCGTGCTCGCGCACGAGCTCCGCGAGCACGTCGTAGACCTGGTCGGCGGTGGCGGCATCGAGCTCACCCGTCGGCTCGTCGGCGAGAAACACCTTCGGGCGATGGGCCAGCGCGGCGCAGAGCGCGACGCGCTGCTGCTCGCCGCCGGAGAGCTGCGTCGGCCGGCGCGCGCGCTTGTCGGCCAGGCCGACACGTTCGAGGAGCTCGTCTGCGCGCCGCAGCCGCTGGGCGCGCGGGGCGCCGCGGAGGCCGAGCTGGACGGCCACCAGGTCGCGCGCGGCGAGCTCCGGTGCGAGCGCGCGGGCGTAGTGCTGGTCTGCGTAGCCGAGGAGCGACGAGCGATAGCGCGCGAGCCCGCGCGAGGGCAGCTTGCCCAGGTCGTCCCCGTACACGCGCACGAGCCCGGCCGACGGCCGCTCGAGGCCTGCGAGCAGGCGCAGCAGCGTGGACTTGCCGGACCCGCTCGGGCCGAGCACCGCCAGCACCTCGCCGTCCGAGACGCGCAGCGACAGCCCCTGCAGGGCGGCGGCGTCACCCTCCGGCGTCGAATGGACCCGGAACACGTCCTTCAGCTCGATGGCGGCGGTCATGCCGCCGCCTCCGCCGCGCGCTCCGGCGCCCGCCCGCGCAGGCTCGTCGCGGCGCCGACGAGGAGGATCGCGACCGCGACGTAGGCGAGCGCCGCGAGGGCGAGCAGCGGCAGGTCGAGCGAGAGCCGCAGTGGAGGCTCGGGCTCGGCGGCGCTTGCCGTGACCGAGACGAGGCCGATCACGAGCGCGCAGAGGATCGCGCCCAGTGCGAGCCCGCCGACGATCCCGAACGCTGCAACGAGCAGGGCCCGCAGGCGCAGATGCGCCCGGATCGTGGCGGGCGCCGCTCCCTGCGCCTCGAGGTCGAAGAGCTCGCCCCGGTCGTCGCGCACGTCGCTCACCACCGACAGGACGAGCCCGAGCAGCGCGAGGAGCAGCGCCACCGCTGCCGTGCCGGCGAGCGTCAGGAGCGCGCCGCGGGCGAGCGGGTCGGACTGCAGGCGCGCGAGTGTCTCGGCGTGGGACTGCACCGACACCTGAGGGACGTTCGGGGGCGTCGTGCCGGAGAGCCACAGCTCGTCGGCGGTGCCGAGCCCGGGCGACAGGGTGTCGAGGCGCGTGCCCGCCTGCTCGAGATCCGCGACGACGGCGTCGCCGGTGATCGACGGGAAGCGCTGGACGACGCCCACGATGCGGGCCGGAACCGACTCGCCCTCGATGTCGAGCGGGACGATCCCGCGCGGGCCGGCGACGGCCGCGATGCTCGGCGTCACGAGCACCGGCAGCGGCAGTCCGTCGGTCGGCTGCCTGGGGCGGTAGGTTCCGGTGCGGTCGGGCGTGAGCACGTAGCCCAGGGCGGAGGATGTGCCGCCGACGCCGCCGGTGCCCGTCCAGCGTGCGAAGCCGCCGCGCACGGGCGTGCCGTTGACGCGTGGCGTGCCGAAGGCGAGCTCGCCCTTGGCGCTCGGCTGGATCCCCGTCCCGGCGTTGGCCGTGAGTCGCCCGTTGTTCAGGATGTCGAGCTCCAGCTCGGCGAGCGTGGCATGCCGAAATGGGATGCGACCGCTCAGCACGACGCGATGGTTCGCCCGCGTGTGGCCCAGGGAGACTGCGACGTAGTCTCCGAGCCGCGAGCGGAAGAACGCGCGGACGCCGACGTCGTCACCGGTCGCGGTCACGGGCAGCGTGAACCGGCGGCCGGCGGGGAGAGCCAGCAGCTGAAGACCGGCGGAGCGGGGCGTGAGCCTTCGTCCGAGCGTGCCGAGCGACTCGGGCGCGAAGTCCGACCGCCAGCCCTGGACGGCCGGCAGCGAGCGCCCCGGGAGGGCGAGGAACCCGAACGTCGTGCCCGAGGGGACGTTGCCCGAGAGGCGGACGACCTGTGTCGGCGTGCGGGGCAGCGAGCGCCGCGGCGCGCCGTGCAGGACCGGGACGAGCTGCGACAGGTCCTCGCTGAGGATGTATGACGCCGGCACCGCGAACGCCGCCTCGTCGTGCTGGCCGCGCAGGAGCGTCGAGCGATACGCGACGGCGAACAGGGCGAGGCCGAGGCTTGCGACGAGGAAGGTCGCCGCGACGGCCGCGTGGCCCGGATTGCGGGCGAGTGACGCCGCGGCGAGCCGCAGCGAGATCGGCCCGCGCCGCCCGGCCCGTCCGAGCGCGCGCAGCGCCGGTGCGAGCAGCCGGGCCGAGACGACCGCGACGACGAACACGATCAGCGCCGGCACGAGCAGCAGGAAGGCACTCGTGCCCGTGCCGGAGGCCAGCTGCTGCGCATCGACCGAGCCGCGCGCCCAGCCGACGAGGACGACGGCGAGCGCGCCGCACGCCGCGGCGTCGAGCGGCGTGAACGCGAAGCCGCCGAGCCGGACCGACGGCGCGCGCACCGTGGCGTAGAGCAGGAGGCCGGCGACCGCGGCGACCGCGCCTGCGGCCACGAGCCCGGTCGCCGAGAGCAGCGCATGGCCGATCACCGCGCCGGCCGGCGAGCCCGCGCGCTCGGCGACCACCGCTGCGATGCCGCCGCCGAGGATCCAGCCCGCGATCGTGCCGGCGACGGCGAGCGCACACGACTCCGCGAGCGTATGCAGCTCCACCTGCCAGCGGCGGGCGCCGAACCAGGTCAGGCGCCGGCGGGCGTCGGTGACGTCCCGGCGCAGCGCAGCCGCCGCGAGGATCGTGAAGGCGAGGAGCAGCGCCGCGCCCTCGCCGCCGAGCAGGAGCAGGCGACGCGAAGCCGCCCGCGAAGAGGCCGAGGCCGAGGCGAGCGGATCGGTCGGCGCGATCACCTGGAACTCGTCGGAGCGCGACTCGAGCTCGGCCGTCAACCGCCGCACCTTCTCCGTGAAGGCGCCCACGTCCCACGGGTGCAGGTCGCCCCGCCCGACCGGCAGCAGCCAGGCGTACGAGCGGTAGAACGTCTGGAGCTCGCTCGTGCCGGACAGTCCGGCCACCCCGTTCGCGATCACGACCGGCGACGGCTGCGGTGTGTGGTACCTGACTGCGCGCGCCACCTGCTCGGTGGGCGGGGTCGGGAGCACGAAGGGCGCGATCGGCGCGTCGGGCTTCAGCACCGCGCGGCCGACCTCGATCAGGTTGAGGGCCCTGGTCGACGGGATCGGCCCCTTGCCCTTGAGCCGGAGGACCTCGCAGTGCGACGGGACGCACACGGCGGGCAGCCGGCCCGAGACCAGGTGCACGAAGCGGCCCAGGTCGTTCGCGGCGCGAAGGTTGACGAGCCGGCCCTGGATCGACGCCTCGCGAAAGAGCATCGCCGCGGCCGGCTGCCGCCCCGTGACGGCCCGGATCGTGGGCGAGACCGTCGCGTCGAGCTGCGAGAACCGGTTGACCGCGCCGCTCCAGACGACCTGCACCTGGCGGTCGCCCGGGGCGAGCTGTGCCGTCGCGAGCGCCAGCGAGCGGTCCTCCATCACGAGGCGGCCCGCGAGCACGGCCGCCAGCACGGCGGCGCCCGCCACGACGCCGATCGCGACCAGGACGAGCCGCTCGCCGCCGGCGCCGAGGCGCGCCCGCACGAGCCGGAGCGGGAAGCTGAACCGAACGAGCTGCGACACCAGTACAACGACTCTACCGGTGTCTAGACTGTTCGGCAACGATGAGCCCCCGCTACGACGTCCCCAAGGCCGCCCCCGCTCCGCTCGTCCAGGTGCAGCAGTTCCTGAACACCGTCGATCTCGAGAACGAGGTCGACTGGCTGCCCGGCTGGCTCGAGGAGCGGGAGCTCGGCGGCGAGCTCGAGCGCGCCCGGGCGTTGCGCGAGGCGCTCCGCGCCCTCGCGATCGCCAACACCGGCACCGCGCCGGGAGCGGCCGCGGTCGAGGTCGTCAACACCGCTGCCGCCCGGCTCGCGCCGCGCGTGGACGGGCTCGGCGGCGTGCGCATCGTGAGCGACGGAGACGCGCTCGACGAGGTCGTCGCCTGCGCGCTCGGCGCGATGCTCGACGGCAGCTGGACGCGGCTCAAGGCCTGTCGCAACTGCCACTGGTCGTTCTACGACTACTCGCCGAACCGCTCGGCGGCCTGGTGCTCGATGCAGCTCTGCGGCAACCGCGCGAAGACGCGCGCCTACCGCAGCCGCAAGGCCCCCGCGCCGGGACGCCGCTAGACGTCGAGGAGCAGCGCCAGCAGCGCCTTCTGGACGTGCAGGCGGTTCTCCGCCTCGTCCCAGATCGCCGATCGCTCGCCGTACAGGAGGTCGGCGGTGATCTCCTCGCCGGCGTGGGCGGGCAGGCAGTGCATGACGAACGCGTCCGGGGCGGCGAGCGAGAGCAGCGAGCCGTCGAGGCGGTACGGCTCGAGGTCGCGCAGCCGCGTCGCGCGCTCGTGCTCCTGCCCCATGCTGATCCACGTGTCGGTGACGACGACGTGGGCGCCGGCGACGGCGTCGGCCGGGTGGACGACGTTCTCGACGCCCGGTGCCTCGTACCCGGGCGGGCACGCCGAGACGACCTCGTACCCGAGCAGCCGGCCGAGGGCGGCGAGCGACACGAGGACGTTGGAGCCGTCGCCGACCCACGCGACGCGCACTCCGTCGAGCCCGCCCAGGCGATCGCGGATCGTGAGCGCGTCGGCGAGGGCCTGGCACGGATGCTCGTCGGCGGTCAGGGCGTTGATCACGGGGATCGACGCCCACTCGGCCCACGCTTCCAGCTCCTCGTGCGCGTGGGTGCGGACCGCCAGGGCATCGACGTAGCGCGAGAGCGCGCGCGCGGTGTCCGGCAGCGACTCGCCGCGGGAGAGCTGCAGCTCGTCCGGGCTGAGCGCGATCGCGGTGCCGCCCAGGTGCGACATGGCGACGGAGAACGACACCCGTGTCCGCGTGGAGTGCTTCGCGAAGTAGAGGCCGAGCGTCGCCCCGGGGGCGAGCGGGCGGCGCGGGTCCGCCTTCAGCTCCAGCGCGAGGTCGAGGATCCGCTCGGCCTCTTCGGGGGCGAGGTCGGAGATGCGCAGGAGATCGCGTCCTGCGAGCGAGATGGACAGGGGTGTGGTCACGACCAACGCTCCTTTGCGGCTTGGACGGCGGCGGCGACGTCGCCGAGGCGGTTGCGGCCGGTGGGCGTGGGCGGCTCGAAGGTGCCGGCCCGGACCTCGGCGGCGACCTGCTCGTGGGCGTCACGGAACGGCAGGCCCCCGGCGACGAGCTGCTCGGCGGCATCGGTCGCGCGCAGCAGCGGGTCGGCCGCGGCGGCGGCGAGGCGCTCGCGGTCGAACGCGAGGCCCGAGACGAGCACGGTCAACGCGGCGAGAGCGCCGGCGACGTCGGCGCGGGCGGCGAAGACCGGTGGCTTGTCCTGCTGCAGGTCGCGGTTGTAGGCCAGCGGCAGGCCCTTGACGGTGACGAGCAGCGAGACGAGGCGCCCCACCGCGGTGCCCGCCTTGCCGCGTGCGAGCTCGGCGACGTCGGGGTTCAGCTTCTGCGGCATGATCGACGATCCGGTCGCAGCCTCCTCGGGGAGCCGGGCGAAGCCGAACTCGCTCGTCGTCCAGAGCACGAGCTCCTCGCCGATCCGCGAGAGATGCGTGAACAGCACGGCGCTCGCGTAGAGATAGTCGAGCGCGAAGTCGCGGTCGGCGACGGCGTCGATCGAGTTGCGCAGCTGGTCCGGCGGCGCCGGGATCGGCAGCGTCGATCCGGCGAGCGCGCCGGCGCCGAGCGGCGAGGGGGCGGCCTGCGCCGCGGCGAACGCGAAGCGCGTCCGGTCGCGTTCGAGCATCTCCGCCCAGGCGAGCAGGTGATGGCCGAGCGTGATGGGCTGCGCGCGCTGCAGGTGCGTGTAGCCGGGCATCGGCGTGGCCGCCTCGGACTCGGCGCGCGCCAGGATCGCGTGCGCGAACGCCCTCAGCGCGGCATCCCCCTCGGCGCACGCGTCGGCGACGTAGAGCCGGAATGCGGCGGCGACCTGATCGTTGCGCGAGCGCCCGGCGTGGATCTTGCGGCCGACGTCGCCGAGCTGGCGCTCGATCGACGAGTGCACGTCCTCGTCGGCGGGATCGATCTCCTCGATCGCCGCCAGCTTCTCGGCGACTTCTGCCAGCTCCGCGTCGTCGAGGATGCCCGCTGTGTGCAGACGCTGCGCATGGAGGAGCGTTCCCTGGATGTCGTAGGGGAGAAGCTCGGCGTCGTGGGCGTGCAGGAAGGCCCACACCTCGGGTGACATCTGCGACTCGACGCGGCTGGACCACAGGGTCATAGGGAGAAGCCCAGGTCGGCCAGCAGCCTGCGCGCGTCGGTGATGTCGTTGATCTTCACGGCGAGCTGGCCGACGCGGTCGGCAGCGGTGAAAGCCGTCGCGCTGCGTTCCATGCTCAGCCGCTCCGGGCCGTAGCTGAACGTGTCGCCGCGTGTGTCGAGGATCGTGTAGTCGTCGCCGCGCCGCAGCTCGATCTCCACCTCGCCGGTGACGGCTGCCGCCACCCAGCGCTGCAGTGCGTCGCGGAGCATCAGGGCCTGCACGTCGTACCAGCGGCCTTCGTAGAGCAGGCGGCCGAGGCGCCGGCCCTCTTCCGCGTAGCGTTCGAGCGTCGCCTCGTTGTGGATCGCGCTCAGCAGGCGCTCGTAGGCGATCTGCAACAGCGCCATCCCGGGCGCCTCGTAGATGCCGCGGCTCTTCGCCTCGATGATGCGGTTCTCGATCTGGTCGGACATGCCGAGGCCGTGCCTGCCGCCGATCGCGTTGGCGGCGCGGATCAACTCGACGGGGTCGTCGATCGCGTTGCCGTCGATCGCGACGGGGAGGCCGCGCTCGAAGGCGATCGTCACGCTCTCCGGCTCGATCGCGACGGCCGGGTCCCAGTGCGCGACGCCCATGATCGGCTCGACGATCTTCATCGACGTCTCGAGGAGCTCGAGATCCTTGGCCTCGTGGGTCGCGCCGAGCATGTTGGCGTCGGTCGAGTACTCCTTCTCCACCGACGTCCCGTGCGGCAGGCCGCGCTCGAGCAGCCACTCGCTCATCTCCTTGCGGCCGCCCAGCTCGCCGACGAATGCGTTGTCGAGCCACGGCTTGTAGATGCGCAGGTTCTCGTTCACGAGCAGGCCGTAGCGGTAGAAGCGCTCGATGTCGTTGCCCTTGTAGGTCGAGCCGTCGCCCCAGATGTCGACACCGAGCTCGGTCATCGCCTTCACGAGCTTCGTCCCGGTGACCGCGCGCCCCAGCGGGGTCGTGTTGAAGTAGCGCTTGCCCGCGGTCTGGATGTGGAACGCGCCGCACTGCAGCGCGGCGAGCCCCTCGCGCGCGAGCGCCTCCTTGCAGTCGACGAGCAACGCGTCCTCGGCCCCGTAGAGGCGTGCCTTGTCCGGCAGTTCGTCGATCGAGGGCTCGTCGTACTGGCCGAGATCAGCGGTGAACGCGTAGGGAAGCGCGCCGTGCTCGCGCATCCACGCGAGCGCGCAGCTCGTGTCGAGCCCACCGGAGAAGGCGATGCCGACCCGCTCGCCGACGGGCAGCGAGCCCAGGATGACGCTGTGCTTCTCGGTCACGCTCATTGGAGGTGGCTCCGCAGCACGTGGACGAGTTCCGCACCGCTCGATCCGTCGCGCGCGGCGACGAACACGGTGTTGTCCCCGGCGACCGTGCCCGCGACGTCGTCGAGCTCCGCCGCGTCGATCGCGTCGGCGAGCGCGGCGGCGAACCCGCGCGGAGTCACGATCACGCAGAGGTTCCCAGCCGGAGTGAAGCCGCCGGCCCAGCGTCGCAGGGCGAAGGTCAGCTCGTCGAGCCGGCGCAGGTCAGCGGCGCCCTGCATCGCGTACACGAGGCGTCCCTCGGCGTTCCGGACCTTGACGAGGCCGAGCTGCTGGATGTCGCGCGAGACCGTCGCCTGCACGGCCTCGATGCCGGTCTCCTGCAGGGCCGCGGCGACCTCGGCCTGGGTCGAGAGGGGCTTCTGCTGCACCAGACGGAGGATGGTGCCCTGGCGTTCGAACTTCGTCGTCATGAGGAGCCCACCACCTCCGCGAGCAGGTCGATTGCGAGTGCGGCCTCGTCGGCCGAGAGGGTCAGCGGCGGCGTCAGGCGCAGCGTGCGCTCGCCGGCGCTGCCGATCACGAGCCCATGTTGGAGCGCCGCCTCGACGACCGGCCCCGCCGGCCGGTCGAGCTCGACCGCCAGCAGCAGCCCGAGGCCTCGGACCTCGCCGAACCGCGCGAGCGCGCCCGTGAGGAACGCGGACGTCGTGCGGACCTGCGCGAGCAGGGCGTCGTCGATCGCCTCGACGACGGCACAGGCGGCGGCGCAGGCGACGGGATTGCCGCCGAAGGTCGAGGCGTGGTCGCCGGGCTCGAACCCGGTGGGAGCGTCGTCGGCGACGAGCAATGCGCCGATCGGCAGGCCGTTGGCGAGTCCCTTCGCGAGGGTGACGGCGTGCGGCTTGACGCCGAGGCGCTGCCAGGCGAAGAACTCGCCGCTGCGCCCGACGCCGGTCTGCACCTCGTCGAGGATCAGCAGTGCACCGTGGGCATCGGCCAGTGACCGCGCCTCGGCGAGGACCTCCGCCGGGAGCGGGTGCACGCCACCCTCGCCCTGCACGGGCTCGAGCAGGATCGCGGCGGTCTGCGGCCCGACGTGGTCGGCCAGCGAGCCGGGCGTGGCGAACACGGCACCGGGGACGAGCGGCTCGAAGGCAGCGCGCTTCGCCGGCTGGCCGGTCACAGACAGTGCGCCGAAGGTGCGGCCGTGGAACGAGCCCTCGAGTGTGACAACCTCGCTGCGGCCGGTCACCTTGCGCGCCCACTTGAGCGCCGACTCGACCGCCTCTGCGCCCGAGTTGCAGAAGAACGCCTGCGCGCCGCCGAAGACGTCCGACAGCTGCAGGGAGAGCTTCTGCATCGGCTCGGTGGAATACAGGTTCGACACGTGCCACAGCCGGTCGAGCTGCGCGTGCGCCGCGGCGAGCGGCGCGGGGTGGCGGTGGCCTAGACCGACCACCGCGATGCCGGCGAAGCAGTCGAGATAGCGCTTGCCTTCGGCGTCGACGAGCCACGATCCCTCACCGTCGGTGAACGTGACGTCGAGACGCGCGTAGGTCGGGAGGAGCTTCGAGAGCGATGCGACGTTCGTCATGCGACCACCGCCGTACAGCCGATCTCCGCGGCGATGCCGCTGCCGGCCGCGAGCGCTGCCGCACGCAGCTTGGGCACGATCCCGCCTTCGAACTCGCCGGCGTCGAGCATGCGCGTCGCACGGCCGACGTCGATCGCGGCGAGCACCTCGTCGTCCACGTAGAGCCCCGCGACGTCGGTGAGGAAGACGAGGCGCCGCGCGCCGAGCCCGAGCGCGAGCGCTGCGGCCGCGTCGTCGGCGTTCACGTTCAGCGGGCCGACCGCGAGGGGCGCGACGACGGGGATCCGGCCGGCGGCGATCGCGGCCAGGATCTGCTTCGGCCGGCAGGGGAGCGGCTCTCCGACCCAGCCGAGCGGCGGCACCGGGACCGCGTAGAGCCCGGCCTGGTCGCCGAAGACGGAGACGGCGATCTCGCCGAGGGCCTCGCAGAGGGTGGCGTTCACCTCGGCCATCGACTCGCGCACCACCTCGAGGGCGGCACGCGACGTCCGCCGCCGCCCGTTCACGAACTCGACGGGGATGCCGCGCCGGTTCATCTCGTCGGTGATCTGCGGGCCGGCACCGTGCACGACGACGAGCTCGTGGCCCTCCTCGCGGAGGCCGAGGATGCGGTCGACCGACTCGGCGGCAACCGCGCCGCCGACCTTCACGACGAGCCGCGTCACGAGCGGTACTCCGCGTTGATCCGGACGTAGTCGTACGAGAGGTCGCTCGTCAGGTAGCCGGCCTTGCCGCCGCCGAGGCCGAGGTCGAGCGCGATCGTGCAGATCGCGCCGTCGACCGGCGGCTCGGTGTTCTGCGGGGTGCCGGCGACGAGCACCGGCGTGCCGTTGTAGGAGAGCGAGACGAGTGCAGGGTCGAGCTGCGCGTAGCCGCCGTTGAACGGCGCCGAGCCCGCCGCCATCAGCACGCGGCCCCAGTTGGCGTCGCGGCCGAACAGTGCCGTCTTGACGAGCGGGGAGGTCGCGATCCGCTGAGCGATCGCCTTCGCCTCTTCGTCGCTCGCAGCCCCCGTGACCGAGATCTCGGCCAGCAGCGTCGCGCCTTCGCCGTCGGCGACGATCTCGTGCGACAGCTCGGCGCACACGGCCCGCAGCGCTGCCGTGAACGCGCTGTCGGTCGCGGGCGTTCGCTCGATCTGCGCGGCGCCGGACGAGAGCAGCACGACCGCGTCGTTCGTCGAGCACTCGCCGTCGACCGTGATCGCGTTGAAGCTGACCTCGACGGCGGGCTGGAGGAAGCCGATCGCCTCGCCCGGCTCGAGCGGATAGTCGGTGGTGACGACCGCGAGCATCGTCGCCAGGTTGGGGTGGATCATCCCGGAGCCCTTCGCCATGCCGCCGACCGTGAACCCTGCACCGTGCGAGACCGCGGTCTTCGCGTGCGTGTCGGTGGTCAGGATCGCCTCGGCGGCGTCCGCGCCGCCCTCCGCGGAGAGCGCCGCGGCTGCGGCAGCGAGCCCGGCGAGCACGCGCTCCATGGGCAGCGGCGCTCCGATCACGCCGGTGGAGAGCACGATCACCTGCTCGGGGGCGAGGCCGAGCAGCGAGGCTGCGTGCTCGGCGGTCCGGGTCGCGTCGGCGATCCCCTGCTCGCCGGTCGCCGCATTGGCGACGCCGGAGTTGACGACGACCGCCTGCGGCTGCGCCAGCTCGAGGTGCTGCTTGGAGACGACGACCGGCGCCGCGAGCACCCGGTTCTGCGTCCACATCGCGGCGCCGGTGGCCGGTGTCAGCGAACGCACGAGCGCGAGGTCGCGCTTCTCCTTCCGGATCTGCGCGCGCACGCCCGAGGCGACAAAGCCCGCTGCGGCCGTCACGGTCATACGAGCACCCCGCTCAACCGCAGCCCGGCGGTCTCGTCGAGCCCGAGGGCGCGGTTCGCGTTCTGCACCGCCTGGCCGGCCGCGCCCTTGCCGAGGTTGTCGAGCGCGCAGATGACGATCGTGGTGCCGGTCTGGCCGTCGCTGAAGACGCCGATCTCCGCCGTGTCGGTGCCCTGTACGCGTGAGAGCTCCGGGGCGACGCCGTCGGGCAGGACGCGCACGACGGGGCTCGTCGCGTAGGCGTGCTCGAGGAGCGCGCGGGCATCGGCGTCGGTCTGCACGTAACACGTGGCGAGCAGGCCGCGCCGCACGGGCAGCAGGTGCGGCACGAAGCAGACCGGCATGCCGAGCTGCTGTGCGATCTCCGGGGCATGACGATGCGCGCCCACCGCATAGGGCGAGAGGTTCTCCAGCACGAAGCCGGCATGCGAGGTCGGCTTCAGCGACCTGCCGGCGCCCGAGACTCCCGACTTCGCGTCGACGACCGCGCCGTCGATCGATTCCGCGAGCGGGACGAGCGCGAGCAGCGCGGCGGTGGCGTAGCAGCCCGGGTTCGCGATCAGCGGCCCTTCTGCCGGGAAGAGCTCCGGCAGCCCGTAGCTCCACGCGCCTGGCGCGACGCCGTACCAGGCCGTCGCGACCGCCTCGTCGACGAGCCGGTGTGCGCCGGCGAGATCGACGACGACGGCGCCTGCCGGGGGCTCGAAGGCGGCTGCCTCGTCGTTGTCGAGGCAGAGGAAGAGCACGTCCGCGCCGCTCCTGGCGGCCTCGTCGTTGGAGACGAAGCCGGGCAGGGCGCCGTTCAGGCGCGGGTCGAGCGCCCCGGCAGCCCGGCCGGCGAGCGAGTCGGAGCCGAGCGCGAGCACCGTCAGGTGCGGGTGCGCGAGCACCCGGTCGAGCGTCTCCTGGCCGGCGTAGCCGGCGCAGCCCAGGATGGCGGCGGTAGGCATGGCCGAGAACTATACAGATGGATGCAAATTATGCAGCAGAGATCGAGATCGAGGCGCCCGGCCGGAGCCGGCGGAGGAGCCGGAGCAGCTCCGGGCGCGGCAGCGAGATGCAGCCGTTCGTCGCCCGGCCGGTGCCGTCGTGCAGGAAGATCCCGCTGCCACGCCCCGGAACCGCGGGGGCGACGTTGTACTGCACGACCGCGAGCTCGCGGTAGGCGACGGTCGCGCGCCAGAGCGCCTCGCTCCCGCCGCGAAACGGCGGCGAGGACCCGCAGGCGACGTGCCGGAAGCTGTTGTAGGTGGGCGAACGAGGGTCCTCGTCCCACCAGTCGCCGCAGCGCAACCGGCGGTAGCCGAGCGCGACGCCGGGATCGGGGTCGAGGCCGTAGATCGTCGGGCCGAGCGCGAACGTGCCCGTCGGCGTGGTGCCGTCGCCTTCGCGGTGCCGTGGCGAGAGCCCGCCCGAGCCGACCCGGGCGCGCCACGGCCCGAAGATGCGCCGGCCGCACTCACTGACCGTCAGCGTCGCCGTCGTCGAGCGCATGGCCGGAGCAACCACGCTGATCCGTTGCGGGCAGCCGAGGACGAGAGCGAGCGCCAGCGTCAGCATCGCGGCTGCCAGAGTACGCTGCCTGCCCCATGGCTGCCCTGCCGCCGTTCCACGCCTCGATCGTTCCGGTGACGGTCGCCGAGCTCGGAGCGTCGTGGCGCCCGGGGTGCCCGGTCGGCCCCGCGCAGCTGCGCACGCTACGTGTTTCCTACGTCGGCTTCGACGGCCGTGCGCACACGGGCTCGCTCGTCGTCAACCGGGCCGTCACGGGCGACCTCGGCAAGGTCTTCCGCCGGCTCTACGCGGCGCGCTTCCCGATCCGCCGGCTGGAGCCGGTCTCGCGCTTCGGCGGCAGCGACGACCGCTCGATGGCCGCCGACAACACCTCGGCGTTCAACTGCCGCTACGCGGTCGCTCCGGGCCCCAGGCGCTGGTCGGTGCACGCCTACGGCGAGGCGATCGACGTCAACACCGTCGAGAACCCGTATCTGGAGGGCGGCCGGGTGCTGCCGTCCGCCGGCCGCCCGTTCACGGACCGCGCCCGCTACCGCCGAGGCATGGCGGTCGCGGGCGGCGTGCTCGTCCGCGCGTTCGCGTCAGTCGGCTGGTTCTGGGGCGGACGCTGGACCGGCTCGCCCGACTGGCAGCACTTCTCCAAGACGGGCGGCTGAGGGCTTCACGTCCTCGAGGCGGTCGACGCGCGCGAGGTCGGGGAAGAACCGCGGCCAGACGAGGGCGAGCAGGATCGTGAGCGCGCCGCCCGCGACGACCGCCGGCACCGCGCCGACAAGGGCCGCGGCCGCGCCCGATTCGAACGCACCGAGCTCGTTCGAGGCCCCGATGAACACGCCCTCGACGGCGTTGACGCGGCCCCGCAGCTCGTTGGGCGTCGCGAGCGCGACCGTGGTCGCCCGGATGTTCATCGAGATCATGTCGACGAATCCGCTCACGGCGAGCGCGAGCGCCGAGACGAGGAACCACCGCGAGAGGCCGAAGACGACCATGCTCGCGCCGAAGGTCGCGACGACGAGGAGCAGGGTGCGTCCGGCCCGGCCGCCGAGCGGCTTGCGCGCGAGGCGGATGCCGGCGACGAGCGCCCCGACGGCGATCGCGCTCCGGAGCACCCCGAGGCCGAGCGGCCCGGTGTGCAGGATCGACTTCGCGAAGAGGGGCAGCAGTGCCACCGCCCCGCCGAACAGCACCGCGAAGAGGTCGAGTGTGATCGCGCCGAGGACGACCGGCGTCGCGCGGATCAGGCGGATCCCGCCGAGCAGGCTCTCGAGGCGGGCCGGCTCAGGCCCGGCCCGCGTGGCGGCTTCGGGGCGCGACATGCGCAGCAGAAGGAGCGACGAGCTGACGAGCAGCACGATGCCCGTCGCGTACACGGCCTCGGGGCGGATCGCAAACAGGAGCCCGCCGATCGCAGGCCCCGAGATCGTCGAGATCTGGCCGCCGACCGACCGCAGGGCGAGGGCGCCGGTCAGGAGCTCCCCCGGCACGAGCTCCGGCACGAGCGACCTTCCGGCCGGGTTCCCGAACGCCGCCACGGTGCCGGTCGTGAGTGCGAGTGCGAGGAAGGGCCAGAGCTGGGTCGCGCCGTGGATCGTGACGACGAGGAGCAGGCCGAAGACGGCGGCGTCGGCGAAGCCCCAGACGAAGACGACGCCGAGGCGGGGCAGCCGGTCGGCCAGCTGTCCCGCGGGGAGGGCGAGCAGCGGCATGGGGGCGAACTCGGCGAGCCCGATCAGGCCCAGGTCGAAGGCGCTGTGGTGGATCGAGTAGACCTGCCAGCCGATCGCGACGGCGGCCATCTGCATGGCGACGCTCGAGCAGAGCATCGACGTCCAGAGCCGGCGGAAGTCGCGATGGAGCAGCGCGGGAGGCAGGGAGACCACGCCTCACACTCTGCCTTCTTCGGTTCTTCCTAGGTCCCGCAGAGGTGGGGCACAGAGGCGGCTGCTCCACTTGAGGAAGACACGAGACCAGGAGGACGAAACTCGCAATGCCCAGGAACACGAATCGAATCGCTGCCACGGTCGCCGTCGCGGTGCTCGCCGGTGCGGGGGCCGGTGCGGGGGCAGTGGCGCTCTCGCACGACTCGAGCCACACGACGACCACCGTCGTCTCCGCGGCGACGGGCAGCTCCAACATCGCGGACTCGGCGCTCACCGTCGGCGAGATCGCCAAGGCCACCACTCCCGGCGTCGTCGAGATCGACTCGACGTCGACCGGAGGCGGGTCGACGTACCCGTTCGGCGGCCAGGGCTCCCAGTCGGCCGAGGGGACCGGCTTCGTCTACGACACCAAGGGCAACATCGTCACGAACGATCACGTCATCTCGGGCGCCTCGTCGCTCTCCGTGAAGTTCTCCGACGGGTCGACCTACAAGGCGACGGTCGTCGGCGAGGATCCGGACACGGACCTCGCGGTCGTCCACGTCGACGCGCCGGCCTCGAAGCTCGTGCCGCTCACGCTCGGCGACTCGAGCAAGGTCGCGGTCGGCGACGGCGTCGTGGCGATCGGCAATCCGTTCGGCCTCGACAACACCGTGACGAGCGGGATCGTCAGCGCGGTCAACCGTGAGATCACCTCGCCCGACAACGCGCCGATCGAAGGAGCGATCCAGACGGACGCCGCGATCAACCACGGCAACTCGGGCGGCCCGCTCCTGAACCTGAAGGGGCAGGTGATCGGCGTCACGTCGCAGATCCAGAGCGACTCCGGAGGAAACGACGGCGTGGGCTTCGCGGTCCCGTCCAACACCGTCCGGACGATCGCGACCCAGCTCATCTCGGACGGCAAGGTGCAGCATGCACTGCTCGGCGTCCAGGTGAAGACGGCCTCGAACGGCAACGGCGTCGCCGTCGCCAGCGTCCAGACAGGTAGCGCCGCGAGCGACGCGGGCCTGAAGACCGGCGACGTGATCACCGCCGTGAACGGAACGAACGTCACGAGCGCGGAGCAGCTGCGCGCGATCATCGACTCGCACCAGCCCGGCGACAAGCTGTCGCTGACCGTGCTCCGCAACGGATCGACGAAGACCCTCTCTGCGACGCTCGGTACCCGAAGTTAGCTAGGCGATCGCGGGAGACGCCACCGTCAGCACGGCCTGAGCGGCCGTGCCGGCGGTGGCGGTGACGGCTGCGACGATCGTGTGCCCCGAGTCGTCTGCCGTCAGCGTGTAGCTCGCGGCGGTCGCGGCGGCGACGCGCGTACAGAGCCGGCCGTTCGCGTTGCAGCGCAGCCAGGCATACGTGAAGGTCGACGGCGTCGCCCCCGACCACGTGCCGGGCGTGACCGTCAGTGTCTGGCCGACGGCCGCGTTGCCCGCGAGGGCCGGCTGGGCGGTGGCGGCGAGCCCGGCGCCCTTGGCGGCGACGAGGCCGGCGAGGGAGGCATACGCGGGCGTCGTGCCGGTCGAGTCGGTGGCACGCACCGTGAGCCCGATCGTCTTGCCGACGTCGCTCGCGACCAGCGTGTAGCTCCCCCTGGTCGCGCCGTGCACGGAGTTGCAGTGTCCGCCGTTCTCGTCGCAGCGATACCACTGGTAGGCGTAGGTGATGGTGCCGCTCCCGGCCCACGTTCCTGCGGTCGCCGTCAGGCGGCTGCCCTGCTGGAGCGTGCCGCCCACCGCCGGCCGGCCGTTCGCCACCGGCCCCGGTGTCGCTCGCACGACGCCTGCGCTGAGGCTGAGCACCGTCTGCTTCCCCGCCGTGACGGCGGCGAGCAGGACGTGGCCGACGTCGTCTGCGGTGACGCTGTAGCTGTCCGTCGTCGCTCCGGCGATCGGGGTGCACAGCCTGCCGTTGGCGTTGCAGCGCCGCCAGGCGGTGGTGACGGCCGTGGGTGTCGCGCTCCACGATGCGGCTTCGACCTTCAGCCCCTGGCCGACGATCGGCTCACCGCTCACCGACGGCTGCCTGGTCGCGACCAGGGAGGCTCCGGACGCCGCGACGAGCCCGGCGAGCGGTGCGTAGGCCGCGGTCGTTCCTGTCGCGTCCGTCGCCCGCACAGTGAGCCCGATCGTCCTGCCGGCGTCCTTGGCCACCTCCGTGTAGGTGCCCTTCGTCGCACCGTGGATCGAGCTGCAGTGGGCGCCGTTTCCATCGCACCGGTACCACTGGTAGGCGTAGGTGATCGTGCCGCTCCCGGCCCAGGTCCCCGGGGTCGCGGTCAGCTTCGCTCCCTGTTGCAGCGAGCCGGTGACGGAAGGCGGGGAGGCGGACGTCGGACCTGCGAGAAGGAGGGCCAGACCGAGAGCGAATCCCAGCATCGGGGTGAAGGATCTCATCAGGATCGGCTAAGACAGACCTAAGAGTCGTGCTGTGCACAGGCGATTCTCAGCTCGCGGCTCTACGTTTTGGCGATGACCGACCTCGCGCTCACCGGCGGCAAGCCGCTTGCCGCGACGCGGACCGCAGTCGCCCGCCGTCGCGCCGCCGGGGCCGTCGCCGCCGTGCTGGTCGCCGCGAACGGCGTCGCGATCACGTGGCTCTGGGTGCACGGCGGCAACCTGACCGTTCACTCGACCGGTGAGCTCTTCACGTCGATCGGCCGGCTGACGGGGCTCTGGAGCGCCTACCTCGCGCTGCTCCAGGTCATCCTCCTCGCACGCATCCCCGCCCTCGAGCGCGTGGCCGGGTTCGACCGGCTGACGCGCTGGCATCGCTGGAACGGCCATGCCTGCATCGACCTGGTGATCGCGCACGTCGTGTTCACCGTCTGGGGCTACGCGCTGCTCGACAAGTTCACCCTCGGCAAGGAGCTCCGGACGATGCTCGGCGGCGGCATCTACCCCGGCATGATCACGGCCACGATCGGCACGGCGCTCTTGCTCGCCGTGGTCGCGACGTCGCTCGTGATCGTCCGCCGCCGGCTCTCGTACGAGTGGTGGTACGCCGTGCACCTGCTCGCCTACGCGGGCATCGCGCTCTCGTGGTTCCACGAGATCCCCACCGGCAACGAGCTCGTGCTCGACCGGATCGCAGCCGACTACTGGCGCGGCCTCTTCATCGTGACGCTCGTCGTGCTCGTCGGCTTCCGGATCCTCGCGCCGGCCGTTGCCGCGTTTCGCTACCGCCTGCGCGTCTCGCAGGTGGAGGAGGAGATGCTGGGCGTCGTCTCGCTCACGATCACCGGACGCAACCTCGACCGTCTCCGCGCCCGGCCGGGTCAGTTCTTCCTCTGGCGGTTCCTCGACCGTCGCCGCATCTGGAGCGCGCATCCGTTCTCGCTGTCGGCAGCTCCCGACGGGACGTCGCTGCGCATCACCGTCAAGGCGCTCGGCGACCACACGGCCCGGCTCGCCGACGTCAGGCCGGGCACGCGCGTCGTCGTCGAGGGGCCGCTCGGCGTCTTCACCGAGGAGCGCCGCCGCCGGGACAAGGTCGTGCTGATCGCAGGCGGGATCGGGATCACGCCGATCCGCGCGCTGCTCGAGCGGATGCACGGCGACGCCGTCGTCTTGTATCGCGTCGTCGCCGAGGCCGAGGCGATCCTCCGTGACGAGCTGGAGCGGCTTGCGGCCGAGGGCCGCGCGACCCTGCACATCGTGGCCGGGGACCACCGCGGGGAAGGCGGGCGGCTGCTGTCGCCGTCCCACCTGCTCGAGCTCGTCCCCGACATCGCGGAGCGAGACGTCTTCCTCTGCGGGCCGCCCGGGATGATCGACGCCATCCACGAGAACCTTCGTCGCGCACGCGTGCCGCGACGCAACATCCACGCCGAACGCTTCGCCCTGACCTAGCCAACGAGGAGACCATGCGCAAAGCCATCACGATCGCACTCACGGTCACAGCGCTCGCGGTGCCGAGCGTCGACGCCTGGGCGTCGGCCGCCGCCCAGAGGGCCGTTCCGAAGAAGAAGGTGGTCACCGCCACCAGGGCGTTCACCGGCACGCCGGGCTCGGCCGGGCGCTGGGGCAACGTGCAGGTGAGGATCGTCGTCAGGAAGACGACGACCACGGTGATCAAGACGAAGAAGAAGACCGTGAAGCGGAAGATCCTGTCGGTGACGGTCCCGGTCTATCCGAACCACACCGATCGCTCGATCTTCATCAACCAGCAGGCGCTGCCCTACCTGATCCAGGAGACGCTGCAGGCTCAGAGCACGGGGATCAACATGGTCTCCGGCGCGACCGACACGAGCTATGGATTCCAGTCGTCGCTGCAGTCGGCGATCCTGGCCGCCAGGGCCTGGTGACGACACGGGTCGAGCACGTGATGGGCATGCCGGTCGTCGTCGACGTCCGCGACGCGCACGTCGGCGCCCCGGTTGTCGACCGCGTGTTCGAGTGGCTTCGGTTCGTCGACGCGACGTTCAGCACCTACCAGGACGACAGCGAGATCAGCCGCATCAACCGCGGCGAGCTCGAGCCGGCGGACGCCCACGAGACCGTGCGCGAGGTGCTCGGGCGCTGCGAGGAGCTGCGGCACGAGACCGGCGGCTTCTTCGACGCGCGTGCGCCGCTGCCGGGCCGGATCGATCCGGCCGGTCTCGTGAAGGGCTGGGCCGTCGACCGCTGCGCTGCGATTCTCGAGGAGGGCGGCGCCCGCAACTACGCGGTCAACGCCGGCGGCGACATGGTGCTGCGCGGCGGGGCGCTGCCCGACGAGCGCTGGCGGGTGGGCATCCAGCATCCGCTCGAGCGCGTCCGGATCGCGAAGGTCGTCGTGGCGAGCGACCTCGCCGTGGCGACGTCCGGCGCCTACGCGCGGGGCGACCACGTGGTCGACCCGCACACCGCCGCGCCGCCGGCCGGAGTGCTGTCCGTGACGATCACGGGACCGGAGCTCGCGACCGCGGATGCCTACGCGACGGCCGCGTTCGCGATGGGAGAGGCAGGGCCGGCGTGGACGGCGCAGCTACCTCGCGGCTATGCGGCGATGACGATCCTCGCCGACGAACGCGTGCTCTCGACGCCGGGCTTCCCCGGGGTCTGAGCGTCTGAAAAGAAAATCCCGCCGGGTCGGTGGCGCTTTCGTCCACCTCACCGACCGACCGATCGAGACTTGCGTCCGTCACGACCGCTTGGTGGGGCTTCGACCTACTCGCGCTCCGCGCCCGGCGGGAGCCGCAATGTATGCCGGTCCGCACGGGACACGCAAGAGCAGCTCGGCGGGAAAACGTGCACGTTGCGGACGAATCGGCTCAGCGCGCGGGCAGCGCCCACGTGAGCCCGGTGTCGAGTTGCGCGCGCCAGTCGCCTCGTGCGTTCGCGTAGGCGTGGTAGCTCGCGGTCACGCCGAGCCTGCGCAGTTCGCGCGCGAAAGCGAGGGTCTGCTCGGGCTTGAACCAGTGACTGTGTCCCGGCCCGGTGGAGAGGAAGAAGCGGATGTGGTCCAGGCGCAGGGTCGCCGCGAGCGCCGGGGCGAGCCGGGTCGGGTCGTTGGCCGCCAGCACCTTGGGCGGCGCATGCCTGAACGGCCCGTCGTGGAGTGGCGAGAAATACGCGGACCACGCTTCGACCGTCCCGAAGAGGCCGGGATGCCGCAGGGCGACGTCGACCGCCCCGAAGCCGCCCGCCGAGAGGCCGGCGATCACGCGACCTCGACGGGCGGCGACCGTGGGCAGGTGCGCGTCGACCCACGGCACGATCTCGTGCACGAGCGGCGCGGTGATTGGGCCGGCCCACTCGCCGTTGTACCGTGAGTCGGGGCCGGCCGCCGGGAGCACCGCGATGAACGGCTCGATCGCTCCCCGATCGATCTCGGTGTCCGCCCAGTCGGCGAGGTCGGTGCCGAGCAGGTACTCGGTCGGCGCTCCCGGCATGCCGTGGAGCAGGTAGACGACGGGGTACCGGCGCGACCGGCTGAAGTGCGGCGGCAGGTAGACGAAGCCCGGACGCTGCTCCCCGGGAAGGATGCCGGTCTGCACCGTCCCGCCGCCCGTCCCGGCGGCATACGGCGCGAACCCGGGCAGCAGCGAGGCGGCCGCGAGGAGCGAGACGAACGAGCTCACCGGGCGACGGTAACCGTCCCTGTGTGAACTCTCCGTTAGGTCTTAGCTCCGGTGGCTACAACTGAACCGTGAGACGCGTGGCCCTCGCGCTGCTCGGCCTCGCGATCGCGGCGTCGGTCGCCGCGGTCGCGCTCGGGAGGCCGGCGCACGAGGTGGACGAGGGCATCCGGTCGGTCGCGCTCGGCGGGACGGCGCACGCCCTCGTCGTCCTGCCCGACGGCTACTCGACGAGCGGCAAGCGCTACCCCGTCGTCTACTTCCTGCACGGCCTGCCGGCGGGGCCGGGCGCGTACCGAAACAGCACGTGGCTCGGCGACACGCTCGAGCGCGTCGGCCCCGCCATCCTCGTGATGCCGCAGGGCGCCCGGTCCGGTGACGCGGACTCCGAGTACCTGAACTGGGGCGCGGGGCGGAACTGGGAGACGTTCATCGCCGAGGAGCTGCCCACCGCGATCGACAAGCGCTTTCGCACGATCGCCTCGCGGCGCGGGCGGGCGCTCGTCGGCCTCTCGGCGGGCGGGTTCGGCGCGACGGTGCTCGGCCTCCATCACCTCGGCCGGTTCTCGGTCGTCGAGTCGTGGTCGGGGTACTTCCATCCCACCGATCCCAGCGGGACGCGGGCGCTCGACCGTGGGCCGCTGACGAGCGCGCACAACCTGATCTCGGTGTTGAAGGCCGACGAGCGGCACCGGCCGACGTTCTTCGGGTTCTACGTCGGCGACGGCGACTCGCGCTTCCTGGCGGAGAACCTTCAGCTCAACCGCGAGCTGAACGCGGCACACGTCGAGCATCTCTTCGCCGTCTACAGCGGCGGCCACACGACGAAGCTCTGGCAGGCGCATGCGCGGGCCTGGCTCGGGCTGGCGCTCGCCCACCTGGCTCACGCGGCCTAAGAAGCTCTCACAGAATGAGAGGTTGTGTCGCCCGGCCGCGCTCGGCGGCGCGATGCTGTGTCCTCGGTCGGCCCGATAGCTCTGGCTATCGGGCCTCCCTGCGTCCTTGCCTCGCACTCGCCGATCGCACCCGGATCGACGAACCTCATTCTGTGAGAGCTTCTAAATGCCCGCTTAACCACCCCTTTAGCGGGCGTGGCGTACAACGGAGGCCGTGCTCGGGGCGGCTCCAGCATTCCAGGCTCGCGCCGCCCGGCTCGCGGCCGCCGGCGCGCTGGCCGCGTTCGTCGCGGTCGGGCTCGTCGGCGCCTACCGCTACGTCGACAACTACTGGCTCTACCGCGGCTTCGCCCCGCCCACGGATCCGGCGTTCGTCCACGTGGCCGGGACTGCGACGCACTTCGACCTGACGAGCCCCGCGCTCGGCGGCCGGAGCCAGCCGGTCGACGTCTACCTGCCGCCGGGATACCGGACGAGCCCGCGCAGGCGGTATCCGGTGATCTACCTCCTGCACGGCGTGCCCGGCCGGCCCGCCGCGTTCCTCGAGACCGTCCGGCTCGGCGTGGTCGAGGACGAGCTGGTGGCACTGCACAAGATCCGGCCCGCGATCCTCGTGATGCCGTTCGGGTCGACGGGCTCGTTCACCGACGAGGAGTGGGCGAACGGAGTGCGGCCGCACTCGAACTGGGAGACGTTCGTCGCCCGCGATCTCGTTCGCGCGGTCGACGCCCGGTATCGCACGATCCCCCACGGGAGCGCCCGTGCGCTCGCCGGTCTTTCGGAGGGTGGCTACGGCGCGCTGAACATCGGCCTCCATCATCCCGGCGAGTTCCGCGTGCTCGAGAGCTGGTCCGGCTACGAGCGCGCCGACCCGATCCGCTCGATCTTCGGCATCGACCGCTCGCTCCTCGCCCGGAACAGCCCGAGCCTGACGCTCGGCCCGGTCGCCGCGAGGCTGCGTCGCGCTCACACCTACGTCTGGTTCTACAGCGGCACCGGGGATCACTTCGTCGAGCAGAACACGGCGTTCGCTGCCGAGCTCCGCCGCTACCACGTTCCGTTCCACTACTTCGTGGTCCACGGCGGGCACAACTGGGGCATCTGGCGCGGCAACGCAGCGCGGTCGCTGGTCGCCATGTCGCGGAGGCTCCATGGTCCGTAAGGCCGCTGCGCTGCCGGTGCTGCTCGTCGTCGCGGTCGCGACGAGCGGCTGGTTCTACCTGCTCAACCCGGCGCTGCCCGGGCCCCGGGTGCGGCTCGCGCTGCCGCTCGACGAGCTCTCGCATCATGCGTCGGCGTCGCTCCTCTGGTTCGCGCTGGTCTGGGCCGGGGCCGCCGCGGCGCTCGGGCTCTACGCACGCTGGGCCGGCATCGAGCGCCTGCCCGCCGCGCTCCTCTTCGCCGTGGGAATCGGCACGTATGCGTATCTCGAGTCGGGAGTGTCGGTCGCGGTGGTGCGCCAGATCTCCGCCCGGGCGGCCTTCGACGTCGCCGCCCGCCTCTCGGCCGTCTACCTCCCGGCGGTGATCGTCGGTCTCGGTGCCGCGGCGCTCGCCGTCGGGCGCCGCCGCGAGCGCGCGCCGGTCGTGGTGGGCGTGCTCGTCGGCGTCGGGGCGCTGCTCAACCTCGTCCATACGGTGCTGCCGGGCGACAACGCCGGTCTCGTCCGCGACTTCACGCCCGACGCGGTCGGGCCCTTCGCCCACGCGCTCGGCGTGGTCGCGTCGGTGGCCCTGCTCGTCGCCGCGAGGGGCCTCGTGCGGCGGCGCCGCCGGGCTTGGCAGGTGGCGGTCGCGGTCGCGGCGCTCTCGGCGACGCTGCACGCCCTGCACGGGATCAACCAGGGCACGCTCGCCTCGGTCGTGATCCTCACCCTGCTGCTCGCGCGCCGGCACGACTTCGACCGCCCCGGCGACGTCTCGACGAGCGTCCAGGCGCTGCGCAGGCTCGGCCTGTCGCTCACCCTGATCACGGCGTACGCGTTCTCGGTCCTCTGGCTCAACCGCATCGACGCCGACCAGCCGCTGACCTTCCGCTTCGTGTTGCGCGAGACGGCGCGCGGCCTGCTCGGTCTGCACGCGGGCGGCTCTCCCCATCTGAACGGCCACTTCGGAAGCTGGTTCCCGCTCTCGCTGTTGCTGCTCGGCGTGGCCATGACGCTGTGGGTGGTCGCCGGCTGGCTTGCGCCGTGGCGGCATCGCGTGCTCCAGGAGCAGCACGAGCGCGAGCTCGCAGCGGCGCTCGTCCACGCCTGGGGTGTCGACACGCTCGCGCCGTTCGTCCTGCGCGCCGACAAGTCGTACTTCTTCGGGCCGGACGCGTCGGCCTTCCTCGCCTACCGGGTCGTGGGAGGCGTCGCGATCGTCTCGGGCGACCCGATCGGGCCGCCCGAGGCGTTCGACGAGCTCCTGCTGCTGTTCGTCGCCCACGCTCACGAACGCGACTGGCGCGTGGCGATCCTCGGTGCGTCGGAGCGCTGGCTGCCGCTGTACGCACGGCACGGTCTGCACTCGCTCTACCACGGGGACGAGGCCGTCGTCGACGTCGCCGCGTTCTCGCTCGACGGACGGGCGATCCGCAAGGTTCGGCAGTCGGTGCACCGACTGCAGCGCGCCGGCTACACGGCGTGCGTCCTCCGGCCGAGCGAGCTCGACCGCGGTGTTCGCGCTCAGCTCGAGGACGTCGCGGACGCGTGGCGCGGCTGCGAGCCCGAGCGCGGCTTCGTGATGGCACTCGACCGGCTCTTCCGGCTCGGCGATCGCGACGCCCTGTTCGTGGTCGGCTTCGATCCCGACGGCCGCGTTGCCGGCTTTCTGCACTTCGCCGTGTCCTCGGCCGGCTGCGCGCTGTCGCTCTCGTCGATGCCACGGCTGCGCGACAGCCCGAACGGATTCAACGAGTGGCTGATCTGCGAGACGATCGCGTGGTCCCGCGCGCACGGGTATGAGCGCGTGTCTCTGAACTTCGCGCCGTTCGCCGCCCTGCTCGCGCCGGAGGCGGAGCTCTCGGGCCTGCAGGGAGTCCAGCGCCGCGCGCTGCTCACGTTGAAGGGGCATTTCCAGCTCGACAACCTGCTCCTGTTCAACCGCAAGTTCGCGCCGCGCTGGGAACGGCGCTTCGTCGTCTACGAGCGGCGCCGCGACCTGCCGCGTGTCGGTGTCGCGGCGCTCGCGGCCGAGGCGTATCTCCCCTTCCAGAGCCGACGATGAGCATTGCGGCCGGGCTCCTGCTCGCGCTGGGGTCGGCCGTGGCACTCAACTGGGGGTGGATCGCGCAGCACGGCGCCGCCTCGGAGCTGCCGCCGCTGCGCGTCCGGCGCCCCGTCGCGTCGCTGCGATCGCTCTTCGGTGACCTGCGGTGGCTGGCCGGCTTCCTCGTCGGGCTCGCCGGCTGGGCGTTCTACGTCGGTGCGCTCGCGCTCGCGCCGCTCTCGCTCGTGCAGGCGGTGGCGGCCGGCGGGATCGGCATCCTCGCGCTCTTCGCACACCGCGCCGGAGCGCCCCTCGCCCGGCGCGATCGAATCGCCGTCGTCGGCTCGACCGGCGGTCTCCTCCTGCTCGCCCTTTCGCTCGTGGGCGGCGCGGACGCGGGCCGCCAGGCGAGTGTGACGGCGACGGCGGTGTGGCTCGGCGCGTCGCTCGCCGCGTCGTGCCTCGCCGTCCTGGGCAGTGCCGCGCTCGCACCGGGGGCGGGCTTCGGCCTGGCAGCGGGCGTGCTCTATGCCGCAGGTGACGTCGCGACGAAGTCCGTCTTCGCAGGCGGCTTCTGGCTCGTCCTCGTGCCGGTGATCCTCATGGCCCACGGCGCCGCGTTCGCGGCGCTTCAGCTCGGATTCCAGCGCGGCCGCGCGCTCGCCACGGCCGGCACCTCGACGCTGCTGACGAACGCGCTGCCGATCGTCGCAGGCCTCGTCGTCTTTCACGAGCACCTTCCGGGCGGGGCGTACTCGGTGCTGCGGCTCGCGTCGTTCGCGGCGGTCGTCGCCGGCGCCGCGCTGCTCGCACACGAGCCCAACTAGCTCAGGACGACGATCCCGTCGACGTCGCTGTGGAGCAGCGCGCCCGGGACGAACGTCGCGCTCCCGAAGCTCACCGGCACGTCGACCTCGCCTGCGCCGTCCTTGCCGCTCGGCCGGGGATTCGAGCCGAGTGCCTTGATCCCGATCGAGAGCCGGCCGAGAGCGTCGACGTCGCGGACGCAGCCGTTGATCACGAGCCCCGCCCAGCCGTTCTCGAGCGCCAGCCGGGCGATGCTGTCGCCGAGGAGCGCGCAGTGGAGCGAGCCGCCCCCGTCGACGACCAGCACGCGCCCGTCGCCGGGCTCCCCGACACGTTGCTTGAGGAGGACGTTGTCCTCGAGACACCGAACCGTTGCGATCTCGCCCGAGAACGACGCGATCCCGCCGAACTGGCGGAGCTGCAGCTCGCAGACGATCGCAGTGTCGCGGTTGGCGTCCCACAGATCCGCTGTCGACGTCACGCGTGCACCCGGACGAGCTCGAAGAACCCCTGCTCGAAGAGCTCGCGCACGACGCGCAGGGCGTCGTGGCGCAACTCGGATGCTTCGCGCCGGCCGAGGTCGAGGCGGCGCACCGTCCGCTCGATCGCCTGGTCGAGCGTCGTGTGGCCGTCGAGGGCGATCAGCACTTCTGCCGTCTCCGGCTCCAGATCGAAGTCGGGGCACGTTCCCTCGTCGAGCACGACACGGATCTCCTGCACCTCTCCGCGCCGGTCGAGCTCCTGGTCGAACCGCACTTCTTCGGCGAGTGTGAGGCGCGCCTCGCCGATCGCTGCGGCGCCCTCCTCGGCGACCAGCGCGAGTGCGGCGAAGACGCGCTCGATCTGATCGCTCGCGAACTCGAGCTCGTCCTCGTCGACGGGATCGGCGCGAACGACATGGTGGTCGCCGTCCCGCCTGCGCATCAGGACGGCACCCTCGGTGATCCAGCCGGCTTCGAGTGCGTCGAAGTACTCCGCCCACTCGTCGAGCGCGGCGCCCATCGTGTCCGGGTCGCCGGTGAAGTGCTCGTTCCAGCCCGCGGCGTGGTCGAGCGGGTCCGAACCGCTCAGCCCGAGCACCCAGGCGTCGCAGCCGTTGCCCTCGAGCCAGTCGTGGATGCGCTCGTCCGGCTCGTCCTCGGACTCGGCGAGCCAGCTGACGAGCACGGATGCGTGACCGCCGTCGGTGAGGTGGTGGACCGCCTCCCGGACGACGCGCTCGGACAGCTGGTCTCCAGGCAGGCCGCCGTCGCGGTACTGCCAGCGCCGCTCGGGGGAGATCACGTACGGCGCATTGCAGGTGATCAGGTCGAAGGTCTCGCCTGCGACCGGCTCGAAGAGGCTGCCGAGCCGGGTCTCGAGGTTGTCGATCCCGTTCAGGGCCGCGCTGATCTGCGTGAACGCGAGCGCGCGTGCGTTCACGTCGGTCGCGATCACGTGGTCGGCGTGCGCTGCGGCGAGCAGCGCGTGCGCGCCGTTCCCGGTCCCGATGTCGAGCGCGCGCTCGACCCGGCGCCGTGGCGTCAGCGAGGCGAGCCAGTAGGCAGTCGGGGTGAAGCTGGACACCCAGCCCGGGGGGTCGTCCTGCCCGCGCGAGAAGCCGTCGAAGGCGAGGTAGAGACCCTCGGTCGGCACGAGCCGCGCGCGCGGCAGCAGCCGGTCACCGTCCTCGGTCACGAGCCCGATCCGGATGAGCGCGTCGACGCCCTCGCGCCCGAGCGCCGCGGCGGCGTCGGTCGTGCCGACCGGACGCTGCAGGAGCAGGAGCCGGATCGTGGTCGCGAGCCCCGATCGCGGCAGGCGCCGCTCGAGGACGACCGACTCGGCGAGATCGGCGGAGGGCCCATCCTCTCCGAGCAGCTCCTCGATCGCCTCGGTCGTGTAGCCGACCGCGCGCACCGCGTCGCCGAGCCGCGCAGCGGCGCCGAGCTCGGGATTCGGGTCCCAGGCGTTCACGTGCGCCATCCTGCCGCAAGCGCGACGGGTGCGTGCGCGCTACCCGTCGATCGTCAGGCTCGCGAGATCGCGCGGGTAGTCGGTGAGGACCTCGATCCCGTCGGCCGTGACGACGACGGTGTCCGAGTGCCGGAACCCGCCGAGCTCGCTCGAATACACGCCCGGCTCGATCGTGAAGACCATTCCCTCCTCGACGCGTGTGTGGTCGCCTGTGTCGAGGAACGGCGCCTCGTGATTGCGGAGGCCGATCGCGTGACCCACGTGCTGGCGCCAGTACGGCATCAGGTCGTTGGCGGCGAAGTAGTCGAGCACCGCGTTGTCGACGTCGGCGCACGTGACGCCGGGCCGAAGCGCAGCAAAGGCCGTCTCCTGGGCGGCGAGCATGTGCGCGAACAGCCGTCGCATCTCGTCCGTCGGCGGCCCGATCACCATCGCCCGCTCGAGCTCGGCGTTGTAGCCCCACACCGGCGCGCTCGTCTCCGTCACGAGGACGTCGCCGCGCTGGAACTCGATGTTGTGCGCGACCGCGTGCGCCCACGAGCTGCGGCGGCCGATCTGACCGCGATATCCCGCCGACGCCCCGTCGGCGGAGCCCTGCTGCCCGCCGAACCTCGGCCCGAGGGCAGCGAGCATCGCGAGCGTCGCCTCGTGGCCCGCGCGAAGGCTCGCTTCCGCCTCGGTCGCTCCCGGCACCGAGTAGGCCTGCAGCAGCCGGTGTACGTGCCCGCACCACCGGGCGCTCTCCCGGATCAGCTCGACCTCGGCCGGGCTCTTGCGCACCAGCAGCGACTCGATGAACGGCGCGAGCGGCGTCACCGTGCCGCCCGTGGCCTCGCTGAGCGGCGGTCCCGCGTAGCCGAGGATGCCGGGATAGCCGTCGCCGTCCGCCGCGACGCGCCGGAGGCCGAGCCGCTCCAGGACACGCGCCAGGATGCGCATCGGATGCTCGAGCCCCGGATACTCCGGGTACGACTCGACGTGCTCGAAGTCGGTCTCCTCGCGGACGCGCTCGACCTCGAACTCGGGCACGAACACGACGAGCTCGCCGGAGGCGCCGCCGACGAAGGCCACGGGCCGTTCGGTCGCGAGAAAGCCGAAGCTCGTGAAGTACTGGATGTACTTCTCGTCGAAGAGCACGTAGCCGTCGAGCTTCTGCTCCACGACGTGCTCGCGCAGGCGCGCGCGCCGCGCCTGCAACTCGTCGGGCTGGATGCCGCTCCGCATGCGTGCGACGATACTCGGCCGAGATGTTCGGGCGAGCCCTCCTCCTCATGGTCGTCGTGCTCGCGGTCGCCGCCGCGCCCTCGACCGCCGCCCACCGCCCGGCGCGCATCGTCTACGGCTATCCCTACGCGGAGCGCTGCCCGGGTGCTGGGATCGCCGACGTCGTCGACCGCTTCGGGATGTACGCGTGCAACTGCACGTCGTACGTCGCCTGGGCGCTGTCGGCGAACCACCAACGCACCGACTGGTTCATCCGCGGCGCGATGGACGCCTGGAACTGGCCGCACGTGGCGCTGGTCGCCCGGCTGACGGTCGACCGCCACCCGACGGCCGGGTCGGTCGCGGTCTGGCCGGAGCTCGCGCGACCGTTCGGGCACGTCGCCTACGTCACCGGTGTCGATTCGAGACGGACGATCGACGTCGCCGAGTACAACTACCCGGGGGTGGACGGCGCCGACACGTTCGACTTCGACACGCGGTCGCTCGTCCGGGTCGGCGACGCCGTCTTCATCCACGTGCCGCGGCGGCCGCTCACCCGGCGCTGACGCGCCGGACGACCGCGGTCGTGCCCGCGGGGCCTGCCCCACCGACGACGAGCGCCGATCCCGGCAGCGCGGCGACCGCGCCGTCGCGCACCGGCAGCGAGCCGTCGACGCGCTGGATGCGTCCGGTCACGAGGTCGACCCGGACGACCGAGCCGGCAGCGCGCCCGTTCGCGCCGACGCCGCCGGCGACATAGACCGCGCCGCCGAGCGGAAGCGCCTGCGCGTGGGCAACCGCGGCGGGCAGACGTCCGAGCCGGCGGATGCGCCCGGTCTGCGTGTCGAGGACGAAGACCCGGTCGCTGGCGCCGCTCGCCGAGGTGCCGCCGGCGATCACGATCTTCGTGCCGACCGCGGCGACGGCGGGGTAGCGGAGGCCGACCGGCAGCCGCGCGAACGGAGTGAACTGCGTCCCGTCGGTCGTGCGGTAGATCTCGCTCTGCGGTGCGTGCCCGTCGTAGCCGCCGACCAGGAACACGCCGTCTCCGGTCTGCGCGGACGCGAGGTCGGAGAGCGCGCGAGGCAGGCCGGCGACGACGCGGCCGGTGCCCGTGCCGAGATCGAACCGCTGGACGCTCGCGCTGCTCTGGGCAGCGCCGCCGCCGAAGACGTAGAGGGCGTTGCCGAGGATCGCGCCGGCGGCGTCGTGAAACGGCTGCGGGAGGCTGCCGAGCGGGCGCAGCGCTCCTGTGGCCGGGCTCAGCCGGAAGACGCCGTCCGTCGAGCCGCCGCCGGCAGCGAGCCCGCCGGCGAGGATGACCGCGCCGTCGTGGGCGACGGCGACCTCGCGTTCGACCGGGGCCGGCAGCCTGAAGGGGGTGGTGATCGCGAGGCCGGTGCCCGGGGCTCGGGCGGTCACGCGGTGCGCGGGCGCCGCGAGCAGCTGCCTGAGCGCCTTCGAGGCCCGGGCATCCTTCGTCGGGAGGAGGTCGAGCCCGTCCGGCGTGTTCAGGTACCCGGGCGCCGTTCCGGGCTGGTCGGTGTGCCCGTACTGCCACACGATCCGGTGCTCGCGGATGCTGACGATCACGACTCGGTGGCGGTAGTCGTCGTTGATCGCGACGAGGCCGGGTGCGATCAGCGTTGCGAGCGACGGATGATCGAGCCTGCCGGGACCCGCGGCCGGTCCGTACCGCCAGAGCACGCGGCCGGTGCGGGTCATGATCACCGCGTGGCCCGGGTTCGCATAGTCGGCGAGCAGGATCCGGTTCGGCCCGAGGAGCTGCGGGTCGGACGGATACGACACGGGCGCCTGGACGGCCCACCGCAGCCTCCCGGTCGGCCCGAGATCGTCGATCCACGAGCCTGCGATCTCGCTGACGAGCGTCCCGCCGTCGGCGAGCGGTGTCGCTCCGTTGACCGCTCCCAGGTAGTGCGGCGGATCGTGACGGCAGGCGCCGGTCGTCCCGTACTGCCGGACGACTCGATGGGCGAGCGTCATGAAGAGAACGCGGCAGTTGTACGCATCGGCGACGGTGACGAGGTTCGAGTTCAGCAGGTAGGCATCGTCGGGGGTGTTGAGGTACCCCGGCCGGCCGCTCTTCACGTTCACGTGGCCGTAGCGCCAGAGGATGCGGCGGCCGGGGAACGAGATGATCTGGATCGTGTCCTGGTCCTCCTGGTTGGAGATGATCCGGTCGAAGCGGGGACCGAAGAACGTGTCGTCGCCGAACCGAAACGGCATGGCGAGCGACCCGCCGCCGGGATAGCGCCAGTAGATGCGGTGTGCGCCGTCGACGAGGAGCATGCGGTTGTTGCCGCGGTCGGCGATCAGGAGATAGCCGGGAATCGGCCCGGGCGGGTCGAGCGCGGGCTGCCCGGCGCTCCGCGGTCGTGTCGTCGCCGTCGTCGTGCGGGTCGCCTGCGGCCCCTTGCCCCCGGCCGCCGCGAGGGCCGCGATCGCCGCGAGCGCGGCTGCGGCGAGCCCGAACGTCCCGATCGCCCAGCGGATGAGCGCCCGCCTGCGACGGCGCCGCGCCGAATCGAGCCGGCGCCGTTCGCTGCGGTCGAGTGGCACGCGCGCCATCATCGCGGCCCGAATCTGAAGAGTCCATGAACCTGCGCCTCGGATTCGGCAAAGACGGGCCGCGACGAGCGGCGCGGAACTGTCAGGCGTTCTCTGCCGCGGCCTCCCCCGGGGCCCGCTCGTCCTCGAGCGAGGGCAGGAAGAGCGCGGTCCGGGCCCAGTTGGGCATCCACCAGTTGGCGGGTCCGAGCAGCCGCATCAGCGACGGCACGAGCAGTGCTCGAATCACCGTTGCGTCGAAGATGATCCCGGCCGCGAGCCCGATCGCGAACTCCTTGATCTCGAAGCCGGGGCTCGACGACAGGACGAGGAACGCGAACATCAGGATCAGCGCCGCGCTCGTCACCAGCTTGCCGGTGCGTGCGAGCCCGAGCTCGATCGCCTGGTTGGTCGAGCCGGTCTCGTCGTAGGCCTCTCGCATCCGGCTGAGCATGAAGACCTCGTAGTCCATCGAGAGGCCGAACAGGAACGCGAAGATCATCAACGGGATCCAGGCGGTGATCGCCTGCGTCGCGGTGATGTTCCAGAGCGAGGAACCGTGTCCCATCTGGAAGATGAAGACGACGATTCCGAACGCGGCCCCGAGCGAGACCAGGTTCAGCAGCACGGCCTTGATCGGCAGCACGATCGAGCGGAACGCGCGTGCAAGCAGGATGAGCGTCAGGATCATCACGAACGCGAGCACGTACGGGAAGTTGCCGTAGATCGCGTGCACGAAGTCGCGGTCAGTCGCGGCGACGCCGCCGAGCGTGCCGTCGGTTCCCTTCAGCGACTGATTGACGCGATCGACGACCCCCTGGATCCCCGGTGCGGCGCCGTCCATCGCCGGGAAGGCCTCGACGATCGAGTTCGAGCCGCGCTGCCAGCCGGCCGGCACGGCCGCGCCGGTGACACCGTCCACCTTGCCGACCGTTGCGGCGACAGCCGTCGGGTCGCCGCCGTTCTCGACGAGGACTGAGAGCGGCTTCATCACGCCCGGGCTGATGTTGGCGTCGGCGAGCAGCTGGCGGCCCGCGATCGCGGTGCCGGTGCCGGGGAAGTTCTTGAGCTGCGACTCGTTCGGGTTCAACTGCAGGCCGATCCCGACGAGCACGGCGACGACCACGAGCCCGGCGGCCGCCACGGGAACGGGCCGGCGCAGGACGAGCCTCGCCCAGCGGCCCCAGGCGCCGTCCTCGGGATGCCCGTCGTCGACGAACCGCTTCGGCATCACGCGCACGCTGTTGATGCGCTCGCCGAGCACGGCGAGGAGCGCCGGCAGGAGCGTGATCGCGGTGATCACCGACACGGCGGGAATCAGCATCCCGCCGATGCCCATGGAACGGATGAAGGGCAGCGGCAGGATCACGAGCGACAACAGGCCCACGGCGACGGTCGAGCCGGAGACGATCACCGAGCGGCCCGCGTGCGTCATCGTCTCGACGAGCGCGGTCTCGACGTCCTCGCCCTCCCGTAGTTCGTCGCGGAAGCGGAAGATCATCAGCAGGGCGTAGTCGATCGCGACTCCGAGCCCGACGAGTGCGATCAGGAACTGCACGATGATCGAGACGTTCGTGATGTAGGTGAGGATCCAGATCAGCGTGAACGTGTTGAGGATGGCCGCCACCGCGACGACGATCGGCATCAGCACCGCCGGCAGCGTGCCGAAGACGAACAGCAGGATCACGAGGGCGCCGAGGCCGCCGATCACGGCCTCGAGGAGCACGCTCGGCCCGCCGCTCGCGCCGTGGGTCGATGCCTCCTCGAGCGGGTCGTGACCGGTCACCTCCACCGTCGTTCCGGCGGGGAGGCCGGCGGCCGCGACGGCGCGGATGTGGTCGGCACCGCTCTTCGTGTCGAACGTCGCGACCCCGGCGGGATAGATCTCCTCGAACGTGGTGTGCCGGTCCTCGGAGACGTACATCGGGTTCTGGTGGGTCGAGAAGTACGAGCTCGTCAGCGCCCCCGGGCTCGCCTGTGCGGCCCGAGCCATCGACGCCTTGATCGCCGCGCTCTTCGTTGCGTCGCCGTCGGTGTGGTAGACGACGACGGCAGGCGGCCGGACGCCGACACCGAACGCCTTGAGCGTGCGCTGGCTTGCCTCGTACGCGGACTTGCCGGGAATCGAGAAGCTCTGGTACCAGCGCTTCGAGACCTTCCCGGCGGCAAAGCCGCCGAAGAGCGTGAGCACGACCCAGGCTGCGATGACGGGCCAGCGATGGCGAGCGGTGAAATGAGCGAGGCGGGCGAGCACGTGATCTCCTTCCGGCGAAAGCTGATCGGCGAAACTTACAGACACGGTATTATTTCTGCAACTGTAAAGATTGGGTTACACTGAGCGCCGTGGGACTGCGGGAGTCCAAGAAGCTGCACACCCGGCAGCAGATCGCGGACGAGGCGATGAGGCTGTTCGTCACGCACGGCTTCGACCACGTCACCGTTGCCGAGATTGCGGCCGCGGCCGGGGTCTCGCAGAAGACGGTCTTCAACTACTTCCCCACGAAGGAGGATCTCTTCTTCGACGAGGTGCCGAAGCGCGAGGCGGCGCTGGTCGAGGCGATCAGCGGCCGGGAGGACGGCGAGTCGATCCTCGCGGCGCTGCGCCGCCTCCAGGTCGGCGAATGCCGGCGTCTCTGCAGCCCCGCCTTCGCCACGTTCGCGCGCATCATCGAGGACTCGACGGCCCTGCAGGCCAAGGAGCTCGAGGTGATGGCGCGCTTCGCGCAGGTCCTGTCGACGGCGATCCAGAGCGAGCTCGGCCTGGACGAGCGAGACGCGCGGATCGTGGCGGGCCTCCTGATCAGTGTCCACCGTCTGATCTTCATCCGCGCGCGCAAGCAGGCGCTCGCGGGACGTCACGGCCCGGCGGCGGTCCGGCGGCTGCGGGCCGACCTGGAGCGCGCGTACGACCTGCTCGAGCACGGCCTGGGCGATCTCGAGAGCTCCGGACGGGCGCGGCGGGCTTCCTAGCGCGTTCATGCATGAGTAGACCGGCGGCCGCCGCGCAACTCATCGGAGCGCGCCTCAGAAGACGCCGCCGGCGAGGCTCTTCGTTCGTGTGCGCACCGTCTCTCGCCCGGCGCGCGGGTCGAGGACGGCGTACAGCAGGTCGACGATCAGGTTGCCGACGACGACGAGCACCGTGATCACCGAGACGACAGCGAGGACGAGCGGCAGGTCCAGGGAGCGGTTTGCTCCTCCCATCGCGACCACGGACAGGCGCCCGAGCCCACGGATGCCGAACGCCGCTTCGACATAGATCGCCACTCCGATTGCCGTCCCGATCTCCATGCCGACCATCGTCAGCACGCGCAGCGACGCCGTGGGGAGGACGTGAAAGGCGAGCACGCGTGTCTCGCCGGCACCCTTGGCGCGCGCAGTGCGGACGAAGTCCTCGTGGAGCGTCTCCGCAACGCTCAGGCGGATCATGCGCGTGTAGAGCGCGAGGAAGAGCAGAGCGAACGTGATCCACGGCAGGATCAGGTGGCTCGTCCAGTCGGTGAGCCCGCCGCAGAGCGCCGCCCGGCCCGGGACGAGCGGGCAGTAGCCGGCGATTCGGAACGTCCGGAGGTGCCCGAAGGTGCCCTCGAGGAGCAGGCCGACGACCATCGGGTGCGTACAGATGCCGATCAAGGCCACGAGCGAGATCGTTCGGTCGCTCCACGAGCCGACACGGCTCCCGGCCAACGTGCCGAACGGGACGGCGAACAGCAGCACGAGCACTGCGCCGCCGAGAATGATCGACAGGGTGATGCGCAGGCCGGGATAGAGCACCGCGCCGATCGGCCGCTGCGAGAGTTGGCGGTTCTCGATCAGCTTCGTGCCGGCCCACTGATGGCCGAGGTCGCCGCGCAGGAGGTGTGAGAGGTAGTCGCCGTACTGCACGACCTTCGGCCGGTCGAGGCCGAGCAGGTGATCGGCGTGCGCGACCTGGCGGTCGGTCAGCGACGGCGCATCCGGGTAGACGAAGTTCGCGGGCTGGGTCGGGAGCGACCAGTAGACCGCGAACGTCAGGCCGATCACCAGCATGAGCGTGAGCAGGCCGGCCGCGAGGCGCCGCGCCATATAGGCGAGGACCCGGCTCACAGCTGCGACCACGGCTCGATCGCGCGCCGCACGCCTTCGGAAAGCTGGTTGAGCGACACGACCGTGATCAGGATCGCGACGGTCGGAAAGACCGTTTGCCACGGCGTGAAGTACTGGCCGTTGTAGGGGTGCGGCGCCGAGATCGTGCCCCAGGACGTCGCGAGGAGCGATCCCAGCGTCGGCGCGCCGATCGGCACTCCGACCCCGATGAAGCTCAGGCCGACCTCGAGCAGGATGTTGGTGCCGGCTGCGACCGCCCCCCAGACGAGCAAGGTGGGGACGACGTGCGGCATCAGGTGCCGCCACATGATCCGGTTGTCCGACGCGCCGATCATGTGGCTCGCCTCCACGAACTCGGCGTTGCGAAGGGCAAGCAGCTGCGCGCGGATCAGCCGGGCGGGATAGAACGACGTGAAGAGCCCGATCAGGAGGGCTTCCGCGAACACGCCCTTCGGGACGAGCCAGTTGTAGCTGAGGGCATCGAGCGACGAGCCGAGCCGGACGCTGGCGAAGATGAGGAAGAGGAGCAGGGGAAACGCCATCACCGTCTCCGTGAAGCGCGAGACGGCGGCGTCGGTGAGGCCGCCGAGATAGCCGGCCGCGGTGCCGATCGGGAGCGCGATCAGGAGCGCGACGAGGACGGCGGCGAGCGCGATCTCGAGCGAGGTTCGGACGGCGTCGAGGAGCCGGATCAGCTCGTCGCGGCCGAGCGGGCCGTCGGCCCCGAGGACGAACAGCGTCGTCCTCGCGTGCGCGGGCCTGATCAGCCGGCCGTAGTCGTCGACGAGCACGGCGCGGGTGACGGGCACGTGTGTCCACGGCCCGGTCGGCCGCAGGTTCGTGTTCGTCGCGTACGGAAACGGGTCGATGCCGTTGTGCCCGACGAGCCGTGTCACGACGGCGCCGCCGGCGAGACCGGAGAGGAGGATCGCGGTGAGGAGGATCAGTGCCGCGATCGACCAGCGGTCGCGGCGGAACCTGGACCACGCCGACCGCCAGGGGCCGCTTGGGCGTGCGACGCCGTCCGCTGCCGGCGCGGAGCTCATCCGGTCTCTCGGCCCACCCTGGAGATCATCTCAAGTCACGTGCGCAACTCTGCTACGCCCCTGGCGCCGGGACGGTTCTCGCCGGCGGCTAGACGATCCGCAGGACGCCGCGCACGATCAGGAGCACCCCGATCAGTGCCAGCGCTGCGGTCCCGAGGCGATGCGCGTTGCGGTCGAGCCACTCGTTGAAGCTCGCCGTCCCGCGCGCGGTCCGTTCGGGAGCGGCGAGATAGCCGACGAGCGGGATCTCGATGAACGCGAACATGATCAGGTAGAAGCCGAGGACGAGCCCGAACGTCACGGCGAACGTCTCGTCGAGCTCGGCGATGTCCTTGAGCCCGACCAGCGGCACGACGCCGGGCACGACGTTCAACACGACTCCGGCGACGAATGCGAGGGGGGCGCCGTGGGCGAGCATGCGCTCCAGGCGGCCGGGCCCCGACTGCGTGGGCGACGGCGCCGGAGCCGGTGCCGGCCGGAGCTCTCGGGCGTGCAGCACGAATGCCGCCGCCACGGCGAGCAGGCCCGCGGCGATCTCGACGCCCGGCCCGAACCACCAGTCGGATCCGGACGTGAGCGATGCGCCTTGCAGGAGGTAGATGATCGAGAGCCCGACCGTGACGGTCGTGAGGAGGCCTGCGACCAGGAAGCTCGCCATCAACCGCACCGGGTGCGGTGCGCGCAACGAGATCAGCACGACCGCGAGGAGGATCGGCCAGAATGCCGAAGCGACAGCGAGTGGGATCAGGTCGAGCATACGACGCCGACTCTCGCTGCAGGAGGGACGGGTCCGGTCATCCACATCGGATGATGATTCGCCGCCCCGGCCGACCGACCCTTCGGCCCTGATGCTGCCGACCCTCCGATCGTCGGCTCTCGTCGTGGCCGGCCTTGCGGTGATCGGCGTCCTCGCCGGGCGCGCAGGCGCGGCGACCGATCCCGCCTCGCAGCTCGCCCTGAAGTACGCACCGGTGATCAGGCTCGTCGAACAGACGAAGCCCTGCGGGCACGGTGAGCCCTACCAGCCCGACAACGTCGATGTCGTGCTCGGCAACGACGAGGTCGCGTTGCGGGGCCCGTGGGAGGCATCGAACCTCGTGAAGGTCGGGCCGACCGCGCAGGACCTTTCGCGAGGTCTGGTCGGCTATCACCTCGACTTCCCCGGCAACCCACTGTCACCGGGCTGCGACTACGAGCAGTGGGCGCGTCGCCTCGAGGCCGGCAGCGCCCCGGCGATGTACGCGCACGTCGTCACCGACCCCGCGCAGCCAGGGCAGCTTGCTCTGCAGTACTGGTTCTTCTACGTCTTCAACGACTACAACGACAAGCACGAGGGCGACTGGGAGATGATCCAGCTCGACTTCGCTGCCTCCGATGCCGCCGAGGCGCTTGCGAAGACGCCGGAGGTGGTCGGGTACAGCCAGCACGAGGGAGCCGAGCGGGCGCACTGGGGCGATGCGAAGCTCGAGCTCGTCGACGGAACGCACCCCGTCGTGTATCCGGCGGCGGGATCGCACGCGAACTACTACGGGGCGGCGCTGTACCTCGGCCGGAGCGCGGCGCAGGGTGTCGGGTGCGACGAGACGTCGGGCCCTTCCCGTGAGGTGCGGCCCAGCGTGATCGTCGTCCCGACCGCGACGAACGCCTATCTCGCGGCCTTCCCGTGGCTCGGCTACGACGGCCGCTGGGGTGAGCGGCAGCCCGGCTTCTACAACGGGCCGACCGGGCCGAACACGAAGACGCAGTGGACGGCGCCGATCACCTGGGCGGACACGTCGTGGCGCGACACGAGCTACACGGTCCCCGCCGGGAAGGCCGCCGGCACGACTGCGACCGACTTCTTCTGCGGTTCCGTCGCGGCGGGCTCGAACCTGCTGACGAAGTTCGTCGGCGACCCGTGGCCCGTGATCCTCGCACTGGTCGGTCTCGCAGTGCTGCTGCTCTGGCTCGCCTCGAGGACGCGCTGGGACATGGGCGTGCCGTTGCATCTCCGGCGCCGGCGACCGTGGGGGTCGCTCATCACCTCTGCGTGGCACCTCTATCGCGCGCGCCCGCAGCTCTTCGTCGGGATCGGGCTCGTCTTCGTGCCGCTCGGCGTGGTGATCGCCGGCATCCAGTACGTCATCTTCCGCGTCGCCGGCCTCCAGAACCTCGTGGACACGGTGGGTGCCTCGAACGCATTCGTGGCCGCGCTCGCGTTCGCGCTCGGCGCGACGCTGACCGTGCTGGGCCTCGCGATCGTGCAGGCGGTCACGGCGCTCGCGATGGCCGAGCTCGACGAGGGCCGGGCGGTCACCGCGAGAGCGGCCTACAGGCTGGCGCTAGGCCGCTTGCGGCCACTCGCGGGGGCGCTCGCGCGGGCCGTGCTCGTCATCGCCGTCCTCGACCTGACGGTGATCGGGATCCCCGTCGCCGTCTGGCTGACCCTGCGCTGGTCGCTGGTCGCGCAGGTGATCGCGCTCGAGGACGAGGCGGGGTGGCGCTCCCTCAGGCGCAGCGGCCGGATCGTCCATCGCCATTGGCTGCGAGTCGCGTCGATCACGTTCCTCGTGACCGGTGCGGTCCTCCTGCTCGGCCCCGTCGCCGGAACGCTGATGCTGCTGCTGACGAGCGCGTCGTTCGACGTCGTCAATCTCGTGTCCGGTCTCATCTACGCGGTCACGATGCCGCTCGTCGCGGTCATCACCACGTATCTCTACTACGACCTGCTGGTCGAAGAGGCGCTCGACCCGGTTCAGCCGAGGCGGGCGCTCGTTCTGCCGGCAGAGGTCTAGACCCAGTGGGCACGCCTTCCACACGGGCCGGGCGGGCGCGGGCGCGCGTCGCCGCGGTCCAGCAGCGGGCTCAGCGGCTGGCGGAGCGCGCCGGCGCCGAACGGCGCCGGCATCGCAGTGTCGACGCGCTGTTCGAGATGATCGACCGGGACGCCGAGGTCGGCGGCGGGATCATGGCCGGCGCGCTCGCCTACCGGCTCTTCATCTGGCTGCTGCCGCTCGCGCTCGTCGCGATCGCCGGACTCGGCATCGCCGCGAGCGCGGCGTCGGACTCTCCGGAGTCGGCGGCGAAGTCGGCGGGCCTCGCGGGCCTGGTCTCCGGGTCGGTCGCGAGTGCGGCGAACAGCTCCGCGCGCTGGTACGCGCTGCTGATCGGGATCCCGATCCTCCTGTTTGCGACGAGGAGCGTGCTACGTGCGCTGATCGTCGTCCACCGGCTGGTCTGGACCGATCTGCGCGCCCAGGCGCCGCGGCCGACGATCCTGTCGACCGTCAGGCTCCTCGGCGTGTTCGTCGCGATACTCGGCGTCTCCGTGCTGGCAAGTGCGGCGCGGTCGGCATCGGGAGGGGGCGGTCTCCTGGCGACGCTCGTCGTCGCGCTGCCGTACGCCGGTCTCTGGCTCCTGCTCTCCACCCGGCTGTCGCATCGCGACGCGACGTGGCGCGCTCTGGTGCCGGGGGCGCTGCTCTTCGGCCTCGGCATCGAAGCGCTCCACGTGGTCACCGTCTACGTGATCGCGCCCCTCGCGAGCAGCAAGGAGGGCACCTACGGATCGCTCGGAGTTGCCGCTGCTCTGCTCCTCGACCTGTATCTGATGAGCCGCCTCGCCGTCGCGGCCGCCGTCGTCAACGCGACGCTCTGGGACAGGCACCTGCGCGGTCGCGCCGGGGACTGAGCTCAGACCGGGAGAGGATGCTCGCGCGCAAAGCGCACGAGCTCGTCCACGTACGCGAACGCGAGCCCGGTGACGGTGTCTGCCGCCCCGTAGTAGATCGCGAGGCGCCCCGTGGGTGCGTCGCACAGCGTCGCGCACGGGAAGACGACGTTCGGGACGTCGCCGACGCACTCGTACTGCGTCTCCGGCGCCAGCACGTGCGGTGCGGCACGGGCGACGACCCGCCAGGGCTCGTCGCGATCGAGGAGCGCCACGCCGACGCTGTAGACGAAGCCGTTGCACGAGGTGAGGACGCCGTGGTGGAGGAGCAGCCAGCCCTCGGACGTCTCGATCGGAACGGGCCCGCCGCCGACCTTCGTCGCCTGCCACGAGTTCGGGACCGTGCCGAGCACGTGGCGGTGCCGGCCCCAGAAGCACAGATCGGGGCTCTCGCTGTAGAAGACGTCGCCGAACGGCGTGTGCCCGTTGTCCGACGGGCGCGACAGCATCGCGTACCGCCCGTCGATCTTGCGCGGGAAGAGGACGCCGTTCCTGTTGAACGGCAGGAACGCGTTCTCGAGCTGGTGGAACGTCTCGAAGTCCTTCGTCCAGCCGACTCCGATCGTCGGCCCGTGGTAGCCGTTGCACCACGTCACGTAGAAGCGATCCTCGATCCACACGACGCGCGGGTCGTAGCCGTAGACGAATTCGCCGAGCTCGCGATCCTCGCATTCGAACCGGATCGGCTCCGGATCGAGTGTCCACTTCAGCCCGTCCGGGCTGAAGCCGCGGTGCAGCTGCATCTTCCTCGTCCAGTCGTCGCAGCGAAACACTCCTGCATACGCGTCGCCGAACGGGACGACGGCGCTGTTGAAGATGCTGTTCGAGGTGGGCAGCAGGTCGCGTGGGATCACCGGATTCTGCGAGTAGCGCCAGACCGGCCGCGTGGCTCCGCTCGGCCGGTCCTCCCACGGCAGGCTGGGAAGCGGCCGGCCGCCGACCACCTCGGTCTTCCGCAGAGCCGCCTCGACGCTCATGCTGCTGCCGTGTCGATCCCGTCGGCGGCCTCCCGCCGGACGAGGTGGTCGGGCTCGAGCTCGACGAGCTGCGAGCCGGCGGAGTCGACCTCGACCGCGGCGCGGGCGAGCTCGTATTCGGCCTCGACCTCCTCCCACTTGCGGTGGAGCTGCGGCACCGAGGCGAGCAGCATCCGGGTGTAGGCGTGCTGCGGGTTGCCGAAGACCGCCGTGGTCGCGCCCATCTCGACGATCACGCCGCTCCGCAGGATCACGGTGCGGTCGCTGATGTAGTTGCCGAGCGAGAGATCGTGCGTGATGAACAGGATCCCGAGCCCGCGGGCCTTCAGGTCGCCCAGCAGGTTCAGGACGTCGATCCGCGTCGACGCATCGAGCATGCTGATGATCTCGTCGGCGACGAGGAAGTCGATGTCGAGCAGGAGCGCCCGTGCCACGAGCAGCCGCTGCAGCTGGCCGCCGCTCAGCTGGTGGGGGAACTTGTGCAGGACCTGCGACGGGTCGAGCGAGACGGCTTCGAGCGACGCGTCGAGCTTGCGCGCCCACTCCTTCCCGTCCAGGTGGGGGAAGAAGCCCTCCTTGATCATCTTGAAGATGCGATCGGCCTTGTAGATCGGGTTGTACGAGCTGAACGGATCCTGGAAGACGCCCTGCGCGTGCCGGTAGTACTCCTTCAGCGCATGGCCCTTCAGCCCGGCGACGTTCTGGCCCTTGAACGAGATCGTCCCGGCGGTGACCGGTGAGAGCCGCAGCATCATCCGGCCGATCGTCGACTTGCCGCTGCCGCTCTCGCCGATCAGCGCGACCACTTCGCCCGCGTGCACGTCGAACGTGACGTCTCGCACGGCCGTCAGGCGCTTCCCGCCGAAGGCGCCGACCTTGTAGACCTTGCGGCAGTTGTCGACCTGAACGAGCGTGGTCATGCCGCGACCTCCCAGCAGGCGACCTGGTGACCGTCGCCGACCTCCACGAACGGCGGGCGCTCGCGGCACTTCGCCGACGCGAGCGGGCAGCGATCGCGGAAGCGGCAGCCCTCGGGAGGCTCCAGCAACGCCGGTGGGGTTCCCGGGATGCCCTTCAGCTTCACGTCCTCGTAGCGCACGCCCACCTCGGGCAGCGACGAGATGAGCAGCTTCGTGTAGGGGTGCTGCGGCGAGTTGATGATCACGCCCGACGGAGCCTTCTCGGCCAGATGGCCCGCGTACATGACGAGGATCGTGTCGGCGACCTGGTAGAGGATCGAGATGTCGTGGGTGATCACGACCATGCTCTTGACGAAGCCGCGCTCGCGGAACTCGACGAGCATGCGAGCGACCGCCTTCTGCGTCGAGACGTCGAGTGCCGACGTGATCTCGTCCGCGATCAGCAGGGAAGGATCGAGGAGCGTCGAGATCACCATCACGGCGCGCTGCTTCATCCCGCCGGAGAGCTCCATCGGGTACATGCCGAGCACGTCGGCGGACAGCCCGACGAGCTCCAGCCGCCGCGCGAGCTCGTCCGCGACGCTCTTGTACGCCACGCCGCGCGAACGCAGGAGCTCCGCCGTCATGCGGCCGATCTTCAGCGTCGGGTTGAGCGCGCTCATCGCGTACTGCGGGATCACGGAGATCTGCCGGAAGCGATGCTCGTTCATCGCCTCGAAGTCCCAGATCGGCAGGGTGGCGCCGTCGAGCAGGACGTCGCCGCCGATGTACTTCATGCGGCCGGTGAGATAGACGAGGCTGTTGCCGAGGCTCGACTTGCCGCAGCCGGACTCGCCGGCCAGCCCCATGATCTCGCCGTCGGCGATGCCGAAGGTCACGCCGTCGACCGCGCGGACGTCGCCGTTGACCGTCCGGTAGTAGACCTTGAGGTCGTCGACCTGCAGGCCCATCACATGTTCCGGAGGCGCGGGTTGAAGACTTCGTCGAGGCCCACGTTCATCACGTAGAGCGAGCCGACGAGCAGCATGATCGCGAGCCCGGGCGGGACGAACCACCACCAGAGATGCAGCTGCAGCGCCGCGTTCTGCACCGACAGCTGCATCATCATGCCGAGCGAGATCGTGTTCGACGGGCCGAGCCCGATGAAGTCGAGGGTCGCCGCGATCAGGATCGAGCCGCCGAACAGCAGGATGAACATCATGAAGAGATAGGAGCTCATGTTCGGCGCGATCTCCTTGAAGATGATCTTCGACTGGCCTTCGCCGCTCAGTCGCGCCAGGCTGACGAACTCCCGCGACGTGAGCGAGAAGGTCTGGGCACGCAGTGCACGCGCAGCCCACGGCCACGAGGTCAGCCCGATGAACACCGCCTCGGTCACGATCCCGCGAACCTGGAGGTACGCAGCGATCACGAGCAGCAGCGCGAACGTCGGGATCACCAGCACGATGTTCGTGAACATGTTCAGGACCTCGTCGACCATCCCGCCCCGGTAGCCGGCGGTGAATCCGACGACCGATCCGATGATGGCCGCGATGCCGCCGCCGAGCGCTCCGACGATGAACGCGAGGCGCAGCCCGTTCACGAACTGCGCATAGACGTCCTGGCCGAGCAGTGTGGTCCCGAGCCAGTACCCGTCCTTCGTCGTGGGTGCGACGGAGAGCTGGCCGCCGAACTCGAGCGGAGGATGCTGGGCGAGCAGCGGCCCGAAGATCGCGAAGAGGAGCATGCCCAGCGTCACGCTGAGCCCGAAGATGAGCTTCCGGTTGCGAAGGGCGAAGTAGATCGTCTCCCGGCGACCCGACATCACCGGAGTCGCGGGCGCGGGCGCCGCAGGGGGCCTCTCCACGGCGAGCGACTTCGGCGCTGCGGCACCCGTGCTCATACCCGCTCCCGGCGCCGGCCGAGCCGGCGCCTCCGCTTCGTGGAGCCTCCGTCGAGCCTACGGCTCATGCCTGGCCGCCCTGCATCCCGATCCTTGTTCTCGGATCGACGATCACGTAGACGATGTCGACGATGAAGTTCGCGACGAGGACGCCGACGATGATGAAGAGGAAGATGCCCTGGATCACGAAGTAGTCCTCGTTCGTGATCGCGCGATAGATCTGGTAGCCGAGCCCGGGGTACGAGAAGACGATCTCGGTGACGAGTGCGCCTGCGATCACCGCGCCGAGCGAGAGCGCGAGGCCGCTGATCTGCGGCAGGAGCGCATTGTGGAACGCGTACTTGCGCACGAGCCGCCGTGGTGCGCCGAGCGCCTCCAGGTAGTGCGCATAGTCCGACTCGAGCTCGTAGATGATCATGTTCCGCATGCCGATCGCCCAGCCGCCGCAGCCGACGAGGAAGAGCGAGAGGAACGGCAGCACCCAGTGATGGCCGAGATCGAGGATGAACGCCTGCGACCACCCGCGACCCGCCGTCGGGCTGTACGCGAGGCCGACGGGGAAGAGGCTGAGCGTGATCGCGAACACCCAGACGAGCACGATCGCCAGCCACATGTACGGCGTCGCGGTCAGCAGGTACCCGAAGGGCAGCAGCGTGTTGTCGAGGACCTTCCGCCGTGCCGCGAGCGCCCCGAGCTTGTTGCCCACCCACCAGCTGAGCAGGATCGCCGGCACGAGCAGCCCGAGCGTGTACGGGATCGCGTTCATGATGATCGACGAGACCGGTGACGGGAACTGGAGGATGCTCGTCCCGAGGTCACCGTGGAACAGCGAGACCCAGAAGTAGTAGTACTGCTTCCACAGCGGCAGATCGAGGTTGAACGACCGCATGTAGTTGTCGTAGACGTGCTGGGCGACCTCGGGATCCTGGATCTGGATCCGGCCCATCAGCGTCAGCACGGGGTTGCCCGGCATCAGGTGAGGGATCGACCAGTCGATCGTCACGGCGGCGACGAAGGTGAGGGTGTAGATGAAGAGCTTCCTCAGCAGGTAGCGCAGCATGCGATCGCCTCACTCGAATCGTCGGTAGGCCGCACCGCTCCTCCTCGCAGTGAGTGCCGGGAGGAGCGGTGCGCGTTCATCGAGGCTCGACGTCCAGGGCGCTACTGGCCCGTCGACTGCCTCAGAGAGCTCTTCAGATGCGTGATCGTGTCGATCCCCGTCATCTGGAGATAGCCGTTCCACATCACCGGCACGTACTGGCGGCTGGTCTTGTCAGCGGGCCAGTTCGTCCAGTACTTCGACGTCATCTGCGCCCAGATGCCGTTGTACCAGAGCGGAATTGCCGGCAGATCCTTCATCAGGATCGTCTGGAGCTGGTTGTTGATGTTCGTGATCGCCTTCGTGTTCGACGGCGATGTCCTGTCGAGCTGCTGCGTGAGGTTCCACGCAGCCGTGTTCTGATAGCGACCGTAGTTCGCGAACGTCTGGCCGGTGCCCGTCGTGATGACCGGGAGGTGGAACAGACCGTTCCAGTACGTCCACGGGTTGTCGCTCAGCTGGTAGTGGTTGTCGACCACGAGGTCGAACTTGCCCGTGTTGCGATCGCTCTGCCAGGTGTTGAAGTCCTTCACCTTGGCGTGGAGCCGGATCCCCGCGTCCTTGGCGGAAGCGATGATCATGTCGCGGGCGGCCTCCCAGTCGGACCAACCCTGCGGGACGGCGATCTCGAGATCGATCTTCGAGCCGTCCTTCTTCTCGAACATTCCCGAACTGTCGAGCTTGTAGCCGGCCTTCACGAGCAAGGCCTTCGCAGCGACCGGGCTGTGTGTGAACCCGTACTGCTTCACGAGGCTCGAGTTGATCGTCTTCTTCCAAGTCGGCAGCAGCCCTGTCGGGCTTGCCTTCAGGACGAGGTTCCCGTAATCGTCGGTCACGATCTTGTTGATGTCGATCGACATTGCGAGCGCCCTGCGGAAGACCGCGTCGTTCAGCGGTGCCTCAGACGTGTTCGGCTCCAGCCAGGCGGTGTTCGCCGACAGCATGTACGGAGCCTTCGGGAAGTACGTGTGCACCTTGCCCGAGCTGACGAGCTTGCTGACGCCGGGCAGGTAGTTGTTGTTCAGGTCCTCGACGCCTGCGAGCACAGCCGAGAGGCTGTTCGTGTTGCTCGTGTTGACGAGGTCGATGATGTACTTCGGTGCCGGCGAGGGAGCGACGCCCTGCTGCGCGGCCCACCAGTACGTCCTCTTCGCCCAGACGACCCGCGTCGTCACGTCGAAGCCGGAGGTGTCGAGCTTGTACGGACCGGTTCCCACGGGGTTGTGCGGGTTGTAGGTCGTGAGGTCCTGTGCCGTCTTGATCGTCTTGCCCTGGACAGGGCTGATCATCGGCATGTTCCAGACCATGTTCTGCCACTGCACGTAGTTCGGCGTCCCCTTGAAGTTGAAGACCACCGTGTTGCCCTTCACGGAGATCGGCTGCTTCAGGTTCTGCCAGAGGTTGTTCCATGCAGAGGTGTTGAAGCGCGCGAGGTTGACGTTGAACCTCACATCTGCGCCTGTGAACGTCTTGCCGTCCGACCAGGTCACGTTCGGCCGCACGACGATCGTGTACTGCTTGGCGCCGGTCCATTTCGCGGACTGCGCCAGCCAGTTGATGTACTTGTTTGCGAGCGGGTCGTACCGGAGCAGGGTCTCGTTGACGAGCCCGATCATGCCGGCCGCGTTGTTGCCGACATAGGGGTTCATCCCGGCGATGTTCCCCCACTGCGAGCCGCTCGTGACGAGCGTCGCGACACGGGGGTAGGACTTCGCCTTGTACGAGGCGCCTGCGCCACTTGACCCGAGCGTCGCGGCAACTGCCACGGCGGCGAGAGCAACGAGCGCAACGAGCGCCCAGCCGACGGGGCGGTGCTTTCCACGAGTGGCCATGGTTCCTCCTGTGGTCAGGCGGTCGGGCCCTTGATCGGGTCCCAACCAAGAGAGGTTTCGCACCAACTCACCCGGGACGCATCCGGCATTTACCTGCGGCTGCTTACGGGGAAATACGCCAACAATCCGGGGCCCCCCGGACTAGATTCGAAGCCGGAGCTCCGTCCCCGAGTTGGAGGCACAGCGGCATGCGTTTCGGCCATTTCGACGATGCAGCGCGCGAGTACGTGATCACGCGCGCGGACACCCCGCTGCCGTGGATCAACTATCTCGGCACCGAGGACTACTTCGCGATCGTCACCAACACCGCGGGCGGCTATTCGTTCTTCCGTGACCCTCGCCTCCGGCGTCTGACCCGCTACCGCTACAACAACGTCCCTCTCGACACGGGCGGTCGCTACCTCTACGTCCGGGACGACGAGACGGGCGACTTCTGGTCTCCGTCCTGGCAGCCGACGAGGAGCGACCTCGAGGACTACCGCTGCCGGCACGGCCTCGGGTACACGGCGATCGGGTCACGGCGTGCCGGGATCGAGGCCGAGACTCTCTACTTCGTCCCGCTCGGCGAGACGCTCGAGCTGTGGCGGACGCGGGTCGTGAACCACCGCGCCGCCCCGGCGCGCCTCTCGCTGTTCAGTGCGGTCGAGTTCTGCCTCTGGGATGCGTTGGACGACGCGACGAACTTCCAGCGCAACCTCTCCGTCGGCGAGGTCGAGGTGGAGGACGGTGTCGTCTTTCACAAGAGCGAATATCGCGAGCGGCGCGATCACTTCGCGTACTTCGCCTGCTCCGAGGTTCCGGTCGGCTTCGACACCCAGTGCGAGGCGTTCCTCGGCCCGTATCGCGGCTGGGACCGGCCGGTGGCGGTCGAGGAAGGGAGGTCGCGGAACTCGATCGCGCACGGCTGGGCGCCGTGCGGCTCGCACCACATCGAGCTGCAGCTCGAGCCGGGTGAGTCGCGAGAGATCGTGTTCGTGCTCGGCTACGCCGAGAACCCGCGCGAGGCGAAATTCGATCCGCCCGGATCCCAGTCGCTCGACAAGCGGGGGGTCCGCTCCGTGCTCGCGCGCTATCGCGATCCCGCCGAGGTCGAGGCGGCGTTCGTGCAGCTGCGCGATCACTGGACCGATCTGCTTGCCGGCCTGCAGGTCTCGGCCCCGAACGAGCATGTCAACCGGATGGTCAACATCTGGAACCAGTACCAGTGCATGGTCACGTTCAACCTCTCGCGCTCGGCGTCGCTCTTCGAGTCGGGGATCGGACGCGGGATGGGCTTCCGCGATTCGAATCAGGACCTGCTCGGGTTCGTGCAGCTCTCCCCGGCACGGGCGCGCGAGCGCATCCTCGACCTGGCGGCGACTCAGCTGCGAACCGGCGGCGCCTACCATCAGTACCAGCCGCTGACGAAGCGCGGCAACGACGAGATCGGCTCCGGGTTCAACGACGATCCGCTCTGGCTGATCCTCGCCGTCGCTGCCTACCTGAAGGAGACGGGCGACCTGACGGTGCTGCACGAGCCCGTTCCGTACGACAACGAGGAAGGCACCGAGACGCCGCTGCACGAGCACCTGCAGCGTGCGCTCGGATACACGCTCGAACGCCTCGGGCCGCACGGGCTGCCCCTGATCGGGCACGCGGACTGGAACGACTGCCTGAACCTCAACTGCTTCTCCGAGACGCCGGGCGAGTCGTTCCAGACGACGGCCCACCGCGAGGGCGGCGTTGCGGAATCGGTCTTCATCGCCGGTCTCTTCACCCTGGCGGCGCGCGAGCTCGCGGCGATCGCCACCAGGCTCGGCGACGCGGGCGAGGCGGACGGCTACCTCGCTGCGGCCGACCGGATGGCCGAGGTCGTGCGTCGCGACGGCTGGGACGGCGAGTGGTTCCTCCGTGCGTACGACAACGCAGGCGAGCCCGTCGGCGGAGCGGCGAACGAGGAAGGCCAGATCTTCGTCGAGCCGCAGGGGATGTGCGTGATGGCCGGCATCGGTCTCGACGACGACCTGGCGGCGCGGGCCCTGGCGGCGGTGCACGAACGCCTCGCCACACCGCACGGGATCGTCCTCGTGCAGCCCGCGTACTCGCGCTACCGGGTGGAGCTCGGCGAGATCTCGACCTATCCGCCGGGGTACAAGGAGAACGCGGGTGTCTTCTGCCACACGAATCCCTGGATCGTGATCGCCGAGACCCTGCTCGGGAACGGCGACGCTGCGCTCGACTACTACCTGCGGACCAACCCGTCGGCTCGCGAGGAGCTCAGCGATCTCCACCGCTGCGAGCCCTACGTCCACGCTCAGATGATCGCGGGCGCCGACGCGCCGACCCACGGCGAGGCGAAGAACTCGTGGCTCACCGGCACGGCCGCGTGGAACCTGGTCGCGATCACGCAGTGGATCCTGGGCGTCCGCCCCGAGCACGACGGGCTGCGGATCGACCCCTGCCTGCCGGCCGCCTGGGAGGGCTTCACCGCCGAGCGCGTGTTCCGCGGCGCGACGTTCCGGATCACGGTTCGCAAGGAGCGCGGCGTCCAGGGACGTGTCGTGTCGCTCGTCGTCGACGGCGTGCGGGTCGAGGGCAACGTCGTCCCCGTGCAGCCCCCGGGGCGCGTCGTCGAGGTCGTCGCCGACGTCTCCGCGCCGGACCGGCTGCTCTTGCCGCTCGCCCTGAAGTGACGTCGTCCGGTCGCGCGGGCGGGCTCACGGGAAGCTCGATCCGTCGAGGTGCAGGTCGAGGCTGCCTCCTCGCGTGCAGCCCGAGGGCACGAGGTACTGCGGCGCGTCGGCGAAGTCGGCGGGGTTGTCCGCGAGCTGCTCGCGCATCAGCGCCCGCGCGGTCGACCTTGGCAGCCCGAGCGCCTCGCCGATCCCGACGCCCGACTGGTACGCGAAGCAGTTCGCAAGCGCCTCGCTCGTGACACCGCGAAGATGCCAGGCTTCGTGGGCGAGCACCGCGATCGCCTCTCCGGAGGCAGGCCCGGCTGCTCGTCCGCTGCTGTGGACCAGGTAGAGCTGGTAGCAGATCTGCGGCGTCAGCCAGGCGCGGCGGCGGCCGACCTCGGCCAGCCCGTTCGCGTCCTGGACATAGCCGACGTGCTTTCCGGCCACGTCGCAGATCACCTCGGCGGGGTGGCCGGCGATCCGGGACGCCTGCCGGTCGAGGAGGGCGACCGTCCGGGCCCGCGCGGCTGTCGAGAGGTGCTGCCAGTGCGCGGCGTTCGAGTCGAGGAGAAACAGCCCGGCCAGGAGCGCGACGACGGCGAGCGCCTGCACGAGGCGGATCCGAGTCCGTCGTTCGCGGTGGACGGCGCGCGGGCTGTGCAAGGCGACCGGGCTCGTCGCAGAGTCGATCGCCGCGAGCTCGTGGCGTCCGGGGCCGAGGGCGGCGAGCTCGTCGTGGTGCAGCTCGAGCCACTCCGCGATCTCCTCGTCCTCGAGCTCGCCCGGCCGAAGCACGAGCTCCGTGTCGCCCCGGCCGACGGTGACCGTGTGGGCCTGCCAGCCGAGATCTTCGAGGTCGCGCTGCTGCGGCCCCGGGTCGGCGAAGGCCTGCCGCCGTCTGCCGGCGCGCACACCTGCGAGGAAGAACTGCGCCTCGACGGCTGCGGCGGCGAGGAACGGCACGAGCGGCGGCAGCCATGCCTGCAGATCCGCGCTCGCCAGGTAGGCCGCTGCGAACGCGAGCAACAGCAGACGCCAGACCCACAGGGGACGGAACCGCATCGAGCACCATGCTGCCCGTCGGGCGGGCGCCGCTGCGCTCAGCGCAGGGCGACGACGAGCAGGACGACGCACGTCGCCGCGGCGAGCGCGACGACGACCGCGTTCGCGAGCAGCGCGAGCCGGAGCGATCTCGGCGGTGCCGCCTGTCGGACGACGACGTCTGTTCTGCCGTCTCCGTCGAGCGTCCGGGTCAGCGTCTCGACGATGTACTGGTTCAGGCTCACGCCCGCCGCATCGGAGCGCGCCGCGAGCTGTGCGTGGAGCGCGCGCGGCATGCGCAGCAGGAGCCGGCCGCTGCGGGTCGACTCGCGAGACGACTCACGTGCCCCGGTCTGCTTGCTCGTGACCGTGCTCATCGCCTCTGAGAGTAGCGTCTCGTGCCGGTCGTGACAAAGTTGGCTCCTGCAGCCGGCGTCGCATCTTCTTCATCGCCGCGGCGAGCAGTCGCGAGACCTGCGGTTGCGAGAGGCCGAGCTGCGCGGCCGCCTCGGCCTGTGTGCAGTCGCAGAAGAAGAGGAGCAGGACGATCCACCGCTCCCGGTCGTCGAGCCCGCGCGCGGCAGTGGCGACGGCGGCACGGTCGAGCAGCACGTCGTCGAGCGTGGGCCCCGCGCCGTCGAGCTCGTCCTCGAGCGCGAGAACCGCGGCCGGCCGCCCAGGCGCAGTGCGGGGGAGTCGCACGACCGAGGCGCGGTCGCGCAGGTGATTGAGGATCTCGCCTTCGACGCAGCGGGCGAGGTAGGCAGGCAGCTGCGCCCGCGACGGATCGCAGCGATCGACCGCCCGCACGAGCGCGAGCGCTCCGACCTGGGCGAGGTCGTCGGGCCGTTCCCCGCGCCCGGCATACCGCCGCGCCACCCGGCGCGCGAGCGGCAGGTGCGCCTCGATCAGGCGATGCCGCTCATCACCTGCAGCGATCACAATCCGATGGTAATCACCGCGATCGGAAAAAGAAAGACATTTGTCGGAAGATTTTACGCATCGCGGGAATGAGCTGTGGGTACATATCTCATTAGATGGACAGTGGAACGCAGCGCGGGAGGAGAAGGGGCAGAGCGGTTTGCGTGGTCGCGGCCGCGCTCGTGGTCGCGGCGGGCAGCGCGCCCTCGGCGCTCGCCGATGACGGTGTGCCCGTTCCCGCCCTGCCGGCGGCCGCGGTGACCATGCCGGCGGTCGTCGTGCCTGCGCCGGTTCTCCCTCCCGTTCCGACCGTGACCGTCGCGCCCGTGCTCACCGTGCCCCAGAACGCCGCGGCGGTGCCGAGCGCGCCGCAATCGACGGTTTCACCGGCGATACCACCGGTGGTATCGCCGGGCCTGCCCGCCGAACCGGCGGCGCCGGCCCCCGCGCAGCCGGCGGCCGCGGAGAACACGCCTCAGGGCGCTTCCTCGAACGGAGCGCCGGTCGCCGCGCCGCCCCCGGTTCCGGCGCCCGCGCCGGAGGCTTCGCCCGCGGCGGCACCCGCTCCTGATACCAGCGGTAATACTGCCGGTGATAATTCGGGCGATATTACCGCCGACACGGCACCGGGGGATTCACAGACTTCTCCCGACGTCTGGATCTGGAACTGGAGCTGGAACTGCGATCCTGCTTCGACCCCGGGGGTCCCCTCGCCGCCCGCCGGCTCGACGGTCTGGATCTGGAACTGGCAGTGGGAATGTCCGGGCGGCGCTCCGGCGCCTGCCGCCGCAGCAGTCCCGTCCGTCTGCGTCCAGTGCAACGTCGCCGTCTCGATCCGCATTGCGAGCCCGGGGAACGACGGCGACGTGACGCAGTCGAATCTCGCGGCCTCGGCCGCGGCCGCCTCGAACGCAGCGAGCACCGCGCTCGCCGCCGTGCAGCAGCCGGCAGCCCCAACGACGCCGCCGTTCTCGCTGCCGCCGATCCCGCTCCCGCCCGCCGCAGCGCTCGCCGTGCTGCCGGCGGCGGCCGCGCAGCGCGACCTGGCGGGCGTCGCACCGGTCCTGCCCGCCGTGCCCGCGAGCCTCGTCCGCCGGTCGAGCGTGCACCGGCAGGCGGCCGTCGCGGCCCGCGGGCGACCGGTCGTGCGCCGCCGGCCCGGCGTGCTGGGCCGGACGATCGTGCAGGCGGAAGCCCACGCCTTCACCCGCGTCGTCGTCGAGCAGTCGATCCGCTCGACCGTCCGCGCGCACGCGGCGGCGGCCCCGCACGCTTCCGAGGCTGGCTCGCAGCCGCTTCCGAGCGCGCCCCGGGCGCCGCTCGCCCCGTCGAGCCCGGCGGCCGCAGGTGCGCCGGGCACGTCCGGGCACGGCGGCGGTGCGTCCGTGCTGACGGTCTCGCTGACCGGCGCGTTGACCTTCCTCGTTTTCGCTTTGCTGAGCAGCATCGTTCCCTCTGCGCTGCCGGGCCGTCGAAGACTGAGCGACGACCGGCGCGCACGTCCCGGCTAGTCCTCGACTCGTGTGCCCACCGAGCTGCGGCGGACGCCGCAGCTCGAGTCACGAGTTAGGAGGAGTGATGAGAAAGCTGATTCTCGCGCTCGTGCTGACGACGGCCGTGTGTCTTGCTCTCGCCGCCGTTGCGGCTGCCGATCCTGGAAGCATCCAGGTGTCCGGGCAGTCGGCGACGACGGCACAGCAGGCCGGAGCCGCGTCCAGCGCGACGCAGGTCGACCCGAGCAACACCAACATCGCGATCCGTGTCCTGAGCCCCGGCGACAACGGCGACGTCTCGCAGTCGAACACTGCGGCATCGTCGGCCACGGCGGGCAACCAGGCCGCCACGGCGCAGAACGCGGATCAGACGGCGGGTGGCCCGGGCATCCAGAGCTCGCAGCAGCAGGCCGGGACCGACCAGGTTGCACTGGCCCTCTCGGCAGCCGCCCAGTACGGCGCGTCCAACGCCAACCTGCCGGTGAGCGTGCTCAGCCCCGGCAGCGACGGCTCCGTGTCGCAGGCGAACAACGCCGGCTCGCAGGCAACCGCAGGGAACGCCGCGACGACCGGCCAGACGAGCACGCAGGACCAGGGCGCCGCGTCGTGCGGTTGCACCGGTCCCGGCTCCGGCGTTCAGTCCGCAGATCAGTCGGCGGGCACGACGCAGGGAGCAGCTGCGCTCTCGTCGGCAACGCAGATCGACCCTTCGAACACGAACGTGTCGATCCGGGTGCTCAGCCCCGGTGACGACGGCTCCGTGTCGCAGGCGAACAACGCCGGCTCGCAGGCAACCGCAGGGAACGCCGCGACGACCGGCCAGACGAGCACGCAGGACCAGGGCAGCGCCTCGTGTGGCTGCACCGGTTCGGGCTCGGGTATCCAGACCGCCAAGCAGGCGGCGGGCACCGAGCAGAAGGCCGGGGCCGTCTCCACGGCGACCCAGGACCATCCCTCGAACACGAACGTGTCGATCCGGGTGCTCAGCCCCGGCAACGGCGGGTCCGTGTCCCAGGCGAACACCGTCTCGTCGAGCGCGACGTCCGGCAACTCGGCGTCGACGAAGCAGAACGCCACGCAGTCGCAGGCAGGTCACGGCTGCGGTTGCATCACCGCGCCGGTGCGGCAGGACGCCGCTCCGTCGGAGGCGGCCCCGCAGGCCGCCCCGAGCGGCGACGGTGCGTCGAACCAGGCCAACGCGGCAGGCTCGTCGGCGAACGCCGGCAACCTCGCCTCGACGGGCCAGGGCGCTACCCAGAACGCATCCGGGACAGCGATCCAGACCGGCGATCAGTCCGCCGGCACGGATCAGTCCGCGATCGCGCTCTCGGACGCGAAGCAGATCGATCCTTCGAACACGGCCGGCTCGATCCGGGTGCTCAGCCCCGGTGACGACGGCTCCGTGTCGCAGGCGAACAACGTCGGCTCGACCGCGACGTCCGGCAACTCGGCCTCGACGACCCAGTCGGCGACCCAGTGGCAGGACGGCTCGTGCGGTTGCGTCGAGCCGGTCAAGAGCGACGCGGTCAGCCCGTCGCACGTCTCGAGCCCGGCGATCCAGGTCGCCGGCCAGCAGGCGTGGACGACGCAGGGTGCCGTCGCGGGATCGGCCGCCGAGCAGGTCGGCGCGTCGAACGACGCCTCGCCGGTCCGGGTCAAGAGCCCCGGGAACGGCGGCGACGTCTCGCAGTCGAACACCGCCGGGTCGTCGGCGACGGCCGGAAACGCCGCCACGACGAACCAGACGGGCGACCAGGCTGCCGCAGGCCGCAGTTGCGGCTGCGGCGGTGCGATCCAGGTGGTCGGCCAGCGCTCCGATACCGAGCAGGGCTCCTTCGGGCTCTCCTACGCCCTGCAGGCGTTCGGGCACGGCAAGCGCGACTGCGGGTGCGGCGGCGGTTCGTCGGGCAACACCGCCTCGCCGGTTCGCGTCGGCAGCGGCGGCTCCGACGGGAGCGTCACGCAGGCGAACACGGTCGGCTCGTCGGCGACGTCGGGCAACAGTGCCTCGACGAGGCAGGCCGCGAAGCAGGCCGCCGGCGGCTCCGCGATCCAGGTGCTCGGCCAGGAGGCGAAGACGGGACAGCTGTCCTTCGCCGCGTCCCTGGCGGCGCAGTTCGGGGCCTCGAACGACGCCTCGCCCGTGCGCGTCAAGAGCCCAGGCGGCGGCGGTTCGGTGAGCCAGCAGAACACGGCGGGCTCGTCGGCCACGGCCGGCAATGCCGCGGACACCGGCCAGCAGGGAAGCCAGGCGGCCGGCGCGACGAGGTGCGGTTGCTCCTCGTGGCCGATCCAGGTGCTCGGCCAGCGCGCGGACACCGCCCAGTTCGCGAAGGCCCTCTCGGCCGCGTTCCAGTTCGCCCCGTCGAACGGCTTCTCGCCCGTCAGGGTGAGGAGCGCGGGCGGCGACGGCCTGGCGGCCCAGGGCAACACGAGCGTCTCGCGCGGCGCCTCGGGCAACCGCGCGGGCACGGCTGGGGAGGCGATGCAGACGAGCTGACCCACGGGATCCCGGGAGGGCCGGCCGCAGGGCCCTCCCGGGAGTTCTTCCCTGCACTTGACCCACTTCGAAGGAGGTGTAGGCTGCGCGGGCACGAGGGTGCATCGACCCGGGGGGTCGAATGGGAAGGGAGCGCAGAGGGCTCCTGCGGCGCACCTCACCGTTGGCGGCGGTGCTGGTCCTCCTTGCGCCTGCGGCCGGGCACGCCTCCTCCTTCTCGCCCGATCCCCCGCCGGGCTCGAACGGGCTGCGGCCGGATCCTGCGCCCGCAGCCGCGCCGTCGTCGCGGCCGGCGCTGCACGCCCCGGTCCGGACCGTGCCGTCCCCGGGCGCTGTCGTCGTCTCCTCGCCGGTACGACCGGTGACGACGCCGGCCCCGTCGCGTCCGCCGCGCCGTCCGGTCACGGCCGGCCGTCGGAACGCTCGCCCGGTGCGGCCGGCGGCGATCCCGCGGTTCGAGTTGCCGCCCGTGGTCGTGCCGGCGTTCATCGCCGCGCCGCTCCGCCGTCCCCCGTCGGTCTCGCTCGCTGCGCTCGCGCTTGCGCTCGCGGCGCTCACCGCCGGCTCCGGCGCAGGGCTCGTCCGCGCGTGGAGCCGCCGCTGATGCGCGTCGCAGCCGCACTGCTCGCGCTCGGGCTCGCGCTCGCCGTCGCCCGTGCCGCGGGGGCGGCCGGGCCGGTGGTCTCGTACACCGTCACGGCGGGCACGGCGGGCGACAACGGCTGGTACCGGAGCGCGGTCACGGCACAGCTGTCGGTGCAGGGCGCGAACGACTCCAACTGCCCGCTCGTCAAGACCTTCAGAACGAGCTCCGACGCAGTCGACTGCACGGCGACCGACGGCTCTTCGACCGTCCAGTTCCACCTCCAGTTCAAGATCGACACCGACGCGCCCGCCGTCACGACGGCGGCGCCCGACCGTGCCCCGGATGCGGGAGGCTGGTACAGCCACCCGGTGACCGTCACGTTCAGCGGCAACGACACCACCTCAGGGATCGCGGGCTGCACGACGGCCACGTACTCGGGCCCCGACTCGGGCTCGGCGTCGGTCGGCGGCACGTGCCGCGACAAGGCCGGGAACGTCAGCTCGGCGGCGTCGTTCGGGCTGCGGTACGACACGACGGCTCCGACGGTGACTGCGACACCCGCGCGCCGGCCCGACGCGAACGGCTGGTACTCGCACCCCGTCCAGGTCACCTTTGCCGGCACCGACGGCGGGTCGGGCATCAGCTCGTGCACCGCGCCGGTCGACTACGCCGGCCCGGACAGCGCGAAGGCGACGATCTCGGGCGGCTGCATCGACGCGGCCGGCAACCGGGCTTCGGCCTCTGCGAGCTTGCAGTACGACTCCACGGCGCCCAAGCTCGCCGGCGTCGCCGTCTCGGTCGTCTCGCGCAGCGCGACGCTTCGCTGGCGCGCGCCTCCAGACACTGCGGTCGTCTCCGTCACACGCACGCCGGGACGCGGCAAGCAGCGTGCGCCCGTCGTCTACCGGGGCCGCGCGGCGAGCTTCCGGGACACGCGGCTTCAGCCGGGGGTGACGTACCGGTACGAGCTCGCTGCGAGCGACGCCGCCGGGAACACGAGCGACGTCGGCGTCGCGGCCACCGTGCCGGCGCTCTACCTGCCGGCGGCGGGGGCGCGCGTCAAGGCGGGCGACCTGCTCGCGTGGGCGCCGGTGAAGGGCGCCTCGTACTACAACGTCCAGATCTATCGCGGCTCGCGGAAGGTGCTGAGCGCCTGGCCGAAGCACCCGCAGTTCCGGCTTCCCCGCACGTGGACCTTCGACGGGCCTCGGCGGCTCGCGCCGGGGCGCTACCGCTGGTACGTCTGGCCCGGCCGGGGCCGGCTCCGGGCTGCGCACTACGGCCGCCTGCTCGGCGGCAACGCCTTCGTCGTCGGCTGAGAGCCTCTTTTACCCTCGCCTTACACCGTGCTCGCAGAACGCGCACGGCTGGACGGGATGCTCGGAGTCGGAGGCCGAAGGGGAGCGGATTGAAGGACACGGCACACAGTCGGAGGCTGTTGGTGGCCGCGGCCGGCGCGGTGGCCGCGCTCGTCGTGTTCACCGGAGCTGCTGTTGCGGCGGCGCCGATCGCGACGACCGGCCCGGCGACCGTGGTCGGATCGACGACCGCGACCGTCACCGGCACGGTCGATCCGGGCGGCCAGTCGACGACGTGGTACGTCGAATACGGGACCTCGACGTCGTACGGATCGAAGACCGCCGCGAAGTCGGCGGGGTCCGGCTCGAGCGCGACGGGTGTCTCCGCCGGGTTGACAGGGCTGCGGGTCGGCACGACGTATCACTATCGCCTCGTCGCGACGAACGGCACGGGCACCGGTCACGGAACAGACGCCGTCTTCACGACGACGGTGCCGCCCGACGCGACGACCGGCACCGCCACGGGCGTCACGGCTTCCGCGGCGACGCTGAACGGGACGGTCGACCCGAACAGCCGCGACACCACCTTCTACTTCGAGTACGGAAGCTCGACGAGCTACGGGTCGAAGACCGCGACCAGGAGCGCAGGCTCTGCGACGACGGCGCAGTCGGAGTCGGCTGCGATCTCCGGCCTGCGCACCGGCACCACCTACCACTTCCGGATCGTCGCCTCGAGCGACGCCGGCACGAGCACCGGCCAGGACTCGTCGTTCACGACGAGCAGCGCGCCGGCGGTCGGCACGGGCGCCGTGTCGTCCGTGACGCCGACCTCGGCGGTGTTGCGCGGGTCGGTGACGCCGAACGGGCTCTCGACGACGCGCTGGTTCGAGTACGGCACCTCGACGAAGTACGGATCGAAGACGTCCTCCGCCGGCGCCGGTTCCGGAACGAGCGCCGTCGCGGTGTCCGCGACCGTGAAGAGCCTCAAGCCGGCGACGACCTACCACTATCGCCTCGTCGCCCGGAACTCGAGCGGCACGACGTGGGGCGCGGACCGTGCGTTCTCGACCGTCGGGCCGCCGTGGGCACAGACCGGCGCGCCGCAGGGCGTCGGGCCCGACACGGGGATCCTGACGGGCTCCCTCGACACCCACGGCCGCTCGACGACGTGGTGGTTCGAGTACGGGACCTCGAGCAAGTACGGCAAGTCGACGTCGTCGAAGGGGGCCGGCTCGAAGGCCGGCCTGCAACACGTGAGCGCGACCCTGACCGGCCTCGCTCCGGGCGCCACCTACCACTATCGGCTCGTCGCGCGCAGCGACGCGGGCACGACGCGCGGCGCGGACACGACGCTCACGACCACTGGAGTGACGCTCACGGTGCTCGCACGCCAGGTCGTCTTCGGTGGGCGCATCACCCTCTCGGGAGTCGTGCCCACTCACCGGGCCGGCGAGTCGGTCGTCATCTTCGCCCAGCCGTACGGCGGCGGCTCCTACCAGTCGAGATCGACCGTGCTCAGCGGCGTCGACGGCACCTGGGCCTACATCGCGAAGCCGGGGATCGCGACGTCCTACCTCGCGAGCTGGCGTGGGGGAATGAGCGCGCCGGTGTCGATCGGCGTGCACCCGGCGATCAGCCTGCGTCAGACGGCGGCGAAGCGGTTCCTCGTCCACGTCGCCGGCAGCCGCTCCTTCGCGCGCCGGCTGGTCCAGGTGCAGCGCCGCTCGAACGGCCGCTGGTCGACGATCAAGCGGGTCCGGCTCGGCGTCCGCTCGCGCGCGGACTTCCGCCTGTCGTTGCCGAAGGGCCGCTCGACGGTGCGGATCGCCTTCAGTGTCAACCAGGCGGGTGCGGGCTTCCTCGGCGGCACGAGCCGGGCTCTCACCGTCCGGCGCTGACAGCCGGTTCTACGCGACGGGCAAGGTGAAGGAGACGCGCGCCCCGCCGGTCGGGGCGCCTTCGGCCCAGATGCGGCCGCCCTGGGCTTCGACGAGGCCGCGGGCGATGGCGAGGCCGAGGCCGGTTCCGCCCCCGCGCGCCGGATCGCTGCGCCAGAACCGGTCGAACATCCGCCGCGCCGCCTCGGGCGTGAGGCCGCTGCCCGTGTCCTCGACGCTGACCGTGACGTGATCGTCGGTCGTGTCGAGCAGTACCGCGATCGAGCCGTCCGACGGAGTGTGCTGCAGAGCGTTCGTGAGCAGGTTCAGCAGGACCCGTTCGACCTGGTCGGGCGCGCAGCGGACGGGCGGGGCCGCGGCGAGGCGCTGGTCGAGCCTGACGCGGCGAGCACGCGCCTCCGCCTCGACGCCGCGCACGCACGAGTCGACGAGCGGAGCGACCGACACGACCTGTAGCTCGTGCGAAAGCGCGCCGGCGTCGATGCGCGCGAGCTCGAAGAGATCGTCGACGAGCGTGCCGAGGCGCCTCGCGTGCTCTTGCAGCGGCCCGAGGTACTCCTCGGGCTCCGCGAGCCCGTCTTCGATCGCCTCGAGCATCGCGGTGATCGACGCGACCGGTGTTCGCAGGTCGTGGCTCGCAGCCGCGACGAGCTCTCGGCGCGCGTCGAAGAGACTTTCCAGCTCGGCCGCCATCGCGTTGAACGACCGCCCGAGTTGGGCGAGCTCGCGCGGGCCGCCGGTGGGAGCACGAACCGAGAGCTCGCCGGCCGCCAGCCGGTCCGAGGCACGGCTGAGCTGTTCGAGCCGGCGGGTGATCGACGTCGCCAGCACGAGCGCGACCGCGACGGCGCTCGCCGCTGCCCCGGCCGCGACGGCGAGGATCTTCACGTCGGCTCCCATGTGGAACATCACCCAGCCCGAGAGCAGGACCGCCCCCAGCGGGAGCACGACGGCCAGGAGCCCGAAGGCCGCGAGTTGCGCGCGCATCGCCGGCAGCCGCCGCAGCGCGACCACCCCGAGCAGGCCGACCGCCAGGGTCGAGATCGCGACGACGATCGCGAGATGGATCACGGCACGAACCTGTAGCCGACGCCCCACAGCGTCTCGAGCCGCCGCGGTGTCGATGGATCGTCCTCGAGCTTCGAGCGCAGGCGCCGGATGTGGACGGTGACGGTGCCGGTGTCGAGCGCCGCTTCGTAGCCCCAGACGCGATCCATCAGCTGCTTGCGAGAGAACACCTCGCGTGGATTCGACGCGAGGAAGAAGAGAAGGTCGAACTCCTTGCCGGTGAGGCGCACGGGCCGGCCGGAGAGCGAGACCTCACGGGTGACGCCGTCGATCTGCAGGTCGCCGAAGGTCAGCGACTGCGGGGCGCCCGGCGGCTGCGGCTCGGCGCGCTTGAGCACGTTCCGGACGCGGATCGCGAGCTCCCGCGGGGAGAACGGCTTGGTGACGTAGTCGTCGGCCCCGATCTCCAGCCCGACGATGCGGTCGGCGGCCTCGCCGCGTGCAGTCAGCATGATCACGGGCAGGTCGCTGCCGGAGCGGATCCAGTGGCACAGCGCGAGCCCGTCGGTCCCGGGGAGCATCACGTCGAGCACGACGAGGTCGGGGGCGCCGCTCTCGATGATCGCCCGCGCGGCGTCTCCGTCGCCGGCCTCGAGGGTGTCGAAGCCGTCTCGCTGCAGGTAGCGGACGACGACGTCGCGCACGATCGGTTCGTCGTCGACGACGAGAACGGTTGCCATGGCGCTCATTGTCGTTGCTCGGGCGCCCATTTTGGATGGTGGCGCTCCGCCCAGTCTCGCCGCACGTATCCCGAGGTCATGCCTCGCAGCGAATGTCGCGTGGCCGGGTAGATGAGTGCGAGGTACAGGTGGCCGCCGACGGCGGTGTAGACGTGGAGGTCCTTCAGGAGCGGCCGCCGCCCGACCAGGATGCTGAGCCGCGGCACGTAGAGGACGAGGCCCGTCGCGAGGAGCGCCAGGAAGGCGGCGGCGTGCACCCAATGGAGGGCGCGCTCCGTCGGTGTGAAGCGCTCGACGTAAGCCGGCTCAGAGGCCATTCGACCGGCCGACCCACGCGTCGGTGTCGTAGCCGCGCTGCTCCCAGTAGCCGGGCTCCGCCTCGGCGCCGAGCGTGATCCGCTCGACCCACTTCACGCCCTTGTACCCGTACATGTCGGGAATCACGACGCGGACCGGAGCGCCGTGGGGACGCGACAGCGGCTTGCCGTCCAGCTCGTAGGCCAGCATCACGTCCGGCAGGTGAGCCTGGTCGACCGTCAGCGTGTCGACGTACGGGTGCTCGGCCGAGGTGAACGTCAGCACGCTCGCCGTCTCGTGCGGGCCGGCCGGTGCGAGCAGATCGGCGAAACGCACGCCGCGCCAGTGGACGTTGCCGACGGTCCAACCGGTCACGCAGTGAAACGTCGAGACCTGCTCGGCGGCGGGCAGGGCGAGCAGTTGCTCGTAGTCGAGAGTGCGAGGGCGGTCGACCAGGCCGTCGATCGTCAGCCGCCAGGTGGCGGGATCGAAGCCGGGCATCGACGCGGCGACGGTGTAGATGCGCCAGCCCGACGGGACGATGCCGGACGGCAGCGCGTCCGTGAGCGGCTTCGTCGCGCCGGAGACCGCTTGCCAGGCCGAGCGCCCCCAGACGAGCGACGACAGCCCGACGGCCGTCACGCCCAGAAAAGCGCGGCGGCCGTACAGGCGCGTCTCGTGCGGCTCCATCCCCTAGTGCGCCTTGACGACGTACCAGCCGTCGACGCCGTTGCAGAGGATCTTCGTGCGCGTGTCGCCGTGGAAGGTGTAGAGCGGGTGCCCGTTGTAGGTCACCTGCGTCTTGCCGTCGGGCCGCATGACCTCGCCGAACGTCCCCATCACACCCGCGATGTGCTTGGGCGCCATCGTGCCGTGCGGGATCGTCAGCGGGGGCCAGGTCTTCGCGCACGCGCCGGTGCACTTCACCTTGCTGCCCTTCTCCTTGTTCCAGGTGTACAGCGCCAGGTGGCCCGGTGTGGCGAGGATCGGCCCGAACGACTTGGTCTTCCACTTCACCACAGGCCCGGCGGTGGTTCCCGCGCCGAGCGCCGAGGCGCTGAGCGCTGCGGCGAGGGCGAGGGCGGCGAACGGCAGTGCGAGGCGGTGCATGCGAGCTCCTTCGTCGAGGTTCCGTTCGCCCGTTGTACGGGCGCGCCCGCGTGGACGCCACGCGCCCGGCCCTCAATTCACGGACTGTTCAGAACTCGCGAGCTCAGGCGAGTGCGCGTTCGAGCGCGTGGCTCTCGAGCCAGAGCACCACGTCGTCCGGCGGCTCCCGTCCTACCCCAGGTAGGCGGGGTAGTCCGTCCACGTGCACCGCGAGGCGTTGCAGATCACGTCGAACGAGGCGAGCTTCACCGTGTCGGTCCGGTCCTTCGCGAGGCAGGTGAAAAGTCGCCCGCGATCGTCGAGGCTCGTGCACGAGTAGTCGAAGGACCGCGACCCCTTGGTCGACCCCCATTTGTCGCGGAGCAGCGCGGCCACCTTGTCGGCCGTCTCGGCCGTCCTCGGCTTGCCGGCCCCGCAGGCGGTAGCTCCTCCCAGTGCGAGGAGGACGAACGCCAGTCTCAGCATCCTCATCTCGTCAGGAAGGTTCTACCCGCCCGAGCGGGCCTGAGGCGACCTCGCCGGGCCTGTGGGAGCCGTAGATGACGAACTCGGATCAGTGGATGACGATGCAAGGTCATCCGCCTCGCCTGGGCGACGACCATGCATGGGCCGGGCAGGGATCGAACCTGCGACCTTGGGATTAAAAGTCCCCTGCTCTACCAACTGAGCTACCGGCCCCGTGGGGCTACGCTTTCCCGATGGGGAAAGGGTACGCGGAAGGAAGCGCGGTCGAGGAGCGGCTCGCTGCGCTCGAGCGCGGGGACGACCTGCACCGGCAGCTCGACGCGGGGAGGACGGCCGTGTACGGCTCGACCGACGACGACCCGGAGACGCATTTCCTCGGGTGGCTCGGCGAGGTCGACCCCGACCAGCTGTTCGCCTCGGGCGCGGCGTGGGGCCTCCAGACCGTGCGCCGTACGCCGAAGGCGTCGTAGGACTACCCGAGCGGCGGGCTCTCGAGCCCGGTCACGGGGCCGGGGTTGACCGAGGCGACGAGTCGCACACCGACGCGATAGGGCCCAGCCCCGAGCTTCGCCGCGGGCAGCGTGATCGTGGCGGGCGTCGCGCCGCCGCGGAGGGCGCCCCTGCGCGCGACGAGGGGCCGGCCGTCCGGCCCCTCGAGCGTCACGAGGTACAGGCAGTCGACGGCGCAGCCGAACTGCACGGAGACGGGCGCGGCTGCGAACGTCGGAAACGCGACTCCGGTCGCCTGGACCTCGGCGGCCACGCCGGGGCAGACCAGGGCGCCGCGCTGGGCGGCGCCCGCGGCCGAAGCGACCGCCGCCGTCGCCTGGCTCAGCTGGTCGAGCAGAACGCCGGCCACCTGGGCGCCGCACGCGAGCGAGGAGATGAGCGCGGCGGTGGGCGCGGGAGGCCCGTCGAGGAGGATCGGCGGCTCGCTGCCGTTCGCCGCCGTGAGGGCGGCTTTCAGTTGCGGCAGCCCGGCGGTCGTCCACAGCCCCTTGCCCGCCGCGGGCGCGGGGCGGAACGCCACGACATCGGGCACGATCGCCCCGAGTGCCGCGATCGTCGGCTTCGGCGTCTGTGCGCCGTCGACCAGGACACCGACCTGAACACCCGGGAGGACCGCCTGCACGGCAGCGCGGAGCTGGTCGAACGCGAGCACATAGTCGGTCGCGGTCGCGGTGGTCGCCGCGGGCGCGAGCACGAGCGACTGCAGTCCCGGTGTCTGCTGCGCGAGCGCCGCCGCATACTGGGCGAGCGCCGCGCGGCCCGCGTCGTCGACCGGCAGCGGCGCGGCGTTGAGCTCGACCACGCTGCCGAGCCCGGCCGGCAGGCGTTGCAGCGCCGCGCCGACGCTCGGGTCGGGTGCCGGCGCGCCGGTGGGCCACGTCACCCCGATACGGGCGAGGTGGAGGCCGAGCTTCTGGAGGATGGCGCCCTGCGCAGGATTGTCGAGAGCCGCGCCCACGGCGAAGCCCGTGTCCGCCGCCGTAGAGGCTCCCGAGGTCCGGCGCGCCGGAGTCGCCGTCTTGGTCGCGGTGGCGCGCACGATCGGCAGGGCGTCGAACGACGAGCGGTTCCCGGCCCAGTCGGAGGCCGTCACGTGCACCGGATACAGACCGGGACGCTTCGGCTCGGGCCATGAGACCGTGTGCCAGCCGCCGTCGAGCGAGAGTCGCTTCGTCGGGCCCGCGGCGGTGTTCAATTGCACGGTCGCCGGCTTCGAGAGCCAGAAGCGCACGGCCCCGAGCGACGCGTTCGCCACCTGGAACGCCGGCGGCTGGCGCTGGTAGGCGCCGATCCTCGTTGCGGCGTCGGCGAAGCGCGGGTCGCTCGGCGCGAGCTTCTTCAGCAGCTGCACCACGAACTTCTGGTAGTCGAGCGGAGACGGCTCGTGCGGCAGTGAGTAGTACGTCCAGTACCCGGTGTCGAAGCTCGGCAGGGTCGCGGCCGCTGCGCGCTGCAGCCGGGCTGCGAGTGCTGCCGCATCCGGGTCTTCCGCGGCCGTCGCGTACGACTGCAGCGAGACCACGGCCTGCAGTTGCGCGTTGAGCACGCGCAGCGACTGGAACGAATAGAGGCGGATCCACGGACCGGCGGCGACGCTCGTCAGGAGCCGCCCGGGAATCGCACGGTAGGCGGCCCGCGCCTCGCGCATCAGCGCGGTCGCCTCCTCGGGCACGAGCTCCGCTGTGCGTGCGAAGGCCTGCGCGGCGACTGCCTGCGCCATGCCGGAGAGCCACGGCGCCCGGCCGCCGGAGTAGTCGAAGTAGTACTCCCAGGCGATGCCGCCGCCCCGTTGGTAGACGCCGCGCGCGATCAACGCCTCGGCGAGACGCTGCGCGCCGTCGGCATCGTTTGCGGCGACGCGTGCGTTCAGCGCACCGAAGTCGGCGAGCGGGTGAAGCTCGAGGCAGCGTCCCGGGAAATAGCGGTAGACGAGCCCGTCGGCGTCCGTGATGTCGGTCTTGGGCGACGGGGCGTAGTGCTTCGCGAAGTAGTCGTCGTTCACCTGGAGCTGGCCGATCAGTGCGAGCGCACGCGGGGCGGTCAACCGGCCGCTGAACGCCGCGAGCTCGCCGAGCGCGACGGCGACGTGCTCGCGCCGGCCGCTCGGCAGGGTACGGACGAGGTGGGCCGCGCGCGCGATCTCCGCGCGCCCGGCGTTCGCGGTGGCGCCGTCGATGCGCCCTGCCGCGAGTGCGAGCCGGATCGCCTTGAGCGCCCCGGCCTCCCCGTGAACGGGGGTCGTCGCTGGTGCTGCGCCCGCAACGGCAAGCGCGGCTGCAAGGCCGGTGATGACGGCGAGAATCTTCACCCCTGCATGCACCGACGTCGAGACGGCGTCGTGGTTAGTTCGCTGCGTCGTGCTCCCACTGGTCGAGTAACTGTTCGACATGATGCCGTTGTGCGTCGTTGAACGGCATCCGGTTCACGATTCGACGTGCCTCTGCAGGGTCATCGTTCGCTATCGCGGCCTCGAGCCTTTCCCGTTGTGGCGCGGGCTCGCGCAGCTGGCGACGCAGCCAGCGCAGGAGCGAGACGGTCGCCGACCCGCTCGTCACAGCGTGCGCGTCCAGATGCCGTAGCGGCGGTCGGTGACGAAGCCGACGCGCGCGTAGAGCTGCAGCGCACCGGTCGGATTGCTGGAATCCACCTTCAAGCCGACGCGGTCGACTCCGCGTTCGCTGTAGGCGTGCAGCGCATGGTGCAGCAACGACGTGCCGAGGCCGTGTCCGCGCTCGCTCTCGGCGACGACGATGTCCTTCACCCAGCCGCTCGACTGGTGTTCCTGCCAGTGCAACGCGCAGGCGACGAGCTCGCCGTCGCGCTCGACGACGAACCACAGCGCGGGGTCGAACTCCGCGTGGTCGGTCATGAACGCGAGCCAGTCGCCGTGGGGCACGGCCACGTACGTCGCATCCCAGCCGGCGTAGCACGTGTCGAGCAGTGCGTGCACGCGCTCTCCGTCGGCGTCGTCGTATGTGCGTACTCGTACACCGGCGGGCCAACGCGGTTCGGGAATCGCCGCATCGAGCCGCCGCCACATGCGCAGGACGTCGCGGTCGTGGACGAACCCGTGACGTTGCACGAGCGACGAGAGCGGCTCGTCCTCCGCGACGGTCGTCACGGCGACGTGCGCGAAGCCGCGCTCGGCAGCCCGCGCCTCCGCTCGAGCGAGCAGCGCATCGCCGACGGCCGGGTCGACGGCCGCGTGGACGAGCTCCTGTGAGCTGTCGAGCGCCGCATAGCCGACGACCTCGGCCCCGCCGAGGGCCACCCAGCGGTCGGTGCCGTTCGCTCGCGCAAGCGCCTGCGCGACGTGCTCCCGGACGATCTCGGAGATGCCGAAGGACGCGCGACTGCGTGTCGAGAGCAGCTCGAAGATGCCGTCCAGATCGTCCGGTTGCGCGGTGCGGATGTCCGCCACGCGGCAACGGTACCCTCCGTCCGACGCCCCCATCGTCTAGTGGCCTAGGACGCCGGCCTTTCACGCCGGTAGCGCGGGTTCGAATCCCGCTGGGGGTACTGCGTACGGCTCTCCCTGGCAGCTCGCTTGGACTGCCGAGAGGACCGCGTCTCGGTGCTGCGATGTACTACGTTCCGGATGCGGCGGGCGCGATGGAGGGAGGACCGTTTTGAACAAGGTTCGGGTGAACCCGACGAGTTGGCAGGAGAGGTTCGGGTTTTCACAGGGTTGGCTTGTCGATCAACCAGAGAAGGTGCTGTTCGTGGCGGGGCAGGCGCCGGTCGATGAGGACGGTCAGATCGTCGGCGAAGGTGATGTTGAGGAGCAGACGCGTCAGGTCTTCACGAACATCGCCCGCGTGCTCGAGCAGGCGGGAATGACTTTCGAGAACGTGGTCGAGCTCGGCGTGTACCTGACTGAAATCAGCGAGGTGCGGACCTACGCCCGCGTCAGGGACGAGTTCGTGAACACGGCGGCACCGCCTGCGTCCACGGCGGTTGGAGTCGTCGGCTTCGCGCTGCCGGGGATGCTGGTTGAGATCAACGCGGTCGCTGTGGCCTGACGTGACGGCGACCTAGTCGAAGGCCGCCAGACCGGCACCGCGCACAGGGCTGAAGTTGTCTGCGTCGTCCCAACTTTTCCGCGAACCGGGAATCGAAGTGTCTGGACGATGCCTGCCGGTGGGCGCCCGGTGATTGGGCGCCCACCCGGCACTTCGGAAGGGAAGAAGGAGCAGATGACCGACAGGCCCACGCGGCTCTTCTGGAGGTTCGCGGAGGGCCGTGGGGATCGGCCGGCGGGGAATCCCGACGACCTCGGGCACGCCTGGATCGAGCGGCCGGACGGCACGGAGCGCAGGGTGAACGACGGTGTCCGGATCACGCGTTCCGAGGCCAGATGGCTCGCCGGCGAGTACGGCTACGAGCTGAGCGAAGAGGGCTGAGTCGTCCCGTCGCGGCCCTCCTACCGGACCAACTGCGAGGAGGACCGAGCCGAAAGGCCAGCGCCTCCGGCCCCTGGCCGGCGCACGCTGAACGGGTGGCTGCGGACGATCTCAAGCACACCGAAGCGCCCGACCGCCTCGCGGATGCCGTCGTCTGTGCGGAGTGCGGCAGCTCGAGCGGGCTCGACTGGCGCGGCTGGCTCGCCTACCGGGTCGACGACCCGCACGGCGACCGCCCGTCCGAGCTCGGCTTCTATTGCCCGGCGTGCGCGGGCGGGACTCGCCGCCGCGCGGCTCCGTGAGCCAAGGACTCGTCCCTCTCCTTGCTGCGGTCTCGAGAGGGACGAGCACTCCAGGGCGGGCCCGGCGCCACTCACGACGTCCGCCCGAGCGGGCGTGTCCGGAGAGCCCGCCGCGCCCGTCCTGGAACCGCCGCGGCCGGAGGCCCTCGTTCAGGGGGCGCTCGTCGAGCCCGCGCCGGTGCAGTTCTTCTTCTGATACCAGGTGATCGGGCTCGGCCCGGCGGCGCTGATCGTCGTCACCGCTCTCGCGTTCAGGCAGTAGGTGGTCGCGGTCGGCTTGCCCTTTGCTCCGGTTCCGACGGTGACCGCGATCGCGTCGTCGTAGGAGGCGATTCCCGGCGGGTTCTTCTTCTTGCCGTTGCCGAGGCCGACGTACGTGTCGTTGTCGAGGTAGAAGGCGTGCGCGGCGGGCATGGCGGCGCGGATCTGCTGCTCCGCGGTCCTGGACTCGGCCCGGGTCGTCATCTTGCTGTAGGCGGGGACGGCGATCGCGAGGAGGATCCCGATCACCATCACGACGATCAGGAGCTCGATCAGGGTGAACCCGTCCGCGGCGCGAAGCGCGCGTGTGGTCGTGCTCCAGGTGCGGAGGCGAGGCGTGCGGTCAGGAAGATCCATGGGCCAGTGCATCCATCGGGCCGCCGGCGGCGATCCACATACCCCTTCAGGGTGATCGCGGCGGGCGCCCGCGCTACCGTTCCTCGCGAGCGGGGGCGGTTAGCTCAGCTGGGAGAGCGCCTGGTTTACACCCAGGAGGTCGGCGGTTCGATCCCGTCACCGCCCATTGTTTGTCCCGTGACCTCGGCGGCTTGCGGCTGCGCTACCGCCAGAGGTACCGCAGCACGAAGCTGACCACCACGCCCACGCCGAACACCACCACGAACACATTCTGCGAGTGGGTCAGCGCCCCCGCGGCGAAGGCGATCGGGATCGAGGCGAACAACACGCCGAGGCGCAGGAAGGGGCTCTTGTTCACCGGCGGCCGGGCCATTGGCATCAACTCGTCGTACCGGCGGGTGCGCGCCGCAGCCAGGTTGTTCCGGCTCCGACCGCCGCCAGCAGCGCCGAGCAGACTACGAGCAGGCCGCCCCCGCGTGTGACCTCGACCGACCCGCCGAGCGAGCCGATCGCAAGCGCCTCGACGCCGACGACGAAGGCGGCTGCCTCGGCCAACCAGACCGTCCGCGGATAGAGCGCATCCTGTTTCGGTCGCGGCCCAGGTGGCCACCAAACCCACAACGACAAGGAAAGCAACTTGCCGAGGTGGCCGAGCGTGACACCGGCCGCCCAGCCGAGCAACAAGAAGATCACGTAGGCGATGACGGCACGCTGCGCCGAAACCGCACCGGCGAGCATCAACAGGCCGAGCACGGCCGCCTGCACCAGGAACAACACCCCGGCGAGCAGATGCGCGAGCGGTGCCTCGAGCGGAATGCGCCGTCCGCGCGCGGCGCCGACCATGATCCGGGCAAACGACGCCAACGTGACGACGACGACCGCGCCGCCCGCAAATGCCAGTGCGTTCGAGGAGACGGCGATGCCGGTGACGAGGGTCCAGACGCCGACGGCGAGCGCGAGCTCGGCGACCGGCCGGCGCCGAACGGGCGCAGTTGGTGCGACTGCGAGCATTGGTCCGAGCGTCCGCCCGACGGTCAGGATCAGCATCGCCAGCCAGCCAAGGATCGCGATGTGCAGATGCACGAGCATCCAACGGTCGTGAGCGACACCGGCGACCGGATCGTCGCCGCGCGAGAACACGAGCGCCCCCAGCACCAGTGCAATGACGACGTTCAGACAGGACAGCGTGACCCCCGTGCGGCTGGCGACAAGCGTCCGCCCGGCCGGAGCGTTGCGCACAAGGCCGAACAACTCGACCAACACGATCCCTAGCCCTGCCGTCAGCAGCGCCACTCCCGGCCAGAGCAACCCGGGTTCAGCCCAAGCGATCCCAGGAGCCACGAGAAGCCCGCCCAGGAGAAGCGGCAGAGCGAACCGCAGACTGCGCGGATGTGCCACGTCGTTGCGGAGCATCACCGGCAGCAAATGGAAGGCCGCTCCCGTGACGGCGAGGGGCAGGAAGCCGAGAGCAAGCAGGTGAACCGCGAGCACCGGGCGTAGCGCCGAGCCGTCGCGAGCCGCGAGATCCGGAGCGGCGACCAGCAACACGACCGAAGCTGCTGCAAAGCCGAGCAGCGCGAAGCCGAAGAACATCGCGAGCAGCCCGAGCGCGATCGGGCCGCCTACCGCCCGACCGCCGCCCATGAGCGGCAGCGCCTTCGTCCCCGGACGGCCACGCATGGACACCGACGCGAGGCTAGCCGCAGGCCGTCACCGCCCGCTGGCACGCCTCAGAACAGGAAGCGCACCAGCAGGACGACCCCGATCACCAGCGCGGCGAGCAGGCAGAGGCTGAGGAACGCGATCAAGAGCCCGCCCGCGGCGAGCTTCGTCATCCCGGACGGCAGATCCGCAGGGATGGTGTCCGGGCTCGCGAGTGCCCGCTCGAGGCGATCCTCGACGTACGACTGGATCCGGCGCTCGAGGCGCTGATCGAAGTCGAGCGGCTGCTCGTCGTGCGTGCGGAGCGGTGGAAAGGTCGACGGCAGACCGTCGACTTCCAGTTGATAGATGTGTTCGGGCTGGTCGATGTCCTTGAGCCGGTACTCACCGAGGTCGCGCTCGCGGACGCCGTCGGGGAGTGCCGTGCCGACGAGCGCTGCAGTCGCGGCCGACAGGAGCACCTGCCCGCCGTGGCCCGCCGCGCAGATTCGGGCCGCCCGCACCACGTCGATGCCGACGTACCCCTCCTCGCCGACGACCGGCTCTCCGGTGTGCAGGCTCATCCGGACGCAGAGCGTCGCTCCGCCGGGCCAGTCGTGCGACGCGAGCCGCTGCTGGGCCGCGACGGCCGAGGCGACGGCGTCGCGAGCGCGGGCGAAGGAGAAGAAGAATGCGTCGCCTTGCGTGTCGATCTCGACGCCGTTTCGGCGACCGAACTCCTCACGCAGGATTCTTCGATGCGCCGCGACCACCTCGACGTACCGATCGCCAAGCCGCTTGAGGTGGTCGGTCGAGCCTTCGATGTCGGTGAACACGAACGTGACGGTGCCCTGAGGCACGGACGGGGTCGGCACGGCGAGAGTTCTATCGCCCTGAACGACCGCCCGTCCAGTGGGCGCCTTCCGGTACGTTCGTCGCGTGCAGCCGACCGACGACGAGCTCGTCGCTGCTCTTCGCGCGGGAGACGAGGAGGCGTTTCGCCGGATCGTGCGCGAGTGGCACCCGTCGCTCCTGCGCGTCGCGCAGATCTTCGTGCCGACGCGTGCCCTCGCGGAGGACGTCGTGCAGGAGACGTGGCTGCGCGTGCTCGGCGCCCTCGATCGGTTCGAAGGTCGCTCGTCGCTGAAGACCTGGGTCTTCCGCATCCTCGTCAACACCGCCAAGACGCGCGCGCAGCGGGAGGGGCGCGTGATCCCGTTCTCGTCGCTGCACGACCCTGCTCGAGTGCCCGAAGCGGCGGTCGATGCGGACCGGTTCCTTGCGGACAATCACGACCGGCATCCCGGCGGCTGGGCGGCTCCTCCGCCCGAGCTGCCGGAGGACCGGCTGATCGCCGCCGAGACGCGCGCGGTCGTGGAGCATGCGATCGACGCGCTGCCCGCGAGCCAGCGGGCGGTGATCTCGCTGCGCGACGTCGAGGGCTGGAGCTCCGACGAGGTTCGTAACGCTCTCGACCTCTCCGAGGTCAATCAACGTGTGCTCTTGCACCGCGCCCGATCGAAGGTGCGCCAGGCTCTGGAGGAATATCTCGCGTGATCGACGTCGAAGCGCTCAGCTGCCAGGAGCTCGTCGAGCTCGTCACCGACTACCTCGAAGGTGCGCTCTCGCCTGCCGACCTGCGCCGCTTCGAGGATCACCTGGCCGGCTGCGACGGGTGCACCGAGTACATCGCCCAGTTCCGGCGCACGATCGAGCTGGCCGGCACGCTCGCGCCGGACGACCTGACGCCGGAGGCCGAATCGGCCCTCCTCGGCGTCTTTCGCTCGTGGCATTCCGAACAGCCCGGCGTCGCCGGGCCGGACGGATAGCGCTGCCCGTCACCTCTTTACACGGTCCTCAAAGCACCTCGCTACCGTCCTGCTGCCCAGGGTAAACGGAAGAAGGGGACTTGCCCGTGCTCAAAGCCGTTCGTCTCGTACTCGTGGCGCTCTGCGCGCTTCTCGCCGTCCCGCTCGCGACAGCGCAAGCGGCCCAGCGCATGCCGATCGGTTTCTTCGACGATCCGTCGTTTCGCTGGTCGTCGACGCGTGACCAGAACCTGCAGCTCGCCGCCTCGACCGGCGCGTCCGTGATCCACACGACCGCCGCCTGGGCCACGCTCGCGCCCACGAGGCCCGCGGATGCCGCGAACGGCGACGACCCGGCCTACAAGCTGACGGATCTCGACGACCTCGTCTTCCAGTCGAGCATCTACAACCTGCGGGTGATGATCAACATCACCGGCACGCCGAAGTGGGCGAACGGAGGCAAGGCGCCGAACGTGATGCCGAAGAAGCTGAGCGACCTGACGACCTTCGCGAGGATGCTCGCCACGCGGTACAACGGACGGTCCGGCCATGGATCGGTCTCCCTCTGGTCGGTGTGGAACGAGCCGAACCTGCAGCTGTTCCTCACCCCGCAGTTCGTCGGCAAGAAGATCGTCGGCCCCTCGAACTACGCGAAGCTCTACAAGGCAGCGTACGCAGGCATCAAGGCGGGCAACCCGTGGGCGAAGGTCGCGATCGGCGAGACCTCGGCCCGCGGCCGCGACAAGCCGCTCAAGGGCATCAGCGCGAGCATCGCGCCCGGCACATTCGCCCGGCTGCTCTCGCAGGTGAAGGGGATCAAGTTCGACGCCTGGGCGCACCATCCGTATCCGACGTCGCCGAACCTTCCACCGATGCAGAAGGTCCGCTATCCGAACGTGACGCTGTCGACGCTCTCGAAGTTCGAGAGCGACCTGAAGAAGTGGTTCCATCGTTCGGTGCCGGTCTGGATCACCGAGTACGGGCACGAGACGAAGCCGGCCGAGCCGCACGGCGTCACGTACGCGAAACAGGCCGCGTATGCGAAGCAGGCGCTGACGTTCGCGAAGAAGGACCCGAACGTCCAGATGTTTATCTGGTTCGTCTTCCGCGACAGCAGCGGCAACCCGTGGCAGAGCGGGCTGGTCAGCCAGTCCGGCGCCAACAAGCCCGCGTTCGCCGCCTTCGGCGCGGTCGCGCGGCTGACGGACGGCTCGACGATCAACGTCAAGGCCGGCGCACCCGTGCGCGTGACGATGTTCGTTCCGTATCTCGCCCACTACTCCGATCCCGGAGCGGTCGTGGGGATGACCTACTTCGTCTACGACTCGCGCGGCAAGGCGATCGCCGTCGGACAGCCGACGGCGGCGCTCGCACCGGACCAGTCGGTCACGTTCACGCCGACGTTCACCCCGGCGAAGAAGCAGACGTACACGGTCGTCGCGACGCTGAACGAGGTCAACGGCCACAGCGAATCCCGCACGGCGTACGTCATCGCGTCCTGACCCGGTCGGTCGATCGCGTCTTGATCATCCCGGCGGCGGCAGCCACGTCGCCGCCGGGAACAGTAGGCGGTGAGGCTCTCAGCCCCGCGTGAGCCGCAGGACGACGACGAGAGCGCCAACCGCAGCGGCGACCCCGGCGGCGGCGAGCAGGACACTCGCCGAGGCGGAGATCGCCGCCGTGCCGAGCAGCAGGAAGTTCATCAGCAGCGCTGCTCCGGCCAGGCAGGCGAGGGTTGTGATCCGGCGCAGGGTGAGCGAACGCTCGGTGAAGATGCGGGTGTCGTGCTCGATCGACCAGAGTGCGAGCTCAGCGGCGAGCAGCAGCAGAACGCCGACCACCGCCGCCCAGCCGTCGACGACGTCCTTGCCCGCGCGGGCCGCGACGTATCCGCCCGCCGTGATGAAGATCGCCGAGGGCACGAGCGTCGGCCACCGGAACGCGATCGCGACGGCGAGCAGCCCGACGCCGAGACAGCCCACGCCGAGGGAGACCGGTGCCAGTCGCCCGCCGGTCCCGACCGCGTAGGCGACGGTCGATCCGAGCGCAAGGAGCGCGAGCAGCCCAGTGATCACACGCGCGCGTGCCGGGCGTAGCGCCTGAATTCCCGCACCTCCTCCACGACCGATTGCAGGGGCCTCTCGTCACGCCACTCGACGACGGCGACCCCGGCGCGTTGCAGGCGATGGCGGAGCGCGTCGCGCCGCAACGCCCAGATGTCGTGCGCGACGGCGTCGAGCCCGTCCAGCGGTCGCGTGACGAACGGGACCGGCGAGACGTCGATCACGGCGAGGTCGTAGCCACGCGCCCGGAGATCGAGCAGCGCTCCCACCGACCGCTGGTCGAGCAGCGGCGTCAACGCGATCACGAGCGCGTTCGGCGGCAGCATGCGACGCGGGATCACGTCGATCTCCCGCCAGTAGTACGAGAGGATGATCTGCGTGTCGAGCAGGGCGTCGACGACGCGATAGAGCTGCACGAGCCCGGTCCCCGGTACGAGCCAGCGGAGGATCCCGCCGAACGAGATCAGACCGACGCGATCGCGCCGTCTGACGTATGCGTCGGCGATCGTCGACGTCGCGTGCACCGCGAGGTCGAGCGTTCCCCTCTCCCCGAGGCGCGCTTCGGCGAACGAGTCGACGAAGATGATCACGTCGGTGTTGCGTTCGGGGTGGCTCTCGTTCACCCACAGCTCGTGCCGTCGCGCACTGGCACGCCAGTTGATCCGGTTGAGCGGGTCTCCGGGGCCCCAGAGGCGGATGTCCGCGAACTCGATCCCCTCGCCCTTGCGTCTCGAGACCTCGTTGCCGGAGAAGACCTGCGTCTCGCGCGGCTGCAGGATGCGCCGTAGGACGTCCTCTCGTGGGTACACGCGCAGCTGCGGCCGAGTCGTCGTGGCCGACTCCCAGCCGAGAAAGCGAAGCGGGTCCCGTGCGCGTGCGTGCAGCGGGCCGAGGAGGTGCGCGCCCCAGCGGTCGGCGCACAGCGTGAGAGCGAGCTCGCGCTGCTCGCCGGCGGCGAGCCGCAACGCCACCGGGTTGCGGCCGTCCGTGAGCGCCACGCCCTCCGGCAGGCTGAGGAAGAGATCGAGCTCGTCGACGGGCGTCGCCGACTCGACGACGATGCGCGCGGCCACCTCCGCCCCTTCGAGGGTGCGCTCGGGGTCGAGCTCGACGTAGGCGCTGAATCGCGGCGGCGTCGCGAGTGCGAGGCCGGAGGCGACGGCGAGCAGGAACGGAGCGGTCAGCGCCACGAGCTCGGGCCGGCCAGAGGCGAGTGCGGCGAGGAGGCCGACGGCCGCAAGACCCGCGTAGCCCGCGAGCTTCGGCGTCGAGTAGCGCGTCAACTCTGCCGGAGGTCTTCGGCGACCGGCGTCGGCACCGTGCTCAGCCGCTCGCGCACGACGTCCTCGGCCGAGATGCGCTGGACCCACAGCTCGGGGCGAAGCGTCAGGCGGTGCGCGAGGGCCGGCACGGCGACCGACTTGACGTCGTCGGGGGTCACGTAGTCCCGCCCCTCGAGCGCAGCGCGGCAGCGCGACAGCTTGAGCAGTGCGAGCGACCCGCGCGGCGACGCGCCGACCTGAATCGACTGCGACTCACGCGTCGCGGTGACGACGTCGACCATGTAGAGGCCGACGGGCTCCGAGACGTAGACGTCTTCGCAGGCACGCTGCATCGCGACCAGCGTCTCGCGGTCGATCAGCGGCGTCAGGACGACCTCGTCCGTGCGCCGGCCCGCCCGGTCGGACAGCATCTGCCACTCGTCCGAGCGCGACGGGTAGCCGACCGACATGCGCAGCAGGAAGCGGTCGAGCTGCGCCTCGGGCAACGGGTAGGTGCCTTCGTACTCGATCGGATTCTGGGTTGCGAGGACGAGGAACGGCGGCCCGAGGCGCCGCGTCTCGCCCTCGGTCGTCACCTGCCGCTCCTGCATCGCCTCGAGGAGCGCGGCCTGCGTCTTCGGTGGAGCGCGGTTGATCTCGTCCGCGAGCAGGAGGTTGGCGAAGATCGGCCCAGGCCGGAACTCGAAGTCGGACTCGCGCTGGTTGAACACCGACGAGCCCGTCACGTCGGACGGCATCAGGTCGGGCGTGAACTGAATGCGCGAGAAATCCATCGTTGCGACCTGGGCGAACGAGCGGGCCATCAGGGTCTTCGCGAGGCCTGGGTAGTCCTCGATCAGGATGTGACCGTCGGCGAGCAGGCCGAGCATCAACAGCTCGAGCGCGTCGCGCTTCCCGATCACGGCCTTCTCGACCTCGTCGATGACCTTGTTCGCGCGCACGCCGACCTCGGACAGCTCGATCGCCGGCACGTTCACATCCTCTCAAGATCCGCGACGAGGGCGCGAAGATCGCTCTGCGAGATGCCGGGAGCGAACCGGTCGTCCGGTTCGACGCGGTCCGGCCGCAGCAGCTCCCACCAGCGCCCGAGCGTCTCGGGGCCCGGCGTCCGGCCCGTGCGCTCCAGCCGGCACTGGGCGATCTCGCGGAGCTGGGGGAGGAGCCGGCGGTGCAGGTCGTACGCGTTTGCGACGCCGAGAGTGGTGGCGCGCTCGATCTGCTCGACCTGCGCGGGCCGCCGCTCGGTGCGGGCCGCCTCGGCGAGCGCCGTCTCGAAGGGCGAGTGGCGGCGGCGTGGCAGCGCGTCGCCGAATGCGGAGACGATCACGAGCATCACGAGCGCTCCCACCACCAGCACGTAGGTGTAGATCGCCGCGTTGCGAATCGCGGGCTGGGCGAGCGCGACGTATGCGCAGGCGATCGTGGCCATCGTCGAGAGCACGACGAGATCGAGGAGATGGCGTCTCATCCGGAAGCCGCCGTCAGGGAGCCCCTGATCTCGCGCAGCGCCGCGATCGCCTCGCCTTTCATGGCGGCGTCGATCTCTCGCCGGCTGAACTTCGCCCGCTCGAAGAGCGCGGTCAGGTGGGTGACCGCGTCGGAGTTCGACGTGAGGTCGAGCAGGATCCGGCGCAGATACTCGATCGCTGTCTCGCTCGGCACGCGCTGGAAGCCGTTGCGGCCCAGCACCGTCTCCATCCTCGCGTACGCCGCGATCACCGCACGGCGGGCATCGGGCTCGGCCTCCAGGTCCTCGATCGCGTCGTCGATCGACGCGGCGAGGTCGTCGGCGACGGTGAGATCCGGCTCGCGTAGCACCATCGTCAGCTTGCCGGCCCTCCACCGGTGGTACCCGAACGCGCCGGCGCCTGCAAGGAGGACGAGGGCGACCCAGAGGACGTTCCACTGGAACTTGGGATTGGGCTCGGGCCGTGAGACCCCGTGATCGTGCGGGATCTTCGTGTTGGGCTGGCGGAAGGGGTTGAGCTGTTGCAGGAGATGAGGATGGCGGCTGTGGAAGTAGAACGCGACGAACACGATCACGACCAGGGCGAACCAGCGCACCGTCGAGGCGTAGAGACGGGCCTTGAAGCTCTTGCGGGTCGCGGTCGACCGCTCGCGGACCCGGAGCAGGAAGGCATACACCGCGACCGGGATCATCAGCACGAACAGGATCAGGAAGACCGTGACGGCGTAGTTGACGTACCCGGGGCTCGGAGCTGTGCGCGAGTGGTGTCCGAGGCCGCTCCGGCTCGCGAACGCGACGACGGCCAGCAGCACCAGGAGCCCGATTCCGAGCAGCGACAGCCGCGTGCCGCGGCCGGATCTGGGCAGAGGCTGCATGGGTAGTGGGAAGTTAGACGCCGCGAAGCCGATTTCGTTGTTGCCGGTTCGAGTGCGCCCGCGCCGCTAGATTCCGTCCATGGCCGGCCTCGAGGGAAAGCGCGCGATCGTCACCGGCGGCTCGAGCGGGATCGGCGCCGCGACGGCACAGGCGCTCGCCGACGCCGGCGCGCGGGTCGTGACCGGCTCGCGGAGCGACGGCACCCTGGACGTCACCGATCGCGCCTCGTGCGGGCAGTTCGTGGCCCGCGCGCTCGCCGAGCTGGGCGGACTGGACATCCTCGTCAACAACGCCGGGCTCTCTCGAGGGCGCGACCCGGTCTGGGAGTCGCACGAGGAGGACGAGCGCGAGGTGATCGAGACCAACGTCCTCGGCCTGATGCGAATGACGCGTCTCTGCATTCCCTCTCTCGTCGAGGGTGGCGGCGGCCACATCGTCAATCTCGGCTCGGTGGCCGGCATCTGGTCCTATCCGCACGGGTCGTCGTACGTCGCCTCGAAGTTCGCGGTGCACGGGTACACCCGTGCGCTGCGTGACGATCTCCAGGGCAAGCCGGTTCGGATCACCAACGTCGCGCCGGGGCTCGTCGAGACGAACTTCTCGAAGGTCCGCTTCAAGGGTGACGAGGAGAAGGCGGCGGCCGTCTACTCGAACGTCGCGCTGGGCGGGCCGCTGCACGCCGAAGACGTCGCCGAGTGCATCATGTTCGCGCTCACGCGGCCCCCGCACGTGAACATCGACGAGATCGTCGTACTCGCGCTCGCGCAGGTCTCCGGGGCGAACGTCGTCCGCGACTGAGCGCGCTCAGGCTGCCCGCGTGTCCCAGTAGCGGCGCAGGCCGTGCCAGGACTGCCAGAACGGCGCGACCTGGTCGTAGACCGACCCATCGGTGCCGGCGTCGGCCCGGGCGGCTGCGACGAACTCGTCCTGCTCCATCCCGTCGCGCACGCGCGCCGCCCACCGATCGAGCTCGCGGTCGAGGCGGTCGAGGTGGTTGCCGGCGTCCTCGTGCACGCCGAAGTGAATCAGCGCGAGGCGCTCCGGCAGACGGTCCCGGATCGCCTGAATCGAGGCGTGCCAGACCTCGACGTCGATGTCCGGCGGGGGTGACACCGGCATGACGTAGCCGTTCCCGGGCATGCGCACGCCGGCGGCGTCGCCCGCGAGCAGGGTGCCGTCCCGGTAGTAGCTGACGTGGTGCGAAGCGTGCCCCTGGGTCGGGAACGACTCCCAGCCGAGCACGTTGCCGTCGGCCACGCGGACGTTCGCCTCGGGCACCGGCACCAGATCGCCCCAGAGCTCGTCGAACGCCGTGCCGTAGAGCCGCCTGGCCGAGCGCTCGAGCCGTGCGGGGTCGACCAGGTGGGGCGCGCCGATCGCCGAGACCCAGACGGTGAGCTCCGGGTGCCTGCGCACGATCGTTCCGGCGCCGCCCGCATGGTCGAGGTGGATGTGCGAGAGCAGCAGGTGGCGGATGTCGGAGAGCCCGAGCCCGTGCTCCGCGAGGCCGGCTTCCAGACCCGGCAGCGTGGAAGTGGGGCCGCAGTCGAAGAGCGCCGGGCCGTCGTCCGTCTCGACGACGTACACGCCGACGGCGTGCGGGCGCCCTCCGAACTTCAGGTCGAGGAGTCGCAACGATTGCATAACCGCATCTTTGCATCCGCCGACTTAGCGTTCGCGCGCGTGAAATGGGTGATTGGTCTCGTCGCGCTCGTGGTCTTCATCCCGATCGCGACCGCTCAGAGCACACCGCATGCCGAAACGCGGGCGGTCCGCTTCTTCTATCGCGCCCACGACGGGCTGCGGCGCCCGGCGTGGCTGCTGCTGCCCTCCTCGTACGACGGCCGGCCGATCCCTCTCGTCATCTCCCCGCACGGCCGCGGCGTGAGCGCCGCGCTCAACGTGCGCTTCTGGGGCGACCTGCCGGCGGAAGGCGGCTTCGCAGTCGTCAACCCGGGCGGCGAGGGCCGGCGGCTGCACCAGGACTCGTGGGGCGATCCGGGCCAGATCGCCGATCTCGCGCGCATGCCCGCGATCGTGGAGCGGCTCGGCGTGCGCGTCGATCCACGCCGCGTCTACGCGATCGGCGGCTCGATGGGCGGACAGGAGACTCTGCTCCTGCTTGCCCGGCATCCGGCGCTGCTCGCGGGAGCGGTCGCGTTCGATCCCGCGACCGACATGGCACGGCGCTATCGCGACTTCGTCCACCTGCGCGACGGGCGAGAGCTGCGGCGGCTCGCACGTGTCGAGCTCGGCGGCACACCCGCCGCTGTCCCGGAGGCGTACCGCGTGCGGAGCCCCGACGCGTACGTCGACGCGATCGCCTTCTCGGGCGTGCCGCTGCAGATCTACTGGAGCCTGCGCGACCGGATCATCGGCGACCAGGTCGACGAGGCGGCGCTGCTCGCCGCGGAGATCCGGAGCGTGAACCCGGCCGCGAAGCTCTGGGACTTCGAGGGCGCCTGGGGTCACACCGCCGAGATGCAGTCCGACCGGCGCCTGCCACGCGCGCTCCGGCGGTTCGGGCTCCTCCCGGCGGGCGACGTTCCGGCGCTGCCGGCGGCGCGCTCTACGCCCGCGCCGGGGCCGACCGTCTGACGAGCGCGGCCTCGAGGTCGGCGAGCAGGTCCTCCGCAGACTCGATCCCCACCGAGAGGCGCACCAGGTTCCCGGGTGGCGCGAAGGGTGCGTCGGCGGTCGACGCGTGCGTCATCCGGGCGGGGTGCTCGATCAGGCTCTCGACGCCGCCGAGCGACTCCGCGAGCTGGAAGATCGCCGTGCGCGAGACGAAATCGATCGCCTCGGCCTCCGACTCGAGCAGGAACGAGACCATGCCGCCGAAGCCGCGCATCTGGCTGCGCGCGACGTCGTGACCGGGATGGTTGGGGAGCCCGGGGTAGAGGACGCGCTCGACGCCGGGATGCCCGTCGAGAAACTCCGCGACGCGGCGGGCGTTCTCGGAGTGCTGGCGCATCCGCACGGCGAGCGTCTTGATCCCGCGCAGGACGAGCCACGAGTCGAACGGCCCCGGGACGGCCCCGAGCGACTTCTGGAGGAAGTAGAGGCGCTCGGCGAGTGCGTCGTCGTTCGTCGCGATGAAGCCGCCGACCGCGTCGCTGTGCCCGCCGAGGTACTTGGTCGTGGAGTGCACGACCGCGTCGGCGCCGAGCTCCAGTGGTTGCTGCAGGTACGGCGTGGCGAAGGTGTTGTCGACGACGAGGAGCGCACCGACGGCATGCGCTGCGTCCGCCGCCCGGCGGATGTCGACGACGTTCAGCATCGGGTTCGACGGCGTCTCGACCCAGACGAGCTTGACCTCGTCGTCCAGGTGCGAAGGCAGGCTGTCGTCGAACTCGCTCGCCGGGACGTACGTGAAGCGGTAGCCCTTCGGCTCGTAGACCTGCGACGTCATCCGGTAGACGCCGCCGTAGACGTCCGCGATCAGGACGACGCGTTCGCTCGGGTGCACGAGGTGCATCAGCGTCGTCGTGGCGCCGAGGCCCGAGCTGAAGGCGACACCGTGCTTCGCGTTCTCGAGGCTCGCGAGCGCGACCTGCAGCGCGGTGCGGGTCGGGTTCGCGACGCGGGCGTAGTCGTAGCCCTTGTGCACACCGACCGCCTCCTGCACGAACGTGGAGGTCTGGTAGATCGGCGTGATGATCGCGCCGGTTGCCGGGTCGGGCTCCTGGCCCGCGTGGATGGCGCGCGTCTCGAAGTCCATGCGCGGAGCCTACCGGCGGACCTCGGCCGGCTCGCGCCGCGGCTGGAAGGGACATGTCCCGGGGACTGTCCCCGGGACATGTCCGCCTCGGCTAGGCCTGCTCGAGCCGCGCGCCCAGGAAGCGGGCGAGGCGCCGCAGCGGCGCGGCGAGCGAGACGGGGCGAACGCCGTCCTCCCACCAGGTGCCGAGCACCCGCAGCTCGCCGCTTCGCCGGTCGTGGAGCGGCTCGATCCGGCCGATCACGCGGTCGCCGCGGAGGATCGGCAGCACGTAGTAGCCGTACTCGCGCTTCGCCTTCGGCACATACATCTCGAGCCGGTAGTAGAAGCCCCAGAGCGCCTCGGCCCGGTTGCGGTCGTGGACGAGGCGATCGAAGGGCGAGAGGAACGTGACGCGGCTCCCGACGCGGCCCGGGTCCTCGGCGTCGGGATGCGCGACGAGCTTCCCTCGTTCGAGCTTGACCCCGAGCGAGCGGAAGCGCCTCTCGTCGAGGATCCGCTTCGCCTCGGGCCAGCGGATCGTCTCGGTCTCCGGGTACCAGCGTTCCGCGAGGTCCCAGAGGCGTTGCTTGCCGCGCCTGCCGACGACGGCGACCTCGCCTCGCGCGTTCAGCACGCCGAGCAGCAGCCCCATCTTGCGCTCCCCCCACCAGCGGTGCGCCTCACGGCCGCTCGGTTCGTGATCGTCGATCTCGCGCGAGAGCAGCGGGCCGCGCCGCTCGAGCTCGCGGAGCACGTAACGCCGATACGACGCGTTCTCCTTCAGGTAGGCGATCAGCCGCCGGTCGAGCGGGCGGTCGCGGCGCCGCATGCGTGCCTTGAGGAGCGGCAGGTCCTCGACCGGCCAGAGGAAGGCGTCCCACTCGAGGAGCTTTCGCTCCTGCCACAGCAGACGATCGAGCTCGGCCCGCTCGAACGGCCCGAGCCGGCTCCAGAGCACCAGGTGCTGCGGCGGAGCGACGGTCGAGATCGGGTCGAGCTGCAGGAACCCGAGGCGCCGGACGGTGCCCAGCACGTCCGTCGCCGAGCCGTCGAGGAGCTGCGCGCGCACCGCGATGCGCCGCGCCTCCTCGATGCTCACCGCCCGCGGCTTCACGCAGCTCGTTCTACCCGCTCGAGCCCGAGGATGCGTGCGAGCCGCACCGCCGCCTGCTCGAGCTTCGCGTCGACGTTGCCCCGCACCTTCGGCTCGGGCGTGAACCGGCGGATCCGCAGAACTCCCTCCGCGCGGTCCGCCTTCAGGTCGGCACGGCCGATGAACCGGTCGCCCGCGAGCAGCGGGAGCACGTAGTAGCCGAAGACGCGCTCGTGCTCGCGCTTGTAGACCTCGATCACGTGCTTGAAGCCGAACAGGCGCTCGAGCAGCGGCCGGTCCCAGACGAGGTTGTCGAAGGGGCAGACGAGCACGGGCGGGGCGGGGTCGCCGTCCAGCTCGACCCCCGGCAGGACGTAGAACGGGGGACCGCCGTCGTCCGCCTCGACCTCACGCAGCCGTCCCTCCCCCGCGAGTGCGAGCAGGTGGTGGTGCAGCCGTGCCTTACCGCCCTTCAGCCGCCAGTGCTCGCGAATCGCCGGCTCGGTCAGCGCACCGCGGGCGGCGACGGCGAGCAAGGCGAGCGTGCGCAGCGTCTCGTCCTCGCTCGGCGTCGGCGCCTCGAGCCATCGTCTCGGGATCACGCGCTCGGCCAGGTCGTAGGCGCGCTGGAAGTTGCGCCGCTCGGCGATCACGAGCACCCCCTTGTCCCAGAGGGCGTCGAGCACCATCTTCGACGGCTTCCAGTTCCACATGCCGCCCTTGCCACGTCCCTCGAAGTCGCGCGACGCGAGCGGCCCTTCGGCACGGATCCGCTCCAGCACCGGCTCGACGAGGTCGGCGTGCACACGCAGGGCATGGTCGTGCGTCCCCCAGTGGCCGCCGCCGTCCATCACCGCCCGGAAGTGCGGCCACAGCTCGACCGGGAGCAGCGACGCCTCGTGCGCCCAGTATTCGAAGATCCGGCCGGAGCGCAGGAGCGCCGGCACCGTGTCGCGCGGGTAGGCGCCGACCCGCGCGGTCAGCGTCAGCCGGTGGGCGCGGTCGACGGTCGAGATCGAGTCGAGCTGCACCGCGGAGAGCCGGCGAATCGCGCTCTCGACGTCGTCGGCGCCGGCGCGGCGAAAGCGCCGGGCGTATCCCTGCGACCCGACGACGAGGCGGCGGATCGCTGCGATGCTCGTCGCCACGCGTCAGCGGTGCGAGAGGTACTCGAGCAGGTCCGAGCGGGTGACGACACCGACCGGCCTGCCCTGGTCCGCCACGACGACCGCATTCGTGCCGCCGGTCAGCGCGGTGACGATCTCGTCAACCGAGGCGTCGGCATCGACCACGGTGAGCGGGCCCTGCATCGCGACGGCGACGTCCTCGTGCAGCGCATCGGAGTTCTTGAACACGAGGTCGAGCAGCGCGCGGTCCTGCAGCGAGCCGATCACGTCGGTGAGCGATGAAACATCCCCATCGCGGACCACGGGCAGCTGCGAGATCGAGTAGCGCTCCATCACGCCGATCGCCTCCGCGACCTTCTGGTGCGACGAGATCGTGACGAGGGGCGGCGTGTCCCCCTGCTTGGCGGCCAGCAGCTCGCGCACCGTCGGAGCGGGGGCGGAGCGCTCGAGGAAGCCGTGCTCGATCATCCAGTTGTCGTCGAGGAACTTCGAGAGGTAGGACCTGCCCGAGTCGGGCAGGATCGTCAGCACCTGCGAGTCCGGGCCGAGCGTCCGCGCGTAGACCAGGGCCGCCGCGATCGTCGAGCCTGAGGAGCCCCCGACGAGCAGCCCCTCCTCGCGGGCCAGGCGCCGCGCGGCGAGGAACGACTCGCGATCCGAGACCTGGATCCACTCGTCGACGACCGTCAGGTCGATCGTCTCCGGCCACGTGTCCTTGCCGATCCCCTCGACGAGGTACGGATGCAGGTCGGCCTCGCTCTTCGCGGTGTAGATCGAGCCTTCCGGATCGACCCCGACGATCTTCACGTCTGGCTTGCGCTCGTGGAAGAACCGCCCGATGCCGCTGATCGTCCCACCTGTGCCGACGCTGATCACGATCGCGTCGATGTCGCCGCCCGTCTGCTCCCAGATCTCGGGCGCCGTCGTCTCGTAGTGCGCCTTGGGATTAGCCATGTTCGAGTACTGGTCGGGCTTGAAGCCGCCGGGGATCTCCTCGGCGAGGCGAGACGACACCGAGTAGTACGACTCCGGCGAGTCGTGATCGACAGCCGTCGGCGTGATCACGACCTCGGCGCCGTAGGAGCGGAGCATCGAGATCTTCTCCTGGCTCATCTTGTCCGGCATGACGAAGATGCACCGGTACCCCTTCTGTGCCGCGGCCATCGCGAGGCCGACGCCGGTGTTGCCGGAGGTCGGCTCGACGATCGTCCCGCCCGGCTTCAGCCTTCCGTCACGCTCGGCGGCTTCGATCATCGCGAGGCCGATGCGGTCCTTGTTGGAGCCGCCCGGGTTCAGGAACTCGAGCTTCGCGAGGATCGTCCCGGGCACATCCCGCGAAACGCGGTCGAGACGGACGATCGGCGTCGAGCCGACCAGGTCGATAATCGTCGGATACGTGCGCGCCATCGCGGCCGGAAGCCTACCGCTGCGCGGTGCGGCGCACCCCTATGCGGTCACCGTCACCTCTTCCAGTTCTCCGATCTCGTCGGGGCGAATCAGCGTCACCGACGCGAGCAGCCCGGCGACCGCGATGCCGACTGTCACCCAGAACGCCCATTGCGTCCCGGAGGTGAACGCCTGCGGGACCGGGGTGCCGGAATCGACGAGGTGGTTGAAGTGGCTGATCGAGATCGACGACGTGACGGCGACGCCGATCGCCCCGCCGACCTGCTGGGCCGTGTTGATCAGCCCCGAGGCCAGGCCGGCCTCGTGCCGTTCGACCCCGGCGAGCGCCGCGATCGAGACCGGGATGAAGGTGAACGGGAGCGCGAAGCCGACGAGCAGGTAGCCCGGCAGCAGGTCGGACGCGTAGGAGGCCTGGGACGGGACCTGCGCGTACCAGACCATGCCCGCGATCATGGCGATGAAGCCCACGATCATCACCGGCTTCACGCCGATCCGCGTGACGAGTGCCTGCGCGACCCCGGCCCACAGGATCGCGGTGCCGGCAGTGGCGACGAACGTGACGCCGGTCTTCAACGCCGACCACTGGAGCACCTGCTGGACGAAGAGGGTCAGTAGGAAGAAGTTCGCGAAGACGATCCCCCCGAGCAGCAGCCCCGCCACGTTCGCCCCCGCGACGGTGCGGACGCGGAAGATGCGGAACGGCATCAGCGGGTCCTTCGCCCGCGACTCGATCACGAGGAACGCGAGGAGCAGCACCGCGGAGACGGCGAGCCGGGAGATCGTCCAGGTCGTGCCCCAGCCGTGGTTCGGCGCCTCGGAGACCGCATAGACGAGCAGTGCGAGACCGGCGGTGATCGTCACCGCACCGGCGACGTCGTGCGAGTGGTCGCGGTCCGAGCGGCTCTCACGGACGAAGCGCGGTGCGAGCGCGAGCGCCAGGACGCCGACGGGCACGTTGACGAAGAAGATCCACTCCCAGCCGAGGTACTTGGTCAGCACGCCGCCCGCGAGCACGCCCACAGCGGCGCCCGAGCCGCCGATCGCGCCCCAGATGCCGAGCGCCTTGTTTCGCTCCGGCCCTTCCTCGAAGCTCGTCGTGATGATCGAGAGCGCGGCTGGGGTGATGATCGCCGCGCCGAGGCCCTGCACGGCGCGGGCGCCGATCAGGACGCCCTCCGACCACGCCAGGCCGCAGAGAAACGAGGCGATCGTGAAGACCGCCACGCCGGCGTAGAAGACGCGCCGGCGCCCGAGCAGGTCGGCCGCGCGCCCACCGAGCAGGAGGAAGCCGCCGAACGTGATCGCGTAAGCGGTGATCACCCACTGCAGGCCTTGCTCCGAGAAATGGAGCGACCTGCCGATCGACGGCAGTGCGACGTTGACGATCGACACGTCGAGGACGGTCATGAAAAACGCGGCACAGACGATCGTGAGTGCCTTCCAGCGGTTCGGATCGAGCTCGGGCACGGGGCTCCTCCCTACGAGAACGGACGAGGTGTCGCTGAAACCTTTGGTATGGAAACGCGCGCGACCGTCGAGAATTCCTGGGGCCGGCAGGCCTGGCAGATATTGGCGTCGCAGGCGACCGAGAGGAAGATGAAGGCCTCCTCCAGCGAGAAGCCCCACTGCTCGACGAGGAAGCGCGCCCCTTCTTCGACCGCGCGGTCGAGTGCCTCCAGGAAGTCGGGGCCGGCCGTGCCGTGGACGACCCAGCGGTCGCCGAGCTCGGTGACGGGCCACGTGCCCTGTTTGCCCTTGAGCAGGTCGACCCGGATCGTCACCTCGCCTGCGATCTCGACGCCCGTGAAGCAAACCTCGCCGTCGCCCATCGATGCATGCATGTCGCCGATCGCGAGCATCCCACCGGGCTGTCGCACGGGAAGGTAGATCTTCGCGCCCGGACCGTGGAGATGGTTGTCGAGATTGCCGCCGTGGCGTCCTGCGAAGCCGTTGGAGACCGTCTCGCCGTCGGTGGCCACCCCGATCACGCCCACCATCGGGCGCAGTGGGAAGGAGATGCGGTCGTTCATGAGGACGGTGTCGCCCTCGACGCGGAAGACCTGCGTCAGCGGCGCCTGCACCTGGTCGATCAGCTGCCCGATGCCGGGGATCAGGGTCGCGAAGCCGCGTTCGGCGGGGCGCACCTGCAGCAACTCCACGATCAGCGAGTCGCCCGGCTCGGCGCCGCGAACGGCGATCGGGCCGGTGGCCGAGTTGACCCGCTCGAAGTCGATCTCGGTGACGAGGTCGGCTTCGCTCTGGATCTGGCCGGTGAAGCAGTCGTTCGTCTCGAGGGTGACGACCGATCCCGGCTCGACCTCGAGCACCGCCTTCAGGTCGGGGCCGAACGACCAGACGACCTCGTCGCGACCGATCCGCTGCGGGGTGACGGCTGCCATGCTCTTCGAGATCGTCTCAGATCTCTAGTGGCGAAAGTGCCTTCGGTCGGTGAAGACCATCGCGGCGCCGGACGCCTTGACCGCTGCGACGACCTCGTCGTCGCGCCTCGAGCCGCCCGGCTGGATGATCGCGGAGACCCCTGCTGCGAGGGCGATCTGCGGCCCGTCGGCGAACGGGAAGAACGCGTCGCTCGCGAGTGACGCCCTCGACGTCTCGTGTCCGTGCTCGTGCGCCTTCTCGACTGCGATGCGCACCGCGTCGACGCGGCTCATCTGGCCTGCCCCGATCCCGATCGTCTGCTGGTCGCGCACGAGCACGATCGCATTCGACGAGACGTGCTTGCAGACCCGCCAGGCGAACAGCAGGTCCGCCCACTGCTCCTCGCCGGGCTCGCCGGTGACGACCCGCATCGTCTCGCGGTCCTCGACCCCACCGTCGCGGTCCTGCACGAGGAGGCCGCCGAGCACACGCTTGTAGTCGCGCTCGTCTCTCGTCTCGGAACGCCGCTCGCCGTCGACGATGATGCGCATCGCCTTCTTGACCCGCAGGGCGGCGAGGGCTTCCGCGTCGTATTCCGGTGCGTAGAGCACCTCGACGAAGTGCTCGGCGATCCGCGCGCCGAGCTCGGCGCCGACCCGCCGGTTCAGGACGGCGACGCAGCCGAACGCCGAGACCGGGTCGGCGGCGAGCGCGCGCTCCCAGGCCTCCTCGATCGTCGCCGCCACCGCGACGCCGCACGGGTTCGCGTGCTTGACGATCACAGCAGCCGGTTGCGTGAGCTCGCGTGCGACCCGCCGCGCTCCCTCGAGGTCGGCGAGATTGTTGTACGAGAGCGGCTTGCCGCCGAGCTGCTCGACCTTCGAGAGCAGATGCCGCCGTGCGCCGAGCTCCCGGTAGTACGCGGCGGCCTGGTGCGGATTCTCCCCGTAGGAGAGCTCGGATACCTTGCGCAGCGCGATCGTCATCTGCTGGGGGAACCGTTCCGTCCGGCCGAACCAGTTCGCGATCGTCGACTCGTACGCTGCCGTCGTCTCGAAGGCCTCGCGTGCGAGGCGCTCTCTCCTCTCGAGCGTCGTGTCGCCGTGCTCTCGCAGTTCCGACAGCACGGCGCCGTACTGCGTGGGGTCCGAGACGACGGTGACGTGGGCGAAGTTCTTCGCAGCTGCGCGCAGCATCGACGGCCCGCCGACGTCGATCATCTCGACGATCTCGGGCTCCGTCGCGTCGCGTCGACCCGCGACGGACGCGAAGGGGTAGAGCGAGACGCAGACGAGGTCGATCGGCTCGATCTGCTGCTTCTTGAGCGCCCGTATGTCCTCGTCGAGATCGCGGCGCGCGAGGATGCCGGCGTGGATCCGCGGGTGCAGCGTCTTGACGCGCCCGCCGAGCAGCTCGGGCGCGCCGGTGACTTCCTCGACGGTCGTCACCGGCAGGCCCTCGCCGGCGAGGAACGCTGCCGTCCCGCCCGACGAGACGAGCTCCCAGCCGAGGTCGACGAGACCTCGCGCGAAGTCGTCGACGCCGTCCTTGTCGTAGACGCTGATCAGCGCGCGGCGAGGCACAGCTCTCTCACCACCTCGGGCAGCAGCCGGTGCTCGACCGCGTGGATGCGCTCGACGAGCGTCTCGCGCGGCTCGACCGGCACCTCCTCCTGGGCGAGCACGGGGCCGGTGTCGAGCCCTTCGTCGACGAGATGAACGGTGACGCCGGTGGTCTCGACGCCGGCGGCGAGGGCGTCGTCGATCGCATGCGCGCCCGGAAACGACGGCAGCAACGACGGATGCACGTTGACGACCCGTTCCGGGAACCGGCGGAGGAACGGCTCGGTCAGCAGGTGCATGTAGCCGGCCAGCACGACGAGCTCGACGCCGTGCTCCTCGAGCCAGGTTGCGAGCACGAGGTCGCGCTCGGCGCGGTCGGGGTGGCAGGCGAGGCTGAACGTGGCCACGGGGATGCCCGCCTCGCGGGCGCGCACGAGCGCGTAGGCGTCCTTGCGGTTCGACGCGACGGCGCCGATCGGCAGGCCGGCGTCGATCAGCGCCTGCAGGTTCGTGCCGTTGCCGCTGACGAGCACGCCGATCATTTCGCGCTCCGCCGCCGGCGAAGCCGGTGGCTCCGCTCCTTGGAGGCTCCGTCGAGCCTACGCCTCATGGATCCGCCCGATCACCGTCTCGCCGTCCTCCGCCTCGGCGACCACCGCGCACCAGCCGATCCCCAGGTTGAAGACGCGCCGCAGCTCCTCCTCGTCGACGTGGCGGGCGAGCCAGGCGAAGACGGGCGGCCGGTCCCACGAATCCCAGTCCAGCACGGCGGCGCGGCCCTCGGGCAGCACGCGCTCGAGGTTGCCGAGGATGCCGCCGCCCGTGACGTGCACGAACGCCTTGGCGCGCCCGCGGAGGGCCTGGGCGGTCTCGAGGTAGAGCCGGGTCGGTGCGAGGAGATCCTCGCCGTCGTAGTCCTCGGTCTCGAGCACGCTGCGAACGAGCGTGAAGCCGTTCGCGTGGACGCCTGCGGACGGGAAGCCGATCACGGCGTCGCCGCGCGCGACGGTGCTGCCGTCGATCAGGTCGCTGCGCGCGACGATCCCCACGCAGGTGCCGGCGAAGTCGAGCTCTCCCGGCGCGTAGATGCCGGGCAGCTCGGCCGTCTCGCCGCCGACGAGCGCGACGCCCGCGCGGCGGCAGACCTCCGCAGCCCCTTCGACGAGGTCGGCGACCTCGTCGAGCCGGATCTCGTTGGCGGCGACGTAGTCGAGCAGCAGCAGGGGCTGTGCGCCGCAGGTGAGCACGTCGTTGATGCAATGCGCCGCGAGATCGGCGCCGCACTCGCGCAGCGCTCCGCGGGCACGCGCGAGCACGAGCTTCGTGCCGACGCCGTCGGTCGATGCGGCCAGCAGCCGCTCGTCGTCGAGCGGATGCAGCCCCGCGAACGCGCCGAATCCCGTTGCGCCCGTCGACTCGACGGCTGCGCGCAGCCGCTCGACGACCGACCCGGCAGTTGCCAGCGAGACCCCGGCTGCGGCGTAACTGTGCTCCGTGCTCAGGCGGCCAGTGTACGGGCCTCGGCGGCCGGCTCGGCTACGCGAACCGCTCGCCGAGGAGCTCCGGCCGGCCCTCGGGGCCGCCGGGGCGGAACGTCACCCGCGCCTCCCCGACGACGACGCTCGAGCCGTCGAGCTGCAGCCCGAGCAGGTCGGCGAGCGCGCCCGCCTTCTCCGCGGGATCGTCGGTGCTCAGCTGGAGCTCCGTCAGCCGGAAGTCGTCCTCCCGGGCGAGCAGCTCCTCGATCCAGTCGCGCGGCGGATGCACCTCCAGGCGGTAGCCCGCATTGGTCGCGACGAAGGTGCGGCGTCCACCGTGCTCCTGCACGCGCAGGTTCCACTGCATCGCGCGCCCGAGCACCGACTGGAACTCGTCCTCGTCGAGCGCGACACCGAGGTGGTCGACGCGAGGGACGCGCCAGTGGCCGGGCTGGATGACGACGTTCACCGAGCCGCGCTCGAGCTCCGACAGCCGCAGCTTGAAGCCCTCCTCGCCCAGCTGCTCCCACGAGACGCCGGCCTCGATCGCCACGTGCTCGTCGCCGATCCGGCCGTAGCGGGCGACGAGGTCGAACCCGAGCTTCACGAGGTAGCGCCCCTCGACGCCGCGGAGCTCCGAGGTCACCAGGTGGTAGTGGAAGAGGCGCATCCCTCTAGTGTTCCAACGTGGTGGCAGTCGCGCCGAGCTTGACCTGGAGCTTCGAGCCGCTCCAGACGGTTCCCACCGTCCTGATCGCCCTCCTCTACTGGCGGCGCGCGCGGACGCTCGCGCGCAGCGGCCGGCCGGTGCCCGCCTGGCGGCGGGCGGCGTTCTGGGCCGGGATCGGGCTCGTCGTCGTCGCGCTCAACTCGCCGGTCGACCAGCTCGGCGAGCAGAACTTCTTCTTCATGCACATGACGCAGCACGTGATCCTCGGCGACCTCGCACCGCTCTGCTTCGTCGTCGGGCTGACGGGGCAGATGCTCCGCCCGCTCCTCGCGATCTCCTGGGTCGACCGGCTGCGCGTGCTCACGAACCCCCTGGTGGCGCTGCCGATCTGGGCCGTCAACCTGTACTTCTGGCACATCCCGTACCTGTACGACGCGGCGCTGCACCACGACGCCGTGCACGCCCTCGAGCACTTCGCGTTCTTCACGTGCGGCTGCCTGATGTGGGAGCCCGTGGTCGAGACGCTGCCGGGGCCCGCCTGGTTCGGCACGGGGTGGAAGCTCGGCTACATCGCGGTCGTGCGCCTGATCGAGACGATCCTCGGCAACGTGTTCATCTGGTCGTCGAGCGCGTTCTACAGCGTCTACCGGCACGCTCCCGAGTGGGGGATCACGCCCGTCCACGACCTGAACCTGGGTGGGATCGTGATGATGGCCGAGGGCTCCGTGGTCACGCTCGCGGCGCTCGTCTGGCTCTTCCTGAAGCTCGCGGCGGAGGGAGAGCTGCGCCAGCGCCTGCTCGAGCAGGGGCTCGATCCCCGGCAGGTGAAGCGCGCGGTCCGGTACGGACGTGCCGGCGATCTCGGCTCCTAGAGGCCGCGATCGCCGCCTGCGGCCCACAACGAGGCGCGGAGGTTCTCGGCGCTCTGCGGCTCCAGGTCGGCGAGACGCACGAGCCGGTCGCCGAAGAGCGAGCGGTCGAGCGTCGTCACGTCCGGATGGTCGACCTCGACGAGGTTCCCGGCCGGATCGCGGAAGTACAGCTGGACGGCGCCATCCGGCAGCTCGACCAGGCGGGAGAAGTAGCCCTCGGGCTCGAGCGCCGCGAGTGTGAGCAGCCGCCGGTAGACGCCCTCGAAATCGTCCACCTCGATGCCCAGATGCTGGGTGCCGGTGACGCGCCCGTCCGTCTGGAAGAGGTGCAGCTGCGTATCGCCGAGCCGGAGCCAGTAGACCGGCATCCCGAAGTTCGGCGACGGCAGGCGCTCCAGGCCGAAGACCTCCTCGTAGAAGCGGCCCGACTCCTCGAGATCGACGGCGCCGATCGACACGTGGTTGATCCTGGTCGCGCGCATCTAGACCCTTTCGAAGCGATGTTTGGCCGCGTCCAGCGGGACGCGGGTCGGATAGTCGCGCGTGAGGCACGCGCGGCAGAGCGCGTTCGCGGGCCGGTGCGTGGCGGCCTGCAGCCCGTCGAGCGAGATATAGGCGAGGCTCGTCGCCCCGATCGCCTCCCGTACCTCCTCGACCGTCGAATGCGCCGCGATCATCTCGTCCTCGGACGCGAGGTCGATGCCGTAGAAGCACGGCGAGACGACCGGCGGGGACGAGATGCGGACGTGCACCTCGGCGGCGCCGGCATCGAACAGCATCTGCACGATCTGCCGGGTCGTCGAGCCGCGCACGATCGAGTCGTCGACGACGACGAGCCGCTTGCCGTTCACCTCGGCCAGCGGGTTGAACTTCATGCGGATCCCCTGCTCGCGCATGCCCTGCTCGGGCTGGATGAACGTGCGCCCGACGTAGCGATTCTTGATCAGGCCCTCGCTGAACGGGATGTTCGCTGCGCGTGCGAAGCCGATCGCGGCCGGCGTCCCGGAGTCGGGGATCGGCAGCACGAGGTCCGCCTCGACCGGCGCCTCCTGCGCGAGCCGCTCGCCCATCCGCACGCGGGCGCCGTGCACCTCGACGCCGGACAGACGCGTGTCGGGCCGGGCGAGATAGAAGAACTCGAAGATGCAGAGCGCGCCGTGCGCGGCAGGCTCGACGCCCTGGACCGACCGCAGTCCCTGCTCGTCGGCGATCACGAGCTCGCCCGGACGGACCTCGCGCTCGAAGGTCGCGCCGACGAGGTCGAGAGCGCACGTCTCGGATGCGACGACCGGATCGTCGCCGAGGCGGCCGAGCACGAGCGGGCGAAAGCCGAACGGGTCACGGAAGGCGAAGAGCCTCCCGTCGGCGAGCCCGACGACCGTCGCGGCCCCTTCCAGCAGTCCCATCGTCGCGGAGACGGCTTCCTCCAGCGGCCGCTCGTCGTCGGCGATCAGAGCGGCGATCACCTCCGAGTCGGACGAGGAGCCGAGCGGCTTGCCCACGCGGTCGCGCAGCTCCTCGGGGTTGACCAGGTTGCCGTTGTGGCCGAGCGCGACCGTGCGCGCCCGGCCGTGGTGGAGGAGGGGCTGTGCGTTCTCCCACGCGTTCCCGCCGGTCGTCGAGTAGCGGGTGTGGCCGATCGCCAGGTCGCCGTGCAGGCCGGAGAGGCTGCGCTCGTCGAAGACCTGCGGGACGAGACCGAGGTCGCGCAACGCGGTCAGGCGGCCGTCCTCGCTGACCGCGATCCCCGCCGACTCCTGACCGCGATGCTGCAGCGCGTACAGGCCGAAGTAGGCCAGCCGCGCGACGTCGCGTCCGGGAGCGCGGACGCCGAAGACGCCGCACATCAGGCGACCGCCCCGAGTTCGACCACGTCGTCCCACGGGATCTCGGTGCCGGGAGCGACGGCGACGATCACGCCCTCGCCCTCGACGACGTCGTGGTCGGCCCGCAGGCCCGACCAGGCCTCGGCCTCGCGCAGCGCCAGCGCCACGCCGCCGTCGGAGACGTCGTGTGCGAGCGTCCACAGGTGCGCGTGGCGCCACACGAACTGCACGAGCCCGTGGCCGAAGCCGCGCACGAGCGCGATGCGGTCGCCGCGCTGCCAGCGGTCGGGGATGCGCGTCACGTCGCGGACGAGCCCGACGCAGCCGACCACCGGCGTCGGCGGGATGGGGCTGCCGCCGGTCTCGTTGTAGAGCGAGACGTTGCCGGAGACGACGGGGACGCCGAGCGACTCGGCCGCGCGCGCGATCCCTTCGATCGCCTGCTCGAGCTCCCAGCCGATCTCGGGCTTCTCCGGGTTGCCGAAGTTGAGGCAGTCGGTGAGCGCGAGCGGCTCGCCGCCTGCACAGGCGACGTTGAGCGCGGCGTCCAGCACGGCCCGCCGGCCGGCCTCGATCGGGTTGCGGCAGCCGAGCGGCGGCCCGTCGAGGGAGACCGCGATGCCGCGCATCCGGTCGATCCGGAGCACCGCGGCATCGAGGCCCGGGCGACGCACCGTGCGCGAGCCGACGAGCTGGTCGTACTGCTCGAACACCCATGTCTTCGGCTCGTGGTTCACCGGGGCGACCGCTGCCGCCTCGACGACCCGCTCCTCGGTCTCGACGGAGTAGCGCGGGCACTCGTCGGTGAGGAGCGTCGCGGGAATCGCACCGACGACCTCACCTGCGAAGAACGCGCGCAGCTCGCCGTGGTCGGTCACCTCGCCGATCACCGTGCACGGGAGCTCCCAGCGGTCGCAGACCTCGCGGACCTCGTCGAGGCGGTCCGGCGCGACCACCGCGACCATCCGCTCCTGCGACTCGGAGATCATGATCTCCCACGGCTCGAGGTCGTCCTCGCGCAGCGGCACGCGGTCGAGGTGCACGTCGACGCCGACGTCGCGCGCCATCTCGGAGAGCGACGAGGCGAGCCCGGCGGCGCCGCAGTCCTGCAACGAGAGCACGAGCTCGCGTTCGACGAGCTCGAGCGAGACCTCGATCAGCGCCTTGCCGCGGAACGGGTCGCCGATCTGCACCGACGGGCGCTTCTCGTCGGAGCCTTCGAGGTCCTGGGAGGCCAGCACAGACGCGCCACCGATCCCGTCGCGGCCGGTGTACGCGCCGTAGAGGACGAGCGCATTGCCCGCTCCCTGCGCGCGGGCGCTCAGGACGCGCTCGGTGGGCAGCAGGCCGACGCACATCGCGTTCACGAGCGGATTGGCCGCGTAGGCCTCGTCGAAGACGCACTCGCCGCCGACGTTCGGGACGCCGACGCAGTTGCCGTAGTGGCCGATGCCGGCGACGGCACGGCGGAAGTGCCAGTCGGGCTCGCCGAAGCGAAGACCGTCGAGGAGCGCGATCGGCCGCGCGCCCATCGCCACGATGTCGCGGAGGATGCCGCCGACGCCGGTCGCGGCGCCCTGGAACGGCTCGACCGCGGAGGGGTGGTTGTGCGACTCGGCCTTGAACGCGACGGCGACGCCGTCGCCGAGGTCGATCACGCCGGCGTTCTCGCCCGGGCCCTGCAGGACGCGTTCGCCGCTCGAGGGCAGCCGCCGCAGGAGCGGCGCGGAGTGCTTGTATCCGCAGTGCTCCGACCAGAGCAGCGAGAAGACCGCGAGCTCGAAGTCGTTGGGCGACCGTCCGAGCAGCGTGCGGATACGATCGAACTCCCAGTCGGTGAGACCGAGCCTCGTGTGGAGTGGTTCCGCGACCGAGCTCAGAGGGGCAGTGTATCGGCGGCCCCCGACGGCCTCGGGAAGCGTGCGACCGCCCGCTGCGTTCGATCTCACAACGGCTCGCCCGTTCCCGTTTCGCTGCCCGAGATGATGATCCGCCGCCCGCTGCCCATGCTGATCCTGCTCTCCCTGATCTGGGGCAGCTCGTTCATGTTCATCAAGGTGGCCGTCCGCGAGCTCCAGCCGGCGACGCTGATTCTCGGGCGGATCGGCCTCGCGGCGCTCGTGCTGGCCGTGGTCGTGCCCGCCCTCGTCGGCGTCCAGGAGACGCTCGCCGAGGTGCGCACGCACTGGCGCTGGCTCGTGGTCGTCGGGCTCCTCAACACGGCGGTGCCGTTCTGGCTCCTCTCGTGGGGCGAGACGCGCGTCGACTCGGGCCTCGCCTCGATCATCCAGGCGTCCGTGCCGATCTTCAACGCGCTCCTCGCGTTCGGTTTCTTCCACGACCAGCGGGTGACGGGCCGGCGGCTCGTGGGCGTCTTCGTCGGCTTCGCCGGCGTCGCCCTGCTCGTCGGCGCGCAGCCGCAGGGCAAGATCCTCGGCGCGCTCGCCGTCGTCGGCATGGCGATCTGCTACGCGGCCGGCGGGCTGCTCGTCCGGCGCTTCCTCGGCGCCGCGCGGCCGCAGGTCGTGGCGTTCGGCACGTCGGCGGTCGCAGCCGTGCTCGTTCTGCCGGCGGGGGTCGCCCAGGCCCCTGCGAGCTTCCCCGGCTGGGAGACGATCGGCTGCGTCGTCGTCCTCGGCGTCATCGGGACGGCACTCGCCTATCTCCTGTTCTTCTCGATCATCGCGAGCGCGGGCGCCGGCTACGCCTCCTTCGTCACCTACCTCGTTCCGCCCGTGGCGCTCGCCTACGGCTCGATCTTCCTCGGCGAACAGGTCGGCGGCGCGGCGCTCGGCGGGCTCGTGCTGATCCTGGGCGGTGTCGCGCTCGGCACCGGGCTCCAGCGCCGTCGCGCGCTCGTGCCGGCCGCCGAGTCGACGTGATCTCGCTCAGGCGCGCCACCGCCGACGACGTCGACTGGCTCGTCGAGCTCTTCGCCGACGAGGAGATCGAGCCGTTCCTGGCCGGCCGCCGCCCGCGTGACCCGGAGACGATCCGTGCCGACGTCGAGCGTTCGCAGCAGGAGCCACAGAGGCTCGGGCGCTTGATCATTGAGGTCGACGGCGAGCGGGCGGGCGCCCTGTCGTTCGACGAGCGGAGCGAGCCGAACCGGATCGCAAGCCTCGGCGGGCTCGCCGTGCATCCGAGCTTCCGCGGCCGGCGGATCGCCGATGAGGCCACGCGACAGTTTCAGGGCTACCTGATCTTCGAGCTCGGCTTCCATCGTCTCGAGCTCGCCTGCTACGGCTTCAACGAGCGCGCGATCAGGCATGCGGAGCGGGTCGGCTTCGTGCGCGAGGGGGTGCAACGCCGCGCCTACCACCGCCACGGCGAGTGGCAGGACGCGGTGTTGTTCTCTCTGCTCCGGGAGGACCTCGACTAGCTCTCGCCGGGCTCCGTCGACCAGAACGCCCGCACGTCGATCGCCCCGAACTCGGCGACGGGATGCTGCGAGGCGATCTCCACGGCTTCGTCGAGGCTGTCGCACTCGAGGATGTCGAAGCCTGCGATCAGCTCCTTCGTCTCGGCGAACGGGCCGTCGGTGACGAACGGCCTGCCGCCTCGGACCCGGATCACCTTGGCCTCCGTCTGCGGGCGGAGCTGGTTTCCGAGCAGGCGGGCCGCTCCGGCCGCCGCGAGCCACCGCTCGAGCTTCTCGCCCTGCCCGGGGCCGACCTCGAGGGACGGATCGACGCAGACCAGCATCAGGTACTTCACGAGTGCCTCCTTTGGACGGGTTCGAGTGGACGACGAGCAGCGGCCGCCCAGATCGACACTTCGCCTGGAGTCTGCTCCGGGCGGTACTCGGGATCACCCGCCACGGCCAAACTGCCACACTCCGGAAATGCACACGCCGGCACTCCGGAAACTGTTGCCGGAGCCGTTCGTCGAGTTGTCGATCCCGAAGGCCGGGATCGGACTCGGCGATCTCGTCTTGCGGCTTCCGACGGCCGCCGACCTCGACCAGCTCGTCCCTGCGGTCGTCGATGCCGAGCTTCGCCAAGACCTCGACCTGCCATCGCTCACTCGGGGTGAGCTCGCCGAAGCCGTCGCACACTTGGAACCACTCGTCGCGAACGGACGGGCAGCGGTGCTCGTCCTCGCCGACGTCGAGACGGACGAGATCCTCGGCGGTGGCACGCTCCATCATCTCGACCCCGACCGAGCGGTGATCGAGATCGGCTACTGGCTGTATCCGAAGGCCCGTGGACGCGGTTTGGCGACCAGAACGGCACGCGTGCTCGCCGAGCACGCCTTCGACCTCGGCGTCCGGCGGGTCGTTGCACAGGTCAACGTCGGCAACACGGCGTCCGAGCGGGTCCTCGAGCGCGCCGGGTTCAGTCGCGAGGGCGTCAGCCGCTGGATCTCCAGGGCCGACGCCGGTCGGGTCGACAAGACCGTGTGGTCGTTGCTGCCGGGCGAGTAGAACGTCGGGCCCAGGTCGAGCCACTTCGCCTAGAGTCTCCCTCATGGCGAAGTTCCTGCACACGATGGTGCGCATCACCGACCCGGCCGGGAGCCGCGCGTTCTACGAGGCGCTGGGCTTCACGTTCGAGCGCGAGATGGACATCGTCCGCGGCGGCGAGCGCGAGGCGACGAACTACTTCTTCTCGCTCGGCGACCATCCGTCGGTGCTCGAGCTGACGTTCAACCACGACGGCCGGACGTACGACCTCGGCACCGGCTACGGGCACATCGCGATCGGCGTCGACGATCTCGACGGGACGCTCGCGCGGCTCGCCGGGCAGGGAATCGAGCCGGAGCGTGCTCCGTACCAGGTGACCGAAGGCGGCTCGTGGCTCTGCTTCGTCCGCGATCCGGACGGCTACCGGTTGGAGTTGATCGAGACGCGCGCGTAGGCCGGCCGGTGGCACGTCAGCAGGGAATCCAGTTCCTGGACTGGGCGGGCAGGCGGGTGGCGTTCGATGTGAGCGGCGACGGGCCGCTGCTCGTTGCCCCGGCCTGGTGGGTGAGTCATCTCGAGGCCGATGCGAGCGACCCGCGGTACGCGCGGTTCTGGCGGAGCGTGTCGGAAGGATTCACGCTCGTCCGCTACGACCGGCTCGGTGTCGGGCTCTCCGATCGAGAGGTCGAGCCGGCCGACTTCAGCCTCGACGCCGAGGTCGGCTGTCTCCAGGCGCTGCTCGATCGGCTCGCGGTCGATCGGGCGACGCTCGTCGGCGGCTCGTCAGGCGGGTGCACGGCGATCGCCTTCGCGGCGCGTCATCCGGAACGCGTCGAGCGGCTCGTTCTCTACGGGGCGTACGCCCGAGGTGACGACGTTGCGTCGGCGGACGTGCGCGCCGCGCTCCTGTCGGCGGTGCGCTCGCACTGGGGCCTCGGCTCCCGGATCCTGGCGCAGATCTTCCTGGGCGACGACGCGCCGGACGGCCAGGAGCGTTTCGCGCGTCTGCAGAGGGAGTCCGCCGACGCGGAGACCGCGGCGCGGCTGCTCGAGTTCGTCTACAGCGTCGATGTTTCCGCCGACGTGCCGCGCGTCGAGGTGCCGGCCGCGGTCGTGCACAGGCGCTCCGACCGCGCCGTGCCGTACGCGCTCGGACGCCGGCTCGCGGCCGCGTTGCCGGACGCGACGTTCGTTCCTCTGGCCGGCAGCGCGCATCTGCCCTGGTACGAGGATCTCGACGCGGTGGTGCGAGCCTGCCGCGGCGGCCTGCTGGGAGAGCCCGTGAGGATCGAGGCTGCGGAGGGTGCGCTCGACCTGCTTTCGGAGCGCGAGCGTCAGGTTCTCGCGCTCGTCGCGCGTGGCCTCACCGATCAGGAGATCGCGGAGCAACTCGTGCTGAGCCGGCACACCGTTCATCGGCACGTGGCCAACGTGCGGCAGAAGCTCGGCAGCACGTCGCGCTCGGCGGCGGTCGCGGAGGCGGCCCGTCTGGGCCTGCTCTGAGCGCAGCGAGAATCGGCCATCTCGACGAGCTGGCCGACGCGGCGCGTCACCACATCCTGCCCCTGACCGCCTCCAGCGCGGGCCAGGGCAGGTCGGGGCGGAGCGGTCGCAGCTCGCGCTCGAGCACGTCGAGGAGCGCCGGTCCGCCGTCCGCGGGGTCGAGCCGGACGATCGCGGCGAGCTCGGCTCCGAGCTCCGGGTAGACGCGCTCGAAGCGGCGGAGCGAGTCGAGCCCGTCGAGGAGCGACGCGTTCTCCGCGGGAAGCGTCTCGATCAGGAGGCGATTCGCGTACGTCGTCGCCCACGTGAGCATGAACGCGGCGCTCAGCGTCTCTCCGCGGCGCCCGCGCCCCCAGGCGACGAGGGCGGCGGAGACGGCCTTCCCGAACAGGAACGAGCCCTCCCGTGGCGGCTTCGGGCTCGCGGCGACCTGCTCGACGCGCTCCTCGACGCCGCCGCGGTCGAGCAGCACACGCCGCCGGTTGATGCCGGCCAGCGCGATCTCGTCGAGGTCGAAGACGGCGAACTCGAGCAGGTGGCCGTCGTCGTAGATCACGTTCAGGCCGTGCTCGGTCTCGCGGAACGCGAGGGCGACCCGATCGCGTGACGGCAGCCACGAGAGGTCGGCCCGAAGCTCTTCCTGGCCGCCGGCGGGCGTGATCACGAAGAAGTCGTGGTCGGACCATTCATCGGGGGCGTAGTCGCGGTCCGCCATCGAGCCGACGGCGACGAGGCCGGTCGCGCGCGGGTCGGCGCGGAGGCGCTCCGTCAGCTCGCGTGTGAACGCGCGGTACTCGTCGGGCTCCACGACGGGAGCGTAGGGAACCGCCGCCGGCCGGCGGCGCGCTCATCAAATCGGTATATTGCGATTTGATGAGCGCGACCCTGCAGCCGATCGCCTGCTGCGCCCCGCTCGGGGCGCCCGGCCTCGACGAGGAGGAGGCCGCCGCGACGGCGGCGCTCTTCGCCGCGCTCGGCAACCCGGCACGCGTGAAGATCGTCAACCTGCTGGCCTCGGCGAGCAGGCCCGTGTGCCTCTGCAACCTGGTCGAGCCGCTCGGTCTCGCCCAGGCAACCGTCTCGCAGCACCTGAAGCGTCTCGTCGAGGCGGGCCTCGTGCTGCGCGAGGAGCGCGGGAAGTGGACCTACTTCTCGCTCGACCCGGAAGCGTTCGAGCGGGTGGCCGCTCTGGCGCTCCTCCCGAAAGGAGTGTGCTGCTGATGACGACAGCCGACGAGCTACGTGAGGAGGTACGCCGCCGCTATGCGCAGTCCGCACTGGCGGTGGTCGAGGGAGCGGACGGGTGCGGCTGCGGCAGCGGCTCGTGCTGCGAGGACCCCGGCGCGGCATCCTTCGGCGAGGCGCTCTACGACGCGGAGCAGCGGGGCGAGTTGCCGGCCGCCGCAGCGCTCGCGTCGCTCGGCTGCGGCAACCCGACGGCCGTCGCCGACCTGCACGAGGGCGAGGTCGTGCTCGACCTCGGATCGGGCGGCGGGATCGACGTGATCCTCTCCGCGAAGCGTGTTGGTGCGACCGGGGCCGCCTACGGTCTCGACATGACCGACGAGATGCTCGCACTCGCACAGCAGAACGCCCGGGCTGCCGGGGTGACGAACGTCCACTTCCTGAAGGGCGAGATCGAGCAGATCCCGCTGCCGGCGGCCTCGGTCGACGTCGTGATCTCGAACTGCGTGATCAACCTCTCGACCGACAAGGCGGCCGTGTTGACCGAGATGGCCCGCGTGCTGCGGCCGGGCGGCCGGATCGGGATCAGCGACGTCGTCGCCGAGGACCGCCTGGCGCCCGAGGAGCGGGGCGAGCGAGGCAGCTTCGTCGGCTGCATCGCCGGCGCGCTGTCCAGGGGCGAGTACGAAGCCGGGCTGGCGGCGGCCGGCTTCGACGAGATCGAGGTCGAGTTCACCCACGAGGTCGCCGACGGCATGCACGGGGCGATCGTCAAGGCGGTGAAGACCGGGAAACACGAGCAGCGGGGCCAAGGGGTGAGCACGACACGAGAGCCCGCGTGAACGTGCTGTTCGTCTGTGTCGGCAATGCGGGCCGCAGCCTGATGGCCGAGCGGCTCTTCCGCCGGGCGGCGGACGGACGCCACGCGGCGCGCTCGGCAGGCAGCGAACCGGCTCCGGCTCCGCACCCGGCGGTTCTCGCGGCGCTGCGAGAGGCCGGGATCGATGCGAGCGATCACGTGCCGCGCCGGCTCGACGAGGCCGCGCTCGCCTGGGCGGACGTCGCGGTCTCGACCTGCAGCGAGGAGGTCTGCCCGGTGACCCCGGGCGTTCGCAGGATCAGCTGGGAGTTCCCGGACCCGAAGGACCTGCCCCTCGACCGCGTGCGCGAGATCCGGGACGGGATCGGGCTGAGCGTCGCGGGGCTGCTGGACGAGCTCGATCGCGCGACTCCCCCCGCGTAGGGGCGGACTCAGGCCGGGAGCCGGCCGCGCAGGCGGCCGGCCAGCGCGGCGATCGCCGCGCCGTCGCCGTGTGGAGCCTCCAGCAGCTCGTCCACCGACATCCACGGCGTCCCGGGCGGCACATCGGGATACCGCGGGTAGAGGTGCTGGTGGAAATGGGCGACGCCGAGGCCGATCACCGCGACGTGCACGCGCTCTGCGCCCTCGGCCCGCAAAGCCCCGGCGAGCGCCTGCGAGGCGCGCGCGACCGATTCCGCCTCCGCGACCGTCAGGTCGCCCAGGTGGTCCACGTGCCTGCGGGTGACGACGAGGCAATGACCGAGATAGGGCTCGGAGTTCCCGTCGAGCGGCGGCGTGTGGAAGGCGACCGCGTTCTCGTCCTCCCAGAGGAGCCCGCCCGGGAGCTCGATGTCTCCCTCGAGCTCGCGGCAGACCAGGCAGTCGGACATCGCGCGAGCTTAGAGCAGGGGGCGGGCAATATCCTCGTTGGATGTCGAAGCCGCCTCGTGCGCCCTACCCGCCGGACGTTTCCGACGACGCGCCCGAGGTCGGCGCGCTCGGCGATCTCGTCGACGCCGTTGCAGGCGACCTGGACTGGGCGAACGAGCGGGCGCGTGGCCTTTCCGCACAGCGGGTCGAGTTGCGGCGGTGCCGTCTGACGGGAGCGGAGCTGGCGGAGGCGACCCTTCGCGACGTCACGTTCGAGGAATGCCGGATCGACCTGGCGGGCCTGCGCCACGCACAGCTCGAGCGGGTGATCTTCCGCGACTGCCGCATGAGCGAGTGCGAGCTCTACGGCTCGACGCTCAAGGACGTCCTCTTCGAACGCTGCGACCTGCGCGGCGCGACGTTCTCGACGTGCACCCTGCAGCGGCTCGAGTTCCGCGGCTGCGACCTCGCCGGCGTCCGCGGGGCGGAGGCGCTGCGCGGAGCCCGGATGACCTGGAGCGACATCGTCGACAATGCGGCGCTCTTCGCGGAGGCTCTCGGCATCGAGGTCGTCGACTGACGCGCCGGGGCCGGTGTGCGTAATGTCCGCGCATGGCAGCCTGGACGAACTGGGTCGGCAACCAGACCTGCAGGCCCGCGCGGCTCGCGGCGCCCGCGAGTGAGGACGAGGTCGCCGAGCTCGTGGCGGGGGCCTCGGCGGTGCGTGTCGCCGGGGCAGGCCACTCGTTCACGCCGGTCGTCCTCACCGACGGCCTCCTGCTCGACCTGCGCAAGCTCGGCCGGATCCGCTCGATCGACCCCGACCGCCGTCGCGTCGTCGTCGGGCCCGCGACGACGATCGGCGAGTTCGGCGAGCCGCTGTGGGCGGCCGGTCTCGCGCTCGCGAACCAGGGCGACATCGTCGCGCAGCAGATCGCCGGCGCGGTGTCGACCGCAACGCACGGCTCGGGGCTGCGGCTCGGCTGCTTCTCCTCCTCCGTGCGGCGGGTGCGCCTCGTGACCGCCTCGGGTCAGGTCGTCGAGATCGGTGAGGACGATCCGGACCTGCTGCACGCCGCACAGGTCTCCGTCGGGATGCTCGGGGTCCTGACCGAGCTCGAGCTCGAGGTCGCTCCGGCGTACCGCCTGCGCGAGCGCATCGAGCACTGGAGCTTCGGCGAGGCCTGGGAGCGCTTCGACGAGCTTGCACGCGAGCATCGCCACTACTCGTTCTTCTGGATGCCGTCGGAGGGCTCCGCCGCGCTCTACGGGCTGGCGTCGCCAGGCGAGCAACTTGCCGACCGCTGCCACGTGAAGATCTACGACGAGGTCGACTCCTCGGTGCCCGACTCGGCCGAGCCGCATCGTCGCGTCGGGCCGGCGCACGTGATCTATCCGATGGTCTACGAGCCCAACTTCCACGAGCTCGAGTACTTCGTGCCGTTCGAGCGCGGCCGGGAGGCGTTGGCCGCGATGCGCGAGCTGATGTTGCGGAGCCTTCCCGCGTCCGTGTTCCCGATGGAGGTGCGGACGGTCGGCCGCGACGAGGCCTTCCTCTCGCACAGCTACCGGCGCGAGACCGTCGTCATCTCGGTCTCGGGCACGCCCGGCACCGACTACTGGCCGTACCTGCAGGACGTCGACCGCCTGCTCGGGGAGTTCGACGCCCGCGTCCACTGGGGCAAGCTCCACTTCCTCACGCGCGGCCAGCTCTTCGCCCGCTACCCGCAGGCCGGCGAGTTCGTCTCGGCGCGGCGCCGGCTCGACCCGGACGGCACCTTCCTGAACGAGCATCTCGCACCACTCTTCGCGTGATCCTGTACGAGAACGCGGCGTCGGGCAATTGCTACAAGGTGCGCCTGTTGCTTGCGCACCTCGAGCTCGCCTACGAGCGACGGTCGGTCGACGTCGTCGACCGTTCCAACCGCCCGGAGCTGCTCGGCGACCTCAATCCGGCGCTGCGCGTTCCGACGATCGTGTTCGACGACGGCACGGCGCTCGGCGAGTCGGGTGCGATCCTCTGGTACTTCGGCGAGGGCACGCGCTTCGTCCCCCTCGATCGCTTCCAGCGCGCGCAGGTCCTGCAATGGATGTTCTTCGAGCAATACGACCATGAGCCCGCGATCGCCGTCGCCCGGTTCTGGCTCACCCTCTCCGGTCACCCGGAGGCGTATCGCGAGCGGCTGCCCGAGAAGCACGCCGCGGGGTACCGCGCGCTCGACGCGATGGAGCGTCACCTCGAGCGGCGGGCCTGGCTCGTCGCGGACGCCATGTCGCTCGCCGATCTCGCGCTCTACGCGTACACGCATGTCGCAGGTGAGGGCGGGTTCGATCTCGGCCGCTATGCGGCGGTCGGCGCGTGGCTTCGCCGGGTTGCCGCCGAGCCGGGGCATGTGCCCATGGACGCCTAGCGACCCGTCGGGCACGATCCTCTGCCCGGGCGAGCTTTCACTGTTTCGTGACGGAGCGGTCTCACACGCGTCACGCTGATCGCTCTAGCGTCGGGGCATGACGAAGACAGCGACCCCGTGGGGCCCGGCCACGCTCGTCGAGCGGCTCGTGCTCGCCCAGCGTGCGGGCGAGAAACGGTTCTCGTCGTTCGTCGAGCTGCTGGAGACCGAGCGGGGGGAGCGGCTCGTCCGCTTCGCGTACTCGACCGACGGTGCGGTCCGCCGTGGGCCGGTGACGCTGCGTGCCGCCGACGTGGAGCGGCTACGGCGCGCCCTCGTGAAGACGCCGGAACTCGCGGCTGTGCTCGGTCTGGAGGCGGCCTAGACGGTTGCGGCGAGCGACAACCGAGCCGCGTCGACCAGCGAGCCCAGGATCAGCGCACCGTCGCTCGAGCCCAGCAGCGGATCAACGGCGTGCTCCGGATGCGGCATCAGCCCGAACACGTTTCCGTCGGCGTTCGTCACTCCCGCCACGTCGGCGACTGCGCCGTTCGGGTTCTCACCGGCCGCGTAACGGAGCACGAGCTGTCCGTTCGCGTCGAGCTCCCCGAGCAGCTCGTCGTCGGCGAACCAGCACCCGTCGCCGTGCTTGACCGGCACCGTGAGCTCCTGGCCTCCTTCGCAGCGGGACGTGAACGGCGTCCCGGCGCGCTCGACCGTGAGCGAAACGTCGCGACAGACGAACGAGAGCGACTCGTTCGGGCGGAGCGCTCCCGGCAGCAGGCCGGCTTCGGTGAGGATCTGGAAGCCGTTGCAGATGCCGAGCACGAGCCCCCCGTCAGCTGCGAAGGCGGCGACGGCCTTCATCACCGGCGAGAAGCGGGCGATCGCGCCACACCGCAGGTAGTCGCCGTATGAGAAGCCGCCCGGCAGGACGATCGCTCCGGTCTCGGGCGGGAGCGCTTCCTCGGTGTGCCAGACGCGCGGGCTCTCGGCGCCGAGCAGCTCCAGCGCGCGCTGTGCGTCGCGGTCGTCGTTCGATCCCGGGAAGACGACGACCGGGACGGTCGGCCGCGGGCTCGAGCTCTCCGTCAAGCGTGCTCCAGTTCGATCGCGTAGCTCTCGATCAGGGGGTTCGTGAGCAGCTGCTCGCACATCTGCTGGAGCTGCACGAGCGCCTCGTCGCGGTCGTCGGTCGCCAGCTCGACGTCGACGAGCTTGCCGACGCGCGCCTCACCGACGTCGAAGCCGAGGTGGCGCAGCGAGCTCTCGACCGCCTGGCCCTGTGGATCGAGGATCCCGGGCTTCGGCCGGACGAGCACGGTTGCTCTCATGCGAGCACCACGCTCGGGTCGGCGACGTATGCGTCGAAGCCGATCCCGGTGAGCCGTTCGAACGCCTCGATGTACCGTGCGCGCGTTCCCGTCACGACGGCGTCCGGCAGCTCGGGGCCGGGAGCGGTCTTGTCCCAGCCGAGCGACTCGCAGTAGTCCCGCACGAACTGCTTGTCGAAGGACGGCGGCGTGCCGCCCGGCGCATACTCGTCGGCCGGCCAGAAGCGCGACGAATCGGGTGTGAACGCCTCGTCGCCGAGCACGAGGCGACCCTCCGGGTCGAGGCCGAACTCGAGCTTCGTGTCGGCGAGGATGATCCCGCGCGCGCGCGCGTACTCGGAGACGTGGCGGTACAGCGCGAGCGTCGTCGCCTCGACCTCGTCGAAGCGCGTCTCGCCGACGAGCTCGACCGCCGCGGCGCGGTCGATGTTCTCGTCGTGGCCGGTCTCCGCCTTGGTCGCCGGCGTGAAGATCGGCTCGGGCAACTGCTCCGATTCGGCGAGCCCGTCGGGCAACCGGTGGCCGCAGACCTCGCCCGTCGCGACGTAGTCCTTCCACCCGGAGCCGGACAGGTAGCCGCGGACGACGCATTCGATCGGGAGCATCTCGAGCCGCCGGCACTCCGTCGACCGCCCGTCGTCGCGCAGGGCGAGCAGATGGTTCGGCACGAGCTCGCGCGTTCGCGCGAACCAGAACCCCGAGAGACCGGTGAGCACGCGTCCCTTGTCCGGGATCTCCGTCGGGAGGATCACGTCGAAGGTGGAGATCCGGTCGCTCGCGACGAGGAGCAGGCGCTCGTCGTCGAGCGCGTAGAGCTCGCGGACCTTGCCGCTTCCGACGTGCAGTGCTTCAGACATGGATGGGTTCCTCCTTGGGAGCGAGACGGCGGAGACGGTCGAATGTCAGGTCGAGGTTCGCGACGGTCGCGTCGAGATCGAAGACGGCTGCGAGCGCCGCCTCGTCCAGGTGCGCCGTCAGTTCGGCGTCTGCCCGCACGAGTTCGGGGAAGTCGCGCTCCTCGTCCCAGGCGCGCATGGCGTTGCGCTGGACGAGTCTGTAGGCGTCGTCGCGCTCGAGCCCGCGCTCGACGAGGGCGAGCAGCAGCCGGTGCGAGAAGAAGAGACCGTGCGATGCCCAGAGGTTCCGCTCCATCCGCTCGGCGTGGACGACGAGGCCGTCGACGATCCAGGTGAACTTGTCGAGCATGTAGTCGAGCGCGAGGAACGCATCGGGGATGACGACGCGCTCGGCCGAGGAGTGCGAGATGTCGCGCTCGTGCCAGAGCGGCACGTTCTCGAAGCCGACGATCGCGGCCGCCCGCACGACGCGTGCCAGGCCGGAGATCCGCTCGGCGACCTTGGGATTGCGCTTGTGCGGCATGGCCGACGAGCCCTTCATGCCGGCGGCGAAGGGCTCCTCGGCCTCTCGCACCTCGGTGCGGGCGAGATGCCGGATCTCGGTGGCGAACTTGTCCAGCGAGGCTGCGCACAGCGCCAGCGCGCTCAGCAGCTCGGCGTGGCGGTCGCGGGCGATCACCTGGGTCGAGACCGGATCCGGGTCGAGGCCCAGGCGCTCGCAGGCGATGCGCTCCACGTCCGGGTCGAGTCCGGCATACGTCCCGACGGTTCCCGACAGCTGGCCGACGCGGCACGTCTCGAGTGCCCGTTCGAGGCGCAGGCGGGTGCGGTCGAGCTCGAACGCCCAACCGGCGAGCTTCCAGCCGAACGTCGTCGGCTCGGCGTGGATGCCGTGCGAACGTCCGATGCAGACCGTGCCCCGGTGCTCCTCGGCACGCCGGACGACTGCGGCGAGGGCCGCCTCGACGCCGCGGAGGATCAGCGCGCCCGCGTCTCGGATCTGAAGTGCGAGCGACGTGTCGACGACGTCCGACGAGGTGAGGCCGTAGTGCACCCAGCGGCCCTCCGGCCCGAGCTGCTCGGCGACCGCGTCGACGAAGGCGGCCAGGTCGTGATCGGTCGTCCGCTCGATCTCGGCAACGCGCTCCGCCGTCGGCACGGACGCATGCGACCGGATCGCGGCGACGTCCGCGGGCGGCACGGCTCCGACCTCGGCCCACCCGTCGAGCGCTGCCAGCTCGACCTCGAGCCAGCGCGCGAGCTTGCCCTCCTCCGACCAGATCCGGCTCATTTCCGGACGGGAGTAGCGGGCGATCACTCGGAACAGTGTAGAGCCGGGTCAGGAGGGCGGGGCGCCGACCGCGAGGATGCGCGCCGCGAGCACGGCGGCGTTCTTCGCGTTGTCGACGCCGACCGTCGCGACGGGCACGCCCGGCGGCATCTGCACGATCGAGAGCAGGGCGTCGAGGCCGTCGAGCACGGACATCGAGGAGCGGAGCGGCACGCCGATCACGGGCAGCTCGGTGTGCGCTGAGACGACGCCCGGCAGGGCTGCGGCGAGACCGGCGCCGCAGATCAGCACCTTCAGCCCACGCGCCTGCGCAGACCGGGCGTACTCGGCGACGGCGTCCGGCATCCGGTGCGCCGAGCGCACGTCGAACTCCCAGGCGATCCCGCGGGCATCGAGCTCGTCCAGCGCCGCCTGCATCCGCGCCCGGTCCGACTCCGAGCCGACCAGGATCCCGACGACGGGGTCAGCCACCGGCCACCGTGGCGATGTCCCCGCGGAACTGCATGCCCTCGAACGAGAGCAGCTCGACCGCGGCATACGCGTGCGCACGGGCCGCCGCAATGGTTGGTCCCCGGCCGGTCACGGAGAGGATTCTGCCGCCATTCGTCACCACTCTGCCGTCGCGTACCGCAGTGCCGCCGTGGAAGACGAGCGCGCCGGTCGCCTCGGCATCGGCGAGCCCGCTGATTGCGGCGCCGGCGTGGTCGCTCCGCGCGGGGTAGTCGGGGCCTGCCAGGACCACCGTGACCGCGGCGTCATCCGAGAGCGATGGCGCGGCCCCGGACAGATCTCCCAGGGCTGCGGCCTGGAGCAGCTCCAGCAGGTCGCCCTCGAAGCGCGGCAACAGCACCTGCGTCTCGGGATCGCCGAAGCGGGCGTTGAACTCGAGCACCTTGGGGCCGTCGACCGTCATCATCAGGCCCGCGAACAGACAGCCGACGAACGGCGTCCCCCGCCGGGCGAGCTCCTCGATCACCGGTTGGTGCACCTGCCGCACGAGCTCGTCCGTGCCGTCGAGCCAGGGGACCGGCGAGTACGCGCCCATTCCGCCGGTGTTCGGACCGGTGTCGCCTTCCCCGATGCGCTTGAAGTCCTGGGCCGCGCCCATGGCGACCAGGCGCTTGCCGTCGGAGAGAGCGAAGAGCGACACCTCCTCGCCGTCGAGGAGCTCTTCGATCACGAATGCACCACCGAACGCGCTGACGGCGCGCAAGGCGTCGTCCACTTCCTCGGTCGTCCGGCACACGAACACCCCTTTGCCGGAGGCCAGCCCGTCGGCCTTCACGACGCAGGGCGGCCGGGCGACGGACAGCGTCTCCGCGGTGGGGACGCCGGCCGCCTGCAGCACGTCCTTCGCGAACCCCTTCGATCCTTCGATCTGCGCGGCGGCGGCGCTCGGCCCGAAGACCGCGATCCCGTTCCGGCGCAGCACGTCGGCGATGCCGGCGACGAGCGGTGCCTCGGGCCCGATCACGACGAGGTCCGCTTCCAGCGTCAACGCCAGGCTGAGCAGGCCGTCCGCGTCGTCGGCGCGCACCGGGTGGCAGCGGCCGAGCGTCGCGATCCCCGGGTTGCCGGGGGCCGCGTGGAGCTCGGTCAGGGCCGCGCTCTGCCGTATGCGCCACGCGAGTGCGTGCTCGCGCGCACCGGAGCCGACCACCACCACCTGCACGCGGCGAGGATACTTGGCTCGTGACCGTGCCGCCGTATTCGACCGCCAGGGTGGAGGTCGTCCGCGTCCCGGGCGGAGAGACCGACGACGTCGTCGCCGTCGAGGAGCCGCTCGAGATCCGGATCGGCGGCACGCCGGTCGCAGTCACGATGCGCACGCCGGGCCACGACGAGGAGTTGGCGATCGGCTTCGCGCTCTCGGAGGGGCTCCGGCCGGCCGGAGCCCGCCTGCCCGACGATCTCGCGGCGAACACGGTCGAGCTCGTTGCGCCCGGCTTCGATCCCGCCCGGCTCGCCCGCAGCTTCTACACGACATCGTCCTGCGGTGTCTGTGGCAAGGGGGCGCTCGAGGCGGTCGCGGTCGAGGCGCCCCGGGTCGAGAGCGAGGTCCGGCTGCCGGCGGCGCTCCTCGCAGGGCTGCCCGACCTGCTTCGCGAAGCGCAGCCGGCGTTCGAGGCAACGGGCGGGCTTCATGCCACGGGCCTCTTCGACGAGCGCGGAACGCTGCTCTGCCTGCGCGAGGACGTCGGGCGGCACAACGCGATGGACAAGGTGGTCGGCTGGGCGTTCGGCGAGAGCCTGCTGCCGCTCGGGCGGTCGGTGCTGTGCGTCAGCGGCCGGTTGTCCTTCGAGCTCGTGCAGAAGGCTGCGGTCGCCGGGTGCCCGCTGCTCGTGGCGGTCGGGGCCCCGTCCTCGCTCGCTGTCGAGCTCGCGCAGGACCGTGGCGTCACCCTGTGCGGCTTCGTCCGCGGGGGCCGTCTCAACATTTACACCGAGCCGTGGCGAGTCGAACGCTGACCGGCGTCCTGCTCGTCGGCGGCGCGAGCCGGCGCTTCGGCTCGCCGAAGGCCCTGATCGAGCTGGACGGCGAGACGCTCTACGACCGCGGCCTCCGCGTGCTCGCCGCCGCCTGCGACGAGGTGCTCGTCGTCGGCAAGGCTGGGGAGCTGCCGTTCGACGTCGTCGACGACGGGGCAGAGGTTCGTGCGCCGATCGCCGGCGTGGTCGCAGGCCTGCGCGCCGCCTCCAACGACGTCGCGGTGTTCCTGCCGGTCGACTGCCCGCGGATGACGCCGGGGCTCGTCCGCACGCTCGGCGCGGCGTGTCACGACGCAGCGGTCCCGCAGACCGGCCCGCTGCCGGGCGCGTGGGCGAAGTCCGCGCTGCCGCTCCTCGAGCGGCGGCTCGCCGACGGGCCGCTCGCCCTCTATCGCACGTACGGGGACCTCGACGTCGTCGAGCTGCAGGTCGACCCGGCCCTGGTCGCCGACGTCGACACTCCCGGCGACCTGGCGAGCCTGTGAATCGCTTGTTGCACATCAGGGCCTGGGTTACTGCTCCCGGTCGGCGGCGCGGCGTTGTTCGGCCAGGCGGCGCCAGCGCTGCTCGTCCGGGTCGTTCTTCTTGCCGCGCAGGACGACGATCGCGAGAGCGGCCGCGACGACCACCGGGACGAAGATCGACAGCGCGACGATGATCTGCGTCCAGGCGCCGGGCGAGATCGCCGCGGTCACGCGAGAACGCGTTCGCGCGCGGCCCCGACGCCGACCAGCTCGATCGGCACCTGCAGGTCGCGCGAGACGAACTCCACGTACGCCCGTGCCGCCTCTGGAAGATCGTCCAGCGATGCCGCACTGTCGAGCGGCTGCGACCAGCCCGGGAGGGTCTCCCACACGGCAGTTGCGTGGTGGAAGTCGGATTGATGCGCGGGGAAGTGCTCGGTCTCGGAGCCGTCGCGCAGGCGATAGCGCACGCAGACGGGCAACTCGTCGAACGTCGACAGCACGTCGAGCTTGGTCAGCGCCAGCGACGTCATCCCGTTGACGCGGACCGCGTAGCGCAGTGCGACCAGGTCGAGCCAGCCGCAGCGGCGCTCCCGGCCGGTCACCGTCCCGTACTCGCCGCCGAGCTCCCGCAGGCGCTCCTGGCCGGGGCCGACGATCTCCGACGGGAACGGGCCCTCGCCGACACGAGTCACGTACGCCTTCGAGATCCCGAGCACCCGGTCGATGCGGGTCGGGCCGATCCCGATCCCGGTTGCCGCCCCGGAGGCGATCGGGTTGGACGAGGTCACGAACGGATACGTGCCGTGGTCGAGATCGAGCATCGTCGCCTGGGCACCCTCGAAGAGCACCCGCTTGCCGCTGCGCAGGGCGTCGTCCACGAGCAGCGACGCGTCGCCGACGAACGGCGCCAGGCGCTCGGCGAAGCCCGCGTACTGCGACCAGACCTCTTCCAGGTCGAGCGGCTCCGTCTCGTAGATTCGCTCGAGCCACAGGTTCTTCTCCGCGAGCGCGACCTCGATCTTCTGCCGCAGGATCTTCGGGTCGAGCACGTCCTGGACGCGGATGCCGATGCGCGATGCCTTGTCGGCGTACGTCGGCCCGATGCCGCGGCGCGTCGTCCCGATCTGCAAGGACCCGAGGCGCCGCTCCGACGCCTGGTCGATCGTCACGTGCCACGGCATGATCAGGTGGGCGTTGCCCGAGAGCACGACGATCGACGGGTCGATTCCGCGTTCGATCAGCAGGTCGACCTCGTCGACGAACACTTGCGCATCGACGACGCAGCCGGCACCGATCACCGACCTCGTGCCCGAGACGACGCCGCTCGGCATCTGCCTGAGCTTCCACGTCTCGCCGGCAACGACGATCGTGTGCCCGGCGTTGGGCCCGCCTTGATAGCGGCACACGACATCCGAATCCTGGGCGAGCAGGTCGACGATCTTCCCCTTGCCTTCGTCGCCCCACTGCGCACCGACCACGACGGTCGAGGGCACTTGCCCGAGTCTAGCGGGCGAGCGCGTCGGCCCCCGACGCCCACCGCACGACGAGGGCGGCCGCCAGGGCGAGCAGGAACGAGGTGGGCGGGCCGGTCACCCAGCCGCGGACGATCCCGACGAGGGTCTTCGTGTGCACGGTGTGCCGGCCGCGCGCGAGGCCGGCACCCGCCATCGCGCCGACGAGAGCCTGGTTCATCGACGTGAAGTAGCCGAACGACACCGCGACGAGGATCACGAGCGCCTGCACGAACTGCGCCGCGGTCGCCGTGACACGATCGAGGTCGACGATGTCGAACGCGATGCGTTCGAGCAGCGGGCGGCCCGTGATCAGGACGCCCGCGGCGAGCCCGATGCCGCAGAGAAGGCCCGCGCTGTGGGGGCCGAGCACGTCGGGCCCGACGAGCGCACCGCTCGCGAGCGCCACGTCGTTCGCGCCCATCGCGAACGACGCGAGGCAGCCGACCAGCACCAGGGCGCCGCCGACACGGGTCACCGAACCGAAGGCCCTGGCACCGCCGAAGCCGACGATCGCCGCGACGGGAGGTGCGAGCACCCAGATCACGGCGAGCGTGGCGATCGTTCGCCAATGGACGCCGACCGACGCTCCGACCGCGACGCCCACGACGGCGCCGACGAGGATCTGGATCGTCGAGGTGGGAATGCGGATCCGGTTGTAGATCGCCGTGACGCCGAACGCGACCGAGACCACGACGACTTCGCCGAGCCGCGTCGGCGTGGCGTCGATCAGCTTGCGCCCGACGGTCGTCGCGACCTTGCCGCTCGCGAGCGCAGCGCCCGCGAGCGCGAGCGGGGCCATCAGGCCGAGCGCCACCCGCGCCCGCACCGCGCCGAGCGCATACGGCATGCCCATGCAGGCCCCGGTGTAGTGCGACCCGATCGACCACGCGAACGAGAACGCCAACGCGACGAGCAGGAGTGTCACACGGCGATCTGGAGTTGCCTGTCGTCCGGCCGCCGCAGCGCGGGCGGACGTTCGACGCGGCGCAGCGTGATCTCGTGCCCCGCCGGGCAGCGGGCGACTGCGACGTGTGCCTCTGCGGCGATCGAGCCGCGCACGCTCGAGACCATCAGCGCGTCTGAGAAGAGCATGCCCGACCGCCGTGCGCCCTCGATGCACGGCTCGCACAGGCACGAGAACGCCGTCGCGGACGGTGACAACCAGACCGTCGTCACGCCGGCACGCTCGTCAGGTCCTGGAACTTCGCGTAGCGCTTGGTGAAGTTGAGCTTGATCGCGTCGGTGGCGCCGTTCCGGTGCTTGGCCAGGATCAACTCGGCGATGCCCGCCGAGTCGGTCTCCTCCGGGTTGTAGTACTCGTCGCGGTAGACGAACATCACGAGGTCGGCGTCCTGCTCGATCGAGCCCGACTCGCGCAGGTCGGAGAGGATGGGGCGCTTGTCGTGCCGTTGCTCGACGGCGCGCGACAACTGCGAGAGCGCGACGATCGGCACCTCGAGGTCACGTGCCAGCACCTTGAGCGAGCGCGAGATCTGTGAGACCTCCTGCACGCGGTTCTCGGCGGAGGTGCCGCTCGTCATCAGCTGCAGATAGTCGACGATCACGAGCCCGAGCCTCGGCTCGCGCATCTTCAGGCGCCGCAGCTTCGAGCGGATCTCCATCATCGTGATCGAGCCGGTGTCGTCGACGTAGATCGGCGCCTTCGCGAGCTTGTCGCACGCGGCGGTGAGCCGCGGCCAGTCGTCGACGGCGAGCTTGCCGGTGCGGAGCCGTTGCGACTCGACCTTGCCCTCGGCGCACATCAGCCGCTGCGTCACCTCCGACTTCGACATCTCGAGCGTGAACAGCGCGACCGGCGTGTCGTGCCGCACGGCGACGTTCGCCGCCATGCCGAGTGCCAGCGCCGACTTTCCCATCGACGGCCTCGCGGCGATGATGATCAGGTTGCCCGGCTGGAAGCCGGCCGTCAGGCGGTCGAGGTCGCGGTAGCCCGCGGCAGTGCCGGTGATGTCGCTGCCCGCCTCGTAGAGCTTCGTGATCGTCTCGAAGGACTCCTTGAGCAGATCGTCGATGTGTGCGAACTCCGTCGACACGCGCTGCTGCGACAGGTCGAAGACGATCTTCTCGGCGCGGTCGACCAGCTCGATCGTCTCGCCCGGCCGGTCGAAGCCGAGGCGGGCGATGTCGTTGCCGGCACGGATCAGGCCGCGCAGGGTCGACATCTCGCTGACGATGCGCGCGTAGTGCGCGGCGTTCGACGCCGCCGGCACGAGCGCCGCGAGCTCGTGCACGCGCTCCTGGCCGCCGGCGGCCTCCAGGGTCGAGGAGCGGTCGAGCTCGTCGACGACGGTGATCGCGTCGACCGGCTCCCCCTTCGCGTAGAGGGAGAGGATCGCCTTGAAGACGTGCCCGTGGCTCTCACGGTAGAAGTCCGAGGCGCCCAGGTTCGTGGACTCCGTGACCGCCCCGATCGCCAGGGGGGAAAGCATCATCGCCCCGAGCACCGATTCCTCGGCGTCGAGGTTCTGTGGTGGGACCGGGGCGGTCTGGAGGGCCTGGGCAGGCACGGCCATGCGCTGCCTAGTAGACCCGGTGTCGCGGAGACCCGAAAGGGTGTGGAAAGCGCTCGTCCGGTGGTCGAAGCTGCCGTCTATGCAGGCAGTATAGAACGTCTGTTCGCCTCATGGTAGTGGACGAAACGGCCGCTCTTTGCGTCACTTTCGACCGCAATTCCACAGGCGTGGAGCGCCTGTGGAAAGCCGGTGGATCGTCGTCCACAGGCCGGTGGAGAGCCTGTGGACGGAAATCGGGCCGCCTACTCCTCGGCCGGGGGAAGCTCGGAGCCTGCGGCGGGCTCCGCAGCCGGGGCCTCGTCGGCCTCCTGCGGCTGCGCCTCCGGCTCCGGGACGTCCTCGTACTCGATCGCCGCCGGCGCGGCTGCTGCCGCTGCAGCCTCGGCGGCGGCACGCTCCTGCGCCTCCAGCTCGGCCAGCTCCTCCTCGGGCGGCAGCTCCTCGCCCTCGGGCGCGACGACGAGCTTCAGCTGCGCCGTCACGTCCGTGAAGAGCTCGAACGGCACGGTGTAGCGGCCGATCCGCTTGATCGTCTCCATCGCGAGCTTGCGCCGGTCGACCCGCAGCTTCTCCTGCTCCCAGAGCCGGTCGGCCACGTTGGTTGCGGTGACCGAGCCGAACAGCGACCCGGTCGGGCCGGCGACCACGTCGAAGCGCAGCTCGAGCGCCTCGAGCCGGGCCGCGAGCACGCGCGCCTCGTCGATCGTCTGGGCGTCGTGGCGGGCCCGCGCCGCGTCGCGCTTCTCGAGCTCCTTGACGAGCGCGGGCGTCGCCACCTCGGCGAGACCGCGCGGCAGGAGGAAGTTCCGCGCGTAACCGCGGGCGACGTTCACGACCTCGCCGCGCAGGCCGAGCTTGTCGACGTCCTGCTTGAGAACGACTTCCATCTGTTACTTGTCGCCGACGTACGGGAGAAGGGCGATCTCGCGGGCGCGCTTGACGGCGACCGCGACCTGGCGCTGGTGGCGCCGGCAGGCGCCGCTGATGCGGCGGTTGCGGATCTTCCCCTTCTCCGAGACGTAGCGCCGGAGCTCGTTGACGTTCTTGTAGTCGACCTCTTCGACCTTCGACTTGCAGAAGAAGCACGACTTGCGGCGGCCGGGGCCGCTCGGCATGTTGCGCTTCCTGCTCGAGGTCGAGGTGCGGTCGCGATCTGATTTCTTCTCTGCCAAGACCTCTCCTTAGAACGGAATGTCGTCGTCCGAGCCCTGGAAGTCGGCGTCGGAGCCGCCCGACGCGCCTGCGGGCACGAACTGGTTGCCGCCGTCGCCGGCGTCACCGCCGGTGCCGCCGTCACCGCGGCCGCCGAGGAACTGGACCGAGTCGGCGATGATCTCGACCGCCTGGCGCTTCGTGCCGTCCTGCGCATCCCACTCGCGCCATTCGAGCCGGCCGTCGACGCCGACGGGCCGCCCCTTGGCGAGGTACTGGGCGCAGCTCTCGCCCTGGTTCCCCCACACCGTGACGTCGAAGTAGTTCGGCTTCTCGGTCCACTGCCCGGTCGACGAGTCCTTGCGGCGCGTGTTGACCGCGATGCGCAGGCTGCAGACGGCCATGCCCGAAGGCGTGTGGCGCAGCTCGGGGTCGCGGGTCAGGTTGCCGACGAGCACGACGCGATTGATGTTGGCCATGGTTCTCGCTCCTCTCCGAAGGTCGATCCAGGCTACTCGGAAGCCGGGCCGGTGTCATCGCCGTCTTCGGCCGGGGCCGAGGCGGGCGCGCCCACGGCGACCTGCGCCGGAGCCTTCGTGTGGGTCGAGCCCTTGACGCGCCGGTAGGCGCCGTGCCGCATCACGCCGTCCGTGATCTTGAGGACGCGCGTGATCTCGGCCAGGGTCTCCGGCGGACAGCTGAAGAGGAGCAGGTGGTAGACCGCCTCGCTCTTGTGGTCGATCTCGTAGGCGAGGTGGCGGCGGCCCCACGGCTCGTGGCCGTCCCAGGTCCCCTGCGCTCCCTCGACGGAGTCGCGAATGCGCTGGATGATCTCGTTGGCCCGCTCTTCGGCGAGCTCCGGGTCCAGCAGCAGCATGATCTCGTAGTCGTTCACAGGCCCGAATTCTCCCTTCTCATGGACTGAATCGGCCCCACCTCACGGGCGCCGCTTCGGGTGACGGCGCGACGGGCGTGGCGAGAAGCGGCGGCAGTGTAGCATCGCCCACGATTTTGCAAGCCACCTCGAAGCGCCTGATCGCCCTGCTCGCCGGTGGGCTCGGCCTGCGGGCGGTGCTTCGCCGCCGCTCGCGTGCTGCGCTTCCTCCGCCCGGCCCCTCCCCCGCCGATGAGCTGAAGGCGAAGCTCGCCGCGACGAAGGAGCCCGAGCCCGTGCCTCCGCCGGACGGCGTCGACGAGCGGCGTGCGGACACCCACGCCCGGGCGCGGCAGGCAATCGAGGAGCTACGCGAGAAGGGCGACTAGCAGTTCGTCCCGCTCGGCGTCGGTCAGGCCGCGCAGGGGAGCGCGGACGTCTTCACGCATCGGAACGCCGCGCGAGCGCACGACCGCCTTCAGAGCGGCGTGGCGGGGGTAGCGGTCGACGATCGCGCGGAGCCCGCCTGCGGCGGTCGAGTCGCCGCTTCGCACCGCCTCGACGACGACCTCGGGAAACGCCGAGGCCAGCCCCGAGACCGCGCCCGCCGCCCCGGCGGCGAGGCCCTCGCCGATCAGCGACTCGGCACCGATGAAGACGTCGAGCCCGTCCAGCAGGTACGGCGCCACCTTGGCGAAGGGCGCGTCGCTGACCTTCATCCCGGCGACGTTCTCGACCCGTTCCCGCAGCCGCTCGACGACGGAGACCGGGATCGCGTAGCCGGAGGCCTTCTCGAGCTCGTAGACGTAGAATGGAAGCGGCGCGCAGGCCCGGGCCGCCGCGACGAAATGCGCGAGCAGCGCGTCGTCGTCGAACTGGAAGTAAGGCGGCGCGATCACGGCGACCGCCTCGGCGCCTGCCTCGGCGGCAGCCGCAGCAAGCGCTACGGTGTCCGCGGTCGTCTGCGCGCCACAGTGCGCCAACACAGGCAGCGGCCCCGAAACCGCGTTCGAGATGGCCTTTTTGCGCTCAGACAGCGACAACAGGATCCCTTCGCCGGTGGTGCCGCCCAGCAGGATGCCCTCGATCCCGGCGTCGCTCAGGAAGCCGAGGTACGGCTGCAGGGCGTCGTCGTCGAGCTCGCGTCCGCCGGCTCGGAGCGGGGTCAGGGCGGCTGCGATCGTTCTCGCCATCACCGCGATGCTAGTGCCGGCGACCGCCCGGGCGTCCGATCTGCTCGATCTGAACGCGAGTCACATCACGCTGAAGGTGCACGGAGGGCGGGCGCTCGTCGAGTACACCGCGAACGGCCGCGCGCGGCACGTGCTCGCCTGGGGCGCGATCAACGCGCTCTCGCCCGGCTCGGGCCTCCCGCAGGTGCGCTTCCGCCACGACTACTCCGGCGGTCTCGCGGTCGAGCACCGCGCGGTCTGGAAGGGGTTCCGAGACGAGTGCCGCCCCTACGACGGCCCGCCGCTCGCCTACCTCGTGGTCGCCTGCAAGGCGGCGGACGGCTCCTACTGGGCGCTCCAGAGCTGGCAGCGGGACCTCCCGCATCGCGGCGTCGCCCCGTGGACCGCCGCGCAGAGCGCCTGGGAGCTCCGCCTCTCCCATTGGGCCGGCGCCCTGGCGCACGTCGAGCTCTACACGGACTGGGCGTTCCGGGGCCAGGCGCACGACATCTTCGGCCGTCTGACCTACGACGGCAGCCCGGTCTACGGCTTCCACTCGACCTCGTACGGCGCCCCGACGGACTCCTACGGCCGCAGCCTCTACATCGACACCTTCGATTCGGCCTACGGGCCGGGCTGGAAGCGGGAGACGTCGATCCTCTTCCGCAAGCCGGCCGGCGTGTTCTGTTACTCGTTCTGGCCGACCCACGACCTTTCGCTCCCGGGCAGCCCGGCGCGGCCCGCCGGGAGCGGGGCCCGGTACCGGATCAGCGTCGTCGGCCCGGGGGTGACGCCCGACGTGGTCGCCGAGGCGGCCGACCCGGGGCGCTACGACGCCGGGCTGGAGAGGCAGCGGGACGCGCTCTTCACCCGCGTGATCGCGGGCGACCGATTCTGCTCGACCCAGCACTAAGATCGGTTGCGTGGCCGTCCGTGTCGCGAACCAGCCGCCACCGCTCCGCGACCTCGACCTGAGGCTGCTCGTCGAGGCGGTGCGGCGGGAGGGCGCGCCGTCGGCCGAGGGGGAGCTCGTCGCCTTCGGCGCCGAGCTCGCCGGCGAGCCGCGCGAGTGGGGCCGGCTCGCGAACGAGCACCCGCCGGTCCTCCGTACCCACGACCGCTACGGGAACCGCGTCGACGAGGTCGAGTTCCATCCGGCGTGGGGCTCGCTGCTCGCGCTCGGGATCCGGGAGCGGCTCCAGACGCCCGGCGACTACGTCGCGCGGGCGGCGAAGTTCATCGCGCTCGCGCAGGTGGAGCAGGGAGTCGGCTGCCCGCTCTCGATGACCCACGCCGCCGTGCCGGCGTTGCGCTGCGAGCCCGGGCTGGCCGACGCCTGGGAGCCGCGGTTCGCGGCCGGGGCGCTCTGCGGGATGGCGATGACCGAGCGCCAGGGCGGCTCCGACGTGCGGGCGAACGAGACGGAGGCGCGCCCGTGCGGGGACGGCGAGGTGACGTTGCACGGTCACAAGTGGTTCTGCTCGGCGCCGACGAGCGACGCCTTCCTCGTCCTGGCACAGGCGCCGGCCGGGCTCTCCTGCTACTTCGTCCCGCGTGGCGAGGGGTTCGTGATCGAGCGGCTGAAGGACAAGCTCGGGAACCGCTCCAACGCATCGGGAGAGATCCGGCTCGAAGGCGCGTGGGGACAGCTCGTCGGTGAGGAAGGCCGCGGCGTCGCGACGATCATCGAGATGGTCGTGCACACCCGGCTCGACTGCGTGCTCGGGTCGGCGGCGCTCCAGCGGGAGGCGGTGGCGCAGGCAGCCCATCACTGCGCGCACCGCTCGGTGTTCGGGAAGCGCCTCGCCGACCAGCCGCTGATGCAGAACGTGCTTGCAGACCTCTGCATCGAGTCGGAGGCGGCGACGGTCGCGGCGCTGCGCCTCGCGCGCGCGTTCGACGAAGGGGACGAGCTGCGGCGCGTGGCGACGGCCGTGCTCAAGTACTGGATCTGCAAACGCACCCCGGCCGTGGTCGGAGAGGCGCTCGAGTGTCTCGGCGGCAACGGCTTCGTCGAGGAGAGCGGCCTGCCGCGCCTCTACCGCGAAAGCCCGCTCAACGCGATCTGGGAGGGAAGCTCGAACGTGCAGTGCCTCGACGTCCTGCGGGCGCTTCGCCGCGAGCCGCCGGCGGCCGCGGCGTTCGTCGACGAGCTCGAGGAGCGCGACCGCCCGCTGGTCGAGCGGGCGCTCGCGGAGGCCGACGAGGAGGGCGCGCGCCGCCTCGTCGAGACGATGGCGGCGGCGCTGCAGGCCACGTTGCTCGACCGGCACAGCGATCCGGCCGTCGCGGAGGCGTTTCGCGCGCGCGAGGGGTTCGGCGCGTTCGGCACGCTTCCGGAGGGCCTGCCGCTGGCGGAGCTCGTCGAACGGCACACGCCGCAGGCCGCGTGATCCTGGCCACCGGCGCGGAGTTGCGCAGCACCGGGAACGGCCGGCAGGCGGTCGTGTGCATGAACGGCGGCCGGGCAGCAGCGGTGCCGGGCACCTGGAGCGCCACGATCGAATGGCTCGTCTCGCGGCTCGCGCCGCGCTTTCCCGAGCTTCGCTTCGTCGAGGTGCGCTACCGGGTCAAGTCCTGGCGGCGCCTCGACGACTGCATCGCCGATGCGCGCGCCGCGATCGCGGAGGCGGGGCCGCAGACGCTGCTCCTCGGGTTCTCGATGGGCGGCGCGGTGTCGATCGCCTGCGCAGGCGAGCCGGAGGTGGCCGGCGTGCTCGGGCTCGCGCCGTGGATCCCCGATCGCCTGTCGGTCGAGCCGTTGCGGGGCAAGCGGCTGCGCGTGCTGCACGGGTCGCTCGACCGCGCGCTGCCCGGCGTCCCGGGCGTGAGCCCGGAGCTCGCCCGGCGGGGCTTCGAGCGTGCCCGCGCGCTCGGTGCCGACGGGGAGCTGACCGTGATCCGCGGCGCCGTGCACGGGGTCGCCCTGCGCGCGCCGTGGGGCGCGCTCGTCCCGCTGCCTCGCGCAGCGTGCTGGCTCGAGCTCGTCTCGGGCGAGCTCGGGCGCTTCGCGCGTAACGATGGAGCCCTGCCGCGGTCTGAGCCAGCGTGAACGGCGACGACACACGCCCGTACGGGCGGCGCGCGTTCCTCGCTCTCCTCGCGGGCGGCGTCTCGTCGCTCTACTGGGCGGGGCCGGCCGCGCGGGTCCTCGCGCCCGTGACCTCCGGCTTCTCCCAGCTCCTCGGGAACCTGCTGCCCGTCGGCGGCTGGCGGATCTACACGATCTCGGGCTCGATGCCGATCTTCGACGAGCGGAGCTGGCGGCTCGAGATCGCCGGCCTCGTCCGCAAGCCGGTGCAGCTGACGTATGCGCAACTCCGTGCGCTGCCGCGAGCGCAGCAGGTGAGCGACTTCCACTGCGTCACGGGCTGGTCGGTCGCCGGCGTTCACTGGGCCGGCGTGCGGTTCGACGACCTGCTCGCGCTCGTCGATCCGCTTCCGGCCGCGAAGGCGATCCGGTTCGTCTCGCTGGAGGAGCCGTACGACGACTCGCTGACGCTCGACCAGGCACGGCTCGGGAACGTGTTGCTGGCGTACGACATGGACGGCCGGCCTCTCTCGCGACCGCACGGTGCGCCTGCGCGCGTCGTCATCCCGGAGATGTACGGGTACAAGGGCGTCAAGTGGCTGTCGCGGCTGGAGCTGGTCGACCACGAGCCGACCGGCTACTGGGAAGGGCTCGGGTACGACCAGAACGCCTGGGTCGGGAGGTCGAACGGCTATGGCTCGTGAGCACCGCCGGCTGCCGCGCTTCACACGTACCGAGCGAGCGGTGCACTGGGTGCACGCCACGGCGTTCCTGATCCTGCTCGGCTCCGGGCTCTGTCTCTACCTACCGAGCCTCGCCGAGGTCGTCAGCCGCCGTCCTCTCGTCAAGGCGATCCACATCTATACGGCCGTCGCGTGGGCCGTCGCGCTCGTCGCGATCGCGCTCGTCGGAGACCGCACGTCGCTCCGGCGCACGGTGCGGGAGATCGACCGGTTCGATGCCGACGACCGTGCCTGGCTGCGACGCCGGCCGGCGCCCCAAGGGCGGCTCAACGCCGGCCAGAAGCTGAACGCCGTGATCACCGCGTCGTTCGCGCTGCTCTTCGTCGTCACGGGCTTCCTGCTCTGGTACGGCGAGCGCGACACGCGGTTCCGCCTGCCGAGCGCGCTGCTCGTCCACGACTGGCTGATGTATGTCTCGTTCGTCCTCTTCGTCGGCCACCTCTTCCTGGCGATCGTCTATCCGCAGACGCGGCATGCGCTCAACGGGATCACGCGCGGCTGGGTCGACGAGGACTGGGCGCTGCAGCATCACCGCAAGTGGGCGGAACAGCTCCGCGAGCAGGGAGCCCCCGTGCCCGACCCGTAGCGGGACGGCGTAGACTGGACCGGAGCTGGACGACGAGGGAGGCAACCTCATGGAGTTCGACCAGGACCACGTCTGGATCACGACCCGCAAGCTGAAGCCGGGCGCGCGCGAGGCCTTCAGCCGCTCGTGGAAGCCGAGCGAGTTCCCGGCGGGGATGCTGCGCGCCTACGAGTGCTATTCGGCCGACGAGACCGAGGTGGTGGGCGTCTCGATCTGGGACTCGCCCGAGTCCCGCGAGCGCTACCGGCTCTCGGACGTCGAGTCCAGGCGGCGGCAGGCGATGGCGCCGTACGTGCTCGAGGAGAGCTCCGGGTTCTACTTCGGGCGCGAGCTGAAGATCCCCGAGCGCTGACCGCTCGTCAGCGCCCAGAGCGCCGCCGCGTAGCCGAGGAGGGACGCGGTCGTTCCATATGCCAGCAGTCTCATGGCCTCAGGTATCGACAACCTGGGCCGGTCACTTGACAGCGGCGCCCGCGCGCCGGCAGGTCAGCGCAGGACTTCCCGCCAGAAGCGCTCGGACGTCAGGCCCGCCGCCCGTTCACGGGCCGCCGCCCCGAGGCGAAGCCGGAGCGCCGTGTCCTCCCAGAGCCGGGCGAGCGCCTGCGTGAGGGCCGGCACATCCCCCGGTGGGACGACCAGAGCGTCGCGATCGTGATCGACGTAGTCCCGGGACCCGCCGACGTCCGTGACGACGATCGCCTTGCCGTCGGCCATCGCGTCGAGCAGCACGGTCGGGCCGGACGGCAGCGACGTTTCGTTGAAGGTCAACGCAACGAGCCGTGAGCTGCGCATTCGCTCGCGTCCCGCTTCCGGCGTCAGCTGCTGCACGACCTCCACATTCGGCGGCGTGACGAGCGGGACACCCGCCGAGATGACGGCCGGGACCCCCGTCTCTGCGAGAGACGCAAGCAGTGTCTGCCAGTCCCGGTGAGCCCACCCGCCGGAATAGACGTAATCCCCGTCGCCCGCCGGCCCGGAAGGTCCCGGCGCTGGAAACGGGACGAAGTGCGCGTCGGTCACGCCGAACCGGTCGGCGAGCGTCGCGAGATCGCTGCGTCGAATCACGACGAACCGCACCCGTCGCAGCAGTCGTGAGCGATCGAGCAACGTCGACGGCGGCATCATCCAGTCCGCTGCGATCAACGTCTTCCTCCTCGGGAGGAGGGCCGCGAGGACGAACAGCTCGGCGCCTGCGGTGACGACCACCAGCCGGTCATACCTGCGGGCCGTCCACACCAGCTCGAGGGCGCGGCGCACGTAGGCGGCCCGGCTCCGCCGGCGGCTCAGCCCGAGGGCGGTCTCGCTCCGCTGGACGTCCACGCCGTCGGGAGGAGACAACCTGGATGCCGCCCGCAGCCACACGAGGGTGCGCATCGACGGAGTCTACGGCGCTCACCTCGGTGGGGACGGAGCGGCCCCGGAGTCGAACCGAGCCAGCCTGGGGCTGCCAGACCTGACGGGTTTTGAAGACCCGCTGGGGCACCGGCCCCCGCCGCTCCAAGGGACGGATCGTACGGGCCTCGACCAGGTTTGGCTTTCTGAATCCGGGAGATCGCGGATGGCGGGGGAGGCCGGCGGAGAGATGCTGGTTGATCGGTCGACGAAAGAGGAGGAGTCATGGAGCTGCAAGAGCTCATTTCGGGCGCGCGCGACGCCGTGAGCGTCAAGCGCGTGTACGGGGAGCCCTACGAGAAGAACGGGCTCACGGTGATTCCGGCGGCGACTGTGCGCGGCGGTGGCGGCGGCGGCCTGGGCGACGAAGGCGCCGAGACCGGCGGCGGGGGAGGGTTCGGGCTGATGGCGCGTCCCTCCGGTGCGTGGATCGTCGAGGACGGTCACGCGACCTGGAAGCCGGCCGTCGACGTGAACCGGATCGTCCTCGGCGGTCAGGTGATCGCCCTCACCGCGATCCTGATCACGGGGAGGGTCCTGCTCGCCCACTCGCGGCGGCGCCGCTCGCTGCTCGAGCTCGTCTCGCTCGCTTCGCTGCGGCCGAGGCTCGCACATCTGCAACTGCCGAAGCCCGTCATCCGCTAGACGCGGCGACCCAAGTGTGCCGGCGCCGAGCCGTTCGCTTCGACCGAAGAACGGCTCGGCGTCCGCGTCCTTCAACGCCTGCGCCGTAGCGTGCGCGTGTCGCCGCGCCGCAGCGTCAGTCCGTCCGCGTCGTAGCGCTCGAGGAGGAGCTGCGCGGTGCGGCGACCGACACCGAGCGCGTCGCGAAAGGCGGCGAGCGTGATCGCCTCGAGCGTCGGCAGAAGCAGCACGCCTCGGTCGTACAGCTCGGTCGACACGGCGTAGCCGTCGCCGACGCGCCTGATGCGTCCTTCTGCTTCGAGGAACGCCGCGAGCTCCTTGTCGCCGGTCTTCACGATCTCCTCTTGTGCGAGGTGCGCCTCGAGCTCGCGGGCGGCGTCGGCGCGCTCGCCGAGCGCCGCCGTCGTGCCGGGCAGGTAGGCCTTCGCACCGCGGCGCTCGATCTCGAGCAGGTCCAGCACAGCCGCCGACCAGGGCTTGTTCGGCAGCAGCTCGGCGAGCGGCAGGCCGGGGTCGAGCGGGCTCGACGACGCCCGGTGCGCAAGCCGTTCGCGCACGCTCTCGCGCAACTCGGTGAGCCAGCTCTCCGGGAAGTAGTGCTCGCCGGCCTGCCGAACCGACGCCAGCCCCTCCGTGAGCTCGGCGGGCGAGAGCAGGCCGCGCGCCTGCAGCTCGGCTCTGGTCACCGGCTCGCGCACGAAAGCGCGCACGATCTCGCCGGGCGTCCCGGCGGCGAGCGCCGTGAGCCGGGCGTGGTCGAGTCGGCGGCCCGGTGCGGGGTCCAGCACGACACCTCCGCCGACGGTCGTGTCCGTGCGGAGCACGACGCGATCGCCGCGTGCGGCGACGACCTGCTCCTGCAGGCGGAGCTGCGCGTACTCGCCGTCGCGCACGATGCGGGCCGGAACCGCCTTCGTGCCGACGTGCACCGTCACCGACGCCGGCACCTCTGCGAGTGGCTCGAGCCGGACGTCGAGCCGGTAGGAGACCGGGTAGTGCCCGGGCTCGACGAGCGTGTCACCGCGCGCAAGGTCACTGCGCTCGAGCGCCGGCAGGTTGACCGCGACCCGCTGGCCGGCCTCCGCCGAGTCGACAACGGCGTCGTGCACCTGCACCGAGCGAACACGAACCGTCGTGCCGCGAGGCTCGAGCCGCAGCAGGTCGCCGGCCTTCACGGTGCCCGACCAGAGCGTGCCGGTCGCCACGGTGCCGACGCCCTGGAGCGTGAACACGCGGTCGACATGGAGCCGCGTCGCGGCGGAGGCGTCGCGAGGCGCAACGTGGATTCGCGCGAGCGCGGCCCGCAGCTCGTCGAGCCCGGCACCGGTCTTCGCGGAGACGGCGACGACCTCCGCGCCGGGAACGAGCTCGCGTGCCTCCTCGAGCGCGAGCTCGAGCGTCTCCTCGTCGACGGCGTCCGACTTCGTCACCGCGACGACGCCCTGGTCGACACCGAGCAGTCGCAGCACGGCGAGGTGCTCGAGCGTCTGGGGCCGCGCGCCCTCCTGCGCGTCGATCACGAGGAGGAAGAGGTCGATGCCGGTCGCGCCCGCGATCATCGTGCGCACGAAGCGCTCGTGGCCCGGCACGTCGACGAGCGAGAGCCGCCGGCCGCCGGGAAGCTCGAGCGGCGCATAGCCGAGATCGATCGAGATGCCGCGCGCCTGCTCCTCCGGCAGCCGGTCCGTGTCCTTGCCCGTGAGCGCGCGCACGAGCCACGTCTTGCCGTGGTCGATGTGGCCGGCCGTGCCGACCGTCAACGGCATCGGCGAACCGCGGCGGCGACTTCGTCGACGTCACCGTCCGCGAGCGTGCGGCAGTCGAGCAGCAGCCGGCCGTCGCGGACGACGCCGATCACCGGCGGTTCGTGCACGCGGAGAGGCTCGGCGAGCCTCTCGTCGATCGCACAGGCGAACGACGGCAGCTCGGCCAGCGGCAGCGCGCCGCCGCCGACGCGGCCGATCGTCTCCTCGACGTCGCCGCCGGCGGCGGCCGCGAGCCGCTCCGCACGGGCGCGAACGGTCGAGACGTCCTCGTTGAGCATGCGCAGCACCGGGATCTCCCGGAGGGCGGCTTGCGGCTCGAGGTAGATCAGCAACGTGCCTTCGAGCGCAGCGAGGCCGAGCTTGTCGATGCGCAGTGCTCGGTGCAACGGGTGCCGGCGCAGCTTCTCGATCAGCTCGGCGCGTCCCACCACGATCCCCGCCTGTGGGCCGCCGAGCAGCTTGTCGCCGCTGAAGCAGACGAGGTCGGCTCCCTCGGCGAGCGCTCCGCGCACGGTCGGCTCGTCCGCGAGGTCGAGCAGGGCGCCGGAACCGAGATCGTCGAGCAGCGGCAGGTCGTGCCGCCGCCCCACGGCCGCGAGCTCGGCGACCGAAGGCTGCTCGGTGAAGCCGACGACACGGAAGTTCGACTGGTGCACGCGCAACAGCAGGGCCGTCTCGTCGCCCACCGCGCGCTCGTAGTCGGCGGCCCTGGTCCGGTTCGTCGTGCCGACCTCGACGAGCCGTGCGCCGGAGCGCGCGAGCACGTCCGGGATCCGGAAGCCGTCGCCGATCTCGATCAGCTCGCCTCGCGAGACGAGCACCTCGCGTCCCTCGGCGAGCGCGGCCAGCGCGAGCAGCATCGCCCCCGCGTTGTTGTTGACGACGATGCCCGTCTCGGCCCCGGTCAGACGTCGCAGGATTCGCGCGACGTGATCCTGGCGCGACCCCCTCGCCCCTGCTGCGAGGTCGTACTCGAGGTTGGAATAGGCGCGGCCGGCCTCGAGCACGCGGTCGAGCGCTGCCTGCGGCAGCGGCGCCCGGCCGAGGTTCGTGTGGACGATCACGCCGGTCGCGTTCAGGACGCGCCGCAGCTCGGGCCGGCGGACTGCGGCGAGCTCGTCGCGGAGGCGTGCGGCGAGGTCGCCGGGGTCGGCGCCGGCGCGGAGCTCCTCTCGGGCCTTCGCGATCACGGCCCGCGCGGCGTCCACCGCGAGTGGATCGTCCGACCCGCGGGCGAGCTCATCCACCGACGGCAAGTCTCGGAGCTCCACGGCCTGCAGATTACGCCGTGACCTCCGCCTTCGGTTACTGCGCGTCGCCCTTGTGCTGCGACGACGGGTCGTCCGCGCAGCGCCGCTCGTAGCACTCGAGCACGTACTGCACGGCTTCGTCGGGATCGTCGGTCAGCTGGAGGAGCTCGATGTCCTCGCGGGAGATCATCCCGTCGGCGAGCAGCTGGGCGTGAATCCAGTCGACCATCTCGCCCCAGTAGCCGGAGTCGAACAGGACGACGGGGAAGTGCAGGATCTTCCCGGTCTGGATCAGAGTCAGCGACTCGTACATCTCGTCGAGCGTCCCGAACCCGCCGGGGAAGATGACGAAGCCCTCGGAGGGACGCACGAAGCAGACCTTGCGTGCATAGAAGTGGTTGAACGTGTGCGCGATGTCGAGGTACCGGTTCGGATGCTGTTCGTGCGGAAGCTCGATGTTGAACCCGACCGAGACGCCGCCGCCTTCCTGCGTGCCGCGGTTCGCTCCCTCCATCACCCCGCCGCCGCCCCCTGTGACGACGGTCCAGCCCGACTCGCCGAAACGCCGGCCGACCCGCCGCGCATCCTCGTACGGCTTGCTTCCCGCCGCGACGCGGGCCGAGCCGAACAGCGCCACCGCCGGGCGCGGCACCTGTGCCACCTTCTCGAACCCCGCGCGAAGCTCGGCCGTGATCTTCGCGATCGAGACCTCGATGTCGTTCGCGGGGTGGTCGAGGATCTGGCGGTCGTCGGTCACGGGCTGCTACAGGCGATGCTGGGGGACGTGGGAGGCCCACATGCCGAGCACGAGCACGAGCGCGGTGCCGAAGTAGAGCGCGTAGATGAACAACGCCTTGCCCGGCCCACCGCCCTGGCGGAGGAACCGCGCCGAGCGCCAGACCGCGCCGCCGTCGAAGAACCCGAACGGCAGCAGGTTGAACAGGTTGAGGAAGAAGCCGAAGTAGGCGAGGGCGTACATCAGGTTCGAGCCCTGCGACTTGCCGATCAGGTAGCAGACGAACGCCGCGGCGCCGCCGAAGATCGGGCCTGCGATCGCGACGCGGGCGGTCTGCCACGGGTTTCCGCGCGTGTACTGCACGTACGCGCCGAGAAACGGAACGAACACCGGCAGCTTCGGGTGCAATCCCTCGCGCTGTGCCTCGATGTAGTGGCCGGTCTCGTGGAGCAGGATCAGGAGAACGAGGCCGACGGCGAACTTCCAGCCCCAGATCAGGGCGTACGCGGCGACGGCGATGAAGATCGTCGAGAACTTGACGAGGACGAACGAGAACTTCGCGAGCGCGAGCACGGCGGCGACGATCGGGCCGATGAGCTTCTTGAGGCGCGCGCCCCAGTCGGTGCCGCGCGGCTGGATCGGGTCGTAGCCGCGGTAGTCGAGATCCGGGTCGAAGTCGGAACCCGAGCTCGGGCTCATGAGCCTCTCCCGATCCATTCCTCGCCGCCCGCGTAGACCTCCTTCTTCCAGAGCGGCACGCGCTCCTTCAGCTCGTCGATCGCGTCCTTGCAGGCCGCGAGGGCGGCCGGCCGGTGTGGGGCGGAGACGGCGATCACGACAGAGGTCTCTCCGATCCCTACGCGACCCACCCGGTGGTGGATGGCGACCGCGCAGAGCTCGTACCGAGACTGCAGGCCTTCGGCGATCTCCGCCATCACCCGTTCGGCCATTCCTTCGTACGCCTCGTAGTCGAGGAAGGTGACGGTCCGGTCGCGGGAGTGGATGCGAGTCGTGCCGGTGAACGTCGCGATCGCGCCCGCCTCGTCGTCGCGCACCTCGTCGACCACCCGGTCGAGCGAGAGCGGCTCGTCGCTGAGCAGGAAGGCGCCGCCCGAGACGGGCGGGATCAGCGCGACCTCGTCACCGTCGGCGAGGGCGTGGTCGCGCGCGGCGTACTCCCTGTTGACCGCATACAGGAGGCCGCTCGGCTCGTCCCCCAGGTCGAGGGCGGGCCAGACCTCGGCGACGCTGGAGGCGTCGATCTCCCGCTGCGCCCAGCCGGCGCGCTCGCGGAGGCCGGCGAACAGGCGGACGCGGACGATCATCGCCACGAGCATACTTCGGGCGTGGCGGCAACCGACGGGCGCGAGACGGAGAGCGGGATCGAGGTCAAGCCGGTCTACACGGCCGACGACGCGCCCACCGGCCTCGAGCTCCCCGGCGAGTATCCGTACACCCGCGGCCCCTACCGCGACATGTACCGCGGGCGACCGTGGACGATTCGCCAGTACGCCGGGTTTGCCTCGGCCGAGGAGTCGAACGAGCGGTATCGCTATCTGCTCGAGCGCGGGCAGACGGGGCTCTCGATCGCCTTCGACCTGCCGACCCAGCTCGGCTACGACTCCGACGATCCACTCGCAGACGGCGAGGTCGGGCGCACCGGTGTCGCGATCGACTCGATCGCGGACATGGAGATCCTGCTGAGCGGGATCCCGCTCGCCGAGGTCTCGACGTCGATGACGATCAACGCGCCGGCTTCGCTGCTCCTCCTCCTCTACGAGCTCGTCGCGGAGGATCAGGGCGTTCCCGGGACCGCCCTGCGCGGCACGGTGCAGAACGACATCCTCAAGGAATACATCGCGCGCGGGAACTACATCTTCCCGCCGCGTCCGTCGATGCGGCTGACCACCGACCTGTTCGCCTACTGCGCCGACCGGATCCCGTCCTGGAACACGATCTCGATCTCCGGCTACCACATCCGCGAGGCGGGCTCGACGGCGGTGCAGGAGCTCGCCTTCACGATTGCCAACGGCATCGCCTACTGTGCGGCAGCCGTCGAGGCAGGGCTGTCGCCGGACGACTTCGGCGCTCGGCTCTCGTTCTTCTTCAACGCGCACAACGACTTCTTCCAGGAGGTTGCGAAGTTCCGGGCGGCCCGCCGTCTCTGGGCGCGCGTGATGCGCGAGCGGTTCGGCGCGACGAATCCGAAGGCGCTCGCACTGCGCTTCCATGCGCAGACGGGCGGCTCGACACTCACGGCGCAGCAGCCCGAGAACAACATCGTGCGCGTCGCCATCCAGGCGCTCTCCGCGGTCGCCGGCGGGGCGCAGTCGCTCCACACGAACTCGTTCGACGAGGCGCTGGCCCTGCCGACGGAGCATGCGGCGACGATCGCCCTCAGGACGCAACAGATCCTGGCGAACGAGGCGGGCACGACGGCGACGGCCGACCCGTTCGGCGGCTCGTTCTACGTCGAGTCGCTCACCGACGAGCTCGAGGCGCGCGCGTGGGAGCTGATCGAGCGCATCGACGAGCTCGGGGGCGCGGTGACCGCGGTCGAGCAGGGCTTCGTGCAGGGGGAGATCGAGGCCGCCGCGTTCCGGTGGCAGCAGGACGTGGAGTCCGGCGAGCGGGTGATCGTCGGTGTGAACGAGTACGCAGCCGAGTCGGAGCAGCCGATCGAGCTGCAGACGATCGACCCGGAGTCCGAGCACCGCCAGCGCGCCCGGACGGTTGCGCTGCGGGCGGCGCGCAACGCGGACGAAGCCGCGGCGGCGCTCGCCGCGGTGCGCGAGGCGGCGCGCGGAACGGAGAACATGCTGCTCCCGATGCGGGCCGCCCTGCGAGCGCGGTGCACGATCGGTGAGATCTGCGGCGTGCTGCGCGAGGAGTGGGGCGAGCACGACCGAGAGCGCGCGCCGCGCTGACGGCGATGCGCATCCTGCTCGTCTCCCAGATGTACCCGGGGCCCGACGACCCGGACCTCGGCGCGTTCGTCGCGCAGGGCGAGCGGGCGCTGCGAGAGCGCGGGCACGAGATTGAGCTGGCCGTCCTCGACCGCCGTGCGGGCGGGAAAGCACGGTTCCTCGAGTTGCGCCGGCGCGTGCGGCGCGCCGCGCGGCCCGACGTGGTGTGGGCGCACTTCCTCGTGCCGGCCGGCCTGTTCGCCTCCGAGGTGGATGCGCCGCTCGTCGTCACCGCGCACGGGCGCGACGTGCGCAACATCGGAGCTCTCCCCGGTGTCGCGCGGTTGACGAGGCGCGTCGTGCAACGCGCCTCGAGCGTCGTCGCGGTCTCGGACTACCTTCGTCACGAGCTCGAGGAGCGGGTGCCGGAGGCGCGGGGAAAGACCGAGGTCGTCGACTCCGGTGTCGACCTCGACCGGTTCCAGGCCGTGGCGCCCGCGGCGACGCTGGACCGGCCGGCGTTCCTGCACGTCGGGTCGCTGACCGAGCGCAAGAACGTGGTCCGCCTCGCAGATGCGTTCGCGCTGGCCGGACGCGGCTCGCTGACCTTCGTCGGCGACGGGCCGCTGCGCGCGGCGCTCGAGGGACGAGCGGGCGTCCGCGTCGTCGGCCGGGTCGCGCACGACGACATCCCCGGCTGGCTCTGCGCAGCCGACGTCGTCTGCGGGCCGGCGCTGATCGAGCCCTTCGGGCAGGCACTGCTCGAAGGCATGGCGTGCGGCCGCAGCGTCGTTGCGACTCGCGTCGGCGGGCCGCCCGAGTTCGTGCCGGACGAAGCGGGTGTGCTCGTCGATCCGCTCGACACGCCTGAGCTCGCGCGCGCCCTCGAGACGGCGGCCGCCTTGCCGTCGCCGAACGACGCTGCCCTGCGGGCCGCCGCGGAGCACGACGTCAGGCGCCAGGCTGGGCGGGTGGAGGAGCTCCTCCTCCGAGCCGTTCGAGATCGGCGAGCCTGACCGAGACGAGCGGCGCGACGCTCTCTTCCAGGCCGTGCTCCCGGGCGAGCGCGAGCGCCTGCTCGTAGCTCTGGCGGATCTTCTCCGCGGAGACTCCCTGCTTGAGCCGGTTGTCACCCGTCAGGAGGAGGTCGTGGATCTTCTGTCTGGCCTCGTCGGCGTCCATGTCCGAATAATGGACCGTCCGCGCGATCCTCGACGTGGCCTGCGGTTAGCTACCCTTCCGCCGCAATGCTGGCTTTCTTCGCCGTCATCCACGTCCTGCTCAGCGTCGCGCTGATCGGGCTCGTCCTCATGCACTCGGGACGCGACGCCGGCCTCGGCGGGATGGGCTTCACGCCTGCCTCACAGGGCGGGACCCACATCGTCGAGCGCAACCTCACGCGTGTGACGGCCGTGGTGGCGATCCTGTTCTTCACGAACACGATCGTCCTCTTCAGGCTGCTCAAGTAAGGAGAGCATCTAGACTTCCGCCGCATGCAGCTGGCGGGACTGCACCACATCACGTGCGTGTGCTCCAACGCGCAGCGGACGGTCGATTTCTACCGTGACCGGCTCGGCTTCACGCTGGTCAAGAAGACCGTCAACTTCGACGACCCGCACAGCTACCACCTCTACTTCGGGGACCACGCCGGCCGGCCCGGCACTCTGATCACCTTCTTCGAGTGGCCGCGCGCCGAGCGGGGCCGGCTCGGACGGGGGACGCTCGAGTCGATCGGCCTCGACGTGCCGGGCATCGCCGCCGAGCTGGAGATCGACGATCCGGACGGATTGCGCCTGCGGCTCGCGCCCGCCGAGGCTCCGAGGCTGCGCGACGTGGCCGTGATCGGCAACCCGGATCTCTACGCAGGGCTGTTCTCCGCCGATGCACCGCTCCACTTCGCCGAGCCGGTCGAGGAGCCCGCGCTGATCGGTGCCGGCACGACGCATCACATCGCCTGGCGCGCTACCGGCGACGTCGAGCAGCAGGCCTGGCTCGAGCGGTTGGGCGAGCTCGGGCTGCGCCCGACGCCCGTGCAGGACCGCAAGTACTTCCGGTCTGTCTACTTCCGCATGCCCGACGGTGTGCTGATCGAGATCGCCACCGACGGCCCGGGATTCCTGGTCGACGAGTCGGCCGAGACGCTCGGCCGGGGGCTGTCGCTGCCGCCGTGGCTCGAGCCGGAACGCGCGACGCTCGAGCGCGAGCTGGCCCCGATCGATTGAGTCGCGGCTACAATGCGCGCTCGCACGCGCTGGTGGCGGAATTGGTAGACGCGCTAGGTTGAGGGCCTAGTGGCCATTGCGGTCGTGGAGGTTCAAGTCCTCTCCAGCGCATCGAGAGCCGTCCCCCGGGGGGCGGCTTTTTCGTCTCTCCCGTTGACGGCGTCCGCAGGAGTCTCTACCCTGGTGGCGAACACACGTTCGTCCATGTCAACGAGCCCCGAGGAGCCCGCGTGCTCACCCCCCGCCAACAGGAGATCTGGAACTACCTCGTCGAGTACGTCGACCGGCACGGCTATCCGCCGACCGTGCGGGAGATCGGCGAGCAGGTCGGTCTCGCGTCGCCGTCGACCGTCCACGCGCACCTGGCGAACCTCGAGCGCGCCGGACTGCTGAAGCGCGACCCGACGAAGCCGCGCGCACTCGAGCTGCTCGGCCGCGAGCGCCGCGAGGCGGAGTCGGTCGAGCCCGCCGAGGTGACGCGTCTGCCGCTGCTCGGCGAGATCGCCGCCGGCGGCCCGCTGCTCGCCGAGCAGAACATCGAGGACTACCTGCCGATGCCCGCGTCGACGAAGGGCGACTTCATGCTGCGCGTCAAGGGCGAGTCGATGATCGAGGCGGGGATCCTCGACGGCGACCTCGTGATCGTCCAGCGCGCCCAGGATGCGCGGAACGGGGAGATCGTCGTCGCGCTCGCAGGCGACGACGAGTCGTTCGACGAAGCGACCGTGAAGACGTTCTACCGGGAGGACGGCAGAGTCAGGCTGCAGCCCGAGAACTCGACCATGAAGCCGATCTATTCCCCGCACGTGCAGATCCTCGGCCGCGTCGTGGGAGTCTTCCGGGAGCTCTAGCCCATGAACGTCGCCGACCTGCACCGGACGCTCGACCAGGAGCTCGCCGCCCTGCTGCGCGGAGCCTCGCTCGAATGTCTCACGTGCGGCGAGTTCGTCATGCACGCGCGCGGCAGCGTCTTCTGTCCCGAGTGCGGGAGCCAGCTCGCCGACGAGGGCGCGCTCGAGGCAGAGCTCCCGGTGCCCCTCCACGCCGGTTGAGAGCTACGATTCCCGCGCAGGCCGGGTGACCGCGGCCGGCTGTTTCGGCAGCCGGTCGAGGAAAGTCCGGACACCGCAGGGCAGGACGCTGGCGCAAGCCAGGCGGCGAAAGCCGACGGAAAGTGGAACAGAAAGCAGACCGCCGCCGCCGTGTCGTCACCGGGACGGCGGCGGTAAGGGTGAAACGGTGGGGTAAGAGCCCACCAGCGTCGCGGCGACGCGACGGCTTGCCAAACCCCGTCCGGTGCAAGGCGAACAGGGCCCGTCATAGGCTGCCCGCCGAAGGGCCCGGGTAGCTGCCAAGAGGGATGGTCACCCAAGACAGAATCCGGCTTACAGGCCTGCTACGGAGAAGGCCCCGGCAACGGGGCCTTCTCCATTCTGGCCGTGTCGGCCGGATCGTCGCGCGCGCTCTCTCTCTCCGACGCCGTCCGTTTGCCTGGATCGACCGGGACATCACCGGGCCGTTGGCGAACTTCCAGGACCCGCGGCAGGAGTGGCGGCGGTTGTTCTCGGAGCTCTACGGCACGTTCCTGCTCGTGATCGTGGCCGCGGGCGGCGGGATGATGGGTGAGGCGTTCCCGAACACGATCACCCGTAGCGCGGCGGTGGTTGCGCCGGGGGTCGGGTGCGCACCTGAACCCTGCGGTGAGCATCGCCTTCTCTCTGCGTGGCGATTTTCCGTGGCGCCGGGTGCCCGGCTACGTCGTCGTGCAGCTCGCCGGTGCGTCGCTGGCTGCGCTGTTCCTGCACGAGGTGATCAAGGTGTCGGCCAAGTTCGGCTCCAACTATCCGGCGAGCGGCTACTCGGGCTGGCAGGCCTTTCTGATGGAGGCCCTGCTGACGCTCGGCCTGGTGAGCGTGATCCTCGGGACGGCTTCGGGTGCGCAGAACATCGGGATCTTCGGTGCGATCGGCCCCGACCTGGTCGGGCGTGACTTCGGAAGCTACTGGGTCTATGTCGCCGGCCCGCTCACGGGCGCGATCGTCGCGGTCGGGTTCGCCTATGTACTCCGGGGCCCCGGTGGGGGCAGGGCCGGCTCCGCGGCGGCGCAGGGGGACATCTTCACAGAGGAGAAGACGCCCGAAAAGGCTTGACCGTTTCTATGGGTGCGAAGCGGCGGGCGGCAGGCTCATCGAAGAGACCAGCGACGCGTACGGGGTGTCGGGAACGGTGATCAAGCCCCGGGTTGGGCGGTCGAGGTCGAAGGTCACGAGCAGCAGCATCGTGACGAGCACTGCGGCGATCGCCATCGGCCACAGCCCGCGGCCGAGCACCGAGAGGTGGAGACCGAGCAGACCGAGCGCGGCCGCTGCGCCGAACACCTCCAGTGCGAGGACAGATCCCGGCACTCGATTGTTGAGCGCCGAGACGCGGACGGTCTGCTCGTCGATCATCGTGTTTAGCGCGTCCACATAGAGCCTCGGCGCGGACGCGATCGGCGCGGCGCCAATCGCTTGCCCCGCCAGGCTCCAGAGCCGTCGCTGCAGGATGTCCTCGGCGGCGATCGTGCGCGTCATCGCGGAGTGGTTCGGCACCTCATGCGACATCCGAAGCGCCAGCTCGGTGTAGCGGCGTAGCAACACGAGTGATCGGGTTCGTTCCGGCTCGGCGAGGAGCTGAGCGCGCAGGTACGTCGTGCCGATCGCGTTTGCATCCGAGACCGCCGCCGCCCTGCGATCCTCGTACCGCCCGACCGCGAGCGAAAGGCCGAACGCAAGGATCAGGCCGACCACGCCGAGAAGCGCCGCCTGCAGGACCCCGAACGGCTCCTTCAACGTCTCGTGGTGCTCGCGCAGTCGGCGGCCCACCAGCACGCCGGCGGCGGTGATGGTCGCAACGACCGCGAAGATGATCAGGGCAAGAGCCCAGCTGCTGAGCGAAAAGAACACTGCCGGTCACGGATCGTACGGGACGATCGGAAACGCCAGAACCGGGCCTCAGCGAAAGGACGCCGGACCTGGAACGCCGGAGCTCGTCGTCCCCCGGCGGCGCAGCGCCAGGAGCGCGGCGGCCAGCGGGGCGAGCACGGCGATGCCGAGGAGCGCCACGGTGGTGCCGCCGACGAGCAGCGAGGCGAGGCCGATCGCGAGGCCGAGGACGAGCCTCCTCATGGCTTCCTCATCGGCCGGGGCCGCGCCCGGCTTGAACGGCGGCTCATCGCTCCTCCGTTCGGGCCCCCGGTTAGAGTTCCTCGGACCAAGGGGGTGGCAGGCGTGTATCGGGACAACTGGCGTTCGCTGGCCTTCTGGCGCTGGTGGTGGCGCTATTCGGTGCCGGCGGAGGTCAAGATCCCGCTCGCCTTCGTGCTCGTCGGGCTGCTGCTCTTCGGTGGGTACATCGCGGCCGGGCAGTTGAGCGGCGCGAGCGCCGCCGGCAGCTCGAGCGACTACGTCCTCGAGACGGCCCAGAAGGTCGTGACCGTGCGCGAGCACGGCAAGCTGACCGTCAAACGGGTGCCCGTGGTCGTCCGCCGGGTCGTCGTGCGTTCGCACACCGCGTACCAGACCGTGGTCGCCACGAAGGTCGTGACGGCGAAGGGCGGCGTGCGCCGCGTCGTGCGCGAGGTTCCCCGGTTCGTGCCCGTCGAGCGCGTCGTGAAGGTGACGAACCAGAGCACGGTTGTCGTGAACCACACGGACACCGTCGTGCAGCCCGTCACGTCGCTCGTGACGACGACCGTCTCGCTCCCACCGCAGATCGTCACGCAGACCGTGACGGTTCCGGTCGTCTCGACGGTCACGGTCACCGTCACCGTTCCCGCAACCCCGTAGCCGCCGCCGTTCGGCGCTCCTGCGGCGACCGTACTATCCGTCGCATGCGCAGGTTCACGCGTGTGCTCGGCGCACTGCTCGTCATCGCGGGCCTACTGACCCTGGCGTGGGCGCTCGTCGTCTGGCAGTGGCAGGACCCCTTCACCGCGATCTACACGCACTTCCAGCAGGCGCGTCTGGCCCACACCTACGAGCGCCGCGCCGCTGCGTTCCATCCGAAGCTCCCGGCCGAGGATCTCGTCTCCACCCGGCAGCGCATCGCTGCGGACGCGCGGATCTACGCACGTACCCTCGAGGAGGGGGATCCCGTCGGCCGTCTCCGGATCGGCCGCATCGGCCTCAACATGGTGGTCGTCCAGGGGACCGGCGACGCGACGCTCAAGCGCGGCCCCGGCCACTACATCCCCTCGGCGCTGCCCGGCCAGGGGCATCTCATCTACGTCGCCGGCCATCGCACGACGTACCTCGCGCCGTTCGCCGACATCAACGACATCCGCGTCGGCGACTACGTCAGCTTCGAAGTTCCGTATGGCGATTTCACGTACCGCGTGACGCGCCATTACGTCGTTCCGTCGACGGAGCTCTCGGTGCTTCGCGACCACGGCTCGGAGATCCTGCGACTGCAGGCCTGTCATCCGCGGTTCTTCGCGACTCACCGCTACATCGTCGACGCGAAGCTCGTCTCGGTCACCGCTGTTCCGTCGGCCACTAGGCAGTGACGACGATCGGCGTGCCTGCCGGGGCGAGCCGGAACAGCCGAACCATGACGGGGTTCGAGACGCGGATGCACCCGTGTGACGCGGCGTGACCGACCGACCACGGCTCGTTCGTCCCGTGAATGCCGATCGGTCCGTTCTCGACCCAGACGTCCTGGAGGACGTCCGAATGCGCCGACGTGCCGAGCGCAGCCGGGCCGAACGGGCCGCTCGCGTCGGGAAGCGAATAGCGCTCGTTGACGAAATAGCGTCCACGGGGCGTCGGCGTCGCCGTGGCGCCGACTGCGACGGGCGTCTCGAGCTCGAGCTTCCCCGAGCGGTAGAGGCGGAGCCGCCGCTGCGAGAGGTCGACGACGATCCTCGACCGTACCCGGTACGTCTTGACGGCCCAGACCCGCACCCAGCCGGACGTCCCGTTGGGCACGACCGCCAGCTGAACGCGATACCAGTCGGTCCGGCACCGCGAGCTCGAATGGGCCCCGGTCACGCCGAGCACCTCTCGGAAGCCGTTCACGTCGAGACGGCCGAGCCGGGCGACGATCGCCGAATCGGCTCGCGGCTCACGCCGAACCACCGCGTTCTTCTGGGTCACGACCGCCGCGTAGGCGAGCCGGGCCGAGCCGACGGTCGAGGTCGCCTCGCCGCACCGAGCCCGTGCCGTCGCGAGCCGTCTCGAGACGGGGATGGTCGAAGGCGCGAGCGGGCCGAGCCCCGCCGCGTACGCAACCTGGTGCGAGTCCTCGGACAACCTCGCCTGCGGTCGAGGTCCCCAGCCGGTGACGGTGCTGCACGCGACGAGGAGGATCGCGAGCGCGAGCGCCCCGCGGCCCCACCTCGATGCTCGTGGAGAGCTGCGGAGGCTCTCGGCGAACTGCCGACGGCTCATCCACGAATCGTACGCCGTCGGCGAAGCCGGGGCTCGGGTGGGCAACTTCACTTGATCGGGGGATGCCCGTGGCGCGAACCGGGACGATGATGCGACCGTTCTCCAAGGTTCGGGAGGTCTGCGGCACGTGGAATCCAGCGAGTGTGACGCACTGGTTGCGTCCTACGAGCGCCTGACCGCGCTGTATCACGACCTGCTCGGGCAAGAGAGCCTGGCCGCGTTGCTCGCACGGGCGGCGGAGGCGGTAGCAGAGCTCGTCCCGTGCTCCTCGTTGCTGATCGCCGAGGCGGACGTCGACCAGCAGGTGATCATCCCGCTCGTCGTCCGTGGCGCGTGGCAGAAAGAAACGCTCCAGGTGCGCCCGCGCTTCGGGGAGGGGCTGATCGGCTGGGCTGCTGCCAACGGGCGCCCGGTCCTCGCCAACGAGGCGCATCTCGACACACGCGCCGGGCAGGTGGCCGGCACGCCCGACGACGAGCCCGAGGCCGTCATGTGCTTCCCGCTCATCTCCGGAGGCATCGTCGTCGGCGCCTTCAGCCTCTACCGCGAAGGCGAAGGTCAGTCGTTCAGCCTGGACGAGTTCGACGTCGCCCAGCGGTTCGCGGATGCGATGACGCTCGCCCTCGCGAATGCCAAGGCGCGCGAACAGCTCCTGTACCTCGCCCGGAACGACTACCTCACGGGCTGCCTGAACCGGCGTGGGTTCCACCAGGAGCTGGAGTCGCTCGTTGAGTCCACCGCGGGATCGCTCGTGCTGCTCCTCATCGACCTCGACGAGTTCAAGAACGTCAACGACGAGCACGGGCACGGGACGGGCGACCAGTTGCTGCGGCAGGTCGCCGATCAGCTCCGTGCGACCGCGCCGGAGGGCGCCGTCGTCGCACGGCTCGGCGGTGACGAGTTCGCAATTCTCTTCGCGCCGACGTCGAGGAACAGTACGCGCGACGTGGCCGAGTCGGTGAGACGTACACTCGGCCCGCTCACGTTCGTCTCCGCCGGAAAGGCGATCACCGTCACGGCCAGCGTCGGGGTCGCCGAAGAAGCTGCCAGCACCCAATCGATCGAGGAGCGCTTGCTCAGGATCGCCGACGAATCGATGTACCGGGAGAAGAACGGCGAACCGCTCGGCGTGGCAACCGGCCGGCGGGCACTTCGCGACCAACCCATCCATGAGATCGGCTAGAGCAGCGAGCATGCACGCCATCCGACCGCCGAAGTTTCATGGGGCCATGGCCCGGGCCTGTCGTGGTGCCGTTCGTGGACGTCACATTGCCGTCCTCGCCGTCGTCGTGCTTGCCTTCACCGCGCCGTCGGCGTCCGCCAAGAACCGGGCCGTGCTCGACTCGTTCGAAGCCGGTGTCTTCCAGAAGCTGAACCAGACGCGCAGCGAGCACGGTCTCGCTCCGTTGAAGTTGAGCACGCGGCTGACGTCAGCCTCGAGCGTGCACAGCGCCGAGATGGCCTCCGACGGCTACTTCGACCACAGCTCCCACGACGGGACGCCGTTCTGGAAGCGGGTCGACCGCTGGTACGGATCGAGCGGGTACCGGTCCTGGGCGGTCGGTGAGAACATCCTCTGGTCGTCGCCGAGCCTGACGCCCGCGCGGGCGGTCGCGCTCTGGATGGCCTCGCCGGAGCACCGGGCGAACATCCTCAATCCGAAGTGGCGCGAGCTCGGGGTGGCCGCGGTGCACCTGAACGACGCGCCGGGCGTCTACCGCGGCCTGCCGGTGACGATCATCACCACCGACTTCGGCGCCCGGCACTGAGTCGAGGTCAGCTGCCGCTGTTTCCGGTGCGCCGGCACAGATAGAAGCCGTTGGTGTCGTAGATCGTGGCGCACCGGCCCTTCAGTTGCCGGCGCACGATCGCCGCGGGCTTGTACGTCCAGACGAACGAGTATCGCCTGAGGGTCGCCGGGTTGACCGTGAACGGCGCGACCGAGTTCAACGCTGCGATCTCGTCCACGCGCGACACGAGGGGCTGCTGTGAGCGCTCGGCGAACGTGCGCGAGACGTGCGCATTTCGGTTCAGCGTCGCATAGCTCGCAAGGTGCGCGTACGGGCGCTCCCGCTTGGCGATCTGCGCACCGCCCTCGGGAAAGAGCGAGTAGAGGTTCGCATCCCGCGGGAGTGCAGCATCCAGTAGTTGCACCTGCACGGCGATCTTGTTGCTGATGTCGTGCCACTGGCGCTCGATCACGACGACTCGGCTGCCCGCCAGCAGGACGACACAGACGGCGAGGAGGGCCGCAACCCGGGGTGCGAGCGAGAGCCTGATCGCGCACAGGAAGAACGCCACGGCCGCGGGCACGACGCGCGCGTCGACGTTCGTCGCGGTGATCAGCGAGTGAGGCAGCAAGAGGTAGAGCAGTGCGAACGCGACAGTCAGCGCCGCGAACGCCGGCTCGATCGCGATCGAGCGCGACAACGCGACCGCCGCCGCGGCGACGACGAGGAGACCCCCGATCCAGAGTGCGTCGAGCTTGTAGTCGTACGAGAGGAACATGCCGCCGGCGACCGTCACCTTCCCCTGCAGCGACCCCCAGGCCATCCCGCCGCTGCTCCCGCGGGTCTCGCTGCTGTAGACGAGCAGGACGAGTGAGGGGAGAAACGCCACGAGGGAACGAACGCCGGCGACGCGCGGCGTGCGTCCGAGCGCCCGGTCGACGGCGAGCGTGACGACGATCGCAAGCGCCAGCAGGCCGAACGCCGCGAGGTGGCAGAGAAAGGCGGCGACCAGCAGCCCTGCCAGCAAACCGGTACGGAGGTAGGTCATCTCGGCCCGCCGGCGCAGCCACAGGGCGAAGGCGACCAGGAACACGCCGAAGCCGAAGACGAAGTTGAGGAAGCCGTAGAACAGCATCGAGCTGTAGAAGAGGAGCGGCAGGACGACGCCGAGCCACGATCTTCTCCCGGCCGCTGCCTGCGCGAGCAGGTGCCCGCCGATCACGTAGAGGAGCGCGGCGATCGCGAGAAAGAGGCGCCCGGCCGCGACGGGCGACATCCCGAGCCGCACGAGTGGGACCGCGAACAGGTCGAACGCCAGATCCGGGATCGGCCTCCAGTCGACGACGTAGAACCTCTGCATCACCGGGTTGGAGCCGTAGTGCGCAAGGATGTCGATCCGCGCTTCGTGGTTCGGCAGATCGACGAGCGGCAGGTACCTGACCAGGTAGAGCGGCGCGATCTCGATCGCTGCGACGACGGTGAGGAGGGACCAGTACAGCGTGGCTGTCCAGGCGGGCTCCGCGGTGGAGGATTCAGTCCGCTCGCGCGAACCGCCGTGACGAGACCAGGAGAGACGGCGGGGGTTCATGCGCGCCTCCGCCACATCGGCCCATGATGACCTTCGCGTCGGCGGTGCTCTGCTCGCTAGTGCGCGTCCAGGAAGACCGTGCCGTGGCGCGGATCCCACGGGGCGGAGGCCGAGACCGAGCCCTCCGTCTGCGCGAGGTAGGGGTTCTGGTTCGTGTTCGCCGCGCGTCCGTAGGCGATCCTGATCCCGGACTGCGTCACGCCCGAGTAGACGCCGTTCGCGTCGACGGCGCGGCCCGCGAGGTTCGTCGCCTCGAGGTAGGGAACGTCGATCTGCATAGGCACGCCGCCCCACTCCTGGAGGGCGTTGCCTGCGACCTGTGAGGTCGCGACCTTCGTCAGGTTGACGGCCTTGAGGATGATCGTGTTGCCGGTGATCTGGCCGGTCGAGTCCGGATTGCCGATCTGGATCGCGGCACCCGTCGGCCCGTCGTGCGCGTAGAGCGCGAGGCGGTTGTTCGTGTAGACGGCGCCGGTGACGTCGGCGATGTTGGCGGCGTGGACGCCGGTGCCCTTCTCGGCGTGCGGGTCACCGGCCGGGTTCTCTCCCCAGTGGTCGATCTCGCCCTGCAGGTCGCAGCCGGAGATCGGGCCGTAGACAGGGGCGAGGTTGAGCGCGGTCCCCGGCAGGTCGTGGATGTGAAAGCCCCACCAGAGAATGTTGGTGGCGTGGTAGAAGGTCACCTCGCCGCCGCCCAGCTGGCCCGGCGGAGGGCCGTGGATGTCCCCGCCGTAGAGCCGAAGGTTCGACGCGTTCACGATCCACACCGAGGGCAGGTCGCTCGTGCCGCTGTAGCTGAAGCGAACCGCGCCGGCGCCGGTGCCGAGGTCGATCACGGCCGGGCCGCTCGGGTTGACCGAGATCTGAAACTCGCCGTTGACGGAGAAGCCGGTCGTCGCCTTCACGAGGTCGCCGGCCCTGATGTTCGCAACGGCTGCTTCGAGCTGCGCCTGCGTTGCGACGTCCACCTCGCGCAGAACGGTGAACGCGGGCCGCGTGGCGGTGTAGGCGATCGCCGACGCATACGTCGGCGCGGTGGTGGGAGACGCCGTCGTCGTGGTCGAGCCTGTCGCCGGCGTGCTCACCGTCGCCGTTGCGGCAGTCGTCGTCGTGGCGGTCGTGGTCGACGCGGTCTCGGCGGGCGACGGCCTCTCGGGCGAAGTCGTCGTCGACGGGCCCGAGGGCGTCGCCGTCTTCGGCGTGGGCCGGTTCGGATGCCGCTTCCCCGCAGCCTTGACTGCGAGAGCGGGGCGCAGCGAGACCGAGTCGAGGAAGAACGTCGCGCGTTCGCGCTTCAGGCTTCCGACCCGCAGCACGGCCGAGCTCGCTCGCGCGGGAGTCTTGAACCGGATCACGTACCGGTGCCAGTGCGCGTGGCGAGGCACGAACGCCGAGCCCGAGCCGACGACTCTCGGCGACCTGATGGCGCTGCCCTTGGCGCTGTGGAAACCGACCGTCAGGTGCAGATGCCCGTGGCCCTTGACCCAGGCGACGAAGGTGTACGCAGTCGACGGCAGGACGGCGATGCCACGGCCGCCGGCGTCGTACGCCACACCGCCCGCGGATGTGCGAGGCGTCACCCGGGTCTTCAGCGACCGCACGCCGGAACGAGCGGTCCCCTTGCTGGGCTTGACGCGCGTGCCCGTGCCGAACGCGTACCAGCCGCGGGTCGAAGTCTCGAACCCGGCCCGGATCGAATGCGCGGCGGCCAGCCGGTGCGCGACCGCGTGTCCGGCCGGCGAGGGTGTCGCGTGCTTCGTCGGGTTCGCGCCGAGTGTCGTGCCGGCGAAGAGGAGGGCGAAGGCTGCGAGCGACGAGACGAGGTACGTGACGGCGCGGCGGCGGCTCCTGCCCATGCTCCTTTCATCGGAGGTCCAGTCGCCGCTTCGCCATAACTAGATCGAGGGAGGGACCTGCCGGTCTCCTCTCGACGGCGCGTTCAGACCGCGCGGATCAGCGCCTGCACGCAGGCGGGGTCGAACTGGCTGCCGGCGCACTTGCGCAGTTCCCGAACCGCGGCGTTCTTGTTGATCCGCTTCCGGTAGGGCCGTTCCTCGCGCATCGCGAGGTATGCGTCGGCCACTGCCACGACGCGCGCGGCGAGCGGGATCTGAACGCCGGTGAGCCCGGCGGGGTAGCCGGAGCCGTCCCACCGCTCGTGGTGGGCGCGTACGACCTGGGCGACTCCGGGGTCGACGGAGCTCGAGATGATCCGCTCGCCCTCGACGGGATGCTGCTCGATCTTGCGTCGCTCCGCGCGGGTGAGCGGGCCCGGCTTCGACAGGATCCGCTCGTCGACGCGCAGCTTGCCGACATCGTGCAGCAGCGCACCCTTGGCGATCGTCCTGCGAATCTCGGGCTCCACGGCCAGTTCGTCGGCGATCAGGAGCGAGCACTCCGCGACCGCGATCGCGTGCTCGTCGGGATAACCGATCGTCCCGGTGCACCTCGCCACGAGGTGCCGGCTCTCCTTGATCGGGAGGTCGCCGGCCCCCGACTCGGTGTCTCGAACGGTCGTCGCCACGCATCCCCCATTCGGGGGATGGCGATTTCTTCCTCCATCGGTCGGTTCGACTAGATTCAGTCCAGTTGCGGCGTGGAGAGGGGAGGAGTGGGGTGGCACGAACCGAGACTCGCATGCCGTCGCGGACCCGAGCGGCCGCGTTGCGGGAGGCAGGTCCCTCGGTCCTCGTTGCGGCGCTCCTCGTCGGGATCGCGGTTGCGGCGGCGGTCTGGGCCGTCGAGGCCGGGCTGCTCGGCCACGCGCACTCGACCAGGCTCGACGGCGTGCGCACCACGCTGCGGAGCGCGCACGATCTGATCACCGAGCAGGAACAGGCCGCCTCGCGTCAGGCGACGCGACTCGCGGCCAGGCAGGAGGTGCAGTCGGCGTTCGTCCGGCGCGACGCGACCGCGCTCCGGCGGATCTCGAGCTCTCGTCCGGACGTCGGCTTCATCTTGTGGAACGGCCGCAGGCTCGGCCGGGCTGCGACCGACCTGCCGCACGCGGCGATCACGGTCTACAGCCGCGGCCGCCTCGCCGGCCAGGTGGTCGTCGCCGCAGAGCCCGACGCTGCGCTGCTCGCGGCTGCACGCCGGCAGTCGCCGGCGACGGGGATCTTCTATCTCGTCGCCGGGCGCGTTGCCGCCGCCTCGCCGCTTCTGCACGGGCGCTCCGTCGGAGACGTCCTGCGTCATGACGTGACCGGCAGCCTCAGCCTGGGTGGGACCGCCCGGGCGCCCGCGATGCTCTACGCCTATCGCCAGAAGTGGTCGATCCCGCTGCGCTGGTTCTGGCCGATCCTCGTCGGAGTGCTCGCAACCGCGGCAGCGTTTCGGCTGCTCGGGAAGCGTGAGGCCCGGCGCCGCACCGAACCTCTTCCGAGCACCGTTCGCGATGCCGTCGCGCTCGTCGGAGAGACACTGGCCGCGACGCACAACTCCGACGCGCTGCTCCCGGTCATTCTCCAGGCAGCTGTCGAGGCGACGAGCGCAGCGGGCGGAACGATCACCTCGGACGAGGTTCGGCTCGCGGTCCGTGGCAGCACACCCGCGGATGCCGTCGCGACGATCGAGGTTCCGCTCGAAGTCTCCGAGGGCACGTCGGCGCTGATGACGCTGTACCCGCCCCCCGGAGGCTTCGGCCCCGAGGCGCAGGATGCGGCCGCGTGGATCGCCGCCCAGGCGCTGATCGCACTCGAGAACGCCCGGCTCCACGGTCAGGTGCAGCGGCAGGCCGTCACCGACGAGTTGACCGGCCTCGCCAACCGGAGGAGCTTTCTCGCGCGTCTGGAAGCCGAGGTGGTCCGCTCGCGCCGCAGCGGGTCGCCGCTCGGGATCGTGCTGGCGGATCTCGACGACTTCAAGCGCGTCAACGACACGTATGGTCACGCGGCCGGAGACAAGGCCTTGCGAAGCTTCGCCGAGATCGTGCACTCGAGCTCGCGCGACGTCGACCTGCCGGTTCGGCTCGGCGGCGAGGAGTTCGCCGTTCTTCTGCCCGACACCGATCTCGACGGCGCGGCGCAGCTGGCCGAGCGAATCCGGGAAGCGCTCGAGTCGGCGTCGATCGACTTCGAAGGCGCGCACATCTCGCTGACTGCGAGCTTCGGCGTTTCGTGCTTCCCCGCGACGGCCAATGCCGAGGACCTGCTGACCGATGCCGACAGGCGCCTGTACGACGCCAAACGACGCGGCAAGAACACCGTCGTCTCGTCGAGCGGCCCGGGGCCCGTCCCGCTCGTCTGACCGTCCGGCAGGGCTGCAAGCATGATTCCGTGCGTCCTTTTCGGTTCGCCGCTGCGGTTGCGACGATGGTCGCGGTCGCGATTCTGCTCGGCCAGCTCTGGCTGAGCTCGATCGACCGGTCACAGCCGATCTCGCTCGGCGGCCTGGCCCAGCCGGAGGGAGGCGCGACAGGGGTGGCGATCGCAGGCCCCGACCGCCCAGCGGCGCACACGGCGACCCCAACGACGGTCGTGCACGCGCCGGCGGCGCCGGGCAATCGGCCCGCAGGCTCGCCGGCGCCACCGAGCGGGCCGTCGCCCGCCCTCGCCCACCCGGCGGCTTCGCCCCCGCCACCCGCCCCGGCCGTGCACCCGACATCGCCCTCGCCGTCGCCCTCGCCGTCGCCTGCTCCTGCGCCGGCGCCTGCTCCTGCTCCTGCGCCGGCGCCTGCTCCTGCTCCCGCACCGGCTCCCAGTCCTGCTCCCACTCCGGCACCTGCTCCGGCTCCGGCTCCGGCTCCGACGCCGACGCCGACGCCGATGCCGGTTCCGACCCCGACTCCCACGCCGGCTCCCACGCCCACGCCGGGCCCCACGCCCACGCCGCCCGCGCCCGCGCCGAGCCCGGCGCCGCCACCGGCCCAGGTCCCGGTCTCGAATCCGGACCCGATCCCGCCGGTCGACGCGCCGCCCCCACTGACGGGCGACGGCGACCGGTACACGCGGGGCGGCTTCGTCCACGGCGGTCAGCACCACGACCCCCCCGGCCCGCCGGAGGAGTGCGGTGACCCCGGCGGTCGCTGAGCGCCCGAGGGGGCTGCTCGCCCGCCGGCCGATCGTCGGCGGCGTCGAGATCCTCGGCCGGCGCCTGCGGCTCGAGCTCGAGCTGAACACCCGGCCCGGCGAGCCGGTCCGCTTCTGCCTCCGGGGAAAGCTCGGTCACGCGCTCGTCGGGCTCGACGACCGGCTGCTGATCCTGAAGCGCGGCTTCCACGCCGGCACGACGTTCGGTGCGATGGCGGCGACGATCTTCTACCCCGACGTGACGGGCATCCAGGTGCGGTTCCACCTCCTGTCGGGGTGGATCGAGATCTCGTCCCCGAGCTTCCAGGGCAGTGACCGGCGGCGAGGCGGCGGTTCTCGCGGCGCCGGTGCGGATGCGTTCAGGCGGCCGAACTGCGTCCCGATCCAGCGACGTCACCTGCGCGCGTATCAGATCGCGCTCGCCGAGCTTCGGCAGCTCGTCGCTGTTGCGAAGGTGGAGCAGGATCGCAGCGGTGTCGTCGAGCAGCTGGAGCGCCTGGCGGCGCTTCGACGCCAGGGCCTGCTCGACGAGCGAGAGTTCGCGGCCGCCAAGGCGAGCCTCGTCGGTGACGCACCGCCGTTGTTGCGGCGCTCGGCGTGACGCGAACCGCCCGGTGACGGCTGCGGGCGGCTAGCGCCCGACCGCGAGCAGCAGCGACGGCACCGTGCGGGCGCAGATGAGAGCGTCCACGACGAGGCTCTGGTGCCGCAGATACCACAGGTCGTAGGAGAGCTTCTCCTCCGTCGCGAGCGAGTCCGCTGCGTAGCCGGCGCGCAGCTGGGCCCACCCCGTGATCCCGGGCCGAAGCAGGTGCCGCCTCGACCAGAACGGAACGGTCTCCTCCAGCAGCTCGACGAACTCGGGCCGCTCCGGCCGCGGACCGACGATCGACATGTCCCCGCGCAGGACGTTGATCAGCTGCGGAATCTCGTCGAGGCGCGTGGCGCGAAGCAGCCGGCCGACGCTCGTCATCCGGGGGTCGCATTCCTGCGCCCACACGGCGCCGTTCGACTCGGCGTCGGTTCGCATCGTCCGGAACTTGAGAATCGTGAACAGACGGCCCTGCTCGCCGAGTCGGGTCTGCCGGTAGAAGATCGGCCCATGGTCTCTCTTCACGAGCAGAGCGATCAGGGGAAACAGCGGTGCGGTCAGGAGCAAGCCGGCCAGCGCGCCGGCGACGTCGAAGGCGCGCTTCGACCGTCGTGAGTACGAGCGCTGGTAGAGGTGGAGGATGCTCATGAACCACGCGTCGGTCATCCGCCGCACCGGGACGCGGCCGAACGCGTGCTCGTAGAACTCGGGCAGGCCGACCACCTTGAAGCCGAGACCGGCCACGTTGCCGAGCGCCGAGAACACCTCGGGGCGTCCCCGGTCGACGGCGACGACGACGAGATCGGGCATCGTCTTGCGCACGATGCTCTCGAGGTCGCGGACGGGGCCGAGCATCGGAACGTCGACGACGGGTGCCGTCGCCTCCGGGTCGTCGTCGACGAAGCCGAGGGCCGTGAACGGGCTGCGGTCGTCGCGGGCGAGGAGGCCGACGAGCTCTGACGTGCTCTCGCGCCCGACGAGCAGGATCCTGCTGCGGAGCACCGTCAGATGCGCCTTCGCGGCCTCGGTGGCCAGGATGATGCAGAAGACGAGCAACGTCATCAGGATCACCTCGGTGCGGTTCCCAGTCCCGGGCCGCAGCCAGAAGCTCGCTCCCCCTGCGACCGCGAGCCCGGTCAGCGCCGCGAGGGCGGCGAGGCCCGCGCGACCGGCGACGACCCGCACGGTCCTGAGCGACCGCTCGACCAGGTGGGTGCAGAAGATCCAGGAGAGCGCGAACACTGTGCAGGCGACGAGCGCTTCCCGCCTCGAGTTCTCGAACGATGCCGCGACTGACAGAGCCGCGATGAAGATGAGGACGCCGCGCAGTCGGCCGTCGTGCACTGCGCGCCGTACGGCCTCGGCGCCGGCGAGAAGCTGTCCGTCCGACGACCGCGCAGCAGCAGCCGCCGACGGCAACTCCAGTTGCAGTTCTGTTTCCAGACTTGCCAACGCTATTCTCTCCCCAGTTCTGAACTGCCCCATCGATCGAGGCAGATCGGCATCTCTAGCACCAAGCTTGATCGATTGTCCCACGAGCGCCGCGCCCAAAACGGGCAGTGTTCATGGACCTTCGTCTGGACCCTGCCGCCTCCGAACATCGCGCCTGGGTCAGACTACTGCCTCGGGTGGCCGGTGTCGGGCTAGTTTTTCGGAGGTCGCACCCGCCCGTGCCCGCAGGTCCGGCCGCCGGCGCAGCGGCACGGCTGTCGCCGCGACCGAAGTCGGCGCTGAGCAGGAGAAACCGGTCGGCTAGGCCTTGTCGCGCTTCGGCCGGCTCGAGCGAACGAGCACGACGCCGAGTGCGATCAGAAGCAGAGCGAGCCCGACGAACACCGTCAGGTCGAGGCCGGTGAACGGCAGGGTGCCGGTGTGCGTGACCGTGCCGGACGGGGTCGAGTGCGCCGGAGGCACCACGTGCCCGACCGGTGTGCCGCCTCGACCGCCGTACGCGCTCACGACGGTGCCGGCGAGCGCAGACCCGGTGACTCCCAGACTCAGGAGCGCGGTCGTCATCATCGTGAGCTTCTTCATTTCCCTCTCCCCTTTTCCCAAAAAGCTGGTGGCCCGCAGTGTAACGGGTGCGCCCCGCCGAGCGAGCGCGGGTGCTGCCCTCACTGTCGACGAGGTCCGAGCAACTGTCAACAAGCCTTTTCGGTTGGTTCGTCCCGGACCTTGCACCGGGACGCGTGTCACAGTCCGAGCCCCGGCAGCGCCTGCAGTTCCGCGTAGACCGCCCGGTTGACGGCGTCGGATCGAAGCGGCTTTCTCTGGTCGATCGCACGCCGCACCTGCTGCACGACCGGCTCTCGCGGATCGAGCACGGCGGCGATCTGCACCGAGCGCGCGGCCGCCGGCCAGGCGCCTTCGTTCGCCTGGGCGACGGCGAGCTGCGTGCGCGAGAACCAGTTGTGTGGATCGCGCGAGACCGCTCGCTCGAAGCTGCGGCGCATCTTGCCGACGTCGCCTCGTTCCGCGGCGATCGTGCCCGCGAGCACGAGCGCCGCGTCGGAGAGCGGATTGAGCTCGGCCGCCTGGTCGAGCGTCGCGTACGCGCCGGCGGGATCCTGTCTCCAGACGTCGCCCGCACGTGCCACCTGGCGCGCGGCGATCCACGGCGCCACGAAGCTCGCGGCGACCACCGCGCAGACGGCGACGGTCACCAAGCGCAGTCGCCGGTCCGCGGAGACGGCCGGCCGGCGATAGGGGCCGATCGCAAGCCCGAGCAGGAAGAACGCGCTCAGGCCGAGCGCCGGGAACTCCCAGAGCCAGTCGACCGACCCGTGCAGCAGCCAGTACGCGAACGCCGTCACCCCGCCGGCCGCGATCGAAGCTTCGGCCGTCCCTTCCCGCCTCCGGCGAATCCCGGCGACGGCCGCCGCCGCGGCGAAGGCGACAAAGAGCGCCGTCCCGATCGCTCCGGTCTGGGCGAGCAGGTTCATCTCGATGCTGTGGGGGTAGGCGGGCTGCTCGCCGGTCCGACGGAGCTGGACGTACTCCTCGCTGAAGTTGCCCGCGCCGATGCCGGCGACCGGATGGTCTCGAGCAAGGATGAGGGCGACCCGCCAGAAGTCGTAGCGGTTGCTCCCGAGCGTGCCGAAGCGGCTCGCTCCCGGGGCCTGGCTGTCGGTGTCCGACTTGAACGACGACCACAGGCGCGAGGCCTCGTTGCTCGGGTGGTTCACGGCGACGACTGTCACTGCCACCACCGCCGCGACGACGGCGCCCGCGCGCGTCGCGTTGACGAGCCAGCGCGGCGCGTCGAGCCGCGCTCGATCGTCGACGAGCGCGGCTCCGGCCGCGGCGAGCGCGGCGACGAGGCCACAGATGATCGCCAGGGTCGCGGCGTGATGCGTGGCCGCTGCGCGAAGCGACGTCGTGCCGGCCTCGTAGGGGCGAGAGAGCGGATGCACCAGCAGCGCGACCGGTGCGATCGCGAGAGCCAGCGCGATCGCGGCGCGCAGCCTGTGCCGCGCCAGCAGCAGCAGGAGCAGCGACGCAGCAGGGAACGTGTACAGGGCGCCGCGGCTCTCCGGCACGTACGCGACCGCCGCCAGCGTCGCTGCGGTCCCGACGGCGAGCGCGCGGAGGGGGATCGCGAGCCGCGGCGTCCCGCCGATCGCCACGACGGCCCAGAACGGGATCAGGAAGAGCGCGGCAGTTGCGTTCGCGTAGCCGGTTGGAGCCGAGAGCCGTTCGGCCTGGAAGGACGACGCCACGTCGTTCGCGGCGGTGTAGAGGGTGGCGACGCCGAGCACGGCCGTCCCGAAACCGAAGAGCAGGATCAACGCCTGCCTTGCCTGCGGTGCTCCGCGCCAGCCGACGATCAGGAGGAAGCAGAAGGCGTAGACGAACGTCCGGTTCGCGGCGTCCCACGCGTCACCCTTGGCGCCTGCCCAGGCGACCGACAGCAGCTCGAACACCCCGAACGCGGCGAGCAGGAGGCATGCCGTCAGCGCCGCCGAGCGGGCGAGGCTCACGGCGCCGCCCGCGATCTGCGCGATCAACAGTCCGCCGAGCACGAGCCCGCCCGCGTACCACGTCGTGGTCGCGTAGCCGCCGTCGAGCCATGACCAGATGAGGGTGAGCGCGACGACCGCGAGCGGCGCGACGTACTCGGCTGCCCGGCGGTCGAGGCGCGGCAGCCTCCACCCCTGTTCGGCCGGCGGCGACGTCAGGGGCGGTGCTGAGTCGGCGACACTTCGTCGATCACTATAGAGGGGCACCGGGGATAATCCTCCAGTCCGTGGCCCTGTTCCGACCGCTCGTCCTCTGCTACCACGCAGTCTCCGACACGTGGAACGATCGGCTTGCGACTCGGGTCGCGGATTTCGAGGAGCAGTTGCAGACGCTCGTCGGACGCGGCTTTCGAGGTGCGACCGCGGCCGACCTGCTGAACCGGCCCAGTGGGCGGCGTCTCCTGCATGTCACCTTCGACGACGCGTTCCAGAGCGTCGAGAACGCCGTGCCGATCCTCGAGCGGCTCGAGGTGCCTGCGACGATCTTCGTCTGCAGCGAACTTGCGGCCTCCGGCCGGCCGTTGCAGGTGCCGGAGCTCGAGGGACTGACGTCGCTCGAAGAACGGGTCACGCTCACGTGGGACTGGTTCCGGTCACTAGGGAAGGACGGCCTGGTCGGGGTCGGTTCGCACACCGGGTCGCACCCGCATCTGACGCGTTTGTCCGACGAGGAGCTGCGACACGAGCTGCAGGGCTCGAAAGCGGCGATCGAGGACGAGCTGCAGCGCCCCTGTGAGCTGCTCGCCTATCCGTACGGCGAGCACGACGAGCGCGTTCGCGCCGCCGTCCGGGAGGCCGGCTACTCGGCTGCGTTCGCGGCGCCCGGGAAGTCGTGGCAGCTGGATCGCTTCCAGGTGCCGAGGACCGCGTTCTGGCGCAACGAGACGCCCGCACGCTGGGCCGCGAAGACGCGCTTTCCGATCCGTGTCGCCCGTGAGCTGGGGATCACCCCGAAACGGCGTTCACCACGGTAGGAGCCGCGCGAGCCGCCTGCCTTCTTCGCGCCGCGCCACGATCGCGCCGAACGCGGCCGTTGCCGCCACCAGCGACGCGACGAGCAGCCAGACCTCGGTCGTCGCTGCCGCGACCGGGGCCATGATGGCGATCGCCACCGCCCCCGGCAGCAGCGCGCTCCCGGCGTCGCGCAGAAAGTCTGTCGGCTCGTAGGCGAGAGAGCGCGCGCAGAGCCAGAGCGCGCCGAACGTGAACACCGCGATCCCGACGTCGGTGCCGATCGCTGCTCCGACAACACCGATGCGAGGCAGCAGCAGCACGTCGATCAGGGCATTGACCGCGACAGCCGCGACGGCGAACGGGAGGCGCTGCCGCGCCCGGCCGAGGTAGTCGAGCGTGTTCGAGGCGATCGGCGCGAGACCCGCCAGCACGACCCACGGTGCGAGAGCGCGTGTGACCGAAACCGTGTCCGAGTACTTCGGGCCGAGGAAGTCGTGGATCAGCTGCGGGGCGACCGTCAAGGCCGCGACGCCGGCGAGGGTCTGGAACGCGAGCAGCAGGCGCAAGGAGCTCCTGAACCGCCGCAACAACGACGTCTGGTCGTCCACGTTGACGCGTGGCCCGAGCGCCGTCGCGATCGCGAGGCCCGGATACGCGACGAGACCGAGCAGTCGCGCGGGCGCCTGGAACTCTCCGGCGGCCGTCGAGTCGAGGATGGCCGCGATCAGGATCACGTCGATCTGGACGAACAACGCCCACGCCGCGTCGACGAGAGCCAGCGCGAATCCGTAACCGAGGATCGCGCGGATCGTCTCCCGGCGCACGTGCGCCACGCGACGGAGCAGCCGGAACCGGCGGTCGAGCAGCAGCACTCCCAGGATCGCCGCGGCACCGTAGGCGGCGAGACGCCCGCCGATCGCACCCGCCGCTCCGGCTCCCGCCGCGGTCAGCGCGATCACGATCAGCGCCTCTCCGATGCTCTCGACGGTCACGATCAGGAGCCCGTTCATCGTCATGCGCACGGCCGTGAAGCACCCGATGACGAACCCGAAGACGGACTGCGCGAGCACGACGCCGGCGACGAGGCGGATCGGCCAGACGAGACCGGGCTCTCCGTACCCATCCGCGATGAGCGGCGCAACGGCCGCGAGCGCGATGCTCGCGGCGACGCCGATCGCCAGCTTGACCGTGAGCCCGGCGCGCACGATCTGCGAGGCCTCACGCCGGCGCTTCGCTCCGGAGAGGAGGCGGGCCGTTGCCATCGTCACGCCGGCATCGACCGGAAGGAGGACGAGGCCCCCGACCGAGAGCGCGAGCGCATAGAGGCCGTAGCCGTGCGGACCGAGCAGTCGCACGAGCACGAGCGTCATCACGCCGGTCGCCACGATGCCGACGGCCTGCATCGCGAACGCGGCGGCCGCGTTCAGGGCGAAGCCGTGCTCAGGTGCCTGACTCCGTGACTCGGGGCGAGGGGTCGGGGGTCGATCTGCGGGCGGGCTCAAGCCGTGTTCGACGACGCCTCGTCCGGCCCGCGCGCGCCGTCAGCGATCGGACGAACGCGTTGACTGGGCGACCCGCTGCGGCTTCGCTTTCGCAGCGGCGTTCTTCTTCGAGCCCGGCCGAAGGTACTTCAGGTCGACGGCGACCGGCATCGTCGAGCCGTGCACGACGTCGGCGGGCGCGGTCCGAACCGTGACGACGAGGCCCGACGGAGTGACGCCGTACTGTGCAAGTGCGTCGCGAAGCATGTCGAAGCGGTCGCGGCGCGTGTACCCGACGCGGACCGCGATCAGCGTCATGTCGGAGGCCGACGCGAGCAGCAGGGCATCCGAGACCTCGGCGGCCGGCGCGGAGTCGACGATGATGATGTCTGCGACCTCACGGAGCTTGTCGTACATCTGCGCGACGCGGTCCGCGTCCAGCTGGTCGATCTGCGTGAGGTCGTGCAGCGTCGGGAGCAGCAGCCGGAGATTCGAGTAGCCCGGAGCGTCGACCATCGCCGCGCGCACGTTGCCGCGAATGAAGGCCGAGGCGAATCCGTCGCGTGGGGCTGCGACGCCGAAGATGCTGCCGATCATCGGCCGGCGGAAGTCTCCGTCGACGAGGACGACGCGCATCTCCTGCGCAGCGAGCGTCACGGCGAGATTGAGCGCCGTCAGTGTCTTGCCGTCGCCGGCTCCTGCGCTCGTGACGAGCACGACCGGCGAGCGGCCGTCATGGGTCGACCGGAGGATGTTGGCGCGCAAGGTCCGGTAGGCCTCCCAGGCGACGGCCGGGAGGTTCGCCCGCCCGCCGAGATACTCCGTGACGGTCGCGTGGGGGAGCTTCGGGACCCGGGCGAGGACGGGCAGCCGGTCGCGCAGCAAGAGATCGTCCTCGCGCCGGATCTTGCCGCCGAACGAGTCGGCGAGGAGGGCGATCGCGAACCCGAGCAGGAGCCCGGCGATCGCGCTTGCGAGGTACACGAGCTTCGCCGACGGCTTGGAGGCCACCCCGGGCGTGTCGGCGTGGTTGAGGATCGCCAACGTCGGGTCCGGCAGGCCCACGAGCGAGCGCAGTGCTGCCAGCCGCTGCTGAACCGCGGCGAGCTGCGGTGCGCTCGCCGTGCCTGCGCTGGCGGAGACCTGCTGCTGCAGTCGCGTGATCACCGTCGTCGCATCCGCGTGCACCTGCTGCGTCCGACGCTGAACCGCCGCGTCCGCGAAGGCGTTCGCCAGGAGCTGAGCTCGTTTCGGCGACGATGACGTCGCGCGAATGCCGAGGATGTTCGTCTGGCTCACCGGCACGAGCGACAGTGAGGCGAGGAGCGCGCCCGGCGAGTCGCTCAGATGGAGCTTCTGCTTGACGAGATTCGCGGTGGCATCCGTGTTCAGGTACCGCGCCAGCGTGAACGAGTTGGCGGTCGGGTCGGCCGAGATGTTTCGGAAGACGCTGATGCCCACGAACGTGTCGTCCGACGGGTCGACCGGCGAGATCAGGAGGTCGCTCTCCGCGGTGTACGAGGTCGGGCCGAGCTGCCGTCCGACCAGCCCGCCGACCACGCACACGACCACGGAGATCGCGATGATCAGCCATTGCTCGCGCAAGACGCGCAGATAGCCGGGTGTGGCCGCGCGCGACGGCGTCGGCGGTACGCGGGGCGAGATCATGAGCGTCGTATCGGATGGGAGCGCAGAATCTTGAGGAGCAGGTGGCGCGATGCGCCCTTGCCGGCGGCCGCCGAGCCCGTGCCCGCTTGCGTGCCCTTGGAGATTCTGTGCCGGGGGATGGCGATACGATACGACACCTTTCGCGTGAAGGCGACGCCGCGCAGCAGCGGATTCGCCTCGTACGCCTCGAACCGCTCGGCGAGCACGCCGAACTCGGGGGCGTCGTAGAGCAGGTGGAGCGCCTTCAGCTGGCTGATGTGCAGGTGGTGGTAGAACGAGCTGGAGATGTTCTGCGGTGGATCCGGGAACAGGTCGTAGCGAGACCAGCGCCCGGTGTCCCAGCGAGCGCACGTCGTCGTGAGCGTCGCGAGCAGGTCGGCGTGCAGGGCGGTGGCGCCGGCGTCGGCGGTCGTGACCGCGACGTCGCGCGCTCCCCAGAGCGCGAAGATCGCCCCGTTCAGGACGTGCGACTGCGGCGCCGTCGGATACTCCTCGGGGAACGGCATTCCATCCAGGTCTCCGAGGACGCCTCCCGACTCGACGGGAACGCGTAGCGGTTCGAGCGCCAGGACGCCGGCCTCGGCATAGCGGTCGTCACCGGTTTCAGCCGCCAGTCGCGTGAAGAGGCTCGCCGCCTCTCCCTGGGCCATCGCCGACAGCCAGGGCGGGCTCAGCGGGGCGCGGTGAACGTAGGGGAACGTATGACGCCAGCCGCCCAGCTGGGCGCCCGGCTCCTTCACCTGCGTGGCGAGGAGATGGTCGGCGGCGGTCCGGGCGAAGGCGAGCTGCTCCTCGTCCTCCGTCGCTGCGTAGCGCTCGAAGTGGCCGAGGCCGAGCTGCGCGAGCGGGACGTGGCCCATTCCATCCCTCAGCCACCAGGGTGACTCCCAGGTTCCGACCTGGATTGCCTTCGACGTCAGGTCGATGTAGTAACCCGGCCGGCTCGAGCGATCGAACCGCGTTCCAACCGAGAGGCGCAAGCGGCGCGAACTGCTAAAAAACCCGGCGTCCACCTTGCCGGCGAGCGTAGCAGCCCCCTCTGTCGAGACTCCCTCACCGGCGCAGTCCGAATCGACGACGATTCGCGTTGTCAGCGTCGTCGACCGGCTCTTCGGCGGCGGAGGTGGCGAACGAGTTGCCGCGGAGATGGTCGAACGGCTCGATCCGACTCGTTTCGATCGAACGTTCTGCGTCACGCGACCTTCGAGCGCCGCCCTGCTCGATGAGCTTCGGTCGGCCGGAGTCCGTGTGCTCGAGCTCGATCGCGGCCGCCAGTTCGACCTGCGAGCGTGGCGCCCGCTCGTTCGACTGCTTCGGAGCGAGCGCACTCAGGTGCTGCACAGCCACAAGTTCGGCTCCAACGTGTGGTGCGCACTGGTCGCGCGGCTCGTGCAGGTCCCCGTGTTCGTGACCCACGAGCACTCGTGGAGCTTCACGGACGACCGGCTGCGTGTGCTGCTCGATCGACGAGTGATCGCCTCGAGAGCGAACGCGATGGTCGCCGTGTCCGCTGCGGACGCGCGACGGATGATCGAGGTCGAGCAGATTCCGGAGCGCAAGATCAGGGTGATCCCCAACGGCATCCCCCGGCCCCAGCCCGGCGATCGCAAAGAGTTGCGAAATCAGCTCGGCGTCGAAGGCGACGCGCCCATCGTCGGCATGATCGCGAGCCTGCGGCCCGAAAAGCGCGTCGACGTGCTGCTCGACGCCGTCCGGTTGCTCACGAGCAGCCCGCGAAACTTCCACGTCGTGATCGTCGGAGACGGCCCGCTCGCCGAGCAGCTGCGAGGCCAGGCGAGGAGCGCCGGCATCGCCGATCGTGTCTCCTTTCTCGGTTACCGCGCGGACGCGCGCGATCTCGCCGCCGTGTTCGACGTCGCGGTGCTGACCTCCGACCGGGAGGGGCTGCCGCTTTCGTTGCTCGAGTACATGGCGCTCGGCCGGGCGATCGTGGCGACGGCGGTGGGTGGGATCCCCGATGCCGTCGCGCACGAGCGTCAGGCGCTGCTCGTTGCCCCCGGCAGCGCCTCGGAGGTTGCGTCGGCGATCGCCCGCCTGCTCGATTCACCCGCGGACCGTGCGCGGCTGGGGGAGTCGGCCGCAGCGCGTCAGTCGGCGGAGTACGACCTGGAGGCGACCGTGAGCCGCATCGAGTCGCTCTACCTCGAGCTCCTCGGCAGGGCTCCGGCCGCCGAGGCGTAGCAGCCGTGGACCTCGTCTACGTGACGTCACGTTTTCCGTTCGGCCCCGGCGAGGGCTTCCTGGGCCCGGAGATCGCAGCCCACCTGGAGAACGGCGCGACCCTTCGCCTCTTCCCGATGTGGCCGAAAGGCGGCAGCGTCCACTCGTACGCGCGTGACTTCGAGACGATCACCGAGCCGACCGGTTTGGGACGTGCCGTCGCGACCGCGGTCCGAGGTGCGGCCGCCGCCCCGACGGATCTTGCGCGCCAGGCGGTGCGGGTTTCGGCGAGCGGTCGCCTCGCCGTTCGCGGCCGGAACGTCGCGATCCTCCCGCGCGCTGCGGCGCTGGTCGACGTGATCCGACGACGGAGCCCCGATCATCTCCACGCCCACTGGGGCGGGGCGAGTTCGACGGTGGCGATGATCGCGAGCGAGGTGACCGGAATCCCCTGGAGCTTGACGCTCCATCGTTGGGACATTCGCGCCGACAACCTCCTGGCGCGCAAGATCTCTTCTGCCTGCTTCACGCGTGTGATCAGCCTTGCCGGCGCGACGCAGGTGAAGGCGCTGGTGCCGGGCGCGGCGCCGACGGTGATTCACATGGGGATCGACCTGCCGCCGGCTCCCACTCCGCCGCCGGCCGACGGACCGGAACGAATCGCGTGCATCGCGACGCTCGTGCCGGTGAAGAACCATGCCGGTTTGCTCGATGCGTTCAAGCTCGGCCTGAGCGATCACGACGTGACGCTCGACCTCGTCGGAGACGGGCCGCTGCGCGAGCAGCTGCAGGCGCATGCCGCGCGGCTCGGCCTCGCGAGCCGCGTGCGGTTCCTGGGCACGCTCGACCACGGTGAGGTCGTTCGGCGGCTCCGGTCTCACGAATGGGCGGCGGTCGTGCTGGCGAGCACGGTCACGGACGACGCGCAGGAGGGCATCCCGGTGTCGCTCATGGAGGCGATGGCGTCGATGGTTCCCGCTGTCGCGACCGACAGTGGGGGCACCGCGGAGCTCGTCGGCGGAGGTGCAGGGCTGCTCGTCCCGGTCGGCGACACCCCTGCGCTCGCGGACGCGCTGCGCAGGCTTGTCGCGGACCCCGAGCTGCGGAGCAAGCTCGCCTGCTCGGGCCGGCAGCGCGTGGCAGAGGCCTTCGACGTGAAGGCCGTCGCGGCGGAGCTGAGGACACGCTTCGCAGGATGCACCGCGTGAACGCCCGCGTCTCCCTCGCCACGCAGTTCTTCCCGCCGGAGACATTCGCGGGCGCCAATCGTGTCGCGGCCATGGCAGAGGCGCTCGCCGAGCGGTTCTCCCTCGTGATCGCCGCGCCGAGGCCCGGGTACCCCGATCCGGCGTCGTACGCGGGCGAGGAACTGCAGCCGCACTACCACGGCGCGGTCGTTCGCCGGATCTCGCCGTTCACGTCACAGCGGCGATCCTGGCCGGCGCGGGCCGGGGCGGAGATCCTGATGGCCGCCAGGCTCGCGCGGACCGCCACTCGTGCCCGACCGCAGGTGATCGTCGCATCGTCGCCCAGCATGTTCCTCGGCCCTGCGTGTCTCGCCGCGGCGCGTGCCCGCCGCGCGAAGTTCGTCTGGGACCTTCGCGATCTCACCTGGGAGTACGGCAAGGAGGGCGATGTGATCGCGGGTCGAGCCGCGCTGGCGTCGATACGCGCGCTCGCGAGGGTGATGTGGGCCACCGCCGATGGCGCAGACCTCCTGGTGTGCGCGAACGACGGCCTAGCCTCGATCGTTCGTGAGCGCGTTACGAAGACTCCGGTCGAGGTCGTGCGAAACGGCGTCGACGAATCACTGCTGGCGCTGTTCGACCCGGCGCCCCCGCCGCCCGGGAGACCGACGAGCATTCTCTACGCAGGGCTGCTCGGTCATGCACAGGAGCTCGAGGTCATCGTCGACGTCGCGGTGCTCGCACCCGACCTGCAGTTCGTCCTGGCCGGCGACGGCCCCTGCCGGGAGGCGCTCGAGGACCTGGTACGCGAGCGTCGTCTCGACAACGTCACGTTCACGGGCTACGTCGCACCGGACGAGCTCGCGCGGCTGTACCACGCGAGCGACGCGCTGTTCGCCCAGGTTCGGCAGAGCACGCTCCATGCGGTGACCGCGGTGCCCTCGAAGCTCTTCGAGTACATGGCGGCAGGGAGGCCGATCGTCTACGCGGGCGAGGGTGCTGCCGTCGACCTCGTCGAACGGACGGGCGCGGGCATCACGACCGCACCCGGCGACGCCCGCGCGATCGCCGACGCCCTCCGCACCGTTTGTTCTCCCGTCGGCGTCGAGATGGGCGCGCGCGGCAGGAGCTTCGTCGGTGAGCTTCCGAGCCGGGCCGACGAGATGCGCCGGTTCGCGAGTCTCGTTTCCGAGCTCTGCGGCCACGAGTGATGTCGAAGCGCTCCGTCCTCGAGGTGTGCAACTACCACGGGCCCTATCCCGGCACGTTCATCCCGACGTTGATCTCGGTCGGACGCGCCGTCGAGGAGCGTCTCGGCCTGCGCTATCACTGTGCTTTCCCGGAGGCCATGCGTGAGCGGCCGTGGGTCGAGCTCCTGAGGGAGGCGAAGATCGAGTGCTTCTTCCTCGGTGACCGGCTCTCGGCGTGGTCGGCGACGCGCGAGCTCGTCCGCATCGCCTCGACGATCGACGCCGCGCTCGTCCGATCGCACTTCTCGAAGTGGGACCTGCAGGCTTCGGCCGCAGCGAGACGTTCCGGCGCCGCCGCGGTCTGGCACATGCACACGGGGCGAGGCCCGGCCGCCCCCGGCGTCAGGACGTGGGCCAAGGATCTCGTCAAGGCCCGGCTGCTCGGACGGCTGCTTTGCGACCGCGTCTTCGCCGTGTCGGACGAGATCGGGCGGCTGGCCGAAGCACGGGGGATCCCCTCCGGCCGGGTGGAGATCGTGCTGAACGGGATCGACGCGGCGCGATTCGCCTCGCTGCCGGCGCGAGGCGAGGCGCGGGAGCAGCTGGGCCTCGACCTCTCGACCCCGGTCTGCCTCGGCTTCGCCTGGTCGCCGCGGACGAAGGGCGCCGACGTCCTGATCGAGGCCGCGAGGCCGCTGGCCGAAGCGGGCCGCGTGCAGGTGGTGCTGGTCGGGCCGCGGGCGATCGTCGACAGCGTCGAGACGCCCGCCCCCTGGCTGCACGTGCTCGATCCTGTCGACGATGTCGGGATGTTGTTCGCGGCCGCCGACGTCTTCGTGAGCGCGTCGCGGGACGAGGGGTTCTCCTACGCGATCGGCGAGGCAATGGCCTCGCGTCTGCCCGTGATCTCGTCCGATCTTCCCGGGCCTTCCGGGTACTTCGCGTCCGACGGCGTCTTCACGTTCCGGAGCGAAGACCTCGAAGGTCTCCGCGGGCGCCTCGACGCGCTGCTCGTCGACGACGACCGGGCGCGCACGGGCGAGTCGAACCGCGCGTTCGTGCAACAGCACTTCGGCATCGACGCTCACGTCGATCGCGTGATCGGCCTGTTCAGCGAGCTCGTGAAGATGTGAACCGAGCGCCGGCGTAGCGCGGGCGGAGCCGCTTGGCGTCGGTGACCACGATGTCGTCCAGGAAATCCCACGAGTGCGTGCCTCGGATACCGCGCGCCCAGTCGGGCGCAAGCCGGTCGACCGGCTGCTCGGCAAACGTCGTCGGCGTCAAGGCGGTCACCTCGTGAAAGACGATCGCGTAGCCGTATTCGTGCGACGAGTCCTGGGCGGGGCGGATGAGCCGGCCGTTCCAGTCGAAGAGGCGGCCCGCCGGCCGCGATCCGAGCACATCCGACTTGACCGGGTTCCGCGGGTGCGGTGTGTACGGCCCCCGGAGCGCATCCGCAAACGCCACATGCAGCTCGTCGTCGGGCGCCGAGCCGGGCAGCCCGGACGCATAGAACAGCCAGTACCTCCCGTCGCGAAAGAGGATCGTCGGGTCGTAGGCGCTCACACCGTCGAGCAGAACGGTGTCCTCGTGCCACTCGTCGGGAAACGACGACGCGCGGAAGAGCGTCACCCGCCGCTCGGCGGCCGTCTCCGGGACCATCAGCCAGTCTCCGCTCGCCGGCTCGCGGAAGACGAACGGGTACGACACGTGCGTGCCGCGGTCGAGGACGGTTCGAAAGGTCGAGGCATCGCTCCGGGGCTCGAAGACGCCGATCGTCGCGTAGCCGTCCGGTCGTGAGTAATCCTCGACGAAGACGAACGTCTTCCCGTCCGCGTGCGCGAGAAAGGGGTCGGCGAGAAAGTGGTCGCGCGGATGGTCGACCCAGTGGATCGGACTCGACAGCCGCGTCGGCGAGTCGGACGGACGGCGGTCTGCCCACGCGACCTCGTAGTTGGCGGTTGTCGTCAGCGAGGTGAGGAGCGCCCGCGCGCCGTGTGCCGTGAGCCGCACAGCGCCGGCGACCACTGCGGCATTCCCGACCCGCTCGCCGGCCGGAACGGCAGTGACCCCCGGCTCGCCGGCCGCAAGCGAGTCGATCCCGCGCACGAGCAGTGCCGGGACCTTCGACAGGACGCGGCGCCGGCTCTCCGACAGCGATCTTCGAGTGAGCGCCGTTCGCGCCGCGGCGACGACGGTGCGCCCGCCGTCGGCACGCTCGGCGACGATCGTCGCCGTAACCGTCGTTCGCCCCGCCGCCACTTCGCGCAGCAGCACGGCGGAGGACGTCGCGGCGGTCGCGCCGAGCGAGACGGAGAGCACGACCTGCGTCCCCTGCGCGCGAGCGGCCCGCGCGTGGGTCAGGTCGACGACGACGTCGACGTCCTGGAGCGCCCGATCGAGCTCCGCTCGGCTCTCGGCGCGCACCGTCTCGACGCCGCCTGCATCGACCGCTGGGCCGCTTGCGCTCCCGCGGAGCCCAGCGCGACGACGACGAGCCGAGGCCGGTGCCGGGCGAGCTCGACCAGAGAGGCCGACACCCAACTCCGCTCGATCGGAGCATCGACGACGACGGCAGTCGGCGGAACGTCGGCCACCTGCCCCGGCGCATCCGACATCGCGCCTAGGTTACAGAAGGTGCCGCCGCAGCTACAGTTCCGCGCCCGGTGAGCGTTTGGCGTTCAGAAGCCGACGGCCTGCAGTCGTGGCTGTCACGGAGCGTTCGGTCGCCCTGGGCGTGGCTGGCGGTGCCCGCGGTGGTCGGCCTTGCTGCCGGCACCACGTCGACGCCGCTGCTCGTGGTCGCCGCTCTCGGCGGCGCCGCCTACTTCGCGGCGTCGCTCAGGTATCCGGTGGCCGCGCTCGCCGTGTTCGTCGCCCTGACCTTCATCAGCGAGATCTCGAGTGTGGGCGCGGGGACCTCGGTGGCAAAAGGGGCCGGCGGAGTGCTCGTCCTCAGCTGGGTCTACCGCCGGTTCGCGCGCGGCAGCGTCGGTTTCGAGTACGCCCCCGGCGTCGGGCCGTTCATCGCAGGCAGCGCGTCGCTCTTCGCTTGGATGGTCATCTCTGCTTCGTGGGCCTCGGACAGCAACGCGGCGATCACGTCGGCGTTGCGTCTGATCCAGGGGCCGCTGATCGCTCTCGTGATCGTTGCGACGATCGACACGGTCGCAGCGTTTCGCGTCGTCATCGGCTGCTATGTCGCCGGGGCGACGGCAAGCGCGCTCGCCGGCATGGCCGGCTTGACGAAGTCCGACAACGCGACGCTGGTTGCGAGTGGCCGCCTGAGCGGCGGGATCGGCGACCCGAACTTCCTCGCGGCGGTCCTCGTGGTCGCGCTCCTGATCACGCTGTTCGCGTTCCAGACGGCGCGGCATCGCAGTGCGCGGATCGTTCTCGGTCTTGCGGCGGTCACCTGCCTGGCAGCCATCTTCCTCACCGAGTCGCGCGGCGGCATCGTGGCGCTCGTGGTCGCGACCGTCGTTGCGATCGCCTACGCAGGTCCGGTGCGACGTCAGATCCTCGTCTCGATCGCGGCCACCGGGGCGTTCGCAGTCATCTACTTCTCGGTTGCGCCGCCGAAATCGTTCCAGCACCTGACCACGTTCACGACGAACGGCGGCACCGGCCGGAGCGACCTCTGGACGGTGGCCGTGAAGGCGTTCAGCCAGCATCCGCTGGCCGGGGTCGGTGCCGGCAACTACACGATCGACGAGCCGCAGTTCCTGCTGAACGTGAACCAGAATCTCCCGCGGGCCGACCTCGTTCTCCATCACGAAGCCGTGCACAACACCTACCTCCAGGTTGCCGCCGAGCTCGGCGTCGTCGGCACCGTGCTCTTCCTGTTCACGGTCTTCGTGCCGCTGATCTACGCGGGACGAGTGATCAGGCTGTTTCCGGCGACCTTGCGGTTCGAACCGATCATCGGCCGCGGTCTCGTCGCCGGCGTGCTCGGGATGCTCTCGGCCTTCGTCTTCCTGTCCGCGCAGTACGAGAAGCAGCTCTGGATCACGCTCGGGCTCGTCCTCGCGTTCGACCGGGTCGCAGCGGTGAGCGCCTCACGCGGCCCACGAGCCGAGAAGCCTCCGGGCGCGACCTAGGAAGACCAGGTGGGGGGAAGCTGCACGGGGCCGAACCCCTTGCAACCGCTCCGGCCCGAGAGCCTGAAGTTGCCGCGGCCCGCGTTGTCGTAGCGCGGCCGCTGGACGACGTTTCCGGGACCGACCTCGAAGCCGATGTGAGCGGCGATGCCTCCGTTCGTGTTGTAGTAGGCGCTCGAGGAGTTCGCCCAGAGGCAGTTCGCCTCGACGATGTTGCCGCTCCCCACCGGTGTCCCGCTCGGGTACCAGCTCTCCACGTTCCAGCGCATGTGCGAGTTGCTGATGATGTTGCCCTTGACGGTGTTGTTGCGGGATGTGAGCGGCCCGTCGCCGGAGAAGATCACGCCCGACCCGTTGCCGTCGATCACGTTGTGAGTGACGAGCACCCGGTTCGCGTCGGGATACAGCTGAACGCCACGGTCGCCGTTTCGATAGATCCAGTTGTCACGGATGATCGTCGTGCCCTTCGTGGCGACGATGTAGATGCCGTGGTTGTGGTTCGTCGAGATGCCGCAGTCGTGGATGCGGCTCTCCTCGATGACCGTGTTGCTCGCCGGGCCGTAGTGATCCGTCTGCCCGAGGTTGAAGCAGATGCCACCGCCGTCGGGTTGCGTCCCGTTCCCGCTGCCACGGTTGCTGACATCGACGCGCTGCCAGGTCGAATGGTCTCCATTGACGATCGGGCTCGGCAGGTTCCACCGGTTGCGCCCGTCGATGCGGAGGTCCTGGATCGTCCAGTAGGCGGCTCCGCCGCCGAGCCAGACGACGCCGTGGAGCGTGGCCGGGTCGTTGGGATCGAGGCTGCGGAGGACGATCGGCGCTCTGGCCGTGGCGCGTCTCCCGAGGATCAGCCGGTGGACGTCGTAGTCGCCCGCGCGGAGGCAGCCGGTGTCACCGGGCCGTAGATGCGAGACGAATCGCTGCAGGCCTGCACCGGGCCGCGTCACATGCGAGCACTCGGCGGGCGTCGCCGCGGTTCTGGCGGGCTGGGCAGCAGGCGCGGAGGCGGTGATGGAGACTGCGGCGAGAGCCGCAGCGATCACGAAGCGCACCCGCGCGATGCTAGCGGAGCGGGCTCGCGGAGACGGGATCGGTGAGCCTGGCGGGTCGCGCAAGGGTGAGCTACGTTTAGTCGTCACATGCCGCCTGACCGTCGTCCCGGGGTGGCACTCCCCTTCGCACCGATCAAGGACCTGCTCCGGCCCGCCGGCGGACGCTCAAGTGGGGAGCGGCGTGTGCCGATGCAGGCCGCGATGAGCGCGATCACTGCGGTGCCGGCCCCATCGGTCTTGACTGCCCGTGTCCTGCGCCGGTTTCGGCGCGGGACGCCGTCGAGCGCCCTGAGGGTCGGGATCGATCTCGTCGACGTCGCTGCCGTCGCGGCGACCCTCGACTCTTCCCTCGCGGAGCGCTACCTCTCGCGCGTGTACACGCCGGCCGAGGTTCGCGACTGCACCGACGCGGGCGGCGTCAACGCCGGCCGGCTCGCGGCCCGGTTCGCCGCCAAGGAGGCCGTCTTCAAGGCGCTCGACGTCGGCGATCGCGCGGTGCCGTGGCAGGCGGTGGAGGTGGAGCGGCGGCAGAGCGGCCGTCCGGCCGTTGCGCTGCACGGCGCGGCGGCGGAGCTCGCCCGCGAGGAGGGCATCGCACAGCTGGCGCTCAGCCTCAGCCACGAGGCGCACTACGCCTCGGCCGTCGTGGTGGCGTCATCGTGACCGAGAGCATCCGCGAGATCGTCGGCGTGCACGGGCGTCTCCCCGTCGACATCAGCGCGCTCGGCGACGACGCCAATCTCTACGAGGCCGGCATGACCTCACACGCGAGCGTCAACCTGATGCTCGCCCTCGAAGATCGCTTCGACGTCGAGTTCCCCGACGAGATGCTGACGAGGAGCGCGTTCCAGAGCATCTCGTCGATTCGGAGCTCGCTCGTCTCGCTCGGAGTCACGGAGGATGCCGCATGAGCTCGGTCGCGAAGGGCGTCGACAGCACGTTCCTCGCTTCCGTCGAGCAGATCGCCGACGAGGTCGCGGCGAAATGGGTTGACGACGTCGATCGGAATGCGCGTTTCCCCCACGAGGCGATCGACGCGCTGCGGGAGGTCGAAGCGCTCTCGGCCTTCGTCCCGCAGGAGCTCGGCGGCGCCGGCGTCTCGATGGACGAGATCGCTGCTGCGTGCTTCATCCTCGGCAAGCGCTGCGGCGCGACGGGGATGGTCTTCGCCATGCACCAGATCCAGGTCGCCTGCATCGTCAGGCATCTGAACGGCAGCGACTGGTTCCAGCAGTACCTGCGCGATCTCGTGGCGGATCAGCGGCTGATCGCCTCGGCCACCTCCGAGGTGGGAACCGGCGGCGACATGGGCCGGTCGATCGCCCACGTCGAGGCGGCGGCAGACGGATCGTGCTCGTTCGAGAAGCAGGCGCCGACGGTGAGCTACGGCAGCCAGGCCGACGACCTGCTGACGACGGTGCGGCGGGCCGCCGATGCCGACGGAGGCGACCAGGTGGCCGTCCTGACCCACAAGGATCAGGTCGAGCTCGAACAGACGGGGACGTGGGATCCCTTCGGGATGCGCGGCACGTGCTCCCCGGGCTTCACGATCCGGGCCTCGTTCGCTCCCGAGCAGGTTCTGCCCGAGGCGTTCGCCGCGGTCAGCGGCCAGACGATGGTGCCCGTCTCGCACATCCTCTGGTCGCACATCTGGCTCGGGATCGCCACCGACGCCTTCGACCGCGCGCGCTCGTTCGTGCGGGCGGCGGCACGGCAGAAGCCGGGCGAACCGCTCCCGGCGGCCGTGCGCCTCTCGCACCTGATGGTCGAGCTGTCGCTGCTCCGGGCCGAGGTCAGCTCGGCCCTGCGCGAGTTCGAAGACGACTCGGCACGGGACGCCGAGCAGGTCGCAACCATGGCTCGCGCCCTGCGCTACAACAACCTCAAGATCGCCGCCTCCGAGCAGGCACCTCGCGTGTGCCAGGGAGCGATGGGAGTCTGCGGCATCGTCGGGTTCAAGAACGACACCCCGTTCAGCGTCGGCCGCCACCTGCGCGACACCATGTCGGCCTCGTTGATGGTCGCGAACGAGCGCATTCACCAGACGAACGCGGCCCTGCTACTCGTCGCCAAAGACGTCTGAGCTCCGTGCTCGATCTCGGAGCCACCCCAGAGCAGAGCAGGTTCCTCGCCGAGTTGATCGACGCCGAGCTGCTGTTGCCGAGCGGCGTTCCCGGTGTCTACGGGCGAGGCACCGTGTTCGGCCGGGTGGTCGTCGCGATCGAGGATCTGATCACCAGGCGCGCGATCGACGACGTCGTCCCCGTCGAGCGCGTCGCCTTCCCGCCCGTCATGCCGCGGCGCGAGCTCGAGGAGATCGGCTACCTCGCCTCGTTCCCGCACCTCGCAGGGACGATCTTCTCGTTCACGGGTGACGAGGCCGACGCAGCCTGGCGGGTCGAGCACCAGGATTGGGCTGCCTTCCAGGAGCAGACGGACCTCGTGCTGGTGCCGGCGGCGTGCTACCCCAGCTACCCGGTGATCGCCGCACGCGGCCCGCTCGGCGAGGGTGGAGTCTCGCTCGATCTCGGCGGTTCGTACGTCTTCCGCAACGAGCCGTCGGGCGATCCTGCCCGGATGCAGATGTTCCATCAGCGCGAGCTGGTCAGGTTCGGGACCCCCGACCGGGTCAGCGAGTGGCGCGAGGAGTGGTGCGACCGCGGCCTCGAGATCCTGACCGGGCTCGGGCTCGCCCCGCACTCCGACGTCGCCTCCGACCCGTTCTTCGGACGAACCGGGCGCATGCTCGCGCGCAGCCAGCGGTCTCAGGCGCTGAAGTTCGAGATCCTCGTTCAGATCGCAAGCCCCGAGCCGACGGCCGTCGCCTCGTTCAACTGTCACCGCGAGCACTTCGCCACGCTCTACGGCCTGAGCTGTGCGGACGGCGGGCCCGCGCACACCGCCTGCGTCGGCTTCGGCCTCGAGCGCATCACGCTCGCGATGTTCAAGCAGCACGGGTACGACCCGGGCGGGTGGCCCTCCGGGATCCGCTCGCAGCTCTGGGACGCAGCAGCGTAGGAGGCGGCGTGCTCAGCCTGCTCGGACTCGACCCCGACACCTACCGCGCTCACCGGCTGCACGACGCCGATCGCGACTATCCCGAGACGAACTGTTACACCGACATCCTGATCGAGCTCGTGCATGCCCACGGCGACGAGCCGCTCGCCGCGCTCGGCGGGACGGTCCGGACCGACTTCGAGGGCGACCAGTGGACCTTCTTCAAGCCCGAGCGCCAGGACCTCGAACGGCTCTTCGGCATCGACATTCACGAGATGCAGCTCTACCGCCCCCTGCACGAGCACTTCGTCGAGCAGCTGCGTCAGGGCCGCTCGATGATCGTCGAGCTCGACTCGTGGTACCTCCCCGACACCCGGTCGACCGCCTACCGGCGAGAGCACGTCAAGAGCTCTGCGGTGATCGAGGCGATCGACGTCGCCGGCGAGCGCCTGCGCTACTTCCACAACGCCGGGTTGTACGAGCTGAGCGGCGCCGATTACCGGGGCGTGCTGCGACTCGACGTCGACGACCAGGGCGGGATGCTTCCTCCGTATGCCGAAGTGGTCCGGTTCGATGCCGGCCCGGCGCACACCGGTGCCGAACTGCGCGACCTTGCACAGGTGCTTCTGCGCGAGCATGTCGCCTACGTGCCTACCTCCAACCCGTTCGTCCGTTTCGGCGCCTCGCTGGGCGACAAGCTGCCCGACCTGCTTGCGGGCGATCACGCCGACTATCACGCCTATGCCTTTGCCACGGTGCGCCAGGCGGGCGCATCGTTTGCGAGCTGCTCCACCTACCTCGAATGGCTCTTCGGCGAGCAGGCGAAGGATGCGACGGAGGCGCTCTCCCGGATCGTCGAGGGCTCGAAGGTGCTGTCGTTCAAGCTGGCGAGACGGCGCCAGTTCGATCTCGAACCGGCCTGCGCGAAGCTCGCGGCCGACTGGGACGAAGCCATGTCTGCCGTCACGGCTCTCTGTCGCTGAGCATGGGCGACATGCTCGATTCGTGGCAGGTGGCGACGACCGCCGCGGGTGCCTTCAGCGCTGCACCTCCAGGCCCCGGCGAGGGCATGTGGCGGGGCGAGGAGCTTCCTCTGCGCGGCAGCGACGGGGAGGATCACTGGTTCCGGCACAGGTTCGTCGCCTCGGGAGACGCGCCGACGCTTCGCCTCGACGGGCTCGCGACCGTGTGCGACGTCTATCTCGACGGTGCGCACGTGCTGAGGAGCGAATCGATGTTCGTGGCGCACGAGCTGCCCGTCGCACCGGGCACGCACGAGCTCGCGATCTGCGCACGAGCGCTCGAGCCGCTGCTGGCGGTGCCCCGGAAGCCGCGAGCCCGCTGGCGCTCCCGCGTGCCGCGGGACAACAACCTCCGCTGGGCCCGTACCTCGTTGCTCGGACGCGCGCCGGGCTTCGCTCCCGGTCCGCCGGTGGTCGGGCCGTGGCGGGCCGTGCGGTCGCTCGAACGGCCGCCGCTCACGGTGTCGTTGCTGCCGAGGCTCGACGGCGACGAGGGAGTCCTCGAGGTGCGCTGCGATCGATCGGCCGGAGCGGTCGAGGTTACGGTCGAGGCCGAGGCGCACGAGCTTCCCGCCGGCGGCGGAGAGATCCGCCTCGGTCGAGTCGAGCGGTGGTGGCCGCACACTCACGGCGAGCCTCATCTCTACCACGTGCGGGTCGGCGCCGACGCTCGCGAGCTCACACGCGCCGTCGGCTTCCGCGAGCTCGGGCGCTCGACCGACCTCGAGCGTCAAGGCCTGCACGTGCAGATGAACGGCGTGCCGGTCTTCGTCCGCGGCGTCGTGTGGACCCCCGTGCCCGACGGAGAGCTGCGCACGACGCTCGTCCGGCTGCGCGACGCCGGCTTGAACCTGGTCCGCGTCGTCGGGACGACCGTCTACGAATCGTCGCTCTTCCACGACCTCTGCGATGAGCTCGGCCTGCTCGTCTGGCAGGACCTGATGTTCGCCAACATGGACTATCCGTTCTCCGACGCCGGGCTCCGCGAGCTCGTCGAGCGGGAGATCCGCCAGGCGCTCGCGGAGGTCGCCGGCAGGCCGAGCCTCGCGGTCGTCTGCGGGAACAGCGAGATCGAGCAGCAGGTGGGCATGCTCGGTCTCGACCCGGCGCTCGCGCGCAGCGAGCTCTTCGACGAGTCGGCCCCCCGGCTGCTCGCCGAGTCCGGGAGCGATGCCCTCTACGTTCCGTCCGCACCGACCGGCGGCGAGCAGCCGTTCCGGACCGACCGCGGCGTCGCGAACTACTTCGGCGTCGGTGCCTACCTGCGGCCGCTCGAGGATGTGCGCCGCGCCGATGTGCGGTTCGCTTCGGAGTGCCTCGCCTTCGCGAACGTCCCGGACGCCGAGCCTGCCACGTTGGCCGAGGGGGTCATGCGCGACGTCGGTGCCGACTGGGACTTCGCGGACGTGCGCGACCACTACCTCGAGCTGTTGCACGGGGTCGAGCGCGGCCGGCCGGACTACTGGGAGCGCGCGCGGTTCGTCACCGGCGAGGTGATGGCCGAGGTGTTCGGAGAATGGCGGCGGGCGCGATCCGACTGTGGGGGCGGCATCGTCCTCTGGTCTCGCGATCTCGTGCCCGGCGCGGGCTGGGGCCTCCTCGACGATCGCGGCGAGCCGAAGGTCGCCTGGCGCCTCCTGCGCCGCGCTCTCGCGCCGCTCGCCGTCTGGACGACCGACGAAGGGCTCAACGGCATCGCCGTCCATGTGGCGAACGACGGGCCGCACACCGTCCGGGCACGGTTGCGCGTCGCGCTCTACCGCGATTCGGAGGTGTGCGTGGGTGAGGCGGGCGAGGACCTCGAGCTCGCCCCGCACACGACGGTCGAACGGACGGTGGAGGGCGTGCTCGGCCGGTTCGTCGACGTCTCCTTCGCCTACCGGTTCGGCCCGCCGCAGCAGGATGTGGTGGTGACGAGCCTCGAGGGCTCCGGCGGAGAAGTGCTCTCGACCGACTTTCGCTTTCCCGTCGGCCGTCCCCGTGAGCGGCTCGCCGCGTCGGCGCTCGGCCTCGAAGTCTCGGCGTCGGCCGGCCTCGATGGGGCGGTCGACGTCGCGATCGCCGCCCGGCGCCTCCTCTACGGCGTCCGGCTCTCGGCGGCGGGGCTCGTGCCGGGCGACGACGCGTTCAACGTCGAGCCGGGTCGCGCGACCCACGTCGCGCTGCGCCCAGCAGGCTCGGCCGACCTGCCGTCGCACCTCGAGCTCCGCGCCTTGAACCTCGCGGGGACGATCGACGTGAAGCTGGGATGAACGAGCAATTCTTCTATCTCGAGACCGGTGGGTCGCCGTTCTTCGCGGCGTTCCAGCCGCCGCCCGGCGTCGCAGGCCGGGACGGCGATCCTGCTCCTGCCGCCGTTCGGCTGGGAGGAGATCGCCTCGCACCGGGCGCGACGGAGGTGGGCGGAGGATCTCTCGGCGCACGGCTTCCCGGCACTGCGGATCGATCTTCCCGGGACCGGAGACAGCGCCGACAGGCCTGCGGAGCCCGGAGCCTGGGCGAGCTGGAACGGCGCGGTCACGGCCGCCGCTGCGTGGCTGCGCTCCGCCGGGGGCGCCGCGGGGGTGACCGCCGTCGGCATCGGGCTCGGCGGCCTGCTCGCCTACGAGGCGGCCGCCCGCGGTGACGTCGAGGACATCGTCCTCTGGGCGACACCGAGCCGGGGCCGGAGCTTCGTCAGGGAGCTGGTCGCGTTCTCCGCCCATGAGACGGCGCGCATCGTGGAGGCCGGCGCCCCGGAGCCGCCCCCGCTGCCCGAGGGCTGGCTCGCCCCGGGCGGCTTTCTCCTCTCACCCGAGACCGTCGGCGAGCTGCGTTCGGTCGACCTCAGGGAGCGGGCTCTCCCTGCCTCGGCCCGCGTCCTGCTGCTCGGCCGCGACGGCGTGACGCCCGATGCCGGGCTCAGCACAGCGATCGCCGGAGCCGGCGCGGACCTCACGGTGGAACCGGGTGCCGGCTACGCCGAGATGCTCACCGATCCCGATCAGGCGCACGCGCCGCTCGAGGTCTTCGAGCGGACGCGCGCGTGGCTCACGCAGGCGGGCCCCCTGCCGTCGTCCGCGCCCGGGCCGGGGGAGACGACGGCCGAAGCAGAGCTGGCGGCGGGCGGTGTTCGAGAGCGGCCGTTCTTCGTCGAGCTGCCGGAGGGCCGGCTCGCCGGGATCGCGACCGAGCCGCGCGAAGGGGCGACCGCGCCGCTCACCGCGGTCTTCCTGAACGCAGGCTCGATCCGGCGGGTCGGGCCTCACCGGCTGTGGGTCGACGCGGCCAGGCGCTGGGCCGCGCAGGGGATCCCCTCGCTGCGGATCGACCTCGAAGGGATCGGCGACAGCGACGGGGACGAGAACCTGTTCAACGACGTCGCGCACTTCCACGACGCGCGGTTCGCAGAGCAGACGTGTGCGGCGCTCGACAGGCTCGAACAGGCCGGGCTCGGCAGCCGGTTCCTGCTCGTCGGGCTGTGCTCCGGCGCCTACTGGGCGTTTCACGCCCTGCTGGCAGACGAGCGCGTGGCCGCCGCGCTGATGATCAATCCCAGGGTGCTCTACTGGGACGAGCGGCTCGAGATCGCCCGCGAGCTGCGCCGCACGCGTCTGCTCTCGAAGGCGGTCACCTGGAAGCGCGTGCTGAGAGGCGACGTGTCGCGCGAACGCTGGGTGACGATGCTGCGCTGGCTCACGAGCACGCCGGTCCGCCTCGTGCGCGGGCTGGGAGCAGGGGGAGCGGAGCCGTACAGCGTCGAGCGCCGGATCGAGGCCGCCTTCGACCGCCTGCGGGAGCGAGGCGGCCGAGCCCGGTTCGTCTTCTGCGACGGCGAGCCGCTGTGCGAGGAGCTGACCCGCGGCGGCCTGCTGGCTCAGGAGAGCCGGTGGCCCACCGTGTCGGTCGTGCGGCTGCCCGGCCGCGACCACACGCTTCGCCCGCTCTGGATGCACGAGCACGTCGCGGCCGCCATGGACGGCGCGCTCGACGCCGAGCTCGCGCTCGCGCCGGCACGCGTCTAGGGCGGCGCACGGCCAGGCGACGCCGTCTCCGTACGATGGCGGGATGCCCGAGAGCACGCCGCATCCGTGTGCGTGGCGCAGCAGCAATGTCTGGGTCGAGCGCAACTTCGTCCGCGACTACGCCACGCGGACGCTGCGGCCGCCGGAGGTGGCCCTCCTGCTCCGGTATGCGGATGCGCTCGACGGCACAGTGCTCGAGCTGGGGTGCGGCGCCGGCCGGGTCACGGGCTACCTGGACGCACGGGGCGGCGACGTCCTCGGCATCGACATCTCGCCCGCGATGATCGACTACTGCCGGCGGCGGTACCCCGAGCTGCAGTTCCAGGTCGGCGACCTGTCCGATCTCAGTGGCCTGCCGGATGGTTCCAGGGACCTCGTCGTCGCCGCCTACAACGTTCTCGGAGTGTTCGACGACACGGAACGGAAGGGTGTCCTCCTTGAGATCCGCCGGGTGCTGGTCGACGGAGGGCTGCTCATCTTCTCGGCGCACAACCTCGCGTTCCTGCCCCGTGTCCCGAGGCCGGTGAGTCTCGTGACCAGGTCGCTGAACCCGGCCCGCGTCGCGTGGAACCTCGGCCGCCTGCCGGTGCGCGCGAGGAATCATCGCCGGCTCGCCCGGTTCGAGCGCCGCGAGCAGGACTACGCCCTCGTCAACGACCAGGCGCACGACTACCAGCTGCTCCACTACTACATCGGCCGTGACGCGCAGAGCCGCCAGTTGGCGGAGGCGGGCTTCGAGCTGCTCGACTGTCTGGACGGCGCCGGTCGACCCGTGCCGCCGGGAGCGAGCGCGGCCGGCTCTCCAGAGCTCCACTACGCGGCGCGTGCCTCGAGCTGAGCCCAAGGCCCACCCGAAGGTCCTGAGTCGTGGCCGGCCGGTGGACGCCACGTGGGCGAGCATGCAGAATCAGCTGTATGGCGAAGCCGCTGACCCCGCCCCAGATCCGGGATGCCGAGCTGCCGCGCGCCCTGCGCGGGTTCGACGTCGAGGCGACCCGCGGGCTGCTGGCGGAGGTCGCCGGCGCTCTCACCGCTGTCACGCGCGAGCGGGACGACCTGCGCAAGCAGGTCGAGGAACTGAGCGTCCAGGCAGCGCGCAACCCCACCGACGCCGAGCAGCTCGGCGCCGTCCTCCTCACCGCGAAGCGGGCGGGAGACGACCTGATCGCCAAGGCCACCGAGGAGGCAGTCGAGATCCGGTCGGAGGCCGAGCGGCTCCTGGCGGACGCCGAGAGGCAGCAGGCCGGGCTCCTGGCGGAGGCGCGGGCTCGGGCCGACGCCCTGGTGAGGGAGGCCGCCGCGACCGTGGATTCGCTCGGCCAAGAGGCAGAGGAGCTGCGTCGCTCGATCTCGGCGCATCGCGAGGAGTTCATCGCGTTCCTGCGCTCGGCGCTCGAACAGCTCGAGGGAGTCGAGTCCCTCGCCCCTGCTGCCGAGCCGGCGGGGCTCGACGGCGAGCTCCTGGCGCAGCTGCCGGCGCAGCCGCCGGCCGCCTAGCGCTCGTCCCCGCTCGCGGGCCTCGCGAGCCGGCGCGTTTCGAAACCTGCCGATCCGGGCACCCCGACGGACGGCGGCAGGCGAGCACGTGGCTATTGCCACCAGGTCTTCGGTCAACTACGGTTTTTGGGGAGCCGACGGTGAAAGAAGCTAGCCGAGCAGGATCCAGAGGCCGTAGAACAACGTCGCAGTCCAGATAAGCTGGACGGCCGCGATGAGCGAGAGGACGGTGGCTTGGTGTATTCGACGACGAATCAGCTCGGCCGAAGCCCCAACCTGGGCTTCATGGCCTGCCTGCTCTACTGCATCGCATGCTGGGCCGGGCTGGTCTACCTGATCGAGCTTGCGCTGGCATAGCTCCTGTAGGGCTCGCCCGTCGACCGTCGCCGCGCTCGCAGTCATCTCTCGTCTCCCCGTCCCTGCTGTCGTCCTCTCGACGGGTTGGACGTCCGCCCCGCCTGCCGGTTAGCCGGGAGACCCTAACCGGGGGCTCAGACGGCAGCGCGTCGACACGGGCAAGGGAGAACGATCGGCCGGTCGAATGAGGGCAGTTGGGGCGGCGCCGCGGCGAATCCTCTCCCCTCCCGCGGCTCCGCCCCAACCTTTCGGGCTAGGTGACGAGCCAGATGCCGTAGCCGAGCAGCGCCATCCAGACGAGCTGGGTGACGGCGATCGCCGTGACGACCGCGGCATCGCGGACCTGGTGGCTCGTTCGCCGGCGCATCGCCTGCGCGCCCGCGGGGCCGTCCTCGCGCGTCGTGTCGGTGACTGCCGCAGATGCCGTCATGCCTGTGACTCTGCTCGGGGCGCCGCGGTGCGGCGACCGACCAAAGAGTTGATTGCGTGCGACCAAGGGCCTGCCTCGAACGAGGGACACCGCAGCTGGCGGGAAACACCGCTTGGCGGCGAATCTGTGCAATGGCGGGCACCGTTGCGGTTGCTCTCCCCTCCCGAGCGGTGCCCGCCACCTTCGTTATCGGCTCCCAGGACGCAAACCTGAGGTGGCTCAAGCCCGGCAGCGTTCCTGCCGATCTCGGGGGAATGGCAGTGGATACGCGGTTCCTGGAGCACTGGCGCCGGCAGCAGATCGCACGTCGCCGCGCGCGGGCTGCCCTGCCGGCGCGCTGGCGGAACGATCCACGCCCCGAGATGCACGAGGTCGCCGAGGTCTACGTCGAGCTCCTGGCAGCCGAGCGTCGCGGCAACGTCGTGCCGCTCGCGCTCGAAGATCGCTGAGCACCGAGCACGTCGCCGCGCCGTCGAGCACGCCCGGCGGAGGCAGTCTCGAACTCGTCGCAAATTGCGGTGACCCGTCGCCGGAGCCCACTGGTTGCCGCGGGCTGCCGGAGCTACCTTCGGCGGCGTGAGGTCGATCGTTGCCGCCGCGGCGGTGCTTCTCTTCGTCGGCGGCTCCGGCAGCGCGGGTGCCGGCAACGTCACCCCGGCGCAATACGCCTACGGCGGCGGCTCGAACGGCGCTGCCGTGATCGCGAGCAGACCGTCCGGGCCACAGTCCGGTTCGGGAGCCGGTGCGCCGGCGCAGACCTCCGGCTCGCCGCAGGGAGCCCCGGCGCCGGGTGCAAGTGCCGGGTCGGCGGCCACCGGTGCGGGCGGGGCTGCGGCGCAGGGCCGGCTCGCCACGGCCCGGCCTCAGGCGCTCGTCGGCATCGCCGCCGCCCCCGCAACCCCCGTCGCCTCGTTCGGTGCCCTCAACCGAAGCATCCCGACGGACGCGCTCTGGGCGGTCGCGCTCGCGATCGCCTGCACGCTCGGCGCGTGGCTGCTGCGGCGCGGCAGAGGCGCCGGCTGACCCTGCTCGTACCCTCGATCGAGGGATTGCTGGGTGCCCGCATCGGGACTTAGATGGAACCGAGGGTTCTCGTAAATGCGGCGGCTGTGCGCTTCACGATTCGTCGTGGCGCACACGGAAATCGAGGAAATCTGTGGGCAGCATCATGGACGCGGCCGGCTGGTCGGGCTTCGCGGGTCTTCGCGCGAACGGGTCGGCAGACGTCACGACGAACGGAGTGGTCGCAGGGATCGTGGCGCAGGACGCATCGTCGGTGGGCCAGAGCGATTCGAACGTCTCGCTCGAGCGGCTGCAGCGGCGGCTCTCGAGACTGGCGTTCGACGTCCACGACGGCCCGCTGCAGGAGCTCGCTGCGCTCGGCTACGAGTTGAGCAACCTGCGCAACAAGACGACCGGCCCGGCAGCGCCGGCCGCCGACCTGGACGGTGAGTTCGAGCGGATGATGTCGCAGCTCGCGAACGTCGAAGGCATGCTGCGCTCGATGATGTTCGCGATGGAGGAGGGCGCCGCTGCGTCGTCCGATCTCGGGTTCGTCGTCGAGCAGCAGGTCGAAGCGTTTCGTGCTCTTGCACCGGCGACGGTCGTGGACGTCTCCGCCGAGGGAGATCTCGGGCTGCACACCGACTCCCAGCGGATCCTCGTCGACCGGGTGCTGCGTGAATCGCTCTCGAATGTGGCCCGGCACGCGGGCGCGAGCCGCGTCTCGATCCAGCTGCGTGGGTACTCCGACTCGCTGCTCGTGCGAGTGCAGGACAACGGCCGTGGTTTCGATCCGCACGAGCGGGCTCTCGGCCGGGGTGGACGGCACGTCGGGCTGAGGACGATGCGCGAACGGCTCGACCTGATCGGCGGAACGCTGAAGATCGACAGCCAGCCGGGCGGCCCGACGACGATCACCGCGGTGATCGACAAGTGGCGGCCGGGCTCCGCCGACGACTCGCCCGCGGAGTAGACGGCCCGTCCGTCAGCGCGGAGCGAGCTCCCGCATTCGCGCGACGGCCCGATGCAGCCCGCCCGAGTCGAAGACGTACGGGACCGCGTTCGGGATGTCGTGCACCGGCCCGTCGAGCTCGCCGGAGCCCAGGCCGGCGTTGACGGCGTAGCGCACCGGGATCTCGTGGCAGACGCAGAGGACCGTCTGCTCCGGATGGTCGAGCAGACGCTCGAACGCGTCGGCATAGCGGCGTGCCGCAGCGTCGAGGCTCTCGCCTCCGGGGAAAGGCTCGGCGCGGGCGTGCACGTGCCTCCAGGCCCGGTAGACGTCGAGTTGCTCGCCCTCGAGCTCGCCGATGCGAACGTCGTTCAGGTCGGGGTCGACCGCCGCGGTTGCCGGCTTCGTGCGGCCGGCCAGCGCGAGGCGCGCGGTCTCCCGGGCGCGTGGGAACTCCGACGTCGCGCAGAGCTCGACCGCGATGCCCGCGAGCTGGCGCCCGAGCTGCTCCGCCTCGTGCGCGCCGAGCGGAGAGAGCCCTCGATCGAGACCCGGGTCGCCGTTCACGGTTCCGTCGACGTTCTGGAGCGACTGGCCGTGGCGCGCCAGGATCAGGAGCCGCATCAGCGAAGGTCGGTGAAGCGCAGCTCCTCGTACGGGAACCAGCCCGGTCCGCCTGAGGTCGCAAAGACGTTGGTCGAGCCGGCGAGGGCGTGCGCGGCCGCCGAGACGATGAGCTTCTCGTCGGCCAGCTCGCTGTTCCCTTCGACCGCGTCCGCGGTGAGGATCCCCTGGTTTGCCCGGGCGATCTCGATCAGCCGCGTCGTGGCCTCCTCGAAGGTCATCGGCCTGATCCTTCCAGATCCCGCGTCCCCGGCCCGGAGGTTCAAGCAGGATGCCCCGATTGCCGACCTTGACAGCGTGGGGGTCGACAAACGGCTGATCGAGTACTGGCGGCGCCAGCAGGCGGCGCGCCGCGCGGCTCGGGAGGGGCAGTCACGCCCGCCGTCCGCCGGCCGGCCGGGCCCGCAGCACCTCACCGATGTCTCCGGCGACGGCGCGCCCGCCGAGGGCGGCTCGAATGTCGTGCCGCTGGAACTCGAGGATCGTTAGGTGGCGAGAGGGAGTGGAGGCGACGCGGTGAACGGAGGATTGATTGCCGTCAGTCCAGCCGCAGGTCCGCGCCGCCCATCGACGTTATCGGCAGGTGCCCGTGTTCCTTGATTCGGCACCGGCGGGCCGGGGCTGGTCCGTCCGTGACCGGCGTCACACTTTCGGATGCCTGCCCAGGCTTCAGGGGACGCGGCCGCGAGCACGCCGCCGCGTCCCCTGTGTCACTCCTCGGCGCCAGGCCGCGGCCCCAGACTCGTGAGGTTGGCGATGGAGCAGGGAACGGTCGAAGAGAACGGCGCGCCGCCGCCGCTGCCTGCGCCGCCCTTCCTGCTCGTGCCGCGGCCGCTCGGCTTCCGGGGGGCCGACCGGCGCTTCTCGGCAGAGGAGTTGAGCCGAAAGCTCAAGGTGCTCTTCATCGTGTCGCAGCCCACGGGCTCGCCTGCCATCTCGGTGCACGCCGATCTGATGCGGCTTCTCGACCGGGACCGGGTCGAGGTGCACGTCCTCTACAACCGGCTCGCCGACCGCGATCCGTACCGGTCAGCCGGGACGTCCGTCCTCCGGGGGTTGCCGGGGCCGCCGGACGTTCACCTCCGGGCTGCGGAGCTCGGCCCGGACGGTGCTGCTTCGAAGTCCCGCCTGCTCGTCTCGGCGGTCCGTGCCGTCGTTCCGGCGATGCGTGATTGCGTGAGCCTCGTCTGGTACATCGGCCGCAACCGCATCGATGTGATCCACTGTGAGAAGGCGCCGCGCAGCGGTTTCTACGCCGTCGTCCTCGCCCGTCTGACCCGGGCGAAGGCGATCATGCACTTCCACTGGAAATACGGGACGTACATGTCGACCCTGTCCCGCCTCGCCGTCAAGCGCGCCGACGCGATCATCACCGTGTCGAGCTGGACCGGCCGCGGGATCGAGGCCGCCGGTGTCCCGGCCGAGCGGATCTTTCCGGTGCTCAACGGCGTCGACCTCTCCTGCTGGGACCCGGCGACGGTCGACGGCAGCGGGATCCGGCGCGAATTCGGCGTCGGCCCGGGCGACCCGTTGATCGTGATGGTCGCCCAGCTCGTCGCCTGGAAGCGGCAGGCGCTGCTGATCGAGGCCTTCCGCCGTGTCGTGGCAGAGCGCCCGAGCGCACGGCTCCTGCTCGTCGGGATCGAGATCGCGCCGCCGACTGGCCCCGGAGCGTCGACCTACACCGAGGAGCTCCGGCGGCTGGTCGCCGAGTCGGGTCTCGAACGGCACGTGATCTTCACCGGGCGGCGGCGGGACGTGCGTGAGATCCTCGCCGCCGCCGACATCTTCACCCTGCCTTCGGTGGACGATCCCTGCGCACTTGCGCACATCGAGGCGATGGCGATGGCGAAGCCCGTCGTGGCCGTGCAGGCCGGAGGTGCCCCGGAGCTCGTCGAGGACGGCAAGACCGGTCTGCTGGGGCCGGCCGACGACAGCGAGCAGCTCGCCCTGAACCTGATCACGCTGATCGACGATCCGGTCCTCCGCCGGGAGCTTGGCGACCGCGGCCGCCGCCGCGTGCTCGGCGAGCTGAATGCTCGTCGGATGGCCGACGAGGTGGAGGCCGTCTACCGGCTCGTCTCAGGGGCTCGGGCCGTGTAGGCGGTCACGTGCCCGGTGCTCGTGCGGGTGACGAAGTGGGTGCCGGCGCCCCCGAGCGAGAACCCCTCCGGGTCGCCCAGGGCGACGTCGAGCACGAACGCCGGCCGGCCCCAACGCTCGTCCTGCTCGCCGTCGATGTAGACCGGGCAGCCTTCGATCACCCCGAGCAGCAGGTCGTTCGGGCCGATCAGGAGCTCGCCGTCCGCGAGGCAGATCGGGAGGCTGCCGTCGCAGCAGCCTCCCGACTGGAACAGCATCAGCGGGCCGTGCTCCGCCTTCAGGCGCCGGAGCTCCGCGAGCGCGGCGTCCGTGGCGACGATCCTGTCTGCGGTTCCCGCGGCCATCGCCCTAGAACAGCCCGAGCGGCTTCGGGTCGTAGCTGACGAGCAGGCACTTGGTCTGGCTGTAGTGGTCGAGCATCATCCGGTGGTTCTCCCGGCCGACGCCCGAGACCTTGTAGCCGCCGAACGCCGCGTGGGCGGGATAGAGGTGGTAGCAGTTCGTCCAGACCCTGCCCGCCTTGATCGCGCGGCCCATCCGGTAGGCCTTGGCGGTGTCGCGCGTCCAGACACCGGCGCCGAGGCCGTACATCGTGTCGTTGGCGAGCCGCAGTGCCTCCGCCTCGTCCTTGAACGTTGTCACGGCGAGCACCGGCCCGAAGATCTCCTCCTGGAAGATCCGCATGTCGTTGCGCCCCTTGAAGACGGTCGGCTGGAAGTAGTAGCCCTCCTCGAGCTCTCCGCCGAGGTGCGCCCGCTCGCCGCCGATCAGGAGCTCCGCGCCTTCGTCGAGACCGACCTTCACGTAGCCCTCGATCTTCTCGAGCTGGGCGGTCGAGACCTGGGCCCCGATCTGGGTCGTCTGGTCGAGCGGATGCCCCTGCTTGATCGCCGCGATCCGTTCGAGGCAGCGCGCCATGAACGGCTCGTAGATCGACTCCTCGATCAGCGCCCGCGACGGACAGGTGCAGACTTCGCCCTTGTTGAAGGCGTAGAGCACGAGCCCCTCGACCGCCTTGTCGAAGAACTCGTCGTCGGCTGCCATCACGTCGGCGAAGAAGATGTTCGGCGACTTGCCGCCCAGTTCGGTCGTCGACGGGATGATGTTCTGCGCGGCGTACTGCATGATCAGCCGCCCCGTGACGGTCTCGCCGGTGAAGGCGATCTTGGCGATGCGCTTGCTCGTCGCAAGCGCCTTGCCGATCTCACCGCCGGGACCGTTGACGACGTTGATCACGCCCGGCGGCAGGATCTCCTCGAGCACCTCCATCAGCTTCAGGATCGACCACGGTGTCGGGCTGGCCGGCTTGAGCACCGAGCAGTTCCCGGCCGCCAACGCCGGAGCCAACTTCCAGGCCGCCATCAGGATCGGGAAGTTGAACGGGATGATCTGGCCGACTACACCGAGCGGTTCCTGGATGTGGTAGGCGACGGTGTTCTTGTCGATCTCGGAGATCCGCCCCTCCTCGGCGCGGATCGCGCCGGCGAAATAGCGGAAGTGGTCTGCGGCCAGCGGAATATCGGCCGCCAGCGTCTCGCGAACGGGCTTGCCGTTCTCCCAGCTCTCTGCCACCGCGAGCATCTCCCGGTGCTCGTCGATGGCATCGGCGACGAGGTTCAGAACGCGCGCGCGTTCCGTCGTCGACGCCTCGCCCCATGCGTCCTTCGCCGCATGGGCGGCGTCGAGCGCGAGATCGATGTCCTCCGGGGTCGACAGCGGCACCTCGGTGAACGGCTCGCCCGTCGCGGGCGTGCGGTTCTCCGTGTACCGGCCCTTCACCGGAGCGACCCAGTGGCCGCCGATGAAGTTCTCGTAGCGCTCCTTCAGCTCGACCGGACTATCAGGGCGTCCGGGAGCCTCGAAGATCGCGCCCTTCTCGATGGTTGCCATCGAGAACCTCCTTTCGAGAGGCGGACGCAGCCGCGTTGATGCGGACTGCGGCCGCACCCTCGACCATGCCCCGGTCGCGGCGCCGGCACATCAGCGCATTCACGGAAATGGGTCATGGCCGTTGGCTCGTCGGCTGTCGCCTGCGTGTCTACTCGTTCTCCTTCGTGCTTCGGTGAAGCGAGCGGGCCACGGCCTGAAGCCACTCGTGGACTCGACCCTCCTGCGGCTTGTCTACCTGAGCCAGTGCTTGATCTAGCTGGGCCTTGGTGTCCGGCGCATCGGGTTTGGCGCGCAGAGCTTCGACGACCGCATTGACATGCTGTTCTGCGGCGCGCAGCTCGATTCGCAATCTGTGTCGGTGCTCGGGATTCGTGCTCGCCTCGATGGACTGGTCGAGGTGTTCCATAACGACGTCGTAGAGAGCTGCTCCTCCGAATCCGAATGCCACAAGAACCTTCCAATCTCGACAGCGACGCCATTGACGACCATACCGCTGAACGTCGCCTGGGCCAGCGTGCGGATTGCCCCGAGGAAGCAGACGGTTCGAAGGATCGGTACCTGGTACCTCGGTGCCAGGTACCTGGCTTGCGAAGCTGAGGGCGCTGGGCTTCGCCAGTGTTTCGAGATGAAGCCTGAGCGGCCGTCGCTATAGCGTTCGGCGCAGGAACCGCAATAGAGCGTGGCTCATGGCCGGCGGTGTGATCCTCCTTCTGGGCACTGGGTTGGTGTTCAGAGCCTTCGACGCCCGCTCGCATTCGGCAAGCGACACCTGCGCCCGTTCCTGATCACGATGGCCCCGGTGTGGATCGTCAGCGTCGCCGCCGCCCGCGTCCTGCTACGTCGCCAAGGCTAACGCTGACCTGGGCGAGCGTCCTCTCGCCAGAGACCGCAGCTCATCGGCAGAACCTCGACCTGCTGGAGCGAACGGCACAGCCCACTCACGGAACAGACGCGGGTGGGGCCTCGCCGGAGAATCCGTCGAGCGCCGCCTCGACCAGGTCGGGCAGCGTCCGCAGGTTGTAGCCGCCCTCGAGCACCGCCGCGACCCGGGGTGCGAGCTGTGCAGCGCGGCGGGCGAGCTCGTGGAACCCGGCGGCGGTCACCTGCATGTCGGCGAGCGGATCGTCGGCATGGGCGTCGAAGCCGGCCGAGACGAGCAGAAGGTCGGGCTCGAACCGCGTGACCGCACGCTCGACGACCCTCCACGACTCGAGATATCCGTCGTCGCCCGTCCCGGCCGGGAGGGGAATGTTCAGCAGCGTCTGCCCCTGCTCTTCCCGGCCGCCCGTGCCTGGATAGAGCGGCCACTGGTGAAGGGAGACGAAGAGGATCGAGTCGTCGTCCGAGACCACGTCCTGGGTGCCGTTGCCGTGGTGGACGTCCCAGTCGACGATCGCAACGCGCTGCATTCCCAGTTCGGCCTGCGCCCACCGCGCCGCGATCGCCACGTTGTCGAACAGGCAGAACCCCATCGCCCGCGCGCGCTCGGCGTGGTGTCCCGGCGGCCGCGCCAGCGCGAACCCGCCGCGGCGCACCGCTTCGATCGCAGCGCCGGCCGCGAGCAGCGCGGCCTCGTACGTGGTCTCCGTGCAGATCGTGTCGGCGTCGATCCAGCCCCGGGTGTCGCGCACGCGCTCGATCAGGCCGGGGTCGTGGCAGCGCAGCACGTCGGCGTCGGTCGCGGGCGTGCATTCGACGAACGGAAATCGCTCCTGCAGCACCACCATTCGCTGCTGCGACTCGGGGTGCGTCCCCGTGGGATGGAGGTAGGCGAACGCGCTGTGGCTTACGAGCTCGATCCGCGTACCGCCTCGAGGATCTCGTCGAGCGGCCGGTCGCCGCGCGAGCGGCCGATCAGGTACGCGAGCAGAGGGGCGTTCCGCCGGTCGCCGCTCTCGTGTGCTGCGATCCTCGCGATCTGAAGCAGCGCATCCGCCTCCTCGCCGGTGATCCGCTCGTCGCTGCCGATCGCGGCCGCCGTCTGCTTCAGCCAGTCGTCCATCGGGCGGCAGCATAATCGGGCCGATGCCACGCGCGCTCTGGGTCAAAGCGCCGCTCGCGCTGCTGCGGCATCGCGTCGGACTGCTCGCCGTCGCCTCGGCCGCCTTTCTCGTGGCGATCGGCGCGGCGGCCGGCCCGTTGATGAACGCCGGCGCCGAGAGCGAGGCGCTGCAGAGCAAGCTGGCGCAGCTGACGCCCCTTGCTGCCGGGCTCGTGATCGACCGGCCGCTCGGTCGCGACGGTGGCGGCCTCGCCGCGATCGCGGCGGCCGACCGGCGTCGTCGTGCAGCCGCCGTCGCCCTCGGACGCCGGCTGCCGTCGGTGGGGCGGGCGGTGCTGACGACCTGGACGCAGGCGGAGGCCGCGGGGGCGGCGATCCCCGACGTCACCAACCCGGTCGTCGTGGTACCGATGGCGCGGACGGGCGCGACGGCGCACGTTCACCGGCTCTCGGGGAGCGGTCGCGGTGTCTGGCTCTCGAGTGCGATCGCCGACCGCGCGACCGGCCGGGTCACCTTCGGCATCCCGGGAAGCGGCCTGGGGAAGTCCTCGCTCCCCGTCGGCGCCGTCTATCGCTCGCTCACCACAGACCTCGACAACCCGTACTGGTTCAACTTCACCGGGCGCATCCGCGCGGTCAAGCCGGACTCGCCGGCGCCGCCCAGCTTCGCGCTCGTCACGACCGCCGAGCTGTACCGGCTGGCCCGGCACGGCTTCGGAGCGGACCTGGGCAACGACTTCGAGTTCCCGATCGTCACGAAGTCCATGACGCCCGGGCGGGCGAAGCAGATCGGGCGGGCATTCGACGACGTCAGGCGGCAACTCGCCGCACGAACGCCGCTTGCAGCCGCCCTCGGCTGCACCGGCTCGCCGCGAGGATGCAGCGTCTCGAGTGAGCTGACGGACGCCGTCCGAATCGCGGCCGCGGGCAACTCGAGCCTGCGACCGGTCGTCGACCTGCTGGCGGGCTTCTGCGTGCTGATCGCGCTCGGAGCGGCCCTGATCGCCGGCGTCTTCACCGGCCGCCGCCGTGCGGCCGAAGCCCGGCTTTCGCTCGTCGGCGGTGAGCCGCGGTCCCTGTTTCTCGCTCGCGCGGCGATCGAGGCCTTTCTCCCGGCCGTCCTCGGTGCCGCGCTCGGCTTCGCGCTCGCGGTCGAGAGTGTGCGGCTCTTCACGCCCGACGGGTCGGTGGACACGAGCGTTGTTCGAAGCGCCCTGGTTCGTAGCGCGCTGTCGGTCGTCGCGGCCGCCCTGGTCGTCGCGCTGGGCGCGACGCTCGCCCGCGGACGCCTCGGCTCCGGCCGGGGCGGCGTCGCGCTGCGAGCAGCGAGCCGGGCCCCGTGGGAGCTCGCCGCTCTTGCGGCCGCCGCCGCAGCGTTGCTCGTCGTCCACTCCGGTGGCGGTCTCGTCAAGGATCGCGTCGCCGGGTCGCATCCGCGTCTCGTCGTGCTGCTCGTGCCGGTGCTGGTCGCCGCGCCTCTGAGCGGGCTCGCGGGGCGCGCACTTCGCTTGCTCGTCCTGCGTCGCGTCTCCGTCGCCTCGGTCACCGCATTCCTGGCGCTTCGACGCGTCGCAGCGGCGCGCGGGCTCGTCGTCGCGCTGACCGTCACGGTCGCCGCCGGCATTGCCTCGCTGGCGTTCGCCGAGATCCTCCAGTCGTCGCTCCGGACGAGCAGCACCGAGAAGGCGTTCGTCTCGAACGGGTCGGACGTCCAGGGGCTGGTCGACCCGGCGCAGGCGCTGCCCTCGCCGTTCCCCTACCCGGTCACCAAGGTCGCCGAGGTCTTCGACGCGGGACTGCTCCCGTCGGGCCGTCCGTTCGAGGCGATCGTGGTGGATCCGCGAAGCCTCGGTCGAGTCCTCGCGCCGCACTGGTCGCGAGACGTTCGCTCGGCGGTGCACTCCCTCGAGACCTCGCATGCGCGTCTCCCCGCGATCGCGGTCGGTCTTGCGCCGGGTCGCCAGACGGTGACGATCGGCACCGGCCAAGCCGATGTGGACGTGGTCGCGTCGGTGCGCGCGTTCCCCGGGATGCAGCCTGGGCAGGCGCTGCTCGTGTTCCCGGAGCGCGCGGTGGCGCGGCCGGCGGAGGCGCTGAACTACGTGTGGGCGACAGGCCCGCCGGCGCGGGTCGCGGCCGCCCTCGCCCGCTCGAGTCTCGCGCCGATGTATCTGACCCAGGTCGCCGAGTTCTCGCGCACGCCGGCGGTGGCGAACATCACCCGCACCTACGGCTTCCTGAGAATCGTCGCGCTCGCAATCGTGCTACTCGCGCTCGTTGCCCTGATGCTGTATCTGAACGGACGCGAGCGGTCCCAGCTCGTCACGTCCGCCTTTCTCCGGCGCATGGGATTCGCGCAGCCGCGGCAGGCGTGCTCGGTCGCGCTGGAGTCGAGCGTCCTCGTCGCGGTCGCGACGGTCGTCGGCCTGGCCGCCGCCGTGATCACGGCCGGAGCGATCGTCGGGCACGTCGATCCGCTGTCCCAGTACTCGCCCCCTCCGGTCACCGAGGTGCCGTGGCTGCGGGTCGTCCTCTCCTGCTTCGGTGTGATCGTCGCCGCTGGGCTCGTCGGGGCGCTGCTGACGCTGCTCGTCCGGCGGTCCGACGTCGGAGAGGAGCTTCGTGTCAGCTGAGCCTCTGGTCGCGCTCCGCCGCGTGACCAGGCACTACCCCACCGCGGGCGGCTTGGTGGAGGCGCTCGCCGAGGTCGACGCGCAGATCGCACCCGCGGCCGTGACGGCCGTCGTGGGGATCTCGGGCAGCGGCAAATCGACGCTGCTCCGCCTCGTCGCGGGCCACGACGTCCCCTCGTCGGGGACGGTCGTCGTGGCCGGTCACGACGTCGCGGGGCTCTCGGGCGCGGGGCGCAACCGCTTCCGGCGCGACACGGTCACGTACGTCTCGCAGCGTGCTGCCGACAATCTCTTTCCCCAGTTGAGCCTGCAGGAGCATCTGCGTGCCGGCTCGTCGCTGCACCCGTTCGCGTTGCTCGGGCTCGCCGATCGCATGGATGCTCGACCCGGCGAGTTGTCGGGAGGTGAGCTGGCGCGCGCGTCGTTCGCGGTTGCGCTCGCCAAGGGCTCTCCGCTCGTCGTCGTCGATGAGCCGACGGCCGAGCTCGATCGCGCGACGGCGCGCGATGTGCTGACGGCGATGCGCGAATGCGCTTCGCGCGGGCAGGCGTTTCTGGTCGCGACGCACGACCCGGACGTGATCGCGCTCGCGGACTCGGTCCTCGACCTGGCGCGCCGGCCGCCGGCGGTGATCTCGCCCTTGCTGCGCGAGCAGCTACGCGGCGATCCCGTGTTGAAGCTGCAAGGCCTGACGAAGAGCTATGCGGGTGTCGCTGTCCTCGACGACGCCTCGGTCTCGGTCCGGGCCGGCGAGCTCGCACTGGTCGTCGGCCGCTCCGGCTCCGGGAAGTCGACGCTCCTCATGCTGGCGGGCCGCTGGATCGTGCCCGACCGGGGAACCGTCGAGCCTGCGGCGACCAGCTGGAACGAGCTCGCGTACGTGCCGCAGCGCTTCGGCCTCGTGCCCGAGCTGACGGTGGAGGAGAACGTCGACCTGCCGGCGAGGCTTGCCCCGGCACCGCCTGTCGGCGATCTCTTCGCGCGGCTCGCGATCGACGAGTTCAGGAGCCGCTATCCGTCGGAGATCTCGATCGGCCAGCAGCAGCGCGTCGCGATCGCACGCGCGCTTCGGCTCGCCCCGTCCATCCTCCTGATCGACGAGCCGACCTCACACCAGGACGCGGCGCACGCCGAGCTCGTCTGGGCCGCGGTCGGCTCGGCCGCCGCGGCCGGCTCCGCATGCCTCGTGGCGACGCACGAGCTCGACGCTCGGCACCGTGCCGATCGCTGGTGGCAGATCGCGGACGGCCGGCTGGGCTTGGAAGCTTAGACGCGCTCGAGTAGGCGCTTCGCGAGGCCGTCGAGACCGAGCTCTCGCGCATGCTGCGCGGCGCGCTGCCAGTCCGGTGGTGTGGGCCCGAGCCTCGGTAGCGGCGCCGCCGGGTCCATCGTCGCGATCTCGCGATAGAGCAGCAGCTCGTCGGCGATCTGCGGAAAGCGCCCGTCTGCCAGCGCCTGCGCGAGCGAGCCGTGCTGCTTCAGGACGTCGGCGGCCTTCTTCGGCCCCACCCCGGGCGCGCCGGGGATCTTGTCCGAGGGATCGCCGCGGAGCGCGATGAAGTCGGGCACCTGCTCAGGCTCGACGCCGTAGCGCTCGCGCACCTCGGCCGGCCCGATCCGCGCGAGCTCCGAGACGCCCTTCACCGGCTGCAGGATCGTGACGCGGTCGGAGACGAGCTGGAATGCGTCGCGGTCGGAGGTCGCGACGAGCACGGGCCCGGACCACGCCTGCGCGGCCGCGGCGAGGAAGTCGTCGGCCTCGTAGCCGGGCGCCTTGGCAGCCTGGAAACCGAAGGCCTCGACGAGCGCCGGCAGCAGATCGAGCTGCTCGAGGATCGAATCCTCGAAGACGCGTCCCGACTGGTAGGCGGGCAGGGCCTCGTGCCGGTAGGTCGGCGTGTCCAGCGAGTCCCAGCCGACGAGGACGGACTCCGGCTGCTCGGTCTCCCACAACCGCTGCAGGAAGCCCGCGAACCCGACGAGCGCGTTCAGGCGGATCGACTTCGGCAGGGCGTGGTAGGCGCGGTGGGCGAGCGAATCGCCGTCGATCGCGAGCAGGAGCCCGCTCACAGCGAGGCCTCGAGCTCGTGGATCGCCGCCATCAGCCGGTCGGTCGCCGCGCGGGCGGCCTCGGCGGGCTCGCGGTCGTGCAGGTCGTCGAGGTCGATCGGCGGCCCGTACCGGACGCGCCACCGCTCCAGCCGCCGGAGCCCGTCCGTGCCCTTGATCCCCGCCGGCACGAGGGGGACGCCGGCCTCGAGGGCGATCCGCGCCGCGCCCGTGTGGGCGCCGGCCTCGTACTTCTTCCGCAGGCCCTTCCGGCGGCGCGTGCCCTCGGGGAACATCGCGATCACGTTGCCCTCGCGGGCCAGCCGGACGGCGGTGTCGATCGCCGCCTGGTCGGAGCGGCCGCGGTTCACCTTGAACGCCCCGGCGCCTGTCGCGATCGCAGAGAGCGGGAACCAGAAGAGCTCCGATTTGGCCATGAAGCGCAGAAAGCGCCGCGGCCAGATCGCGAGCCCGATCGCCCAGGGATCGAGATTCGAGAGATGGCCGGCCGCGAGGACGTACCCGCCGGCCGCGGGGAGATGCTCCGTTCCGTCGGCCCGGTAGCGGAATCCCAGCTTCAGGACCGGCCAGGAGACGAGAGCGATCAAGGAGTAGAGGAGAGTTGGCCTCGGAGGACGGGTCACGGGCGGCGAGTATCGCTGATCCTGCCCACGGCGCTATGGTGGCGCGCGAAATGGCCACCGCCAAGGGAAAGAAGCTCGTGATCGTCGAGTCGCCTGCCAAGGCGAAGACGATCGCGGGCTATCTCGGTTCCGATTACGTCGTCGAGTCGTCGATCGGCCACATCCGTGACCTCCCGAACAACGCCTCGGAGATCCCCGCGAAGCTGAAAGGGGAGAACTGGGCACGTCTCGGCGTGAATGTCGACAAGGACTTCGAGCCGCTGTACGTCGTCGACTCGCGCAAGAAGAAGGTCGTCTCGGACCTGAAGGCGAAGCTCAAGAACGCGGACGAGCTCCTGCTCGCGACCGACGAGGACCGCGAAGGGGAGGCGATCGCCTGGCACCTGCGCGAGGTGCTCGATCCGAAGGTGCCGGTGCGGCGGATGGTGTTCCACGAGATCACGCGGCCGGCGATCGAGCGGGCGCTCGGCGAGACGCGCGAGATCGACGATCGACTCGTCGACGCGCAGGAGACCCGGCGCATCCTCGACCGGCTCTACGGGTACGAAGTGTCGCCGGTCCTCTGGCGGAAGATCATGCAGGGTCTCTCCGCCGGACGCGTGCAGTCCGTCGCGACGCGGCTGGTCGTCGAGCGGGAGCGCGAGCGGATGAGGTTCGTTCCCGCCGGCTACTGGGACATCGTCGCGACCTACGAACCGGGCGGCTTCACCGCGCGCCTGACCGCGGTCGACGGCCGTCGCGTCGCGCAGGGACGCGACTTCGCTCAGGACGGGACGCTCCGGCACGCCGACGCCGTCCAGCTCACCGAGGACGATGCCCGGGCGCTCGCAGCCGGCCTTGCGGATTCGGCGTTCGAGGTCGTCTCGGTCGAGGAGAAGCCGTACACGCGGCGCCCGGCGGCGCCGTTCATGACGTCGACGCTGCAGCAGGAGGCGAGCCGGAAGCTGCGGCTCTCGTCGCAGCAGACGATGCGCGTCGCCCAGCGCCTCTACGAGAACGGCTACATCACGTACATGCGCACCGACTCGACGACGCTGTCCGAGTCCGCGCTCGCCGCAGCCCGCGACCAGGCGCGGGAGCTCTACGGTGCCGACTCGGTCCCGGCGCAGCCGCGGCAGTACAACCGGAAGGTGAAGAACGCGCAGGAGGCGCACGAGGCGATCCGTCCCGCCGGCGACCGCTTCCGCACGCCCGACCAGGTGCGGCGAGAGCTGTCGGCAGAGGAGTTCAACGTCTACGACCTGATCTGGAAGCGCACGGTCGCCTCCCAGATGGCAGACGCACGAGGGCAGACCGTCTCCGTGCGAATCGCGGCCGCGGCGGCCGACGGGCGCAGCGCCGAGTTCTCGACCGCGGGCACGGTGATCACCTTCCGCGGGTTCCTGCTTGCCTACGAGGAGGGCCGCGACGAGCCGTCCGGCGACGCCGAGGAGAAGGTCCTGCCGCAGCTCGCCGAGGGTGACGTCCTGAGCGCGACGGCGCTCGAGCCGGACGGCCATTCGACGTCGCCGCCGCCGCGGTTCACCGAGGCGAGCCTCGTGAAGGCGCTGGAGGAGCGCGGCATCGGCCGGCCGTCGACCTACGCCGCGATCATGGGCACGATCCTCGACCGGGGGTACGTGCGCAGGCAGGGACAGGCACTCGTGCCCGAGTTCCTCGCGTTTGCCGTGGTGAAGCTGCTCGAGAACCACTTCCCGCAGCTCGTCGACTACGAGTTCACCGCGCGCATGGAGGACGACCTCGACGAGATCGCGTCGGGGGACGAGGCGCGGACCGCCTGGCTGCACCGCTTCTATTTCGGCGACGACGGGGATGCCGGCCTCAAGGAGCTCGTCGAGGGGCGGCTCTCCGACATCGATGCACGCGAGATCAACACGGTCGAGCTTCCGGGCAGCGACATCGTCGTTCGCGTGGGCAAGTACGGGCCGTACCTCGAGCGCGGCACGGCGCGCCAGACGCTTCCACCCGATATCGCCCCGGACGAGCTGACGCCGGCCCGGGCCGAGGAGATCCTCGCCCAGGGAAACCAGGAGCACGAGCTCGGCACCGACCCGGAGAGCGGCCGGACGATCGTCGTGCGCTCCGGCCGGTACGGCCCGTACGTCACCGAGGTCGTCGAGGGGGACGAGAAGCCGCGCACCGCGTCCCTCTTCAAGACCATGTCGCCGGAGACGGTCACCCTCGACGAGGCACTCGAGCTGCTCACCCTCCCTCGCGAGCTCGGCGAGTCCGACGGGGAGGAGGTGATCGCCGCGAACGGCCGCTACGGCCCCTACGTGAAGCGTGGCAAGGAGTCGCGCTCGCTCGAGAGCGAGGAGCAGCTCTTCTCGATCACCCTGGAGGAGGCGCTGGCCAAGCTGGCCGAGCCGAAGCAGCGGGGCCGCCGGGCGGCGGCGCCACCGCTCAAGGAGCTGGGGAACGACCCGGGCAGCGGGAAGCCGATCGTGCTCAAGGAGGGCCGTTTCGGCCCCTATGTCACCGACGGCGAGACCAATGCGAGCCTGCGGGCGGCCGACTCGATCGAGTCGATCACTCCCGAGCGCGCCGCCGAGCTGCTCCAGGACCGGCGCGACCGAGGCCCTGCGCCGAAGCGGAAACGGGCGCCGCGGAAGCGGGCCTAACCGAGCTGCAACAGTCCTTGCAACATTTACAGTGCCAAACCGTCCATAATCAGACTCCCTGGCAAGGAATGGGCTTGCCGTGGCGCACGTTCGAAAGGGCGGTACCCTGGCGCGGGCAGGTGTGCACGGCCGGTCGCAGAAACGAAAGGACATCGATTCCGAGTTGACTCAGAGCCAGCTGAACGAACTGCTTGAGACCGAGAGCGCCCGCACCCTCCTGGAGGCGGGAGAAGAGCGCGGCTGGATCGAACCGGCCGAGCTGGAGGCGTTCGCGGTCGAGAACGACCTCGGCGAGCCCGAGGTCGCCGATCTCGTGAAGGAGCTCGAGCGCATCGGGCTCGAGGTGCGCGAGCCGGTGACGGAGGAGAAGAACACCAAGGCACAGGCCGAGCCGGTGATCTACGAGGCCGACGCGCCGTCGGGCGCGGGCGACAGCCTGCAGCTCTTTCTCGCCGACGTCGGCAAGCACAAGCTGCTGACCGCGCACGAGGAGGTCGTTCTCGCGAAGGCGATCGAGCGCGGCGACGGCCGCGCGAAGCGCCGCATGATCGAGTCGAACCTGCGCCTCGTGGTTTCGATCGCCAAGGGCTACCGCGGTCTGGGCGTGCCGTTCCTCGACCTGATCCAGGAGGGAACGCTCGGCCTGAACCGCGCGGTCGAGAAGTTCGACTGGCGGCGCGGCTACAAGTTCTCGACGTACGCGACCTGGTGGATCCGCCAGTCGGTGCAGCGCGCGGTGGCGAACCACGCGCGCACGATTCGCGTCCCGGTGCACGTCGTCGAGCGCCAGCAGAAGCTCTCGCGGGCGGCGCGGCGGCTCGAGGTGGAGCTTGGGCGCGAGCCGACGAAGGAGGAGCTGGCCGAGGCGACGGGGCTGCCGCTGCAGCACGTCGAGGAGGCGCTTTCCGCAGCGTCCGCCTCGGTCTCGCTGAACCAGACGGTCGGCGCCGACGACGAGGGCGAGCTCGGCGATCTCTTCGCCGACCGCGAGGCCGCGGACCCCTTCGACGAGGCCGAGGAGTCGCTGCGCCGGCAGAACATCCGCAAGGCGCTCGACGCCCTGCCCGAGCGAGAGCGGCGCATCCTCGAGCTGCGGTTCGGCTTCGAAGGCGAGCCGTGGACGCTCGAGGCGATCGGGCACGAGCTCGATCTGACCCGGGAACGGGTTCGCCAGCTCGAGGGCCAGGCGCTCTCACGGCTCGCCGCGCTGCGCGAGCTCGCCGGCCTCGCGGCCTGAACCGCGCCGACCCGTCCTAGATGTCGTGGGCCGCACCCTCGAGGTGCGGCTTGTCGTCGAGCTGCGCGCCTTCGGCCTGGCGGATCTCGTCCTCGGTCATCGGCCAGCGCTCGAGCGGGTAGTGGCAGGCGGCGGCATGGCGGGGCTCGAGCTCATGTAGCTGCGGCGTCTCGACGTCGCAGTGTCCCTGGTGGAAGCGCGGACAGCGCGGGTGGAAGACGCAGGCGGCGGGCGGGGCGACGGGCGAGGGCACGTCGCCCGAGAGCATGATGCGCTGGCGCCCGCCGGCCGCGGTGGGACGGGGCACCGCCGAGAGCAGGGCGGCCGTGTACGGGTGCTTCGGGCTCTCGTAGATCGACTCGCTGTCGCCGATCTCGACGATCCGGCCGAGGTACATGACGGCGATGCGGTCTGCGATCTGCCGGATCACCGACAGATCGTGCGAGATGAAGACATAGGTGAGGTTGAACTCGTTCTGCAGGTTCCGCAGCAGGTTGAGGATCTGCGCCTGGATCGAGACGTCGAGCGCGGAGACCGGCTCGTCGCAGACGATCAGCCTCGGCGAGAGGGCGAGAGCGCGCGCGACGCCGATGCGCTGACGCTGGCCACCCGAGAACTCGTGCGGGTAGCGGTTGTAGTGCTCCGGGCTCAGGCCCACGGTCTCGAGGAGCTCCTGCACCCGCTGCTTGCCCCCCTTCACGCCGTGGATCTCGAACGGGGCGCCGATGATCTGTCCGACCGTCTTGCGCGGGTTCAGCGACGAGTACGGGTCCTGGAAGATCATCTGCATCTCCCGGCGGAGCGGCCGCATCGAGCGCGGCGAGAGCTTCGAGATGTCGCGGCCGTCGAAGCGGATCGTGCCGGCCGTCGGGTCGAGCAGCCGCAGGATCAGCCTCGCGGTCGTCGATTTCCCGCAACCGGACTCGCCGACGATGCCGAGCGTCTCGCCGCGGCGGACGTTCAGCGAGATGTCCTCGACCGCGTGCACCTCGGCCTTCCCGCGCGCAAAGACGCCCTGCTTCACCGCGAACCGCTTCGTGAGATGTTCGATCTCGACGAGGTTGTCGCCGGCCCCGGCGCCGTTCGCGCTCATGCAGCGTCTCCGAGGCGAGCGATCGAGCGCTTGCCGCCTTCGCGCTGCTTGTCCTCCCATGACAGATGACAGGCGTCGGGGTGCGCGCCGGACGTGGGGACGGCGAGCGGCGGGCGCTCGGTCGGGCACGGCTCGAAGCGGTAGCGGCAGCGAGGGTGGAACGGACAGCCGTTCGGAGGGGTGAGGAGTGAGGGCGGCGAGCCTTCGATCGGCACGAGGGAAGAGAGCCGCTTCTCGACGCTCGGCATCGAGTCGAGCAGTCCCCAGGCGTACGGATGCTGTGGCTGCGCGAAGATCTCCCGCGCGGGGCCGTACTCCATGATGCGGCCGGCGTACATGACCATCACGGAGGTGGCGGTCTCGGCGACGACACCCAGATCGTGCGTGACGAGGATCACGCCGATGTTGAACTCGCGCTTCACCTCCTCGATCAGCTCGAGGATCTGAGCCTGCACCGTGACGTCGAGTGCGGTGGTCGGCTCGTCGCAGATCAGGATCGACGGGTTGTGGACGAGCGCCATCGCGATCATCGCGCGCTGGCGCATCCCGCCCGAGAACTGATGCGGGTAGTCGCGGGCGCGCGACTGCGCGTTCGGAATGCCGACGTGGCCGAGCAGCTCGACGGCCCGCGCCCAGGCGTCCTTGTCGCTGACGTCGGAGTGCGCCGTCACGGCTTCCGCGATCTGCGCGCCGACGCGGTACATCGGGTGCAGGCACGCGAACGGATCCTGGAAGACCATCGCGATGTCCTTGCCGCGGATCTTTCGCAGGTCGTCGGGCGGCAGCGCCAGCAGGTTGCGGCCCATGAAGTCGACGTGGCCGGTGATCGCGGTGCGCTGCTGGTTGAGGAGGCCCATGATCGCGAGGTTGGAGACGCTCTTGCCCGAGCCGGACTCGCCGACCACGCCGAGGGTCTCGCCCCGCGAGAGCGTGAAGCTGACGTCCGAGACGGCCTGAACGACGCCGTCTGCGGTCGGGAAGCGGACCGTCAGCTCGCGGACGTCGAGGAGCTGTTCGCTCGTGCTCGGCTCGGACAAGCCAGCGACGGTCACGCGTAACGAACTCGGGGGTCGATGAACGCGTAGAGGATGTCGACGATCAGGTTCGCGAGCGCGACGGCGACCGACGCGACGAGCACGACACCGAGCACCACCGGTAGATCCTGTTGGAGTGCGTCGTTGATCGCGAGGTAGCCGAGGCCCTGGAGGTTGAACACGGACTCCGTGATCACGGCGCCGCCGACGAGCAGCGCGATGTCGAGCCCGAACATCGTCACGATCGGCGTGAGGGACGCTCGCAGGCCGTGCTTGAAGATCACAGTGCGTTCGGGCAGGCCTTTCGCGCGCGCGGTTCGGATGTAGTCCTCACCGAGCGTCTCGAGCAGGCTGTTGCGCGTCATTCGCGCATAGAACGCGGCGTAGAGCAGTGCCAGCACGATCCACGGCGTGATCATGTGGGAGAAGAAGCCCGTGACGCTGTCGGCCGGTGAGACGTAGCCGCTGCCGCCGGTCCAGCCGAGCTTTCTCCAGAAGATGTAGAGGGCCATCAGGCCGAGCCAGAACACCGGTGTCGAGATCCCGAAGAGCGCGAAGCCCATGGCTAATCGGTCGGTTGCCGATCGGCGCTTCACGGCGGAGAGCACGCCGATCGCAACGCCGACCACGAGCCAGATGATGGCGGCGCCGGCGATCAGGAGCAGTGTTCGTGGCGCCCGCGCCTCGATCAGCGACTTCACGGAGCTGCCGCTCGCATAGGTGTACCCGAGCCCGGGCCAGCCGTACTTGTCGCCCGTGAAGAAGTGCCACGTGAAGTTGCCGAACTGCACGTAGATGGGCTTGTCGAGCCCGAGGCGATGGTGGATCTGAGCGAGCTCCGCGTCCGTTGGGTTCTTGCCGGCGAAGCGGAGGGCGGGGTCGCCGGAGGGCAGCAGGAAGAAGACGGAGAAGGTGATCGCCAGCACGCACGCCACGACGACGAGTGTCCAAGCGAGTCTGCGTGCGATGTAGAAGGCCATGTGGGTGTTGATGAGTGGGTGGAGGAGGGGGCGGGACGTCCGTCCCGCCCCCTCGTTCCGGTTGGGCGTTAGCCGACGGACACCGACGAGTAGGCGGGGCCGTCCGTGAACTGGTCGTAGTTCCAGTGCGTGACGTTCGGGCCGATGATGAACACGTTGTTGGGCCAGAGGTACGGGATCCACGGGACCACCGACGTCATCAGCTTCTTGTCGAGGTTCTCCCAGCAGGTGGTGCGGTCCTCGGCCAACTTGGCGCTACAGGCCGCGATATCCGCATCGACGCTCGGCACATTGTTGAGATTGCCGCTGGCGCCGACGGTCTTCGCGATCGCCGGCGTGATGCCGACCAGGGAGTAGTTCGTGTTACCGGACTTGATGATCGTGCCGGAGTCGAACAGCTCTGCGAAGAACGTGTACGGGTCGGCGTAGTCCTTCCCCCAGCTGGGCCGCTCGGCGTACGGGATGTTCTTCGAGGGAGTCTGGATCGTCGGGTACGCACCGTTGATCGCCCGCACCGTCAGCGTGATGCCGATCTTCGCAGCATCCGCCTCGAGGACAGGGACCATGCGCGTGTCGACGCCGCGGGTGTCTGCGATCGTCAGCACGCCCTTGCAGGCAGACGCGGTGCACTTGCCGGTCTTGCCTGGGTCGTACTTCGACAGCTTCATCTCCGCCTGGGCCTTCGCGAGGTCGCCCGCTTGTCTCGGAGTCGAGTAGGGGTCGTACTCGGCGAGGCCGTTGTTGAAGAGCACCGGCGGCACGATGTGCGTGGCGATCGAGCCCGGGATCGGGCCGCCCCACGCCTTCTGCAGTGCGGCCTTGTCCGTGATCCAGTTCATCGCCTTGCGAACGTGGATGTCGTCGAACGGTGGCTGCGTGAGGTTCATCGACAGGTAGTTCGTGCGGTCGCCGACGTTCGGGATCATCCGCGGCTTCAGCGCCGGGTTGGTCGCGTACTGCCGGATCGTCTTCGGCGCCGGGCTCGACACCTCGTCCTGATAGGCGCCCGACTGAACCTTGGCGAAGATGTCATCGGCATTCGAGTTCACGAGGAACTTGAACGTGTTGATGTAGTTCTTCCGGAACGGGTCGGTCGACTGGTCGTAGTTCGGGTTGCGGACGAGGATGATGTGGTTGCCGTTCGCGCCGTCGTAGCCGCTCATGGCTTTCATCGGGCAAGTGGCGGTCACCTTGTCGGCGCCCTGCAGCATGTAGGGGCCGCTCGAGACGACGTCCCGGCCGTAGTCCCCGGGCTTCCCTTCGAAGCACTTGCCCACTTCCTCCGGGATCGGCGCCGTTGCGGGCATCGACATGCGAAGGTTGAAGTCGCCCGCCGCCTTCGTCAGGTGGAAGACGATCGTCGAGTCGTTGGGCGTCGAGATGCCGGAGACGGTCTTGGCCGTGCCGTTCGCGACGGCGTCCCAGCCCTTGATCACCGTGTAGTAGAAGGAGTACTGGCCGCCGTCCTTCGGGTTGGCAAGCCGGTTCATCGCGTAGGCGACGTCCTTCGACGTGACTGCACGGTTGACGGGCGGCCCGAACTTCACGCCCTTGCGCAACGTGTAGGTGTAGGTCAACCCGTTGTCCGTCGGGACCGGCGCGGAGGTCGCGAGGTCCCCGATGGTGATGTTGCCGGCCGCGCCGGGCAGGTGCTTGTACCCGACGAGCGCGCGGAGCATCAGGTTCGAGTAGAGGCCCCAGGCGTTGCCGAGGTATTCGCCTGTCGGGTCGAAGTTGTTGGTGAAGCCGAACGAGCCCTCCCAACCGACGGTGTAGGTGCCGCCCTTGGCCGGGGTGCCACTGCTGAACGAGCCGGAACCGACAACGGAGTTGCCGGACGACGAGCTCGTCGTGGTGGTGGTCGAGCCGGAGCTCGACTTCTTCGAGCCGCACCCGGCCGCGAGCGCCGCGAACGCGACAACGACTGCGGCCACGACCGCGAGTCGTAGGAACTTCCTCATGCGGGATTTCTCCTTTCTGGGGGCAAGTGCAAATCGCTCACCGCTCGGACCTCACGTCGAAGGCGTCGCGAAGACCGTCACCGAGGAGGTTGAACGCGAGCGTTGTGATGATCAGAAACGCGCCTGGGAAGAGCATGAGCCACCAGGCGACGTCGTACAACTGTGAGGCGTCGGTCAGAATCGATCCCCAGGACGCCTCGTCGGGGGGAACGCCGAGTCCGAGGTAGGACAGTGCCGCCTCGAACAAGATGTTGGTCGGGATCAGGAGCGTCGAGTAGACGATGAGAGGACCGATCAGGTTCGGAAGGATCTCGGAGATGAGGATGCGCATGTTGCTTGCCCCGGCTGCCCGTGCCGATTCGACGAACTCCTTCTCGCGTAGCGAAAGCGTGTAGCCGCGGACGATGCGCGCGATGTAGGACCAGGAGAACAGCGTGATCACCGCGATCACCACGGTGAGCCCGGGCTGCACGAGGCCGCCGAGGCAGCCGTCCTTGCTCGTCGAGCAGGCCGCGACGATGCCGACAGCGATCAGGATCTGGGGGACTGCGAGCAGCACGTCTGCGAACCGGGAGAGCCCGGAGTCGACCCAGCCGCCGAAGAAGCCGGCCGTCAGGCCGACGATCAGCCCGATCAGCACCGCGAAGCCGGACGCGACGATGCCGACGAAGAGCGACGTCCGGGCGCCGTACATCGTGCGGACGAAGAGATCGCGGCCGGCGGCGTCGGCGCCGAACCAGAACTGGGAGTTCGGGCCGAGCGGAACGCCGTAGGCGTCGGTCATGTTGTTGTACGTCGTGTTCTGCGGGTGCCCCGTGATGTTCGTGGCGATCGGGCCGCCGAAGATGGCGATGAAGATCAGGAGCGCGATCACGACGGCGCCTGCGAGCGCCGCCTTGTCCTGGCGGAAGCGCTCCCAGAACAGGCGCCTCGGGGTCTTGCGGGCGACAGCGACGGGCTGGAGCGCCACCGCCCCTCCGGCCGTCACCTGAAAATCAGGTGCGTTGGTCATTCCTCGTCTCCAAGCGTAATACCGACGGTTTTCCCGTGCGGCAATACTCATGAACATGCATCGCCGCCAACTTCGCCCCAGCGGGCCCCTCGCCGGCCGGCTCGTGCGCCTCGAGCCGATCGACGAGCGTCACCGGGAAGGGCTCAGAGAGGCCGCCGAGCGCGACCCCCGGATCCACCGGTACACGAACATGTACTCGCTCGGCTTCGACGGCTGGTTCGACCTTGCGCTGAAGAGCACGAACGAGGTGCCGTTCGTCGTCTGCCGGCACGGCCGGCCGGTGGGCTCCTCGCGGTACCTGAACGTCGAGCCGGCTCACAACCGGCTCGAGATCGGCTGGACCTGGCTCGAGCGCGCGCAGTGGGGGACGGGCGCGAACATCGAGACGAAGTACCTCCTCATGGGGCACGCCTTCGAGGACTGGGGCGCGATGCGCGTCGAGTTCAAGACCGACGCCCGCAACCTCCGGGTCCGCGGGGCGCTGCTCGGCGTCGGCGCCAGCTTCGACGGGATCTTTCGCAAGCACATGATCCTGCCCGACTCGATCCGCGATTCGGCCTGGTACTCGGTGCTCGATGACGACTGGCCCCGGGTGAAGGCGATGTTGGAGGAGAAGATCGAGCGGCACGTGCGCCTCGAGGGCGCGCCGTGAGATGCGCGGTCGCGGTGGCCCCGCTGCGGGCCGAGCCGGACGACACGGCCGAGCAGGTGACGCAGGCGCTGCGCGGCGAGCCGTTGTCGGTCGAGGAGCGCCGCGGCCGGTGGGCCCGCGTGCGCACCGCCTACGGCTATCCGGGCTGGCTGCGCGAGGAGGCGCTCGAGGACGGCGTCGGGGAACTGCCGGCGCAGACCCCGGGGAGCCCGCTCGAGGTCGCCCGCTCGTATCTGGGCGCGCCGTATCTCTGGGGCGGCCTGACCGAGCACGGCATCGACTGTTCCGGGCTCGTGCACATGGCCTATCGCCGCCTCGGGCGGCTCGTGCCGCGCGACGCCGCCCAGCAGGAGGAAGCCGCGATCGAGGTGGCCGAACCCGAGCTCGAGCCCGGCGATCTCGTCACCTACGGCGACCCCGTCGACCACATCGCCTTCTGGCTCGGCGACGGGCGGATCCTTCACTCGACCGGCCGCGCGGACGGTCTCGGCGTGCTCGAGGAGGCCGAACCGGGCGACCTCCGCGCCCGGCGGCACAAGCTCGTCCGGCTCTGAGCCTCCCCGGAGCGAGGCTCGTCCCTCTTTTGGGGGGAAACCTCCCTAATGCTGGTCTGGGATCGAGCCGATAGCTGCCGTGATGGACGCTGCTCAGCGCGATGAGATCCTGACCCGCTACCGGGAGCACTCGGCCCGGTTCGAGTCCGTCGCGGCGCGCCGCGATGCCTCGGTCGCGGAGGTCATTCCCTTCCAGCAACCGCTGCGGGAGCTCGAACAGGAGCCGACCGCTCGTGAGCTCGAGGTGCTGCAGCTGATCTCCGACGGGCTCGTGAACCGCGAGATCGGCGTGCGGCTCTTCCTCTCCGAGGAGACCGTGAAAAGTCACGTCCGTCACTTGCTCGCCAAGCTGCAGGCCCGCAGCCGCGCTCATGCGGTTGCCGTCGGATTCCGCCGCGGCCTGATCAACTAGCGGGTAAACGAAGGGCCGCCCTGTGGACGGCCCTTCAGAAGGCTGTTCGAGGAGTTCTCAGCCCTGTGGACAACTCCCCCAAAGGGGTGAGGCCACTGGACGTCGAACCCAGTTAACTGCGTAAGCCTTACTACCAGGAAGCGAAGCCGCCGGCGATCTTGGCGTTCTTGCACGAACTTCGCGAACTTGCTCATTTCTATCCCCCGTATTGGTTTGGACTGACGGCATGGAGAAGGATATAACCCATTTGGGGGATACGCAAGTATTTCTCAAGATTCGTCAGGAGCTCGCTGGGCTTGGCACGCCCGTCCTTGCGTATCTGGTAGTAGTCGTCGTGGCCGCCCTGGGTCTGGCCGCGGGCCTTCTCGCGCTCGGACAGGGGCTTGACAACGCCGTCGTTGTCCTAGGCCTCGCGTTCGTCGCGGCATATGCCGAGCGTGGTTCGATCACCCTCCGGGGACATCTGACCGTATCGATCTCGCTCTTTCCAGCGATCTTCGCCGCAGTCCTGTTTGGGCCCCTCGCGGCGATGCTCGTGTTTGGTGCCTCGGGTAGTCAGCATCGCTTTCCCTTGGGCAGGACGCATTGCGTCACATGGCAACGCGGGCCATCGCCGGTGCGTTGGCCGCGGGCGCCGTGGCGGTTGTTTCCATGTTCCCTGGGCGGTGGCCTGGCGAGACGGTCGTTGCCGCTACCGCCGCCACCTTGGTCGCGGAACTCGTCGATCCGCGGGTTTCGCTTCCTTCACGTACTGGCTGAGGGGATATGGCCGCTGGATCACCGTTGCCAAGGACTCCCTGCCGGTGATCGCTGCCTCGCTCCCGTTCTACAGCTCGGCGGTTGCCATCCTCGTCCTCTCGTACCTCGACATCTCGGCGTGGACACTTCCTCTCTTCTTCGCGCCTGCGCTGGCGGCCCAACGGTGGTTCCTGCTGTACCAAGAGCAGCAACGACTTGCGACAGACCTGCAGGGCGCAAACGATCAGCTTCGTGCCGCGAACCTCTCCTTTGCCAAGGGCTCATCGCCACGCTGGACGCCCGCGATCAATACACGGCCGGACACTCGGCCGCCGTAGCTATCTACGCGCGTGACATCGCACGCCGCATGGACCTCGGGGAGGACTACGCAGACTTGGCCCATCTGTGCGGTCTCGTACACGACATTGGGAAGATCGGGCTACCGGCCGGACTCCTCGAGAAGCCCGGCGCGTTGACTCTTGACGAGCGGCGTGACATGCAGAGGCACTCCGAGATCGGCGAGCGGATTCTCGCGAACGTCGATACGTACGCAGAGATTGCTGCGGTCGTCCGACACCACCACGAGCGCGTGGATGGCCAAGGCTATCCTGACCGCCTGTCCGGCGAACAGATTCCGATGCTTTCACGGATCATCGCCGTTGCGGACGCATACAACGCGATGACATCCGATCGCCCATACCGTGACGCGATGCCAAGTCGAGTAGCCAGACTCCGACTAGCCCAAGCGGTGGAAACTCAGTTCGACACTGCTGTTGTCGCTGCATTCGAGGCGATCCTCGCTGGCGCCAATGAGGACTATCGCATGGCGCAGGGACAGGCATTTGAACTGGTTGCGACTAGCGACCGCGCTCCTCGAGTCGCGGAGTCTCTTGTCGAGGGCGAAGCGGAAGCCGAGGCGATTCCTGCCTAGCTAGGCGTTCGGAACTGGGCAACAGCTTGAGTGCGTGTTCGAACGCCGAGCTTTTCCAGGATGTGCCTGACATGGACCTTCACAGTTGATTCTGAAATGACGAAGGCAGCGGCGATCTCGCGATTACGGAACCCTTGGGCCATGAGACCGAGGACCTCGAGTTCGCGAGGCGAAAGGAGGTCAGCCGGTCGCCGAGAAGCGCGCGTTCGGAATCGAGCCTTTCGGGCCAGGGCCAAGTCGTTGGATCTTGTGAAGAGCCATTCCAAGTGGGGACGAAGGTCATCCTGATTGGCGAGCACTTCGCAAAGCTGTGGAGATGCTCGAAGGCAACAGAGGACGGGTTCCCATGCTCGTTTCTCCGCCGCAACATCGACGAGCAGCCTGGCGCCGGCATGGTCGCCGTTTCGTGCGGCGATTAGCGATGAAATTCCGCACGCAAGCACCGCGACCTCGCTACCAATGGAGGTGCACGTTGCGAGGTTCGCCGCGTCCATTGCCTCGTCGTCAAAGCCGAGGAGGCTCAAGGCGAGTCCTCGTGTAGCGAGATATTCACCATGCATTGCCGGGGTGGCGGCGTCATTCACCGGGATTCGAACCTGTGCATAAGCGTCATCGAACCGTGCAAGTTGCATGAATAAGCGCGAGCGGAGCACCCGGGCGTTCAGAAGGTGATGGGCGTGTGGATGCGCGTCGACCGCGTTCTCAACAACTCGCAGATATCGGTCGGCCGATGAGAACCGTCGCATCCCCAGTTCAACGAAGGCAAGGTTCCAAGCCGCGTGAGGGCGCGCGAACTCAAGCTGATACGCCTCGACTTCGTCGAGCATCTGGTGTGCCACCTCTTTGGCGCGCTCGAACTCGCACTGAAGCGCAAGGCAGTAAGTCACGGTGAGCATCACACTGCTCCGAGCTCGCGGATCCTCGACTTTGGGCAGAACCCGGAGCGCGTCCTCTGCGTAAGGCGAATCAATGAATCCGCTGCCAAGGCGCATCCGAGTAAGGGCAGCTGCTGCATGCCGGGCAACGTCAAGCGGTGAGCTTGTTTGGTGTGCGAGATCGCCCAGAGCTGCGAGTCGAGCGTTCGCAGAAGGTCGTTCACCGAAGATCGCCGCAAGCGCAAGGCCGTGCAGTGCCTCGGCGTAGTCACTCGGGTCCCGCGCCTCGGTACGCGCCGCCTCAAATGCATGTTCTGACTCATCAAAGACCGCCAGCTGGAAAGTTGCAGCCCCTTCGACTGTGGCGGCCCGCGATCGTAGTGGGTGGCAAGCGGGAAATCGTGGTCTCGCGCGTCGGATGATCTCCGCGGCAAGCCGGTACTGGCCGTCTCGTAGAGCGACCTCAGCGTCGACGAGATCCACTACCGGCGGGGTTTCGGTGACCTCAACGCGAAGCTGGGCTGCAAACCGGGACAGAGAACCGATCCGCCCGCTGCGCACAAGCGGTGAATACGCCCTCTCCAGCGCAGGCTGAACCATCTCGAAAAGGTCGAATCGTTCGATCAGCTCGAGAGCACTGTCCCACCGTCCGAGTTCAAGGGAATCCATGACCGCTTGTCTTGCGACTTCGCACCCACCTTGAGTTGCCTGAAGCTTCGCCAATAGAAAATCTCGTACCAACGGGTGCAGTTCTGGAGCAGCGTCGCCAGCGAGGAATCCACAATCTCGACCCTGGTCTATGACAGTCTGGCTTTCGTTTCCAAACGTTCGCTCCAGCTGGGTCGCGGAAAGGTCAGGCAGCAGGGCCAAGGTCAGCAGCTGGTCCTGCAGAGACCTCGAGGCCGACTGGAAAACCTCCTCTGCGAGGTAGTCGTACAGCGGGGCAGGTAGCCGTCCGTAAGCCGGGGCGCTGTCCATGCCGGCAGCCAGTCCGAGCACGGCCGGCCAGCCTTGTGCCTGTGACATGAGTCGCGCCCTGCCATCTCGCGTGCCCACGAGTTGCGTCGACTCGGCCTCGTTCATTGCGAGTTGAGCGCGGCCTATCTCAAGGATCTCTCCGTACAACTTTCGTCGGGAGGTGGCCCACGACGGCCGGATCCTCGTGGCGACCAGGAGCCGAGCCCCCGTGTGTTCGACGAGGACCCGAACCATGTCATCCACATCGCGAGCTCTGCTGAGCTCGTGGTAGTCGTCGAAGACGAGCCACTGGGTTCGAGCCGTGCGGATTCGCTCACTGAGGGCGAGGGCGATCTCACGGCCCGCTCGCTGTGGGTTGCTCCGTGCTCGAACAAATGTACGGATAAAGGGCGACGCCTCGTCGTCTCCGAGTTGCGCGAGCCCGCGTCCTATGTCGTCGGCAAGGGTCACGACGTCGCGGTGGGCCGGGGTGAGGGTCACCCAGATCGCGCCGTTGAGGGTCTTGGCCCACTGGCGGGCGAGCGTGGTCTTCCCGTAGCCCGCGGGGGCAAGGAGCAAGATCACTCGCGCCTCGCACTCGTCGAGCATCTTGATCAGTCGCGGCCGCTCGATGATGCGTCGCTCGCGGCGGACCGGCCTCGGTTGTTTCGTGCTTGCGGTCATGCCTGCCGCCCTCGTCCAGAGACGTGCCGCTCGCCGCCGTGAACGCTACGCCACCCGTCGGGAAATGCAAAGGGGGCCGGGCGTCCGCAGCGGAGGGTTTCGCCGCGGACGCCGCTTCGCCGTCAGCCCCCGTTATCGGCTCGCGCCGACTCCAGACGGTTCGCCAGCGGGTCCTCGCCCGTCAGCAAACGGAACGCGACCGGGATCTGTCGTCTCCGCGGAACGCCGAGCTTCTGCCGGAGGATGTCGCAGTGCGCCTTGGCCGTCCGCGGCGAGATGCCGAGCTCGAGCCCCACCTCGTCGTTCGACAGGCCCTGAGCGATCAACTCGACAACCTGACGCTGCCGGTCGGTGATGCCTGAAGGGTTTCGAAGTGCCTGCATGCGAGCCAGGCTACGACGCAGGCGTCCGCGGAGGTATCGGCCAAAGGGTGTATCCGTCGGCCGGGGTTCGAACACATGCCGCTTCCTTCGCCCGGGCCGCCGGGCGAGACCCGCGACGACCCTATGTGGCGAGCACGGAGACGACGTCGCGAACGGCGTCGGCGCTCTTCCCGAGTGCCTCCTGCTCCGCGGCGTCGAGGCCGACCTCGAGGATCTGCTCGATTCCCTGTGAGCCGAGCTTCACCGGCACGCCCATGTAGAGCCCGTCGATCCCGTACTCGCCCTCGAGGAACGCCGTGCACGGGAGCACCCGCTTCTCGTCGAGCATGATCGAGTCGACCATCTGAGCGGCCGCCGCGCCGGGTGCGTACCAGGCAGAGGTGCCGAGGAGCTGCACGACCTCGCCGCCCCCCTTGGCGGTGCGCTCGACCATCGCCGCGATCTTGTCGTCCGAGACCAGCCGTCGGAGCGGCACGCCGCCGACCGTCGTCGCGGAGATGACCGAGACCATCTGGTCGCCGTGGCCACCGAGCACGACCGCGGTCACGTCCTTCACGGAAGCGCCCGTCTCCCAGGAGATGAACGTCTGCAGGCGGGCGGTGTCGAGGATCCCGGCCTGGCCGAAGACACGCTCCTTCGGAAAACCCGAGACGTTCTTCGCGACATGGCACATCGCGTCGAGAGGGTTCGATACGACGATCAGGATCGCTTCGGGGCTCTGTGCCACGACCTTCTCGGTGACGTCCTTGACGATCTTCTCGTTCGTCTGCACGAGATCGTCGCGGCTCATGCCCGGTGAGCGGGGGAGTCCCGCGGTGATGACGACGACGTCAGAGCCGGCCGTGGGCGCGTAGTCGTTCGAGCCGGTGACGCTCGGCTCGTACCCCAGCACAGCTCCCATCTGGTTGATGTCGAGAGCCTTGCCCTGAGGCAGGCCCTCCTTGATGTCGACGAGGACGATGTCCGCGTAGTCGCGCTGCGCCAGGACCTGCGCGCACGTCGCGCCGACATTGCCGGCCCCGACGACGGTGACCTTCCGTCTCTTGCTCACGATCCAGCCTCCAGTTTCTCGATGATCGCGTCCGCGTACTCGCTCGTGCCGACTGCAGTCGGGTCGTCGCGTGACAGCTTCATGTCGTAGGTGACCCGATCGCCTTCGCGGATCACGTCGGCGACCGCGTTCTCGAGGCGTCGCGCCGCGTCGCGCTCGCCGAGATGATCGAGCATCAGCTTGCCCGAGAGGATCATGGCGGTCGGGTTGACCTTGTTCTGGCCCTTGTACTTCGGCGCCGACCCGTGCGTCGCCTCGAAGACCGCGACGTCCGGGCCGATGTTCGCGCCGGGAGCGACGCCGAGCCCGCCGACGAGACCGGCGGTGAGGTCGCTCAGGATGTCGCCGTAGAGGTTCGGCAGCACGAGCACGTCGAACTCCTCGGGGCGCTGAACGAGGCCCATGCACGTGGCGTCGACCAGGTTCTCCCACGGCTCGATCTCGGGGAAGTCCTTCGCGATCCCGCGAAAGACGTCGAGGAACAAGCCGTCGGTGAACTTCATGATGTTCGCCTTCGTCACGCACGAGACGCGCTTGCGGTCATGGTCGCGCGCGTACTCGAATGCATAGCGGATGATCCGCTCCGAGCCCGCGCGGCTGATCGGCTTCACGGAGATGCCGGAGCCGGCGGCGATCTGCTTCGACTGCAGTCTGTTGAGCTCCGCGATCACGTGCTCGGCGTCGGGCGTTCCTGCTTCGTACTCGATCCCGGCGTAGAGGTCCTCGGTGTTCTCCCGCACGATCACGAGGTCGACCTTGTCGTAGCGCGAGCGCACCCCTTCGAACGTCTTGCAGGGGCGGAGACAGGCGTAGAGCCCGAGCTCGTGCCGGAGCGCGACGTTGACCGAGCGGAACCCGGTCCCGATCGGGGTCGTGATCGGCCCCTTGAGGGCCACCTTGTTCTCCCGCACGGACGCGAGCGTCTCGTCCGGCAGTGGGGTGCCTGCGTCCGCCATCACGTCGACGCCTGCCTGGCGGACGTCCCAGTCGAACGCGACACCGGTCGCCTCGAGCACACGGCGCGTCGCCTCCGTCAGCTCCGGGCCGGTCCCGTCGCCGGGGATCAGGGTGACACGGTGCGCCATTGCGCGGGCCAGCGTACACACCTGGAGGACTGCCCCCACCCGGAACGAGGATGAGATTCACCATTCTTGGTGATCGACGGACGGGCGGTCGACGGCTTGGATGAGTGCGTGGACGGCTCTGCGGCTCTCCAGTCCTTTTCTCCTGCCACGCCCCGGCGCGTCGAGTCTGCGCCGCGTGACAGCTCGCATGTCGTCACCGAGACTGCGCTCGCGCGGGCGGAGTGGCTCGCCGAGGAGCATCGCTACGGCGATGCCGTCGCGGTCCTGCGCGATTTGGAGGTCCCGATGGCCTCTGCACCCGGCCTCGCGTTGCGTGTTCTCTTCTGCGACGCCTGGTCGCGGATGTACCTCGGCGACCTCGACACGGCCGTCGCGAAGCTGGAACGTGCTCGCGCGCTCGCCGAAGGGCCGTTCTGCACCGATCTCGACCGCGCCGAGGTGCTCTTCCGGCTCGGCTGCTGCCGTCTCAAGCTGTCGAAGGTCTCGAACGCGGTGGCGCTCCTGACCGCAGCGCTCGAGCTCGTCCCGGAAGGCAGCATCCCGGGCGATCGCCTGCGGGCGCGCATCTTCGACTGGCGTTCCCGCTGTTTCCAGTTGCAGCGCGATTGGGAACCGGCCCAGGTCGATGCCGAGCGTTCCGTCGAGCACGCACAATCCGTCGGGGACGAGCGGCTCGTGGCGCTCGGGCAGATGCAGTGCTCGCTGATCGCCGAGCGCCGAGGAGATCCCTTGCTCGCGCGGTACTACGCCGACGGCGCCCGCGCGCGGGCGGCGGCGACCGGCGACCGGCAGACCGAGGCGCGGCTTCTGAACAACCTCGGCGGGTTGAGCTTCCTCCTCGGAGACTCGGCCCAGGCCGTTGCGTACCTGATGGATTCGTTTGCCGTCTCGCTCGAGATCGGCAACCAGGCCGACGCGGCTCAGGCCGTCTCGTCGCTCGCGCAGGTGCACCTCCGGTGCGGGGCGCCGCAGCTCGCGGAAGAGCAGGCTCGGCAGGCTCTCTCGATCCTCGGGGGGCGCGAGGACTATCTCGACGAGCGTGGCAACGCCCACCTCGTCCTCGGTCGCGCGCTCCTGATGGACGATCGCGTCGACGAGGCGATGGCGGAGTTCGTGCATGCCGAGTCGCTGTTCCAGGAGCTCGGCTCGGCGAGCCACGTCGCCGCCGCCTGGATGGCGCAGGGGGACGCATACGAGCGTCTAGGCGACCTCGAGACGGCGTCGGGGTTCTACCGGCGCGCGGCCGAGTCGCTCCAGGACTTCCACTTCTAGACCATTCGAAAGGAGGTGCGCGAATGAAAAGGCATGTGAACCTGATGACGGTGCTGATGGTGGCGCTCTTCATCGCAGCGGTCGTTGGGCACCTGAAGGGCATCCCGACCCCGCACAGCAACAAGTTCTACGGCTTCTCGAGCGGCGGTTAGCCGGCCGCCGCTCGATTCGCCTTGTGTACCGTTCCGGGCCGATGAGCGCGACCAGCGACTTTCGTCCCGGCCTCGAAGGCGTGATCGCATTCGAGACCGAGATCGCCGAGCCGGACAGGGACGGCGGGTCACTCCGTTATCGCGGCGTCGACATCGAGGAGCTCGTCGGTCACTACCCCTTCGAGAACGTCTGGGGCCTGCTCGTCGACGAGGATCTCAACTCGCCGCTGCCGCCCACCGAGGCGATCCATCTCCAGGACCCGAGCGGCTCCGTGCCGGCAGATCTTCAGGCCGCGCTCGCGACCCTCGGCCCGAAGTGGGAGATGCAGAAGCTCGTCGACATCGACGACAAGCAGGCGCGCGACGATCTCGCGCGGCTCTCGTCTGCCACGCTGACGATCGTTGCCCAGGCGGCGCGGGGCAAGCAGCCGGCGGTGCCGGAGTCCGAGATCGAGCAGGGCGAGAACGCAGCCGCCAAGTTCCTGATCCGTTGGCGTGGTGAAGCCGACCCGAGGGCCGTCAAGGCACTCGACACGTATTGGATCTCGGCGGCCGAGCACGGCCTCAACGCTTCGACGTTCACCGCGCGCATCGCCGCCTCGACAGGCGCCGATTGCGCGGCGGCGATGTCGTCCGCGGTCGGCACTCTCTCGGGCCCGCTGCACGGCGGCGCGCCCGCACGCGTCCTGCCGATGATCGACGGCGCGGCGGCGGCCGGCGACCCGGAGCGCTACGTTCGCGACCTCCTCGACCGGGGCGAGCGCATCATGGGCTTCGGGCACCGCGTCTACCGCGCCTACGACCCGCGCGCGACCGTCCTGAAGCGCACCGCGATGGAGCTCGGTTCGCCGCGCGTCGAGGTGGCCGCCGCCCTCGAGGAGGCTGCGCTGAAGGTGCTGCGCGAGAAGTCGCCCGACCGCCAGCTCGAGACCAACGTCGAGTACTGGGCCGCGGTCGTCCTCGACATCGCGCAGATCCCGGCCGACCTGACGCCGGCCATGTTCGGCTGCGCCCGCGTCGCCGGCTGGTCCGCCCACATCCTCGAGCAGAAGCGCACCGGTCGCCTGATCCGCCCGGGAGCCCGTTACATCGGCCCCCCGCCGCGCCCGGTCTCCGACGTCACGTAGTGACGCTCGCCGAAGCCGCGGCTCAGGCTGATGCGCTCGCCGAGGAGGGCAACGAGCGCGAGCTCGCCAGGCTTCGCGCCGAGTGGGACGAGCTGCTCGAGGCGTCGGCGCGTGGAGCGGACTTCCGCGACCGCGCGATCGCCTATCGCGCGATCGGCCAGTTTCGCTTCCGCACGAAGAAGGAGTTGCTCCGCCGCGGGCTCGAGGACGACAGCCCGGCCGTGCGCGGCTCAGCGCTGCTCGCGCTCGAACGGCTCTCCCGCGATCATCCGGGCGACATCAACGACGTGCGGCCCCTGCTTCACGAGCTCGTGACGCACGACGGGAACGAGGCAGTCCGTCGGCTCGCGGTGGTCGCGCTGAAGAACGGCTCCGCCCGCCCGGACACGATCCAGATCCTCGCCTCGCTCGGTGAGGACGACGACCAGCCCCGCGACCTGCGCGAAGCAGCTGCGAAGGTCGCCCAGGCGCTCCGGCGGAAGGGTGCGAAGTAGCGGACGCTACGTGCAGCGGCAGCCGTCGTGGCGGCCGCAGGACGGGCACACCGTGCGCCGGCGCCTCAGCTCGAGGCCGTGCTTAGCGAGGCCGGCCTTCGTCATCAGCCACGCCGCTGCCGACGCCAGGGCCATGAAGAGTTCGACGTGCGGATCGATCGACAAGCTGGTCCTCCGTTGATCTTTTCCGAGCGTGGGGGTGCGCTCGGTAATACAACTCCCGACGTCTCCGATCGGTTACGTGGGTGTAGAGCTCGGTCGTTGAAAGATCGGCATGCCCCAGCATTTCTTGAACGGATCTGAGGTCGGCCCCGCCCTCGAGCAGGTGGGTGGCGAAGGAGTGGCGGAGGAGATGCGGGTGGACGCGCTGCGGGTCGAGGCCGGCCTTCTCGGCGAGCTTGCGCAGGATCAGGAACGCCCCGGCTCGGGTGAGAGGGCCACCTCGGGCGTTCAGGAAGAGCTCGGGCCGGTGGCGCGAGTCGAGGAAGGGCCGACCGCGGGCGAGGTAGCGGCGAAGCGCTTCGGCGGCATGGCGGCCGATCGGCACGACCCGCTCCTTGCTTCCCTTGCCGATGACGCGGACGAGCCGGTCGTCGAGGTCGACGGCGGAGCGGACGAGGCCAACCGCCTCCGAGACGCGGAGTCCCGCGCCGTAGAGCAGTTCGACGAGCGCCTGATCGCGGAGCGAGCGCGGCTGCGTTCCGACTGCGGCCTGGATCAGCCGTTCGGCTTCGCCGGGCGAGAGTGTCTTCGGCAGAGGCTTCGTGCGGCGCGGCAACGTGAGCGCCGCGGCCGGGTTGTCGTCCCGGCTGCCGAGGAGCTGCTGGTGGCGGAAGAAGCTGCGGGCCGAGGCGGTGCGGCGCGCGATCGTGGCGTTCGACAGACCATCTGCCCGCAGCTGCGCGACGTAGCGCTCGAGCTCTTCGAGCGTGGCGCTCCCCAACGGCTTCCCGAGGTAGGCGCCGAGGGTCTTCAGGTCGCGCCGGTACGCGTCGACCGTGCGCGGCGAGCGTTGCGCCGCGAGCAGCGCGAGAAACCCGTCGAGCTCGGGATCACGGTCCATCCGCGCCGGTTTCGCCGGGGACGCCACGACCCCTGTCCGAGCCGGTCGAGGGGTGGATCGCTGCAACCGGGGTCAGACCCGGGGACACGGCCGGAAACGCCCTGCCCCTCTTGGTCATGACCGCGGGTGGGCGTGGTCGTAGACCCTCCGCAGCCGCTTGGCGTCGACGTGGCTGTACATCTGCGTCGTCGAGAGCGATGCGTGGCCGAGGAGCTCCTGGATCGTCCTGAGGTCGGCGCCGCCTTCCAGCAGATGCGTCGCGAACGCGTGCCGGAGCCTGTGTGGATGTGGGACGAGCCTGCGCAGCGTCGACGTGTCGAGGCGGCGCCCGCGCACCGAGAGGAAGAGCGCGGTCTCGGCGCCGCGCGCGAGCTGGGGGCGTGCCTCGCGGAGATAGCGCGCCACGAGGCTCGCGGCCTCTTCGCCGAGCGGGACGACCCGGTCCTTGCCGCCCTTGCCGAGCCGCACGTGGACGAGCTCCTGCTCGAAGTCGACGTCGCCGAGATCGAGCCCGACCGCCTCGGCACTGCGCAGCCCGGTCGAGTAGACGAGCTCGACGATCGCCTGGTTTCGCAGCGCGAGCGGCCCCTCGCCTTCGAGGCGATCGACCAGCTCCTCGACCTCGCTCTGCTTCGGGGCGTCGGGCAGCCGGCGTGCACGCCTCGGGGCGAACGATCCGCCCGGAACGCGGTCGGGCCCGAGCGCGTATCGCACGAGGGAGCGGACCGCCGTCAGCTTCCGCCCGATCGTCGCCGGTGCGAGCCGGCCGCCCGGGCGGGCCCGTCCAAGCTCGCTCACCCAGTCGGCGAGCACGCGAACGTCCACGTCCTCGACCGGGCTGTCCGGCCCGAACCAGCGCGCGAACTCGCGCAAATCCCCTGCATAGACCCGCCGAGTCCCATCGCTGATCCCCGCGGCGGCCAGGTACCGCTCGGTTGCCGACTCCACAGTCACCCCGTCGAGTTCGCCGCGAGATATAGGATCGCCTGCCGAATGAGCGATCGCTGGACACGTCTCGCCGAGCTCGCCGTCCACGGTGCGAACATCCAGCCCGGCCAGATCGTGATGGTCACCGGCGAGATCGGCCAGGAGGAGATGGCGCGCGCGGTTGCGGCGGCGGCCTACGACCGTGGCGCGAAGTTCGTCGATGTCGACTACTTCGACCCCTGGATCAAGCGCGCGCGGATCGAGCACGCAGATCCCGAGACGCTCGACTTCGTCCCCGAGTGGTATGGCCGACGCATGCTCGCGCATGCCGAGGAGCACGGCGGCCGCGTCACGCTCGCGGGAGTGGTCGCCCCGAACGCGCTCGACGGGCTCGACATGAGCCTCGCCGGCAAGGACATGCTGCCGCGCGTCAAGGAGCTCGGCCAGATCGTGGGCGAGCGCTCCACCAACTGGTGCATCGCTCCGTGCCCTCACCGGGAGTGGGCCAGGCTCGTGCACCCCGATCTCCCCGAGGACGACGCCTACGAGAAGCTGTGGGCGGAGCTCGAGCACGTACTGCGGCTCGACGAGCCGGATCCGGTCCGGGCCTGGGAGGAGCGGATGGACGTCCTCAACGAGTCGGCCCGGCGGCTGGCCGAGCGTCGTTTCGACGCGTTCGAGCTCGAGGGGCCGGGCACCGAGCTGCGCGTCGGGATGCTGCCGACGCACAACTGGTGGGCGGCGGACTTCTCGACCGCCGACGGTCTGCGGCACTTCCCGAATCTGCCGACCGAGGAGGTCTTCACGACGCCGGATCCGTCGCGCACCGAGGGCCACGTCACCTCGACGAGACCGCTCGTCCTCCGCGACGGCACGATCATCCGTGGCCTGCGCGTGCGCTTCGAGGGCGGCGTCGCGGTGGAGATCGACGCGGACGAGAATGTCGACGCCCTGCGCTCCCAGCTCGCGATCGACGAGGGCGCGCTGCGGCTCGGGGAGCTCGCGCTCGTCGATCGTCAGGGCCGCATCGGCCCGCTCGACACAGTGTTCTTCAATACGCTGCTCGACGAGAACGCCGCCAGCCACATCGCGTTCGGCAGCGGTTTCCCATTCCTCGTCGAAGCAGCCGACGCCGACCGTGTGAACAAGGCCGGCACGCACGTCGATTTCATGATCGGCTCGCCCGAGCTCGAGGTCGACGGCGTCACCGGCGCCGGCGAGCGCGTGCCGGTGCTCCGAAACGGCGACTGGCAGATCTAAGTAGTTCCCCTCCGGCGGATCGGCGCGGCCGCTGATGATCGGCGCGCCGGCCGGGGCGAACCTGCGACAATATCCCTAGAAGGAGGCGCGGGCCATGCCCGACATTCTCAGGTTCACCGACGAGCGCGACGGGCAGAGCTTCGAAGCGCCCATCGAAGACGAGGCGGTCCGCGCGACTGCGCTGAAGCCCGCCGGCCTCGTCAGCTACGACCCTGCTTTCCTGAACACGGCCTCGGTCAGGAGTGCGATTACATATATCGACGGCGATGCCGGGATCCTGCGCTACCGCGGGTATCCGATCGACCAGCTCGCCGAGAGCGCCACGTATCTCGAAGTCGCGTACCTCCTGATCCACGGCGAGCTGCCGACCCAGGAGGAGCTCGCGCACTGGGCCTACGACATCACCATGCACACGTTCCTGCATGAGAACGTGAAGCGCCTGATGGAGGGGTTCCGCTACGACGCGCACCCGATGGGGATGCTCGTCAGTGTCACCGCTGCGCTCTCGACGTTCTACCCCGAGGCCCAGAACGTCGACGACCACGCGATTCGCATGCAGCAGGTTGTGCGCCTGATCGCGAAGGTGCCCACGATCGCTGCGTGGTCGTACCGGCACTCGAAGGGCCTGCCCTACGTGTACCCGGACAACGACCTCGGGTTCGCCGCGAACTTCCTCTCGATGATGTTCCGCATGGGGGAGACGCAGTACCACGCGGAGCCGGAGCTCGAGCGCGCGCTCGAAGTGCTCTTCATTCTGCACGCCGACCACGAGCAGAACTGCAGCGCGAACGTCATGCGTTCGATCGGCTCGTCGAAGGCGGATCCCTACGTCGCGCTGGCGGGCGCCGCGGCGGCGCTGTACGGGCCGCTCCACGGAGGCGCGAACGAGGCAGTGCTCCGCATGCTCGAGGAGATCGGGAACGTCAAGAACGTGCCGGAATTCATCGGCCGCGTGAAGGACGGAGAAGGGCGGCTGATGGGCTTCGGCCACCGTGTCTACAAGAACTACGACCCGCGGGCGCGGATCATCAAGCAGACGGCCGACGACGTCTTCCAGGTGACCGGCCGCAACAAGCTCCTCGACATCGCCCTGGAGCTCGAGAAGATCGCGCTCGAGGACGAGTACTTCGTCTCGCGCAAGCTGTACCCGAACGTCGATTTCTACTCCGGGCTGATCTATCAGGCGCTCGGGCTCCCCACCGCGCTCTTCCCGGTCATGTTCGCGATCCCGCGGACGTCCGGGTGGCTCGCCCAGTGGCTCGAGGGCGTCCAGGACCCGGAGCAGAAGATCGCGCGTCCGCGCCAGCTCTACACGGGGCCGGCCGAACGCGACTTCGTCGCGCTCGAGAGCCGGCGCGCGCGGGCGGCGACGACCTCGTAGGTGAGAGAACGCTCATCCGGCCGCCGAACCGCTGAAGTCCGTACCATTCAGCCGTTCGGCGGCCCCTGCGCGCGGCGCCGGCGACTTCATGACGAAATCTGGCCGACACCTTGAAGGAGGCGCTCCGGATGACAGCGACTGAGCTCCCCGGCCGCGTGGATCTCGCCGAGCACGGGATCGACGCGACCGGCGCCGTCTATCGAAACCCCACGACGTCGCTGCTCTATACGCACGCGGTGCAGCGCGGCGACGGCAAGCTGGCCGAAGGTGGACCGCTCGTCGTCGACACCGGGGTCTTCACCGGCCGCTCGCCCAAGGACAAGTTCCTGGTCGACGAGCCGTCCTCGACGGATCGGATCTGGTGGGGCGATGTCAACCAGAAGCTCTCGGAGGAGCACTACGACGGCCTGCGCGAGAAGGTCACGTCGCACCTCGCTGCGGCCGACGTCCTCTACGTCGTCGACGCCTGGGCGGGGGCCGACCCGGCGCACCGGCTCGGCGTGCGCGTCATCACCTCGCACCCCTACCACGCGCTGTTCGCGCGCACGATGTTCATCGATCCCAGGCCCGAGGAGCAGGAGCAGTTTGCGCCGCAGTCGGTCGTGCTGCACACGCCGGACCTCGAAGCCGATCCAGCGGAGGACGGCACGCGAAGCGGCACCTTCGTCGTCCTGCATCCCGGGCGGACGGAGCTGCTCGTCGGGGGCACCTACTACGCCGGCGAGATCAAGAAGTCGATCTTCACCGTCATGAACGACCGGCTGCCGCTCGAAGGCATCTTCCCGATGCACTGCTCCGCGAACGTCGACGAAGACGGGCACGTGGCGATCTTCTTCGGGCTCTCGGGCACCGGGAAGACGACGTTGTCTGCGGACGCCGAACGCTCGCTGATCGGCGATGACGAGCACGGCTGGGGCGACAGCGGCGTCTTCAACATCGAAGGGGGCTGCTACGCGAAGGTGATTCACCTCTCCCCGGTCGCCGAGCCGGAGATCTTTCGCACCACACACACCTTCGGCACGATCCTCGAGAACGTCGCGATCGACGAGCTCGGGCACCTCGATCTCGACGACGAATCGAAGACCGAGAACACGCGCGCCGCGTACAAGCTCGAGCAGATCGGCCATGCGCTTCATGCGAAGCAGGCAGGCCACCCGAACTCGGTGATCTTCCTCACCGCCGACGCCTTCGGGATCCTGCCGCCGATCGCGAAGCTCTCGCGTGAGCAGGCGCTCTACTACTTCCTCTCCGGCTTCACTGCGAAGCTCGCCGGCACGGAGATCGGGGTGACCGAGCCCCAGCCGACCTTCTCGACCTGCTTCGCGCAGCCGTTCCTGCCGCAGCCGCCTGCCGTGTACGCGCGGATGCTCGGCGAGAGGCTCGACGCGCACGCAGCGGACGTCTGGCTCGTGAACACCGGCTGGACGGGCGGTCCGTTCGGCGAGGGCCAGCGGATGCCGATCCAGGCCACCCGCACGATGCTCCGCGCGGCGCTCTCTGGCAAGCTCGAGCGCGCCGAGCTGCGCACCGACGACGTCTTCGGCTTCGACGTGCCCGTGCGCGTGCCGGGCGTCGACCCGAAGCTGCTCGATCCGCGGTCGACCTGGCGCGACCCTGAGCTCTACGACCGCAAGGCCCGCGAGCTCGCGACGATGTTCGTCGAGAACTTCGCTCGACGGTTCCCCGACGTCGACGAATCGATCCGCTCGGCAGGCCCGGCGTTCTGATGGCAGCGGAGCAGACCGTCACCTGCGGCTAGTCCACAGGCAACTCGTTCGATGCCCAAGCCTGTGATCTGGAAGCCGCGGTACGCCACGCGGCGCATGCGCGAGCGGGCGTGGGCGCAGGCCGACCTCGAGCGCGAGCGCGCCTCGCGTGCCCGCCCGGCAGCGCCGTCGCTTCTCGCTCGGCTACTGCGAGTTCTTCGGTAGCGTCCCTTCAAGTGGAAGCAACCCACGACGTCCTGGTCGTCGGCGCCGGCTGCGCCGGCATGCGCGCAGCCATCGAGGCCCATGACGCCGGTGCCGACGTCGGGGTGATCTCGAAGCTGCACCCGACCCGGAGCCATTCCGGCGCTGCGGAGGGAGGCATCAACGCCGCGCTCGGCAACGCCGCCGAGGACTCGCCGGAGATCCACGCGTTCGACACCGTGAAGGGGTCCGACTACCTGGGCGACCAGGATGCGATCGAGATCTTCACGCGCGAGGCGCCGGGCGACATCTACCAGCTGGAGCACTGGGGCGCGTTCTTCTCGCGGCGCGAGGACGGCAAGCTCGCTCAGCGCCCGTTCGGCGCCGCCGGGTCCCCGCGCACGGTCTTCGCTGCGGACATCACCGGGCACGTCCTGATCCAGGTGCTCTACGAGCAGCTTGTGAAGCGCGACATCACCGTCTACGAGGAGTACTTCGCCTGGAAACTCGTCGAGAACGACGGGCGCTGCCAGGGAGTGATCTGCTGGGATCTCCTGAACGGCGGTCTCAAGACGGTCGGCGGGAAGACCGTTGTCCTCGCCACCGGTGGCCAGGGCCGCATCTATCGCACCACGACGAACGCCTACGCGTGCACGGGCGACGGCGCCGCGATGGCGTTGCGCCTCGGCCTGCCGCTCAAGGACATGGAGTTCATGCAGTTCCATCCGACGACGCTCTATCCGACGGGGATCCTGCTGACCGAAGGCTGCCGCGGCGAGGGCGCCTACCTGATCAACAGCGAGGGCGAGCGGTTCATGAAGCGCTACGCCCCGAACGCGATGGAGCTCGCCTCGCGCGACGTGGTGTCGCGGTCGGAGCAGACCGAGATCGATGCGGGCCGCGGGATCAACGGCTCGGTGATGCTCGACATGCGGCATCTCGGTGCCGAGCGGATCATCGAGCGGCTGCCGGGCTCGCGCGAGCTGTCGATGACGTTCGCCGGCGTCGACCCGATCTACGATCCGGTGCCCGTGCGCCCGGGAGCGCACTACCACATGGGCGGGGTCGAGACCGGGAACGACGGCGAGACCGAGCTGACCGGCCTGTACGCCGCCGGTGAGGTCGCGTGCGTCTCCGTGCACGGCGCCAACCGGCTCGGCGGCAACTCGCTGATGGAGACGATCACGTTCGGCAGGCGCGCCGGCCGCGCGGCTGCGGAGTGGGCTCTCTCCCACACCACGATCGACGTCCCGCAGAGCGCCGAAAGCGACGCGGAGCGCGAGCTGAAGTCGTTGCTCGACGTGTCCTCCGGCGAGCGCCCGTGGCAGATCCGCAACGACCTCGGCACCTCGATGCTCGAGAACTTCGGGGTCTTCCGCCGCGAGGAGCAGATGACGCGCCAGGTCGAGATCATCGCCGGTCTGCGCGAGCGCTACGAGCGAGGCGTCGTCGTCGAGGACAAGGGTGACGTCTTCAACAGCGATCTGACGCAGGCGATCGAGCTCGGGAACATGCTCGATCTCGCCGCGTGCATGCTGCAGGCCGGTGTCGCCCGGAAGGAGAGTCGGGGCGCGCATGCGCGTCCCTACGACTACCCCGACCGCGACGACGAGCACTTCATGAAGCATTCGATCTCGCGCTGGGCCGACGACGGTCCGGAGCTGTCGTGGAAAGAGGTTCGCTACACGAAGTACGACCCGATGGAAAGGAAGTACTAGGTTGGTGGCGCTCTGATGCAGGTCGGCCTCAAGGTTTGGCGCTTCAACTCGCGCACGGGTGAGCGTGAGCTGCAGGAGTACGAGATCGCCGCGCCCGAAGAGGCGACGCTGCTCGACTGCCTCGACATCGTCAAGGACCAGCACGACGGCACGCTCGCCTACCGCAAGAGCTGTCGGATGATGATCTGCGGCTCCTGCGGCATGCGCATGGACGGGGCAGCAGTGCTCGCGTGCAAGACGCGCATGTACGACATCGCGCAGGCCGGTCACGTGCCCGTGATCTCGGCCATGGGGAACCTGCCGATCGTCAAGGACCTCGTGGTCGACATGGTCCCCTTCTGGCAGAAGTTCAACTCCGTCAACCCGTACCTGCAGCCGGGCTACGAGGAGCCGCCCGAGGGCAAGGAGCACCTGATCAGCCAGGCGCGCATGAACGTCGTCCACAAGGAGGCGCTCTGCATCAACTGCGGCTGCTGCGTGTCCGAGTGCAACGCGATGGAGGCCGATCCGCTCTTCACCGGCCCGCAGGCGCTCGCCAAGGCGATGCGCTTCGTCGGCGATCCACGTGACGGCCAGAAGCTTGCCCGCCTCGAGAAGCTGAACGGGGAGCACGGGATCTGGGAGTGCACGCGCTGCTACTTCTGCAACGAGCGGTGCCCGAAGGGCGTCGACCCGCGTGATGCGATCGCAAAGCTCGGCGCCGAGTCGATGAAGGAAGGGATCGACCGCGACATGGGTGCCAAGCACGCCAAGTGGTTCGTCGTCTCGGCGAAGACGACCGGGTGGCTGCGCGAGACGGAGCTCGTCCCGAAGACGCAGGGCATCGTCAGCGCGATCAAGCAGACCCGCTTCGCCCTCGACCTCGCGCGCAAGGGCAAGGTGCCGCTGCCGATCCCGCCGCACGTCGCGAAGGACGTCAAGGAGGCGCGGCGGCTGCACGATCTCGTGCGCGACCAGGGGCGCGACGGGTACGCGGGCATCGTGCAGGCCGAGCATGCGCTCGCACGGCTCGCGCACGGCCATTCTGGCACCGAGACGCTCGAGGAGATCTACGCTCGGCCGGGCTCGTTCCCGAGGCCGTTCATCCCCGACGAGGAGGCTGAGGCATGAGGAAGGTCGCGTACTACAAGGGATGCCTCGCGTCGCTGTCGGCGAAGGAGCTCGACTCGGCCACGCAGGCGCTCGCGCCGAAGGTCGGTCTCGAGCTGGTCGAGCTGGAATCGGTGACGTGCTGTGGCGCAGGCGACATCCACGAGGCGGAGCCCGACTACTACCTGCACCTGAACGCGCGCATCCTCTCCTACGCCGCCGCCGAGGGCGTCGACACGCTCCTGACGGTCTGCAACGTCTGCACGCTCAACCTGCGCCAGGCGAACTTCATGCTGCTCGGCGACACCGAGCTGCGCGCCCGCATCAACGAGAACCTCGTCTCGGTCGGCGTGCCGGCCTACGAGCGGGACGTCGACGTCCGCCACCTGCTCTGGGAGATCGCCGAGGGCGAGGGGTACGAGTTGCTCCAGGCTGCGGCGCACAAGGGCCTCAAGGGCCTCAAGATCGCGCCGTTCTACGGCTGTCAGATCCTGCGCCCGTCGAAGATCCAGGGCTTCGAGGATCCCGACCGCCCGTGGTCGCTGGAGCGGATCATCCAGGCGTGCGGCGGCGAGCCCGTCGACTACCCGGCCAAGATCAAGTGCTGTGGCTTCCCGATCATCCAGGCGCGGGAGGAGACCGCTCTCGCTGAGCTGATCCAGCCGATCGAGCAGGCCTACGAGGCAGGCGCCGACGCGATCGTGACGCCGTGCCCGCTCTGTCACCTCTCGCTCGACGCCTGGCAGTCGAAGCTCAAGAAGTCGACGGGCCGTGACTTCAACATGCCGATCCTCCACCTCTCGCAGCTCGTCGGCGTCGCCGCAGGGCTGCGCGAGTCGGAGCTGAAGTTCAAGCGGCATGTCGTCTCGGTCGGGCCGGTTCTCGAGAAGCTCGAAGCCTGACCCTCGCGGTCTGGGTCGTTGCGGGATTCGCCGCGCTCGCGGCCGTCACGGCCGCGTATGCGTGGTTCGAAGCGGGCTGGGTGCGGCTGCGGATCCGCGAGGTGCCCCTGCCGCGGCTTCCTCCCGAGCTCGACGGGCTGCGGATCGCCCATCTCTCGGACTTTCACCTCGGCGTTCCGTCGCGCGGCGTCCGTGCAGTCGAACGCGCAGTCGACTGGGTCGCAGAGCGGCGGCCGGATCTCGTCTGCGTCACGGGCGATCTCCTGTCGCGGCCGCAGGCCGAGCAGCAGTTGCTCGCGCTCCTCGCGAAGCTCCCGCATCCCTACGTCGTCCTCGGCAACCACGACTATGCGATCTCGCGCGATCCATTCTCCCGTCCGGTCGAGCTCGGCCGTCTCGAGCACGGGACGATGCTGCTCGATTCGGCGGTCACGGTCGAGGAGCGTGGGCGGCGCGTCGAGCTCGCCGGCGTCGACCCGCGCACCTGGCTGGAGAAACGGAGCAGCAGCTTCGACGAGTCCGGCGCGGACCTCCGCGTTCTCCTCTGCCATTTCCCGCGGGCCCTCGACACCGTGCCCGCGGGCCGGTGGGACCTGATCCTCGCCGGGCACCTGCACGCAGGCCAGATCGTGTTGCCGTACGGACTCGGGAAGCTCCTGCTCGCCCACCCGCGGGCGCGCTACACCGAGGGGGTCTTCGAGCGGGAGGGAACGGTGATGCACGTCTCACCGGGGCTCGGGACGACGTTCGTGCCGTTTCGCTTCTTCGCCCGCCCCGAGGCGACCGAACTCGTCCTACGATGTCGCTGACATGGAAGGCCACAGCGTGATCTCGCCCGAGGTGCTCGCGCGCTACGTCGCCGATGCGGCGGCGGAGGTGCCCGGAGTGCACACGAAGCAGCGCCGCGGCGCGCGCGTGAACGGTCTCGAGGTGGAGGTCCATGTCGTGATCGACTACGGCGCGAGCATTCCCGCGGTCGCCGCCCAGGTGCAGAAGCGCGTGATCGAGTATCTCGGGCGGATGGCGGACGTCAAGCCCACGTCGGTCGACGTGATCGTCGACGACGTTCAGCGCTAGTGGCGACCCGGATCGCAGGGCTGACGAAGCTGACGCTCGAGACGGCGCCGGCCGTCTGTCACGAGTGCATCTGGTGGCAGACGCGGGGGACGCGCACGACCGACAAGGACCGCTGGATGGAGAAGGTGGAGCTCGACTTCGGGGCGTGGGGCACCGTCTACTACGACTCCGACGGACGCGTGCTCGGCTCCATGCAGTACGGCCCCTCCCAGGCGTTCCCGCGCGCGGTCGAGCTGCCGGGTGGCCCACCGTCGGAGGACTCGATGCTGATCACCTGCGCCTACCTGGTCGACTCCTCGAATCCGTGGGTGCTGCAGTCGCTCTTCCTCGCGGCGATCGGCGAGGCCCGCGACCGGGGCGCGCCCTCACTCGAGGCGTTCTCGTACCGCTATCCGGAGGGCGAGTCGGCCTACGAGCGCTTTCGCGTCCACCGCACGGTGTTCCCCGTCGACTTCCTGGCCGACTTCGGCTTCGAGGTCGTGCGCTCGGCCGGCCGGGTCGGCCTCTCGCGGCTCGAGCTCGGCGGGCTGGTGCCGGTCGTCGAGGGAACGCGCGAGAAGGTCCTGCGGGCCGTCAAGGACGCGTTCGGGGTCCCGGAGCCGATGCCGGCGCCGCGGCAGCCCTGAGAAGCTCTAGGCGGCCGCGCGCTCGCGCCGGAGCACGAGCTCGGCGATCTGGATCGCGTTCAGCGCCGCGCCCTTGCGGAGGTTGTCGCTGGCGAGGAAGAGCGCGAGCCCGCGCTCGACCGTCGGGTCCCGGCGGATGCGGCCGACGAGCACCTCGTCGAGCCCGGCCGCCTTGCCGGGCGACGGGAACTCCTCGAGGCGCACCGACGGGGCCGCGGCGAGCAGGGTGCGTGCCTGGTCCGGCGTGAGCTCGTCCTCGGTCTCGACCCAGACCGCCTCAGCGTGGCCGATCAGCACCGGCACCCGGACGCAGGTGGCCTGGATCGGCAGCCCGGGCAGTTCCATGATCTTCTGCGTCTCCGCGCGCAGCTTCGACTCCTCGTCGAACTCCTCGCCGTCGAACTCCCAGTCCATCCGGAGGTCGTGGTCGGACGGCGCCTCGTTGCGGAGGCGCTCCATCGACTGGGCGCCTGCGCCGGACACCGACTGGTAGGTCGCGACGCGCACACGCGTCAGCCCGACCGCGTCGTGCAGCGGCTTGAGCACGCAGGTGAGCGGGATCGTGCAGCAGTTCGGGTTGGCGACGATGCCGTCGTGCTCGAGCGCGCGGGCGCCGTTCACCTCGGGCACGACGAGCGGGACACCCGGCTCGAGGCGGTAGGCGGACGACTTGTCGACAGCGACCGCGCCGCCTCCGACCGCCAGCGGGACGAGCTCGCGCGACGCGCTCGTGCCGACGGAGAAGAGGAAGATGTCGACGTCGCCGCGGGAGAGCGCCTCGGGTGTCGCCTCTTCGACCGTCCAGCCGCCGAGTGCCTTCCCGGCCGACCGTGCGCTCGCGAACACGCGCACGTTCTCGTAGCCCCGGGAGCGGAGCAGGTCGAGCGTGACGGTGCCGACGGCGCCGGTTGCCCCGACGACTCCGATGCGATGCCTCTCAGCCATCGACCCGCGCCTGTGCGAATCCCTGGAACCGGTCGTGCACGGCCCGCACGGCGCGCTCGACCTGAGCGGCACGCACGACGCAGGAGACACGAATCGACGAGGTGGAGATGATCTCGATGTTGATGCCGGCCTCGGCCAGCGCGTCGAACATGTCGGCCGCCACCCCGGGGTGGCTCTTCATGCCCGCGCCGATCAGCGAGACCTTGGCGATGTCGGGGTCGCGCTCGATGCGGTTGGCGCCCAGGTCGGCCGCCAGGGCGTCGAGGATCGGCGCGGCGATCGGAACGTCCGACTTCGGCAGGGTGAAGGTGATCGTCGCCGCCCCGTCCTGCGAGACGTTCTGCACGATCATGTCGATGTTGACGCCGGCCCGCGCGAGGTCGCGAAACACCTTCGCGGCGATACCGGGCCGGTCGGGGACACCGATGATCGACACCTTCGCCTCCGACGTGTCGTGTGTGACCCCGGAGATGATCGCCTTCTCGAGCACTACCTCGTCCTCCTCGCCGATCCAGGTTCCTTCGCCGTCGACGAACGCCGAGCGAACGCGGAGCTTCACACCGTAGCTGCGGGCGACCTCGATCGACCGCAGCGCCATCACCTTCGCTCCGGACGCGGACATCTCCAGCATCTCCTCGTAGGTGACCTGGTCGAGCTTGAGGGCGGTGGGCACGATGCGGGGGTCGGCGGTGAAGACGCCCGGGACGTCCGTGAAGATCTCGCACGCGTCCGCGCCGAGCGCGGCGGCCAGCGCGACGGCGGTCGTGTCCGAGCCGCCGCGGCCGAGCGTCGTCACGTCGTGGGTCGAGGTCGAGACGCCTTGGAAGCCGGCGACGAGAACGATCTTGTTCTCCTCCAGCGCCGTGTGGATCCGCTGCGCGCGCACCTCGACGATCTTCGCCTTCGTGTGACTTCCGTCCGTCACGATGCCGGCCTGCGAGCCGGTGAACGACACGGCTTCGTGCCCGAGGTCGTGGATCGCCATCGCGCACAGTGCGTTCGAGATGCGCTCGCCGGTCGAGACGAGCATGTCGTACTCGCGCGGGTGCGGCTGGTCCGACATCTCGTGGGCGAGGCGGATCAGCTCATCCGTCGTCTTGCCCATCGCCGACAGCACCGCGACGACCTTCGAGCCGTCCTCCTGCGCAGCGACGAGCCGCTCGGCAACCCGCTTCAGCTTCTCCGTGTCGCCGACGGAGGTGCCTCCGAACTTCATGACGACGAGCCCGGGCGTGCGGCGACGCGCCTCGACGGCCGGTACCGCTTCGAAATGGATAGTCGTCATTTGCGACAGTGTAGGCAGCCATGAGGCTCCTCTCCTGGACGTTCCGCGAATGGGTGATCGCCGTCTTCACGGCGCTGGGGCTCTGCATGCTGCCCTGGACGATCTGGCTGTCGCAGTCGCTCAAGCCGCACCACGAGACGAATCGCTGGGACCTCGCCTGGTCCGGCTTCGACACCGGCCTCGCCGTTCTCTTTCTCGCGACGGCCTTCGCGGCCTACCGGCGCTCGCCGTGGGTCGGGGCGCTCGCGGCAGCGACGGGCACGCTGCTCGTCACCGACGCCTGGTTCGACGTCGTGCTCGAGAGCCACGCCGACGAACTGCGCCAGTCGATCGCGCTCGCGCTCTTCGTCGAGCTGCCGCTGGCCGGGGTCTGCTTCTGGATCGCCCAGCGCACCGAGCGCTTTCTCGCGAACGCGCTCGAGCGGGCGCTACATCTCGCGCCGGCCGGAGAGCGCACGCCCGAGGGTGACCTCGTCGGCGTATTCGAGATCCCCCCCGACCGGGAGCCCGCTCGCAAGCCGGGTGACGCGGACCCGTCCACGTAGACGGTCGGCGATGAAGCCGGCGGTCGCCTCGCCGGTCATGTTCGGGTTCATCGCGAGCACGACCTCCTGCACGCCGTTCGCGTCGACGCGCCGCATCAGCTCGTCGATCCGCAGGTCGCCCGGCTCGACGCCGTCGAGCGGCGAGAGCGCACCGCCGAGGACGTGGTAGAGCCCGCGGAACTCGTGCGTTCGCTCCAGCGAGACGACGTCGACCGGCTGCTCGACCACGCAGATCAGCGCGTGGTCGCGGCGCGTGTCGGTGCAGATCCCGCAGAGCTCCTCCTCGGTGAGGTTGCCGCACTCTCGGCAGAACCGAACGCGTTCCTTCACCTCAGCGAGCGCCGCGGCGAGGGCGAGCGCCTCGTCCTCGGGCCGCTGGAGGATGTGGAACGCGAGGCGCTGGGCGGTGCGCGAGCCGATCCCCGGCAGGCGCGTGAGCTGGGCGATCAGGTTCTCGACGGACGGGCTGAACACGAGCGCCATTGTGCCCGTCCCCTGCGGACGAGCCCCGCGCGGACGCGCCCGGTGTCAGACACCGCCACGGAAGTGTCACGAGCGCTGCACGGAGGGGCGGGGCGTCGGCCCGGCGTCGGCCCGGCGTCGCTCGGGGTCGGACATCTAGCCCGTCTGGGCGGCTTCCCAGGCGGCGCGGTCGACGGCCACGAGGCGCACGTCGGAGACGGCGACCACCCGCACGTCGTCGCTCCCGTCGAGCCGCTCCCACCGGCCGATCACGTTCCCGGGCCCGCGCTCGTCCTCGCCCGTGGGGGACGCGACCGTGAGCACCCCCTGGAGAACGAGCAGCAGACCGTCCAGAGGCTCGTCCGGCGAGGCGACGACGTGGCCCGCCGGGAACGAGAGCTCCGAGCCGACGTCGAGCAGCTTCGCGACGAAGTTCTCGTCGATCCTAGGCCCCGGGCAGCAGCCCGCCGAGGTCCGGCGGCAGCATGCTCTTCACCTTCGCCTCGACCTTCGCCTGCGCCGAGCGCAGCGCTTCGTTCGCCGCGGCCAGCACGAGGTCGGCCAGCAGCTCGGGATCGTCGGGGTCGATCGCCTTCGGGTCGATCCGGATCTCCTTGAGCTCGCCGGCGGCGTTCGCGACCACCGTCACCATCCCGCCGCCCGCGGAGGCCTCGGCCGTCTCGTTCGCAGCCTCCTCCTGCATCTGCGCCATCTGCGCCTGCATCTCCTGCGCCTGCTTCATCAGTGCATTGAGATCGAAGCTCACTCGTCCAGCTCCCTCGCGTCGAACGTGCTCTTCATCAGTTCGAGGACGTCCTCTTCGCTCGTCGGCGCGTCGTCCTCGTCGTGAGCTGAGGCGTGCGCGGCTTCGCCGAGCTCGAAGGCGACCGCCAGCTTGCGCCCGGTCACCTCGTAGAGCGCGTCGCGCAGCATCGCGGCGTTCTTCGGGTCCTCGGCCACGCGCAGGTGGAACGCCGCGGTGGGTGGGAACTCGAGCGTCAGCGTGTCGCCTGCGAGCGCGGCCGGATGTGCCTCGCCGAGCGTCTGCCCGATCGGGATCGAGCGCTGCTCGACCGCAGGCAGGATCGTGCGCCGCCACGCCTCCTGGAGCTGCTCGAGCTCCACGCGCAACGGTTCCGGGGCCGGCTCTCGGGCCGAAGTCGGACTGTCCGTTGCGCTAGTCGGGGCAATCTCTAGCGTTTCGCGCGGCGCGGGAGGCCCCTGTTCCAACCGTTCGAGGCGAAATGCAAGTGCCTCGCGCGACATGTCCGCGGCCGGCCGGGTGACCTTGACGAGCGCGAGCTCGAGCGGAAGGCGCGGATCGCCGCCCTGGCGCATGTCGTCGACCGCGACCGCGAGCAGGTCGATCAGGCGGATCACCGTGGCGGCGGGCAGCTGGTTCGCCTGCTCGCGCAGCCGCTCGCGCGCCTCGTCGGTCACCGGCAGCGAGTCGGGCACCTCGTTCATGTGCTGGACGAGCAGCAGGTGCCGAAGGTGCTCGAGCAGGTCGGTGACGAGGCGGCCCAGATCCTGTCCCTGCTCCGAGAGCTCCTCGAGGAAGAGCAGCGCCTCGGCGGTCTCGTTGCCCACCACCATGTCGCAGAGCCGGAAGAGCACCTCGTCCTCGACCGCGCCGAGCAGCTGCAGCACGTCCTGCACCGTGATCGCCCCGCCGGTTGCCGAGGCGAGCTGGTCGAGTGTCGAGACCGCGTCGCGATAGGCGCCGCGTGCCGAGCGTGCGATCAGCGCGAGCGCCGCATCGGGCACGTCGATCTGCTCGCCGTCGGCGATCCAGCGCAGCACCTTGACGAGCTCGGCGAGCCGCGGACGCTGGAACACGAACGTCTGGCAGCGTGAACGGACGGTCGGCAGCACCTTCTGCAGCTCGGTCGTGCAGAACACGAAGAGGAGGTGGGGCGGGGGCTCCTCGATCAGCTTCAGGAGCGCGTTCCAGGCCGCGTCGGTCAGCTGGTGCGCCTCGTCGAGGATGTAGACCTTGTACGTCCCCTCGACGGGCTGCAGGACGACGCGGTCGCGGATGTCGCGGATGTCGTCGATGCCGCGCTGGGAGGCTGCGTCCATCTCGATCACGTCGAGCGAGGTCCCACCGGTGATCGCGACGCAGGCGTGGCAGGTGTTGTCGGGCGTCGCCGTCGGCCCGTGGGCGCAGTTGAGCGCCTTCGCGAGGATGCGCGCGAGCGAGGTCTTGCCGGTGCCGCGCGGCCCGGCGAACAGATAGGCCTGGCGGACCTTGCCCTGCTCGATCGCGTTCGTGAGCGTGCGCACCACCGCCTCCTGCCCGACGACCTCCTGGAAGGTCTGGGGGCGGTACTTGCGGTAGAGCGCGGCCACTCGTCGATTCAAGCAGATTCGAGCTGGGCTTCCGGCTGGCCGGTGAGGATCGGCCCGGCGGCCTCCTCCTCGTCCGCCTGGGCCGCCTGCCGAAGCGGCAGCCGGAGCTCGAACGAGGCGCCGGCCCTGTCGACGTTGCGCGCCGAGCACGACCCGCCGTGCGCCCAGGCGATCGCGGCGACGATCGCGAGGCCCAGCCCGGCGCCGCCCTCGCGGCGCGAGCGGGAGGCATCCGTGCGGGCGAACCGCTCGAAGATCTGCTCGAGCGACCCCTCCGGGATCCCGCTGCCGCCGTCCGTGACCGTGATCACGACGTCGTCCAGGTCGCCGTGGGCGGAGAGCTCGATCGCCGCGTACTCGTCCGTGTGGTTGACGGCGTTCTCGAGAATCGCGTCGAGCGCTGCGCGCAGCCACGTCTCGTCGGCGTCGACGATCACGTCGACGATCGAGCCGAGCCGCCAGGCGCGCGGCGCGACCTCCGCCCAGCGCATGAAGACGTCCTCCAGGAATGCCACGAGAGCGATCGGCCGGCGCTCGATCGACTCGGGGCGCCCCGCGCGGGCGAGCAGGAGGATCCGCTCGACGATTCGCTCCATGCGTGCGAGCTCGTCGAACGCGACGTTGAGCTCGGGGCTCTCCTCGCCGAGGCGCCGCTCGAGCAGCTCGAGATGGCCGCGGGCGATCGTCACCGGCGTCCGCAGCTCGTGCGAGACGTTGTGCAGCAGCCGCTCGTCGCGCTCGAGCAGCGCTGCGCGCTCCTCGGCGAGCGCCTGCACCGTCTCCAGAGCCTGGGTGCGGCGCCGCGCGTGCCAGACCATGGCGAGGAACATCGCCGACATCAGCGGCACCTCGAAGAGCTCACCCCAGAGCTGAACGCCCTCGAAGGCGTCGGCGAGGATCGTCGCGCCGGTGCCGATCACGACCGCGCCGAGCACGAGCGCCGTCACCGCAGGGCGCCACACCCGGAACCCGTAGAGGACGGTCAGGCTGATCCAGATGACGTGGAACGGGATCGTCTCCCAGGCCGGCCAGGCGATCATCACCCCCAGGCAGCCCAGCGAGAGGGCGCCCCAGGCGAGGTCGATCGGGCTAGGCGACCGCGAGCCGATAGCCCGCATGCCGGACCGTCTCGATCGGCCAGGTCGGCCCCAGCTTCTTGCGCAGGCGGCGTACGCAGACGTCGACGACGTTCGAACCGGGGTCGAAGCTGTAGCCCCAGACGTCCGAGAGGAGCCGCTCGCGGCTCACGACCTCCCCGGCGTGTGCGGCGAGGTGGTAGAGCAGCCTGAACTCGCGGTCCGAGAGGTCGATCGCCGAGCCGTCCGCCTGGGCGCGGCGGCGGGCAAGATCGAGCTCGAGCGGGCCGATGCGCAGGCTCGAGGGCTCTGCCCCCTCGTGCCCCCGGCGCAGGTGGACGCGCACGCGGGCGACGAGCTCGTCGAACGAGAACGGCTTTGACAGGTAGTCGTTCGCGCCGAGGCCGAAGCTGCGCAGCTTCGTCGGCAGGTCGGAGCGGGCGGACAGGATCAGCACCGGGATCTCCGGGCGGACGCGGCGCAGCTCGCTCAGGAGGCGGAACCCGTCGAGACGCGGCAGCAGCAGGTCGAGCACGACGAGCTCGTAGGGCTCGGCCAGGGCGAGGCGCAGCCCCGCGGCGCCGTCGTCCGCCGCATCGACCGTGAAGCCCTCCGCCTCGAGCCCCAGACGCAGGAACTCGAGGATCCGAGGTTCGTCCTCGATGACCAGGATTCGCATCTACGCCCCGGCCGAGCGTACTCGCTCGGCCGGGGCGTTGTAAACGTGACGCTTTTGTCAGGTGATCAGGCGGCGATCCGGTCGCGCTCGCGTACCGGCTCGACCGTCCGGAGGGGCCGGCGCAGGTGGCCCTGGGAGTGGCGCCGGTCGTGCCGGACGCCGTGGGCGTGGAGGAACACGACTGCGTAGAGGATGATCGCGGCGAGCACCGCATTGGCTGTGATGAGCGTTGTGAGTGTCATGCACCCAGTCTTCCCGAGGTGCCTAGGACCAAGCCCAAGGGAGGTTAAGGGCTTCCTATGGATCCTCCCTGGATGACGCCAAGATGACAGTTCCGTAACAAAGCTCGCATCGCCCGGGCTCAGGCGATATACCCCACCGCCGGTGGGAGGAACTGCGGGGAAATCCCTAGCTGTCGGGGTCGGTGTCCTCATCGTCGCCGTCCTGATCGGCGTCTACATCGCGTTCCTCACGAACGGGCCGACGCCGTACAAGGTCCCCGGCGCGAACGCCGCCGGGGTCGACCTGACCTTGCAGACGGTGGCGGCCGTCGGGCCCCAGCTCTCGCCGAACGAGAATTGGGTCTCGTACCTGGTGCGCGAGAACGGCGTCTGGAAGCGCAGCACCGTGTGGACGCTGCCGGCGAACACGCTCGTGCACGTGACGGTCTACAACTTCGACGGCAAGAGCGGCCTGCGCAACCCGTTCCTCGCCCAGTCGCGGGGGCTCGTCGGCGGGATGTTCAAGCTCAACGGGAAACCGCTGTCGGTGATCAATCCCGACGACGCGTCGCACACGTTTGCGATCCCGCAGATGGGCGTGATCGTGCCGATCCAGGGCGTCGACGACAACGCTCCCAAGCAATGCGACTACGCGCCGTGCCCGATGAGCAACGCGCACGAGACGATCACCTTCACGTTCCGCACGGGCAAGAAGGGCCACTACCGGTGGCAGTGCTTCGTGCCGTGCGCCGCCGGCTTCGTCTACGGCTTCGGCGGGCCGATGCAGACGGTGGGCTACATGGACGGATACGTCGATGTGGTCTAGGTCGAGTCACGGCCGGCGGATCGCCGCGCTCACCGTGATCGGCACCGCGATCGTCCTGCCGCTCGTCATCTTCGTGCTCGGCCCGAACATGCCGCCGGGCAAGGCGACGGAGGTCGCGAAGAGCCAGGTCACGGACAACACCGTGCTGCTCGTCGTGATGACCCCGTTCACGGTGTTCATCCTCGCCTACCTCGTGTACGCGATGGTCGTCTTCAGGGCGCCGAAGCACGAGACCGAGCTGCGCGACGGCGCCTCGATGCGCGGCCACATGCCGTCCCAGATCGCCTGGCTCGTGACCACGACGATCGCGGTGCTCTTTCTCGCCATCTTCGGGACGGCCGAGCTGCTCGCCGACAACGGCGCGGGCGGCGGCGGCGGCCCGAACCCCGTCGCGAAGCCGAGCAACATCTCGCTGCCGGTGCAGGTGATCGGCCAGCAATGGGAGTTCACCTATCGCTACCCGACCTACGGCGGCGTCGAGACGGCCCAGCTCGTCCTGCCGGTCGGGGAGCAGGTCGCGTTTCACGTCACGTCGCTCGACGCGGTCCATTCGTTCTGGGCCTATGAGCTCGGCGTCAAGGCAGACGCCAACCCGGGTGTCGACAACGTCGCGTACGTGAAGCCGGAGAAGATCGGCACCTTCCAGATCCGCTGCGCCGAGCTGTGCGGGCTCTGGCACGGCTACATGTTCGACACCGGCCGCGTCGTCAGCGCCGCGGAGTTCAAGACGTGGATCGCGGCCCGCCGGCAGCAGTTCGCCGGCGTCGAGAAGTACCTGCCGAAGTACGCCCCGTCGTACTCCCCCGACCCGACCTTCCGCGCCGGATGAACCTGCGCCGCCTGATCGGGTTCAACCTGCTGACGGCCGTCGTGCTCGGCGTCGTCGGCTTCTACGTCGGCTGGTGGCTCGGGCACCAGATCACCGGCCCGAGCATCGCGTACTTCAGCGACACGCACCAGAACGACATCGCGATGTTCGTCGCGTACCTCGTCGGCGTGATCGGGTTCCTCGTCGGGCTCGGCTTCGCCAACTACCCGGTGCAGCGGATGCTCGGCAAGCCGCCGACGCTGCGGGAGAAGGAGCAGCAGGGCGCGGGCCGCTATTTCGGCCTCTGCACCGACCACAAGGTCGTCGGCATCCAGTATCTGCTCGGCATCGGCGCGTTCATCTTCATCGGCGGCCTGAACGCGATGCTGATCCGGTTCGAGCTGATGCGCCCGACGCACCTCGTCTGGAACGGCAACAACTACCTCACCCTGGTCGGGGTGCACGGCACGATGATGATGGGGATGATGACGAGCGGGATCCTCGGCCCGTTCGCGAACTACTTCGTCCCGTTGATGATCGGTGCGCGGCGCATGGCGTTCCCGCGCATCGAGGCGCTGACCTTCTGGCTCCTCATGGCGGCCGGGACGATCTTGATGACGACCTGGGCGTTCGGCGGCTTCCCGACCGGCTGGACCGGCTATGCGCCGCTGAACGAGCAGGCGAACATGGGCATGGACGCCTACATCGCGTTCTTCGCGCTCGTCGGCCTCTCGATGACGCTGCTGGGCCTGAACATGATCGCGACCGTGATCACGATGCGCGCGCCGGGGATGACCTGGGGCCGCCTGCCGATCTTCGTGTGGGCGACGATCAGCACCTCGGTGCTCATGCTGCTGGCGGCGCCGGTCCTGATCTCGACCCTGCTCATGCTGACGCTCGACCGCACGGCGCAGACGAGCTTCTACAACGACCAGCTGGGCGGGAGTCCGTACCTGTACGAGAACCTCTTCTGGTTCTTCGGCCATCCCGAGGTCTACATCCTCGCCCTGCCGGGAATGGGGATCCTGCTCGAGATCCTGCCCGTGTTCTCGCGCAAGCCGCTCTGGGGCTACCGCCTGGCGGTCACCGGCATGCTCGGGATCGGGCTGATGAGCTTCCTCGTCTGGCAGCACCATCTGTTCGTCAGCGGCATCAACGCCGACGTGCGGCCCTTCTACATGCTCTCGACCGAGATCATCTCGCTGCCGACGGGCTTCATCTTCATCTGTGCCCTCGGGACGCTCTGGAAGGGGCGCATCCGCTTCACGGTGCCGATGCTCTTCGCGCTGGCCTGGCTCTTCAACTTCCTGATCGGCGGCCTGTCGGGCGTCTTCCTCTCCGACGTGCCGAGTGACGTCACGACGCACGGCAGCTTCTTCTCGATGGCGCATTTCCACTACACGATCATGGGCGGCCTGCTGTTCGCGTTCTTCGCCGGCATCTATTACTGGGTGCCGAAGATGACCGGCTACAACCTCAACGAGCGCCTCGGCAAGTGGCACTTCTGGGTGATGTTCCTCGCCTTCAACTCGACCTTCGGGCCGCTGCTCGTGATCGGCTTCCTCGGCATGCCGCGCCGCGTCGTCACCTACGCCGGCTACCTCCAGGGCGCCAACGTCTGGGTCTCGGTGTCGGCCTTCGTGCTCGGTGGCTCCATGCTGATCTTCCTGACCAATCTCGTCTGGTCGCAGGTCTTCGCGCGCGTCCCGACGGGCATGAATCCCTGGGGCTCGAAGTCGATCGAGTGGCAGCTGCCCTCGCCGGTCCCCGTCCACAACTTCGACCGGATCCCGACGTTCGGCTCCGATCCGTACCCGTATGGTGAGGACGCCGGCTCGATGCTCGCGCAGCGGCCGGTCGTCTCGCCTGCGAGGCCCACCTCATGAGCGAGCTCGCACAGCATTCCACCGACTATTCGGTCGTCGAGCGCGAGCGGCCGCAGGTGATGTCCGACAACCTGCGCGTCGCAGCGCAGCTCTGGGCGAGCGCGACCGTCTTCTTCTTCTTCGCGTTCCTCTTCGCCTACTTCTACCTCCGCTCGTTGAACTCCGCGGGGCTGTGGCGGCCGAAGCACGTCGATCCGTCGACGACGCTGGGCACGCTCGCGACCCTCTGCGTCGTCCTCGCCGCGGTGCTGTTGCGATTGGCACTCGGCAATCACCGCGCCGAGAACCGGCGCGCCTGGCGACAGAAGGGAGCGGTCGCGCTCGTCCTGCTCGTCGCCGCGGTCGGGTTGCAGATCGCCGAGTGGGCGACGCAGGGCTTCGGCCCGACCGACGGCGGCTACGCCGGGGTCTATCTCGGCTGGACCGGCCTCTACGCGCTGTTCGTGGTCGGGCTCGCCTACTGGCTCGAGACGACCCTCGCCACGTCTTTCCGTTACCGCAAGATGGCCCCCGCCCAATTCGAGCCCGGCGAGGCCGCGGGCGATCCGGATCGCGAGGCGCCCGACATCGACAATCCACTCTCGCTCGTGCGGGCGGAGCTGGCCGGCGTCTCGTTCTACGCGACGTTCCTCGCCGGCGTCGGCGTCGTCACCTGGTTCATCCTCTACATCCTCTAGCGATGAGCTTCCTGCTGCGGAGCGAGGACTGGCCGCTCGGCTGGCTGCTCTACGCACTCGCCGGCGTGGGCTTCCTCTACGCCCTCGGTGGACGCCGCACCGTCAAGACGAACCGGCTCCGGAGCGCGTCCTTCTACTGCGGGCTCGCGACACTCGCTCTGGCCGTGGCGTCGCCGGTCGACGCGTATTCGGACCGTCTGTTCTGGGCGCACATGACGCAGCACGTGTTGTTGACGATGGTTGCGCCGCCGCTCCTCCTGCTCGGCCGCCCTTGGCCGCGGCTCATCAAGCCGTTCGCGACGTCCGTGCGCCGGCCCGTCGCGCGCGCGGTGCTCGCCGGCTCGACGCTCGGCCCGCTGCGGCGGGCCGGCCGTTGGCTCGCCGCACCGGTGCCGTCGTTCGTCGCGTTCTCGGTCGTGCTGCTCGGGTGGCACGTGCCGGCGCTCTACGACCTGACACTCACGAACGTCCTCGTGCACGACGCGGAGCACGTGCTCTTCTTCTCGACGGCGCTCCTGCTCTGGGTGCACCTGGTTCCCGGCGCGACTGCGCGGCCGCAGCTCTCCGACGGCCAGCGTGTCGCCTACGGAGCCGGCGCACTGCTCGTCAGCTGGGTGCTCGCGGTCGTGCTCGGGTTTGCCTCCGCGCCGGTCTACGGAGCGTACGCGTCACTCGCGAGCCGGCCCGGCGGTCTCTCGGCTCTGGCCGACCAGCAGATCGCCGCCGGGATCATGTGGGTGCCGGCATCTGTGCCGTTCCTGATCGCGATCTTCGTGGCCGCCTATCGTTGGCTGGATCCGTCGAGCGGGCGGCGCCATGGTGCTGTGCCCGTCCGTGACCTACGACCGAGGGAGACCTGATGACCGTCGCTTCGTTCCTGACCGGCTCGCTGCTCACGATCCTGATCCCGGTCTGCCTGCTGATCCTCGTCGGGGCCTGGTGGGCGATCGCGATTCGACGCCGCGGTGAGCTGTAGGAGGCGCGTAGTCTCCTCCGTGTGACGGCCGACGAGATGCTCGCGGAGACGCGCGCCTTCAATCTTCAGCTCGAGCAGGTGCTCGCGACCATGCCGAAGGTCCACGAGTTGCCGCCCGCGGTGACGCGTCGTGCGCGCCGCGCCGGTGGCGGAGCGCTCCCGGCGCCCGTCTTTCTCGAGCAGGCCCGCACGATCACCATCCCGGGACCGGGCGGCGAGCTGCCACTTCGTGTGCTCGAGGCGCCCGAGGCGAGAGGCGCCTACCTGCACTTTCACGGCGGCGGCTGGACGATCGGCGCCGCCGACATGCAGGACGTGCACCTCTGGGAGCTTGCGCAGCAGACCGGGCTGACGGCGATCAGCGTCGACTACCGCCTCGCGCCCGAGCATCCGTATCCCGCAGGCCCGGACGACTGCGAGGCGGCGGCGCTCTGGCTGCTCGAGCGTCAGCAGGGCCGGCTCACGATCGGGGGCGACTCCGCGGGCGCGCAGCTCGCCGTCGTGACGCTGCTGCGCCTGCGTGACCGGCACGGCATCTCGCCCCGTCTCTTCTCCGCCGCGAACCTCGTTTTCGGCCCATACGACCTGACGGGCACGCCGAGCCGCAGGCTCTGGGGCAACCGGGAGCTCATCCTCTCGAGCGCGATGATGGACTGGTTCGCGGATTGCTTCCTGCCGGGGATGTCGGACGGCGAGCGTCGCGACCCCGACGTGTCGCCGCTGTATGCCGATCTGAGCGATCTGCCGCCGGCGCTCTTCTCGTGCGGCACCATGGACCCGTTGCTCGACGACTCCCTCTTCATGGAATCGCGCTGGCGCGCGGCGGGGAACGAGGCGCGACTCAGTCTCTGGCCCGACGGCGTGCACGCCTACACCGCTTTTCCGATCGAGATCGGCAAGCGCTCGCGCGCCGAGCAGAACGAGTTCCTCGCGGGATGATGCGCGGTCCGAGGCACCTGCGCTGGCTCTTCCTGGTCGCGGTGGCGGTCGTCGGCATCGCCGCGGGGGTGCTGATCGTCGATCTGCGCGCGCCCGACAAGGCGTCGGCGACGCAGCCGCCCGCGATGCCCGTCGTGAGCTGGCCCGCCGGTGCACGCCCCGCCCCCGACTTCGGGCTTCGCGACCAGGACGGCAAGCCCGTGTCCGTCTCCGCGTTCCGCGGCCGGCCGGTGATCGTGACGTTCCTCGATCCGCTCTGCCGCAATCTGTGTCCGGTCGAGGCGAAGATCCTCGGGGTGGTCGAAGCGAGCCTGCCCGCGGCCGAGCGCCCGGTGATCCTCGCGGTGAGCGTCAACCGGTGGGGCAACACGCGCTCGGTCCTGCGCGAGGACATGCAGAAGTGGCATGTCTCAGAGAACTGGCACTGGGCCGTCGGGTCGACCGCGGCCCTCCGGCGGGTGTGGGCCGCGTACAAGATCGCGGTGGTGGACGAGCCGAAGACGATCCAGGGTGTGACGATCCACAACATCAGCCACACGGAGGCCGCGTTCCTGATCGACCGCCGGGGACACGAACGGGCGCTCTACGTCTATCCGTTCTACGCGGCCGACGTCACCGCCACGGTGCGCCGGCTCGCCTCGAGCAGCTAGCCCTCGACGGCGGCCCGCAGGTGCGCGACGCAGAGCGCCGGCTCGACGAACGGGTCGAGCCGTTCGACCCGTCGACCTGTCGCCGCCGCGTCGAGCGCGCCGTCGATGATCCCGCGGTGCAGCGTGCAGATCACCTCGGGGCTCTCTTCTGCGAGCGCGTAGAACGGGCAGCGCCGCATCTCGATCCGCTCGCCGTGCTCCTCCGCGGCGAACCCCTGCCGGTCGAGGAGCTCCGCGACGGCGGCCTCGGGTGCGGCCGCCTGGAGGTGCCGGCCCCAACGCACGCCCGTTTCGTACGCTCGCACCTCACCCAGGTCGTCGCTTGCCACTGCGGCGGTCAGCATGGTGGCGAGCAGGCGATAGTCGTCGCGGTCACGCGCGACGCCGTCCGGCGTGAGCTCGTGGACGACGCTCGGGCGGCCGCGCTTGTGGCTGCGCTCGGGCGCTGAGTTGACGAGCCCGGCATCGGCGAGGACGCCGAGGTGCCAGCGGATGGTGTTCGGGTGCAGGTCGACCGCGGCGGCCAAGGCGCGCGTGTCGAGCCCCCCCGGGGCGGCGGCGAGCGCCTCCAGGATCGCCTCGCGCTGGCGGTCGCCGTGCATGGGGCGATTGTCCTCCCGGTTTGACACCAAGAGATTCGTAGAAATCACCGATCCTGTCTGCGGCCCGGCCGTGACGTCGTTTGCGTCCTTTTTTCCTACGTTGCTAGTGACAAATCGACGCAAGGAGGACCGGGCGATGAGTGCGTACACGGTGGGCGAGGGGGAGCGGGAGACCGGTCTGTGGCTGAAGGTGTTCGCGATCTTCGCGGGCGTGACGATCCCGGCCGTCCTCCTGATCGGGCTCTGGTTGGCGGTCTCCGCCTTTCAGGCGCGCGACGACGCCCGCGCCGCCGCGGCCAGCGCACAGGAGGCGACGGCGGGAACCTCGATGGCGGGGATGGCGGGGATGGCGGGGATGGCGATGCCGGCGGCTGCGAGCACGGCGTCGACGCAGGGCGCCGTCGCCTCCCCGAGCTACGCCGGGATCGCACCGGCGAACGCCGATGCGATCGCTGCGGCGCACGCCGCGTATCCCGCAGCGCTGCCGGCCGCAGCGCCGGGCGCGGTCGCGAACGTACGCCTGGACATCCGGCACGCGACCCTCTCGATCGCTCCCGGCATCCGGTACGACGCCTGGACGTTCGGCGGCACCGCACCGGGGCCCGTGATTCACGTACGCCAGGGGCAGACCGTGAACGTGACGCTGCACAACAGCTCGCCGATGCCGCACTCGGTCGACTTCCACGCCGCGCAGATCGCGCCGAACGTCGCGTTCTCCGACGTGTTGCCGGGCCAGGACAAGCACTTCTCCTTCAAAGCCGACATACCGGGCGTCTTCATGTACCACTGCGGCACTGCGCCGGCGTTCATGCACATCGCCAACGGCATGTACGGCGCGATCGTCGTCGAGCCGAGCAACCTGCCGGCGGTCGACAGGCAGTTCGTGCTCGTCTCGAGCGAGTGGTACCTGAGCTCCTCGGGTGAGAAGTCCGCCGCCGGCCTCGATGTGACGAAGGCGACGCAGATGACACCGGACTGGGTCACGTGGAACGGGTACGCCGGGCAATACAAGACGCATCCGCTGACCGCGAATCCCGGCGAGACCGTTCGCTTCTGGGTCGTGGATGCCGGCCCGAGTCTCAACACCGAGTTTCACGTCGTCGGCACGGTGCTGGAGCGCGCGTGGGTCAACGCCGATCTCGTCGACGCTCCCCAGCACGACATCCAGACGGCCGTCGTGCCCGCGGGCGGCGGCGGCGTGTTCGACGTCAAGATCGATGACCCCGGGATCTACCCGTTCGTCTCGCACAGCTTCGCCAGCGTGCAGCTGGGCCAGGTCGGCCTGCTCAACGTCGGTCACGTGGCCGGCACGATGAGCCACTGAGCGGGCTAGCCGTCGAGCGGATAGCGCTCGCCGCCTCGAATCGGGGCGGCGAGCCGGTTCCCCGGTGGTGCGAGCGGGCACACCCAGCGCGGGTCGTACGAGCAGGACGGGTTGTAGGCGAAGTTGAAGTCGAGCACGAGCTTGCCGTTCTGCTCCCCGAGGTCCGAGCCCTTGACGGTGTCGAGCAGATAGCGCCCGGCTCCGTACGTCTCGCTGCCGCTCGTCGCGTCGGCGAAGCACAGATAGACGCCGCCGCCGTAGCCGTCGAGCCAGTAGAGGTCGAGCGCGTGCTCGCCGGCGATCGTGAAACGCACGCGCGCGAACCGGGTGAACGAGTACGGCCGCTCGCCGGAAGTCGCGATCTCCCGCGTCGCGCGCTCGGCCGGCTCGACGGTGCCGAGCACGCGCAGCGCCGGGTCGTAGTCGTAGTAGGGAAGGCGCTCGAAGCGCGTGCCCGCGGGGATCGGTGTCTGCGCGTGCGAGCGGAAGAGCTCGTCGCGCACGTCGCGCCAGTGCCGCCAGGCGCGCTCCGGGTCGCGCTCGCCGCGCACCTCCGAGTACAGCTCGAAGATGCGGCGCTTCCAGTCGAGGAGCGCCAGCTCGTCCATCGGGCGAGCCTAGCGCCCCCGCCCCGGCGATCTGTTAGAAGGTCCCGGTGCACCGGGCCCTCCTCGTCCTGATCGCCGCCCTGGTGCTCGCCGCTTCGGGAAGCGCGGGCTCGTTCGCCCCTCCCGCCGCCTGGCTCGCGCAGGCGCGCTGCGTCCATCTGCACGAAGGGCCGTGGACCGCGAACACCGGCAACGGCCGTTTCGGCGGCATGCAGTTCTCTGCGCAGACATGGCTCCGCCTGAAAGGCCGGGCCGTGCCGGCGTTCAAGCACCCGGGCGATCCGTCGTTCCCGTTCGCGGTGCCGGCGGGCGAGCAGCTTCACCGTGCCTGGCTGCTCTGGCTGCACGACGGACGCAGCTGGCGCTCGTGGGGCGCCGTCGGCACTGCCTGCTCGCAGCGCTAGCGGATGAACGTCGCTCCTTCGAGCGCGACGAACCCGAGCAGACCGACGAGCGTGCGCAGGCGGGCGCCTGCATCGTTCGCGAGCATTGCCCAGAGCAGCGCGCCCGTCCCGGCGGCGATCAGCGACGCATCGGTGAAGGTCGGCATCGTGGCGCGCCAGCCGAAGACGAGCGCTGCGCCCGACGAGCAGTAGAAGACGACTGCCCAGGTGCCGCCCCACCGGCCGAGCCAGCGCCGGCCGCCGAACCACAGCCCGACGCAGCCGAGAGCGCCGTAGAAGAGCGGTGCGAGGCGGAGTGCGCCGACGAGCTGGAACGGGACCGCGAAGAACGGGTAGCCGGGGTTCTTCTCGCTGATCCACCGCCCGTTGGAGAGGTGGACCCACTGTGCGATCCCACCGAGCTTCTCTGCGAGTGCCTGGTACTCCGCGTTCGACAGCGTCAGGTGACCGTGGGCCAGGGCGACGATCGAGGCGGGTAGGCGAAGTCGTCCGGCTCGAGCAGGCTCGTCGAGCGGGTGAGCACCGCGATGCAGAGACCGGCGAAGGTGGCGAGCGCGATGCCGACCTCGATGGTCGTCGCGGACGCCCACGAACGTCGCCTTCGACCGGCGAGCAGGACGGCGGCGGGAGCGGAGTCGGTCATGCCCCGGATCCAACTCCGTCGGGATTAGGAGAGCCTAAGAGCTGCCGAACAACGACCTGAGAGTAGGCTCGGGTCCTCGTGCCCGAGCTCTGGACACCCGTCACCGAGGGGCCGCATGAGGCGTTCGTCGAGCGCCTGCACCGCACGATCGCCCGTTTCGCCGAGGTGATGAACGTCTCGGCGCCGCTCGTCGAGATCGAGCTCGCCGATCGGTCGCGCTTCCGGCTCGACCGGCTCGAGCCCGAGCCGGGGTTCGGCATGGTGACGATCTACGTCCACGCCGGCCGGGAGTCCGAAGGGCCGGATGCGCTCGTGATCCCGATCGGGACGATCAGTCGCATCGAGCTCCGCACCGCGCCCGACGAGAGCGTCGCCCGCTTCGGGTTCACGGTCCCGCCGCAGTCCGGAGGCGGGGCGGGCCGAGGCCCCGCCGGCTAGGAGCGACCTGCGCGCGATGGTCTTCAGCGGTGCCGGTGCGCCGCTCCGGGAGGTCGACCTGGCGGAGCGGAGCCCCGGGCGGGGGGAGGTGCGCCTTCAGGTGCGCGCGTGCGGGGTCTGCCGCACCGACCTGCACATCGTCGACGGCGAGCTCGCCGATCCGAAGCTGCCGCTCGTGCTCGGCCACCAGATCGTCGGCACGGTCGTCGAGCTCGGCCGGGGGGTGGCGCGCTTCGAGCTCGGTGACCGCGTCGGCGTTCCCTGGCTCGGCTGGACCTGTGGACGGTGCCGCTACTGCGTCGGCGGTCGCGAGAACCTGTGCGACAACGCGCGTTTCACGGGCTACACGATCGACGGCGGCTTCGCCGAGGAAGCGGTGGCCGACGAGCGCTTCTGCTTCCCGGTCCCCGAGGGGTACCCGGATCTGCAGGCCGCGCCGCTGCTCTGCGCCGGGCTGATCGGCTATCGCGCGCTGCGGCTCGCAGGCGACGCTGAGCGGCTCGGGCTGTACGGCTTCGGCGCGGCGGCGCACATCATCTGTCAGGTCGCGCGCTGGCAGGGCCGGCGCGTCTTCGCGTTCACCCGGCCCGGCGACGAGGCGAGCCGCGACTTCGCGCGCACGCTCGGGGCCGAGTGGGCGGGAGGATCGTCCGACCGCCCGCCGGAGCCCCTCGACGCGGCGATCATCTTCGCGCCGGCGGGTGAGCTCGTGCCCGCAGCTCTCGCCGCCGTCGCCAAGGGCGGCAGCGTCGTCTGCGCCGGGATCCACATGAGCGAGATCCCGGCCTTCTCGTACGACCTCCTCTGGGAGGAGCGCGTCGTTCGCTCGGTCGCGAACCTGACGCGCGAGGACGGCCGCGAGTTCATGGCACTCGCGCCGCAGGTTCCGGTGCGCACCGAGGTCGAGGCGTTTCCTCTGCCGGCCGCCAACGAGGCGCTCGCGCGGCTGCGCTCCGGGGCGGTCAACGGCGCCGTCGCGCTTTCGATCCGCTCCTAGGTGCCGCGGATGGTGAGGCCGGACCGCTCCTCCGTCGTGGAGCGATCCGGCCCGTCTTGCCCCCAAGCCGTCTCAGGAAGGAAGGAGACGTGATCGCACGCTATCAAAAAGAAAGTAACGGATCGTGCCCTTGCCGCTTGACGCGAACCGGGTGGAGCGCATAGGTATCCGGGCATGCAGATCGGAAAGGCGGGCGAGCCCGTCACGCGCATCAGCCATGCCTCCCCCGACCGGATCGAGGTGCGCGGACGCGATCTGACCGGCGAGCTGATGGGCCGGCTCAGCTTCACCGGGTACTTCCACCTGCTCCTGACCGGCCGCGAGCCGACGAGCGACGAGGTCTTCTTCCTCGACCTGTTGCTCGTCTCGATCGCCGAGCACGGGCTGATGCCGAGCAACGTCGCGGCCCGGATGACGCTCGCAGCGGATCCCGAGTCGCTGCACGGGGCGGTCGCCGCAGGCATTCTCGGCGCCGGGCCGGTGATCCTCGGCGCGGCGGAGGAGTGCGCCCGTCTGCTGGCGGCCATCCGGTCCGAAGGCAGCGATCCACGAGAGGTCGTCCGTGGGATCCAGGCCGCGGGCGGCAAGGTTCCCGGCTTCGGACACCCGCTGCACCGTCCTGTCGATCCGCGCGCGGAGCGGATCCTGGAGCTCGTCGAGGCACGCGACGCCGGCGGGCCGCACGTGGCCCTCGTCCGCGAGCTGCGGGCGGCCGTCGCCGAGACCTGGCCGAAGCCGCTCACGCTCAACGTCTCGCTTCCCATCGCGGCGGTGCTGCTCGATCTGGGCTATTCACCTGCGATCGTCAAGGCTGTCCCGATCCTCGCCCGCACGGCGAGCCTGCTCGCTCATCTCGCCGAGGAGCAGGAGCAGCCGATCGGCTTCCTGCTCGCGGCCCGGGCGGAAGCCGCGATCGCCTACCGCGATGACTGACGCCGAACGGCTTCCGTGGGTCGACCAGCTCGCGCTCGACGGCGAAAGCTTCCGCGAGCAGCTCGCCTACGTTCTCGAACGTTCGCCGTTCTACCGCGAGAAGCTTGCCGGGCACGGCACCACGCTCGAGCTCGAGGAGATCGCCCGGTTGCCGCTCACGGAGAAGAGCGAGGTGAAGGCGACCTGCACGGCGGCGAGCCCACTCGGCGCGCACCTCTGCGTCGACCCGGCGGAGCTCGTGCGCATCTACTCGACGAGTGGGACGACGGGCTCGCCGAGCTACATCCCGCTGACCGAAGGCGACCTCGACAACTGGGTGACCGGCTCTGCGCGCAGCTACGGGGCATCCGGCCTCGTCCGCGGCGAGCGCGTGCTCACGACCTACAACGCCGGCCCGTTCGTCGCCGGCGCGGCGCTGGACGCGTTCGGGCGACTCGGCGTCTGCCATGTGCCTGTCGGCACCGGCAGCAGCGAACGCGTGCTGCTCGCGATCCGCGAGCTGCAGCCCGACGCCGTCGTGCTGACGCCCTCGTATGCCGCCTACCTGCTCGAGCTCGGGGACCTCCGCGACTCGAGCGTCAGGCGCGTGCTCGTCGCCGGCGAGCCCGGCGGCGGCGAAGCGGCGTTCCGGGCGACGCTCGAGGACGGCTGGGGCGCGCGCGTGACCGAGGCGATGGGGATCGGCGACATCGGCCCGTCGCTCTGGGGCGAGTGCGAGGAGCAGGCCGGAATGCACCTCGGCGCGCGCGGGCTCGTCCACGCCGAGCTGGTCGATCCGGAGACGGGCGAAGCGCGCGAGCTGCGCGACGGTGCAACGGGAGAGCTCGTGCTCACGCACCTGCGGCACCGGGCCGCCCCGCTTCTGCGCTTCCGCACGCGCGACCACGTCGAGGTTCGGACGAGCCCGTGTGCGTGTGGACGGACGTCGCCTCGCGTCCGCTGCATCGGCCGAACCGACGACATGCTGATCGTCCGCGGCGTCAACGTCTTCCCGTCGGCCGTTCGCGAAGTGATCGGCGGCTTCGCGCCGGACGTGAGCGGGCGCATCCTCGTGAAGCCTCGGCGACCCGGCGTGAAGCAGGAGCCGCCGCTGCCCGTCTCGGTCGAGCTCTCGCGCGAAGGAGCGGCGGGCGCCGAGCTGGCGACCGCGATCCAGGCCCGTCTGCGCGACGTGCTCGTCGTCCAGGCCGAAGTCGAGCTCGTGCCGTGGGGCAGCTTGCAACGGAGCGAGTACAAGTCCAGACTGGTGGCCCGGTGACGAGGAAGCTCCAGAGCCAGGGCGTGCACCACATCACGATCGTCGGCGCGGACCGCCGGACGTCGATCGACTTCTGGGAGGGCGTTCTCGGCATGCCCTTCGTCTTCGAGCAGCCGAACCTCGACAACGCGTCGGAGAGCCATCTCTACTTCGATCCCGGGGACGGACGGCTGATCACCGTGTTCACGAACGAGGAGCGGCGACCAGACGCGACGCGCACCTCGACAGACCTCGGCTGCGTCCACCATCTCGCGTTCGCGCTCTCGCAGGCCACGTTCCACCAGGCGGTCGACCGCTTGGACGAGCGCGGGATCCGCCACAGCGGGGTCAAGGACCGCGGCTTCATGGACTCGATCTACTTCGAGGATCCGCTCGGCCTCCTGATCGAGCTCGCGTCGTACCGTTTCGAGCCCCCGGTCGGCTACACCCACGCCGACGTGCTGCTCGCGGCGCACCGCATTCGCGTCGAGCGGAAGGACTACAACATCGAGCAGGAGCATCTTGCCGACGCGATCGAGGCGCTCGTCCTGCGGTCGCGCGACTCGTTGTCCGGCGACCGGTCCCCCAAGGACCCCTACTAGCGGAGGAGCAGATGGCTGCCAACACGATCAGCATTCTCAAGCCGAGCGTCAACAACCTCACGGTCCGCATCTTCGTCCGCGCAGCGGGCCTCGACTTCGAGGAGATCGACGTCTGGGGCAAGAAGGGGACCGACGACTTCCTCGCCAAGGACCCCGCCGACCTGACGCCGCTGCTCGAGGAGGAGGGCCTGCCGCGCGGCAGTCTCTGGGAGAGCTGCGCGATCATGCAGTACCTCTGCAACAAGCACCGGCTCGACCGGTTCTACCCGACAGAGCCCGCGAAGCGGGCCATGGTCGACAGCGCGATGTTCTACCTGATCGGGACGCTCTATCCGTACGTCGCGCGCGCGACCTATCCGGCGCTCAACTTCCCGCATTACGCGGGCGAGGTCGGCGCGTCCGATGCCGACGCGGACGCCAAGGCGCGGGCCCAGGCAGCCGCCGAGGCCGCCGTCGCGCGGCCCCTCGAGGTCTACCGCACGTTCTTCCTCGACGGCAAGACGTACATCGGCGGCGACACGCCGTCGATCGCGGACATCCGTCTCGCCGCGACGCTCGAGTTCCTGCGTGCGATCGACTACGACCTGCCCGCCTGGGCGGAGTCGTACCTCACCGCGATCGAAGCGGACCTCGGCAGCGCGTACACGGAGCCCGCGGGGGACGTGCGCGGTTACATCGCGAGCGTCAAGGCGCCTGCGGTGGCGTAGCGGCGTCGTCGGAGCTCGACGGCGGGTCAGCCGGCAGGAACGACCGCCAGTTCGCGCCGGACCGCGGGCGCGACCTCGGTGCCGAAGAGCTCGATCGAGCGCATGATCTGCGCGTGCGGCATCGTGCCGACGCTGAACTGCACGAGGAAGCGGTCGTGGGAGAAGAGCTCGTGCTGGTGGAGGATCTTCTCGACGATCTGCTCGGGATCGCCGACGAAGTTCGCTCCGCGCTTCGTCGCGGCGGCGTCGTAGTCGACGCGCGTGTGAGGCGGCCAGCCGCGCTCCCGTCCGATCCTGTTCATCATCGCCGCGACGTACGGGAACGACTCGTCAAGCGCCTGCCGCGACGAGTCCGCGATGTAGCCGTGCGAGTTGATGCTGAGCGGCAGTCGTCCATGGCCGGCTGCTTCGCCGGCCCGCCGGTGCAGCTCGGCGAACGGCACGAAGCGCTCCGGCAGGCCGCCGATGATCGCGAGCGCCATCGGCAGGCCGAGTGACCCGGCGCGCACCGCCGATTCCGGCGAGCCGCCGACGGCAACCCAGACCGGGAGCGGCTCCTGCAGCGGCCGGGGGTAGACACCCCGGTCGTCGATCGCAGCGCGGTGGCCGCCGGGCCAGGTGACCCGCTCGGTCTCGCGCAGCGCAAGGAGGAGCCGCAGCTTCTCGTCGAAGAGCTCGTCGTAGTCGCGCAGGTCGTAGCCGAAGAGCGGAAACGACTCGATGAACGAGCCGCGGCCCGCCATGATCTCGGCGCGCCCACCGGAGAGCAGGTCGAGCGTGCTGAAGTCCTGGAAGACGCGCACGGGGTCGTCGGAGCTGAGCACGGAGACGGCGCTCGTGAGCCGGATCGTCCGCGTGCGCGCCGCGGCTGCCGCCAGCACGACCGCGGGCGCAGAGACGGCGAAGTCGGGCCGGTGGTGCTCGCCGAGACCGAAGACGTCGAGGCCGACCTGGTCGGCGAGCTCGATCTCCTCGAGCAGGTCGCGGAGGCGCTCCCGCGGGCCGATCTCGTCCGAGGTCAGCTCGGCGAACGTGTAGACGCCCAGTTCCATGCGGCCAAACGTAGCAGATGCTTGCCTGCTCAACTATCTCACCGAACAGGAATGGCTACCATACTTCAATCGTTGAAGTACCATCAACGACTGAACAGAAGGAGCTCTCTTGTCGCAGCTATTGCTGATTCCCCTCGAGGACACGGTCGTCTTTCCGAACATGACGGTGACATTGACCGTCGACGTCGCCGAGGGCGACCGGGTCCTCCTCGTCCCCGTTCGGGACGGCGTCTACGCCGACGTCGGCACCGTCGCCGAGGCGACGAGCGTCGTCCGGCTGCCCGGCGGCGCCTGGGCGGCGACGCTCTCGGGCCTGCATCGCGGGATCGCCGGCGTGGCCCACACCGGGGCCGACGGCCGTCTGCGCGTCGAGGTCGACGAGCGGCCTGACGAGCCTCCGCCGCGTGCCCAGACCGCCGAGCTGGAGCGTGAGTATCGCGCTGTGGTCGAGGAGATCCTCGACCTGCGCGAGGCTGACGCCCGCATCCACGACTTCGTGCGCTCGATCACCGACGCCGGCGCGCTCGCGGACACGACCGCGTACGCGCCCGATGTCTCCTTCGCGGAGAAGATCGACCTGCTCGGGAAGATCGATGTTGTCGAGCGGCTCGAGCTCGCCGTCTCGCTGCAGCGCGAACGGCTCGCCGAGCTGCAGGTGCGTCGCCGCATCCGCGAGGACGTCGAGTCGGGCGCCCAGAAGCAGCAGCGCGAGTACATCCTCCGCCGGCAGCTCGATTCGATCCGGAAGGAGCTCGGCGAGGAGGACGGGACCGCGGCCGAGGAGTACCGGTCGAAGATCGCCGAGGCGGACATGCCCGAGGCGGTGCGCGAGCAGGCCGAGCGGGAAGCCGGCCGTCTGGAGCGCATGGGCGACCAGAGCGGGGAGTCGCAGATGATCCGCACCTATCTCGACTGGCTGCTCGCCGTGCCGTGGGGCGCCCGCTCGGAGGAGCGGCTCGACCCGGTACACGCGCGCGAGGTGCTGGACGCAGACCATGCCGGCCTTCGGGACGTCAAGGACCGCATCGTCGAGTACCTCGCCGTGCGAAAGCTCCGGCAGGACCGAGGCATCGCCGAGGACAAGCGCTCCGGCGCGATCCTGACGCTGATCGGCCCTCCCGGCACGGGCAAGACCTCGATCGGCGAATCGATCGCGCGTGCGCTGAACCGCGAGTTCGTGCGGATGTCGCTGGGCGGCGTTCACGACGAGGCGGAGATCCGCGGGCATCGCCGCACCTACATCGGAGCGATGCCCGGCCGGCTCGTGCGCGCGCTGCGCGACGCCAAGACGATGAACCCGGTGATCCTGCTCGACGAGGTCGACAAGGTCGGCGCCGACTGGCGCGGCGATCCCTCCGCGGCCCTGCTCGAGGTGCTCGACCCGGCCCAGAACCACTCGTTCCGCGACCACTACCTCGACGTCGAGCTCGACCTGTCGCAGGTCGTGTTCATCGCAACCGCGAACGTGGCGGACACGATCCCCGGCCCGCTGCTCGACCGGATGGAGATCATCCGCTTCGACGGCTACACGGTGGACGAGAAGGTCGCGATCGCGCGGGGCTACCTATGGCCGCGGCAGTGCGAGCGCAACGGCCTGCGGGAGGACGAGACCGCCGTCTCGGACGAGGTGCTGGCGACGATCGCCACCGAGTACACACGGGAGGCGGGCGTGCGGCAGCTCGAGCGTGAGCTCGGGAAGCTCCTGCGCAAGACGGCCACCCGGATCGTGAGCGGCGAGCTCGCCGCGCCGGTGACGGTCGACGGTGCTCTCGTGCGCGACGCGCTCGGCCGGCAGCGCTTCTACCAGGAGTCCGCGGAGCGGACGGCCGTGGCGGGAGTCGCGACCGGGCTCGCGGTGACCGGGAGCGGCGGCGACGTGCTCTTCGTCGAGGCGACCTCGATGAAGGGTCAGGACGGCCTGGTGCTCACCGGTCAGCTCGGCGACGTGATGAAGGAGTCGGCGCGGATCGCGCTCTCCTACGTGCGCTCCCACGCGGACGAGCTCGGAATCGACGGCGACGTCTTCGACGACCGGGCGTTCCACCTGCACGTGCCTGCGGGGGCGATCCCCAAGGACGGCCCGAGCGCCGGCATCACCATGACGACGGCGATCGCGTCGCTGCTGTCGGGCCGCCCGGTCAAGCACACGGTCGGAATGACCGGCGAGGTGACGCTTCAGGGGCGCGTGCTCCCGATCGGTGGGCTGAAGCAGAAGGTGCTCGCTGCGCACGCGGCGGGGCTCACCGACGTGATCCTCCCGGAGCGCAATCGCGCCGACCTGGAGGACATCCCGGAGGACGTGAAGACCAAGCTGTCCTTCCACCCGGTGATGACGCTCGACGAGGTGCTCGCGCTCGCGCTCGAGCCTGCCCCGTCGCACGAGCATGCGCTGTCGTAGCTGCACGCCGATTCCCGAGGAGGTCCGCCGCGCGGCGGACCTCCTCGAACGGCGCTGGACGGTGTCGATCATCTGGGCCTCGCACAGCGGCGCGGTGCGCTTCGGCGAGTTCATGCAGAGCCTCGGCTCGATTCCGCCGGCGACGCTGACGGCGCGGCTCGGCGAGCTCGAGCGCGCTGGGATCCTCGAACGGCATGTGGTCGAGACGCGGCCTCCTCGCGCCGAGTACCGCCTGACCGCCCGCGGCGCCGAGCTCCACGACCTCGTCACTGCTCTGCGCAGGCTTGCCGAGGTCTGAGGGCTTCTAAGGCATCACCCTGTCGGGATGACGAGCGCTCCGCGCGCGCCGCTCATCATTGGCCGATCATCCCTGCATGGCACAGTTCCGAACAGCGATCGTCGTGCCCGGCCACGGGGGCGTCGGGCCGGACGGCGTCCACCGGGTCAGCGCGCGCTGCCTCTGCCTCGTCGCGGCAGCGGCGCGGCTCGCGGCGCGGCTCGAGCCGGAGCTCGTCGTCTTCAGCGGCTGGTCGTCGACCGGCGGAGTCTCGGAGGGCGAGCAGATGAGGGAGGCGTGGCTCGGGCCGGACGTGGAGCTCGTCGTCGAGCCGACCGCGCGCTTCACCTCCGAGAACGCGTCGCGGACGCTGCCGCTGCTGCGCGAGCGGGGCATCGAGCAGGCCGTCGTCGTGTGCGCTCCGTCGCACCTCTTGAGGGCTCGGCTGCTCTTCGGCCGTCTCTATCGCGGCAGCGGCGTCTCCGTCCGCTACAGCGTCGCCCGCGTGCGTCCGTCTCTGCGCGCGATCGCGTGGGAGCTCGTCGCGCTGCCGCTCGTCCCCGCGCAGCTTCGCGCTGCCCGCACCGAGCTCCTGCGGAGGCGCGGATGAGCGACACCGCCGTCTTCATCCCGGCCTGGAACGAGGAGGAGAACCTGCCGGCCGTGATCGACGCGCTGAAGGAGCGGTTGCCCGACGTCGACGTGCTCGTCGTCGACGACGGCTCCACCGACGGCACGGCGCAGGTGGCTCGGGAGCACGGGGCGCAGGTTCTGTCCCTCGGCGTGAACCGCGGTCTGGCCGTCGGGATCGCCGCAGGGTACGGCTGGGCGCTCGAGCACGGCTACCGGTTCTGCGGGCGGATCGACGCGGACGGCCAGCATCCGCCGGACGAGCTCGCCCGTCTCCTCGCGCTCGTCCGTGACGACAGCTGCGACGTCGCCGTCGGCTCGCGGTTCGTCTCGGGGGAAGGGTACGAGGCGTATCGCTACCGTCCGAGCGCCGCGCGGCGGCTCGGCACCGGGGTCCTCAGGCGGTCGATCGCGGTCGTGCTGAACCGGCCGTTCGGCGACGCCACGAGCGGGCTCTACGCGGTGAACGCCAACGCGCTCCCGCTCCTGGCCGAGCCCTACAAGAGCGGGGCTCCGGAGGTCGAGTCCCTGATCCGCGTCGTCGCCGCCGGCCTGCGGCTCGAGGAAGTGGCGGTCAACATGGAGGATCGGGCGGGCGGCGAGTCGAAGCTGCGAGGCCGCAAGGCGTTGATGCTCGTCTTGACGGTGGCGGGCACGCTGGCGCTGGCCGCGGTTGCGAGGGCGCGCAGGCGCTGAGACGAACGTGCGCGTTCTCGGCGTTCACCCGATTGGGGGGATGCCGCCGTTCCGGCAACGGGGTTGGCTTCGCGGGAAAGGGTGCGAACGAGGAAGGAGAACGCCATGACGACGACAGCTCCCAGGGGCGCCGACGACGGCCTCGGCTCGAGCTCGGTAGACCCCGAGACCGCCTATTCCTGGGTCGGCTTCGCAGCGATCATCCTCGCTCTCGGCGGGATCTGGAACATCTTCGAGGGCACCGCTGCGCTCTTCTCGAGCAAGGTCTACGTTGCAGACGCAGCGTACGTCTTCGGCGACCTGCGGACGTGGGGCTGGATCGTCCTCGCGCTCGGGATCGCCGAGCTGTTCGCTGCGGCGAGCCTCTTCAAGGGCGGCCAGCTGGCGCGGTGGTTCGCGATCTTCGTGGTTGGTCTGAACGCGATCGGCCAGCTGCTGTTCATCGAGTCCAGACCGCTCTGGTCGCTCGCCATGTTCGCCCTGGACGTGCTCGTGCTCTACGCCCTCGCGGTCTACGGAGGAGTCGCGCGCAGCTCGGACTGAGACGAGACCCTGAACCATTTCCGTTCGTCCCGATGAAGGAGGGGACATGACTACGCAGGCGGCACGGCCCACGTTCTCCGATGAGGAGCTCGTGCGGCTCTCACAACTGATCAAGGACTCCGACAGCGTCGAGCTGAAGCTGACCGTCCCGGACTCCGACCTGCGCTCGACCGTGACCGCACTCGGTCTGGACCCGCTCGAGGCGCAGATTCGCCAGGTCTACTTCTTCGACACGCCCGACCTGAAGCTCGACGAGCACGGTGTGGTCGTCCGCGCCCGCAGGATCCAGGGCAAGGGTGGAGATTCCGCCGTGAAGCTGCGCCCGGTCGTTCCCGCGGAGCTGCCGGACAGCCTGCGCGCGTCGGCGAGCTTCCGCGTCGAGGTCGACGCGTTGCCCGGCGGCTTCGTCTGCTCCGGCGCCCTGAAGGGCGCGCAGGCCCTCGAAGCCGTCAGGGCGTCGGTCGCGGGAGAGCGGCCGGTGCGCAAGCTGTTCTCGAGGGAGCAGCGCGAGTTCTACGCGGCGCACGCACCGGCGGACGTCGGCCTGGACGACCTGTCCGTCCTCGGACCGATCTTCGTCCTCAAGCTGCGCCTCGCTCCGCAGGAGCTCGGGCGCCGGCTGGTCGCCGAGCTGTGGCTCTATCCCGACGGCTCCCGCGTCCTCGAGCTCTCGACGCGTTGCACGCCACTCGAGGCGTTCCAGGTCGCTGCGGAGCTCCGGGTGTTCCTCTCAGGTCACGGCGTCGACATGTCGGGCGAGCAGCAGACGAAGACACGCAAGGCACTCGAGTACTTCGCGAGCGCGCTGCGCGAGTCGCAGTGACACCCGAGATCGTCCCTCGCTGGGAATGGCGCACCTTCGGCGATCACTTCGGCACGGCCGAGGACCGGTTCGCGGCGCTCGTCGCGGAGCGCGTGCAGGAGAGCGATGAGCTCTATCTGCTCTCGCTGAAGAGCGATGCCTCCGTCAAGGTCCGCGACGGCCTGATGGACGTGAAGCATCTCGAGCACGTGGACGAGGAGGGCCTCGAGCAGTGGCGGCCTGTCCTGAAGGCTGCGTTTCCACTCTCTGCCTCGGATGCCGCCCTCGTGCTCTCGACGCTCGGCGTGGACGTCCCCTCGAGCCTCCACGACTCATACACGCTCGACCAGTTCGTCGGCGAGGTCGTGCATGACCATCCCGAGCTGTTCGCGGTGGACGTGCACAAACGGCGTGCCCGCTACACGGTCGGCGGGTGCATCTCCGAGCTGACCGACGTGCGTAGCGGGCGCGGTGCGACGCGCACGATCGCCATCGAGTCCGAAGACCCGGCTCTCGTCGGCGCCGCAGTGCGCGAGCTCGGCCTGGAATCGCGACCGAACACGTGTCTCGCGCGGGGGCTCAAGGCGCTCCTCGGGATCGGTGCCGTTCGGTATGCGGTCATCGACGTGGGCACGAACTCGGTCAAGTTCCACATCGGTGAACGGCAGTCGAACGACGTGTGGAGAACGGTCGTCGATCGCGCGGAGGTGACGCGGCTCGGCGAAGGGCTCGACCAACAGGGAGAGCTCCAGGCTGCGCCGGTCGAGCGCACGGTCGAGGCGATCACGGCGATGGTGGAGGAGGCGAGACGGAACGGCGCCGCGGCGATCGCAGCAGTCGGCACGGCAGGACTTCGGCGCGCGTCGAATCCCGGGCTGCTGATCGACGCCGTGCACGACCGTGTGGGTGTCGAGATCGAGGTCATCTCGGGCGAGGAAGAGGCGCGGCTCGCATATCTGGCCGCGACGTCCGCCCTCCGGCTCGGCGCCGGCTCGCTGGTTCTCTTCGACAGCGGCGGTGGCAGCTCCCAGTTCACCTTCGGCCGCGACGGGCACGTCGACGAGCGATTCAGCGTCGACGTCGGGGCAGTGCGCTTCACGGAGCGGCATCACCTCGACGGAGCCGTCTCGACCGAGGTCGTCGCGTCGGCGCGCGAGGCGATCGCTGGGGAGCTCGCGCGACTCGAGGGACGAGCCGCACCCGATGCGCTCGTCGGCCTGGGCGGCACGGTCACGAACCTCGCCGCCGTGAGCCATGGTCTCGCGACGTACGACCCGGAGATCGTGCAAGGCACCGTGCTCGATCGAGCGGAGATCGACCGGCAGATCGAGCTCTTCCGGACCGCGAGCGTCGAGGAGCGCCGTGGCATCGTCGGCCTGCAGCCGAAGCGCGCGGAGGTCATCCTCGCCGGGGCCGTGATCGTGCGGACGGTCCTCGAGAAGCTCGGCTGCGAATCGCTGACGGTGAGCGACCGTGGTCTGCGTCACGGCCTGCTCGCCGAGCGGTTTGGAGGCCACGACGCGGAGACAAAACGAGAAGTCATCCATCCGGGGTGATGCGCGCACCGTCGGGGCGTTTGAAGGTGGTCGCCCCATGAGCGAACGCCGCGACCGATGACCGTTGGGAGTGACCTCGCCCTCTGGCGCCGGCGCAGGCCGGCGGCGCGCCGCGCTGGGGGTCGCGTCGTCGGGATCATCGGCGGCAGTTCGAGCACGACGAATCCTCTGTTGGAGCGCGTCTGGCGGTCGCAAGGGATCGACGCGCGCGGCCTGACGCCGGGCGAGGCGCTCGGTCTGCTGCGCCCGGGAGACACCGTGCTCGGCCGGATCGACGTTCGCACGTCGCTGGACGGGCTCGAGCCCGGTCTGCTCGAGCTGCTGGCGCTCGTCCGTCGCGGCGTGCGCGTGCTGAACCGCCCGGCCGCCCTGGTGACCGCCCACGACAAGCTGAGGACGGCCCGCGCATTGGCGGCCGCCGGGGTTTCGCAGCCCCGCACCTGCCACATCCGTCCCGGCGCAACGGTGCCGGAGCTCGATCTTCCGGTGGTCGTCAAGCCCCGCTTCGGCAGCTGGGGCAGGGATGTCTACTGCTGCCACACGCACGCCGAGCTCGCGAACGCGCTCACGATCGTCACGCGGCGAGACTGGTTCGCCCGCCAGGGAGCGCTCGTCCAGGAGCTCGTGCCCCCGCGCGGCTACGACCTGCGCATCCTCGTCGCGGGCGGCCGTGTCGTCGGTGCGATCCGGCGCCGCGCGCGCCCCGGAGAATGGCGCACGAACTTCAGCCTCGGCGGCAGCCTCGAGACGGTCGTGCCGTCTCCGAGGGCACGCGGGCTCGCGCTTCGTGCCGCCGCCGCCGTCGGCGGCGACTTCGTCGGCGTCGACCTCTTGCCGGCCGGCGACGGCTACCGCGTCGTGGAGATCAACGGGGCGGTCGACTTCGAGCCGTCGTATGCGCTGCCGGGAGAGGACGTCTACGGTGCGATCGCGGCCGCACTCGGGCTCGTCCAGCGAGTCGAGGGCCGACCGGCTCGCGAGTGCCTCGTCGCGTCCGGGACGCCGCACTAGTCCCGGCACTGCCCCGCCGGGGGGGCGAACGAGTTCCCATGCAAGGTCTCCGGGCCGAGACCGGTCTCTGGGGGGTCGTAAGTCATCTCCCCGAAACGGAGGCAACCAAATGGGGCGCAAGCACGCACTCGTGCTCTCTCTGGCGCTTGCTGCCTGCACCGTGACCGGTGCGTCTGCGGCGCTGAGGACGGTCCACCTCGGCACGGCGGCCGCGAAGCCGCCGCGAGTCGCAGACAGGGTGATCGCGGCGCGGTCGGCCAAGCTCGACCGGTTTGCCGCCTCGCTCGCCCATGCCCGCCACAGCCGGCCTCCGGCGCTGCCGCCCGTGCCGCACTACGCGCCCGTGCCGATGCCGACACCGCCTGCACCGGCCGTGCCGGCGGCGAGTCGCGTGCCGGCGGCCGCGCCGACGGCCGCACCCGCTGCAGCGCGAGCTCTTGCTCCGCGGCGCCCCAAGGTGGTCTATGTGCGCCCCGCTCCCGTCGTGACGACCGTGCAGTCTCCGGCGACGACGTCGCCGGCGCAGACGGGCGACGACGGTGACGACGGAAACGACGACGGCGGCGACAGAGGAGACGGCGACAGCGGCGGCTTCGGCGGCGACGACGGAGGCGACGGGTGATGCACGCCCCGGTCGTCCGCCTCTACGTCGCAGCCGCGACGGTGCTCGCGTTCTTCGTGCTGTGGGCGACGATCGCAGCGCGGCCGTGGGCGAGCACCGCGCAGACTGTGGCGGACCCGAGGCTGGCCGCGCTGGCGCAACGGCAGCAGCATCTGCGGCACGAGGCTGCGGCCGTGCAACGGCTCGTCACCTACCGCTGGCGGGTGTACCGGCGGCGGTTGCGGGCGCGGGAGCAGACGATTGCCCGGGTGCGCGCGCAGCACGGGCGTGAGCTCGCGGCTGCCCGCGCCGCGGCCGCGCGGATCGCCGCGGAGCTGGCCGCCGCTCGGGTCACGGTTGCCGCCGCGCCGGCCTCGGCAGCTGCGCCTGCTTCCGCCCCTGCGGCGCCTGCGCCCCAGGCCGCGGCGGCTCCGGCGACGCGCGTCGTGACGCTGCCGCCGCAGGTGCGCGTCGTGACGCTCCCGCCCGCGACCTCGTCGAGCAGTTCGCATCCGTGATCGCCGCGCTTCAGCGTCACGCGTTCCCGGCGATGGCGGTCGGGATCGAGTGCCTCGTCGCCGCAGACGAGCGTGCCGACGACGGCTTCGCCGCGGTCGAGGAGGAGTTTCAGCGCCTCGAGCAGATCTTCTCCCGGTTCCGGCCTGACTCGGAGCTCTCGCAGCTGAACGCGGCGGGGAGCCGGCGCTGCAGCGACGAGCTGCTCGAGGTGGTCGAGCTCGCACTCCTCGCGCGCGACCGGACGGCGGGTCGCTTCGATCCGACCGTGCACGACGCTCTCGTCCGCGCGGGCTACGACCGCACCTTCGCCGCCGTCGCGCCCGAGCTCGACGGGCCGGAGGAGGAGCCGGTGCCGGCGGGAGGGGCGGTGGAGGTCGACCGCACCGCCCGGACAGTGCGGCTCGGCGCCGGAGTGCGCCTCGACCTCGGCGGCATCGTCAAGGGCTACGCGGCCGAGCGGGGCTGCGATCTGCTCGCGCCTTACGGGCCGTGCCTCGTCAACGCCGGCGGCGATGCCGCTGTCCGCGGCGTTCCGCCCGAAGGCGTCTGGCCGATCGGTGTCGAGACGCCCGCCGGCCCGCTGACACTCGGTCTCGCCCACGGCGGCCTGGCCACCTCCGGCCGCGACTACCGGCGCTGGACGCGGAACGGGCGCAACCGCCACCACCTGATCGACCCGTTCACCGGCGAGCCGTCCGACACCGACCTCGTGTCGGTGACCGTGGTCGGCGCCACTGCGGTCGCGGCGGAGGTGCACGCCAAGTCGCTCTTCCTGCTCGGCACGGCCGGTGCGCCGGCGGAGGCCGGACCGGCTCGGAGCTCCCGCGCTGCTCGTCGGCGAGGACGGGACGGTGCTGCACGCGGGAGGTCTCGCATGAGAGGCGATCCGACGTTCTGGATCCTCGCCCGCGCCGGGGGCCTCATCGCCTATCTCCTGCTCACCTGCTCGATGCTCGCCGGTCTCGTGCTGAAGTCGCGGCCGCTCGGGACGCGGCTGAAGCCGGCCGGCGTCACCGACGTCCATCGCTTTCTCGCGCTGCTCTCGCTGTTGGCGATCGCCCTGCACGGCGCCGGTCTCGTGCTCGACACGACGGTGCGGATCGACGTGCTCGGCCTTCTCGTGCCGGGCCGTGTGAGCTATCGCCCCGTCTGGACCGGCGTGGGGGTCGTCGTCGCGGAGCTGATGCTCGCCGTCTACCTCTCGTTCTCCGTCCGCAAGCGGATCGGCGTTCGCAACTGGCGGCGGCTGCACTGGCTGACGTACGGGATCTTCGGCTCGGCGACGGTGCACGGTCTGCTCGCCGGCAGCGACAGCGGCTCGGGCTGGGCGCGCTCGCTGTATCTCGGCGCGATCGGCGCCGTCGTGCTCGCGACCGCCTGGCGCGTGCTCGTGCCGCCGGCCCGGCGGACAGCCGCGACACGAGCGGCCGCGGCGACCGAGCCGCCACGGAGCCTCGAGGTCGTGGTCGGCGCCCAGCCTGACACGGAACCTCTCCGGGCCGCCTGAACTAGCGCGGGGTCGAGCCGGCGTGCGCGGCGGCGCGGACGCCGAGGTAGAGGCGGCCCACCTCCGGATCGTCGAGGAGCTTGCTCCCGGGCCCCGTGTGCTTGACGACGCCGCCGTCGAGCACGGCGCCCTGTTGGGCGACCGCGAGCCCGGAGCGGGCATTCTGCTCGACGAGCAGGATCGTCCATCCGCCGCCGGCGAGAGACGCGAGGGTCGCGAAGACTTCGCTGCGGGCCTTCGGTGCGAGCCCGATCGACGGCTCGTCGATCAGCAGGACCTTCGGCTCGAGCATCAGGGCGCGGGCGATCTCCACCGTCTTCTGCTCGCCGCCCGACAGCGAGCCGGCCCGTTCGCGCCTGCGCTCGGCGATCAGCGGGAAGCGCTCGGCGAGCTCCTCGGCCCGGCGCTGTACGCGCTTCCGGTCGCGGTGGATGTAGCCGCCGAGCAGGAGGTTCTCCCACACGGTCATCAGCGGGAAGAGGCTGCGCTCCTGCGGCACGTGCACGACACCGAGCGAGAGCAGTCGTCGGGGGGAGTAGCCGGTGATGTCGGTCTCACCGAGCGCGATCGAGCCGCGGCTCGGCCGCAGCAGCCCACTGACCGCCCGCAGGACGGTCGACTTGCCGGCGCCGTTCGGCCCGATCAGGCAGGTGATCTCCCCGGACTCGGCGACGAGGTCGAGCCCCCGCAGCACGTCGCCGAACCCGTAGCCGGCAACGACGTCGTGCAACACGATCCGCATCGGCTAGGCCCCCAGGTAGGCGTCGAGGACGCGTGGATCGTTCTGCATCTGCTCGGCCGGCCCTTCGGCGATCTTCCGGCCCCGGTCGAGCACGATCACCGGGTCGCACAGACGCATCACGAGGGGCATGTCGTGTTCGACGACGAGGAAGGTGAGCCCCTCGGCATTCAGCCGCCGGATATGGCGTTCGATCGTCTCGACGAGCACGGGGTTGACACCCGCGGCCGGCTCGTCGAGCAGGACGAGACGTGGGCGGCCCATCAGCGTCGCGGCGAACTCGAGCAGCTTGCGCTGGCCGAACGAGAGCTCGGAGGCGAGCGTGCTCGCGTGAGCGGTCAGGTTGAAGTCTGCGAGGAGCTGCTCGCCGAGTGCGCGCTCTCCAGGCGAGATGCAGGCCCGCATCGCTCCGAGCATGCTGTGCGGCACCGCCAGCGCGAGGTTCTCCATCACCGTCAGGTTGGCGAGCACTCGCGCCTGCTGGAACGTCCGGATCAGCCCTTTCCTCGCGAGCCGCGTCGGGTCGGGCCTGCGCACGGTCGTGCCGGCAAAGCGGATCTCGCCCCGATCCGCCGGGAGGTAGCCGGTGACCAGGTTGAAGACGGTCGTCTTCCCGGATCCGTTCGGCCCGATCAGGCCCGTGATCGAGCCCTCCTCGACCCCGAACGTGCACTCGTCGACGGCGACCACCCCGCCGAAGCGCTTGTACGCGGCGGCGACCTCGAGCAGCGTGCTCACGACGCCGCGACCTCCTTGGCGCTCCCCTTTCGCGACACCCGCCGCACCCGCAACTGCCGGGCACGCTCGGCGAGCGACGGCAGGATCCCGCGCGGGAGGAGCAGGATCACGAACAGGAAGACGCTCGAGTAGCCGACCAGGTAGAGGTCGCTCGCGCCGAGCCGGTACGCGAGGTACTTCTGGGCCGGCACGAGGATGAAGGCGCCGATCACCGGTCCCCAGATCGTGCCGCGCCCGCCGAGGTAGACCATCAGCACCATCCCGATCGTCACGAGCGGATCCACGGCGAACTGCGGGTAGATGAACGAGAGGTAGTAGGCCCACACCCCGCCGGCCATCGCCACGAGACCCGCGGAGAGAGCGAACGACGTCAGCTTCGCAAAGCTCGTCTGCACGCCGAGGCCGCGGGCCCGATCTTCGTCGTCGCGAATCGCGAACAATGCGAGCCCCAGCTTGCTCCCGCGAATCCACCAGCTCGCGAGCATCGAGAGTGCGAGCACGCCGAGCATGGCGAAGTAGAACGGCACGTTGTACGTCGAGACCGCAAAGTTGGGCGTCGGGATTGCGATGCCCTGCGAACCGCCCGTCAACGACCGCAGATTGAAGGCGAGCTGCTGTGCCACGAAGAGCAGCGTGATCGTCACGATCGCGAAGGTCGCGGCGCGCGTGCGGTAGGCGACCCAGCCGATCGGGAGCGAAGCGACGGCGACGCCGATCCCGATCAGCGGCAGGAAGTAGAACGGCCGGTAGCCGCTGCCGATCGAGGTATGGGTGAAAACGATCCCGGTCGCGTACGCGCCGACGCCGAAGAAGGCAGCGTGCCCCAGCGAGATGTACCCCGAGTAGCCGCCGACGATGTTCCACGCGGAGGCGAGCGCCGCGTACATCAGCGTGAAGAAGAAGAGGTCCTGCACCCACGGTGCGGTGAACACGAAGGGGAGCGCCGTCAGCGCCGCGAACACGAGCGTGGCCCGGACGACGCCGGTGACGCTCAGCCGGCTCAGATCGAGCCCCGGACGCGGGCGCCGAAGAGGCCTTGCGGTCGCACGACGAGCACGGCGATCAGCACGACGAAGAACGTGAAGCTCGACCAGGTCGGGGAGATCTGCGCTGCGAAGACGGACTCCGTGAGCCCCATGATGAGCGCCGCGAGCACCGCGCCGCCGAGCGAGCCGAGACCGCCGAGGACGATGATTGTGAGCAGTCTTGAGATCAGGTCGTAGTGGCTGCCCGGGTTGAACGGGAAGACGATCCCGTAGACGGCGCCGGCTGCGGCCGCGGTTGCGACGCTCAGCCCGAAGCCGATTGCGGAGACCATGCGCGTGTCGATCCCGAGGAGCCTGGCCGCCGTGGGATTCTGCACGGTCGCGCGGATCGCCCGGCCGAGCTTCGTGAACTTGAGGATCGCGAAGAGCAGGCCCAGCACGACGAACGAAACGATGAACGCGTAGCCGCGCGCCACGGAGATGTAGTAGCCGAACACGTGCCAGGACCGATCCGCGTAGCTCGTGATCGTCGATCGATAGGTCGTCTGGTACGCGACGCTCAGCAGTCCTTCGATGCCGAGCGCGATCGCCCACGTGACGAGGAGCGAGAGCTCCTCTCGCTCCTCGTCACGCAGCGGTCTGAGAAAGGCGAGCTGGAGCACGACTCCGAGCACGAACATCACCGGCGTGACGACCACGAGGCCCACGAACGGGTCGATGCCGAAGTGCCCGTAGAGCGTGTAGCTCAGGTACGCGCCGAGGATGATCAGCGCGCCCTGAGCCACATTGATGACACGCATCACACCGAACGCGAGCGCCAGGCCGCTGGCCATGAGCGCGTACACCCCGCCCGTGAGCAGGCCGAGGATGCAGGCTTGGATGAAGACGTGCATCTCGCTCGACTTGTCCTCTAGCCGCCCCAGGCCGGCTTCGGGGAGAACGGCTTGGCGACGGCGACGCTCGCGGGGAACACGGGCAGAAGCTTGCCGTGAATCCACTCGACGAGCAGGTCGTCACCGTTCGGGGAGCCGTTGGCATCCCAGGAGAGGTTGCCTTCGATCGTCTTCCAGACACCCTTGTGGAGGGCGGTGATGATCTTCTGGTTGTCGATCGAGCCGATCTTGGTCGAGACGATCTGCAGCAGCTGGCCGACGGCCCACGCCTCGGCGGAGTTGTTGTCGATGTCGAACCCCGTGCCGCCGTAGCGCTTGACGTACTGCGCGACGAACGTCTTGTTGCCCGCCGTCTTGGCGACCGGTGTCCAGTCGCTGCAGCTGAAGATCCCGTTCACGTTGTTCTTCCCGACCTTGCTCGGGAACTCGGTCGGCGAGTTGGCGCCGTTCGCGAAGAACAGGAACTTCGGGTTGTAGCCGGCCTGGACGAGCCCCTTCACCTGCGAGTACGCGTCTTCCGACTGCGTCCCGCCGATGATCATGTCGGGCTTCGGCGCGATCTCCTTGGCGACGATCGGCGTCAGATCCGTCGTCTCGGCCGGATAGATCGTCTTGTAGAGCGTCTTGACGTGCAGTCCGGACGACAGCTGCTTCTGCATCGCGTCGGCGATCGGCGACGAGAAGGGATCGTCCAGCGACGCGTACGACGCCGTCTTCGGCCGCTTCGCCGCCGGCAGGGTCTTCAGGTAGCGAACGAACGAGTCGCCGCACTTCACGACCGGTGCCGGCTGCACGAAGAAGAGGTTGTGCAGCTTCAGGGCGAAGACCTTCGGTCCGCCCCCTGCCGGTTCGAGAAACGCGTAGTGATACCGGTTCGCCACCGTGGCGGAAGGCCCCGTCAGGAGCGACGAGAACGGCCCGAACACGAGGTCGACGTGGTCGCCCGTGATCAGCTTCTGGTAGTTCGACACGGCCTGGTTCGGGTCGGACGCGTCGTTGACGATCTTCAGCTCGACCTTGCGACCGAGGATCCCGCCGTGCGCGTTGACGTAGGCGGCCCAGAGGTCGTAGCCGCGCTTCACCGCCTTCCCCGGGTCGGAGAAGTCGCCGCTGAGCGACAGCGAGATGCCGATCTTGATCGGCCCCTGCGCTGCCGGGGACGTCGGCCGCGTGCTGGCAGCCGTTACCGAAACGGCGGCGGCCACGGTCGCGGCGAGGATCGCCACGAGCAGCCGCTTCGTCCGCTTCGTCATCTGAGCCTCCTTTGTCGGACAATCAGATCGAACTGCGAGATTTATGCACACGGAGACGGTGTTTGCAATAGAGGCTTGTCAATTCCTTGAACACCGACTCGGAGCGCGGTACAGTCCTGCCTGTCCTGTTGTCAGACAAGAAGGATCAACCGGTTGGGCTACGAGCCGATCGAACGTCAGAAGGTCTACGAGCTGATCGCCGACCAGCTCCTGCGCCGCATCGGCGAGCGCCAGCTGCGCCCGGGGGACCCCGTGCCGCCGGAACGCGAGCTGACCCAGGCCTTCCGGGCCGGCCGCTCGTCGGTGCGGGAGGCGCTGCGGATGCTCGAATCGAGAGGAGTGATCGAGAGCAACGGCAACGGCACTTTCGTGGTGGCGGGCTATGCCAACCCCCTCAACTCGAGTGTGCAGCTCCTGCTCAGCCTCGACCAGGCGACGATGCTCGACGTCTACGAGCTGCGGCGGATCGTCGAGTGCGAGGCGGCCGGCCTCGCGGCGGAACGCCACGCCGACTCGCACCTCGACCTGATGGACGCCGCGATCGAGGAGATGGCCGCGGCGCTCGCGAGCGAGGACCCGGATCGCGGGGCGCGCTACATCGACGGCGATCTGCGGTTCCACCTCGCGATCGCCGAGGCGACGCGCAACGGTGTCGTGCTCAACGCCATGGATGCGGTACGCGGCGTGATCCGCCGCGCGCTGATGTCGATCTTCCTGATCCCGGAGAGCCCGGAGCGCTCGCTGGAGCAGCACCGGGCGATTCGCGCGGCGATCGCCGCCCGCGATGCGCCGACGGCGCGGGAAGCGATGCGTGCGCACCTCGTCCGCGTCGAGTCGGATGTCCACAACGCACTCACCGTGGGGTCGCCCGCGGCGAGAGGAGGCACGGATGGCTGAGGTCGGGTACGTCGGGCTCGGTGTGATGGGCAGCGCGATCGTGCGCCGGCTGCTCGCCGCGGACCACGACGTGACCGTATGGAACCGCACGCGCGAGAAGGCCGAGCCGCTGCTCGAGGCCGGCGCGCGCTGGGCGGACACCCCGCGCAAGGTCGCCGAGCGGAGCGAGATCGTCTTCACGATGGTCACGAACACGGCCGCGGTCCGCGCCGTCACCGACGGGCCGGACGGGATCATCGCCGGCCTCGTCCCCGGCAAGGTCTACGTCGACATGAGCACGGCGAGCCCCGCGAACACCCGCGAGCTCGCAGCGCGCGTGTCGGAGGCGGGCGCGCAGATGCTCGACGCTCCCGTCTCCGGGACGTCGATCACCGTCGACCAGGGAAGGGCCTCGGTCATGGTCGGGGGCGACGAGGACGCGTTCGAGCGCGTCAAGCCGATCCTCGACGCGATCGGGCCGAAGGTCTTCCATCTCGGGCCGAGCGGATCGGCGGTGACGATCAAGATCGCCATCAACCTCTCGCTCGCCGTGCAGATGACCGCCTTCAGCGAAGGCGTCCTGCTTGCGGAGAAGAGCGGCATCTCGCGCGAGCGCGCCGTCGAGGTGATGCTCGCGAGTGTGATCGCCTCGCCGATGGTCGCGTACCGCGGCCCGCTCGTCCTCGGCCATCCCGATGAGGTCTGGTTCGACTGCCACATGATGCAGAAGGACCTGAATCTCGCACTCGAGCTCGGCCGCGAGCTCGAGGTGCCGCTGCCGACGACGGCCGTGACGAACGAGCTGCTCACCGCCGCGAACGGCATGGGCATCGGCGAGCTGGACTTCGCCGTGCTCTTCGACGTGCTCGCGGCGATGTCGGGAGTGGAGACGAGCGTGCTCGCATGAGCAGGACGGCCGCGCAGCCGGCGATCAGCGCGGAGCTGGCCCTGGCCATGTATCGCGACATGACGACGATCCGACTCTTCGAGGAGCAGGTCAACGACCTTTACCGCGGCGCGAAGATGCCGGGCCTCGCGCATCTCTACATCGGCGAGGAGGCGGTGGCGGTCGGCGTCTGTTCCGCGCTGCGGCGTGACGACTACATCACGAGCACACACCGCGGGCACGGGCACTGTCTCGCGAAGGGCGCCGACGTGGCGTTGATGTTCGCCGAGCTGCTCGGCCGCGAGCCCGGCTACTGCCGCGGCAAGGGCGGGTCGATGCACATCGCCGACCACGCGAACGGCAACCTCGGTGCGAATGCGATCGTCGGCGGGTCGACCGGCATCGCCACCGGAGCCGCGTTCTCGGCGAAGCGGCGCGGCACGGATCAGGTCGCCGTGTGCTTCTTCGGTGACGGTGCCCTCGGCCAGGGGCTTCTCTACGAGGTGATGAACATGGCCTCCCTCTGGGGGCTGCCGGTCGTCTACGTCTGCGAGAACAACCTCTACAACGAGTACACGCACTATCTCGAGGCGACGGCGGGGACGGTCGTCGACCGTCCGCGGTCGTTCGGGATCGAGACCCGCGAGGTCGACGGGCAGGACGTCCGTGCGGTGTTCGCCGAGGCGAGCGAGCTCGTGGCGCGCGCACGCGCGCGCGGCGGACCGGCATTCCTTCTCTGCAACACCTATCGCTACCACGGCCACCACGTCGGCGACGTCGATCGCGCGTACTACCGCGCGAAGGACGAAGAGTCGCTCTGGCGGACCGAGCGCGATCCGCTCGCGCTGCACCGCCGGTGGCTCCTCGAGCAGGGGCTGGCAGACGACGAGGCCCTGCGCACGGTCGACGACGAGGTTCGCGCGGCGATCGAGCAGGGCGTTGCCTTCGCGCTGGCGGCGCCGTTCCCCGAACCGGGCGAGGTCACCGAAGATGTCTTCGCCTAGCGTCTCCGCGCCGGCAGCCGTCCGGGAGATCACGATCGCGCAGGCGGTCAACGAGGCGCTTGCCGAGGAGCTTCGCCGCGACGAGACCGTGTTCGTGATCGGAGAGGACGTCGCGGAGGCGGGCACGCCGTTCAAGGTGCTGTCCGGGCTCGTCGAGGAGTTCGGCCCGGAGCGGATTCTCGACTCGCCGATCTCCGAGGCCGGCATCACAGGCCTCGGCGTCGGCGCGGCGATGACGGGCATGCGTCCCGTGGTCGACATCATGTTCGGCGACTTCCTGACGCTCGTCATGGACCAGCTTGCGAACCAGGCCGCGAAGGCGCACTACATGTCCGGCGGCAAGCTGAACGTTCCGCTCGTCCTGCGCACGACATTGGGCGCGACCCGCCGCTCCGCCGCCCAGCACAGCCAGAGCCTGCAGGCGTGGGTGGCCCACATCCCGGGCCTCAAGGTCGTGCTGCCGTCGACGCCGTACGACGCGAAGGGACTGCTCAAGTCCGCGATCCGCGACGACAACCCCGTCGTCTTCATCGAGGACAAGATGGACTGGCGGGTCACGGGCGAGGTGCCGGCCGGGGAGTACACCCTGCCGTTCGGTGTCGCGGACGTGAAGCGCGCTGGGGACGACGTGACGCTCGTCGGCACGAGCTCGATGGTCCGCGTGTGTCTCGAGGCCGCCGCTCTGCTCGCGGCGGACGGCATCTCGGCCGAGGTGATCGACCCGCGTACGCTCTCGCCTCTCGACACGACCGCGCTTGTCGAGTCCGCCGCGAAGACAGGCCGCGCGATCGTCGTCGATGAAGGTCATCGCAGCTACGGCGTGACCGCCGAGCTCGCTGCGGTGATCGCCGAAGGTGCGTTCCACCACCTGGACGCGCCCGTGCGGCGGCTTGGAGCGCTCGACGTGCCCGTCCCGTTCTCACCGACGCTCGAAGACGAGACAGTGCCCACGGCGGAGCTGATCGCCGCCACGGCGCGCGATCTCTGCGGACGAGCCTGAGGAGGCAAGCGATGGGGATCCGGAGCTACGGCGTCATGGGCGTCGACTGGGAGGAGCGGGCGAACTTTGAGCGGCTGCGCACCGAGCGGCTCGCTCGCGCGAAGGCCGGGCTGGAGCAATCCGAGCTCGGCGCGCTGCTCTGCTTCGACATGAGCAACATCCGCTACATCACCGCCACGCACATCGGCATGTGGGCGGTCGACAAGTACGTGCGCTTCTGCCTGCTCCCGCAGGGTGACGATCCGATCATGTGGGACTTCGGCTCGGCGGCGCGCCACCACAAGCTCTACAGCCCGTGGCTCGGCGAGGACCGCTCGCGCGCAGGCATCTCGACGCTGCGTGGCTCCGTCAGGGGCCGCGCGGAGGCGGTCGCGGAGAAGATCCGGGTCGAGCTCGAGCAGCGCGGGCTGCTCGGCGAGCCGCTCGGTGTCGACATCGTGGAGCTGCCCGTCCTGCGCGCGCTCGAGGCTGCCGGGATCACCGTCGTCGACGGCCAGGCATTGATGCAGGACATCCGCAAGGTCAAGACGACCGACGAGATCACGCTCCTGACCACCGCGTGCGCGATGGTCGACGCCGCCTACGACGACCTCTTCAAGGCGATGAAGCCGGGGATGAGGGAGAACGAATGCGTCGCGCTCGTCAGCAAGCGCCTCTTCGAGCTCGGCTCCGAGCACATCGAGGGGATCAACGCGATCTCCGGCGAGCGGTGCAGCCCACACCCGCACGTCTTCACCGACCGCATGCTGCGCCCGGGCGACCCCGCGTACTTCGACATCCTCCACGCCTACAACGGCTACCGCACGTGCTACTACCGCACGTTCGCCGTCGGGAGCGCATCGCGTGCGCTCGTCGACGCATACAAGCGCTGCCGGGACATCCTCGACCGGGGAATCGCGATGGTGCGACCGGGTGTCAGCACTGCCGACGTCGCGGCGGTGTGGCCGAAGGCGCAGGAGTTCGGCTTCCCGGACGAGGAGGCGGCCTTTGCGCTCCAGTACGGGCACGGCGTCGGCCTCTCGAGCTGGGAGAAGCCGATCGTCAGCCGCCTCGTCTCCTTCGACTACCCGGAGGTGATCGAGGAGGGGATGGTGTTCGCGCTCGAGACGTTCTGGCCGGCCTCCGACGGCTGGCAGGCGGCGCGGATCGAGGAACAGCTCGTCGTGACCGCCGACGGCTGCGAGGTGATCACCCGCTTCCCCGCCGAGGAACTGCTCGTCGCGGGCGGGAGGCACTACACGGTCGGCGGCGGCCTGCCCGCCGTCCGGGAGACACAGTCGCACCTCAACAACCCGCGCATCGCGGACGCCGTCGTGGACTCCGCCCGCTTCGAGGGCGCGCACACCGACTGATGCCCGCCGACGTGATCATGCCGGCGCTCGGGATGGCCCAGGAGACGGGCAAGGTGCTGCGCTGGCTCAAGTCGGAAGGCGACTCGGTCGCAAAGGGCGAGCCGCTGCTCGAGATCGAGACCGACAAGGTGACCGTCGAGATCGAAGCTCCGGCCGAGGGACGGCTCGCCGGCATCCGGGCGGCGGCAGGCGACGATGTACCGGTCGGCGAGACGATCGCCGTGCTCCTGGCCGCCGGCGAGAGCCTGGTCGAGGCGCCGCCGGCCGCCGCGGCCGCCGCTGTGGCTGCGGCTCCTGCGGTCGCGGCTCCCGCCACCGCTTCGCCGGAGCCCGTGCGCGCCCGGCGGCCGCTCGCCTCGCCGAAGGCCCGGCGGCTCGCCGCGGAGCGGGGGGTCGACCTGGCCGCGCTCGCCGGCAGCGGGCCGGGCGGTGCGGTCGTCGCGGCCGACGTCGAGACCTCCGCAGACGGCCGGCCGCCGACCTCTCCCGCGCCCGGCGTCTGGCGGCTGATGGCGCAGCGGACGACCGAGAGCTGGCAGTCCGTGCCTCACTTCTACCTTCGCCGCGAGGTCGACGCTTCGCGCCTCGAGAGCTGGCGCGGTTCGGTTCGTGCCCGGCCCGGTCACGAGCGGGTCAGTCACACCGATCTGCTCGTGAAGCTCTCGGCCGAGGCCCTTCGCCGCCACCCGCGGGTGAACGCGACGTGGCGCGACGGCGGTGTCGTCCCGATCGAGCGGGTCAACGTCGGGATCGCGATCGCCGTCGACGAGGGCCTGATCGTCGGTGTCGTCCACGACGCCGATCGTCTGTCGCTCGCGGAGACGGCCGCACGCCGGATCGGCCTCGTCGAGGCCGCGCGCGGCGGACGGCTGCGTCCGGAGGACGTCGGCGACGGCACGTTCACCGTCTCGAATCTCGGCATGTACGGGGTCGACTCGTTCGACGCGATCGTGAACGCGCCGCAGGCTGCGATCCTCGCCGTGGGCCGCATCCTCGAGAAGATCGTGCCCGTCGACGGCCTGCCCGCGGTGCGTCCGATCCTGCACCTCTCCCTCTCGTTCGACCACCGTGCCGTCGACGGAGCGCGGGGTGCGGAGTTCCTCGACACGCTGGCCTCGCTCGTCGAGGAGCCGGCGGGTCTGGTCGGCTGACATGGCGGTCGTTCAGGCCGAGCTCGGGGAGTTCGGGGTCGTCGTCGGCGGCGAGCGGGTCGAGACGGGCGACACGGCCGAGATCCGGAGCCCGTTCGACGGTGCGGTCGTCGCCGTCGTCCACCGCGCCGGGCCGGCCGAGGTCGAGCGCGCGATCGCCGGCGCCGTCGACGCGTTCGAGACGACGAGGAAGCTTCCGGCCTGGCGGCGATCGGAGGTGCTGCAGTTCGTGAGCGAGGCGATTCTCGAGCGCAAGGAGGAGCTTGCGCGCACGATCGCTCTCGAGGCGGGCAAGCCGATCAAGACCGCAGGCGTCGAGGTCGAGCGCGCGTCGTTCACGTTTCGCGTCGCCTCCGAGGAGGCCCGCCGCATCTACGGCGAGATCGTCCCGCTCGACTGGCTCCCCGGGAACGACGGCCGCGTCGGGCACGTTCGTCGCGTGCCGCTCGGGCCGGTCGCCGGCATCTCTCCGTTCAACTTCCCGCTCAACCTCGTCGCGCACAAGGTGGCTCCCGCGCTCGCGGCCGGCAACCCGATCGTGCTCCGGCCGGCGTCGCAGACCCCCGTCAGCTCGCTGAAGCTTGCCGAGATCGTGCTCGAGGCGGGCTGGCCGGCGGACGGGATCGCGGTCGTCTCCTGCTCGACCGAGACGGCGCGGCCGCTCGTCGAGGACGACCGGGTCAAGCTGCTGACGTTCACGGGCAGCCCCGCCGTCGGTTGGGGCCTGAAGGGACGCGCCGGCAGGAAGCGCGTCACCCTCGAGCTCGGCGGGAACGCCGCCGTGATCGTCAACGACGACGCCGACGTCGCCTACGCGGCAGAGCGGGTCGCGTGGGGTGGGTTTGCCTACGCGGGCCAGGCGTGCATCTCGGTCCAGCGCGTCTACGTCCACGAGCGGGTCTACGACGCCTTCTCGCGAGAGCTCGTGCGTCGCGTGGAGAAGCTCGTCGTCGGCGATCCGCTCGACGAGGCGACCGACGTCGGTCCCGTGATCGACACGGACGCCGCACAGCGCATCGAGGAGTGGATCGGCGAGGCAGTCGCAGCAGGAGCCGTCGTCCTCGCGGGTGGAGCACATGACGGGCGCCTGTGGCAGCCGAGCGTCCTCGAGGGCGTGCGCGAGGACGTTCGCGCGAGCTGCGACGAGCTGTTCGCCCCGGTCGTCCTGCTCAATCGCTTCGACGACGTCTCCGATGCGATCTCGGCCGCCGGTCGCAGCGAGTACGGGCTGCAGGCAGGCATCTTCACGCACGACCTGCGCGTGATCGAGGACGCATTCGACCGCATCGACGTCGGCGGTCTGATGGTCAACGACGTCTCCACCTACCGGATCGACCACATGCCCTATGGAGGCGTGAAGAGCTCGGGCACAGGGCGAGAGGGGCTTCGCTACGCGATCGAAGAGATGACCGAGCAGAAGTTGCTGGCGTTCAACCACTGAACTGCGGAGCTGGGAATGACAGATACGCCGATTCGGGTCTACTGGCGGTTCGAGGACGGTCCCGAGGACACCGACCTCGACGACGACCCGGAGGACGTCGGTCGTGCGTGGCTCAGTCGCCCTGACGGCAGGGCGGAGGCGTTGCACGGCGGCGCGTCCATCACGCGGATCGAAGCGCTGCGGCTCGCGATCCAGTACGGCTACGAGCTCGACGAAGACGGCTAGAGGTCTTGCGCCGGCCGCCGCCCTCAGACGGGCCGCGGCGAGCAGCCCGTCTGAGAGGCGAGTCGTCCGGCTAGAGGGCTTCTGAGGGGTCGCCCCACCGAGCGGTGAGCGCGAAGAGGACGACGATCTCCAGCGCGATCACGGTCAGCGTCCACAGCGGATACGTCGTGTTGCCCAGCCACGCCAGCTGCTCGATCAGGTTGAGGACGAGCACGACGATTGCCGTCCACCGTGCCCAGCCGGCGCCGCTTGCGAGGCCGTAACCGACGAGAGCCAGCAGGATGCCGAGGATCATCGTGATCCAGCCCCACTTCGTCGTGTCGAAGACGATGATCTGGTTGGGAGTAGCGACGTAGTAGCTCTTTCGGATGACCGCGATGAGCCCTTCGAAGAAGTCGATCGAGCCGATCACGATCATCATGAGCGCCGCGAAGCCGATCCAGCCGGTCCATGCCCGTGACGATTCCACCATCTACCTCCAGGTCGATGTACACGCGACATTCGTCACTTTTTCACACTTCCCTTGTGTGCGGAGGTGGGCTGTCGCTGCGGTGTTCGCGGCTCGTCGCGATCCGCAGCTCCTCTAGGCGTATCGGAGCGCCGCTCCGGGCCGGTACCGGACGGCACGTCGGATCGGGAACAGTGTGATCAGCAGCGAGAGGAGCACGGTGCCCACGAGCGCCACGACCGTGTTCGTGAGCGGAAAGGTCACCGGAATCTGGACGTTGACGACCTCCTTGACCATCCAGACGAGGAACCGGTCGAGCGCGTAGCCGAGCGGGACGCCGAGAAGCCAGCCGGCGACCGCGATCGCGAGGCTCTCGGCCGCGAAGATGCGGCGAACGTCCCGTGCGCGCGCTCCGATGGTGCGCAGGATGCCGACCTCCCGGGTGCGCTCGATCACGCTCATCGTGATCGCGTTTGCGAGGCCGACCATGCTGATCGCGACGATCAGGAATCCGAGCACGCCGATCGAGGTTGTGATCGTCCGGTTGGCGGCGACGTTCTCGGCCTCGCCGACGTATTCGATCTCCGTCGAGATGTCGAAACCGTTGGCATTCATCGTGTCCTCGATCCGCGAGGTGGTCTCGTCGACGAATGCGTGATCGTGAGAGGTCGTGCGGATCCAGTAGTCGTCCGCCGCCTCGGGCGAGCGGCCGAAGAATGCGGCCATGGTCGTCCGGGGGACGAAGACGACGGTTCCGTTCTCCTGTTGGTTCGCTGCGATCCCGATCACGCGGAGCGCGATCGGCCCGCTGCCGGTTTCGACCCGGATGCGGTCGCCGACCCGGGTCCCGGTGACGCGGGCAAGGTTGCGTTCGACGACTGCGACCCGCTCGCGCCTTCGCTCTTCGGCCGGCGTGTACCACCGGCCGTCGGTAACGCGGTGGCGGAACATCGTGGTCTGCTGGACGGCCCAGACGAACCCCTTCTTCTCGGCGACCCGGACCTCGGCGTCGAACATCGGCTCGACGGCGGCGACGCCCGGAGTGGAGCGGATCACCTGCTCGGTGCGTGCGTCGCCGCCGACGAGCGCCTTCACGTCTTCGCCGTGGTCGCGCCATTCGGCGTGCGTGGTGTTCGAGATCCCCGCAGCCAGGCCGAGGATGGCGAGGAGATTCCCGACCGCGAGCGCCACCAGCAATGCCGTCGCGAGGCTTCGCCGGCGGCGCCTTCCGACGTTGCGCAGCCCGATCCGGGTGGTCGCGGGGAGGAAGCGGCTTCGACGCGTGAGCCATGCACCGGCGTCCTCGCCGGCGACCGCCGAGCCGCTGGCCGTGAGGGCGTCGCGCAGCGGGATCCGCACGCCGCGCCTGATCGCAGGCAGGGCTGCGAGCGCGGGGGCGACGAGCCCGATGAGCGCGCTGAGCGCCAGGATCCGCAGGTCGATACCGAACTGCACGTCGATCGCGAAGAACGTCGATCCGAGGTAGCGCACGAGAAGGTTCGAGAGCACGATCCCGATCGCGATCCCGACGACGCTGCCGAGCGCGCCGAGCAGAAGAGCGGTCCGCAGATACACGATCGCAATCTGTCGCCGCCGGCCTCCGACGGCCTTCATCGAGCCGATCTCGGGCGTCTGCTCGGCGACGAGCGTCGTCATCGTGTTGGCGATCAGCACGAACGCCGACAGGATCGCGAGCACCGCGATCACGTAGAAGAACTTGGTGAACGCCTGGAAGTCGGACTTGCCCGGCCACTCGCCGGCAGAGCGCACCTTGGGGAGCCACGTGAAGCCGGCGAAGCCCGGGGTGCGCGCGACGACGGCGCGGACGGCGGTGCTCGTCCTCTGGACTGCGGCCGGGCGCGTGTCGGCGAGTCGAAAGGCGATCGATTGGTAGCCTTCGGCTCCGTTCAGCGCCGCGACGGTTGCCGCGGTGGCGTAGAGGACGATCACGTTGTTGTCCGTGACGTCCTTGCCGCCGTTGAGATTTCGTCCGTCGCCGCTGATGCGCAGTTGCTGAACCGAGCCGTTGGCGCCGATCATCTGGACGGTGTCGCCGGCGCCGACGGCGAGCAGCTTCTGATTCGCGTTCTGACGCTCCGTCAAAGCCTCGAGCATCCCCGGCGGAGACCCCGCGGCGACTCGCACGACGTCGACGTGCTGGCCGGCGTAGTCGCGGACGCCGACGACATAGGCGGGGGCGCGCCGCGCGCCGATGTAGATGCGGCCGTTGAAATAGGAGCGCGGCTCGACCGCCAGCACGTTCGGCACCGCGGCGAGCGCCGCGAGTTGTCGCCGGTCGAGCTCGACGGTGCTCGTGTAGACCGTGAGGTCCGCAAGCCGCCCGGCGGCCACCTCTGCCTTCATCGAGCGATCCATCAGCGACGGGAGCGCGAAGATCCCGATGCTGCCGACAGCCAGCGCCAACGTCGTGACGGAGAAGATCGTCCGCGCACGGCGCCGGCCTAGATCCGAGACGGACTTACGCCAGAGCGCAGATCTCACCGGCGTCCCTCACGAAGCGACGACGACGCCGTCGCGGATCGTCACGATCCGGTGCGCCCGTCTCGCCAGCTCGAGGTCGTGGGTGACGTAGAGGACCGTCTTGCCCTCGTCGTTCAGCCGTTCGAGCAGCCGGAACATCTCTGCTGCGGTCCCGCTGTCGAGGTTGCCGGTGGGCTCGTCGCCGACGATGAGCTTCGGATCGGATGCAAGCGCCCGCGCGATCGCCACCCGCTGCTGCTCGCCGCCCGAGAGCTCGGCCGGCAGGTGGTCGCACTTGCCGCCGAGGCCGACGAGATCGAGATTGTGCCGCGCCCGGTCGAATCGCTCTCGTTTTGGCCCCCGCCGAGCGAAGTCGAGCGGCAGCACCGCATTCTCGAGGGCAGACAGGGTGGGCAGGAGCTGAAAGAACTGGAACACGACGCCGACGTGCTCCCCGCGCCACACGGCCAGCTGCTCCTCGCTCAACGCGTCGATCCGCTTCCCATCGACCGTCACGGTCCCCGCCGTGGGCCGGTCGATGCCGGTCACGACGTTGAGGATCGTGGTCTTCCCGCTGCCCGACGGTCCCACGATCGCGATCAGTTCCCCCGCTGCGATCGCCAGATCGATCCCTCGCAGCGCGCGATAGTCGAGGCGACCCATCCGGTAGGTCTTCTCGACGCCTGCCAGTTCGATCAGCGTCTCGCGGCCGCGACGTGACGGCGGAAGCGCCAGTTCTGCCAACGAACCCATCCCTGTGCCCCTTGTGGGAGGTGCCGACACACGCAGTGCGGCACGCAAACGATTGCCACCGACTGCGGTCGCGCGCATCCGGGGAAACACCGACCCGCTCGCCGTGCCGCACCGCCCGTTCGCGTCGGAGCGAACCGGTCTATGGGAAGACGAACGAGACGATGGGCTTTCGCCCCGGCCATCCGAACGAGATGTGAAGCGACGTCCCATCCCACGTCACGTCCGTCACCACAGCGATGACCACTGCGGCGACGGCGATCGTGCGCGGGCGAGGCATGGCGAGCCCATCTTCTCAGTTGTGAGCACGGTGCTGCTGCCGTTCGCCGGCGCAACGTCGCCGCTATGCCCAGGCGCCGGCGGGCGTTGGTCGGTCGAGACCGAGGCTTGGCGTCCGCTACGCCTTCCCCGTAGTCTGCTTCGTGGACGATGCCCGTCATCTGCGACACGTCGAGCGTCCCGGTCGAAGACCGCGCCGAGCTGTGGGTGACGGCGAGCTCCGAGCTCTTCGTGCCGCTCGAGTGCAAGCCCCACGACCGAGCCTCGTTCGGCGGCCTTCTGCAGGCGGGCGTCGTCGGCCCCCTCGCCCTGAGCCGCCTCGAGGTGTCGCCGCACACGATTCGGCGTACCGCAGCGCTCGCGGCGGACACGGACGGCGACCGGTACAAGCTCAGCCTCCTGCTCGCCGGCCAAGCTCTTGTCGTCCAGGACGGGCGCGAGGCTCTTCTCCGGCCCGGTGACTTCGCGCTCTACGACTGCTCGCGCCCGTACACGCTCGAGGGCGCTGGGGACTTCCGCATGCTCGTGTGCATGCTCCCGCGCGCCGTGCTCGGCCTCGAGCCCGTGCGCGTCGGGCGGATGACCGCGACTCGGATTCGCGGCGACGGCGGAATCGCGTGGGCGGTTGCGCCGTTCCTCGAGCGCCTTGCCGATCTCGCGATTCGCGGCGAGGTCCCGGAGGCGCGCGACCGCGTCGTCGAGAGCGTCGTCGAGCTCGTCGAGTCGCTCTGCGCGAGCGTCATCGACAGTGAAGGTGGGCGTCGCTCCTCCTCGCGGGCCGAGCTTCTCCTGCGCGCGCACGCGCACGCGCAGTCGCGCCTCGGCGACCCGTCGCTCGCACCCGGCGACATCGCGGTCGCGGTGCACGTCTCGAAGCGCTACCTCCACCGGCTCTTCGAAGACGACGGCTCCACGGTCTCCAGCTGGATCCGGCAGCGGCGGCTCGAGGGCTGCCGGCGTGACCTCGCCGATCCGTCTCGGCGGGACGAGACGGTGACGAGCATCGGCGCGCGCTGGGGCCTGACGAACCCGTCCCACCTGAGCCGGCTCTTCCGCGACGCGTACGGCCTCACGCCGACCGAGTACCGCGCCGGCAGCTGCACGGAAAGACCGGCGCGTAAGTCGTGCGCTGACGCGCAAGCGCCCTGCGCGCAGATGAAAGCGACGTGAGGCCGCCGGCGGCGATGCTCCGAACGTCCCGCCACACGTGAGAAGGAGATGCCGTGGCCGCTGCCGCGCAGGTGCTCGAAACGATCGACCCGGCGACCGGAGAGGTGATCGCAGAGGTCCCCGACGCGAGCGCCGCGGACGTCGATGCTGCTGTCGCACGGGCACGCGAGGCGTTCCGCCCCGGCGGCGCGTGGCGCTCGCTGACACCGGCAGCACGCGCACAGCTCATCTGGAGGGTCGGCGAGCTGATCGACCGGAACGCCGCCGAGCTCGCCGAGCTCGAGACGCGCGATCAGGGCCAGCCGATCGGCATCTCGCGGAACGTCAGCGTCGCGGCCGCGGCCGAGCACTTCCGCTACTACGCGGGCTGGGTGACGAAGATCGCCGGAGAGACCAACGCGCTCTCGTTCCCGGGCACGCTCAACTACACGCTCCGCGAGCCGATCGGCGTGTGCGGCCTGATCATCCCCTGGAACTTCCCGCTCCTCATCACCGCGTGGAAGCTTGCCCCCGCGCTCGCCTGTGCGAACACGTGCGTCGTGAAGCCTGCAGAGCAGACGCCGCTGACCGCGCTGCGCCTCGCGGAGCTGATCGCCGAAGCAGGCATCCCCGACGGCGTCGTCGAGGTCGTCACCGGCGGGCCGGCGGCAGGAGCCGCGCTCGCCGAGCATCCCGGCGTCGACAAGATCTCCTTCACCGGCTCGACCGAGGTCGGGCGCTCGGTCATCAGGGCGTCGGCCGGCAACCTCAAGCGCGTCTCGCTCGAGCTCGGCGGCAAGAATCCGGCCGTCGTGTTCGACGACGCACCGCTCGACGCCGCGGTCGCCGGCGTGCTGCAGGGAGGGCTACTCAACAGTGGACAGGTGTGCGCGGCCTACAGCCGCGTCTACGTGCAGCGTCCTGTTGCGGACGCGTTTGCCGAGGCTGCAGCGTCGGCGGCGTCCTCGATGACGATCGGGCCGGGGCTCGACGCGACGACGCAGCTCGGGCCGCTCGTCACGCATGCGCATCGCGAGAGCGTCGAGCGGTACATCCGACTGGGCGTCGACGAGGGCGCCGAGCTTCTCTGCGGCGGCGAACGCCCCGGTGACGGGCTCGAGGCCGGTGCGTTCCTCACACCCGCGGTGTTCGCAGGGGTCGAAGACGGCATGACGATCGCGCGCGAGGAGATCTTCGGCCCTGTCGTCTGCGTGCTGCCGTTCGACGACGACGACGAGGTGGTCGCCCGCGCGAACGACACGGCCTACGGCCTCGGCGCCTCGGTCTGGACGCGCGACGTCGCGCGTGCGCACCGGCTCGCAGCGGCCGCGCATGCCGGCAACGTCTGGGTGAACATGCCGAACCCTCTCGACGCCGCCGCGCCCTGGGGCGGAGTCAAGGCGAGCGGCTGGGGCCGCGAGATGGGCAAGGACGCGATCGACCTCTACACCGAGGTGAAAAGCGTGTGGGTGTCGCTCGCATGAGCGAGCACACGGCGGACGTGGTCGTCGTCGGCGTCGGGCTCAGCCGGTGCGGTCGTCGCGCGACGGCTCGCCGACAGCGGCGCACACGTCTTGCTCCTCGAAGCAGGCAGCGGCGACGAGAACCCGGCGATCCACGATCCCGGCCGCTTGCACGAGCTCTGGCTCTCCGAGGTCGACTGGGCCTACGAGACCGTGCCGCAGAAGCACGCCAACGGGCGCCGGCTCGCCTGGCCGCGCGGCAAGGTGCTTGGCGGATCGAGCTGCCTCAACGCGATGATCTGGGTTCGCGGCGCGCCCGAGGACTTCGACACCTGGGCTTACCTGGGTGCCGACGGCTGGTCGTGGGCCGACGTGCACCCGGTCTACGAGCGTCTGGAAACGGAGCTGCAGCTGCTGACCTCGTTCGAGCCCGACGCGATCCACGTCGCGATCGTCGAGGCGGCAGAGCAGTGCGGCATCCCCCGGAACGGCAACTACAACGGCCTGTCGCAGGACGGCGTGTCGTTCATGCAGTTCACGATCCGGGACGGCGTTCGCCACAGCGTTGCCGCCGCATACCTCCGCCCCGTGAGCGCGACCCTCGAGGTCGTGACCGACGCGCAGGCCCAACGCCTGCTCTTCGACGGCACGCGCTGTGTCGGCGTCGAGTGGTCGAGCGGCCGCGCGCATGCGGAACAGGTTGTCGTGTGTGGGGGCACGATCGGCTCGGCGCAGCTCCTGCTGCTCTCCGGGATCGGGCCTGCCGACCACCTGCGCTCGGTCGGGGTCGACGTCGTCGCCGACGTGCCGGGCGTCGGAGCGAATCTGCACGACCATCTCCTCTCGCCGGTGATCTTCAGCGCTGAGCGCGAGATCGGCCCGCCGGCTCCGGGGCTGCCCGCGTGCCAGACGCATCTCTTCTGGCGCTCGCGGCCCGGTCTCCCAGTGCCCGACATCCAGCCGATCCACTTCATGGTCCCGATGTACGAGGCGTGGATGTCGGGCCCACCGAACGGCTTCACGCTGCTTGGCGGGCTCGTGCGCCCTCAGAGCCGGGGCACGCTTCGTCTCACCGGCTCGAGCGCCGCCGATCCGGTCGCCCTCGACCCGAATATCCTCGGCTGCGATGCGGACTTCGAGAGCCTCGTCGCAGCGGTCGAGCTCTGCCGGCGGATCGGCGCGGCCGATGGGTTGCGCGAGTGGGGCGCCACCGAGCAATACCCCGGCTCGCGCGACGTCGGTGAGTACGTCCGCGACACGGCGATCACCTACCACCATCAGGTCGGCACCTGCAAGCTGGGCACCGACCGGCTCGCGGTCGTCGATCCGAGGCTCCGCGTGCACGGGATCGACGGCCTGCGCGTCGCCGACGCATCGGTGATGCCGATGGTCACGACCGGCAACACGAACGCACCATCGATCATGATCGGGGAACGTGCAGCGGAGTTCATCCTTGCCGATGCCTGAGCTGGGGGACACCGCGACGCGGATCGCCTTCCTCCGCGAGCACGCCGAGGCGGTGTATCGCGAGCTGACCGACGACCTGCGCCTCGCACTGCGGGACGAGCAGCTCGTCTACGCCGCCGCCGAGCGCTACCCCGGCCTCGTCCCGACGCGCGACGAGGTCGCCGTCGAGCGCGAGCGCAAGCTGCCCGACAAGCAGGGCATCGAGATCGCCCAAGGCCTCTTTCTCTCGTTCGTGCTCGCCTCGCCGCGCTGCGGCTCGCACCTCGTCTGGTCGATGCTCCGTCCGACCGAGGACGCCCTCGCGCGGCTCGACGACTTCCGCACGACCGGCGTCGCGGATCTCGGCGGCACCTATCTCGAGCGCCGCGGCCGGGTCGCGTACCTCGAGATCCGCAACGACCGTCATCTGAACGCAGAGGACTGCGACACGCTTCCGACGACGGAGACGGCCGTCGACCTTGCCCTGCTCGATCCCGAGATCGAAGTGGGCGTCATCCGCGGTGCCGTCGTCACCCATCCGCGCTACGCCGGCCGGCGCGTCTTCGGCGCAGGGCTGAACCTGACTCACCTCTACCACGGCCGGCTCGACTTCATGTTCTTCGTCACGCGCGACCTCGGGTATGTGAACAAGCTCTTCCGCGGCCTCAGCTCCGACGCGTTCCGCCCGAACGAACCGGAGGAGACGACGGAGAAGCTGTGGGTCGCCGGCGTCGAGACGTTCGCGATCGGCGGCGCCTGCCAGATCCTGCACACGGTCGACCACGTGATCGCAACGCGTGGGACGCGGCTGTATCTCCCCGCGCGCAAGGAGGGGATCCTGCCGGGCGCGTCCAACCTGCGACTCGCGCGCTCCGTCGGCGACAGGCTCGCACGGCAGGCGATCCTTTCCGGCCTCGAGTTCGAGGCGGGCACGCCGCACGGTGACCTGCTCTGCGACGAGGTCGTCGAATCGTCTGCCGAGATGGACGAGGCGATCGCGCGCCGCGTCGAGGCGCTGACGAGCTCCGGGCTCGTGAACGCGGCGGGCAACCGGCGCGCCCTGCGTGTCGGCGCCGAGCCGCTAGATGTCTTTCGGCAGTACATGGCGACGTTCTGCCGCGAGCAGGCCTACTGCCACTTCAGCCCCGCACTCGTGCAGAACCTCGAGCAGCACTGGAACGCGCATGAGCGCCGCCTCTGAACCGGCCGTCTGGGCGGCAGAAGAGCGACTGCCTCGGGCAGAGCTGCGCGAGCTCCAGCGCACGCGTCTGCGCCTGACCTTCGGGCTCGAGCTGGAGGCCGTCGCGCAGGCGCCGTTCAGCGGCAAGGGGGATCTGCGCGACGGGTATCCCTTCGGGCTGCTGCGCGTGCCGGTCTCTTCGCTCGTTCGCCTGCACGCGTCGAGCGGGACGTTCGGCAAGCCGACGGTCGTCGGCTACACGCGCGCCGACCTCGAGGCGTGGACGGAGCTGATGGCGCGCTGCATGACACTTGCCGGCGTCCGGCCCGGCATGCTCGTGCACAACGCGAACACCTACGGGCTCTTCACCGGCGGCCACGGCTTCCACCAGGGAGCGGAGCGAATCGGCGCGCCCGTGGTGCCGGTCTCGGGAGGGATGTCGGCGCGCCAGGCGACGCTCCTCCACGATCTCGGTGCACAGGTGCTCGTCTCGACGCCGTCCTACGCCGTCGTGATCGCGCAGGCCGTGCAGGATGCGGGGATCGACCCGACCACGCTGAAGCTCGAGCTTGGGCTGTTCGGTGGAGAGCCGTGGACGGAAGGACTGCGCGCGCAGATCGAGTCGGCGCTGCCCGGGCTCCGTGCAGTGAACTTCTACGGGCTGTCGGAGATGTGCGGTCCGGGGGTGGCGGCGGAGTGCATCGAGGTGCGGGACGGCCTGCACGTGCACGAGGACCACTTCCTCGTCGAGGTGGTCGACCCCGAGTCGGGCACGGTGCTGGACCAGGGCCAGGAGGGGGAGCTCGTCTTCACGACGCTCGCCAAGGAGGCGATGCCCTTCCTCCGCTACCGCACCGGTGACATCGGCTCGCTCACGTTCGAGCCCTGCCGCTGCGGCAGGACGACGGCGAGGATCCGGGGACTTCGCGGCCGGCGCGACGACATGATCATCGTCCGCGGCGTCAACGTGTATCCGTCGAACGTCGAGCATGCGCTCCTCTCCGTGCCCGAGGCAGCGCCGCACTACCAGCTCGTCGTCGAGCGCGCCGGGGCGATGGACGAGCTCACGGTGCAATGCGAGCCGGCCGGCGCCGACACCGATCGGGCGAGCCTGCGCACGGCCGTCGAGCGGGTAGTGCGCGAGCACCTGGGCATCCGCGTTCGGGCCGAGGTGCTCGACGCCGGCACGGTGCCGCGAAGCGAGGGAAAGGCCGTGCGCGTCGTCGACCGGCGCCGCTGAGCCCGCCGGTCGCGGTCTTCCCCGCCGAGCTAGCTCTCGAAGGCTCGCTTCGCGACCTGGATCGCCGACATCGCTCTGGGCCGGCCGGCGTAGAACGCGAGGTGGATGATCACTTCCTTGAGCTCGACGTCGGTCACGCCGTTCTGCCGCGCTCGTTCGAGGTGGCCGGGGAGCTGTTCGGTGCTGCCGCCGGTGATGAGCGCAGCAACGGTGATCAGGCTCCGGTCGCGCGGTGAAAGCTCTGTGCGTTCCCAGATGTCGCCGAACAGCACGTCGTCGGTCAGTGACACGAGCTTCGGTGCGAAGTCACCGATCAGCTGCTGGGCGCGCGTCTGGGTGTCGTCTTCGGACATCAGTCGATCCTCCTCGTTCCGATCTGGGTGACGAGCGCGGGGTCGCGGTGATCGAAGAACAGTGACGCTCCGGTGTCGAGGGCGGCAATGCGTGCCAGCTCGTCGTCGCTCAACTCGAAGTCGAAGATGTCGAGGTTCTCGCGCATGCGCTCCGGGCGGACCGACTTCGGGATGACGATGACGTCGCGCTGGGTGAGCCAGCGCAGGACGACCTGGGCGACTGACTTCTCGTGGGCGGCGCCGATCTCGGACAGCGTGGGATCGGTGAACGGGTCGTTTCGGCCTTCTGACCGTCATCGGTAGTTTCGAGCACCTCGCGCGCGAACCCCATCCGGAGCTGTGCTGCTAGTGACGAGCTGCGGAACTTTGCTCGCGAGGGCAAGCTGGGGCTGCTCGACGCTTGACGCCCGCCAGTTGTTGCTTCATCGCGGTTGAGGCGCATTCGGCAGGTGCAACCGACGCCGCCTCCGCCTTCCGCTCGCCCGTCAGCGCCGCGAGGCAGGAGGCGACGAGCTCGGCGTCGTCGATCGTCGCATCGTCCCGCGTCGCTAGCGCCCAGGCGGCGGCTGTTGCTACTGCTACTGCTCTGCCAGTCGCCGCCCGGGCGTTGGTGTTAGTCCTAGCGGCCCGTTTCACCTGTGATCTCGACGGTGAGTCGATCAATGGTGAGAGATGTTGTTCCTTCCGGAACTAGCCTCAGGCTCACCATCCCGTCGGCGAACTCACTTAGGTACTGATTGGGCGTCGGGTCATACGCCGGGTCGTCAGGCACCCTTTCGACGCAGACCGTCCGATCGTATTGTGGGTAATCCCAACCGTTCATGAACCCGTAGGATCCGAACGCCGGCATGCGAGCCCACTGCGCTGGGCTGAACATGATCGATTCGCCCGGATCGAGCGGGTTGCTCTTGGCGAACTGGAACCTCAGGCAGACCGAGTCGACCGATCTGAACCAGCCTCGCCTGTTGATGATGATCGCCAGACCTGGATGTTGCGCATCGATGGTTCGGTTCACGATCAACGCGTCCCGCGTGACAACGCTCGGGGTCGCGGCATTCACGCTTGCCGTCACGGTCCCTGCGCACACAACGATGGTGAGACCAGCGGCGAGCCATAGAGCCAGCTTGTTCATGGTCAATTCCCTTCCTTCAGGTGCGGGAGTCGCACCGGAACCTGCTGACGACTCGCAAGAGACGCAGACTGGGAGGGCCGACGAGTACCCACGCGCAGCTAACGGCGCCACGGGCCACCAACATCGCCCATTGTCTGGCCTCGACTTCGTCGATTCATCGGGGACGGCACTCATGCGGCATTAGAGAGACCGCGGCAGCTCAGGCGGCGCGGAGAGCGATTCGGTCCATATCGCGCGGGCCCGGCGGCGATCCGAACGCCGGTGTTGCCGCCCGCCGCTACATGCTCGGTGAGTTCGAGCGGACGAGCAACGCGTTGAAGTCGTCGCTTCCGAAGTCGTTCGTACGGAGTTCCGCTGATGCGTTGTGAAGCGCCCTGTACGTACGTTCTCGTCAAGAGAGGAGGTGTGTGATGACGACGATGACGCAGACGCGGTGGGAGTACCTTGTCGTCCCGCTTCCAGAGGCCAAGGGCCTGAAGAAGGACGCCGATGCATGGGAGCCGGATCGCCTCAATGCGCTCGGGGAGGACGGCTGGGAAGCGATCGGTCTCTCGCTCAAGTACGGCGATCTCATGGCGTGGCCGGTGGTCTTACTCAAGCGGCCGCTGGACTGACAAAGGGCGCTAAATAGGAACGGCTCGTCGCGACGGTTGAGAAAGGGAGAGCCTCCGCGTAGGGAGGCTCTCGTGAACATCCGGCGTAGCCATGCCATGCCATGTCGGCCAGACTGGCGACAAGGCGTTGCCGGGCGGCTGAGAAGGCAAACCCATGTCCTATCGGGTTTCCATCGGCCGGTCACCGGAGTCGGCGGCCTGCTCGTCGACCGGCTGAACGCGAAGCGTCTGAGCGGCAGTTCGGTGCACGGGATCGTCACCGCGACTTCGGCTTTGCTGCGGTTCGCTGCTCGTCGTGGGGTGATCGAGGCGAACCCCTGCAGGCTGCTCGAAAGAGGCGACAAGCCGAGTGCCAAGCGAAACGTCGAGCCGCGTTACCTCGACCGTGAACAGATCGACTTGCTGCTCTCGAAGATGGGAGACGAGTTCAGGCCGGTGGCGGCGTGCATGGCGTTCGCCGGACTGCGGGTCAGCGAGGCTCTCGCCCTTCGTTGGCGGGACGTCGACCTCGATGGCGCGATGTTGGACGTGCACGGCACCAAGACCAAGGCGAGCACGCAGCCGGTGCCGATGATTGCCGACCTGGTGGCCAGTTGAAGGCGCACCGCTCGCGCTATCCGGGAGTCGGTGACGCACTGGTGTTCCCGACGGCGACCGGCAACTCGCAGTGGCGCAGGAACGTGCTCAGGGCGATCTACGCTGCCGGTGACGCGGCAGGGTTGAACCCGGACGGTGTGCCGAAGGTCGGTTGTCACTCGTTGCGGCACATCTGCGCTGGCCTGTTGCTCGCTGCTGGTGTCCCGGCTCCGCGTGTCGCGGCGATCCTCCGGCACGCCAACACCAGGACACTGCTCACCGTCTATGCCGGGTTGGTCGAGTCGCAGCGTGCCGACCTGCTGGGCGATCTGGAGCTTGGGCTGCACCGGGCCACGGGCGGGCCACGAGCCACGTAGCGTCGCCAGCGCTGCCAACGAGAGACTCCGGGACGCCGCGTCACGAGCGGCCTCTCGGCTATGGGCGCACCTGGGATCGAACCAGGGACCTCTCGCGTGTGAAGCGAGCGCTCTCCCGCTGAGCTATGCGCCCGGAAGAGGACGCAATCGTAGCCGCGGCGCGGGGCTACCCGGTCATGTAGCCGTGCAGCTCGTACACGGACTGCCGGTCGGGCGGCGTCGCGTCCGGCCGGTCGGCCATCAGCTCTTCGACGATCGGCATCAGGCGCTCGCGCATGAACCGGTCGCACGCCTCGCGCGACTCCCAGACCTCGAAGATCCGGAAGACGCCGCCGTCCTCGTCGAACCCGGCGGTGTGGAAGAGCGCCCCCTCGGGCGGGCTCTCGCGCACGTTCAGCCGTTCGGAAACCGTGTCGTAGTTCGTCGTGCTCCGGTCGTCGCCGTCGATGCGGAACTCCTGGATGAATGCGACGGGCATGGCAGCCTCCTCGGTCGGGAGAGCCGATCCTACGCCTGGCGCCGAGAAATGAAAGTCCGCGGCACCGGTGAGGGATCCTTAGGGCTGCTTCCTCCCGGATCTGACCCGGTTCGGAACCTCACCGCGCCGCGGGCGCCGGAAGTGTACCGGGGCTGCACTTGCGGAAAGCGGCCGGCGCCCGCACAATGACTCGAGCTTCCAAACGACGAGGAGGTGGTGCAGCGATGAGACAACCCGTTCTTTCCCGGACCAGCTGCGCCACGGCCCGTCGCCTCGTCTCCTGACGCGGTCTCGGCGGGTCGTGGCGACCCACTGACTTTCGCGCAAAGGAGCTTTGGTTGACACTTCCGCTCACGGAATCGTTGCTGCAACGGCTTGGCTGGGACGACGGCTGGGAGGCCGCGTTCGCAGAGCACCGCACCGCCGGGCTGACGCCCGCGCGCGTCGCGGTGCAACATCGGGGTGCCTACGACCTCGCCACGGAGGAGGGAGAAGTCCGCGCGAGTGCGGCCAACCGCTTCGTGCGCGACGACGACCTGCCCGGCGTCGGGGACTGGGTCGGGCTCGACACCGGTTCGGGGCTGATCGAGGCGCTGCTCCCACGCCGCACGTCGATCTCCCGCAAGGAGGTCTGGCAGGCGACCCGCGAGCAGATCCTCGCGGCGAACGTCGACGTCGCGTTCCTCGTGCAGGCACTGCCGCTCGACTTCAACGTCCGGCGCCTCGAGCGATACCTCGCGACGGCGTGGGAGAGCGGGGCGCAGCCTGTGGTGCTGCTCACGAAGACCGATCTCGTCGACGACGTCACGCCCTACCTCGCCGACGCCGAGACCGTGACACTCGGCGCCTGCCCCGTCGAGGCGGTCTCGGCCCTGACCGGTGCGGGTCTCGACTCGCTGCTCGCGTACTTCGAAGGCAACCGCACCGCGGTGCTGCTCGGGTCGTCCGGCGTCGGCAAGTCGACGATCGTGAACGCGCTCGTCGGGGAGGAGGTGGCGGCGACCCGAGAGGTGCGTGAAGACGACCACCGCGGCCGGCACACGACGAGCCACCGCGAGCTGATCCTGCTCCCGACCGGTGGCGTCGTGCTCGACACGCCCGGCATCCGCGAGCTGCAACTCTGGGACGCCGACCTCGAGCAGGCGTTCGGCGACGTCGAGGAGATTGCGCGACGGTGCCGCTTCAGCGACTGCGCCCACGACCGGGAGCCGGGCTGCGCGATCCGCGATGCGCTCGCCGACGGCTCGCTGGCAGCCGAGCGCTGGCAGAGCTACGTCAAGCTCCAGCGCGAGCTCGAGGCCACCGAACTGAAGCGGAACCACCTGCTGCGACAGGAACGCCTGCGGGAGTACAAGATTCGCACACGTCAGAATCGAGCCAAGAAGAAGCGCTGAGCCCGCCTCGCGTCCGCCACGACGCGGTCGACTTCGCGCTGGCCGACCCCGAGCATCGCTTCGCCGAGGTGGTGCTCGGACAGGAGGTCGTCCGGCCGCGCCCCGGCCCGCCGTTTCGCTGGGAGGCGGGCGTGTGGCGGCTCACCTTCCCCCGGCCGGACGCCGACCGGCTCGAATATCTGATCGGGGCGGACGGCGCCTTCGTGCCCGATCCGGCGAGCCCCCTCCGCGCGCGCGGCCCGTTCGGCGACAAGTCCGTGATCGAGTGGCCCGAGTACGAGGCGCCGGAGTGGCTCGTGTCGATCGCAGACCCCGGCCCGGTCGAGCGGCTCGAGCTCCGCTGCCGGCGGCTCGTCGCGCGCGTCGACGTCCTCCTCTACTCGACGCCGGAGCCGCCCGGCGCAGACGCGCCGCTCCTCGTCGTGCACGACGGGCCCGAGTACGCGGAGTACGCGTCCCTGACGCGGTTCCTCGACGCGATGAGCTGGGAAGAGCGAATCCCGCCGCTGCGCGCCGCTCTCCTCCAGCCCGTCGACCGCAACGAGACGTACTCCGCCTCGGCGCTCTACGCCGCAGCACTCGTCCGCGAGCTGCTGCCGCAGATCGCGAAGCATGCTCCGCACGGCAAGCGCATCGGGATGGGGGCGAGCCTCGGTGCGCTCGCGATGCTGCACGCCCAGCGCCGGCACCCGAAGGTGTTCGACGGCCTCTTCCTGCAGTCCGGCAGCTTCTTCCGGCAACGCTGGGACAAGGTCGAGTCGGGCTTCGGCCGCTACCAGCGCATCACGCGCTTCGTCGGCACGGTGCTGCGGGATGCGCCGGCGAAGCGGCCGGTTCCCGTCGCGATCACCTGCGGCACGGCGGAGGAGAACCGGCCCAACAACCGCGCCGTCGCCGACGCCCTCGCCGTGCAGGGCTACGCCGCCTGGGTCGCGGAGGTCCGCGACGGCCACACCTGGACCTGCTGGCGCGACGCCTTCGACCCGAGTCTGCCGGCCCTGATCGAGTCGGTGTCGTGACCCGCCGCGCGATCGAGATCGACGGCGGCACCGTGCTCGCCTACGGGCACTACGGCCGCCCGGCGATCGCCTTCCCCTCCGAGGAGGGCGAGGCGCACGACTGGGAGCAGCGTGGGATGGTCGACGCCGTCGGCGGACTGCTCGAGGCGGGCAAGCTGAAGCTGTACTGCGTGCCGTCGTACGACCGCGAGAGCTGGACCCGCCGGGACCTCCCACTCGAGGAGCGCGCGCAGAGGCACGGCCGGTACGAGCGCTGGATCCTGGCGCAGGTCGTGCCGTTCGTCCAGGCCGACTCGCACACGAACGAGCTGCTCGCCACCGGAGCGTCGTTCGGCGCCTACCACGCAGCCAACTTCTGCCTCAAGCGCGCCGATCTATTCCCCCTCGCCGTCTGCCTGAGCGGCGTCTACGACGTCTCCGTGCAGGGCGGTGGCGAGCGCGGCGACGCGGTCTACTTCAACAACCCGATGGACTATGTGGCGAACGTGGGTGGAGACCACCTCCGGTGGCTCCGCGAGCACGCATCCCTGCTCCTCGTCTGCGGGCAGGGACAGTGGGAGGACACGACCGGCGCGCTCGAGTCGACGAAGCGCTTCGGCGCGCTCCTCGCCCGGCAGGGCATCCGGCACGAGGTCGACCTGTGGGGTCACGACGTCCCGCACGACTGGCCGTCCTGGCGGCGCCAGATCGCGCATCATCTACCTCGCTTTGTCTGAGCGCCTGATCGGCCTGCTCCTCGGCACCGAGGAGGACTGGCCCGCCGCCTTCGAGGCGCTGGTCGGACGGCTCGGCCCGGTCGACGGACATCGACTGGTCACCGAGCGGATCGTCAACGAGCCCTTCGATCTCCGCTCGACGCCCAGGTATGCGCTCGTGATCGACCGGCTGGCGTGGTGGTACGACCTGCCGCGCGCGTGGCTGAAGAAGGTCTCGCTCGTCGACGACGTCTACCTGCTCAACAACCCGTTCACCTTCCAGGCGATGGAGAAGCACTCCGCGTACTGCGCGCTGATGCGCCTCGGGATCCGCGTGCCCGAGACCTGGCTGATCCCGCACAAGGTGCCGCCCGACAACCCGCGGTTCCAGCCGACGGCGGAGCGTTACAACGCGCAGTTCGATCTCGAGGCGATCGGCGCGCACATCGGCTATCCACTCTTCATGAAGCCGTTCGACGGCGGCCAGTGGATCGGCGTGTCGCATATCGCCTCGCCCGAGGAGCTTCGCGCGCGCTACGACGAGTCCGGCGAGCGCATGATGCACCTGCAGACCGCGCTCGAGGACTTCGACGTCTTCGTTCGCTCGCTGTCGATCGGCGCCGAGACGATGTCGATGTGGTTCGACCCGTCCAGGCCGATGCACGACCGCTATCAGGTCAGGCACGACTTCCTCACGCCCGAGCTCGGTGAAGAGATCGTGTCGATCTCTCGGCTCGTGAACGCGTTCTTCCGCTGGGAGTTCAACTCGTGCGAGACGATCGTCAAGGACGGAGTCGCCTACCCGATCGACTACGCAAACGCGTCACCCGACGTCGCCCTGACGTCGCTGCACTACTACTTCCCGTGGGCGATCACGGCACTCGTCCGCTGGAGCGCGTTCTGCACGATCACGCGCCGCGAGATGCTCGTCAACCAGAACTCGCGTGCGTACTTCGAGTGGGGCGACCGCAGCGACCTCTCCTACGAGGAGAAGCTCGCGGCCTATCGCCGGCTCGCGGACGACTACTTCCAGGTCGAGGCCTACGAGGAGTTCTGCGGCACACACCTCGCGCACCTGCCGGAGCTCGCGCACGAGTGGTTCACCTCGGACGAGTTCGACGACGTGCTCGTGCAGACGGTGCGCGCCACGTTCCCGGCCCACGAGCAGGAGCAGTTCGTCGAGCACTACCGCGGCCTGCTCGCGGCCTGGGCGAGCGACAACGCGACCTGAGCGGCCGGCGTGCTCGCTTGACTCGGCCGCCGTCCGGCGGTAAAAGCTCGACAGCGGCGCTGCGGTCTCTGCGGTTCGTGTTCCCGGAGACCAAGGAGGGCCGACGATGATCACCACAGAAAGGACCGGGCTGCTCGGAAAGCTGCCGGTTCGCGCCGACGTGCGCACGCTCTCGCTCGCGCGCTACGTCGACCGGGCGAAGCTGCCGACGCCGCCGGTCACGTTCGACGAGACGACCGACGTTCCCGATTGGCCCATGTACGCGAACGACCGCATCGGCGACTGCACGATCGCTGCCGCCGGGCACATGATCGAGGCGTGGACCGCGGCCGGGCAGGGGCACGCCGTCGAGGTGTCCGAGTCGTCGGTCCTCGCCGCGTTCGACCTGGTCAAGCAGGTCGACCCGGCGACCGGGGAGGCGGGGGCGGTCGTCCTCGACGTGCTCCGCTTCTGGCGCTCGAGCGGCATCGCCGGCCACCGGATCGGTGCCTATGCGCGTGTCTCCGTCCACGACCCCGAGCTCGTCCGGTCGGCGGCCTGGCTCTTCGGCGGCCTGTATCTCGGTCTCCAGATGCCGCTGCGCGCCCAGCGCCAGGGGACGTGGGACTGGCCGGGATCCCTGACGGGGCCCGACGCGCCGGGATCGTGGGGCGGGCACGCCGTCGACGTCGTCCGCTACGACACGGAGACGCTCACCGCGGTCACGTGGGGGAAGCTGCAGGAGCTGACGTGGCAGTTCCTCGATCGCTACTGCGACGAGGCCTACTGCATCCTCTCGGTCGACTTCCTGAACGGGAACAGCGCTCCGAACGGGTTCGACCTGGAGGCGCTGAAGGCGGATCTCGCGCTCGTCACCGCCTAGCCCGCCTGGTCGCCTACCCTGGCGACATGACCGAGACCGCGATCCTCGTGGTCGACGACGACGCTCCGATCCGGCGAATGCTCGACCGGACGCTCGTCGCGGAGGGATATGCGGTCGAGGCGGCCGCCGACGGCGGAGAAGCACTCGCCGCCGTCGAGCGGTCGGCGCCCGACCTGATCGTGCTCGACGTGACCATGCCGGGACTCGACGGGCTCGCGGTGTGCCGGCGGCTGCGCGCCAAAGGCCTCGCCACGCCGGTGCTGCTGCTCACCGCGCGCGACGAGGTGCCGGACCGCGTCGCCGGGCTCGACGCAGGCGCCGACGACTATCTCGTCAAGCCGTTCGCGACCGACGAGCTGCTCGCCCGCATTCGGGCGCTCCTCCGGCGGCACGCTCCCGAGGAGCTGCTCGTGCTCGGCGAGCTGACCTTCGATCCGGCGACGCGAGCCGCCCGGCGCGCGGGCCGCGAGGTGATCCTCTCGCCCCGCGAAGCCGACCTGCTCGAGCTGCTCCTGCGCAATGCTCGCCGGGTCGTGACGAGGGACCTGGCGATCGCGCAGATCTGGCAGGGCGCGACGCGGGCGAACACGGTCGACCGAACCGTGACGAACCTGCGGCGCAAGCTCGGAGAGCCCGCGCTGATCGAGACCGTGCGCGGAGTCGGCTTCGTGATCGGCCGATGAGCCTTCGCCTGCGCTCGATTCTCGCGGCAGCCGTGGCGACGCTGCTCGCCGTCGCCGTGCTCGGCTCGGCCGTCGACGTGCTCGTCGCGCGCCACCTGCACCACGGCCTCGACAAGACGTTGCACACGCGGGCCGTCGAGGTGTCGCAGCTCGCCGCGTCGGTGCCGGCGCTCGTCACCCAACCCGGCGCTCTCGACGCTCCGGTCGGCTCGACGCAGGCGCTGGTGGAGATCGTCGATCGACGCGACCGCATCGTCTCGCGCTCGCTCTCGCTCGGCGGGCGCGTCCTGCCCCGCGAGATCGCCATGCAGGCAATCGCGAGTGGACGAGGGGAATACCGCACGATCGACTTCGGCGGCGACCGCCTCCGCGTCTACTCGGCTCCGCTCGCCGACGTCGCCGGTGGCGGTGCGGTGCTCGTCGCCGCGTCGACCGCGGATGTCGCCGACACCGTCCGGACGCTGCGCGCCCTGACGCTGGCCGCCGCGATCGTCGCGGCGGCGATCGGCGGCGCAGCCGTGGCGCTGCTGATGCGCGGTGCGTTGCGGCCACTCGTGCGCCTCGACCGCGCCGCTGCCGAGATCGGGCGCAGCGGCGATGCACGGCGGCGGCTCCCCGACCCGCACCGGCACGACGAGGTCGGGCGTCTCGCGACCACGTTGAACTCCATGCTCGATGGGCTCGAGCGGGCACGCGACGCCGAGCGCCGCTTCCTCGCCGACGCGTCACACGAGCTGCGCACGCCGCTCACCGCGTTGCGTGGAAACGTCGCGCACCTCGCCCGGCACGGTGCGAATCCGGCTCTCGTCGCCGACCTCGAGGCCGACGCGGAGCGGCTCGCCCAGCTCGCCGACGACCTGCTGGCGCTCTCGAGGGAGGAAGCGGCGCCGCCGCCGAACGAGGACGTGGCGCTCGAGGAGCTCGCCGATGCCGCGGCGGCCGAGGGCGTGATCGTGCAGGCCGCGCCCGTCACCGTCCGGGGTGACCGCGCCGCGCTCGCGCGGGCGCTCGACAACCTGGTCGAGAACGCACGCCGCCACGGCAGCGGCGCCGTCACGATCACGGTCGCGGCGCACGACGGCGTCGCCCGGCTGAGCGTCGAGGACGAGGGCGCCGGCATCCCGGAGGCCGACCGCGAGCGGGTCTTCGAGCGCTTCTACGGCCGCGGGTCGGGGCTGGGACTGGCAATCGTCCGCGCCACGGCCGAGCGCCACGGCGGCCGGGCCTATGCCGAGGGCCCCCGGGTGACGATCGAGCTCGTCAGGAAAGCGTCAGAGTCACTCGGCAATCCTTCCCCCGAGGAACTCGAGAAAGGAATGCCGTGAAGATCTTCCGCACGCTCCCGACAACTCGCCTGATTGCTCTCTCGGTCGCGATCGTCGCCGTGCTCGTCGCGGGCGCCGTCGCGGTGGCCGCACGCGGCGGCAGCAGTTCGACGCCGCCGCCCGAGCCGCTCGCGCAGGCGATTCACGACGCGCTCGGCGCCGCCGAGCCGGCGGGAGTGACCGCGCGGATCTCCTTCACGAACAAGCTCTTCCCGTCGGGCGCTCTGACCGGCCAGGCGGGGTCGGCCCTGATGACCGGCGCCACGGGCCGTCTGTGGGCGAACGCGAACGGCGGGCGCCTGGAGCTCCAGTCGGACGCCGGTGACGCACAGATCGTCTGGAGCGACACGAAGGTGACCGTGTACGACGCGTCGTCGAACACCGCCTACGTCGCCGATCTGCCGAAGGACGCGACGAGCTCCGGGACGGCGACGCACACGGTGCCGACGCTCGACGAGATCACCACGTTCCTCACCGACCTCGGCAAGCACTGGACGGTCTCGGGCGCGCAGCCGTCGAACGTCGCGGGACAGGAGGCGTACACCGTCTCGGTCTCGCCGAGCCACGACGGCGGGCTGCTCGGCTCGGCCGAGCTGGCCTGGGACGTCGCGCACGGAACGCCGCTGAAGATCGCCGTGTATGCGCAGGGATCGTCGTCGCCGGTGCTCGCGCTCCAGGCGACGGACATCTCGTTCGGCTCCGTTCCCGACTCCGACATCGCTGTGCCGCCGCCTGCGGGCGCGAAGGTCGTCGACCTCTCCTCGCAGGCCGGCACCGGCACGGCGAGCGGCGGCGCGAACGCGCCGGTCACAGGTCTCGCCGCCGTGCAGGCCGCGGCGCCGTTCCCGGTCGTGGCGCCCGACACGCTGGTCGGCCTGCCGCGCCAGGACGTGCGGCTCGTCGGGCCCGCCGACTCGCAGTCGGTGCTCGTGGTCTACGGACAGGGACTCGGCGCGATCGTCGTCGTCGAGCGCAAGCAGGACACCGCGAAGGCGGGCCAGGCAGGGATGCTCGACGCTCTCCCGTCGGTCTCCCTCGACGGCGTGACCGCGCACGAGCTTGCGACACAGCTCGGCACGGTGCTCGGCTGGGATCGCGGCGGCGTCACCTACGTCCTCGCCGGATCGGTGCCGACGGCAGCGGCCGAGTCGGCGGCGCGTTCGCTCAAGTGAGCGAGGCGTCGCCGCTCGAGGCGCGGGGGCTCGTCAAGCGCTACGGCGACCTCGTCGCCGTGGACCACGTCGACCTGACCGTCGACCGCGGTGACGTCTTCGGGTACCTCGGGCCGAACGGCGCGGGCAAGACGACGTCGTTGCGGATGCTGCTCGGGCTGATTCGCCCGACCGGCGGCAGCGCCCGGCTCTTCGGCCGTGATCCGCTCGTCGACGGCGCGCGTGCGCTCGACGGCGTCGCCGGGTTCGTCGAGGGGCCACGCTTCTATCCCTACCTCTCGGGCCTGCGCAACCTTCGGCTGCTCGGCGACCTCGACGGCGGTGTTGCCTCCTCGCGCATCGACGAGGTGCTCGACGTCGTCGAGCTTCGCGATCGCGCGAAGGATCGGGTCGGCGGCTACTCACACGGGATGCGGCAGCGGCTCGGCATCGCGGCCTCGCTTCTGCGTGACCCGAAGCTGCTGCTCCTGGACGAGCCGACGACCGGGCTCGATCCGGCCGGCATGCGGGACATGCGCGAGCTCGTGAAGCGGCTCGCCTCCCACGGGATCACGATCCTGCTTTCGAGCCACGTGCTGGCCGAGGTGGAGGAGCTCTGCAACCGTGTGGCGATCATCCGCAAGGGGCGGATCATCTACGAGGGCCGTCTGGACGAGCTGATCGAGAGCGCCGGCGGCGGCTACATCCTGCGCACCAGCGAGCCGGAGCGCGCGCGTGCACTGCTCCTCGCACACGGGATCGAGGGGCCGGTGCTGGAGCAGGGAGAGCTGCGCTTCCAGGCGGAGCCCGCGGCGATCGAGTCGCTGAGCATCGCGCTCGGCCAGGCGGGCATCGGCATCGCGGCGCTGGTGCCGCGCGTGGCGACGCTCGAGGAGCTCTTCCTCGACATGACCGAGCACGAGGCGGTCGCATGAGTGGCGGCGTAGGCTCGACGGAGCCGCGGAGGAGCGAGGTGCCGGCTTTGCCGGCACCGGAGCGATGACCAAGGTTTACAAGTGGGAGGTGCTGAAGCTGCTCGCGCAGAAGCGGACGTACCTCGGGCTCGGCGCGGCGATGCTCGTGCCGCTGATCTTCGTCACGGTGCTGATCCTGAAGACGGGCGGCCCGAACGACATTCCGCTCGGGCGCTACATCCGGGAGACCGGCCTCGCGACGCCGTTCGTCGTCCTCTTCTTCATGTCGATCTGGGCGTTCCCGCTGATCACGGCGCTCGTCGCGGGCGACATCGTCGCGTCGGAGAGCCACAACGGGACGTTGAAGACGATCCTCACGCGCTCGCGGAACCGCGGTGAGATCTTCGCGGCGAAGATCCTCGCCACGTTCACCTACACGGCGGTCGTGGTCTTCGCCATGGGGGCCGTCGCGTTCGTCGCTGCGAGCATCGAATGGGGCTTCAACGACCTGACGTCGCTCTCGGGCACGACGGTGAGCGCCTGGCACGGGCTCGGGCTGCTCGCGGCGAGTCTCGCGATCTACGCGTGGCCGATGGCGGGCATCGCCGCGTTCGGCCTCTTCCTCTCGACCGTGACCCGGAACAGCGCAGCCGCCGTCGTCGGCACGCTGATGTGGGCGCTGCTGATGCAGTTGCTCGGCGTGCTGCCGGGCACCGAGTCGATCCGCCCGTACCTGCTGGGCGAGCAGTTCCAGGCCTGGCACGGCTTCCTCCGCACGCCGGCCGACTGGACGCCGATCGTCCGGGCGCTCTGGGTCTGCACGCTCTACGTCGTGGCCCCGCTCGCCGTCGGCTACCTGGTCTTCCTCCGGCGCGACGTGGCCGGCGAGTAGGCCCGGTCCCGAGCCCGCACGCTCAGGTGCGCTCGGGCGCGAGCTCGTGCTCGAGCGCGCGGCTCCACCGGCTCAGCGCCTCGCGAAGCCCGGCCCCTTCGTCGTCGAGCGCGCCGAGCAGCTCGCGCTCGACGGCGTCGACTGCCCGGTCGCAACGCACGAGCGCCCGCCGGCCCGCCGCCGTCAGCTCGGTGCGGATGACGCGGCCGTGGCCGGGCTCCGCCCGCCGCCGGACGTAGCCGAGCTCGACGAGGAGCGCGAGCACCTCGCTCATCGACTGTGGCGTGACGAGCGAGCGGCGGGCGAGCTGCGCGTTCGAGAGCCCGTCCTGCGCGCGGAGCACCGACAAGGCCGTGTACGCCGGCAGGCTCAGGCCCGCGGGCTCGACCGCCGCCGACAGGCGGCCGCGCAGCACGCGCTCGAGTCGGCCGATCAGGTAGCTGAGTCGCGGCTCCACGTCGGTGGCCTACTCTGTATCAGGTTCCCTGATACGAGCATGATGATCGCGGCCGAGGAAGGTGTTCGCCCAGGCGCTCGTCCGTGCGAGGGCATTGTCCTTGACGACCACGGGGCCGTCCAGCATCGACTCCTCCTCACCGTAGGCCTTCAGCCGCTCGTAGGCCTGCGACCAGATGCACTCCGTGTCGTAGACCTCGCACAGGCCTTCCCGGGTGCCGCCGCACGGCCCGTTGCGCTGGTTCTTGGCGCACAGCGACTCGGGGCAGACGTAGGCGATGTCGGGCAGCGAGCAGTCGCCGCAGTCGCGGCAGTGGAAGAGCGGCACCTTCGCCGCCTGCTCGGCCGCGTGCGCGGCCTTCGAGAGTGCGGAGGACTTCTCGACGGCACGGTAGAACGCACGCCCGGCCGAGAAGAGCGGCGCGTCCGGCTCGAAGGCAGCGGCGTGCAGCCGCCGGCTGAAGCGGTACTTGAGCGGGACGCGCAGGTCGGTCCTCCGGCGGCGCTTCGACTCGAGATACGCGGCGTTCACCTCGCTCGACGAGAGCTTCGTCTCGGGGTCGCGCTCGAAGAAGTAGAACTCGTCGGCGAACGGGTACTGGAGCTCGCGCGCGAACTGTCGCCAGTCCTCCGGCGCGAACGAGGCGGCGCGGTCGAGGATCTCCCCGAAGGTCGCCGCAGGCATGTGGCCGCCCAGATAGACGCCGGCGAACCCCAGACCGCGCGCCACCGCGACGTGCCTCGCCGCCAGGTCGACGAAGAACCCGCGGCCCTTGTCGGGGCTCGCGGCGTGGCGTTCGGCCAGCGCGAGCAGGTCGTCGGTGACGACGACGCCGGGGATCTTCCCCGCGTGGAAGGCCCGCGCCGCCGTGCCGGAGAGGAGGTACACGTTGGCGAGCGCGGCGACGGGCAGGCCGTCGTGTGCGATCCAGCGGAGCAGCTCGTCGTCCTTGCGCGCGTCCCAGCCGATCTGGTTGATCACGAACCTCGCGCCGGCCTCGACCTTCTTCCGCAGCTTGAAGTACTGCGGCATCACCTCGCGCTCGCGCCGCTTGTGGTTCGTGACGACGCACCCCAGGAAGAAGTCGGTGCGGTCGAGCCGCGCGTCTGGCTTGCGCTCGTCCCGCAGGCCGTCGTTCATCTCACTGAAGAGGCTGAGGAGCCCGACCGAGTCGATGTCGAACACCGGCGCCGCGAGCCCCCTGTGCCCGGTCACCGGATAGTCGCCCGACAGGGCGAGCACGTTGTCGAAGCCCTCCGACCCGAGCTTCCAGCCGCGGCTCTCGAGGGCGTTGCGATTCCAGTCCTTGCACGAGAGGTGGATGATCACCTCCTGGCCGCGTGAGACGAGATCCGTCCCGATCGTGTCCGGTGCGAGCATCGCGTGACCGCCCGGATTGTCGGTGATCGAGAGCACGTCGATCCGTGGGTCCTCGGCGAGACCGCGTGCGAGCTCCAGGACCTTGCGGCTCGAGTCGGCGGAGATCAGCCCCCGGCTCGTGACGAGCTCGGCAGCGACGACGAATGCGCCGGGCCGTGCGAGTTGTTCGCGAAGAGGGATCATCTCTCGAGTCGGCGATTGCCTATATCAGTCTGCCTGATTTATCATCACGAGATGGCCGGCCTCCAGGTGCTCGACGTCGAGACTGCGCAGCTGGTCGAGTCGGTCTGCGACGCGATCGTGCCGGGCTCGGCGCGCGTGCAGCCGGCGGTCTACGTCGACGCTCGGCTCGCCGCGGATGGACGACGCCGCCCGCACCGCCACTCTCGAAGCGTTTGCGGCGCTCGCCGCCGGCGAGCTCGCCGCGCAGGCCGGCACGCCGGCGTTCCTGCAGGTGCGTGCGCTCGCGATCGAGGCGTTCTACAGCGACTTCGTCGCGCCCGGCGTCGACGCGACCGGCGCCTGGGCAGAGATCGACTTCAACACGCCCCTCGCGACCCGGCTGGCCAAGGACTGGTCGTACCTGGGGATCTATGAGGCGTAGGCTTGACGGAGCCGTCCAAGGAGTGGAGGTGTCGGCTTTGCCGACGCCGGAGCGGCGATGAACGAGCGCTTCGACGTCGTGGTCGTCGGCTCCGGCGCGGGCGGCGGAGTGATCGCCGGCGAGCTCGCCGAGCGCGGCCGGAAGGTGCTGCTGCTCGAGACGGGCCCGCACAAGACCGCGGCCGACTTCACGCGCTGGGAGGTGAAGGCGGAGCACGACCTGTGGTGGCCGATTCGCTTCGCCCTGATCGACGGTGGCGCGGGCGGCGCGGTGGCGCTGCTCGGTGGCCGCTGCGTCGGCGGGACGACCACGATCAACACCAAGGTGGCGCTCCGCGCCCACGCCAGGGACCTGGCGAAGTGGCAGGAAGCATCAGGCTTGACACTCGACTCGTCGGACCTCGCCCCGCACTACGACAGGGTCGAGCAGCGGCTCGGTGTCCGCGAGCGCACCGACTGGCGCAAGAGCGTGCGCACGGTGGAATCCGCGTTCCGCGAGCTCGGGGCGCCGCTCGAGGCGGTCCGGTCGTACACCGACGCGAACTGCATGAGCTGCGGCTCGTGCCTGCAGGGCTGCCCGACGAACGCCGGGAAGTCGACGCTCAACACCTACATCCACGACGCGTGGGCAGCAGGTGCGCTCGAGCTGCGCGCCGACGCGCACGTGGAACGCGTGCTGATCGAGGACGGCGAGGCGCAAGGCGTCGAATACGTCGACAGTGCCGGTGAGACGCGGCGGGTCGACGCCGCCGCGGTCGTCGTCGCCGCCGGTACGCTGAACACGCCGCAGTTGCTGCTCCGCTCCGGCCTGCCCGACAGCCCCTCGAGCCGCCTCGTCGGGCACCACCTCGGCTTCCATCCGGTGCGTCTCGTCTACGGGCTGTTCGACGAGCCGCAGGACACGCACATGGTCTATCCGATCACTGCACACGCGATGGCGCACCAGCACGACGAGGACGGTGGCTTCGTGATCGAGGCCACGACGATCCAGGACCCCGTCGCGTTCGCCACGACACTCGAGGACGAGAACGGCCCGCTCTGGGGAGCCCCGCTCGTCGAGGCTGTGCGGAACTATCGCCGCTACGTCGGCGTGCTCGCGATGGTGAACGACGACAACAGCGGTGTGGTGCGACTCGACGAGAACGGGCACGAGACCTTCGACGCACCGTTCACGGCGGCGGAGCACGAGCGCATGGCCGGCGCCCTCGACTTCGCGCGCGACGTGCTCTCGGCCGCCGGCGCCTCGCAGGTGCTCTGGACCGGCCTGGCGTCGACCCACGTGCAGGGCTCCTGCCGCATGGGGAGCGACCCCGAGCGCTCCGTCGTCGACGGGGACGGCCAGTCCTGGGACGTCAAGCGGCTGTACGTCGGCGACGGTTCGCTCGTCCCGCGGACGCTCTCGGTGAATCCGTCGTTGACGATCATGGCCCTCGCGAGCCGTCTCGCCGGCCACCTCCACGACGATCCGCACGGGTATCTCTCCTGACCGAGCCTTCCCGCGACCTCGCGCATCTCTCGCACGTCGAGCTGCTGACGCCGAGGCCCGACGAGAGCCTGGCGTACTTCCGCGAGCTCCTTGGCATGGAGGTCGCAGGCGAGCGCGGCGACTCGGTCTACCTGCGCGCCTTCGGCGACTACGAGCGGGCGTCGCTGAAGCTGACCACCGCGGCGCAGCCCGGGATCGCGCACATCGCCTACCGCACGCACAGCCCCGAGGCGCTCGAGCGCCGGGTCGCAGTGCTCCGGGCAAACGGGGTCGACGGCACGTGGACCGACGGCGACCTCGGTCACGGGCCTGCGTACACCTTCCTCGACCCGGATGGGCACCGTTTCGAGCTCTTCCACGAGTCGGAGCGCTACGAGGCCCCACCGGAGCTGCGTCCGGCGCTGAAGAACCAGCCGGATCGCTACCCGGGCCGCGGTGTCGGCGTCCGGCATCTCGACCACGTCAACTTCCTCGCCGTCGACCCGGCCGAGAACCGTGTCTTCTGCGAGCAGAGCCTCGGGCTGCGTCTCACCGAGCAGATCGTGCTCGACGACGGCAGCGAGGCCGGCGTCTGGCTCGCCTCGAACCAGAAGTCGTACGACGTGACGTACACACGCGACCGGACGGGTACGCGCGGGCGGTTGCACCACATCGCGTACTTCGTCGACCAGCGGGAGGACGTGCTGCGCGGTGCGGACATCTTCCTCGAGCACGGCATCGTGATGGAGTCCGGCCCTCACAAGCACGCGATCCAGCAGACGTTCTTCCTCTACACCTGGGAGCCGGGGGGCAACCGGGTCGAGATCTGCGCCGGAGGCTTCCTGATCTTCGCGCCCGACCACGAGCCCGTCGTCTGGTCGCAGGCCGAGCGCGCCAAGGGGCAGGCCTGGGGGATGCAGACGGTGGCGAGCTTCCACATCAAGGGGTCGCCTCCCGTGCCCGAGGAGGATGCGCTCCTTGCCGAGTTCGGCCACTGAGCCGTCGACCCGCGCGCGCGAGCTCGTCCGCGGCGCCTACGACCTCCACGTCCACGTCGAGCCGGATCTGCCGCCCCGGCGGATCGACGACCTGAGGCTTGCCCGCCGCTTCGCCGAGCTCGGGCTCGCCGGCTTCGTGCTCAAGTCGCACTACGCGCCGACCGCAGAACGGGCGGCCGTCGTGCGGGCCGCGGTGCCGGGCGTGAATGCCCTCGGCGCGATCACGCTCAACGCCGGTGTCGGCGGCCTGAACGCACAGGCGGTCGAGATCGCAGCGCGCGGCGGGGCGCGCGTCGTCTGGCTGCCGACGGTCGACGCCGAGAACGAAACGCGCGAGGGAGGCTCGAAGCCGGCGAAGCAGCCTGTGTGGCGCGCGATCCAGGACGAGTTCGTGTCGCTCGGCGTCGCCGGCGGCCCCGTGTCGCTCGGGGACGGGCTCGCAGCGGTGCTGCGCGTGGTCGCCCGCCGCCGGATCGTGCTCGCGACAGGGCACATCGGTCGCGCGGAGATCCACCGGGTCGTCGCCGACGCCCGCGTCGCGGGCGTTCGGCACATCGTGATCACACATCCCGACTACCCGACGCAGGGAGTTCCGGTCGACGAGCAGCGGGAGCTCGCCGCGCGCGGCGCGCTGCTCGAGCGTTGCTTCGCGCCGATCCATACTGGCAAGGTGTCGTGGGAGATGACCTTCGAGGCGATCCGCGCGACCGGCCCGGAGCACAACGTGCTCTCGACCGACCTCGGCCAGCCGGCGAACCCACCGGTCGAGGACGGGCTCGCTCTGCTGGCCGACCGCCTGCTCGCGGCGGGCTTCAGCGAGGACGATGTGCGCACGATGGCCGTCGACAACACGAGGGCGCTCGCGGGTGCCTAGGACGCTCCTCGTCGTCAGTGCGCACTCGGCCGACTTCGTCTGGCGCGCTGCGGGAGCGATCGCGACCTTCGTGGCAGCGGGCGGTGCGGCGCACGTGGTCGCGCTCTCGTACGGCGAGCGCGGCGAGTCGGGGGAGCTGTGGAAGTGGCCGGGCCAGACCGAGCAGCGCGTGAAGGAGATCCGGCACGGCGAGGCGCTGGCCGCGGCGACGGCGCTCGGCGCCGAGCTGCACGCCCTCGATCTCGGTGACTACCCGCTCGTCCTGCACGCGGCTGCCGTCGACCGGCTGACCGGCCTGATTCGCGAGCTCGCTCCGCACGTGATCCTCACGCACGCCGCCCGCGACCCGTTCAACCCCGACCACGCGGTCGCGTACGAGGGCACCGTGCGGGCCCGGCAGCTCGCCAGCGGCGCCGGGGTCGCGAGCGCGTTCGAGACGATCGCGCCGCCCGAGCTGCTCCTCTTCGAGCCGCACCAGCCCGAGCTGTGCGGGTTCGTGCCGACGACATTTCTCGACATCACGCCGGTCTGGGAGCAGAAGGTCACGGCGATGGAGGCGATGGGCGCGCAGTCGTATCTGCGCCAGTACTACTCCGAGCGGGCGGAGCACCGGGCAAACCATGCGCGGCGAATCTCCGGTCGCGACGGCATTCGCTTCGCGGAGGCCTTCCAGCGCGAGCTGCCCGTCGTCGTCGACGCGCTATGAGCCGTAGGCTCGACGGAGGCTCTCAAGAGCGGAGGTGCCGGCTTGGCCGGCGCCGGGAGCGGGAATGACCGATTTCGCGGCCTTCGCCCGGCTCGGTGTGGCCACCGTCCACGAGGCGGCCGGCCGGACCGGTGTCGTCGACGTCGAGCTGACACAGGTCGTGCCCGGCTCCCGGGTCGCCGGGCCTGCGCGGATCGCACGCTGCGTGCCGGGGGACAACACGATGGTGCACGCGGTCGTCGCCCACTCGACCCCCGGCGACGTGCTGGTGCTGACGAGCCGCGAGCCCACCCGGGTCGCGCTGGTCGGCGAGCTGCTTGCGACGCAGGCGCAGGCGCGCGGGGTCGCCGGGATCCTCGTCGACGGCGCCGTGCGCGACCTCGACGAGCTGCGAGACCTCGGCCTCCCGATCTGGGCGCGCCTCGTCCGCGCGCTCGGTGCGACCAAGGGCGAAGTGGGCGAGCTCGACGCGACGGTCGTGATCGGGGGCGCCGAGTTCCGGCCGGGAGACGTCGTCGTTCTGGACTGCGACGGCGCACTCGTGCTCCCGCGGGCGCGCGCGGAGGAGGTGCTCCCGCTCGCCCATGAGCGCGCCGAGCGCGAGCGGGCGTTGCGCGAGCGCTACGCGGCGGGTGAGGTCTCCTACGACCTGAACGGGTTGCGCCGGATCGTGGAGGGCTGATGCACGTCGCCGTCCTCGGCCTCGGTGAGGCCGGCGGCCGGATCGCCGCCGATCTCCTCGCCGCAGGCTGCACGGTCCGCGGCTTCGATCCGATCCGGCAGCCCGAGGGGATCGACTGCGCCGGCAGCGCGGAGGCGGCGGTCGCGGGAGCAGAGGTCGTGCTCAGCATCAACGCCGCAGCGGTCGCGCTCGAGACGGCGAGCCGCGTCGCGCGCGCCCTGGCCGAGGGCTCGCTCTATGCCGATCTCAACACGTCGTCCCCGGAGCTGAAGCGGCAGATCGCCGAGGCGGTGCCGGCGGAGTTCGCCGACGTGGCCCTCGTCGGCGTCGTCCCCGTGTCCGGGCTCGCGACGCCGGCCCTCGCCTCGGGCCCCGGCGCAGAGCGCTTCGCCGCGCTCTTCCGCCCGCTCGGGATGCCCGTCGAGCTCGTCGGCCCGCGGCCGGGCGACGCCGCGGGACTGAAGCTCCTGCGCAGCGTGTTCATGAAGGGCATCGCCGCCGCCGCACTCGAGAGCCTCGCGGCGGCCGAGGCCGCCGGCGTCGAGCCGCGCGTGCGGGCCGACATCGCGGCCGTGCTCGGCGAGCCGCTCCTCGACCGGCTCCTCGCGGGCAGCCGCGCCCACGCCGCGCGGCGGGTCGAGGAGATGAACGCCGCCGCCGCCTACGTCGAGCAGCTCGGAGTCGAGCCGCGCATCGCCGCCGCGGCGGCAGCGTGGCTCGCGCAGCTGCGTGACGTTTAGGAGGGTTCGCGACCGCCGACGCCGCGGCCGGTCAGCGACTAGACGGTTTCGTGAACGACGGAGAACAGATGCCAGTTTTCGGTGATCCCTTTGAGTGTGTGAGTCTCGCGGTCCTCGAACGCGAACCCGGAGCCGGCGACGAGGTCACGAACCGTCTGGGTTACGAAGACCTCGCCTGGGCCTGCGAGTGCGGCGACGCGCGCGCCGATGTTGACAGCGATACCCGTTGGTTTTCCGTCGTGAATCTCGCACTCGCCGACGTGGATTCCGATGCGCGCGTCGAGTCCCAGGCCGCGGAGACCGGTGACGATCGCGCCTGCCGATCGGATCGCACTGGCCGGGCCGTCGAAGGTGGCGAAGAAGCCGTCTCCAGCGGTGTCGCGCTCCTCGCCGCGGAAGCGGCGAAGCTCGCGCCGGACGAGCGCGTGGTGCTCCGCAAGGAGCGTACGCCACGCGTGGTCACCGACGGCGGTCGCACGCTCCGTCGACCGCACGAGGTCCGTGAACATGACGGTCGTCAGGACGCTGGTCGGAAGATCGGGCCGTTCGGCGCCCGCCGCAAACGCTTCGATCTCGTCCGGGATCTCGGGCGACAGATCGACTCCGAAGTAGTCGTTGCCCGATACCCGCATCGGGTACGCGCCAGGGATCAGGCGTGCCGTCTCCAGGGCGTCCGCCTCGGCATCGAACGGTGCGCGACGGTAGAGGATCAACGTTGGGACACGGATTGCGGGAAGCACGTGCCTGAGATCAGTCTCAAAGTGCGCGCGATTGAGCGAGTAGGCCACTTCAGGACTCGCGCCGACGCGCAACGAGTTGGCAAAGCGCTGCCGACGTGACTCATCGGCGAACGCTGCCGGCGCGCTTTCCCGCAGAAGCTCGTCGCACCACTTCCGCTCTCCCCAGTTTTCCCGCAGATTACTCAGCTCTTGCTGCGTGTCGCGGCTCTCGAGACCGGGGCCGTGCGCAAGGGGATGAAAGAGCACGAGCGCCCGTGTCCGCTCCGGATAGGTGGCGGCATACAGGGAGGCCATCCCGCAACCCTCGTTCGCCGCGAAGATCACCGTTTGACTCGAACCGACTGCATCGAGAACGGCGCGTAGATCCTCCATCCGCGTCTCCAACTCCGCGAATCGCGACCCGTGATCGGACACGCCTGTCCCTCGCTTGTCGAACAGGATCAGCCGAAACGATTGCGCGAAACGCTCACAGAACCCCCGCCAGACCGGCGATTCCCAGTCATAGACGAGGTTCGACGAGTAGGCGGCCACATACACGAGGTCGATGCTCCCGCTGCCGACCACCCGATACCCGATCGCGACACCGCCGTTGTGCGCGTAGTGAATGTCATCGTCGACCACACGCGCATTCTCGCAGTCCCCGAACGACGCTGACCGCACGCGGCTGGACCTTGCAAACAGGCGTCAGTCGGAAGCACTGGCCCAGGCGACCCAAGTGGTGTCTGACACCAGGGTGTCAGACACCCTTTCGCCTCGGCGCTCAGGGTTCATCGCGGGACACTCGCCGCCCATTCCGCTAGCCGACCTCGACCTTGACGAAGCCGTAGGCCTCGAGCGCCGCGAGGATCTCGCGGTGCCCGAAGGCCTCGCCCGGCGAGGCGAAGCCGACCTTCCGCGGGGGCTGGTGCACCAGATGGTGCGCCGCGAACGCCTGGATCAGGCCCGTCTGGAGGTAGGCGCCCTGCCCGAGCGCGTAGACGCGAATGGAGTCGAGGTTGCCGCGGCCGACGACCACGTCGACGGTTCGCTGGAGCCGACGGTTCTCGCGCGGCGGCAGGCCCGGCTGCATCGAGTCCGCGATCCCCGCGAGCACCAGCCGCTGTTCCTCTGCCGGCAGCGGCTTGATCTTCTCCTGGTAGTCGCGCTGGCCGGCGACGATCCCCTCCATCAGCGAGCGGTCGAGCAGGCCCCCGAACGCGCGCACGTTCGCGATCTGCGGATGGTCCTTGAACCAGACGGGGTGCGGGAAGCCGCCCCACGGCAGCGCGAGCTGCGTCGTGATCGCGCTCGGGATCGAGACCTCGAGCGTCGTCACCGGCGGCCATTCCTTGTACTCGTTCTGCTCGAGGTAGATCGACTCCCACTGCAGCTGGCCGAAGATCGTCTGCGTCGATCCGTACGTCGGGAAGCCCATGAACATCGAGAGGATCTCGAGCGAGTCGATCCCGGGTGCGCGCTCGATCGCGATCCGCGCGCACGCCTCCGCGACCGCCGACATGTATGCGGTCGCCGGCGCGAGCAGCAGGCCGGCCGCCGCGAACTTCTCACCCCACTCCTCGCAGGCGAGCTTCACCCAGGGCGTCTCGCCGCCCGTGTCGATGTAGTGGCAGCCCGCCTGGAGCGCAGCCTCGGCGACGGTCGAGCCGTGGTAGATGCACGGGCCGACCGTGTTGCACACGACGGTCGCACCGTCGAGCAGCGCGGCCAGTGCACCCACCTCGTGCTCGACCTGGACGATCTCGTAGTCGGCCGTGCCGATGCCCGGAACCTGTGCGAGGACCTCCTCGATCTTCTCCCGGTTGCGGCCGGCGGCGACGAACGGGACGTTGTACTCGCGCAGGAACTCGATGATCAGCCGCGCCGAGAAGCCGCTGGCGCCGTAGACGACGACGGGACGCTGGTCGCTCACGTTTCCTCCGTTGCCGTTGCGATGGCGGCGAACGTGTCCAGCGCGCTCGGATCGACGAGCGAGTCCTTGCTCGCGACCGCGTCGACAGGCTCGCCGCGGAGGATCCGCTTGACCGGCGCCTCGAGCTTCTTGCCTGTCAGCGTGCGGGGGATTGCAGGCACCGCGCGGATCATGTCAGGAACGTGCCGCGGTGACAGCTGCGAACGCAGGCCCTGCGCGATCCGCGCGCGCAGTGCGTCGTCGAGCTCGGTGCCGTCTGCGAGCACGACGAAGAGGACGAGCTCGCCCGGACCGCCCTCGGCGTCCTCGAGGTGGACGACGAGGCTGTCGACGATCTCCGGCAGCTCTTCGACGACACCGTAGAACTCGCCGGTGCCGAGGCGGACACCGCCGCGGTTGAGCGTCGCGTCGGAGCGCCCCGTGACGACGCAGCTGCCACGTTCCGAGAAGCTGATCCAGTCGCCCTGCCGCCAGATGCCGGGATAGAGCTCGAAGTACGAGCTGCGGTAGAGCGTCCCGTCGGCGTCTCCCCAGAGCTCGACCGGCATCGACGGCATCGGCCGCGTGATCACGAGCTCGCCCAGCTCGCCGACGAGCGGCCTGCCCCGGGGGTCGAACGCGTCCGTGGCAACGCCGAGCAGCCGGCCCGAGATCTCCCCCTCGTAGACGGGCAGGAGCGGCGAGCCGCCGACGATCCCGCTGCACACGTCGGTGCCCCCGCTGCCGTTGACGAGCAGCACGTCGGGCCCGAGCTCCTCGTAGACATAGCGGTAGCCCTCGGCCGGGAGCGGCGAGCCCGCCGTGCCGAAGACGCGGATCGAGCCGAGGTCGCAGTCGCGGCCGGGATGCAGGCCCGCCTTGCGGCAGCCCATCAGGAACGCGGGGCTCGCGCCCATGAAGCTCGGCCTGGTCTCCTCGGCGACGCGCCACTGCCACCCGGGATCCGGCCAGGACGGATCGCCGTCGAGCATGACGATCGACGAGCGCACGAGCAGCGCGGCGACGAGCGCGTTCCACATCATCCACGACGTGGTCGAGTACCAGAGCAGCCGGCCGCCCGGCTTCAGGTCCCAGCTGAACGCGTGCGCCTTGAGCAGCTCGAGCAGGATCCCGCCGTGGCCGTGGACGATCGCCTTCGGGCGGCCGGTCGTCCCCGACGAGAAGAGCACGAACAGCGGGTGGTCGAACGCGACCGGCTCGAACGCGAGCGGGCCGGGCTCGGCGAGCAGCTCCTCCCAGCCGAGCGAGTCCGGCACGGTGTGCTCGCCGTACGGCACGTGCACCACGTGCCGAAGCGTCGGGAGAGCCGTGCGGATCGTCGCCACCTCGTGCCGGCGGTCGATCGACCGGTCGCGGTAGCCGTAGCCGCCGACAGCCAGCAGAACCGTCGGCTCGAGCTGGACGAGGCGGTCGATGACGCTGCGGGCGCCGAGCTCGGGCGCGCAGCTCGCCCAGACCGCACCGAGGCTCACCGTCGCCGCGAACGCGACGAGCGTCTCGGGGATGTTCGGCATGTAGGCGACGACGCGGTCGCCCGGGCCGACGCCGAGCCTCGCGAGGCCCGCGCGGGCGCGTGCGACCTGGTCGCGGAGCTCCGCGAACGTCAGGTCGACGGGACCGCGCGTCTGCGAGCGCGAGACGACCGCGACCTGGTCGAGGTCGTCCTCGGTCCCCAGCAGGTGCTCGGCGAAGTTCAGGCGCGCGCCCGGGAACCACCCGGCGCCGGGCATGGCGTCCGAGGTGAGCACGGCGTCGTACGGCGCGTGGGCCCTGACCTCGAAGAAGTCCCAGATCGAGGACCAGAACGCCGGCAGCTCCGAGACGGACCAGCGCTGCAGCTCGTCGTAGTCGGTGAAGTTGAGCCCGCGCTCGCGTTCGAGCCACGCGAGGTAGCGCCCGATCTCGGTCGTCTCTCGGACGTCCGGCGGCGGCGTCCAGAGGACGCGGGGGCCCGGCGACGGCATGCGTCGCATCCTAACGCTTCGGTTCGACAAATTAGAACGCTGTCTTGACAAGTGGGCAACGCCTCTGCGAGTCTCGAGGCAGTTGCCGTCGGCAGACATCCGCGTGGTCGAACAGAGGAGTTGGTCGGAGATCATGAGTGCCCAGAGCTTGGAAGGCCTGCTCCAGAGCGTCGGGAACCCGGTCGAGCTCGTGCGCAACTCACAGATCGGCCCGTACGTCTATCCGGCGGTGCCGAGTGAGTTCTCGAACTGGCGGGACGAGCAGCATGCGTGGCGCAACACGTCCGCGTTGTTCGACCAGTCGCATCACATGACCGACCTGACCATCAAAGGCCCGGACGTGATCCGTCTCCTCGAGGCGACCGGCATCAACACCTTCAAGAACTTCGGCGTCGACAAGGCGAAGCAGTTCACGGCCGTCAACTACGACGGTTACGTGATCGGCGACGCGATCCTCTTCCACCTGGAGGAGAATGTGATCAGTCTCGTCGGCCGCCCGTCCGCGCACAACTGGGTTCAGTACCACGCCGAGACTGGTGATTACGACGTGACGCTCCATCGCGACGAACGCACAGCCGTCAACAAGGAAGGCCGCAAGCTCTACCGCTTCCAGGTGCAGGGCCCGACCGCGATGCAGGTGCTGGAGAAGGCGAACGGCGGCCCGCTGCCCGAGATCAAGTTCTTCAACATGGGCCGGATCACGATCGGTGGCCACGAGGTGCGCGCGCTTCATCACGGCATGTCCGGGGTCCCGGGGCTCGAGCTGTTCGGCCCGATCGCCGAGGGCGACGATGTGCGCGCCGCGCTGATCGAGGCCGGGGAGGAGTTCGGCCTCGAGCAGGTCGGCGCGCGCGTTTACGCGACCAACACGCTCGAGTCGGGCTGGATCCCGTGCCCGCTGCCTGCCGTCTTCACCGGCGACGCGATGAAGGCGTATCGCGAGTGGCTGCCGGCGCAGGGCTACGAGGGAACGGGCTCGCTCGGAGGCAGCTACTACAGCGACGACATCTCCGACTACTACCTGACGCCGTGGGAGCTTGGGTATGGAGGGTTCATCAAGTACGACCACGACTTCACCGGCCGCGAGGCGTTGGAGAAGATGCCCGAGCCGACGCGGCGCAAAGTGACGCTCGCGTGGAACGGCGACGACGTCGCGCGCGCGATGGGGACGCTCTTCAAGAAGGGCGACCGCGCGAAGTACATCGACGTGCCGCTCTCCAACTACTCGACCTGGCCGAACGACAAGCTGCTGAAGGACGGCAAGCAGGTCGGTGTGTCGACCTTCTCCGGTTACAGCTCGAACGAGAGCTCGATGCTCTCGCTCGCGATCGTCGACACAGACGTCGAGGAGGGCGAGGAGATCACGCTGGTCTGGGGCGAGGAGGGCGGCGGCTCGAAGAAGCCGGTCGTCGAGCGCCACGTCCAGACCGAGATCCGCGCCACCGTGTCGCCGGTCCCCTACGCCGAGGTCGCCCGCACCTCGTATCGGCCGCACTGAGGCCGTGAGCGGGGGCGGGGACGTGGAGCTCCTCGGCCTGTACTGGACGGTTTCCGGTCCGGTCGAGGTGCATGTCGGTCGTGAATGGAGCCTCTTCAGCTGGGCCGACCGCTGTGCGGAGGCGCGAACGGTCGGCTTCAGCGGGCTCGGGCTCTGGCACGCCGACCTGCAGCACCGCCTCGAGACCGAGAACCTGCGCGAGCTGAAGCGCGTGTTCGACGACAACGGGCTCACGCACCTCGAGCTCGAGTTCCTGATGGACTGGTTCCTCGACCCGGGCGACGACCGGCGGCGCGCCTCGGACGAGATCCGTGCGCTGCTCTTCGACGCGGCCAACGCGTTCGGCGCGCATCACATCAAGGTCGGGAACATTCCCGGCACGCCGGCCGAGCTCTCGCAGCTGACCGAGAGCTTCGGCGAGCTCTGTGCCCACGCCGCCGAGCACACCGACGCGAAGGTCGTCTACGAGTTCATGCCGTTCGACGTCAACGTGCGCAGCCTCGACAGCGTGCTCACCGTCGTCGCCGGCGCCGGCGCTCCCAACGGGGGCGTCGCGATCGACACCTGGCACATGACGAAGCTCGGCATCTGCGCCCGACGAGCTGCGCCGGATCCCGCTCGAGTATCTCTCGTGGGTCGAGCTGAGCGACGGACGGCGTGAGGACATGGACGACCTGATCGACGAGACCGTCAACCATCGCGCGCTGCCCGGAGAGGGCGAGTTCGACCTGGCCGGCTACATCGAGGCGTGCAGCGGCCACGGCTACGCCGGCCCGTGGGGTGTCGAGGTGCTCTCGGACGAGCTGCGCAACAATCCGATCGACGTGATCTTCCGTCGTGCCTACGAAACGACCGCCGCTCAATTCGGAGCAGAGAGGAGCCCAGCGTGAGCGCACCGCAGGGAGTCGAGGAGCTCGGCCGCGACCGTCTCGTCTGGATCTACGAGCAGATGCTCCGCATTCGCGAGTTCGAGGAGCGCGTCAAGCGCACGTTCATCGAGCACCCGGGCGTGATCCGCGGCCACACGCATCTCGCCGACGGCGCCGAGGCGTCGATCGTCGGCTCGATCGCGACCCTCGGGCCGCAGGACCAGTTCTTCGCCACCTACCGCTGCCACGGCTATCCGCTCGCGCGGGGCACCGACCCGAAGGCGATGATGGCCGAGATCTACGGCCGCGCGGACGGTCTCTGCAAGGGCATCGGCGGCTCGATGCACCTGGCCGACCCCTCGACCGGCTTCCTGGGCACGTCGGGGATCGTCGCGGCGGGGATCCCGCACGCGACCGGCGCCGCCTGGGCGGCGCAGATCCGCAAGCAGGGCCAGGTCGTCCTCTGCTTCTTCGGCGACGGCGCCTCGAAGCAGGGCGCGTTCTCCGAGTCGCTGAACATCGCCTCGCTCTGGAAGCTCCCGATCGTCTACGTGATGGAGAACAACGGCTACAACGTCCACACTCGCACCGAGCAGGAGGATGCGAACCGCGCGAACGGCGAGGATCTCTCGGTGAAGGCGAAGGCGTTCAGCATGCCGGGGGTGACGATCGACGGCCGCGATCCGGTCGCGGTCTACGAGACCGTGGGCGCGGCGGTCGCGCGGGCGCGGTCGGGTGAGGGGCCGACGCTCGTCGAGTCACAGATGTACCGCCTGTCGGCGCACGGCAACATCATCGCCCCGCCCGGCGTGCCGCTGCACTTCCCGGAGCACGAGGCGATCGAGAAGTTCGGGGCTCCCGAGGAGTACGAGGCGGCGCTGAAGGGCGACCCCGTGCCCGCCTTCCGCGGCCGGCTCGTCGGCGACGGCACGCTCTCCGCCGAGGACGCCGACGCGATCGCCGCGCGCGTGCGCGACGAGATGCAGGCGGCGGTCGACTTCGGGCTCGGCAGTCCGTTCCCGGCGGTCGAGTCCGCCCTCGAGTACGTCTACGCGTAGGAGGCGGGAGAAACATGGCACACGAACTGCCGTTCATCGCCGCGATCGACGAGGCGATCAGGCTCGAGATGGAACGCGACGACACCGTCCTCTACTTCGGCCAGAACATGGCCACGACCGAGAACGAGCCGTACGTCGACGCATTCGGCAAGGACCGCGTGCGCGTCACGCCGATCTCCGAGACGGCCGAGATCGGCATGGCGATCGGCGCGGCGATCGCGGGCTTCCGCCCCGTCGTCGAGCTGTACATGGCCGAGTTCATGCTCGTGGCGATGGACCAGGTGATCAACGAGGCGCCGCGCTTCCGCGCGATGAGCGGCGGCCGGGTCAAGGTGCCGCTCGTGCTCAAGGCCGGCTTCGGCTTCACGGCCGGGTGGGCCGGCCAGCACACCGGCACGATCGGCGGCCTCTTCATGGGCGTGCCCGGCCTGAAGGTCGTCGTGCCGTCGACGGCCGCCGACGCGAAGGGCCTGATGGCGACCGCGATCCGCGACGACAACCCCGTCGTCTACCTGCACCACTACCTGCTCACGCTCGAGCACGGCGAAGTGCCCGACGGCGAGTACCTGGTGCCGTTCGGCGAGGCGGCGGTTCGACGCGAGGGCGGCGACGTGACCATCGTCGCGACGGGCTGGACCGTCGACCGCGCCCTCGGGGCCGCCGAGCGGCTCGCGTCCGACGGGGTCCAGGCCGAGGTGATCGACCCGCGCACGCTCGCGCCGCTCGACACGAAGACGATTCTCGAGTCGGTCGAGAAGACCGGCCGGCTCGTGCTCGTCGACCAGTCGACCCGCCATGCGTCCGCTGCGACGGTGATCGCGGGCGAGGTGGCCGAGCACGGGTTCTCGTCGCTCAAGGCGCCGATCGTGCAGGTGACGGCGCTCGACGCGACGATCCCCTACAGCGAGCCGCTCGAGGCCTGGGTGCTGCCGGACGAGGACAAGATCGTCGCGGCGGTGCAGCAGGTGGTCGGCGCGTCGCCCGCCAAGGTCTAGTGGCGGCGCCGCCGATCGGTGGCGAGCAGGCGCTGCACCTGCTCGCGACGATGTGGCGGATCAGGTTGTTCGAGGAGCGTGTCGGCCGGCTCAAGCGCGCCGACGAGGTGCACGGCCTCGTTCATCTCAGCGTGGGCCAGGAGGCGGTCGCGGCGGGAGTCTGCACGCAGTTGCGCGACGACGACGCCGTGTACTCCGGGCACCGGGCGCACGGGCATGCGATCGCGAAGGGCGCACCGCTCGGCCCGGTGCTCGCCGAGCTGATGGGCCGTGACGGCGGGCTCTGCCGAGGCCTCGGCGGCTCGATGCATCTCGTCGACGTCGGTCACGGGTTCATGGGCGCCACGGGCGTCGTCGGCGGCAACATCCCGGTCGCGCTCGGCAGCGCGCTTGCCGCGCGCCTGCGCGGCGACGACGCCGTCGCCGTCGTGTTCTTCGGCGACGGCGCGGTTCAGGCGGGACATTTCAACGAGACGGTGAACCTCGCGACGCTCTGGGGGCTGCCGCTCGTCCTCGTCTGCGAGAACAACGGCTTCGCGGAGTTCACGCCGCGCTCCGCGCACACGAACGTCGAGCGGGTCAGCGACGTCGTCGCGCCGTATGGGCTCGAGCGCGCCACCGTCGACGGCAACGACGCGGTCGCGGTGTGGGAGGCGTTTCGGGGCTACCTGGCCGCGGCGCGCGCAGGTGACGGCCCGTTTCTGCTCGAGTGCCTGACCCACCGCCTGCGCGGCCACTACGAGGGCGATCCCGGCGCCTACCGGGAGGCGCTGGCCGCGGCGGAGTGGCAGGAGAAGGACCCGCTCGAGCGGCTCCGGCGCCACGGCGCCGAGCAGGGCTGGTTCGCGGACAGCGCGGTGCAGGCGATCGAAGCGGACGCCTCCGCAGCGGTCGACGAGGCCGAGCGCTTCGCGCGCGAGAGCCCCTTCCCGAGCGTGGCGCTGATCGAGGAGCTCGTCTACGCGCGTGGCTGAGCTCACCTACATCAGGGCGATCACGGCGACGCTCGCCGACGCCATGCGCGCGGACGAGCGCGTCTTCGTGCTCGGCGAGGACGTCGCCGAGGGCGGGCCGTACACGGCGACCGCCGGCCTCGCGGACGAGTTCGGCTCGGCCCGCGTGATCAACACGCCGATCAGCGAGGCGGCGATCACCGGCGTCGCGATCGGCGCGGCGCAGTCGGGCCTGCGGCCGGTGCTCGAGATCATGTTCATCGACTTCATCACGCTCGCGCTCGACCAGCTCGTCAACGGCGCCGCCAAGGCGCACTTCATGTCCGGCGGCCAGCTGACGGTGCCGCTCGTGCTGCGCACCCAGGGGGGCGCCGGCCAGCGGGGCGCGGCACAGCATTCGCAGAGCCTCGAGAGCTGGCTCACGCACGTGCCGGGGCTGAAGGTCGTCATGCCGAGCCGGCCCGTCGACGCCGCCGGGCTGCTCGCGAGCGCGATCGCCGACCCGAACCCGGTCGTCTTCATCGAGTCGAAGACGCTCTATTTTCGGAAAGGCGAGGTTCCGGCCCCGGCCCCGCCCGTGCCGCTCGGCGAGGCGGTGACGCTCCGCGCCGGCGGCGACGTGACCGTCGTCGCGCTCTCGCGGCTCGTGCACGACGCTCTCGCCGCTGCCGACCGGCTCGCCGGGGAGCACGGCATCGAAGCCGAGGTGATCGACCCGCGTACGCTCGTGCCGCTCGATCTCGCGGCGATCGTCGACTCGGTGCGCCGGACCGGCCGGCTCGTCGTCGCACACGAGGCCGTCGAGCACGGCGGCTTCGGCGCCGAGATCGCGGCCCAGGTGCAGGCCGCCGCCTTCGACTACCTCGATGCGCCGATCGAGCGCGTCGGGGCGCCCTTCGCCCCCGTCCCCCTGAGCCCGCCGCTCGAGGATGCCTACCTGCCCGACGTCGGCGACATCGCCGCCGCGGCGCTGAGGACGCTGCTGTGATCGCGGCGGTCACCGAGGCCGTCGGCGCGATGCGCGTCCGCGACGTGCGTGAGCCGGGCGAGCCGGGCCCCGGCGAGCTGATCGTCCGCCCGACCGCGGTGGGCATCTGCGGCTCGGACTTCCACTTCTTCGAGGGCCGGCTCTCCGAGCATGCCGGCGGCTCCGGCTTCCCGCGCATCCAGGGCCACGAGGTCGCGGCCACCGTCGAGGCGGTCGGGCCGGGCTGCCGCGACGGGCTCGAGACCGGACAGATGGTCGCGCTCTTTCCGCTCACCGCCTGCGGGCACTGCTACCCGTGCCGGATCGGCCGGCCGAACGTCTGCGTCAACTTCAGCCTGATCGGGATCCACGAGGACGGTGGGCTGCAGGAGCTCCTCCGGATCGGCGACGACCAGACGTTTCCGATCAGCGGCGCGAGCCCGCCGGTCGCCGCGCTCGTCGAGCCCGTGTCGATTGCGATGCGCGCGGTGCACCGTGGCAGGATCGCCGACGGCGAACGTGTCGTGGTGCTCGGCGCCGGGCCGATCGGCCAGTCGCTGCTCGTGGCGGCGCAGGATCGCGGAGCGTCGGTGCTGCTCGTCGATCCGCTCGAGGACCGCCTGGCGATCGGACGCTCGCTGGGCGCCGAGACGACTCCCTGGACGAACGCGAAGGACGTCGTCGCGCACGCGCGCGCGTGGAGCGGGGGCGAAGGGCCGGAGGTCGTGATCGACGCGACCGGGGTGCCGGCCGCCGTCGAGGCGGCGGTCGACCTCGTCACGTCCGCCGGCCGGGTCGTGCAGGTCGGCATGTCGGGCGACTCGGTGACGCTGCGGCTCGGGAGCTTCACGGAGAAGGAGCTCGACGTCGTCGGTGTCGCCTGCTGCGGGACGGGGGAGTTCGCCGAGGCGGTCGATCTCGTCGAGCGCAACGCCGACCGGCTGGCGGCGCTCGTCAGCCACGAGTTCCCGCTCGCCGAGGCTCCGCGCGCGCTCGAGTTCGCGATGGACCATCCGAGCGAGGTGATGAAGGTCGTGATCTCTCCTGGTTGATTCCTCCGTTTCGGATGACGTAATCTCAGGTGGCCTGACAATGAAGGAGGCGCTGTGTACGACTACGTGATCGTCGGCGCGGGATCGGCGGGTTGTGTGCTCGCAGCGAGGCTGAGCGAGGACCCGGACGTGAAGGTGGCACTGCTCGAAGCGGGCGGGCCGGACAGCCGGCCCGAGATCGCGATGCCGATGGCGTTCCCGATGCTCCTCAAGTCGAGCGTCGACTGGGATCTCTTCGGCGAGCAGGAGCCCGGGCTCGGCAACCGCCGTCTCTTCCTGCCGCGCGGCAAGGTGATCGGCGGGTCCGGCTCGATCAACGCCATGATCTACATCCGCGGCAACCGAGCCGACTTCGACGGCTGGGCGGCCGGCGGAGCGGACGGGTGGGCCTACGACGACGTGCTGCCGTACTTCAAGCGCTCGGAGGACAACGAGCGCGGCGCGAGCGAGTTCCACGGCGCGGGCGGCCCGATGGCCGTCTCCGACAGCCGCTCGCTGAGCCCGTTGATCGAGACGATGATCGAGGCGAGCGTCCTCGCCGGCCTCGACCAGACCGGCGACTTCAACGGAGCGCAGCAGGAGGGCGTCGGGCGCTTCCAGCTCACCCAGCGCAACGGACGTCGCTGCTCGACCGCCGCGGCCTTCCTGCACCCGGCGCTCGACCGCGAGAACCTCGACGTCCTCACGGATGCCTTCGCGCTGCGAATCCTGTTCGACGGCGCGCGGGCGACGGGTGTCGAGATCGCCCGCGGCGGCCGGGACGAGGAGATCCACGCGGCCCGCGAGGTGATCCTCTCCGCCGGCGCGTATCAGTCGCCCGTGCTGCTCATGCTCTCGGGCATCGGGCCGGCGGACGACCTGAAGCTCTTCGGGATCGAGGTGCGCGAGGACCTGCCCGTCGGGCACAACCTGCAGGACCACCTGATGGTCCAGCTCAACTACGAGACCGACGAGCCGTCGCTCTTCGGCTCGTTCACTCCGGAGAACTTCGAGCGGTTCGAGCGGGAGGGAGCCGGGCCGCTGACCTCGAACATCCCCGAGGCCGGCGCGTTCCTGCGGACGCGGAGCGACCTCGCCGCGCCGGACATCCAGTTCCACTACGCACCGTCGATGTTCTACGACGAGGGGCTCACGGCTCCTCACGACCACGGCTACTGCTTCGGCCCGGTCGTGGTCAAGCCGTCCAGCCGCGGGCGGGTCACGCTGCGGACACCGCTGCCCGACTCGAAGCCCTGCGTTCGCTGCAACTTCCTCGAGACGGAGGATGACCGGCGCTCGCTCGTCGAAGGCGTCCGCGTCGCTCTCCGCGTCGCGGAGCAGGCGCCGCTGCAGGCGGCGGCGCGGTCGGCGTTCAGCGTTCCGGACGGCGACTCCGACGAGGCGATTCTCGCGTGGGCGCGGCGCGCGGGCCAGAGTGTCTACCACCCGACCTCGACGTGCGCGATCGGCGCGGTCGTCGACCCGGAGCTTCGTGTCTACGGCGTCGAGGGCCTGCGCGTGGCCGACGCGTCGGTGATGCCGACGATCACCCGCGGCAACACGAACGCTGCGACGATCATGATCGGCGAGAAGGCCGCGGATCTGGTCAGCGGCCGGGTAATCGAGCACACCTACGTGGAGGAGAGCGTCTCATGAGCGCGACCGAGCAGATCGTTGGGGAGCTCCTCAACAAGGAGAACTGGACGGGGAAGATCTACAGCGACGGCTGGGTCGATGCCCCGGAGACCGTGGAGACGGTCGAGCCGGCGACCGGCGAGTCGCTCGGCGTCGCCGGCGTCGCGGATGCGGCCACGGTCGCCAGGGCCACGAAGTCGGCGGCCCGCGCCCAGCGCGACTGGGCCGCCTTGCCGATGGCCGAGCGGGTGGCGATCGTGAGCCGGGCCGGGGAGCTCCTGGAGCGCCACCGGGCCGAGATCACGACGTGGATGGTGCGCGAGACCGGGTGCATTCCGCCCAAGGCTGACGTGGAGATCACGGCCTCGATCGGGCAGCTCGAACAGGCCGCCACCCTGACGGAGGACCTGCTCGAGCGAACGCTCGAGTCACCGATTCCCGGCCGCACCTCGACCGCGCGGCGCGCTCCGGTCGGTGTCGTGGGCGTGATCGCGCCCTGGAACTTCCCGATCGTGCTGGCGATGCGGTCGATCGGCCCGGCGCTCGTCCTCGGGAACGCGATCGTGCTGAAGAGCGACCTGAACACGCCCGTCACCGGCGGTGTGGTGATCGCGCGGATCTTCGAGGAGGCCGGGCTGCCTGCGGGCGTCCTGCACGTGTTCTCGGGCGGCCCCGAGATCGGGCAGGCGCTCGTCGAGGATCCGTCGGTCCGGATGATCTCGTTCACCGGGTCGACCGCGACCGGCCGCATCGTCGGGGAGACCGCCGGCCGCACGCTCAAGCGAGTCGTGCTCGAGCTCGGCGGCAACAGCCCGCTCGTCGTGCTGGAGGACGCGGACATCGAGGCGGCCTCCTCGGCCGGCGCGTGGGGCTCGTTCCTGCACCAGGGTCAGATCTGCCTGGCCGTGAGCAGGCACCTCGTGCACGAGTCGATCGTCGACGACTACATCGCCGCGCTGACGGCGCGGGCGGAGCATCTGCCCGTGGGCGATCCGGCGAGCGGCCAGGTGGCGCTCGGCCCGCTGATCAACGAGAAGCAGGCGGAGCGTGTGCAGAAGATCGTCGACGAGACGGTCGCCGAGGGCGCTTCGCTCGTCGTCGGCGGGCACCGTGACGGCCTCTTCTTCCCTGCGACCGTGCTGCGCGACGTGACGCCCGAGATGGCCGCGTTCCGGAACGAGATCTTCGGCCCGGTGGCTGCGATCACGACCTTCAAGACCGACGACGAGGCGGTCGAGCTGGCGAATCGGACCGAGTACGGGCTGTCGGCCGCGGTTCAGTCGGGGAGCCGCGAGCGGGCGGCCGCCGTGGCAGCCCGCCTTGATGCGGGCATGGTGCACATCAACGACCAGACGGTCAACGAGGAGCCGCCCGCTCCCTTCGGCGGCTTCAAGTGCTCGTCGAACGGCGGCCACTTCGGCGGCGTCGGGCAGCTCGAGCTCTGGACCGAGTGGCAGTGGGTCACCTCCAGGGAGAAGGCGGAGCCGTTCCCGTTCTAGGCCGCCGGTGAAGGCGTTCGTACTCCGCGAGTACCACCGGCCGCTCGAGCCCGTCGAGCGGCCGGTGCCCGAGGTCGCGCAGCCGGCCGACGTCCTCGTGCGGGTCGGCGGCGCGGGCGTCTGCGCGACCGACCTGCACGCGATCGAGGGGCTGATGGAGCCTGCCGGCGTCACGTTGCCACGCGTGCTCGGTCACGAGAACGCGGGCTGGGTCGAGGAGATCGGGACAGGCGTCACGACGGTGGCGAAGGGCGATGCCGTGCTCGTCTACCCGCCGTACAGCTGCGGCCTCTGCGTCGCCTGCCGCCGCGGCAACGACATGCACTGCGTGCGCCACCAGTTCACGGGGCTGTCGGTGGACGGCGGCTTCGCCGAGCACGTGCTCGTCTCCGAACGGTCGCTGCTGCGGCTGCCCGCGGGGATCGAGCCCGCGGCGGTTGCCCCGCACGCCGACGCGGGGCTCACCGCCTACCACGCGGTCCGGCGCCTCGCCCACCTCGCCGTCCCCGGTTCGACGTCCGTCGTGCTCGGCGTCGGTGGCGTCGGCCACATCGCGCTCCAGCTCGTCCGCGAGCTCGGCTCGAGCACCGTGATCGCGGTCGACACCGACGAGCGCCGCCGCCGGCTCGCCGCCGAGCTCGGCGCCGACGAGGTCGTCGACAGCGCGGACGCCGTGCGCGAGGCCACGAACGGGCGCGGCGCCGACATCGTCTTCGACTTCGTCGGGACCGACCAGACACACGCCGCCTCGGTTGCGATGCTCGCGCGCGGGGGCACGTACTCGGTGATCGGCTACGGCGGCACGATCGCGATTCCCTCCGGAGCCCTGGTGGTCGACGAGCACTCGGTCGTGGGAAACCTCGTCGGCACGTGGATCGACCTGTACGAGCTGCTGCAGCTGCACGCGGCCGGGAGGATCGCGCTGAAGACGGAGGTGCACCCGCTCGACTCCGTCAACGAGGTGCTCGCGAAGCTGCACGACGGCGAGGTCACCGGCCGCGCCGTGCTCGTCCCCTAGTCGCCGGCGAAATCACCGGTTCACGTGCCGTAAGCTTGCCGGGTGATCCGGCCCGCCGTGGAGCGCTACCTCCGGCTCGGGCTGCAGCTCGGCCGGCACGTCGACGGGATCGTCGACGCCTACTTCGGCCCGCCCGAGCTGGCGGCCGCCGTCGACGCCGAGCCGCCGGTCGAGCCGCAGGCACTCGTCGCGGCCGCGGCAGCGCTGCTCGACGAGCTCGAGGACGGCTGGCTGCGCGACCAGGTGGTCGGGCTGCGCACCTACGCAGGCGCCCTGGCCGGCGAGCCCTGCTCGTACGCCGACGAGGTGGAGGGCTGCTACGGCGTGCGGCCGGCCTACACCGACGAAGCCGTCTTCACGGCCGCGCACGAGCGGCTAGAGGAGCTCCTTCCCGGCGACGGGTCACTGGCGGAGCGGTACGAGCGGTGGGAGGACTCGACGCGCGTTCCCGCAGCGCAGATGGAACGGGCGGTGGCGGCCGTGATCGACACCGCACGGCGCTGGACGCGCCGTGTGGTGGAGCTTCCTGCGGGCGAAGGTGTCGTGCTGGAGATCGTGCGCGACGAGCCCTGGATGGCGTTCTGCGAGTACCTCGGCGGGCTGCGCAGCACGATCAGCGTCAACGCCGACCTGCCGCAGTCGGCGGTCGGGGTGCTGATCCTGGCGATGCACGAGACGTATCCCGGCCACCACGCGGAGCGCTGCAGCAAGGAGCACCTGCTCGTGCGCGGCCGAGGCCTGCTCGAAGAGACGCTCGTGCTGGTGCCGACGCCGCAGTCGCTCGTCTCGGAGGGGATTGCCACGCTCGCGCCGACCCTGCTCCTCGACGGCGAAGGCCGCGCGGAGCTTGCCGCGGCCGTCCGCGACGCCGGGGTGGAGTTCGACCTGGCGCACGGCCTCGCCGTCAACGAGGCTCTCACGCCGTGCCGGTGGGCGGAGGTCAACGCCGCGCTGATGCTGCACGACCATGGAGCGAGCGAGGGCGAGGTGCGCGCCTATCTCGAACACTGGGGCCTGATGAGCTCTCAGCTCAGCGCGCACATGATTCGCTTCCTCAACGAGCCCACGTCACGGACCTACGTGATGACCTATCCCGCAGGGCACGACCTCTGCCGCGCCTACGTCGCGGCCGAGCCGGACGGCTTCCACCACCTGCTGACCGAGCAGGTGCGCGTCCGCGACCTGCTCGAGGCGCGCCCCAGCGTCAGCGCGTGATCAGTGCGGGGGCCCGGCGCCGAACTCGACGTTCCCGGTCTCGACCGTCCCGGCCGTCCGCCCCGGCGCCCGGTGGGAGCCCCAGTACAGGTTCGTGTGCGCGATCACCTGGGCCGGCGGCGGCGCGCCCCACGCCGTCTGGTCCTCGGTCGTATGGGCATCGCCGACGAGTGTCGTGTCGTAGCCTCGGACGAGTGCGCCGTGGAGTGTGGAGCGGATGCACTCGTCGGTCTGTGCGCCGACGACGACGAGACGCCCGACGCCGAGGTCGGACAGCACGGTCTCGAGCGTGGTCTCCTCGAACGAGTCCGCGTAGTTCTTCTCGATGAGCGGCTCGGCGTCGGTCGGCGTCAGCTCGGGGACGATCCGCCAGCTGTCGGTGCCGCGGGGGATGTCCTCGTCGGCGTGCTGGAGCCAGATGACCGGCACCTGCTCACGCCGCGCCCGCTCGACGAGGCTGCCGATGTTCGCGACGACCGCGTCGCGCTCATGTGCACCGTCGACGATCCCGTTCTGCACGTCGACGACGAGCAGGGCGGTGTTCGGCCGGTTCTCGAGTGTGGTCATCGTCTCCCTCCTACTGAACGGGGGCTCCTGTCGGCCTCACAGTAGATACACCGCCGAAGGGCGACTCCATCCCCCGTGGTGCCGGAGGCTACGCGGGCGAAGGAAGGCACAGGCGATCGAGTGCCGCCCGGGCGGAGGCGAGCAAGGCGCGGGTCGGGCGCGAGCCGAAGTAGATCCGAACGATCACGGAGTAGGCGCGGCGAGGGCCGAAGCCCGCGAGCTCGTACATCCCGCCCGTGACCCGAACCGGGCCGTCGCAGCACGCCAGGCGCCTCGCCCGTCGGAGGTCGAGCTGGATCCGTCGCCCGCTCGACGCGGGGGCATAGATCACGGCCCAGACGATCACGGCACCGGGGCGCAGCTGAGCGAGGGTCCTGTTCGGCGGGTCGGCAGTCGCCGCGTCGCGGTAGGGGACGCCCCTCGCGATCCAGGCGGTGGACTCGAGCGGCACCACCGCGTGCACGCCGGCACCGTCGTAGGCCGACCGCGTGTTGCCGCTCGCGCCGGTCTGCCAGCCCGGCGCGGGACGAAACGAGAGCGGGTGTGCCCACGGAGCGAGGGCGAGCGCGAGGAGGAACGGGATCACGGTGGCGATGGACCTACGAGCTCGGAGCGGTGACAGGTCCCGGGAAGACCCAGTAGAGTCGCCGTCGCCTTGCTCCAGCGGCTCCAGACCCCTACCGCAGGCACCGTGATCGGCGCGCTGCTCATCCTGCTCGGTGGGATCGTCTACGTGAGCGGGTCCCCGTCCGCAGGCACCTTTCTCTCGATCGTCGGCTTTGGGCTGATCCTGAAATTCCGCGTTCTTCCCGCACGCCGCGAACGCAACAGGTAGCCGCGCTCGCGGCGTCCGCGGCCGGGACCTCGACGGCCCCCGGGCTCGTACCATCTCCGATGAACGTTCCAAGGAGCTCTGCGGCGCTTGGCCGTCGCCTCGACGGGGCTTGACCCGACCCGTGGTCATGGTTCTTCGGCGCGTCTAGGATCGGAGTGTGACCCCAGCCGCCGGCGCATACGTCGTTCTTCGGCAGCTACGGGAAGACGACTGGCGGGTGATCGGCGAGGTGGACAGACGACCTGGGCTGCCCGCCCGGAAGTCGCGTGCGCAGGCGATTCGCGATGTGCTTGGACGAGAACCTCGCGACGGTGAAGTGTTCGCGGTTCTGCCCCGAAGCGAGTGGCGCCTCAGCCTCGATTCGTGACGGCGCTCGACTAGGCTCGACGATGACGCTCATCGTCCAGATTTCGAGGAGACGCGGCTATGGACCGTTTCACCGGTGGTTGCCTGTGCGGCAACGTCCGAGTTGTGGCGTCGGGACTCCCATACCGGGTCGGCCTTTGCCACTGTCTCGACTGCCGCAAGCATCATGGAGCCCTCTTTCACGCTTCCGCGGTGTTCCCTCAGGATGCGGTGACGATCGAGGGCGAAACACGCGACTACGCCGGGCGGTTCTTCTGTCCCCGCTGCGGCTCGTCCGTGTTCTCACGCAGCGCGGACGAGATCGAAGTGAACCTGGGCTCCCTGGATTCTCCCGACCAACTGAGGCCGACCTACGAGCTCTGGACCGTCCGTCGCGAGTCCTGGTTGCCGCCGTTTCCGCTCACGAGACGATACGACCGCGATCGGGACGCCGCGGGCCGCTCTGAGGAGCAGGTCCCGTGAGCGGACATGCATGACGCCGACCTCTACACGTCTTCGTTGAGCATCTCGCGAGCGATGCGCCAGGCGCCGTCGAGATCGCGTCGCCAGACCATGAGAAAGCGTCTCCGCACCGTCGGGGCACCTGAGCCTTTCGGCCCGCTCACCCAGGTCGCGCGGCCGAACGTGGCCGCAAGATCGCCCGCTCCGAGCGTCGAGTCCACTGCGATCTCCATCGAGGAGATGCTGATCCGAGGAGCGACCTCCAGTAGGGCTGGGCGTCCCTCGATCGCCGGCGCTCCAGGCCCCACGAAGATCGCATCATCCGTGTAGGAATCCACCCAGGCCGTGAGATCGGGAGACTCGAAAGCCTGGGCCAGCGCCCGTTCAGCCGCGCGGATGGCGGAAACATCGGAAGGCGAAAGTGTCAACTCACGGAGAGGCTACTGCGACAGACACCATCCCCGCGAGTGGACGGTCGCTCGCCGGGAGACGCGACACCTCGCGTGGGCCGGCGTCCCGCGATGCACTCTGAGCGCCGAGGGCGAAAGCTCCGGACGGGTTGGAATCCGGATGGCCGACGGAACTGAGTTCGAGCTTGGCCCCGGCGATGTCAACGTGCTTCCACCCGGGCACGACTCCTGGGTGATAGGAGACGAACCTGTCGAGGCCATCGACTGGGGCGGAGCGCACGTCGGGGCGAAGCCAGCCGGCTGAGAACCGAGGGAGCCGAGCCTCGGCCGCACCAACGGCGTTATTCAGCACCAATTCTCGCCTGGGCCAGCGTTCAGAGGACACTCCGAAGCGCGTTCGGTCCTGCGCTTAAGCTGATACGAAGGTGGCCATCGAGAACAGCTGGTCGGTGCAAGTCGATGACGACGGTACGACAATCGAGGTCGCGCGTGCGTCCACCGACGAACTGAGGCGCGCCCACAACTATCAATGCCTAGTCGCGGACCGGCTGAGGATGGAGGCAGCGAGGCTCGCTGACGACCAGGCGCGCGCGGCGCGTCGAGTCAGCGCAGGGCCATCGGCGCCTCGCCGTTCGAGTGTATGAGGTGATCCAGGCGCGCGGAGAAGGCATCTAGCGCGAGCACCGCGACCTGGGCCAGTGAGCACCTTCCTGCCCTGTCGGCCGATCCGACGCGGGTCCGCAACGACCCCCGATGAAGAAGGTGGCCGCGACGGGGCTAGACCTTGCCGGGCAGACGCCACCCGTTAGGACGTGTGACGCCCATCAACCCGCCGGCCATGTAGGCGCAGCGTACCTCGGGCGACGCGGCGCCCTGCGCCGGCGTTCGCGAATGAATCCAGAGCAGCGAATGGTCACGCGCAGCGCGGCGATGAATCGCTGCGCTCCGCTATGGCGCCTAGGTGTGGTGGTGCTGGCTGAAGTGCACCGCGAGGTAAACGGCCAGACCGAAAACAGCCGCCCAGATCACTGCCAACGCCGGACCGATGAACCAGTGCCAATGCATCTGTCCCATTGCCGAGAGGGTGCCACCGACCCGGGTTCGCTCGCATCCGTCGAGGCTACGGATCTGCGCGGTTGAGAGGTACCGAAGGGTGAACCACTATCCAAACAACGGGGCGGACTCACGGCCTCCGGCGATGCCCTGGGCCGGCGTCCTCCCGCCTGCAGCTCAGGCGGGGATCGACTTGCCGCGCAGCAGGTAGGCCGAGCGGAGGATGTCCGGCTCGTCCTTCAGGCGCTGCGCCGTGCCTTCGTAGTGGATGCGCCCGCCTTCGATCACGTACGCCTTCTCGGCCAGCCCGAGTGCGACGTGGGCGAACTGCTCGATCAGCAGCACGCCGACGCCCGACTCGGCCACCTTGGCGAGCGTCGGCACGAGGCGCTTGACGATCACGGGCGCGAGGCCGAGTGAGAGCTCGTCGACGAGCACGATCTTCGGCTGGGAGACGAGCGCCTGGGCGAGCACGAGCATCTGCTGCTCGCCGCCGGAGAGCAGGCGCGCCTGGATGTCCCAGCGCTTCTGCAGCTCGGGGAACAGCTCGAGCGCGTAGGCGATCCCGCTTGCTGCGTCGGCGCGGCTGAGGGCGTACGTCGCGACACGCAGGTTGTCCTGCACGGTGAGGTCGGAGAGCAGCCGGCGGCCCTCGGGAACGACGGCGACGCCGGCGGCCCGGATGCGCTCCGGGCGCATCCCGGTCAGGTCGCGCTCGCCCAGGAGGACGCGGCCGGAGCTCGGGCGGAGCACCCCGCCGACGGCGAGCACGAGCGTCGACTTCCCGGCGCCGTTCGCGCCGAGCAACGTCGTCACCTGTCCGGGCGGGATCTCCATCGAGACCTCTCGCACGACCGGCCTTCCGCCGCGCGGGACCGAGAGCACGTCGAGCCGCAGGCTCTCGCTCACAGCTCCTCCTCGGTGCCGAGGTAGGCGCGCATCACGTGCTCGTTGCGGAGCACCTCGCCGGTCGGGCCGGAGGCGATCAGCTTGCCGAAGTCGAGCACTGCGGTCGTCTCGCAGCAGGCGGAGACGAGCGCCATGTCGTGGTCGACGAGGATCACGAGCGCGCCGAACTGGGCGGGAATCTGCTGGATCACCGCCGAGAGGTGACCGGTCTCCTCGTCGGGGAGCCCGGCTGCGGGCTCGTCGAGCAGCACCATCCGCGGCTTGCCGACGACGGCCCGGGCGACCTCGACGAGCCGGCGCTCGCGGGCGCCGAGCCGGCCGACCTTGGCGCTCGGGTTGGCCTTCAGGCCGACGAACTCGATCGCGCTGAGCACGTCGTCGCGCCGTGTCGACCGCTTCGCGCCAGAGTGCTCGTGGATCATCGCCACGTTCTCGAAGATCGAGAGCCGCTCGACCGCCATCTCGGTCTGGAACGTCCGCCGCAGCCCCCAGCGCGCCCGCCGGTAGTCCGCCATCTTCAGGAGGTTCTCGCCGAAGGCGGTGACGGAGCCTGCCGCCGGACGCACGAAGCCGCTGAGCACGTTGAAGAACGTCGTCTTGCCTGCGCCGTTCGGGCCGATCAGGCCGCACGTCCCGCCGGGGAAGACGAGCGACACGTCGTCGATCGGCGTCACGCCGGCGAAGCGGACGGTGAGTCCCGTGACCTCGATCATTTCTCGTCCGTCCGCGTGCGCGGCAGCTTGCGGAAGCCGCTGAAGATCAGCCGCGCGAGGTTCGCCATGTCCTTCGGGAACTGGTCGATGAGACCACCGGGCGCGGTCAGCAGCACCTGCAGCAGGCCGACGCCGAAGATGATGAGCAGGAAGTTCGGGTTGAGGCCCCACTGCGCCTGGAAGAGGAACGGGAGCAGCTGGTTGAAGATGCCGGCGATGATCGCGCCCCAGATGCTGAAGATCCCGCCGATCAGCGCAGTTGCTGCGAGCGTCAGCGAGTCCTGGGTCTGAAAGGTGATCGCACGCGGCACGCCGACCTGCGCCGCCAGCAGGAAGCCGGCGACGCCGGTCACGAACGAGGCGAGCGCGAACGCCCACAGCTTGTACAGCACCGTGTTGACGCCGGCGGCAAGCGCTGCCGGCTCGCTTTCGCGGATCGTCGCCCAGGCACGCCCCGGCTTGCCGGCGACGTGGATCAGCGCGAGCAGGAAGAGGAGCGCACAGACGATCACCGTGTACCGGTAGTACGCCACGTCGCCGACCGCCCACGACGGGCGCCGCACGGGCGGCGTGCTCGTCGTCAGCGCGCCCGTCGTCGAGCGGCCGGTGAAGCCGCCGCCGCCGTTCGGAAAGTCGGTCACCGACAGCACGATCGTCGTCGCGCCCGCGAACATCAGCGTGATCAGCGCGAGATAGAGGCCCGAGAGGCGCAGCGCCGGCAGGCCGACGAGGATCCCGATCGCGCAGGTGATGCCGCCCGCGAGCAGCAGCACGAGCGGGAAGGGGAGCGACGTCGCATACGCGATGCGCGTGCCGATCCAGCAGCCGATCGTGAGCAGCGCGACCTGGCCGAGCGAGATCAGTCCGACGCGTCCGTAGAGGATGCCGAACCCGAGTGCGACGACAGAGTAGATGGCGACGCTCGTGAACGTCGTGATCCAGTCGGCGCCGGCGATCTGGGGGAGCAGGAAGATCGCGACGGCGAGCAGGGCGACGGCGATCGCCGCCCGCACGGCCATGCCGCGCTCGAGGAACGCGCTGGCCGGGCTCAATTCGCCGTCCTCGAGATCGTCACGACCCGGCGCCGCGACAGGTAGAGCAGTGCCACGATCGCGAGCACGAACGGGGCAGCCGAGCGGTAGGCCGAGACGCGCGTATACGGGCTCAGGACGGACTGCGCGACGCCGACCGCGAGCCCGCCCAGCATCGTCACCCAGAGCGACCGCAGCCGCCCGATCAGGGCGGCGGCGAGCGACGAGATGACGAGGAAGGTCAGCGCGGAGTAGTCGAGCGAGGTGAGCAGGTCCGGGAGGATCAGCCCCGCGGCGCCGCACGCGAGGCCGGAGCCGAACCAGGCGGCCGCCTCGACCTTGCGGACCGGGACGCCGAGCATCGCGGTCGTCTCCCGGTCGTTGGCGAGCGCCCGCATCGCCGTGCCGAGGCTCGTCACGCGCAGGAAGATGCTCACGCCCGCGGTGATCGCGAGCGCGAGGCAGATCGCGATGATCTGCGTCAGGCTGACGCTCGTGTTCAGGATCGTGTAGCGCGTCTGCGTCGTGCCGAGCGGCAGGAACCGCGCGAAGGCACCGCCGGCGGGCGCGCGCCAGGCCATCAGGCCGAGCAGGATCAGCGCGAGCCCGAGCGTGCCCATCATCTTCACCAGTGCGTCGCGGCGCGCGAAGGCGGGGCCGAAGATCATGCCGTAGGCAAGGTTCGTGACCCCGCCGAACACGACGCAGATCGAGTAGGCGAGCCAGTGGGGCCAGCTCGTGTGGTTGACGATGTAGTAGGCGATCAGGGCGCCGGCGGCTCCGATGGCGCCGAACGCGAGGTTCAGCACGCCGGTTGCGCGGTACAGCACGACCAGCCCGACGCCCGACAGCGCGTACACGCCGCCGAACGCCAGGCCGATCACGATGAACGGCTTGAGGAACTGCCAGTCCACGCCGAACACGCTGAACGCGAGCAGCTGGTTCATGCGGAGCCTCCGGACACCCTGATCTTCGTCATCTCGTTATTGCCCGTTCAGGTGGTACTTCTTCTCCCAGACCCGGGTCTGGGCGATTGACGCGTCGACCGCCTTGAAGGCCGTGCAACCGTTCTTCACGACGACGTTCTTGTTCTTGTAGTCGACGATGATGTTCGTGTTGTTGGGGATGTGGTAGGCCAGGTTCCCGACGTAAAACGGCTTGCAGAGGATGTCGGTCTTCTGGTTCTTCAGGCCCTTCACCGCGATGTTGTACGACTTCGCGGTGATCGCGCCCTTGATGCTGAGCAGCGCGTTGACGGCGAACTTGCCGTCGAGGAAGCCCATCTGCGCGAAGGCCTGCGGGGCGATCTTCGGTGCGTACTTGCTCAGCACCTGGAACATCAGCGCCGAGTCGGGGCCGACCTTCGGGTCGACGTTCGAGAACTCGTTGTCGATCCAGAGGTGCCCGTCGAACTCCGGCGAGAACTGGCCCGCCATGAACGTGTTCGCGATCGGGGTCGACGATCCCCAGAGCACCTTGTCGACGATCCCCTGCGCCTCGGCGGCCTTCATGAAGGCCGGCGCGGTGTCCGGGGTGAAGTCGATCAGGATGCCGCCGCCGTCACCGGCGAACTGGTACATCTGGAGCAGCTGCGAGGTCGCGTCGGTGACCGGCAGGTGGGTCGGGAAGACCTTGACCGGGATGCCGGCCGCCTTGGCGACCAGAGCAGGCCCGCCGTCCGCGTACGCCGAGATCGTGTCCGGCGAGGCGATGGCGAGCTTCTTGGCGCCGGCCTTGATCAGAGCCTGCGCGGCGCCGACGTTCGAGTAGCGCGGGCCCGAGTTGACCTCGGCGAACGACGGGGTGCTGTAGCACTCCGCCTGCACGCCGGCGCCGATCACGACGTAGCCCTTGCTCTTGTAGTACTTCCAGTTCGTACCGCACTCGGCGAAGCTCGTGTTGCCGACGACGCCGACGACCTTGTCGCTCTGGATCAGCTTGCGCGCGAGCGCCGCCTCCTGAGCCGGGTTGAGCTGCTCGTTGTAGAGGATGTACTTGATCGGGTGGCCGTTGATGCCGCCGTTGTCGTTGACACAGTCGAAGTACGCCTTGGCGGTCTTGCCGATCGTCGTGAAGTCGACGCCCGGGATCAGCATGTCGATGCCCCCGAGCTTGATCGGCGTGCCCGTTGCCTTCTTGCCGGTGCCCTTGCCGCAAACGGACTTCTTGGCGGAGGCGGTGCCCGAGCCGACCGGCCCGGCGCTGTTCGCCAGTGCCACAGCCACGGTCAGCGCCAGCACGGCCACGAGCGTGGATGCGACGCCGACCTTGAACCTCATCGATCTCATCAGGTCTCCTCTGAGTCTCGAACTTCTAAGGACCGAACCAGGAAACGTTGGCGCGGCGGCAGGACCGCTGCGCCTCCGATCAGGGTCTCGTCAAGTGCGTCCTCCTCGCGTCGCCTACCGCCTGGGGGGGCCCGCAGGTGCGCCGGGCGGTCGAGTCGAGCCCGCCGGGCGAAGGTGCGGTGCGACTCTCCGACCGTAAATCGGTCCGTGACGGGGAGTCAAGTGACGAAGAAGCCGCACGCAGCGACCGGTAGCGTGCCGAAGGGCTCGCCGGAGCCGTTCGCCGCCGCTCCCGCGACCGTTCGCTGTCTGCCCTCCACACGGGATCCGATACTAGAGCACTGTCTTGCCGAATGGAACAGCGTCCCGGTCAGTGGGACAATCCGCCCAGCCGTCCCCGAGCAGGGCGCGGCCGACCACGGCGGCATCGGCACCGGCCGCGGCGAGCGAGTGGACGTCGGCCGGCCCGCGCACGCCGCCCGCCGCGAGCACGCGGCCGCCCGCCGCCGCAGCGGCCGCGACGAGATCGAGGTCGGGCCCGGCCAGCGTTCCGTCGCGGTCGATCGCAGTCACGAGGACGCGGCGGCCCGCGACGTGCTCGAGGGCGGCGGCGAACGAGATCCCGGCCTCCTCCGTCCAGCCGGCCGCGCGAACCTGGCCGTCGCGGACGTCGAGTGCGAGCACGAGTGCGTCGCCGAGCTCGAACCAGGGCGCCGGGTCGGGCCACGCCGCCGTCCCGACGACGACGCGGTCGGCGCCGGCCTCGAGCAGTGCGTGCGCGTCGCCGAGGCTGCGGATGCCCCCGGAGGCCTGGACCGGCGGTCCGAGCGCGGCGACCTCACGGACGAGCTCGGGCCGGACACGGCCGGAGCGGGCGCCGTCGAGGTCGACCAGGTGGATCCGCGCCGCTCCGGCCTCGGCGAAGCGGCGCGCGAGCGTGACGGGTGCCTCGGCCCGCTCGACGACGGCGTCGTAGTCGCCCCGGTGGAGACGCACGGCCTCGCCGCCGAGCACATCGACGGCCGGGATGATCTCGATCGGCCCTCTCAACCACATATGATCATGTTAGCGTGCTAACATGAAGTCGAGATGGCAGAGCGGAGCCGACATCAATGGCGGACCAGGGAGATGCGAGATCTCTTCGACGCGATCCTGTCGCTCGAGTCGAGGCCGGAGACGGAGGCGTTCTTCCGGGATCTCTGCACGCTCTCGGAGCTCGAGGCGATGGCGCATCGTTGGCAAGTGGCGCGCTTCCTGGAGCGGGGACTGCCGTACCTCGAGATCGCCGAGAGGACGGGCGCGTCGACGACGACGGTGACGCGGGTGGCGCACTGGCTGCGCCACGGCGAGGGCGGCTATCGCACAGCGCTCGACCGCTCGGCCTCCTGAGGGTCGCCGTGCCGGCGAAGGGCCGGCTGCGCGAGCCGTCGTTCCACCTGCTCGAGGACGCCGGGCTCGGTCCCGAGCAGCCCGGCGACCGCGCCCTGGCGTTCCCGTGCCGAAACGCGCCGGTCGAGGTGCTGCTCGTGCGTGCGGCCGACGTGCCCGAGTACGTGCAGGACGGCGTCGTCGACTGCGGGATCACCGGCATCGATCTCGTGCGCGAGCGCGGTGCCGACGTCCGCGAGCTGCTGCCGCTCGGCTTCGGCTCGTGCCGGCTCGAGGCGGCGGTGCCCGAGGAGTCGAGGGCGCAGTCGTTCGGCGATCTCGCAGGCGCTTCGGTCGCGACCGTGTATCCACGGCTCGCCCGCGAGCTGCTGCCGGTCGACGTGACGCTCGTCGATGTCACCGGCTCGGTCGAGATTGCACCGCGCCTCGGGCTTGCGGACGCGATCGTCGACCTGGTCTCGTCGGGCAACACGCTGCGCACGAACGGGCTCCGTTCGCTCGGCGTGCTGCTCGAGTCCGAGGCGGTGCTCGTCGCGCGCGACGAGGAGGTCGCGACCTCGTTCGCCGCGATGCTGCGTTCGGTGGTCGAGGCGCGCCGCCACCGCTACGTGATGTTGAACGTCGCCGAGGCTGCCCTCCCTGCGATCTGCGCGCTCGTGGCGCCGCGCACGCCGAGCGTGCTGCCGCTGGCCGAGCGGGGAATGGTCGCCGTGCACGCGCTCGTCCCCTCCGCCGAGCTCTGGCGGCTCCTGCCGCAGCTCGAGGCGGCCGGCGCGACGTCGATCCTGATCGTGCCGGTCGAACGGATGGCTGCATGACGATCGTGGCGGAGATCAAGGAGCGCGGCATCGACGCGGTGCGCGAGTGGGCGCTCGAGCTCGACGGTGCGGAGCCCGCGCGCGCCGAGGCGTCCGGCGAGGTGCCGCGCGAGGCCCTGCAGGCGTTGGCCGGCCGCGTGCGCCGCTGGCACGAGGCCCAGCGGCCCGCCGACGTCTCGCTCGAGGTCGAGCCCGGCGTGACGCTCGAGCGCCGCTGGGTGCCGCTCGACACCGTCGGCATCTACGTGCCGCGCAACCTGATCTCGACGCTCGTGATGTGCGCCGTGCCGGCGCAGGTCGCGGGTGTGCGCCGCATCGTCGTCTGCACGCCGCCGCAGGGGGCGGGGCTCGTCGCCGCGGCCGCCGAGGTGCTCGGCGTCGGCGAGGTGTGGGCGCTCGGCGGGCCGCAGGCGATCGGCTGGCTCGCCTATGTCGAGCGGGTCGACAAGATCGTCGGCCCCGGCAACCGCCACGTGAACGATGCGAAGCTCGAGGTCTCGCGTGACGTGCCGATCGACCTCCCGGGCGGCCCGTCCGAGGTGGTGGTGCTCGGCGACGGCGACGCGCGGCTGATCGAGCTCGAGCTGGCCGCGCAGCGCGAGCACGGCCACGACGCCGTCTGCACGACCGTCGCCACGCTCGAGGAGGCGGAGGCGATCGCGCCCGAGCACCTGGTGCTGCTGGGCGCCGCCGAGGCGGCCGCCGACCGGGTGCGGAACGCAGGCTCGGTCTTCGTCGGCCGCTGGTCGCCGGTCGCGGCGGGCGACTACGCGACGGGCGGAAACCACGTCCTGCCGACGAACGGGTGGGCCCGTTCGGTCGGTGGGCTCGGCCTCGAGGCGTTCCTCAAGCCGGTGACGGTGCAGCGCCTCACCGAGGAGGGGCTGGCGCGCATCCGCCCGACGATCGAGGCACTCGCCGCCGCCGAGGGCATGCCTGCGCACGCGGAGGCGGCGCGCAGATGAGGGCGATCGCTCCCGAGTTCAGGCCGTACGCGTTCGCGCTGCCGACCGGCGAGGTGGCGCGGCTCGCCGGCATCGACGAGTCGCAGGTGCTGCGGTTCGACCAGAACACGCCGCCGCTCCCGCTCGCGTCGGCCCGCCCGGGGGCGATCGCCGGCGCGCTCGCGCGGGTGAGCGGCTACCCCGCCGGCGGCTACCGCGCGCTGCGCGGCGCGATCGCCGGCTACGCAGGCGTGGAGCCCGAGAACGTCGTGCTCGGAGCGGGCGCCGACGACCTGATCCTGCTCTGCGCCCGGGCCTATGCAGGCCCGGGGGACACCATCGGCGTCCCCCCGGCGCCCACCTATCCGCTCTTCCGGATCGCGGCGCAGCTCGCGGGAGCGCAAGTAACAGACTGTTACTTGCCGGATTCCGCTCTCTCCTTCGCGTGCCGGCCGAACAACCCGACCGGAACGGTCGAGGCCCTGCCGGACGTCAGGCCGCTCGTCGTCGACGAGGCCTACTTCGAGTACAGCGGCACGACGGCGCTCGACCTGCTCGACGACGGCGTCGTCGTGCTGCGCACGTTCTCGAAGCTCTTCGCGCTCGCCGGCGCGCGCGTCGGCTACGCGCTCGCTGCCCGCGACACGGCGGACGAGCTGAACGCGCGCCAGGCGCCCGCGCCGATCTCGACGTTGTCGGCGGCGCTCGCGGTCGCGGCGCTCGAGGAGCGGCCCGATCCCGCGCCGGTGCTCGAGGAGCGCGAGCGCCTCGCCTCGGCGCTCCGCGCGCTCGGGCTCGGCCCGCTCGAGTCGCACACGAACTTCCTGTACGTGCCGGTGGACGACGGCCTCGCGCTCGACGCCGTGCTGCTCCGGCAGGGCTTCGTCGTGCGCGCCTATCCCGAGGCGATCCGGATCTCCGTGCGCGACGCGCCGGACGACGACCTGCTCCTCGAAGCACTGGCGCGGGCGCTCGAGCGGCCCGCACCGGTCGCCGCGGCCGGCGGCCGGCGTGCGCGCACGTTGCGCGCCACCGCCGAAACGCGGCTCGCGACGCGACTCGCACTCGACGGCGCGAGCCGCGTGCGGGTCGCCACCGGGGCCGGCCTCTACGACCACTTCCTCGAGCAGCTCGCGTTCCATGCCGGCTTCGACCTCGTGCTCGAAGGCGCGGGCGATCTCGAGACGGGCGACCACCACACGGCCGAGGATGCGGCGCTCGCGCTCGGCGCGGCGCTCGACACCGCGCTCGGCGACCGGCGCGGGATCGCGCGCTACGGCGACGCGGTCGTGCCGATGGACGACGCCCTGGCGCGCGCGGCCGTCGATCTCGGCGGCCGGGCGAATGCCGAGCTGAGCCTGGAGCTCGACCCCGGTCTGGCGGTGCACATGCTTGCGAGCTTCGCGCAGGGCGCGCGCGCCTCGATCAACGTCGAGGCTTCGGGTCGCGACCCGCACCACGTCGCCGAGGCGGCATTCAAGGCCGTCGGGCGCGCGCTGCGCGCCGCGGTCGCCCCCGAAGGCTCGGGGCTCCCGTCGACCAAGGGCCTCCTGTGAAGGTCGCGATCTGCGAGTACGGGGCGGGCAACGTCCGGTCGGTCGAGATCGCGTTCAGGCGGCTCGGCGCGGAGCTGACGGATCGTGTCCTCGACGCCGATCTCGCCGTGCTGCCGGGCGTCGGCTCAGCCCGGGCTGCGATGGAAGGTCTCGCCGCCCGGGGACACGACGTCGCATTGCGGGAGCGGTTCGCCGCCGGCCGGCCCGTGCTCGGGATCTGCCTCGGCCTCCAGCTCGCCCTGGCGGAGACGGAGGAGGACGGCGGCGTGCCCGGGCTCGGCCTGCTCCCGGGCCGGGCCGTGCGCCTCGAGCAGGGGCGTGTGCCGCGGATGGGGTGGGCCGAGGTCGACGATCGCGGCACCTTCTACTTCGCGCACTCCTACGCCGCGGAGACGCCGTGCGCGACCGCCTGGTCGGAGGGCGTCGTCGCCGAGGCGCGCTCGGGCTCGTTCTTCGGCTGTCAGTTCCATCCGGAGAAGAGCGGCGAGCTCGGCGCCCGCTATCTCGAGGAGGCCCTGTCCCTCTCCCTCGCCTGATCCCGTGCCTCGACGTGGCCGCGGGCCGCGTCGTCAAGGGTGTTCGCTTCCAGGGTCTGCGCGAGGTCGGCGATCCGGTCGAGCTCGGTGCGGCGTACTCCGCGGCCGGAGCCGACGAGCTCGTGTTCCTCGACGTGAAGGCGACGCTCGAGGAGCGCGCGACGCTGGTCGAGCTCGTGAGCCAGATCGCCGAGCGGCTCGCAATCCCCTTCACGGTCGGCGGCGGCGTGCGCACGGCGGCGGACGGCGAGGAGCTGCTCGCGGCCGGTGCGGACAAGGTCGCCGTCAACTCCGCGGCGCTCGAGCGGCCCGAGCTCGTGACGGAGCTCGCCGGGCGGCTGGGCTCGCAGGCGGTCGTCGTGGCGATCGACGCCGAACGGGGACGCGTGCGCGCCCGCGCGGGCACGGCCGAGACCGGGCGTGCCGCGGTCGAATGGGCGCGCGAGGCGGAGGCACGGGGTGCGGGCGAGATCCTGCTCACGTCGATCGACGCCGACGGCACGCGTGCCGGCTACGACCTCGAGCTGACCGCCGCCGTCTCCGAGGCGGTCGGCCTGCCGGTGATCGCCTCCGGGGGCGCCGGAAGCGCGCAGCACGTCGCCGACGCGTTCGGCGTGGCGCAGGCGGCGCTCCTCGCGTCGATCCTGCACGAGAATCCGGAGCGGCTCACGTCGCTGCGCGGCGAGCTGCGCGAGCTCGGAGTCCCGGTCCGGTGACGCTGCGGCCGGCGATCGTGCAGGACGCCGTCACGGGTCGCGTGTTGATGCTCGCGTGGATGAACGACGAGGCCGAGCGGCGCACCCGTGAGACGGGAGAAGGCTGGTTCTGGAGCCGCTCGCGCGCCCGGCTGTGGCGGAAGGGCGAGACGTCCGGCAACACGCTCGCCGTCGAGGAGCTGCGTGACGACTGCGACGGCGATGCGCTCCTGGTGCGTGTCACGCCCGCCGGGCCGACCTGTCACACGGGGTCGGTGTCGTGCTTCGCACCTGCGCTCTGGCGGACGATCACCGAGCGCGCGGCGCAACGGCCGGCCGGCTCGTACACGACCGAGCTCCTCGACGCGGGCGTCGGCGCCGTCGCGCGCAAGGTCGGAGAGGAAGCGGTCGAGCTCACGGTGGCGGCACTCGACGAGAGCGACGAGCGTGTCGTCGAGGAGGCCGCCGACCTCGTCTACCACCTGTACGTGCTGCTCGCGGCCCGCGGCCTCGATCTCGCCGCGGTCGAGGACGAGCTTCGCGCGAGGAGCTGACTCAGACCCGGCGGGCGCCGACGTACCCGCCGGCGAACTCCGACATCGACGCGATCCTGACGACGTCGCCGGTCTGCGGCGCGTGCACGAGCTGGTTGTTGCCGATGTAGATGCCGACGTGGCTGAGCCCGTCGAAGAACACGAGGTCGCCCGGTTGCAGCTGGTCGCGGGGAACGGCCGACCCGTAGCTGTACTGGCCCGCCGCGAAGTGCGGCAGCTGCACGCCGAGCTGTGCGAAGACGTACATGACGAGGCCGGAGCAGTCGAAGCCCGTGCCGGGCGACGCGCCGCCCCACTGGTAGCGGACGCCGAGGTACCGGAGGGCGATCGATGCGGCCTGGGGATGGCCCCCCGGGACGGGCGGCGGGGCCGGGCTCGCGGTGCCGGTCGTCGTCGTGGCGGCGGGGTCGGTCGTCGTGCTGGGCTCCGTGGTGGTGGCCGGCGCGGTCGTCGTCTGCGCGGCCGGGGCGTCCTTGTGCCGTGCGGCGGCGGCTGCCGCGGCGGCCGCCTTCGCGCGCTCCGCCGCCTGCTCCCTGATCTGCGCCGCTTCCCGGGCGAGCCGCGCGCGGGCGGCCGCGGCGGCCCGCGCCTGCTGCGCCGCCTCCCGCGCCTGGATGACCGCGATCTCCGACTGGATCGACGAGAGGAGGCGCTTTCGCTTTGCGAGCATCGCGCCGATGCCGGCGCGCTCCGCGTCGAGTTGCGCGAGGGTCGCGCTCCGCGCCCGCTCGGTCTTCTGCAGACTGACCGTTGCGGCGAGGAGCCTGTTCTTCGCCTGCTTCGCGGCGGCCGCAACATGGTGTGCGTTCGCGGCGACCTCACGCGTGTACTGCACCGCGTTGATCACATCCGAGAGCTTCGAGCTCCCCACGAGCAGCTGGATCAGGTCGGGGCTCTCGCCCTCGTAGATCGTGACGAGCAGTCGCGCTGCACGGCGCTGCGCGATCAGGTTCTGCTTCTGGGCGAACGAGAGCTGAGCGCGGTCCGCGGCCAGCTGCTTCTTCGTGGCTGCGAGCTGGATCTTCGCGCCGTCCCAGGCGTCCACGACCGCGCCGAACCGCCTGTCGAGCGCGTGCACCTGCGCCAGCACCTGGGCGGCCTCGGCGTCCTTCGCCCGCACCGCTGCCGACGGCGGCGCCGACGAGCCTGCCGCGGCCCGGGTGAGCCCGATCAGCGCGAGCGCTGCGACGGCAACGGCAAAAGTGCGCATCTGCTTGGTTTCGTCGGCAGGCAACACGCTCCTCTTGAGCGGAGTCAGCACGGGGAGGCGACCGGCCCGCCCGCCCGCGAGATCGCGACGTGCTCGCTGGTCGCGAGGGCGAGGAGACGCGCGCGGTAGGTGACCATGTCCGCGTGCTGCCAGTCGCCGTGGGTCTGGCAGCGCCACGGGGCATAGCGCTCACGGTGGTAGGGGCTCGTCAGGCTCTCCGCGTGCCCGATCACGTTCGGCAGCGAGACGCCGTAGCGATGCATCAGCCAGAGCGTCAGGCGCAACGACGCCCGGAGCTGGCGCGGGTTGTCGAGGATCGAGGCGTCGCTCGTGCCGACGTGCTCGATGCCGATCGCCGTCCAGTTGAGGCCGACGGTGTGCCGGCAGATCGTCGTCAGGGGAACGAGCTGGTAGATCGTGCCGTCGCGGTCGATCACGAAATGAGCGCACGTGCCCGGGCGCTCGTGCAGCTCGGCGTCGGGCGCGTCGGAGGCGAACGTGTTCCACGCCGACGAGAACGACGTGCTCGCGGTGTAGTGCTCGACGATCACGTGCGGGTGGACGAGCCGCCAGGTGTGGAGGCCGTAGTGCCGCTCGGCGTACCGCACCGTCTCGGCGCGCCGGGCGGCTCCGAACGGGATCGGCTTCGAGACGATCGCGGGCCGCGGCGGAGCGACGACCGCTGCGAGCACGACGGCGAGCACGATTCGCACGGGCCGACGGTAGCGTCGATTCTGCTGTTCTGTTATACGGAACGGCGTCCCGACAACGGAGCAGGCCGGAGAGGAGCGAGGTATGACCGAGGTTCATCCGCCGTCGGGCTTCGCGAGCCCGTTCGACGTGCCGACGCCGCCGGGCGCCGAGGGCTGGGAGGAGATGTACCCGTACTACCTGCTCTTCGACCCGGCCCGGCGTGAGGAGGAGGAGAAGCGGTTCTGGTTCTACAACGGCATGCACTTCCCGGAGCCGATGCCGCCGTTCGACATGATCACGGCCGAGTCGTGCTACCTCTCGATCGGCCGCTACCAGGGGCGCGTCTTCTCGATCCCGACCGTGCTCGGCATCGAGCACCGCGTCGTCAACGGCTACGTCTACATCACCTCGAACGAGGTCACCGACCCGGCCGTGATCGAGGAGCGGCTGCAGACGTTCCTGCCGCGCATCGGCTTCTACTACGAGAACTGGGACGCGCTCGTCACCCGCTGGCAGGCGGAGGTCGACGCGCGCATCGAGGAGCTCGGCGCGCTCGAGATCCCGCGTCTGCCCGAGCTCGAGGACGAGGACGAGGCGATCCACCAGCAGCGCCTCGGGCCCAACTACCGGCTGATGCGGGCCTACGACCGCTGCCTGCAGCTCTACAACGAGCTCAACCAGCTGCATTTCGAGCTCCTGCTGCTCGCCTACGGCGCGTACCTGACGTTCTTCCAGTTCTGCAACCAGGCGTTCCCGGACCTGGGCATGCAGACGATGACGCAGATGATCGGCGGCGACGACACGACGATGTTCCGTCCCGACGACGAGCTGAAGTCGCTGGCCCGCGCGGCGCTCGACGGCGGCGTCGACGGAGCCTTCGTCGAGGGGCGCCCGCAGGAGGAGATCGTGGCCGAGCTGAGCACGACCGACGCCGGCCGCGCGTGGCTCGCGGATCTCGAGTCGCGCAAGTACCCGTGGTTCTTCATGTCGACCGGCGACGGCTTCTACCACCACCATCGCGCGTGGGC